>NZ_CALSFQ010000002.1:0-1607672 GCF_943737025.1 Achromobacter sp. Marseille-Q4954
CATCGGCGTTGACCTCCAGGGGCAGATAGCGATGGATGGCGGACATGGAGCCGCGCGCCATCACGCCGTGCATGTCGACGCTGCCCGCCGCGGTCTTGCCCTCGGGGCGCCACTGTCCTTGCACGCGGGATTGCTGGGCGCGGCGGCGCAATCCACCGTCGATCGCAGGTACCAGTTCTGCAGCCCGCTGCCGTCCACGCTGGAGCGTTGCAACGTATAGGCATACGGGCCCGCGGCGACGTAGCCGCCGGCATTACCTAGCGTGAACGCGCTGGTGGCCGTGGTGCCGCCATTGACGGCATCGACCAGCAGAATGCCGTTGCCGGTAGTCACGGCGCCCGCGCCGCCGGCGTTGGTGACGATCAGTGAAGACGAGCCTGAGGCCGTGCCGCCATTGATCACCAGGCGGTCTGACGGCGAACTATCGTCGCCGAGCAAGGTGTTCATCGCGATCCTGCCGCCCTGGCCTGCGTAGTTCGGCGTCGTCAGCGTGGTGCCGGGCGCGGTGCCGGTGCCCATATTGATGAGGCCGGCATTGGTCACGCCGGCCACAGTCTGGTTGTAGCCGCTCAGATCGAGTGTACCCGCTGCCGCCACGTTCACGGCTGAGTTGGGACTCAGCGTGGAGGCCGCGCCCGCGCGCAGCACGCCGTTATTGACGTTGGTCGGACCGCCATAGGTGTTCTGCGCAGTCAGGATCGTCGTGCCGGTGCCGTTCTGATTGACGGTGCCGCTGCCGGAAATCAGGCCGGCGAACGTGACCGCGTCGGAGCGATTGAAGCTTAGCGCGCCGCTGTTGGCCACGTCGCCCAGGATGGCGCCGGATGTGCCGCCATTGCCCAATTGGAGCGTGCCTGCCGCAATCGTGGTGCCGCCGGTGTAGGTGTTGTCCGCCGTCAGTGTCGTGGTGCCAGAGCCGATCTGGTTGACCGTGCCGCTGCCGGAAATCAGGCCCGGGAATGTCTGGACATCGGATCGGTTGAATGTCAGCGCGCCGTTGTTGGTCACGTCGCCCGGGATGGCACCCGTGGTGCCGCCATTGCCCAGCTGCAATGTACCCGCCGAGATCGTGGTGCCGCCGGTGTAGGTATTGTCTGCCGTCAGGATGGTGGTGCCTGTGCCGATCTGGTTGACCACGCCGCCGCCCGAGATCTGGCCGGCGAAGGTCTGGACGTCGGAACGGTTGAAGGTCAGCGCGCCGTTGTCGACCACATTGCCCAGGATCGCGCCGGAAGTGCCGCCACTGCCTAGCTGCAGCGTGCCGGCCGAGATCGTGGTGCCGCCGGTATAGGTGCTGTCCGCCGTCAGCACCGTGGTGCCGGCGCCGATCTGGCTGACCGAACCGCTGCCGGAAATCTGGCCTGCGAACGTCAGGGTGTTGGAGCGATCGAACACCAGCGCCCCATTGTTCGCTACGTTGCCGACGATCGCGCCCGTGGTGCCGCCATTGCCCAACTGCAAGGTTCCAGCCGCGATGGCGGTGCCGCCGGTATAGGTGTTGTTGGCCGTCAGTATCGTGGCGCCGGTGCCATTCTGGTTGACCACGCCGCTGCCCGAGATCAGGCCTGCGAACGTCACGCTGTCAGTGCGGTTGAAGTTCAGGATGCCGTTGTTTGCGACGTTGCCCACGATGGCGCCGCTGGTGCCGCCATTGCCCAATTGCAGCGTGCCGCCGGCGATCGTGGTACCGCCCGTGTAATTGTTGTTGGCGGTCAGTATTGTGGTGCCGTTGTAGGTGCTGAGCTTGCCCGCGCCGGTGATGCCGGGAGTAAACACATAGCCGGCGGTGTTGGTGTGGTTGAACACCAGTCCGCCTGTTGCGCCCAGGGTCAGGCTGGGACTGGGGCCCGTCAACGACAGCGTGCCTGGGGCCGCCGCAGCGGCCAGCGCGGCAGCGCCGATATTGATGACGCCTTGTGAACTGGCCGCTCCGCCAACCACGGCGCTGGTCGCACTGACCACGGCATCGTTCGAAATGGTCACGGCGCCGTTGCCCGAAGCGCCCACGCTGAGTTGAGCGCTGCTGTTCCACTGCGTGCCAGCGCCGCTGACCGTCACCACGCCCACGCTGCCCGGGTCGTAGCCGACAACGGCGGCCGCATTGCTCACGACCGCGCTGTCGCTGATCTGCAGCGTGCCGTTGCCGGTCTGGCCCACGCGCATGAAGCCGGTAGTGTTCAGCTGCGATCCCAGGCCGCTTACCGTAACGGTGCCGGTGCCGCCCGCCGCCACGCCCACATAAGTGTTGGTCGTGCTTCTGACGACACCGCCGTTCGAAACACCCAGCGTGCCCGTGCCCGAGAACCCTACGGACAGGCCAGCGCTGTTCGTCCATTGCGCTCCCGTGCCGCTCACCGTCACATGGCCGGTGCTGCCGACCTGCCGGCCGATGAAGCCGGATCCGTTGGACACCACGCCGGTCGCGCCAATCTGCAGCGTGCCGGTACTAGTGTTGCCTACCGTGAGGGAACTGGCTCCCAGGTTCCAGGGCGAACTCTGCGACCCGGGAACGGTGACTATCGATCCGCCGTCGATGGTCTGGGAGTAGGCGGGGAAAGCGCCCAACGCGATCAGGAATGCGCTGGAAAGCCTGAATGACAAGCGGACGTCAATTGGTGACAAGGGCTGCATCTTCTCTACTCACTTAATCAAAAGAAATTCAGTGAAGTGATCGTCTGCGCGTAATGCCTGCCAATTGAATTTGCCGGTGGGTGAACAACCGACGAGGGCAGGCAACAAGAATAAGCCTGTTTATCGTTGTTGTTACAACAATAAATAGGGTCATATAACGACGCGCAGGAATGTGTGGCTTCCCGTCTACTCAGACGGCAGCCATGGAGGTGCGGTGAAAGTGCCGGGCGATCAGGGAACCGAAGCGATTCCGATCAGAGGCGGGAAATGGACGGAGGCTGAACCCGGGCGCGCGCGCAAGGCGGTGCGACGGCAGACGAGGCCGAGGGGGAGAGGGGACGTACAGGCAACGCGCATGGCAGATCGAACCGACAAAAAAATGCCTAGCCTCAGTAGTTCTGTTCCATGGCAGAGCTGCTTGGACCTCCGGATTCAGCACATGGTCTGGAAATGCACGAACGAGGGTTTTGCAAAGGAGGTCAGGTTCAGATTAGTGCTGGAAAATCCAGGCGCGATTGATGCAAATCAATGGTCTCGCGCGACGCGCGCTTAATCAGCTGTTTATGCGCAGAGCACTGTCGGGTTCCCACAACCGATAGCAATACTGTTGCGGATTGCAGCGATAGTGCGTGGCGCGGCGTTCGGTGTTCGAGCCGCTCAGGCCCCGGTCCGGCGCAGCAGGCCGGCCGGTGTGCACTGGCTCAGCAAGGGGTCGCCGGCCTCCATAAGCACAGGTTCGACAGGGAGGCGCAGGCGCGGCAGCAGCCGCGCCAGCAGCATCTCGCAATCGCGCCGCAAATAGCTTTGTTCGCCCGTCAGTTTGCCGATGGCGCGCGCCCATGCCGAATCCTGCGCCAGCACCAGCAGCGCGAGATGGCCGTTGCCGGCTTCGCGCAACAGCCAGACGCCGGTGGCGGCGCGCAGTAGCGGATCCAGCGTGTCGGCGAATTTGCGCAGTTCGGATTCACTGAGACCATGCGGTTGGTAGCGCGCGTGGCCGTCCTCGGTCTGGAGCTGCCGCTGCAGCCTGTCCGCCTCCACCCGCCAAGCTTGCGCTTGGCTGGCATCACCGCGCCGTAGCGCCGCTGCCGTCAACTGGCGCAGGCAGGGCTGGCGATGGAGGCCGGGTTGCTCGATGGCTTGCTGCCATAGCGCCTCGGCGCCTGCTTCCAGGCGCGAAGTCTCGGCGTTGGTCTGGTGGGCAGCCCGTCGTAGCTGTAGCGCGGCCAGTTGGCAAAGCGTGGGCAGGTGGCCGGGATGATCCTGCAAATTCTGTTCGAGCATGGCGGCGGCGCCGTCCGCGTCGCCGGTCAGCGTGTCGGCGTACCAGGCCATGCGCGCCCGTTCGTCGGCCGACAGCGTGCGCAGGCGCTGCTTGCGCAGCAGCTCGTGATGGCCGGCAATGGCTTCGTCGCGTTCGTTTTGCGCCTCGCGGGTGGCCTGCTCAATGGCGTCGCGCTGCGATTCATCCAGCGCACGGGCCAGGGGCAGGCGCTGGTCGGCCAGCCATGCTTCAGCGGCATTGGGCGCGGCGCGGCGCCAGGGCAGGGGACTGGCGCTGGTTGCATGCAGCGCGGCCAGACGGTCCGACAGGGAAGGATGCGTGTCGTCATCGGCGGTTGGGATGCACAGCGCCTGATGCAGCCAGGCCTGCGCTTCGGCCTCGTCGCGAGGGCAGGGCAGCTCGGCCGCGCCGGCCAGCCGCGCATGTGGCGAGGGTGGCTGTGCGTCAGAGGCTTGTGCGTAGACGTCCGGCCAATACTCGCGCAAGGCCCGGCCCTGCAAGGACACGGCCAGCAGCGCGCTCGCTGCGGCATCGGCGCCACAGGCTAGCGCAGACTGCGCATCGGCCTCGTACTCGCACTCCCGCGCAAAATCCAGGCTCGCCGCCAAAAAGCGCGGCACGTGCCAATTCATGAAGAGGCGCAGCGGTCCCGTCGACAGCCCCTTGCGCCGTTCCAGCTGCCTTGCGGCTTCTTGCCATTGCAGGCGCGCAAAGTACACCCGGCTGGCGTAGCGCCCGTGGCTGCCCGCGATATGCGCGCATTCATGCGCCAGGATGGCGCGGCAGGACTCGGCCGAGAGCATCTCCAGCAGCGGCTGTCCCAGCCACAGCACGTTGCGCGTGCGGCCCAGCAGGCGCCGGTGCTGCCGGATGCTGGCGTTGAACTCGCCGTTCAGGTAGACGGCATCCAGCGCCGGTGCACCCAGGCGGGCGCGCACTTGCTCGATCTCGCGGAACAGCGCGGGAGCGTCTTCGGGTTGCAGGCGTATGCCGTCCTCCGCGCCTGGCGGGCGCGCGGCAAAAGGCAGCCGCAGCATCGCCCAGCCCGCGAACGGCAGGGGCAGCGTCAACGCCGCCGCAGCCATGCCCAGGACTCCCGGCAAGGCTGCGTACAGCCATGCGGGCGCCGTGCATAGCGCCACGCCGGCGCCCGCCAAGGCGGCATCGCCCAGCCATAGCCGGGCAGACAGCTTCAATCCCGACAGGCTGCCGCGCGCCATGCTTACTGCGCGGCCGGCTTGGGCGGCAGGTCTTCGGCCGACACGCCGCCGCGGCCCAGATAGGCGCCGAACACCGTGCCTATGGTCTTGACCAGGCTGTGCGAGTTCATCACCTGAGCCTGGATGTCTTCGATGTCCTCGTCGTCCGGCTGCAGGCGGCAGGCATGCTGCGCCCATTCGATCGCGGCAAAGCGGTTCTTCTTGGCGCCGCGGCCATGCGTGTAGGCCAGCGCGATCTCGGCGCTGGCGCGCCCGGCGCGCCAGTCGTCGTCTTCCTCGACCAGCGGGCGCAGGTAGGCGCGCACGCCTTCCTGCTGCTCCTGCTCGGTGCCGTGGTCGCGCAGCAGCACGCCGATGCGCAGGCGGGCCAGCGCCTCCGCGCGCGGCTCCTCGCGTGCGCCTTGCAGCAGCCACAACACCCGGTCCAGGTTCTCGCGGTGCGAAAAGTCCATCTCGCCGTCGAAGATATTGCGATGGGCCATGTTGTACTTCGCCAGCGGCGAACCATCCTCCACCGCGCGCGCCAGCCACTGGTCGCGCACTTCGTTGTCCAGGTAGCTGTCGGGCGTGTTGTCGCGGAACCCACGGTGGATGTCGTACATGCTGCAGGCGGCGTCCGGTACGCGCCGATCCGCCAACTGCCGCGACAGGAAATAGCCCTGCTCATGGTCGCCGCCATCCCATAGCATCGCGGCGGCCGCCAGCACGTTGAAATCGTCATCCATCTGGTCCGCCGCCAGCACCGCTGCGCGGTCCAGCAGCTGCTGCGCACGCGCGGGATCCTGAGCAAAACCCCAGCGGCCGAACTGATGCGCCACGGCCGCCAGCGCATGCGCCGTGGCCACTTGATCCCAGCCGCACATGCGTTCCAGCACGCGCTTGAACGCGCCGTCGTCGTCGGGCTGGTGATGGATGATGCTCACATGCGCGAAGCTGCGGAACGGCCCGTCCACCTGCGCGAAATACTCGTTCGGCCCGAATGCCGCCACGCTTTGGCCATGCAGTGCGCGGGCGCGCGCCTGGTCCTGCAGCGAATAGCTGGCGAACTGCGCGTAGTAGCCCAAGGCCATGCCACGCTCGGTCGGCCGAAGCTCGCGCGCCAGGAACGACTCGAAAATGCGGCGGTACTCGTCGACCGCCTCGGTGTCGTCCGGTTCCGGATAGCTGTCCAGCGAGTCATAAATCCCGATCCAGCGGATCGCATTGCGCTGCGGCTCCGTCAGCGCCGCGCATAGCGGGCCGCCGGCCATGCCGTCGATGTCCTCGTAGCTGCCGCCCCAACGCGGTTGCAGGTACTGCGCGTAGGCCGTCAGCGCACCCAGATGCCCGGGCCGCAGTTCCAGCGCACGCAGCAGCCAGTAATCCTTGGCCTGCTCCATTTCATGCTCGGCGCGCGGCGCCAGCCAGGCCGGCAAGGCTTGCGGCGCCTGCGCGAGTCGCGGCACGCCCACAGACGCCAGATGCGCCAGCGCCGCATCCATCAGGCCGTCTTCCTCGATGTCGTCATGCGTCAAGGTCGCGGGCGGATTACCCGTGAACAGCGCGCGCAGCCAGTAGGGTTCCTTGAAATGCGCGGCCAGCTGCATCATCGTCACGCAGGCTGCAATCGGGCGCGGAGAAAGCGCCATCGCCTGCAGCAGCGCCGCCGCAGAGCTTTCACAAGCCAGCGCCGCGCCCAGCCAGCGGTCCTGGGTCACGCTGTCCGCCCAGCCATAACCGCGTATATCGGCCGCGCGGCCATAGCAGAAATTGCCCATCACCAGCTGCGCGTGATACGAGTCCGGGCAGGCGGCGATCCAGGCTTGCAGAAAGTCCGAAGCGTCCTGGTACGACACGGTCGAATAGTCGAACAGCGTGCCGGAATTGGCCGCCTCGAAATAGGGCGCGCCGGGGTTTTCCGTGTCCGCCCAGTCTTGCTGTTCCAGGTCGGCGTAATAGGCGTCGAGCTGCGCGTAGGCGCGGGATTGAACCAGGGCGCGGACGTCGCGGCGGATGGAGGAGAGGGATTGCAAGGAGGCACCTGATGAAAGGGACGTGATTTACCCGCGGGCGGGGCGGGCAGATGATGCCTGAGTTGGGCGCAAGGTTGCGAAACCAATGCGACAAAATGACAAAAAATATGACAAATAGAAAACGGGCAATGGGTTCACGTTCGGGCCCTGCTGGGGCCTGGGAAAGAAGGGGCAAAAGCTGCCTTAGTTTCGGAGTTGAACGCCCCGCCAAAAATGACAGTATACGAATATAGGTTTCAAAATGTATTTTCGCCGAGGCTGAACAGGCGTCGTGTCATCGCCCGCAGCGCCTTGTAGCCAAGACCAAGTTTGGCGCGCAAGGCGGCGCCGGACGGTGTGGTCTTCAGCCAATACCCCGCGTCGCCCCAATCACCAGGGATAAGGCTGCAACATGGCTCACAAGATCTTCAATTGGCAGGACCTCGAAAATGACTTCTCCGACACCTTGCTCGTCGGCAATGGAGCGAGCGTCGCCGTCAGCGGCGAGTTCGGATACACGGGCTTGTTCGAAGCCGCGCAGGTGCACAGCTTTATCGACGCCAAGGCGCAGGATGTATTCGAGCGCTTTGAGACCGATGATTTTGAATTCGTGCTCCGGCGGCTCTGGCAAGCGAAACAAGTGAATGCCGCCCTGGGTATCGCCGTGAAAGAGGTGGACGAAGCCTATGCCGCGGTACGCAAGGCGCTCATTCAAACGGTCCGGAAAGTACATGTTTCCTACGAGGAGGCCAGACCCCACCTGGAACCGATCTACAAGTTCATGCGGCGGTTCCGCACCGTCGTTTCATTGAACTACGACCTCATCGTCTACTGGGCAGCGCAATTGGGCAATGAAGCGCTGGGCAGCCGCTATCACTTCAAGGACGGCTTCAACAAGAACGCCTTCGCGGATAACTGGGCGATGTATCGGCAATCCTACGGATCTGTCGATAATCCAACGATCTATTGCTACCCGCACGGCAACATCGTGCTGGGAGTGACGCCGTCCTTCGAAGAACACAAGCTCGTAGCCGGACCGCAGGGCTTGCTAGATCTGATCTTCGAAGAGTGGCGCTCGGGCGGCCGCGTGCCGCTGTTCGTGTGCGACGGCACGTCCGACCAGAAGTTGGACGCCATCCAGAAGTCGCATTACTTGCGCAGCGTTTACAACGGCCCCTTGAGCGAGGTCGGAAAGTCCCTCGTCATCTATGGCTGGGGCATCGCCAAGCAGGAAGGGCACATCCTCAATCAGATCGCCGCGGCAGCGCCCGATCGCGTCGCCGTGTCTGTCCACGAAGGCATGCAGACGTATTGCGACCACGCGCACAAAGCGCTTACGGATATAGGCGTCAAGGACGTGCGGTTCTTCCATTCAGATAGCGACGGCGCCTGGCACAACCCCTAATCCTTCAACCCGATCGGCTCTCATTGATCGGTCCGGTATTGCGTTGCTGGCAGCCGACAGGAGCCTGCGCGGCAAGTTTCTGTCCAAGGAGTACGTATGGCGGCAAGAAAGACCAAGCGACCTCAGAATGCGTGCCGCGAATGCGGCCACACCTGGTATCCAAGGGGCAACAGCCGTTCGCTGAAGTGTCCGAACTGCGGCAATCGGGATGTGAAAATCGTGGGGCCGGGCATATTGGGAGCCGCAGTGCTAGCCGGTTTCCTGTTTCTTTCGAGCGGCAACAAACCGGATACATCGAAGGCGTCGGCGCCGGCCAATCCCGCAGTCAACGCCGCGATTGCGCAAACGTCGCCAGCACCTGCTGCAATGGGTACCCCTCAGAGGCAGGAGCAGGCGCTCAGCGTACCCAAAGCGCCGAACGGGGCAACGTGGCCGACCGGAGCAGGATACGTCAACGGATATGAGTCGCGGGATTTCGGTGGTTCGGTCGTCAACCTGGTCAATCAAAAAACAGGCAACGCATTCTTTGTGAAGCTGGTCAGCAGCGCGCGGGGCGTCCAGTTCAGCAGCAGGCATGTCTATGTAGGACCCAACCAACAGTTTTCGATCGTCAATGTTGCGCCGGGCGATTACTACCTGGCGTTCCAGGACTTGATGAGCAGGAAGTTCTACAGGACCAAGGACTTTTCCCTGACCCAGGGGCCGTCGTCGGTGGATGCTGGCAGGCTGCGCTACACCACCATCGGATTCGAATTCACCGGGCAGGGCGGCGGATATGAGGATGCCCAACAGATTCCGGCGGCGGATTTTGGGGGCAGGTGACCTTTGGGTTGGGTTCAAACAGCTTCCGGTTTGATGCCTGCCGCAATCAGACGCCAGGATGGAATTCGATACTCGTACGATGCCTCCTCCAGCGTCTGATACCGCTGAAACCAGGGCGCAAGATGGTTTTCAACATCCGTTGCCAAGGTCGACAGCCAGTCTTCCATGTCTTGCGCATCGCTGATCTTGAGCACAGCGCCGCTGCCCAGGGTGGGTTCCTGGACCAGCCCCTCTCCCGGTTTCAAATAGGCGCGGCGGTACATCCGCCCCTTGTTCCATACCTCGGCCGGCACGTAGACCGGCCATTCCTTTTCATATGGAAAGGACACGTAGACGCCCAAGGACACGTGCTGCGCGTTGTCGAACGAACCCTTGTAGCGGATCAGTTCCACGCCTTGCTGCAATTCGCCGCAGGCTCGCCACAGGCAACGCTTGCCCTTTTTCTTCCAGCCCGCGAATGCGGGCTGCGCGCGCAACCGCTCCATGACGCCTTGCTCCAGATCGGCCAGGGCTATCGGCATGCGAGCCTCCAGGGCATAAGGGCAAATTTCTGACTGCAATATTGCAAATGCATGTTCGTAGGTCCTCCGTGCTGGAGCTCTTCAGGCTTCAACGGTGTGTCGCAAGGTATCATGCGCTGGTTTTCACGGCTCGACCTCCTTGACAGTCAGAAGGCTCTTCAATGAAAAAAAGCATGCCACTGGTATTGCTGTCGTCCATGCTGCTGACGGCTTGCGGTCCCGACAAAATCATCGCCGATCGGCCTTCGCCTGACGGGAAATATCACGTTGAGGTCCGCAAGTGTCCGCAGCGCGGGTCCCTGACCTGGGACGAGCAGACCCAGGTATCCGTGGTCGAGGCAGGCGTATCGGAAAAGTGCAATGCGTTCATCGTGGCGCTGACGCAGTTCCGGTCGTATACGCCTGATGAGCAACTACAGCTTGAATGGATTTCCGATACGGAACTCAGGGCCTGGCATCCCGCGTTCGAGCCGAAGAATGGCCCTTGGGCCAGCACGATCAAGCAGGGCGCGCCGGTCAAGGTGATATTCGCGCCCAAGAGCTAGTCGGAGGCCGGTCATACCGCGATCTGCCGGAGCCGTGTCGTAAACGTGATAATTTGTTGCCCGTCGGCGCAGTTGTGACTGCTTGAATCCACAGCTTCCAATGAATTCGGATTATCCGCAGGCATATGCCCATGGATTGCCGATTTCTTGCCCATTCGTGCCGTGCCATTTGTGTTTGAATACGCGCCGTTTGCGCGCGTGGTTTGCCAGCCGCAAGACCCATATTCGACGGAGCCTGATCCAGTATGCATTTCAGAGTTTTGGCCATAGGGCTGCTGATGGCCGGCGGCAACATTGCGCAGGCCGCCACGGTGCAGGACGTCTTCAACGGAAAAATGCTGGGCAAGAGCCAGGCGCATTTCGAATCGATAACCGGCGCGCCGCAGGAATCCTACGGCGACGATCGGGTGTTCGAGGTGCAGGGCTGCCTGATCACCGCGACGATCAAGTCGGGCAAGGTATCGGCGCTGAGCATGGATGCATCCGAAGCCTGCCAGCCCGACCTCGCCAGTTTCATTGGCGAATATGCGCCCAAGCCAGGGCAGAAACTCACCCCCGCCGCCTTTGGTCCGGACCTGACCTATACGGCCGATTGCCTGACGGACTGCGGCAATGCCGCCGATCCCTGGGTCTACGCAAGCTGGACCGCGCCGCGCGCAGCCGGCGGCATGGAGGTCATGCTGGGCTTTGTGCAGGCCGGAGACGAGGCGCTGGATGCAGCCGAAAGATGGGCCTCGCAGATGGAAAAGGCCGAAGGCCAGGATTACCTGCTCAACAACAAATTCAATTGCGACGCCCGCTACAACGATGTGGCCGAGGCCGCCTTCAGGAATGTGGCCGCGACCAGCGTCAAGGTCGGGTTCGATCTGCCGAAGGAGCCTTGCCGCTAGGCTGCGCCGCAATGGGTTGAGATTGAGCATGGACATCGACAAAATCAAAGGCCGGCTGGCCTTTCTGCAGGAAGCCGAAAAACTCAAGAGCGTGCTGCGTAGCGGATTCACGTCCACGGGCCGCCCGGAAAGCACTGCTGAACACAGCTGGCGCTTGTGCCTGATGGCCATGGCCTTTGAGGACGAGTTGGCCGGCCTGGACATGCTCAAGGTCCTGAAGCTGTGCGTGCTGCACGATCTGGGCGAGGCCATACACGGCGACGTGCCGGCCATCGAGAAACACCAACATCCAGACAAGAGCGAGCAGGAGAAAGTCGACCTGCTGCACCTGACGCGGTCCCTGGACGAGAAGCAGCGCGCAGGAATCATGGCGCTTTGGCAGGAATATGAGGATGCCGCCACGCCGGAAGCCAAGGCCGTCAAGGCCCTGGACAAGCTGGAGACCATCTTGCAGCACTCGCAGGGTTTGAATCCGCCGGATTTTGATTATGGGTTCAATCTGACCTACGGCCAGAAGCATACCGACGCGGATCCCTTGTTTGCGCTGGTGCGCAGCGTCCTGGACGAGAAAACACGCGCCCGGATCAATCCAGAGGCCTGAACGGTTTGGCGGCCCGGAGGCCGCTCAAGCGGCGTTTGCGGGTGCGCTTGCGCGCCGTTCATGCGTGCCGAACCAGACGCCGGACAGGACCAGAACAAAAGCCCCTGTCAGGCGCCAGGTCAACGGATACGAGCCACTCAATAGCTCGATCAACACGGCCGTGATCGGCGCCAGCGCCTGAAACGACATGACGCGGCTTGCCTCCAGGCGGCTCAGCGCCCACAGCAGGCAGAAATAGCCCACCGCGCTGGACAGTCCGATGAACACCACATTCGCCCACTGAAAGCCCGACAGACTGGGCAGCAATGGCGCGCTTCGCGCCAGGCAGACGCCTGCCAGGAACAAGACCGAGACAAGCATCGCCACCACGCTGACATACATGGATGGATAGCGACGCAGGTACGGACGATATAAAAGACTGCAAGCCGCGCCGATAAACGTCGCGCCCAACAAGGCGGCCCAAGCCCAGCCATCCGCGGCGCTGCCCACCGCGGCGCTGCCCACCGCGGCGGCAGAGGGCTGCAGCAATAGTGCAATCCCCGAGACCGCCACGCCCGCGCCGATCAGCCGCGGCCAGCTGAACCGTTCGCGTCCGGTGGCAATCGCCAGGCACAGCGTCACCAGCGGCAGCGTGGAAAACACCAGCGCGCACGTGGCGGCCGGCAGGCGGGCCAGCGCGTAGTTCAACAGCAATATCAGCATCGCGAATTGCAGTATGCCCAGGCCCGCCACCGCGCAGAAATCCTTGGCCGTAAACCGTACCGACCATCGCCGCAGCATGGGCGCGGCAAGCATGAGCGCCCCGATGGCATAACGCAGGAAGGCCAAGGTCTCCGGCGACACGTCGTTCGACACTGCGCGTGTCGAGACCATTGCGGCCCCCACCAGCGCGCCCGTGATCGCGGCGGCGCAAATGGCCTGGGTGCGTTCACTCATCGGAGCCGCGCCTGTCCGCAAGCACGGATTTCATCTGGTTGCTGGGATGCATTGCGCTTCCTACAGATCCCGCGCCCAATACTGGCCCACCAGATCCTTGCCGAAGCTGTGATGCTGTTCTTCCTCGATCAGCTCGAAACCGGCCTTTTCATAGATCCGGCGCGCATCCGTCAGCACGCTGTTGGTCCACAACACCATGCGCTGGTAGCCTGCCTGCCGCGCAAAACGCAGACACTCGTCCACCAGCCGATGCCCTATGCCCAGCCCGCGCGCGGCGCCGTCCACGTACAACAGGCGCAGCTTCGCCGTGGTTTCGTCCTGCCGCACCACGAAGACCGAGCCCACCATCTTGCCGTCCTTCTCGGCGATCCAGCAGCGCTCTCGCTCGCGGTCGAATTCCCGGATGAACTTCGCCACGATCTCGGCCACCAGCGCCTCGTACTCCGAGTTCCAGCCGAATTCCTGGGCATAGACCCTCGCCTGGTTCGCCACTACCAGCCCCATGTCGCCCGGCCGCGGATCGCGCAGCACGTAGGGCAGGGGGGCTTTGTCGCCGAGCAGGTTCTGGATTTCGTTCATGGCATTGACCAGCTGCGCTTGCGCCGGCTCCGATAGCTGTTTGAGGATGGCGATGATCTCGTTGCGCGACGCTTCATTGAGCGGCGCAAACGCCGCCCGGCCCGCGTCCGTCAGTTCCAGCAAACCCACGCGCGCGTCCGCCGCCGAGCGCGTCTTGGCGATCAAACCTTTCTTTTCGAAGCCCGAGATCACGCGGCTGACATACCCCGCGTCCAGATTCAGCTCCCGGCACAGGTCCGAGGTGCTGAGCGCCGGCCGGTGAGCCAGCTCGTAGAGAATGCGGACTTCGGTCAGCGAGAACTCGCTGGCCAGCAGATGCTCGTGCAGCACCCCGATCTGGCGGGTGTAGAAGCGGTTGAAGTACCGGACCGCTTCGGCGCGGTCGTAGAGCGACTGCTCTGTCATGGGAAGTTCCAATTACTTGCTTAAGGCATATTATTATTTGCTTTAGGCAAGTATTGGAAGATTTTTTTCTGTTCGATGGCGATCATTCCGATAGGCCGGCGCTATCCGGCGCGCGGCACGGGAAGGGCCGCCATTACCGCTGCCGGAACTGCTTCCGATACCCCGCAGGCGACACCGAGAACGCCGCCGTGAAATGCTGCCGCAGCGACACCGTCGACCCGAAACCCGTAGCCTCGGCCACCCGGTCCACCGACAGCCCGCCCGTCTCCAGCAGCCGCTGCGCGGCGGCCAGCCTGTGGTTCAGCACCCACTGCGTCACGGTCGTGCCCGTCTTCAGCTTGAAGCGCCGCGTGAAATTGCGGCGGCTCAGCCCGGCCTCGTTGGCCAGGCGGTCCAGCCCCAGCGGCTCCTGTAAATGCTCGATGGCCCATTCCATGGCCACGCTTATCGGATCGCCGCCGTCCTCGCGCGTGAGCGGCCGTTCGATGTACTGCGCCTGCCCGCCATCGCGATGCGGCGCCATCACCATGCGGCGGGCCACCCGGTTCGCCAACTCCGCGCCATGGTCGCAACGCAGCAGATGCAGGCAGCAATCGATGGCGGCAGCGGTGCCGGCCGAGGTCAGGATGTCGCCGTCGTCCACGTACAAGGCCTTGCGGTCGAGCCGGATCTGCGGGTACTTGCGGGCGAAGTCGTCACTCCAGACCCAGTGCGTTGAAGCCGGTCGGCCGTCGAGCAAACCCGCCTCGGCCAGCACAAAGGCGCCCAGGCACAGGCCGATGACACGCGCGCCGCGCGCATGCGCATCGCGCAGGGCCTGCAACATGGTTTCCGGCGGGCGCTCGTCCGGATCGCGCCAGGCGGGCACGATCACCGTGTCGGCCTCGGCCAGGGCCGAATAATCGTGCGGCACATGGATATCGAAACCCGACATGGTCGCGACCGGCCCGACTGCTTCGCCGCAGACCAGCAGGCGATAGCGCGGCGCGCCCAGCCGGGCCAGGTCGTCGCCGAACACCATGCAGGGGACGGACAGGTGAAAGGAACTGATGCCCGCGAAGGCGACGACGGCGATGGTATGCATGGCGCAATGGGCTGAAATGCGGATGTGGCCCGATCCTATCATTTATTGGTATTCGGGCCACTTTCGGTTTCAAACCCGATGGCGCATCCTTGACGCCGTTCGCCCTCGTGCGTGAACAGCACACTAAACGCCTACAGATCAAGGACCTACGATGAACCACCCGACCATCCGCGCCATCGCCGGCGCCACCACCCCGCAGTCCATCGACCCGGCCAGCACCGCCTTGCTGGTGATCGACTTCCAGAATGAATATTTCAGCGGCAGGTTGCCCATTCCCGAAGGTCCGGCGGCCCTGCGCAACGCGGCTAAGCTCGTCGCCCATGCCGATCGGCATGGCATTCCGGTCTTCCATATCCAACACGCCACGCCGGCCGGCAGCCCGGTCTTCGCCGACGGCAGCGCCGGCATCGAGTTCCATCCCGACCTGCAGCCCGCGGCGGGCCATACGGTGCTGCGCAAGTCGACGGTCAGCGTGTTCCCCAGCACTGACATCGACCAGCGCCTGAAGGCGGCGGGCGTGCGCACGCTGCTGATCACCGGCCTGATGACCCACGCCTGCGTTGCAGGCGCTGCCCGAGACGCGGTGCCGCTAGGGTATCAGGTGATCGTGGCGGCTGATGCCTGCGCCACGCGCGACCTGGATACGGGTGCGGGGGAGCAGGCTGCGTTGCCGCACGCGATGCTGCATCGTGCGGCGCTGGGAAGCATCGATGACACCTTCGGCGACATCATGACGACGAAGCAGGTGCTGGAGCTGCCGTTGGCTTGAGAGGATAAGGGGCCGGGCAGGTCAGCCGGCCTGGTGCGAGTCCATCGGCATCTTGCCTGTGAGCGCGCGTTCGGGCACATGGCGTCGGCCTGCTTCATCTCTGGTGTTCACGGTGCCTTGCTTACCGGCTGGGCTGGGAGCCCTCGCGTTTGGGGGGATTCAGCAGCGAATCGATGATCGGATCGGTTGGCGCCAGCGGCGCTGCGGTATCGGCGGTAGCCAGGGCGGCTGCCACTGAAGCAGGGACTACCGGAGACCCCGTCTTTACGCATGAGTCGATATCCAGGAGGGCCAGCTTTACCTCCTTGGCGAGCCGTTCAGCTGCTGCGTAATCTGGAATGGTTTTGCCCAGGACAGTCACGGCTGAACCTTTTAGCGGCGTACCCTGCATCTTGTAATAGCCGTTGTACGCAGCCAGTACGGCAGCGGCATCGATGGGAGCAGGTGTCAGCGCGTTGAGATTCTGGCGCAGCTGCGATTGAATCTCCATCGACGCGAAATTCATGGATCGCACCAGGATGGGTAGCTTGTTGAGCTCGTCGCTCAACTCCGATGGGGCGCCGTTCTGCAAGGCGTACGTCACCGTGACCACACAGCCCGCCTTCTTTGCCGCCGCATCGAAAAGGCCGCGCTGAGCCTCCAGGTGATACCGCGCACCCAATTGACTGGCACCTGCCGCAATGCCGGCGCCGGTAGCCGTGGTCGCCACGTTTCCAATCAAGCCGCCCGTGACGCCGACGACCACGCCTGCCAACGTCCAGTCGCTCTGTTCATACAAGGCGAGCTGCGCCCGGTCCGCGCGGTCTTGATACGCCGTCCGTTCGGCGACAAGGCGGTCATTGCCTTCGGGGACGGTGGCGAAAGGCTTGAGTGGCGCGGGCGTGTACATCGGATAGGCGCCAGGAGGACGGGCGGCACAGCCGGCCAATAGGACCGAGACCAAGAATAATGACAACCAATGGCGGCTCGCCGTCCCTTGCGCCGACAGCCGCAATAGCCGAACAAAAGGGGTATTACCCTTCAGGCGCTTGAGCATATTCTTGGGTGGAAATAATTGGACCGAGCGTTTCTGGCGAATGCTGGTAGCCAGCGTAGCAACGAGGATCCGATGCGGCTAGCCATCCAAAAGCACGATGCCAGCGGTCCGAGGAGCCCATCCAGGCACCCCGGCGCCTAGCGGCCGGCCACCTTATTTCGGCCCGGACCCGGTCCGCTCCACGTAGATCGGGCTGGAATAGATGAAGAAGCCGTCCTCGGTCGTGATGCGCAAGTACACCGCATTGTCGGAGTCTGTGTGCAGCGGCACGCGCACCCGCGCCTGCATCCGTTGCACCGGATTCTCGTCAGGCAGGCGATAGACTTGAAGCCGGCGCCGGATGCCGCCGTTTTCCACGACGACCGGCTCCAGTCCGATCTGGTCGACGGGGATCTCGGTACGCACCACCGGCGTGTCGATTTTCAGCACGCCGGCGCGCGGATTGCTCAGCCGCACATCGATGCCGCTGTAGCCGCCGGTGGTCAGCGAGCGCCAGCTCAGCATGTCGGGGCGAGGTTGCGCCAGGGTCTTGTCCAGGTTCCAGAAATTGATCGGTAGCGGATCGACGAAGGTGTTGCCTTCGAGGGTCGCGCTACCGTCCCAGACCGTCTGGCGGCCGCGGCCGCGGTACTCGGATCCTTCCCAGACGATGCGGATCCGGTTGCCCAGCGCGGCTTCGTCGTAGGGGTACAGCGTCTGCACCACGTCCATGCGGTTGCGGACTTCCACGCGCTCGATGGCGCCATGGGTCAGGACCTCGAAGGACAGTTCCAGCGAGTCGCCGTCGTACGACAGGATGGCGCCCATATCGGCCTGCGTGACGGGCTCGCGCGTGACCGGCGCGCCCAGCTTGGGATCATCGGAATAGCGCTGCGCCGGCCTGTCGAAATGCGCTTGCACGTCCAGGTAGGCGCGGCATCCGGTGGTGGCGTAGTGGCGGCGCTGGCGCAGGCATTCGGCGATCGACTGGCGCGTCAGTTGGTCGGCAATCAGACAGCTCAGGCCGCCATATGCGCCAAACAACGATGCGCCCGGATGGCTGGCGCCATGCCGGCCCTTGTGCCCGTCGCTATTGGCCAGGATGCCCACGCGGTAGCCCAGCCGGAAGGCATCCTCCAGCAGCCATTCGAAGGTGCCCCAGTCGGAGTGGATCTCGATGGAGCGCTCCAGCCGCGCGTCATGGGACCGCGTAATGTCGGCGTAGCGGCCGCCGATGTGCGCGAACACCACCACATCCTCGTCCTTCAGCGCGTCAAACAGCGCATCGGCATCGTTGGCGTCCAGCGCCAGGTCCGACAGGTCGTCGATCAGCGCGTGCGAGGAACGATGAATGGGGCGGTCTTCCTTCAGGTACAGCACGTTGCGGTCGCCGCCCAGGCCGGTGTTGCCCGACCATTCATAGCCGGGAAAGATGATGAACGATCCATCCTGGTTGTATTGCGCGGTCAGCTGGTTCAACTGTTCCCAGAACGGCGTGGTGATCTGGAAGTCATTGCCCTGATGGCTCATGACGTCCAGAAAGGCGCGGTCGCGCGCGAACAGGATCAGGTCCTCGGCGGAATTGGTGCCTATGGTTTCCTCGGACTGCCCGTGCAGGTCGGCCCAGTAGTGCCCGCGTGTGCCGCCGCCGGCCGCAACGATGCGGCAGGGCGTGCTTTGCGCCACGGGCAGGCCATCGCGCAGCACCTCGATGCGCAGCTCGCCGGGCGCCTCGGCCACCAATCCCTCAAGCCGCGCGGCAAACTCGCCCTCGCGCATCGAGAACGTGGCGGGCAGGCCGCGTAGCGGCAGGCTGCTGCGCAGGGTGAACTCGCCCGCGACCTGATCGCTGGGGTTGCCCCATTTGTCTTCACCCTTGAAACCCAGGCTGAAGGGCTCGCCCGCCACCGCCTGGCTGGGCAGGATGGCCTTGTAGGCGACCGGCGGCCCGGCCACCACGGCAATGGTGGGCGAGTGCTGGAGCTCGGTGTAGTTGTAGGTCGCGAAGGCGTCCACCAGCACCTTGAATTCGAACGTAGGCTCGCTGAACGTCTGCACCCGCATGCCGGGCGAGCCCTGCCGCGTATCGCCGAAGCGCACCACGATGCGATCGCCTTCCTCCAGGTAGCCGCGTACCACCCGGATGAATAGCGTCTTATCCCAAGGCCGGATGTTGCGCTTGCCGTCGTACTCCACCTGCAACACCGCGCCGTTGGAAGCCTCGACCGTGGTGTAGTTCCAGCCGTCCGGCTGATCGAACTGCGGCTTGCCCATGTCGCTGGCGAAGCGGTGCACGATCTTGATCGATCCGGTGTCGTCGATGCCGAAATAGCCCGCGCTGTACGTCAGCGTGAACGACGCGAAGCTGCCCGCTTCGAAGCGGCCGGTAGGTTCGACGATGGCCGATCCCATGCGGTCGGCGGCGTAGGAAGAGTGGGGCATTGCGGTTCCTGGCGGGTTAGGGAAATCCCATCTTAGGGACCGCACATCCATATAGCTATAGTATGCAAACTATTCCATCATGACGTCGCTACATGACCGAGCCGATCGAATCCGTCTCCCTGCGCCAGCTGCGCGCGCTGGTCGCTATCGGTGAAACGGCCAGCTTCACGGCCGCCGGCGAACGCCTGGGCCTGTCGCAACCCTCGGTCAGCCACTTGATCCGCCGATTGGAGGCCGAAGTCGGCCAGCCGCTGGTGGTGCGCGGCCGCGAGGTCTCCTTGACGCGGGACGGCCAGGCCATGGTCGACGCGGCGCGGCGCGCTATCCTGGCCATCGACAGTTCCATCCAGGAATGCCGCGAACACTCCGACCTGAAGCGCGGCAAAGTCATGGTCGCCGTGGGCCACGTCAGCGCGGCCACCTTGTTGCCGCACATCCTGATGGAGTTCCGCCAGCGCCACCCCCAACTGGACCTGATCGTGGTCGATTGCATGGTGCAGCAGATCCGCACGCGCCTGCTCTCGCACGAGGCCGATGTCGGCCTGGGTGCGGTCATGCAGGACGACGACTCCCGCATCATGGTGGAACAGCTTTCCGACAGCGGCGTCGCGCTCTTCGCGCGCATGGATCATCCCCTGGCCAGGCTGGACGAGGTCGACGCCAAGGTGCTGGCCGAATTGCCCTGCATCCAGCTGAACCCCGAAGCGCCCGCCTGGCTCAACATCAGCCGCCGCTTGATCGCCGCGAATATCTATCCGCGCGTCGAACAGCGCGTCGTCCTGCTGTCCACGGCCATCGGCCTGATACAGGCCGGCATGGGCGTGGCCATGCTGCCGCAGATCGCGCGCGGGCAGATGCCCGCCGGCATCAAGGGCATCGCCTTGCGCAACCCGGCGCTGGAATGGCCGATCTCCATCGCGCGCCTGGCCAACTACCCATTGTCTCCCGCAGCCCAGGCCTTTGTCGCCGTGGTCCGCTCGGTCTCCCAACGCCTGCGCCGCGACGCCGCCATGCCGTGATGGCATGACGCTATAGCACCTCGCCTATTTTTCGGGGTTGGCTCCTCCGATACGCTGCTTGGCATCATGCAAGCCCGCATGGTTTCCATAGCTCGCGCCAGCGCGGAGGCATCATGAAAACACTATTGGGAGTTCTACTGGGGGCCGTACTGGCCTGTGCGCCGCTTGTCCCGACGCCAGCCGAGGCGGCGCCGTTTCCGGATCGTCCCATCACGCTGGTCGTGCCGCTGGCGGCGGGCAGCACGGCCGATATCCTGGCGCGGTCCATCCAGCCCGGCCTGAGCCAGCAACTGGGGCAAACGGTCGTCGTCGAGAACAAACCCGGCGGCGGCGGCCAGATCGCCATGAGCTACGTCGCCAAGGCCTCGCCCGACGGCTATACGCTGGTGCTGGGCTCCAACAATACCTGGGCCATCAACCTGGGACTGTTCTCGAAGCTGTCCTACGACCCGACCAAGGACTTCGTGCCGGTCGCCTATCTGGCCGGCGGCTCCAATGTGCTGGTCGTGCCGTCCGACAGCCCGTACCGCTCCGTGCGCGAACTGGTCTCGGCCTTGAAAGCCCAACCCGGCAAACTGATGTACTCGTCCGGCGGCAACGGCACCACGCACCACCTCTCGGCCGAACTGCTGCTGTCGATCACCGGCACCCAGGCCGCGCACATCCCCTACCGTGGCGCCCCGCAAGGCGTGGCCGCCGTCATGGCGCATGAGGTCGCCTTCGCGTTCTACAACACGCCCAGCGTGTCCGGCTTGGTGAAGGAAGGCAAGCTGCGCGCCCTCGCGGTCACCGGCGAGGCCCGATCCCCCTTGCTGCCAGACGTACCGACCATGATGGAAGAGGGCGTGCAGGGCTACGTGATCACCGTCGACCTCGGCCTGATGGCCCCCGCCGGCACGCCGCCGGACGTCGTGGCGAAACTCAACGCCGCAGCGCGCAAGGTCATGGATAGCGCCGAACAGCGCCAGCGGCTGCAGGGCTTGGGGTATGAGATCTTCCACGACGGACCGCCCAGCGGCTTGGCGGCATTTATTCAGGCGGATATCGCCAAATGGGTGCCGCTGGTGCAACGGTCGGGGGCGAAAGTGGATTAAGTGTTCGCGTTGCCTGATTCCTCTGCCTGGGGAAATGCGCGGGGCGCCAGCTTACAATTCGCCGGCCCCAGCCACCTCAGCAGAGTGAGTCCCGCCCATGTCTGAACACCACCAGTTTCTGTGCCCCCGCGACATGCATTTGCCGCCGCCTGATTGGCGGGCGCTGGAAATCAAACTGCTGGAAGGCGGATATGTGATGGAACCGCGCGGAGACGGTGTTCCGTATCGCGCCCTGTTGAATCTGAGCTTCGATCTGGCGAGCCTGAACGAAGGTTCGTACCAGTATCAAGAAGGCCTGCGCACCACGGGTGATGTGATCGCCATGTACGTGGGGGCGGGGTATCTGCCGGCGGAGATACCGATACGCCATAACGACACGATGGAAGAGGCCAGGGCGTTGCTGGCTGAGCACGGTATTACGCCGGGCGATCGGTATGCGGATAACGAGAGCAGCGACTGGAACAGCCCGCAGTACTGCCTGGGGCCGGCGGCTCGTGCGTATCTGACTGACGACACGCGGGCTTCTTATGATGCAGATCCCAAGAATTTTCCGTTGATGCTGCTGGCTTATGACGGTCCTGAGCCGCATGTGGCGGTGGGGGAGAATCTGTCCGAGCCTAGCTTGCCGGGGTCAGATGAACTGCTGGAATCTTTGCCGCCGTTTGACACGCATGTCGATTTTATTGGGGCGGCTTACGAGGATCCGGCGGCGCAGTGGCATTGCGCGGAGAATGGGCGCGATTACCGGATATTGGAGCTGGATTGGCAGTACAGCTTGGCGATGGGGTTTCGGCTGGTTCGGACGGAATGGCTGGATGACGGCAGCGCGAGGGGGCTGGCCGGGCTGATCGAGGGGCTGACAGGGGTGGTTATGGTTTGCAGCCATCGGCATTTGTGAATGCAGGGTAGGGGATAGGCAGCCGGGCTGTCATTCTCTTGTTCTTGCAAGACATAAACCTACGGTGCAAATGAGAGGTGCCGTTACGGCTGTTCCAGAGGCCACACCTCAACGACCCCGTGCGCGACGGCGCAGGGCGTTTGCGACACCATCGCTATAGCTTCGGCCATGTCGGCGGCTTCGATGATGGCGAAGCCGGCTACGGGCAAGGGGGATCTCATGAGTGGGCCGGGCGTTGTTTCGATCCCGGTGGCTTCAGGGTTACGCACTTGCACTGGCTTGCCTGCAATGCCCATCAACACGCCGTCTTTTTGCAGTTCTGCGTCGTGCGCATGCGCTGCATTTCGGATGGCTGCGGGCGTACGATCGTAGCCCTCTTGATCGCCATATCCGATGGTTATGAACTTTGGCATGGTTACCGCCTTTTGCGCGTGGGAGAAATGGTGTTTGGCTGTCATCTGGCGAGAGAATTGTAGTCTGACACCATTTTTCGCAGGGTCGCTAGCGGCCCATCACTAACGGCGGCTCGTGGCCACAACCCGCCGTTCAGGTGTGTCGTCGGTGAAACGTCCAGGCGTCGGCTCCAATCTGTAGCCGGCCACTCGATTATCGAAGGAAAACCCTCTTTGGTCGGAAAGGAATTGTCTTGGACAAAGGGAGCCTTGTAGACTGAAGCAACATTCTGTTTCGAACAGCCTGAGGGCCGCTATAGGAGGACTGAGTCGGTGATTAATCAGATAGACATAGCAAGCTTTGGTAGCTTCCAAGGTCTGGAGTGGAAAAAGACCGTTCGGGACAGCGGCAAAAACGTCAAGCTCTTCCAGCGTCTGAACATCCTCTATGGACGCAACTACTCTGGCAAGACGACTCTCTCTCGTGTTTTTCGTGCGCTGGAAACGCGCAAGCTCCCCCTGAACTATATTGGCTCGTCCTTCACCGCGACTGGTGAGAAAGGTGCGGTCACCGATGCTGACCTGCTGACGCACAACTATGACGTGCGGGTCTACAACCGCGACTTCGTGACCGACAACTTGAGCTTCCTGGTCAATCAGGAGATCGGAGGTGTTATCAAGACCTTCGCCATCGTCGGTGAGCAGAACAAGGAGATTGACGACGCCATTGCTGCCATCGAGGCCAAGCTTGGTAGTGTGGAGGGCAAGGCTGGACTGCGCTTTGACCTGGAGGCCAAGAAGAGAGAGCGCGATCGCACCAAGACAGCCCACAGCACGGCTTTGAACGGCTTGGAACAGAAGCTGCGCTCACATGCCGCTGAGAAGATCAAGAAGAATCCCCTGTACCGCGTGCCCGTCTACACCATCGACCACATCAAACGCGACATTGCTTCCACCAGTAAGCCCGGCTTCATCGCCCTGACTCCTGAGGAACAAGCAAGCAAACTCACCTTGCTCAAGCAGGAAGCCCTACCTGACATCGAAGGCACTCTGGCCATCACCCTCAAGCTGGAGTCGCTGAAGGCCACTGCTGAACCTCTTCTATCCAAGGAGATAACGCCTACCAAAGCGATTGAAGAGTTGCTCAAGGACAGCGCTTTGCAGCTTTGGGTCAAGCAAGGTATCGGACACCACCGGGACAAACGAGACACCTGTGCTTTCTGCCGACAGGACTTGCCGCACGACATTTGGCAGGTGCTGGACCAGCACTTCAGCAAAGAGTCGGGCGACCTGGAAACCGCCTTGGATGCTGCCATAGCGTCAGTCACGGACGAGATCAAGTCCATTGCTGGACTCAATACCTTTACAGGTGCTCAGTTTTATGCGGATGAGCGTACCGCGTTTGAAGCGAGCAGCAAGGCACTGTCGGAAGCACTTGGTGTCTACAAAAAGGACTTGGAATTCCTGAAGAAGTCGCTTGAGACTCGCAAGAACAACCTGTTCCAGCTCGTGCTTCTGAAGCCCCCTTCCCATGACGCCAAGGAGATCGAGAAGCATGTTCAGGACATCAATGCGCTGATCGTCACGAGCAACGGCAAGACGAGGACCCTGGAAAAAGACAAGACTGCTGCCATAGATGCACTTCGCCTGGCTGACGTGCTCGCGTTTGCTGATGCTGTCACCTATGACAAGGAGGTTGCCCGCATAGCTACCCTCAAGACCGGCGCCGACACGGCAGGCACGGCTCATACGGACGCGGAAAAAGAAATCCGTGACGCGGAAGCAGAAGTTCAAAATTTGAGAGCCAAGCAAAAGGATGAACGGAAGGGGGCCGAGCGCGTCAACTCTCTGCTCAACAACTTCTTCGGCCATGACGGTATCAAGCTTGAAGCCCGCGACGGCGCAGACAAAGCCACGGTCAAGTTTGAAATCACGCGAAACGGCAAGGCCGCGTACAACCTCAGCGAAGGCGAGTGCAGCCTGATTGCCTTCTGCTATTTCATTGCCAAGCTAGAAGACCCTGAGAGCAAAGGCAAAGAACTGATTATCTACATTGATGATCCAATTTCTAGCCTAGACGGAAACCATATCTTCTTCATGTTCAGCCTGATTGAGAGCTTGATTGCCAAGCCGATCAAGAATGCTGACGGTTCAAACGCCTACCGCTACAAGCAGCTTTTTATCTCCACCCATAATCTGGACTTCCTGAAGTACCTCAAGCGCCTGTCCATTCCGAAGAAGAAAATCCCTGCTGGTGAAGGCAAGACGAAAAGTGCCGATGACCACGAGCATTTCATGATCGAGCGCAACGGCGCTTCAAGCAACATCTTGCTCATGCCGTCTTATCTCAAAGATTACATAACTGAGTTTCACTACCTCTTCCATCAAATCTACAAGTGTAAAGATCAAGCTGCCGCCGCAGATAGCCATGAACCATTTTTCGGCTTTGGCAACAACCTGCGAAAATTTCTAGAAGCCTTTTTGTTCTTCAAGTATCCCTATCATGATGATAGAAACGACGCCTTTGAACGGATCAAGAAATTTTTTGGGGAAGAGGAAGATACTGCAGTTGCACTGGTCAATCGGCTTAACAACGAGTTTTCGCACCTGGAGGCCGTCCCAGATCGAGGCTTTAAGCCCGTGGAAATTCCTGAGATCGCCAAGGTAGCTAACTATGTCTTGGACAAGATTTATGCTGCAGACAAGGTGCAATATAACGCTCTGTTGAAGAGCATTGGAGAGCCTGAGCGAGTAGGCTAAAGGATCGCTCCCAATATCCGATTGTTGGAGGGAAGCCGCCACATAAATGAATCCATGCCGAATGGCCGTGACGGGTCGATAACTGCCAGTCAGCGTGGTCTCTCAGCAGGCGGTCAGTCTCACGTTATTTCACGATGTCCACTTATGTTCAACCTAGACTCTGATCGCACGGAATTGCTGTTCAATGCGTACATTGATGAATTCCACGTTGTTGACAAGGACACGATGTTCAACGAATTATCAAGAGGCACATTCACGGAATTTAAACAAATGGTGTCAGACTACAATTTGGCTAGTCAAATTGTAGTCTGACACCATTTGATTCATGACACCATTTGATTCAGAAAGAATGTCGTCTGGTACCTTTTGCGGGCCCTCCGCGTCGAACTGACAATTAAATATCAGTGCTTGACGCTTCGCAAGGAAAATTCCTGTGTCTTTTATCGAACTCGATCCCGTTTGCTACTTTAAAACTCCCATGAAGATAGTGCTTACCATTAGCCCCAACCTCTAGGTGGCATCCAAGGCGCTCGACCATCGGGCTAATACCGCCATGATCATTGAGCCACTCGTTGTAGCCAACGATAGAAGGGCCTCCCACGTTAATAACGAACTCGATGCCATAAAAGAGGAAGCCGAATAGGGTTTCCAATCGCTTGGTCGAGAAGAGTCCACAGCCAAAACCAGCGTGAACCCACTCGTTCGTCACCGGATGCCGCATCAGAGTGTCGTGTGGAAAAACACGACGCTGTGAGTAAGGCCATTTTTGAAAATTATTGCCATATCTAGCGTACTTCCGGACGTTATCGAAGAATGGCTCATTACACAGATGTGATGCACCCTGTGGGTCTTTACAGAAGATCTCTGCAACTGATTCGTAGGCCATCTTGCAGAGGAACCTTGACATCTCCCTTTCGGGAGGATTGTCTTCTATTGCAAAAATAAGTGGCTTCTCAAACCCATCGGCTATGACTTCGGAAAGCGCCAATTCGTCACTTTTTTTCTCAGGATTAAGTTGAAACTGCCCGGTTGGGCCGCGACGAAAATTCACGGCGATGTCTGTGCCAGCGATATGCCCGACCATAGACGGATACGTTCTTTTTTTGTTGGGAACCTGTTGCCAAGCGCGCACATTTCTCATCCATGAATGGCTCAGGATTGGTTGTTCGACCTTTCGCGCAAAATAGTTATTGCATTTGTCACAGACAACGCCAGGAGGCAAGATTCGCTTCTTGCTTCCGATAGATTCCGGCATGATGTGCTCGACACTACGAGATTTTGTCGAGTCGCAGGCGCAGAAAATGCACTGCATAGACCGTCTCCGTTGATGCTCAAAACTCTACGTATGAAAAGGGTTGTAAGTCTGCATTTTTTCACTAACGCCCGCCTTAGGATGGCCGACACGGTTGCGCGACCGACTGGTTCGTGCACAGCGAGAAGAAAGCTAAGACCTGAACGAAATAGCTCTCAAGAGGCCCCCGTCACTGGATGCTAAGGCTCAGCACGTTCAAGCGTACGAAAGCGCACCTGCGATGAATCGCTCAACCTCCATGATCATTGAATGAACATCTTCTTTAGTGAACTCATCAGCGTTACCGTGTGCAGCGCTGTTTCGCACGCCTGCTAATGCCGTAATTCGCTTCTGAACGAGCAAGTTGTACTTTCCTGCCTTTGCAAGATCAGCGTTCATCTTGTCCATTTTTCCAACGGGAAGCCCCAGTTGGGTGCACAGATCTCTGAGCGTAGTCTCAAGAACCACACCGGCCACAACCGCAGCAGCCGTGTGATAGCCTGAAGACAAGAGCTCATTTGCTTGCTCTAATTCACTATCAAAAAGTTCCGCTTGTACGAGGTGGCGAATTGATGCTAGGTAGCCACCTTCAAAATCCTCTTTGGCCGCCAGAAATACCGCCTTTACTCGTTTTATTGTGTAATCGTTGTGAAGGTATGCCTGTGGCTTCTCCGCCTCGACAAAGGAAAGAAAGTGTTCTGACTCCCTGCCGCAGGTATTGGACAGAAGATTACGCGTTTTGACGCACCAATTGAGCAGCAGCTCATCGTCTACGGCTTCGTAGTATCCTGAGTATTCGCTGTGCTGCGTTCTCTTTGTCGCTTCTATCTGTGTGAGTTGCTGCTCAAGTTCAGCAAAGCGCTTCCGAAAAATCTGGGCCAAAGTTCTCTTCCTCCACGAAAATAGAAGTGTCAGACTACAATTTCGCTTCTGAAATTGTAGTCTGACACTGAGGTCTCCTACGAAATGATTTGCCAGAGGCGCATGGAGCCCGTGACCCTTTCTCGTCCGAAGTTCGGCGAGCGGCTGCGTCAGCTCAAGCAGCCCAGCTTTGGCTCCATTTTGAAGTCAATGGATGGTCGCGCCGGCTGGTACACGTTCAACGAGAAGATGCTGCGCGGCTATGTCCGGATGCAGGCCGAAGGGAGTGGCGTTGAGTTGAACGGCGAGCGTGCCGCGCCCAAACAACAGATTCACGTGCCGATGAATGCACGCAACGGATACAAGGGGCGGCCCACTATTCCTGCAGGAGTGAAGCCCAAGGGCGAGGGGAGCGACGAGGAGCCCCGACGGTGAACCGCCTTCTGCCAGGCAATCAGCTCTGGTGCCCGTACACCGGCTCCGTTCTTCCAATTGGAAATTGCAGCCCAGAACACATTATTCCACTTGCGCTGGGCGGATGCGATGAGCTAACGATACCGGTAGATCGCAGTATGAATACCTTACTTGGCCGAAAGGTTGACGGCGTATTAGCCAATGAACTAGGTATCCAGATTCGTCGGCGTGAGTTTGCAGTCAAGGGCCACAGCGGGAAGATTCCTCAGCCTACGGCACGCGTGGCCAGCTATG
Source organism: Achromobacter sp. Marseille-Q4954 (assembly GCF_943737025.1). Taxonomy (NCBI): domain Bacteria; kingdom Pseudomonadati; phylum Pseudomonadota; class Betaproteobacteria; order Burkholderiales; family Alcaligenaceae; genus Achromobacter; species Achromobacter sp. Marseille-Q4954. The sequence continues at coordinate 28,165 of NZ_CALSFQ010000002.1, forward strand.
GTGTTGATGGACGGCCTGCGCAGATCCAGTTCAACGGGAAGAACCCGCTGAAGGTTTGGGACGCCAGAGAGAGACGTGTGCTGGGCGAGCAAGAAGCGGTGGGTCAAAGTTTGAGATTCCAGTTGCACCTGAATATGATCGTGCGTGTTCGATTTGTGGCGAAGGTTCTACTGTCCGCCGGCTACTCTGTTTATGGAGAGTGTTTTCGCCACCATGCTGACCATGACGCGGCGCGCCGGTTCATGAACGTGAGCTCGTTTTCGGACCTGGAGTTGGCGCTCGACCAGTGCATGGCGCGTGGCAACTGGGAGTTGATTCCGAAGCAGGCGTGGTGGGACATTGATGATTCGGTGAACCAGGAGCTTTGCAAACGCACGGAGGGAGCCACCATCATCATGGTCCCAGGTGACGACGGCATGCTGCTGGTGACGGTCGGCATTCTTGGTACGTGGATTGGGTCGATGACGATACCGGTAGACGTTGATGAGCTTCCACTCGATGGAGAGCATGATCTTGGCCACGTCACAACGGTGATCCGTGGCCGAGTGCAACGCTATCCCTACCGACAATACGTGGCCTTAAGCTTCCCCGAAGAAGTAGACCGGCTAGCGCTCCCCGCGTCGATTGACATTGAGCCAAAAGGACAGTGATGCAAGCCGAGTTCAAGATTATGCGTCTACGCGACGCGCTAAAAATGCTTCCGGGCGTCAAGCCGGTCTCAGCGATGAAGCTGATTGGGGAGTGGATTGAAGATGGGCTGAGTCCTTGTTGTGAGCCCGGCTACGATCCAGACGGCGAGCCGCTTGCAGTGGACGTCGGCGGCAAACAGATTCTCCTTACGGCGCTGGAGGAAGTAAAGCAAGAGGAGTATTTCTCCGCTTACAAGACGAGTCCTCAGGGCGCCCAGCTTCTCTTGAGCCTGTATGCGGATAGAGTGTTGCCGATGAGCGGCCCGCCGGGCGAGCCAGCTGAAGCGCTCGTTGGCTATGCCGCGGACGGTCGGGGGTTCCGTGAGTTGCATGAGGCCGAGCGCACCCGCGCGCGGATAAAGCGAGAGGCGAAACAGGCGCTGCTGTCGGATCCGGCCGCCGTATCCCCCGATGCTTTGACGCCTGAGCTCGTGAACGACTTCTTCTTCTTCTTCTTCTTTCACGGGAAAAACAAGATGGGGCATGAGACGATGGAGATCGGCGGTCTCGAGGTGTCGCGCACGGTGCAGCTGTACAAGAGCAACTCCGGTTCCAAACGTGGGTATTCAGTCGAGTTGCGGTGGAAAAGCCCCGATGGCGGCGAAGTTGTCCATAAACAGCGCACGCCGTTTGCTGATAACCGACGGAACGACGCAGATAGGAATTGGGGCCTACCGGAATAGCTGCACAAGAATGGTGTCAGACTACACTTTCAGAAGTGGAATTGTAGTCTGACACCTTTTTTCTTTTTTTGCAAAGCCGCCGTTCAGGATCTCCGGGAAAATGTGCACATTCCAATACGGGATATTCAGATGCTCGACGTACAGAACAGTACCGAATACGAGAAGGTTGCTCAGAAGGTCTACCAAGCAATCCTGGCTACAAATGACGTTCAGACGATTGAAGTGCTGCACAACGTCCAGATCACCGGGCGTTCAGGCGTAGCGCACCAGATCGACGTTTATTGGCGTTACCTCAAAGACGGCACAGAGCATCAGGTTCTGGTGGAGTGCAAATACTATGGTTTGAGAATCGACCTCATCCACGCTCGCAACCTCCTGGGGTTACTTACTGACATTCCCAACAGCCAGGGCGTACTGCTCACCACAGTGGGCTTTCAAAAAGGCGTAGTGAAGCTGTGCAATTTCTACGGGATAAGCCTGAAGCGACTGCGCAATCCACAAGGCTCGGACTGGGATGGATTCATTCAGAAGGCCGAAATCGAAGGTAGGTTCCACAAGACTGACTATCTTGATTTCTCACTCAAGATTGATGGGAAGGACGCTGAAACTATCCGCAGCTTGGACGGTGATAGTCAAGTATCTGTGAACCTTCGAGAAGCCCAGATTCAGGATGGAACGCATTTTCCGGTAGATATGGTCACATGGCTGGATCGAAACGTACCTTTTGATGAATCGCAAATTGACACGCTCTTGATCGTCACTTTGACCCCTCCAACCACCTACATCGTTCTGCCATCAGGGGAACGAGTCAAAATCCTTCACCTGAATGTTCAATATATGCATTCGAGAAGAATCATCAATTTTGGCTTTGATGCTATGGATTTGGTCAGAGGTGTGTTGGAAGATTTCAACACCAAGGAAATTGACTATACCCTTCACCACTGACTGAACGCAGATAGCTGCCCGCGTATGTCGACATGTAGGGACTTCCGTGGATGTTCTCGTATCGAAAGCTGAGTCCGCCCTCAGTCTGTAGTTAACGCAAGACCGTTCCGGGCCGAATGCCGACCTTCGCATTTCTAGTACTTCGGCAGCACTACGACGAATTGGCATCCGAGCAATGCCAATTCGAGTCAACGGTTCAGATTAATGAACGGGATTTTCCTCAGCTGCGAGCCCAAGCCCAACGGTGCGTCATCAAGTGCCATTTCTACAAGATCCACCACGTGATCGCAGAGGCTCTCAATCCCGCCTAGCAAATTGGAAACCACCCAGGGATCTAGCGGTTGCGCGCCTGTACTCTCCGGTTCATTCGCACTATTGCCCACGATCCGGGCAATGGCCCAGATTCCTAGGCAAGCCCGCTCCATCTTCCGAAGATCAGCAAACCGTACCGAGCCAAACTCCGGATTATCCGGCGTGGCCCAGCGGTCGTGTGTGAGGGGATGGTTGTCCATCAGGCGCTCCAGTGTTGACGATATGAAAAGAGACACGGCAGCCATTGCAGCGGCCACGGTTCCTGTCTTTTCCGGCTGTCAACCCGGGCGATCTTGGTGGGATTGCGGGGCCAGTATCGGCCGCCTTGGGCATCGGGATCAAGGCCGCCCCGTGCCAAATTGAGCACGCTTTCGTGAGGAAAGCGTGATTCCCGCCCAATGATCAATTCATTCGTGATCAAACGTATCGGTTTCCGACTCCACCCGAATTCGCCATCTCCATCTCCTACACTAGCTATCAATCACCAGGGAGAGATATGTCGATTCAAACCTTAAGCCGCTGCAGCATCATCCTGTTTCTCACCGCGCTGACGTCGGGTTGTTCAATAGGCAGCGAGTGCGCGTGGTACCGCAGCAGCTGCATGTATGAAGGGCAGTACGAACAGGGCGAGGAAGACTACGCGGAATCCGAAGCGCAGCGCTTGAACAAGAATTCAACCGATCGCTTGCGCCGTAGCTCTGGCCATTGATCCAGCGGATCGAGCTTTTCCCGCTAGCAGGACATGGCGGCCGATTTTCAGGCCGCCGTCGTCGGCTCCCGCAGGAAAAACCGATCCTTCAATTCCTGCAACCCGATCCTATCCAGCATCTCCGTCAGCCTCTCAGCCGCCTTCCTGCGCGGCAAATCTTTGTACTGCGCAATGATGAGTTCATTCTTCATCGAATGCTCCCATCCCACCAGCTCAGTCACGCTGACTTGATACCCATGCGCTTCCAGCTGCAAGCACCGCAGCACATTGGTGATCTGGCTACCAAACTCCCGCGTATGCAGCGGATGCCGCCAGATCTCAGCCAGCGGATCGGCCAGCGCCTTTGCCTTGTTCTTGCGCAGCACCGAAGCCACTTCCGCCTGGCAGCAGGGGACGACGACGATGTACTTGGCCTTCTTCTCCAAGGCGAAGTGGATCGCGTCGTCGGTGGCGGTGTTGCAGGCGTGCAGGGCGGTGACGACGTCGATTGTGGCGGGCAGTTTGTCCGACGTGATGGAATCGGCCACCGACAGGTTCAGGAACGACATGCCGCCAAAACCCAGCCGCTTGGCCAGTTCTTCCGACGACTTCACCAGTTCTTCGCGGGTTTCGATGCCGTAGATGTGGGAGCCGTTCCTCAGCGCCTCGGGCTGTTCCTTGAAGAACAGGTCGTAGAGGATGAAGCCCAGGTACGACTTGCCCGCGCCGTGGTCGGCGAGGGTGACGGCGCCGCGTTGTTGTTGGACGTCTTTGAGCAGCGGTTCGATGAACTGGAACAGGTGGTAGACCTGTTTGAGTTTGCGGCGGCTGTCCTGGTTCATCTTGCCGTCGCGGGTCAGGATGTGCAGGGCCTTGAGCAGTTCGATCGACTGGCCGGGGCGGATGTCGTGGGTTTTGTCGGACATGGGGTAAGGCAATGCGCCCCGCGATGGGCGGGGCGCACGAGTAGGCGGAAAGCGTCAGTTTAACGAAAACGCCGCCGACGCTGGCGAACCGGGAAAACCGGCCGCGGACTGTGCGGTATCTGGCGATCCAGATTATCTGGCAGGCGAGTAACATGCCCGATGCGATTGAGGCATGTCATGCATTTCTGAAAGCGCCTGACCATCAGGGCGGGCGCGTGGAGAGTCATCAAATGTTCAGCCACATCACTGTCGGGACGCGTGATCTTGAACGCGCGGGCCGTTTTTATGACGCGGTGCTGCTTCCGCTCGGACTGAAGCGCCGCGTTGTCACGCCGGATGGCGGGCCCTTGGCGCTTTGCTGGGTGACCGGCCAGGCGCTGCTGCCGCGCTTCTACGTCTACAAGCCCTACGACGGCGAGCCGGCGACGGTGGGTAATGGCAGTATGGTCGCTTTTCTGGCTCCTACGCAGGAAGCCGTGAGCATGGCCCATGCGGGCGGTCTGGCGCAGGGCGGGACGGACGAAGGTGCGCCGGGCGCGCGTCCTCATTACGGTGACGGCTACTTCGGCGCGTATCTGCGCGATCCCGACGGCAACAAGGTCCATATCGTCCATCGCGGGGACCTCCCGCTGTAACGCTGGACATGTCCTGGCATCCCTGGAGAAACGCAAATGCTCGTGAGTCAGCTCGCTCTTGTGTACGGCACTTATCTGATTGCCACCGCCAGTCCCGGACCCAGCAATATGGCGATCATGGCCACGGCGATGCGTGACGGCCGTGTGCCGGCGCTTGCGCTGGCGGCGGGCGTGATTACCGGCTCGCTATTCTGGGCGACGCTGGCGGCGACGGGCATTTCCGCCGTGCTGGCGGCTTCCGCGCAGGCGCTTTACATCATGAAGATGGTGGGCGGCGTCTACCTGCTCTATCTGGCGTTCCGCACCGGCAGGTCGGCGCTGAGGCCGGGCGCGGCCTTTGTGAATGTGAAAACGGGCCGTGCGACGCCGCGCTATCGGGTGCTCTACCGCCAGGGCGTGCTCATGCACATCGGCAATCCGAAGGCGGTGCTGGCCTGGATGGCGATCATGTCCTTGGGGCTGGGGGAGAGTGCGTCTGACGGCACCTTGCCGGCGATCATCGGCGGTTGCGCGTTGCTGGGCGTCATGGTGTTTGGCGGCTATGCCATCGCGTTTTCGACCGCGCCGATGATTGCGCTGTACGCCAGGCTGCGGCGCTGGATCGAAGGGACGGTGGCCGTGGTGTTTGGCGTTGCGGGCGTCAAGCTGCTGACCTGGCAGCGTTGATATCGCGGCTTGTCATCGCCGATACTGGTCGGCGATGACAAGCCGCAGGCAAAGCGTCCGGCACGCAATCGGCTGGACGCCGCAGGATCAAGCCTTCGGGAAAACCGGCTCGCCCAGGTTCAGCATCAGGCGATTCGCCCAAGCAAAGATCGCATCCGAATGCAGCAGATCCAGGATCTCCCCTTCGTTCAAGCCAGCATCCTTCAGGGCCTGGATGCTGTCGGCGTTCACCGTGGCAGGCGCTTCGGTGATCTGGATCGAGAACTTGCCGATGGCGAGTTCGCGCGCCGTGGTGCCAGCGGTGGCGGGATCCTCGAACACCTGCGCAATAACTTCATTGCGCTTGGCCAGCTGCTCGAAGCGCTGGGCATGCACGGACGCGCAATACACGCAGCCGTTCACACGCGACACGTAGGTCGAACCCAGTTCACGCTCCGCGCGCGACAGTCCGCCCGGCGCATACATGATGGCGTTGAACGCCGTCGAGCGCTGGCGCAGGATTTCCGGCTGATGCACCAGGAACAGGTAGTAGTCCGAGACCTTGGCCTTGGGGTGGCTTTCTTCCAGGACGGCCACCTGTTCGGGCGTGGCGGTTTCGACGTTGACGACGTCGAGCCAGGCCTTCCATTCCAGCGATTCGTTGGTGAAGCCGTGGGCCTTGATCACTGCGCCGGGCGCGGTGGCGGCGGTGTTGGCGGGGAAGGGCGCGGGCGGCACGCTGGCGGGGCGCGCTGGGCCGGCTTCCAGGGCCTTCATGGCTTCCAGGCCGGCGACCAGGCGGACCTGGTAGGACAGGAAGGCAACGAGCTGGGACAGCGTGACCACGGCGGGCGTGGAGACGCCGGCGGCGGGCAGGGTCTTGAGCGCGGCTTCGTCGCCTTCGACGGGCTTTTCGATCAGCTTGCGCGTGAATTCCAGGATGGCGGCCAGGCGCGGAGTGGCGGCGTCTGACGGCTTGCCGGATTCGGCGACGGCGATGTCGGCCGGGGTGGCGCCGGCGTCGGTCAGGCGCGCGCGGTAGTGAGCGGCCAGCAGCGGCGACGGGGTGATGCGGGTGGCGTACAGCGCGACCAGCAGGCGCTCGGCCAGGGACAGGCCGGGCAGCGCGGGGTCGAACAGGGCATCGTAGCTGCCTTGGGTGGCGGCGGCGACCTTCTCGCGGAAGTGGCGCACTTCGTAGGTCTTGGCGCCCGGGGCCAGGCCGATCAGGCGGTCGACGAGGTCGTCCGTGACGTTGTAGACGATGGGTTCAGTCATGCGGATCTCCTTGATTCTTTACTTGGTGGCGCGCGCTGCGACAGCCGCGTCCAGGAACCGCTTCACGCCTTCCCAGGATTCCTGGTCGGCGCGGGCGTTGTCCTTGGGGTTGCCGCCGCTGGTGCTGATCTTGCCGGACACGGGGTGGGCGTAGACGAGTTGGGTGGTGGGCACGTAGGGGAACAGGATGGAGTGCCCGCCGTTCTCGTAGTCCAGCCACTCGACCGGGTAGGGATGGTTCACCTCGGCCAGCTTGTCCTGCACCATCTTGGAATAGATGCTGGACGGCCAGGAGCCGTCGTCGGTGCCGGACAACAGCATGACGGGACCCTGGATGTCTTCGACCTTGATGCGGGCGCGGGCCACGGCGTCGGGGTCTTGCAGGGCGGTGAGGATGGCTTTTTCGTGGCGGTGCGGCGAGGGGCCTTCGTCGAAGGGCGCCCAGGTGGCGGTGCGGTTGTTTTCCCAGACGTGGGGGATGGGCTTGCCGCCCAGCAGCCACGTGGGGCCTTCGCGGCCGATCTTGGGATCGCAGGCGTTCTGGCCGCTGTGGACCACGGCGCCGGGCACGTAGGCGACCACGGCCGAGACTTCCTCGGGGAAGGTGGCGCCCAACAGCAGCACCAGTTCGCCGCCGCGCGACTGGCCGCTGATGGCGACGAAGTCGTGCTTGGGGCTTACCGTCTTGCGCAGCCAGCGCAGGCCGGTCTGGAAGTATTCCAGCGGGGTGTTGGAGATGTAGTCCGACAGGCCGGGCGCCTTGAAGTAGGCCAGCGCGAAGGCGGCGTAGCCGCGCGACGCATACAGCGCCGCGCGCGGTTCGTTGATGCCGCCGCCGGAGCCGTTCAGGATCATGACGGCAGGGAACGGGCCGGGGCCGGGCGGCAGGTACAGCGTGCCGACCAGGCCTTCCTCGCGCACGTCCTGGCGCGTCACGCCGTCAGCCGCCAGGCGCTGGGTGAAGCTGGCCTGGGCCTGCGAGCCCGCGGCGCGCGCCACCACGTCGGTGACCAAGGCTTCGGTCACCGGGAGGTTGAAGTGCTCGCGGCTGGACGAGTCCACGGGGGACTGCGACCAGACCAGGCCCATGGGCGCCACGCCTTCGTAGTCGCCGGACACGGGCGCGTCGCGGCCCAGGTCGACCGTGCCGTCCGCGCCCGCCACGAAGGCGGCCTGGCTTTGCCAGAGCACGCCATTGCGGCGGGTCAGGGCGGTGATCTCCACCGTCTGGCCGGGCGCCACGTGTTCGACCCGGATCTGGCGCGGCACGTCGATCAGGTCGACGGCCGGGGTGATGGTTAGGGTGGGCGTCATGGCTTACTTGCCCGATTCTTTCGTCACCATCATGGCGGCCGTGCGGTCGCTGGTCATGGGGGTGACCTTCAGGCCCTTCTTGGTGGCCCAGATGTTCTTGTAGTGGAACAGCGGGATGATGCCGACGTCGTCGTACACGATCTTGACGGAGTCGCGCAGGATGGCTTCACGCTTGGCCACGTCGAATTCCGAGGTGGATTGCTCCAGCGCGGCGTCGACCTTGGGGTTGCTGTAGCGGCCCCAGTTGGACGCGCCCAGGCCCTTCTTGGCGTCGGCGGTGGCCAGGATGTTGACCAGCGCGTAGCTGCCTTCGCCGGTGCCGTTGCCCCAGGCCAGCATGCTGACCGCGAATTCGTTCTTGTTGGCGCGGCCCGAGTACACGGCCCATGGCACCACTTCCACCTGGGTCTTGACGCCGGCGCGGGTCCAGAACTGCGCCACGGCCTGGGCGGTTTCCGGGCCTTGCGGGTAGCGGTCGTTCGGCACGTGCATGGTCAGCTTGAAGCCGTCCGGGTAGCCGGCTTCGGCCAGCAGCTTCTTGGCCTGCGCGACGTCGTTGGGGATGTCCTTGACGTCGGGGTTGTAGCCGATGGTGCCCTTGGGCATCCACTGGTTGGCTTCGGTGGCGGCGCCTTGCAGGATGCGGTCGGCGATGGCCTTGCGGTTGATGGCCAGGTTCAGCGCCTGGCGCACGCGCACGTCCAGCAGCGGGTTCTTGTCCAGCGGCTTGCCGTTGTTGTCGGTGATGTACTGGTTGGGCGCGGGGTTGAAGCTGGGCTGCAGCAGCATGACGCGCAGGCCGTCGTAGGGGTAGACCGACACGTTGGCGGCCTTTTGCAGCTTGGCCAGGTCCGACACCGAGACCTTGTCGATCACGTCCACGTCGCCGGCCAAGAGCGCGGCGGTGCGGGCGGCGGCGTTGTTGATGTAGCGGTAGTTGACCTTGTCCCAGATCTGCTTGTCGCCCCAGTAGCCGTCGTTGCGTTCCATGATGACGCGGTCGCCGGGGGTGTAGGACACGAACTTGTAGGGGCCGGTGCCGACCATGGCCTTGCCCGAGTTGTAGTCCTCGGTGGTGGACTTTTCACCGACGTGCTTGCTGACCACGTGCACCGAGGCCAGGTTCAGCGGCAGGTCGGGGTTGGGGGCCTTGGTCTTGACGATGAGCGTCAGCGGATCCTTGGCGGTCATCGTGTCGATGGTGCGCAGGTAGCCGGCGTAGGTGGCCACGCTGCCCGGCACGGCGCGCGCGCGGGTGTAGGAGTAGATCAGGTCGTCGGCGGTGAAGGGCGTGCCGTCCTGCCACTTGACGCCTTCGCGCAGCTTGAATTCCCAGGTCTTGTCGTCCAGCGGCTTCCAGCTGACGGCCAGGCCGGGCTGCAGCTTGTTCCACTTGTTCTCGATCAGCAGGTCCCAGAAGTGCAGGGCCACCGAGCGGTCGCCGGCGTGGTTGTTCAGCTGCGGGTCCAGGGACGACAGCGGGTCGGCGAAGCCGATGGACAGGTCGTCCGCGCTGGCGGCGGCGGAAGCGCCGAGGATGGCGGCGGTCAGGGTGGTGAGAATCAGGCGTTTCATGTTCGGGGTCCTTGGTATAGGGGGAACTAGCGGTTAATTCGGGCGCCGCGGCGCGGCGGCTGGGTTCACGCCATGTCGTTCAGGTGACAGGCGCTCAGGTGGTTGATGGCGATTCCCTTCAAGGTGGGAACCTCGGTCTTGCAGCGCGGCATCGCATGCGGGCAGCGCGGATGGAAATGGCAGCCGCCGGGCGGATTCAGCGGGCTGGGAATCTCGCCCTTGATCGCGGTGAAGGTCTTGTGGCGCGACTTCAAGCTGGGAATCTCGGCCAGCAGGGCTTGCGTGTACGGGTGGTTGGAGTGGCGAAAGACTTCTTCCACCGTGGCCGTTTCCACCACGCGGCCCAGGTACATGATCACGACGCGGTCGGACAGGTGCTCGACCACGCCCAGGTCATGGCTGATGAAGAGATAGGTCAAGCCCAGGTCTTCGCGCAGGTCCATGAACAGGTTCAGGATCTGCGCCTGGATCGACACGTCCAGCGCGGCCACGGCTTCGTCGCACACCAGCATGGTGGGCTGCACGGCCAGGGCGCGGGCGATGCCGATGCGCTGGCGCTGGCCGCCGCTGAACTGGTGGGGATAGCGCTGGCGCAGCGCCGGGTCCAGGCCGGCGCGTTCCAGCTGGGCGCTGACGTAGTCGTCGAAGTCGCCGTTGCCGACCAGGCCGTGGATGCGGGCCGCTTCGCCCACGATCTCGTCCACGCGCAGGCGCGGGTTGAGGCTGGCGTAGGGGTCCTGGAAGATCATCTGCACTTGCAGGCGCGCGGCATGGGCCTGGGCCGAGTTCATGTCGGCCGGGCGCACGCCGTTGATGCGGATCTCGCCGCCGGACGGCGTCAGGAGGCCCGCGGCGATGCGGCCCAGCGTGGACTTGCCGCAGCCGGACTCGCCGACCAGGCCGACCACTTCGCCGGGGTTGACGATCAGGTCGACGTTGTCGACGGCGCGGGTCACGGCGGGCGGCTTGGACAGGCCCAGGCGCTGCATGGCGCGCGTCGCGGGGGCCGTGGGGCGTTCGCCGAAACGCTTGCTGACTTGGCTGAGATCAATCAGCGGGGTAGGGGCGGTCGCGCTCATGCCATTACCTCGCTGGTCTGGATCGTGGGGTGGAAGCAGCGCACTTTGTGTTCAGGCAGGGCCTGGGTGATGCCGGGCTGCTGGCCGCAGGCGGCGGTGGCGCGCGAGCAGCGCGCCGCGAAGGCACAGCCCGCGGGCAGGTTGAGCAGGTTGGGCGTCATGCCGGGAATCTGGCGCAGGCGTTGGCCGCGCCGGTTGTTGCTGGGCAGGCTGTCGATCAGGCCCACGGTGTAGGGGTGCTGCGGACGGTCCAGCACGTCGTCGACGGTGCCGTGCTCGACGATGCGGCCGGCGTACATCACCGCCACGTCGTCGGCCAGGCCGGCCACCACTGACAGGTCGTGGGTGATCCAGATCAGGCTGGTGCCGTGCTGCTGCGCAAGCTTCTGCACTTCGGACAGGATCTGCGCCTGGATGGTGACGTCCAGCGCGGTGGTCGGCTCGTCGGCGATGATCAGGTCGGGCCGGTGCAGCATGGCAATCGCAATGGCCACGCGCTGGCGCATGCCGCCGGACAGCTGATGCGGGTAGGCCAGCAGCCGCTCTTCGGGGCTGGGGATGCCCATCATGCCCAGCGTGTCGCGCGACAGGGCGCGGGCTTGCGCCACGCTCATCTTGTTGTGGGCGCGCACGGTCTCGATCATTTGCGCATCGACCCGCAGCACGGGGTTCAGCGTCATCATCGGATCCTGGAAGATCATGGCGATGCGGTTGCCCTGCAGCTTGCGCAGCTCGCGCGGCGCCAGCTTGGTCAGGTCGCGGCCCTGGAACAGCACTTCGCCGCCGACGATGCGGCCCGGCGCGTCGACCAGGCCCATGATGGAGAAGCCCGTGACGGACTTGCCCGAGCCGGACTCGCCGACCAGGCCCAGGATCTTGCCGCGTTCCAGCGTGAAGGAAACGTCGTCCACGGCGGGCAGTACGCCCGCGCGGGTGTGGAAGTGGGTGCGCAGGTTGCGCACCTCCAGCGTCGGCGCGCCGGCAATATGGCGGTCGGCGCTCATTTGTGGGTCCTCGGGTTCAGCACGTCGCGCAGGCGGTCGCCCACCAGGTTGATCGCCACGATGGTGATCAGGAGCGCGATGCCGGGGTAGAAGCTGATCCAGTATTCGCCGGACAGCATGGTCTGGAAGCCGTTGGAGATCAGCAGCCCCAGCGACGGTTCGGTTACGGGCACGCCCAGGCCCAGGAAGCTCAAGGTCGCTTCCAGCGTGATGGCGCGCGCGATCTGCAAAGTGCCGATGACGATCAGCGGCGGCAGGCAGTTGGGCAGGATGTGCTTCAACATGATGCGCCAGTTGGGGATGTCCAGGCAGCGGGCGGCTTCCACGTATTCGCGGCGGCGCTCGACCAGGGCCTGGCCGCGCGCGGTGCGGGCGTAGTAGGCCCATTCCAGGATCACCAGCGTCAGCACCACGTTGCCCACGCCCTTGCCCAGGTAGGCCAGGATCATCATGGCGACCAGGATGGACGGGAACGACAGGATCAGGTCCACCAGGCGCATGATCAGGGCGTCGACCTTGCCGCCGGCGTAGGCGGCCAAGAGGCCCAGCAGCGTGCCGACGATGCCGGCGATGAGGGCCGAGCCCACGCCCACCACCAGGCTGATGCGCAGGCCGTACAGAATGCCCGAGAGCAGGTCGCGGCCCTGGCCGTCGGTGCCCAGCCAGTAGTGGAAGGTGTCCAGGCCGTTCATGCTGCCCGGCGGCAGGCGCGCGTCCAGCACGTCGATCTGCAGCAGGTCATACGGATTCTGCGGCGCGATCCAGGGCGCCAGGATGGCGGCCAGGATCAGCAGCGTGGCGACAGCCAGGCCCAGCACCGCCGTCTTGGACGACATGAACTCGGCCAGGTTGCGCCGCCACGGCGATTCGCGGCGCAGCGCGGGGGTAGGGTTCGGGGTAGATACGGCGCTCATGCCGAGGCCTCCAGCCGCACCCGCGGGTCCAGCACTTTATAAAGAATGTCCACGATCAGGTTCAGGGTCACGAACAGGCACACCACCACGATCAGGTAGGCCACGATGACGGGGCGGTCCAGCGCGTTCAGGCTGTCCAGGATCAGCTTGCCGGCGCCGGGCCAGGCGAAGATGCTTTCCGTGACCACGGCGAAGGCGATGGTGGAGCCCAGCTCCAGGCCCAGCACCGTCACCAGCGGAATCATGGTGTTGCGCAGCACGTGCACACAGACCACGCGCATGGGCGACAGGCCCTTGGCGCGCGCGAACTTCACGAAGTCCAGCGGCAGCACGTCGCGCACGCCGGCGCGGGTCAGGCGGATCACCAGCGAAATCTTGAACAGCGACAGGTTGAACGCCGGCAGGATCAGGTGGCGCCAGCCGTCGGCCGTCAGCCACGACCACTGGAAGCCCAGGAACTCCACGGTTTCGCCGCGGCCGCTGGCCGGCAGCCAGCCCAGCGACACGCTGAAGGTCATGATCAGCATCAGCGCGATCCAGAACGTCGGCAGCGAGAAGCCGACGATGCTGCCCGCCATGATCATCTTGGCGAAACGGCTATCCGGATACAGACCGGCGTACAGGCCCAGAGGCAGACCCACCACCACGGCCAGCATCATTGCGGCGATGGCCAGCTCGAACGTCGCCGGCAGGCGCTGGATCACCAGTTCGACCGCAGGGATGTTGTAGACGAAGCTGTTGCCCAGATTGCCGTGCAGGGCGCCGTTCAGGAACGCCAGGTACTGTTCCCACAGCGGCTTGTCCAGGCCGAGTTCGGCGATGATGCGGGCGCGGTCCACCTGGTCCACGTCCTGGCCGATCAGGATGTCCACTGGATTGCCGATGGCATGCAGGCCCACGAAGACGATCAGCGTCATCAGGAAGACCACCACCGCGGCTTGTGCGATGCGGCGCAGCAACCAGCCCGTCATTGCGCGGTCTCCGCTTGCGGGGCCGGGACCGGCGTCCATTCGTCACCGAACACCTCGGGTTCGGAGAACGCTTCCATATTGGCGTAGTGCGTCTCCACGTCCTCGCGATAGAACAGGCCGGCGATGCCTTGCGCCAGGCGCTTGGCGCCTTCGCTGATGGCCGGGATGTCGCCCGAGATCGTGCCCTGCGTCAGCGCCGCGGGATAGGAGAAGCAATGCACGCGGTCCAGGCCGGGACAGGCGCCCGGGGTCTTTTCCTGCAATTCGAACACCGCGCCCAGGTCGGGCGAGTCATGCAGTTCCTGGTCTTCTTCGCCGGCCGGCGGCACGTAGCGGTCGCCCCAGGCGCGCACGTGCGGCGCCAGCGCGGCGAACTCCGGACGCACGGTCCAGTCGATGCGGAAACCCGTGGAGAAGATCAGGAAGTCCAGCACGAACACGCCCTTGGGCGTGGTGACGTGGATCTCGTCGCCGACCAGCGCCAGGTCCTGCACGCCGCAGCCCAGATTAAAGCGGGCGTTGGGGTGGCGCGAGACGCGCAGCGTGCTGCCGCGCGGCGGCGGCACCTGGGCGGCGTTGATGTAGTGGCGGATCTTCCACTTCCATTCGTCGGGCAGGGTCAGGTGGCCGTGGGTCAGGCCGGGGTTGCCCGCGCCCTTGCCCTTGTTGATGCGCGGAATGTCGTTGCGGCGGATCAGCAGGTCTACGCTGGCGGCGCCGGCTTCCAGCGCGGTGCCCGCGCTGTCCATGGCCGACGCACCCGCGCCCACCACGCCCACGCGCTTGCCGGCCAGGGTGTTGTAGTCCATCACGTCGGACGAATGCGCCCAGCGGTTGCGCGGCAGCTTCTTCGAAAAATCAGGCACATAGGCGCCGCCCAGGCCGTCGCGGCCGGTGGCCAGCACCACGCGGCGCGCCAACACCGTGCTGCGTCCGGCGGGGGATTCGATGTCCAGCTGCACCAGCTGGTCGGCGCGCGGCAGCACGGCCAGGATGCGGTGTTCGTTGCGCACATCCAGTTCCAGCGCGCGGCGGTACCAGCGCAGGTAATCCATCCATTGCAGGCGCGGGATCTTGTCCAGCGCTTCCCAGGCCTCGGAACCGAACTGGGCTTCGAACCAGGCGCGGAAGGTCAGCGCCGGCAGGCCCAGCGCGGGGCCGGTCAGCTGCTTGGGCGAACGCAGGGTTTCCATGCGGGCGGTGGTGGCCCAGGGACCTTCATAGCCTTCGGGCGCCTGGTCGAAGATCGGGGCGTTGATGCCCAGGTGCTTGAGCGAGGCGGCCGCGGCCAGGCCGGCCATGCCGCCGCCGACGACGGCCACATCCAGCACGGGCTGGCCATCGACGAGGCGCGGCGTGACCCAGTTCTTGGCGGGGATTTCCAGCCAGGACAGGTCTTGCCGCAGGCGCGCTTCCAGCGCGGCTAGGCCTTGCGGCGGGGTGGCTACAGGCTGATTCATATAGCAGGGGATTCCGTAAGAGGGGCGTCGTCGCCATAGATCGACTGCAGCAGCGCCGAATGTTCGGCGGCGTCGTGCAGGGCGAAGCCGGGCAGCAGGGCTGCGGCGGCTTGGGCCAGCGCGTCGACCATGGCCTGGCAGGCTGGCGTCGGCGTTTGCGACTGCGGGGTGATGACCCCGAAGAAAAAGGGAATGTCCAGGTCGATGGGCCGGATCGCCACGCCCGGCATGGGGGCGCCGTAGGCGGTGATCGGTTCCAGCACCGACACGCCCAGTCCGGCGCGCACGGCGGCCAGGGCGTTGACGGACGAATTGGTTTCCATGGTGCCCAGCGTCTGGGCGTTCTGCGCCAGCGCGGCGTCCAGGCGGCGGCGCAGGCGGTAGGGATTGGCCATCGTGATCATGCGGCGTCCAGCCAGCGCGGCGACGGGCACCACGGCTTGTTGCGCCAGCGGATCGTTTTCCGGCAGCGCGACCACACAGGGCGCTTGCCCGATCCAGTGCACCGTCAGGCCGCGATGCTCCAGCGGCAGGCTGGTCGCGCCCAGTTGCGCGGCGCCCGACAGCACGGCATGCACCACGCGCTCGGGCGAGGCGCTGCGCAACTGGATGCGCGCGGCGCCGATCCGGTCCTCGATGCGCTTAAGCGCGTCGGGCACCAGGCCCGCCGCCAGGGCGGAGGTGGCGGCCATCAGCAGCGGCTGGGCCTGGCCGCGGGCGATTTCATCGGCGCGGCTGCGGATCTGCTGCATGCCCGCCAACGCGCGCTCGACATCGTCATACAGCAGGAAGCCCTGCTCGGTGGGCGTCACGCGAGGGCCGCTGCGCGCAAACAAGGGATAGCCGATCTCGGCTTCCAGTTCCTGCAACAACCGGCTGATCGCCGGCTGGGAGCGTCCCAACAGCCGGCCGGCAGCAGTGACGCTGCCCGTGGACATGACGGCCGCGAAGGCCTCGAGTTGACGAAGTTCCATCTGAATTGATTTATGCCAAGGACGAATTCTTGCCCGGCAAGTATGCGCTTTGCAAATAATTAAAGCGCATAAGTAAATTCCCTGATGGGGTTTTCATCAGGGAATTTCATAACTGCTAGTTATTTCAAGGATTTAGAGCGCAAGCGGCTCAGCAGCCCGGTATCGGGCTGGCGGTATGCGGGTGCGCGCGGAGAGCCCGCGGGCGCGGAGATCCTGATCAGGCCCGGGTGCGCAGTGCGTCTGCAACCGAGTCCAGGGAGTACCCCAGGTTCTGCAGGACTTTGGCCGTGGCCGTGCGCGTGAATTCATCGGACGCGGTCTTCATGAACGCCGCGATCAATTCTGGATGCTCTCGGGCGTAGCCCCCACCGAAAACCGCATCGATCTGGGTTTCGGCTGCCCGCAGATAGCTTTCGGTACGGCTCTGGGCAAGCGTGAACAGAGTGTCAAGGTTCGCTTCAATGAACTCGGGCATGAGAGGTCTCCAATGACGGCGGCAGGCCATTTCAAGGCTAGCACCAGGCCCTTGCGGCTGCCAACGACCAGAAATTCAAGAATGCCCGCGCCCCTCGCGCCGGTAGTACAGATAGCGTTCGATTTCCGCTTGTTCCACCGCGGGTTCCAGCGAGCGCCACCGGACCACGTAGCCGCGATGCGCAGGCGGCATCCAGCCCAATACGGAGTACATCGTGACTTCGGTCTGGCCAGTATTGAATTCCGTCTCGAAGAATCCCTGGCGACCCGGCGGCTCGCTGCCGCAAATCCAGCTGGAATCTGGCATGGCGCTCTCCCGTACGGCTTCAATCCTACGCGCCGGTCCGGGAAATGGCATACGTTCTAGCCCCGATGCGGGCCGCGCCTGCCTTGTGTTAGAAACGTGGATGGGGCTCTTGCGGCATGATTGCCGCGATCTTTGCGAACCTTTGCAGTTCGATTTGGCGGATGCCGGTAGTATTCGTCCATCGAACCTCAGGAGCCCGTCATGCACAGTCAGCAACCCGCGCCCGAGCCGAACAAGCGCCGTTGGCCTTTTGGCTACGGCGAAGAGGAGTAAGCCGGCTGCCCTAGCCGATACGCGCAATCATGTTCACCGGACGCCCGGAAACGCATTCACCCAGGTGATCGTCACGTCGGGAAAGGCGTCCACCAACTGGATCTTGAAGTCCGGGAAGCTATCGACGATTTTCCATTCGCCGCAACTGTCGGCGAAAGCGTCGACCTTCTTCACCGACAGGTCGGCAAACGCGCTGACCACCTTGACCTTGATGTCGGGGAACGCGGTGACGATCTTCACCTTGCCATATAGCGGGACACCTTTGTAGGTGCAGTTGGCCTTGTTCAGCTCGCCGGCCACGGCGGCAAATGGAGCAGCCAGCAGGGCGCAAGCAAGGACGGCTCGGTGGATGAGGCGCATGGGAGTACTTCCTGCAACGCCGGCACGCGTCGGCGACATGGGGACAATGACGCGCGCATAGTACCGCAGGCCGTGCGAGGTCTGCGGCGCAATGATGCGGCCACCTATGCGGCATCCTCGCGCCTTGCGCTCAGTGCTTGGGCAGCACGAACTCCACCCTCCGGTTCTGCGCCCGTCCTTGCGGATTGTCCGCGCCATTGGCCAGCTTGTTCGATTGGATCGGCTGGGTATCGCCGTATCCCTTGACGGTCAGCCGCGACTTGTCCACGCCATGATTCGCCAGCCATTGCGCCACCGCCTGCGCGCGGCGCAATGACAGATCCTTGTTGTAGGAGGCCGAGCCTTTGGAGTCGGTGTGGCCTTCGATGCCGACGGTGCCGGCCGAACTCGATTGGATCAGGCTGGCGATGTCCCGCAGCGTAGGTTCGGCGGCCGGGCGTATGGCGGTCTTGTCGAAATCGAACAGCACGTCGCCCAGCATGGCGACGGTCACGGCGTTCTTGTCCTGCCGCACCGACAGGCCGTCGTGGCGCGCGGCCAGTCCGTCTATCTGCGCGTTCAGGTCCGATATGCCGCCGCTGGCATCGGAAGGCAGCCCCTTTAGGTCCAGGATGGTGGCCTGCAGATCCAGGATCTCGGCCTTGTAGGGTGGCTCCTGCGCCATGGAGCCGCTGGCGGCGGCGAGCAACGCCGCGGCCAGCAGAGTGGACGTGCCCGGGTAGCCGGCCATGGCTAGCGGTCGGTGATCTTGATGGCGTCGAAGGTCTCGACGCCAGGTATCGTCAACGAGACCTCTTTGATCTCTTTGGGCGGGGCGGGGAACTTCCCCTGCCAGGAGCCGGCGATCGGGGCGTCCTTCTCGGTCCGGATCATCAGTTTGGGATTGGTCAGCGGCTTGTCGTTGCTGTCTCTCAGCAGCAGATGCTTCTTGTTGCCGGCGACCACGTAGAAGCTGTTTTCATAGTCGCTCTTGCTGATCTGCGGATAGAGCATCTCCGTCTTGCCCATGACGACGGGCTTGAACCGTACCTTGATGGACAGGATGTCGCCGCTGCGCACCGCTTCGATGACCTGGCCCTCGGCGCTGCCGGAGTCGGTCAGGCCGGTGGCCAGCGGCGCGGGAGCATCGGCCTGGGCTTGGGCAAAAACGGTCTGGCCGGCTGCCGCCACCATCATGCCCAAACCCAGGGCACAGGCGGCGGCTGTCTTTCTGATCGGAATCACGATAAGCATCCTTTGTCGTTGAAAACCATTCAGGGCAGGGCATCAGGACCGGGACTCATCCTTTCGGTCCCGTCCAAAGTCCAACGCAAGATGGTCCAACTTTCAGGCGCTTATTTCAGTTCGATGTTTTTCCAAGACGTTACGGAATCTAGCCGACGCGAGCCTCATCCGCCGCGGTGCCCGTGGTAGCGCGGCGCGGCGACGCTGCGGACGTTTTCCTTGTGCTGCGAGCCGACCAGGGCCTTGCGCCGGGCTTCATCATGCTGGTGATCCGCGCGGGCGCGTTCCTTGTCGGCCTGCGCGTCTGGCGCGGCGTGGGAGGGATTGGGGTGGGGAGTGTTGGGCGTCATGGTGCGTACCTATTAAGCAGGTGACGCGGCATATGCCGCTTTTCCACATTACGCCCCTCATCCGTGTTTCTCAAGCTGCGGTTACGGCGCTTTTTTTGATCCTGGCGGCGCGATGTTTGAGCATTTGAAGAGGCCGCGGCAGCACAATGGTCTTGCGCTGGTTTCCCGGATGTTCTTCTTTCAGGAGAGCTTCATGTGCGACTGTTCTTCTTTCGCCAATTCCCCGCAATTCAACCGCCGCCGCCTGCTGTTCGGCGCCGCAGCGATCGCCGCAGCCGGCGCTTCAGGCTGGCTGGGCGATGCCCAAGCCGCCGTGCCGTCAAACGATATCGGCCCCGACGAGGCCTTGAAGCGCCTGATGGCGGGCAATGCCCGCTACGCCGCCAACAAGCCGAACATGCGGGACTATTCCGCGGGACGCGCCGCCCGCGCCGTGAAGCAAAAGCCCATCGCCGCCATCCTGGGCTGTTCGGACTCGCGGGTGGCGCCGGAACTGGCTTTCGACCAAGGACCGGGCGACCTCTTCATCGTGCGCGTGGCCGGCAACTTCGTGAACGAAGACGGCCTGGCCAGCCTGGAGTACGGCGCCCTGGTCCTGCGCGCACCGCTGATTCTGGTGCTGGGCCACGACAACTGCGGCGCGGTGGACGCGACGGTGAAGGCATGGAGGGACAAGACCGAACTGCCGGGCCATCTACCCGCGCTGGTGAATGCGCTCAAGCCCGCCGTCGAGCTTGCGGACAAGTCGGGCGCGAAAGACCTGGTGGCCGCGGCGGTCCAGGCCAATGTGCGACTGACGGTCGAACGCCTGAAAACGGCGCAGCCTCTCTTGCAGGAGATGGTGCAGCAGAAAAAGTTGGGAGTGGTCGGCGGCGTGTACAGCCTGGCCACGGGCAAGGTGACATTGGTTTGACGCCAGCGCAGGGGGCGGCTGAACTCCAGCGCCGGCCGGCCCCGCAATGGTGAGAATTGCTGAGCTTTAAGCGTTTTTCCCTTCGTAATATCCGATGAAAGGATACTGAAAGGGGAAGAGGCATGGGGGCGTGTGAAAAATGCGAGGCTATCGTCACGGACCGGCGCGATGCGCCCGGTCATGACAACCTGATCAGCCTGGGCGTGGTGCGGTCGACGGGGCAGCAGCAACGCGGCGTGCAGCACGAGGCGTACACCTGTGCGGTGTGCGGCACGGATTGGGATTATCTCCACGACAAGCGCGATCCGGCTTCGGGGTGGCGCCGCTCCGACGCGGGCGTGCACACGGAAACGGCCGCAGCGCCTTTGGCGAGAGCCGTCGGCGCCGCGTAGCGCGGCGCGCCGTCTTTAATCAGATCCCGTTCCCGCATCGGCTCAGCGGCCGGCGCGGCTACATCTGCATCTTCTTCTTGCCCATTAGCGTCAGCGCCAGGCTGCGGCCGGTGCGCATGAAGGGATAGAGCGCCGTCGACAGGCAGGGATTGCGGAACACGGCCGCGTTGACGCTGTTGAACAGGTCGTTGCCCGTGCTGAGCAGCGCCAGCCGGTTGATGCAGTCGGCGCCCCAGTAGTCCTGGCCGTCCAGGTGCAGCAGCATGCCCTGGTTCAGATCGTAGCCTTGCGCCTTGTAGGCCACCGCCAGGTCAGGGTGGTCGCGCATGTTCAGCAGATCGATGGGGCCGACGGCCTTCTGCAGTTGCAGCATCCGCACGTAGTTCGAGCAGAAAGGGCAGTCTCCGTCGTAGAGCAGGAAGTTCTTTGCGATGGCCATGATGCACCGTGTGGAAATGCGCGGGCGCGAAAGGCGCGCCTGCCTCTTGCTTCCGATTAAAACGCATATCGCGGCAAGCGCCCACCGCCCGCGTCGTAGGCGCGGAAATCAGCGCATCTGGCGCACGCCGTGCCCCAGGCGCCGGCGCAGCAGGTTGCGCAGCGTGACGCCATCGGCATAGCCGACTTGCGCCGCGATCTGCTCCAGCGACTGGTTGCTGGTCTTCAGCAAATGGGCCGCGCGCTCCACGCGCAGATCCTGGAAAAACGACAGCGGGCTCTTGCCCAGAACCTCCTGCATGCGGCGCGCCAGCGTGCGCTTGCTGGCGCCCAGCGCCTGCGCCGCGGCGTCCAGCGAGAATCCCTGCGCAAGATGCGCCCGGGCCCAGCGCTCGAAGGCCTGCACCAGCGGCTCGGCATGCGTCAGGTGATCGGTGATGACATAGGCCGACTGCGAGGGCCGCTGGTCCACGATCAGATAGCGCGCCACCAACGCGGCCAGTTCCGGACTGGCCTGTCGCACCAGCCACAGCGCCATGTCCATGTGGCTGAGCGCCGCGCCCGCGGTCAGCAGCGACGACGAGCGCACCAGCATGCGTTGGTCCTCCAGGTCCACCGCCGGATAGCGCTGCCTGAACAGCGGCGCCAGCCACCAGGTGGTAGTTGCCTTGTGGCCGTCCAGCAGGCCCGATTCCGCCAGCACGAAGGTGCCGATGCAGGCTGCGGCGGTGTTCGCGCCGGGCGCGCGCTGTCGCAGCATGCGGCCGGCGTCGCGCACGTCGGGGCGGTCCAGCGCGGGCAGCAGGGTTTCGGGCATCTTGCAGGCGATGGCCGGGATCACGAGCCAGTCCGGGTCCGACGGGTCCGGGCTGCCCGAGACGGGCACGCCGAATCCCTGTGCGCTGCGCACCTTGCGGCGCATGCCGACGATGCGCGCGTCGAACGGTTGGACCGGTTCGGGCAGCAGCGGCGCCAGCTCGTTGGCCGTGGTGAACACGTCCAGGATGGCCGACAGGCCGGTATCGAACACGCCCTCCAGGGCCAGGATCTGGATTTTCATGGCAAGAACGCTATCAAAGATGTCAAAAACGCCAATATTAATCAGGCTGGCCCGGACTCACAATGCGGCTGTCTGATCGCGAGCGCAAACGTGCGCCGCGCCTTGCCGGAGCCGTATCTTGTCTTTTGAAAATCTGTTTGCCCTGGCGGTATTCGCCTTCGTGACCTCGGTTTCGCCGGGACCCAGCAACGTCATGTTGATGACCTCGGGCGCCAACTTCGGCTTCGGCCGGACGTTGCCCCAGGTGCTAGGCATCACCGTTGGCTTCACTACGCTGCTGCTTGGGGTAGGTCTGGGCCTGGGCGCGCTGTTCCACGCCTGGCCGGCCCTGTCGGCAGGCCTGAAGGTAGGGGGCGCGGCCTATCTGCTGTACCTGGCATGGCGCATAGCCCTATCGCGTTCCATCGGTGCGGGGCAGGCGTCTGCCAGGCCACTCACGTTCATGGAGTCGGCCTTGTTCCAATGGATCAATCCCAAGGCCTGGATCGTCGCGCTGGCCGCGGTTGCGGTTTATGTGGATGCCGCGGCGCCCTGGGCGTCGCTGGCGTGGATGTGCCTGGTGTTCGCGGTGGTGAACGTGCCCAGCGTTTCGCTGTGGGCGGGCTTCGGCGTGGCGCTGCGCGGATTCCTGGCGCAGCCGGGACGTCTGAAGTGGTTCAACATCGGCATGGGATCGCTGCTGGCGCTGACGTTGTGGCCGATGCTGCGGTGAGGCAAGCCAGCGGCAGCATTGGAGAAAGTGCGGCGAGGAATTCCGTGGCCGCTTTGGGGGGCGGCCTGCGCAGGCCGCACCCCGACACGGCTCAGTCCGCGGCGGCTTCAGCGGGCGCGCCCCATGCCAGACCCATGGCGTAGCCGCGCACATCCTCGGGCCATGCGGCGATCTGCTGCGTAAAACGCTCGCGGTCGCTGGCATACAGCGCCCGCGTGGCTTCCTCGAAACCGGGCAGGTTGCCGGCCATGCTGGACATGAACCGGTACGCCGCCTCCTGGCGCTCGCGCAGGCGGTCCTGCGCCTCGTTGTCGCGGCGCGCCTGTTCCACCAGCTTGCGCAAAACGACCGAAGCGCCGCCGGGCTGCGCGCCCAGCCAGTCCCAATGGCGCGGCAGCAGAGTCACTTCGCGCGCCACCACGCCGAGCTTGGGGCGGCCTCGGCCGCGCGGTTGCGCGTCATCGGCCGCACCGGCGGGCGCTTCGGGCGCTGGGGCGGCCGGGTCAATGCGGACGCGGTGGCGCTCCGCGATGGTGGCATGGCTTCCGCTGAGGTCCAGATCGACCTGTTTGCCGGATAGGTCGTCGAACACGAGGATGGTGGCGTCGCGGCCTTCGTCCATCGCCAGCCTGACCGCGAGCGCCACGTCGGAGAGGGCGCCGGCGGCAAGAATGCGATGACCGGCGAAGGCGGTGTGCGGATCGGCGGGGAGGGGGGTGATTGAGTTGCTCATATTTTATCCGGGTGAAAGTCGTGAATAAATTATGATCCGGGTAAAAATAGATGTCAATACACCCGGGTAAAAATAGCGATGCGGAAAAAGCACCACCCTGAGGTACAGAAATATCCCCGAGAACCTAGGGTCAACACCTAGGCAAAACACCCAAGCGGCGTATAATCTTGCTTTGCGCCCGGAGTTACCCATGCGTCTCGTACAAAAAGCGCTCACCTTCGACGATGTGTTGCTGGTGCCTGCGTATTCCGAGGTCCTGCCTCGCGACACTTCCCTGGCTACGCGCCTTACTCGCAACATCACCCTGAATATCCCGCTCGTGTCCGCCGCCATGGACACCGTGACCGAATCGCGCCTGGCCATCGCCATGGCGCAAGAGGGCGGCATCGGGATCATCCACAAGAATCTGTCCGCTGACGCCCAGGCGCGTGAAGTCGCCCGCGTCAAGCGCCACGAATTCGGCATCGTGATCGATCCGGTCACCGTCACCCCCCAGATGAAGGTGCGCGACGCCATCGCGTTGCAGCGCCAGCATGGCATCTCGGGCCTGCCGGTGGTCGAAGGGCGCAAGCTGGTCGGCATCGTCACCAACCGCGACCTGCGTTTCGAAGAGAACCTGGACCAGCCCCTGCGCAACATCATGACGCCGCAGGAACGCCTGGTCACCATGAAGGAAGGCGCCACGCTGGAAGAGGCGCAGTCCCTGATGCACAAGCACCGCCTGGAGCGCGTGCTGATCGTCAACGACGGCTTTGAACTGCGTGGCCTGGCCACCGTCAAGGACATCGTCAAGAACACCGAACACCCGATGGCCAGCAAGGATGCCCAGGGCCAGTTGCGCGTGGGCGCGGCGGTCGGCGTGGGCGCCGGCACTGAAGAACGCGTGGAAAAGCTGGTTGCGGCCGGCGTCGACGTCCTCATCGTCGACACCGCCCACGGCCATTCCAAGGGCGTGCTGGAAGGCGTGCGCTGGGTCAAGCAGAACTACCCCAAGGTTGAAGTCATCGGCGGCAACATTGCCACCGCGGCCGCCGCGCGCGCGCTGGTCGAGTACGGCGCCGACGGCGTCAAGGTCGGCATCGGCCCCGGCTCCATCTGCACCACCCGCATCGTCGCGGGCGTGGGCGTGCCGCAGATCCATGCGATCTCCGAAGTCGCCAAGGCGCTGGAAGGCACGGGCGTGCCCCTGATCGCCGACGGCGGCATCCGTTACTCGGGCGACGTCGCCAAGGCCCTGGCGGCTGGCGCTTTCGCCTGCATGATGGGCGGCATGTTCGCCGGTACCGAAGAGGCGCCGGGCGAAGTCGTGCTGTTCCAGGGCCGTTCGTACAAGTCCTACCGCGGCATGGGCAGCCTGGGCGCCATGACGGACGGCTCCGCCGACCGTTACTTCCAGGATCCGTCCAACAACGCCGACAAGCTGGTTCCCGAAGGCATCGAAGGCCGCGTCCCCTACAAGGGCAGCGTGCTGGCCATCATTTACCAACTGGTCGGCGGCATCCGCGCCTCGATGGGCTACTGCGGCTGCGCCACCATCGACGACATGCGCACCAAGACCGAATTCGTGGAGATCACCTCCGCGGGCGTGCGCGAGTCCCACGTGCACGACGTACAGATCACCAAGGAAGCGCCCAACTACCGCGCCGACTGATCCGTACAGT
The DNA here is from genome assembly GCF_943737025.1 of Achromobacter sp. Marseille-Q4954. NCBI lineage: Bacteria > Pseudomonadati > Pseudomonadota > Betaproteobacteria > Burkholderiales > Alcaligenaceae > Achromobacter > Achromobacter sp. Marseille-Q4954. The sequence continues at coordinate 53,154 of NZ_CALSFQ010000002.1, forward strand.
CAACTACAATGTCATGCATCGCGCACCGGCAGAACCGCAACCTGAATCAGCGGTTCTGCCGGTGCGGTTTTATTTACTGCGGTTTTATTCTTTACCGGTAGAGTCTCCATGCACCAGCGCATCCTCATTCTCGACTACGGTTCGCAAGTCACCCAGCTGATCGCCCGCCGCGTCCGCGAAGCCGGCGTCTACTCCGAAGTGCACCCCGGCGACGTCGACGACGCCTTCGTGCGCGACCAGATGGCGCAAGGCCTGAAGGGCATCATCCTGTCCGGCAGCCACGCTTCCGCCTACGAAGAAGGCTCCATGCGCGTGCCGCATGCGGTGTTCGAACTGGGCGTGCCCGTCCTGGGCATCTGCTACGGCATGCAGTCCATGGCGCAGCAATTGGGCGGCGTGGTCAGCTTCTCCGACCACCGCGAATTCGGCTACGCCGAAGTCCGCGCCCACGGCCACACCAAGCTGCTGGAAGGCCTGGAAGACTTTTCCACCGCCGAAGGCCACGGCATGCTGAAGGTCTGGATGAGCCACGGCGACAAGGTCACCGAGCTGCCCCCGGGCTTCAAGCTGATGGCTTCCACGCCGTCCTGCCCCATCGCCGGCATGGCCGACGAAGACCGCAGGTTCTACGCCGTCCAGTTCCACCCCGAAGTCACGCACACCGTCCAGGGCAAGGCCATGCTGGCCCGCTTCGTCAACGAGATCTGCGGCTGCGAAGGCGACTGGAACATGCCCGACTACGTGGCCGAAGCCGTTGCCCGCATCCGCGAGCAGGTCGGCACGGACGAAGTCATCCTGGGCCTGTCCGGCGGCGTGGATTCCTCGGTGGCCGCGGCGCTGATCCACAAGGCCATCGGCGACCAGCTCACCTGCGTATTCGTCGACCACGGCCTCTTGCGCCTGGACGAAGGCAAGCAGGTCATGCAGACCTTCGCCGAAAACATGGGCGTGAAGATCATCCACGTCGACGCCACCGCCCAGTTCATGGGCAAGCTGGCCGGCGTGGCCGACCCCGAAGCCAAGCGCAAGATCATCGGCCGCGAATTCGTCGAAGTGTTCCAGGAACAAGCCGGCAAGCAGCAGAGCGCCAAGTGGCTGGCCCAGGGCACGATCTACCCCGACGTCATCGAATCCGCTGGCGCCAAGACCGGCAAGGCCACCTCCATCAAGTCGCACCACAACGTGGGCGGCCTGCCGGACACGCTGAACCTGCAACTGCTGGAGCCGCTGCGCGAACTGTTCAAGGACGAAGTCCGCGAACTCGGCGTGGCCCTGGGCCTGCCGCCGCAGATGGTCTACCGCCACCCGTTCCCCGGCCCCGGCCTGGGCGTGCGCATCCTGGGCGAAGTCAAGCACGAGTACGCCGAACTGCTGCGCCGCGCCGACGCGATCTTCATCGAGGAACTGCGCAACACCAAGGACGAGGCCAGCGGCCTGACCTGGTACGAGCTGACCTCGCAAGCGTTTGCCGTGTTCCTGCCGGTGAAATCGGTGGGCGTGATGGGCGATGGGCGTACCTACGAATACGTCGTGGCGCTGCGTGCGGTGCAGACGTTTGACTTCATGACCGCCGATTGGGCGCCGCTGCCGCATCCGTTGCTGGCTCGGGTGTCGTCGCGCATCATCAATGAAGTGCGCGGTATCAATCGTGTTGTTTACGACGTGTCGAGCAAGCCGCCGGCGACGATCGAGTGGGAGTGAAATCAGGTCCTTCGGGGACTATCGTCAGCTATCGAAAAACATCCGTAACGTGTTGATTTAGAAAGAAATACGTCGCGGCATCTATCAGTGGCTAAGCCCGCGCCCGAGCCGGCCGACGAGAAGGTGCGCGTGTCGCGGGCTAATGCCGAGACCCGCGTCGCGCCCACCCGCGAGGGCTACGTCAACGCGATTCAGGTGTGGCCCTTCACGGATGGCGCGCTGTACCAGGTCTATGCGGCCGTGGTGTCGCTCCAGCCTGGCGAGGAACGGGTGACGGTGGCCGCCAACGATACCGTGCGCTGGATCGTGGGCGACACGTCCAGCGGCAACGGTGCCGACCTGCGCGTCAACGTGCTGGTCAAGCCCATCCGCTTGGGCGTGAAAACCAATCTGGTCATCGCCACCAGCCGCAAGACGTATTTGCTGGAGCTGACTTCCACGGACAAGACGTGGATGGCGTCAGTTTCGTGGGAGTACCCGCGTGACCGGATGCTGGCCTTGCAGCGCCAGGCGCAGGCGGCCAGCCCCGCCGCGCCGGTCGATAGCGGCCTGTCGCTGGAGAACCTGCGTTTCCGCTACGCGATCAGCGGCAGCAATCCGCCGTGGAAGCCGCTGCGTGCCTTCGACGATGGCGCGAAGGTCTATATCCAGTTTCCCGCAGGCATCGCGCAAGGCGACCTGCCGCCGCTGTTCGTGATCGGGGCCGAAGGCGATGGCCAATTGGTGAACTATCGCTTCCGCTCGTCGTACTACATCGTGGATCGCCTCTTTGGCGCGGCGGAGCTGCGCCTGGGCGGCGACAAGGGCGACGTGGTGCGGATCGAGCGCACGGATGGCGTGGCACCGAGGAACTGACCATGAGCCAGGACGACACCCCCGACCTCGCCACGCCGCAGGCAGGCAAGGTCGTGCCCGAGGCGGTGGCGCTTCGCGCCCAGCCGCGTGCCGTGACCCGGTTGAACTGGCGCACGCTGGCCGCCCTCGTCGGCGGCCTGTCGGTCGCCGTGCTCGGGGCCACGATCTGGTCGCTGCAACCGCAGCGGCGCGGCGCGGGCGAACAGACCGAGCTTCACAACGTCGATCGTGTCTCGAAGTCCCAAGGGCTGGACGGCCTGCCGTCCGACTACTCGAAGCTGCCGCAGAAGGTGCCCGAGCTGGGGCCGCCACTGGCGGGCGATCTTGGCCCGGCCATGATCCCAACGACGCCTTGCGCAAGGAGGCGGAAGCGGCGGCGGCTTCGTCGGTGTTCTTCCGCTCGGGCGGCGAGGGGCAGGCCGCCGTCATGGCCATGACGGCGCCGGGCGTGTCTGGTGCTGCCAACACGCTCGCGGCCTTCGATCCGCTCGCGGCCTTCGATCCGCTCGCGGCTGGGCCGGCCTCGGCGGCAGCCCAGCTTGCCGCCCCAGGCGCTGCGCTGAGTCGGCAAGACCAGAACGAGGCGTTCCTGCAAAGCGGCTCTACGGAAACCCGCGATTCCGGCCATCTGGCGCTGCCGGCGTCTCCGTATCAGGTTATGGCCGGAACGGTGATCGCGGGCGCGCTGGTGACGGGCATCAAGTCCGACCTGCCGGGCGACGTGATCGCCACGCTAACGGAGCCGGTCTATGACTCGGCCACGGGCAAGTTTCTGCTGATCCCGCGGGGATCGCGCATCCTCGGGCGCTACAACAGTCGGGTCAGCCACGGACAGAGCCGCGTGCAGGTGGTGTGGAACCGGGTCATCCTGCCCGACACGTCCTCGCTGACGCTCGACAACCTCATCGGCACCGACCCGGCCGGCTACTCCGGCCTGGAGGACGACGTGGACTGGCATTGGGATCGCGTCGTCGCTGGCGCGGTGCTGACGACGCTGCTGGGCGTCGGTGCTGAGCTGGCCGCACCCGAGAACCGCCAGGACGGCAACCGCATCGTCATCGTCGGGCGCGACAGCGCCCAGGACAGCATCAACCAAGTCGGCCAGGAGATTACCCGGCGCAACATGGACATCCGGCCGACGCTGACCATCAGGCCCGGCCTGCCGATTCGCGTCATCGTGAATCGGGATCTGGTGCTGCGGCCCTACCAGCCGCTGTTCTTCAACCGAGGGGCTTCGCAATGAGCACGAAGAAACTGCGGCTCGGGCCGCTACCCAAGACCGAGAGCGTCAAGCTGACCTTTGCCTGCCCGGCCAGCCTGAAAGCCGACCTCGACCGCTACGCGGCGCTGCACGCGCAGGCATATGGCGAAGCAGTCGATGCAGAGAAGTTGATCCCGCACATGCTTGAAGCGTTCATCATGAACGATCGAGCGTTCAAGCGGAGTGGGGGAGGCGGAGGATCTCCGTCGGCGGCGTAGTCTGAGCGATCTCGCTCCAACCGTGGTCGAACGTGAACGTCCGGGCGTGGCCGACGGGATTCTGAATTCTGAGCACGCGGGCTTGCGCTGGATCGGCCGCGTGCTCCACCACGTACAGCCAGTACGCATCGCCCTTTTCGCGCGCGTAGTCGAATTGCGTGTGTGACAGTCCCACGGGGCGATTTGCCAAGGTGCCCGTCATCGACTTCACTTCGACCCATCGAATCTGCTTGCCACCACTGTCGGCCTCGAAGAGGTCAAAACCCGGGTTGCCTTCCGGAGTGCGGCGCAGTGATGGCTCAAGACCAATGATCAGGTCGATAGCGCGCCCCTCGATCTGCATCCGTGCAGCCTGATCGAGGCCATCGGGATCGGGGCTGTCATCATCGGGGTGCGTTCCGACGTAGGAAATGAATGGTCGCCCGCTTGCGTTGCCGGGTGTTCTCTTGCCCGAACTGCCGTGCGCACCTCCATTACCCTGGCCACCACCGCGTGAAGTCCCCGTGCCGGTGCGCCCTTGGCCACCAGATCCCGCACCTGTGCCCACGCTCTCACCACCATCCGGATCAGGGGTGCCGGGCGGAATATCCGGCATGTCATCGTCGTACAGATCCTTCGCGCCGTCGTACACGTTGCCATCGGATGGCTCGTCGATCTCCGGTTCAGGTGCTGGCGATGGCTCGGGCTCAGGTGGTGGATTGGTGATGCCCAATCGGGAAGTCAGGTCAGCCACGTTGGTGATACCGAGCTTACGCAGCAGATCGAGTGCAGCCGGATCGATACCTGCCTCTTTGGCGAGCTGATCGATGATCGGCGGCTTGAAGGTGATCTTGGTCAGCAGGAATGGGTTGGGCTTCCAGCCGAGGGTGTCGAACACAACGAGCCCCGGCGGCACAAGCTCGCCGTCGGCGTTCGGCACCCACGCGACCTGATTGAGCGTCCGGATGAAGGTGGCGTCGAACCGGGCGGTCTTTGCCTCGTGGGAGTAGCCCCACTTGTAGGAACCGTAAAAGGCGGCAGTGCCGCGCGCCTCCAGATCAGCCAACGCCTCCCACAGCACCTTTACTTTGGCTGCGGCCTCTTCGGGCTTCAGCGTGGGCAAGAACTCTAGCAGTTGCGTCAGCCCCCGAAGGGTAAAGTCCTCTGGCTGGCTTTCCCAGCTCGCACGCTCAAGGCCTGCTTCTCTGCGGATCTGCGCCTTCTCGGAATGCCTCAGTCCCGACGGCGTTGCTTGCGGTATGAGGTAGCGGCTTGCGCCGCACGACACCAGCAGGTCACGGATCTCTTCACCGCGCAGGCAGTCGTATTCGTTGTCGACGATCAAGATGTCGGGCACACCGGCAAAGAGCTGCTGCAGGCGGTCAGTGGCGATGTAGATCTCCCCGGGTTTTGCGACGTAGGTTTTGCCATCGCCGGTGTCGACCACCATCACAAAGGTGGTATCGCGCAGGGCTGTCCGGAGCTTTTCCTTCTGCGCCGATGAGTCGGTACTGAAAGCCGCACGGATGCGCTCGATATCGGCCGCGTAGGTGTCGTCGTCCACATCCACCTCTTGCTGCTGGTACTTCGGCAGGAGGTTCCAGATGACATCGTCCACAGGATCAGGTTCGGTGATGCCCAGCGAAAGCAGGAACAAGCGCACCTCGGGCGTTGCACACACCGCGCGGCGCATCGTCGGGAAGCTGGTGGCAATGGTGCTGGGCAGGAAAGCCTTGGCTTTCCCATTTTCGCGGGCGACGACGTGCGCGCCGTCATCGAGGCGGATGAGTGGAACGGTGTCCAGGTGACGGCGCAGCGTCTTCTCCTGGCCACTCAGGAATTCGTACAGCCGCAACACCCACTCGTCGGCCTGCGCCTCAAGGAACGACTTGGTCAGGTTGGGCATCACCCTCTCAGGCCTGATCTCGTCGACATCGAGTTCGCGCATCAGATACCAGCGAATCTCAGGCGTCTTTACCTCTGTGATGTCGTCAGAAAGCCAAGCAGCGACCTCCGAACCGAATAGCGCCGCCACCTGTTCCGGGCTGAACAGTTCGCGCAACTCTTGCGTTCGCGCCAGTTTGGCCTGTTGGGCAGTGACATGTCCGTCGTCGAAGGTTGGAAGCAGCTCCTCGCCCTGAAACGCCTGACGGACGGCATCGAACATCGGCGCGAACCGCGAATCCTTTGGGAACTTCTCGCGGTCAAGCGGCAGGCAGCGCAGCGTCGTGACGTCCAGCATCGCGTTGTCTCGCATCCAGCGCATCGCCTCCACCAGCAGGCCGGACGTTTCCTTGACCAGATGCTGATTCCACGGCTCGCTGGGTGGAATGTTGTCGCGGCTTGGCGTGGTGCGGTACGGCCCCTGCACGAGAAAGCCAAGGTGGCTCTCGACCACCGTCGGGAAGAACACCACCAGCGGCGACTTGGCCAGCGGCTGCACCGCCCAGCGGTCTGGGACGTCCTTCACCGCAAGCAGCGAGAAGGCGACTTCTACCCGCCCGATCTTCTGCCCCTCGGCAGAAAACACGTCCCGGTGGAACACCAACCAGTTTTGATCGACCTCTGCCTTGCCAGTTTCTTGGCCGATCACGGTGATGCGGTGGACGTTGGGGCCGAGAGACTCAGGCCTGTTGCGCAGGTAGAACCCCGACGCGCCACCTTCGACACTCCAGTTGATCTCTTCGATGTTCCGCAAGAACAGCAGCGCACCAGGGCCCAGGTGGCGGAACCCCGTCGTGATGTCCTGCGCTGCGCTCGTGTCCTCCGGTTTCAGCGGCAGGATGATCTGCGTCTCGTCCGCGGCACGCGCCGAACGCGCCATCCGCTTCGGGAAGACGTAGTTCTCGATGGCGAAATCCTCGTCGCCAGAGTGAATCTCCGGAAGATCGGTGACGGTGTAGACAGACTTGAAACCGAGGCCGAAGCGTCCGATGGACGACTCGTTCTTGGTGCTCTCGGCGATGTCGCAGACGCTTCGGACATCGGCCTCGTCGAACGGCTTGCCGAAATGCGAAAGCGTCAGGCAGGCCGGGTTCAGGCTGAACGCAACCTTGCGTGATCCGTACCACTCGCCGCGCCGCCCGAGGGCGTCCTCGGCGTTCTGCAGCAGTTCGAAGATGAAGTGCGTGCGGTCGTCGTACAGGCCAGCGGCCAGCTTGCCGGACTTCTGTGCGCCCTTAGTGCCGTAACTCTCCCGGTTCTCCTCGCAAATCGCTTCGTAGTTCGATCCCACGGCCATCCCTCTAGGTCAGGCACCAATTCCGGTGCCATGTTTGCTCAAGTCTGCACATTCATGGACTATTATGACAAGATACAGCAGTAAACCAAGCACCGCAGACGATATGGGAAAGCCGATGAGCGACCAGCCGGACGAAATCCTCACGATTGACGAGGTTGCCGCCTACCTGAAGGCAGGCAAGCGCACGGTCTATCGCCTTGCGGCGAGCGGCAAGCTCCCGGCCTTCAAGCTCGGCGGCACGTGGCGCTTCCGTCGCGGCGACCTGGATCAGTGGATCGCCAGCCGCATCGGCAAGGCGATGGCCGATGACGACGAGGGAGCGGAATGACCAGCGCCGCCCTTCAATCCAGCGCCAACCTGCAGCAGCTCGAAGCCATCCTCGCCACCGATGGCCCGGTGCTCATCATCGCGGGCCCTGGCTCCGGCAAAACCTTCACGCTGGTCGAGCGCATCGTCTATCTCATCACGCAGAAAGGCGTCGCGCCGGAGTCGCTGTTTGTCGTCACCTTCACCGACAAGGCCGCACGCGAACTGACCACGCGCATCTCCAACCGGCTAACCGATCTGGGCATCAAGTTCAACCTGAACGAGATGTACCTCGGTACCTTCCACTCCATCTGCCTGCGGCTGCTGGAGGACTTCCGCGAGTTCACCCGGCTCAAGCGTAGCTTCACGTTGTTCGATCAGTTCGACCAGCAATACTTTCTGTACCAGCGCATCAAGGAGTTCCGCGAACTGCCCGACGCCCAGCTCGTCATGGGCGACGACCAGACGGGCCGCTGGGCGCAGTCGGAGAACCTCCTCAAGTGGCTCAACAAGGTCAGCGAAGAAGCGCTCGACGCCGCCACGCTAGCCGCCGCCCCGGAGCCGGAAATACGCGCACTGGCCGCGTGCTTCGCCAAATACCAGGAACTGCTGCACGAGAACAACTCGCTCGACTTCTCCGGCATCCAGTACGAGGCGCTGCAATTGCTGGAGAAGCGCCCCGAAGTGCTGGCGCAGGTGCGCGAGAAATTGTCCTACCTGATGGTGGACGAGTACCAGGACACCAACACCATTCAGGAACGCATCCTGCTGCTGCTGGCGGGCGAGAAGAAGAATCTCTGCGTGGTGGGCGACGACGACCAGGGCTTGTACCGCTTTCGCGGCGCGACCATCCGCAACATTCTGGAGTTCCCCGCGCTGTTCGACGAGGGCCAGTGCAAGCAGGTCAAGCTGACCGTCAACTACCGCTCGCACCCGGACATCATCCGTTTCTACAACGAGTGGATGAAGGAACAGCAATGGGACGACGGCACGCGCGTCTTCCGTTTCGCCAAGCAGATCGTGCCGCGCGAGGACGACTTCCCCGACATGCCCACGGCTGTGCGGCTGGCCGCCAGCGACGACAAGGGCGAAACCACCAACTGGCACGCCGAGGTGCTGTCCTTCCTTAACGGCCTGAAGGCGTCCGGCAAGCTGGCGGACTGGAATCAGGTGGCCTTCCTGTTCCGCTCGGTGAAGAACGACAAGGTGGTAACGCTGGCGCGTTTCCTCGAAGCGCAGGGCGTGCCAGTGTTCTCGCCCCGCTCGAATATGTTCTTCGAGCGTGAAGAAATCCGCCTGATGATCGGTGCGCTGATCTTTCTGTTCCCGCAGTTCCCGAAGGTGCGCGCGTGGGCCGAAGGCGTGCATCTGGACATCTGGGACTACTACGACCAGCTCTGCTTCAAGCCCTTCACCAATGAGCTGCGCAAGCCGGAAAACAAGCCCCTGCTGGATTGGGCGCGTCCGCTGGCCAAGCGCCACGCCGTGCTCACGCAGAACACTGACTACGCCTTCTCCGGCCTGTTCTACCAACTGCTTCAGTTCCCGCTGTTCTCGCGCTTCCTCACCGAAGAAGCGGTGCAAGGCGTGGACAAGGGGCGCGCGGCCCGCAACCTCGGCACCTTCTCCAAGCTGCTCACCAAGTTCGAATACCTGCATTTCGTCAGCGTGTTGAACCCGCAGTGGCTGGAGAAGAACATCCGCGACCTGTTCAACCAGTTTCTGCGCTTCCTTCAGGATGGCGGCATCGGCGAGTACGAGGACGAATCCGAGTACGCGCCTAAGGGCTGCGTGTCGTTCCTGACCGTCCACCAGTCGAAGGGGCTGGAGTTCCCGGTGGTGGTATGCGGCTCGCTGGAGGCGGTGCCGCGCAAGCAGTACGGCGAGCTGGACGTGCTGCTGGAAGATGGTGGCTACCTCTCGAAGGAGCGCTTCGAGCCATTCGACCACATCAAGAACTTCGACTTCTGGCGGCTGTTCTACACGGCCTTCTCGCGCGCGCAGAACCTGCTGGTGCTGGCCGCGCAGGAGAAACAGGGCCGGGGCAAGTCGCCGTCGAAGTATTTCGAGCGTCTGTTCTACGAGGTGCCGAGCTGGCGCGATGTCGATCTCTCGGCGCTGACCTACGAGGCGGTCAAACAGATCAACCTCAAGCGCGAATACTCGTTCACCTCGGACATCACCGTGTTCGAGAACTGCGCCGAGCAGTACCGCTTCTTCAAGGAGCTAGAGTTCGCCGCCATCCGCGAAAGCCCGATGCTCTTCGGTACCTTGGTGCATCAAACCATCGAGGACATCCACAAGACCGTGCTGCGCGGCGAAGAAGCCACCATCACCTTCGACGGCATCAAGAGCTGGTTTGCGGCCAACTACGCCCTGTTGTCGAAAAAAGAGCGTGTGTACCTCGCCCCCAGCTCGCAGCAAGCCGCGCTGCTGCACGTGCTGCGCTACTACGAGCGCGAGAACGGCAACTGGGATCGCATCAAGGAGGCCGAAGTCGAGATTTCGCTGGTCAAGGATCAGTACATCCTCAAGGGCAGCGTTGACCTGATTCGCGGCGAGCACGACACGGTCGAGATCATCGACTTCAAGTCGGAGAAGAAGCCCGACATGGAGAAGGATCGGGAGCGGCTGCGCCAGTACCAGAGCCAGTTGGAGGTGTACGCCCATCTGGTCGAGGAGCGCACCGGCCAGAAGGTCAGCCGGATGCACCTGTACTACACCGGCGAAGACGGCGGAAACCCCTACGTCTCCTTCAGCAAGGACGACCGCGCCATCGGCAAGACCATCGCGCGCTTCGACGACATCGTGGCCCGCATCGAGCGGCAGGATTACGGCATAGCGACACGCCCGGCCAAGCTGTGCCTGAGCTGTGACATGCGTGCCTACTGCGACAACAAGAACTGGAAATTCAGGAAGAGCAACTGATGAGCAAGAACACCCCCGCGCAGGACAGCCTGCAACTGGCCACGCCCGATGGCGCCACCACCAACGTTGAGAAGTACGAGTTCGAGCCGATCAAGGGCTATCCGATGCTTAACTGGCGCGGCAAGCGTCCGTTCACCTCGACGCAGTATTACCCGGCGCAGTTGAAGGAAGTCCACGGCGAGGAAGTAGACGGCTGGCGCAACAAGATTTTCTGGGGCGACAACCTTCAGGTGATGAGTCACTTGCTGAAGGAGTTTAGGGGCAAGGTTGATCTGATCTATATCGACCCGCCGTTCGACTCGAAGGCGGACTACAAGAAGTCAATTCAGCGGCAGTCCGCGAAGGCTGTTGGCGATCAGTCCTCCTTTGAGGAGAAGCAGTACACCGACATTTGGAACAACGACGAGTACTTGCAGTTCATCTATGAGAGGTTGGTCCTGTTGCGAGAGCTGCTTTCTGAAAAGGGAGCAATCTTCGTTCACGTCGGAAGCGGAGTTTCGCATTTTGTTCGCTGTGTATTAGAGGAAATTTTTGGGAAGGAACGCTTCGTCAACGAGATCATTTGGCGCAAGGCATTCGCGCACAACGATCCGGGACGCTGCGGAAACATTCATGACGCTATCTACTACTTCTCCAAGTCGCCCGAGCGCACTTGGAACAAGGTACTTCAGAAGATCGACAAAGAGTACGTCGAAACATTCTTTGATTCGTTCGATCCAGAACGAAATGAGCGATACAACAGGCTTCCATTGGATGCTCCCCGCCACGGCGATGGGGGAAACCTTGTGTATGAATGGAAGGGCGTCTGGCCGTCCGCTGGGCGGACATGGGCGACTACCAAGGACAAGATGGAGGCATACGACCGATCGGGGCGGATTCATTACCCAAAGTCAGGCGGCGTCCCTCGTCTCAAACGCTACGAGAGCGAGCATGAAGGGACGGTGATCCAGGATCTTTGGACAGATATCAACAAGCTGCATAACTTGGCTGTCGAAGCGGTTGGATACCCGACGCAGAAGCCTGAAGCACTGGTTGATCGGATTGTTCGAGCAGCGTCGAATCCTGGCGATCTGGTGCTCGACTGTTTTATGGGCTCAGGCACTACGCAGGCTGTTGCCATGAAGCTTGGACGGCGTTTTATCGGTGCGGACATCAACCTAGGTGCCATTCAAACCACGACGAAACGTCTTATCACTATCGCTGATGAGCTGCGGCAGAGGGCACTCGACCCCGAGGCCAAGTACTTCACTGGGTTTGAGGCCTACAACGTCAACCACTACGACATTTTCCGCAATCCGATTCAGGCAAAGGAGCTGTTGATCGAAGCGCTGGAAATCCAGAAGCTGGAGTTCAGCACCGTGTTCGACGGCGAGAAGGACGGGCGCATGGTCAAAATCATGCCGGTCAATCGTATCGCTACGCGCGCCGACCTGAATGAGCTGATCGCAGGCTTCGACTACAAGGCGTGGGAGCGCAAACAGAACGAAAGCCCGAACCGCCCGGTCGAGAAGATCACCCTCGTCTGCATGGGGCACGAGCCGACCTTGCGCGCAGAACTGGAACTGGCCGCCAAGCCCTTCAAGATCGACGTGGAGGTGGTAGACATCCTGCGCGACAAGGCCGATCTGGAGTTCAAGCGTGATTCGCAAGCCAAGGTGTCCATCAAGAAGGGCGAGCTGGTCATCGAGAAGTTCTACCCGATGAATCTACTGCAAAAGCTCTCGCTCCAGAAGGAGGCGGTTGAGGACTGGAAGGAGCTGGCCGAGTCGGTGCTGATCGACTGGAACTACGACGGCGCGGTGCTGCAACCGGCAGTGGTGGACATTCCCGGCAAGACCAAGATGGTCAAGGGCGCGTACAAGGTGCCGGAAGACGCAGGCACCGTTCGCGTGAAGATCACCGACCTGCTGTCGGAGTCGTGGGAAGGGAGCGTAGCCAATGGCGACTAAACGCGCAGCCAAGGCGGTGAGCGCGTCGCTCGACTTTGCCTTCTTCCAGTTCCTCTGGCAGTTCTATCAGGCTAATCGGGGCACTATCCGCTCGCACTACAAGGAGCTGACGCGCAAGTTCCTTGACTTCAACAACCCGGATCGCAACCCGAAGGCTTTCTTGCGCCAGCCGCAGTTCGAGGCGCTGGAAACCTACGTCTTCCTGAAGGAGTTCCTCGGCAACGCCAAGGTCGAGGAAGTCTTCCAGCAGTGGTTCGAGAAGCAAGGCCGCTTCGCGGGCCGTGCTGAGGGCGGCGTGGTGTCGGGCAGCGCGGGCCAGGTCGGCCTGTTCGACAAGATCACGCAGGATCAGTACAAGGCCGTGTTCGCGGCCATGCGCAAGAACTCGCGCGCCTACCCGAACTACATCTTCGCGCTGACGATGGGCACGGGAAAAACCATCCTGATGGCGACCTGCATCTTCTACGAGTTCCTACTGGGTAACAAATTCGAGAAGGACACGCGCTACTGCCACAACGCGCTGGTGTTCGCGCCCGACAAAACGGTGCTGCAATCGCTGAAGGAGATCGAGGCATTCGACCTCGCTCGCGTGGTGCCGCCGGAGTACGTCAACTTCCTGACCATGCACTTGCGCTTCCACTACCTAGAAGAAGCAGGCACCTCGCTAGACACGCTGGATCGCTCGCGCTTCAACATCATCGTCTCTAACACGCAGAAGATCATCCTCAAGCGCCAGCACAAGGAAAAGACTTCCGTTGACAAGCTGTTCGGCGTGACCGGCGAGACTCTTGCCGCCACGGGCGTCTATGCCGACGCCGCCGACCTCTACAACTTCGACCAGCCGGAAGAAGAAGGCGAACTGACCACCAACCAGCGGTTCGAGAAGCTGCGCCGCCTGGAACAGTTGGGGATTTACGTGGACGAGGCGCATCATGCCTTCGGCAAGGCGCTGGCTAAAGACATGGGTGTGGGCACGAAGGAAACCGATACCAGCCTGCGCACCACTATCGACATCCTCGCCGCCAGCCTGAGCGCGGCGGGTACGCGGGTGGTGGCCTGCTACAACTACACCGGCACGCCTTACGTGGGGCGCGAGGTGTTGCCGGAAGTGGTGTACGCCTACGGACTGAAGGAAGCCATCGACAAGGGCTTCCTCAAGAAGGTGACGCTGCACGGCTATGCCAACACCCGCACCGACGAGTTTGTGGACATCGCCATCGAGAGCTTCCTGAAAGGATCGGGCGAGTTGCGCCCGGAAGGAATGCTGCCCAAGCTGGCATTTTTCGCAGCCACCGTGGAGGAACTGACCGAAGAGCTGAAGCCTGCTGTCGAGCGTGCGCTGCTCAAGCACGGCATCCCCACCTCGCGCATTCTGGTCAACGTGGGCGACAGCAAGATCACCACCAACGACGACATCCGCGAGTTCAACCGTCTCGACACCGAAGGCTCGGAAAAGCAGTTCATCCTGCTGGTCAACAAGGGGCGCGAAGGCTGGAACTGTCGTTCGCTGTTCGGTGTGGGCCTATTCCGCGAGCCGAAGTCCAAGGTGTTTGTGCTGCAAGCCACCATGCGCTGCCTGCGCGCCATCGGTGGGGCCCAGCACACCGGCCACGTCTTCCTCTCGGACGGCAACCTCAGAACCCTGAACGATGAGTTGCAGCAGAACTTCCGCATCAGCGCCGACGAGCTGCAACAGACCGGCAAGGACAAAGAGCGCGTGGAAGTGCGCGTGGTCGAACCTCCCGTCCAGATCAAGCTGGTGCGTGTGCGCAAGCAGTACCAGATGCGCGAGAAGACGCTCGTGCCCGGCCAAGCCTTGGGCCTCGACCGCACCAGCAAGGAAACCTGGGGGCCGCTGGTCGAGAAGTACCGGCTGATCGAAACGCAGCAGGACGGCCTGACCGCCGCTGACGCGGCCCGCGCCTCGGGCAGCCGCACCTTCGACCTGACCGACCGCCGCGAGAAGCGCACCTTCTCGCCGCTGACGCTGGTTGCTGAGGTGTCGCGCTACCTCAATCGCACTCCGCTGGAGATCGAGGAACTGCTCGACGCGACGAAGGAAGGCACCGCCGAGTTGGTCGCCATGACCAACGAGTTCAACGAGCTGCTCTACGACGAGATCATCCCGCGTCTGTTCCGCCAGCTCTACGACCTCGACGAGTCGCAGCAAACCGAGGAGCACGAGGTCGATCTCATCAAGCTGCCTCCGAACGGTTACTACGAGGTATCGGCGGCCAAGGACAAGATCGTCCGGATGGGCGACACACAGATCAAGGACGACGAGCGCGCCAAGAGCTTCCACCTCGACACCTACTGCTTCGACTCCGGCTCGGAAAACTGGCTGTTCTGGGATCTGCTGCGCGAGCAGCGCGTGAAGAAAATCTACTTCACCGGGATGCTGACCCACGGCCAGTCCGATTTCTTTATCCAGTACATCGACCCGGATTCACGCACCGTGCGCAGCTATTACCCCGATTTCATCTTCCAGCGCGAGGAACCGGATGGCAGCTTGAAGTACGTGATCGTCGAAGTGAAGGCCGACAACCAGATCGAGGACGCGGTGGTGCAGGCCAAGAAGGACTTCGCCCAACAGATCGCGGTGGCCAGTGGCATGGAGTACCGAATCATGAAGTCCACGGACGCGGACAAGCGGAACTTCCGGATGCTGCTGTAGCTGCGCGGTCAATGCTCTATGAGTAATGGGAGGCAAAGAGTGGGATGGTCTGGGCAAAAGCAAGACGTAATGCAGGGAACCGAGACCGACCTATTCTGCTGAACTGGATCTTCACAAAAAAATATCTCGGAGAGAGAAACATGCCCCTCGCGCTGACTGGATCGACTTGGAAAAAATGGGACCTGCACGTCCACACCCCCGAGTCCTTCTATCACAACTATCCAGGCACCCGTGAGGAGGCTTGGGAGGCATTTCTGAAGGACATCGAGAACCTGCCAGAAGAGTTCAAGGTCATTGGCATCAATGACTATGTGCTGGTCGATGGCTACGAGAGAGTTTTGAAGGCAAAGCGGGAGCAGGGGAGGTTGCAAAATATCGATTTGATATTGCCGGTGGTGGAACTGCGTTTGGACAAATTCGGTGGCGTGGTTCAGGGAGGCAAGAAAGGGAACGCTCCATCAAGCTGGAGCAGGATCAACATCCACATCATCTTCGATCAGGTTGACGCGGAGTTCATCCGCCAGCAGTTCATCTCGGCAATTGCCCCAAGCTATCGCCTTCTTCCAGGTTCGACCGGCGAAGGCAGATGGAACTCCGTGATCTCAAGGCAAAGCATTGAGGCTTTGGGTGCCGCCATTATCGAGTCGGCCCCCGCAGACAAGCGGGCGGAGTATGGGAGTCCGCTCGTTGAGGGCTTCAATAACCTCAACGTGAGCGCGGATGGCTTGCATAAGGCGTTGGCGAACGATGCCCTTAAGGGTAAGTTCGTTGTGGCGGTTGGCAAGACGGAGTGGGAGAACCTGAAATGGGATGATCACTCAATTGCTGAGAAGAAAACACTCATCAACAGTGCCGACCTTGTTTTCACCGCTGCCGAATCACCTGAGGACCACGCCAAGGCCAGAGCCAAGCTGCGTGAATCTGGTGTCAACTCCAATTTGCTTGATTGCTCCGATGCCCATTGGTTGAGCGCATCGACCGACAAAGACCGCATCGGTAACTGTTTCACTTGGATTAAGGCGGATAGCACTTTCAGAGGCCTGTTGCAGTCCATCGAGGAGTTTGAGGATCGCATCTTCGTTGGCGACAACCCACCTAAACGCCAGCATGTCGAACTCAACCGAACGAAGTTCGTTCGCTCGGTCAAGGTCGCAAAGAAGGAGGACTCAAAACTCGCAGACACATGGTTCGAGATGGAGCTTCCGCTTAATTCGGACTTGGTGGCCATCATTGGGAATAAGGGGAGCGGCAAGAGTGCGCTCGCTGACATTATTGCGTTGGCTGGCAATACCAAGAACCATCGCAGCTTTTCGTTCTTGAACGAAACACGCTTCCGAGAGCCTCGCGCGAAGCTTGCGCAGCATTTCGTGGGTACGTTGGCGTGGCACGACGGTTCAAAAACTCTGCGAGATCTGGATAAGGATCCGGAATCCAGCAGCGTAGAGCGAGTGAAGTATCTTCCGCAGAGCTACCTCGATACGCTGTGCAATGAGCTGGGCACAGGTGGTTCAGAAACGTTCGACGCAGAGCTTCGCAAGATCATCTACTCCCACGTTCCAGTCGAAGATCAGCTCGACCAACCGTCAATGGACGCGCTGCTGAATTTCAAAGTGGCGGAGATCAACAAGGCCATGAAGGCGTTGCGCGATCGAATGTCACTGGTCAACGCCGAGATCGTTGGCGCCGACGCCCGGCTCTTTCCCGAGTTCAAGAAGGGCTTGGAGGAACGGCTGGCGGCAAAGAGGGCAGAGCTTGCGTCTCTCGAAGAGTCCAAGCCCAAGCAAGTCGAAGACCCGAACGCTTCACCTGAGGCCTTGGAGGAGTCCAAGCAGGCAGCAGCCAGAATTGATGGCCTCGAAGAGCAACTTCAGGCTGTCGGCAAGGAGGAGGCGGACCTCAGAGAGGCGAAGTCCACCGCGGCAAAGAAGCAAGCAGTCGCGCAGCGCGTGGCACAGGCCTTGGCCAACCAGAAGAAGCAATGCAACGTATTCGAAGGTGAGTTGAAGCAGCTATTGGGCGAGCTCGGGGTTGAGATTCCCATTACCGCACTGTTTGAGGTCCGGATCGACGCCAAGCCCGTTGATGAGGTTGCCAAGGCGATGCAGGCTGAGATCGAAGCAATCGACGGGGAGCTTCAAAGCACGGAGTCTGGCGGCATTTTGAAGAAGCGCGAGGAGATATCTGCCTCCATCGCGAATGCCAAAAGCAAGCTTGGTGAGCGTGAACGCCTCTTCGTCCTGTACAAGGAGGCGCTGGTTCAGTGGGAAAAATCGAAGGTCGAGATCATAGGAGCGAGCGATAAGCAGGGAACTGTTGCCTGGTTGGAAGCTGAGATTGGATTGCTCGCCTCGCTACCTGATCGGCTGCAAGAGCTTAAGGCGCAACGGGCTGGGCTCTCCAAGGAAATTCATGCATTGATTCGAAGCATGGTTGACGAGTTTCAGCGGCTCTATCAGCCTGTTCAGGCATTTGTAAGGTCGGCCGGCCAGATGGACATGAACCTTCCTCTGGAGTTCCATGTCCGCATTGAGGAGGCTGGCTTCTTGGACCTGTTCCTTGCAAAGCTCAATCGCCAGGTCCGAGGAACGTTCTCCGGCATCGACGAGAGCAACCAGTTGCTTCGGCGCATGCTGCAGGAGGCGAGTTTCGCTGAGCCGGACGACGCTTTCGTCTTTGCCGAAAAGATTGATCAAGCCACGCGGTTCGATCAGCGTGAAGGGCAGGAAGGTCGTGAGACACGTTTGACCGACCAGCTTCGTAAAGGGGTGGAAGCAACAGAGGTCCTCGACTACATCTTTGGCCTCGAATACCTTTCTCCCCGTTACTCATTGACCTACGATGGCCAGGACATCGGCCAGCTTTCGCCCGGCGAGCGTGGGCTCTTGTTGCTGGTCTTCTACCTATTGGTTGACAAAGATGACATTCCTATCGTTATCGATCAACCGGAAGAAAATCTCGACAACCAAACCATCTACAAGATTCTGGTCAAGTGCATCAAGAAGGCAAAGGAGAGGCGCCAGGTCATCATGGTCACGCACAACCCGAACTTGGCGGTAGTTTGCGATGCTGAGCAGATCATCTATGCCTTCCGCAACACCGAGGGTGTTCGATTTGAGTATGAGGCTGGTGCGATCGAGCAGCCGGAGATCAAGAACCGAGTTGTCGAAATTCTGGAAGGTACCGAGCCTGCATTCAAGAACAGGCAATCGAAGTATCGGCTGCAGTGATCACATTTCATGTAGTCGAAAGGACGCAGCACGTTGCGCTGGTGAAGCACAAAGATAGGAAGAATTGATGGCAAAGCCAAGAAGAAAGACGGATACCGCGACTGCATCGTTCTTTGAAGAAGACTATTTGGTTCGTACGCTTGGGCGTATCGCGCATGATCCGGAAGTCGCGCTCACGGAACTTGTGGCCAATGCTTGGGATGCCGGTGCCTCGCTGGTGGACCTGACTATCCCACCATCCCGTGAGTTAGCTTTGACTGTGGAGGACGATGGGCACGGCATGAGTGCCGCGCAGTTCAAGGGCCGCTGGATGAGGCTGGGCTACGACCGCATCAAGCACCAAGGGCCTAACGTGGAATTCCCAGCTGGGCGCAAGGATTGGCGCCGTAGGGCCTATGGCCGCAACGGTGTTGGCCGCCATGGGCTGCTGTGCTTCGCGAGTCAGTATTCGGTGGAGACTTGGCGCGATGGAAAAGGCGCGGGCTTCGAGATCGGAACCCAGAGCCAGGAGACCCCATTCCGCATCGAGAAGGAGACCGCTTTCTTGCGCCAAGGGCACGGCACTAAGCTATCGGTTGTGGTTGAGCGTCACTTACCTGATCCAGACAAGATTCGCGAAATACTGTCCGCACGGTTCTTACACGACCCACAGTTTGTGGTGCGCGTCAACGGCCAGTCAGTGTCGTTGGCTAATCAGACCGGACTGATCGAGAGGGCAGATTTGGCAATTGAGGGTTGCCCTCCTGCTGAGGCCTACGTTGTGGACTCAACGCGCTCGGCTAAGTCAACTCTCTACCAAGGTATTGCCTTCTGGGTAAACGGCCGTCTGGTAGGGGCCCCGGGGTGGATCGTGGGAGCCGAGGCAGTGATTGATGGCCGCGCGCGCTTTGCCAAGCGTTACTCAATCGTGGTCAAGACTGACGATGGCTGGATGGCCGAGGTCGAGCCGGATTGGTCCCGTTTCAAGGCAGGCCCCAAGACAAGCGCCCTGTTTGAAGCGGTGCGTCAGTACGCACAGCGAGTCTTTTCCTCCCTCTCATCGACATTGGTGGAAGAGAGTTCGGAAGAGGCATTGGTTCGTAACAAGGAGCAGTTCAAGGAACTCTCCCAACTTGGAAGAGCCGAGGTCGCTACCTTTGCCCGCGAGTTGGCGAAATCTATGCCTACGGCATCTCAAGACGTCCTTTCCGTTGCGGTGCAAGCGGTGATCAATCTGGAAAAGGCCAGGGGTGGGGCGGCCTTGCTTGAAAAGCTTACAAAGCTGGATGAGTCGGACATCGAAGGCTTGGATCGCCTGTTGGGCCAATGGACAGTGCGTGATGCTCTTTCTGTTCTTGACGAGATCGACCACCGACTTGCGATAGTTGCTGCAATAGAGAAGCTCTGTGGGGACGAGGCGGCCGACGAGCTTCATACCCTTCATCCATTGGTGACGCAGGCGAGGTGGCTCTTCGGTCCCGAGTTCGACAGCAGCGAATACGCCTCGAACGTGAGTTTGCGGACGGCGGCAGAGAAGGTTTTCAAGAGGCGGGTGTCAAACGATGCCTTTGTCAACGACAAACAACGACCGGACATCATGGGGTTGGCCGACGCGACTTGTTCGATCGTGGGAACCGAAGGCTTCGATTCTGCAGACACTGCTCTCACCCGTATTCAGAACGTCCTGATCATCGAACTTAAGAAGGGTAAGTCGGCGATAGGGCGCGCCGAGATGAACCAGGCAGACGGCTACGTTCAAGACTTCTTGTCGAGTGGTGCACTGGATGGAACGCCAATGTTCCGCGCATTCGTTGTTGGGCATGAGATCGCACCGAAGACCACAAAGGAGAAGGAACTCCGTGAAGATGGCGTCCTTCGAGGCCGGGTGGTTGCAGCCACCTATGGTCAGCTCACACGGACTGCCCACCAGAGGCTTTTTCGGCTCAAGGAACGGATCCCGGCGCGGTACGAAGACGTGTCTGGCGCGGACTTGTCGGCGAAGGTCATGCAGATTGCAACCCAGGCTCCGCTCGTGCTGCCGGAGCCAAAGCTGCAATGAGCTATGTCATAGGAGGCAGTGATTGAGCTTCCCGTCCTGTACTTCGAATTGGTATCCTTGATGCTGATTGATGATGGTGTCGTTGGCGTCGTTGCCCCGCGAAATCGTCCCATCTCCCGCGTCAGCAAAAGATGTGCGATTCTGACGGTAAAAGCGACGGTAAAGACTCATATCGATCACTGCCAAGTCCTTTAACCATGCGGGTTTGGACGGCCTGTTGATGATGGAGTGGGAGTGATCCCGCTGTTGTCTTGCGGTGAATGAAAGAGGCGCTTCGGCGCCTCTTTCGCTTTGAATCGGGAGATGAGAGCGTTGCCGTCAGCCCCTCAATCGCACCAAGAATGCTCCCAGCGCCGTGACCGTCGCCAGCACCGTCACCGCCATCCATCCGAACTGTGCATACAGCAAGGCTGCCAACGCCGACCCGACGGCCATGCCGATGAACATGCCGGTGAACAGTACCGCGTTGAGCCGGCTGCGGGCATTGGCGTCGATGCCGTAGATGATGGTTTGGTGCGCGATCAGTGCGGCCTGTATGCCCAGGTCGAATCCGATGGCGCTGGCGACCAGCAGCCCTAGCTGCGCGCCGGGCGCCATGAACGGGGCCACTCCCATGGCGGCGAAGGACGCGACGACCAGGCCTGCACCCAGATGGGTGACCAGCGGGGCGCCGTGGCGGTCGGCGATGCGTCCGGCGATGGGAGCGGCCATGGCTCCTGCCGCGCCGGCCAGTCCGAAGGCGCCGGCGGCGGCCGCGCCCAGGTGGAAGGGCTCGTCATGCAGCATGATGGCCAGGGTGGACCAGAAGGCGCTGAAGCCGATAGACAGCAGGCCTTGGGCCCAAGTGGCGCGGCGCAGTGCGGAATGTTGCCGCCATAGCGCGGCCAGCGATCGCAGCAGCGCGAAGTAAGGCAGTTGCGTGCTGGCCTCGAAGCGCGGGAGCTGGCGCTTTGCGGCCAGGCCCACGAGCGCGATGCTGGCGGCGGCGGCCGCGAACATGGCGCGCCAACCCCAGTTCTCGGCAACGAAGCCGCTGACTACCCGGGACAGCAGGATGCCCAGCAGCAGGCCTGTCATCACCGTGCCGACGATTTTGCCGCGATGCGCGGCTGGCGCCAATGTTGCGGCTGCCGGAACGATGTCCTGCGCCATCGTTGCGGACACGCCGACGGCCAGGCTGGCGGCCAGCAGCGTCGGCAAAGAGGGCGACAGGGCCGCGAGCAGCAGCGCGGCGAACAGGATGGCGGCCTTGGTGAGGATGATCCTGCGCCGGTCATGCCGGTCACCCAACGGCGCCAGGAAGAGGATGCCCAGGGCATAGCCCAACTGGGTCAATGTTGGCAGCAGTCCGACCGACTGGGGAGAGGCGCCGATGTCCGGGGCCAGCACTCCCAGCATGGGCTGGCTGTAGTACAGGGATGCGACCGACAGGCCGGCGCTGCCGGCCAGCATGAAGGTCAAGCGTAGTGGCAGCCCTGATGAGGCGGCAGGATCCTGATCCTTGGCGGCGGCGGTAATTTGCGTGGAAGGCATGTTGGTGTGTTCCAGGGGCTCAGTTGGCGGCCGCCACGGCGGCCTGTTGAAGGGCTTGCAGGAACGCCGCGGGCGGTTGCGCACCGCTGACGAGAGAATCGCCGATGCACAGGGATTTCACGGCGTGGCTCCTTGCGTTGAGAGGAACGCCAGATTAGTCTTTGCGTAAAAATCAATGAATCGGTCTATATTGCAACGTAGGATTGCGTATTTCGCAAAGATAACCATGGATAAACTGCAAGCCTTGCGCGTCTTCCTGGATGTGGCCGAGTCAGGAGGATTCTCCAAAACCGCGCGGCGCCTGGGGGTCGCCACGTCTTCCGTCACGCGGCTGATCGATACCCTGGAGGCGTCTCTCGGTACCGCGCTGCTGACCCGGTCGACGCGCCGGGTAACGTTGACCGACGCAGGAGCGACTTACCTGGAGCAGGTGTCCAGGGTTGTGTCGGATCTGGAGGAGGCCGACGGCAGCGTGTCGGATGTTGGCGCGGTCGCGGTCGGACCCTTGCGGGTTTCCTTGCCAGTGACCTTCGCGCGCTTGTGCCTGGGACCCTATATCTCGGGTTTCCTGCGCGAGAATCCGCGCGTGTCACTGGATCTGGTGCTATCCGATGCGTATGTGGACCTGGTGGCGGAGCGGATCGATGTCGCTGTCCGCATCGGCACACCGGACTTGCAGCCTCAATTGATCGTGCGCAAATTGGCCGAGCACCGGCGCTATGTGGTGGCCAGCCATGAATACCTGGAGCGGCACGGCACGCCCACTGCGCCTGAGGAGTTGACACAGCACGACTGTCTGCGATTCGCCCACCAGGCCGGGCCGCAACGCTGGTCGTTCCTTCGCGGCGATGACGAGGTGCGGCACGTGGAGGTGCAGGGGCGTTTGGCCGCCAACAACTCGGACATGCTGCGCGAAGCTGTGCTGGATGGGCAGGGCATCGCGTTGCTGGCGGAATGGCTGATCCGGGAGGACGTGCGGGCCGGGCGGCTGCGCCGGTTCTTCGAGGACTACGAGGTCAATCCTCAAGAACAGAGTGTGTGCGTCCATGCGGCGTATCTACCGAATCGCAGGCACTCCAAGAAGGTCCAGGTATTCCTCGATTTTCTCCAGATGCGTCTTGCGAGGAGCACGGCCGGCTGACGTCAAGCCCTGTTGAACCCCGCGGCCCGGACAATTGCGGGCCTTCTTTCCGGGATGTTATGAACGCATACCGCAGATATCGCGCAATTGCGCGATATCCGGCTGCACGCCCAGCCCCGCCGCGTTTCCGAGCTGGGCCTCTCCTTCAACGATCGCACCCAATGCCGGACTGAGAGCCGCGCGCAGCGGGTTCTCGTTGGCATCGATTTCAAGCATGCCGCCGGCTCGTCCCCGCGCCGCCAGAATGTGCGCCGACGCAAGCTGGCCGACACCCGCTCCAAGGAAATGCGGGCAGTAGCGCAGTCCGGCCTCGTGAATCCTGTCGATCACGGGCAAGCAGCCGGATATGCCGCCCCATTTGGCCAGGTCCGGCTGCACGACCTTGAGCGTCCTGCTGTTGATCATGGCCTCGAAGGCGTCTGAACCGATGAGGTTCTCTCCGGCTGCGAGGGGGATATCCGTTTTTTCTGCCAACTGCGCCCAGTCCGATAGCGGGCGATCGGCGCGCAGCGGCTCTTCCAGCCAGCGCGGCGTGAACTCGCTGAAGCGGCTGCTCATGTGTAGAGCGCCCGCCAGATCCCAGGCCTGATTGGCGTCCAGCATGAGCTCGCTGCCCGAGGGCAGCCGGGCGCGCACCGTTCTGACATTGGCGAGATCCCGCTCCTCGCCAAAGCCCACCTTGAGCTTGAAGGCGCGATAGCCCTCCGCGTGTTTTGCGAGCACCGTATCTTCGGGGCGGTCAGGGTTGATGCCGCTTGCATAGACGCGGATCACGTCCGAGGCGCCGCCCAGGAATTGCCATAGCGGCGCGCCAGCCCGGCGCGACAGCATGTCCCACAAGGCCAGGTCGATGCCGGCGATTACCTGCGCGATGGGGCCAGGTTCGCCCGACTGGATGGCGAGCACCGCGGTGCGCGCGCTCATGTGGGCAAACGCGGCTTGGGCCGAGGCGTAGGACTGGCCGACGACCAGCGGCGCGACCACGGTTTCAAGCAGGCGGGCGCGGTGTTCGGCGCCGCAGCCGGGAAAGTTGCACCAGACCTCGCCCCAGCCCACCGCGCCATCCGTGTCCTCGACCCGCACGAGCAGGGCGGGGCGGTCATGCATGGTGCCGAACGAGGTTTGTACCGGACGCTTGACCGGCCATCGCAGGGCGTAGGCCTCGATACGCGCAAGCGTGAATGGTTCGATGGCCCAGGCTTGATTCGTATTAGGGTTTGTCATGGCATTAAGATATTAAGTGCTGGTCTATAGTATGTTTAGCACTTACGGATTGCAACTCAGGTCTAACCCTCTATACACACCATGCGCCTTCCGTCCTTTATCTCGCGCCCGCTGCTCGTCGCGGCGCCATGGCTATGCATCCTCTTGCTGTGGCTGGCGGTGCGCGCCAGCGGGCTGGTCAGCCCCGCGCTCGTGCCTTCGCCCGCCGCGGTCGTCGAAAAGTTCATAGAGCTCTCCAAGGACCGGCTGTGGCTGGACATCTGGATGTCGGCCCGCCGCGTTTTCACCGGAGTCGCGCTAGGCATCCTGGTGGCAGTGCCCGTGGGTTTTTGCCTGGGCTGGTATCGCGGGCTGCGGGTCTTCATCGATCCCGTCATCAATTTCTTCCGCGCGCTCCCGCCGATCGCGCTGATTCCGCTGGTGATCGTCTACTTCGGCATCGGCGAATCGGCCAAGACCGTCATCCTGTTCTATGCCTCGTTCTTTGCCGGCGTCATCGTGATGTACGAGGG
The DNA here is from genome assembly GCF_943737025.1 of Achromobacter sp. Marseille-Q4954. Lineage (NCBI taxonomy): Bacteria > Pseudomonadati > Pseudomonadota > Betaproteobacteria > Burkholderiales > Alcaligenaceae > Achromobacter > Achromobacter sp. Marseille-Q4954. Next base: position 77,941 of record NZ_CALSFQ010000002.1, read on the forward strand.
CATCGCCCAGATCAGCCCGATCTTCGTGCGCGTCGCACGGACGCTGGGCGCCAATGATGTGGAGATCTTCATCAAGGTCATCGTCCCGTTGACCGTGCCGCACATCCTGACCGCCATCCGGGTGGCGCTGGGCGTGGCCTGGGCCACGCTGGTGGCGTCCGAACTCATTGCGGCCCAGCAGGGGCTGGGGGCGCTGATCCAGAATGCCTCCTCGTTCTTCCAGCTGGACGTGATCTACGTCGGGATCATCTGCATCGGCCTCATCGCCATGCTGATGGACCTGGCGCTGAGGGCCGCAAGCCGGCGCCTGGTCGCGTGGCAAGACCGTATCGCCTGAGACCATCCCGGACATTCAAGACCATGACCATGAGCACTCAACTGCGCAGCGTGGATACCGCAACGCCGAAGCCTTCCCAGGAACCGGAAGTCAGGATCAGGTTCGACAACGTTACGGTGGACTTTCCCACGGCCACAGGCCCCATGAGGGTGGTGGATGGCGTGACGCTGGACATCCGGGATGGCGAGTTCGTGTCCATCATCGGCCCCTCGGGTTGCGGCAAGACGACCTTGATGAACATCGTCGGCGGCTTCGTGCAGCCCACCTCCGGCTCCGTGACGCTGGATGGGCAGCCTGTCACGGCGCCCGGACCCGACCGCGGCGTGATCTTCCAGGAATATGGCGTCTTCCCGTGGCTGACGGTGCGCGGCAACATCGAGTTCGGCATGAAGCTCGCGGCCAACAAGACGAGCCCGCGGGAGCGCGCCGAGATCTGCCAGCGCTACATGAAGCTGATGGGCCTGAGCGATTTCGCCGATCACTTCCCGAAGCACCTGTCCGGCGGTATGCGGCAGCGGCTGGCAATCGCGCGAGCCTACGCCGTCAAGCCCCAGTTCCTGTTGATGGACGAGCCCTTTGGCGCGCTGGATGCGCAGACCCGGACCGCGATGCAGGACCTGCTGCTCGAAGTGCTGCAGACCGAGGGCAAGACGGTGATGCTGATCACCCACTCGGTGGAAGAGGCCATCTACCTGTCGTCGAAGATCGTCGTGGTCACAGCGAGGCCTTCCAAGGTACGCAAGGTGATAGACGTGCCTTTCGGCTACCCCCGATCGGAGCGGGTCCACGAGGACCCGCGCTTCGTCGAGCTGAGCCGCGAGATCCGGGAGCTTGTCATGTTCGAGTACGAAGCCCAGGCCCGCCAATCCGTCCGGCCGACCGATTGAGCCTGCGTCGGCAGCCCCACCACAAGGAGACACCATGAAGCTCGACCGCAGAACCTTACTCAAGGCCGGCATGGCCGCTTCCATCGCAGCGATCGCGGCGCCCGCCATAGGCCAGGCGCGCAAGAAACTGCGCGTAGGCTACCTGCATACGCCCGCCGTCGACGGCCACTTGCGGCTGGGCTTGCAGATGGGCAGCTACGCCAAGCATGGTTTGGAACTGGAGCCCATCGTCTTCACCACGGGGTTGGAAATCTTCCAGGCCATGATAGGCGGCAGCCTTGATGTGCTGGCCACCGGCGCGGTTGTGTCGAACTTCCCCGCCCGCGGCCAGGGCAAGGTCTTTCTCGTGAACGACATCGAGTACGGCACTGCCCAACTCTGGGTCCGCGACGAGTCGATCAAGACCGTGGCCGACCTGAAGGGCAAGCAGATCTCCACGACCACGGGCACGACCGCCCATGTGTTCCTGGACCGGGCCTTGCGCGCGGCCAAGCTGGACCCGGGCAAGGACGTGCAGATCGTCAACCAGCGCATGGCCGACGCCGTGACTTCGTTCGTCTCCGGCGCGGTCAGCGCGGTCGCGCTGTGGGTGCCGTTCGACACGATCGTCCGGTCCAAGGTGTCCAATGCGCGCATGCTGATCGACGCTTCCGCGTTCTATCCGGAGGCGGCGATCATGGGCGGATGGGCGGCCAGGAACGATTTCTACGAGGCCCAGAAGCCGGCCATCCGCAGCCTCATCGCCGCCTGGGGCGAGGCCAACGACGCCATCGTGAAAACTCCGGATGCCGCGGTGGAGACGCTGCAGAAGACACAGTACAAAGACGTGCCGCTGGCCGAGTTCAAGGCGCAGTTCAAGCAGGCCAAGTATTTCTCCACGGCCGAATGGCGCACCAAGTACGAAGACGGTTCAGTGACCCGCTGGCTGCAGCAGGTGACCGACTTCTTCGCGCAGGCCGGGAACATTCCGAATCCGGTTCCGGCGTCGCGCTACTTCGATCCTTCTGCCTATCTGGAGGCGATCAAGGCATGAGCATTCCGGCTGGGACGGGCTTTGACTACATCGTCATTGGCGGCGGCTCCGCCGGATGCGTGCTGGCCAATCGGCTCAGCCGCGATCCTGTGGTGCGCGTGCTGCTGCTGGAGGCGGGAGCGGCCGCGCACAATTTCTGGCTCAAGCTGCCGGTGGGCTACTTCAAGACCATCTACGATCCGCGGTTCTCCCGGCTGTTCCCGGTCGAAGCCCAGGCCGAGACCGGCGATCGCACCATCCTGTGGCCGCGCGGCAAGGCGCTGGGCGGGTCTAGCGTGATCAACGGCTTGTTGTATATCCGCGGGCAACATGAGGACTACGACGACTGGGCCGATCTCGGCGCGACCGGCTGGGCCTATCGGGACGTGCTGCCGTATTTCAAGAAATCCGAGCGCTACGACGGGGGCGAGTCCGAGTACCACGGGGGGGCCGGCGAACTCCGCGTCTCCAATCTGCGCAATGAACATCCCTACACGGCTGCGTGGGTGGAAGCGGCAGTCGAGGCCGGCTGCCGCCGAAATGACGATTTCAATGGCGCCGAATCGGAAGGGGTGGGACCTTACCAGTTGACCCTCGGCAGCCGTTGGCGCTGCGACGCCGCGACCGCCTTCCTGTATCCGGTCCGGTCGCGTCCGAACCTGGTGATCGAAACCGGCGCCCATGTCACGCGGATCCTGATCGAAGGCGGCCGGGCGCTGGGCGTGGAGTGGGTGCAAGAGGGCCAATTGAAGCGTGCGATGGCGGATGCCGAGGTGGTGCTTGCGGCGGGCGCGCTGCAATCGCCCCAGGTGCTGCAGCTTTCGGGCGTGGGCGATGCGGCGCTGCTTGCCAGGCACGGCATCGCGGTTGCGGCGCACGCGCCGGAAGTCGGCCGCAACCTGCAGGACCATTACCAGGCGCGCGTGATCGTCAAGCTGAAGCGGCGCATGTCGCTCAACGACGCGGTGCGCAATCCGCTCAGCCTTGCGGGCATGGGAGCGCAGTGGCTGTTCCAGGGCAGGGGACCGCTCACGGTGGGCGCGGGCCAGGTGGGGGGACTGGCGGCGACCGAGCACGCGGTCGGCGGCCGGGCGGACATCCTCTTCAATGTCATGCCGCTGTCGGTCGACAAACCCGGCGACCCGTTGCACCGGTTTTCCGGTTTCTCCGCGTCGGCGACGCAATGCCGGCCCGATTCGCGCGGCACCGTGGAGATCGTGGGCACGGATCCATTGGCATCGCCGCGCATCGTCTCGAACTATCTGACCGAGCCGCGCGATGCGAAGGTCCTGGTCGCGGGCTTGCGCATGTTGCGCGACATCTATGCCCAGCCGTCGTTCCGCGATCTGGTGACCGGCGTGGAGTACCTGCCGGGCAACGATGTCACGACCGCCGCCGCATTGGAGCAATTCGCGCGCAACAAGGGAGGCACGGTGTTCCATCCCGCCGGCACCTGCCGCATGGGCGGGGATGACGGGGCTGTGGTCGATGCGCGCTTGCGCGTGCGCGGGATCGAGCGCTTGCGCGTCGTCGATGCTTCGGTCATGCCCCGCATGGTGTCGACAAACACAAACGCCGCCGCGATCCTGATCGGCGAGAAGGGCGCCGCGCTGATCCTGGAAGACGCGCGCGGCGCGGCCCGGCCGCAGGCGCGTGATATAGTCGCGGACACTTTGACGCCATGATTCTCGACACCGCCCAAGCCCCTCTCTACGTTCAACTTTCGGATCTGTTCCGGCAGCGGATCCTGAAGGGTGTGTGGAAGAACGGCGAGAAATTGCCCTCGCTGGACGCGCTGGCCGAGGAGTTCCACGTGGCCAAGGTCACGGTGCGCCAGGCGATCGAAAGGCTCACCCGCGACGGACTGCTTTCACCGCAGCGGGGGCGCGGCACTTTCGTGACGGGCGCGCCCCAGGACAACCGCTGGTTCCGTGTCGAGACCACGCTCGAGAACCTGTCCAGCGTCTATCGGGATACGCACCCGACCATCCTCAATATCGATGAGTCCACGCGCACGCCATTGCTGAACGATTCGGACGGCGTCGCGGCGGAAAAGTATGTCTTCATGCGGCGCATTCACGCCCGCAATGGGCAGCCGTACTGCGTCATCAACATCTACCTGGACGCCGCCATCTTTGCCAAGCACCCTGCGCGCTTTCGCAAGGAAACCGTCATCCCCATTCTGATGGGGATGTCCTCGGTGGATATCGTCTCTGCCCGCCAGGTGCTGACCATTTCGACCGCCGATGTCGAGGTGGCGCGGCATTTGGGCATCAATGTGAATGCGCCGGTGGCGGAAGTCCGGCGCGTGTTCACCGGACCGGACCGCCGCGTCATCTACCTGGGCGAAGTGACGTATCGCGGCGATTTCGTGCGCATGGAAATCGACCTGAAGCCGTGATGCCTGAAAGGCTGCCCGCTGCATCCGCGCTGGCAAGCAGGCCGTTCATGTGTTCCAGGGCTGTCGGCTGCCGGCCAGTCCTTCAATAGCGGCGCGGGCGTGGGCAATGAATGCCGCGGTTTCGGCAGCGTGCCGTTGCGCCAGATCGTCTTCCTCTTGTCCCAGATAGATCGCGCGCGCCTTGCTCAGGACGGGGCGGTAGGGCGCTTCCAACCTCTCCAGCAGCCACGCCGCCGCCTGGTCCTTGGAGGCGATGCCCCCGGAGACGGCCGTGTACCAGATGCGCGCCAGCGCGAGGATGATGTGCTTTTCGTCGCCCGCCCAGTCCTCGGGCGTGTTCCACTGCGCGACGGTGTCCAGCAGTGCCCGCCTCAGGTCTGCGCGGGGGACGGCCTGGAGCAACTGGGCGGCCTCCGGGCCGACGATAGGGGTGCTGTGGCCACGGACCTTGGTGAGCAGGATGGCCAGATCGTGGTCCATCATGGGCGGTTCCACGACGCCCGCCATCAGATCGGTTCGCAGCCATTCGCCGAACTGGAGTTCGCGCCTGGCTGGGTGGCGCCAAGGCACGACGTGTTCCAGCGCCAGCACGGTGACTTCGAGCGCGCGCAAGTCGGGCGATGAACCGGGCGGGGCGGAGATCGCCAATAGCGCCGTGGCCAGCGCGCGCAGCACGGTTTCGTCCGGCGGCTGGGTCACGGTGACGAGCAGGTCGATATCGCTATGGGGTTGCAGCCCGCCGTCCGCGGCGGAACCGAACAGGTGGATGGCGACGAGGCCTGCGCCCAGATGTCGTTCGATGAGGCTGCTGGCCGCTGCGACCTGGTGGGCGATTGAGGGAGGAACGAGATGAGCCATGCGTCGATAGTAGCGAAGTTCGCGCGCGGCCGGCAGGCCGGCGGCGCGCATGCCATGGCGGCAACGCCGGCACTGGTACTATGCCGGCGCAAGGCTCCAGTCCGATGATCCCCACAAGCCCACGACAGGCACCGAGATGATACGTTTATTGCTCCGAGCCGGCGCCCTGGCCGCAGGCGTCCTGATGGCAATGGCCAGCCAGGCGCAATCGCCTGCGCCAGCGCCCAATATTGGAGGCTGGCGCCAGGTGTCGGACAGCCAGTTCAACCGGCAATTTCATTTTTCGATGCTGCCCGGCGTGGCGGCCATCGGCAGCAACTGGGCGGTGTACGACTCCCGCGCAGGGAAGGTGGTGTGCTGCCTGGTCGTGGAAGGGTCCGAGGTGTCGGAAGAGCAACTGGGCAGCGTCTATGACATTCCGGGCCCCTGGATCACCGACCTGACCAATGGCTGGAACCTGGACGCGGCGCCTTACCGGCCGCGGGTGCAGTTGCTGCGGGTTGATGGGGAGTTGCGCGACTACGAGTTCGCCGATGCGGGAGACGGTGCGGGCGGGCTGCTGGTGCCTGACCATGCCGGCGCCGTCGCCGCCCGCACGCTGGAGATCGACGGGCAGCGCTATGCCGTGGAGCGCAAGGATTCGGCGCTCGCTGATGGCGATGGCGGCGTGTACACGTATAGCCTGCGTCCGGCCAAGGGCGGCGCGCCGCTGAAGATCGAGGTTCCCATCGGAACCTATTGAGTCCGGGAGGCGGCGATCAACGCATGAAGCAGACCCTGCAAATAGAAGATGCTCCGCTCACCGAGGACGACATTCTGCTGCTGCGCAGATGCTCCCGCGGCAGACGGTTGATGGCCGTGTTCGGCGTCTTCGTGGTGCTGCTGCTGGTGCTTTCCGTGTTGACCTTTGTCGTGCTCGGTCTGTCCGAGTGGCGCGCGCTGGATGTCGGCGGAGGCGCGGTACTGCTGGCGGGCATTGCGGTGATGGGAGCGCTGGCGGTGTTTTTCGGGCGCAAGCTGCTGCGCATTCCGCGAGGTTGGCGCAGCCTCGACCGGGCGCTGAAGGGACGGCTGGCCAAGCAGATCGTTTCAGGCCGGCTGACGTCGTTTGGTCCGGGTTTCTCGACGCCGGGCGTGTGCTACGGATTCGGCGAGCAGCGCGTGGAGGCCGCCTTGCCGTTCTGGAACGAGATCGCCAGCGACACTCGCAGCGGACACGGGCCCGCGACGGCCGTGGGCCTGACGGATCTGCCCGTGCGCCTGCACCTGCTGACCCTACAGCCAGACTCGCCTCCCGTGCTGTTGCGGGCGGAGTACCCCATGAGCGCGGAGTCCCTGGTCGCTGTCGAGGAAATCAGCGATGCCGACCGTGCGGCCGTGCGCAGGGAAGAGTTGGACGCGCGCAAGTTCATGCTGATCTTTGCCCTTGTGCCGCTGGTGGGAGGGCTGTTTTTGCCGCCGCTGCTGTTCGTCGCGGCGATCTTTGCGATCCTGGGGATGCTGTTCGGCATGCGCAGCCGCAAGCTGCAGCGGGGGCTCTACAAGCACGGCGTGCGGGGCGTGGTCGAAGAGGCCGTGGTCTACCGGCTGCGCAGCCCCAACTCCTCGATTGTCTCGCTGGTCCACAATTACCGCATCGGCGGCGTGATGTATCGGGTCGAATACCTGGGCGACGTGGTCGAACCCGGCAGGCGCGTCGAGTTCGAGTTCCTGGATGCGGGCCTGAACGGGCAGACTGCGCTGTTCTTCCGGGTGGATGGCGAACCTGCGTAGACGTCAATGAATGGACGGGATGGCGACAAGCGGATCCCGCCGAGCAAAAGGAGAGTAGCGTGTCCGTACCCACAGACGTGTCCGGCGAGCCGGCGGGCTCGGTGAGCGAAGCAGGGCAGTATCAGGTGAGTCTGATCGCGCCGGGCAGCCATGTCTTCGCAAGGGAAGCAGGCCGCGGCAACCTGATCATCGGTCCGGCCAGCATGGGCAAGAAGGCCGATCTGCGCGTGGCTGGCGAAGACGCCATCAACTGGGCGGTGTTCGATCCATTCTCCACGCCTGCCGGCTCGGCATGGCCGCGCCACATCGATTATTACGGCAACGACAGCGGCTTCTTCGGCTGGTCGCAAGGCCGCGAGATCGAGCAGTTCAGCTGGGCGCCGGCATTTTCGGACAGGCGCGCCATCGACGCCGGCGCGGCAAGAATCCAGACGCTGCATATCCGGCTGGACGCGGTGTCAGGGCATCTAGCCGCCAGACTGCCCCAGGTCCGCAACCTGGGGCTGTTTGGCGACCCGACGCGCATTACCGTGGCGGGGCCGCTGCCCGACATGCTGTCGCTGCAGCCTGCGCTGGGACGCCGGGCCGTCGGAGCTCCCTATGCCTTGCCCGACCTCGGCCCGCTGCAGAACGTGACTGCGCTGACGTTGCACGGCGCGCCGCTGGGACAAGCCATATCGCTGCAAGGGATCGAGCGCTTTCCGCAGTTGGAGAGCCTGTCGCTTTGGGGCAGCTTCAGCGACTGGGGGGCGCTGGCCCGGTTGTCGCGCCTGACGAGTCTGGAGATCCGCTACACGCCCGATCTGGCCGGGTTGCCGGAACTGGCCAGTTGGCCTCTGCTGGACAGGTTCATCGCCTTCAACGTCGACGAAGCGGCGGGCAAGCGATTGAAGGCACAGATGACGTCGAGGGCGAAGGTCCGCGCTTGGGGCGGCTACAGCTCCGTCTCCAAGCTGCGCAAGCAGGAGTGGTGGCAGAGCGAATACGGCCGGCCATTCTCGGGCTGGAGCAGCCGCATGGCGAAGTCGGCGAACACCGCCTATGACAAGGCGCAGGCGGCGCTGGAAAGCGCCAGCAATCCCGCTGAGGTCCAAGTCGCAATCTCTGCCTTCGCCAGCCACTTCAATGGCATGAAGGGCATCGAGACCATGGAGCGCGAAGACATCGGCGAGGCGGTGTGGCAGTTCAGCCAGCTTGCCCTGGTCGAACGGTTGGGCGTAAGCGAAGAGCAGGCGCAGCGCTGGTTCGACGAGGCGAGGGATTACTGAGAGGCGTTGCTTCCCGCCCGGCGTTGCGGCCCGCGCATTCCCGCGCGCGCTATTCTGGCAGTCGGACTCACTTTCGGAGCAGCTCATGGAACCAAGAATCACGGTCATCACGCTGGGCGTCGATGATCTGGAAAAATCGGTGGCTTTCTATCGCGATGGGCTGGGGCTGTCGACCGAGGGCATCATCGGCAAGGAGTTCGAACACGGCGCGGTCGCGTTCTTCGACTTGCAGAATGGCGTGAAACTGGCCGTGTGGCCGCGCGAGAGCATGGCTGCCGACACGGGCATTGCGTTGCGGCCGGGCGGCTCTCTTGAATTCACCTTGGGACACAACGTGCGTTCCAAAACCGAGGTGGACGCGGTGATGCAGCAGGCTAATGGCGCGGGCGCCACCGTGGTCAAAGCCGCAGGCGATACCTTCTATGGCGGCTACGCGGGCTACTTCATGGATCCGGACGGGCATTTGTGGGAAGTGGTCTACAACCCTCAGATGCTGCCTTAGGAATAGTCGCGTAGCGCTCTGTTACGGTGACAAAGGGCCGCTTCCTTTAAGCTCCGCGAGTCTCAATTCTGATGGAGCTGGCGCATGTTCAAGCCCTTGATTTCCGTGGCGTCGATGGTTGCATTGTTGGGAATGGGCGGCATGGCCCGGGCCCAGGACCTGGTCCTGCCTTCCATTCCCGAAGCCACGGATGCGATCGTCGACATGCTGGCGGACACGGGCATGCCGCGGCCGTCCAAGGTCAAGCTTGGAACCTGCATCCCTGCGGTGGACGCCACCTATCCGGGCCAGGTCGCCTGCACGGTCGCGGTGACCCTGGGGGCTGCGGTCAGCGAGAACCAGATGGATTTCTACAAGCAGGACGGCAAGTGGAAAGCGCAGCCCAGCGTTTCCCAGGATAAGCTGCCGTTTCCTGATCCCAAGCTGGATTGAGAACGACCTCCGGCGTGGCGACGGGCACAGGCACTTCAACCAGGAGAAAGTCATGCCGTTCGTCAGTATCCGCATTACCCGCGATGGCGTTACCGCCGAGCAGAAAGCGCAGGTCATCCGCGAAGTCACCGAGACGCTCGAACGCGTGCTGCACAAGCCGCCGGAGTGGACGCACGTCGTGATCGAGGAAATCGACACGGACAACTGGGGTTTCGGCGGGGTGACGACGACCGAGATGCGGGCGGGCAGGGTGCCGACGCCGGGCGCCAAGCCGCAAAGTGGCGGCTAGGGACAACTACCCGCCGTGCCAGGCCTGGGCCATGCCCCAGACCTGTGAGCCGCAAGGGCTTTGGCGCTATTGGGGCTGACGCTCCAGCGCCATGGCCGGCTTTTGCAGCTTGCGATAGGCCATAACCAAGGTCAGGGAAAACAAGGAAACCAGCAGCGCCGCCGCGGGCAGTTGCGGCAGCGCGTCCCGCGGGAAGACATAGGCCAACAGCGGAAACGCGTACACGGCGGGCATGCGCATCTCGAACAGGCGCAGCAGCAGCCACATCAGCGCCAGGTCCAGCAGGACCACCGTCATCCAGTCCTCGACCGTCAGATAGAGCGCCACGCCGACAGCGGCCGACAGGGTCAGCACCGCAGTCTGCTTGAACAGCATGCGCCACGAGTACATCTTCATGTGCAGGGACTCGTACACCACCACGGCCACTGGCGGCAGTACGGCCAGGTGCGTATTGCCGGCGAGCGCGGCGATGCCGATTCCGGCCAGGCTGATGGCGGCATAGGCAGCCATCAGCCTGGGCTGGACGGAAGCGATGCGATCCGTGCTGGCGCGCAGCCGTCCCAGCATCACGCCCAGCATCAGTAGCAGGGTGCTGATCACAATGGCGGCAATGAATGACGGCTCGGTGGCGTTGGTCACCACCGGCAAAAAGCCCGTGGCCAGCGCAGGCGCCAGACTGTAGCGCAGCAGCAGGAAGAACAGCAGCATCGCTGCCAGGACGAGCGCCAGTTTGGCGGTATAGGGTATGGCCAGCAGGTTGATGCCGAAGCCCATCAAGGCCGTTGCCGTGGGCCAAAGAAAGATCTTCTCGGGATGGCGCATCCAACCGGGCTCGCGGTAGACCCACAAGGCGATTGCCATGGCGGCGATCTCGGGCAGCACGATCTCGCGATCGTTCCAGACGGCGGCGGCCGCGACCATTGCAGCGATGAACGCGAAGGCGCAGAAATACGACAGGCGTGCCTGGCGAGGCGTGAGCGTTGCTTGCTGCATGGCGGAACCCTTTTCGAAAATGCGCCTGGCCCGCTGCGCTGCATGAGGCAGTCGGGGCAATACGATGACGTCAGTTTCAAGCTTGACACGATGGGAAGGTCAAGCGGCGGGGTTCAGCAGGCGCATTTCGCGGGCCCGTGCCGGGCCCGGCACGCTTACCCCTGCTGGCTCATGATGCTCAAGGCCACCGCCTCGGCGATCTTGATGCCGTCCACGCCCGCCGAGAGGATGCCGCCGGCATAGCCCGCGCCTTCGCCAGCCGGGAACAGGCCTTGGGTATTGAGGCTTTGCAGGGTCTCGTTGTCGCGCTTGATGCGGATGGGCGACGAGGTGCGGGTTTCGACGCCGGTGAGCACGGCGTCGTGCATGCCGAAACCCTTGATGGTCTTGTCGAAGACGGGCAGCGCTTCGCGGATGGCGCTGATCGCGAATTCGGGCAGCGCGGCGGCCAGGTCGGTCAGGTGCACGCCCGGCGTATATGAGGGCTGCACGGAGCCGAATTCGGTCGAGGCCCGGCCGGCGATGAAATCGCCGACCAGTTGGCCTGGTGCGCTGTAATTGCGGCCGCCCAGCTCGAACGCCTGGGATTCCCATTTGCGCTGGAAATCCACGCCCGCCAGCACATGTTCGGGGTAATCGACCTCGGGCGAAATCCCGACCACGATGCCCGCGTTGGCGTTGCGCTCGTTGCGCGAGTACTGGCTCATGCCGTTGGTGACGACACGGTCGGGTTCGGACGTGGCAGCCACCACGGTGCCACCCGGGCACATGCAGAAGCTGTAGACCGAGCGTCCGTTGCTGGCATGATGCACCAGCTTGTAATCCGCCGCGCCCAGGATGGGGTGGCCGGCGTTGGGGCCGAAGCGGGCGCGGTCGATCAGCGACTGCGGATGTTCGATCCGGAAGCCGATCGAGAAGGGCTTGGCTTCCATGAACACGCCCTGGTCGTGCAGCATCTGGAAGGTGTCGCGCGCGCTGTGGCCGATGGCCAACACGACGTGGTCGGCCTCGATGTGCTCGCCGCCGGCCAGGGTCACGCCGGTGACGCGGCCGTTTTCCCGATGCAGCGTTTCGACCCTGCTGGAGAAGCGGACTTCGCCGCCCAGCTTGGTGATGGTGTCGCGCATGACTTCCACCATGCCGACCAGACGGAACGTGCCGATGTGCGGCTTGCTTACGTACAGGATTTCTTCGGGCGCGCCGGCCAGGACGAATTCCTTGAGCACTTTTTCGCCGTAGTGCTTGGGGTCTTTGATCTGGCTGTACAGCTTGCCGTCGGAGAAGGTGCCGGCGCCGCCTTCGCCGAATTGCACGTTCGAATCGGGGTTCAGGATGCGCTTGCGCCACAGGCCCCAGGTGTCCTTGGTCCGTTCGCGCACGGCCTTGCCGCGTTCCAGGATGATGGGCTTGAAACCCATCTGCGCCAGGACCAGCCCGGCGAACAGCCCACAGGGGCCGGTGCCGATGACGATGGGGCGCTTGCTCAGGTTGGCGGGCGCCTGGGCGACGAACTTGTATTCGGTGTCGGGAGTGGGCTTGACGTTGCGGTCGTCGTGATAGCGCTTGAGCAGCGCCGCTTCGTTTTCGACGTCGACGTCCAGCGTGTAGATCAGCAGGATGTTGTGCTTCTTGCGCGCGTCATAGCTGCGGGAGGCAACGGTGTAGCCGCGCAGATCGCTGGCCGCCACACCCAGTTTCTTGAGAATCGCGGCAGGCAATTCTTCGGGCGTGTGATTCAACGGCAGCTTGATTTCAGACAGTCGCAACATCTTTGGTCCAGATAAATGGGCGAGCACAACGTCGCCAAACGCGAATTGTACTGGACCGCAGGCCGGGGCCGCGGCGTATCCGGCGCCGATCAGGGGCCGGGAGGGCTGGCGCGCGCATCGCGCCGCACCGCCTGCGGCGGCATGCCGAAGCCGCGCAGAAAAGCCTCGCGCAAGTGGCGGCGGTCGCGAAAACCGGTTTCCCTGGCCACCACTTCCAGCGGATGCCGGCTGCTTTCTATCATCAGCCGGGCGGCTTCCAGTCGCAGCCCCTCGATGGCCTTGGCGGGCGACTGGCCGGTTTCGGCCGTGAATACACGGCTGAACTGGCGCGGGCTCAGGCTGGCGGCCTGGGCCAGATCCTCCACGCTCAGCGGCTGGGCGAGGTTGCGCCGGGCATGTTCCAGCGCCTGCTGGATGCGGTCGGACTTGGGCGCGAGCCTGAGCATTTCCGAATGCTGCGACTGTCCGCCCGAGCGGCGCTGATGCATCACCAGCCGGTGCGCCACCGCGCGCGCGAGTTCCGCGCCCAGGTCCTTCTCCACCAGCGCCAAGGCCAGGTCCATTTCCGCCGTCATGCCGGCGGAGGTCCAGACCGCCCCGTCGGCGATGTAGATGCGGTCGGCCTCGACCTGCGCGCGGGGGTGGCGCTGCTGCAAGGCGTCGGCCCAGTACCAGTGCGTGGTGGCGCGCCGCTCGTCCAGCAAGCCCGCTTCGGCCAGCAAGAATGCGCCGGTGCACAGGCCGGCGACGCGGCGCGAGCGTGGCGCGAGTTTCTCCAGCAGCCGGGGGAGTTCGGGCGAGACGGGCCTGGACAGGGGCGAAAGCACGCCGGCCACCAGCCAGGTGTCGGCCTGGCTGCGGGCGGTGAGCGGACGGGCCTGCACCGTCAGGCCCGCCGAGGCGCGCACCGCGCCGTCCAGGGCGTAGCTTTCCACGGCGTAGAAGGGCTCGCGCGCCACCGCGTTGGCGAGTTCGAATACGGCCTGCGTGCCCAGGCCGATGATTTGGAAGCCTTCGGGAAGTATGTAACCGATGCGGTGCATGGGGGCGTCCTGGCGGGTTCTGGCCCCGCATATGTCCAGCGTTGATGTCCTTATTTACGACTATATACGTCATTTACGCCATGCGCTGCAAGCCGCAACATGGCTCCCATCGCAACCCCTCTTTGTGAGTCCCAACATGGCACAAACCCAACCCGGCACCGCCCTCGTCACGGGCGCATCCAGCGGCATCGGCGCGCTGTACGCGGAAAAATTGGCGCAGCAGGGCTACGACCTGATCCTGGTCGCCCGCAACCGCGAGCGTCTGAACACGCTGGCCAGCGGCATCAGCACCCGCAGCGGCCGCGCGGTGGAGGTATTGGCGGCGGACCTGGGCGACCGCGCGTCGCTGGCCCGCGTCGAAGACCAGCTGCGCCAGGACGCCAGCATTGCCTTGCTGGTGAACAACGCCGGCATCGGCACGCATACGCCGCTGCTGCAAAGCGACGTGGAGCAGATGACGCGCATGGTCGATCTGAACGTCACCGCGCCGATGCGGCTGACCTATGCGGCGGTGCCGGGCTTCGTCGCGCGAGGCCGGGGCGCCATCATCAATATCGCTTCCGTCGTGGCGCTTGCGCCCGAAGTCCTGAACGGCGTCTATGGCGGCAGCAAGGCGTTCGTGCTGGCGTTCAGCCAGTCGCTGCAACACGAGCTGGCCGGGACCGGCGTGCAGGTGCAGGCGGTGCTGCCCGGCGCCACGGCCACGGACTTCTGGGCCATCGGCGGGCGGCCGGTGGAAACATTGGACCAGCGCATCGTGATGCGCGCCGAAGACCTGGTCGATGCCGCCTTGCTGGGCTTCGCGCGCGGCGAGAAGGTCACCATCCCCTCGCTGCACGCTGGCGAGGAATGGGACGCCTATGAAGCCGCGCGCCTGGCCATGGCGGGGCACCTGTCCAGCAGTACCGTTGCGCAGCGCTACGCGGCCGCGGTCTGAGCCTGCTCCTGGGAAGCTGAAACCATGAAAGCAGTCATAGCCGCTTATGCGCGCTCGCCTTTCCACTTTGCCCGCAAGGGCCGGTTGGCCGGCTTGCGGCCCGATACCTTGGCCGCGCAGGTGGTACAGGGCCTGCTGCGGCGCACGGACCTGGATCCGGCGTTGCTGGAGGACGTGATACTGGGCTGCGCCTATCCGGAAGCCGCGCAAGGCAACAATCTGGCGCGCATCGTCGGCCTGCTGGCCGGCCTGCCCCTGGAGGTGGGCGGCATGACCGTGAACCGCTTCTGCGGTTCGTCGATGCAGGCGGTGCACATCGCGGCGGCGCAGATCGAGGCCGGCATGGGCGAGGCCTTTCTTTGCGTGGGGGTGGAATCGATGACGATGGTGCCGCAGGGCGGCTTCAACTTTTCGCCCAACCCCGAGCTGCAGGCGACCAGCGACGCCTACCTCTCCATGGGCGAGACGGCGGAGAACGTGGCGCAGCGTTGGAACGTCAGCCGAGCCGACCAGGAACTGCTGGCGCTGCAATCCCACCGCAAGGCCGCCGCGGCGCGCGAGCAGGGCTTGCTGGCGGCCGAGATCGTGCCCATCCGCTTGCCGGACGGCGAGGTGGTCGATGCCGACGGCTGCATCCGTCCGGGTACCACGCTGGACGCATTGGCGGGACTCAAGCCCGCGTTCCGCGCCGATGGCGTGGTCACGGCGGGCACCTCGTCGCCGCTGACCGACGGCGCGGCGGCGGTGCTGGTTGCCAGCGACGGCTTCGCGGCGCGTCACGGCCTGGAGGCGCTGGCGCGCATCCGCAGTTTCGCGACCGTGGGCGTGGACCCGGCCGTCATGGGCATAGGTCCGATACCTGCCACGCGCAAGGCGCTGGCTCGCGCGGGGCTTGCGGCGGCAGACCTGGACGTGGTGGAGATAAATGAGGCGTTCTCGTCGCAGGCCCTGGCCTGCGTCCGTGAGCTGGGCCTGGACATGGCCCGGGTCAACATCGACGGAGGCGGCCTGGCCATCGGTCATCCTTTGGGCGCCACGGGCGCGCGCATCACCGGCAAGGCTGCGGCGTTGCTGGCGCGCAGCCAAGGGCGCTATGCGCTGGCCACGCAATGCATAGGCGGCGGCCAGGGCATCGCCACGGTGCTGGAACGGCCCTGAACCCGATCGACAGCCGGACCTCATCGAACCATGCGCACGCATGCCTCCATTTCCCTTGGCCGCGATGCGGCCTTTGCCTTAACGGGGGCCTTGGCCTGAGCGCGGGGCAGTTGGGCTTGTTCTTCGCGTGCATGGCGCTCGGATGCGCCGCGCTGATGGCGGGCAAGCGCCGGCGGTAGTACCTTCCTGATTCTCGACAACCTGTACAGAGGACACATTCAATGCTGCGCTCCCCCGAAACCATAGAAAGTCTCTTCGAACGCCAGCGCGGCACGCTGCCGGACACCTTCGGCGTGCGGCCGCTGTCCATCGAGGAAGGACGCATGTCCATGGAAATGACGGTGGCGCCGTGGATGATGGCGCCCAACGGTTATCTGCACGCAGCCTCGCAGGTGATGCTGGCCGATACCTGCGCCGGCTACGCCACCCTGGCGCATCTGCCCGCAGGGGCCAAGGGCTTCACCACGCTGGAGCTGAAATCGAACTTCCTGGGCACCGCGCGGGAAGGCGTGCTGACCGTCGAGGCGGTGGCGGAACACATGGGCCGCACCACCCAGATCTGGTCGGCGACCGTGGTCGACGCAAGCGGCCGCAAGCTGTCGCTGTTCCGTTGTTCGCAGATCATCCTCTGGTGAGCGCGCGGCCCGAAGATGGGCCGCAATGGTAGAACCCGCAAGCCATTCCAGTCCTTTCGTCCGTTTCTCAGACGGATTCAGCCTTGGTTCCCGCGAGTGCCCTCGATAAGCTGCAACGTCGGCTTTCAGGGCCGGCGGCCACGGAGGACGCTGTCCATCCACGACATCCGGCGCTGTTGGCATCCCTGAAGCTGTAGTCAGGTTGTCCATTGACAACCTGTTTGAATGTCTTCATACTGGATACCAATGATGGCTCGTCCGTCCCATCCCAAGAAAGAGGTAGAGGCAGCGCTGCGCCTTGCCGAAGAATGCGGCTGGCGCGTGGAAGTTGGCGGCAGCCATGCCTGGGGGCGGATCTATTGCCCCAGCAATCTGGCGGACTGCCGTTGTGGCGAATTCTGCATCACCAGCATCTGGAGCACCCCGAAGAACCCCGGCAATCATGCGCGCGCCTTGCGGCGCGTCGTAAACAACTGTAGTGCGCACCGCCGGTTGCCCGAAGCAGACGGCGGCGCATGGGAGTAGTGCGATGGAATACACCTTTACCTTGAAGTACCAGCTTGCGGACGTCGATCACGACATCGATGCGCTGGTCGAACGCCTGGGTGCGGCCGGTTGCGACGATGCCCTGGTTGGCACCGGGCTGCCGGGGCGCATTGCGCTGGCGTTCACCCGCGAATCTGAAAGCGCGGAAGCCGCGGTGCGCTCGGCCCTTGGAGACGTCAGGCGCGCGGTTCCAACCGCGAAGCTGATCGAGGCCGCGCCCGATCTGGTGGGCTTGACCGATGTGGCCGAGATCGTCGGGGTTTCCCGCCAGAACATGCGCAAGCTGATGCTGGCGTATCCGGACAGCTTTCCGCTGCCGGTCCACGAGGGCAGCACCTCGATCTGGCACCTGGCGGACGTGCTGGCGTGGTTGCAGGCCAAGGGCGGCTATCCGCAGATCGAGCAGGTCATGGACGTGGCCCGCGTGGCCTTGCAGGTCAACGCCGCAAAGGAAGGGCAGCGCGTTTCGCGTGCTGCCTCCAAGGAACTGGAAACGCTGGTGTGATGAGCATTGCGCCTACGTTGGCGCGCCTGCCCGCGCCAGCCTCCTGATTTCGTCCAGGAAGCGCATGGCCGGCCCCGGCAGTATGCCTACACGCCGATGGTAGGCTGAAAATCTGCGCTCATGGTCCAGTCCGTCCACCCGCAGTTCATGGATCAGGCCGGCCTTGAGTTCGGCGCCGTACATGGGTCGTGTCAGCCAACTGACGAAGCCGGAGTACGCGACCAGGCTCTTGATCAGCGGAATCGACGTGCTGGAAACCGCGATGGCCGGCGCGGGCAGGCCCCGGGCCTTGAACAGCGACATGAGCCGGTTGTGCGGCTCTGTGCGTTGCGGCACGAAGCACCAGCGCTCTTCCAGCAAGGCCTCCATGCTCACTGCCGCGTCGCCTTGTCGCGGGTGGCCGGCGCCGACGACGACGTTCATGCTTTCTTGCCATGCGCAGTTGCGGGCAGACACGATGCTGGCGGTCTCGGGCGCTTCCGGGGCAATCACCAGGTCGACCTGATAGCTGTCCAGCGCCGTAGCCAATTCGTCCCAGATTCCCTCGACCACATCGATGGCGATGCCAGGCCACTTAGCCAGGAACGCCTCCAGCGCCTTGGGGATGAAGAGGGCGGACGCGCCCGCGGTGACGCCCAGGCGCAGCGCGCCTGTCGCCAGGCCGCGCATGCGGTTCATTTCATCGCGGGCGATCTTTTCTTCGCGGCATAGCAGTTGCGCGTGCGGCGCCAGGGCCTTGCCGTATGCCGTCAGGCGCATGCCGCCGGAATGCCGCTCGAATAGCGGTTCGCCGACAGCCGCTTCAAGACGCTTGACGATGCGGCTGAGAGCGGGTTGCGTCAGGTTCATTTTGTCCGCTGCCTTGCCGAGTGAGCCTTCGTCCAGCACCGCAAGGAACGCGCGCAATTCATTGAGGTTGTATGCCATACCGAAATGTAATGACTTATGCGCTAAATAACAATTTTCAGGAATGAGGAGCGGCCTCACACTCTCTCCATCCAATACGGCCTGTCCCGCGGTCGGCAACTGAGCAGGGACATGCGCGGCATACACACATGGAGAGTAGCGACATGCAGAAACGTTTGTTCCTGAAAGCGCTGTTTGCATTGGCGGCCGGCTCGGGCGCGGCGGCCTGTTGGGCCCAGGCCAGCGACAAGCCCATTGAATGGGTCCATCCCTATCCCGTGGGCGGGGGCTCCGACGCCATTGCGCGCAAGCTGGCCGAAAGCGTGGGCGCGCAGATGGGGCGCAGCTTCTTCGTCAGCAACAAGCCGGGCGGGGCCACCAACATCGCCGCGGCCTATGTGGCCAATGCCCGCGCCAATGGCAACATCGTCTTCACCGGCGACTTCGCCACCCTGGCGGCCAATCCGCATCTGTTCGCCAGCCTGCCTTACGACAGCGCCCGGGACTTCGTCTCGGTCGGCCTGTATGCCCGCTATCCGATACTGCTGGTGGTCTCCAGCAAGGTGCCGGCCAGCAACCTGGACGAGTTCCTGCAATGGGCGCGCGCCAATCCGGACAGCGCCAATTTCGCCAGTTCCGGCGTGGGCTCTCCCCAGCACCTGGCCGCCGAACTGTTCCGCGAGCGCACCGGCCTGAAAATGACGCACGTCGCCTACCGCGGCGGCGCGCCGGCGGTAACGGACTTGATGGCAGGCGCGGTGTCCTTCGCCTTGATGGACGCTTCCACGGTGGTGCCGCAGATGAAGACGGGCAGGCTCAAGGTGCTGGGCGTGGCCAGCCCGCAGCGGATGAAGAATTTCCCGGACATCCCCACGCTGCATGAACAGGGCTTGAAGGATTTTGAGGCGTTCGCGTGGCAGGGCATGCTGGTTCCCGCCGGCACCCCCCGCGCCACCGTGGACGCGTTGAACCAGGGGCTGGCGGCGGCGCTGAAGACGCAGGCGGTCATCGATTTCTACGCCAACATCGCGGTCGAACCCTGGTTCAGTTCGCCGGACCAGATGGCAAGCTTCGTGGCGGGCGAGAACAGCCGCTGGGGCAAGATCATCCGCGAACGCGGCATCACCCTGCAGTAGGTGCGGCGTGCTGTTGACGATGGAGGATTACCGAAACCGGGCCAGCAAGGTGCTGCCCCGTTTCGTGTTCGAGTTCGTGGACGGGGGCGCGGAGCACGAAACCTGCCTGCGGGCCAACCGGGAAGACTTCGAGCGGATCCGGCTGACGCCGCGGGTGCTCAGGGATACCCGAGAAGTCGACGCTTCGGTTGAGGTGTACGGATCGGTCTGGCGGCAACCGTTTGCGCTGGCGCCCACCGGCCTGAATGGCGTGATCCGCCCCGGCGGCGACGGCATGCTGGCGCGGGCGGCGGCGGAAATGGGCGTGCCGTTTGTCCAGTCCACCGCCTCGAACCAGCGGGCCGAGGACGTGCGCGCCATCGCTGGCGGCGGCGAACAATGGCTGCAGCTATATGTAATGCAGGACCGCCGGCTGGCCGAACAGCTCGTGCGGCGGGCGCGCGCGGCGGACTACCGTGCGCTGGTCCTGACGGCTGACGTGCCGGTGGGCGGCAGGCGCTGGCGCGATGTGCGCAACGGCTTTTCCATGCCGTTCCGGATCACGCCTCGGATCGCCTGGGACGTGGCGCGGCGGCCCGGGTGGGCGCTGCGCATGCTGCGCGGTGGCCCGCCGCGCTTCGTGAACC
Source organism: Achromobacter sp. Marseille-Q4954 (assembly GCF_943737025.1). NCBI lineage: Bacteria > Pseudomonadati > Pseudomonadota > Betaproteobacteria > Burkholderiales > Alcaligenaceae > Achromobacter > Achromobacter sp. Marseille-Q4954. The sequence goes on from NZ_CALSFQ010000002.1 coordinate 97,954, forward strand.
TGGCTGCACACGCCGACGAATCCCTATCCATGGAGGTGCAGGCCTCCCTGCTTGCGCGCAGCATGGACCGTTCATTGACCTGGGACAGCCTGCGCTGGCTGCGCAGCCTGTGGGATGGCCCCTTGCTGTTGAAAGGCGTGCTGCATCGCGAGGATGCCGTCCTGGCGGCGCGGCATGGCGTGGACGGCCTCATCGTGTCCAACCACGGCGGCCGCCAACTGGATGCCGCGCCCTCGTCGATCAGCGTGCTGCCCGGGATCGTCGACGCGGTCGCCGACCGCATCCCGGTATTCCTGGACAGCGGCGTGCGCAGCGGCGCGGACATCGTGCGTGCCCAGTCTCTGGGGGCGCGCGCCGTATTCATCGGGCGGCCCGCGCTGTATGGCCTGGCTTGCGGCGGCGCGCAGGGTGTGGCCGATGTGATGCGTTTGCTGGCGGAAGACTACGAGCGCACCATGATCCTGTCGGGACGGACAGGCGCTTGTGGCGCGCGGCGGGAGCAGGCATAGCCTTACCTTTGCGCCCGCGCCGCCGTCGCTCTTACAATGCCGTATTCATCACCTCACCAGGAGTCATTCGCCATGCGCCACTGATGCCGCCGTCTTCGCGACGGCCAGTCTCCACCCACCCCCAAAGAGCAGGGGGAGTTCTTGGCATCCTTGGAATTGCACATGACGAATCCCTATATCGCGCTGGAAGGCGTGTCTTATGTTCTGCCGGACGGCAGAACATTATTCTCCGGTCTCGACGAACAGTTCGACCTGCGGCCTGCCGGGCTGGTGGGCCGCAATGGCGTGGGCAAGAGCGTGCTGGCCCGCATTCTTGCCGGACAACTGCCGCCGGCCCACGGCCGCTGCCTGCGTTCGGGCAGCGTGCATTACCTGGCCCAGCAGGCGGCGCCTGGCGCGGCGGAAACCGTGGCCGGCCTGGCGGGCATGCAGGCCACGCTGGCTGCGCTGGGACGCATCGAAGCGGGTAGCGCCGCCGCCGAGGACTTCGACATCGTGGGCGAGCGCTGGGATGCGCGCCTTGCGTTGCAGCAGGAACTGGAACGCTGCGGCCTGGGCCACCTGGATGCCGCGACGCCGGCCGCCGCGCTCAGCGGCGGCGAGGCCATGCGTGTCGCCCTGATCGGCGCCTTGCTGTCGGACGCCGACTTCCTGATCCTGGACGAACCCACCAACCACCTGGACAGGCCGAACCGGCTGGCCCTGGCCGAACAGCTGCGACGCTGGCCGCGCGGTTTGCTGGTGATCAGCCACGACCGGCAATTGCTGGAGGCGATGCAACGCATCGTGGAATTGTCGCCGCTTGGGTTGCGCGGGTATGGCGGCGGCTACAGCTTTTACGCGCAGCGCAAGGAAGAGGAACGGGGCCGCGCGCTGTCGCTGCTGGAGCAGCGCAAGCATGAGCGCCAACGCGAAGAACAGGCCCTGCGCGAACAGCGCGAACGCCAGGAGCGCCGCCAGGCGCGCGGCAACCGGCAGGCGCGCGACGCCAATCAGGCCAAGATCCTGCTGGGCCGGCAGAAGGCGCGCAGCGAAACCTCCGCCGGCAAGCTGCGTCGCCAGCATGAGGCCGTCAGCGAGCAGCTTGCCTTGCGCGTGCGCGAGGCGGCTGGGCAGATCGACGAGCAGGACGCCATCGTGTTGCATGCGCCGCCAGCCGCAATGCCAGCGCAGCGGCGCGTCGCCGAGCTGGACGCGGTGGAGCTGCCGTTCGTCCCGGCCGCCACGCGCCGCATCGACCTTGCGCTGGGCGGGCGGCAGCGCGTGGGCGTGGTCGGTCCGAACGGTTGCGGCAAGTCGACCTTGCTCAAGGTGCTGGCGGGGCAGCTGCAGGCATCGGGCGGAACCTGCCGAGTCGCGGCAAAGGCCGTGTATCTGGATCAACGATTAGCCATGCTGGCGCCGCAGCAGTCCGTGCTGGCGCAGCTGCAAGCGGCCAATCGCGGCGCGACGCAAGCCGACTTGCGCACGCGCCTGGCCCAGCTGGGGCTGGACGCGCGCAAGATCGCGGCGCCCAGCGGCGAACTCAGCGGAGGAGAGCGCCTGAAGGCCGCGCTGGCCTGCGCGCTGTACGCGGACCCGCCCGCGCAGCTGCTGTTGCTGGATGAACCCAGCAATCACCTGGATCTGCCGTCGATGCAGGCATTGGAGGCGATGCTGCGCGCCTACCGGGGCGCCCTGGTCGTGGTGTCCCATGACGACGCGTTCATGGACAGCCTGGACCTGACGCACCGGCTGGCCGCGGGCAGCGGCGGCTGGCGTCTGGAAACTATCTGATCGACAGTTCCAGGATGTCGTCGCCGGCGTCATCGCGTTCTCCGGTGGGCGTCCAACCCAGGTGGCGGTAGAAGCCATGGGAGCGCACGGCGGGATCGCTGGCGCAGGCGAGGAACAGGCGTTCGTGTCCCAGGCTTGCCAGATGCTGGACCATCAACCGCAGCAGCGCCTTGCCTGCGCCCTGGTTTTCGCTTTCGGGCAGCAGGGCCAGCACCACGATTTCACCGGTCTCGCGGTCGCCGAAGCAGTAGCCTGTCACACGGCCGTCCGCACAGGCGACGAAGCCACGCAGATCGCCCGCGCGTACGCCGGCGGCCCAGTTGTCCTCGGTGATGCCCAATGCGCGCAGTTCCTCCACGGAAAATGCGTTCTCTCTGGTCAGGCCTCGGATCGTCACGCAGGCAGGGACGTCGTCGGCGGTGGCGGGGCGGAATGTCAATGTGCTCATGTCCGCATATTGACACCCTGTGCGCAATCGTGGCGAGCGGTAACACTCCGCGCGTCCCGGCGGCATTAACATCGTCCGCTTCAATCCGCGCACTGCAGGGTGTAGGCATGCTCGAGTCCGTACTCGCGCCATGGGCGCTCACCGGCCGGCTGTGGCTGCGGTTCTGGCCGCAATTGATGGCGCTGGTGCTGGCAGGCACGCTGGCCCGCGATGTGCTGCTGTGGGTGGCGGCGCAGACCGGCTTCGCCAACCATCTCGCCGGCCTGGCCGTGCTTACGCTGGTGGCGCTGGCTCAGTTGGTGACCACCGTCGCGATGTTTCTCGTGCTGCTGCCGGGGCTGCCGGCCTTGCGCGGCGCGCAGGAAGCGGCGCGCGCCGGGCAGGCGGAGACGGGCGGGAGCAGAGGGCGGCTGGGGCAGGCGTTGACGGTGGCCTTGCTGCCGTTCTTCGCCTACTACGCGGCCTGGGGCTTTCTGGGCGACATCGTGCGGCAATACTCGCGCCTGGCCTACGGGCTGGATCCGCTGGGCGAGCACGGCAACGTGCTGGACGCGCTGGATTCCCGCTGGCTGCTGGTCTCGGTGGCGATTTCGTGGCTGGTGCGCAAGGCGGCGGTGACGGCGCGCGACCGCACGGGCAAGGGCCGCTGGCAATGGCTGGTGGTGCTGTGCGAAACCAACTGGGTGCTGATCGGCTTGTACGTCATCAGCCGCTGGAAGGACCAGGCGTGGCAGTGGCTGGCCGACCGGCGCGGCCTGGAGGCGTTGCTGCAGTCCCTGATGAACATGCTGACGCCCGTCACGAATGCCTGGGCGGCGGGCATGACGCCCGTGGAGGCGCAAGGGCCCGGCCTGGGCACGACGCTGATCAGCCTGTTCTTCTATGCCTTGTTGCCGGTGATATGGCTGGTGATGGCCGCGTTGGTCTATGGCTATGACGTGCGCGACGATGCCGATCTCAGGCGCTATCAACGGCTGCAACGGCTGGGCGACCGCTACCGCGCCGTGCCGCGTTTTCTGCGCGATTTCATCGAGCATTTCGTGGCCGGCTACCGCAAGCGTTATCTGCCGCTGGCCAGCGGCGTGCGGTTGGCCTTTCACAGCAGCGCGCTGCTGCTGGTCACGCTCATCGTGGGCTACCGCCTGATCGACTGGGGCGCCGCGTGGCTGTGGTACGGCGCGGCGCGCCTGATCGGTCCGAACGACCTGGATACCTGGCAGGTGCTGGCGCATGGCGTTTCGCTGCTGTTCGGCAGTCCGTTCCGCGATTCTTCCACGGGCCTGCTGATCGAGCCCCTGCGCATCTGCTTTCTTGCCGCCGTGCTGGAATGCGCTTACGCACCCTGGAAGATGCGCAGCGCGGCGCCCGCGCCCGCGGCATGAGTCAGCCGGCAGGATCCGGCGGCGCGAAGCGCAGGTAGGCGGGCCGCTCGGCATCGATGGACACGGTGATCGACCAGGGCGCGGCTGCGTCGGCGGGCACCATGAAGGCTTCCATGATTTCGACGCTGGCGCCGGGGGCGGCGCCGCTGTGGGCCGCGGCCACGCAGCCGCGCGCGGTGCCGCGCGGCAGGCGCAAGGCCGGGGCGATGGCGGGCAGCCAGGTGCGCCCCTGCGCATCATGCAGCGCAATGCGGCAGCCGCGCCAGCGCGTGGGCAGATCGGCAGATTGCACCTGCACGGAGAAGGCGGCCAGCGCGGCGCGCGAGCCGGGCTGCCAGCCCCTGCCGGCCGGCGGCTCCAGCACCGCGAATTGCCGCAACTGCCATTGCGCGCCGCCTAGCGGCGCCTGCGCGCCAGCCGCTATCTCGCGCGGCCGCAGTTCGCGGCCCTCGAGCCAGCGTGCCACGCTGTCGCGGGCGCTCCAGTACAGCGTCAGGGCCAGCAGGATGGGCAGCAACCAGAGGCTGCGGCGGCGCCAGCGGCGTTCGCTCGCGGCCGCATCATTCATGGGGCGGCCTCCTGTTCGAGATCGTAGCTGGTGGCGCTGACGGGCCGGCCGGAGGCGTCCAGCGGGATGTCGTCCAGCGCAATGCGCACCTGCGAATCCAGGCGCGGGTCATAGCGCGCGGACAGCAGCAGCGTGGCGTCGCGCGCCTGATCGGGCCGGATCTCGAACACCAGCCGCACGATGCGCGGCAGGCCCGGTTCCACGGCGTGGGGCGGCTGGTTGCGCGCGAGCACGAGACGGTCCGTGTGGCGGTAGGCCAGGCCGTCGGGTCCGAGCCAGGCGGCTTCGCCGACAGTGGCCGACGTGTCCCGGGCCGCCAGGCGCAGCCAGACGATGGCCCATACGCCGCCCGTCGTGCGCGTCTGCGTAGCGCTCAGGCTGCGGTAGCGCAATTGCTGCGCGAACTGCACGCGCTCCACGGTGACGTCGAACTGCCTGGCGCTCACCGTCTGTCCCATTGCGCCGCTTGCCGTGATGGGTCCGGTCAGCGCCATGTAGCGGGGCGTGCTGCGCTGCATGGCGTACAGGGCCAGCGCGGCGGCCAGCACCAGCAGCAGCGTGCCCAGCCGCGCGCTCATGGCGCTGACTCCGGTGCGCCGTCCGGGGCTATCGGCAACTCGATCCGGCCCACGTTCGCGGGATTGAACCAGCCCGGCGCGCCATACAGATTGTCGACGGGCTTGTAGATCTTGCTCTGCAGGGCAAGCGCGGTGCGCACGGGCGCCGCGGCCGCGGGCGGCAGCATCCAGACGAAGGCCATGCGCTCGGGCAGGCCGGGCTGCAGATAAGGCATTTGCTGCGAGTCGCGCAGGCCGACCACCATGGGCTTGCCGGCAGCCGCTCCCAGCGGCGCATTCCAGCGCAGCAGTCCGAGATAGTCGGCGCTCGATTCGGCCGTGCGGTTGGTGAGGTCGGCCTCGACCACCAGCGCGGTGGCACCTGGCTTGACCGGCACGCCGTAGACCTTGGGGGTGGACGCGGTCCAGGCGCGGCGCGGCACCACCTGCCACTGGCCGGTCTGGATCGAGACATCTGGGCCATATACCGGTTCGGACGCGCGGTTGAGCTTGCCGTAGGCGCCGTAAATCGCGACGCTGGCCGCGGCGAGCAGAGAGCCTATGCCTGCCAGGCTGGCGGCGATACGGGCTCTGAGCGAGTGCAGTACGCGCATCCGGACTCCAGGCGCGCAGATGGCGCGCATCGGGAATCCCAGATCGTAGGCGCGCTGCTCCTGGCGGGTTCTGTCCTTATGTTTCCATGCATGTCGCGCATGGCGTTGCCACGTGCGGCGGCCAAGTTTTGAAACAATTCGTCGGGAGCATGCCTCAGAACAGGTTCAGCGCCCGCGCCACCCACCAGCCCAGGCCGATCGCGACGCCGATCAGCAGCGTCCTGCGCAGGCCGCCGCCCTTGGGCGGCACGGCGCCCGGCGGCAGGCCCGTGTTCGGGGCGGACTGAACGGATGCCGCCGGGGCGCGGGTCGGCGCCGGGTCATCGGTCTCGATCACGAACTCAGGCTTGGCGTCCTGCGGCTTCAATCCCGGCGCCAGGTTTTCCACGTCCACGCCGGCATTGCGCAGCATGTCCCACAGGCCGCCGTCGCCCTGGCCGGCGCGCAATGCCTCGATGCGTTCGCGTTCGGCGCGCGGCACGTCGTCCAGGCTGTCGTACTTGTGGCCGTTGACCGTGACCGCGCCGTTCTTGATCTCGACCTTGAAGGACTCGCCGTTTTCGGTGCCGGCATAGCTCCAGGTCTCGTTGACCGTGGCGCCGTCCATCCCGCCGTCCAGCAGTGCTTCGATGTTGGCGCGCTGTTCGGGCGTCAGGTCCTGCGCGGCGCTCCAGCTGCGCGTCGTCGTGGTGCTGCGCCAAGTCTTGGTCTTGTCGTTCATTGGATATCCATAGGTGTGCGGATCGCGTCCAGCGCGGCATGCCTTGTCATTAATGCAGAAGGCGTTTTCCTGTCAAGAAAATCAGAACGGCGCGCGGCTTGCCGGAGCGCGGGCGTGCGTTGATATATCAGATCTCCCTGACGATAATTCTTCCACTGTTGCCCGCTAGGAATCGTGATGCAGAAGCCTTACCCCGCCACGGCGGCTGATCGGATACGGCAGACGCTGGAGGATCAGATCGTCAATGCCGAGTTGCCTCCGGGCCTGGCGCTGGACGAGGCGTTGCTGGCGCAACGTTGCGGCGTTTCGCGCACGCCCGTGCGGGACGCCTTGCTGCAGCTTTCGGCCCAGGGCTTCGTGCACATCAAGCCGCGTGTCGGCATCTTCGTGGCGGCGCTGGAACCCGGCGAACTGGCCAATATGTTTGAAACCCTGGCCTATCTGGAAGGGCTGTGCGCGGGGCTGGCCAGCCAGCGCATCACCCAGGCCGGGCGCGCCGAACTGCTGGCTGCGCACCGCGACGCCGAGCCGGCCCGGGCCGCAAGCCGTCCCGGCGGCTACGCCGCGGCGAATCTCGCGTTCCACGACATCCTCTATCGCGCCAGCGGCAACAGCTACCTGATCCAGCAGATCATGGCGATACGCAAGCGCACCCATCCGTACCGGCTGCGGCATTTCGACCAGCCGGGCCGCCTTGCCTGTTCCTGGCGGGAACACGCCGGCGTGCTGGAGGCGGTGCTGGACGGCGACGAGCGTGCGGCCTCGCAGGCCGCCACCCGCCACATCGTCGAGGGCGGGCAGCAGTTCCGCGAGTTCGCCGAGCGCTTTCCGCAGGGGCTGTACGCCGCGGTAGGCAGCATGCGCGCCGCGGAGCAGGCCGCGCCGGCCGCGGCCACGCTTGCCTGGCTGTATGGCCCGCGCACCGCGGGCAGGCATACCAAGCCGGTCAATTGAACCTTGTCCACCGCGTTTACCGGCGCCGGCCGGGGCGCGATGCTGTCCGGCGTTTTTGCGCCATCGATCAAAAACAGAAGCAGGAGACTAGCCGTGTTCCATCGAGTTGCAGGCCTTGCGGCCGCCTTGTTCATCGCCGCCGCCAGTCCGGCCGCGCAGGCGCAGACCACGCCGGTCAAGATCGTGGTCGGGTTCTCGCCGGGCGGCGGCGTCGATACCTTGGCGCGCCTGTTGGCCCAGGGGCTGGCGCAGGCGATCGACCGGCCGATGGTGGTGGAAAATCGCGCGGGGGCTGGAGGCACCATCGCCGCCGACGTGGTGGCGCGCGCCGAGCCCGACGGCGCGACCTTGCTGTTGGCGGATACCTCGCTGCTGCTTGCGCCGCACATCTATCCGAAGGTCAATTACCGGATGAACACGAGCTTCACGCCGGTCGCCATGGTGGGCGACGCCGGGCTGGCCTTGGCGGTGCCCGCAGCCAGCCCGGCGCGCACGCTGCCGGACCTGCTGGCCATGGCGCGCAAGGAGCCGGGCCGCTACACCTACGCCTCGGTGGGTGTGGGCTCCATGCATCATCTGGGTGGCGAACTGATCAAGTCCATGGCCAACGTGGATCTGGTGCATGTGCCATACAAGGGCGGCAGCCCGGCCACCCAGGCGGTCGCATCGGATCAGGTGTCGTCCGCCATTTCCAGCCTGCCGGCGGTGATTCCGCAGGCAAGCGCGGGGCGCATACGCATTCTGGCGGTGCTGGGCGCAGAGCGGTTCCCGGGCTTGCCGGATGTGCCGACCGTGGCAGAGACGCTGCCGGGCTTTGACGCGACCCCGGCGATCTTCCTGCTGGCGCCAGCCAAGACGCCGCCTGCCGCGCTGGCAAGGATCACGCAGGCGCTGCCGCAGGTATTGGCCGACGCCAAGCTGCGGGAAGCTTTCATCGCGCAGGGTTCGCTGGTGCGCTACCAGCCCGCCGACGCGCTCGCCGCGTGGCTGCCCGCGCAGGAGCAGCGCTGGGTCGACCTGATCTCGCGCGCCAAGCTGACCTTCGCCCCTTGAGATTTTCGGTATCCACAGTAGGAGAACTTTTCATGCAGCAAGCAAGCACTCCCACCATCGGCATGATCGTGCCGCCCGCCGCGGGTCTGGTGCCGGCGGATGGGGCGCGGCTCTATCCCGATCTGTCCTTCATTGCCAGCGGGCTGGGGCTGGGCTCCGTCACGCCGGAAGGCTATGACGCCGTGATCGAATCGGTGGTGGACCATGCGCGCCGCCTGCAAGAGCAGGGCGCGGCGGTGGTTTCGCTGATGGGCACCTCGCTCAGCTTCTACCGGGGCGCGGCCTTCAATGCCGCGTTGACCGTAGCGATGCGCGAAGCCACGGGACTGCCATGCACGACCATGAGCACGGCGGTCCTGAACGGATTGCGCGCCCTGGGCGTGCGCCGCGTCGCGTTGGCGACGGCCTATATCGACGATGTGAACGAGCGCCTGGCGGCATTCCTGGCCGAAGAGAGCCTGGTTCCCACCGGCTGCCGCAGCCTTGGCATCACGGGCGTGGAGGCCATGGCGCGCGTGGATACGGCCACGCTGGTCGACCTGTGCGTGCGTGCCTTCGAAGCGGCGCCCGATAGCGACGGCATCCTGCTGTCTTGCGGCGGCTTGCTGACGCTGGACGCCATACCCGAAGTCGAGCGCCGCCTGGGCGTGCCGGTGGTGTCGAGTTCGCCGGCGGGGTTCTGGGACGCCGTGCGGCTTGCGGGGGGAGGGGCGAAGGCAAGGCCCGGATACGGCCGGCTGTTCGACGAGTCCTGACGATAGCGGCTCGCCGGCGGCAAGGCCGCAATCGCGCGCTAGCCGCGCACCGCAGTGACATGAAACCCGCGCAAGCGGGTTTCTTACTTTGTCCTTAATGCAAAACTTATTTTCATGTCAAGAAAATCGATCTGATATGGTCTGTTGAGCGTATCAGATGGCTTAAAAAGCGCATAATGTGCGCACCCTTTCCCAAGCTGCATGTCATGGGGATCGGGTCGATTTTCTGTAAGCGAAGAGCGTGTTGTCACTAGCTCGGCGGTTCGTGTTCCCAGGTTCATGTTCGGTAGCTAGGACAACTTGGAGTATTCACGGAGATGTCTATGACAGAAGACGCAAAGCCGCGCAGGCGGTTCCTGCAGGCGTTGGCCATCGTGCCGGCGTCGACGCTGGCGGTGGGCGCAATGACCACCGGCTGTACCAACGAGCCGGATAGCGCCGCTGCGCGCGCGGCCAAGCCCTACGAACCCACCTACTTCACCAAGGCCGAATGGGCCTTCATCGTGGCCGCGGTGGATCATCTGATTCCCGCAGACCAGTACGGTCCCGGCGCCATCGAGGCCGGCGTGCCGGAGTTCATCGACCGCCAGATGGAAACCCCGTTCGGCCACGGCAAGCTCTGGTACATGCAAGGTCCGTTCCACACCGACCAGGTGCCGGAACTGGGTTACCAGCTGAACCAGAATCCCCGCGAGGTCTACCGCCACGGCATCGAGGCCTGTGACGCCTGGTGCGTGAAGACGCACGGCAAGGTCTATGCCGAACTGGACAAGGCGCTGCAAGAGCAGATCCTCAAGGACCTGCAAGGCGGCAAGATCGAATTCGAGAGCGTGCCCGCCAGGACGTTCTTCAGTTTCCTGCTCTCCAACACGAAGGAAGGTTTCTTCGCCGATCCGATGTACGGCGGCAACAAGAACATGGTGGGCTGGAAGATGGTGGGTTTCCCGGGCGCGCGCGCGGACTTCATGGACTGGGCCGACCAGCCCAACGCGAAGTATCCCTACGGCCCCGTGTCGATCTCTGGGGAGAAGGGTTAAGCCATGGCGATCAAAAAAGACAAAGTCGATGCGGTGCTGGTCGGGTTCGGCTGGACCGGCGCGATCCTCGGCCAGGAGCTGACCGAGGCCGGGTTGCACGTGCTGGCGCTGGAGCGCGGCGCGATGCAGGACACGCCCAAGGACGCCGAGTACCCCAAGGTTGCGGACGAGTTGGCGTATTCCGTGCGCGGCAAGCTGTTCCAGGACCTGTCCAAGGAAACCGTGACCATCCGCCATGGCGTGGACGATGTGGCCGTGCCGTACCGGCAGAACGGTTCGTTCCTGCTGGGCACGGGCGTGGGCGGGGCGGGCTTCCACTGGAACGGCATGCACTACCGCGTGTTGCCCGAAGAGCTGGAGCTGCGCACCCGTTACGAAACGCGCTACGGCAAGAGCTTCATTCCTGAAGGCATGACCATCCAGGATTTCGGCGTGACCTATGACGAGCTGGAGCCGTACTTCAGCAAGTTCGAATACGTCTGCGGCACCTCCGGCAAGGCCGGCAACCTGAACGGCCAGATCGTCGAAGGCGGCAACCCGCTGGAAGGCAAGCGCAGCAAGGAATTCCCGCTGCCGCCCCTGACCACCACCTACGGCGCCCAGCTGTTCGACAAGGCGGCGCGCGAAGTCGGCTTCCATCCGTATCCGGCGCCCGCGGCCAATGCCTCGGGTCCGTACACCAACCCATATGGCGTGCGCCTGGGGCCCTGTAATTTCTGCGGTTTCTGCGAGAACTACGGCTGCTACATGTATTCGAAGGCCTCGCCGCAGACCACCATTCTGCCGGTGCTGCTGAAGAAGCCCAACTTCGAACTGCGCACGCATTCGCACGTGATCAAGGTCAATCTGGATTCCAGCGGCAAGAAGGCCGTGGGCGTGACCTACATCGACGCGCAAGGCCGCGAAGTGGAGCAGCCGGCGGACCTGGTGATCCTGTCGGCCTACCAGATGCACAACGTGCGCCTGCTGCTGCTGTCCGGCATCGGCAAGCCCTACGATCCCAAGACCAATGAAGGCGTGGTGGGCAAGAACTACGCCTACCAGATGAACGGCGGCGTCAGCGTGCTGCTGCCCAAGGGCACCCAGCTCAACCCCTTCGTGGGCACGGGCGCGGGCGGCGTGGGCATGGACGACCTGAACGGCGACCAGTTCGACCACGGTCCGCTGGGTTTCCTGGGCGGCGCCAGCATCCGCCACGTGCGCTACGGCGGCCGTCCGATCAAGCAGACGCCCACCATGCCGGGTACGCCCACTTGGGGCACGGGCTGGAAGGCCGGGGTGCAGGACGCCTACCAGCGCCACATGACCATAGGCATTTCCGGTTCGGTGATGTCGTACCGCGACGCCTACCTGTCGCTGGACCCCACCTACAAGGACAGCTTCGGCCAGCCTCTGCTGCGCATGACCTTCGACTGGCATGACAACGAATTCGACATGCTGGGCTACATGGGCAAGCGCATGGAAGAAGTGGCCAAGGCCATGAAGCCCGAAAAGTATGCCGTGGGGGTGCGCAAGAAGGGCGCGCGCTACGACACACGGGTCTACCAGAGCACGCACAACACGGGCGGCGCCATCATGGGCTCCAATCCCAAGGAAAGCGTGGTCAACAAGTACCTGCAGAGCTGGGACGTGCCCAACCTGTTCGTGATGGGCGCCTGCGTGTTCCCGCAGAACATGGGCTACAACCCCACCGGCCTGGTCGGGGCGCTGGCCTATTGGTCGGCGCAGGCGATCCGCGACCTGTACCTGAAGAATCCCGGCCCGCTGGTCCAGGCTTAAGGAGACGGCACAATGATTAAGCAGACCATTGTTGCGGCCATCTCCGCCCTGGCGGCCAGCGCCGCGTTCGCCGCGGACGGCACGCCGGCCGCCGCCGACGCCCAGATGATCAAGCAGGGCGAGTACCTGTCGCGCGCCGGCGACTGCATCGCCTGCCACACGGCCAAGGACGGCAAGCCGTTCGCGGGCGGCCTGGGCATCGATTCGCCGCTGGGCATGATCTATTCCACCAACATCACGCCCGACAAGAACACCGGCATCGGCGGCTACTCCTACGAGGACTTCGACCGTGCCGTGCGCCACGGCGTGGCCAAGGACGGACACTCGCTGTATCCGGCGATGCCGTACACCGCCTACGCCAAGGTCACGCCCGAGGATGTGAAGGCCCTGTACGCCTATTTCATGCACGGCGTCGAGCCGGTGAAGCAGGAGAACAAGGACACGGACATCATCTGGCCTTTGTCGATGCGCTGGCCGCTAGGCGTGTGGCGCTGGATGTTTGCGCCTGACGTGGCCACGGCGCCGGTGACGGCTGACACCCAGGGCGCCGACCGCGCCGCGCTCTTGCGCGGCCAGTACCTGGTCGAAGGCCTGGGCCATTGCAGCACCTGCCACACGCCGCGCGGCGTCGCCTTGCAGGAAAAGGCGTTGACCGAGGCGGACGGCTCGGCCTTCCTGTCCGGCGGCGTGGTCGAAGGCTGGCTGGCCAAGAACCTGCGCGGCGACACCACCGACGGCCTGGGCAGCTGGAGCCAGGCGGACATCGTGGCCTTCCTGAAGTCCGGCCGCAACGGCCATTCCGCGGCTTTCGGCGGCATGGCTCAGGTGGTGGGCGACAGCACGCAGCATCTGTCCGATGCCGACCTGAACGCCATCGCGGCCTATCTGAAGAGCCTGCCGCCGGTGAACAAGGACGCCACCAAGCCGCTGGCCTACAACGAGTCCGTGGCGCAGGCGCTGCGCACAGGGCACGACAAGGGCGACGGCGCCATGGCGTTCCTCAACAACTGCGCGGCCTGCCACCGCAGCACGGGCAAGGGCTATGCGGAAACCTTCCCGCAGTTGGCGCTCAGCTCCACGGTGAACTCGGCGGACCCCGCGTCCCTGATCCACATCGTGCTCAAGGGCGCGCAGATGCCGGCCACCGCCGCCGCGCCGACTGCTTACGCGATGCCGGGCTTTGACTGGCGCATGACCGACAAGGAGGTCGCCGACGTGGTGACGTTCGTGCGGTCCAGCTGGGGCAACCAGGGGGCGGCCGTCACCGCCGCCGACGTGGCCAAGGTGCGCAAGGATGTGGGGGCGGCGCCGCAGCCGGCGCGTTGACGCCTGACCGCGCGCGCGGCGCCGGCAAGCCCTTGCGGCTGCCGGCGCCGCGTTTTTCATGGGCGATTTGACAAGCCCCGATGCCGGGCGCAAGCTACGCCACATGCATAGCCCCGCAACCGCCTTCGCGCTGATTATTACCACCATCAGGTCCATGGTGGGTTAGCGCGCGTCGGTACATCGCTACATAAACCCGCCAGAGGCGGGTTTTTTGTTGGCCCGCCTCCTGCCGCAGTTTTTTCCAGGAGAGCACTTCATGATGTCCACAGAACCTTCCACCACGGCCACGCCCATGCTGCACTTCCTGTGCGGCAAGATCGGCGCCGGCAAATCCACGCTGGCGCAGGCGCTGGCGGCGCGGCCCGGCACCATCCTGCTCAGCGAGGACAGCTGGCTGGCGACGCTGTACCCCGGAGAGATCGTGGACCTGACCGACTACGCCCGCTGCGCCAGCCGCCTGCGCAACGCCATGGGCAGCCATGTGGCGGCGCTGGTCAGGGCGGGTTTGTCGGTGGTGCTGGACTTCCCGGCCAACACGCGGCGCAGCCGCGCATGGCTACGCCAGGTGGCGCAAGAGGCCGGCTGCGCCCATCAGCTGCATTTCCTGGATCTGCCCGACGAGGTCTGCAAGGCCAGGCTGCGCGCGCGCAATGCCTCGGGCACGCACCCATACACCACCACGGACGAACAATACGACGCGATCACGGCGTACTTCGTCGAGCCGGAAGAAGACGAAGGTTTCGTTCTGGTGCGCCACGGGCAGGCCTGAAGCGCGGGACGCGGGACGGGCGCGCCTGCTATGATTGCTGGATAAATATCCAGTCCTCCGGCCCGGCCGATGTTTCCCGCCTACCGTTACTACTATCTGCACAACTTCCAGCGCGCGCTGACCTGGGTGGGCGAGCGCTACGCCGACCTGCTGGACAACGCCGAGCGCGGCTTCATGGCGGAATTTCCCGCCTTGCCGCAGGCATCCCAGGCCCTGATGGTGCGCATGCTGATGCGGCGCGGCCCCTGGTTCCGCGCCAGCCGGCTGACCTACGAAGAGATCGGCGCGACCGAGGCTGCCGCCGGCCCGCTGCTGCAATTGGGCTGGCTGGACGCGCAGGCGCCGATGACGCTGGATGAACTCTTCGGCCTGCATACCAAGCTGGAGCTGAACCGCATGTTTGCGCAGCTGCCGGCCAAGTCCGCCTCGCGCAAGGGCGATCTGCTGGAGGCCGCGCGCGCGGCGGGCGCGGATGCGCGGCCTTATGCGGACTGGAATCCCGCGGCGGACGAGCCGGTCTGGCGCGTCACCGTATCGGACATCTGCGAGCGATTCCGCCTGATGTTTTTCGGCAATCTGCACCAGGACTGGTCGGAGTTCGTGCTGGCCGACCTGGGCGTGTTTCAGTACGAGACCGTGCCGTTCGACGCCTCGTCGCGCGCCTTCCAGACGCGTGAAGACGTGGACTGCTATCTGGCGCTGCACGCTTGCCGCGTCGCGCTGGAAGAGGGGGCCGATGCCGATGCGCTGATGCTGGCCGTCCAGGCCTGCGCCAGCGGCAACCCCTGGCTGGAAAAGCGCCGGGCCAAGGTTCTGCTGCGCATCGGGCAGGCTTGCGAGCGGTTGCAGGACTGGGGCACCGCGCAACGCGTGTACGAGGCCTGCGCGTATCCCGGCGCGCGCCACCGCCGCATCCGCGTGTATGAGCGCATGGCGCGGCACGGCGACGCATTGGCCCTGGCGCTGCAGGCCCAGGCTCAGCCTGAAAGCGAAGAGGAAAGCCAGCGCCTGGCGCGCATGCTGCCGCGGCTGTACCGTGGCGCAGGGCAGGGCGCGCCGGCGCGCGAACCGGCTCCCGCCTTGCTGCGCACCGATCTGACGCTGGCGCGGCCGGCAGAGCCCGCCTCGGTGGAGTTCGTCACGCGCGACCACCTGCACCGCGACGATGCGCCCGTGCACTACGTGGAAAATGCGCTGATCAATTCGTTGTTCGGACTGCTGTGCTGGCCCGCGGTGTTCGCGCCCTTGCCAGGCGCTTTCTTCCACCCGTTCCAACGCGGCCCGGCCGACCTGGACGCGCCGGATTTCCATGAGCGCCGCTCGGCGCTGTTCGCGCAGTGCTTGGCGCAGCTGGACACGCCGGGCTACCGCGACCTGATCCTGCATCGCTATGCCGAAAAATCCGGCCTGCAATCGCCCTTCGTTTTCTGGGGCGCGCTGTCGGAGGACCTGCTGACGCAGGCGCTGGACTGCCTGCCTGCCGCCCACTTGAAGCTCTACTTCGAACGCCTGCTGCGCGACGTCAAGACCAACCGCTCCGGCCTGCCGGACCTGATCCGCTTCTGGCCGGCCGAGCGCCGCTATGAACTGATCGAGGTCAAGGGGCCGGGCGACAAGCTGCAGGACAACCAGATCCGCTGGCTGCGGTATTGCGTGTCGCATGGCATGCCGGTGCGGGTGTGCCACGTCAGCTGGCGCGAGGACGACGCATGAGCTATGCCGTGGCGGTGCGCGCCCTGTGCGAATTCACGGCGCGGGCAGGGGATCTGGACCTGCGCTTCACGCCCGCGCCCACCGGCCTGGAGGGCATGGCGGGCCACGCGGTCGTGACGGGCCGCCGGGGGCCGGATTACGAGACCGAGGTGGCGCTGTCCGGCCAGCATGAAAACCTGCTGGTGCGCGGCCGCGCCGACGGCTACGACCCCGTGGCCAAGCAGCTCGAAGAAATCAAGACCTACCGCGGCCAACTCGATAGCGTGCGCGACAACCACCGCGCCGTGCATTGGGCGCAGGCCAAGGTGTATGGGCATCTGCTCTGCCAGGCGCGCGGACTCGCAAGCCTGCGCGTGGCGCTGGTGTACTACAACGTGGTCACCGAGGAAGAGACGGTGCTGGTGGAAACGCACGAGGCCGCCGCGCTGGAGGCGTTCTTCCGCGAGCAATGCGGACGATTCCTGGCCTGGGCGGCGACGGAACTGGCGCACCGCCAGTCGCGCGACGCGGCGTTGGAGGCGCTGAAGTTTCCGCACGGCGAATTCCGCGCGGGTCAGCGCGAGCTCGCCGTGGCCGCGTACCGCACGGCCCGCGACGGCGGCTGTCTGATGGCGCAGGCGCCCACCGGCATAGGCAAGACGCTGGGGACGATTTTTCCGCTGCTCAAGGCCAGCCCGGGCGCGGGCCTGGACAAGATCTTCTTCCTGGCCGCCAAGAGCCCGGGCCGCGGCCTGGCGCTGGAGGCGCTGGACACGGTCAACGCGCAGCCCGCCGCGCCCGGCTTGCGGGTGCTGGATCTGCAGGCGCGCGACAAGACCTGCGTGCATCCGGACCTGGCCTGCCATGGCGAATCCTGTCCGCTGGCCCAGGGCTTCTACGACCGCTTGCCGCAGGCGCGCGAGGCCGCGCTGGCGCACGCGCGGCTGGATGCCGCGACGGTGGCCGCGGCCGCGCGCGAACACCAGGTCTGTCCGTACTACCTGTCGCAGGAGCTGATCCGCTGGAGCGACGTGGTGGTGGGCGACTACAACTACTACTACGACGCCACGGCAATGCTGTACGCCATGACGCAGGCCTACCAGTGGAAGGTGTCCGTGCTGGTGGACGAGGCCCACAACCTGGTCGACCGGGCGCGCCGCATGTACACGGGCGAGCTCGACCAGGCCTCGCTGGCGGCGGCGCGCTACGCCGCGCCCAAGGGGTTGAAGAAGTCCCTGGATGGCTTGCAGCGCTCATGGAACGCGCTCAACAAGAAGCAGGCAGAGCGCTACCAGGCCTATGACGAAGTCGCGGCCGGGGTGCTGGCCGCGGTGCAGAAGGCGGTCGGCGCGATCATGGAGCACATGGCCGAAAACCCGTTGCCGCAGGATGATCCCCTGCTGGGGTTCTATTTCGAGGCCTTGCAGTTCATGCGTCTGGCCGAGCAATTCGGCTCGCATGCGCTGTTCGACGTGACCTTGTCGGACGCCAGCGCGGCCGGCGCCAAGATGCCGCCCTCCGTGCTGTGCGTGCGCAACGTGATCCCGGCGCCGTACCTCGCGGCGCGTTACGCGGCCGCGCACGCCACGGTGCTGTTCTCGGGCACGCTGAGCCCGCAGCAGTTCTACCGCGACACGCTGGGCCTGCCCGCGGCCACCCCCTGGCTCGACGTGGCCGCGCCATTCCAGGCCGAGCAGCTGGCGGTGAGGGTGGTAGGCAATGTGTCCACGCGCTATCGCGACCGCGAGCGCTCGCTGTCGCCCATCGTCGAACTGATTGCGCGGCAATACGCCGAGCGGCCGGGGAACTACCTGGGCTTTCTCAGCAGCTTCGACTATCTGCGCCAGGTGTCGGACCGGATGCGTGAGCGCCATCCTTCGGTGCCGATCTGGCTGCAGACGCCGGGCATGGACGAGGCGGGCCGCGCCGCGTTCCTGGCGCGCTTTACCGAAACGGGGCAGGGCGTGGGTTTCGCGGTGCTGGGCGGCGCTTTTTCAGAAGGCGTGGACCTGCCCGGCAAGCGGCTGATCGGCGCGTTCATCGCCACGCTGGGGTTGCCGCAGGTGAATCCCGTGAACGAGAACATGAAGCGCGCCATGGACTTGCGCTATGGCGTGGAGAACGGCTACGACTACACCTACCTGTACCCCGGCATGCAAAAGGTGGTGCAGGCGGCGGGCCGCGTCATCCGCACGGAACACGACGTGGGCACGGTGCACCTGATCGACGACCGCTACCGCCGCGCCAAGGTGCGCGGCTTGTTGCCCGGCTGGTGGCGAGTGGAGTGATCAGGCCGGGCGCAACTCGGTCAGCGGCTGGTTGGGATCGCGGCTGAGCTGGTAGCCGTACCACAGGCTGCGCGCCATGCGCCTGGCCATTTCCTGTGCCGCGTCGGCCAGGGCGCGGTTGGGCAGGGCGTCGGTGGTCTCCTGCCACAGCGCCAGCCAGCGCTCGAACAGTTCCGCGCTGAGATGCGGCATGGCGGCATGCTTGGGCATGGGCATGCCGGTGAAGCGGCGTGTGCCCAGCAGCACGGCGGACCAGAAATCCGACAGGGTCGCCAGATGCTCGTCCCAGTCGTGCACTTGACTGTTGAAGACCGGGCCCAGCTGCGCGTCGGCGCGCGCCTTGCCGTAGAAGGCGTGCACCAGGTCGCGGATTTCGGCTTCGGTGCAGATGTCGGCGGTCGAGTTCAAGCTCGTCTCCTTGGGGGGCGGATGGCGATCTTAGGGCGGGTGCGCCCGCCAGCGGTTTGATCTGGCGCAAGTTTTCCGGCCTGCCGCGGGATCCGGCGCGGCAAGCGCGGCGCCTGCGGTTTGCGTAGTATTGTCTGCCTGCGCGGCCGGCGTCCGGCAAGCGCGACCCCATATGAACAGGCGCCCCGAGTCGAAGGCGCGCCGCAAGGAGACCCGCATGACCATTGCCGCCCCGGCCGCAGCCGCCCCATTGAACGACATCGTGGCGCTGCCCGCGCACGCGCTGTCCGAGGCGATCCGCAAGCGTCAGGTGTCTTGCCGCGAGGTCATGGCGGCCTATCTGGCGCACATCGACCGGGTCAATCCCAAGCTCAACGCCATCGTTGCGCGGCGTGACAGCGACGAACTGCTGCGCGAAGCCGATGAGCGCGACGCCCAACTGGCCGCGGGACAGTGGCTGGGCTGGCTGCATGGCATGCCGCAGGCGCCCAAGGACCTGACCGCGGTGCGCGGCATGGTCACGTCCATGGGCTCGCTGGTCTACAAGGATCAGGTCACGGCGCATGACTCCATCATCATCGAACGCATGCGCGCGTCCGGCGCCATCTTCATCGGCCGCAGCAACGTGCCGGAGTTCGGCTTGGGCTCGCACACCTATAACCAGGTGTATGGCGCCACCGGCAACCCCTACGACCCTTCCCGGACAGCGGGCGGCAGCAGCGGCGGGGCGGCGGCGGCGCTGGCGGCGCGCATGTTGCCGGTGGCGGACGGCAGCGATTTCGGCGGCTCGCTGCGCAATCCCGCAGCGTTCTGCAACGTCTACGGCATGCGTCCGTCCGCCGGCCGGGTGCCTTACGGGCCATCGACCGAGGTGTTCCTCAAGCAGCTCGCGTTTGAGGGGCCGATGGGCCGCACGCCGCGCGACGTGGCCATGCTGCTGTCCGTGATGGCCGGCCCCGATCGCCGCGTGCCGTTGTCCCTGACCGGCGACCCGGCGCAGTTCGCCCAGCCGCTGGACACCGACCTGCGCGGCAAGCGCGTGGGCTGGCTGGGCGACTGGAATGGCTATCTGCCGATGGAGGCGGGCATTCTGGAACTGTGCGAGCAGGCGCTGGCCGACCTGGCGCAGACCGGCTGCGCAGCGGTCGACTACCGGGTGCCATTCGCCGGCGAGCGCCTCTGGCGCATCTGGCTGGCCCACCGCCACCTGATGGTGGGCGGACAACTGCACCCCCTGGTCCAGAATCCCGAAACCCGCAAGCTGGTGAAGCCCGCCGTGGTCTGGGAGGTCGAAGGGCTGGAAGGCATGACGGCGCGGCAGGTTTACCAGGCCACGGAAGAGCGTAGCGCCTGGTATCAGACCGTGCTGCGCATGTTTGACGACGTGGATTATCTGGCGGTGCCGTCGGCCCAGGTGTTCCCCTTCGACGCGGCGCTGGACTGGCCCAAGGAGATCGCCGGGCGTCCCATGGACACCTATCACCGCTGGATGGAGACCGTTACGCCCTGGACGCTGGCGGGCTGCCCGGTGATCAGCGTGCCGGTGGGATTCAACGCCGCCGGGCTGCCCATGGGCATGCAGCTTATCGGGCCGCCGCAGGCCGACCTGGCCGTGCTGCAGCTTGCGCACGCCTACGGGCAGGCGCGCGACTGGGTGCAATCCCGCCCGCCCGCGGCGCTCTGGAGCGGCGCCGCCTGAAAACGGGTCCGGTACGCATTGTTGCGGGAAAAGACAAGCCCTTGTAAGAGGGCTTTGCTTTTTTCCGACGCAAAACGCCATATTTCCGGCAATTTCCGCGTTTTACGTGGCTGTCGGCGTTTGCCTTTGCAATAATTGTCGACCAACTCACAACATCCCGTAATAAATGGACAGCCTTGTGTCCCTGGTTTTGTTCCAGAATATTTCGGTCCAATCGACGAGTTGATTTTGCATAGAGGTCTCCCGGCATGAAGAATCTGACACTACGCCAGCGCATCCTGGCCAGCTTCCTGGCGATTCTGGCCATCATGGCGTTGATGGTGGTGATGGATTACCGGCGCCTGCTGGTCATCGAGTCCGAAGTCGAGCTGATCAATAACGATGCCGTGCCCGGCATCTACTACAGCACCTCGATCCGCGCCTCCTGGTTCGCCGGTTTCGTGCTGGTCCAGGATGCCTTCAACATGGAGACGGAGCAGGAACGCAGCAGCATCCTGGCGGGTCTGCCCGAAACCGATAAGCTGCTGGCGGAACACACTGAACAGTACCGCCGCACCATCGCGCGCGACGATGACCGGCAGATGTTCGAGGAGTTCGAGAAAGAACTGCAGGAGTACAGGCGCATTCGCGCCAACATTCTTGCGCCCGCCACGCTGGCGGACCCGGCGCGGGCGCAGGGGCTGATCAAGGCCGAACTGCGGCCGGCGTTCTACAAGGGCCGCGACATCCTCGCCAGGATGGTGCTGGAAAACAAGAAACAGGCCGATGAAGCGGCCGTCGCCATCAAGCAATCGGTGAGCAGCGCCGAAACGCGCATGCTGCTGTCGCTGGGCCTGGCGATCGTGGCCGCCATCATCTGCGGCATCCTGCTGATGCGCGCCATCGCCAATCCCATGCGCGCCATCGTCAAGACGCTGGAGGCCACCGGCGGCGGCGATTTGACGCGGCGCCTGACGCTGGCGCGCAAGGACGAATTCAACGCCATCGAAACCGGCTTCAACGGCATGGTGGACGAGCTGACCGGGCTGGTCGGCAAGACGCAGCGCTCCGCGGTGCAGGTGGCCACCTCCGTTACCGAGATCGCGGCCACCTCCAAGCAGCAGCAGGCGACGGCTTCCGAAGTCGCCGCCACCACCACCGAGATCGGCGTGACCTCGCGCGAAATTTCCGCGACCTCGCGCGAGCTGGTCCGCACCATGGCCGAAGTCTCCGGCGCCGCCGAGCAGACCGCGGCGCTGGCGGGCAGCGGCCAGGTGGGCCTGGCGCGCATGGAAGACACCATGCGCAACGTGGTCGGCGCGGCCGGTTCGGTCAACGCCAAGCTGGCGATCCTGAACGAGAAGGCCGGCAATATCACACAAGTGGTTACTACCATCACGAAAGTGGCGGACCAGACCAACCTGCTGTCGCTGAACGCGGCGATCGAGGCCGAGAAGGCGGGCGAATACGGCCGCGGCTTCGTGGTGGTGGCGACCGAGATCCGCCGGCTGGCGGACCAGACCGCCGTCGCTACCTACGACATCGAGCAGATGGTGCGCGAGATCCAGTCCTCGGTGTCGGCCGGCGTCATGGGCATGGACAAGTTCTCCGAGGAAGTGCGGCGCGGCATGGCCGACATGCAACAGGTGGGCGACCAGCTGTCGCAGATCATCCAGCAGGTGCAGACGCTGGCGCCGCGCGTGCAGATGGTCAACGAAGGCATGCAGGCGCAGGCCACCGGCGCCGAACAGATCAACCAGGCCTTGCAGCAGCTGAGCGACGCCGCCCAGCAGACCGTGGAATCGCTGCGCCAGTCCACGCTGGCGATCGAGGAACTGACGCTGGTCGCCAACGACCTGCGCAGCGGCGTTTCGCGCTTCAAGGTGTGATGGTTGCCATGGCGCAGCACGCTCCCTCTGCCGCGGCCGGACGCCGGCTGTACCTGCTGTTCCGCATCGGCGGCGACCGCTATGCGCTGGACGCAAGAGACATTGCCGAGGTGCTGGGCCTGCGCCAGTTCAAGCAGGTGCCGGGCGCGCCCGCGTGGGTGGCCGGCGTGATGGACCGCCGCGGCGTGGCAGTGCCCGTCATCGACATGAGCGCGCTGGCGGGGGGCGGAGCGGCCGCCGCCGTGACCAGCACCCGGCTGGCCCTGGTGCGCTATCAGGCGCAGGCAGGCGGGCCGGAGCATCTGCTGGGACTGATCCTGGAGCAGGCGACCGAAACCGTGCACTACGATCCCGCCGCGTTCCAGTCCGGCGGCCTGGACAATCCGCAGGCGCGCTATCTGGGCGCGGTGCTCGGCGATGCCGGCGGCATGGTGCAGGCCGTCAACGTGGACGACCTGCTGCCCGCCCCGGTGCGGGCGCTGCTGTTTCCCGCCCATGCCGATGCCGCTGGCGCGGCGCGCGAGGCGCGGCCATGATGCTGATCGACGAGTTCAGCGCCTTGCTCAAGCGGCGCATGGGCCTGGATAGCGGCTCCATCGGCAAGGCCGCCGTGGAGCGCGCGGTGCGGCGCAGAATGGGCATGGCCGGCATTGCCGACGAACAGGACTATCTGTGGCAGGTGCAGGCTGCACCCGCCGAGATGCAGCAGCTGATCGAAGCGGTCATCGTGCCGGAGACCTGGTTTTTTCGTTATCCCGAATCGCAGACGGCCATGGCCGCGCTGGCGCGGGCGCGCCTGTACGCCGCGGGCGCCGAAGGCCGTGTGCTGCGCGTGCTGAGCGTGCCCTGTTCCAGCGGCGAGGAGCCTTACTCCATTGCCATGGCGCTGCTGGACGCCGGCGTGCCCGCCGAACGCTTCCAGATCGACGCCTTCGACATCAGCGTGCGCATGGTCGAGTTCGCGCGGCGCGGCCTGTACGGCCGCAATTCGTTCCGCGGCGATGACCTGGGCTATCGCGATCGTTATTTTTTCGAGACCGCCGACGGCCACCAACTGGCCGCCCAGGTGGCGGCGCAGGTGCGGTTTCAGGCGGGCAACCTGTTCGATCCCGATCTGCTGGCCGGGGTGGCGCCTTATGACTTCGTGTTCTGCCGCAACCTGCTCATCTACTTCGACGCGGCGACGCAGGCCCGCGCGGTGCAGGTGCTGCGCAGCTTCACGCGCGAGGACGGCGTGCTTTTCGTCGGCCCGGCCGAAACCACCTTGCTGACGGGCCGCAGGCTGCCCGCGGTGCCGATGGCGCGTTCGTTCGCCTTTCTGGCCAAGCCGCTGCCGCCGCCCGCGGAGCCTGCCGCGCCGGCGGCTGCGCGGCCCATCGTGCACAGCTGGACGCCGCCCAGGAGGCCGTTGGCCCAGGCGCCGGAGCCAGGCCTGCCTTTGGCGCATGCGCCCATGCCGGCGATACCCGCGGCGCCCGTGGCCGCCTCGGCCGCGTTGCCCGACGCGCAGGCCTCCTTGCGCCATATCGCGACCCTGGCCGACCAGGGCCGGGTGCAGGACGCGATGACGCAGTGCCTGGCGCACATAGGCGCCCACGGCGCGAGCGCCGAGGCCCTGTATCTGCAAGGCCTGCTGCAGGACGCGGCAGGCGATGCGCGCCAGGCGCAAGCGGCCTACCGCAAGGCGCTCTACCTGGATCCGACCCATCGCGAAGCCCTGCTGCACCTGGCCGCGCTGGTGGCGTCGGACGGCGATCACGAAGCGGCCAGCCGCCTGCAGGCGCGCGCGGCGCGCGGGGAGGCGCGACGTGGATGAAATGATGCACGCGCTGTCCGACGTGGACGACTGCTGGAACCGCATCGGCATCCGCGGCGACAAGAGTTGCGCGCAATTGGCCGAGCACGTGCACTGCCGCAACTGTCCGGTCTATGCGGCGGCGGCCAAGCGCATACTTGACCGTCTGCCGCCGCAAATGGAAGAGCAGGGCGCCGAAGCGGCCCCGCAGGAGCGCGGCAGGCTGTCTTCGCTGCTGGTGTTCCGCGTGCACCGCGAATGGCTGGGACTGCCGACCCGCGCGCTGGATGAAGTCGCCGGCAGCCGCGGCATCCTGAGCCTGCCGCACCGCCGTGACCCGGCGATGCTGGGCGTGACCAACGTGCGCGGCTCCCTTACCGTGTGCGTATCGCTGGCGCGCCTGCTGGGCCTGGAGGCCGCGGTCGAGGACGCGCGCGAGCGGCCCGCCACGGCGCGCATGCTGATCCTGGGCGGCGCGGGCCGCGCGGTGGTCGTGCCGGTGGATGAGGTCGAAGGCATGCATGCCGTGGACCTGGACGGGCTGGAGCCCCTGCCCGCGACCGTGGAGGGCGCAAGCCTCAAGTACTCGCGCGGCATGGCCCGCTGCGGCGGACGCGCGGTGGGCGTGTTGGACGAGACCTTGCTGATGCAAGCTTTGGAACGGAGCCTGGCGTGAATCCGGAACAGATGCGCGACGCCTCGCTTCTGGAATTGTTCCAGCTGGAGACCCGCACCCAGGTGCAGGTGCTGAACAAGGGCCTGCTGGCGCTGGAACACGACCCCACGTCCGCGCCGCAGCTGGAAGCCTGCATGCGCGCGGCGCATTCGCTCAAGGGCGCGGCCCGCATCGTCGATCTGCATCCGGCGGTGCGCATCGCGCACGCCATGGAGGATTGCCTGGTCGAGGCGCGCGAAGGCCGGCTGCGGCTGCAGGCCGCGGACATCGACGCCCTGTTGATGGGCGCGGACCTGTTGCAGCGCGTGGCCACGCCGGGCGCGGAGCTGGGCAGCGAGATCGACGAACTGGTGGCGCGGCTGAGCAATGCGCCGCATGCGCTGCCGGCAGCGCCGGCTGCCGCGCCGCTCCCCAAGCCCGCGGATTTCCTGCCGCCGATTCCGGTCCTGGATGAGCCGCCCGCCACCGCGCTGCAACGGCGCAGCTCGGACGCGGGATTGGGCGAGGGCGAACGCGTGCTGCGCGTGACGGCCGACACCCTCAATAAATTGCTGGGCCTGTCCAGCGAAACCCTGGTGGAGTCGCACTGGATCGCGCCCTTCGGCGCGTCCATGCTGCGTCTGAAGCGCATGCAGGCGGGCGCGGTCCAGGCGCTGGATGGCGTGCGCGCGGCCCTGGCTGGCCAGGCGCTGGACGCGCAGGCGCAAGCCGCGCTGGACGATGCCTTGCGCATCGTCCAGCAATGCCAGCAGGAGCTGTCGCAGCGCACCAGCGAGGTCGACGAATTTGGCTGGCGCATGGGCCACCTGGCCCAGCGTCTGTACGACACCGCGTTGGCCTGCCGCATGCGGCCGTTCGGCGACGGGGTGGGCGGCATGGCGCGCATGGTCCGCGATGTAGGCCGCGCGCTGGGCAAGCAGGTGCGGCTGGAGATCGAAGGCGAATCCACCCAGGTGGATCGCGACATCCTGGAAAAGCTGGATGCGCCGCTGATGCACCTGCTGCGCAACGCAGTGGACCACGGCATCGAGATGCCGCAGGACCGGCTGGCCGCGGGCAAGCCGGCCGAAGGCCGGATCAGGCTGTCGGCGCGCCATGCGGCCGGCATGCTGCTGATCGAACTGAGCGACGACGGCGCCGGCATTTCCTTGGACCGGCTGCGCGTGGAAGTGGTGCAGCGCAAGCTGGCCAGCGCGGAAACCGCGGCCAGGCTGACCGAGGCCGAGCTGCTGGAGTTCCTGTTCCTGTCGGGTTTCAGCACGCGCGGCGAAGTCACGGAGATCTCGGGGCGCGGCGTGGGGCTGGACGTGGTGCAGACCATGGTGCGCCAGTTGCGCGGCGCGGTGCGCATCCAGCAAGTGACGGGGCAGGGCACCCGTTTCATGCTGGAGATGCCCTTGTCGCTGTCGGTGGTGCGCAGCCTGCTGGTCGAGGTGCAGGAAGAGATCTACGCTTTCCCGCTGGCCTACGTCAACCACGCGCTGCAAGTGCGCGCCGAAGACATCGAACAGCTCGAAGGGCATCAGCATTTCCGTTTCATGGACCGCCAGATCGGGCTGGTTTCCGCGCGCCAGATCCTGCGCACGGGCGGCGCCGCGCCGGCCGCCGAAACGGTGTGCGTGGTGCTGGTGGGCGACCACGACCGGCTTTACGGCGTGGCCGTGGACCGCTACGTGGGCGAACGCACGCTGGTGGTGCAGCCCCTGGACCCGCGCCTGGGCAAGGTGCAGGACGTGATGGCGGGCGCCCTGATGGACGACGGTACGCCGCTATTGATCCTGGACGTGGAAGACATGCTGGTGTCGGTGCAGAAGCTGGTGGAAGGCGGACAGCTGAGCCGGGTGGACGGCGCGGGCGCGGCCGAACAGGCGCGGCGGCGCAAGCGCGTGCTGGTGGTGGACGACTCGCTCACGGTGCGGGAGCTGGAACGCAAGCTGCTGCTGAACCGCGGCTTCGACGTGGCCGTGGCCGTGGACGGCATGGACGGCTGGAACATGTTGCGCAGCGAGGCATTCGACCTGGTGGTGACCGACGTGGACATGCCGCGCATGGACGGCATCGAACTGGTGTCGCGCATCAAGGCCGATCCCAAGTTGCAGGGCCTGCCGGTGATGGTGGTGTCGTACAAGGACAGGGAAGAAGACAGGAGGCGCGGGCTGGACGCCGGCGCCGACTATTATCTGGCCAAGGGCAGCTTCCATGACGACGCGCTGCTCGACGCGGTGGAAGACCTGATCGGAAAGGCGCGCACGTGAGAGTCGGAATCGTCAACGACATGCCGATGGCAGTGGAAGTGCTGCGGCGCGCGATCGCGCTGGAGCCGGGGCTGGACCTCGCCTGGGTCGCGACCAACGGCCAGGAGGCCGTGGACCTGTGCGCCCGCGACCGGCCGGACGTGGTGCTGATGGACCTCATCATGCCCATCATGGACGGCGTCGAAGCCACGCGCCGCATCATGGCCGAAACGCCCTGCGCGATCGTGGTGGTGACCGCCGACGTGGCGCGCCATACCTCGCGCGTGTTCGACGCCATGGGCCACGGGGCGCTGGACGCGGCGGACACGCCAGTGATCGGCAGCGGCGACATGCGCATGGCGGCGGCGCCGCTGCTGCGCAAGATCCGCAACGTGGGCTGGCTGATCGGCCGCTACGGCAAGCGGCCCGCCCTGACGCCGGTCGCACGGCCCATGCAGCTGGCGGACGCCAAGCGGCTCCTGGTCATCGGCGCGTCGGCTGGCGGCCCGCCGGCGCTGGCGCAACTGCTGAAGGGAATCCCGCCGGAGTTCCCCGCCGGCATCGTGCTGGTACAGCACGTGGACGCCTCGTTTGCCGCGGGCATGGCGGACTGGCTCAATGAACAGGCGCCGCTGCCCGTCAGGCTGGTGCGCGAGGGCGAATGGCCCGAGCCCGGCCAGATACTGCTGGCTGGCACGGGCGATCACCTGCACATGCTGGCCGACGGTACGCTGCGTTACACCGAAACCCCCAAGGAAAGCCTGTACCGGCCTTCCATCGACGTTTTTTTCCATAGCGTGGCGCAGCACTGGCGCGGCCTGGCCGTCGGCGTGCTGCTGACGGGCATGGGCCAGGATGGCGCGCGCGGGCTGAAGGCGCTGCGCGAGCGCGGTTACCTGACGATTGCGCAGGACCAGGCCAGCAGCGCCGTCTACGGCATGCCCAAGGCCGCGGCCGCCATGCAGGCGGCCGTGGAAATCCGCCCATTGGACCAAATCGCTCCCCGCGTGATCCAGGCCTTTGCCTGAGCGCGCGGACCACGACAGCATTCAAGGACTCACTATGCAACCTCCCATTGACAGCTCGGCTTCGGCGAACCTGAATTCGCATGCGGCCATGGTGTTGCTCGTCGACGACCAGGTGATGGTCGGCGAGGCCATCAGACGGGCCCTGGCCACGGAGGGCAACATCGACTTCCACTATTGCTCGGACCCGGAAAAAGCGCTGACCGTGGCGATCCAGACCCGGCCCACCGTCATCCTGCAGGACCTGGTGCTGCCGGGCGTGGACGGACTGAGCCTGGTACAGGAGTACCGTGGCCATCCGGTGACGCGCGACATCCCCATCATCGTGCTGTCCACCAAGGAAGATCCGGCGATCAAGAGCGCGGCCTTTGCCGCCGGCGCCAACGACTACCTGGTCAAGCTGCCCGACTCCATTGAACTGGTGGCGCGCATCCGCTATCACTCGCGCTCGTATCTGGCGCTGGTGCAGCGCGACGAGGCCTACCAGGCCTTGCGCCAGAGCCAGCAGCAACTGCTGGAAAGCAATATGGAGCTGCGCCGGCTGACCAATTCCGACGGCCTGACGGGCCTGGGCAACCGCCGTTATTTCGACGAGTACCTGAATGCGGAATGGCAGCGCGCGCGCCGCGACGGCCGCGAAATCAGCATGCTCATGATCGACGTGGACCACTTCAAGGCCTACAACGACACCTATGGCCACATCGCTGGCGACGAGGCGCTCAAGCGGGTGGCCAACACCATCTTCGCCAGTTGCGACCGGTCCACCGACCTGGCGGCGCGATTCGGCGGCGAAGAGTTCGCGCTGGTGCTGCCGGGCACGCCGGCCGGCAGCGCGCGGC
This sequence comes from Achromobacter sp. Marseille-Q4954, assembly GCF_943737025.1. Taxonomy (NCBI): domain Bacteria; kingdom Pseudomonadati; phylum Pseudomonadota; class Betaproteobacteria; order Burkholderiales; family Alcaligenaceae; genus Achromobacter; species Achromobacter sp. Marseille-Q4954. Next base: position 126,726 of record NZ_CALSFQ010000002.1, read on the forward strand.
TGGCCGCGGAGAAGCTGCGCCGCGCCGTCGAGGCCATGCAGATTCCGCAGAAGGACACGGGTGATGGCCCCTGGCTGACGGTCAGCATAGGCACGGCCACGGCGGTGCCTCAAGGCGACCAGCCTTGCACCGACCTGATCCAGGTGGCCGACCGCGGCCTCTATCAAGCCAAGCGGCAGGGCCGCAACCGCGTCGTTCCCGGCGTGATGTAGGGGCGCGGCCGCGGGCAGGCTGCGCCAGCCATCTTCCGCGGGATCTCATGATTTTCCAAACGATTGCGCCAAGTCGATGTAACCCGGCAGCGTCTTTCATGAAATCCTGGTGAAGAGAAATATTGTTTCTCACTGTCCCTGCCGGACGATGCAGGTGGAAAGGCCCTTGCGGCCGGTCACCGTCATTCTTCCATGCAGTCCGGGGCCGGCAGCGCTATCGTTTCCGCATGCGTGACGCGTCTGCCCGGCGGCCCGGCCGGGCATCCGGAAACCAGACAGAGAGGCACAGCATGAGTTACTCCAGCTATCACAAGAAGGACATTTTCGGCCGCCCGCTGCATGCCGAAACCCAGATGATGTCCTACGGCTTCGACCCCTTCCTGTCGGAGGGCGCGGTCAAGCCGCCGGTGTTCCTGACGTCCACCTTCGCGTTCCGCTCGGCCGAGGACGGCGCGGCGTTCTTCGACCTGGTTTCGGGCCGCAAGCCCTTGCCGCAGGGGGAGTCGGCGGGGCTGGTGTACAGCCGCTTCAACCATCCCAATCTGGAAATCGTCGAAGACCGCCTGGCGCTGCTGGATGGTTCGGAAGATGCCGCGGTGACTTCCAGCGGCATGTCGGCGATCAGCGCGGTGTTCCTGGCCTTTCTGCGGCCGGGCGATCAATTGGTGCAGTCCGTGCCGCTGTATGGCGGCACCGAGACCTTGATCTCCAAGATCTTCCCGGAGTGGGGCATAGGCTCGCATGCGGTCGAAGACGGCCTGTCGGCCAAGAGCATGCGCACCGCGCTGGAGGCCGCGGCGGCCCAGGGGCCGGTGCGGCTGTTTTTTGTTGAAACGCCCGCCAATCCGACCAATGCGCTGATCGATTTCGAAGCCATGAAGAATGAGCTGGACGCCTTCGAAACGCGGCACGGCTATCGTCCCGTGTCGGTGTGCGACAACACGCTGCTGGGCCCGATCTTCCAGAAGCCGGCCGAGCATGGCGTGGATCTGTGCGTGTATTCGCTGACCAAGTACGTGGGCGGCCACAGCGACCTGGTTGCGGGGGCCGTCACCGGCAGCAAGGCGCTGATCAAGAAGGTGCGCGCCATCCGCAGCGCCTTCGGTTCGCAGCTGGACCCGCATTCCTGCTGGATGATCACGCGCTCGATGGAAACCGTGGTGCTGCGCATGAAGCAGGCCGCGCGCACGGCCACCAAGGTGGCCCAATGGCTGTCCGGCAATCCACATGAAAAAGTGCAGATCTTCCATCCGGAAATGATTGCCGACCGGGCCTACCAGGACGTCTACAAGCGCCAGTGCACCGGGCCGGGCTCGACCTTCGCCTTCGTGCTGGAGGGCGGGCGCGCCAAGGCCTTTCGCTTCATCAATGCGCTGCACCTGTTCAAGTCGGCCGTCAGCCTGGGCGGCACCGAATCGCTGATCTGCCATCCGGCGTCCACCACGCATTCCGGCGTGCCGGCGGCCGAGCGCGAGGCGGCCGGCGTGTCCGAGGGGCTGGTGCGTGTGTCGATCGGACTGGAGCACGAGGAAGACCTGATCGCGGACATGGACCACGCCTTCCGCAACTGCTGAGCCGGGGCCGGCATGGCCGGCCGGTTTCAGGCCGCCATGCGCCGCCGGTTGAACAGCACGAATCCCGCCGTGACCAGCAGCATCAGCGCCGCGGTGGCGATGACCGCGGCATAGCCGGTGTCGAAGGCGGTCTTGGCCAGGCGCGTCAAGGCCATGCCCAGGTCCGACGACAGTCCGTCCGCCACGATCAGGGCCTGGTCCAGGCTGTCGCGCGCCAGGTCGGACTGGGGCAGGCCCGGCGGCACGGCGAGCGTGTGCGCATAGACGCCGGACAGGATCGATCCCATCAGGGTGACGCCCAACGCGCCGCCCAGCTCGTACGAGACCTCTTCGATCGAGGCCGCCATGCCGGCGCGCTCCGGGGTGGCGCTCTGCATGATGGTGCTGGACGCCGCCGTCATGGTGGCGCCTATGCCGGCGCCCAGCACGCACAGGCTGATCATCTGCGGCAGCAGCGCCGCGTCATAGCTCAGCAGATAGCCGGTCATGCCCAGGCCCGAGACCAGCAGCGACAGGAACAGCATCGTGGCGCTGTTGACGCGGCCCAGCAGCCAGCCCGCCAGAGGACCCGCGATGAAAGCGGCCAGCGACAGCGGCAGGATGAAGAGCGCGGCTTCGAGCGGCGACATGCCCATGACCAACTGCAGCCGCTGGCTGAACACCAGCTCCATGCCCAGCAGCGCGGCGGCGGCGAACAGCGCGGCCGCCACCGCCGAACTGAAGCTGAGGTTGCGGAAGATGGCGAAGTCGATCAGCGGATAGGGCCGCGCGCGCTGGCGCCGCACGAATACGGCGAGCATGGCCGCGCCCGCGGCGCAGGCCAGGCCGGCATCGCGCCAGGAAGGGGCGGTCTTGCCCAGTTCCTTCAGCGCGTAGGCGCACAGGATCAAGCCGGCCATGACCTGCAGCGAGCCCAGCAGATCCCAGGGGCGCGAGGCGTCCGGACGGCTGGCCGGGATCAGGCGCCAGGCCAGCGGCAGCGCCAGCAGCACGATGGGCACGTTGATGAGGAATACGGAACCCCACCAGAAATGCTCCAGCAGCACGCCGCCCACCACCGGACCGACCGCGGCGCCGCCCGAGGCCACCGAGGCCCAGACGCCGATGGCGATGGCGCGTTCGCGCTCGTCGGCGAAGGTCAGGCGCAGGATGGACAGCGTGGCCGGCATCATCATGGCGGCGCCCACGGCCAGCAGCGCGCGCGCCGCGATCAGGGTGGCCGCGCCGGGCGAGTAGGCCGCGCACAGGGACGCCGCGCCGAACACGATCAGCCCCGCCATGAACAGGCGCTTGTGGCCGAGGCGGTCGCCCAGCGTACCCATGCCCAGCAGCAGGCCGGACACGACCAGCGCGTAGATGTTCACGATCCACAGCTTTTCCGACGCATTGACGTTCAGCTCATGCGTGAGCCGGGGCAGGGCGGTATAGAGGACGGTCATGTCGACCACGATCAACAGCAAGGCGCTGGACACGATGGCCAGCACCAGCCAGCGGCCGGGCGCGGCCGTGGCGACAGCGTTCGGTTCAGTCCGCTGCATGGTTCTACTCCTGAAACTGAAACGCCTGCCGCGCCGAGGATACGGGCGGGGCCGGGATGGCCGGGTTCCAGAGCGCGCCATTATCCATCTTCCATTTGCCATAAAAAAGTTGGAAACCATCTATAAAATGGATGGATAAAGGAGGGCTGGGATATGCAATGGACACTGGACCAGCTGCGGCATTTCGTCGCCGCCGCGGAATCGGGATCGTTCTCGGCGGCTGCGCGGCGCCTGGGCAAGGCGCAATCGGCGGTCAGCACCTCGGTGGGCCTGCTGGAAACGGATCTGGGCGTGGAACTGTTCGACCGGTCGCGGCGCAACGCCACGCTGACCGCTACCGGGGAAGTCATGCTGCAGGAGGCCCAGGAGCTGCTGCGGCAAGCGGGCGCCTTGGAGCAGCGCGCCTTGTCGTTCGCCGCCGGGCGCGAAGCGCGCCTGGGCCTTGCGCTGGACGAAGGCCTGCCTTATCTGGTGGCCGACCAGTTGCTGAAGGAACTGGCCGAACGCTATCCGGCGCTGGAGCTGACCCAGCTCAACGGCACCGCGACGGAGGTCGCCGAATACGTGGAGCAGGGCCGCGCCAGCCTGGCCTTCCAGTTCGATCGCGGCGATCCCGGCAGCGCCTTCGCCCACCGCCATCTGGGCAACGTGGCGCAAGGCATCTTCGTGGCCCAGGGCCATCCGCTGGCCGCGTTGCCCGAGGTCGGGCGCAACGATCTGGCGCGGCACAGGCAGTTGCTCATGCAGATGGACGGCGTAGACCAGGTGGTGCTGAGCCCCTCGGTCTGGCGGGCCGACAGCAGCTACAACATCGCGGCCATGGCGGCCAATGGCGTGGGCTGGGCCATCCTGCCGCTGAATATCGGCGAATACGAGGGCTTCAGCAACGCGCTGGTCAGCGTGCGTTGCGCGGACCTGTTCCTGCCCATGCTGTCCGTGCGCACGCTGTGGCTGAGGGGCGGCAGCCTGAGCGAGACGGAACTCTGGCTGCAGCAGCGCATGGGCCAGCTATTGGCGGGGACGCAGGCGCGGCCGTAGCACGGCCGGCCCGGTTTCAACTGAGCAGCGCGCTGACCAGATCGCCGCCGCTGCGGCCGCCGTTCTTGAAATCCAGCGCCGTCTGTACGTGTTCCAGATGCGCATCCATCAGCGCGCAGGCGCGGTCGGCATCGCCCGCGCGGGCGGCCTCGATGAAGGCGTGATGTTCCTGCGACGAGCAACTGGCATCGTGCGAGCTTTGGTACAGCACGGTGATGACGGCGCTGCGTGCCGAGAGTTCGCGCAGCATCCCCGTGAGCACGGAATTTCCTACGGCCTCGGCCAGCAGGATGTGGAAATGCCCAAGCAACCGGTTGCGTTCCTGCACGTCGCCGCCTTCCAGCGCGCGGCGCTCCGCGGCCAGATGGGCGTCGATGCGGCGGTAGTCCGCCGCCGTTGCCCGCGCCACGAACTCGCGCGCGAGCGCCGCTTCCAGGATACGCCGTACGGCATAGACCTCGCGCGCCTCGTTCGCGTCCGGCTTGCTCACGAAGGCGCCCTTGTCCGGCACGATGTTGATCAGCTTGTCCTTGGATAGCATCAGCAGCGCGGCGCGGATCTTGGTCCGGCTGACCTGATACACCCCCGCCAGCGCCTCTTCGCGCAGCCGTGTGCCCGGCGGCAGCTTGTGCGCGACGATGGCCGCCGAGATTTCCTTGGCGATATCGTCGGCACTGGGGTCGGGGCGGACTTCCTGGGACATGTTGGGGCAGGAGAGGGACAGGGCCGGTCAGTCTAGCAAATGGGCAGGCCCGGCGGTGACGGGGCCTGCCGGACCGGGCCTAGCGCGCCGCCGCCAGCGCGCCCATCGCCTGCCGCATGAACGACAGGGTGGCGTCATCGGTCCAGGTGCCGGCGGTGAGTTCGGGCTCGTTCATCAGCGCCTGGCGGAATTTCGCCTGGGTGGCGGGGTCGTTGCCGGCATAGCTGCGGAACAGGTCCAGCCAGCGCCGGGCCAGCGCCAGCGCCGTGGCCGAGTCCGGCGCCGCGCCCGCGTCGAGCGCGTCGCGCACGTCGGCCATCAGCTCGGGCCATTCGCCGATGCGGTCGCCGTAATGCTCACGCATGTAGCGCGCCTCGTCCGCGGTGAGGTACTTCTCGTAGATCCGCAGCTTGCTTTCCGAGAAGGCCTGCAGCACGTAGTCGCGCAAGGCCGGCGAGACGCCCATGTGCGCCTGCATCGCGGGCTCCCGTTCGTGCATCCGGTTCAGCTTGACCAGCAGGCGCGGGTCGCGATTGGTGTCGCGCAGCAGCAAGGTCATCCAGCGCAACGCCAATTCGCGCGGTCGCGCCTCTTCGGGTGCGGCGCCGGCATCGATCTGCGCCTGCACCTCCTTGATCAGCGCGAGCCAGTCCGCGTCGCCATCCTGGCTGCTGCGGTACATGGGCAGGCGGGCCAGTTCATCGGGGGAAAAATACTTGTCGTACATGGTCATGAGTTCCAGAGTGGTGAGCCAATCGGCCAGCTCTGGCTCCTTGCCTTGCGCCAACTGGCCCTGCAGCTGGGCGAGACGCTCGCGCAGCCGGGAGGCTTGCTGGATCTGGCGGTCGAGCATCGCGATCTGCCTGGCGATGATTTCGTCCATGGGAGTGTCGGGCTGGTCCAGATAAGCGCCGATTTCAGCCAGCGGCAATCCGAAGCGGCGCAGCGCCTGGATCTGATGCAGCCGGGCAATGTCGTCGCGGCCATACAGCCGATAGCCGTTGTCGGCGCGCGCCGAAGGCGTGAGCAGCCCGATCGCGTGATAGTGGTGCAGCGTGCGGACGGTCAGTCCGCTGCGCTTGGCCAGTTCTCCTACTTTCAGTTGCACGGCATTCCTCCTGTTGATGGCGCGGAACGAACTCTGGGACATGACGTTGCGTGAGGGTCAAGCCTGTTGGCGGCTCCTGGCGGACCCGGCCAGCAGCGCGACCGCCGCAATCGCCAGGGGAATGAATGACACCCACAGCACCGTGGCCCAGTCGTACGCGGCCAGCAGGCCGCCCGATGCGAAGGAGCCGACCGCCATGGTGCCGAAGATGATGAAGTCATTGAGCGACTGCACCCGGGTCCTTTCCTCGGGCCGATGGCATTCCAGCACCAGCGCCGACGCGCCCACGAAGCCGAAGTTCCAGCCCAGGCCCAGCAGGATCAACGTGACCCAGAAATGCGCCACGTCGATCCCCGTGAGGCCGATGGCCGCGGACAGGCCGGTGAGCGCCAGGCCCGCCGTGACGATGCGTCCGGCGCCGAAACGCGTGATGAGGCGTCCGGTGAAGAAGCTGGGGCCGTACATGGCGATGACGTGCCATTGCAGGCCCAGGTTGGCGCTTTCCTGCGAATGGCCGCAAAGATGCATGGCCAGCGGCGCGGCGGTCATCAGGAAATTCATCAGCAAGTAGGAGACGGCGCCGCAGACCACGGCCGTGATGAAGCGCGGTTGGCGCGCGATCAAGCCCAGCGGCCGTCCGCCCGCGACTTCGGCCGCGCTGGGCATGGGCAGGTGCACGCCCAGCAGGACCAGGGCCGAGATCGCCGCGACCGCGGCCTGCACAAGATAGGTCGCCGCGAACATGTGGAGCTGCCACAGGTACATCGTATATGTGACCAGTTGCGGGCCGACCACGCCGGCCAGCACGCCGCCGCCCATCACGAAGGACAGGGCGCGGGCGCGCCGGGCGGGAGACACGCCGTCGGCCGCCGCGAAGCGGAACGACAGCACGACGGCGGCGTACGCGCCGCCGAAGAAAGTGCCCAGGCAGAACAGCCAGAATGAGCTCAGCACGATGGCGGCGGCGGCCAGCAGACCCACGAGCACGCCGCAGGCCGTGCCGGCGAGAAAGGCGGCACGGCGGCCGTAACGCCGCGCGATGGCGCCCATGGGCAGGATGCAGGCGGCCATGCCGACCACGAAGAGGGAAATGGGCAGGGTCGCCAGCGCCTTGTCCGGCGCCAGCATGTCGCCGACGATGGCGCCGGTGGCGTAGACCACGACGGCGTTGGCGCCTGCCAGCGCCTGGGCGATCGTCAGCCGGGCGATGTTGCCGCGCTGCGCCTGGGGCGAGAGTTCAGCGCTGGGCGCGGCCGATGGCGCCGGGGTTGATGCGGACAAGTGGGTCTCCTCGAGGATTGCGGTTTTAGTTGGTATGGATAGCGGTTTGCCATGTGCGGCGTCGTTCCCGCGCGGCGTCCATGGTCAGGACTACGCGGAACTTCGCATCGCCGGACTTCAGGCGCAGCAAGGCGTCGGCTGCGCGTTCCAGGGGTAGAGTCTCGACCATGGGCAGCGCCTCTGCAAGTACGCTGAAGTTCAGCGCTTTTTCAGTTTCCCAGGGCGTGCCGGTCATGGACCCGGCAACGGTCCGCTCGCCGCCCAACAGAAAGCCCGGAGGCACCGCCAGCGGGACGCGGCCCACGCCCAGCAACATCGTGCGGCCTTGCGGAGCCAGTCCGCGCATGGCCTCGGACACGGCCTGCGTGTCGGTGATGGTGGCGATCAGCGCTTGTGCGCCGCCCATGCCGAGGAGCCGTTGCGCGGCGTCTTCCCCGTTGCTGTCGATGTAGACATGGGCGCCGAGGCGCAAGGCGTCAGCGGCTATGTCGCAGCCCCGGCCGATGGCCGCAACCTTCATGCCCATGCGGCGGGCGTATTGCAGCGCCATGTGGCCCAGGCCGCCTATGCCCAGCACGGCGACGAGATCGCCGGCCTGCGCCCCGCATTTCCTGAGCGCGTTGAAGGTGGCGATGCCGGCGCAGAGTATCGGGGCGGCTTGTATGGCGTCGAGCTCGTCGGGTATGGCAACCAGTCCGGTCGTCCGGGCGAGCATCAGTTCGGCATAGCCGCCGTCCTGGGTGACGCCGACTACCGGTTGATTCGTGCACAGATTGAAGAGGCCTTGGCGGCATTGCGCGCAGGTATTGCAATGACCGCCCAGGCGTCCCACGCCGACGCGTTGGCCGATGTTCCAGTGGGCGTCGACGCCCGCGCCGAGCGCGGCGACGCGCCCGACGGCTTCGTGGCCGGGGATGCGCGGCCGTTGCAGCGCCGGATTGTCGATATCGGCCGCGTCGGCGCCACAGACGCCGCAGGCTTCGACACGCAGCAGTACTTCTCCGGGGCCGGGTTCGGGCGTGGGCAATTCAACGAATTCGAGCCGGCCGGGCGCGGTGGTCCGAATGGCGCGATAGGTGGAAGGGACGCGCGTCATCGGGCGGGGACTCCGGGCGGGACCGCGTTGGGGGCGGGTGCAGCGCGGTCCAGCAGCCACTTCACGCCGGCGTCCGCGGCATCGATGGCGCCAGCCAGATAGCCGGGGAATGCGGCGGACCATTCGCTGGCTATCCCGGCCAGGCGACCCGCCCATACGCCATCCTCGGCCGCAACCGCGGGTGCGGCCGGGTGCGCGCCGCCATCCATGCAGTCCGCCGCCGTGGAGGTGTCGGGGTCTTGCGACCAGTCCTTGTAGAACTCCCGCTCGGGCTTGAGCGCCTGGGGGCCGAACAGCCGGGCGAGCTGCGCGCGGCTGTGGGCCATCAGCACGTCCTGGCCGACGGAACGGCGCGCCGCCGCGGGCACGTCTACGAATCCGAACAGGGCAGGACCTTGCGGGGTGCTGGCGTCGTGGACCTCGGCCAGAGGCCCCCGGCTGCTGCGGGCCGCGCCAGACATGCCTTGCTCGCGCCAGAATGCCGAGCCGTAGACGGCGAGGTACTTCGCATGGGGAGCCATCCAGGTCGGCGTGCCGCGCCATTGCGTTGCCAGCGCGCTCGGCAGCGGAGGGTCGAAATCGATACGGGATTGCGCCAGGCGCGGAGGCACTGCCACCAGCACTCGCGAGGCCTGAAAGACGCTGGGCCGTCCCTCGCTGTCCCGCGCGTGCACTTCGATGGCGGGGCCGGTCGCACGCAGCCGGGTCACGGTCTGGCCCAGCTTGATGCGCGCCGGATCCAGGCGTGCGCGCAGGGCATCGATCAGGCCGCTCATGCCGGTCGCGAGCCGCATGGACGCCGGATGGCTGGGGTAGCCATGCATGCGCACCGGCGTTCCTGAACGCTCGACCATCATGGAACCCGCTTCGTGTTGAGGGATGATAGACAAGCCGAAATCGCGGACGATGGCGCCAAGCCCGGGCTGGATCGCAGGCCAGAACCACGTGGGGCCCAGATCGTAGGAACCGGCGCCCAGGATGCGGCCGCCGGGCCTGTCGCGCGCTTCCAGCAGCAGATGGCCGCCGGCGCCATGCCGCTGCAGCAGCAGGGACGCGTACAGGCCGGAGAGTCCCCCTCCGACGATGACGGTGTCCACTTGTGTCGTCATGGCTGGCTCCCGCCGTTCGGGTCCGGCAGATGGCCGGTCTTCAGATAGACGGTAGCGTCCTGGGCGCCAGCGGCGAGCGCGGCGTGCGCGCCACGGGCAAGGCGCAGCCAGCTGCCTTGCGGGTAAGAGGCTTGTCCATCGGCAATTGATCCGGCCAGCACCAGTATTTCCGCATCCGCGGCCGCGGTCTGTGGCAGCGGTGCGTGGGCGGGCAGGCGCCGCAGGCAAGTCTGCTCATAGGACGCGGAGTAAAGCGGGCAGGTTTCGCCGCCGCGCTCGCGCGTCCAGGCTGCGGGGTTACGCGTGTCGATGCGCACGATGGATTGTTCATCCGCGGGCATCTGCCGCAATTTGACGAAGATGGTGGCGCCGTTCCTGCTGGAGGGGGCATGGGCGGAATCGGGCGGATTGCGCAGATACCAGCCTGCCGGATAGTCGCCGCTGGCGTCGGAGAAAGTGCCGGACAACACCAGTATTTCTTCGCCGCCGGGATGGGCGTGCGGTGGAAAACGGCTGTCCGGCGCGTAGCGCACGATGCTGGTGGCGCGCGCCTGTTCGCCGCCCACGCGGTCCAGCATCATGCGTTCCACGCCGTGCTGCGGCGACGGCATCCATTGGTACTGCTCCGGCGTAACGATGACGTTGCGTGAGAAGTCGGCGTTGATAAGCATGATATTGGTAGAAAAGCTATTTCAGGATGACGTCTGGCCCTTGGCTGCCATGTGCTGAAAAGGCTAGAGATAGAGCGTATTCTTGGCCAATCGGCAGCAGCAGACAAACCAGATAAACTACCTCTAATAGAAAGAAAAACTTTATCGCCATGAAGTCTCTTGCGCACCTCAACGCGCTGCGCGCCTTCGAGGCCAGCGCGCGCCATCAAAGCTTTTCGGCAGCCGCGGCCGAGCTGCACGTGACGCCTGCCGCGGTGGGCCAGCTCGTGCGCGCGCTGGAGCAATGGCTGGGCGCGCCGCTGTTCCATCGCGGCGCCAGCGGCAAGGCGCGGCTGGTCCCGACGGCGGCGGCTGAACGCGCGTTGCCGGAGATACAGGCGGGGCTCGGCAAGCTGGCACTCGGCCTGGAGCGCTTGAAGGAAGGTTCCTTGAGCGGCATGCTCACCGTGGCCGTGAGTCCGGCGTTCGCCGCCAAGTGGCTGCTGCCCCGGATCGAGCGCTTCCAGCACGCCTGGCCCGATACCGACGTGCGCCTGGACACCAACCTCAAGCCGGTGGATTTCGCGGCCCAGCAGATCGATATCGGTGTGCGCTATGGCGCTGGCGTCTGGCCCGGCCTGGCGGCGGAAAAGCTGATGGACGAAGAGGTCTACCCGGTCTGCTCCCCGGAACTGCTGCGTCGGCGCAAGGCGGCGAAGCGTCCGGCCGAGCTGGCGGGCGAGACCTTGATCCATGATCTGTCGATGGACGCGCAGACGGGATTTCCGACCTGGGCCATGTGGCTGGAGAAAGTCGGCGTGCAAGGCGTATCCACGGCCCGAGGCATGAAGATCAACAATTCCGCCGCGGTGCTGCAGGCGGCTATCGATGGCCATGGCGTGGCGCTGGCCCGCAGCGTGATGGCGCATGATGATCTCGCCGCCGGCCGCCTGGTGCGCCTGTTTCCGCAGCTGGCGGTTCCCTCCGCGTTGGCCTACTACGTTGTTTATCGGCCGCAGGGGCGGGAGCTGCCCCGATTGGCCGCCTTCCGCGACTGGCTGTTCGACGAGGCCGCTGCCTGTCGGTAGCCGGGTTCGGAGTCCGGCGGACCTTGCGTGACACCCGCCGCGCTTACTTCGCGGCGCGGGTGAATCTCTTCACCATGAATTCCACGAAGGTCGTGAGCTTGGGCAGGGCCTTGCGGTCCTTGGGATAGAGCAGCGTGATCGGCCGGGCCACGGGCCAGGCCGATTCAAGGATCGGGACCAGTCGGCCCGCGCGCACGTCTTCGGCCAGCAGCAGCTCCGGCTGCAGCACGATGCCGAATCCGGCCAGCGCCGCCTGCCTGAGCGCCTGGCCGTTGTTCGACACGAAGCGGCCCGCAGGGTAGGCCGCGCCGCCATTCTCCGCGTTCAGGCGCCAGCCGGTGCGGCGGTTCCAGTAGGAGAAGTCCAGGCATTGATGGCGCGCCAGGTCGCTTGCCGTTTCGGGCGTGCCGTGGCGTTCCAGATAGGCTGGCGCCGCGCAGATGATCATCTGGTAGCGCCCGATCTTGCGCGCGACCAGGCTGGAATCGGCGGGTTCGCCGATGCGCACCGCCAGGTCGTAGCGCGAGGCCACCACGTCTTCGACGGCGTCGCTCAAGGCCAGGTCCACGCTGACGTCGGGGTACTCGGACAGGTAGTCGGCGATGGCGGGGGCCAGCGCGAACGACCCGAAGGTCACGGTGGAGGTGATGCGCAGATGGCCGCGCGGCGCCGCGCGCATGGCTTCGGCGCCTTGTTCGGCATCGCGGATGTCCGACAGGATCACCTTGCAGCGGGCGAAGTAGGCCTGGCCCGCTTCCGTCAGGCTCTGGCGGCGCGTGGTGCGGTTCATCAGCCTCAGGCCCAGCCGCGCTTCCAGGCCCTTGATGTGCTTGGCCGCCATGGCGGGCGACATCTCGTGGCGGGCCGCCGCCGCGGTCAGGCTGCCCAGCTCAACGACCGCCACAAAGACTTCCATGCTGAGCAAGCGGTCCATGGATTACGCACCCTGAGTGTGAAGTGAACCCACCATTCTAGGATTTTTCCAGGATGCGTCCTTGGCCAGAATGCGTACAAGCGCTGGCGATATCGCGGGCGCACCCCACAACATACGAATCGGAGTTCCCATGAAAATCATCCTGATCGGCGCCACCGGAACCATCGGCCGCGCGGTCGCCCAAGAGCTGGGCCAGCGCCACGACATCATTGCCGTCGGCAAGACGCGCGGCGAGCATCAGGTCGACGTGACCCGGAGCGACAGCATCCGCGCCCTGTTCGAGCGCGTGGGGAAGGTGGACGCCATCGTCTCCACCACCGGCAGCCTGCACTTCGGACCGCTGGCCGAAATGACGGCGGAGCAGTTCAAGATCGGCCTGCACGACAAGCTGCTGGGGCAGGTGGATCTGGCGCTGATCGGCCAGCATTACGTCAACGAAGGCGGTTCCATCACGCTCACCAGCGGCATCCTGACCGATGAACCGATCCGCTACGGCGCCAATGCGTCCGCGGTGAATGCCGCCATCGACGGTTTCGTGCGCGGCGCCGCCGTGGAACTGCGGGGCGTGCGCATCAACTCGGTCAGCCCCACGGTCCTGACGGAATCGCTGGATGCCTATGGGCCGTACTTCCAGGGCTTCGAATCCGCGCCGGCCAGCCGCGTCGCGCTGGCCTACAGCCGCAGCGTGGAAGGCGCGCAGACGGGGCGGGTGTTCCGGGTGTGGTGATTGCTCAGGAGGTCCTGGCGCGGTAGCGGCATGCCGCCACCCTGGGACCCAGCCTAAACAAAGCCCGCAGCGGACGGACCGCTGCGGGCTTGGGCATGCCAGGGACCGGCTGCCCGGCCCAGGTCACGAGGCTTACCAGAGCACCTTCAACCCGACAGAGCCCTGCGCGCCGGTCTTGACGCGGCTGTCGCCGCTGTTGGCCCAGAGCTTGCCCACGTCGCCGTAGAGGCTGGTGTTCTTGGTCAGCTGCAGCATGGCGCCCACCGCGAACTCGGTCGACGTGTAGCCGCCCTTGGCGCGGATGTCGGTGGTGCCGGCTGGAGCGCTGAAGCTGGCCACGTCGGTGGTGTTGCTGGCCTTGTACAGATTGACGCGGGCAAAGGGCTGCAGCACGGTGCCGCCAATGCTGTAGCTGCCCTTGACGCGGGCGCCCAGACGCAGGGTCCAGTCATCGTCCGCATCGTTCTTCACCTTGGCCAGGCTCAGCGTGGTGTCGTCCAGGTTGAGCTTGCGGTAGATGATTTGCGCTTGCGGTTCCAACTGCCAGCTGCCGCCCAGGTCGAAGGGCTTGCCCACTTCCAGCGAGGCCAGCCAGCCGTGGCCCTTGGTGGTGGCGCCAGCGCCGGTGTCGGCCGTGCGCAGGCTGCTGCGGTAGTCGGCGCCCTGGATCACGGCGTCGGCGTACAGGCCGGAGTCATGCTGCCAGGTGCCGTACAGGCCGACGTAGCGGCCGCGCAGGTTGTTGTAGCCCGCGTACTTGCGCTCCATGCCGCTGGAGAAGCCGCGCACGCCCATGTCGCCGTCCAGCTGGCCCACGTACAGGCCGGCCTTGAGGTTGCGGTCGGCGTACACGTCCACGCCTGCCTGGAAGCCGGTCAGGTGGCCGCTGCTCTCGGGATTGACCGTGCCTTGCTGCGTGATGGTCGGCGCCGTGCGCAGCACCCGGGCCCAGGCGCGGTGGTTCGGGTCCTGATCGATGGCGCCTTGAGCGGCGTCGTCGCCCATGCGCTTGCGCATGTCGCCGAGCATCGCCATGTCCGCCTGGCGCAGTTGCGCGGGCAGGGAGGACAGCAGCGGCACTTCTTCGCGGTAGGCGGGCGCCGGCGTGACGCCGGGGCCGGGGTTCTGCGTGTTGGTCGAGTGCAGCGCGGCTCCCTGCGTCGTCTGGGTCAGGCGGTACTCATAGGCGCCGGCGTCGACATGGTTGCCCGCGAGGGTGAAGCTGCCGGGTTGCAGACTGGCGCCGTTTTCGGTGGCGATGACCTGGATGCCCTGGCTGCCTGTCTGTGCGCCCAGGCCGCCGGCATTGGTGATCTGCACCGTGGTGCTGCCGCTGGCGATGGCGCTGGGGCCGCTCAACAGCAGCTTGTCGGTGGCGCTGCCGTCCGCGCCCAGCGCGGTGGAAACGCCCAACTTGCCGTTGTTGCCGACATAGGGGCCGGTGACCTTGAGCACGGCCCCCGGCGTGGCGCCGCTGAGATTGACCGCGCCGCTGTTGTTCAGGCTGGCCACGGTCTGGCTGTAGCCTGCCAGGTCCAGCACCGCGCCGCTGGCCACGGTGTGGGCAGAGGCGCTGCTGAAGGTGTTTGCCGCGCCGGCCTTGAGCGTGCCTTGCGCGACATCGGTCGCGCCGGTGTAGCTGTTGCCTGCGCTGGTCAGCGTCAGGACGCCGGTTCCCTGCTTGGTGAGGAAGCCGCCGCCGGTGATGGCGCCGGCCCAGGTGGCCGTGTTGGCGCCGGTGTCGATGACCGGGTCGTTGGTGCCCGTCATGGCCAGGTCGTTGGCGATGGTCATGCCGTTGGCGATCAGGCTAATGACGGTGCCGTCGTCCATGGCCAGCGTGCCCGTACCCAGGCCTTGCGCATGGCCCAGGGCGATGCTGCCTTGCTTGAGCTGCACGCCGCCCGTGAAGGTGCTGCCGCCGGTCAGCGCGAGTGCGCCAGCGCCGGTTTTGACCAGGTCGCCGCCGCCCACGAAGATGCCCATGTAGGTGGACGCGCTGCCCGCCGCGATGTCGGCGGTCAAGCGCCCGCCGCCCAGCGCCACGGTGCCGCCGCCGCTCAGGCTGCTGGCCAGCAGCGAGTTGCCGTTGAGGTCCAGCACGGCGCCCGTCAATACCTGATAGCCGGTGCCTTGGACCAATGCCGTCGCGGAGCCTGCGCGCAAGGTGCCGCCCGCGACCAGCGTGCCGCCGGTATAGCTGTTTACGCCGGTCAGGGTCTGCGTGCCCGAGCCCTGCTTGACCAGGGTGCCGGTGCCGATGACCGAACCGGCGAAGATGCCGTCGGCCGAACCGCCCGCCAGCAGGGTGTTGGTTCCCATCTTGATGTTGCCGGCGCCCGCGAGGGTGCCGAACACCTGGGCGCCTTGGCCTGCCGACAGGTCGAAGGTCGCGCCGTTGGCGACGGTCACGACGCCGGTGGCGGCGAGGCTGCTGCCCGCGCCCAACGCGACCGTGCCGCTGTTGACGTAGGTGCCGCCGGTGTAGCTGTTGGCGCCGTTGAGCGTCAGCGTGCTGGCGCCGTTCTTGGTCAGGCTGCCCGCGCCCGAGATGTTGCCGTTGAGCGTCAGGTCCTGGCTGCCTTGCACCGTGAGGCCGGCGTTCAGGGCGATGTTGTTCGCCAGCGCCAGCGCCTGGGTGTTGTCCAGCGTGGCCGCGCCGCCTACCGTCAGCGTGCCGGAACCGAGCGCGGCGCCGTTGCCGACGATCAGGCCGCCCGCGTTCAGGAGGGTGCCGCCGACGTAGCTGTTGACGCCGCTGAGGGTCAGGTTGGCCGCGCCGTTCTTGATCAGGCCGCCCGCGCCGCCGACGGTGCCGTTCAGCTCCATGGTGTTGGAACCGGCGATCGTCAGCGCGCCGTTCAGCGCGACCTTGTTGCGCACGGTGACTGCCGTGTTGCTGTCCAGCGTGGTGCCGTTGGCAGCGGTCAGCAGGCCGTTGCCCAAGGCCTTGTCGTTGCCCAGCACCAGCGTGCCGCCGTTGAGCGCCGTGCCGCCGGTATAGCCGTTGGACGCGTTGAGCACCAGGGTGCCGGGGTCGACCTTGGCCAGCGTGCCGCTGCCAACGAGCGGGGCGTTGATGGTCGCGGTCACGCCGGGATCGACGCGCACGAAGGCGTAGCCCGAGCCGCCGTTGACCAGGTTGAGCGATCCCAGCGAGCCGGGCTCCAGGACATAGCCGTCGGTCAAGAACTGCATGCCCGTCGTGCTTTGCGCGCCTGCGACGGTGACCGTCCCTGCGGCGCCCTGGAACACCGCGAAGTTGCCGGCCCAGGAGCGGTTCCCGTTGCCGTCGACGCCGGTCCAGTTGGCGTTGGCGCCGTCCCAGGTGCCGCTGCCGCCCTCGATCGCGCCGTTGCCGACGGTTTGCGAGCCATCCCAGAACTGCACGGTGACGTTGGGCGCGGCGACCAGCAGGTTGACCTGGTTGGCGACGGCGGTCTGCAGCGTCAGGTCGGCCGCTTGCACATTGCTGGGCAGATCGCCGAAGCGCATGCCGCTGTCGGTCAGGCTGCCGCCATAGTTCATGAGGCGGTACACGCCGGTGCCGAAGCCGCCGGCGTCGCTGATATTGAGCGTGCCGCCCAGCAGCAGGTTGCCGGCCACGTTCACCAAGGCAGTGCCGCCGCCGAGGGCGGGGGCGCCCAGGCTGGCATTCACGATCGACTGGGTGCCGAGCCCCATGCTGCCGACCGACAGGGTGTGGCCGTCCGTCAAGTTCAGGCTGGCGTTGCTCATGAGCGTCACGTCGCCGGCGATGCTGCCGGTTCCGCCCAGGGCGGCGCCGGAGTACACCAGCACATTGGTGCTGGCGAGCGCGCCGTCTACCCGCAGGCTGCCGGCGCTGACCGAGGTCTGGCCGGTAAGCGTGTTGTTGCCGGAAAGAACCAGCGATCCCGTGCCGCTCTTGGTCAACCAACCCTTGCCGTTGAGCTGGCCGCCGAAGTTGCTGTTGGCCCCGTTGGCGCCGATGGTCAGGTTGTTCCCGTTCGAGACCGTTACGGTGCCGTTGCCGTTCAGGCTGGCCAGACGAGCCAGATTGGTGATGAACAGATTGGCGCTGGCTGCCACGTTCGCGGTGGCATTCTGGCCCAGCGCGTTGTTGCCCGCGGTGGTCAGGCTACCGTCTTGCAGATCGATCATGCCGCTGAAGGTGTTGGCGCTGCCGGTGAGCGAGAGGTCGTTCGCGCCCGTCTTGCGCAGCGTGCCGTTGCCGTTGAGCTGTCCATCCAGGATCAGGCTGTTGTTGCCCGCCACCGTCAGCGCGCCGTCGACATTGACGGTATTGCCCAGGCGCATCGGACCGGCGGTATCCAGTTGCGTGTTGCCAGTGACAGTCAGCATGCCGTCGCCCAGCGCCGCGGCATTGCCCAGGCTCAAGTCGCCGGCATTGACCGTGGTGCCGCCGCTATGGCGGTTTTCGCCATTGAGGGTGAGTCGGCCGGCGCCGTTCTTGACCAGCTCGGTGGAGCCGTTGATCACGCCGTTCAGGGTGAAATCATTGCTGCCGTCCAGCGTCAGGGAAGCGCTCAGTTGCACGTTGTTGGCCAGGGTCACCGCGCGGCTGGCTTCCAGGGTGGCCGCGTTGCGCACGGTCAGCGTGCCCTCGCCGAGCGCGGCGTCGTGGCCCACGGCCAGGTTGCCGCCCGTCAGGTTGACGCCGCCCTGGAAGGTGTTGGCGCCGTTCAAGGTCAGCTTGCCCGTGCCGCGCTTGGCCAGGCCGCCTGTGCCGTTGACCAGGCCGTCCAAAGTGAGGTCCTGGTTGCCGACGAGGCTCAGGTCGCCGGCCAGGTTGACCGTGTTGGCGAGGCTCAATGCCACGCTGTTGTCCAGCTGCATGCCGGAGGCGGCAGTCAGGGTGCTGTTGCCCAGCGGATTGCTGGAGGCCAGCACCAGCGTGCCGCCGTTCAGCGCCATCGTGCCGCCGAAGGAGTTGTTGCCGCCCAGGGTCAGGGTGCCGCTGCCGTTCTTGTTCAGGCCGCCGCTGTTGCCGGCGATGTCGCCGTTCAGGATCAGGTTATTGCTGCCGCCCAGGTTCAGCTGGCCTTGGGCAACGATCTGGTTGGTCAGCGTGAGGGCCTGGTTGTTGTCCAGCGTGGTGCCGCCTGTCGCGGTCAGGGTCGCCGTGCCCAGCGCGTTGTTATTGCCGACCACGAGCGTGCCGCCCGCCAGCAGGGTACCGCCCTGGTAGCCGTTGTTGCCATTGAGCACCAGCTTGCCCTGGTCCAGCTTCTGCAGGGTGCCGGTGCCATCGATGTCCACGTTGATCGTCGCGGTGACGCCCGGATCGACCCGCACGGCGAAATTGCCGCCATCGCGGTTGACCGCTATGAGCTTGCCGTCGATGCCTGCCGC
The DNA here is from genome assembly GCF_943737025.1 of Achromobacter sp. Marseille-Q4954. NCBI lineage: Bacteria > Pseudomonadati > Pseudomonadota > Betaproteobacteria > Burkholderiales > Alcaligenaceae > Achromobacter > Achromobacter sp. Marseille-Q4954. The sequence continues at coordinate 145,139 of NZ_CALSFQ010000002.1, forward strand.
CAGTTGGTAGCCATCGGTCATGAACTGCATGCCGTTGACGGTCTGCTCGTCTGTCACCGTCACGGTGCCGGCCTGGCCTTGGAATACGGCGAACTGGCCGATCCAGGACTGATTGATAACGCCGTCGGAGTTGGTCCAATTGGTGTTTACGGAGTTCCACGAGCCGGTGCCGCCGGCGATAAGGCCGTCGGGCACCGAGTGGGCGCCATCCCAGAATTGCATGGTCCGGTTCGGCGAGTTGACGAGCAGGTTGACCTGACCCGTGACCGCGGTTTGCACCGTCAGTTCCGTCGTGGGCATCGTGCCAGGCAAGGTGCCGTAGTCGAGGATGTTGTTCACGAAGCTGCCGGAGTAGTCGAACAGGCGGTAGACGCCATTGCCGAGCCCGCCGGCATCGGTGATGTTCAACACGCCATCCAAGGTCAAGCCGTTGTTGGCCTGGAAGAGCGCGGGATTGCCCGTGCTAGGAGCACCCAGCGCGACATTGATATTGGAGGTCTGCGAGAGGTCTATCGCGCCCGCGGTCAGTTTCTGGCCGCTGCTGCCGGTCAGGGTGCCGCCGTTGGCAACGGTCAGCGGGCCGTTGATGGCGCCGCCGCCGCTCACGGTGCCACCGCTCTGGACGGTGACACCGGTGTTGTTCAAGGCGCCGCTGACTTTCAGGGTGCCGGCTTTGACGGTGACAGGGCCGCTCAGGGAGCTGTTGCCCGAGAGTTCCAGTGTGCCAATGCCCACTTTTTCAACCGAACCGCCGCCGACCAGCGCGCCGGCATAGGTGCTGTCTGCGTTGGTGCCGCCCAGTTGGAGCAAGCTGGCCACGCCGGTGCTGGTGGTGCCGCTGCCGCTAAGAGCCCCAATCTGCGCGTTGCCAGTAAGGGTCAGAACAGTGCCTGCGGCCAACTTCACGCTGCCGGGGGTACCCAGAGCATTGTTGGCGAATGTCGTGACGTACCCTTGTTCGATGTCGATAGCGCCGGAGTATGTGTTGCTGGTAAACAGGAGCAATTCTTCCGCGCCAGTCTTGATCAGCTTGCCGCTGCCGCTCAATGGGCCGGCCAATTGCAGCGGATTCGAGGTCTGCATGGTCAGTTCGCCATTGACGCTGATGGCGTTCTGCAGCATCACGGGCCCGTTGTTCTTCAGCGTGGCCGTGCCGTTGGCGACCAGCGTGCCGCTCCCCAGGGAAGTCGCGTTGGCGAACGCCAATGTGCCGCCATTGAGGGCGATGCCGCCGGCGTGGCCGGGGTTGGTGTTGTTGAGGGTGAGCGTGCCAGTGCCGGTCTTGACCAATTGGCCAGGGCCCGAGATCAGCGAATTCAAGGTCAGGTCATTGTCGCCGGCAACCGTCAGGTTCGCATTGAGGGCGATGGCGTTGCCTAGCGTTACGGTGTTGCTTGCCGTCAGGGTGGAAGCGCCGCCCACGGTCAGGCCGCCGGAACCCAAAGCCTGATCGTTGCCCACCGTCAGCGTGCCGGCGTTCAGCGTGGTGCCCCCCTGGTAGACATTGGCCCCGTTCAAGGCAAGGTTGGCGGCGCCGTTCTTGATCAGCGATCCTCCTGGGCCGTCAACGACGCCGTTCAGCGTCAGGTCGGCGCTTCCGCCTATCCCCACGCTGCCCATCAGATTCACATTGTTGTCGAGGGCCACCTTGTTATTGGCGTCGAGAACCGTGTTGTTGAGCGCCGTCAGGGCGCCGCTGCCCAGAGCGGTATTGCTGCCGACCTCCAGACGGCCGGCCTCGATTATCGTGCCGCCGGTATAGCTGTTGTTGCCGTTGAGTACCAGCGTGCCGCTGTCTTGTTTGCGCAGGGTGCCGCTGCCGCCTATGGCGACGCCCAGGGTTGCGGTCACGTTGGGATTGACCCGAATATTGGCAATGCCGCTGGTATTCAGCTGGCCATTGGCTCCGCCCACCAGCTTGTAGCCGTCGTTCTGGAACTCCAGGCCCGTGATGCTGTGCTGGCCGCCGACCGCCACGGTGCCGGCGGTGCCGGGGGGGCCGGAGAATACCGCGTTGCCGCCGTTCCAGGATTGATTCGGCGTCCCGATATCGGAAGTCCAGTTGGTATCGGAGTAATCCCAGATGCCAGAGCCGCCATCCGCCGAACCGTTCGCCACGGATTGGCTGCCGTCCCAATACAGACTGGGGGGAACTGCGTAGGCGTTGGCGGCGACCATCGCCATGCCCAGCGCGCCCGCCAGTTGTGCACCGCCGCGACGCAGGCGCCGGGCAGGACTGCTGCTTTTTGCCGGCCCGCGGGCGATTTCACTGACGGCCTGCCACACGCCGGCGGCGGCGTTGAAGACTACTCGATAGACGTGATTCATTGATCTCTTCTATGCCGGAGCCGATGCCAGCCCGGCAAAATTGGACGTTGTATTGATGTAAATGAAACTAAATGCGTCTTGGTGGTAGGTCGCTCAACTGGGCCGATAGCACGAACGGACGAGGCAACCGTTACAGAATTCGAAATGTTTTGCTGAAAATTAACATTTATTTACGCCGCGTAATGTACGGCAAAAATGCAGATTTCCACACCGTCAATGCGGAAAAATTTGAGTTCAGTTCACATTTGCTGCGTTGACGCCACGCCGAGGCGGCGATGGCCGAGCGCCGCATTCCTGCGTACACTCCCGGCCATGCTACGAATCGACAATCTCGGCAAGCGCTACGGCGACCATCTCGTCTTCCAGGGGCTGACCCATACGTTCACGCCCGGATGCGTGGCGTTATGCGAAGAAGACAGCACCGGCAAGTCCACGCTGCTGGGCATCATTGCGGGCGTGATCGCGCCGGATGCGGGAGAGGTCTGGATCGACGGACACGCGCTGACCCAGGCACCGGCGCAAGCCCGGTCCCGCTTGGCCTATGTGCCCGACAATTGCATGGCGCTGCCCGCGCAGACGGGGCGCGGATTGCTGGAGCAGGTTGCGGCGGAGAAAAATGTGCCGCTGGCCGACAGCGTGCTGGACCTGGCCTTCCGGCTGGGGCTGGAGCCGCATCTGGACAAGCGCTTCGAGCAGATGTCCACGGGCACGCGGCGCAAGGTCTACCTGACTGCCGCCGCCCTGGGCGACCCGGCCGTCATCATTGCGGATGGGGCCAGCAACGGCCTGGATGCGCAGGCGCGCGGCGTGCTGGCCGAACAGTTCAAGATCTGGGCGCAGGATCGGGTGGTGCTGTTTGCCAGCCACGACCCCGAGCTGGTGGAAGCCAGCGGCGCCAGATCAGTCGAGGTTGCGGCGCTGCGCTGAAGGCGCTGCCGCCCTTATTACTACTTCGCCATCAAGCCCAGGTATTCGATCAGGCCTTTTTCCTTGACGTAGGTGGCCTGCGCCCATTCCTTGTAGTCCTGGCTGTTGCGGTAGGCGGGTTCCTGGTTCAGCTGCTTCATGACGTCCAGGCTGGCCGGATCGAACAGCGCCTTCTTGAAGGCGTCGTGCAGGGTCTTCACGACTGCCGGGTCCATGCCCTTGGGGCCCGCCAGGCCGTAGGGCGAGGTGGACACGACCTTGTAGCCCAACTCCTGGGCGGTAGGCACGTCGGGCCAGCGCGTGGTGCGCTTTTCGCCGAAGGTGACCAGCAGGCGCATCTTGCCGGAATCCACGAACTGGTCCCAGCCGGTGGCGTCGCTCTGCGCCATGACGTGGCCGCCCAGCAGCGCCTGCTGCATGTCGGCGTTGCCCTTGAACGGCACGTGGTTCAGCTTCACCTTGGCATTGATGGCGACTTCCTCGATCAGCAGGTGCGGCGATGAGCCGATGCCGGTGGAGCCGTAGTCGATGGTGCCGGGCGCCTTGCGCGCCGCCTCGATGTATTCGTTGAAGGTCTTGTACGGCGAGTCGGAGCGGACGGTGAAGCCGAAGGTGTAGCCGGACAGACCCAGGATGAAGGTGAAATCGTTGATGGGGTCCCAGCTGCTCTTCTGCATGTACGGCATGCGCAGCATGGCCAGGGTGTACAGGGTAATGGTGTAGCCGTCGGGCTTGGCGGTCTTGGCCATGGTGGCCGGACCCAGGGTGCCGCCGGCGCCGGGCCGGTTTTCGACGATGACGGGCTGGCCCAGGTACTTGGAGGCGTCCTGCGCCACGATGCGCATGTGGCGATCGGTGGAGCCGCCGGCCGGGAAGGGCACGATCAGCGTGATGGGCTTGGACGGATAGGCGCCTTGCGCCGCGGCGGCGAATGGCAGGGCGGCGCCGGCGATCGAGAGCAGTGCGGCGCCGAGGCAGGCGCGCCGCAGGGGCTGGTGGGTCATGGGTTTGTCTCCTGGGGTGTTGTTGTGTGTGGGAGGGGGACTGCTCAGTCGCGCAGGACGACTTTGACCGGCAGGCGGGCCAGCGCGTCGCCCAGGCTGGCTTTCAGCGCCGCGGGCGCGCGGGCGTCGGCCAGGACTGCGATATCGGGCTGCGCGTCGGGCTCGACCCGGAACAGCGCGCCGTCGTCGATCAGGCCAGCGTCCTGCAGGGTGCGCGCCACCACGGCCTGCGCCGACACGGCGGTGGCCAGGCGGCGCAGATCGGGCTTGTAGATCTTGCCCACGTTGGTCATGGGCATGTTGTCCAGCACGATGACGCGCTTGGGCCGCGCCGGGCTTTCGTCCACGTGTTCGGCGGCGTAGGCCAGCAGTTCGGCTTCCTCGACTCGCGCGCCCTCGGCCAGCGTGACGAAGGCGATGGGGAGCTCGCCGGCATAGGCGTCGGGGGCGCCGACCGCGGCGCAGAGCTGCACCGACGGGTGCGAGGCGAGCGCATCCTCGATGGTCTTGGGATCGATGTTGTGGCCGCTGCGGATGATCAGGTCCTTGGCGCGGCCCTGCAGATGCAGGCGGCCGGCTTCGTCCAGATAGCCGACGTCGCCGCTGATCAGCCAGCCGTCGTCGGTGAAAGCACGCGCCGTGTCTTCGGCGTCCAGAAAGCCCGGGATCACGTTGGGCGCCTTGAACAGCACCATGCCGGGCGTGCCGGTGGGCAGGTCGCGCGCGGGCGCGCCAGCCGGCACGTCCAGCCCGACGATGCGTACCTGCACGTAGGGCAGCGGAAAGCCGACGCAACCCACCGGAAACTCGCAGCCTGGCGGCGAAATGGTGGAGATGCCCGCCATCTCCGTCATGCCCAGGCTTTCGTTGACGTGCAGCCCGAACAGGCGCTTGAAGCGCGCGGCCAGCTCGGCGGGCAAGGGCGCGGCGCCGGTGCGGCAATAGCGCAGCGACGAGATGTCGGCGCCGGCCAGCGGCACCTCGGCCAGCGCCGCGAGTATGGTCGGCACGCCTTGCAGCGAGGTGGCGCGGTGGTGTTCGACCAGGCGCCAGTAGTTGCGCAGCACGTCACGGTTGCGCAGCAGCAGGGTGGTGGGGATGACGGTCTCGACCCCCGCCGACAAGGCGGCCAGGGATGCCGGCAGCACGCCCGCCACATGGAACAGCGGGTAGCCGTTGATGACCACGTCGTCCGGTCCGGCGTTCTGCAACTGCACCGCGGCCCAGGCGCTGAAGACCTGGTTGGCGTGCGTGTGGATGGCGAGCTTGGGCGCGCCGGTGGTGCCGCCGGTATGGAAATAGGCGGCCACGTCGCCGGCATGGATGTCGCGGTTGCTGACCAGGCGGTCGGCCGGCTGCGCGGTGCGCGCAGCGTTGAAATCCAGCGCATGCTCGGGCAGCGCCGGGCGCGCCGAGGGCGGCTCGTCCAAGGGCGCCACGCGCAGCAGCGTGTGCAACGTGGGCACGCGTTCGCGCAGGCGCAGCGCCTTGGACCAGGAGCCGCATTCCACGTCGGAGCCATAGGCGATCAGCACCTTGGCGCGCGCCGTGGTCATCAGGGAGGCGAGCTTGTCCTCGGCCAGCAAGGGGTTCAAAGGCTGGACGATGCCGGCGGCCTCGCCGCCCCAGAGCGCCAGGTGGTACTCCAGGCAGCCGGGCAGCAGGATGCCGACGGCGTCGCCCGGGCCCACGCCCAGTTCATGCAGCAGGTTGGCGGTCTGGTGGATGCCGGCCAACAGTTCGCGGTAGCTCCAGCGCACCGGCGCGTCGCCGGGGTCGGCGCTGCGCAGAAAGGTCAGCGCGGTCTTGTCGCCGAAGGCTGCGGCCGAGTTGCGGAAGATCTCGTAGGTGCTGCGCACCGTGAGCGTCTCGGTCAGCGGGCGGGCCTGCAGCCGCTGTACGTCCGCGGCGCTGCGCACGGGGAACGGGGCGGCGAAAGGCGGCGAGAGGGGCGGGGCGGCATGGACCTGGGTCATGGCGTGGTCCTCCGCTCAGGCCTGCCCCAGCGCGATGTAGCGCCGCAGGTGATGGTCTTCGTCGCCCAACTGGTGGTCGATCATGACCAGGCGCTTGGCGTAGTGCGCCAGCGGCAGCTCCCAGGTCATGCCGATGCCGCCGTGCAGCTGGATGCTTTCCTCGGCCACCAGCGTGCCGATGCGGCCGATGGTGAATTTGGCGGCGGACAGCGCGCGTTCGCGGGTGGCGCGGTCCGGGTGGTCCAGCGCGGCCGCGGCGTTGATCACGGCGGAGCGCGCCTGTTCGATTTCCAGCAGCACATCGGCCATGCGGTGTTGCAGCGCCTGGAAGCTGCCGATGGGCGCGCCGAACTGGCGGCGCGTGCGCAGGTATTCCAGGGTGGCGTCGCGGGCGCAGTCCATGGCGCCCACGGCTTCGGCGCACAGCGCCAGGGTGCCGCGGCCGGCGGCGCGCTCCAGCAGCGGGTAGCCTGCGCCGGCCTCGCCCAGCAGGGCATCTGGCGCAAGCTGTACGCCGTCGAGCACCAGTTCGGCCGCGCGGCCGCCGTCGATCAGGCCATAGCCGCGCACCTTCAGGCCGGGCGTGCCGGCGCTGACCAGGAACAGGCTGATGCCGGCTTCGTCGTCCGGACCGCCCGCGCTGCGGGCCGGGATCAGGAACAGGTCGGCGTGTTCGCCCGCCGCGACCACGGCCTTGGCGCCGTTGAGCACCCAGCCGTCCGCGCTGCGTTCGGCGCGGGTTTCGACGTGCGCCAGCTCATAGTCGGAGCCGGGCTCGGCGTGGGCCAGCGCGGCGGTGATGGCGCCCGCGATCAGGCCTTCGAGGGCTTCGCGCTGGGCTGGCGTGCCGGCGGCGGCGATGGCGCTGCCGACCATGAGCGCGTCCAGCAGCGGTTCGACGGCCAGGCCGCGGCCCAGCGCCTCGAACACGACGGAAATGTCGAAGCCGCTTCCGCCCAGCCCGCCATCTGCTTCGGCAAACAGCGCGCCGATGGCGCCCAGTTCGGCGTAGCGCTGCCACAGTTCCAGGCTGTAGCCCCGTTCCGAGCGGGCGTTGCGGTCGCGCGTGGCGAAGTCGCTCTGTTCGGCGACAAAGCGGCGCAGCATGTCGGAGAGCATGCGCCGGTCTTCGGTGTGTTCAAAATTCATGGCCGGCCCTTACAGTCCGAGGATCATCTTGGAGATGATGTTCTTCTGGATTTCATTGGAGCCGCCGAAGATCGACAGCTTGCGGTTGTTGAAGTACTGCGCGGCCGCGCTCTCGGCGCCCTCGGGCCCGATGGGCGGCGCGTCGTAGCCGTCGTGCAGCGCCTCGGGCACGAAGGGACGGGCGTAAGGTCCCATGGCGCGGCGGTTCAGCGCGCTGATTTCCTGGCGGATCTGGGTGCCGCGGATCTTCAGCATCGAGCTTTCGGCGCCGGGCGCGCCGCCGCCGGCAACCGCCGCGACTACGCGCAGGTTGGTGGTGCGCATATTGGCCAGCTCGATCTCGACGCGCGCCAGCCGGGCAGCGAAGTCCGGGTCTTCAGATAGCGGACGTCCGTTCTTGCGTAGTCTTGCGGCTACCGTCTTCAGGCGTTCCAGCGCAGCCGTGGATTGCCCGACGCCGGCGATGTTGGTGCGTTCGTAGGTCAGCAGGTATTTGGCGCAGGTCCAGCCGCGGTTTTCCTCGCCCACCAGGTTGGCCGCAGGCACCCGCACGTCGGAGAAGAACACTTCGTTGACTTCGTGTTCGCCGTCCAGCGTGATGATGGGGCGGACTTCCACGCCGGGGCTCGTCATGTCGATCAGCAGGAAGCTGATGCCTTCCTGGCGTCGGCCTTCCTGCGAGGTGCGCACCAGGCAGAAGATCATGTTGGCGTACTGGCCCAGCGTGGTCCAGGTTTTCTGGCCGTTGACGACGTAGCTGTCGCCGTCACGCACGGCGGTGGTCTTGACGGAGGCCAGGTCCGAGCCCGCGCCGGGTTCGGAGTAGCCCTGGCACCACCAGTCGGAACCGTCCAGGATGCGCGGCAGCCAGTGGCGCCGCTGTGCCTCGCTGCCGTACTTGATCAGCACCGGGCCCAGCATGCTCAGGCCGAAGGGTACGATGCGCGGCGCGCCGGCCAGCGCGCATTCGTTTTCGAAGATGTACTTCTGCACGGCGCTCCAGCCGGTACCGCCGTATTCCATTGGCCAGTGGCTGGCGAGCCAGCCCTGGCGGTTGAGGATGGCGTGCCACTCGACCATGTCGGCGCGCGTCAGCAGCTTTCCCTGCGCGACCTTGGCGGACAGGCGCTCGGGCAGCTTGCTGGCGAGAAAGGCCCGCACTTCGTCGCGGAAGGCGTTTTCTTCGGGGGTGAATTCCAGGTCCATGGGGGATCCTCAGTAGATTTCAAACAGGCCGGCCGCGCCCATGCCGCCGCCCACGCACATGGTGACGACGGCATAGCGGGCGCCGCGGCGGCGGCCTTCGATCAGCACGTGGCCAGCCAGGCGGGCGCCGGTGACGCCGAAGGGGTGGCCCAGGGCGATGGCGCCGCCGTCCACGTTCAGGCGATCCATCGGGATGCCCAGCTTCTGCTGGCAATACAGGGCTTGCGAGGCAAAGGCCTCGTTCAGTTCCCAGAGGTCGATGTCCTGCACCTTGAGGCCGTGGCGCGCCAGCAGCTTGGGCACGGCGTAGACCGGGCCTATGCCCATCTCGTCGGGTTCGCAGCCGGCGATCGCCAGTCCGCGGAACGCGCCCAGCGGCTGGATGCCGGCGCGCTGGGCCTCGGAGGCTTCCATCAGCACGCAGGCGGCGGCGCCGTCGGACAACTGCGAGGCATTGCCCGCCGTGACGAACTGGCCCGCGCCGCGCACCGGCGCCAGCGAGGCCAGGGCTTCGTAGGTGGTGCCGGGGCGGTTGCAGGTGTCGCGGTCCACGGTGACTTCGCGTTCGCTGACGGCGCCGGTGGCGCGATCGGTGACGGACATGGTCGTGGTGACGGGGATGATCTCTTCCAGATACCGTCCCGCGGCCTGGGCGGCTTCGGTGCGCGCCTGGCTTTGCGCGGCGAAATGGTCCTGGGCTTCGCGGCTGATGCCGTAGCGGGCCGCCACGATGTCGGCGGTTTCGATCATGGGCAGGTAGAGCTCGGGCTTGTTGGCGACGATCCACGGATCCATGCCGCTCACGCCGTCGTCGCGGGTGCGGATCTGCGAGACCAGTTCCACGCCGCCCGCGATCATGGCGGGCGCGCCGTCCATGACGATGCGGCTGGCGGCCGAGGCGATGGCCTGCAGGCCGGAGGCGCAATAGCGGTTGACGGTGGCGCCGCCCACGCTGACCGGCAGGCCGGCGCGGACCACGGCCTGGCGGCCGATATTGCGGCCGGTGGCGCCTTCCGGATAGCCGCAGCCGATGAAGGCATCTTCGATCAGGGCGGGGTCTATGCCGGCCCGGTCGACGGCGGCGCGCACCGCGTGCGCGGCCAGCGTGGGGCCGGCGATAAGGTTGAATTCGCCGCGCCCCGCCTTGGTGATGGGGGTGCGGGCGGTGGAGACGATGACGGCTTCGCGCATGGCGTGTTCCTGTGTGGAGTGCGGGTCAGGCGGTCTGGTTCAGGCTGGCGAAATTGCGGCCGGATTCAGCCAACTGCACCAGCAGGGGCGAGGGCTTCCAGAAGGCGGGGTCTTCCTGCGCGTAGCCGCGGATATCCGCCAGCACGCGCTCCAGTCCCACGCTGTCGGCGTAGTGCATGGGGCCGCCGCGATGGCGCGGAAAGCCGTAGCCGGACAGGAACACCACGTCGATGTCGGACGGGCGCTGGGCGATGCCCTGGTGCAGCACGTTGGCCGCTTCGTTGATCATCGCGGCCAGGTAGCGGCGCTGGATGTCCTCTTGGGTGTAGGCGCGCGGCGCGACGCCGGCGCGCGTACGTTCGGCGTCGATGATGGCGAGGACTTCGGGGTCTTGTTCGCCTTGGCGCGCGCCATCGGGGTAGAGGTAGAAGCCGCGGCCCGTCTTCTGGCCGAACCAGCCGCGTTCGCACAGCCGGTCGGGGATCTGCACGTAGCGCAGCGCCGGATCGCGCGTGGGCGCGCGGCGCTTGCGCGTGGCCCAGCCGATGTCGCCGCCGGCCAGGTCCGCCATCTGATAGGGGCCCATGGGGTAGCCGAAGGCGCGCACGGCGGCGTCGATCTGGTAGGGCGAGGCGCCGTCCTCCATCATCATGTCGGCCGCCTGGCGGTGCACGGCCAGGATGCGGTTGCCGATGAAGCCGTCGCACACGCCCGCGCGCACCGGGATCTTGCGCAGGCGCCGGGCCAGTTCGAAGCCGGTGGCCACGGTGTCGGGCGCGGTGTGCTCGCCCACCACGACTTCCAGCAGCTTCATGATGTTGGCCGGCGAAAAGAAGTGCAGGCCCAGCACGTCGGCGGGGCCGCGCGTGGCGGCGGCGATGAGGTTGACGTCCAGGTACGAGGTATTGGTGGCCAGCACCGCGCCGGGCTTGGCCACGCGGTCCAGCTGCGCGAACACGGCCTGCTTGACCGTCATGTCCTCGAACACGGCTTCGATGATGAGATCGGCGTCGTCCAGCGCCTCGTAGCGGGTCGAACCGGTGTAGCGCGCCATGCGGGCGTCGCGCTCGTCGGCGCTGATCCGGCCTTTCTGGACCAGCAGCTCGTAGACCTGCGCCACGCGGGCGCGGCCCCGTTCCAGCGCGGCCTCGTCCTGTTCGACCATGGTCACGGGAAAGCCGGCGTCCAGCGCCGAAACGGCGATGCCAGCGCCCATGGTGCCGCCGCCGACGATGCCGATGCGCTCCAGCCGCCGCGCCCGGGCGGGCTGCTGTCCCGGCATCTTGGCCGTATCGCGTTCGGCGAAGAAGGCATGCACCAGGCCCGCCCGCTGCGGGCTGTCCAGGCATTGCAGGAACAGCGCGCGTTCGGTGCGCAGGCCGTCCTCGAAAGGCTGCTCGATGGCGGCGCGCACGGCCTCGACGATCTTGCCGGGCGAGTACAGTCCGCGGGTGGTCCGGGCCACGCGTTCGGCCGCTGCCTCGACCTGGGCCAACGCGGCGGCCCGGTCGGCGAGCGCGCCGGCGTCGCGGGTGCGGCGCGGACCGGCGCCGATCGCCAGCAATTGCCGGGTATAGGCCAGGCCCGCGTCCAGGGGATCGGTTTCGCTGGACAGCGCGTCCACCAATCCGGCTTCCAGGGCGGCGCCGGCAGAGAGGTGCTTGCCGGTCAGCATCAAGTCCAGCGCGGCCTGCGCGCCCATGAGGCGCGGCGCGCGCTGGGTGCCGCCGGCGCCGGGCAGCAGGCCCAGGTTCACTTCGGGCAGGCCCAGCTTGGCCCCGCCCAGCGCGACGCGGTAATGCGCGGCCAGCGCCACTTCCAGCCCGCCGCCCAGCGCCGCGCCGTGCAGCACGGCCACGACCGGCTTGGCGCTGGCTTCGATCAGGTTGCAGACGTCGGGCAGGATGGGCGGCTGCGGCGGCTTGCCGAATTCGCGGATGTCGGCGCCGGCGATGAAGTTCTTGCCCGCGCCCATCAGCAGGATGGCGCGTACTTGCAGATCGGCCTGGGCGTCGCGCACGGCAGCGGCCAGATTGCGGCGCACGGCGGCGCTCAGGGCATTGACGGGGGGATGGTCGATGGTGACGACGAGGATGTCGTCGTAGCGGCGCGCGCTGGCCGCGCCGGTGCTTGCGCTGTCTGTCATGGACAGTGTCTCCGATGAGGCCTGCCGCTGCGACGCCGCTTGGGGCGGCCGCCAGGGCCCGGCCGGGCGGACCAGGAACGGCCCGTCTTTTATGGGCTCATTCTTTCGCAGTAAAGAAGTCTTGACAATGGCATCGATAATTGACATTGAGGTCAAAAAAACTTGACAATCCCGGGGTGAATTGCGGTGGCGTGGAGGCCCGAATGGACACCAAATCCCTGACCTTGCTGGTGGAAATCCTGGACGCGGGCAATCTCAGCGAGGCCGCGCGCCGTTTGAAGATGACGCGCGCCAATGTCAGCTACCACCTGAATCAGCTGGAACGCTCGGTTGGCATGCAGTTGGTGCGCCGCACCACCAGGCATGTGGAACCGACAGAAATCGGACTGAAGCTGTATCGCCACGGCCGCAGCATCCAGGACGAACTCGCGGCGGCGCGTGAATCCGTCGAGACCCTGGGCAAGACGCCGCAGGGCAAGGTCAGGCTGAGCGTGCCCAGCGGCTACGGGCAGTTCGTGATGACGCCCTGGCTGCTGGAGTTCAAGCGGACCTATCCGGACATCGTGCTGGACGTGCTGTTCGAGAACAGTGTCGATGACCTGCTGCGCGACGAGGTCGACATCGCGGTGCGCATCATGTCCGAGCCGCCGCAGAACCTGGTGGCGCGCGAGCTGGGCCAGGTCCGCTACGTGGCCTGCGCCTCGCGGGACTATGTCGCCGCCCGGGGCCTGCCGCAGCATCCGGAAGAGCTGGCGCGCACGCCCACCATCAGCGCCGCGGTCATCGGCCGCCCCTTGCGGCTTTCCGCCTACTACGGCGGCCAGCCGCGGCAGCACGTGGTGCTGGAGCCGACCGTGATTTCGCGCAACTACGCCTTCCTGCGCGATGCGACCCTGGCGGGGCTGGGCGTGGGCGTGGTGCCGGATTACGTGGTGCACGACGACATCGCGCGCGGCGACCTGGTGGCCGCGCTGCCTCAGTGGCGGCTGAGCATCTTCGGGCGCGGCATGTATATGCTGTACATGCCCAACCGCCACCACCCGCGGGCGATCTCGATGATCATCGAATTCATCCTGGAACGCGCCCAGGCCGCGCACGAAGGCAAGCCGGGATTGCTGGAGGCGGCGGGCTAGCGGCGCCGGTCCGTGGAGGGCTGTACAGGGCCGGGAGGCGCGGCGTTCCTGACTGGGCGTTCAGCTTGGCAGGCATAAAATTCCTGTTCTTTACGGCAAACGGCCGCGGGGCCGCGCCCATTTTTTCCCAGGCCCGTCCATGTCTTCCTCCGACGTCCAATTGCTTCTTACCGCGCTGGCAAGCGTGCTGGTGCTGGTTGCGCTGATCGTTTCGCGCATCCGCATGCATCCGTTGCTGGCGCTATTGATCGTTTCCATCGGCGTGGGTTTCGCCACCGGCATGGAGCCGGTGGCCATCGTCAAGAACCTGAGCAATGGCGCGGGCAAGACGCTGGGAGCGGTGGGCGTGGTGATCGCGCTGGGCGCGATGCTGGGCAAGATCCTGGCGGATTCGGGCACGACCGAACGCCTGGCCAATGCCATCCTGAACCATACCTCGCCTCGCATGATTCCCTGGGCGATGACCCTGGTGGCTTTCGTCATCGGCATACCGATGTTCTTCGAAGTCGGCCTGGTGGTGATGCTGCCGCTGATCTTCAGCGTGGCGCGCAAGCTGGAAAGCCAGGAGCGCTTCAAGGGCTCGGCCTACGTGTACGTGGGCGTGCCGGTGATATCGGCGCTGGCGGCGATGCACGGCATGGTGCCGCCGCATCCGGGGCCGCTGACGGCGATCGCCACGCTCAAGACCACGGTGGGGCCGACGATGATTTACGGCTTCATCGCGGCGCTGCCGGCCATGGTCTTCGGCGGTCCCTTGTATGGCGCTTTCATTTCGCGGCGCATGACGACGCGTCCGGACGAGGCGCTGCTGGAACAGTTCACCACGACCCGCCAGGATGCCGCCGGCCCCAATGCGCCGAGCGTGGGCCTGGGGGTGCTGGCGGCCTTGCTGCCCGCCTTGCTGATGCTGGTGCACGCGGGCGCGGAGATGCTGCTGCCCAAGGATTCCCGCGCCATGCACGTGGCGGCGTTCCTGGGCGACCCGATGGTCGCGATGCTGCTGGGCGTGCTGTTCGCCGCATTCACCCTGGTGCTGATGCGCGGCGGCGACGCGGAAAAACTGCGCGATGCCATGGGCAAGAGCCTCAAGCCCATCGCCGGCATCATGTTGATCATCGCGGGCGGCGGCGCGTTCCAGCAGGTGTTGACCAGCGCCAAGGTGGGCGATGCCATCGTGCAGCTGACGCATCAGTTTTCGCTGCCGCCGCTGGCGCTGGGCTGGCTGATCGCCATGCTGCTGTCGGTGTCCACGGGGTCGGCCACGGTCGGCATCGTGGGCGCGGCGGGCCTGCTGGCGCCGCTGGCGGGCGCCGATCCCAGCCTGAACCTGCCGCTCTTGGCGCTGGCCATCGGCTGCGGTTCGCTGTTCTTCAACTACGCCAATCACGCGGGCTTCTGGATGGTGAAGGAGTCCTTCGGCATGACCATGGGCGAAGCGACCAAGACCATCTCGGTGGTGCAGTCCATCGTGTCGGTGGTGGGGCTGGTCATGGTGCTGCTGTTCAACATGCTGCCGCCGCTGGGCTGACACGCCTGCGGGCCGCAATTGTTATGCTGGGTCTGTCGTTTCCGGAGACCCCATGACAGAGATGCCCCGTTCCGCCGCCACGCATTCCGCGCTGGCTTCCGAAGCGCGCCGCACGCAGTTGCGGCGCATGAAGATCGCCGCGCTGGCGCTGCTGGTGGCGATGGTCTGCGGCTTCATCACCAGCCACGTCATGGGCGGGCAGGGCGCCTGGGCCTGGGTGCGGGCGTTCTGCGAAGCGGCCACGGTGGGCGCGCTGGCCGATTGGTTCGCGGTGGTGGCGCTGTTCCGCCGGCCGATGGGATTGCCGATCCCGCACACGGCCATCATTCCCAGCAACAAGGACCGCATCGGCGACAACCTGGCGGTGTTCGTGCGCGACCATTTCCTGGACCCGGACACGCTGATGGAGAAGCTGCGGGTGTTCGATCCCGCGGCGCGGCTTGCGCGCTGGCTGGGGCGTCCGCGGCAGGCGCGGGCCTTGAGCGAGGGGGCGCGCAATGTGGCCTTGCAGACGCTGGACCTGCTGGACGAGCGGGCGGTGCGCGGGGTGATCCAGGAGTTCGTGGTGAAGAATCTGCGGCGCTGGGACGCGGCGGACACGGCGGGCGAGGTGCTGGGGCTGCTGACGCGCGACGGGCGGCACCAGGAGCTGCTGGACGCGGCGCTGGAGCGGCTGGGCGGCTATCTGGGCGACGAGGACGTGAAGGCGCGGGCCTCGAGCCTGCTGGTGAAGTTCGCGAAGAAGGAATGGCCGCGCATCATTGCGGCGGTGGACGTGGTCAAGTCGGTGGACGGGATTGCCGACAATCTGGCGGACCGGCTGGCGCGAGCGCTGGTGGAGGAACTGCGGGACGTGCTGTCCGAGCCTGGGCATCCGGTGCGGCGGGATTATGAGGCCTGGGTGCAGGATTACATCCGACGGCTGAGGGATGATCCGGCGTTGTCGGCGCAGGTGGAGGCCTTGAAGCAGCGGGCGATCGATCATCCGAAGGTGCAGGAGTATGTGCAGGGGCTGTGGGACGATATCCATGCGGCGTTGCGGCGCGATCTGTCATCGGAGGATTCGGCGCTGGCGCGGCATCTGGAGAGCGCCTTGCTGGCCTTGGGGCGCAAGCTGGGGGAGGATCCGGGGTTGCGGGAGGCGATCAACAATCACGTGCTGGGCGGGGCGCGGAGGCTGACGGGGCGCTTGCGTAGCGGGGTCACGGAGCATATTTCGCGCACGGTGAAGAATTGGGATGAGCGGCATCTGGTGGATGAGCTTGAACTTAGCGTGGGGAAGGATCTGCAGTACATCCGGTTCAATGGCACCTTGGTGGGCGGGTTGATAGGGGTGGTGCTGCATGCTGTGGTGTTGCTGGTTCGAGGGTGATGCGGGTGCTTTTTGACTGTTTCATTCGAGGCTTTGCTAGTCCTCCCGGGGCTTTGTAGGCCGGGATTTGACTGCTGTTTCCTGTGCTTCGTGGGCCGCCCGTCGTCGCGGGCGCATGGGTGGCGAGCGCCCACGATTGCGGTCCGGAGCGTTCGCTCCGGACTGCCCCGTCGTCATCGTCGTCACCGCCTGCGGCGGCTCCTTCCGATTCCCTCGGGCGCATCGAGGTTGCTCGCCACCCAGGCGCCCGCGCCGACGGGCTATCCATGTCTTGGTATGAGGCGCTGCTGCAGCGGTGTTTGGTTGCGAGGTTTGCGGGGCCCGCCGCCAATGGCCGCGCGGGCGGCCATTGGCGGCTTACGCGGTTGCGTACGTGGTGGGGGGCGCTGGGTACGCGCGGACGGGGCGGGCGCGGGATTTTTGGCGGGCAGGCAGAGCAGTCAGATTTTCTCTGGCCGTATCGCCCTTGTTTGTATCAGGAACGAAGATTGCTGGCAGGTGCGCGGAAGCCGGTGCTATTGTTTTTTTCGGAATGGACGGCAACGGGCCGGCCATGTAGCAACGGGCGTCCGCGGCCTGCGGGCGCGTATCCTGGAGGCACCCCATGAAGAAAATCTCGATGCTGGTCGCGGCGCTTGCGTTCGCAGGCGCGTCTGGCGCGGCGCTGGCGGAAGACGTGTCGATGTCGTTCCTGAGCGTGGACGGCGTGGGCAAGAGCGCTGGCACGATCACGCTCAAGGACACCAAGGGCGGGCTGCAGCTTACGCCGCATTTGAAGGGTTTGCCGCCGGGCGAACACGGTTTTCATGTGCATGAGAAGGGTTCTTGCGAGCCTGGCATGGTGAACAACCAGATGGCGGCTGGCGGCGCTGCGGGCGGGCATTTCGATCCCAAGGGCACCAAGGCGCACAAGGGGCCGATGGCGACCGACGGGCATCAGGGCGATCTGCCGTTCATCGTGGTCGCTGCCGACGGCACGGCGACGAAGGCGGTGGTGGCGCCGCATCTGAAGCTGGCCGATGTGAAGGGCCGTGCGGTAATGGTGCACGTGGGCGGCGACAACTACAGCGATACCCCGGCGCCGCTGGGCGGCGGGGGCGGCCGGCTGGTTTGCGGCGTGGTGAAGTAGCCGCTTGGGCGGTCAGGCCGTGCCGTTGCGGCCGTACAGCTGGTAGCCGGCCCGTTCGGCGAGCCGGTCGTAGTAGGCGGCGACGGCCGGCAACCGTGGTTTTTCAAATGGGGTGCTGAACCAGCGGTTCACCGACAGGCCGACCGGTATGTCGGCCAGCGAGAGCGCGGGGCCGGCGACGTAGCCGCCGGCCTGTTCCAGGCGCTGGTCCAGTATCGCCATGTAGCGCGCCCATTCGCGGCAGGACGCCTCGATCGCGGCGCGGTCGCGGTGGGCGGGGGATTCGCGCACCAGGGCCATGAAGGCGTAGCTCCAGGCGCGGTTCAGGTCGGTGGCCTGCCAGTCCATCCATTGGTCGACGCGGGCTCGCAGTCTGGGTTCGACGGGATACAGGCGCTGGCCGCCGTATTGTGCGGCCAGGTAGCGGATGATGCTGTTGGACTCCCACAGCACGAAGTCGCCGTCCTGGATGACGGGCACCATCGCGTTCGGGTTGAGCGCCAGGAAGGCGGGATCGCCGGTGGGCTGGAACCCGGAGCCCCAGTCTTCGCGCTCGAAAGGCAGGTCCAGTTCGACGCAGGTCCAGAGCACCTTGCGCACGTTGATGGATGAGGCTTTACCCAGGATTTTCAGCATCTTGCCGCCGCCGTGTTGATTGACGGCGGCAGTCTAGCGGGCGCCGGCGGGCGCGCACAGATACAGATTGCCGGTTTTGCGTGCGCAACAGCGCTCAATAGGCGCCGGCCTCGGGCTGGGTGCGCAGGCGCAGCACGGGCGAGGTGTACAGCACCACGAACTGCACTGCGAAGCCGGCGGTCGATACCCACAGGCAGGCTTCGACGCCGACGCGCGCGGCAAGCGCGGCGCCGATCAGCGCGCCGACCGGCCGGGCGCCGAAGGTGGCGGTCAGGATCACGGCGGACACGCGGCCCAGCAGGGCGTTGGGCGTGATCGCCTGGCGCAGCGTGGTGGTGGTGATGGTCCAGAGTATGGGGCCCGCGCCGAACAGGAAGAAGCCCGCCGCGGCCCATGCGCCGGACGGAAACGCCAGCGTGGAAAGCAGGATGGCGCTTGCGATCAGCGCGGCCAGCGGGCCCACGGCGATCATGCCGCCGAAGCTCAGCCGCTGCGCCAGCCAGGGGGCCAGCAAGGCGCCGGCCACCATGCCGCCGCCGTACACGCCCAGCGTCAGGCCGACGGCCGCGGCCGACAGGCCCAGCCGTTCGATGGCGTAGGCCACATAGATGGCCTGCAGCACGAACCACGCGGTATTGAAGAACACGGCGGTCACCAGCACCGGGCGCAGCAGCGGATGCGTGAGGACGAACGCCGCGCCTTCGCGCAGTTCCTCCAGCAGGCGGCGGCGCGGCGCGAGGCCGGGCGTGTCGTGGGGCAGGCCGGCCAGCAGCAGGGCCGCCAGCAGCGACAGCACGGTGGCCAGCACATAGGCCGAGGGCGCGCCCATCCAGCCGACCAGCGCGCCGCCGGCGGCTGGCCCTGCGGAAAAGGCGGTGCTGCGGGCCAGTTCCAGCCAGCGGTTGGCGCTGGCCAGTTCGGCGGGCGCGACCAGCCGCGGCACCAGCGCCGGCGCGGCGACGTTATACGCGACCGTGCCGACCGCGCCCAGGAATCCCAGCGCGGCCAGCCAGCCCAGGTCAAGCCCGCCCGTGGCCAGCAGCGCCAGCAGGCCCAGCAGGCTGGCGGCGCGCACGCACTCCGCCGCGGTCATCAGCGCGCGCCGGGACATCCGGTCGGCCAGCACGCCGGCGGGCAGGGACAGCAGCAGGAAGGGCAGGGTCTGGGCGGTTTGCAGATAGCCGGTTTCGGCCGCGCTGGCGCCCAGCGCCAGCACCGCGACCAGCGGGGCGGCCGCCAGCGCCATCTGTTCGGAGAATTGGGCGGCCAGGTTGGAGGCGGCCAGGCGGCGGAACGCTGAGGGCAGGGCGGACATGGGGGGCGGACGGCGGAAACGACAAGGGCACGATCATGATCGTGCCCTTGTCCGCCGGCACTCCGTTCCTTGCCATGGGCAAGGCGGCGCCTCAGCTCACCGCATCAAGGGATGGGCGGATAGTCGCCGAAGCCGTCCGGCCAGGGCGTCAGCACTTCGTAGCCGGTCTCGGTCACGACCACCATGTGCTCCCATTGCGCCGACAGCGAGCGGTCCTTGGTGACCACGGTCCAGCCGTCGGGCAGCTGCTTGGTCTGGGGCTTGCCGGCGTTGATCATGGGTTCGATGGTGAACATCATGCCAGGCTGCAGCACCATGCCTTCGCCGGGGCGGCCGTAGTGCAGCACCTGCGGATCGTCGTGGTAGATCTGGCCGATGCCGTGGCCGCAGTACTCGCGCACGATGCTGAAGTGCTCGCGGTGCGCCACGGTCTGGATGGCGTGGCCGATGTCGCCCAGCGTCGCACCGGGCTTGACGGCCATGATGCCGGCGCGCATGGCTTCATAGGTGGTGTTGACCAGGCGCCGCGCCAGCGGGCTGGGCTGGCCCACGTAGTACATGCGGCTGGTGTCGCCGAACCAGCCGTCCTTGATCACGGCGACGTCGATGTTGAGGATGTCGCCGTTCTTCAGCACCTTGGCGGACGGGATGCCGTGGCAGATCACGTGGTTGGCCGAGGCGCAGATGGTCTTGGGAAAGCCGTGGTAGCCGACGTTGGCGGGTATCGCCTTCTGCACGTTGACGATGTAGTCGTGGCAGATGCGGTCCAGCTCATCGGTGGTGACGCCGGGGCGGACGTGTTCGGCAATCATGTGCAGCACTTCCGCCGCCATGGCGCCGGCCTTGCGGGCCATTTCGATGTCGGCGGCGGACTTGATGGAAACCTTCTTCGCCATTTACGCGGCCTCCTGCTGGGCTGGCTGTGGCAAGCCTTGGGACAAGGAGGCGATGGCGAAGCCCTCGGCCTGTTCGATGCGGATCAGCAATTGGCAAATGTCGGCGTGGCGCAGCTCGGGGTAGAGCTCGGACAGCATGCCGATGCGCATCCAGTGTTCGGCCTGGGAATTGATGGAGCGGCTGAGCGCGCCGCTGGCGACGCGGAGGTTCTCATGCATCTGCTCGGAGATCTTGACGATACCCATGGAGTGAATGATCCATATATGGTTTGTATATGGATCGTATCTTACCGCCGATGGGCGGCAGGGCGCAAATCGGCAGTGGGCTAGCGGCCCTTGCCGCGCGCCGTCTTCTTGGCGCCGGCGCGGGGCGCGGCTTCCTTGGGCGGGGGCGCGATGGCGGCGTGTACCTGCTCCATCCACATCAGCGCGTCGGTGTACGACAGGAACTGCTGCAGATAGCCGGGCGACACCTCGCGCATCAGCGACAGCGCGCGGTGCACCAGCTGGTTGGAGTTGAGCGGGCCGGCGTTCTTGTGCACCTGCTCCTGGGACTGCCGCACCTGGCGGTCGGCGCTGACCCGCGACCAGACGCCGCGGAAGTATTCCAGCGTTTGCAGTTCGGGGTAGGAAGCGCGCAGGTCGGCGGCGCCGCGCGCGTCGGGGCCGGGATCGGCGATGTACGCGGTCAGCGCCGCCAGCGGTCCGGGTTCCGGGATGCCGGCAGCAGGCGCGGAGACGTTTTCGGCCGCATCCGCGGGCGCGCCGTCCAGCTCGGCCTCGTAGGCCTGGATCAGCGCCGCCAGCTTGCCGTCCAGCAGCCTGCGGGCTTCGCCGCCTTGGGCGGCTGCGCGCCGTTGCAGCGCGTCCATGAACTGGAAGCGGACGGGAGCCACGCGGTCGGCGCCGGCCTCGCGCCAGGCGTCCAGCATGGCGCGGGCGTCGATGATCTCGCCGCGGGTGCCGTCACTGGCCATGCGAGGTCCCGGCGTCGCTGGAGGGCTTGGGAATGGGCGCGATTTCGACCCGGCGGTTCTTGGACCGGCCGTCCTCATCCGCGTTCGAGGCCACCGGCTGTTCCGAACCGAAGGCGGCGGCGAACACGGCCGACGAAGGCACGCCCTCGTCGATCAGCGCGCGCGTCACGGTCAAGGCGCGCTGCGCGGACAGGTCCCAGTTGTCGGCAAAGCGCCGGTTGCCTTCGCGCACCTGCTGGTCGTCGGTATAGCCGCTGACCATCAGGATCTCGTTGTGCGACTTCAGATAGGCCGACAAGGGTTCGATCAGGCTTTTCAGGACTTCACGGCCCTCGGGCTGCAACTGGTCGGAGTTCAGGGCGAACAGGACGCTGCCGCTGATGCCGATGCGGCCGTCGATCAGGGTCACGCGGCCGGCGGCCAGCGGACCCGCCAGCGCCTGCTCCAGCGTTTCGCGGCGCTGGGTTTCGACCTGGCGCTGCTTGACCTCTTCCTCCAGCTGGGTGGACAGCTGCAGCTGCACCGCGACGACGCTCACCAGGATCAGGACGAAGGCGCCCAGCAGCACCGACATCAGGTCGCCGAAGACGGCCCAGGCCGGGACTGTGGGCTCCACGCCGCCGTCGATGTCCTCGCTCATGCCGCTTCCGCTCCGGCCGTCGCGCGCTGGATGGCCAGCTGCTGCAGGTTCTCGATGATCTGCTTCTGCGACACCATGCTCAGGTCCACCACTTCACGGGCCTGCGCCACGTAGTAGGCGAGCTGCTCGTCGCCGCGCGCGATGGACTTGTCCAGCGCCGCTTCGATGCGCTGCAGGTGCGCCACCAGCTTGTCGTTGGACTCGCCGAAGAGCTGCACGGCAGTGCCGAAGGACTCGCCCAGGCTGGCCACTTCGGCCGCGCCGCTGGCGACCTGCGCGGCCACCTCGGCCAGCTTGCCGGTTTCGGCCTGCGCCTGTTCGGTGAACTGCGTGCCGACGCGGTCCAGCAGCTCTGCCGACGAGGACACCAGCGCGTCCACGGCCGTGCGCTGTTCGGCGGCGGTGTGGTTGACGGCGTCCAGCAGGGTGCCCAAGGTTTCCAGCAGGCGGTTGCGTTCCTCCAGCATGTCGTTGTCGCGCTCCATGCTGTCGGAGAGCTTCTGGCGCAGTTCGCCGATGACTTCGGCGGCGGCGCGCGGCGCTTCGGACGCGGCCTGCACCAGGCGGCCGATCTCGGCGATGGTGTCGTTGGCGGACGCCTGGGTCTGCGCGCTGATGTCCTGCGCCGTGATGGCCAGCGTGTCGCAGATCTGCTGCTGCTGGTTGGCCGTGTAGGAACTGGTCTGTTCCCATTCGGCGCGCAGCGAGTCGGCGATCGTGCCGAGCTTGCCGGTCCAGGCTTCCAGGCGCGCTTGGTCCTCGGCGGCGAGCGCGTTCTGCAGGTCCGTCTGCGATTGCTCCAGCGTTTGCAGCAGGGCGGCGGAGTGTTGTTCGAATGCCGCGGCGGCGGTTTCCAGCGCCTGCTGGTTGTCGCCGGCCAGCTTGGCGTTGGCCTGCTCCTGGCGCGCCTGCGCCTCGGTCCAGGCCTGGGTGACGCCGGTGGCGGCCGTTTCCAGGCGGGCCGATACGCTTTCCAGCAGGCCGGCCTGGGCCTGGGTCTGGGCCGTGATGTCGCGCGCGGTCTGGGCCAGGGTGTCGTTGACTTCCAGCTGGCGCAGCGCGGCCTGGGTGCCGGCCTGTTCCCATTCCTGGCCGAGCTTGGCGGCCATGGCGGTAAGCGTGCCGGTCCAGGCGGCCAGGCGTTCCTGGTCGCGCGAGGCCAGCGCGGCCTGCAACTCGGCGTGCGATTGGTCCAGCGTTTGCAGCAGGGCGGCGGAATGTTGCTCGAAGGTGGCGGCGGCGGTTTCCAGCGCTTGCTGGGTGTCGCCGGCCAGTTTGGCGTTGGCCTGCTCCTGGCGCGCCTGCGCCTCGGTCCAGGCCTGGGTGACGCCGGTGGCGGCCGTTTCCAGGCGGGCCGATACGCTTTCCAGCAATCCCGCCTGGGCCTGGGTTTGCGCCGAAACGTCGCGCGCGGTCTGGGCCAGGGTGTCGTTGACTTCCAGCTGGCGCAGCGCGGCCTGGGTGCCGGCCTGTTCCCATTCCTGGCCGAGCTTGGCGGCCATGGCGGTAAGCGTGCCGGTCCAGGCGGCCAGGCGTTCCTGGTCGCGCGAGGCCAGCGCGGTTTGCAATTCGGCGTGCGACTGGTCCAGCGTTTGCAGCAGCGCGGCGGAATGTTGTTCGAAGGTGGCGGCGGCGGTTTCCAGCGCTTGCTGGTTGTCGCCAGCGAGCTTGGCGTTGACCTGTTCCTGGCGGGCTTGCGCCTCGGTCCAGGCCTGGGTGACGCTGCCGGCCGCCGTTTCCAGGCGGGCCGAGACGCTTTCCAGCAGGCCGGCCTGGGCCTGCGTTTGCGCGGCGATGTCGCGCGCGGTCTGGGCCAGCGTGTCGCTGGCGGCCTGTTGGCGGGCCACGGTGTCGGCGCCGGCCTGCTGCCATTCCTGGTTCAGCGTGGCGGCCATGGCGGTGAGCGTGCCGGTCCAGGCGGCCAGGCGTTCCTGGTCGCGCGAGGCCAGCGCGGCCTGCAGTTGCGTGTGCGACTGGTCCAGCGTCTGCAGCAGGGCCGCGGAATGCTGTTCGAAGGTGGCGGCCGCGGCGGCCAGGGCCTCGCGGTTGTCGCCAGCCAGCTTTTCGCCGGCCTGTTCCTGGCGCGCCAGGGCGCTGGCCCATTGCTGCGAGACGCCGTTGGCGGCCGCCTCCATGCGGGCGGACACGCCTTCCAGCAGCCGCGCCTGGACTTCCGCCTGCGCGGTGATGTCGCGCACGGTCTGCGCCAGCGTGGCGCTGATGGCTTCCTGGCGTTCGGCGGCCTGCGCGCCGGACTGCTCCCATTCCTGGCGCAGCGTGGCGCCCATGGCGCCCAGGGTGTCGGTCCAGGCGGCCAGGCGCTGCTGGTCGCGCGAGGCCAGCTCGGACTGCAGTAGGGTGTGCGATTGGTTCAGCGTGCGCAAGAGCGAGGCCGAATGCTGCTCGAAGCTGGCCGCGGCCGCGGTCAGGGCCTGCAGATTGTCGCCAGCCAGCTTTTCGCTGGCCTGCTCCTGGCGCGACAGCGCCTGGGTCCAGGCTTGCGACATGCTGCCCGACGATTCCTCCAGGCGCGAGGACACGCTGTCCAGCAGGGCGGCCGAGCGCTGTTCGAAGGTCTGGGCGAAGTGGTCGAGCGAGGCGCGCAGATCCTGGGACAGGGCCTCGCTGGCGCGCTGCTGGCCGGCCAGGGCCTGGTTCCAGATGCCGGCGACGTTGCTGGTGGTGGCCTGGAAGCCCGAGGTCAGGCCTTCCAGCTGGCGCTGCACGGCTTGCGTCACGGTGTCCTGCAGGGACGCGGTTTCCCGCGACAGGCTGGCCATCGTCGCTTCCACCACGGGTTGCAGGGCGGCGCCGGCCGAGCGCGCGCTTTGCGACACGCTTTCCTTCATGGACTGTTCCATGACGGCGGCCAGGCGCGAATAGGCGGCCTCGGCCTTGCCCTGGAACGCGTCCTGGCTGGCCATGTGGCGGTCGCTCAGGGCCTGGTTCTGGCGGGCCATGTCGCTCATCATGGCTTGCAGCTTGTCGACCAGGGTGGGCATGGCCTCCGCCTGGCGCTGCATCACTTCAGCCTGGCGTTGCAGCAGCTTGAAGGATTCTTCGCGTTGATAGCCCTGCGAGTACACGCGCAGGGTGGTTGCCGCCTTGCTGTCCAGCAGTTGCGCCGCGCGCACGCGGTCGCGGCGGCACAGGGCTGCCAGCAGACCCAGCATGGCGGAGCTGGCCACGCCGGCGATCGAGGTGCCGAAGGCAAAGCCCAGGCCCTTGACCGGCGCGGCGAGCGAGGCGCGGATGGCGGCCAGGTCGGTGGCGCTTTCCAGCGCCAGGCCGGTGCCGCGCAGGGTCACGACCATGCCCAGGAAGGTCCCCAGCATGCCCAGCAGCACCAGCAGGCCGACCAGGTATGGCGTCAGCGCCGGGCCAGGCAGGCCCGCGCGCTCACCTTCGATGCGCAGGCGCGCGGCGTTGCGCAGGCCCGGCGGCAACTGGTCCAGCCAGGATCCCAGATTGCCGGGCGCTTCGGACAGGCCCGAGAGCGCGCGCGTCAACGAGGAGGTCGCCTGCTGGTAGCGCAGCAGTTCCAGCGCGCCGCCCAGGTAACAGACGCCTATCAGCAAGGTCACGGCCAGCGCCAGCGGGTTGGTGCCCGCATAGCCCACGCCGATCCAGCCCACGACGGCCAGACCCGCCAAGAAAACCACGAGATTAGTCAGATATTTGGACATAGTGTCCCGGTTAGCTGGCGCGAAGGGTGGCAAGCAGCCCTTCGACCGGTTGTAAACGAACATCCAATTCGGCCAGCAGCACGCTGCGCATGTCTTTGCGGAACGTGTCCAGCCAGGCGCCCGGCGTTATCGATGCCGGCGCCGCAGCGGGCGCCGCGCCCGTCTCGGCCGCGGCATCGCCTTGCGCCTCGGTCTCGGCGCCGGCCTCGGCTGGAACTTCAGCCAATGCGGCAGCCTCGGCCAAGGCCGCGGCCTCCGCGTCGCGCAGGCGCTCGAAATGGCCCTGCAGCAACTTCGGAATCGCGCCGAACAGCGCGCGTTCCTTGGGCAGCAGGGCGCGGTCCATGATGGCGTCGACCACCGCCAGGCGCGTCATTTCGCCGTTTTTGGCCGCGACCATGCCGCGCAGCCGGCTGCGCAGATTGCCCACCGCGGTTTCCATCGTGTGCTGCAACGACAGATAGCGCTGGCGAAAATTCGCGTAATCGGCGTCGGCCTCGGCCAGCGCCGCCAGTTGTTTGGCGGGGGCCGGCGCTTGTCCCGGCGTGCGCCGCTTGGCGGCCGTGGCCGCGGTGTCGCTGGCGATGGCGTCGGCCAACGTGGTCCGCACGCGTTCGCACTCGCGCTCTTCGGCGCTGCTGAACATGCGCGCGCCGGGGGCGATCACCGGCGGGCTGGTATTCAGCGCCGCGGAGAGCGCGATCGCGTCCGTCCAGCCGAGCCACTGGCTCAGATGGTCCGAGAGCGATTGCCTGGATTGCGGAACGTCGACATCCGTCAGGCGAGTCAGCAAGCGAATGAGCGTCGGGCCGCTTAAACCTGTGCGCTGTGGAGCCTGCAACATACCACCAGAGTCAAAAAGGGGGGAGTTTACACGGTGGAGGGCGGCGTCAGGGGCAGGGGGCGGGCGGCAAGGGCGTGCCGCCCGCAAAAAGAGGGTCGCATCATCTGCGGATGCAATATTGTGACGGGGTTATGCCACCCGGCGGATCCGGAGTTCTGGCGCTAAGCCATGCGCCGGGTTGTCCTGCCGGGCGTCCAGGTATTCGGCCAGAAAATCGATGAGGTACCGGGTCCGGGCTGGCAGCAAGCGGGTTTCAGTCAGGGCATGGACCTCGATCGGTCCCAGGCTCCAGGCCGGCAGCACGCGCGCCAGCTCGCCCGAGCGCAGCCGGCCGCTTTCGTCGCCGCCCAGCGCCGCGATGCCGGCGCCCAACACGGCAAGCTGCCTGGCCATGCAGGCGTCGTTGGCGCCGTAGCGGTGCTCCACCGGAACCAGCAACTGTTCACGCCCGCGCTGCAGCGGCCAGGGCGCGGGCTGCCCGCCGCCGGCGCGCAGCCCGATGCAGTCGTGGCGCGCCAGGTCGGCGGGGCTGACAGGCGTGCCGCGCGCGGCCAGGTAGGCGGGCGAGGCATACAGGCCGGCATGCACCGCGCCCAGGCGGCGCGCCACCAGCGACGAGTCGGGCAGTTCGCCCAGGCGGATGGCGACGTCGCCGATCTCGGGCGGGTGCTCGGCGAACTCGGGTCCGGCCACGCTCATCTGGAGCTGGATAGCCGGGTAGCGGCTGCCGAACGCCACCAGGGCGGGCATCAAGGCGTCCAGCGCATAGGCCGCGGGCAGCTGGATGCGCAGCGGCCCGCTGGGGATTTCCAGCTGTTCGCGCAGTTCCTCGTGGGCGATCTCGGCCTCGGCCACGATGCGGCGGCAGCGTTCGAAATACAGCCGCCCGGCGTCGGTCAGCTCCACGCGGCGCGTGTTGCGGCTGAGCAGCCGCAGGCCGACCGAGCGCTCCAGTTCGGCCACCTGGCGCGACACCGTGGAGGTGGGCATGCCGAGCGTCGCGGCGGCCCGGCTGAAGCTATGCGCCTTCGCCACTTCGGCGAACAGTTCCATGCCTTGCAGGCGTTTCATGGGCGTGCCTCCCCTGCGGCCAGGCGCGCTGGCGCGCTGATGAAGTCCGGACGGCCCTGGCTGGCCAGCGCGCCGCTCGCGGCGGGCAGCGCGCCGGCCGTCAGGGGGCCGCTTGCTAAAATGTGTTGCTTCATTCCGTTGCTTCCCATGCGTTTTTTCGGCGGGCCGGGGTCCAGTTCCCCGTCATAGGAGCGCATTGTCGGCATGGGGTTTTAATAATTTTTTAAAGCGATGCCTGCATGCTGCGGCATCGTTGACGGTTCTGGAGTTTTCTTGCGTGTCCTGCTAGTTGAAGACGACGCCATGCTGGGCGACGCCGTGCATACCAGCCTGGCGCAGTCCGGCGCCGACGTGCAATGGGTGCGCGACGTCGCGCAGGCGCGGCTGGCCCTGGTGGATCACGGCTTTCAAGCCGTGCTGCTGGACCTGGGGCTGCCGGACGGCAGCGGACTGGCGGTCCTGAAGCATCTTCGTACGCGCTACGATGCCACGCCGGTGCTGATCCTGACCGCCCGCGACCGGCTGAGCGAGCGGATACAGGGCCTGGATGCCGGCGCCGACGACTACATCGTCAAGCCATTCCAACTGGACGAACTGCTGGCGCGGCTGCGCGCCGTGGTCCGGCGCAGCAGCAACGCCGTGGTCTCGGCGCTGCGCTGCCGCGACGTGGTGCTGGAGCCGGCCAGGCGCGCGGTGACCCGCGCGGGCGTCGAGGTCAGCCTCAGCGCGCATGAATACCGCACGCTGCTGGCGCTGATGGAGCGCGTCGGCCACACCGTCAGCCGCGAACAGCTGGAGGCCGCCGTCTACGGCGACAGCGGCGCCATCGAAAGCAACACGGTGGCCGTCTACATCCACCAGTTGCGCCGCAAGCTGGGCGACAAGCTCATCGCCACCGTCCACGGCCTGGGCTACCGCATCGAGGCCGGCGAATGAAGACGCTGCGCAAGCAGCTCACGCTGACGCTGCTGTTGACGATGGCGCTGTCCTGGATCGCGGTGTTCGCCTTCCAGCAGTACGAAGCCGCGCGCTCGCAGACCGGCGCGCGCGATCAATGGCTGCACGACGCGGCCAGCCAGATGCTGGCGTCGCTGCCGGTCAGCCTGCTGGGCAACGAGGCCCCGTCCGAGCGTTTCACCCCGCCCGCATCCAGCCGTGTCGACGGCGACAAGGTGCGTTTCCACCTGTGGTCGCTGGCCGACCGCCGACTGCTGCTGCGCTCGCCCGAGTCGCCCGCGCAGCCCTTGAGCGGCGGCTTCCAGGACGGTTATTTCGACGTGCGCGCCGACGGCATGGACTGGCGCGTGTACGCGATCTCCGACGCGCAGGGGCGGGTGCAGGTGCAGGTGGCGCGACCGCAGAGCGAATTGCGCGCGCAGTCGCTGTACAGCCTGAAGCGCGGACTGCTCATCGTGTCTATTCTGTTCGTGCTGTTGGCCGTGGTGAGCTGGATGGTGGTCGGCCGCGCCTTCCGCAAGGTGGACCGTGCCGGCGTGGCCATTGCGCGGCGCGGTCCGTTTGACCTGGCGCCGCTGCCCATGGCCGGCATGCCGGGCGAACTGCGTCCCTTCATACGCTCGATCAACCAGCTGCTGCTGCGGGTCAAGGGCGGCATGGACCGTGAACGGCGCTTTCTGGAAGATGCCGCGCACGAACTGCGCACCCCGCTGGCCGCGCTGAGCGCGCACGCGGAGCTGGTGGCCCGCAGCGCGGGTTCGGGAGACGCCCCGGCCGCCATCGAGAAACTGCGCCTGGTCGCCCAGCGCACCTCGCGCCTGTCGGAACAATTGCTGGACCAGGCCCGCATGGATGCGCTCAGCGCCAGCGCCGATGAACCGGAGCTGGTCGAACTGGACGCGCTGGTCGCCATGCTGGTGCGCGACTGGGAAACCGACGCCACCCGAAAGCAGCTGCGCATCCAGCTGGACGTGCAGGCCTGCGTCGTCAGGGGGCGGCTGGACGCGCTGGGCGTGCTGGTGCGCAATCTGCTGGACAATGCCGTGCGCTATACGCAGAGCGGCGGCCAGATCGCCGTGTCCTGCGGACCGTCGGCGGACGGCGGAGCCTGTCTGCGCGTGGCGGACGATGGGCCGGGCATCGCGCCGGAGGAACGCGCGCGCGTGTTCGACCGTTTCTATCGCGCCCCGGGCAGCGCCGCGGGCGGCAGCGGCATCGGCCTGTCGCTGGTGGCGCAGATCGCGCAGCAGCACGGCGCCGAGGTCACGCTGGGCGAGGGCCTGCGCGGCGCGGGCGTGGCGCTGACAGTGAGTTTCCCGCCTGCGGTCGGGGGAACTGCCGCGGCAGGGGCGCCGCGCGCCTGAATCCCGCCGGCCGTGAAGCCGGCTGCCCCGACTACGCTGCGAATCGCCGCCGGATGGTAGATTAGTTCCCGGTAAGCGGACTGCGGGAGCAGCGTCAGTGGCGGGAGTTCCATGGATGTTCTGATCACCTCGGCCGCGCGCGCGCTGGCCGCCGGCAATCCGCTGGGCGCCCTGAACCTTGTGGCCCTGCGCGACGACGCGCCCGCGCTGGCCCTGCGCGGCATCGCCATGGCCCAGCTGGGCGATTTCCGCCGCGCCCGGACCTTGCTGCGCAGCGCGGCCCGGAACTTCGATCACAAGAATGTGCTGGCCCGCTCCCGATGCGTCGTGGCCGAGGCCGAGATCGCCCTGGTATCGCGCGATCTGGCCTGGCCGGAAAAGGCCCTGGAGACCGCGCGCGCTGCGCTGCAAGCCCACGGCGACCCGGCCAATGCCGCGCATGCGCGTCATCTGCAGGCCCGGCGCGAACTGCTGCTTGGCCAGCTCGACCGGGCCGAGGACGCCCTGACCACGCTGGACCCGGCCTTGCTGGCCCCGGCTTCCCGCGCTATCCATGAATTGATAGCTGCCGGTATCGCCTTGCGGCGCCTGCGCACCGAGCGCGCGCGCGCCGCGCTGACCCAGGCGGAGCTGGCGGCCCGCGTCGCCGGCATCCCCGCGCTGATGGCCGAGGTGGAACAGGCCACCCTGGTCCTGAATACGCCAGCCGCGCGCCTGATCGGGCAGGGCGTGCAGCGGCCCATTCTGCTGGATGAAGTGGAGGCGCTGCTGGCATCCGACACGCTGGTCGTGGACGGCTGTCGCCACGCAGTGCGCAGCGCGGGCCGCGAGATTGCGCTGGCGAGCCGGCCGGTGCTGTTCGCGCTGGCGCGTGTCCTGGCCGAAGCCTGGCCGCAGCCCGCGCCCAGGGAAACGCTCATCGAGCAGGCCTTCCGCACCGCCTATTTCGATGAAACGCACCGCGCGCGCCTGCGCGTCGAGATAGGGCGCCTGCGCGCGGCCTTGGACGGTGTGGCCGGTATCAGCGCCGCGCGCGGCGGTTTCGTCCTCAAACCGCAGGCCGGCCGGCCGGTCGCGCTATTGGCCCAGCCTGGCGGTGAAGGCGACAGGGATCAGGGAGCAGTGCTGGCCTGCCTGGCGGACGGCGAAGCCTGGTCCAGTTCCGCCCTGGCCCTGGCGTTGGGGGCAAGCCAGCGCACGGTGCAGCGTACGTTGGACGCATTGGCCGTGGCGGGCAAGGTGCAGGCTTGCGGACAGGGCCGGGCCCGCCGCTGGATGACGCCGCCGGTGCCGGGATTCACGACAACCTTGTTACTCCCGGCCGCGCTGGCCGCCGACTAGCATGAATGCTCGAACTCCAGTTCAAGGACATCGACATGAAACGAACGCAAGCCCAGATCATCCGCGAGTACGGCCCATTTCCCGGCGTGCAGGCCGTGCATGGCGTGACCTATGACGGCCGGCAGGTGTGGTTCGCCGCCGGCGAAAAGCTGATTGCCATGGACCCGGATAGCGGCAGCACCCAAGCCTCGATCGACATCGTCGCCGACGCGGGCACGGCCTTTGACGGCAAGCATCTCTATCAGATCTCCGACGGCACCATCGTCAAGCTGGAACCGCGGAGCGGCCGGGTGCTGAGCCGCATCCCAGCGCCCGGCGGCGGCGGCGCCTCGGGCATGGCCTGGGCCGAGGGCAGCCTGTGGGTGGCCGAGTACCGCCAGCGCAAGATCCACCAGGTGGATCCCGAAACCGGCCGCGTGCTGCGCACCATCGAATCCAACCGCTACGTCACCGGCGTAACCTGGGTGGACGGCCAGCTGTGGCACGGCACCTGGGAGGACGGCGCCAGCGATCTGCGGCAGCTGGACGAAAAGACCGGCGAAGTGCTGCAAAGCGTGGAGATGCCGGCCGGCATCGGCGTGTCGGGGCTGGAATCGGATGGCGCCGGCTGCTTTTTCTGCGGCGGCGGCGACAGCGGCAAGCTGAGGGCGGTGCGCCGTCCGCCAGCCAAGGCCGACGATACGGCGGTCACCAACGGATGATGTAGGGCCTGTCTCCCAGTTCCCACACGCCGTCTTTCCGTTCCAGCATGATGTACTCGGTCTGCCATTCGTCCGGCTGGTCCTCCGGCGCAAAGCCGGATAGATACGGACGGAAGGCGGGATCCGCCGCCCAATCCGCAGTGCTGCGGTCCAGCCGCCACTCGAACTTCACCGCCGAGACCAGGTTGGGATTGTCGTCGAATGGATTCTTGAGCGGCTTGGTATGGGTGAGGATCTTGCCGATCTGCAGGCCGGGGGCGCAGAACTTCGCGGTATAGACCAGCTTGGAGCTGAGGCGGGCCTCGCCATCGGTGTAGTAGGGCCGGCCTTTATCCGTCAGCTCCATGCGGCTGCTCGCGTCCTCCGGATCCTCGTCCGCTCGCGGCGGCCCGCCGTCGCCGCTGGCGCTGACGCGCTTGACCGTGACCAGCTGATGCTTGATCAACCCCTGCACGATCCTGTCCTGGCTTTCCAGGAACGCGGTGTAGACATCGGTGGGCAAGGGCCGCACGCCCACGACGTTGACGCAGGCGCCGACCGGCGCATATTCCGGTTGCGCCGTGGCCTCGACCAGGATCTTGCGCATCTTGCCTTCGGTCAGGCCCGGGCCCAGCGGCGATTGCCACCACGCATAAAAACCCGCGGCGCCAGCGATGATCAGGCCCAAGGCCCAGGCCTTGCGTGGCATCCGGCGGCGGTTGACGGCGCGCTGCTTCTGGTTCATTCCTACCCCTGCTGATGACAGTGCCGCGATGGTAACGCGTGCACTGTCCATCATCCAAAAGACCTAATCCGCATTTCTAGGGTAATTCCTGACAAGAAGCTGATTGTCAGCGATTAGTCAGAAAGGTTTAATCAGGCTCACGCTTTGCGCATCGTCCGCAATCGCGCCGGCGGGATCCCGCAGCAGGCTTCACCATCCCGCGCCCACGCAGGAGTAGTAACTACAAGCTGGTCCATGTAGTCCTAATTCAGGAGACAAGACGCCATGCAACACGTTACCAAGCCCCGCCGCAAGTTCATCTCCGGCGCCGCTGTCGCCGGGGCCGCCGCACTAGGATTTCCGGCAGTGGCCCGCGCGCAGAACGCCCCGGTTTCCCTGCGCTTCCAGAGCACCTGGCCCGCCAACGACATCTTCCACGAGTTCGCCCGCGACTATGCGCAGAAGGTCAACGACATGGCCGGCGGCCAGTTGAAGATCGAGATCCTGCCGGCTGGCGCCGTGGTCAAGGCCTTTGACCTGCTGGACGCGGTGTCCGCCGGCACGCTGGACGGCGGGCATGGGGTGGTCGCCTATTGGTACGGCAAGAACACGGCGGTGGCGCTGTGGGGATCGGGGCCGTCCTTCGGCATGGATGCCAACATGCTGCTGGCCTGGCACGAGTACGGCGGCGGCAAGGAGCTGCTGGTCGAGATCCAGAAAGCCATGGGCGTGAACGTGGTGTCGCTGATGTACGGGCCGATGCCGACTCAGCCTTTCGGATGGTTCAAACGTCCTATCACAAAGATGGAGGAGGTCAAGGGCCTCAAGTTCCGCACCGTGGGCCTGGCCATCGACATGTACACGGCCATGGGTGCCGCCGTGAACGCGTTGCCCGGCGGGGAAATCGTGCCCGCGCTGGACCGCGGCCTGCTGGACGGGGCGGAGTTCAACAACGCTTCGTCGGATCTGGCCCTGGGCTTCCAGGACGTCTCCAAGATCTGCATGCTGCAGAGCTTCCACCAAAGCGCGGAGCAGTTCGAAATCCTGTTCAACAAGGCCAAGTACGACGCGCTGCCGGAGCACCTGAAGCACATCCTCAGCTATGCCGCGCAGGCCTCCAGCGCGGACATGTCCTGGAAGGCGGCAAACCGCTATTCGCAGGACTACGTCAAGCTGCAGAAGGACCACAACGTCAAGTTCTACAAGACGCCCGACGCCATCCTGCAGCAGCAGCTGAAGATCTGGGACGAGATGATCGCCAAGCGTTCGGCCGAAAACCCCTTGTTCAAGAAGGTGCTGGAATCGCAGCGGGCCTTCGCCGAGCGCGTCGGGCGCTGGCACGGGGACACCTCGGTCAACTTCCGCATGGCCTACAACCACTACTTCTCGCGCTCCACCAAACAGGCTTGAAGGGCCGCTACCTGTATTCCGCGCCGCGCGCCGCACCCCGGCGCGCGGCGGGACGCCATGCGTCTTGACCTGGAAGCGAGATGATCCGAATCATACGTTTCATAGACCGCATCTCCACGTTTGTCGGGCAGGCCTTTGCCTGGTTGATCGTAGTCCTGACCTTGCATGTGTGTTGGGAGGTGGCCGCGCGCTACCTGTGGAACCAGCCCAGCGCCTGGGCGTTCGACATGCAGATGATGTATTACGGCATCCTGTTCATGATGGCGGGGGCCTATACCCTGGCCAAGAACGGACACGTACGCGGAGACATCCTGTACGGCTTCCTGCCGCCGCGCGTGCAGGCGGCGCTGGACCTGATCCTGTACATCGTGTTCTTCTTCCCCGGCGTGATCGCGCTGGTGTGGGCGGGCTGGTACTACGCCGGCTACTCCATCGCCATCCGCGAGCATTCGTCGCTGATGGCCAACGGGCCGCCCATCTATCCCTTCAAGGCCTTCATCCCGATAGCCGGCGCGGTGCTGCTGGTGCAGGGCGTGGCGGAAGTGTTGCGCTGCGTACTGTGCCTGAAGCGCGGCGCCTGGCCCTCGCGCGAGGAGGACGTCGAGGAAGTGGACGTCGACAAGCTCAAGAAGATGGTGCATGTGAAGGACGAAGACATCGCCAAGCTGGACCGCTACGTCACCACCGGGGAGCCGCGCTCATGAAGATCCACAAGGCGCTGTGGTTCGGCCTGTCGTGCATCGGCCTGGTGCTGCTGATGATCGTGTTCCTGACGCCCTGGGACCATCTGACCACGGGGCATATCGGCCTCTTGATGCTGGCGCTTATCGTGGTCGCCATCATGCTGGGCTTTCCGACGGCGTTCACGCTGATGGGCATGGGGGTGTTGTTCACCTTCCTGGCGTACTACATGCAGAGTTCGGACGCGGCGCGTTCGGTCGGGCAGACGCTGGACCTGATGGTGCAGCGGACCTACGCCACGATGACCAACGACTCGCTGATTTCGATCCCGCTGTTCGTGTTCATGGGCTATCTGGTCGAACGCGCCAACCTGATCGAAAAGCTGTTCCGCTCCATGCACCTGGCGCTGGCGCGCCTGCCGGGCGCGCTGGCGGTAGCCACGCTGGCGACCTGCGCCATCTTCGCCACCGCCACGGGCATCGTGGGCGCCGTGGTCACGTTGATGGGCTTGCTGGCGATGCCGGCCATGCTGAAGGCCGGCTACAGCGTGCGCCTGACAGCCGGGTCGATCACGGCGGGCGGCTGCCTGGGCATCCTGCTGCCGCCTTCCGTGATGCTGATCGTGTACGGCGCGACCACCGGCGTGTCGGTGGTGCAGCTGTATGCCGGCGCGCTGTTCCCGGGCATCATGCTGGCGGTGCTGTACATGATCTACGTGATCATCGTGGCCAAGCTGCGCCCCGACATGGCGCCGCCCCTGCCCAAGGAAGAGCGCGGCGTGCCGTTGTCCCCGGAATCCGCGGCGCTGGCCTCCGGAGGCTACACGCGCGCCGTGTCCGGCATGCTGGCGGCCTTGTTCAAGGGTCGCCGCAACAAGGACGTGCCACTGGGCTTCCTGATGCGCAACATGGCGCTGGCGATTGCGCCGCTGGCGGTTACGGTGCTGCTGGTGGCCGTGGTCTACCAGGCGACGACGCGGCCGGCGGTGGTATACGAGATCCCCGCCGAATTGCAGCTTGGGTCGGGGGGATTCGATTCGGGCCTGAGCGAGCCGCCGTCGGACGGACTGGCGGAGCCGCCTTCGAACGAATTGGCCGAACCGCCTGCGAACGAGTTGGCGGAGCCGCCTTCGAACGAGCCGCCCGCGGCCGGCGGTCTGGCCGAGCCGCCGGGCACGCCCGCCGCGGCGCCAACGGCCGCACCCGGGACGGCCGCCGCGCAGGCGCCGGCATCCGCCGACGAGATCGCCGCGCCCCAGGGCTTCTGGATCTTCGCGGCCATATGCGCGGCCATCCTGGTGGCGTTCTATGCGATGCTGACCTGGGCGCGCATGGAAATCTTCAAGATGCTGATGGCCTCGTTCTTCCCGCTGGCCGTGATGATCGCGGCGGTGCTGGGCTCCATCGCCTTCGGCCTGGCCACGCCCAGCGAGGCCGCGGCCATGGGCGCCATGGGCGGCGCGCTGCTGGCGCTGGCGTACCGGCGGCTGAACCTGCCGGTGCTGCGCGAATCGGTGTACCTGACGGCCAAGACCAGCGCCATGGTGTGCTGGCTGTTCGTCGGCTCATCGATCTTCTCGGCGGCGTTCGCGCTGCTGGGCGGACAGCGCATCATCGAGGAATGGGTGCTGTCGCTGGGATTGTCGCAGCTGCAGTTCCTGCTGCTGGCGCAGGTCATCATCTTCCTGCTGGGCTGGCCGCTGGAGTGGACCGAGATCATCGTGATCTTCATGCCCATCTTCGTGCCGCTGCTCAACACCTTCGGCATCGACCCGCTGTTCTTCGGCCTGTTGGTCGCGCTGAACCTGCAGACGGCCTTCCTGTCGCCCCCGGTCGCCATGTCGGCGTTCTACCTGAAGGGCGTGTCGCCGCCGCACGTGACGCTGAACCAGATCTTCCTGGGCATGATGCCGTTCATGGGGATCCAGGTGGTGGCGATCTTCCTGCTGTACGTGTTCCCGGGCATCGGCCTGTGGCTGCCGACGGTGCTGTACCGGTAAAAGGCGGGGGCGGCCGGCGCGCCGCCTCCCGAGCCGCCTTGCTTCAGCCCTCTGCCTGAATGTCGCGCCGGCCCAGGCCCGCCGAATAGCGGATGAGATAACCGTCCGGATCCTGCACCAGGAACTGGTGCACGCCTACCTCCGTGGTTCCGGCGCGATACCACTTTTCCTCGGGCTGCATGTACAGCGGCCAGCCGGTGACGCGCAAGGCATCGACGATCGGCATGATCGCGGGCACCTCGATCTGCAGATTGATTCCGCGTCCCAGGGGCGATTCCAGCGGGCCGGTGATCCAGTTCCTGCCGTGGCCGTATTCCTCAAGCATGACCTGGGAGCCGTTCTTGTCCAGGTAGGCGAAACGGTCTTCCGGGCGGTCGTAGGCTATCGAGAACCCGCAAAGCCCGCACCAGAAATGCAGGCTTTTGTGGATGTCCGACACCAGCAGTTCGGGCACGACGCGGGCGGCGAAGAATTCGGAGGCGGGAAGGACGGGATAGGTCATGGCGTATATCTGCAGGAATGGCGCGCAGGAGGGCGGGGATCAAGGCCGCGGGAATCGGTCGGATCCAGCGGCAGGACGCGGCAGTGTATAGACGATGGTTTCGCGGTCGTAGTGGCATTCGCGCGACCGGAACGCAAACCCGAGCTTTTCCAGGACACGTACGGAGGCTTGGTTGTCGGGCCAGACAACCGCGACCAGTTCGGAAACTTCCGTCTCGCGCCAGGCGTACTCGCACAACTGCTTCGCTGCCTGGCTCGCATATCCCTTTCCCCAAGCCGCGCGTTGCAGCCGATAGGCAAGCTGGATGCTGTCCGTGCCAGCCAAAGGGACCAGACTCACCCAGCCCACGGCGGCGCCGTCTACTGTGATTGCCCAGTGGCCAAGCCTGGTCAGCGGTTCGCGCAGCCATGCCAGCAGCTCCTGCCGCCGCGCTTCGTCTGCAGGTTTGACGCCGGTGCTGTAGCGCATGACCTCGGGATCGGACTCCATGGCCAGCAGCATGGGGATGTCATCTTCCTGCATGCGGCGCAGGGTCACGCGGGAAGGCAAGGGCATGGATTCAGTCACTGATCGCTGAGATAGCCAGGATGATAGCGGTTCGAAGCCATCGATCCGTCTTGCGCAGATATGGTTAGGCGCCTTACTATAATGGCATCGAGAATCACCAGGGCTGGATTACTCATGCAAGACCCACAACACATGCTTGAACCCAAGCACCGCGCGCTGCTCGACGTCGCCGCCAGGCGCGGCCTGGCGTCGGCCGACGGCATAGCCCTTTGCTTTCAGCTGCTGTCGCTGGCCAACGCCATCGACCGCGATTGCGCTGCCCGGCTGGCGCCGCGCCAGTTGTCGGAGGGGAAGTTCGTGCTGCTGTTCCTGCTGCACGAGCAGGCCGACGGCATGTCGCCGCACGAGCTGGCCGATGGCGCGGGTGTCACGCGGGCCACGGTCACCGGCCTGCTGGACGGCCTGGAGCGCGATGGTTTCGTCTCGCGCCGCGCGGGCAAGGACGACCGGCGCAAGATCGTGGTGAAGCTGAGCGCCAAGGGGCGGGCCGAGGCCGCGCAGCTGTTCAAGACGCATACGGACTGGATAGGCGCCTTGTTCGCGGGCTTGGGCCCAGCGGACCGGGCCAGCTTGCGCGCGCTGCTGGGCAAGATCTGGCAGGGAACCGACGCGGGCCGGGCCGCGGGACAGGAGACCACGCAATGACCAAGAAAGCAGCTGCTGCGCCGACGGGCCGGGGCGTGAAGGACATCAGCGCCGAACGCCTGGCGCAGTTGAACGCGGGCGAGCCGGCGCGCAACCTGACCGAATGCCTGGCGGTGGACTTTGCCGAATTGATGCAGGCAGCCGCGCCGCAGGTCGGCGCCGAAGCCATCGCCGTTCTGCGCGCGCAGGCTGCGACGGGAATCTCCAAGCGCATGGCCGTGGCGGCGCGGACGCTGCTGGACGGCCTGGGTGCGGACGCTTTCGAGCAACTGCGCGATCACCGCTCGGATACCATCCGGGGATGGGCCTGCTTCATGGTCGGCGCAATGCCGGACCTGAGCCTGGAGCAGCGGCTGGCGCTGATCCGGCCGCTGGCCGATGACGCGCATTTCGGCGTAAGGGAATGGGCCTGGTTGGCGCTGCGTCCGCAACTGGCGGCGGAACTGGCCGCTGCAGTGGAACTGCTGCGGCCCTGGACCGCGGATGCGTCCGAACGCGTGCGCCGGTTCGCCAGTGAATCGCTGCGGCCGCGTGGGGTCTGGTGCGCGCATATCGCGGCCTTGAAGGCCGATCCCGGCCGCGCGTTGCCGCTGCTGGAGCCGCTGCGGGCCGATCCGGCCGTCTATGTGCAGGACTCGGTGGCGAACTGGCTGAACGACGCCAGCAAGGACCAGCCGGACTGGGTGCGGGAGGTCTGCGCGCGCTGGTCCAAGGGCAGGCCGGCCGAGGCGACGCAGCGGATTTGCAAGCGCGCGCTGCGTTCCATCGGCACCTAGCCGCGGGTATCGGCAGGTGCGCTTGCGCCAAGCCCGGCCGGCCAGCGACTACAGCTGGCTCATGCCCCCGTCCGCGATGATCTCCGTGCCCACGATGAAGGCGGACTCGGGCGAGGCCAGGTGCAGCACCGTGGAGGCGATTTCCTGCGGCGTGCCGAAGCGTCCCAGCGGCACCTGGGCGCGGATGCTGGCGGCGGTCTTCTCCAGCGCCGCCGCATCCAGACCCAGCTTGTCGTAGATCGGCGTGGCGACCGGCCCGGGGCTGATGACGTTGACGCGTATGCCGCGCGGCAGCAGCTCGGCCGACAAGGTCTTGGCCAGCGAAATCAGCGCGGCCTTGCTGGCGGCATAGATCGACGAGGCGGGCATGCCGAT
This sequence comes from Achromobacter sp. Marseille-Q4954, assembly GCF_943737025.1. Classification (NCBI taxonomy): domain Bacteria; kingdom Pseudomonadati; phylum Pseudomonadota; class Betaproteobacteria; order Burkholderiales; family Alcaligenaceae; genus Achromobacter; species Achromobacter sp. Marseille-Q4954. The sequence goes on from NZ_CALSFQ010000002.1 coordinate 184,314, forward strand.
GCGGGCGTTGATCGAGCCGTTGAGCACGATGGACGCGCCCGGGTTGAGCAGCGGATCCAGCGCCTGCAACTGGAAGAAGGCGCCCTTGACGTTGGTCGAGAAGGTCTGGTCCCAGAGCGCTTCGGTGGCTTCGGCCAGCGGCGCGAAGCGGGCCACGCCGGCGTTGATGAAGACGGCGTCCAGGCGGATGCCGGCCTGGCGCAGTTCAGCCGCCAGCGCAGCGGGCGCGCCGGGGGCGCCGGCGTCGTTGCGCAGCGCCAGCGCGTGCGAGCCCAGGCTGGCGCGCACCTGCTTGAGCACCGCGGCGTCGCGGCCGGTGACGACAACACGGGCGCCTTCGGCGGCGAAGGCCTGGGCGGCGGCCAGGCCGATGCCGCTGGTGCCGCCGGTGATCAGGACGGTCTTCTGTTCGAAACGGTTCATGTCGGGCTCCTTGGAAGCCGGGGTGTGTCCTGCGCGTTTGCGGCGGGCGGGTTTGCCGCCATCCACGATAGATCAATCAGGGGCCCGGCGGGCGATTCGTTATAGTCATCGCTGACCGCGATCAATCTGCGGCAATGCGGCAAAGTCCGCGCACAACAGTCCAAGGGACGGGCATGGAAGAGACGACACTGAACTGGGCATCGCTGGTCGATGACCTGAACAAATTGCTGCGCCTGAAGACCACGGTCATCGGCATGAAGCTCTACGAGCTTGAAGACGAGATGGCCGCGGTCAAGGGCCTGCGGCGCCCGCAAGCCACGCACACCACCGACCAGATCGTGGGCATGGCCGCCAGGCTGGGCTGGACGGTGGGGATCACAGGTGACGACCTGGTCGGCGCGCAATGCCGCGCCGTGGTCGGCCTGGGGCCGCAGGACGAGGCCTGGAAGCGCGGCGAGGAGTACGTGGGCGTCTGGCACGCCACGCAGGAAGACGCCCAGGCGCGCCAGGAGGCGCTGTCCTGTGTGCCGGCGGGAAAGTACCGCGGGCTGGTGGCGTCGCCGCTGGCGGCGGGCCGGCTGGACCCGCCGGACATCTGCCTGATCTACGCCACGCCGGGCCAGATGATCATCCTCATCAATGGCCTGCAATGGAAGAACTACCGGCGCTTCGACTGGAGCGTGGTGGGCGAAACGGCCTGTGCCGACTCCTGGGGTCGCGCGCTCGCCACCGGCGAGCCCAGCCTGTCCTTGCCCTGTTACGCCGAGCGCCGCTACGGCGGCGTGCCCGACGAGGAAATGCTGATGGCCTTGCCGCCGCGCTACCTGCCCATCGCCATCGAGGGCATGAAGGCGCTGTCGGCGAATGGCCTGCGCTACCCGATTCCGCCCTACGGCATCCAGAACGACGTGCGCGCCGGCATGGGCGTCAGCTACGCGCGCGTGCCCGCGTCCTCCAAGCCCTGATGGACGGCGGCGCGCAAGGCGCCCGCCAGCACGCGGGCGGCCGGTCCCAGCGGCTGGTCGATGCGGTGCGCCAGATAGGTTTCGCTGACCACCTGGCTGCCGCGCCCCAGGCTGTCGGTCGGCAGGCGCAGCAACCGGCCTTCGGCCAGGTCGCGCTCCACCTGCCAGTGGGGCAGCCGGCCCCAGCCCACGCCCGCCAGGATCAGCGCATGCTTGGTGTCCTGGCCGCTGACGCGGCAAGTCTGCGGCGACAGCACCGCGAAGTCCCGGCCCTGGGTCAGGGAGGAAGGGTCCATCTGCACGATCTGCACATGGTCGGCGAGTTCGGCCGGGCCCAGCGGCATGTCGGCGGCGACGCGCTGCGCCAGCGCATGCCCGGCGCCGACCACCGCCACCATCTGCACGGACGACAGCGCCTGCATCACGACGCGCGGATGGCGGAAATGGTCGCCCGCGACGATGGCCAGCGTATGGCTGCGCGTCAGCAGGGCTTCCACCGGGCCGCCCAGGGGCAGCACGGAAACGCGGACGGCGACGGACGGGTAGGCCGCGCGCAGGGCGTTCAGGGCGGCGCCTACGTCAGCGATCGGAAACAGCGTGTCCACCGCCAGCGACAGCTCCAGCTCCACGCCTTCGCCCAGGCCCTGGGCGCGGGCGCGCATGGCGTCCACGCGCAGCAGGATGTCGCGGGCGTTGACCAGCAGGGCTGCGCCTTGCGGCGTCATCACGGGCCGGTGGCCGCTACGGTCGAACAGGGTCACGCCCAGCTGCGCTTCCATGTTGGCGATGGCGTGGCTGACGGCCGATTGCACGCGCGCCAGGCGGCGCGCGGCCGCGCGGAAACTGCCGGCGTCGGCCACGGCGGCGAATACGCGCAACTGGTCCAGGGTCAGGGCGTCTATCATTCTGCCGGCTGATCTATCCAATCGATCAATTCCATCAAAAGATTATCACTTACCAGGATCGGTTTGCGCTGGCATCCTGGCTGGGTCGTAGAACAAGGGAGACAAGGATGGGCAAGGAAGGAACGCGCTGGTCGGCGGTGCTGGCCATCGTGGGGGCTGGGGTGGTTGCGGCGCTGCAAGTGGGCAAGGTCATCATCGCCGCGCCCTTGCTGCGCAAGGACATGGGGCTGGATCTGGCCTCCATCGGGGCGCTGGCCGCGGTGTTCTCGATCCTGGGCCTGGTCGGCGGCATTGCCGCGGGCGGGGTCATCAACCGCTACGGCGCGCGGCGCATGCTGCTGGCGGGCCTGGCGGCGACGGCGGTAGGCTCCGTGATGGGCGCCATGGCGACCGCCTACAGCGTCCTGCTGGTCTCGCGGGTGGTGGAGGGGCTGGGCTTTCTGATGATTACCGTGGCCGGACCCGCGGCCCTGCAACGCATGGTGTCGGCCGCCACCCGCGACTTCGCCTTCGCGCTGTGGAGCTGTTACATGCCGGCCGGGATGGCGATTGCGATGCTGGCCTCGCAGGCCTTCAGCGGCTGGCAGGCCTATTGGTGGTGCGCGGGCGCGGCGGTGCTGGTGGCCATGGTGTGCGTGGCGGCGCTGGCGCCGGCCACGCCGGGCGGCGCCAGCCTGTCGTGGCGGGGCTTGCGGCAGGACACGGCCGATACCATGGGCGCGCCCGGTCCGCGCCTGCTGGCGCTGTCGTTCACGCTTTACAGCCTGATGTTCTTCGCGCTGTTCACGTTCTTGCCCGTGCTGCTGACCGAACAGCTGGGCCTGCCGCTGGCGACCGCCGGCCTGTACAGCGCCATCGCCAGCGCCGCCAACGTGGTCGGCAACCTGGGCGCGGGCGTGCTGCTGGCGCGCGGTTGGCGGCGTTCCACCCTGATCGCCTGCGCCAGCCTGGTCATGGGCGCGGTGGCGCTGCTGATCTTCCGCTCGGTGCTGCCGGCCATGCCCACCTTCCTGCTGTGCGTGCTGTTCTCGGCCGTGGGCGGACTGATACCGGCCACGCTGCTGGGCACGGCGCCGTTGCTGGCGCCGCGGCCGGCGCTGACGCCGGCTTCGGTGGGGCTGGTGATGCAGGGCAGCGGCCTGGGGCAGGTGATCGGCCCGGTGGCGGTGGGCGGCGCGATCGACCGCTACGGCTGGTCGGTGGCGTCGCTTATCGTCGCGGCCGCCGGATTGGGCGGGGTGTTTCTGGCGTGGCGCTTGCGGCGCCTCAAAGGTCCGGGGATGTAGGCGGCGCGGATCGCGCGGTGGTGTCACGAGCCAGGCATATCATGGGAACTTGTCCTGAAATGGAGCCACCATGCATACGCCTGCCCCCAGCCTGGTCATCTTCGACTGCGACGGCGTCCTGATCGATAGCGAGATCATCGCGGCGCGCGCCCAATCGCGGGCGCTGGCCGAGCATGGCATCGCCATCACGCCCGAGGACGCCGCGCGCCGCTTCGCCGGCATTCCCGACGCGGACATGTGGCGGACCCTGCAACAGGAAAACGCCCGCAGCTTGCCCGAAGGCTTTGCGCGCGAATACGCGGACGGGCTGGAAGCCATCTTCCGCCAGGAATTGCGCGCGCTGCCCGGCGCGCTGCAGACGGTTCGCATGCTGCGCGAGCGCAGCCTGCAGGTCTGCGTGGCCTCCAGCAGCACGCCGCCCAAGCTGGAGGCGGCCCTGAAGCTGGTGGGTCTTTGGGACGAGTTCACGCCCAATATATTCAGCACCGCGCAGGTCGCGCACGGCAAGCCGGCGCCGGACGTCTTTCTCTTTGCCGCCCGGCAGATGCGCGCCGCAATCCTGGATTGCGTGGTGGTGGAGGACAGCGTCCCCGGCGTGCGCGCCGCCCGCGCCGCGCGCATGCGCGCCATCGGCTACGTGGGCGCTACGCATAACGGGCCGGACCAGCGCCAGCGCTTGCTGGACGAAGGCGCATCGGACGTCATCGACGATCTGCGGCGCTTGCCGGAATTGCTGTTGGACTAGGGTGCGCGCGCCTATGCCGCCGCAGGCACGGGCTCCGGCTTGACCCGCACGGCGCGCAGCACGCCCACCATCAGGCAGGCGATGCCGATCAGCGTCAGCGGCTGGGGCATCTGCCCGCGCAGGATGTAGGCATAGGCCAGCGCCGCCAGCGTTTCGAACACGATCAATTGCCCCGCCAGCGCGGTGGGCAGGCGCTGGCTGGCTTCGTTCCAGCACAAGGTGCCCAGCCAGGACGCGAACAGGCCGATGATGGCCATCAAGGCCAGGAAGACCTCGGGCCTGGGGCCGGTTGGCATCGGAAAGGCGCTGCCGGACACCGCCATGCCTGCCCATAGGACCGCATAGCCCGCCAGCGCCAGCGGCAACGTCGCCACGCCCTGGGCGGTGGCCCAGGTGCGCGGGCTGCGGTCGGGATGAGCGCGCAGCCAGTCCGCGTTGCGCAGCGGATACCAGGTCCAGCAGGCCACCGCGCCCAGCGCCAGCAGCGCGCCGATGGCGTAGCGCGACATGTCGGCGTCGGCATCCTGGCGCAAGGCCTGCAATTCGACCTGATTGACGCAGGCAATGCCCAGCGCGATCAAGGCCAGCGCGGGCGCCAGCCGCTTCCAGGGCAGCCGGCCGTCGCGGCGCGCGTTGCGCAGGTTGGCGCTGATGGCGATGACCACCGGCAGCGTACCGATGATCATGGTGGGCAAGGGGCCGCCCGCGCGCTGGATGGCGCTGGCCAGGCACAGGTAGTAGAGCAGGTTGCCGATGGCGGCGAGCTTCAGCGCCTCGATCCAGTCGGCGCGCTGCAACTGGCGCAGGCCGCGGCGGTCCAGCCAGGCCAGCGGCAGGGCGATCAGGCCGAACGCCAGGTAGCGCGCCACGGATTGCAGCGCGGCAGGGTATTCCGGCAGCAACAGGGGCCCAACGAACACCAGCCCCCACATCAGGCCGGCGGCCAGGGCATAAAGGGTTCCAGCCCACATACGACGTCGCTCCAGGTCACGAATGGCGGCAGTCTAGCCAGCGGGCGGGCGGCGCGTCTTGTACCAGATTGCGGTGCGGAGTTCAGGCGCGGACTTGCTTCTGATAACGGGCGGGTGTGACGCCGTAGCGGCGCGAGAAGGCGCGGGTCAGGTGGGCCTGATCGGTCAACCCCGAGGCCAGCGCCACCTGGGCCGGCGATTCGCCGGCGGCCAGCCGGCGCTTGGCCTCGAACAGCCGCAGCGCCATCAGCATCTGCTGCGGCGTGGCGTGGTACTGCGCCTGGAAGCTGCGCAGAAAATGAAAAGGGCTGAGCCCGGCCACGGCCGCGAGTTCATCCAGCGTCAGGCGGTGGGCCAGATTGGCGCGCAGGTAGTCGATGACGGGCGCGAAGCGCGGCGCGCCTTCGTCACGGGCCGCCCGCGGCACGCGCGCGTGGCGGCGGAATTCGGCCAGCAGCGCGTACAAGGCGCTATCGAAAGCCAGCGGTTCGCGCGCCTGCCACAAGGTGTCCAGCAGCGCGGTGACGCGCTGCGCGCCGGCCGCGTCATGGCCGACGGCCGTATCGAACCACCAGCCGCTTTCGCCGGTGACGCGGGCCACCACGTCGGGGTCCAGGTAGACCATGCGGTAGCGCCAGCCACCCTCGGTTTCGGCGCGGCCGGTGTGCAATTCATCGGGGTTCATCAGCACCACCGAGCCCGAGGGCGCCAGATGCTCCGCGCCGCGGTAACGGAAGCGCTCGACGCCGGACTCGATCGCGCCCAGCCCGTAGGCTTCATGGGTGTGAGGTTCGAAGGCGTAGCGGATGATGTGCGCGCGATACAGCTCCACGCCGGGCAGGTGCGCCGCCTGCCGGAACTCGGCGCGGTCGCCGGGATGCTCGAACGCCTGCGGCACGCCCGGCATGACGGGCGCGGCCAGGTCGGACGGGACATGATCGGCGGGGCGCATGGAGGGATTTAAGCATGCCGGCCGGGTCCGCGGCGCCCGGACCGGCGCGCCTAGGAGTCGGACATGTCGCGCGCCCGCGCCAGCAGCAGTTCCCGCTCGCGCGCATTGCGCGTCATGCCGGCCGCGCGTTCGAACTCGGCGCGCGCTTCGGCGCGGCGCCCCAGCTTGGCCAGCAGGTCCGCGCGCACGCTGGGCAGCCAATGGTAATTGGCCAGGGCGGGCTCCTCGGCCAAATGGTCGGCCAGGTCCAGCCCGGCCTGGGGGCCGAACGCCATGCCCACGGCCACTGCGCGGTTCAGCTCCACCACCGGCGAGGGCATGGCTTGCGCCAGCGCGTCGTACAAGGCCACGATGCGCGGCCAGTCGGTGTCCTCGGGCGTACGCGCGCGGGCATGGCAGGCGGCCAGCTCGGCCTGCAAGGCGTAAGGGCCGCGCGGCGCGCCCAGGCTGTCCGACAGCGCCAACGCCGCCAGCCCGCGGCGGATCAGCAAGGGATCCCAGCGGCCGCGGTCCTGCTCCATCAGCAGGACGGGGCGGCCTTGCGCGTCGGTGCGGGCATGCAGGCGAGAGGCCTGCAATTCCATCAGCGCCGCCAGTCCATGGACTTCGCTTTCGCCCGGCGCCAGCTGGGTCAGGATGCGGCCCAGGCGCAGCGCTTCGTCGCACAGCGCCGGGCGCATCCAGTCATCGCCCGAAGTGGCCGAATAGCCCTCGTTGAATATCAGGTAGATGACTTCCAGCACCGACGCCAGGCGCGGCGCGCGCTCCTCTGCCCGCGGGACTTCAAACGGCACGTTGGCCGCGGACAGGCTGCGTTTGGCGCGCACGATGCGCTGCGCGATGGTGGATTCGGATGCCAGGAAGGCGCGCGCGATCTCGGCCGTGGTCAGCCCGCCCAAGAGGCGCAGGGTGAGCGCCACGCGCGCCTCGGTGGACAGCAGCGGATGGCAGGCGGTGAACACCAGCCGCAGCAGGTCGTCGCCGATGTCGTCCTGGCGCGCGGCGTCCAGCGCGTCGACGAAATCAGGTTCGACGTCGGCCTGCAGGGCCTCCAGCTCGTGCCCGATCTGCTCGTGCTTGCGCGTATGCAGCGCGTCCAGCCGCAGGCGGTCGCGCGCGCGATTCTTGGCGGTAGTCATCAGCCACGCTCCCGGGTTGTCCGGCACGCCGGTTTCGGGCCAGCGTTCCAGGGCGGCGACCAAGGCATCCTGCGCCAGCTCTTCAGCCAGTCCGACGTCGCGCACCAGGCGCGCGACGCCGGCGATGACGCTGGCGGACTCGATCCGCCAGACCGCCTCGATGGCGCGATGCACGGCCTCCCGCGTCATGCGTTGGGCACTTCGCCGGGGACCATGTAAATCAGCTCCCACACATGGCCGTCCAGGTCCTCGAAACCATGGGCGTACATGAAGCCGTGATCCTGCGGCTGGCGCGGAGCGGTGCCGCCGGCGGCGAGCGCGCGCTTCACCTGTTCGTCAACTTCGGCGCGGCTGTCGCAGGACAGCGCGATCAGCACCTCGGTGGTCTTGGTGGCGTCGGCCACCGGCTTGCCGGTGAAGGTCTGGAAAAAGTCCTTCACCAGCAGCATGACGTAGATGCTGTCGCTCACGACCATGCAGGCGCCCTGGTCGTTGGTGAACTGCGGATTGAAGCTGAAGCCCAGGCTCTTGAAGAAAGCCTGCGATTTCTGCATGTCGTTGATGGGGAGATTGACGAAGATCTGGTTGTGCATGATGTTCCCGCTTCCTTTTTAGTGTGAGTCCTGGCGCCTTTCTGCCAGGGTCTTGAGGTTGGCCAGCCCGTCTTCGAAGTCCTTCCCGCCCATGCTGTCCATGTTGAAAAAGAGATGCATCAGTTTGGCGACGTAGTTCAGCCGGCCTTCCATGGCCCAGGTGACTTGTGTGCCGTCGCCGGCCGGCGTCAGGGTGAAGTTGACCTGGTTGACGGCGGAGAAGGGCTTCACGAAGGTCAGCCGCAAGGCCACGGACGAATCCGGCACGGCCGTTTCGATCTGCATTTCACCCACGCCCACTTCCTTGCTTTCCCAGGCGTAGGTTGCGCCCGGGCCCGCCGTCACGGCGCCATAGGTGCCCTTGATCGCCGGATCTTTCTTTTCGTAGGGGTTCCAGGTGTTGAACGCGTGCAGGTCATTGATCAGCGGGAACACGCGCGCCGGCGGCGCCTGGATGCGCGCGCTGCGTTCGACGCGGAAGGTGTCCGGGCGCGTGGCCGCGTAGGCCAGCACCAGCGCGATGGCGGCCAGGACGATGAGCAACAAGGTTTTCAGCATGAATCAGGTCCGTTGATGGTAGGAGGAGCGATCGCGCTCATTGGCCGTTGCCGGGTATCTGCCGGAAGCGTTCGACGCCCTCGCTGGGGCCGAAGTCGTCCAGCTCGAAGACCTGGCGCACTTCGACGGCGCAAGACTGGCCGGGGAAAGGCTGGGGAAAGCGCAGCGCCCATTGCATGGCTTCCTCGCGCGAGCGCACCTGGATCATGGTGTAGCCGGCGATCAGCTCCTTGGTCTCGGCGAACGGGCCGTCGACCACCGTGCGCTGATCCTTGTCGTACTGCACTCGCCAGCCCTTGGAGGAGGGGTGCAAGCCATTGGCGTCCAACAGCACGCCAGCCTTGGCCAGCGCCTCGTGATAGGACGCCATGGCGCCCAGCAGGCTTTCCTGCGGCATCACGCCGGCTTCACTGTCCGCCGTGGCGCGGACGATGATCATGTATCGCATTCCTGTGACTCCTGGATTCGGTAAACAAGGCCCGAAGGGGGGCTTGTACTGGCACGACGAACGGCAAGACGCGAAATCGACAGAAAAATGATGAACCTAGGGTAAGTACCAGGAAATGGGTCCGCACACGGTTACAAAGGTACAGCCCTGGTTGCAGCGCGCCTCCATACACTCGCAGCGTCCACAACTTTGAACACCGATATGAAGATCCTGTGCAGTCTTGCCTTGCTGGCTTCCTTGCTGACGGGCTGTGCCGTCTATACCCCGAGCGGCACGGTCATCGTCGATCCCCACGACGGCGGCGGCCGTGGCGGTTTCTGTCCGCCGGGCCAGGCCAAGAAAGGGAACTGTTGAATCGTGCGGCTGGCGCGCGCCAGCCGCCGGTCCAGCATGGGCCCTGTGCCTACATGAAGCACGGGCCCAGTTCGCGGACCTCCACCGTGGCCCATTGCGCGGCCGGGCACTCGGCCGCCAGCGCCAGCGCTTCTTCCCGGCTATCGCAGTTCAGCAGGAAGAAGCCGCCTATCATTTCCTTGGCCTCGGCATAGGGGCCATCCACCAGGGAACGTTCGCCGTCGCGGATGCGCAGGCGCACGGCTTCCGACTCGGACTTCAAGGATTCCGCGCGCGCCAACAGGCCGCGCGAACTCAGGTCTTCCGCATAGCGCAGCATTTGCGCATAGGCTTCGCGGCCCTCTTCGGGCGTGCGCTGGGCGCGCTGGCCCACCGGTTCGACGATGAAAAGCAGATAGGACATGGGATCTTCCAGTACGGACTGCCGATAAGGTTCGCCAGATTACCGCTATTTGTTGCGCCGGTGCCATCTTGCAATACACGCCCCAGCGTTCTTTGTAAGCAGAGGTAGACGGGGCTTATCCATCGTCCCGCAGCACTGCCGCTCCCGTGCGGGGATTCACCAGCGTGACGTTCTCCAGCGCCTGGATGCGCCAGGCGCCGGCCTGCCGCGTCAGCACGGCAAGAATCATCGTGTCGACGGCATGCACGCCCGCCGGATGGGCAGCGCCGGCCGAGAGGCGGCTCCAGAAGTGCACGATCGCCGCATCGCCGCCTACCGGCGTCACGTCGACGAGTTCGTTCGCCAGCGTGGAATCGCTATAGATGGTGGAGTGGATGGGGGCATGCATCTTGACGATTTCCTCGACGCCGCGCACATAGTGGCCGAACCGGTTCACAAATGTCGCGTCCTCATGGAACAGCGCGCCCAGCGCTTGCATGTCGTGGTCGTTCCAGGCCGCCTGGAACGCGCCTGGAATGTCCTCGGGATTCCGCATCTGTGTCATGTGGGTTGTCGCCAGTGTCTGTATAAAGAGAGGACGCCGTGCCTCGCGCCGTCATGCATAGCCGCAAGCATGAATAATGCGTCAGACTATGGAATCGGCGCCACCGGATTTGCAGCCTGATACGCGCTGCCGGCGCCTGCTCACATTGCGAAGGTCCCATGGCATCCCATACTCCCGCCTCCAAGGATGTGTCCGCCGCCGGCTGGCTGCGCTGGCTGCCCGGGCTGGCGGTGCTCAGGTCATACCAGGCCGCCTGGCTGCCCAAGGACCTGGCCGCCGGCCTGGTGCTGACGGCCATGCTGGTGCCGGTCGGCATCGCCTATGCCGAAGCGTCCGGCGTCCCAGGCGTCTACGGCCTTTATGCCACCATCATTCCACTATTGGCCTATGCACTGTTCGGCCCCAGCCGTATCCTGGTGCTGGGTCCGGACTCCGCCCTGGCCGCGCCCATCCTGGCGGTGGTGCTCAGCGTTTCCGAAGGCGACCCCATGCGTGCGGTGGCCGCGGCCAGCCTGATGGCCCTGGTCGCCGGGGTGTTCTGCATCGTGATGGGCCTGCTGCGGCTGGGCTTCATCACCGAACTGCTATCCAAGCCGATCCGCTACGGCTACATGAACGGCATCGCGCTGACGGTGCTGGTCAGCCAGTTGCCCAAACTGTTCGCGGTATCGATAGACGATGCCGGCCCCTTGACCGAATTGTGGCGGCTGGGGCGGGCGGTATTCATGGGCGAGGCCAACTGGTTTACCTTCGCCGTGGGAGGGGCGACCCTGGCGCTGATCCTGCTGCTCAAGCGCTACGATCGCGTGCCGGGCATCCTGATCGCCGTGATCCTGGCGACGCTGGCCGTCAGCCTGTTCCACCTGGACTCGCAAGGCGTGAAGGTGCTGGGCGAAATCCCGCAAGGTCTGCCCAAGTTCGTCTTGCCCTGGCTCAGCCATGCGGACCTGGTCAAGATCGCGCTGGGCGGTTGCGCGGTGGCGCTGATCGCCTTCGCGGACACCAGCGTGCTGTCGCGCACCTATGCCGCGCGCACCAACACCCGGGTCGATCCGAACCAGGAAATGGTGGGCCTGGGCGTGGCCAACCTGGCGGCGGGCTTCTTCCAGGGCTTTCCGATCAGCAGCAGCGCTTCGCGCACGCCGGTGGCCGAGGCGGCGGGTTCGCGCACGCAGCTGACAGGCGTGGTGGGGGCGATAGCAGTCGCGGTACTGCTGGTCGCGGCGCCCAATCTGCTGCGCTATCTGCCGAACAGCGCGCTGGCGGCCGTGGTGATCGCGGCGGCCATCGGCCTCTTTGAATTCAAGGACCTGCGCCGCATTTACCGCATCCAGCAATGGGAATTCTGGCTGTCGATGGCGTGCTTTGCGGGCGTGGCCGTGTTCGGCGCCATTCCGGGCATCTGCCTGGCGGTGGTCATCGCCGTGATCGAATTCCTGTGGGACGGCTGGCGGCCGCACTTCGCGGTGCTCGGCCGCGTGCCCAATCTGCGCGGCTACCATGACATGAAGCGCTATCCCAATGCCGCGCTGATCGACGGCCTGGTGCTGTTTCGCTGGGATGCGCCGCTATTCTTCGCCAATGCCGAACTTTTCCAGCAGCGCCTGATGGAAGCCGTGGAGGCCTCGCCCACGCCGGCGCGCTGGGTGGTGGTGGCTGCAGAGCCGGTCACCAGCGTAGATGTCACGTCGGCGGACATGCTGCGTGAACTAAGCCGCAGCCTGGCCCAGCAAGGCGCGGCGCTGCATTTTGCGGAAATGAAGGATCCCGTGCGGGACAAGCTCAAGCGCTTCGAACTGACGGAGGTGTTCGGCGACGACCGTTTCCATCCCACGGTGGGGAGCGCGGTGGACAGCTACCTGGAAAGCGCGGGCGGCAGGCATCCCGGAGATTAAGGCCCGCCTCGCTTGGGTCAGGCCATCAATACCGCGACCTGTTCGCCGAACAGGATCAGCGCAATGACGATCATGGCCAGGCCCGAAAACTGGCTGACCCTGCGCGCGGCGACCGGGCGCGATTGCAGTACCGCCTTCGACCCCAGGCCCACCAGGGTATAGATGACGGCGCAATTGAGGATCTGCAGGATCCCCAACGCCGTGATCTGCGTGGATATCGGCCAGGCGCCGTCGCGGCTGGTGAATTGCGGCAGCAGGGCCAGGAACAGCAGGATGGCCTTGGGATTCACGCCGCTGACGGCGAAACCTCTTGCGGCCCAGCCCAGCCAATGCCCCGCGGCCTGCACATCGCCCGCCTTGGGCTCGGCGGGATGCGCCAGCACGTTGGCCCCCAGCCAAAGCAAATACGCCGCGCCGACCAGGGTCAGGACGGTGAGGATGGCGGGTTCGCTCGCCACCAGGGCGCCTATGCCCGCCGCGACCACCATGGTGATCATCAGATAGCCGGTCAACATCCCCGCCACGGCGGGAAGGACGGCCTTGTCCCGCAAGCCGGCGGATATGGCATAGGCCCAATCCGCGCCCGGGACGACAACCAAAGAAAGCGAAACAAGCCAAAACGCCACCAGATTGCCGGTTTCCAACTGCATACCCCAAATGAATCTCAGGCGGGGAATGTTATCGGCGAAGCAGGGGGAAGTGCTTCTTCCATTTACCGCAAGAATTGAAGTTCTGGGTAGAATCTTCCTCATGGATGACCTAGATAGAAAAATTCTTGCGCAGCTACAGGAAGACGGCCGCATTTCCATCACGGACCTGGCGGAACGGGTCGGCTTGAGCCTGTCTCCGTGTCATCGGCGGCTGCGGGCGCTGGAAGAGGCGGGCGTCGTCAGCGGCTATGGCGCGAACATCAATCTGGCCGCGGTCGGGCTGAATTTTTCGGCCATCGTCTTCGTCACCATGCGCGAAGGCAGCAGCGACCGGGTGTCGGCGTTCGAGGCCGCCCTGGCCGATATTCCCGAGGTGGTGCAGGCGCAGCGGCTGTTCGGCGACCCGGACTACATGCTGCACGTCGTCACCCAGGACTTGCCGGCGTTCCAGGCGCTCTATGACCGCGTGCTGTCGGCGTTGCCCAGCGTGCTGCGGTTGAGGTCGACGTTGGTGATGAAGAACGTGCTGAGGAACCGGCCTGTGCCGCTCTGAGGCGGACGGAGAGACAGGCCGCGCGGCTGCGCGGCCTGGACCCGGATCAGGATTTTGTGGCGGAGGCGGGAGCGGCCGCCGCGGCGCCAGGCGCCGCGCCCTGCGCCGCCTTTTGCGCGGGCGCAATGTCCATGATGAGTTCCACCCGCCGGTTGGCCGCGCGGCCCGCCGGGGTGTCGTTGGACTCGATGGGACGGGTCTCGGCGTAGCCGACGGCGCGCAGGCGCTGGGCCGATACGCCGTCGCGGACCAGTTCGCGCAGCACGCTGGTGGCGCGGCTGCTGGACAGTTCCCAGTTGGACGCGAATTGCCGAGTCTGGATGGGCACCGGGTCGCTGTGGCCCTCGACCGAGACCTGGTAGTCGTTCTTGTTGAGGATGGCGGCCAGGCGCTTGATCACGTCCAGGCCGGTGGGGCTGAGGGTGGCCTGGCCGGACGGAAACAGCAGTTCATTGCTGATGCGAAAGCTCACCGACTGTTCGTTGATGATCACGTCCACCGATTTGCCCAGGTCGCCCAGGCCCAGCGATTCCTTGGAGGGCGCGCGCAGCGGCGGGGCGGCGTCGGCGACGATCTCGCCTTCCAGGGCCGGCTGCGCCGGCGTGGTCGCGGCGGCGGCCGCCGGCGTCTCGGCCTGCGCCCAGCTTGCGGGAATCTGGACGGCGTCGAATTCGGAATACTCGCCGTCGTAAGTGGGCAGGCCGCTGGCCGCCAGCGTGCCGACCAGCTCCACCGGCTGTTCCGATTGGCCGAATGCGCCGCCATGCAGGCGCGTGAGCGCCAGCAGCACGACCAGCATGGCCAGGAGCAGGGTGATCAGGTCCAGGTAGCTGAGCAGCCAGTTCTCGGAATCCTGTTCGACGGTTTCCTCGACGTGCCAGCGGGCATAGCGGTCCTTGCGGTCGCTCTGGCTGGGACGCCAGCCGCTGTTGGCCGCCGCTTTCTCGGCGCGCAGCTGGGCCTGGCGGGCCTGCTCGATCCGCTGCGCCAGGGTGGGGGAAATCAGGCTCATTGGCGCGCGGCGGCAGGACGGGCGATGGAGACGGGCTGGGCTGCGGCGGGTTTGGCCGCGGGTTTGATCTGACCTTCCGCCTTGGCTTGCGCGGCCTGCGGCTTGGCGTCCGCGCCGCCGTCGTAGATCTCGTCCTCGACGTGCATGACGAAGGAGTTCAGGGTTTCGCGCACTACCGCGGGGCCGCGCTTCTCGCACATCATGGCGATGCCTTGCAGCACCATGTTCATGGATTCGACGCGCCTTGCGGTGCGGCGTTCCAGCTTGAGCGCGATGGGCTTGCAGACCAGGTTGGCCAGCAGGATGCCGTAGAAGGTGGTCATCAGGCCGATGGCCAGCTGCTGGCCGATCATCTGCATGCTGCCGTCGCCCAGCACCGACATCAGGTTGATCAGGCCCACCAGCGTTCCCAGCATGCCGAAGGCCGGGGCGAAGGTGGCCATGACGCGGAACATCTGCGCCTCGGCCTGCTCGCGGGCGCGCAGCCGCGCCACGCGCCATTGCAGCAGCTCGATGATCTGGTCTTCGGGCGTGTTGTCGATGATCAGCTGCACGCCGGTGCGCAGGAAGGGGTTGCTGACCTTCTTGAGTTCCTGCTCGACCTTGCGGACGTCGGTGTTCATCCACAGCTGGGCCATGGACACCAGTTCCTCGATGTCGCGCTGCTGGTCGTGCTGGTCGTTGCGAAAGACGGTGCGCACCAGCTTGAAGACGCGCAGCACTTCCGGCAGCGGATAGGCGATGAACACGGCGGCCGCGGTGCCGCCCAGCACGATGGCCAGGCCCGGCAGGTTGATGTACATGCCGGGGTCGGTGGCGGCCAGGGCCACGACGATAACCAGGGTAAGCAGGCCGACGGCGGCGCCGATGACGGTAGACGGATTCATGGATCTTGCCCGATAAACATAGGCATCCCGTACGCGGAATGCCGGATTTCGGGGAATTCTAGCCAGGGCAGGTCCGAGTCAATCGGCCGGAAAACGGGGCGAAAAGGGCGGTAAGCGGCGGCTTGGACCGGGCGGGCGGCGCGCGTCGTCCCGGAAATAATGGGGGCGGATAAGACGCGGAATCGTCCGGCGTCTGGCGCCGGCATGCCGCGGGCCCGGCATCAGCCCTGGCGAGGCTTGTGGGCGAACCATTCCTCGCGCGTGATCTCCCAGATTTCCGTGGGCAGCCGTCCGCTGACGTAACCGCGCTCTTCGGTGGCGACCAGGCGCATGCCGCCGCGCTCCGAGATGCGGCGCGAAGCCGCGTTGACGGAGGCCTTGGGCGCGCGCAGCAGCGGCTTGCCCAGCACCTCGAACCAGTAGGCGGTAGCGGCTTCGCTGGCCTCGGTCATGTAGCCCTGGCCGTGATGGGCGGGGTCCAGCCAAAAACCGCGGTTGTTCCAGGAATCGTCGTCCATCAGGCTGACGATGCCGATCAGGTTGCCGGGGTTCTCACGGGTGCGGATGGACCAATGCCACTCCTTGCCCTGGCGCATCGCAGGGATCGCCACTTGCTCCAGATAGTTGCGAGCGCCGTCGGGCGGGTAGGGCCATGGCACCTGGTCGACCAGGTAGCGCACCACTTCCCACTGCGGAAACAGGCGCTGGATGGCCTCGGCGTCGCCGATTTCCAAGGGCTGCAGGACCAGGCGGTCGGTGGCAAGAGGGGGAAACAACGGAGCTTCAGGCATGGCTGCTGGGGTGGGCGCCGCGTACCGGCGGCATATATGTATATCATGAGCGTCATCTGGCGGCGTCTCGCCCGGCGCCGCCGCAGCATTGGAGCAAAAACATGAATACCCCCAACGAAAACGTCAGCATGGCGCTTTTCTGTGATTTCGAGAACGTGGCGCTGGGCGTACGCGACACCAAGTACCAGAAGTTCGATATCCGGCCGGTGCTGGAACGGCTGCTGCTCAAGGGCAGCATCGTGGTCAAGAAGGCCTATTGCGACTGGGAGCGGTACAAGGAATTCAAGGCCCCCATGCACGAGGCCAATTTCGAACTTATCGAGATCCCGCACGTGCGCCAGTCGGGCAAGAATTCCGCCGACATCCGGTTGGTGGTCGACGCGCTGGACTTCTGCTACACCAAGTCGCACGTCAATACTTTCGTGATCATCAGCGGCGATTCCGATTTTTCGCCCCTGGTGTCCAAACTGCGCGAGAACAACAAGAAAGTGATCGGCGTGGGCGTGAAGCAGTCCACCTCGGACTTGCTCATCGCCAACTGCGATGAATTCATCTTCTATGACGACCTGGCGCGCGAAGGCCAGCGCGCGGCGGACGCGCGCCGCGACAACCGTGGCGGCGCCGCCGCGGGCCAGCAGCGCCGCACGCCCGACGAGGAACGCCGCCGCAAGGAAGAGCTGGAGGCCCGCAAGACCCAGGCCGTGGAAATGGTCGCGGAAACCTTCGAGGCGCTCATGGCCGAACGCGGCGACAGCGGCAAGATCTGGGCGTCCGCCCTGAAGGACGCCCTCAAGCGCCGCCGCCCGGATTTCAACGAGTCCTACTACGGCTTTCGCGCCTTCGGCAACCTGCTGGACGAGGCGCAGTCGCGCGGCCTGCTGGAAGTCGGGCGCGAGGAAAACGCCGGCACCTATGTGTACCGCGACAGCGCAGGCGGCGCGCCGGCAGTGAACCGAGCCCCCGTCGATGGCGGATCCCGTTCTGCCTCGACTCGTCAGCCGGCGGCGGCTGAGACCGGCGACGCGCCAGTCGGAGCGGGTCAGGAAGAATCCCGTTCCCGCTCCGGCCGCAAATCGCGTGGCGGGCGCAAGTCGGGCGGCGAGGGCAGGGGAACCGGCCAGGTCGCCGAGCAGGAAGCCGGCGGTGAGAGCGCTGCCGCAGCCTCCGAAGTTTCGCCCGTGGTGTCTTCCGCGCAACCCTCGGCCGAAGCGCCGGCCAAGGCGCCGGCTCCAAGCGTGCCAGCCGCGCAATCGTCCGCTACCGCGCCGGCAGCCGCGCAGGCCGACGCCGCCCGGCAGCCCGGCGAACAAGCGGATGCCGCCAAGCTGGATGCCATGCGGGCCGACGCCCTGGCTCGGGCGCAGGAATCGAAACCCGTCCAACCCTCGCGCCTGCCGCCCATGCCCAAGCCCTTGCCGCAGGCGCGTCAGCCGCTGCCGGCGGTGAACATCGCTGAATGGACCTTTGCCCAGCCTGCCGCGGAAAACCGCAGCCAGCCCGCGAGCAAGACGCCTGCCAAGATGTCCGACCCGTTCGAGGGCGGCATGGCCAGGATTGCCGCAAGGGACGAGGCCAAGGCCGGCAAGCCGGTCGCGGATACGCCTGCGGCGGCAGAACCCGCAGCCGACAAGCCCGCTGCGAAGCGGGCCACGACCCGCAGCGGTCCCGCCGCCAAGAAGACTGCCGCCAAGACCTCCGCCAAGACCGCGCCAGCGGCGGCGTCCGAGCCAGCGGCGGCGGCATCCGAAGCGCCCGCCAAGCCTGCCCGCAAGAGCGCCGCCAAGACCGCCAGCAAGGCGGCTCCCCGCGCGCGCCGGGCCAGCAAGACGGCCGAGGAATCCTGAAGCCCGGGCCCCAGGGCTGACAGCGCTTAACCGCCCGGGCCGCCGTAACGGCCCGGCGTGGCGCCCAGTTCGCGCTTGAACATGGCAATGAAGGCGCTGACGTTGTCATAGCCCAGCTCCAAGGCCACTGTGGTCACGGCCGCGCCTTCGGCCAGCATCTCCTGCGCCCGCATCAGACGGGCGCGCTGCCGCCAGGCGCCCAGGGTCAGACCGGTTTCCGCCAGGTAACGGCGCGCCAGCGTGCGCGGCGACATGCCGATGGCGGCGGCCCATTCTTCCTGTGTCCGGGGGTCCGAAGGCTGGTCCGATAGCGCAAGCGCCAAGCGCTGCAGCCGCGCGTCGCGCGGCAGGAGCAGGGGCCGGCCGGCATTCGGCAGGGTTCTGATCTCATCCCGGATCACCTCGATCACGCGGCTGCGCGCCGGGTCGATCGCACTGTCGCTCCAGGATGCGGCGCGGTCCACGGCGGCCCGCAGCAAGTCCGAGGCGTGCAGCACACAGGGCGCGGCGGGCAGCCCCGCGCACGCCGCCGGGCTCAAGTACGCGCTGTAGCCGGCATACGGACCATGCGAGTACAGCCCGTGCGGCACGTCGGGGGGTATCCAGACCGCCTGTCGGGATGCCACCACCCATTGATGGTCTCCCGCATAGACCGTCAGCAGGCCTTGATAGGCGCCCAACAGCTGCCCCCGCGCGTGCTGATGCATGGCGGTATGGCGCAGCGCGCCGTCCTGGCTGCGCACGGCGATCAGCCTGGGGCCGCCGCCGGCGCGGGTGCGTCCGGGATCGAGCAGGGGAGCGTTTGGGGCAGGCAGTGCCATTGGCAGAAACACCGTATTGAATGGCTAAAACCGCGCAGACTTGCCACGCGGGCGCATCTATCGTAACTCCTGTCTCGAACACCTACAGGAGCACAACATGAAAGCAAGCGACGTCCTGCCCGACGGCAGGGATCTGGGCCAGTTCAACGGCGTGGCCGTTCGCAAGGGAACGGTGGGGGCTTTTCTCGCCAACGCCCGCGTCTGCCTCGATCCGCAGGCGCCGGCCCAGGCCGTGGCCGATGCGCGCAGGGACATCCAGGAGGCCTTGCCGGCGTTGAATGCGCTGGGACTGTTCGAGGTGCTGCAAGTGCGCGATCCTGCGCTGCGCGCGTGGTTGCTTGAAATGGGCGCGGCGGCAAGCTGAGCCCAGGCTATGCGGACGACCAGCAGCCAGGTCCGGTGCTCTATCATGCATGCTTTGGATACGGGCCGCGCGCTGCGCAGCGGCTCATTGCCTCGGATTACGCATGCAATACGTTCTGGTCAGTTCCTGTCTGCTGGGCAACCCCGTGCGCTACGACGGACGCGGCGTGTCCCATGACAACGCCGTGCTGGCCCGCTGGCGGGACGAGGGCCGGGTGGTGGCGGTCTGTCCGGAAATGGCGGGCGGCATGCCGGTTCCGCGCCCGCCCGCCGAGATCGAGCCGGACTCGGACGCCGCCGCCGTGTTGGCTGGCCGCGCCCGGGTGATAGCGGTGTCGGGCGAGGACGTCACCGCCCCCTTCGTGCACGGCGCGCAAGCGGCGCTGGAAGCCGCGCGCAAGCATGGCATCGGCATCGCGGTACTGAAGGAGGGCAGTCCTTCTTGCGGCAGCGGCTACGTGTACGACGGCCATTTCGCCGGCCGCAAGCAGCCCGGCGTGGGCGTGACGGCCGAACTGCTGGCCCGTGCCGGCCTGCGCGTCTTCAGTGAAAAGCAATGGGATGAGGCCCAGGCCTGTCTGGCCGGCCTGGAGGCGGCGGATGGGCGTTGGGATGGGCGCTGACGTGGGCGACCTGCTGGTGCTGCTGGCCGTGGCAGGCTGCGCGGTCCTGGCCTGGAAGGCGGCCGTGCGCACCGGCCGCAGCAAAGGCCTGCTGCGTGCGGCCGCCGGCGCAAGCCTGGCCCTGTCCGCGCTCTTTTTCTACGCCTGGTATGCGCAATACCTGAAGTGGGATTTCAACGAGCTGGGCCGTTACTACGACCCGGTCGAGCAGGTGGTCTACACGGATTCGGGATTCGTCTGGATCCTGCCCGCCGGCGTCATGCTGGCCATCGGCCTGCTGTGCGCCTGGCGCGGCTGGCGCCGCTGAGCCGCCAGCCGCTTCCTGTCTCACGCGCTCATTCGCTGCGGATGTTGGCCTGCTTCACGATCTGGCCGTTATCGGCATATTCCTTCTGCACCTGGGCCGTGAACTGCTCCACCGTGCCGGGCGACATGATGTTCAGCGCGTCCGTCAGCGGCTTGTTGATGTCCGGCATGGCGGCGATGCGGTTGATCAGGCCGTTCATGCGCTGACGGAAATCCGGACTGGTGCTGGCCGGCGCGAAAAACCCGAAAGTGGATGTCATGTTGGCCATGGGGTAGCCCAGTTCGGCCAGCGTGGGCGTGCCGGGCCGTCCCGGCAGCCGGGCGGGCGAACCCACCGCCAGCAGCGTGAGCTTGCCTTCGTCGATCAGCGCATTGACCGGACCTGAGGCATTCACCAGCATCAGCGTGAACTGGCCGCCGAGAGCGTCGGGCACCATCTGCGCCATGCCCTTGTACGGCACGTGCGTGATGCGTACGCCCGTCTGGCCATTGATCTGCTCCAGCATCAAATGCCCCAGCGACCCCACGCCGGCCGTCGCCAGCGACAGGCCGCCGGGATCGGCCTTGGCCTGGGCCAGCATGTCCTGGAAGGTCTTGCCCGTGAACTTCGGGCCGCCGACCAGATAGACCGGCGAATACATCACGGACGCCACCGGCGCCAGATCCTTCAAGGGGTCGTACAGCGTCTTCATCACATGCGGCGACAGCGTGACGGGGCTGACGGCGGTAAAGGCCAAGGTGTTCTCGTCGTGCGCCCGCGCCACCGTGTTCATGCCTATCATGCCGCCCGCGCCGCCGCGGTTCTCGACCACCACGGGCCGGCCCAGTTCCGTCGCCAGCTTCTGTGCGAAGGCGCGCGCGGTGTTGTCGACGATGCCGCCCGCGCCATAGGGCACGACGATGGTCATGGCCTGGGTCCGGGCGTCGGCCTGCGCGTGCGCGGCGGCAGAGAACGCGCAGGCTGCGCCGATGGCGCACAGCCCCGCGATCCGCTTGAAATCCAACATGCTTTCCCCTTGTCTATGCCCGGCGGCCTGTCCGCCGGGACGCGGCGACGGTCCTTCAATGAGGCGCGCCGGCATGCAGTGTGGGCAGGCCGGCGCGGCGGGACAAGCGGGAATACCCGGAATGCCGTATCAGTGCGCGCGATAGCCGCGGCTGGTCATGCAGGAATCGAGCGCCCGGTTGTAGGAGTCCACCATGACCTGGGTGGTCCATTGCGTGATGGTGGCCGGGTCGTAGCCGCTCTGGTTCATGGCCCAGCGCTGGCAGTCCAGGGTGGCGCTGGCCTGCGCGCTGTTGACGGGCGGCACGGATTCGTACTGCACCGGCTCGTACTGGGGCTGGGGCGCGCTGTACACGGGCTGCGCTTCGTACACCGGCGCGTTGTAGACGGGGGCCGCGTAGACCGGCGGGCTGGTGTAGCCCACGCCCGACGAATAGACGCCGGCCTGGGTGTACGAGGGTCCGGAATCGGCCGCCAGCAGCAGGCCTATGGTGGCCAGGGCGAACGCGCCGCCTATCCACCAGCCATCGGAACTGCCGCCGCCGCCATGGTAATTGTGATATCCGCCGTGGTATCCGCCACCGTGATATCCGCCGTGGCCGCCGCCCCAATAGCCGCCGCCACGTCCGCCAGCCATGGCAGGCGCGCTTGCCACGGCCAATGCCAGCGCCGCGACGATGGCCATCCGGCCAGAAAACCGCTTCATGATCTTGCTCCTGATCCGCCTCGGGCCCAACGTAACGCCGGACTCGGACCGATATTGCCACTTTACCGCTTGGCCGCTTCCATAAAGTGTCTCAAGCGCTACGGAGATTTCAACTGATTTCAGCGAGAGGCTGACGGGTCCTGACGGTCGGGCCAGTTGTTGCAGGAACGCGACTCGCCGGGGCGCAGCGTGATCTGCGGTTTGTCGTTGAAATACGCCGCGTCGCGGTCCAGCGTCATGTAGGTTTCGTAGCCCGTCTTCTCCACGCACCAGTTCCAGAAGTACACCTGCGCTCCGTGGATCATCATCGATTCGGCGCGCCATTCCTTCAGGGCCTCGAACGCGGCGCTGCCGTCGGACGCGCTGCGGGTTTCATTGCGGAACTGCTCTCGGCCATAGGGAAAGGTGCTGCTGATCAACACCACCCGCGCATCGGCCAGAGGCTGGGAGTTTTCGTCCAGCACGGTGGCGCGGGCATCGGGCTGCATGGTCTTGTACACGGGGTAGGGCACGCAACCCGAAAGCAGGCTGGCGAGCGCCAGGATCGCAATAGTTGGCAAGCACTTTGGGAAGGACATTGCAATGGTTGTATCCGTTGTGGGAACCGTGGGTAAAACCAGTGGCTAAAAGCGCGGAAGGGTAGTATTTTCTCGCGATGATTACGGCACGACCCTCTTCTTTACCGCAAGACAAGCGTCTCACCAAGGGTGAACGTACACGGGCTCAACTTTTGGAGGTCGCGGCGGCGGAATTCGCGGAACGCGGATTTCAGCATACCCGGATCAGCGACATCGTCGCCCGGGCCGGCGTGACCCAGCCTGTCTTCTATCAATACTTCGCCGGCAAACAGGCGGCCTACGACGAACTCGTGGGCCTGTTCGCGCAGCGCCTGCGCCAGGCCATCGGCCAGGCGCGCATGCCGGACGGCCTGCAGGACGCCGGATTGGACAGCCGCGTCCGCCTGGGCGTGAGCGGCCTGCTCGCCATTCTGCAGGAAGATCCGAACCTGACGCGCATCGGCTTCTTCCAGGCCGCCGAGGCCGAGGCGCTCAAGAACGAGCTGGCGGCGATGATCGCCGACAACGTGAGGGCCGAGCAGCAGGTGGGCCTGCTCCGCGAGGACATTCCGGCCGACTGGTATGCCCAATCCATGATGGGCATCATTGAACGGTTCACGCGGCAGGAGCCGGATGCGGCCGGGCAGCAGGCCCTGGCGGAAGTCATCACCAGCCTGCTGCTGGACGGGATACGAAAGCCACTCCGACAAGCCTCCTAGCCGGAGGCTTTTTTTTGGCCGGACTCTGGTTGCGGTCCGGGCCTGAATCGCGGGCGCGCCCGTCCGGCTCTCAAGCCCAGGTTTCTTGCAGATACATCCATTGCGGCTGGCCGCCGGGCTGGACGGCAAACAGCGCCGTCGCCCGCCGCTGGGTCGCGCCCGCGCTCCAGGCGTGGCGTTCACGGTAACTCAGTAAAACCGAATCCGCGCCGGCGTGCAGCACGGCCAGCTCGTCGATGTCGATCTTCAGACCGGGGCGGGCGCCTCGCAACCTGCCGAACAAGGCCGGCAAAGCCTCCGCGGGCAGGCGCTGGCCGTCGGCCGCGATCATGCTGAAGCCGGGCGCAAAGTCCTCGAGCAGGCTGGCCAACTGCGCGTCGGGAGCATCGGGCGAGCCTATCCACTGTTCGATACGGGAATGGACGTCGAGAGTCAGGCGCAGGCAATGGGAAGAAAGATCTGACATGGGAAGGATCCATGGAAAGGGTGCGCCATTCTAGGAGCCGTGTTGTTCCCGAAAAACGACCTGTCGATGGATATACTGTTCGTGTTTTTTTGACAATCTATCCAGGCCTTCCATGATCAATCTGAATCGTCTGGCAATGTATGCGGCGGTAGCCGAGGCCGGTTCTTTTACGGCGGCGGCCGAGGCGCTGGGCACGACCAAGGCGGTGGTCAGCTTCAACGTCAAGCAGTTGGAACAGGAACTGGGCGTGGCGTTGCTGACGCGCAGCACCCGGCGGCTGGCGTTGACCGAAGCGGGCGAAGGCTTCTACGGCCACTGCGCGCGCCTGCTGCGCGACGCCGAGGCGGCGGTGGACGAGGCGCGTTCCGGCCAGACGGCCTTGTCGGGCAGCCTGCGGGTGACGGCGTCGGTGGACTACGGCAACCGGGTGGTGGCGCCGGCGCTGGCGGCATTCGCGCGCGCGCATCCCGCCTTGCGGGTGGATTACCGCGCCGGGTCGGCGCATGCCGACCTGATCGCCGAGCGTCTGGACCTGGCCATACGGGTGGGGATGTTGGAGGATTCCAGCTACCGCGCCACGCGCATCGGCCAGTTCAAGCTGTGGATCGTGGCCAGTCCGGACCTGTTGGCGCAGCACGGCGCGCCGCGCACGCCGCAGGCGCTGGCAGCGTTGCCCTGGCTGGCCAACCGCCCTGGCCGCAGCGATCGCTGGCGGCTGACGGACAGCAAGGGCCGCGAGCACGAGCTGCGCGTGGCGCCCGTGGCGCAGGCCGACACCGCCTCGGCGCTCCTGGCGTTCGCCGAGGCCGGATGCGGCGTGGCCGCGTTGCCGGAATGGCTGCTGGAAGAGCCTTTGGCGCGCGGCTCGCTGCAACGCCTGCTGCCTTCGTATGCGCTGCCGCGCCTGGAGGTCTACGCGGTCTATCCCGACACTCGCCACGTCAGCGTCAAGGTTCGGCGCTTCATCGATTTCCTGCGGGAGCGGCTGGGGCCGTCCGGCAAGGCTTAAGGCCGGCGCATGGTCCTTTGAATGCGAACGGGCCGTGGCCTCGCGTCTCAGCGCTCCAATGCCGGCGTGCCGCCCGCGCCCAAGTCCCAATACAGTCCCGTCATCAGGCTCAACGCCTGCCGCAGCAAAGCCGGCGGCAAGTGTTCATTCGGCGCGTGCTGGGAACAGCCTGGATAGGAGTGCGGCACCCAGATCGTGCGCAGGCCCAACACGTCGGTGAAGATGTCGTTGGGCAGGGAACCGCCCAGGTTGGGCAGCACGGCGGTCTTGGCGCCGGAGGTGCGCTCCAGCGAATCTACCGCCCAGCGCACCCAGGCGTCGTCGGGGTCGATGCGGGTGGCGCGGAACATGTTCTCGCGCGTCAGCGTGATCTGGACCATGGGAAAGCCCTGGCGGTCCAGGTGGCGGCGTAGGGCGGGGACCAGGTCGTCCGGATCCACGCCCACCACGAAGCGCAATTGGCAGCGCGCCCAGGCGCGCGGCGGAATGGCGTTGACGGGCGTGTCGGGATTGCCGGTCTTGTACGCCAGCACCTCGAACGAGCACCAGCCGAACACGCGTTCGGCCGGCGACAGGCCCGGCTCGCCCCACCAGGGCTCGATCTCCGGGCCGTCGGCGCCGCCGTCCACCTGGCAATCGGCCAGGGCGCGCCGCACGGCGTCGGGCAGTTCACGCGGCACCCATTCCGGGATGCGGATCTGGCCGGAGGGCGAAACCAGGGAGGAGATGGCATGGGCCAGCTGGATGCCCGGGTTGGAGATCAGGCCGCCCCAGTTGCCCGAATGATGTCCGCCCGCGCGGGCCTCGATGCTCAGGTCGAAGTTCAGGCTGCCGCGCGCGCCGAGGAAGATGGTTGGGCGTTCGGCGCTCAGCCGCGGGCCGTCGGAGGCGATGAGCAGGTCCGCCGCCAGCATTGCGCGATGCTCCTCGCACAGGTCGCGCAGGCCCATGGAGCCGGTTTCCTCACCCATCTCGATCAGGTACTTGGCGTTGAAGCCCAGCTTGCCGCGCGTTTCCAGCACCAGGCGCAGCGCCTCCATGTTGATGCTGTGCTGGCCCTTGTTGTCGGCGATGCCGCGGCCATACCAGCGGCCCTCGGACTCGGTCAGCGCCCAGGGCGACAGGCCTTCCTTCCATTCCTTTTCCAGGCCGCGGATGACGTCCCCATGGCCGTAGCCCAATACGGTGGGCAGGACGGGATCCTCGATGCGCTCGGCATACAGGAACGGCGCCAGCGCCTTGGGGTGCGTCAGCGTGCGGCAGGTGAAGCCCAGGGCCTCGAAGGCGGGCCGGATCTCGGCTTCCAGGTAGGCGGCGAGTTCGGGCGCGCGCGCGGGGTTCTGGCTCTCGGTGGGCTGGGCCAGGCGGCGAGCCAAGAGCGCGCGGAAGGCGCCGGAATCAAAACACTGTTCCGCCTGGGCGATGGCTTGTGCGCGGGTCATGATGGCTGGGCTCCGTTGGAGGTAGGGGGATAGAGGTGGCAGGCCACCACGGATTGTTCGCGCCGGACCAATGCCGGGCGCTCGGTCTTGCATTGCGCCATGGCTTGCTGGCAGCGCGGATGGAACGGGCAGCCCGGGGGCGGACGCAGCGGGTCCGGGAACGACAGGCCCAGGCCCATGTCGGGTATGCCCAGGCCGGGTTCGGGCGTCAGCACCGAGGCCAGCAGCGCCTGCGTGTAGGGATGGCGCGGATCATGGAACAGCTGCGCGGTGGCGGCGGATTCCACCACCCGGCCCAGGTACATCACCGCCACCTGGGTGGCGATGTGCTCCACCACCGCCAGGTTGTGGCTGATGAAGACATAGGTCAGATTGAACTCGCGCCGCAGGTCCATCAGCAGGTTCATGATCTGCGCCTGCACCGACACGTCCAGCGCCGAGGTCGGCTCGTCGCAGATGACGATCTCGGGATGCATCACCAGCGCCCGCGCAATCGCCACGCGCTGGCGCTGCCCGCCGGACAACTGGCCCGGCGTGTTGTGGGCCAGCCGCGGCGGCAGGCCCACGCGCTCCAGCATTTCGATGGCCTTGTGTTGCTTCGGATTGGCGATGCCGTGCACTTCCAGCGGCAGCGACACAATGGAAGCGATGGAGCGGCGCGGATTGAGCGAAGAATACGGATCCTGGAAGATAGGCTGGACGCGGCGGGCGAGCGCGCGCCGGCCCAGGCTGCGGATGTCCTGGCCGTCGAGCCGGATCGCGCCCTCGGTGGGCGGCGTCAGCCCCAGCAGCATGCGCGCCAGCGTGGATTTGCCGCAGCCGGATTCGCCCACGATGCCCAGCACCGCGCCGCGCTCCACCGCCAGGTCCACGCCGTTGACGGCGTGCAGCGTGCTGCGCGGCCGGAACATGCCCGACCGGATCGAGAATTGCCTGCTGACGGCCTCGGCTTGCAGCAAGGGGCTCATGCCGGGACTCCTTCGGATTCGAGGATGCAGCGCCATTGCTGGCCCGAGGCGGCGCCATGCACGGGCACCTCATGGCGGCATTGCGGCTGGGCGTGCGGGCAGCGGTCGCGGAAGGCGCAGCCTTGCAGCTCGCCCACCAGCGCGGGCACGACGCCGGGTATGGTGCCCAGCGCCTCGCCGGGCGGCGTGCGCCCAGGTACGGGGATACAGCCCAGGAGCCCCTGGGTGTAGGGATGACGCGGCGAGGCGAACAGTTCCGCCACCGGTCCTTCTTCCACGATCTGGCCCGCGTACATCACCGCCACCTGGCGCGCGATGCGCGCCACCACGCCCAGGTCGTGGGTGATCAGCACCATGGCGATGCCCAGCTCGGCCTGCAGGTCGGCCAGCAGGCGCAGGATCTGCGCCTGGATGGTGACGTCCAGCGCGGTGCTGGGCTCGTCGGCGATCAGCAGTTCCGGTCCGCACATCAGCGCCATGGCGATCATCACGCGTTGGCGCAGGCCGCCCGACAACTGGTGCGGATACTGCGACAGGCGCTGCGCCGCCGAGGCGATGCCGACCTTCTCCAGCAGTTCCACCGCGCGGTCGCGCGCCTGGCGCGCGCCGGCCTTGCAGTGGTGGATGTAATGCTCGGTCAGCTGCTCGCCGATGGCGTAGGCGGGATTCAGCGCCGTCATGGGTTCCTGGAAGATCATCGCCATCTTGCTGCCGCGCAAGGCGTTGATGCGGCCGCCGCGTGCGTTCGAGAGGTCTTCGCCCAGCACCGCCAGCCGGCGCGTGCTGCGGCGGGCAGCCTTGGGCAAGAGCCCCATGATGGCCAGCGAGGTCATGGACTTGCCGCAGCCGGATTCCCCCACCAGGCACAGCGTTTCGCCGCGCCGGACCTGGAAGGACACGTCGCGCACCGCATGCAGCGGGCCGCGCGGCGTGGCGATGTCGACGGTCAGGCCCTGCACATCCAGCACGATGTCGGTGTCGCTCATGCTCAGGCCCTCTCTTCAGGCGTCAGGAGTTGATGCAGCCCGTCGCCGGCCAGGTTGATCGCGAAGATCAGCAAGGCCAGCGCCGACCCGGGGATGGCGATCAGCCAGAACGAGAAGAACATATAGGCCTTGGCCTCCGAGATCATCAGGCCCCATGACGGCAGCGGCGGCTGCACGCCCAGGCCCAGGAAGGACAGTGAGGCTTCCAGCAGGATGGCGCTGGCGGCTTCCAGCGTGGCGATCACGATCAGCTGCGGCACCACGTTGGGCAACACTTCGCCCCAGACGATGCGCCAGGTGGACGCGCCCGCCGCCTGCGCCGCGGCCACGTATTCCAGCGAGCGCACCTGCTGGGTGGCGCTGCGCATCACCACCGCGTAGCGGTCCCACTTGAGCAGCCCCAGGACCAGGATCACCACCCAGAGCGAGCCGCCGACGATGGCGACGGTGGCCAGCGCCACCAGGATCACGGGCATGGACAAACGGGTGGTGATGAGGAACGACACCGCCATGTCGACCTTGCCGCCGAAGTAGCCGGCCGCCATGCCCATGGCCGTGCCGATCAGGCCCGAGATCAGCGCCACGCTGATGCCGATCAAGAGCGAGATGCGGGCGCCGTAGAACAGGCGCGACATATAGTCGCGGCCCAGCTGGTCGGTGCCCAGCGGATGCAGCCAGGTGCCCTTGGCGTACCAGACCGGCGGCGCGGTGCGGTAGGCCAGGTCCTGATAATAGGGATCGTGCGGCGAGATCCAGGGCGCGAACAACGCGATCAATACGATGACGAGCAGGATGCCGCCGCCGGCCAGCAGCGCCTTGTTGCGCCGCAGCCGCCGCCAGCGCAGGGCGGACGCGGACAGTTCCAGCGGCGCGGGGGCGCCGGTAGCGGGGGTAAGGGTAGGCGTGTTCATGTCAGGACACCCGGATGCGCGGGTCCAGCCACGCGTTGGCGATATCGGCGGCCAGGGTCAGCAGCACGTACAGCACCGACAGCAGCAGCACGATGAGCTGCATCACGGGATAGTCCTTGTAGGTGATGCTCTGGTAGGCCAGGTAGCCCAGCCCGTCCAGCGCGAAAATGGTCTCGATGACGACCGAGCCGCCCAGCAGGTAGCCCAGCTGCACCGCGGCCAGCGCCACCACCGGCACGATGGCGTTGCGCAGCGCATGCTTGAAGACGATCTTGCGCGCCGGCAGACCCTTGGCGCGGGCGGTGCGAATGTAGTCGGCGGCCAGGACTTCGATCATGCCGGCGCGGATCAGGCGCATGAAGGCAGGGGCCACGTAGTACCCCAGCGCGATCGCCGGCATCACGAAATGCTGCCAGCTGCCGCTGCCCGACACCGGCAGGATGCGCAGCGAGATCGAGAACAGCATGATCAGGATCAGCGCGAAGAAGAAGTTGGGCAGCGCCTGTCCCAGCACGGCGATGGCCAGGCAGATGCGGTCGATCAGGCTGCCCTTGTACAGCGCCGCCAGCACGCCCAGCGGAATCGAGATCAGGAGCGCGAAGGCCAGCGCGCCCAGGCCCAGCAGCAGGGTGGTCTTGAGCTTGGAGAGGATCAGCGGCCCGGCCTCGGTCTTGAAATACACCGAGGTGCCGAAGTCGCCCTGCAGGATATGCCAGAGCCAGTCCGCGTACTGCACCGCCAGCGGCCGGTCCAGGCCGTAGGTCTTGCGGATCATGTCGATGTCGGCCTGGCGCGCGCCTTCGCCGGCCAGGGCCAGCGCCGGGTCGCCGGACAGGTGCAGCAGCAGGAACGCCAGGATCGAAACCGTCAGCGCCACCAGCACCGCCAGGCCCAGGCGCCTGATCGTGAAATACAGCATAGGGCTTCCTCTTCGTTGGACTCACGCCGGCCCGGCGCGATGCCGGGCCGGCGCGGGGCCGTGCCTTACTTCCAGCTCATGTCCCAGAAGCGCACCAGTTCATCCGAATAGGGCTTGAAGTTCACGTCCTTGGTGGCCACGTAGTAGGCGGGCAGGGTCCACAGCGGCACCGCGTAGGCCTTCTGCGCGATCAGGTCCAGCGCCTGCTTGTAGGCGGCGTTGCGCGCGGCGCTGTCGATGGTGCGGTCGCCCTTGGTGAGCAGGTCGCGCACCTGCGCGTCGCGGGTGACGTCGTCGTTGCCGAAGGCGAAGTACACCGGCGTGGACGCGGACACGTCGTTGACCAGGTTGGAGCCCCAGGTCTGGTGCGTGAGCGAGGCCTTGTTGGCGCGGATCATGTCGCGCATGGCGGCGTACTGCAGGAAGTTGAGCTTGGCGCGGATGCCGACTGCCTGCAGGTAGTTGATGATGGCTTCGGTCTGGTTGCGCTCGCGGTAGGCCACCAGGTCGATGTCGAAGCCATTGGGGTAGCCGGCTTCCGCCAGCAGCTTCTTGGCCTGGGCCGGATCGTACTTGTAGACCGGCGCGCCTTCCTGCGTGCAGCCCGTCTGCGAAGGCGTGCAGATGGTGTTGATGAGGCCGCCGCCTTCGCCCACGATGTTCTTCAACATGGATTCGCGGTCGATGGCGTGGATGATGGCGCGGCGTACGCGTTCGTCCTTGAGCTGCGGGGCCGGCGTGCCTTCCTGGATGTTCATCTGCATGAACACGATGCGCATGGTGTTGCCGGTGACCATCTGCAGCGAGGGCATGCCGCCCAGCTGTTCGGCCTGGTCCTTGGGTACGCTCATGATCAGGTCCTCGCCGCCCGAGATGACCTCGGCCATTTGCGTCTGGCGGTCGGGGATGAAGCGGATCACCACCTTGCCGATCTTGGGCTGGGCCTTGGGCGAATCCTTGAAGTAATCGGCATTGCGTTCCAGCGTGATGGACTTGCCCGGCTGGTAATCCACCACCTTGTAGGGACCGGAGCCCACCGGCTTGGCGTTCATGCCCTTGGGGCCGACTTCCTGGTAGTACTTGGCCGGATGGATGGCGGCGGTGGTGGACAGGTATTCCTTGGCGCCGGGGAAGGGTTCCTTGGTGATCAGGCGCACCTTGTATTTGTCGATCTTCTCGACCTTGTCGATCCAGGCCACGTTCTGCTGCGTCACGGCCTTGTTCTTCGGATCCGCCACATAGTTCAGCGTGTAAACCACCGAGTCCGCATCGAACTCCTCGCCGTTATGGAATTTGACGCCTTCGCGCAGTTCGAATTCCATGGTCTTGTCGTCGACCTGCTTCCAGCTCTTGGCGAGCTGCCCCTTGTACTCGTTGGTGACCGGGTCGCGGTAGAGCAGGGTGTCCCAGACGTTGGCGGCGATGATGACGCCGATCCGCACGTTGTTGTAGTAGGGGTCCACGCTTTCCGGCGCCTGGTCGTAGGCCATGCGCAAGGTGTCGTCCTTCTTGCCGGCCAGCGCCGGCTGGGCCGCCAGCGTGGCGCAGGCCAGCAGGGCGGCAGCCAGGGCCTTGAGGGGGAGAGGGCTGCGCCAGGTCGGCGCGGATGCTGCGGGGGTGACGCGGAAATCAGTCATGGTGAGGCTCCTGTGGAAGTCACTGCACGTACTGCTTATCTGCCATCTTGTCGCGGGCGGCGCGGCCCGCTGCGCTGCCTGCGGCGGGTCAGCCGGAATCGGCCGCCGCCGCGGGCGGCTGGGTAAGGGTCTTCAACGCGGCCTCGCACTTGCGCTGCAAGTGCTGGCGCATGATGCCGGCCAGCCGGTCCGCGTCGCGCGCGTCCAGGGCCTCGGCCATCTCGATGTGCTCGCGCATCGCCAGATCCCATTTCTGGCGGTTTTCGTTCGAGACGAAACGCAGGTTCTGGATGCGCGCGTTCTGCGCGTCGTACAGCTGCTTGAGCAGGCTGTTGTGCGCGGCCAGGCTGATGCGTTCGTGGATCTCGCGATTGGTGCGGAAATAGGTGGGCAGGTCGTGGCGCGCGTGGCTGGCCATCATTTCGTAGGTCAGCGCGCGGATCTCGGCGATCTCGGTGGCCGTGGCCCGTTCGCAGGCCAGCCGGCAGGACATGGCCTCCAGCCCGCCGATGACCTCGAAGGCTTCGCGGATGTTGGCCTCCGACAGCGCCACCACTTGCGCGCCGCGGTTCGGCTCGATCTGTACCAGGCCTTCGGCGGCCAGCACGCGGAAGGCTTCGCGCAAGGGCGTGCGGGACACGCCCAGCAGGTCGCACAGGGTGCGTTCGTTCAGCCGCGTGCCGGGCGGAAATTCGCCCTGGATAATGCGTTCGCGCAGTTGCCCGGCCACCGTGGCCGGCAGCGTGCGGCCGTTGCCCATGCCGCGGGCCGCGGACGGCGGGGCGGTTTCGGCGGCCACGCTGGCGGCGCCGGAATCAGGCATCAGGCTGGAAACGCTGCTCATTGGTATACAAAAATTCCCCGTGTTTTGCGAGACTATAAACCCGTCTTTCGGTATCGCCTGATGGGTGTATACCCTAGGTTATTAACGCAAAAACAATGGGATAGAGTGACGCATGCCGCAAGTCCGCGCGTTGGGCAAGCCCTGCTTGTCTGCCCTGCGCTTTTCATTGGTATACAAAAATATTCCACTTTGGGACTACGCATGCTTACCCTGAACAGTCATCCGTCCGGCCGGCATTTCCTGCAGATTCCGGGGCCGACCAACGTGCCCGACCGCGTGCTGCGCGCCATCGACCAGCCCACCATCGACCATCGCGGACCCGAGTTCGGGGCGTTGGGCCTGGCGGTGCTGGAAGGCGTCAAGCAGGTGTTCCAGACGCAGTCGCCGGTGGTGATCTTTCCGTCGTCCGGCACCGGCGCCTGGGAAGCCGCGCTGGTCAACACCTTGTCGCCCGGCGACCGCGTGTTGATGGTCGAGACCGGCCATTTCGCCAGCCTGTGGCGCAAGCTGGCAGGGCGGCTGGGCCTGGAGGTGGACTTCCTGGAAG
The DNA here is from genome assembly GCF_943737025.1 of Achromobacter sp. Marseille-Q4954. Lineage (NCBI taxonomy): Bacteria > Pseudomonadati > Pseudomonadota > Betaproteobacteria > Burkholderiales > Alcaligenaceae > Achromobacter > Achromobacter sp. Marseille-Q4954. Next base: position 217,062 of record NZ_CALSFQ010000002.1, read on the forward strand.
GCGACTGGCGCCACCCGGTGGACGCGGCCGCCATCGCCGCCCGCCTGGCCGGCGACCAGGGGCGCAAGATCAAGGCCGTGTGCGTGGTGCACAACGAAACCTCCACCGGCGTGACCAGCGACATTGCGGCCGTGCGCGCCGCGATCGACGGCGCCGCGCATCCGGCGCTGCTGATGGTGGACACGATTTCGTCGCTGGGTTCCATCGACTACCGCCACGACGAATGGGGCGTGGACGTGACCGTGGCCGGCTCGCAGAAAGGGCTGATGCTGCCGCCAGGCCTGGCCTTCAACGCCGTCAGCGCGCGCGCCCTGGCCGCGGCCGACGAGGCGCGGCTGCCGCGTTCTTATTGGGACTGGCGCGAGATGCTCGCCGCCAACGCCCGCGGCTACTTTCCGTACACGCCGTCGACCAATCTGCTTTACGGCCTGCATGAAGCCCTGGCCATGCTGCGCGAAGAAGGCTTGCCGCAAGTCTTCGCGCGCCACCAGCGCCACGCCCAGGCCACGCGCCTGGCCCTGGCCGGTTGGGGTCTGGAGCTGCTGAGCCTGGATCCGGCCGCGCACAGCCCGGCGCTGACCGCCGTGATCATGCCGCAAGGCCATGGGGCCGACGCCTTCCGCAAGCTGGTGCTGGAACGCTTCGACATGTCGCTGGGACAGGGCCTGGGCAAGCTCACCGACCGCGTGTTCCGCATCGGCCACCTGGGCCACTTCAACGACCTGACGCTGTGCGGCACGCTGGCCGGCGTGGAAATGGGCCTGGCCGCGGCAGGCGTACCGCATCGCGCGGGCGGCGTGCAGGCGGCAATGGAATTCCTGGCCGGGGCGCGTGCAAACGTCCCGGCCTGAGACACACACATAACGAGGGAAACGATGAACACACTCATGCAGCAGGCGATCCAGTTCGCCAACGACCACGAATCCGCCTGGGACCGCAGCGTCAAGGGCAACTTCGGCGTACACCTGAACGATCCGCCGCCTTGGAACCGCCTGCTGGGCCCGATCCACGACCGCGGTCCCGTGTCGGGCGTGGTCACGGTGCGCGGCGAGACCCTCGCGTCCTGGGGCGAGCCCGAACGCGCCGACCTGACCTTCAGCGTGGCCAAGCTGTACCTGGCGATCCTGGCCGGCGTGGCCCATGACCGGGGCCTGCTGCCGGACGTGGATGAACCGGTGGGCAAGCGCGTGCCGGGCATCGGCTTCGATGAAGGGCAGAACGCCGACATCACCTGGCGCCATCTGTTGCAGCAGACCAGCGAATGGGAAGGCGAACGCTTCGGCGTATCGGACCAGGCCGACCGCTACCGCGCTGTCACCTTCGGCGTGCCGCCGGACGGCAAAAAGGGCGAGGCTCGGCCTCTGCAGCGTCCCGGCACGTACTGGGAATACAACGACGTGCGCATCAACCAGCTGTCGTATGCGCTGCTGCACCTGTTCCGCAAACCCTTGCCCGAGGTCTTCCGAGAAGCCGTCACGCGGCCCATCGGCGCCAGCGAAGACTGGCAATGGGTGGGCTACGACAACGCCTGGGTCGAGATCGACGGCCAGCGCATGCCGTCCGTGCCTGGCGGTTCGCACTGGGGCGGCGGCATGTCCATCAGCGCCCGCGATCAGGCGCTGATCGGCCAGATGCTGCTGAACGACGGCATGGCCAATGGTCGCCGCATCCTGTCCAGCGAATGGATCCGGGATATGCGCACGCCATGCGCGATCGCGCCGTATTACGGCTATCTGATCTGGCTGAACCATGAAGGCCGCGTGTTCCCCAGCGTGCCGGCTTCCAGCTTCTTTGGCGTGGGGGCGGGCAGCTCGTTTACCTGGGTCGAGCCGGAACGGCAGATGGTGGTGATTGTGCGCTGGCTGAACTCGGCCCACGCCGACGCGCTGTTCGGCAAGATCCTGGAGGCTGTGGACGCTGGGGTTTAGATCGTTGTTGGCTTGGCTTGAGGATATCGAGGGGCTTCGAGCATGCGGATGTCGGGGTTCTGAACCGCCGAGGCCACCCTGCGCCATTCCGATGCTCGCCCCAGTGGGGCTGCGCTTCGGATGGCTCCGGGCAGCCTCGGCTGACTCTCGCCTGATGCGATGGTTGTTCCCCGTTCATGGGCGGATGCCCTGAGCCGGTGGCCGGGCGGAGGGATCCGAAGCGCAGCCCCACCGGGGCGAGCATCGGAATCCCGCAGTCCGGGCGCCGGCGGCTCAAGAACCCAGCCTCGCAAAACCGAAACGGCAGGGCTTCGAGCTTGCGGATGCCAGGGTTCTTTAGCCGCCCAGGCCACCCTGCGCCATTCCGATGCTCGCCCCAGTGGGCTGCGCTTCGGATGGCTCCGGGCAGCCTCGGCTGACAGTCGCCTGATGCGATGGCTTTGACCCCGCTCATGGGCAGACACCATGAGCCGGTGGCCGGGCGGAGGGATCCGAAGCGCAGCCCCACCGGGGCGAACATCGGAATCCCGCAGTCCGGACGCCGGCGGCTCAAGAACCCCAGCCTTACAAAACCAAACGTCAACAATCCACCCAAGAATGCCCTGGATGCGAATTTGACTGGCGCGGGCTTAACGTTGCATGCTCCCGCCTAATCCATTTCCGTGAACGAGAGGAAGCCAACCATGAACTACCGCCGCCTCGGCCGCAGCAATCTCCGCGTCTCTCCGCTCTGCCTGGGCACCATGATGTTCGGCGAGCAGACCCCCGACGACGAAGCCGCCCGCATCGTCGCGTCCGCGCGTGACCATGGTTTGAACTTCATCGACACCGCCGACGTCTACAACGGCGGCCGCTCCGAAGAAGTGGTTGGCAAACTGCTGAAAGGCCAGCGCCACGACTGGGTGCTCGCCAGCAAGATCGGCAACGCCGTCGGTGTAGGCCCGAACCAGGCCCACTATTCGCGCCAGTGGCTCATGCGCGGCGTCGAGGAAAGCCTCACGCGCCTGGGCACCGACTTCATGGACATCCTCTACCTGCACCGCGACTACCACGAGGAAAACCTCGAAGAAGCGCTGTGGGCGCTGGGCGACCTGATCCGCGCCGGCAAGCTGCGCAGCTTCGGCCTGTCCAACTTCCGCGGCTGGCGCATCGCCGAGGTCATGCGCCTGTGCGAAAAAATGGGCGTGCCGCAACCCGTGGTGTGCCAGCCTTACTACAACATGCTCAACCGCGGCCCCGAAGTCGAGATCCTGCCCGCCTGCAAGCACTACGGCCTGGGCGTCGTGCCCTACAGCCCGATCGCGCGCGGCGTGCTTACCGGCAAGTATCTGCCGGGCCAGGCGCCCGCGGCCGATACCCGCGCCGGACGCGGCGACCGCCGCATCCTGGCGACCGAGTTCCGCGAAGAGTCCCTGGAAATCGCGCAGAAGCTGGTCGCGCACGCCGCCGCGCGCGGCACGCAGGCGGGCCATTTCGCCACTGCCTGGGTGCTGGCCAATCCCGTCATCACCGCCGTCATCGCCGGCCCGCGTACCCTGGCGCAGATGGAGGACTACTACGCGGCCCTGGACGTGAAGATAACGGCCGAGGACGAGGCCGTCGTCAATGACTGGGTGACGCCCGGCCATGCTTCGAGCCACGGCTACAACGACCCAAACTACCCGTTCTACGGCCGCCCGGTAGCGGCGGCCTGATACGGGCATAGTCCCAGGGTAAGAAGCGCCGGCCCGCATGGCCGGCGCTTTCACGTTCAAGCCTTGCCCAATCCCCCGCGCGGCATGGCAGGCGGCGCGGCCGCTTCCAATTCAGCCGGCTGCACGCCACGCCCGATCAGCATGGCGCAGATCGCCGATACCACCCCCGCGAACAGCACGTACAGGCAGATCAGCCAAGGCTGGCCGCCGCCCGTCTTCAGCAGCGCCGTTGCGATGATGGGCGTGATGCCCGAGGCGAAGATCCCCGAGAACTGATAGACGAAGGAAATCCCCGTGTAGCGCACCTTGGCGTCGAACAGCTCGCAGAACAGCGCCGCCTCCGGCCCGTACACCGCTGCGTAAAGGATGCCGAACGGAATGATGATCGCGAGCCAGATCAGCATCACGCTGCCCTGGCTGTTGAGCATCAGCCAGAATCCGGGGAAGGACGCCGCCGCAGTGATGAGCGATCCCCAGAAATAGACCCGGGTGCGGCCGATGCGGTCGGACAGCCGGCCGAAGAAAGGGATGAAGAAGCACATCACCAGGGCCGCGGCCATCACCCCGATCAGCGCTTCGGTCCGGCTGATCTGCACCGTCTGCGTCAGGAACGAGATCGAAAACACGCCGAACACGTTGAAGAACACGCCGTCGATATAGCGCGCGCCCATGCCCTTGAAGACATTGCCCGGATAGCGCTTGAGCATGTCGAAGAACGGAATGCGGCTCTCGGCGTTGTTGGCCTTGACCGCCGCGAACTCGGGCGTCTCCTTGATGTTCAGGCGGATGTACATGCCCACCAGCACCATGGCGGCCGACGCCAGGAAGGCGATGCGCCAGCCCCAGGCCATGAACTGCGCATCCGTCAGCAGCGTGGACAGCAGCGCCACCGTGCCCGAGGCCAGGCACAGCCCGATGGCCAGCCCGATCTGCGGCAGCGAGGCATAAAAGCCTTTCTTGCCCGGCGGCGCGTATTCGTAGGCCATCAGCACCGCGCCGCCCCATTCGCCACCCAGCCCTATGCCCTGGAACACGCGCAGCAAAAGCAGCAGGATCGGCGCCCAGATGCCGATGCTGTCGTAGGTCGGCACCAGCCCGATCAGGAAGGTGGCGATGCCCATGATCATCAGCGTCATCACCAGCATGCTCTTTCTGCCGATGCGGTCGCCGAAGTGACCGAAGATCAGGCCGCCCAGCGGCCGCGTGACGAAACCGACGGCAAAGGTGGTGTAGGCCAGCATGGTCGAGACCACCGGGTCGCCCGTGGGGAAGTACAGCTTGTTGAACACGATGCCCGCGACGACGCCATACAGGAAAAAGTCGTACCACTCGATGGTGGCGCCGATCAGCGACGCGGCGACGACTTTGCGCACCGCGGCTTCGTTTTGCTTGGCCATGTCTAGTCTCCTTTGGTGGGGCGGTCGGGCAATCTGCGTTGTCCTGCGCCTTGGGGTTCTGCTATCCGGGGTCCGTCATCTCCAATTCAGGCGGCGACGCGCAGCGCCTGCGGCTGCGCTTGCCTGAGGTCCTGCAACATGAATTCGGCCGCGCGTTCGGCCAGCATCACCACCGGCACGTTGGTGTTGCCCGACACCAGCGTCGGCATGATGGAGCAGTCGACCACCCGCAGCCCGGCCACGCCGTGCACGCGCAGGCGCTCGTCCACCACGGCCATCGGGTCGCTGGACGGCCCCATCTTGGCGGTGCCGGACGGGTGGAAGATCGTGGCGCCGTATTCGCGGCAGAAGTGCAGGATCTCGTCGTCCGTGCGCACGTCCGGCCCGGGGCGGAACTCGCGTTTCATCAGGCCGGCCAGCGGTTCGGTGGCGGCGAGCCTGCGCGCATATTTCACGGCTGCGACCGCCATCTTGCGGTCCAGTTCGGTGGACAGGTAATTGGGTTGCATGGACGGCGCTTCGAACGGGTCCGCGCTGCGCAGTTGGACCCGGCCGCGCGACGTGGGCCGCAGCTGGCACACCGAATAGGTGCAGCCCGAGAACGGATGCACCTTGCCGCCCGCCATGTCGGCCGACAGCGTGGCGAAATGGAACTGCGTGTCGGGCGTGCGGCTGGCAGGATCCACGCGGCAGAACACGCCGCCCTGGTTGATGCCCACCGCCAGCGGCCCGCCGCGGAACAGCAGCCATTCCAGGCCCATGCGGGCGCGGCCCGTCAGGCTGCGCAACTGGTCGTTGGTGGTGATGGGGCGGGTGGTCTCGTAGATCAGCCGGATCTGCAAATGGTCCTGCAGGTTCTCGCCCACGCCCGGCAGGTCGCGCACCACGCCGATGCCGAACTGGCGCAGCAGGGCCACGGGGCCGACGCCGGACAGTTGCAGCAGCTGCGGCGATTGCAGGGCGCCCGCGCACAGCACCACTTCGCGGCGGGCGCGCACGGTGTGCACCTGGCCGTCGCGCCGGTAGCGCACGCCGCAGGCGCGGCGGCCCTCGAACAGCACGGCCATGGCGTGCGCGTCGGTTTCCACGCGCAGATTGCTGCGGTCCTGCGCCGGGCGCAGGTAGGCCACGGCGGTGGAGCAGCGGCGGCCGTTGCGCGTGGTGAGCTGGTAGTAGCCCACGCCTTCCTGGTCGCCGGTATTGAAGTCCTGCACATGCGGCAAGCCCAGCTTTTGCGCGGCGCCGATCAGCGCTTCCACCAGCGGATGCGCCGTCTTGATCGAGGTAGCGTTGAGCATGCCTTCGGTGCCGCGCGTGGGGCCGGGACCGAGATCATTGTTCTCCAGCTTGCGGAAATAGGGCAGGCATTCGTCCCAGCTCCAGCCCGGATTGCCGGCGGCGGCCCAGGCGTCGTAGTCCTGCCGCTGGCCGCGGATGTAGATCAGGCCGTTGATGGAGCTGGAGCCGCCCAGCGTGCGGCCGCGCGGCCAGTAGATGCGCCGGTCCAGCATGCCGGGGTCGGGGTCGGTGTAATAGCCCCAGTTCAAGACCTTGTGGAACATCGTCTTGCCGTAGCCGATGGGGATGTGTATCCACGGGTTGCTGTCCTTGGGGCCGGCTTCCAGCAGGCAGACGCTGTGCGCGCCGCTGGCGCTCAGCCGGTTGGCCATCACGCATCCGGCCGAGCCGGCGCCAACCACGATGTAATCCACGGTATCGGACATGTCCGCAAGCTCTCCCTGCAGCAGGGCGCCGTGCCAATCCTATGGCGCGTTAACCCTGCTTGTCGTTGTGGGGCGCACTTATATACTGGATCGATGCCGGCGCCTGGGCGCTGCGGCATTTGAGGCGATTCTAGGAAGCGCGCGCGCAGAGCAAAGCACAACAGGCGCAGGGGCGGAAAAGTGGAACAGAATATGCAGATTCAGTTTCAAAATCGCGGTGCAACATCGGCGCAGCAGGCCGACGACGCCGCCAGCCATCAAGAGGCCGCGCGTTCGCTGCGGGCGCTGGTGGTGCTGGACCACCTGGCGCGCGCCCAGCATCCGCCCACGCTGGCGCAACTGGCGCAGCGGCTGGACATGCCCAAGACCACCTTGATGCGCCTGCTGGCGGCCATGCAGCGCGCCGGCTTCGTGGCCGCCACGCCCACCGAGAACGGCTTCGTGCCGGGGCCGCAGGCAGCCACCCTGGCGCTGGCCACCTTGCGCGCCTCCGCCTTCACGCGCGCCTGCCGCGCCGTCCTGGCCCAGCTGGTCGGTACCCTGGGCGAAACCTGCAACCTGACCGCGCCCGACGGCGACCGCGTGGTCTACATGGAACGCGTGGAAACCGCCGAGCCGCTACGCCTGTTCTTCGCGGTGGGCAGCCACGTACCCATGCATTGCACCGCCAGCGGCAAGCTGTTCCTGGCGTCCATGAACCGGTTGGAGCGCGGGCGGGTGCTGGCGCGCCTGCCGTTGACACGCAACACGCCGCGCACGCTGACGGACCCGGCCAGGCTGGAAGAAGAACTCGAAAGATTGGCCGCGCGCGGCATCGGCATCGATAACGAGGAATTCGTGCGCGGCATGAGCGCCGTGGCGGTGCCGGTGCGCGACGCCGATGACCGCGTGGTGGCGGCGGTGGCCTGCCATGCGCCGACGGCGCGCGTGATGCTGGACGACCTGCTGCGCGCGGTGCCGGTGCTGGAACGCGCCGCGCGGGCCATGCACGACGTACTCGCGCAGCACCGAACCGGCGCGACGTAACGGCGCGGCCTCGGGCCTGCGGGTTTTCAATCGGGCGTGAACAGGTCCGGCGGCAGGCGCGCCACGGCGTCGTAGGTCAGACGGATGTGGGCGGCCAGCAGTTCACAGGCGCGGTCTGCATCGCGCGCCAGCGTGGCGTCCAGGATGCCCTTGTGCTCATCGTCCAGGTCGCGCGCGATGGGTTTGCGCGTGACCGTCAGGCGGCGGTAGCGCTCGGCCTGCTGGTACAGGATGCCTAGGAAATGGTGCAGCCAGCGCGACGGACAGGCGCGGATCAGTTCGCGGTGGAATTCGCGGTTGCGCTGTTCCCATTCTTCAAAGCGGGTGTCGGGGTCGGCGGCCAGGCGCTGTTCGGCCTTGCTCAGCCGGTGGAAGGCGGCCAGCACCGCGCTTTCCCAGTCGTCGTCGCCCAGCGCGATGGACTGGCGCAGGGCCTGGGTTTCAAGCAGCACGCGGTTCTCGGTGATGTCGCGGAAGTCTTCCAGCGAGATCGGCGTGACGTGGAAGCCGCGCTGTCCTTGCGCGATGACCAGCGCGTCCGACACCAGCAGCGCCAACGCTTCGCGCAGCGTGCCTGCGCCCACGCCGTAATCGTCCTTCAGATGTTCGACCCGCAGGCGGGAACCCGGCGGATGCACGCCCTGGATGATGTCGCGGCGCAGGTTGACATAGGCCGCGCCGACCAGGGTGTTGGCCGAGGCGGAATGGGCGAGCGGGGGGAGGGTGGCGCCGTCTGACATGGGAGCTACTTTATCACTGCGTTCAAAAAATCTCGATAAAAATTATTGACGCCGAGATTTATGCTGCTTATCGTAGAAAAAAAGCGTCGAGACCACGACCGGCACCGAGCCGGCGGCTGGCGCACCCAGGAGACAAGCACAGTGATACGGCTACACGACGTCCGGCGTACCGGCCCGCGCACCGGCAACCTGCCCGAAATGTCTGCCCGACGGCCCTTGTTGCGTCCGGTTCTGCGCCATATTGCGGCTTGCGTGGCGGCGGTGGCCGCACTGGCCGCGAGTCCTGCGGCCAGCGCGGAAACCTGGCCGGCGCGGCCGGTGACGCTGCTGGTCAATGGCGGCCCAGGCAGCCTGCCGGACCTGTTCGCGCGGCCCTTGGCCGAACGCCTGCACCGCTCCCTGGGCCAGCCCGTCGTGGTCGAAAACAAGCCGGGCGCTGGCGGCATGCTGGCAATGCAGCAGCTCAAATCCGCGCCGGCCGACGGCCACACGCTGGCCTTGGTCACCAATGCCCACCTGGTGTGGAATCCCTACATCTTCCCGGCCCTGACCTACGATCCGGCGCGCGACCTGCAGCCCGTCAGTCCGCTGGCGGTCATTCCCATGGCGCTGACGGTCAACGACAAGCTGCAAGCCCAGTCCCTGGACCAGCTGCTGGCGCTGGCGCGCCAGAAGCCCGGCCGCCTGAACTACGCGTCCTCGGGCAACGGCAGCCCGCCCCACGTGCTGTTCGAGATGCTGCGTGAACAGGCCGGCGTCGACATCCTGCACGTCCCGTTCAAGACCGGCACCGCCGCGCTGAATTCGGTGCTGGCGGGCGATACCGAAATCTATTTCGCCGGCACCGCGCTGGTCGAGCCCATGGTCAAGGACGGCCGCTTGCGCGCGCTGGCGATGAGCGAGACCGTGCCCGACGCCGCCTTCGGCAAGACTCCCACGCTGGCCGCCAGCAACTTCCGCGGCTTCGAAGGCGCGGTGTGGCTGGGCGTGGCCGCGCGCGCCGGCACGCCGGACGCCATCGTGCAGCGGCTCAACGAAGAAATCGGCCGCGCGCAGCAGGACGGCGCGCTCAAGCAGATGTACGCCAGCCACGGCTCCTTGCCGTACCATCTGGCGGCGGCGGCCTTCGCCCAGCGCGTCGCGGCCGAGCGGGACACTTCCGGTCCCGTGCTGCGCAAGCTGGGCATCAAGCCCGATTGAACCTCCTACTTCCAACCCTGGTATTCGGGGCTCCGCTTGCGGGGCCCGCAGCAGCTTATGAACCTGATCGAAGAGATTGTTGAAAACTCCCCGTCCATCCGCGACATCCGCAGGGACATCCATGCGCATCCGGAACTGGCGTTCGAAGAGAACCGCACCTCCGACCTGGTGGCGCAGCTGCTGGAAAGCTGGGGCATCCCGGTGCATCGCGGCTTCGGCAAGACCGGCCTGGTGGGCGTGATCCGCAACGGCGACTCCGGGCGCACGCTGGGACTGCGCGCCGACATGGACGCGCTGCCCATGCACGAGGTCAACCAGTTCAGCCACGCCAGCAAGCATCCTGGCGTGATGCACGCCTGCGGCCACGATGGCCATACCGCCATGCTGCTGGGCGCGGCCCAGCACCTGGCGCACCATCGCAACTTCGACGGCACCGTCTACCTGATCTTCCAGCCCGCCGAAGAGCGCGGCGGCGGCGCGCGCGAGATGATGCGCGACGGCTTGTTCGAGAAATTCCCCATGGAAGCGGTGTTCGGCATGCACAACATGCCGGGTATTCCCGTGGGCTGCTTCGCCTCGTCCGCGGGGCCGGTGCTGGCGTCCAACAGCGAATTCCACGTCACCGTGCGCGGCAAGGGCGGCCACGCGGCCATGCCGCACCTGTCCATCGATCCCATCCCTGCAGCGGCGCAGATGATCGAGGCCTTCCAGACCATCATCAGCCGCAACAAGAAACCGCTGGAGACGGCAGTCATCTCCGTGACCACGGTGCAGGCGGGCGGCGTGGTCAACGTCATCCCCGACACCTGCGAGCTGCGCGGCACCGTGCGCGCCTACACCCGCGAAACCCTGGACCTGATCGAGCGCCGCATGGGCGAGATCGCCGAGCACGTGGCCGGCATGTTCGGCGCGCAATGCGAATTCGTCTTCACGCGGCACTATCCCTCGACCATCAACCACGAGGCCGAGACCGCCTTCATGCGCAACGCGCTGACCCAGGTGGTGGGGCAGGAGCGTGTGCTGGTGCAGGCGCCCATCATGGCGGCCGAGGACTTCTCTTTCATGCTGGAAGAGGTGCCGGGCAGCTATTGCTTCATCGGCAACGGCGAAGGCGACCACCGCGAACCCGGCCATGGCGAAGGCCCGTGCCTGGTCCACAACACCAGCTACGACTTCAACGACGCGCTGCTGCCGATCGGCGCGAGCGCCTTCGTGAAGCTGGCTGAGAACTGGATGCCGCGCAAGTAGCGGCGCTACAGCTCCGGCGGCGGTCGCGCCGGGGCCATGCGGCCATCAGCTTCAGTGGCCGGAATCGGCCTGGACCGATAGTTCGTGGTTGCGTGTGCGCACCAGCAGCGCGCTGAGCGCAGCGGCCAGCCCCGCGATCAGGGCGCCCGCCAGGAAGGTCAGCTGATAGCCGCCATTCAGCGCCAGGGTCGGCGCCGCGCCAGCCGCCGCCAACCCGGCGCTGCGCGCTGCGGCCAGGCTGGCCAGCACCGCCAGCCCCAGGGCGCCGCCCATCATGAAAGCCGTGTTCACTACGCCCGAGGCCAGGCCGGACTGGCTGGGTTCCACATCGCTCATCGCGGCCAGCAGCATCGGGTTGAAGGCCACGCCCGCGCCCAGTCCCAGCAATAGCATGGCGGGCAGAACGTCGACAGCAAAGCTGCCGTCCGCCGGCGCGCGCGCGAACAACGCCAGCCCCAGCGCGGCAATGAACAGGCCTATGGCCAGCGGCCCGCGGATGCCAAAGCGCATCACCAGCTTGGCCGACAGTCCCAGCGAGAACGCCGCCATGATGAGGTTGGCCGGCAAGAAGGCCAAGCCGACTTCCATGGGGCTGTAGCCCAGCACCAGCTGCATGTACAGCGCCGACACGAAAAACCACGCAAACATCGCCGCGGCCCATAGCACGCCAACGATGTTGGCCGTGGCCACATTGCGCAGGCGGAACAGCCCCAGCGGCATCAGCGGCGATTCGACGCGCGCCTCGATGGTCAGGAACAGCACCATCAGCGCGGCCGCCGCGCCCAGCAGGGTCAGCGATTGCGTCGACGTCCAGCCGGCCTCGTTGCCATTGACCACCGCATACACCGCCAGCATCAGCGAGGCGGTGACGCTCAGCGCGCCGGCCACGTCCAGCCGGGCGCCCGCGGCGGCAGGCGGCGCGGCCGGAATCAGCCGCAGGCACAGCGCATAGACCACCACGCCGATGGGCAGGTTGACCAGGAAGATCCAGTGCCAGGACAGCGCGCTGGTCAGCAGCCCGCCCAACAGCACGCCGATGCTGCCGCCGCCCGCGCAGACAAAGCCATACACGCCCATGGCGCGCGCCCGTTCGCCGGTTTCGGTGAACAGGTTCATGATGAGCGACAGCGACACCGCCGACACCACCGCGCCGCCCAGGCCCTGCGCGGCGCGCGCGGCGATCAGCAGGGTCTGGCCCTGGGCCAGCCCGCAGGCCAGCGACGCCACCGTGAAAACCACCAGACCCGCCAGGAACATGCGGCGGTGGCCGAACAAGTCGCCCAGCCTGCCGCCCAGCAGCAGGAAGCCGCCGAAGGTCAGCATGTAGGCATTCACCACCCAGACCAGCGAGGTCTCGGTGAAATGCAGGTCTTCGCGGATGGAGGGCAGGGCGACGTTCACGATGGTGGTGTCCAGCACGATCATCAACACGCCCAGGCAAAGCACCATCAGCGCCCACCAGCGTTGCTTGCCATGTATTCCGTGCGTCATCGAGTCTTGCTCCGTGAATGGCGGCAGTCGGGTGCGCCGCCTTGTTCCAGGTTCTTAGTGCGAAACACGCCCGCCGCTGACCATCCAGCGCGTGCCATAGCGGTCTATCAGCGCGCCATAAGCCTCTACCCAGAAAGTCTTCTGCAAGGGCATGGTGATGCTGCCGCCTTCGGCCAGCAGGTCGAAGACGCGTTGCGCGTCCGAGACCGTGGGATAGGCCAGGGACAGCGCCACGCCCTGCTTGCCGGGATAGGGATGCCCGGCGGTGGCGTCGCTGCCCATCAGGGTCTGCTCGTCCAGGCCCAGGCGGGCGTGCATGATACGGCCCGCGTCCTCGTCCGACAAGACCGGCATGGCGGCGTCGGGCGGGGCGTCAGCATAGCGGATCATGGCCTCCATCCGTCCGCCCAGCACGCGCTCGTAGAAGTGCATGGCCTCGGCGCAATTGCCGTCAAAGCTGAGGTAGGCGGATAGTTGGGGCATGATGTCTCCAGGGTGACGGGCGGACAGTGCCAGGAGGGCGGCGCCGCTCTATGATGGAAGCCTGACCCCACGTACAAAGGAGCCCGGCCATGCTGAAAGGAAGCTGCCATTGCGGACAGATCGCGTTCGAAGTCGATGGCGCACCGTCCCAGGTACTGGAATGCAATTGCTCGCACTGCAGCCGCAAAGGCTATCTGCTGTGGTTCGTGCCCCGCGCCAGCGTGCGCCTTGCCACGCCCGCCAGCGGCATGTCGACCTACCGGTTCAACAAGCACGTGATTTCACACCACTTCTGCGCCAATTGCGGCTGCGCGCCATTCGGTTTCGGCGTGGGCGCCAAGGGCGAAGAGACAGCAGCGGTGAACGTGCGCTGCCTGGAAAACGTGGATCTGAACGCCTGGCCCCGCATCCCGTACGACGGCCGCAGCGTCTGAGCGCCGCGGACCGCGCTACATCATAGGGCAAGGCCGCGCCGCGCGATATGGCGAGTGCGTGACATGTCTTTTCATCGATTTGAACTAGTTTCAGGGAAGCGCCGCATGAGCACCGTAAAACTGCTGTCCGACGAGGAAGTCCGCCAAAACCCGCAAGCCTGGGCCGTGTTCCAAGACATCCGCGCCACGCGCAAGTCGGACTTCGTCAACAACTTCTGGCGCGCCCTGGCCAACGATCCGCCGCAGCTGGAACGGGTCTGGGGCCAGCTCAAGCAGGTCATGATGGCCGACGGCGAACTCTCGCCGCTGGTGCGCGAAATGATCTACATCGCCGTGTCCACCGCCAACGGCTGCTCCTACTGCATCCATTCCCACACCGCCGCCGCCCGCGCCAAGGGCATGACCGACGGCCAGCATGCCGAACTGCTGGGCGTGATCGGCATGGCCGCGCAAACCAACGCCATGGTCACCGCCATGCAGGTACCCGTCGACGAGGCATTCATCGTGAAATAGGAGGCCGCCATGTCTCTGATCCCGCTGTTTCCGCTATCCAACGCGCTGTTCCCGGCAGGCGTGCTGCACCTGCGCATCTTTGAGGTGCGCTACCTGGACATGATCCGCCGCTGCATCGCGGACGGCAGCGAATTCGGCGTGGTCGGCCTGTTGTCGGGCCAGGAGGTCCGCACCCCCGAAGGCGTGGAGACCCTGGCCCCGGTCGGCACCATGGCGCGCATCGCAGACTGGGACGCGCCCATGCCGGCTCTGCTGGAGCTGCGCTGCGTCGGCACCAGCCGCTTCCGGCTGCTTTCCAGCGAGGTGGCAAAATACGGCCTTTGGATGGGCCAGGCCGAGCCCATCCCCGACGACCCGCCCGCGCCCGTGCCGGCCGCCATGCAGCCCAGCGCCGACGCGCTGGGACGCCTGGTGGCCCAATGGCAGCAAGATGGCGTGTCCCCCGAAAGAATGCCCCTGGGCCCGCCGTTCCGGCTGGATGACAGCGGCTGGGTCGCCGACCGCTGGTGCGAACTGCTGCCGCTGCCGCCCGACGACAAAGCCGCCTTGCTCGCCATGACCGATCCCGTGGCGCGCCTGGCGGCGATTCAGGACGTGCTGCGGGGGCAGGGGCTGGCTTAGGACAGATGCCAGGGGCCGCAAGTTGTTTACAAGGCCTGGGCGTAACCGTATTTGGACACCATGGAAATCAGGATAGACGAGGGCCTGCGCGCCTACATAGACCCCTTGACCGACGACGAGCGCGAAGCGCTGGAACGCAGCCTGCTCGCCGAAGGCTGCCGCGACGCCCTGGTGCTATGGGGCGACCTGCTGGTCGACGGCCACAATCGCCATGCCCTTTGCATGAAGCACGGCATCCCCTTCGAGACCCGCCAGAACACCTCGTTCAAATCCATCGAGGACGTGCACCTCTGGATGATCGAAAACCACCTGGGCCGGCGCAGCGTGTCGGATTTCCAGCGTGGGGTGCTGGCGTTGCGCAAGAAGGAAATCCTGCAGGCGCGCACCGCCTCGGCGCCCGCGCCTGACGATCCACCCTGGGATGAAGACTCCGGCGAACCGCCGCCATTGCCTGCCGCAGTCGTGTCGCAGGCGCTGAGCCGGCAGGCCCTGGCACGAGCTGCGCGGATCAGCAGCAATACCTTGGGGCAGATCGAGAAGATACAGAAGGCCGCGGCGCCGGAATTGGTGCGGGCGGTCAAGGATGGAGCTATCTCCATCAACGCTGCGGCGGCGGTGGCGACATTGCCGCCCGAGCGGCAGGCTGCGGCCGTGGCTGGCGGCAGGAAGGAATTGCAGCAGGCTGCCCGGGAAGTCCGCCAGGCCAAGGCGCCGCCGCCGCGGGAGGCTGTGCCGGATATTCCTATTGAGAATATTGCGGATTTGCCGGCTGAGGTGGCGCGGCTACGGGAATTGCTGACTCGGCTGACGGATGAAAGGGATCAGTTGAAGAAGAAGGTGATGCATTTGACGGTGGCGCTGGCCGAGGCTAGGAATGCGTCAGGGGGAGGGGATGATTGAAGGCAGGAGCAATTGCCAAGCGCGAGCGTTGCTTCGTGTGGTCTGGCAACCTGGCGATGTAAGCCGTTGATGGACTTGCTCCAACCTTGCGAAATTTCTGCTTTCCGCCAAGAGCGGCGATTTCACGCTTGCGGGTCTATACTCGGCACCCGCCAATTTGCGTGATACGACAAGGCCAAATGAAAGCAAGAGAATTGCTCATCGCTACGCTGGGAGCGTTGGTGTTGAGTCAACCATCGCCATCCTTCGCACAAAGCATCAACGGGAAGAATCTCTACACGCAGAGATGCGCGATGTGCCACGGCGCAGATATCAAGGGTACGGGGCCTTTGGCCAAGAAAAGCAATCCTCCCACGCCCGATCTCACAACTGCTGCGTTCAAGAAGCGGCTCAATGACTATCCGGGCGTCATCGTCTCATCGGTAATCCTTCGTCCGAACGGAGACCTGATTCCGAGAACGTTGAGGGAGAACGGCGTGAAGCTGGCACCGCACGCCTGGACCGTTCAGGATTTTCGCGATTTGAACAAATACATGAGCGATGTGATTGCAAAAAGCCGATGAGGGCGCGTTGGCCGGCTGGCTGCGCGGCAACTTCGCGATCCGGATCAAAGCGAACAAGACGGTCAGTATCCGATTCGACGGACTGGATGAATTGCAGCGGGATGGAGGCTACCGCTACGCCGTCGTATCGCTTGGCAGGATCGGATTGCTACTTCCGGGCTAGTTACTTACCACGCGATCACGAATAACCTAGATCCGATTTTAGGCAAGCGTCTAAAGGGAGGGTCTATGCTTGAACGTAGCTATCTCAGCAACCGCTACACCGTCTCGGATCCGGACGCGCGGCTGAGGCGAGAAGACAATCTCATGGCGTTCGAAACGGCCAATGGAGAGATTCAAAAAATACCGCAAGGGATCGTCATACGTGTTGACGCGATTCAGCGCTTGCAGACGGGAGCAAAGAAGGTCGCACTGTTTGCGCATGCCGTCCGAGAAAACGGCGAGCCACTTGGCTGGACCTCGACAAAGAACTTCGAAGGCTCGTTTATCAATGAGACCCTTGATCTGCTCAAACCCGGGGCTGGAAGCGGAAAGTTCGGTCCTAACGCCGCATGGTCGCATGGCGCCTACATTGGCCAAATTGACCTCGTCGAAATAGTCGATTCGACAACGGAAATTGAGCGTCTTTCTATTGATACCGTTACGCCATATCTGGAAATGGTAGGGAAGGCGAAGTTGTCAGGTGTAAACCTCACCATCAATAGCGGGTTCCGATCCTATCCGGAGCAGAAGATGCTGTGGGATGGGTATGTCAAGCGTCTTCCCGGATTCAATTTGGCTGCGAAGCCCGGCAACTCGAACCACCAGAACGGGATCGCCATCGATATCGCTGTCGCGGGCGCGGACGGCAACGAGGTCTATGAGTGGCTAAAACAAAACGCGCCTCGCTTTGGGTTCGTTCGCACTGTCAGCGGTGAGCCATGGCATTGGGAACACGATCCCATACGCGCTCAGCAGGCGGTTCAAAATGGGACCTACAAAATTCCATCTGTGACTGGCTGACAGGGCGAATCTCTTTGGAACTGCCCGTGAAGCCGTAAGCAGAGAAAGGTTCAAACTACGGGCGGTCCCGTCCTAGGTAGCTTCCAGCTTTGCAGTGCGCTTGCGTCGCAGCTCAACCACCTGTTCCGCGCCTACAGCCCGAGCCCGCAACTGCCCACAGCCCCCATCCACATCCTGCCCAGCGCTATTTCTCACCTTGGTCAGCACGCCACGGCTTTGCAGGGAGCGGACGATCTCGTGGATGCGCTCGGTTTCGGGGCGCTGGTAGTCATCCCCTTCAAGGCTATTGAAGGGGATGACGTTGAGTACCCCATATTTGCCTTTCAGCAGACGCACGACCGCATCGAGTTCGTCGTCGCCGTCGTTGATGCCCTTGAGCAGCGTCCACTGATACTGGATCGGATAGTCGGTGTCGCGAGCGTATCTCTCGCCCAGTTCGATCAGTTCTTCCGGCGCAATTTTCGGCGCGCGCGGCAGCAGGTGTGCGCGCAGTTCGGCCTTGGTTGTGTGCAGCGACAGCGCCAGCGCGGGCTTGACGCGTTGTTGCGGCAGGGCCTCGAACACGCGCAGGTCGCCCACGGTTGAGAACACGAGATTTTTGTGGCCGATATTGCCCTCGGTGCCGAGCAGGTCGATGGCTTCGAGCACGTTGTCGAGGTTGTGCGCCGGTTCACCCATGCCCATGAAGACGACTTTTTTCACTACGCGCTGACGCCGCGCCAGCACGACCTGGGCCAGGATTTCCATGCTCGTGACCTGGCGGATCAGGCCGCTCTTGCCGGTCATACAGAAGCGGCAGCCGACCGCGCAACCGACCTGGGTGGAGACGCAGAGTCCGTCGCGCGGCAACAGCACGCTTTCCACCATCTGCCCGTCGGCGAGTTCGACCAGCAAGCGCGAGCCGTCGTTGCCTGCGTGTTCGGAGCGGACGCGGGCGAGGGCGTCCAGCTCCGCCGTCAAAGCCGGGACGGCGTCACGTAGCGCGAGAGGCAGAAAGTGCTCGGCGCTCCGGCGTCGCGTGCCGGTGTCGAGCGCTTGCCCTTGCAGCCAGACGCGCACGAGGCGGCCACGGTGGACGGGCAGGGCGCCGAGAGCGGCGAGGCGTTGGTCGAAGTCGGAGTAGCGCATGGGGGGCGCATTTTACCCTGCGTCTGGAATGGGCTGTCGGAGGGTAGATGGTCTCGTTGGTGACTACTGCCGAGATTTCGAAGGTCGGTAACCGCCGGTTGGTCTGCTACCGGCAAGTGGCAGTCCTCCACGGATTGCGTCACGAGGGAATCACACCCTGAGGATTTATCCGCGTCATTTCAACGTGCGCGTGCCGCTTTGAGTTTGATTTTTCGCTCGATCAAGTCGCACGTTGCACTTGACCTGGCTCGGGTTTCCCTGGTTAATGTCGCTGCCCATGATTTAGCGGCTCCAGCGCAGGATTATTTCCGTTTCTCCACGTCAAGGTTATGGTTGCATCCACTCTCGTTGCCATGCTGTGTGCACATCTATTGTGCTTTTCGGGCATGTTTTTGCTGATTAGCCGCCGCTTGCCCGGCAACAGGATGGGAATGGACTTTTTCGCCGCGGGCAATCTCCTGCTGGCGTTGGCCTATATCCTGCAACTGGTTGAAGGCGGACCCGCCTGGAGTGTGATGAGCGTCGTTAATCACACCCTCACGCTGGCTGCCCCGATCGCCTACTGGCTAGGCGCCATGCGCTTCTTTGGGCGTCAGGTCCGATTGTGGCGCACGTTGATCATTTTTTCCGTGGTCTATGGCATTGCGCAATGCCTGGTGCAATGGGGCGCAGGACCCACCGCGCGTTACGCCATGCTTGCGGCGATGGCGAGCGTGCTCTTCTTTGCAATGACCATAACCGTGATCTATGGCGTTCGCACTTTCGCGAAAGATCTGCACGGGGAGATGTTCTTCTTCGCGTTCCTGATAGGCGGAATCTGCATTCTGAATGCGCTGAAGTTCTTGAAAATCGTAGATGGCGGCCTGGATGCGCTGCATATGGATAGTCGATTTCAGATGATCTTCTACATCTACATGTCGACCCTGGCGACCATAGTCCCACCTTCCATTGTCTGGCTGGTACTGCGGCGGCTGACGGATAGCCTGCGCAATATGGCGGCGCGCGATCCCATGACGGATCTCCTCAATCGCCGAGGACTCCAGGAGGCGCTCACCCGGTCTTTTAATTCTCGGAATGCCGGGGCGGCTCGATTGCTGCTGTTGGACGTCGACCATTTCAAGCTTATCAATGACACCTATGGGCATCAAGCTGGCGATGAAGTGATCTGCCAAGTCGCGGACATACTTCGTTCCACGGTTCGCAGCGGTGACTTGACGGGACGCATAGGCGGGGAAGAGTTTGTGGCTGTTTTCCTGGAAGCTGATGGGGACCGTGTAATCCACTTCGCGGAACGTCTGCGTGCCAGCGTTGAGAACCGGGCAATCAAAGTGACGGGTTCCGACGATGTGCTGCGCTGCACGGTCACCATTGGAGTTTCGCCGCCGTTCCATGGTGTGCATGAGCTGGAGGATGCGCTTCGGCAGGCGGATGTCGCTCTGTATAGGGGAAAAACGGCGGGACGCAATCGAATCGAATCGGCCGACGTCTTTGCCAATACTCCGCTTGACGACCGTGAAACAGCGATTGCGTGAAATACAGATTACCGCCTGAGCAAGCCCGAATTGTGGGAAAGAATGTACATGTATGGATTGTCGATGCGTTTAGTCGGATCGCTTACAAATGTCTGTTTTCGGCCACGAACGGTCATTCGGAAGATATCGCGGAAGCCGGTCATTCCCCTGTGTTGACCTGCATAATCCAAAGCCGCTAGGATTGCAGACATGGCTACTCGCTCCAAATCCCTCTTTTCGCTGGTCCGTGCATGTTGTCAGAACGTGCCGGGGGAAACTGCGCCTAGCAATTAGCTATACGTTGAATCAATCGCCTCTGGCCGCCCGTTGCAAAACCGGCGGCTTTTTTGTTTTTTGCCTGCACCCTTCGATGCGGAGAGAGTTGATGCCACTTGCGTTGTATGACACCTGGTCGCGTACCGTGCGCCCGTTCACGCCTATCCACGCTGGCCACGTCGGCATGTATTGCTGCGGACCCACCGTCTACGACCACGCGCATATTGGCAATCTAAGAACTTATGTGTTTGAAGACATTCTGCGCAGGGTACTCATACGCAACGGCTACGAGGTCCGTCATGTCGTTAATATCACCGACGTCGGTCATCTGACTTCGGATGCCGACGAAGGCGAAGACAAGATGGAAAAAGGTAGCAGGCGGACCGGGGAGTCCGCCTATGCTATTGCTCAGCGCTACACCGAGGCCTTCGTTGCCGATTGGCATGCCCTCAACTTGCTGGAGCCGACGGTATGGTGCCGCGCGACCGATCACATCGCCGAACAGATCGCGTTTATCGGCGAGTTGGATCGGTCCGGTTACGTGTATAAGACCGACGACGGTCTTTATTTCGACACAAGCAAGCAGGATGACTACGGCTTTCTGGCGCGGCTCAACCGTGCCGGCCTGCAGGCGGGCAAGCGCGTAGCACTTGGCGCGAAGCGGAACATCACGGATTTTGCGCTATGGAAGTTCAGTCCGGAGGGCGTAGCGCGGCAGATGGAATGGGATAGCCCATGGGGGCGTGGGTTTCCGGGCTGGCATATTGAGTGCTCGGCCATGTCGGCGAAACACCTCGGCATCTGGTTCGATATCCACTGTGGCGGAGAAGACCATATCGCCGTGCATCACAGCAACGAAATTGCGCAAACACAGGCAGCTTACGGCACTCGCCTTGCGAACTTCTGGATACACGGACATTTTCTGACGCTCAATGCCGACAGCAAGATGTCGAAGTCGAGCGGGGATTTTGTGCGCTTGCAGACCTTGCGCAGTCGGAACATAGATCCGCTTGCCTACCGCTACCTGTGCATGACAGCGCATTACCGGAGCAAGCTGCATTTCAGTTGGGCGTCTCTCGGTGCAGCGCAGACAGCCTTGAACCGGCTGCGGCAGCTCTATTCCGGTTGGTCGGACGGTGGCGGCATCGATCCGGATTTCGCCGCGCGCTTCAACGCCGAATTGAATGATGACCTGAATCTGCCGAGGGCATTGGCCGTGCTATGGGAACTCGTCAAGAGCGAGCTCCCGCCTGCCACCTTGAAAGCGACGGTGGACAGCTTTGATTTGGTACTGGGCCTCGGGTTACGCGCCTGGAGGCCAGTGGCGTCTGACATTCCGGAAAGTATCCTGGCGCTGCTCGGTGAACGCGCTCAAGCCCGAGAGGCAAAGAACTGGGCAAAAGCCGATGAGATACGGAAGGTGTTAAACACCCAAGGCTGGAGAGTCGAGGATGGCAACGACGGGCAACGCCTGACTGAAATCGCCACGCCCCTCACCGATATCGCAAGCTAGTGGTAACAGCATGGGCGTCGCGTACTTAAATGGGTGTCAGACTACAATTCTCATCGAGGTTCGACAGCAGCCGCCGAAATCAAGAAAGGCCATGGAAACGCAAGCGGTCGCGGGGGCGATCATCCGACGATC
Source organism: Achromobacter sp. Marseille-Q4954 (assembly GCF_943737025.1). Taxonomy (NCBI): domain Bacteria; kingdom Pseudomonadati; phylum Pseudomonadota; class Betaproteobacteria; order Burkholderiales; family Alcaligenaceae; genus Achromobacter; species Achromobacter sp. Marseille-Q4954. The sequence continues at coordinate 238,586 of NZ_CALSFQ010000002.1, forward strand.
GGAGCGGAAACCGATCACCCCCGGCGAGGGCGTTCAGGCGGTCAGGAAGCGCAAGACTTCGGCCCAATCGTTCGTCGACAGGGCGACGTCTTCGTAGTCGCCAGCTTCTTCGTCGTAGCGCGAAACGCAGAAGCGCTGGCTTCTGCCGGATTCGCGGTCGGCGTAGTTGGCGTAGTCGACATAGACTTTCAAGCTGCGCTCCTCGTTCTCGAATGAGGGAGCAGCGTCGATGTAGCTCGATGTATCGAAATACCCTTCGGGCAGGGGCGGCAGGGTTGCGATGTCGAAGTCGGGAAATTCGCGGCGCAGTCGTTCAAGGTTCATAAGGGAAGCATGTGGAGGCTGGAGACCTGACATTTTACGTTGCTCCGTGTCAGTCGCCACGATGGCTCCCGAAACCGAGTTTGGAAATGACGTTTATGACTTTCCAGACAGAAGCCGTTACACGAAAATCTCGAACATGACAGGCAGAACTCTCAATCAATCAGAGCTCGACTTCTTCCATGGCGAAGGGTACTTACGATTGAGCGGTGCACATTCCAAGCGCTGTCTGACGCCGCTTCGGGAGCGCATTCTGCGAGAGCTATCGCGGCTCAAGGTCTGGGCCGGCGGAAAAAGTCTTGGCAGTTCACTGAACAATTTGTCGCCGTTTCAGCAGATCGCAAAGCTATCCTCGATGGTGAAGATTGCGGATCTGGATCAAACACTGAACACGGCGGAAATTCGCAACGCAATTGCTGACCTGACCGGCAGATCTCCGCAATCTGGCCAAGGCACGCAGCCCTTGCTGTCGCTGCCTCACCAAGGACCATGGTCTCTGGGCAGCCTGAACTGGCACGTTGACCTGGCGGCGAAATCCGGGGCTGAGATCCCCGGCATCCAGGTGTTCTATCTGATCGACGACGTTGTTGAACACGGGGGCGCAACTTTAGCGCTGGCCCGTTCTCATCGCGTGGCGGGTGTAGCGGCTGGGAGGCTTCGTGGATCGTTGAAATCGCCAGGCGATCTCGAAGCTGTTCTCAGCACGTCCGACACCAAGATCATCGAGATGTCGGGACGGGCTGGCGATGTTTTCTTGATGGATATGCGCGTGCTGCACACCCCATCCGTCAATTCGTCCAGCCGTATCAGGATGATGGCCACGACGCGTTTTGGTCTGCGCACGAGCAGATAGGGCGGGATCTGCTGGGAGTTGCGGCGTCAACCGCTCGTCTTTTGTGCCGGGAAAAATTGGTGTCAGACTACAATTTCGATGTTCATGCCTGTGTTCGGTTTTTTGCATTACCAAAGACCAAGTCGGTGAGTTGACGGCGTGGCTAAATAAATCCGGCGATTTCGCAATGATCGCAAGCGACGGGCAGGGACGATGGCGTGCCGTGCAGCCCGTGACCCGGACCATTGGGAAACGCCTATGCCTCTGGCATACGCCCGATGGGCCCTTGCCACTCCTCCCGGCAGACCCACGCCAGAAAAAAGGTACCGTATCTGACCCCTGGTCCGGGTGGGCGGAATTGCGTTCGCGCGATCGCAGCCACTTGCCACCGGAATACCAAGCGGGGCAGTTGATGCCGAGGCCGACGCGGACATCACTTTCTCCTTCCGACAGTGGTGTTGGCGGAGGTGCGCAGTCCCAACGGCGGCGACCAAACGCCCAAGTGCGAATAAGGGATAACCCTATCCGCCATCATCCACGAATAAAATTCCTACATAACCGGGAATTTATATCGTTTTGAGGAACACCCCCTGGGGCCTTGTAATGCGTGTTCGCTTAACGCTGTCCACGCATTTACCCCAGACTTATGAATCCCATCGGATACCGCATTCTTCCCCGTACCGGCCCGGCCGTCGCTGCCGACGTGCTGGCCGGTTTCGCAGCCATCGGCTCGGCCCAGATCAGCGATTGCATGAACCGCCTGTATGGCGTCAGCGGGCTGCGTCCGCTGCATGCCTGCAATCAGCGCACGGTGGGCCTGGCGCTGACCGTCAAGACCCGGCCGGGCGACAACCTGATGATCCACAAGGCGATTTCGCTGGGCGGCGCGGGCGACGTGATTGTTGTCGATGGCGCGGGCGATACCAGCAATGCGCTGGTGGGCGAGCTGATGATGATGGATGCGCAGTCGCGCGGCATTGAAGGTTTTGTGATCGATGGCGCGGTGCGCGATCTGGATGTGTTCGCGCAGGGCGAGTTCGGTTGCTATGCGCGGGCCGTGTCGCACAAGGGACCGTACAAGGATGGTCCCGGCGAGATCAATGTGCCGGTATCGGTGGGTGGCCAGGTGGTCAACCCGGGCGACGTGGTGGTGGGTGACGCGGATGGCGTGGTGGTGATTCCCGCAGAGCATGCGGCGGCCGTGCTGGCTTTGGCTCAGAAGAAGGAGTCCGACGAGGCGGTGGCGAAGGAAAAGCTGCGCGCCGGCACCTATACCAAGCCCTGGCTGGAGAAGACTTTGGCTGAGAAGACGGGAGCCGCGAAATGAGCCAGACCCCGAGCCAAACCCAAACCCAAACCCAAACCCCGCAGCCCACCAGCATCGTCGCTGACCGCATCAAGCGCATCAAACTTTCGCCCAGCGTCGCTGCGCGCGCCATCATCGCCGAACTGCGCGAACAGGGCCGTCGCATCATCGATCTGACCATCGGCGAGCCGGACTTCTCCACACCGGAGCACATCCGCCTGGCAGCCACCGCGGCCATGAACCGCGGCGAAACCAAGTATCCGCCGGCCCAGGGCACAGTGCCGCTGCGCCGCGCCGCCGCCCAGCATTTGCTGGAAGCGACGGGCGTCGATTATCCGGCGGGGCGCATCATCGTCAGCACGGGCGCCAAGCAGGTGATCTTCAACGGTCTGGCGGCGACGCTGAATGATGGCGACGAGGTGCTGATCCCGGCGCCGTTCTGGGTGTCGTACCCGGACATGGTGCTGGTCAATGGCGGCGTGCCGGTGGCGGTGGAGACTACGCCGGCGACGGGTTATAAGGTCACGCCCGAGGCGCTGGAGCGCGCGATTACGCCGCGCACCAAGTGGCTGATGATGAACGCGCCCAGCAATCCGACCGGCTCGGTCTACACTGCGGACGAGCTGCGCGGCCTGGCCGAGGTGCTGAAGCGCCATCCGCATGTCTGGCTGATGACGGACGATATCTACGCCCGCCTGAATTTCACGGACGAGCCGACGGTGCATCCGCTGCAGGTCGCGCCGGAGCTGGCGGCGCGCACGCTGGTGGTCAATGGCGTGTCCAAGGCTTATGCCATGACGGGCTGGCGCATCGGTTACGGCGCGGGTCCTGACGAGTTGATCAAGGCGATGGCGATTCTGCAGTCGCAGAGCACGTCGGGCGCGTCGTCGGTGAGTCAGGCGGCGGCGCTTGAGGCCTTGTCGGGTCCGCAGGATTGCGTGGCCGAGTTTGCCCAGGTGTTCCGCCAGCGCCGCGATCTGGCGATTGCGGAATTGGCGGGTACGCCGGGCCTGGAGATCGTCGTGCCGCAGGGCGCGTTCTACGTGTTCCCGGACTGCTCGGGCCTGTTGGGCAAGAAGACGCCGGCGGGCGACGTGATCGCGACCGATACCGACCTGACGCACTATCTGCTGCGCGAAGCCGGCGTGGCCGTGATCGACGGCCATGCCTATGGCGCGCCGGGCACGTTCCGGCTGTCGTTCGCGGCGTCGCTGGACGATATCAAGCAGGGCTGCTCGGCCATCCGGGAAGCCTGCGCCAAGCTGGCCTGAGGGCAGGGCGGGCATTCCGTACACCACACAACCACACAAGGGGAATCAAGCATGAAACGCCATACTCTTTTCGCTGCCTGCCTGGGCCTGGCTACGCTGGTCCTGGGCGCCTCGGCCCAGGCCGACCAGGTGGATGACATCAAGGCGCGCGGCGAGCTGATTTGCGGCACGCTGGGCACGTCGCAGCCGTTCAGCTTCCAGGACGCGGCGACGCGCCAGCTGGTGGGCTACGACGTGGATGTCTGCAAGCTGGTTGCGGACAAGCTGGGCGTGAAGATCAGCTACAAGCTGCTGTCGGTGGCGGCGCGGGTGCCGGAATTGAATGAAGGTCGGGTCGACATCCTGGCGGCCAACCTGGGTTTTTCGCCCGACCGCGCGCAGCAGATCGCTTTCAGCCACGCCTACTACGTGAGCCCGCAGAAGCTGCTGGTGCGCAAGGATTCGGGCCTGGAGACGGTGGAATCGCTGAACGGCCGCCGCATCGGCGCGACCAAGGGTTCCAGCTCGGAACGCGAGATCAAGCGCATCCTGGATAAGTCGCAGGTGATTGGCTATGGCGACAGCTCGGCCACTTATCTGGCCCTGCAGCAGAAGAAGGTGGACGCACAGTTCGCTTCCGAATTGGTGTTGGTGCGCCTGGTGCTGCAAAGTCCGCCCACGGCGCCCGTCAGCGTGATCGCCAAGTCGGTGTTCGACGAGCCTTGGGGCCTGGGCGTGCGCAAGACGGAGCCGCGCTTCCTGGAAACGGTGAACCAGGCGCTGGACGAGGCCGAGGCCTCGGGCGTGGCCGCCAAGCTGTTCGACAAGTGGTTTGGTCCGGAGACGCCGTACAAGCTGGAGCGCGGCTTCAAGATCGGCCCGATCGCGGGCTGAGCAGGGTCCGGAAGTACCACCGCGAGTCCCACGTCACGGGTTCCGGCGCCGCATGCAGCGGGCGGCCGGAACCCGTGGCGTTTGGCCTGAGCCTCGCGATAGCAGGAGATTGATTGTTTTATGAGCCTACTTGACGCTTCCCAATACCAGCTGCTGCTGAGCGGCATGGCGGTGACCGTACAGCTGTTCCTGGTTGCCTGGGTCATGGCCTTTGCCATCGCGGTGACGCTGGTGGTGGTGCGCGCGACCAATCTGGCGCCTTGCCGCTGGCTGGTCGACGCCTATGTGGAATACCACCGCAACGTGCCGTTGCTGGTGCAGGTGCTGTTCTGGTACTTCGGCATGCCCGAGCTGCTGCCGGAAGGTTTCCGCATGTGGCTGTACCAGCACAACGCCGAGATGTCGCTGGCGGCGATTGCGCTGGCGCTGGGGTCGGCCGCTTATATCGCGGAGGACATCCGCAGCGGTTTGCGCGCCATTCCCTTTACGCAGTTCGAGGCTGCCCGCGCGCTGGGCGCGAGCTATCTGCAATGCATGCGTTTCGTGATCGTGCCGCAGGCGGTGCGGATTTCGATTCCCCCGCTAGTGGGGCGCGCGCTGCTGCTGTTCAAGAACACCAGCGTGGCCATGGCCATCGGCGTGATGGAGCTGACCTACCAGGCGCGCGAGATCGAAAACGAAACCTACCGCACCTTTGCCACCTTTGGCGCGGCCACGATCATGTACCTGCTGGGATCGTTCCTCATCATGCTGATTGGATCGCGCGTCTATGACCGCTATCGCCTGAACCGGGGAGGCCACGGTGCTTGATCTACTGTCTCAATACTGGCCCACGCTGCTGGTCGGCCAATATCCCAACGGGCCGCTGGGCGGCCTGGCGCTGACGCTGATCCTGGCCGCTTGCGGCCTGGCCCTGTCGCTGCCGCTGGCGCTGTTGATTGCGCTGGCGCGGGTCAGCCCCTACGGCTGGCTGCGCACGGCCAGCAAGGCGCTGGTCAACGTGGTGCGCGGCATGCCGCTGCTGATGCTGATCTTCTGGGCGTACTTCGTGGTGCCCAAGCTGACCGGCCAGGTGATCAGCGGCTTCTGGACGCTGATCTTCGCGCTGGTGGTCTATGAAAGCGCCTATCTGTCGGAAGTGATCCGCTCAGGCATCGAGGCGGTGCCGCGCGGCCAGATCGAGGCCTCGCGCTCGTTGGGCGTGGGCTACTGGACCACGATGCGCCGGGTAGTGCTGCCGCAGGCGCTGTTCAACGTGCTGCCCAGCATGACCAGCCAGTTCGTCTCCACCATCAAGGAGACGTCGCTGGGCTATGTCATCAGCGTCAACGAGCTGACCTTCGCGGCCAATCAGGTCAACAACCTGGTGCTGACCAAGCCGCTGCAGGTTTTCGGCATCCTGGCCATCATTTATTTCCTGGTGTGCTTCAGCCTGAGCCGCGGGCTGAGCTGGCTGGACCTGCGTATCCGCCGCTCGCGCGCCATGGCTTGAAGGAACAAAACATGATCAATCTTGAAAAAGTGAACAAGTGGTACGGCGCGCATCATGTGCTGAAGGACGTGGATCTTTCGGTGGCGCGCGGCGAGGTGCTGGTGGTCTGCGGCCCGTCGGGCTCGGGCAAGTCGACCATGATCCGCACCATCAACCGGCTGGAGCCGATCGAGAAGGGGCGCATCCTGATCGACGGCAAGGACATCTACGCCAAGGGTTCGGACCTGAACGCGCTGCGCCAGCAGATCGGTTTCGTGTTCCAGCAGTTCAATCTGTTTCCCCATATGAGCGTGCTGGAAAACGTGATTTTTGCGCCGGTCAGCATCCGCAAGCAGCCGCGCAAGGCGGCCGTCGAATTGGCGCGCGGTCTGCTGGCGCGGGTGGGTCTGGAGCACAAGATCGACGCCTATCCGGGTTCGCTGTCGGGCGGCCAGCAGCAGCGCGTGGCGATCGCCCGGGCGCTGGCCTTGCAGCCGCCAGTGATGCTGTTCGACGAACCGACCAGCGCGCTTGACCCGGAGATGGTGGGCGAGGTGCTGCAGGTGATGAAGGGCCTGGCCAAGGACGGCATGACCATGGTGTGCGTGACCCACGAAATGGGCTTTGCGCGCGACGTGTGCGACCGGGTGGTCTTCATGGACGCGGGCGAGATCCTGGAGATGGACACGCCCGAGCGCTTCTTCAGCGCGCCCTCGCATCCGCGGGCGCAGCGCTTCCTGGCCGACATCCTGCATCCGCGCGGCTGAGGCGGGGGCGGCGGGCGTTGCCATGATGGTAAGGTGAGGGTTTCCATGCGCTTCGCATCGACCGCCGCGATGTACACCCTCAAACAGCTAGAGGCTTTCTACTGGAGTTCCCAGCTGGGCAGCTTCAGCGCGTCTTCCCGCAAATTGCACACCACCCAGTCGGCGGTCGCCAAACGGGTGGGCGAACTGGAAGCCTTCGCCGGCGCGCCGCTGTTCGAGCGCCGCGCCAAGAAGCTGATCATGACCGCGCAGGGCCGCAAGCTGTACGAGCTGGCGCGCGAGATGCTGGACCTGAATAGCCGCATCGTGCAGAACATGGCCGATCCGGCCAGCTTCGAAGGCGTGGTGCGGCTGGGCGTGACGGAACTGGTGGGCATGACCTGGCTGGCGCGGCTGATCAGCCAGATCAGCCTGCGCTATCCGCGCGTGCAACTGATGCCGGAGATCGACGGCGGCATCACGCTGTACGAAAGGTTGGAGCAGGATGAACTGGACCTGGCCATCATGCCCGGCCCGTTCTGGGGCTACCAATACGATTGCGTGCACCTGGGCGCGGTCACCAACGTCTGGATGGCCAGCCCGGCCCTGGACATCGATTTTTCCGCGAAGCTGACGCCGCAGGACCTGGCGCCGTATCCGGTGATTTCGCAACCCACCAATTCGGCCTTGTCGCATCTGTACGATGCCTGGTTCGCGGAACAGGGCCTGCCGGTCAAGCGTGTGCTGACCTGTAATAGTTTGGGGATGATGGCGCAGCTGACGATGCTGGGCCTGGGCATCAGCTATCTGCCGGGTGCGTATTTCGCGCCGCTGGTGGAGCGCGGCGCGCTATGCCAGCTGGACGTGCAGCCCGACCTGCCCACGATCAATTACTACGCGGTGCACAAGAAGAACATCGTCAACCCGGTGGTGGCCCGGGTGATCGATATCGCGCGCGAGGAATGCGCTTTCGAGGTGGCGGGGGCATTCCTGCCCCATGTGCCGCCGGCGGTCAGGCCGCCGCAGGCGTAGCGCGGTGCCGGCGTTGCACCGGCCCCGCCTTTGGTCATCAACCGCAGCGAATCGCGGTCATGACGTCCTTATCATCCACGATCAAATTCAAGCGCGTAGCGTTGTACTCCATCGTGACCAATTGCCCTGGGCGCAGCATGCGCGCAGTGCTGCTGCCGCTGCGGGTACGCAGGTCTTCCATCACGGACGCAGTGGCTTTCTGGCCGATCTGGGATTGCAGCGAAGATGCGTCGCAGGTCTTGCCGCCGCCCATGGACGACGAAGAACCGTAGGACGACCCGCCATAGCTGGTTCCGGCGTCAGCTGCGGACGAGGAGCTGGAGGAGCTGGACGCTGCCGGCGCGCTGGATGAGCGCGGGGCGCCGGTGTTGGCGCACGCGGTCAGGCTGGCGACCAGCAGGAAAGGGATCAGCTTTCGGATCATGTAACGCTCCTTACAACAACACGTCTGAAAAAAGCCATGATAGACCAGCGCGGGCGCGCTGTGACCGACGCCGGGCAGGGCCGCAAGCGCCGTTCCTGAGCGCGGCTTCGATGATCCAAATTTTGCATTGACACTAAAGTTTCATAAGAATATATTTCTGAAACCATAGTTTCATAGGCGGGATCATCATGACTTCGGTGTTGCAGGAGCGCATCCTCGCGCTGCAGGACAGCTTCACGGACAGCGAGCAGCGGTTGGCCAGCGTGACCCTGGAGTGCCTGGGCAATATCGCGGCCTATTCGGGCGCCGAGCTGGCGCAGAAGGCGGGCGTGTCCAAGGCGACGGCGGGGCGGTTCTTCCGGCGTCTGGGCTACGAGAACTTCAACGAGGTGCGGGCGCAGGCGCGCGACGAGGCCGACCGCGGGTCTCCGCTGTACGAGATGGCGGGCGTGCGTCCGCCGGACGCGACGGGGGATGCGTTGGCGGAGCATCTGGCCACGGACTTGCAGAACCTGGCGCAGACCTTCGAGCGCCTGGACAGCCGCGACGTGGAGCGGGCCATCGAGCTGTTCGCTGGCGCTCGCCGCATCTGCATTGCGGGCTTTCGCAATGGGCGGGTGCTGGCGCAGTACGCCTGGGCCTTGCTGACGCAGCTGCGCGACGGGGTCGCGCTGGTGCCGGGCGCGGGTTTGAACCTGGCGGAGGATCTGGCTGATCTGGGCCCTGACGACGTGTTGCTGGTGATGGATTTCCGGCGTCGCGTCACGCTGCTCAAGCCCATTGTCGAACATGCGAACCGGGTGGGCGCGAAGGTCGTGGTGTTGACCGATCCCACCGCCACCGAATTGCCCGCGCGCTCGGACCTGGTGCTGCGATGCGTGAACAGCGGCGCGGCCGTGTTCGATTCCTACGTCGCGGCCACCAGCGTCATCAATCATCTGTGCTCGGCCCTGGCCCGAAAACTCGGGGCGGCCGCGCGCGAACGTCTGCAGAACATAGAACGCCTGCACGAACACTACGGCGACTTGCATCGCTGAATTCCAAGAGGAGACTGACTTGAACCATCCCATTCCGAACGTCCGGCTGCAGTACGCGCCCAATCCGGCCTTCGAACCCGCCGCGCCTTACGGCCAACGGCAGCTGGACGTGCTGGGCGGCCAGGCCTATGCGCAGGCCGAGGCGCAGATCCGCCGCTGGCCCGGCTATCAGCCTACGCCGTTGCGCGATCTGTCGGGCCTGGCGCGCGCCGTGGGCGTGGCGGGCATCCGGTACAAGGACGAGGGCGGCCGCTTCGGGCTGGGCAGCTTCAAGGCCTTGGGCGGCGCCTATGCCGTCAGCCGCCAATTGCTGCGGGAATTGGCGGTCAAGCTGGGGCGCGACGATCTGTCGGTGGACGACTTGCTGTCCGGCCGCTACCGGGAGCTGACGCAGGCCATGACGGTGACCTGCGCGACGGACGGCAACCACGGCCGTTCGGTGGCCTGGGGCGCGCAACGCTTCGGTTGCCAGTGCGTGATCTACATCCACGCGACGGTCAGCGAAGGCCGCAAGCGGGCGATCGAGCAATACGGCGCGCAGGTCGTGCGTACGCCGGGGAACTACGACGACTCGGTGCGCCAGGCGGCGCAAGACGCGGCGCGGCTTGGGCGATATGTGGTCTCGGATACGTCGTATCCCGGCTATATGGAGGTGCCCAAGGACGTGATGCAGGGGTACGCCGTGATGGCGGACGAGGCCTTGCGCCAGTTGCGCGAGGCGGGCGATGGCGAATTGCCGACGCACGTGTTCCTGCAGGGCGGCGTGGGCGGGCTGGCCGCCGCGGTCTGCGCGCATTTCTGGGAGCAATTGGGCGAGCGCCGTCCGCGTTTCATCGTGGTTGAGCCGGACAAGGCGGCCTGCCTGTACGAGAGCGCCCGCGCCGGCAAGCCGGTGGCGGTGCACGGCGATCTGGATACCGTAATGGCCGGGCTGGCCTGCGGGGAAGTGTCGCTGCTGGCGTGGGAGGTGCTGCATCCCGGCGCGCAGGCTTTCCTGACGGTTGACGACGAGGCGGCGCTGGAGACGGTGCGTTTGCTGGCAAGCGGCAAGTATGGCGACGCGCCCATCGTCGCGGGCGAGTCGGCCGTGGCGGGGCTGACCGGCTGCCTGGCGGCGCTGGCCGATCCGGCGGTGCGCGATGCGCTGGGCCTGGACGCTGACAGCCGCGTGCTGGTGTTCGGCAGCGAAGGGGCGACCGACCCGGAACTGTATCAACGCATCGTCGGCCGGAGCGCCGCCGAAGTCGAAGCCGAGGCCGTGGCATGACTGGCGTCACGCTTGAGGCCGGCCGCGAGGCCGTGCGGATCGATGGCGCCCGCCTGTTGCGCCGCATTGCCGATCTGGCGCAGGTCGGCGCCATCGAGGGCGGCGGCGTGTGCCGCCTGGCGCTGACGGACGCGGACCGGCAGGGACGCGACCTGGTGGTGCGGTGGATGCGCGAACTGGGCCTGGCCGTGACGGTGGACGGCATCGGCAATGTGGTGGGCCTGCGGGCCGGGCGCAAGGCCGGTCCGCCCGTGATGACGGGGTCGCACATCGACACGGTGCGCACCGGCGGCCGCTATGACGGCAACCTGGGGGTGCTGGCGGGGCTGGAAGTGGTGGCGGCGTTGAACGACGCGGGCGTGGTCACTGAAAGGCCGATAGCGGTGGCGTTCTTCACCAACGAGGAAGGCGCGCGCTTTGCGCCGGACATGATGGGCAGCCTGGTGTTCCAGGGCGACCTGGCGCTGGAGGACGCGCTGGCCACGGTCGGCATAGACGGCACCTCGGTGGGCGAGAACCTGGCCCGCATCGGCTATGCCGGGACGGCCCCGGTAGGCAATAACCAGGTGCATGCCTTTGTTGAACTGCATGTGGAGCAGGGGCCGGTGCTGGAACATGAGGGCTACACCATCGGCGCAGTGACGGGCGTGCAGGGCATCCACTGGATCGAGTTCACCGTGCGCGGGGTGTCCAACCATGCCGGCACCACGCCGATGGCGTTGCGCCATGACGCCGGCATCGTGGCGGCGCGCATCGCGTGCTTTGCGCGGGATCTGACCGTCGAGTTGGGGGCGGGCCAGTTGGCGACTGTGGGGCAGGTGAATCTGTTTCCCAACCTGATCAACGTCATCCCCAACCGCGCGACCTTCACGCTGGACCTGCGCAACACCGACGGCGCGGCCTTGCAGGAGGCGATTGCACGCTGCATGACGTATGCGGCGCAGGTTGCCGCGGATGAAGGGGTGGAGGTGAGCCATCGGGTGCTGGCCGATTTTGCGCCGGTGGCGTTCGACGAGGCCATCGTCGGCCGGGTCGAGGACATCGCGCGCAGCCGCGGGCACCGCGTGCGGCGGCTGCCCAGCGGCGCCGGGCACGATGCCCAGATGCTGGCGCGCATGTGCCCGACGGGCATGGTGTTCGTGCCCAGCGTGGGCGGGCTGTCGCACAACGTCGCCGAATTCACGCAGGACCAGGATATCGAGGCGGGCGCCGGCGTGTTGCTGGAACTGATGCTCGAACTCGCAGAACAATGAAACCGTAGGAGACTGAACATGTCACGCATCATCAATGTCGCGGCCGCGCAGCTGGGGCCGATCCAGCGCAGCGACACGCGTCGCGACGTCGTCGAGCGCCTGCTCGCGCATCTGCGCCAGGCCCATGCCATGGGCTGCCAGCTGGTGGTTTTCCCGGAGCTGGCGCTGACGACTTTCTTTCCGCGCTGGTACATGGAAGATCCGGCCGAGATCGACGCGTTCTATGAAAGCGAGATGCCCGGTCCGCAGACCCGGGTGCTGTTCGAGACCGCGCGCAAGCTGGGCATAGGCTTTTACCTGGGCTATGCGGAGCTGGCGTTGGAGCAGGGCGTCAAGCGCCGCTTCAACACGTCGATCCTGGTGAACCAGAACGGCGACATCATCGGCAAGTACCGCAAGGTGCATTTGCCCGGGCATGCCGAGCACGAGCCGTGGCGCGCTTTCCAGCACCTGGAAAAGCACTACTTCGAGCCGGGCGACTCGTTCGACGTCTGGCGCGGCTTTGGCGGCGTGATGGGCATGGCCTTGTGCAATGACCGCCGCTGGTCCGAGACCTATCGGGTCATGGGCTTGCAAGGCGCGGAAATGATCCTGCTGGGCTACAACACGCCGGTGCACAACCCGCCGGCGCCCGAGCACGACGACCTGTCCATGTTCCACAACCATCTGGTGATGCAGGCGGGCGCCTATCAGAACGGTACCTGGGTGGTGGGCGTGGCCAAGGCCGGCAAGGAAGAGGGCTGCGAGATGATAGGCGGCAGCTGCATCATCGCGCCGTCGGGCGAGATCGTCGCCGCCTGCTCGACCAAGGGCGATGAGCTGGCGATCGCGCGCTGCGACCTGGACCTGTGCCTGTCCTACAAGAGCACGACTTTCAATTTCGACCGCCACCGGCGTCCCGAGGCTTACGGCCTGATCACGGAACGCAGAGGCGCGGTGGAACCTGCGCCGGAGGCGGCGGTAACCGCCTGACCTGCGGCGCGGCCAGCGCGGACGGTCGATAGACCGTCCGCATAACCGGCCCGGACGTTCCCTTCCCATAAAAAACAGCATGCGGGCGCCCCGAGCGCCTGCAGGGGAGCGTTCGGCCTAAAAAAACACAGACCCCAAGGTGAAAATATGGACCAGTCAGTCGAGAGCATTGCGGCGCCTCCGGTTGCCGCAGACAAGGATCCCCTGGCGGCGCGGGATGATGCGCTGTATCGGAAGGTGGCGTGGCGGCTGCTGCCGTTCTTGATGGTGTGCTACATCGCGGCGTTCCTGGATCGCGTGAACGTCGGCTTTGCCAAGCTGCAGATGCTGGACGATCTGAAGTTCAGCGAAACGGTGTACGGCCTGGGCGCGGGCATTTTCTTCATCGGCTATTTCCTGTTCGAGGTGCCGAGCAATGTGCTGATGCACCGCATCGGCGCGAAGAAGACGCTGGCGCGCATCATGATCCTGTGGGGCATCATCTCGGCCGCCATGGCCCTGACGCAGACGCCGACGCAGTTCTACATCCTGCGCTTCCTGCTGGGGGCGGCCGAGGCCGGGTTCTATCCCGGCATCATCCTGTACCTGACCTATTGGTTTCCGTCGAACCGGCGCGGGCAGATCGTGGCGGTGTTCATGACGGCGGTGCCGTTTGCCGGCATCCTGGGCGGGCCGCTGTCGGGCTGGGTGATGGAGGCGTTCCATGACACGCACGGCATGGCCGGCTGGCAGTGGATGTTCATCATCGAGGCGATTCCCTCGGTGCTGCTGGGCCTGGCGGTGTTCTGGTACCTGGATGACCGCATCGACGACGCGCGCTGGCTGTCGCCCGCGGAGAAGTCGCGGCTGGGCCAGAACCTGCAGAGCGAGAAGACCGCCAAGACCGAGCACGTGTCCATGCTGACCTTGCTCAAGGACAGGCGCGTCGTGCATATGGCGCTGATCTGCTATTGCACGGTGTCCAGCTTGTCGGGCCTGGCGTTCTGGATTCCGTCGGTGATCCGTTCCACTGGCGTGGTGTCGCTGCTGGACATCGGCCTGTTGACGGCGGTGCCGAACGTCTGCGCGGTGATCTCGATGGTGCTGGTGTGCCGCCATTCGGACGCGGTGCGGGAGCGCCGCTGGCACATGATCGTGCCGTTTCTGGTGGGCGGGACGGGCCTGGCGCTGAGCACGCTGTTCAGCCATAACCCGATGCTGGCCGTGGCCATGCTGTCGGTGGCGGCCGCCGGCTGCATGGTGTGCTCGCCCTTGTTCTGGAGCCTGCCGACGGCGTTCCTGGAAGGCAAGAGCGCGGCGGCGGGCATAGCCGGGATCAATTCCTTCGCCGGCTTGGCGGCCTTTGTCAGCCCGTATGCGATCGGCTGGATCAAGGACCTGACCGGCTCGACGGATTGGGGCATGTACTTCCTGGCCAGCTTCACGCTGATCGGGGCGGTGCTGGTGTACCGCGTGCCGAAGAGCCTGGTCAACCGCTAGGCGGCTTCTCTACATCGGCGGGCGCGCCGCGCCCGCCACTTTCAGACAGGAATGATGATGACTCTGGACGTAGTTGCGTTGACCCAGGCCATGGTGCGTATTCCCAGCCTTTCCGGCAAGGAAGGCGAGATGGCGGCGCTAATGGCCGCGACGATGCGCGAGGCGGGTTTCAGTTCGGTCACGACCGATGGCAATGGCTCGGTGCTGGGGCTGATCGGCCCCGCGGACGCGGACGTGGCCTTGCTGTTCGACGGACACATGGACGTGGTGCCGGTGGCGGGCGACTGGCGCTTCGATCCGTTCGGCGCCGAGATCCGGGATGGCCGGCTGTATGGGCGCGGCAGCACCGACATGAAGGGCGGCATCGCCGCGGCGATCTGCGGCGTGGCGGAGGCGGCGCGGGACGGCTTGAAGCGCCGCGTGGCGGTGTCGGCCAGCGTGCTGGAGGAAGTCATCGAAGGGCATGCGCTGGCCTCGGTGCTGGACATCTGCACGCCGCAGGCGGTCGTCATCTGCGAGCCCTCCAAGCTGCAGATCAAGGCCGGCCAGAAGGGGCGGGTGGAACTGCTGCTGACTTTCCACGGCAAGCCGGCGCACGCGGCGACGCCGCATATCGGTGTCAATCCCCTGCATGCGGCGGGCCGGGCGCTGAACGCGCTGGAGAGCCTGTCGCTGCCGCATGACGAGGTGCTGGGCCAGGCGCTGCTGGTGCCGACGGACATCGTGTCGCATCCTTATCCATCGATCTCCATGATTCCGATTTCGACGACGATACGCTTTGACCGGCGCACCGTGTCGGGCGAACGCCTGGAGGATGTGCTGGCGCAGATCCGCGCGCATCTGGCGGCCCATGGCTTGTCCGATTTCACCCTGCAGGTCAGCGAGGATCAAGTGGCGACCTATACCGGGCAGCACGCCACGCCGCCGCGCTGGTTGCCGGGTTGGCGTTGCGATGCGGAGGCCGGGTTATTGCAGGCTGCGCGCGCGGCCGTCAGCGCCAGCGGCCGGGATCCGGTGGTGGGCAGTTGGGCGTTCTGCACCAATGGCTCGGAATCGGCGGGACGCCGCGGCATTCCGACGATAGGGTTGGGGCCGGGCAACGAGGAAGATGCGCACACGATCGACGAGTCCATCGCGCTGGAGCAGTTGGAAGGCGCGCGCGACATCTACCGGAATCTGGTGCGCGCCGTCTGCGGTTAGGGCGTTTGCATGCCGGGCAGGCGCGCCAGCCGGTCATTGAGGAAGTCGATCAATAGCCGTGCCCGCAGCGACTGGTAGCGGCGCGACGGGTAGATGAGGAAAGCCTCCTGCGGCGTGGCGCTCCATTTGGGCAGGACGCGCAGCAGTTCACCGCTGGCGATCAGGTCCTGCACCAGCCACGCAGGGCAGAGTCCGATGCCGGCGCCCATGGCCAGGCTTTCGCGGATGGCCAGGGCGTTGTTGACGCGGAAGCGCCCTTGGGTCTGGACCGTGGCGAGGGTGGCGCCCTGGTGCAGTTCCAGGGTGTCGCCGGCAGCCAGCCAGGCAAAGCGCACGTACTCGTGCGCGGCCAGATCGCGGGGCGCGCGGGGCTTGCCGCGCTGCGCCAGGTAGGAGGGGGCGGCCACCAGGTAGCGCGGCGACATGGCCGCCTTGCGGGCGATGGCGTTGGGCGGCAGGTTGCCGCCCAGGCGCAGCGCCACGTCCACGCCTTCTTCCACCAGGTCCACGAACCGGTCGTTCAGGATCAGTTCCACCTGGATGTCGGGATATTCTTCCAGGAATTCGCGCACCAGCGCGTTCAGGCGGAACTGGCCCAGCGCCACGGGCGCGTTGATGCGCAGGAAACCGGAGGGCTTTTCGGTCTGGCCGCGGGCGTCGGCGACGGCCTCGGAGTATTCCTCCAGCACGCGGGTGGCGCGTTCGTAGAAGCGTTTGCCTTGTTCGGTGGGCACGACGCGCGTGGTGCTGCGTTCCAGCAGCCGCACGTTCAGGTCCTTTTCCAGCGCGGCGACGATCTTGCTCAGGGCAGGCTGGCTCAGCGCTTGTTCGCGGGCGACGGCCGACAGGGTGCCCAGCTCCACGGCGCGGACGAAGGCCCGCATGGCGCGCAGGGTGTCCATGGTCATTCCTTTTTGGAAGAAGTGGTATGCAGTTTAGGGTTCTACCGGTGGAATTGGGAAGAACCTATCGTGACGTCACTTTCTCTTTTTCTGGAGTCGTCATGAATCGCTTCAATCTTCATTCCCTGGTTTCGGCCGTTGCGTTGGCCGGCGGCCTTGCGGTCCTGGCCCCGTCCGCCGCCATCGCGGCGCGGCCTTCTGTTCAAGCCGATGCCGCGCGTTCCAACTGGGTCAGTTCCTGGTTCGCCAGCCCGCAACCGCTGTGGGAGGATTCCTTCGTGCTGCCCACGGAAATGCCGGCCGAATTGCGCGGCCAGACTCTGCGCCAGACCTTGATGCTCAGCGTGGGCGGACCGCGCTTGCGGGTGGTGTTGTCCAACCGCTATGGCACGCAGCCCCTGGAGATCGGGGCGGCCAGCGTGGCGCTGGCCTCGGGCCAGTCCAAGATCCGTCCGGCATCCAGCCGCGGGCTGGCCTTTGGCGGGCGGCCGAGCGTGACGGTGGCGCCGGGGGCGCAAGTGGTCAGCGATCCGGTGGACCTGCCGGTATCCGCGCTGGCGGAACTGGCCGTCAGCCTTTACTTCCCGCAGGCGACGCCGGTGACCACCTTCCATTGGGGCGCGCAGCAGACCGGCGCCCTGGTCCGGGGCGATGCCACGGCGGCGGCGGAGCTGCCTGATGCGCAGGCGCTGCAAGGCCGGGCCTTCCTGGCGGGGATCTGGGTCGAAAGCCCGTCGCGCGCGCCGGTGGTGGTGGCGTTTGGGGATTCCCTGACCGATGGCAACGGCTCGACGCCGGGGGCCAACCGCCGCTGGCCGGATTTCCTGGCGCGCCGCCTGGCCCCGCAGGGCATGGGCGTGGCCAATGCAGGCATTTCGGGCGCGCGGGTCTGGGGCGACAAGATGGGGGTGAACGCGATGGCGCGCTTCGATGCCGACGTACTGTCGCAGCCGGGCGTGCGCACGGTGGTGATGATGATGGGCATCAATGACATCGGCTGGCCGGACAGCGGCTTCGCGCCGGCGGACGCGCCCATGACGGCCGCAAGATTGACCGAGGGCTACCGGCAACTGGCGGAGGCCGCCCGCCTGCGCGGCGTGCGCATCGTGGGCGGCACCATTGCGCCGTATGAAGGTTCGCTGCATGGCACGCCGTTGTCGGGCCACTACAACCCGGCCAAGGACGCGGTGCGGCGGGAGGTGAACCGCTGGATCCGCGAAAGCGGCGTGTTCGACGCGGTGGTGGATTTTGACGCGGTGCTGCGCGATCCGGCGCATCCGGCGCGGCTGCTGCCCGCGTATGACTCGGGCGACAACCTGCATCCCAACGATGCCGGCTACCAGGCCATGGCGCAGGCCTTGGATATGGCCACGCTGTTCGGCGATTGAGAAGCGTCCGGGACGGTTAGTGGAAATTGCGGCTCTGGGTGTTCAAGTCGCCCAGCAGCTCGGACAGGTCCACCAGCCGTTGCGCGATCAGGTGGCGCACGCCGTCCACGCTTTGCCAGGACCCGTAGACGCCCAGCAGCGAGGCCCCCAGCAATTCGCGGCGCTGGCGTTCGATGAGTTCCGTACGCACGACCACGTTGACGGGACCGGTCTCGTCTTCCAGCGTGACGAAGATCACCCCCTTGGCAGTCTGCGGGCGCTGGCGCACGGTGACGATGCCGCAGGCGCGCGCGACGCGCTTGTCGGGGTAGCTGTTGAGCACCGAGGCGGGCTGGAAGTTGCGCGCCGCGAGCTGGGGGCGCAGCAAGGCCACGGGGTGGCTGCGCAGCGTCAGGCCCACGCTGCGGTAGTCGGCCGCCACGGTCTGGCCTTCGGAAGGGGCGGACAATTGCGGCGCCTGGGTTTCCTGGATGGCGGCGTCGCGCAGCAGGTCGCGGCTCTGCACGCTGGCGGCGGCTTCCCAGCTGGCCTGGCGGCGATGGCCGGCCAGGGTGCGCAGGGCGTCGCCGGCCGCCAGCGCGTTGAGGTCATGGCGGGTGAGCGCGGCGCGGCGGGCCAGGTCGCCGGTGTCGGCAAAGGGCGCGGCGGCGCGCGCGTCTTCGATGCGCCGGGCGGCGTCCTCGCGCATGCCCTGGATCAGGCTCAGCCCCAGCCTGACGGCGGGGCGGAAGCCGTCGGTGGCGGGCGCGTGCGGATGCGCGGTCCGGCGGGCGCCGGGGTGGCCTTCGGGCAGGGTTTCCAGGGCCGAGTCCCAGCCGCTGACCGTCACGTCCGGCGGCAGCACGCAAACGCCGTGGCGGCGGGCGTCCTGCACCAGTTGCGCGGGGGCGTAGAAGCCCATGGGCTGGGAGTTGAGCAGGGCGGCCAGGAAGGCTTCGGGCTCGTGCCGCTTGAGCCACGAACTGGCGTACGCCAGCAGCGCGAAGCTGGCGGCATGGCTTTCGGGGAAACCGTATTCGCCGAAGCCTTCGATCTGGCGGAACAGCGCCTCGGCGAAATCCAGTTTGTAGCCGTGGGCCAGCAGGCCGCCGACCAGCTTGGTACGGTACTTGTCCACGCCGCCCTTGCGCTTCCAGGCTGCCATGGAGCGGCGCAACTGGTCGGATTCGCCCGGTGTGAAGCCCGCGGCCACCACGGCGATCTGCATGACCTGTTCCTGGAAGATGGGCACGCCCATGGTGCGGCTGAGCACGCCGCGCACTTTTTCGCTGGGATAGGTTTCGGGCTCCTTGCCCTGGCGGCGGCGCAGGTAGGGATGGACCATGCCGCCCTGGATCGGGCCTGGGCGCACGATGGCCACCTGCACCACCAGGTCGTAGTATTCGCGCGGACGCAGGCGCGGCAGCATGGTCATCTGGGCGCGGGATTCGATCTGGAACACGCCTACGGTGTCGGCGTCGCAGATCATGTCGTAGGTGGGCGCGTCGCTGGGGGGAATGTCCTGCAGCCGCAAGGGCTGGCCGCGGCGCTGGCCGGCCAGTTCCAGCGTGCGACGCAGTGCCGACAGCATGCCCAGCGCCAGCACGTCCACTTTCAGCAGGCCCAGCGCGTCCAGGTCGTCCTTGTCCCATTGCACGACGCTGCGGTCCGCCATGGCGGCGTTTTCGATGGGCACCAGGCGCGACAGCTTGCCGCGTGAAATCACGAAGCCGCCGGGATGCTGCGACAGGTGGCGCGGAAAGCCCATCAGGGTCTGCGCCAGCGCCGCCCACTGCCGCGCCACCTGCGATTCGGGGTCCAGTCCGCAGGCGCCCAGCGTGCGCAGCATTTCTTTCTTGCCGTCCCACCATTGGTGGGCGCGCGCCACGGCGTCGATGACGCCCGCGTCCACGCCCAGCGCGCAGCCGGTATCGCGCAGCACGCTGCGCGGCCGGTAGGAAATGACCACGGCGGTGAGCGCGGCGCGTTCGCGGCCGTATTTGCGGTAGATGTACTGGATGACTTCTTCGCGGCGCTGGTGCTCGAAGTCCACGTCGATGTCGGGCGGCTCGTTGCGTTCCTTGCTGATGAAGCGTTCGAACAGGTTGTTGCCGCGCACCGGGTCCACTTCGGTGATGCCCAGGCAGTAGCAGACCGCGGAGTTGGCGGCGGAACCGCGGCCCTGGCACAGAATGCCTTCGCCGCGGGCGTACTGGACGATGTCGTAGACCGTGAGGAAATAGGCTTCGTAGTGCAGGTCGGTGATCAGCGCCAGCTCTTTTTCGATCTGCGTGGTGACGCTGTCCGGCGTGCCGGAAGGAAAGCGGCGGGCGGCCCCGGCCAGGGTTTCCTGGCGCAGATAGGTGGCCGGCGTGTGGCCGCGCGGAATGATCTCGTCCGGGTATTCGTAGCGCAGCTCGTCCAATGAGAAGGCGCAGCGGCGGGCTATGGCCAGCGTCTGGGCCAGCGCTTGCGGCGGGTACAGGTTGGCCAGGCGCATGCGCGTGCGCAGGTGCTGTTCGGCGTTGCCGGACAGTTCGTAGCCGCACTGCGATACGGGCTGGCGGGTGCGAATGCCGGTCAGCGTGTCGTGCAGCGGTTTGCGCGAGCGCAGGTGCATCTGCACCTGGCCCAGCGCCACGATGGGCAGTTCCGCGGCCTGCGCGGCGTGTTCGACCGCGGCGCGGTGCAGGTCGTCGCGCGAGCGGTGCAGCAGGGTCAGTCCGACCCAGGCGCGGTGGGGGAAGACGCGCGCCAGCCAGCGCGCCTGCTCGGCCATGCGGTCGGCGTCGGTGCCGTAGGCGGGGCTCAGGATGGCCAGGCATTCGGGCAGGTGGCGCAGATGGGCGTGGCCCGCGGGCGGGTGGGTAAGGTCTTCGGGCGCCAGCTGGTATTCGCCCTTGGGCGCGCGGGTGCGGGCCAGGGTGATCAGTTCGGACAGGTTGCCGTAGCCCTCGCGCGTCTGCGCCAGCAGGGTCAGGCCCAGCGGCGCGGCGTCGGACGCGGCGCGCAGCTGGAAGGTGGCGCCGATGATGAGCGGCAGCTTGCGGGTCTTGGCTTCGACGTGGGCGCGGACCACGCCCGCCAGCGAGCATTCGTCGGTGATGGCGAGCGCGGCGTAGCCCAGTTCGGCGGCGCGTTCGACCAGTTCCTCGGGGTGCGAAGCGCCCTGCAGGAAAGAGAAATTGGACTGGCATTGCAGCTCGGCGTAGCCGGGCAGCTGCGCCAGGAGGCCGGGGGTGTCGTCGTCGTCCATGCGCATGACGCTTCAGGCGTAGAGCCCATGCAGGAACCAGCGGGCGTGCTCGTCGTCGCGCTCGCGGTAGATCCAGTAGCGCGCGGCGGCGGCGTCCTCGGCGACGAAGTAGTCGCGCACCGTCAGGGCCGGGTCCCACCAGCCGCTTTCGATGCGTTCGGGGCCGCGCATCAGGCGCAGCGCCTGGCCGCCGTAATGCGGCCGGTGGCCGGAAAGCTTCAAGGGCAGCGGCGGGTCCAGCAGCCAGAAGGGGCGGTCCAGCAGGGCGGGCAGGGGCGCGGGACGTTGGGGCGGCGACAGCGCGTCGCCCCAGGCGTTGGCGGCCTCGGGGCGGTGGTCGGGAACCGGGTGGGCGTGGCGCACCTGGTCGCGGCCCAGCCGCGCCACCAGCAGGTCCAGCAGCCGGGCATGGTCGGCGGGCGTGCCGCCGGGCTCGGGGAACAAGGTAGTGCTGGCGGCGGGCTGTTCCACCGTGTCGGGCGCCAGCAGCGCCACGGCGATCACGGGCGCTTCCAGCGTGAAGCGGGCCAGCTTTTCCCGCAGCAGGTGGAGGATCTGCGGCGCCTGCCAGACCGGCTGGGCCAGGGCCAGTTCCAGTTCGGTGGGCGGCCGGGCGTGGCGGCCGCGTTCGTGTTCCATGCTGAGCACCACGCGGCGCACCGCCAGTTGCCGGGCGCTGAGCCAGCCGCCCAGCTGTTCGGCCAGCCGGCGCGCCACCGCCAGCACCGCGTCGGTGTGCTCGACGTAGTCGGTGAGTTCGATGCGGCGCGAGAACTGGTGCGGCGGCTCGATCCAGCGGTGGAGCTCGGGCGCCAGGCCGTAGGCGGCGTCCAGGGCCTGCAGCAGTTCAGGCGCGCTGCGCCGCTGCAGGCCCGCGCGCGGCAGGGCGCGCAGGTCCGCCAGGGTATGGCAGCCGATGTCGTCGAGCCAGTCGCGGCGGGCCTGCGCCTGCGGCAGCAGGGCCAGCGGCAGTGCGTCCAGCCGCCGGGTCAGCGTGGGCAGCGTCAGGGTGCGCCGGGGTGCGCGCCGGCCGGGGCTGCGCGCCAGCAGCCAGGCGCCGGCGGCGGTCGGCGCCATGCCTAGCGAGACGCGCAGGTCCAGGGCGCGCAAGGTGGCGGCGACCCGCCGGTGCAGCGCCTTCGGACCGCGGAAGAGCATCAGGCTGGCGCTTACGTTCAGCAGCAACGTGTCGCCGTCGGCCAGGGCGATTTCGGGTGTGTATTGCAGCAGCGCCAGCGCCGCGCCCTGCAAGGCTTCGGACTCGGCCAGGACATCGCGGGGCAGCAGCTCGACCTCGGGGGCGATGGCGGCCGCGCCCGCGCGGCGCATGCCCGGCTTGACCCCGGCGCGGCGGGCGGCGGGCGTCAGGGCGGCGACGCGTTCCTGTTCCAGGACCGCGAACGCCTGCCCCTCAAGCGGCCAGTGCGGGCGCAGTGCGTCCAGCGGCAGGCAGCGCAGGAAGGCGGCGATCCAGAGGCGCATGGCGGGGAGAAACAGGTGTGGTGACGCCCGGTTCCAGGCCCACGTATAGCGGCGTATCGCAGGCGGGCCCGCGGCGCTTCAGGATGTGGACGGACAAGCCGCCCGCGGCCGGCGCGAGCGCCAGCCGCAAGGGCGCGGGCGTGGCGTTTTGCGCCGCGCTGCTGGGGCGCACCGCGATGAACAGCAGGTCGCTGGCCTGGGCGGCCAGGTGCAGGCGGCGCAGGGATTCGGGGCGCACATGGGGCAGCCAGCAGATCAGGGCGCCGCAGCTGCCGTTCTTCAGGATCTGTTCGGCGGCCCAAAGCGCGTCCACGGGTTTTTCCGGCGCCACCCAGAGCAATTGGCGCGGATCCAGCCGCCAGCTCATCCAGCTGGCGATGTGGGGCGCGTGCGGCGGCTGCACCAGCGCGATGGCGCGGCGGGTTTCCAGCTGGGCCAGCGCCGGACGCAGCAGGCGGATTTCGCCGATGCCGGGGTGCGGCACCAGCAGTTCGGTCAGCGAACCCAGCGGCCAGCCGCCGTCCGGCAGCTCGGGCGAAAGCGCGGCATGCCCGGTGGGCAGGGTGCGGGCGGCGCCTTGAGCCAACTGGGTGGCGCGCCACAACGCGGGATGGATACGTTCTGGGGACTGCATGGTGATCGGTTCCGGCTTGCGGGGACCCGGGGTAGTGGCCGATGCGTCATTATAGCTGTATATATATACAGTATTTAAAAGGGGCAGAGCGCGCCGCGAATAGTTTTGCGCCGGTAACGCGGCAGCCCAAAAGAAAACCCGCCCGTACACCTTTCGATGCAGAGGAGCGGGCCGTGTTGAACGCGATTTTAGCCGCTTCAGGCAGGCGGATCGCAATCAAGCGCGGGCGTTCTGCGCAGTAGATACCGAGGCCTCCACACCCGCCGTGCGATCCAGATCCAACCCATAAAACCGCATATCCTCGTACCGGATCCAGTGCGACTTGCGCACCAGCCGGTGGCCGATCCACAAGGCCAGGAACAGCGGGATCGCCAGGTAGGTGGAGATCACGCCGATCCAGTCGATGCGGTCTTGCAGGAAGGCCTGGTAGTTCTGGCCCAGCGTGACCGCCAGGCACAGGACGAAGGCCAGCAGCGGGCCGAAGGGGAACAGGCCGGCCTTGTAGGGCAGGTCGGCGGTGTCGTAGCCGTGCTTCACATAGCCCTGGCGGAAGCGGTAATGGCTGACCGCGATGCTCAGCCAGACGATGAATTCGGTCATGCCGGCGAAGTTCAGCAGCCAGATGTAGACGGCCTTGGGGCTGTACACCAGGCTGAACAGGCACAGGCAGGCCAGCAGCGCGGTGGCCATCAGCGCGTACAGCGGCACGCCGCCGCGGGTGACGCGCCGGAACAGGGCGGGCGCCTGGCCCTCCACCGCCATGTTGAACAGCATCCGCGTCGCCGCGTACATGCCGGAATTGCCGGCCGACAGCACCGAGGTCAGGATCACGGCGTTCATCACGGTAGCCGCCGACAGCAGCCCCGCGTGCTGGAACACCAGCGTGAAGGGGCTGACCGCGATGTCTTCCACTTCGTTGCGCAGCAGCTGCGGGTCGGTATAGGGCAGCAGCAGGCCGATGATCAGGATGGCCAGCACGTAGAACAGCAGGATGCGCCAGAACACGTGGTTGATCGCGCGCGGCACGTTGCGGCGGGGATTCTCGGATTCGCCGGCGGCCACGGCCACCAGTTCGGTGCCCTGGAACGAATAGGCCACCACCATCGCCACGCCCACCCAGGTGGCCGCATTGCCCACGAAGGGCGCGTCGCCGACCGACCAGTTGACCAGGCCCACGGGCGTGCCGCTGTGGATGATGCCCACCAGCATCGCCAGCCCGACGCCGATGAAGCACAGCACGGCCACGACCTTGATGATGGCGAACCAGTACTCGGCTTCGCCGAAGCTGCGCGCCGAGAAGGCATTCAGCCCGAAGGTCAGGGCCAGGAAGGCCACGCTCCATATCCAGCCGGGCGTATCGGGGAACCAATAGGCCATGACCAGTTGCGCGGCCACCACGTCCACCGCCACCACCGTGGCCCAGCTGATCCAGAAGTTCCAGCCCAGCGCGAAGCCGAAGCCGCCGTCGACGTAGCGCGAGGCATAGGTGCAGAAGGAACCCGATACCGGCATGAAGGTGGCCAGTTCGCCCAGGCTGGTCATGATGAAGTAGACCATCAGGCCGATGGCCAGGTAGACCAGCAGCGCGCCGCCCGGGCCGGCCTGGGCGATGGCGGCGCCGGAGGCCACGAACAGGCCGGTGCCGATGGCCCCGCCCAACGCTATCATCGTGAGGTGGCGCGCCTTGAGCACGCGATGCAGCTGGTTCTGGCCGGCAGGCGTGGCGCCGGATTCTGTTGTCGGAGTTTGCATTACTGGGGTAGGAAGTTGCCGCGGCGGCGGACCATCAGGCACGGGCGTGCGGGCCTGCCCGCCAGGCAATGCCGCGCAAGCCAGCCGGTCCGTGGCGGTGCGGCAAAGGTTGCTTCAAGGCGCGCATTTTACAATGCGGCTATTCCGGGGCCGTTCGGCGGCCCCAGCCAGCACGGAGCAGTTTCATGGCGTCTTCCACTTCTATCGAGTTTCTTCCCAACGCCGGCGTCGACGTGCGCCAGCTGTTTATCCTGCTGCACGGCGTGGGCGGCACCCCCGACGACATGGAACCGTTGGCAAAAGCCGTGCGCGCGGCGTTCCCCAGCGCGGCGGTGCTGGTGCCCCAGGGGTTCGAGCCCTACGACGGCGGCGGCGACGGCCGGCAGTGGTTCTCGGTGCGCGGCGTGACCGAGGAAAACCGCCCGGAACGCGTGGCGGGGGCCTTGCCGCCCCTGGAAAACTATGTGCGCGAGGCGCAGGCGCGTTTCGGCCTGCTGCAGTCGGACACGGCGCTGGCGGGCTTTTCGCAGGGCGCCATCATGGCGCTGGAACTGGTGCAGGCGCACGACGGCATCGCCGGCCGCGTCATCGCCTTCTCGGGCCGCTACGCCCAGATGCCCAAGCTCGCGCCGCAGTTCACCACGCTGCACCTGCTGCACGGCGCCGCCGATCCGATCATGAACGTGGAGCTCATCCAGGCCGCCCAGGCGCGCCTGACCGAGCTGCACGGCGACTCGACCATCGACATCGCGACCCAGGTGGGGCACGCATTGCACCCGGCGCTGATCGAGCGCGCCATCGTGCGCTTGAAGACCTGCGTGCCGTTGCGCAGCTGGGAGGCCGCGCTGGGTCTTAACCAGACGCCGCCCGACGGCACCCCGGTGCATTGATCATTTTTCCCAGCCGCCGCCCAGCGCCAGGAACAGCGCGATCTGGTCGCTGCTGAGGTCGGCCTGCGAAGCCGCCAGCGCGCTTTCGTTGCTGGCCAGCGTGCGCTCGGCGTCCAGCACGGTCAGGTAGTCGGTCTTGCCGTACTGGAACAGGCGGCTTGCCTGAGAGGCGGCCTCGGCGCTCTGGTCGCGCGCGGCGCGCAAGGCGGTGTCGCGATCCAGTTGGCGCGCGTAGACCACCAGCGCGCTCTCCGTTTCCCGCAGGGCATTCAGCACGGTGGCGTCGAAACGCGCCGCCGCGGCCTTGGTGCTGGCCTGCGCCTCGGCGATGCGGGCCTGCGCGGCGCCGGTGTTGGGTATGGTCCAGGAGATCAGCGGACCGACGCTCCAGCTGAAGGTGCCGCGGTCGCCGAACATGGCGGCTGGGCCGCCCGAGGCCGCCGACAAGCCCAGCGAGATCTTCGGATACAGGTCCGCGGTAGCCACGCCGATGCGCGCGGTGGCTGCGGCCAGGGTGCGTTCGGCCTGGCGGATGTCGGGACGGCGGCGCAGCAGTTCGGCGCCGTCGCCCACGGGGATGGTTTCGGTCAGGCGCGGAGCCTGGGCGCATTGCAGCAGCGCGGGCGGGATTTCGCCCGGCGTCTGGCCGGTCAGCGCCGCCAGGCGGTACAGCGCGGTGCGCTGCTGGGCCTGGAACGGCGGCAGGTTGGCCTGCAGCTGTTCAAGCTGGCTGCGGGCGCGGGTCACGTCCAGCGTGGTGCCGCGGCCGGCGCGTTGCAGCCGGTCCACCGCGTCCAGCGATTGCTTCTGCACCTGCACCGAATGCTGGGCCGAAGCCAGCTGCATGCCGGCCGCGCACATATTGGCGTAGGCCCGGGCGGTCTCGGCGGCCACGGTGACGCGGGTGGCGTCATAGGCGGCCTGCGCGGCCTGCTCGTCGCCGCTGGCCGCTTCCACGGCGCGGCGGATCTGGCCGAACAGGTCCAGCTGGTATGCCACGCTGGCGCCCATGGAGTAGGACCAGCGGTTGGGCGGATCGATGCCGGGCTGCAGTTCCTGCAGGCCGGACACGTGGCCGAAAGTGGGCGAGGCATTGACGCCGATGGACGGCTGCTGCTGCGCCTGCGCTTCGCGCACGGCGGCCTGGGCGCGTTCCAGGTTGGCGCTGGCCACGCGCAGGTCGGTGTTGGCGGCCAGGGCTTTTTCCACCAGACCATCCAGCACGGGATCGTCGTACAGGCGCCACCAGTGGCCAGGCACCGCATCCTGCCGGAACGCCACCTCGCGCGCCTGCGTGAAGGGCGCCTGCGCGCTCTGCCGCTCGGCCGCCGATCCGGCGGGCACCTGGTAGTCCGGGCCCACGGCGGCGCATCCGGCCAGCGCAAGGGCCAGCGTAAGAGGCAGGAGGTATCTGGTGTTCATGGCGGTTACGGCTGTGCGTCGATAAGAGAGTAGGGGTGGAAGAAAGGAACGATCAGGACGGCTGGCGCGCCCCGGCCTGCGAGTGGGCCGGGCCGGAATCCACCGACACGGTGGCGGTTTGTCCCGCCACCAGGCGCACGCCTGCGGGCACGTCGTCGATCTTCACGCGCACCGGGATGCGCTGCGCCAGGCGGACCCAGTTGAACGTGGGATTGACGTTGGGCAGCAGGTTGGCGCCGGTGCTGCGGTCGCGGTCGGCGATGCCCATGGCAATGCTCTCCACGTGGCCGCGGATATGGTGCGAGTCGCCCATCAGCGTCACGGTGACGGGGTCGCCTTCGTGGATGCCGGGCAGCTTGGTTTCCTCGAAATAGCCTTCGACGTAGAACGAACTGGAATCCACCAGCGCCATCACGCCGCGGCCGGCGGTGGCGTAGGAACCCGCGCGCAGGTCCAGGTTGGTGATGCGGCCGTCATTCACCGCCAGCACGCGGCTGCGTTCCAGGTTCAGGCGCGCGGTATTGAGCTGCACTTCGGCCTGGGCCAGCGCGGCTTCGGTCTGCTGCAGCTTGGTCTGGCTTTGTTCCAGCGCCTCGGCGGCCACCAGTTGGCCCAAAGAACGGTTGCGCTTGGCGTCGCGCACGGCCTGGTCGCGCGCCACTTGCGCGGAACGCACCGAGGCCTGGGCCTGGTCGTAGGCCAGCTGGAAGCGCGCGCGGTCGATTTCGAACAGCACGTCGCCGGCCTTGACGTCCTGGTTGTCGTGCACCGGCACGCTGGTCACCAGGCCGGAGACATCGGGCGCGACCTGCACCACATAGGCCTTGACGCGGCCGTCGCGGGTCCAGGGTTCGACTTCATAGTGCACCCAGAGCTGCCAGCCGGCGTAGGCGGCCGCGGCGACGACGACGGCGGTCACCGCGAACTTGCCGATGGCTGCGGGGCGCAGGGCGTTGGGGAGTTTCATGCTTATCTCTGGAGTAAATAGGGGGAAATGAGGGATACGCCGTACAGCAGCACCACGAACAGCGCCAGGTCGAACAGCGCGGGGTGCCACACCAGGCGGTACAGCCCGGCGCGGGCCAGCACGCGGCGCACTGCCCACGCCACGCCCAGGGTCACCACGCCCAGCACCAGCAGCCAGGGAAAATAGACGCCGTAGAGATTGAATTCGCCGATCATGATGCTTGGCCCTCCAGGGTGGGATGGGCGGGTTGGTAGTCGGGCGCGTCGGGGAAGAAGGCGCGGCGCAGGCCCACCAGCGCGACCACGGCGCGGTCGCGGGCGGCGGCGCCCGGGGGCGTGGCCGTCACGCTGGCCAGCGCACGGTCGATCTGCGCCAGGAACTCGGGCGTCTTTTCGCCGACCTGCCAGGCCGAGCGCGCGTGGAAGAATTTCGCCAGTCCGTCCAGCACCGGCTGGATGGCGGGTTCCGCCATGGGCAGGTGACGCCGGGCGCGCTGCAGTTCGGTGATGTCGCGGCCCACGCGCAGGTCTTTCAACGCGTCGGCGGCGACCAGGTCGTCGGGCCGCTGGGCCAGCGCCAGACGCGGCTGCAACAGGCCGATGCGGTCCAGCATGCGGGCGGCGTAGGTGTGGCGCGAAGGCGCGCGCGGCGAGCTTGCCAGGGTTTCCAGTTCCTTCCAGTTGGCGGCCTGGATGCGGCGTGCGCTCCAGTCGGCGCTGACGGTGCGGAAGATGGCGGCGATGATGGCCGCCGTGGCAACGCCCATGCACTGCGCGACCTGCGTGTCGATGAAGGACACGATGTCGGCGGTGTTGGTGTCCTGCAGCGCCATGGTGCCCAGGAAGCCGAACAGCATCGCCATGGCCTTGCCGGCGGTGGCGGGCCGGGCAATGAAGATGCCCAGCACGAAGGTCGTGGGCAGCATGGCCAGGGCCAGCATCTCGAACGAATGCAGGGCGGGCATGATGCCCAGCAGGTACAGCGCCGACAGCGGAATCGAATACACCGTGTAGGTCAGGAACTGCATGATGCCGGGGACCGGATTGTCCTGCGACGCGAAGAAGCAGCTGAAGATGGCGGCCATGAGCGCGGCGGTGGCGCCGTTGCTCCAGGCCGTGCCGATCCAGAAGGCGCAGCAGACCGAAATGGCCACGCCGGCGGCCAGGGCCGACAGCAGCGCCATGCCGCGGTCGCGGTGCAGCGCGGTGTTGGGCGCGGGATTGGAGCGCGGCGCGCGCAGCGGCGCGCCCGCCAGGCCTGCTCGGATCTCGCGGCGCAGCGCCAGGCATTCGTCATAGGTGTCGACCAGTTCGCGCAAGCGCGTCATCAGGCTGGCCAGCAGCACCTCGCGCCAGCTGGAGCGGCTGTCGATGTCGGGCGTGAGGCGGGTGGCGGCGGCGCGCAGTTGGACCGCTGTCTCGTGGGTGGCCTGGGCGCCGGCGTTGATCCATTCGGAGATGTCGGCGAGCAAGGCCGTGACGGCTTCCGGCAGTGGCTGGCCGCCGGCCTGCAGGGCGCGCATGCGGTCTTCCACGGCGGACACGGTGGGCGTCAATGCCGCGATCTGGTCCTGCATGGCGCGCACCGCGCCCGAGGTCCAGCGCAGGTTGCTGGTGTCGAAAGGCACGTGGGTGGACATCAGGCGCAGCTGCGTGATGTCGTTGGCCAGCACGCGGCGGTCGCGGTCCTTCTGTTCGGTGGCCTGGCCGCTGAGCGTGTCGTGCATCCAGTTGCGGGCGTCGCGCACGGCCTTGTCCAGCATCAGCGTCAGGGCCGGGGCCAGGCCGCGCGGCAGCACGATGCTGTGGATCAAGGTGGCGCAGACGATGCCCAGGCTGATTTCCTCGACGCGGGCGAGGGCGGTGTCGAACACCTGGGCGGGGGCGGTCACGCTGGGAAAGCCGATCATGGCGGCGGTATAGCCCGCCAGCATGAAGAGGTACGAACGCGGCGTGCGGTCCAGCACCGACAGGTACAGGCAGGCGCCCACCCACAGCACCATGGCGGCGGTCATGACCACCGGGGAATTCGATAGCCGCGGCACCAGGTAGACGGTGGCGGCCGAGCCGAAGAAGGTGCCGGCCAGGCGGTACAGCGCCTTGGAGCGCACCGCGCCCGACCAGGGTTGGGCCACGACGTAGGCCGTGGTCATGGCCCAGAACGGACGCGGCAATCCCATGCTGTAGGCCAGGTAGAGCGCCATGATGGCGCTCAGGTAGCTCTTGAGCGAGAAGATGGATTCGCGGACGTTGGGGAGTTTCACGCTTGTTCGTCCTGTGGCTGGGTGCCGGCGCCGCCGCGGCCCAGGGTGACTTTCAGGCTGTCGAAGACCCGCAGGCAGGCTTGCAGGTCGGCTTCGCTCACGCCCCGGAACAGGCGGCGGCGCAAATCGACCAGCACATCCTCGACCTTGGCGCGCAGCGCCTGGCCGGCGTCGGTCAGGTGCAGGGTCTTGGCGCGGCGGTCGTGCGGGTCTTCGCGGCGTTCCATCAGGCCTGCGGCGACCAGGTGGTCCAGCACCCGCACCAGCGAGGGGCCTTCCACGCCCAGCGCCTCGGCCAGCGCGCCTTGGCGCACGCCGTCTCCCAGGCGGCCGGCCAGGATCACGGGCCAGGCGGTGGCCTGGGACAGGCCGTAGTCGGCCAAGGCCTTGTCGGCGGCGCCGCGATAGGCGCGCGACAGGACCATCAGGGCGGAGGTGGTGGCCATGAGCTGGGAGTCGGTGGGCGTGTTCATGGAATAGATTGTATCCTATCTATTAGCTTACTAATAATTGAAAATGGCGATTATCTCCATGGATTTTCTCAATCGGGAAAATAGAGGACGGTTGTTCCAGCTATGGAAAACCAGGGACAGCGTTCTGGGATTTTCGGCGTCGCGGGGAGCGACGCGGGCGCGGCGGCGGCGGCCGCGCCCCGGCGTTCAGCCGTTGCAGTCCGCCCAGCAATTGGGCGTTTCGTACAGGCGCACGCGGGTCAGGCGCAGTTCGGCGCCATAGTGGCCGTGATAGTGCGGGGCCAGGGTCTGGAAGACGATGGCGGCCAGGTTTTCGGCCGTCGGGATGCGGTCCAGCACCACGGTCTTGTGGCCGGGCAGGCTGTCCAGGAAGCCGCGCACGGCGGCGTCGCCCTCGTACACCAGGAAGGCATGGTCCCAGACGTCCACGATGTGGGTCTTGGCGATGTGCTTGATCTCGGAGAAATCCATCAGCATGCCGTTGTCGGATTCGCCGGGCGCCTGCACCACGTCGCCGGTCAGGGTGATCTCCAGCACGTAGCGGTGGCCGTGCAGGTTGCGGCACTGGCTGCGGTGGTCGGGAATGCGGTGGCCGGCGTCGAATTCCAGCCTGCGGGTCACGGAAATCATGGCGCGCTCCGCAGGGGGCTAGGGTGAATCATGGAATGCCTATGTATTTGTGGGTCTGCAGGCTGAGCCGCCATTGCGGATGCTGCATACAGTACTGGACGGCCTGTTCGGTGTTGGCCGCGCGCGCGGGGCCGTCCATGGGTTGCAGGAAGAAGTGGTCGAAGTCCAGGTGCGCGAAGGCTTCGGGCTGCGCGTTGGCTTGCGGATAGACCAGCTTGAGCTCGTCGCCGCGCTCGAGGACCACGGGCGCGGTGCCCTTGGGGCTGACGCAGATCCAGTCGATGCCGGCCGGCGGCTTGATGGTGCCGTTGGTTTCGATGGCCACCGTGAAGCCGCGCGCGTGCACTGCGGTCAAGAGCGGCGCGTCCAGTTGCAGCAGCGGTTCGCCGCCGGTGAAGACCACGTAGCGGTCGTTGGCGCCGGGGCCCCAGGCCGCGGCGATGGCGTCGGCCAGCAGTTCGGGCGTGGCGAACTTGCCGCCGCCGTCGCCGTCGGTGCCGATGAAGTCGGTGTCGCAGAAGGTGCAGGCGGCGCTGGCGCGGTCGCTTTCGCGGCCGGTCCAGAGGTTGCAGCCGGCAAAGCGGCAGAAGACCGCCGCACGGCCTGCGTGGGCGCCTTCGCCCTGCAGTGTCTTGAAGATTTCTTTGGCGGAGTAAGTCATGGTGGTGCCGGCGGTCGGATAAGGCCGGACCCCGGATAAATCAGGCAAAAGCGCATTATTTTACTTTGCGCGGCGCATCTATACTTGCGGGCTATGTTTCACGTCCAAGATTCCATCTACCTGGATGAACGCGATCTCGCGTTCACCATGATCCGCGCCCAGGGCGCGGGCGGCCAGAACGTCAACAAGGTGTCCAGCGCCGTGCACCTGCGTTTCGACGTGCGAGCCTCCAGCCTGCCCGAGGAAATCAAGGAAGCGCTATGCGCCCTTAGCGATCACCGCGTCTCCAAGGACGGGGTCATCGTCATCAAGTCGCAGACGTTCCGCAGCCAGGAAAAGAACCGCGCCGAAGCCATCGAGCGCCTGATCGCCATGGTGCGCGCGGCGGCGCGTACCGACAAGCCGCGCCGCCCGACCAAGCCCACCCGCGCCTCGCAACGCCGGCGCGTGCAGCGCAAGGTGCTGCACGGCGAGGTCAAGCGCTTGCGGGGGCGGGTCCAGGGGGATTGAGGGCGGCCCGCGTGAGGGCGGCCCGCGGCCCGGCCTGGGCGCGGCTGTGCAGGCGCTGCCGGAACAGGTCCGCCATGGTGGCCGCCGCCAGCGACAGTGGCGTTCCCCGCAGCGTCATGATGCCGATGCTGGCGACCGGCATGGGCGCCTCCGTGCGGATCTGGCTGGCTTCGGCGCCGTAGGGCGGGATCTCGAGCATGCCCGCGGGGCAGACGATCAACGCGTCGCTGCGGACCATCAGGTTCCACATTACGCCGAACGTATCGCAATCGATGACGCGTTCGGGCGGTTGCAGGCCGTTTGCGCGCAAGCCTTGCAGAAAAGCGTCGGTGTGGCTGCCGCCCGAGGTGTTGAGCAGCCATTCGCAGCCCGCGATGTCTTGCCAACGCGTGGCGCCCGCCAGCGGATGACCGCGGCGGCAGGCGACCATGAATTCCAGCGGCCGCAGTTCCTCGAAATCGAATTCCTGCCCGCCATGGTTCCCGGCCATGCCGGATGCCAACGCGAAATCCAATGAGCCGTTGCGCAATGCCGGCAGCACGGCGGCCAGCAGGCCTTCCGAGACCTTGAGCTTGGCCGCGGGCATGCTCTGCCTGAAATCGTTGAGCACGTCGGGCAGCACGCTCAGCATCACCATGGGCGTCACGCCCACCGCCACCCGCGCCTGGGCGCCGCTGAGCAGTTGGCGGATGTCCTGGCGTGCCAACGAGAGCTGGGCCTGGGCAAGCTGCGCCCGCACCGTCAGGTGTACGCCGCACTCGGTGACCTCGATGCCCTGGGGACTGCGCGTGAGCAGCGGCGCTTCCAGTTCCGTTTCCAGTTCCTTGATGGCCTTGGTCACGGCGGCCTGGCTCAGGTGCAGGCTGCGCGCCGCAGCCCGGATGCTGCGCAATTCGGCGACCTTCAGCCAGGCCCGCAGATGGTGGTCTTTCATATGCTTCCCCCCGGTGGCGACAACTGCTAGTTGTCACCTTAACAAAGAAATAGCCTTATGCGCAGCGCGGGCGATCTCTAAGCTTCACGACGACCAGACCATGCAGTCCCGTACTTCAGGAGCAAGCCATGCAGATCTTTCCCCGTCGTGTACGCCAGACCCTTTCACTGTGTTTTGCCTTGCTGGGCGCGGCAGGCGCCGGCGCGGCGCAGGCGGATTGGCCCCAACGGCCGGTCAAGCTCATCGTGCCGTATGTGGCGGGGTCCGGTCCGGACGTGGTGCTGCGCCCGATCGCGGACGCCCTGGGGCGCGAACTCGGCCAGCCGGTGATCGTCGACAACCGCGGCGGGGCGGGCGGCATCGTCGGCACCCAGGCGCTGGCCGCGGCGGCGCCGGACGGCTACACCATCGGCTTCGGCAACCTGGTCACGCTGGCGATCAACAAGAGCATGTATTCGAAGCTGCCTTACGACCCGCAACGCAGCCTTGCGCCCATCAGCCTGGCCATCAGCAATGCCCTGGTGCTGATCGCCCGCAACGACTTCCCGGCAAGCAATGTGCAGGGCCTGGTCGACTATGCCAGGCAGCATCCGGGCAAGGTCAGCGTCGGCTCGTTGGGCGTGGGATCGAGCGCCCATCTGGCCGGAGAAATGCTCAAGAGCGAGACGGGCACGACCATGCTGCACGTCCCGTACAAGAGCGGCCAACAGGCGGTGGGCGACATCGTGGGCGGGCAGCTTGACGTGATGATCGACAACGTCGCGGGCGTGCTGCCCTTCATCCGCTCCGGCCAGGTCAAGGTGCTGGGGGCGACCAGCCTGGCGCGCGTGCCTGTCCTCTCGGACGTGCCCACCCTCGACGAATCCGGCTTGAAGGGCTTCGAAGTGGTGTCCTGGGGCGGCATCGTCGCGCCCGCCGGTACGCCCAAGCCCATCATCGACAAGCTCAATCGCGCCATCGCCAAGGCGCTGCAGGACCCGGCGGTGCTCAAGCTCAACGAAACGCTGTCCGTCGACGCGACGCCGTCCACGCCTGAACAGTTCGCCAACCTCATCGCCACCGAGATCCCGCGCTGGGGGGAGATGGTCAAGCGCTCCGGCGCGTCGGCCGACTGAGCGCGTTCAGCACCCGCGTTCAACACCTGCGTTCAACACCATAGGGAGCCATCATGACGAACGAACTCTGGCGCTGGAGCGCCGTCGACCTGGCCCAGGCCATCCGCAAGCGGGAAGTTTCCAGCCGGGAAGCGGTGCAGAATTGCCTGCAGCGGGCGGAACGGCTCAACCCCATCTTCAACCCGCTCACCGAGATCTGCGCCGACCAGGCCCTGAAGGCGGCCGACGCCGCCGACGCCGCGGTGCGCGCGGGCGCGCCGCTAGGCATCCTGCACGGCGTGCCGGTGACGATCAAGGCCAATGCAGATCTGGCCGGGTCGGCCACCACCAATGGCGTCGTCGCGTATCGGGACCTCATCGCAAGCGAGAACAATCCCGCCGTCGACAACTGGCTCAAGGCCGGCGCCGTGGTGATCGGCCGCAGCAACGTTCCGGCATTCTCCTGGCGCTGGTTTTCGGACAACGACCTGCATGGCCGCACCGTCAATCCGTTCGACGCCGCGCGCACGCCGGGCGGCTCCAGCGGCGGCGCGGCCGTCGCCGCAGCCCTGGGCATGGGGCCGCTGGCGCACGGCAGCGACCAGGGCGGATCGATCCGCTACCCGGCCTACGCCTGCGGCGTGGCGGGGCTGCGGCCGTCGCAAGGCCGGGTGCCGGCCTACAACGCCAGCCAGAAGTCGGAGCGCCCGGTGGCTTCCCAACTGGCCGCGACCCAGGGTCCCTTGGCACGGAACATCGCCGACCTGAGACTCGGGCTGGAGGCCATGTCGGCGGGCGATTCCCGCGATCCGTGGTGGGTGCCTGCGCCGCTGGACCTGCGCCAGCCCGGGGACTGCCGGCGGGTGGCGCTGTTCTGCGGCACCTCGGCCTTCAAGCCCGATCCCGCCGTGCTGGACGCCTTGCTGCGCGCCGCAAAGTACCTGGAAGACGCGGGCTACATCATCGAAACGGCAGCGCCGCCCCGTTTCGAGGAAGCGGCCGAGCTATGGCGCAACGTATTGATGAACGAAGCGTCCGGCTCCATGGGCCGCGAAATCGAGCGCGCCGGCGATGCTGCGATACAGCGCGCGTATCGCAGCATGCTGGCGCACACCGCGCCGCTGGACAAGGACGGCCTGGTCCAGGCGCTGGCGCTGCGCACCACGATACTGCGGGAATGGGGCGGGTTCTTCGACCGCTATCCGCTCGTGCTCATGCCGGTGTCGTTCGAGCTTCCATTCGCCATTGACCAGGATCAGCAAGGCGACGCAGCCATGGGCGACATGCTGCGCGCTCAGAGCCCGCTGGTCTCGACCGCGATACTGGGCTTGCCCGGCCTGTCGGTCCCTGTGGGTCTGGCGGACGGCGTGCCGATGGGCGTCCAGCTGGTGGCGGGGCGGTTCCGGGAAGACTTGTGCCTGACCGCGGGCGAAGCCATCGAGGCGCGCGCGGGGTGGTCGGTGCAGGATAGGCTCTTGGCCTGAGCGGCGCGGGGTGAAGGAAGGGGAAGGGCGGCTATGGGGGCGGGGCGGATAGCCGCGCGCGGCTATCCGCCCCGGCCATAAAGCCCTGTCCGGCGCAGGGGCATGACTATATATCGAATAGTTCCGATATAAGATTCGATAAATTGCGATACTTCAATATGACGGTCTCAACTTCCAGCCCCGACCCTGCCGCCTCGCTACCTGCCATCGACGCCGACGCCATCCTCAAGGCGCTGGCCAATCCGGTGCGGCGCGACATTCTTGCCTGGCTGAAGACGCCGCACGCGTACTTCGAGGTACGCCCGGGCCATACCTTCGAGCATGGCGTATGCGCGGGCCACATCGATGAACGCTGCGGACTGTCCCAGTCCACCGTGTCCTCGCACCTGGCCGTTCTGCAGCGCGCGGGCCTGATCTCGGCGACCAAGGTGGGGCAGTGGATTTTTTACCGTCGCAACGAAGCCGCCATTGCCGCGTTCCTGCGGCAATTGAACCAGGATATGTAGCCCCGCTACGCCGCCAGCGGCCCCTTCATCCGGGGCCAAGGATTTACGCATGAGCCAACTTTTCGAACCCCTGCGCGCAGGCGATCTGACGCTGCGCAACCGCATCGTGATGGCGCCCTTGACGCGCATGCACGCCAGCCCGGGCCGCGTGCCCAACGACCTGATGGTCGAGTACTACACCCAGCGCGCCGGCGCCGGCATGATCCTGACCGAAGCCACGGCGGTCACCCCGCAAGGCGTCGGCTATGCCGATACGCCGGGCCTGTGGACCCCCGAACAGGTCCAGGGCTGGCGCAAGGTCACGTCCGCGGTGCACCGGGCCGGCGGCCTGATCGTGGCGCAGCTCTGGCACGTGGGCCGGATCTCCGATCCCATGTTCCTGGACGGCGAACTGCCCGTGGCGCCCAGCGCCATTGCGGCCAAGGGCCACGTCAGCCATGTGCGGCCGCAGCGCGCCTACGTCACGCCGCGCGCGCTGGAAACCGCCGAGATTCCGGGCGTGGTCGAGGCTTACCGCCACGGCGCGCGGATGGCCATGGAGGCCGGTTTCGACGGCGTGGAAGTGCATGCCGCCAACGGCTATCTGCTGGACCAGTTCCTGCAGGACAGCACCAACCACCGCACTGACGCCTATGGCGGTTCGCTCGAAAACCGCGCGCGGCTGCTGCTGGAAGCGGTGGACGCCAGCGTGTCGGTGTGGGGCGCGGGCCGCGTGGGCGTGCATCTGTCGCCGCGCGGGGAAATCCACACCATGGGCGATTCCAACCCGGCCGCCACCTTCGGCTACGTGGCGCGTGAACTGGGCAAGCGCGGCATCGCCTTCCTGTGCGTGCGCGAGTATGAAGCCGCCGACAGCCTGGGCCCGATGCTCAAGGCCGAGTTCGGCGGCACCTACATCGCCAACGAAGGATTCGGCCGCGAGTCGGCCGAGGCCGCCATCGCCGCGGGCCGGGCCGATGCCGTGGCCTTCGGCGTGCAATACATCGCCAACCCGGACCTGGCGCGCCGCTTCGAACTCAAGGCGCCGCTGAACCGGCCCAACCCGGCCACGTTCTATGCGCCTGGCCCGGGCGGCTATACCGACTATCCGGCCCTGGCTTGACCGGCTGGTCCGGCCTTCAGAGCACGGCGCGCATCGGATAGGTGAACAAGCCGAAGTGCGCCGCGTTCAGGCCCAGGTGCGCCAGCACCGCCGCGGCCAGGCCGCCGTACTTGTAGGCGAGGCCGTAGGCCGCGCCCGCCAGGCCGGCCAGCAGCATCCATTGCCAGCCGCCTGCGTAGTGCGCCAGGCCGAACAGCGCGGCCGCGATGATCAAGGCTGCCCACGAACCCCAGGCGCGGCCGCGCCACAGGTCCGTCAGCCGCTGCTGCAGGTAGCCGCGGAACAGCGCCTCCTCGGCCAAGGTCACCAGCAAGGCATTGTTGATCAGCCAGATCCAGCCCGATTGCGGCCACTTGGGCGTCCAGCCGACCACGCCCAGCGCCAGCGCGCAGCCCAGGCACAGGGCCACCGCGCCCGCGCAGGCCAGGAACGCGGCCGACAGCGTGGCGCGCGGGGTCGGCCCCGCCATCGGCGGCGCCAGCGCCAGCACCACCCAGAACGCCACCAGCGGCTTGTCCAGGTTCAGGTACATGCCGAAAGGCACGGCGTCCGGACTCAGGGGCGCCGGCGCGATGACTTGCGGGTTGTGGAAGCCCGGCAGCCAGTGCAGGAACAGCAGCGCGGCCAGTGCGATGAAGAGCGCATGGCCGGCGGTGCGCGCCATTGCGCCCGATGCGGGCTGGACCAGCACGGCCGCCGCGATCAGCAACGCCGGCCAGACCAGCGCCACGGCGTTTATCGTGCCATCGGTCCAGGCCCAGGCGTAGGCGGCGGCAAGCGGCGCCAGCGCCCAGCGGCGCGTGGCGGGCGGCCACAGCATGGCGGCGGCGATGAACAGTGCGGACCAGGGGCTGAGCAGGGGCACGGGCGTGGACGGGCGTTGAAAGCGCTGAGTGTAAACGCGCCGCTCTGTGCAAGCCGCACGGCATGCGCGCCGGGCCGCTGAGCGCGTGTGCTGACGCCGCGCGGCGAACCCAGGTATCCTGGCGCCTGCCGGATACCTGGGAGCCAGACTATGAAAATGATCGCGTGGTTGATGTTGGCGGCGGCGGTGCTGCCTTTCGTGTCGGCGATCGTCGCCAAGGCGGGCGGAAAGAAATTCGACAACAACGATCCGCGCGCCTGGCTGGCGCGGCAGGAGGGCTGGCGGGCGCGCGCCAACGCGGCGCAGACCAATACCTTCGAATCGCTGCCGTTCTTCTACGCGGCGGTGCTGTTCGCGCTGTATACCCAGGCGCCGCCCGCGCACGTGGCCACGCTGATGGCCTGCTGGCTGGGCGTGCGGCTGGGCTATCTGGCCATGTACCTGGCGGGCTGGGGCGCGCTGCGTTCGCTGGTGTGGGCGATCAGCGTGGGCTTCATCATTGCGATCCTGTTCGCAGGCGTTTAACGGGCGGCGCCATGCGCAAGCGGCGTGTCGCGGCGCTGGCGGCCATTGCGCTGCCGGGCTTCATCTACGTCAACAACGCTGACTGGTCGGTGTCCGATCCCGGCGCGCGGGCGACGCTGCTCGCGCATCGCGGCATCGCGCAACGCTACGACACGGCGGGCATGGAGCGGGACACCTGCACCGCGACCCGCATCGTCGAACCCACGCACGGCTATCTGGAAAACACCATCGCCTCCATGCGCGCCAGCTTCGAGGCCGGCGCGGACATCGTCGAGATCGACGTCCATCCCACCACCGACGGCCAGTTCGCCGTGTTCCACGACTGGACGGTCGATTGCCGCACCGAGGGCCGCGGCGCGACGCGCGAGCACACGATGGCCGAACTCAAGGCGCTGGACATTGGCTATGGCTACACCGCGGACGGCGGCAAGACCTTTCCGTTCCGCGGGCGCGGCGTGGGCCTGATGCCCACGCTGTCCGAAGTGCTGGAGGCGTTTCCGCGCCAGCGCTTTCTCATCAACGTCAAGAGCCGCGACGCGGAGGAAGGCGCGGCGTTGGCGGCGGTGCTCAACGGCTTGCCGCCGGCCAGGCGCGCCGATTTCATGGTGTACGGAGGCGAAGAGCCGGTAGGCCGGCTGCGCGAGTTGGCGCCGGGCGTGCGCACGCTGACGCGCGCGGATCTGAAATCCTGCCTGTTGCGTTATGCGGCGGCGGGCTGGACCGGCCATGTGCCGCAAGTCTGCCGCGGCAGGGCGCTGACAGTGCCGGTGAATGTCGCACCCTGGCTGTGGGGCTGGCCCGGCCGCTTCCTGGACCGCATGGAGGCGGCGGGCAGCAGCGTGTTCCTGCTCGGTCCTTACGCCGGCGATGGCCATTCCACGGGTATCGACACGCCCGAGGACATACGCCGCGTGCCGGCGGGATACGCGGGCGGGATCTGGACCAACGAAATCGAAGCCGTGGCGCGCGCGTTCAAGCGCGGGCCATGAAAGCCGCTACTTCCATTCGAACACGGCGCGCGCGGTACCGGTGTTTTGCACCGCGACGTTGCGGTTCTGCGCCTGGCCGTTGTAGGTGGCCGAGATCTTGTAGTTGCCGGCCGGCAGCTTGACCAGCATGTACGGGCCTTCGGCAGTGGTTTGCAGCACGGACTTGCCATGCGCATCGCTGATGGTGACGGAGACATTGGCAACGTAGTCCGCCTGGCCGTCGCGTTGCGCCGCGAACGTCAGCGCCAGCGGATAGTCCTTGGCTGCGGCCTTCATGGCTTCGGATTCGTCCAGCCCGATGCCGCCGCTGACATACTGCACCGAACCCTGCTGCTGCACCGGCGGCATGCCCGCCTGGGCGGTGGACAGGATGCCGGCAAAGGCCATGCTGCCCAGCGCCATCGCGGCGGCCATGGTGCAGCGTTCTATACGCTTGTTCATGAGACTCTCCTGGATAGGACGATCTGCGCGGTTTTGTACGCGCATGAACATTTCGACCCGCATGCCGGCGCGGAGTTCGCGCCGGCGGGTCTCCGATATCAACCGATTGTTTCCGCAGCCTAAGTAAGCGTACTGCGTGCCGCGCGCCAGGAAAATGTCAGCCGGCTTTCGCCGCTGACCGAGCCGTCCGGGGCGAAGCGCCTTTCATCCAGCTGTCCGGCGCCACCGTCGCGCAGCGCCAGTACGCTGGAACTGCGGGTGCCATAGTTCGGACTGACGATGAACGGGCTGCTCAATAGCCTTTCGCGATCCAGCGGCAGACCGGTGGCGGGCAGGTCGGCGTCGTCGGCGGGCTGGCGGTCGGCCAGCGCGGCCATCAGCGCGGGCAGGTCCGGCTGCGGCCCGCTGCGCAGCACGGCTTCGAAAGCCGCCTTGGTGCGCGCCAGCTTGGGCCAGGGCGTGTCCAGCAGATGGTTGGACAGGGCGTAGACCCCTGGAGCCAGGCGGCGCGGGCCGCCATCGCGGTTGCTGAGATACCAGGCTTCGCGCGCATCGCCCACGATCAGGTTGAAGCCGTTGTAGGCCTGGCCCTTGGCATGCACTTGCGCCAGGTAGTCGGCCGCGGAGGCCGTGCCGCGCAGATAGTCTTCGACCAGCGCGCCGCGCGAAGGCGCGTTCTCGATGATCCGGCCCGGTTCACGGAAGTTGGTGACCAGCGCATGGCGTCCGCCGGTCGTCGCGCCCATCCAGCTGCCGCCGGCCAGGCCGTCGCGGCCGGCGTAGACCTCGGGCGCATCGGGCCATTGCGCGGCGGGCAAGGTGGGGCGTTGGTGGAATTCATCGCGGTTGGCGGCGATCAGGACGGGGATGCCCGGCAGGGCGTGCAGGGCCAGTACGGCAAGACACATGGTTCAGACCTGGTTGGCGGGTTTGTCGGGAATGGCTTTGCCTGGCGCAGCCGCGAAATCCGGGCCGGCCAGCGCGGCGCGCAAGGCTTCGATCTGGGCGGCCACGTCGCGCAGCGCCGGCGCGGGCGACGCGATGGCGGCGGCCGGCATGGCCGCGCCTTGCGCAACAGCGGCGCTCATCTGGTGCAGGCTGGCCGCCAGTTGCGCCAGCTCCGCGGCGCTGGGCGCTGGCTGGTCGGCTGGCAGCGACCAGGCGGTGTCGGAAATGGCATTGGCCACGCGCTCCAGGGCGACCTCCACCGGCCACCAGGCCAGCGCGCGGCGGCTGACCAGGCGCGGTTCCGACAGCCCGCGCTGCAAGGCGATGCGCAGGTCGGACAGGCGCGCGTAGGCGCTGGCGCGCAGGTCGTGGCGGCTGGTGGGATCGGCCTGGAACACGGTGTTCAGGTAGGCGGCCAGCGTGTCCATGGCGGCGGCGACGGTGTGGTCCAGGTTGCTGCGCTCGATCCGTATCCACGGCAGGTAGCCCACCAGCAGCACGATGCCCGCGGCCACGGCCACATCGATCAGGCGCGCCAGCGCGATGGGCCAGCTGCCTGGTTGCAGCGCGCCGATCAGCAGCATCAGGATGGGCAGCAGGATGGCCGAGAACAAGCCGTAGTTGCGCCGCACCGACCAGGGCAGCAGGGACGCCAGCCCGGCCACCGTGAGCAGGCTGACGATGCCGTTGCGGTCCAGCGCCAGCACGGTCGCGCTGATCGCCACACCGACCACGCTGCCCGCGCAGCTTTGCAGCGCCCGCGCGAACACCGAGCCGAAGTTGGGTTTGAACACCACCACCACGATCAGCGGCACCCAGTAGGAGCGCGGCAGCGAGAACGCCATGGACACGGCCTCGGCGGCGATCAGGCACAGCCCCAGCCGCACCAGATAGCGCACGGTGGTCGGCCCCGGCCGGTAGGTGCGCGCCAGCACGCGCCAGGGCGTGCGCGGCCGCGCGGGGGGCAGGCCGGCAAAGGCGTCGGCCTCGGATAGCGTGGCGCCGTCCAGCAGGGGCTGCACCTGGGCCAGCGCGTCGGCCAAGGGTGCCATGTCCGCCTGGCGCAAGGCCGCGATGTCCTCGCGCGGGTCCGGCGTCGCATCGTTCTCCACGCGGTCGGCCAACCGGTTCATGACGCGTGCGCAATCGTGCGGCAGCACCCGGCCGGCGCGGGCCAGTTCCAGCGCGGTATTGGTCAGCGGCGTACAGGCTTGCAGCTGCGCCGCCAGCCGCGCCAGCCGGGGGGAGGGGCCGGCCGCGCCGCGGCGGGCAGCCAGCACGGTGTCGTAGGCGGTGGTCATGGCCGCTTCCATGTCGCGCCGCGCGCTCATGGTGTGCGAGGTGCCGATGGCGGCGAACATGGCGGCCAGCTTGCGGTAGGCCATGGCGACGGCGGCGCGTTCGGGCGCTATCGGGTTGACCACCCAGCCCGTCAGCGTCAGCGCCAGCCCGAACAGGCCGCCGGCTCCCACCAGCACGGAAGGCAGCCAGGACGGCAGGTTGGAAGTCAGGCTGGCGCCGACGATGACGTAGGTGGCGAATTGCAGCGTGGAAACGGCGGCGATGTTGTTGAAGGTGCCGACCAGGCTGGCCGCCAGCACCAGCAGCGTCATGGCCGCGGAGGTCCATAGCCCGTGTCCGGCAATCATCGTGCCGAGGAAGTACCCAAACGCGCCGCCGAACACGGTGGCGCCGATGGACAGTGCGCGGTTGCGGTAAGGGCCGCCATTGTCGCCGGTGATGGCGGGCAGCGCGCCCAGCGCGACCAGGGCCGCCGCCGCGCTCTGGTCCAGCGCGAGTCCGACCGCCGAAGGCAAGCCGATGGCCAGGGCGGCACGCAGCGCCACCCAGCGGCTGACGGGCGAAGGCTCCATGTGCGCCAGGCTCATCAGCCAACGCATGTTGGCGTTGCGCGCGGCATGTTTCAGCGAGGAACGGAACACGACAGCCTCGTGGCGCGGCCCGGAGTCAGGCCTTGATCAGCGGCGCCTCGTCGGGCGCGGCCAGCCGGAAGTAATCTTCCGTGTTCAGGAGGATGGAGGCGTCCAGGCGGCCGGCGTTGAACACGATTTCATCGTGGCGCTGGCGCAGGCTGGGATCCACCAGCAGGTGCAGGTCGGGATTGAAAGTGAAGGGAGGGATGGCGCCGATCTCGCAGCCGGTGAGTTCGCGCGCCAGGTCCTGCGACGCCAGCGACGCCTTTTTGCCGCCGGCCGCGCGGGCGATTGCGTCCAGGTCGGCCTGCTTGTCGGCCGGGAACACGGCCAGCACATTGCGGCGCTGGTTGGAGGATATCTTGACGCGGCAGACCAGCGCCTTGGCGCCCTGGCTGACCTCGGTGCCGCGGATCGCCGCGACTTCGACGGAGCGGCCGGCTGCGGCGTGTTCAATCAGGCGGTAGCGGGCCTGGTTCTGGGCAAGCAGGGCTTGCAGGCGTTCGAAGACTTCCATGTCGGGGCGCGTAGATCGGGATGTGGCGGGCGCAGGCCGGGAGTCGGCCTCGTACGCCGCATGATACGCCCGCCGCGCAGCGCCGCGGCGGCGCGTGCGCCGATCGCGGCCAGCCGCCTCAGATTTCTCCGGTAAAGGCGTAACCCCAGCCCCAGACGGTGCGGATCGGGAGCTCCAGGTTCAGGTCCTGGGCCTTGCGGCGCAGGCGGCTGACCAGCACGTCGGTGCGGCGCATCGATTCGTGGCCGCCATGCAAGTCCGTGATGGCCGCGTCGGCGCGCGGCAGGCGCTTGTCGGCG
The DNA here is from genome assembly GCF_943737025.1 of Achromobacter sp. Marseille-Q4954. Taxonomy (NCBI): domain Bacteria; kingdom Pseudomonadati; phylum Pseudomonadota; class Betaproteobacteria; order Burkholderiales; family Alcaligenaceae; genus Achromobacter; species Achromobacter sp. Marseille-Q4954. The sequence goes on from NZ_CALSFQ010000002.1 coordinate 282,917, forward strand.
GAAGCCGTCAGCTTGAGCAGGAATTCGCGCTCGGCCAGCGTCAGGGCCAGGCGTTTGCCTTGCGGGCTGACCAGCGTCCAGGCCGCGTCGTGGAATTGCCATTTGGCCATCGCTTCGCCTGCCGGCGCCGGTTGCGCCGGGCGCGGTTCGGCATCTGCGGCGCGCCGGCCGGCCGCCGGTATGCGCCGCACCAGCGCCTGCAGCGCGGCGGCGATTTCCGTTGCGCCCGCGTCTGGCGGCAGGCAGACGTCGGCGCCGCAATGCAGCCCGAGTATGCGGCTTTCAGGGGAGTCGAAGTTGGATATGGCGACGATGCCCGCGGTGGTGTCCAGGGCGCGCAGGCCGGCCACGGCCATGCAGAGATCGGAAAGTTCGGTTTCCATCACCAGCAAAGGGGTGCGGCGGGCCTGAAACAGGCGGAACAGGCTGTTGGAGTCTTCGCACAGCCGGGGCGAGAAACCCATTTCCGTCAGCGCGGCGCCGCGGTGCGCGCGCACGCCGGGATCGGGCGAGAAGACGATCAGGTCTAGTAGGTCATTCATGAATCGTTGTGATCTGTGCAGCATGGGCGCATGCATGATGCATCGGATACAGCGATTTCCTAAACCTCGCACAACGCCACTTTATGACCCGAATTCTCGGGCATGGTTACGGGAGGCGTGTCGCAGCACCGTTATGGTGCGTCGGCGGGCGTTTCGTTCCACCAGCCGCCGCCCAGCGCCTGCAGCAAGGCAGCGGTGTCGGCGTGGCGCGCCGCGTCCGCCGCGGTGCGCGCAATGCGTGTCTGCAACAGTTGGCGCTGGCTGTCCAGCAGGCTCAGGTGGCTGATGCCGCCGGCCTGGTAGCGGCCTTGCGCGATGCGTTCGGCTTCATCGGCGCGGCGCCATGCCTCGTCGCTGGCCAGGTAGGCGTCGCCGTCGGTCTGTACGGCGCGCAAGGCGTCGGCGACCTGCCGGAAGCCCTCCAACACTGTTTGACGGTAGCCGGCCGCGGCCGCATCGTAGGCGGCCTCGGCCGAGCGCGTGCGCGCGCGCAGCTCGCCGCCGTGGAACAGCGGCTGGACCAGTCCCAGGCCCAGGCTCCAGACGTTCAGGCCATTGGACAGGTCGCCCACGCGGGTGCGTTGCGAGCCGAAGCTGGCGGTCAGGGTGAACTGGGGATACTGGTTGGCGACGGCCACGCCGACATTGGCCGAGGCCTGATGCCAGAGCGCTTCCGCGGCCAGGATGTCGGGCCGCTGGCGGGTCAGCGCCGACGGCACGCCGGTGGGCACGTCGGCGGGCAGCGTCAGGTCGGCCAGCCGCAGGGGCGCGGATCGCAGTTCGGCCGGCGCCAGGCCCAGGTAAGCGGCCAGTTGATGCGTGGCCTGCGCCAGCTGGTATTCCAGCGGCGGCAGCGTGGCCCGGGTCTGCGCGACCAGCAGCTCCTGATTGCGCAGATCGGCCTCGGACACGCCGCCCGCCTGTTGGCGCTGGCGCATGATGTCCTGCTGCCGCTCCTGCGCCGCAAGCAGCGCCCGCGTGTCGGTCAGGCGTTCGCTCAGGTCGGCCTGGCGGATGGCGGCGGTGACCACGTTGGCGGCCAACGACATGCGCGCGGCCTGCAGCTCATGCGCCTGGTAGTCCGCCTGCGCGCCCAGGCCTTCCAGCGCGCGGCGGTTGCCGCCGAATACGTCCAGCGTGTAGGACACGTCGATGGACGCGTTGTAGAGCGTGAAGGGCGGGGGCTGTTCGGCCACCGGCACGCCGAAGGCCGCGGGGTCCACCTTCTGCCGCGTTGCCGACAGGTTGCCATTGACCTGGGGCAGCATGCGGCCGCCGGTTTCGGCGTTCAGGTCTTCGTTTGCCTGACGCAAGCGGGCGCGCGCCTGCTCCAACGTGGGACTGGCCTGCAGGGCCTGCCGCACCAGCTGGTCGAGCGCTTCGGAGCGGAACAGCTGCCACCATTGCGCAGGGATGTCGGCGCCTTCTTGCAGGCGTTGCGCGCCGATGGGCGCAGAAGCATCGCGGGGCGCGGCATAGGCGTCGACCTGCGGCGGCGCCGGGCGCTCGAAGTCCGGCCCCACGGCGCAGCCCGCGAGCAGCGCGCACAGGACCAGCGCGGCCGGGCGCGGCGGCGCAGTGGGCGGGAGGGGCAAAGGCGTGGAGCGGGACATGGCGGTTCAATCCAGGGTGCGGCGGTAGAACTTCACGGCGGCGGTCATGACGACCACGGTAAACACCAGCAGCGGCCAGATGCTGGGCCACAAGTCCCACCAGCCGTTGCCCTTGAGCAGGATGCCGCGGATCAAACGGTTGAAATGCGTCAGCGGCAGCAGGTTGCCCAGGTACTGCGCCCACATCGGCATGCCCTGGAACGGGAACATGAAACCGGACAGCAGCATGTTGGGCAGGAAATAGAACATGGTCAGTTGCATGGCCTGCAACTGGTTCTGCGCCAACGACGACAGGGTGATGCCCACCGTCAGGTTGGCGGCCACGAACACCAGCGCCGACAGGTACACGGCCAGCAGCGACCCAAGGAACGGCACGTGGAAAACAAAGTGCGCGGCCAGCAGGATGATGCTGGATTGGATCAGGCCTATCGCGATGTACGGCACGATCTTGCCCGTCATCACTTCGAGGGGCCGTACCGGCATCGCCAGCAGGTTTTCCATCGTGCCGCGTTCGCGTTCGCGCGTCATGGCCAGGCCGGTCATCATCACCAGGGTCATGGTCAGGATCACGCCCATCAGGCCCGGCACCGTGTTGTATTGCGAGATCTGCTCTTCGTTGTAGAGCTGGTGCACCAGCACGTCGAAGGGCGGCTGGCCGCCCGCCAGGCTGGCCAGCGGTCCGGTCAAGTCCTTCTGCGCCACGGCCTGCGACAACTGCGTGGCCGCGCCTATGGCCAATCCGGTCGCCATGGGATCGGTGGCGTCGGCCTCGATCAGCAGCGCGGGGCGTTCGCCGCGCAGCAGCTTGCGGCTGAAGTCCGGCGGGATGGTCAGGACGAACAGCACGCGGCCCTGGGCCAGCGCCGTGCGTCCGGCTTCTTCGTTGTCCAGTTCCTCGATGATGTGAAAGTAGTCCGACGATTTCATCGCCGCGACGAAGCTGCGCGTGAACGGACTGTGGTCCGCGGTGATGACCGCGGTGGGCATCTGCTTCGGGTTCGTGTTGATGGCGTAGCCGAACAGCGCCAGCTGCATGATGGGCAGGCCCACGATCATGCCGAAGGTGATGCGGTCGCGGCGCAGCTGCAGGAACTCCTTGAGCACCATGCTCCACCAGCGCGACCAGGAAAAGCCTTGCAGATGGCGCATCATGGCGGGCTCGCGAAGTTGTCGGTGGAGCGCTTCATCAGATAGATGAAGACGTCCTCCAGGCTGGTGTCGATGGGCTCCAGGCTCAGGTCCTGGCCGGCGATGGCGTCCCTGAGCGTGCGTTCCAGCAAGGCCGCGTCGCGGCCGCTGATGTGCAGCGCGGAACCGAAGGCCACGGTCTGGTCCACGCCCGGCGCGTCGCGCAGGCGCTGCGCCAGCGGCACCAGGTTGTGCCCATGGATGGCCCAGGTGGTCAGGTGCTGCTCGGCGATGACGTCCTCGGCCGTGCCCTGCGTCAGCAGGCGGCCGTAGGAAATGTAGGCGAGCTTGTGGCAGCGCTCGGCTTCGTCCATGTAGTGCGTGCTGACCAGCACCGAGATGCCGCGCGCCGCCAGCTCATGCAGTTGCTCCCAGAAGTCGCGCCGCGCGGTCGGGTCCACGCCCGCCGTGGGTTCGTCCAGCAGCAGCAGCTTGGGCTGGTGCAGCAGGCAGGCCGCCAATGCCAGGCGCTGCTTCCAGCCGCCGGACAAGGAACCCGTCAATTGCTTGGCGCGGCTTTGCAGGCCCAGCTCTTCCAGCGCTCGCTCCACCGTTGCCTTGCGCTCGGGCATGCCGTACATGCGCGCCACGAAGTCCAGGTTCTCGCGGATGGTCAGGTCGTCCCAGTACGAGAACTTCTGCGTCATGTAGCCGACGTGCCGCTTGATCTGCGCGCTGTCGCGCAGGATGTCGTAGCCCAGGCAGGTGCCGCTGCCCGAGTCCGGCGTCAAGAGACCGCACATCAGGCGGATGCAGGTGGTCTTGCCGCTGCCGTTGGGGCCGAGGAAGCCGAAGATCTCGCCTTCGCGCACCTGCAGCGACACGTCGTTGACGACGTGCTTGTTGCCAAAGCGTTTGTTCAGCCCGTGCACGTCGATGACGTACTGGCCGGCGGACGCTTCCTGCGTGGCGGCGGGCGCGCTCATTGCAGCACCGCCTCCACCGGCTGCCCCGGGTGCAGTCGCGTGGCGGCTTCGGGCGCTGGCCGCGCCTGTACCATGTAGACCAGTTTGCTGCGGCTTTCGCGGCTGTAGATCACCGGCGGCGTGTATTCGGCCTGAGCCGATATGTAATCGATGCGGACAGGGATGGGATCGCCGCAGCCGTCGCAGCGCACCGTCGCCTGTTGCCCCACCTTCAGCGCGCCCAGCGCCGTTTCCGGAACGAAGAAGCGCACCTTGATATTGCCCGGCGGCAGCAGGCTCACCACCGGACTGCCAGCAGGCACCCATTCGCCCACGCGGTAGAGCGTGTCGAACACCAGCCCGGCGGCCGGCGCCGCCAGGCGCTTCTGCGCCAATGTCCATTCCGCCTGGGCCAGCGCGGCGCGGGCCGCGTCGACCTGGGCGGCCTGGGCGCGCCGCTGGTCGTCGCGGCCGGGCAGGCGGGCCACTTCCAGCTGGGCCTGCAATTCGCGCACCCGCGCCGCATCCGATTGCGCCTGTTCGCGGCTGTCGTCCAGCTGCGCGCGCGCGATGCCGCCGATGCGGAACTGGTCGGTATCGCGCCGCAATTGCGCCGCCGAGCGGCGGCTGGCCGCCTCGGCCTGCGCCAGCTGGGCGCGGCTGACGTCCACTTCGGGCGGACGCTTGCCGGTGGCGATGTCTTCTTCCTGGGCCACGGCGGCGGCCAGCTGCGCGCTGGCCTGGTCGCGCGCCGCGGTTTCGCGCGTGGCCTCCAGCGCGAAGAGCGGCGCGTCGGCTTCCACCTGTTGGCCGCGCCGTACCGGCAGCTCGGCCAGCCGGCCGGCCTCGGACGACGCCACGTAGACATATTCGCCTTCGGCGTAGCCCTGGAAGAAGGCGCCGCTGTCCTTGCCGCAGCCGCCCAGGGCAAGCAAGGCCAGCGCCGAGGCGGGCAGGGGGCGGCGCAAGACGGGAGGGATGCGCATGGTCAGCGTCCTGGAATGGCGGGAGTCGGGGCGGAAGGCGAGAACAGGCCGCCGGTGAGCATGGCGATGGCGTGGGCCGCGATCGCGCGGGTGTCTATGGCTTGCGGTTGCGCGGCGTCCTGCAGGACGCGCTGCCACAGGCCGGAGGTGGCCAGCGGCAGCAGGGTCAGTCCCAGGACGGAAAGAAAGACCAGCCGCGGCTCCACGCCGGGGGTGATGGCGCCCGCAAGCTGGCATTCGGTGATGAGGCCGATGAAGGCCTGCAGGCGTTCGGCGGGCAGATGGCGCAGCACGCGTTCGCGCAGCTGACCGCCTTCATTCACGACCTCGTGCAGCCACAGGGCCGGCAGCCAGGGCCGTTCGACCGCGCTCTGCACCAGCCGGCCCACGACCTCTGCGATGAAGGCGCGCGCGGCTGCGGCGGGGTCCGACGCGGGTGTCTGCGCCTGCGGCAGCGGCGACCAGACGTAGCCGATGACCGGCACGATCCGCTCTTGAACCACCGCGTCGATCAGCTGGTCGCGGCTCTTGAAGTAGTAGTGCACCATCGCCGTGGTGACGCCGGCGCGTTGCGCGATGTGCGTGAGCGTGGTGGCGGCGACGCCCTGGGCCGCGAACAGGCCGGTGGCGGTGTCCAGCAGGTTGGCGCGGGCGGCGGCATTGTCGGGACGCGGCGGACGGCCGGGCCGGCGGGAGGGGGCAGAGGGAGCGGAACGCATGCGGCGTATGTTAATTAAATTATTAATTAATTAAAAGAGGGGCGCTCTTCAGGGTTACGCGCCGGATGCGCGGGCTTCGATGGTGTAATGGATCGGTACCCCATCCCGCCACCCGGGTCGTGTGCGCCAGGCCCGGGCGGCTTACTTGCAGGAGGCTGGACCGTCATGCCGCAATCGTCTTCCATCAACCGCCGCATCGTGCTCGCCGCACGCCCGCAGGGCGAGCCGGCGGACAGCGATTTCCGCCTGGAAACCGGCGAGGTGCCGCAACCCGGCCCCGGCCAGGTGCTGCTGCGCACCGTGTACCTGTCGCTCGATCCCTATATGCGCGGCCGCATGAGCGACGCGCCGTCCTATGCCGAACCGGTGCAGGTCGGCGCCGTCATGGTCGGCGGCACGGTCACGCGGGTCGAAGCCTCGAATCATCCCGACTACCGTCCGGGGGAGTGGGTGCTGGCGCAATCCGGCTGGCAGGATTACGCCTTGTCGGATGGCGCCGGCCTGCTGCGGCTGGGGCCCAATCCCGAACATCCGTCCTACTCGCTGGGCGTGCTGGGCATGCCTGGGTTCACCGGCTACATGGGCTTGCTGGACATCGGCCAGCCCAAGGCGGGCGAAACCGTGGTGGTGGCCGCGGCCAGCGGCGCGGTCGGGGCGGTGGTCGGCCAGATCGCCAAGATCCATGGCTGCAAGGTGATCGGCATCGCGGGCGGCGCGGACAAGTGCCGCTACGTGGTCCAGGAACTGGGCTTTGACGACTGCCTGGACCACAAGGCGCCCGATCTGCCGGGCCGCCTGGCGCGCGCCGTGCCGCAGGGCATCGACGTGTATTTCGAGAACGTCGGCGGCGCGGTCTTCGACGCGGTGCTGCCGCTCTTGAACCCGCGCGCGCGGATACCGGTCTGCGGCCTGATTTCGGCCTACAACGCCACCAGCCAGCCGCAAGGGCCGGACCGTCTGGGCCTGCTGATGCGCACCATCCTCACCAAGCGCCTCAAGATGCAGGGCTTCATCATCTTCAACGAATACGCGCACCGCTACGGCGAATTCCGCGAGGCGATGGAAGACTTGATCAAGCAAGGCCGCATCAAGTACCGCGAGGATGTGGTCGATGGGCTGGAGAACGCGCCGCGCGGCCTGATCGGGCTGCTCAGGGGTGAAAACGCCGGCAAGCGCATCGTGCGCGTCGGCCCGGACGAAAGGAGCGCCACATGAACATCCTGATCGTGCTGACTTCCCACGACACGCTGGGCAACACCGGCCGCAAGACCGGCTTCTGGCTGGAGGAGTTCGCTGCGCCGTACTACGCCTTCGTCGACGCCGGCGCCAAGGTCACGCTGGCTTCGCCCGCGGGCGGCCAGCCGCCGCTGGACCCCAAGAGCGACGACCCCGACGCCCAGACCGACGACACGCGGCGCTTTCGCCAGGATGCGGACGCGCAGCGGCAACTGGCCGCCACCTTGCGGCTGGCGCAGGTGCAGGCGGCCGACTACGACGCCGTGTTCTACCCCGGGGGCCACGGCCCCTTGTGGGACGTGGCGGAAGATTCCAATTCGGTTGCGCTGATCGAAACCATGCTGGCGGCGGGCAAGCCCGTCGCGGCCGTCTGCCATGCGCCCGGCGTGCTGCGCCACGCCAAGACGGCCGACGGCAAGCCGCTGGTGCAGGGCAGGCAGGTCACCGGCTTTTCCAATGCCGAAGAGGCGGCTGTGCAATTAAGCGACGTGGTGCCCTTCCTGGTCGAGGATGAACTGAAGCAGTTGGGCGGGCAGTACACCAGCGGCCCGGACTGGCAGCCGCACGTGGTCGGCGACGGCCTGCTGGTCACGGGCCAGAATCCGGCGTCTTCCGTGGGCGTGGCGCAGGCGCTGCTGGACCGGTTGAAGGATTGAGTCCTGGCGTGCCGGACCCGGATCCCGCGGCATGCGCGGGACGGGACCGGCACTGCTTTGCCCCGGGGCGCGGCATCTGATCGGCAAGGATTGCTGCGCAATGTGTCAGAATCGCGACCTTTTGCTACAGCGCAATGCGGCACGACCCACTTGCGCGCGATGACCGATGCCTCCAGACGTACCCGAATATCCCGCAGGCTCCTGCGTGGCGGCCTTGTTTGCCGCCATGCGGGCGCGCGACCCGGCCACCGGCCGCCATTCTGAAAGAGTTGTTGCGCTGAGCGTGGCGCTGGCCCGAGCCTGCGGCCTGCCGGAATCCGAGCAGGAGGTGGTCGCGGTCGCTGCCCGCCTGCATGACATCGGCAAGATCGGCACGCCGGACCGAGTGCTGTATTCGCCCAAGCGGCTGGACCCGGACGATTGGGCAATCATGAAGGCGCACGCCGCGGTGGGCGCCGACATCATCATGCACAGCGACATCCCGCAACGCGAACTGATCGCGCGGGCGGTGCGCCATCACCACGAGCATTTTGACGGATCAGGCTATCCCGCAGGCCTGCGCGGCGAGAACATCCCGCTGCATTCGCGCATCATTTCCCTGGCCGATTCCTACGATGCCCTGGGCGATGCGCGTCCCTATCACCCCGCGCGCACGCACGCGGAGATCATGCGCATCCTGCACCAGGAAGCCGGCGCCAAATGCGACCCGGCGCTGTTGCGCACATTCGAATCGATGATCGCGAAGAGCCCGCTAAGGGTTCCGTAGCACAGACCCCGCCAGCACCGCCGGCGGGTTGCGCAAGTCGGGCGGCGGGTCACTTCAAGCGGTAATTCGCCGCCACCAATGCCAATTCCTGCAGCGTGCGCTGCTGCCACGCGGCATCATGCCCCAGCTCTTCGGCCAGGATGCGCGCCACTTCGGGCGCCGCCAGCATCGCGGCCTCGCTGTCCAGGAACAAGGCGCGGTTGCGTCGCGCCAGCACATCCTCGGCGCTGCGCGCCAGTTCGTACCGCGCAGCGAAACGCACGTGCGCTTCCGACAAGCCGCTGCTCTTGACCAGCATGCGGTCGGCGCCGGGCAGCGCCTTCAAAGCCGGCAGGTCGCTGCCGTAGTAGCTGTCCGGCGTGCCGGCATGTTCCTGCGACGGAGCCAGGCCCGCAGCGCCATGCAGCGGCAGCGATTCGGTGCGGCAGGTGGCCTGCGTCAGCAGCTGGTGCTGGATGGCCGTGTCGACCACGTCCTGCGCCATGCGGCGGTAGGTGGTCCACTTGCCGCCGGTGACGGTTACCAGCCCGGCCTTGGACACCAGGATGGTGTGCTCGCGCGACAAGGACTTGGTGGAGGCTTCGCCGGTGGCCTTGACCAGCGGACGCAGTCCGGCCCAGACGCTGGTGACGTCGTCGCGCGTAGGCTTGCGGCTGAGATAGCGCGCCGCGGTGCTCAGGATGAAATCCACGTCCTGCGCGCCCGCTTGCGGATCCAGCGGCAGATCGTCGCGCGGCGTATCGGTGGTGCCGACGATGGTGTGGCCATTCCATGGCACCACGAACAGCACGCGGCCGTCGTCGGTCTTGGGAATCAGGATGGCGCGCTTGCCCGGCAGGAAATCCTGCGGCAAGGTCAGGTGCACGCCCTGGCTGGGCGCGACCATGGTCTGCGCGTTCTTGTCTTCCATGCGCCGCACCGCGTCCACCCATACGCCGGTGGCGTTGACCACGCAGCGCGCGCGCAGCGTGAAGCTGGCGCCGCCGATCGCATCCTGCACGGTAACGCCGTCGACCTTGCCGCCCGTCATGGTCAGGCCGGTGGCGCGCATGTAGTTCACCGCGGTGCCGCCCAGGTCGAACAGCGTGCGCATCAGGCTCACCGCCAGGCGCGCATCGTCGAACTGGCCGTCGTAATACAGCACGCCGCCTTTGAGATTCTTGCCCTGCACGTTCTCGGCCAGCGTCGGCGCGTTGGCCAGCGTGTCGCGGCGCGACAGCCAGCGGCTGGGCGCCAGGTTCAGCTTGCCGGCCAGCATGTCGTACATCTTCAAGCCGATGCCGTAGAAGGGCTGGTCGAACAGGTTGTAGGCCGGCACCACGAATCCCAGCGGCCACACCAGGTGCGGCGCGTTGCGGTTGAGCAGGCCGCGTTCGTGCAGCGCTTCGCGCACCAGGCTGACGTTGCCCTGCGCCAGATAGCGGACGCCGCCGTGCACCAGCTTGGTGGCCTTGCTGGACGTGCCCTTGGCGAAGTCCGCGCCTTCGATCAGCAGGGTGCGATAGCCGCGCGAGGCGGCATCGACGGCCGTGCCCAGGCCGGTGGCGCCGCCGCCAATGACGATCACGTCCCAGGAGTGCGTGTTGTCCAGCGTGTTCAGGAGGCGGTTGCGGTCGGGCGGGGCGACGGAGGCTAGCGGTTGGTTCATGGGATTCAAGGTGTTTGCTTCAAGGTATTCGGGGCGGCCGCGACGTCGCAGCGCACGCCCGCGTCCAGCAGGACTTGCGCCAGCGGCTCTTGCGGATGCGCGTCGGTGAAGAAGCGGTCGATTTGCGAGATGTGCGCCAGTTCCACCATGGCCTGGCGCTTGAATTTGCTGCTGTCGGCGGCAAGCCAGACTTCGCGGGACTGTTCGATGATGGTCCGCGCCACGCGCACTTCGCGGAAGTCGTAATCGCGCAGCGTGCCGTCGGCCTCGATGCCGGAGATGCCGATCAGGCCGATGTCGACCTTGAACTGGCGGATGAAGTCCATGGTGGCTTCGCCGACGATGCCGCGGTCGCGCGAACGCACCACGCCGCCGGCCACGATGACTTCGCAATCCGGGTTGTCCGAGAGGATGTCGGCGACGTGCAGGTTGTTGGTGATGACGCGTAGGCCGCGATGGCGCAGCAGGGCGCGCGCAATCGCTTCGGTGGTGGTGCCGATGTTCAGGATCAGCGAACAGCCGTCGGGCACGGCGCGCGCCACGGCCTCGGCGATGCGCTGCTTGCCGGCGGCGTGCAGGCCCTGGCGCTTGCGGTAGGCGATGTTCTCGATGGTGGACGCTTCGATGCGCACGCCGCCGTGAAAGCGCGACAGCAGGCCCGCCTCGGAAAGAATATTGACGTCGCGCCGCACCGTCTGCAGCGTGACGTCAAAGCGTTTGGCGAGCTCCTCGATCGAGGCCGAGCCTTGGGCCCGCACCATTTCGATCAAGGCGCTCTGTCTGGGGTTCAGTGTCATGTTCGTATAGTAAAACAACAAAAGCGAAAAATAATGCCGCGCCGCAAGATTGTTTTTTGTTCGCTTCTTGAGTAAAACGCACAATAAACGAAAGCTATCTGAAAGAGTATGCTCATCCTGCTGTTCGCTTGAAAGCAGGCGGAGCCGCTGTACCGAATACCGAAGTCCGCCGTAAAAAAACAGGGACGTATTAGTAGGTAGAGGAGACCAGATGCAGCTGAACTTGGACAGGGTAGGTTTGCGGGCCGGCTCGCAGACGCACCTGTATCCCATGAGCCTGGCCCCCGTCGAGGGCGCCATGACGGTATTGCTGGGGGCCACCCTGGCGGGCAAGACCTCGCTGATGCGCATCATGGCCGGGCTGGACCGGCCCACCGAAGGCCGCGTGCTGGTCGACGGCGCCGACGTGACCGGCGTGCCAGTGCGCCAGCGCAATGTCGCCATGGTCTACCAGCAGTTCATCAATTACCCCTCCATGTCGGTCTACGACAACATCGCTTCGCCGCTCAAGCTGCGCGGGGCGGCGGACATCGGCGAAAAAGTCCGCGCCATGGCGGCGCGGCTGCACATCGACCATCTGCTGGAACGCTATCCCTCGGAGCTGTCCGGCGGGCAGCAGCAGCGGGTGGCGCTGGCCCGGGCGCTGGCCAAGGACGCGCCGCTCATCCTGCTGGACGAGCCCCTGGTGAACCTGGACTACAAGCTGCGCGAGGAACTGCGCGACGAACTTTCCGAGTTGTTCGCCGAAGGACGCTCTACGGTGGTCTATGCCACTACCGAGCCGGGCGAGGCCCTGTTGCTGGGCGGCCACACCGCGGTGCTGGATGCGGGCGAACTGCTGCAATACGGTCCCACGGCCGAGGTCTTTCACCGCCCCAATTCCATCCGCGTGGCCCGCGCCTTCAGCGATCCGCCCATGAATCTGTTTGCCGCGCGCCGCACGGCGTCCGGCTTCGTGCTGCACGGAGACCTGGCGGTGGAACGGGCGCTGCCGCAAGGCGCCGATACGGAGATTACCGCCGGCCTGCGCGCCGGCGCCCTCGATGTCGAGCCGCGGCCTGGCCACATCGTGCTGCCCGGGGTGGTGAAGCTGGCCGAGATCTCCGGGTCCGACACCTTCGTGCACGCCCAGACGGAGGCGGGCGACGTGGTGGCGCAATTGCCCGGGGTCCACCGCTATACGCTGGACCACCGCGTGCAGTTCTATTTCGACCCGGCGCAGACCTACGCCTTCGGCGCGGGCGGCGCGCTGCTGGCGGCGCCGCGGCAGCCGGCGGGCGCGGGGGAGGCGGCCTGATGGCGCAGATCGAGCTGGACCTGTCCCATTCCTACGTTGCAGACCCCAAGACCGACGAGGACTATGCGCTGCTGCCGCTTTCCTTCACCTTCAAGGACGGCGGGGCCTACGCCTTGCTGGGGCCGTCCGGTTGCGGCAAGACCACGCTGCTCAATTGCGTGTCGGGCCTGCTGCGGCCGTCGCACGGGCGCATCCTGTTCGACGGCCAGGACGTCACGGACAAGACCCCGCAGGCGCGCAACATCGCCCAGGTATTCCAGTTTCCGGTGGTGTACGACACCATGACCGTGGCCGAGAACCTGGCGTTTCCGCTGCGCAACCGCGGCATGGCGCCCAAGCTCATCGGCGAACGCGTCGGGCGCATCGCCGAGATGCTGGAGATGTCGCATGTGCTGGACCGGCGCGCCAGCGGCCTGACCGCCGACGCCAAGCAGAAGATTTCGCTGGGGCGCGGGCTGGTGCGCAGCGACGTGTCGGCCATCCTGTTCGACGAGCCGCTGACCGTGATCGACCCGCAGCTCAAATGGGAGTTGCGGCGCAAGCTCAAGGAAATCCACCACGAGTTCAAGCTGACGCTGATCTACGTGACGCACGACCAGACCGAGGCGCTGACCTTTGCCGACGAGGTCATGGTGATGGCGCGCGGCAGGGCGGTGCAGGTCGGGACCGCGGATGACTTGTTCCAGCGGCCGGCGCATACCTTCGTGGGCCATTTCATCGGCTCGCCGGGCATGAACTTCCTGCCGGCGCAATGGCGCGACGGCGGGTTGGAAGTGGGCAAGAGCCGCGTCGCCGGGCTGCCGGCGGAGATGGCGGCAAAGCTGGACGGCGCGGGTCCCGTGAAGCTGGGCGTGCGCCCCGAATACTTGCGCATCACCGAGCCGGGCGCGCCCGGCGCCGTGGCCATGCGCGTGGAGCGGGTGCAGGACGTGGGCACCTACACGCTGCTGGTGGCGGACTTCGAGGGCGCGCCGGTGCGCGCCCGGCTGGCCAGCAACATCGTCCCGGCCGCGGCCGGCGGCACGGTCTGGCTGTCGGTACTGAATCCGCACACCTGCTTTTACCGCGACGAGGAGCTGATCCGATGAAACCCATAGATCACCGGGCCTGGTTCCTGGTCCTGCCCGTGGTGCTGTGCGTGGCGTTCTCGGCCATCCTGCCGCTGATGACCATCGTCAACTATTCGGTGCAGGACATCATCTCGCCCGAGCGCCGCGTCTTCGTCGGCACCGAGTGGTACGCCGCCGTGCTGCAGGATGAAGAACTGCATGGCGCGCTGTTCCGCCAGATCGGCTTTTCTCTGGCCGTGCTGGCCATCGAGATCCCGCTGGGCATACTGCTGGCCCTGTCCATGCCCGCCAGCGGTTGGCGCGCTTCCGCGGTGCTGGTGATCATCGCGCTGTCGCTGCTGATCCCCTGGAACGTGGTGGGCACCATCTGGCAGGTGTTCGGGCGCACCGACATCGGCCTGCTGGGGGCCACGCTGTCGTGGTTGGGCGTGGACTACAACTACACCGGCAACGACTTCGACGCCTGGGTCACGGTGCTGATCATGGACGTATGGCACTGGACGCCGCTGGTGGCGCTGCTGTGCTACGCGGGCTTGCGCGCCATACCGGACGCCTATTACCAGGCTGCCCGCATCGACGGCGCCTCGCGCCTGGCGGTGTTCCGCTACATCCAGCTGCCCAAGATGCGCGGCGTACTCATGATCGCGGTGCTGCTGCGCTTCATGGACAGCTTCATGATCTACACCGAGCCCTTCGTACTGACGGGCGGCGGGCCGGGCAACGCCACCACCTTCCTGTCGCAGTACCTGACGCAGAAGGCGGTGGGCCAGTTCGACCTGGGGCCGGCGGCCGCGTTCTCCATCATCTATTTCCTGATCATCCTGCTCTTGTGCTTCATCCTCTACAACTGGATGCAGCGCGCCGGAACCACTGGCGGCTTTGACGAGGAGCGCGCAAATGCGTGAGAAAAATTCCCGCTGGCGCGGCGTCTTCCTGACCCTGTACCTGATCTTCGCCATCCTGCCGCTGTACTGGATGCTGAACATGTCGTTCAAGACGAACACGGAGATCGTCAGCACCCTGACGCTGTGGCCGCGCGACTTCACCTTCGAGCACTATCGAACCATCTTCACCGACCCGGCCTGGTACTCCGGCTACATCAATTCGCTGATCTACGTGGTCATCAACACGGTGATTTCCCTGGCCGTGGCGCTGCCGGCGGCCTACGCCTTTTCGCGCTACCGCTTCATCGGCGACAAGCACGTGTTCTTCTGGCTGCTGACCAACCGCATGACGCCGCCCGCGGTGTTCCTGCTGCCGTTCTTCCAGCTCTATAGCTCCTTCGGCCTGATGGACACCCACCTGGCCGTGGCGCTTGCGCACCTGGTGTTCAACGTGCCGCTGGCGGTCTGGATCCTGGAGGGCTTCATGTCCGGCGTGCCGCGCGAGATCGACGAGACCGCCTATGTCGACGGCTATTCATTCCCGCGCTTTTTCCTGACGATCTTCCTGCCGCTGATCAAGTCGGGCGTGGGCGTGGCGGCATTTTTCTGCTTCATGTTCAGCTGGGTGGAGCTGCTGCTGGCGCGCACGCTGACCTCGGTCAACGCCAAGCCCATCGTCGCCACCATGACCCGCACCGTGTCGGCTTCCGGCATGGACTGGGGCGTGCTGGCCGCGGCGGGCGTGCTGACCATCGTGCCGGGCGGCATCGTCATCTGGTTCGTGCGGCATTACATCGCGAAGGGCTTCGCGATGGGCCGGGTGTAGAGGCAAGGAGAGCGCGCTCATGTTCAGCTGGATGGTATGGACCACTCCCGTCGCTGTGTTCTTTTCCTGCATCGTGCTGATGCTGGTCGGCATGACGGTGTGGGAACTGAAATCGCCCACGGCCGAGCGCAAGGGCTTCCTGCCCCTGCGCACCACGCGCGGCGACCGGCTTTTCATCGGCCTGATGGCCGCGGCCTGGCTCAATCTTGCGTTCCTGGGGTTAGGCCAAAAGGCTGCGGAATGGTTTTC
This sequence comes from Achromobacter sp. Marseille-Q4954, assembly GCF_943737025.1. Taxonomy (NCBI): domain Bacteria; kingdom Pseudomonadati; phylum Pseudomonadota; class Betaproteobacteria; order Burkholderiales; family Alcaligenaceae; genus Achromobacter; species Achromobacter sp. Marseille-Q4954. The sequence continues at coordinate 298,299 of NZ_CALSFQ010000002.1, forward strand.
GCTGGACGAGCCGCCATCGGTTTGGATCAGTTTCATCGCGTCCATGCTGCTGCTGGCATTCGTCATGAGGAAAGGCTGAAGAGGGGCGTCAGACCCTTCGCGTATTCAAGCGGTTGGTAAGGACTATCGGTCAGCGTCTTCCCCGGCCAGCGGTCCGCAGCAAACGATGGGGAAGACTTATCGAGGAGACAGGTCATGAAATTGCGCATGCACGCCATGGCAGCCGCCATCGCCCTGATCGGGACTTCGGCGGCCTGGGCTGGCGAACCGGAAGCGAAGAAGTGGGTCGATTCGGAGTTCCAACCTTCATCGCTGTCCAAGGACCAGCAGATGGCCGAGATGAAATGGTTCATCGAGGCCGCCGCCAAGCTCAAGGCCAAGGGAGTGAACGAGATCAGCGTGGTGTCGGAAACCATCACCACGCACGAGTACGAGTCCAAGACGCTGGCCAAGGCTTTTTCGGAGATCACCGGCATCAAGGTCAACCACGACCTGATCCAGGAAGGCGACGTGGTCGAGAAGCTGCAGACCTCGATGCAGTCCGGCAAATCCATCTACGACGGCTGGATTTCGGATTCCGACCTGATCGGCACGCACTACCGCTACGGCGCCATCCTGCCGCTGTCCGATTATATGGCCGGCGCGGGCAAGGAATGGACCAATCCCAACCTGGACCTGAAGGACTTCATCGGCACCAAGTTCACCACCGCGCCAGACGGCAAGCTCTACCAGCTGCCCGACCAGCAGTTCGCCAACGTCTACTGGTTCCGCGCCGACTGGTTCGCGCGGCAGGACCTGAAGGACAAGTTCAAGGCCAAGTACGGCTACGAGCTGGGCGTGCCCACCAACTGGTCCGCCTATGAAGACATCGCCGACTTCTTCTCCAACGACGTCAAGGAACTGGACGGCAAGAAGGTCTATGGCCACATGGACTACGGCAAGAAGGACCCGTCGCTGGGCTGGCGCTTCACCGACGCGTGGCTGTCCATGGCCGGCGCCGCCGACAAGGGCCTGCCCAACGGCATGCCGGTGGACGAGTGGGGCATCCGCGTGGCGGACGACAAGTGCACGCCGGTCGGCGCGTCGGTGGCGCGCGGCGGCGCCACCAACAGTCCGGCCGCGGTCTATGCCCTGACCAAGTACGTGGACTGGATGAAGAAGTACGCGCCGCAGCAGGCCATGGGCATGACCTTCTCGGAATCCGGCCCGGTGCCCGCCCAGGGCCAGATCGCGCAGCAGATCTTCTGGTACACGGCCTTCACCGCTGACATGACCAAGAAGGGCCTGCCGGTGGTCAACGATGATGGCACGCCGAAGTGGCGCATGGCCCCGTCGCCCTACGGCCCGTACTGGAAGGACGGCATGCAGAACGGCTACCAGGACGTGGGCTCGTGGACCTTCTTCAAGTCCACCAACCCGGACAAGATGGCGGCGGCCTGGCTGTACGCGCAGTTCGTCACGTCCAAGTCGGTGTCGCTGAAGAAGTCCATCACCGGCCTGACCTTCATCCGCGACAGCGACATCAACAGCGAGTTCTTCACCAAGAACGCGGCGAACTACGGCGGCCTGATCGAGTTCTACCGCAGCCCGGCGCGCGTGGCGTGGACGCCCACCGGCAACAACGTGCCTGACTATCCCAAGCTGGCGCAGCTGTGGTGGAAGAACGTCGCCACCGCGGTCACCGGCGAAAAGACCCCGCAGGCCGCCATGGACAACCTGGCCAATGAAATGGACCAGGTCATGGCGCGGCTGGAGCGGGCCGGCATGGCGCAGTGCGCGCCCAAGCTCAACCCCAAGAGCGACCCCAGCAAGTGGCTGTCGGACCAGCATGCGCCGTGGAAGAAACTGGCCAACGAAAAGCCCAAGGGCGAGACGATCGCCTATGAGAAGCTGCTCGATGCGTGGAAGCAGGGCAAGGTGAGGTAAGCCGGCCGAACGCTGCAGACGGCCCGGACCCGGCAATGCGCCGGGTCCTTTTTTTTTCCCGTCAGTGTATGACCCGCGCCGCCTTGCGCGCGCGCTTGACTTCATACATGTGGGTGTCGGCCAGGCGCACGGCGGCTTCGGCGTCCAGGCCGCGCGGGTCCAGCGCCACCACGCCGACGCTGGCGCCTTCGTACGGGACGGTTGCGTCGCCGAGCTGGTAGCGGCCCACGGTGGCGGCGGTGGCGCGCTCTTCCAGGGAACGGGCGGCTTCCTCGGCATCGCCGCGCGGCGCGTGCACGCCATGGGGGCCGTCGCCCGCAGCCAGGGCCGGGCCGGGGCCGATCAGCACGAATTCGTCGCCGCCCATGCGACCCAGCATGTCCGAACCGCGCAGCGCCGCGGAGATGCGGCGCGACACTTCCTGCAGGAACACATCGCCTTGCTGGTGGCCATAGACGTCGTTGATGCCCTTGAAACCGTCCAGGTCGATCACGCCCACCAGCACGCTGCCGCCTTCGCGGATGGCGCGCGCCTGCAGGCGGTCCAGCGCCTCGTAGAGCGCGCGGCGGTTGGGCAGGCCGGTCAGCGCGTCGGTCAGCGCATACGACATGAGCTGGACGTTGGCGGCATGGAGCTGTTCCATCAGCATTTCGCGTTCCAGGAAGCGGGCGATCACGCTGGAGAACAGTTTCAGCACCGATTCGGCCTGCGGCTCGATCCGGTGCTGCGTGGCGCTGGCGGCGCACAGGGTGCCGAACAGCACGCCCTCATCCGTGCGCACCGGCGCGCTCAGATAGGTTTGGATGCCCAGTTGCCGGGCGGCGTCGGAATCCGGCCAGCAGCTGGAGACGTCGCTGGTGCACATGCGGCCTTCGTCCAGCGCGCGTTTGCACAGCGTGTCGTCCCAGGGCACGGAAAGGCCTTCGGGGATTTGCAGTGTTCCAGCGTTGCGCGCGTAGCGGATGCTCTGGAGATCGGCCTTCAGGTCGATGGACGTGAGGTAGGTGGATTCCAGCCCGGTCACCGCGCCCAGCATGTCCAGCAGCGGGCGCGTCAGCTGTTCGACCGACTTGGCCTCGGGCAGGGTGGTCGACAGTTCTGCAAGTATCGGATCCAGCACGGCGTCTCCAGGAAGCATGGGCATATGGGTGGGCATTATGCACGCTGCGCAGCGGCTTGCATGGAACCGTCGCGCAGGACTACCCTGGACTTTCCACACGCGGCGGCCGGGCTCGACGGGTAGCGGCCGCCAGGGAGGCAGGCATGCATCACGCGAGCGAACTGCGCGGCCGGGTGGCCGTGGTGACAGGCGCATCCTCCGGCATCGGCCGGGCCATCGCGATCGGGCTGGCGGCGGCTGGCGCGCAGGTGGTGGTGAATCATCGCGCGGGCGGCGATTCGCAGGGGCGGGCCGCGGCCGTCGCCGAAGCGATCCAGCGGCAGGGCGGTTCGGCCGTCACCGCGGCCGCCGACATCAGCAAGGAGTCCGAGGTGGAGCACCTGTTTGCGCAGGCGCTGCAGCATTACGGGCGGCTGGACATCCTGGTCAACAACGCGGGCATAGAACATCCCGCGCCGATTGCGGACATGACGCTGGCCGACTGGCAGCGCGTCATCGACGTGAACCTGACGGGGCAGTTCCTATGTGCGCGCGCCGCTGCGCGGCAGTTCCAGTCGCAACCGGTCGACCCGGCGCGGCAGAGGCTGGCGGCGGGCAACATCGTTTTCATCAGTTCCGTGCACGAGGCCATACCCTGGGCCTTCCAGGTGAACTACGCGGCATCCAAGGGGGGCGTGTCGATGCTGATGAAATCGCTGGCGCAGGAGCTGGCGCCGGCCCGGATACGCGTCAATTCGATTGCGCCGGGCGCCATACGCACAGCCATCAACCAGCCGGCCTGGGATACGCCGGAAAGCCTGGCCAGGCTGTTGCAGCTGATTCCCTACGGCCGCATCGGCGAACCCGAAGACGTGGCGCGGGCCGCCGTGTGGCTGGCCAGCGACGCGTCCGATTACGTCACCGGCACGACCCTGTTCGTCGACGGCGGCATGACGCTGTATCCCGAATTCCGTGGCGCGGGCTAGGCCATGTCCAAGCCCCTGGAAGACTATGGCCTGATCGGCAATATGCTGTCCGCCGCGCTGGTGGCGCGCGACGGCTCCATCGATTGGCTGTGCCTGCCGCATTTCGATTCGCCCGCCTGCTTCGCGGCGCTGCTGGGCGATGAACGGCATGGACGCTGGCGCATCGCGCCGCACGCTCGGAACTGCACGGTATCGCGCCGCTACGTGCCGGATACCGCGGTGCTGGAAACGCGCTACGAAACCGGCTCGGGCACGGCGCTGCTGTACGACTTCATGCCCTTGAGCGACGACGACGAGCGCGCCGACGTGGTGCGCATCGTGCGCGGCGAATCCGGACACGTGCAGATGGACATGGAGATGGAGCTACGCTTCAACTATGGGCAGGCCGTGCCCTGGGTGCGCCGGCGTGACTATGGCCTGAGCGCCATCGCGGGCCCCGACGCGGTCGAGCTGCACACGCCGGTGGACCTGGCCGGGCACGAACTCACCACCACGGCGCGCTTCACCGTGCATCCGGGCCGGGTGGTGCCGTTCACGCTGTCTTACCACCGTTCGCACCGCACCCCGCATTTCGTGCCGGACCGCGTGGAAAGCATGGACCGCACCATTTCCTGGTGGCAGGAATGGGCCAAGCGCTGCCGCTGGGAGGGCAGCGAGGAAGGGCGCGACGCCGTGGTGCGCTCGCTGATTACCTTGAAGCTGCTGACCTTTCACCCGACCGGCGGCATCATCGCCGCGCCCACGACCTCGCTGCCGGAAGCCCTGGGCGGCAGCCGCAACTGGGACTACCGGCACTGCTGGCTGCGCGATTCGGCGCTGACCTTGTACGCCTTGCTCAATGCAGGCTACCGAGAGGAGGCCGAGGCCTGGCGCCAATGGCTGTTGCGCGCGGTGGCCGGGCATCCCGACCAGTTGCAGATCATGTATGGCATCGCCGGCGAACGCTGGCTGCCCGAACTTGAAATCCCCTGGCTGCCGGGCTATGAGGGCAGCCTGCCGGTGCGCCGCGGCAACGGCGCCGCCGGCCAGAGCCAGCTGGACGTCTATGGCGAACTGATCGAAACCCTGTATGCGGCGCGCGCCGCGGACCTGGCGCCGCTGGCCGAGGCCTGGCGCCTGCAGAACGTGCTGCTGGAGCCGTTGAAGCGCCGTTGGCAGGATCTGGACCACGGCATCTGGGAAGTGCGGGGCGAGCGCCGCGCCTTCACCCATTCGCGCTTGATGTGCTGGGTGGCCTTCGACCGCGCGGTGCAATCCTGCGATCGCTTCGGCCTGCGCGGGCCGCGCGATGAATGGCAGCGCCTGGCCGACCGCATCCGGGCGGACATCTGCAAGCATGGCTACAACCAGGCCCGCGGCAGCTTCGTGCAGAGCTATGGGTCGGACGAGCTGGATGCCAGCCTGCTGCTCATCCCCCAGGTGGGTTTCCTGCCCGCGGACGATCCGCGCGTCACTGGCACGGTGCGCGCTATCGAGCGCGAACTGCTGCGCGACGGCCTGCTGCTGCGCTATTCCAACCAGCATGCCAGCGACGGCTTGCCGGGCGACGAAGGGGTGTTCCTGGCCTGCAGCTTCTGGCTGGCCGACGCCTACGTCATGCAGGGGCGCATCGATGACGCCGAACGCCTGTTCGAGCGGCTGCTGGGGCTGCGCAACGACCTGGGCCTGCTGGCCGAGGAATACGACGTGGCCCGGCGCCGCCTGGTGGGCAACTTCCCGCAAGGGTTCTCGCACATCGGGCTGGTCAATACCGCCTACAACCTGAGCCGCGCCAGCGGTCCGGCGCGTCAGCGTTCCGAGCAGGACGCGCCGCGGGAATAGGCCGCGCAGCGGCGTCCCGCGTTTGCCGGCCCGGTGTATTCTGGCGATCTAACGGTCGCCCCAAGGCGGGCCGAACCGCAGAACAGAGCAGGCCGCGCGTCGGCCGCCACCGCATCCAGGAGAGACAAGCATGCTTTTGACCGAAGAACAGCTCAGCGTCCAGGAAATGGCGCGCCGCTTCGCGCAGGAGCGCCTGGCGCCCAACTCGGAACGCTGGGACCGCGAGCATCACTATCCCGCCGACGCCATCGCCGAAATGGCGCAGCTGGGCTTTTTCGGCATGCTGGTGCCCGAAGCCTGGGACGGCAACGACAGCGGGTATATCTCGTACGCCGTCGCGCTGGAGGAAATCGCGGCTGGCAATGGCGCCTGCTCCACCATCATGAGCGTGCACAATTCGGTCGCCTGCATGCCCATCCTGAAGTTCGGCACCGACGCGCAGAAAGAACGGTTCCTGCGTCCGCTGGCAACGGGCGAGCATATCGGCGGATTTGCGCTGACCGAGCCGCAGGCGGGCTCGGACGCCAGCAGCCTGCACACCCGGGCGCGCCGCGATGGCGACGACTACATCCTGAATGGCGCCAAGCAGTTCATCACGTCGGGGCGCAGCGGCCAGGTCGTGATCGTGTTCGCCGTGACCGACCCGGATGCCGGCAAGCGCGGCATCTCGGCCTTCATCGTGCCTACCGATACTCCGGGCTACAAGGTGCTGAGGGTGGAAGACAAGCTGGGCCAGCATGCTTCCGACACCTGCCAGATCGCGTTCGAGGACATGCGCATTCCGGCGGCCTGCCGGCTGGGCGCGGAGGGCGAGGGCTACAAGATCGCCCTGTCCAACCTGGAGGGCGGGCGCATCGGCATCGCGTCCCAATCCGTGGGCATGGCGCGCGCGGCCTACGAGTGCGCGCGCGACTATGCGCGCGACCGGCAGGCCTTCGGCAAACCCATCATGGAGCATCAGGCGGTCGCGTTCCGCCTGGCCGACATGGCCACGCAGATCCATGCGGCGCGCCAGATGGTGCTGCATGCGGCAGCCTTGCGCGAAGCCGGCAGGCCGGCGCTGACGGAAGCGTCCATGGCCAAGCTGTTCGCCTCCGAGATGGCCGAAAAGGTCTGCTCCGCCGCCATCCAGACGCTGGGCGGCTACGGCTATCTGAAGGATTTTCCGGTCGAGCGCATCTATCGCGACGTGCGCGTCTGCCAGATCTATGAGGGCACCAGCGACATCCAGCGCCTGGTGATCGCCCGGGCCTTGTAAACGGTAGACTAGGCCGGCTGGCGCCGGCCGCGCCGCGCCCACAGCGCGTAGACGATGATGTTGCCCACGATCAGCAAGGCCGCCAGCACGATCTGCGTGCCGCGAGTGATGCCTTCGGGGTAGATCAGCGCCAGCACGTAGTGTTCGATGAAGCCGCCGCCATAGCCTTGCTGGCCGGCCTGCTGGCGCAGCGAAATCTCCAGCGGCGTCAGCGGGCAGATCCAGCCCATGCCTATCACCAGCGCGCCCCAGGCCAGCGCCGGCAGGTGCAGGTAGGCGATCCAGCGCTTCCACAGCGCCAGCAGTCCGCCGAACACCACGAAGGCAACAAAGAGGCCATGCACGGCCAGCACAAGGTCTGCAAGCAGGCGGTAGCTCATGACCGCACCCGGCTCAGGGCTTGAGGTCGCGCAGCAGCTTGGCCAGTTCGGGCGCCGTCATCAGCGACACGCCCTGCGACTTGGCGTATTGCAGCGCATTGTCCGAGACCTCGCCAAGCGCGATGTATATCGCTTCGCGCGCCCCGCGCTTTTCGCGCGCGGCCTGCAGCTCGCGCAGCGGTTCGACGCCGACGCGCGCGGCTTTCCAGCGCTTGGCGCTGACCAGCGCGACGTGGCCGTCCTTGGTCAGCGCGAAATCGGCGCCGGGCAGTTGCAGGCGCTGCACTTCACAGCCGTCGCGGCGAAAGCCCGCTTCGACGGTTTTGGAAAAATCCGCCCAGGACATGCCGGCGGCGGCTTCGGCCACGGCCTGCACCCGCGCGCCCGAGGGCGCGCGCAATTGCTTGTAGGCCGCCATGATGGCGATGACCGCGAACGGCACCGCCGCGAACACGCCCATCGCGGCGTACTCCAGCGGCAGCGCGGCAAAGCCGGCGGCCGACAGCAGCACGGCCACGCCGGCGCTCATCCACCAGGGCGAGCGCAGCAGCACGGCAAAAATGGAGTTCTGGGACATCTTGAGTTTCATGGCGGCTCGCGGTCGGGCGGGTTGTGATGGCTTCAGGCGTCCTGGCCGCCAACGTCGGGGCCGCGCACGACGATGCGCACGTCGCCGCAGGTCACGATCTGGCCGGCGCGGATCTTGGCCGTCTTGCGGCTTTCGACCACGCCGCCCACGCTGACGTGGCCTTCGGCCACCAGCATCTTGCCCGCGCCGCCGCTGTCGCACACGCCGGTCGCCTTGAGCAGCTGGTTTACTTCAATATAGGGGCTGCCTTCGGCCAGCGTGAATTCGATGATGGGCATAGCGAGAGTTTGGTAGAGAGGTGAGGGCGGGGCGCTCAGGCCTGGCCGCCGCCGTTGGCGCCGTCCTGCGCGGGGGCGGGAGGCTCCTGCGCGGCGGGACGGTTGTTGGTGGTTTCGGCGCGAGCCATCCAGGCGATCAGGGACGAACGCATGGCTTCCTCGACCGACATCTGGATGGGCTGGACCCATTCCTGCGGCACGAACACGGTATAGCCGCCGATCATGTAGCCCATCGGCAGGTACACGGCCACGCGCTCGCCCTGGCTGAAGCCTTCGGGCAAGCCTTCCATGTTGCGGCGCGTGACCAGGCCGACCAGTTCCAGCTGTTGGCCAGGCTCGCGCAGGATCACGACCTGCTGGGCGGTGTTCTTGGAACTGGGGGAGAAATAGTCCGCGAAACTCTTCAGCGACGAATAGATGCTCTTGACCACCGGCAGGTTGGTGAACGGCATTTCCAGCAGCACCAGCACGCGCTGCACGCGTTCCTTGGATACGAGGTAGCCGATGGCCAGGATGCCGAGGATGCCCAGCGCCAGGCCCATGCCCGGCACGTAGAACCCGCCGATGAAGGGGCGCAGGAAGGTCAGCGCCACGGCTTCGGTCCACGCCAGGAAGATGTAGAGCAGGTAGATCGTCAGCGCCAGCGGCAGGACCGTGATCAGTCCGCGGAAGAAGTACTTGTAGAGACGGGTCATAGACATAGGCAAATAAATTAGGGTCGGATTGCGCGGCAAAGGCACGCGCCGAGGGGCCGCCAGCATAGCAGCCAGCGCGGACCCGACCGGTAACAATCGGCGTGCGGCCAGCGGAAGCGGCGCGCGCCTAGCGGTCCACGGGCAGGTACAGCGTCTCCTTGATCTCCTCCATGACCACGTAGCTGCGAGATTCGGCGGACGCGGGCAGGCGCTTGAGGATTTCGCCGAGGAGACGGCGGTATTCGTTCATTTCGGTCAGGCGGGCCTTGACCAGATAGTCGAAGTCGCCGGATACCAGATGGCATTCCATGACTTCGGGCACGTACAGCAGCTCTTTCTTGACCTTGTCGAACACGTCGCCGGACTTGGCCGACAGTTTGATCTCCAGGAAGACCAGCAGGTTCTTGCCCAGCGCCGCCGGATTGACGCGCGCATGGTAACCCGTGATGACGCCTTCGCGCTCCATGCGCTTGACGCGGTCGGAGCAGGGGGTGGCGGACAGGCTGATCCGGTCGGCCAGTTCGGTCACGGAAATGCGCCCTTCCCGCTGCAGGATATCCAGGATTTTCAGGTCGATACGGTCTAGCTCGCGCATTTCACTTTTGGCGATCGAAAAACAGGAGGTGGCCGGGAAAAAGCACTGGCAAAGCAAAATCTTCAGTGCTTTTCACTGCTGAGAGGCCCATAGACTACCGAAATTCCTGAACAAAACCAATCACCGGAAAGAATCATGCACGTCATCGTCCTCGGCAGCGGCGTCATCGGCACCACCACCGCCTATTATCTGGCCCTCCAGGGCGCCAAAGTCACGGTGCTGGACCGCCAGCCTTCGGCGGCGCAGGAGACCAGCTACGCCAACGCCGGACAGGTTTCGCCGGGTTATTCCACGCCCTGGGCCGCGCCCGGCATTCCGCTGAAGGCCATCAAGTGGCTGTTCCAGAAGCATGCCCCGCTGGCGATCCGCCTGGACGGCAGCCTGTTCCAGCTGAAATGGATGGCGTCCATGCTGGCCAACTGTTCGGCCGAACGCTACGCGGTGAACAAGGAGCGCATGCTGCGCCTGTCCGAGTACAGCCGCGATTGCCTGCGCGAACTGCGCCAGTCCACCGGCATCCACTACGAAGAGCGCACCCGCGGCACGCTGCAGCTGTTCCGCACCGAGGCCCAGCTGGAAGCCGCCCGCCGCGACATCGCGGTGCTGGAAGAAGTGGGCGTGCCCTACGAACTGCTGGACCGCAATCGCCTGGTGACGGCCGAGCCCGCCCTGGCGCGCTCGCTGCACAAGCTGAGCGGCGGCCTGCGCCTGCCCAATGACGAAACCGGCGACTGCCAGCTGTTCACGACGCGCCTGGCCGAATTGGCCAAGGGTCTGGGCGTGGAGTTCCGTTTCGGCCAGACGGTGTCGGGCCTGAACACGGCCGGCGGCCAGATCACCGGCGTGCGCGTGGGCAATGAAGTGCTGACCGCCGACCGCTATGTCGCCGCCTTCGGCAGCTACACGCGCGATTTCCTCAAGCCGCTGGACCTGGACCTGCCGGTGTATCCGCTCAAGGGTTACTCGCTGACCATCCCCATGGCGGACGAATCGGCCGCGCCGGTTTCGACCATCCTGGATGAAACCTACAAGATCGCCGTGACGCGTTTCGACCAGCGCATCCGCGTGGGCGGCATGGCCGAGATCGCGGGCTTCGATCTGCGCCTGAAGGAGGCCCGCCGCAAGACGCTGGAGCTGGTCGTCAACGACCTGTTCCCGGGTAGCGGCCACGTGGCCCAGGCCGAGTTCTGGACCGGCCTGCGTCCCATGACGCCGGACGGCACCCCGGTGGTCGGCGCGACCCGCTACGGCAACCTGTACCTGAACACCGGCCACGGCACGCTGGGCTGGACCATGGCCTGCGGCTCGGGCAAGCTGGTGGCCGACCAGGTCATGGGCCAGCGTCCCGCCATCCGCACCGATGGCCTGGACCTGTCGCGCTACGACCGCAAGGCCGTGTCCAGCCAGTCGCTGGTGCTGGACGGCAAGAGCGCCTGATTACTGTTTCCTCCCCTCGGCCCAGGCCGCAAGCCTGGCCTGCAGCGGCCCCGCCAGCGCAGAACGCCGGCGGGGCCGCTGTCTTCACGGCTGCTGCGCTTGCGCCAATTGCTCCAGCATGGCCAGCACGGCGGGCTGCGTTTCATCGAGACGCCAGATGCCGCGCAGATCCGACGGGGTCGACGCATGCGTCAGGGGACGGCAAACCAGATTCGGCAATTGCACCTTTCCCAGCGAAGCTGGAACCAGCGACACGCCGAATTCATGCGATACCAGGGTGGCGATCGTCAGCATGTTGCGGACCTTGTGCCGGATATGTGGCGTGAAGCCGGCCTGCAGGCAAAGCGCCAGTATCTTGTCGTAGTAGCCCGGCGAGAAATCCCGGGGAAACAGCACGAAGTCGTCGTGTTGCAACTGCTGCGCGGCGATCGTCTGGAGTCCGGCCAGGGGATGCGTTGCCGGAAGCAGGCAGACGAAGTCCTCGCGGTGCAGTACGCGTGACGCGACGCCGGAGGGCATCACCCGGGGATGCACGATCCCGATATCGATCTGGCCGCGCAGCAGCGCGTCGATTTGTTCGTAGCTGCTGAGTTCGTACAGCACTACCTCGACGTCCGGCCGCGCCACGCAGAAGGCCCGGACGTCGGACGCCAGCCGTGTCAGGAACGACGAGCCCACGAATCCGATATGCACGGCGCCGGCTTCGCCATTGGCGGCGCGCCGCGCCTGTTCCTCGGCGTCGCGCGCCAGCGCCAGCAGTTTCAACGCTTCCCGATAGATCACCTTGCCGGCCTCGGTCAGCGCCACTTCGCGCGTGGTGCGCCGCAGCAGTTCCATGCCTAGCGAGGATTCCAACTGGCGGATGTTGAAGCTGAGGGGAGGCTGGCTGATGGACAGGCGCTTGGCGGCCCTGCCGAAATGCAGCTCCTCGGCGACGGCCACGAAGTAGCGGAGTTGACGCAGATCCATGGAGAGGCTCGCGGACTAGGGGACTCTGACAGGCGGGAAAAGATTGATCCAATATCTGTATGAATAGCACAAAAAAATATATTGGACGAGAAAAATCACGTTGCCAATAATGGGTTTCACCGCGGCGACACGCGGCTATGAATCCGGGCACAGACCCGCGATCGATCCCCCAAGGAGACTCTCGTGCGTATCCCTAGCCTCATCGCGCTGGCCGCCAGCGCATTGCTTGCCGCCAGCGCCGCAAAAGCGCAGGACTATCCCCGCATGCCCATCCGTCTGATCGTGCCGTACTCGGCCGGCGGCATGACCGACGTAGTGGCGCGCGTCATCGGCCAGAAGCTTGGCGAACGGCTGGGCCAGCCGGTGATCGTGGAAAACCGCGCGGGCGCCGCCACCATCATCGGCGCGGAGATGGTGGCCAACGCCAAGCCCGACGGCTACACCTTGCTGGCGGCAACCAACACCACGCTGACGATCAATCCCTGGCTGTACCCGAAATTGCCGTATGACGCGGTCAAGAGCTTTGCGCCGATTGCGCTGGTGGCCAGCACGCCCAGCGTCATCGTCGTCAACCCGAAGGTCCCGGCGCAGACGCTGGCGCAGTTTGTGGGCCTGGCCCAGGCCAAGCCGGGCGAGTTCAGTTATGCCTCGTACGGCGCTGGCTCGACGGCGCACCTGGCCGGCGAGATGCTGCGATCCCGGGCCAGCGTCAATCTCCTGCATGTGCCGTACAAGGGCAGCGCGCCTGCCAAGGCGGCTGTGATGGGCGGCGAAGTCTCCGTCACGTTCGAACCCGCGTTCACGGGCTTGCCGCAGATCCAGGCCGGCAAGCTGACCGCGCTGGCCGTCATGAGCGACAAGCGCTCCGCGGTGCTGCCGCAATTGCCGACCACGGCGGAACTGGGCTACCCGGACATGAGGATGTCCGCGTGGGTCGGCATCCTGGCGCCATCGGGCACGCCGCCGGCCATCGTCAAGTCGCTGAGCGGCGCCATCGAACAGATCATGACCCAGGCCGACGTGCGCGAAGCCCTGCTGCGCACCGGGGGAGAGCCGGTGGGGTACTTCGGCGACGCCTTCAGCGCCTACATGCGCGAGGAAAGCGCGCGCTATGGGCAGGTCATCAAGGACGCGGACATCCGCATCGATTAAAGCGCCGCATCGGCATCGAGGCTCAAGACACATGGCAATCAAACCGTTATCCCATATTCGCGTGCTCGACCTGACCCGCGTGCTGGCAGGGCCCTGGTGCACGCAGAACCTTGCCGACCTGGGCGCGGACGTGATCAAGATCGAACGCCCTGGCGCTGGCGACGATACCCGCGGCTGGGGGCCGCCCTGGATGCCTGATGCGGGAGAGCGGCCGCGCGAGGATTCGGGCTACTACGCGTCGACCAATCGCGGCAAGAAATCCGTGACGGTGGACATTTCCACCGCCGAAGGCCAGGACATCGTCCGCCGGCTGGCGGCGGACTCGGACGTGCTGGTGGAAAACTACAAGGTCGGCACCCTGGCGCGCTATGGATTGAGTTATGAAGACCTGCGCGCCGACAACCCCGCGCTGGTCTATTGCTCGATCACGGGATTCGGGCAGACCGGGCCGTATCGCCACCGGCCGGGGTACGACTTCATTTTTCAGGGCATGGGCGGCTTGATGAGCGTCACCGGCGAGGCCGATGGCCTGCCCGGCGCAGGGCCGCAGAAAGTAGGGGTCGCCGTGGCGGACATCACCACGGGCATGTACGCCAGCCTGGCGATTGCGGCCGCCTTGGCCTGGCGCGAACGCAGCGGGCAGGGGCAGCACATAGACATGGCCTTGCTGGACTGCGTGCTGGCGTTCGGCAGCAACCCCGCCGTGAACTACCTGGTGTCCGGCAAGGCGCCCAAGCGCTATGGCAACGCGCACGCCAACGCAGTGCCATACCAGGTGTTCGACACAGCGGATGGGCGCTTGATCGTGGCCGTGGGCAACGACAGCCAGTTCGCGGCCTATTGCCAGGAGATCCGGCGGCCGGACCTGGCGCAAGACCCGCGCTATGCCAAGGTCAGCGGGCGTCTGACCCATCGCGACACGCTGTTGCCCCTGCTGGCTGAAATCATGAAGACGGATACCAGCGCGGCGTGGCAGCAGCGGCTGGAACTTGCGGGGGTGCCCAGCGGACCGATCAACACCTACTCCGAGACCTTCACCGATCCGCAGGTCGTGCACCGCGGCCTGCGCGTGGATTTGCCCTTGTCGACGGGCGGCACCTGCCCGGGCATCGCCAGCCCCATGCGGTTTTCGGCGACGCCGCTGGACCATGCCGCGGGTCCGCCCGTGTTGGGCGAGCACACAAGAGACGTGCTGACGCAGCGTCTTGGCTACTCGGATGCCGCGCTGACGCATTTGCGCGCTGCCGGCGTCATCTGATTTTCCATTGCCGACGCATGCCCGCGCGCCGCTTCAGGCGCGGCGTCCGTCCACGACCTTCAGGAGCTGTCCATGTCATTTTCAGCCAGATACGATGAATACGTACGCCCGCGTCCGGAGCGCTCTTCGCAGAGCTCCCATTTCCTCGCGCCCGACTGCGCAGGCCTGGATTTCTACGCGTTGGATCGGGGTCTGCAGGACCTGCTGAGGCTGTACCTGCCCGCTGCCGCGCATGCGCAGCTGCTGCCGCAGTTCCAGCGCATGGGGCAATTGGCGGGGGGGCGCCTCAATGCCTTGGCAACCGTGGCGGACAAGTATCCGCCCGTGCTGCACGCGCGCACGCGCTGGGGCGAGGACGAAGACTGGATCGAGTACCACCCGGCCTACCAGGAGATGGAACATATCGCGTTCGCGGATTTCCAGTTCCATGCCATGAGCCATCGCGCCGGCGTGCTGGGCTGCGATGCGCCGCTGCCGCCGGTGGCGAAGTATGCGCTGCAATACTTGTTTGTCCAGGCCGAGTTCGGCCAGATGTGTCCGATCAGCGTATCCGATACCTCGATCCATCTGATCAGGAAATTCGGCAGCCCCGCCCTGAAGGAAAAGCTGCTGCCGCGCATGCTGTCCAGCGACCCAGCCGCGCTCTGGAAGGGAACGCAATTCATGACGGAGAAGACCGGGGGGTCCGACGTGGGTGCCCTGGAAACCGTGGCCCGCCAGACTGACGGGATTTGGCGCCTGTACGGGGAAAAATGGTTCTGCTCGCACACCGACGCGGACATCGCCTTGCTGTTGGCCCGTCCCGAAGGCGCACCGGCGGGCACGCGCGGCTTGGCTCTGTTTGCGATGCCGCGGCGCCTGGAAGACGGCAGCCGCAATGCCTATCGCATCGTCCGGCTGAAGGACAAGCTGGGCACGCGCTCGATGGCCAGCGGCGAGATTCGCCTGGAAGGCGCCCAGGCGTACCTGGTGGGGGAGGCGGACCAGGGACTCAAGCACATGATGGAGCAGGTCAACCTGTCGCGTCTGTCGCACGGCGTGCGCGCGGCGGCAATGATGCGGCGCTGCCTCAACGAGGCCATGCTGGCCGCGCGCCATCGGCGGGCGTTCGGACGCGATGTCATCGGCTATCCGCTGCTGCGCCGCCAGTTGTTGAAACTGTTGACGCCGACGGAAGCGGCGTTGTCCATGGTCATGGCCACGGCCGACATCATGCGGCGGGCGCAGGAGGGCGCCGCGCACGCCGCCCAGGCGCTGCGGCTGCTGACGCCGCTGCTCAAGCTGCGCACGTGCCGGGACAACATCGCCGTGGCAACGGGCGCGATGGAGATACGCGGCGGCAACGGCTACATCGAAGACTTCGTCAATGCCCGGCTGGTGCGCGACGCGCACATAGGCGTGCTATGGGAGGGAACCAGCAACATCAACGCGCTCGACGCGATCCAGCGCGCCGTGCGCAAGGATCGGGCGCACGAGGCCTTGTCGGCCTTGCTGGAGAGCAAGCTGGAGGAGGCGTCCGCCTTGCCCCGCGCCTGGCGCGCAACGGCGCGGGACTGCCTGCGCCGCGCCGTCAGCCTGGCCCAGGCCGTCGGGACGGACGAACAGCATGAGGCGCAGGTGCGCCGCGCGGCATCCGCACTCTATTACGCATCGGCGGCGGTGTTCATGGCCTGGGAGAGCTGCCAGCCCGGGGTGGATGCGCGCCGCCTGCTGCTTGCCGACGCGGTGCTGCGCCACTATCTGCTGCCCGCCGATCCCCTGCGCGACGCCGAGGCGGACGCAGAGACGCAGGGAGACAGGCTGATGCTGCAAACCGAGCCCTTGACGCTGGCGCAGGTTCTGCCGGTGCTGGCTTTGTCATCCTGAGAGGAGCCGCGGCAGGGGTCTTGCTCTTACAATTCCGCGCATGACCCATTTCCTGCACACCGCCGACTGGCAGATCGGCCGACAATACGGCCAGTTTGAAACCGACGACGCCGCCATGCTGGCCGAGGCGCGCTTCGACGTCGTGGCCCGCATCGCCGCGCTGGCGGCCGAACGCGGCGTGGACGCCGTGCTGGTGGCGGGCGACGTGTTCGACACGCAGGGCGTGTCGGACCGCACGATACGCCGGCTGTTCGCGGCCATGGCCGCTTACGCCGGGCCTTGGGTCATGATCGCCGGCAACCATGACGCCGTGCTGGCCGACAGCGTCTGGAGCCGGGCGATGCAGCTGGGCTGCATTCCATCCAACGTGCATGTGCCGCTGCGCACCGGCGTGGTCGATCTGGCGGCGATCAATCTCGCCGTGCTGGCCGCGCCCCTGACGCAACGCCATACCTACGACGACGTGACCCAGGCCTTCGACGCGCTGGAAACCGAAGCCGGCCGCATCCGCGTGGGCCTGGCGCACGGCAGCGTGGCGGGCCGCCTGCCGGACACCATAGACGCCACCAATCCCATCGCCCCGGACCGTGCGGCGCGCGCGCGCCTGGACTACCTGGCGCTGGGCGACTGGCACGGCTGCCTGTCCATCGACGAGCACACCTGGTATGCCGGCACGCCGGAGCAGGACCGCTTTCGCGGCAACGAGCCCGGGTACGCGCTGCATGTGCGCATCGACGCGCCGGGCGCCACGCCCGCCGTCGAGCGGCTGGCCACGGGCAAGTACCGCTGGTCGGCCTGGACGGAAACGCTGAGCCTGCCCTCGGACGCGCAGGCGCTGGCCGCGCGCATGGCAGCGCTGCGTGCGGAAGATGTCCTGCGGCTGGAAGCGCAGGGGCACGTCAACATGGAAACCTGGGAGGCGCTGCAACGCGCCGTGGACCAGGCCGCAGCGCAAGTGCGCGCGCTGTTGCCGGACCTGTCCGGCCTCATGCTGGAACCGGACGAAGCCGACCTGGCTGAACTGCGCGCCAGCGGCTACGTGGGTGAAGTAGCGGCGCAATTGCAGGCGCTGCAGGCCGATCCGGACCAATCCGCGGTCGCTGGCGAGGCATTGCGGCTGCTGCTGCGGTTCCAACGCGAAAGCGCCGCGCCGGGAGCCGCCAAATGAAGCTGTCGCGCATCGCCCTGGAAGAATTCCGCAAGTTCCGCCAGCCCATGGCGCTGGAGGGGCTGCAGGATGGCCTGAACCTGTTCGTGGGCCCGAACGAAGCCGGCAAGAGCACCGTGGCCGCGGCCATCCGTTCCGCCTTTCTCGAACGCTACAGCACCAGCAAGGTCGCCGACCTGGCGCCGCACGGCGAGTCCGGCGCGCGGCCCAGCGTGGAACTGGAGTTCACGCATGCCGGGCACAGCTACGTCCTGAAGAAGCAATTCCTGTCGCGCGCCCGCTGCGAACTGCTGATCGATGGCGGCGCGCAGCGCCTGGACGGCGAAGAAGCCGAAAACGCGCTGGCCGCCTTGCTGGGCTTTGAATTGCCGGGACGCGGCCAGAGCAAGCCGGACCTGGCGGGCATACCCGGCCTGTTGTGGATCCAGCAGGGCGACGGCCAGAACCTGCAGGAAGCGGCCGGCCATGCGGGCGCGCATCTGCGCGAAGCCTTGACGCAACTGTCCGGCGAACTGGCTTCGGGCGATGGCGACCGCCTCTACGAGCGCGTGGCCGCTGAGCGCGGCGCGCTGCTGGACGCGCGCAATGGCCGCCCCAAGGGCGCCTACAAGGAAGCCGAGGAC
This sequence comes from Achromobacter sp. Marseille-Q4954, assembly GCF_943737025.1. Lineage (NCBI taxonomy): Bacteria > Pseudomonadati > Pseudomonadota > Betaproteobacteria > Burkholderiales > Alcaligenaceae > Achromobacter > Achromobacter sp. Marseille-Q4954. The sequence goes on from NZ_CALSFQ010000002.1 coordinate 316,399, forward strand.
GCGCTGGCGCGCGCCGCGGCCGAACGCGACGAATGCGCGCAGGCCATGGCGCAACTGAACGCCGACGTGGATCGCCTGGCCGAATTGCGTCGCGACCACGAGCGCGCCCAGGCCGGCGAACCCTGGAAGGACTTCGAGGCCAAGGCGGCCGAAGCGCGCGCGCGCCTGGCCGCGCTGGCCAAGGAGCGCGAAGCCTTCGACGGTCTGCGCCGCGAACAGGCGCAGGCCGCGCAGACGCTGGCGCTGTTGCAGGACCAGGTCCGGCGCGACCAGCAGGACGAGGCCGAACTCCAAGCCCTGGTCCACGAGGCCCGCGCCGCGCGCGCCCGGGTCGAGGCCGCGCGCGAACCGCTGGCGCGAGCCCAACAGCAGCGCCAGGCGCATGCCGCCGCGATGGACGCAGCGCGCCAGCGCGTCACCGCGGTGCAGGCCGTGGCCGACCGGCGCGACCTGGAGCATCAACTGGTCCAGCTGGGCGCGGAGATCGAACGCCTGGACGGCGCATTGAATGAAGTCACCGCATTGATCGAGCAGGGCTCCGCGCTCAAGGCCGAGACCATGCGTCTCGAAATCGCCGACGCCGACATGGAAGCCTTGCGCAAGCGCGAACGCGAACTGGCCAATCTGCAATTGCAGCAGCAGGCCAGCGCCACGCGCCTGTCCTATCAGCTGGAAGCGGGCGGCCGGGCGCTGTTGGACGGCCGGATGCTGAGCGGCGCCGACGAGGTCTTGCTGACGGCCGCCGCCGAACTGGAACTGCCGGGCGTCGGGCGCTTGCGCATCGAGCCGGGCGGCAAGGACCTGCCCGCGCTCAAGCGCGAAATCGACGCGGCCCGGGCGGCCAGCGCGGCCTTGCTGCAACGCCTGGACGTCGAAAGCCTGGCGCAGGCCGAGCAACGCCATGCCCGCTACGGCGCCTTGCTGCGCGAACTGGAAGGCATGCGCAAGACGCTGGGCATCCATGCGCCCAAGGGCGTGGACGTGTTGCGGGGCCAGCGCGATGACGCGCTGGCGCGCCGCGCGCAATTGCAGGAACGACTGGACAAGCTGCCGGCTGCGCCCGCAGCGGACGGCGGCGATCTGCCCGCGGCGCTGCAGTCCCTGCGTGAAGCCGAGGCGGTTGCGGCGCAGGCCGAAACCGCGCTGGCCGCCGCGCAGCGCGCCATGGATACCGACGGCGCGCGCGCCCAATTGCTGGAAAACCAGGCGGCGGCGCGCAATGCCGAACTTCAATCACCGGAGCGCGCAGCGCAACGGCAGGCCCGCGCGGGCCGGCTTGCCGAAGCGCGCAGCAGCCACGACGAGCTGGAGCGCCGCGTGCGCGACGCGCAGGCGGCATTGGCTGGCCACCGCCCCGAACTGGTCGAACAGGATGTGCAGCGGTACGAGAAGTCCGCCGCCATCGAGCGCGAGGCGCAGCACAAGCGCCACGGCGAAATCCTGCAGTTGCAAGGCAAGCTGGACCAGGCGGGCGCCCAGGGGCTGGGCGAACGCCTGTCCGAGGCCGAGGCCGCCTGCGAACGCCTGGAACGGCGGCGCGCCGACTTCGCCCGCCGCGCCGCTGCGCTGGAACTCCTGCAAAAGCTGCTGGCGGACAAGCGCGCCGCGGCCACGCAACGCCTGCAGGCGCCGCTGGCGCGCCGGCTGAACCACTACCTGGCGCTGCTGTTCCCCGAAGCCGACCTGCGGCTGGACGATGCCTTGTTGCCCATGGCGTTGCGCCGCGCCGGTGGCGAGGACCAGCTGTCCGCGCTCAGCTTCGGCACGCGCGAACAGCTGGGCATCCTGGCCCGCTTCGCCTATGCCGACCTGCTGCGCGAAGCAGGTCGGCCGACGCTGCTGCTGCTCGACGACGCGCTGGTCCACACGGACGACATGCGGCGCGACTTCATGAAGCGCGCGCTATTCGACGCGGCCACGCGGCATCAGATCCTGATGTTCACCTGCCATGGCGAAGCATGGCGCGACATGGGCGTGGAGCAGCGGCGCATCGCTTGACCGCGCCGCGCGCAGCCGGTAGGCTACGCCCCATGCCTGACCACACGCCCTTCGCCGATTTCGCATCCGCTGCCTGCGCAGCGGATACGCGTGCGCGTGTGCTGTCCCGGCGCTCCGCAGTTTCCCCCGGTTTTTCTCCTGTCGTGTCCACGGTGGTATCGCCGCCGGTCGCGCCGCCTTGCGGCGTCGTCTCGGGCGCTTACCCGCCTTGCGCGGTCGTCGTCGGCTGACGCCGTCCGCAACGCGACTCCAGTCCTCTTTTCAAAAGCTGCGCCAGATGTCCTGATGCGTATTGCATCCGTCTAGCGCATGCCTATGCCCGCTCGCGCGGGCGGGGCTGGAGCCTGTTCATACCCCGACAGGTAGAAACCTCATGTCTTTCGATAGATCCGCGTGGACCTCCTATGGCTCCACTTCCTTGTTCGTGCTGCTGTGGAGCGGCGGCGCGATTTTCGCCAAATGGGGGCTGTCCCATGCCTCCGCCTTCGGCTTCCTGCTGTTGCGTTTCATCCTGGCGTTGGCCGTGCTGCTGCTGTTGTGCGCATGGCGGCGGCGTTGGCTGCCAGCGCCGGGCACGCGCCTGACGGTGGCGGCCACGGGCCTGCTGCTCATCGGCGGCTATTCCATCTGCTATCTGCTGGCGCTGGACCACGGCATCACGCCCGGCGTGCTGGCCACGCTGCTGGGCGCGCAGCCCATCCTGACGCTGGCCGTGATGGAAAGGCGCTATTCATTGCCGCGCCTGGCGGGCCTCGGCCTAGCCTTGTGCGGGCTGGTGATGGTGGTCTACCAGAGCATAGGCATGGCGCGCTTCTCCGCGGCCGGCATGGTTTACGCGCTGGCCGCGCTGCTCTGCATGACCAGCGGCGCCATGCTGCAGAAGCGCGTGCGCCAGACGCCCATGGACGTCATGCCGCTGCAGTACCTGGTCAGCCTGGCGCTGTGCCTGCTGTTCGTGCCGTTCCAGCCCATCCGGGTGGAGTGGGTGACAGGCTTCATCCTGCCGCTGATCTGGATGGGCCTGGTGATTTCGGTGGGCGCGACCCTGCTGTTCTACCGCATGATCCAGGCCGGCAACCTGGTCAACGTCACCAGCTTGTTCTATCTGGTTCCGGCCGGCACGGCGGCGCTGGATTACCTCATCCTGGGCAACCGGTTGTCGGCGTTGAGTCTGGGCGGGATGGCGGCGATCCTGCTTGGGCTGATGCTGGTGTTGCGCAGTCCGGCGCCGGCGGCGAAAGCGGCGCAGACCTGACCGTCGCCTATTGAGGCATGACCCCGCGGGCGGACTTGGGTGCACCCGCGGGACAAGTCCTTGTGTTGCGGGTTTTCCCTGGGTATCGGAGAAAAATACCAAGTAGTATGTTCTCATCCAGTCGATTAAATACTCGTTAGTATGTTGCTGGAGACAATGATGTCCGTGATCTGGAATCCCTCGCTCGACCCGCAAGCAAGCGCCTGGCGCGACAAGGCCGCAGACTTGACCGCGCAGGCGTTTGCGCCGGCCGCCGCCGCCATAGACCGGGAACAGCGCTATCCCGTGGAGCATCTGGCGCCGTTGCGGGAAAGCGGAATCTCGGGACTCTTCATCCCGGCCGAATACGGTGGCGCAGGGGCATCGCTGACCTCGCTGGTGGCGGTGGTGGAAGCCGTGGCGCAGGGCTGCGCCTCCACGGCCGCCATCCTGGCGGCGCTGTCGCTGGGCGCGTTTCCGGTCATCCTGGGAGGCTCGGCCGAACAGAAGATGGTGCTGCTGGGCGGCCTGGCGCGGGACGGCCACGCGGTCAACTTTGCCCTGAGCGAGCGCGGCGCGGGTTCGGATGCGGCAGCCCTGTTGACCACTGCCGTGCCTGAAGGCGACGGGTGGCGCATCCGGGGTGAAAAATGCTGGCTGGGCAATGGCGGGCATTCGCGCCATTTCATCGTGTTCGCCCGTACAGGCGAGCCTGGTGCGCGCAACAATATCAGCGCGTTCGTGGTCGACCGCGATGCCAGTGGCGTGGTGGTGGACCACTACGAAGACAAGATGGGCATACGCGGCACCACCACCACCAACCTGAAACTGGACACCTGGGTCGGCGCGGAGAGCGTGGTCGGAACGCTGGGAGAAGGGCTGAAGCTCGCCTTGGCGACCTTGAGCATCGGCCGCGTGGTGGTGGCTGCCCAGGCCAATGGCATCGCCCTGTGCAGCTATGCCGAGGCGCGGGACTTCGCGGTGGGGCGCCAGACTTTCGGGCGCAGCATCATCGACCACCAGGGCGTGGGCTTCAAGCTGGCCGACGCCGCCACCGCGTTGTCGTCGTCGCGGATGATGACCTACGAGGCGGCGCGCGCCTACGACGCCGGGCAGGACATCGGCACGCTGGGCGCGATGGCCAAGCTGCTGGCCAGCGAAACCTCGCACAGCGTGGTGGACGACGCGATGCAGATCCTGGCCGGGCGCGGCTACGTGAAGCCGAGCGCGGTGGAACGCTGCTACCGGGACCAGCGCATCACCGAAATCTACGAAGGCACCTCCGAAATCCAGCGCGTGGTCCTGGCCCGCGCCATCAAGAAAAGCGCAGGCGCCGCGGCGCAGCGCCGGGAGTTCGCATGAAAGCCAAGACTGCCATTCCTTATGACGAGATGCCGCTGCGGCAAGTGGAGTTGCTGGACGCTGCCGCGCATGCCTTCACCGAGATGGGATTCGCGGCGACCACGATCGATTCGGTCGCCGACCTGATCGGCGTCACGAAAGGCAGCGTCTATTACTACTACCGCAGCAAGACCGACCTGTTCTTCGCCGTGCACCGGCGCGCGATGCAGTTGAACCTGGACACGGTGACGCCGCTGGCGGAGGACGCCGCCGCGTCGCCGCCCCAGCGGCTCTGGAACATGGCCCATGCCCACACGCATCTGATGATGGCGCATCTGCCATACCAGCGCGTCACCGTGCAGGGCGTCGAACTGCACCTGGCCGGCCGCACCACGGCGGGCCAGCGCGCCGAACTGGAAGAACTGGTGCGGCAGCGCGACCGCTACGAGTCGCTGTTCCGCAGTGTGGTCGAGGCGGGCATGGCGACCGGAGACTTCCGGCGAGGCCCGCCGGCCTTGCAGGTCAAGCCGCTGCTGGGCGCCTTGAACTGGACCACCATGTGGTATCGCCCCAGGGCCGGGGAATCCGACGCGGATCGCGAGGCCATTGCGCGCGACATTGCGGATTTCGCCGTCGCGTCCATGCAATCCCTGCTGCCCGGTTCCGTGGCGGTTCCTACTGGAGTGAATGGCCATGCATGAAATGCAATCCGAGGAACGCGGCTGGCGCGCGGTTTCCGAGTGGTATCACGCGTTCTTCACCGGCATCGTCCTGTCGGCCGTGACGCGCCGCGGCACGGCGCGCGCGGCTGAACTGGTCTACGAGATCTTCTGCCGCCAGCGCAACGAGCGCTTCCTGCCAGGCCTGAAGAAGCTGGGCATCGCGCATCTGCCGCCCGCGGTCGCGGCGGCTCAGTACCACTATCTGTCCAACCATATTGGCGGCGTGGCGGTGCAGTACATGCACGAGTCCGACCGCAAGGCCTGGATACGCTATTCCGCGCCGCGCTGGATCTGGTCGGGCACCGCGCTGTGCGCGATACCGTCGGAGGTGTCGCGCGCCATGCTGGCGGGCTGGCATGCGCAGAACGGCGTGTCGCTCAACAATCCGCGGCTGGGTTTCGTGTGCACCAAGCAGGCGGTCGACGGCCAGTCGGGACTGGAGGGCTACTACTACGAATACGACCGCGACCTGCAGCCGCACGAACGCCTGCGCTTTAGCCGCAATGAGGACGCGCCCGATTTCGACGCCGCGGCCGCGCCGACGCTGCCCACCGTGGATTGGCCCGCGACGCGCCTGGCCAAGGCCAGCCGCAACTACGCCATGGAGTACGTGCGCAGCGCCTTGCCCGTGGCGGTGAACCTGTGGGGGCCGGAGGAAGCGACCGGGCTATTGCACCTGACCGGACGAATGATAGGCATGCAGTTCTATCACGAGACGGCGCGGGCGCTGGGCGTGGAGCAGGATGGCTCCGCGCTGCAGTTCGGGCGCTTCATGGCGGCGCTGGCGCAAGCGCAGGGCGACGCGTGCGAGTTGAGCGAAACACCGGAAGGCGTGCGCGTGACGCAAAAAGGCTGGAACCTGATGGACGCCGTGGCCGATGCGCACCCTTGCGTGGCGCAAGCCTGGAACGGCCTGCTGGAAGGCGCGCTGGATGCGCACAACCACCGGCTTGCGCTGCGCATGAGCACGCAAGCGGGCGCGCAGGGCAGGGAATTCAACTGGCTGATCGCCCGCGCTTCGGCCTGACCTTGGATTCGAAGGAGACAGACTATGCATAGCAGCGATGCCGGCGGCGCGCTCGCCGGCCTGCGCGTCATCGACGCGTCGCGCGTCCTGGCAGGGCCATTCTGCGGCCAGATGCTGGGCGACCACGGCGCCGACGTGATCAAGATCGAGTCGCCGGAAGGCGACGAATGCCGCGGCTTCGGCCCGCCGTTCGTGGATGGCAGTTCGGCCTATTTCCGCGCCGTGAACCGCAACAAGCGCAGCATGGTGCTGGACTTGAACAGCGAGGCCGGACGGGAGACGTTCTGGCAATTGCTCGAAACGGCCGACGTGCTGATCGAAAACTTCAAGGCCAGCACGCTGCGCAGTTGGGGCGTGGCCGAACCGTCCGCCATCACGGAGCGCTTTCCGCGGCTGGTGCATTGCCGCATCACGGGTTTCGGCGACGATGGCCCGCTGGGCGAATTGCCAGGCTACGACGCCGCCGTGCAATCCATGGCCGGCCTGCTCAGCATCAACGGCGAGGCGGGCGGCGAACCCCTGAGGCTGGGCGTGCCGGTGGTGGACCTCACTACCGGCATGAACGCCGCGATTGCCGTGCTGTTGGCCCTGCAGGCCCGGCACCGCACGGGGCGCGGGCAGATGGCGGACGTGTGCCTCTACGATTCCGCCGTGTCGGTGGCGCATCCGTTCCTGGCCAATTACCTGGCGTCGGGCAATACGCCGCGGCCCAGCGGCAACGGGCATCCCAACATCGTGCCCTACAACGTCTACCAGACCCGGACCTGCCCCTTGTTCATCGCGGTCGCCAACGATCGCCTCTTCACCAAGCTGTGCGCGCAGCTGGGCATTGCCGGCATGGCGCAGGACGAGCGCTACAAGTCCAACGGGCAAAGAGTCGTCAACCGCGAAGCCGTGGATGCGGCGCTGGCCCAGGCGTTCGCGCAGGTCGATGGCGAGGCGTTCGGCAAGCAGTTGCTGGCGCAGAACGTGCCCGCTGCGCCGATCCTGGACATGGCATCGGTGGCCGCGGCCGCCCATACCGAACATCGCCAGATGGTGGTCCGGCGCGACGATTATCACGGCCCGGGCATACCGATAAAGCTGTCCGGCACGCCGGCGGCCATACGCCGAGGCCCGCCGCGCCTGGGCGAAATGAATGCCACGACACCGCCGTCAGAGCGGTAAGGCAAACCAGGCAGTACCCATAAAACCAGGAGACTACACCCATGAAAACGATTCGATTCGCGCTGTTGACGTGCGCCTTGCTGAGCCTGTCCGCGCAGGGCGCGGCGCAGGCCGAACCCTATCCGGGCGACAAACCCATCAAGATCGTCGCGGCCTTCTCGCCGGGAAGTGCCACCGACACCAGCGCCCGCATCATCGCGGAAGAACTGCGCCGCGATTTGAACGCCAACGTGATCGTCGAGAACAAGCCCGGCGCCCAAGGCCTGATAGGCACCGAATACGCGGTGCGTTCTCCCGGCGATGGCTACACGCTGACGATCTCCAGCAGTTCGTTGAACTCGATCAATCCGGGGCTGTTCAAGAAGCTGCCCTACGATGCGCAGAAGGACTTCAGCCACGTGTCGCGCTTGACCACCATGCCCATGCTGCTGCTGGTTCGCGCGGATGGCCCGTACAAGGACTTGGCCACGTTCGTGAAGAAAGCGGCCTCGGGCTCCTTGAACTACGGCTATGGTTCCCCGGGCGGGCAGGTCGGCGCGGCGGCGTTCAACCGCATTGCCGGCGTGCGGGCGGAAGGCGTGCCGTACAAGAGTCAGCCCCCGGCGCTGACGGACCTGGCGGGCGGGCAGGTCGATTACGTGATGGCGGACCTGTCGGTCGCGACGCCGCTGCTGCGCGGCGGCAAGCTGCGGGCGCTGGCCATCAGCACCGAGCGCCGGCTGCCGGACCTGCCGGATGTGCCGACCTTTGCCGAAACGGGATATCAGGATTTCGACCTGGTGGTGTGGGTGGGCCTGGCCGGTCCCGTCGGCATCCCCCAGCCGATCCTGGAGCGCTTGAACAAGGCGGTGAACGAGGCGCTGGCGCGTCCCGAGGTACAGCAGAAGTTCGCCACCCTGGGCATGACGGCCGCGCCGAACACGCAGGCGCAACAGCAGGCGTTCGTCGAGGCGCAGCTGGGCACCTGGGGCCGCCGCATGCAGGAAGCGAACATCAAGCCGGAATAGGCGGCATTGCGCCCTGGCTGCGCCGGGGCTGCCGCTATGCGTAGACGGCGCTGTCCTGGCCGTCCCAATGCCCGCTGACCAATTGCTCGGGCCGGCTCTGCGCGACGACCCGCGCGCAGGCGGCCCAGGCGTCCAGGCGGACGCTCAGGCCGGCGTAGATGCCGTGGCCCGCGCCGGCTTCGATCACGCCTTCGGCCTGTACGCCTTCGCCTGCCCGGATCGCGCCTTCGGCGCGGATGTCCTCGCCGGCGATCAGGCCCCAGCCGGAAGCAAGGTGCTCGCCGCACTGGATGGAGCCGCCGGCCTGGATGCCGCAGGCGGCGTCGATTTCCTTTTCGGCGCGCACGTCGCCGCCGGCCTTGATGCCCTGGCCGCATTTGATGGCGCCTTGCGTCTGGATGTCCTGTCCGGCATGCAGGTGGCCGGTCACGGCCAGGTCCTGGCCGGCGCAGATGTCCCATTTGGCGCGCACGTTGCCGCCGCAATCCAGGCGCGTGGCGGTTTCGATGCCCCAGTCGGCGCTGACGTCGCCGCCCGCGCGCAGATTGCCGCCGCAGGCGATGTTGGCGCTGGCGGTGATGTTTTCGCCCGCCTGGATGGTTTCGCCGGCGCGGATGCCGCCGCCGGTGACGATGCTGCGGCCGGCGCGCACCACGCTGTCCACGTTGATGCCCATGCGCACTTCCAGCGTGCCGGCGAAGACGATGGCATTGGCATCGACCGAATCCAGCCGCAGCACCGCGTCGGTGGGGCCGAACTGGTCCAGCAGCCAGCAGGCGTCGCTGACGCGGCCGTCAGCGACCAAGGCGTCAAGCACGGCCTGGTAGTCTCCCTGGCCGTTGTGGTCGCGGATGAACCATTTGTAGCCGCCCGCGCAGGGGTTCTTGGCTTTGACGAAGTTCTTGGTGAGTTGCATGGCGCTTGGAATAGGTCGGTGCGTGGCCTGGCCGCAAGCCTCCGTTGGCGTTGCGGATAGAGGGACGAGACGCGGAGCCCGGCCACGCGGCAGGGCGTCCGCCGGCCGGCAGCAAGGCTGCCGGATGCGCGGATGTGCGCAGGCAGCCGGCGGCGGGCCGGTGCAGGAATCAGAAAGGGGGAAAGCGGGCGATTAGCCGGGCTTGGAGCGGGCGTAGGCGGAGCGCGCGGCGACTTCCTGCGAGCTCAACAGGGTCGAGCGCAGGGCGCAAAGCGCGCAGGCGGCGCAGGGAGGGGGAGAAAGATGGGATCGCACGGTCGCACATGCTACCACCGGGACGATTGCAGTCAAGCGCGGCCCTTGGAACGATGGTGGTGGAAGAAGCGAAAAAAAACCGGCCTGGGAAACAGGCCGGCCTCGGGGCGCCGGACTGGGCCGGCGCGTTGTGCGCTAACGATCAGTTGGTCGACTGGATGTTGCGTTCCTTGGCGATGCGCTGGCGCAGTTCCAGCTCGCGCTTGATCTGGGCGGCGTATTCGGCGGGCGTGTTGCCGTCCACCAGCGAGCCGCCGTCGGCCAGGCGCTGCACGATCTTCGGATCCTTGAGCGCCTTGACGGTGGCGTCATGGATGCGGTCGATCACGGCCTGCGGCGTGCCGGCGGGCGCGACCAGGCCGTACCAGGCCATGTTATCCATTTCCGGCAGGCCGCCTTCGGAGAAGGTCGGCACGTCCGGAAGCGCCGGCAGGCGCTTGGGCGCGGCCACGGCCAGGGCGCGCAGCTTGCCGGCCTGGATGTGGGGCATGGACGAGGGCAGGTTGTCGAACTGGGCGTTGACCTGGCCGGCGATCACGTCGTTGAGGGCCGGGCCCGAACCGCGGTAAGGCACATGCACCATATCCGTCTTGGTCAGCGACTTGAAGAGTTCGCCGTCCAAGTGGCCGATGCCGCCCGCGCCCGAGGATGCGTAAGCGTACTTGCCGGGATTGGCCTTGAGCAGGGCGATGAATTCGGCCAGGGTCTTGGCCGGCACCGCCGGGTTCACCGTCAGCACGTTGGGGACGTTCACCATATTGGTGATGGGGACGAAGTCCTTCAACGGGTTGTACGGGTTCTTGGGGTTGGTGGCCGGGTTGGTGGCCATGGTGCTGACGGTGGCCACGCCCAGGGTGTAGCCGTCAGGCGTGGAGCGCGCCACGGCGTCGGCGCCGATCGAGCCGCCGCCGCCGCCGCGGTTTTCGACCACCACGGCCTGGCCGAGCTCACGGGTCAGGCCTTCGGCGACGATGCGCGCCACGATGTCGGTAGTGCCGCCCGCGGCGAAGGGAACGATCAGGCGGATGGGCTTGTTGGGGTAGGGGTCGGCTGCTTGCGCGGCGGTGGTGAGGCAGAGGCCGGCGATGGCGGCGGCCAGGACGGCCTTGGCTTGGGACAGCATGGTCAAGAGTCTTCTCCAGATTATTTGAATTTCCGACCCGGCCGGCTTCTTGGGCCGGCGTCGGTGAAGCCTGCCGCGCCGGGATGCTGGCTTGGCGGAGCCTCGTGGGCGCCATTCCACACAGTAAATTTCCGCCGGTCAACCCGGATAGACCCTGGCTTGTCCAGGGTTATTTTTTTATGGCGCCGTTGCCCGAAGAAGACGGGAATAGACCAAAAAATCCAATGCTGACAAAGATATGAACAGCTTCGGGAATATTTCAATTGCGCAAGGATTGCGCATCGATCTTGCCGTCATCCGCATCGTAAACACATAAATCTCTGCATAACTTACAAGAATCTGATATTTTTCGTATGAGATTCTTGGCCGGTCTTGCAAGAAAGCTATTGCGTTTGTTTCTGTCTGCGCCGTTCAATGGCGTTGGTTGATGTCCCCCGCGGGGCAACGTGTAGTGCAGCGACGCACCGGGCCAGGGTTCCGTCCGTTTTTCAATCCCCGGTCTGTTCGTCTTTCGCTGCCTTGCGCTGGCGGGAGGGGGCCCGGACACTCTCGGAACGCCATGTCGCTGATCCTGATCCTCGCTCTGCCGTTCGCCGGCAGCCTGTGCGCCGCGCTTCTGCCATCCAACGCCCGCAATGCCGAGGCGTGGCTGGCGGGCCTCATCGCACTGGTCTGTGTGGTGCTGGTCATCAGCCTCTATCCGGACGTCGCCAACGGCGGCGTGGTCCGCTTCGACATGCCCTGGGCGCCCGCGCTGGGCCTGCAGTTCACCCTGCGCATGGACGGCTACGCCTGGCTGTTCGCGCTGATCGTCTCCGGCATGGGCGCGCTGGTGGTGCTGTATGCGCGCTATTACATGTCGCCGGAAGATCCGGTGCCGCGCTTTTTCTCCTTCTTCCAGGCCTTCATGGCCGCCATGCTGGGCGTGGTGCTGTCGGGCAACCTGATCCAGCTGGTCATGTTCTGGGAAATGACCAGCCTGGCGTCCTTCATGCTGATCGCCTACTGGCATCACCGCCTGGACGCGCGCCGCGGCGCGCGCATGGCGCTGACGGTCACGGGCGGGGGCGGGCTGTGCCTCCTGGCCGGGGTGCTCATCCTGGGCCATATCGTCGGCAGCTATGACCTGGACCGGGTGCTGGCCGCGGGCGACCTGGTGCGGGCCGACCCCTGGTATCCGGCCGTCCTGATCCTGGTGGCGCTGGGCGCGCTGACCAAGAGCGCCCAGTTTCCCTTCCATTTCTGGCTGCCCAATGCCATGGCGGCGCCCACGCCGGTATCCGCGTACCTGCACTCGGCCACCATGGTGAAGGCCGGGGTGTTCCTGCTGGCGCGTTTCTGGCCGGTGCTGTCGGGCACCGACGAATGGTTCTGGATCATCGGCGGGGCGGGGCTGATCACGCTGGTGCTGGGCGCCTATGCCGCCATCTTCCAGCAGGACATGAAAGGGGTGCTGGCGTACTCCACCATCAGCCATCTGGGGCTGATCACGCTGCTGCTGGGCCTGAACAGCACGCTGGCGCTGGTGGCCGCCATCTTCCACATGATCAACCACGCCACCTTCAAGGCCTCGCTGTTCATGGCGGCGGGCATTGTGGATCACGAGACCGGCACGCGCGACCTGAGCCGTTTGTCCGGCCTCTACAAGGCCATGCCGATCACCGCCACGCTGGCCATGGTGGCGGCCGCCTCGATGGCGGGGGTGCCGCTGCTCAATGGCTTCCTGTCCAAGGAAATGTTCTTCGCCGAGACCACCTTCGTCAGCGGCGACCGCATCACCGAGATCGGCCTGCCGCTGGTGGCCACCATCGCGGGTGCGTTCAGCGTGGCCTATTCGCTGCGCTTCATCCTGCAAGTGTTCTTCGGCCCGCCGGCCACCGACCTGCCGCGCGCCCCGCACGAGCCGCCGCGCTGGATGCTGTTCCCCAGCGCGCTGCTGGTGGCGATCTGCCTGCTGGTGGGCGTGGTGCCTGGCCTGACGGTCGGCCCGTTCCTGGCGACCGCGGCCCAGAGCATCCTGGGGCAGGACATGCCGGAGTACAGCCTGGCCGTCTGGCACGGCCTGAACCTGCCCCTGGTCATGAGCCTGGTCGCGACCACGGCCGGCGTCCTGCTCTATCTGGCCCTGCGCGCCCACCAGCGCGCCAATCCGGGCCGGGTGCCGTTCATCTACCGCCTGGACGGCCGCCGCAGCTTCGAGGCGCTGCTGGACGGCTCCAGCGTGGCCGCGGCCTGGCTGCTGCGCTGGCTGGCGTCGTCGCGCCTGCAGGTGCAGATGCTGCTGATCGTGCTGGGCACGCTGTTCGTGGCCTGGCTGCCGCTGCGCGCGGGCGGCTGGCTGGATGGCGCCGGCCGCATGACGCCGATCGATCCGGCCTTCGCGCTGTTGTGGCTGGTGGGCGCGGGCTGCGCGCTGGCCGCCGCCTTCCAGGCCAAGTACCACCGCCTGGCGTCGCTGGCGCTGGCCGGGGGCGCAGGGCTGATCACCTGCCTGACCTTCGTCTGGTTCTCGGCGCCCGACCTGGCGCTGACCCAGCTGTCGGTCGAAGTCGTGACCCTGGTGCTGTTGCTGCTGGGCCTGCGCTGGCTGCCGCGGCGCATCGCGCAGGATGAAGACGAAAGCCTGAAGGTCACGCTGCGGGCCCGCGGACGCCGCCTGCGCGACCTGCTGCTGGCGGGCGCCGCCGGCACCGGCATGGCCGCGCTGGCCTACGCGGTGCTGGTGCGGCCGCAGGGCGACACCATTTCTTCGTACTTCGTCGACCGCGCGCTGCCGGACGGCGGCGGCACCAATGTGGTCAACGTGATCCTGGTGGACTTCCGCGGTTTCGATACCTTCGGCGAGATCACGGTGCTGGGCATCGTGGCGCTGACCGTCTACGCGCTGCTGCGCCGCTTCCGTCCGGCCGCCGAAAGCGCGGACCTGCCGCGCCAGCAGCTCGACCAGGATGGCGGCGTGCCCGACGCGCCGGACATCAAGTCGCTGGTGCCCGCCGGTTCCATGATGGTGCCCACCGTGCTGGTGCGCCTCTTGCTGCCCACCGCCGCGCTGATTTCCGTGTACTTCCTGCTGCGCGGCCACAACGAGCCGGGCGGCGGCTTCGTCGGCGGATTGATCTTCGCCACCGCCGTCATCCTGCAATACATGGTCGGCGGCGTGTACTGGGTGGAGTCGCGCAGCCGGCTCAACCCGCAGCATTGGATCGGCCTGGGCCTATTGTTCGCCGGCGCCGCGGCGGTGACCGCGTGGCTGGCCTACAAGCCCTTCCTGGCGGCGCTGTCCTGGGATCTGGCGTTGCCGCTGATCGGCCACGTGCACCTGTCCAGCGTGCTGCTGTTCGACCTGGGCGTCTACATGCTGGTCGTGGGATCCACCGTGCTGGTGCTGGTGGCGCTGGCTCACCAATCGCTGCGCGCGCAACGCAAGGCCGCCGCCGAAATCCAGGCGGCCGCCGCACAAACAGGGGAAGCCTGATGGAATTGATATACGCCATCGCTATTGGTGTCTTGGCTGGTTCGGGCGTCTGGCTGCTGCTGCGGCCGCGGACCTTCCAGTTCATCATGGGCCTGTCGCTGGTTTCCTATGCGGTGAACCTGTTCATCTTCGGCATGGGCCGGCTGACCTCGGGCCGTCCGCCCGTGGTCGATCCGGCGGTGGCCCATGATCCTTCCTGGTATGCGGATCCGCTGCCGCAGGCGCTGGTGCTGACGGCCATCGTGATCGGCTTCGCCACCACCGCGCTGTTCCTGGTTGTGCTGCTGGCCTCGCGTGGCCTCACGGGTACCGACCACGTTGATGGACGGGAGTCCCAATCTTGAATTTTTGGCTGCAACACCTGCCCGTATTGCCCATCATCACGCCGCTCGCGGCGGGCGCGGCGATGCTTCTGCTGGCGGATACCCGCCGCTATACCCGCGGCGCCATTGCGCTGGTTTCGACCCTGGGCCAGCTGGCCGCCGCCATCGCGCTGCTGGTGGTGGCGGGCGGCGGCGTTCCCGGCGTCTGGCCCGATGGGGTAGGGGTCTATCTGGTGGGCGACTGGCCCGCGCCTTTCGGCATCGTGCTGGTGGTCGACCGCCTGGCCGCGGTGATGCTGACCCTGACCGCGGTGCTGGGACTGGCTACCTTGGTCTATGCGCTGGCGCGCTGGGACCGCGCCGGTGTGCATTTCCATTCGTTGTTCCAGTTCCTGCTGATGGGCCTGAACGGCGCGTTCCTCACGGGCGACCTGTTCAACCTCTTCGTATTCTTCGAGGTGCTGCTGGCCGCGTCCTATGGCCTGTTGCTGCACGGCTCGGGCGTGGCGCGCGTCAGCGCCGGCCTGCAGTACATCGCGGTCAACCTGGTGGCCTCGTTCCTGCTGCTGATCAGCATCGCGCTGATCTACGGCGTGACCGGCACGCTGAACATGGCGGACCTGGCGGTGCGCGCCGGCAACCTGGCGGGCGCGGACCGCATGCTGTTCGAGGCGGGCGCAGCCATCCTGGGCGTGGCCTTCCTGGTCAAGGCGGGCGCCTGGCCGCTGAACTTCTGGCTGGTCAAGGGCTACGGCTCGGCCGGCGCACCGGTCGCGGCCATGTTCTCCATCATGACCAAGGTCGGCATCTACGCGCTGCTGCGCATCGGCTCCTTGCTGCTGCCCACCGGCGCGCCGGCGGCCTTCAGCCTGGACTGGATGTTCGCGGCGGGGCTGGCCACGCTGCTGTTCGGCGCCCTGGGACTCCTGGCGACCCAGCAGCTGGAAAAGATGGTCGGTTACTGCGTGATCGTATCGGCTGGCACGCTGCTGACCGCGCTGGGCATGCCGGGCGTGACGCTGACGGGACCGGCGCTGTTCTACCTGCTCAGCTCCGTGCTGACCACGGGCGCGTTCTTCCTTTTGGCCGAACTCATCGAGCGCACCCGCAGCTTCGGCGCCAACGTGCTGGCGGTGACCCTGGACGCGTTCGACCTGGACGATCCGGCCTCGCTCAACCGTTCCGACGACGTGGTGGGCGTGGCCATTCCCGCGGCCATGGCCTTCCTGGGCCTGGCCTTCATTTCCTGCGCCTTGCTGGTGACCGGCCTGCCGCCGCTGTCGGGCTTCGTCGCCAAGCTGTCGCTGCTGTCAGCGGCGGTGTCGGCCGCCAACGAGTCGGCCGTGCCCATGGACGCATGGATATTGGTGGCCGCGGTGCTGCTGTCGGGGCTGGCCGGCCTCATCGGCCTGGGCCGCACCGGCATCCGGGTGTTCTGGGCCAGCGATGACCGCAGCACGCCGCGCCTGCGCTTGATCGAAGCCGGGCCCGTGGCGGTGCTGTTGCTGCTGTGCGTGGGCCTGGCGGCCGGCGCCGGCCCCGTGTCGGCCTATCTGGACGATGCGGCGCGGTCGCTGGACCAGCCCAAGTCCTACATCGACGCCGTCATGTCCGCGCAGACCGTGCGCGGCCTCAAGGGAGGAAGCTGATGCGCCGTCTCTACTTCCTGTTCCTGCCCGTCTACCTGTTCGTCCTGTGGCTGGTGCTCAACCAGAGCGCGTCCGCGGGCCAGATCGCGCTGGGCATCGCGCTGGCGCTCTGGTTCACCTGGGCCGCCTCCCGCCTGCGGCCGCTGAAGGCCAAGCCGCGCCGCCTGTGGAAGGCGGTCCCGCTGTTCCTGCATGTGACCGCGGACATCATCAAATCCAATATCGCCGTGGCGCGGCTGATCCTGAATCCGCGCCGCAATGACTTTTCGCCCGGGTTCATCATGATCCCGCTGACCATGCGCGACCCGCACGGCCTGGCGATGCTGGCCTGCATCGTCACGTACACGCCGGGCACCGTCTGGGTGGACCTGACCGACGACCATTGCCTGAAGCTGCACGTGCTGGACCTGCAGAACGAGGGCGACTGGATCAAGCTGGTCCAGGAACGCTACGAGCGCCCGCTGAAGGAGATTTTCGAATGAACAACATACTTTATTGGGCGGCGTCCTTCGCCTTGCTCTGCTTTGCGCTGGGCATGGTCTTCGCCGCCATCCGGCTGCTGCGCGGTCCCACCGCGCAGGACCGCGTGCTGGCCCTGGACACGCTGTACATCAACGGCATGCTGACCATGCTGGTGTTCGGCATCCGCTCCGGCACCTCCGTGTATTTCGACATTGCGCTGCTGATCGCCTTGTTCGGCTTCGTGGGCTCCACCGCCATGGCGCGCTTCCTGCTGCGCGGCGAGGTGATCGAGCCATGATCGACGCCCAGATCCCGCTGTGGGCCGCCATACCGGCCAGTGTCCTGCTGGTGTTCGGCGGCCTGCTTGCCCTGACCGGTTCGGCCGGCCTGCTGCGCTTCCGTACCTTTTATGCCCGCATCCATGCGCCTACCTTGGGCAACACCATGGGTTGCGGTTGCGTGCTGGCGGCGTCGATCCTGGTGTTTTCGGCGCTGTCGTCGCGGCCTGTGTTTCATGAAGTCATCATCACGCTGCTGCTGATCGTGTCTTCGCCCGTGACCGCCATGCTGCTCATGCGCGCCGCAACCTACCGCAATCGCCTCAGCAAGGCCGACGCCGAGCGCGACGCTAGCTAAGGCGACAGGCAGGGTATGTTGCGTCGCGGCAATTGAAACGTAGTCTTACGATTTCACGTCGCTGGACATGTAGCGGAAGCGTCATCGTGGGATAGTGGGTAACGGTTCAATCAACTTCAAGGAGCTGACCATGACTACACGACCCATGCATGTCAAACGCCTCGCGGCGACGCTTTGTGCCGCTGGCCTGATGTTGGCCGCGGGAGCGGTCCACGCGGCTGATGCGACCGGCCGCGGCTCAGCTCAGTCCCAGTATCAGCAGGATGTGGCGGCATGCAAGAGCGGCGCCACCGGCCAGGACCAGGCCGCCTGCATGCGCGAAGCCGGCGCGGCGCGCCAGGAAAGCGGCCGCAACAACCTCAAGGACGGCAGCAACGACCAGTTGCAGCAGAATATGCTGGACCGCTGCAACCGCCTGCCGGCCGCCTCGCGCCAGGACTGCGTGACGCAGATGACCTCGCCCACCAATGTGCGCGGCAGCGTGCAGGGCGGGGGCGTGCTGCGTGAAACCGTGATCCAGGTGCCGGCCGACACCGTGCCGCCCGCGGCCGGCGCGCCGGGCATGGCGCCGGCGCCCGGGGCGCCCATGACCTCGCCGGTACGCCAGTAAGCGACAGCCGGAACAAGGGCCGCCAGGGCGGCCCTGCTCGGACCTCCAGGGGCGCAGCCGCCGCCACATTCAGGCAAAATGGCGGCTGTCGCCCCTTTTTCACGCATATACATGTCCGACGTCATCGCCCTGATTTTCGACTTCGACGACACGCTGGCCTCGGACAGCACGTCCGGCTTCCTGGAAAGCATGGGCGTGGACACGGCATCCTTCTGGAAGGATGAGGTCGATCCGCTGCTCTCGCAGCAGGACTGGGACCCCGTGCCCGCCTACCTGTACCAGATGATCCAGCTGTCGCAATCGGGCAAGCACGGCCTCATTACGCAGCAGCGCCTGAAGGATTGGGGCGCCCGGCTGGAACTGCACGACGGCGTGCCCACGCTGTTCCAGCGGCTGCGCGCCGCGGTGCGGGCCGAACAGCCGCAAGTGCAGCTGGAGTTCTACCTGATTTCCAGCGGCATCGGTGACGTGGTCCGGTCCACCCCCATCGCGCACGAGTTCACCGAGATCTGGGCGTCCGAATTCATTTACGGCGCGGATGGCGGCATCGCGTTTCCGCGCCGCATCGTCAGCTTTACCGACAAGACCCGCTATCTGTTCCACATCCAGAAAGGCATCATCGGCCGCGATTTCCGCAACAAGCCCTTCGAGGTCAACCGCAAGGTGCCCGAGGACCGCTTGCGGGTGCCGTTCGACCAGATGGTGTTCGTCGGCGACGGCTACACCGACATCCCGTGCTTTTCGCTGATCCGCCGCGCCGGCGGCTTCGCCTTCGGCGTGTGGGACCCCAAGCATCGCGACAAGCGCAGCCGGGCCTGGGGCTTCATCGAAGAGGGCCGGGTGTCCAACCTGAACCAGGCCCGCTACGACGAGCACGCCGAACTCTACCAATGGCTGGAAGAGGCCGTGACCAGCCTGGCCGGCCGCATCGCACTGAAGTCCCGGGTGTACCGTGGTTGAGGCTATCCCGATGGCGGCGGTCCAACCCTGGACCGCGCAGGACGCCAGCTTCATGGAACTGGCGCTGCAAGAGGCCCAGGCCGCCTATGACATCGGCGAGGTGCCGGTGGGCGCGCTGGTGGTGTCGGCACAGGGAGACATCCTCGGACGCGGCTACAACCGCACCATCATCGACCACGATCCCACCGCCCACGCCGAGATCGTCGCCTTGCGCGGCGCCGCGCGCGCGCTGGAAAACTACCGTCTGCCGGGCATCACCGTGTACGTCACGCTGGAGCCTTGCGTCATGTGCATCGGCGCCATGCTGCATGCGCGGCTCGCGCGCGTCGTGTTCGGCGCCTACGACCCCAAGACCGGCGCCTGCGGCAGCGTGCTGGACGTGGGCTCGGTCCCCAAACTCAATCATCACACCTCAGTCACCGGCGGCGTGCTGGCGGAACCTTGCGGCGATCTGCTGCGCCGGTTCTTCCGCGAACGCCGCAGCAAGGAATCCGCAGCATGAGCAAATCCCAAGGCGCCAAGGCGCGCGGCGCGAAAGCGGCCGCCGCGCACGACCATGACCATAACCACGATCATGGTCATGCAGGCCACGAATGTGATGAAGACTGCGGCCATGACCACAGCCACGCCCACGCGCTGCCCGACGCCCGCGGCATCTACCTGATCTCGCCGTCTTCCGCGGTGCGCGATCCGGCCGCCGTCGAGCTGGCGCGCGAAAGGCTGCAGCAGCAGGGCTTCAAGACCGCCGTGGACCGTACCGCCTACGCGCAGCACCAGCGCTTTGCCGGCACCGACGCGCAGCGCCTGGCCAGCCTGACGCGCGCCGCCAAGCAGAAGTTGCCCATCGTCATGGTGACGCGCGGCGGCTACGGCATGGGCCGGCTGCTGCCTGCCATCGACTGGAAGGCCATGGCCGACAGCGGCAAGCGTTTCGTCGGCATGAGCGACTTCACCGCCTTCAACCTGGGCCTGCTGGCGCAGACCGGCGCGGTCAGCTATACCGGCGCATCGGCGGTCTACGACTTCGGCGGCAAGAAGGTCGACGACCTGACCGAAGCCCTGTTCGGCGAGATCATGCGCGGCGAACTGGAAATCCTCAGCTTCGAAACCCAGGACGCCGATGCGGTGGATTGCCGCGGCATCCTGTGGGGCGGCAACCTGGCCATGCTGACGTCCTTGCTGGGCACGCCCTACATGCCCAAGGTGCGCGGCGGCATCCTGTTCCTGGAAGACGTGGCCGAGCATCCTTACCGCGTCGAACGCATGCTGATCCAGCTGGCGCAGGCCGGCATCCTGGGCAAGCAAAAAGCCATCGTGCTGGGCCGCTTCACGGACTACAAGCTGGCGCCGCACGACAACGGCTACGACCTGCACGAAGTGGTGGCCTGGCTGCGCAAGACGGTCAAGGTGCCGGTGGTGACGGGGCTGCCGTATGGCCATGTCGCCACCAAGGCGACGCTGCCCATCGGGCAGAAGGTGGGCCTGGCCACCGAAAAGGGCATGGCGCACCTGGTGCTGGACGAATACACGCACTAAAAAAGAAAAGGGGCGCCGAGCGCCCCTTTCTCATTGCTACTTGAACAGCCTGTCGACCAGCGATTGCGCTTTCTGCTCGCTGCGTCGCTTGGCCTCGGCCTGCTCGGCGGGCGACTGGGCCGCCTTGCTGCATTCCCCGGCATAGCTTGCGAAGCGCGACGCGCATTCCTGCGCCAGCTTGCGCGCCTGGTCCCAGCCCTGGGTCTGGCCATAGAAGCGGATGGCTTCAGGCCATGCCAGCGCCGAACCGCGGAAGTACTCGAAGCCCTGGCCCATGATCCTGGCGGCCGGCCCGGATTGGCCCGCGCCCAGCAGATTGTTGGCGCGCAACACATACACCTGCCAGGCGCGGTCCTGTTCCGACGCCAGATTGCGGTCCAGCAGGGCGGACCCGCGCGCGCCGGATTCCGCCTGCGCCATGCTCAAGGTCAGCAAGGGCAGGGCGTGCGTGGCGCTGGGGCCGGATGCGGCCTGGGCCGCGAGCTTGCGGGCGCGCGGGTAGTCCTGGGCCTGCAAGGCCTGCTGCGCCTCGGCCGCGGTCTGGTAGTTCTTCAGCAGCGCGGCCGTGCGGCGTTGCGCGCGGGCCTTGTTCCAAGGCGCCGCTGCCGCCGGGGGCCGAGGCTTGCCCGCCATCAAGGGCATGACCTGTTCGGTCAACGCAGCCAGGCGCGCGCCGGTGTCGGGATGGCTGACGGTCAGCTTCTTCCAGATGTCGTCCAGGCCGGTGCGCAAACCTTCGCTGGCCCCGGCCACCCCGGAATTCAGCGAGGCCTGCATCTCGGTCAGGGGGGCGATGTTGTTGCCCTTGGCCGCCTCTTGCTTGCGGGTGTTGTCGGCCGCCGCCTGTTTGATCTGCTCGAGCATGCGCTGGCGCGCTTCGGCCTGGACCTTGGCGTTCTCGGCTTCCCAGGTGGCCTGGCGTTCCAGGAACGCCTTGAAGCCTTGGGTATACGAGTAGCCCAGTTCCAGGCTGACGGTGGCGCCGAAGCGGTCGGCGTTTTCCTCCTGCTGGCGGCCCCATGCCGGCACCAGCATGTTCTTGCCCAGCGTATACGAAGCGATCACGCTGTCCACGGGGCTCCAGCCAGTGGCGCTGCCGGCCTTGCGAGCCAGCGCCACGCCCACGGCCGCCAGCGTCGCGACCTGGTCGCCCGCGGCATTGACCGATTCCATCTGGTGGTAGTCGAGGTAGATGTGGCCGAATTCATGGGACAGGATGGCGACGATCTCGTCCTCGGATTCCGCCGAGGCCAGCCAGCCCATGGACAGGTAGATGTTGCCCGCGCCGGTGCTGTAGGCTTCCAGCGCCGATGACGAGGTCACGTGGACCGCGCCCGGCCAGCCGGGCACGCCCGCGGCGTTCTTGATCCGGCCAAGCAGGCCGTTCAGGTAGGTTTCCATCTCCGGCATGGCGACCAGGCCCATGCCCTGGGCGCGCTGGTTGCGCGCGTCCAGGCTGGCGTCGGGCCATTGCCGGTCGGCGGGGGGCGGGGGCAGTTGGCCGGCCGTGACCGAAAAACCCTTGCCTCCGGGAAGCGTGGAGCAGGCGCTCAGCAGCAGCGCGCCAGAGACGGCGGCCATGCGCAGGATGTGGGAGGATCGCATGGGCGGCTCAGCGGCAGACGTTCTCGCCCGCACCCGCGGTCGAGCCGGTGGGCGGCGGCACGCCCTTGATCACCGGCCCGCATTGCGCGGCGGAACCGCGCGCGATGCGCACGTGCATGCTGTCCACCCAGTAGTCCTTGCCGTCGATCTTGACGTGGTAGAACTCATTGGCTTCTTCGAGCACGGGCCAGGGCATGCCCTGGCCGTCGGACTTGGCCGCGGGCGCGCCGCCGTCCGACTTGGCGTACAGCGGCACGGGCTTGAGGTTCAGGCCGACGATGGCGTCGGCCGCCGCGGCGCTTGCGCCAGTCAGCGCCAGGGCGGCCACGGCCAGCGCGGTGATCAGGGAGGAGGGCTTGGGCATGCGTTTCTACTCCTGTTGCGAGCGGGTAGCCGATGGCTCCCGCGCGGGTGTCGGGGACGCCGGCGCGGAAGCGGCATCCGGTTTGCCAAAAAGAAAGGCGGTGGCGCGATTGGTCCAGCCGAGCCAGTGGGCGGCCAGGGCCATGATCGCCAGGTCGACGATGGGCAAGGTGCCCACGTTCAGCCAGCGCTGCGCAAGCAGCACGATGTACAGCACGATGAGCGAGGACAGGACGATGGCGGCAGCCTTGCGCAGCAGCAGCAACGTCGCGACGCAGAGCTTGGATGCCAGCCAGCGCGCCAGCCACAGGCGCGCGGCGCGGTCGCGCAGCAGGGCGGACAGGCGCCCGGCCTTGGCCTTCCAGCCGCCGCCCGCGTGCGCGGCGGGCGGCAGCGGCAGGGCGGGCGCGTCGGCAAACAGCCGCCATTCGGCGGGCGGGGCCAGCAGCCGGCCGCCCAGCCGCGTATTGCCGCGCAGCCATTGCGCCAGCCAATGCAGGAAATGGGCCAGCATGACGACGGGGATGCCCAGCAGCCACAGGACATTGGGCGGCCAGATCTCCCATTCGAGGGCGCGCTTGTAGTCGTCCTGATAGGTCAGCAGATTGTCGAGGGCCATGGCGTGCATGAATACGCCGGGAATGGCGTCATGCACCGGCGACAGCACGGTGTCGTTGAAACCGCTGAGCGCGGCGCCGATCATGACGTAGCGGCCCGTGAGCATGTCGGCCAGGCGGGCGCCGTCGGCATCCGGCGCGCGCAATTCGGACAGGGTCAGCGCGCGCGTGTACGGGCAGATGGGCTGGGCGGCGTTCGGGTCGCCCAGCAGGCTGCGCACATAGGACGGCAGCATTTCCACATAACCGCCGCGGGCCTGCCGGCATTCCATGCTGAAGCGGCGCTGGTCCAGGTTGTCGACGCCCCAGGTCAAGGCCATGGCTTCGCGGGTGGGCGTGATGGATACGCCGGCCGCGTCCTGGGCGATGGCCAGCGCCGCGCTGCGCGCATGTTCGCCCGACCAGAGCGGGTAGCTCCATACCAGCCGGTCCACCTTGCTGGGGGTGTAGCGCACGTCGACCATGGTGAAGCACGGCTTCTCGCCCGCGGGCGCCTCCAGGCCCGAACGCAGGCGCAGGTCGCCCTGCGCATCGGGCAGCGCGGCCAGAAACACCGGGATGTTGGCGTCGCGCAGTTCGCACAGGGCGGCGGCCAGCTCGGGCAGGGTCGGGTCGTCGCGCTCGCGCCCGAAGGTGATGTCCAGGAAGATGGCCTTGGGCTTGTGGATCAGGCCGATGTTGCGCAGCCAGCGCGCATGGGTCCGGTAAGGCACGGGCCAGGCGCCTTTCTGCTGGTCCAGGGAATCGTCGTCGATCAGGACGACCGTGGTGTCGTTGCGGCGCGCAATGTCGTAATGGCCCCCGACCAGCCGGGCCTGGAGCCGAGCCGCCGCATAGGTGAGCAGGTCGGAACTGGGGGTGAGCCGGGGCGTCGCCCACAGCATCACGATCGCCACGATGGCCGCCACGATCAGCGACCGGCCATAGGAAAGTTCGACTTTCTCGGAGGAGTGGTTGGCGTCTGCCACGTAGCGGGGGAGCTGGGTTGCAACCGCCTGACGGGCCTGGCGGCCGTAGGCGCTGAGTCACACGCAATAGTACCCCAATTAATACAAATATTTACGTTATGACATTAAATGGCATGCTGCATTTCCAGATGCTTCAGGCGGCGCTCTGCCTCGCCTGGATGCGATTCACGGATGCTTGGTACACTATCGGGTTTCTCCGCATGCGTCCCCGGACGCCAAAAGACTCAAACATACCGTGATCTCCACCGCCAATCTCACCATCCAGTTCGGTCCCAAACCCCTTTTCGAGAACGTCAGCGTCAAGTTCGGGGAAGGCAACCGCTACGGGTTGATCGGGGCCAATGGTTCCGGCAAGTCGACCTTCATGAAGATCATCGGCGGCGACCTGGAACCCTCGGCGGGCAACGTGTCGCTGGAGCCGGGCGTGCGCCTGGGCAAGCTGCGCCAGGATCAGTTCGCGTTTGAAGACCTGCGCGTGCTGGACGTGGTCATGATGGGCCACACCGAGATGTGGGCCGCCATGTCCGAGCGCGACGCCATCTACGCCAATCCGGAAGCGACCGAAGACGACTACATGCGCGCGGCCGACCTGGAGGCCAAGTTCGCCGAGTACGACGGCTACACCGCCGAAGCCCGCGCCGGCGAACTGCTGCTGGGCCTGGAAATCGCCGTCGACCAGCACAACCTGCCCATGCGCGAAGTGGCGCCGGGCTGGAAGCTGCGCGTGCTGCTGGCGCAGGCCCTGTTCTCGAACCCGGACGTGCTGCTGCTGGACGAACCGACCAACAACCTGGACATCAATACCATCCGTTGGCTGGAGAACGTGCTCAACAGCTACCAGAGCACGATGATCATCATCAGCCACGATCGCCACTTCCTGAACCAGGTGTGCACGCACATGGCCGACGTGGACTACGGCGAGATCCGCATTTATCCGGGCAACTACGACGACTACATGCTGGCCTCGACCCAGGCCCGCGAGCGCCTGGTGGCCAACAACGCCAAGGCCAAGGAACGCGTCGCCGAATTGCAGGACTTCGTGCGCCGCTTCGCCGCCAACAAGTCCAAGTCGCGCCAGGCCACCTCGCGCCTGAAGCAGATCGACCGCATCAAGGCCGACCAGGTCGTGGTCAAGCCCTCGTCGCGCCAGAACCCGTACATCCGCTTCGAGCAGAACAAGGTCATGCACCGCCTGGCGGTCACCGTCGAAAACCTGTCCAAGGCCTACGACGCGCCCGTCATCCGCAAGTTCTCGGCCATGGTCGACGCGGGCGAAAAGATCGCCATCATCGGCGCCAACGGCGTGGGTAAGACGACCCTGCTGCGCCTGCTGGCAACCGATCTGCAGCCGGATTCGGGCGAAGTGAAGTGGTCCGAAAACGCCGACCTGGGCTACATGGCGCAGGACGTCTCCGACCAGTTCCTGCAGACCGACATCAACCTGCTGGACTGGATGGGCGACCATCGCCAGCCGGGCGACGACGACCAGTCGATCCGCTCCGTGCTGGGCCGCCTGCTGTTTTCGGCGGATGACCTGCCCAAGGCGCCCAAGGTGCTGTCCGGCGGCGAAAAGAACCGCATGACCTTCGGCCGCCTGATGCTGGGCCGGCACAACGTCATGCTGCTCGACGAGCCCACCAACCACCTGGACATGGAATCGATCGAGTCGCTGCAGTTCGCGCTGGAAAAGTACGAAGGCACGCTGGTGTTCGTGTCGCACGACCGCGAGTTCGTGTCCGGCCTGGCCACGCGCGTGATCGAGATCCTGCCCTCGGGCGAGATCGTCGACTACCGCGGCGGCTACGACGACTACCTGAGCTCGCGCGGCATCGACGGCTGAGGCCGGCGCAGACCGCGGCCGGAAGACCCTGGCCGCGGTTCCGCATCCGCCTTACATGCCTATGGTCATGCCGCCATTGGCATAGAGGTGCTGTCCCGTCATGTACGAGGCGGCATCCGACAGCAGGAAGCACACCGGCCACGCCACCTCTCCAGGCTGGCCAAAGCGGCCTAGCGGGATCTGCGACAGATAGGTGTCGCGGAACTTGTCCCCCCGTATGGTCTCCGTCATGGGCGTTTCCACCACGCCGAAGCCGATGGTGTTGACGCGTATCCCATACTTGCCCCATTCGCGCGCTGCGCTCATCGTCAGGCCCAGCACGCCCGACTTGGCCGCGGCGTAGTTGATCTGGCCTATGGTGCCGCGGCGGCCCGCGTCCGAGGTGATGTTGACGATGGAGCCGCCCGGCTTGCCCGTTTCGCGCGCCGCCGCCAGCATGTGGCGGCCGACGGCCTGCAGGAACTGGAAGGATCCGGTCAGGTGCACGTCGATCACCTTTTGCCAGGCTTCCTGGGTCATTTTTTCTATCATTGCAGTGCGGGTGACGCCCGCGTTGTTTACCAGGCCGTCGACCGCGCCGTAATGCTGCGCCGCGCGCTCGACCGCCAAGGCCGCGAATGCCGGGTCCGACACGTCGCCGGCCAGGGTCAGCAGCTGGCCTTGCGGCGCCTCGCGCTCAAACGCGGCGAGCGCGTCGGCGTTCATGTCGACGGCGGTCACGCGCGCGCCCAATTGCATGGCCAATTCGCTGATGGCGCGCCCTATGCCCTGGGCGGCGCCCGTTACGATGATGCTGCGCTGGTCCAGCAGAAAAGCAGTGTGGTTCATGGTTTTCCTTGTGGAGTTCAAAGCGTTTCGGCCGTGCCCAGGATCAGCGTGGCCTGGCTGGAGAGTTCGCCGCCGTTGCCGTGCGCCAGCGCCAGGCTGGCTCTCGGCACCTGGCGCGCGCCGCCCAGGCCGGCCAGCTGCACGTAGGCTTCGACCATGGTGAACAGGCCGTACATGCCGGGATGCACGCAGGACAGGCCGCCGCCGTTGGTATTGACGGGCAGCTCGCCGCCCGGCGCGATGCGGCCGCCTTCGACGAAGGCCGCGCCTTCGCCCTTGGCGCAGAAGCCCAGGTCCTCGAGGAACAGGATGGGGTTGATGGTGAAGGCGTCGTACAGCTCCAGTACATCGATGTCCTGCGGACGCACGCCGGCCTGGGCGAAGGCGCGCGCGCCGCTGCGCGTGGCGGCCGTTACCGTCAGGTCGGGCATGTTGGTGATCTCGCGGTGGTCGGTGGCCGCGGCCGCGCCCAGCAGGTAGGCGGGCCGGGCGCAGTGGTCGCGGGCCCGGTCGGCGCGGGTCATCACCACGGCGGCGGCGCCGTCGGTGACCAGGCAGCAGTCGCGCACGCTCAAGGGTTCGGCCACCATGCGGGCCGACAGGTACTGCGCCATGTCCAGGGGTTCGCGCATGTAGGCTTCGGGATTGAGCATGGCCCATTGGCGGGCGGCGATGGCCACCGCGCCCAGCTGTTCGCGCTTCAGGCCGTATTGGTGGGCGTAGCGCGAAGCCGCCAGCGCATACGCGCCCACCGGACGCGCCAGCCGGTAGGGCGCTTCGTTGGGGGCAGGGCGCATGGAGCTCACCAGCTTGCCCGCGCCGCTGCGCTGATTGCTGCCGTAGGCGATCAGCGCCACGTCGCATTGTCCCGCTTCCAGGGCCAGCGCGGCCCACATGGCGTGCGTCAGGAAAGACGATCCGCCGGTGCGGTTGTTCTCGGTCAGGCGAGGCGAGATGCCCAGGTATTCGGCAAAGCCCAGGCCGGACATGAAGTCATCGGGCAGGCCGATGAAGAGGCCATCGACCTGGTCCGGGCGCAGCCCCGCCTGGTCCAGGGCCGCAAGACTGGCCTGGACCGCCAGGTCCATCGAACTCATGCCCGGGGTCTGGCCGATGCCATAGGTGGCGGCGGCAACGATGGCGGACTTGCCGCGCGGGAAACGGTCTTGGGTCATGCTTGCTCCGCCATGGGTTCGAACACCAGCACGCCGCATCCGGCCTCCTGGACGACGCGGGCGCGCACCCGGGCGCCGATGCGCACCTCTTGCGCCGGAATGCCGTCCACCCGCGACATCAGCCGCGGCCCTTCGTCCAGGTCTACCAGCACCACGCCGTAGGGAGTTTCGGGCGGCCGGGGATGGATGACGGTGGCGGCGTAGATGCGCCCCAGGCCGCTCGGGGCGGCCCATTCCAGATCGCGCGAGCCGCTGCGCGGCGCGGCCACGCGTGGATAGAAGAAAAATTCGCCGCTGGCGCGGTCGCGCTGCAGCATGAAACGGCCTTCATTCAGATAGGCCTCGTAGCGGGCCTGCGGGCCCGGTTCGGCGGTTTGGGTTGGCGTGGGCATGTCGTTCAGTCCCATTTGTAGGCGGGGGGCAGTTTTTCCACGAAACGCCGGGCGGCTTCGCGGTGGAAGGCGCTGTCGCGGCAGATGGCCTGGGCCATGGCTTCCTGCGTGTAGATGTCTTCGCGGCTGGACTCGAAGGTCCGGTTCATGATGGTCTTGGCCAGGCCCAGCGCCTGCGTCGGAGCGTTGTGAAAGCGTTCGGCCATGGCCAGCGCCTGTTCCAGCGGATCGCCGTCGCAAAGCGCTTGCACCAGTCCCAGTTCCAGCGCTTCCTCGGCGTCGCAGACCCGGGCCGTGAACACCAGCTCCTTGGCGCGCGCCAGGCCGACGGCGCGCGGCAACAGATACATGCCCAGCATGTCGGGCACATAGCCGAGGCGGGCGAACACCGCGCAGAAAGTGGCGCTGCGCCGCGCGATGGCGTAGTCCGCGCACAGCGCCAGCGACAAGCCGGCGCCGAAAGCCACGCCCTCCACCGCGCTGATGACGGGTTTTTCCAGGTCCACCAACGCGTCGTACCACTGGTGGATCTTGCGGATGCGCGCGCGCCCCTCGAAGGCGTCCAGGCCCTGGGCGTGCGCCTGCGCGATGGACTTGATGTCGCCGCCGGCGCAGAAATGCCCGCCCGATCCCGTCAGGACGACGGCCTTGATGCCGTCATCCTCGCGCAGTTCCGGGAGGGCGCGCGCGAACGCCTCGCGCATTTCCAGGCTGAGCGCGTTGCGCTGGTCGGGGCGGTCCATGGCCAGCACGGCGGTGGCGCCGTGGCGGGTGATCTTCAGTGTCATGCCTGCTCCTTGCCTGTGTGATAGGCGATCTGCGTGAGCCAGCGCGCAACCAGCGCGGGCCTTTGCTCGCCGTCGATATCGATGCGCACGTCCCACGCCAGCCGGGCCTGGCCGTCCGGCAGTTCGTCGACGGAAGTCAGCGCAAACGCGCCGCGCACGCGAGCGCCGGCCTTGACCGCCTGGGTGAAGCGCACGCGGTCAAAACCGTAGTTCACCGCCAGCCTGCGGTTCGGAAAGCGCATCGCCGACGCATACAGGCTGGGCAGCAGCGAGAGCGTCAGCAAGCCGTGGGCGATGGCCGCGCCGTAGGGCGATTCGGCCTGCGCGCGCTGCGGGTCCATATGGATCCACTGCGTGTCGCCGGTGGCCAGGCCGAAGCGGTTGATGGTGTCCTGGTCGACCGTCTGCCAGGGAGTCAGCGCGGGAGGCTGTCCGGAGAAGGCGCGCAGCGCCTCGATGGAGTCCAAGGTGATCATGGCGGCCTCTTTACTGGGCCTTCAGGCCCAGGTCGCGGGCGACCGGCAGCCAGCGGTCGCGCTCGGCCTGGACGAAGGCGGCGAACACCTGGGCGTTGCCCGGCATGGCCACCGCTCCAATACTGGTGAGCTTGCGCTGCAGTTCCGGCTGCGCGAGCGCCTGGTTGACGCCGCGGTTCATCTGGTCGACCACGGCGGCCTGCGTGCCGGCGGGCGCAACCAGGCCGAACCAGGCGCTGGCATCGATGCCGGGATAGCCCAGTTCGCTGGCGGTGGGCACGTCGGGCAGGCCGGCGAAGCGCTTGTCGTCGAGCACGGCGAAGGGGCGGATCTTGCCAGCCTGCGCCTGCGTCATGCTGGAGGGCAGGGCGTCGAACATCATGTCGGTGCTGCTGCCCATCAGGCCGACGATGGCGGGCGCGCTGCCCTGGTATGGCACGTGCGTGACCTGGAAGCCCAACTTGCTGACGGCGTATTCGCCGGCAAGATAGGTGATATTGCCGGTGCCGGCGGAGCCCATGGTCAGCTTGCCGGGGGATTGCTTGCCCAGGGCTATCAAGGCCTTGACGTCGCGCGCCGGCAGGTCATGGCGGACCACCAGCAAGAGCGGTGATTTGGCCATGCCCGAGACCGGGACGAAGTCCTTGGCCGGGTCGTAGGTCATCTTCGCGTAGAGCGCCTGGTTCACCACCAGCGGGGCGTTGGAGCCGACGAAGAAGGTCTTGCCGTCGGGCTTGGCGCGGGCGACGTAATCGGCGGCGATCATGCCGGCCGCGCCGGGCTTGTTCTCCACGATGATGGTCGCGCCGCCGCCCTTGCTCATTTCCTGCGCCACCAGGCGCGCGATCTGGTCGGCGGCGCCGCCCGGCGGGTAAGGCACGATGAAGCGGACGGGCGCATCCTGGGCCGATGCGGGGGCGGCCACAAGGGCAGCCAGGGTCAAGGCGCCGCAGACTGCGGCGGTGGTGATGCGCATGGTGGTGTCTCCTGGGTTGTTGTCGTGGCCGCCTGCCCGGCGGCTGGGTCAGATGATTCCGCGGCCTTTCAGCTCCGCGATGCGGGTCTGGTCCAGGCCTAGCCGTTCGCTTAGCACGTCGTCGGTGTGCTGGCCCAGGGTGGGGGCGGCGCGGCCGTAGCGGATGGGCGTGTCGCGCATGCGGATGGGATTGGCCACGGCCGGGGTGTCCACGCCGGCGGCATGGGGCAGCGACAGCTGCATGCCGCGATGGCGCACGTGCGGATCCTGGAATACCTGTTCGATGTTGTAGATGGGCCCGCAGGGCACGTTCGCCGCCTGCAGTATCTGCACCCATTCCTGCATGGTGCGCGCCAGCATCGCCTCGGCGATCGGGGGTATCAGCGTGTCGCGGTTCCGGTTGCGCCCGCCGGCCGTGGCGTAGCGTTCGTCGGCGGCCAGGTCGGCGCGGCCGATGGCGCCACAGAGGGCGCGGTACTGGCCGTCGTTGCCGACCGCGACGATGACCGAGCCTTCCTTGCAGGCGAACACCTGGTACGGAACCATGTTGGAATGGGCATTGCCCATGCGCTGGGGCACCCGCCCGGACAGGAAATAATTGATGGCCTGGTAGGACGAGATCGTGATCACGCAGTCCAGCAGCGACATGTCGATGTACTGCCCGACGCCGCTGACGTGGCGGTGCTCGACCGCGGCAAGAATCGCCGTGCTGGCGTAGACGCCGGTCAGCAGATCCGTGATGGCGATGCCGGATTTCATCGGCTCGCCGGCGGGGTCGCCGGTGATGCTCATCAGCCCACTCATGCCCTGGAACACGAAGTCGTAACCCGGCAGCGGCGCGTAGGGTCCGTCCTGGCCGAAGCCGGTGATCGAGCAATAGATCAGGCGCGGATTGATGGCGCGCAGGCTGTCGTAGTCCAGGCCATAGCGCGCCAGCGTGCCGACCTTGTAGTTCTCGACCAGCACGTCGGAGTCCTTCGCCAGTTCCGCGATGAGCGCCTGGCCTTCGGCCGTGGCGATGTCCACGGTAATGGACCGCTTGCCGCGATTGGCGCTCAGGAAGTAGGACGAGTCCCGGGTCTCCGCGCCGTCGGCGCCGGTCAGGAACGGAGGCCCCCAGCCGCGCGTGTCGTCGCCGTGCGCGGGGCGCTCCACCTTGATGACGTCCGCGCCCATGTCGGCCAGCGTCTGCGTCGCCCATGGGCCGGCCAGTACGCGCGTCAGGTCCAGGATCTTCAGATGGGATAGCGCGCCGCGCGGTTGCGCGGCGGCGGTGTTGTCTCGCTCCATGTCGCTCCGATCGGGGTGGGCCCCGTTATGTCTGGGATCCACCTTAATGACCGGAGGGGCGTGGGTCCAATATCGTTTTGCGCGTTATCGATTCGACTTGAGTATCGGCGGCGGAATCAGGGCGGCCATTCAGCGCTTGTAGCCAATCGCGGCAGAATGCCCTGGATGGGTTCTTTATTACGAAAAGAAGTTAAGACATTCAATATTGATCGTTTGGATTCATATAACGAATTGTTAGATTGGAGGCTCGTTTTTGGCCCGCCACGATACGTTCCATGAATCTGACCTTCGACCATGTCCACAAGCACTTCGGCGAACTGCCGGTGGTGGACGGCTTTACCAGCGAAATCAAGACCGGTGAACTGGTCGCCCTGGTAGGCCCGTCGGGCTGCGGCAAGTCGACCTTGCTGCATCTGGCGGCCGGCCTGGAAAAGCCCACCGAAGGCAGCGTCCTGGCCGACGGCAAGGCGGTCGCCGGCCCCCATCCCAGCCGTACCCTGGTGTTCCAGGAGCACGCGCTGTACCCCTGGCTGACGCTGGAGGACAACGTGGCGCTGGCGCTGGAATTCCAGAACACGCCCAAATCCCGCGCCCGCGAAGCCGCGCGCCAGTGGTTGGCGCGCGTCAGCCTGGCCGGCTTCGAACACTATTACCCCCATCAGGTGTCCGGCGGCATGCGCCAACGCGCCGCCCTGGCGCGGGCCTTCATCGCGCAGCCGCAGACCATGCTGATGGACGAGCCCTTCGGCGCGCTGGACGCGCTGACCCGCCTGAGCCTGCAGGATGTGCTGCGCCAGCTCATCGCCCAGGAAAAGCCCACCGTGCTGCTGGTGACCCACGACGTGGACGAGGCCTTGTTCCTGGCCGACCGCATCATCGTCTTCAGCCCGCGCCCGGCCCGCGTGCTGCGCGAGTTCAACCTCGCGCACCGCGAAAAGACCCATGACCTGTCCGGCCTGGCGGCCGAGAAGCGCGAGATCCTGCGCCTGCTCGGCATCGCGGTGGACGGTTCCGGCGAACACGCCGACCTGGCCCTGGCGGCCTGACCCCCCGGATCTCTGGATTCTTGCTGGCGGCGCGTGCGCGCCGGCCGGCTCTGCATACCTTGGAGCACTTCCCATGAAACTGAAGCAATGGCTGTCCCTGCCGCTGGCCGCGGCGCTGCTGGCGGCGGCCCCCGCGATGGCGGCCGAGAAATTCCGCGTGGGCTATCTGCGCGTGATGGACGATGCGCAAGCCATCGTCGCGCAAGAGGGCGGCTATTACAAAAAGGCCGGCCTGGATTCCGAACTGATCGAGTTCAAGTCGGGCACCGACCTGATCAAGGCGATTGTCGGCGGCCAGCTGGACATTGGCGTGCTGGGCTTCACCAACGCGGTGGCCTGGGCTTCCAAGGGCGCGGACCTGAAGGTGGTGGGCGGTGCGCAGCAGGGCTACCACTCGCTGATCGTGCGTGAAGACTCCGGCATCAAGGACATCGCGGGGCTGAAGGGCAAGACCCTGGCTTCCCAGGCCGAAGGCAGCACCGCCGACGTGGTCCTGAAGGGCGTGGTGCTCAAGCAGGGCAACCTGGGCGCGGACGACGTCAACGTCATGGGCGTAAGCCCGGCCGTGGCGGTCCAGTCGCTGGTGGGCAAGCGCGTGGACGCGGCCTTCCTGTTCGAACCCTACGACCGCATTGCGCAGCTGGTGGCGCCGGTCAAGCAGATCTATGAAGTCGGTCAGGCCTGGCCGTTCCCGTGCATGGTGGTGATCACCTCCGGCGAAACGCTGGCCAAGCGCAAGGACGACGTCTGGAAGGCGCTGGATGCGCAGAACCAGGCCATCCAGCTGCTGCAGAAGGAACCCGCGCAGGCTTCCAAGCTGATCGCGTCGTACTTCATCGCCGAGCCCACCTTGAAGACCTTGACCCGTGGCGAGCTGCCGCGCGAAACCGTCATTGCCGAGGCCATCGGCACGCAGGTCTTCACGCCCAAGCTGACCGACAAGGACACCCGCCGCATGCAGGAAATCGCCGACATCCTGCAGGCCCAGGGTTCGCTGAAGACCCGCGACGGCAAGCCGTATGACGTCTCCAGCATCGTCGACCTGTCCTGGCAAGAGGCTCGCAAGCTTTGAGCGCATCTACCCGAGTCACCGGCGCCCGCAAACACTTCGCGGGCGTTCTGGGCGTGTTGTTCATCCTGGCCTTGTGGCAACTGGCGGCGTTCGCGCTGCCGGACTTCCTGATGCCGGGCGTGCCCGCCGTGGTCGAGCGCTTGGTCGAAGACCTGGGCAAGCAGTCCTTCCACCAGAGCCTCTTGGGCACGCTGGGACGGCTGGGCGCGGGCTACGGCCTGGCGCTGGCGGCCGGCATCGGCTTCGGCCTGGTGGCGGCGGTGCTGTTCTTCTTTCGCGAAGTGCTGCGCAGCGCCATCGTCATCCTGCAGTCGATTCCGTCGATCGCCTGGGTGCCGCTGTTCCTGATCGTGATGGGCTTCGGCAATACGCCGATCATCGTGGTGGTGGCGCTGTCGGCTTTCTTCCCGGCCGCGCTCAGCGTCATGAACGCCACCGAATCCGTGCAGCGCGTGCACGTGTCGGCGGCGCGCGTGATGGGCGCCACGCGCTGGGGGCTGGTCAAGCGGGTCTACCTGCCGGCCGTCATGCCCGAGCTCATCACCGGCGCGCAGCTCGCCTTCGGCAATGCCTGGCGCGCGCTGATCTCGGCGGAAATGCTGATCGGCTTCGGCAAGGGGCTGGGCCGTTCGCTGGCCTATTCTGGCGAAATCGCCGACATGACCGGCGTCATGACCAACATCCTGGTCATCGCCGTGCTGGCCGCGCTGATCGATCAGTTCGTGCTTGAAAACCTCAAGCACCGCCTGCTGCGCTATCAGTACGTTTAAGGGCGACAGGAGTCCCGCATGATCGGCCGCATCCGTCTGTTGGTCCTCGGCGCTTGCCTGGTTGCATCGGGTTTCGCACAGGCGCAGTCCGACGCCTTCGCGGCGGCTCGGGCGCGCGGCGAGCTGGTGGTGGGCGTGCCTTACCTGGCGCCGCCGCCTGCGGCCGGCGCCAAGATCCGCACGCCGGACGGCCTGGACGCGGCAATGACGGACAGAGTGGGGCAGAGCCTCGGACTGCCGGTGCGCCTGGTGCAATTGCCGCAGGAGCAGGCCGCTGCCGCGCTGGCGGCGGGACAGGTCGATCTGGCCCTGGCCGACGGCGAGTCGGGCCAACCGGACACCGTCGCGACGCAGGCCACGGGCTATGCCGCGCGTCCCAAGGCCGTGATCCGCAGCGATACCAGCCTGCGCCGGCCCGCCGACGTGCGCGGCCGCAGCGTCTGCATGGCCGAGGCCGCAACCGCTTCCCGCGCCTTGGCCGAAAGCTGGGGCGCCGTGGTGCGCACCTACCGCGTGCCGTCCGATGCGCTGGTCGCCGTGCGCGAAGGCAACTGCGACATCGGCCTGGTCGACGACGCGGTCTGGGAGCCGCTGGTGCGCTTTCCGGAATGGAAGAAATTTTCCTCGACGCTGGCGGCCGATGGCGCCCGGCGCGAGCGCGTGTGGCTGCTGCCGGCCGCCGACTCCGCCAGCCGCAACTGGCTGAGCCAGGAAATGCGCGCCTGGGATCGTGCGGGCGCCTGGAAGGCCATGACCGCGAAGTGGGCGCGCGATGTGGCCTTCGACGTGTACCTCGATCAGGAAGTCCCTGACTGCCACGGCTAGGGGCTGCCGGCACATACAATGCCGGTCATGACGCACACGCTGACCGCCCCTTGCACCTACCAGGAAGACATCAAGAAAAGCCGCTTCGTCGCGTATGCGGCGCCGGTGTCCGGCGTGGACGAAGCGATGCGCTTCTTTGCCCAGCACAGCGACGCGGAAGCGACCCACAACTGCTGGGCCTACCGCATCGGCCAGGAATACCGCTTCAATGACGACGGCGAACCGGGAGGCACGGCTGGCCGTCCCATCCTGCAAGCCATTGAAGGCCAGAACATGGATCGCGTGGCGGTGCTGGTAGTGCGCTGGTACGGGGGCATCAAGCTCGGCGCAGGCGGACTGGTGCGCGCCTACGGGGGCTGCGCGGCCAACTGCCTGCGGCTTGGGGACCGGACCGAGATCGTGGATCTTGCAACCGTCGCCTGCGCTTGCGGCTTTGGCGAACTGGCGTTGCTGAAGTCGCGCCTGGCTCAGGCAGGCGCGGCCATCCTGCAAGAAGATTTCAACGAAGAAGGGGTGGCGCTACGGTTCACGGTGCCGCGCGCAGCGGTGGCGGACCTGGAAGTGACCGCCGCCAACATCACGCGCGGCCGTGCGGCCTGGGAAGTCGAGTCCTGATCCCAGGGGGCACGGGCCAGCGTAGCGTTTTCAGGCGTCCTGTCCGTTCTGGGCAGCCGCGATTTCCTGATGGACCTTTTCCATGTCCACTTCCTTGATCTTGGCGAGCAGCTCATTGAGCTGGCCGCCCGACAGGGCGCCCGGTTGCGAGAACAGCAGGACCTTCTCGCGGAAGACCATCAGGGTCGGGATCGAGCGGATGCCCAGTGCGCCGGCCAGTTCCTGTTCCACGTCGGTATTGACCTTGGCGAAGGTGACGTCGGGATGCTCGGTGGCGGCCTGCTCGAAGACCGGCGCGAAACCGCGGCAGGGGCCGCACCACGGCGCCCAGAAATCGACGATCAGCGTACCGTCGGGGGTGATGGCTTCCTGGAAGCTGTCTTTGGTGAGTTCAACAATACTCATTTTGAATCCTTGCCGGCGAGCGGCGTAAAAAGCGGTCTCAGAGGCCCGGGGTATGCCCGTCCCGGACCCGATGGGGCGTTGCGGCGGCGTTCGGTGCTTTAGAACGATAGTAGAGCGGGTAATGGCCGCGTCGCAATGGTTGGCGCCAGGGGCGCGGGCTGCGGCCCTCAGGCCGCGGTGCTTGCCGGGGCGCCGTTTTTCAACGACGCGACGATCTCGAAGGACCGCAGGCGGTCGGCGATATCGTAGAAATCCGAGACGATCATGACTTCGTCGGCCTCGGTCTCGGCGACCAGCGCTTCCAGTTCGCGCCGGACGGTATCCGGGCCGCCCACGATCGCGGCGCCCAGTCTTTGATGGACCGCCTCGCGCTCCCATTCGTTCCACAGGCCGTCCATGCTGTCCACGGGCGGCTGCAGCTGCAGGCGGTTGCCGCGCACCAGCGACAGGAATTTCAGCTGCTGGGTTGTGGCCTGGCGCCTGGCGGCCTCATCGGTTTCGGCGGCCACGACCGGCACGCCTATCATGGCGTAGGGCCGCGCCAGCGTTGCCGACGGCTTGAACAAATGGCGGTACAGGCGCATGGCGGCCATGCCTTCAGGCGAGAAATGCCCCGCGAAGGAGAAGGGCAGCCCCAGCTCCGCGGCGAGCCGCGCGCTGAAATCGCTGGAACCCAGCAGCCAGATCGGAATGTCCAGGCCTTCGCCGGGAATCGCGCGCACCGGTTGCCCGGGGCGCGAAGGCGCCAGGAAGCCGCGCAATTCTTCGACCAGCGCAGGGAATTCCAAGCCGCTGCGCGGACCGCGGCGCAAGGCGTGCTGCGTGGCGCCGTCGCTGCCGGGTGCGCGGCCCAGACCCAGGTCGATGCGGCCAGGGTAAAGCGTTTCCAGCGTGCCGAACTGCTCGGCGATGATCAGCGGAGCATGGTTGGGCAGCATGACGCCGCCCGAGCCCACGCGCAGGGTGCTGGTGTGCGAGGCCACGTGGCCGATCAGCACCGCCGTGGCGCTGCTGGCCACGCCGTTGATGTTGTGGTGTTCGGCCAGCCAGAAGCGTTTGTAGCCCAGGCGTTCCACGTGCTGCGCGACCGCAACCGTGTTGCGGAAGGCGTCAGCCGCGTCGCGGCCCTGCACAATCGGGGCCAGGTCCAGTACGGAAAAAGGGATGCGTGCCAGGCTGCTCATGCGGAAACCTCCGTGTACACGGTGGAACAGGACAGCGGGGCGGAAACAAAGCGGGTAAGGCGCAAGGCGGACTCCATATGCCGTTATACATGGGGAGTGTATCGGTGAAATCAAGCGGACCCGCCAGCAACCTTATGGTGCGGCGGGTTGATTGATTTCCGCTATTCCTGCGATTGGCCCGCTCTGTAGGGCGGCTTTGGCGGCCTGGCCTAGCCTGGGAAGAAGGCGTAGCGGATCACGAACAGCGCGGCGACCAGCCAGGTCGCGGGATGCACGTCGCGGATCTTGCCGGTGGCCGTCTTCAGCACCACGTAGCTGATGAAGCCGAAGGCGATGCCGTTGGCGATCGAGTACGTGAACGGCATGACCAGCGCGGTCAGCGCTGCCGGCGTGGCTTCGCAGACGTCGTTCCAGTCGATGTCGATCAGTTCGCGCATCATCAGGCCGGCCACGTAGAGCAGGGCGGGCGCGGTGGCGTAGGCCGGCACGGCGCCCGCCAGCGGCGAAATGAACAGCGCAGCCAGGAACAGCACCGCGACGACCAGGGCGGTCATGCCGGTACGGCCGCCGGCCTGCACGCCCGAGGCGCTTTCCACGTAGGCGGTGGTGCTGCTGGTGCCCAGCATCGAACCGGCCACGATGGCGCTGCTGTCGGCAAAGAGCGCGCGGCCCAGGCGGTTGGGGCGGTTCTCGGGCATCAGGCCCGCGCGCTTGGCCACGCCCACCAGCGTGCCGGTGGCGTCGAACACTTCGACCAGCACGAACACCAGGATCACGTGCACGAAGCCGCTGTGCAGCGCGCCCAGGATGTCCAGCTTCATCAGCGTGGGCGCCAGGCTGGGCGGGGCGGCGAAGATGCCCTTGAATTCGTTGTAGCCCAGCGCCATCGACAGCACCGTGACCACCAGGATGCCGATCAGGATCGCGCCGCGCACGCGCAGCGCATCCAGCGCGGCGATGATGAAAAAGCCCAGGATGGCGAACAGCGGGCCCGGCTGGGTCAGGTCGCCCAGCGTGACCTTGGTGGCGGGATGCGCGACCACGATGTTGGCGCTGGATAGCGCGATAATGGCAAGGAACAGCCCGATGCCGGCGGCGATGGCGCTGCGCAGCGAATGCGGAATGCCCTTGACCAGCCAGACCCGGATGCCCGAGAACGTCAGGAACAGGAAGATCACGCCCGAGATGAACACGGCGCCCAGCGCCTGCTCCCAGGTGTAGCCCATGGTCTTGACCACGGTGAATGCGAAGAAGGCGTTCAGGCCCATGCCCGGCGCCATGCCGATCGGCCAGTTGGCGATCAGCGCCATCACCAGCGAGCCCAGCGCGGCGGCCAGGCAGGTGGCGACGAACACGGCATCGCGGTCCATGCCCGTCGACGACAGGATGTCCGGATTGACGAAGATGATGTACGACATCGTCAGGAAGGTCGTCAGGCCGGCGACCAGTTCCGTACGCGCTGTCGTGCCGTGTTCACGCAGCTTGAATAGCTTCTCGAGCATTCGAGTCCCCAATGTGTTTGCAGGATTGCGGGTTGTTGTGGGCGGGCCGGGTTGCCCGCCGGTTTTTCATGAAAGGGCGTATTTTCGCATCAGTTGTAAACTCTGCCGCCATGATTATTCTCGGCTTTGAAAGCTCCTGCGACGAAACCGGCGTCGCAGCCGTCTGTACGGAACGGGGCCTGCTCGCGCACGCGCTGCATACCCAGATCGCCATGCACCAGGAATACGGGGGCGTGGTGCCGGAACTCGCCTCGCGCGACCATATCCGCCGCGTCGTGCCGCTGACCCGCCAGGTCCTCGAAGACGCGGGCCTGCAAATGTCGGATGTCGGCGCCGTGGCCTATACGGCCGGCCCCGGCCTGGCCGGCGCCTTGCTGGTGGGCGCCAGCGTCGCGCAGTCATTCGCCTGGTCGCGCCATCTGCCCGCCATCGGCATCCATCACCTGGAAGGCCATCTGCTGTCGCCGATGCTGGCGGATCCGCGACCGGAATTTCCCTTCGTGGCCTTGCTGGTGTCCGGCGGACACACGCAGCTGATGCGCGTGGACGGGGTGGGGCGCTATGAATTGCTGGGCGAAACGCTGGACGACGCCGCGGGCGAGGCCTTCGACAAGTCCGCCAAGCTGATGGGCCTGGGCTATCCGGGCGGTCCGGCGCTGTCCCGGCTGGCTGCCAGCGGCGATGCCGCGCGTTTCGATCTGCCGCGCCCGATGCTGCACAGCGGCGACCTGGATTTCAGTTTCAGTGGCCTGAAGACGGCGGTGCTGACCCGCGTCAAGGCCGCCGAGGCCGCGGGCGGTCTGGACGAACAGACCCGCGCCGACCTGGCCGCGGCCACGCAGGCCGCGATCGTGGAAGTGCTGGCGGCCAAGGCCATCAAGGCGCTGAAGCAGACCGGCCTGAAGCGCCTGGTGGTGGCCGGGGGCGTGGGCGCCAACCAGCTGCTGCGCGCCAAGCTGGACGCGGCGCTCAAGCCGCTCAAGGCGCGCGCCTATTTCCCGCCCCTGGAGCTGTGCACCGATAACGGCGCCATGATCGCCTTTGCGGCCGCCGAGCGGGTCAAGGCGGGCCTGGCGACCCTGGATCCGGACGCGCACAGCTTCACTGTGAAGCCGCGCTGGGACCTGGCCGACATCGCCTGAAAATGAAAAGGGCGGCCTTGCCGGCCGCCCCGAAGCGCATTCGTTTCGCGCTTATTTCTTCTTGCCGCCGCCGATGCGGCTTTCCGTGCCCTGGACCAGGCGCGTGATATTGGCGCGGTGGCGGTAGAACAACAGCACGCCGATGGCCGCCAGCGCCACGCCCATGGACGGCTGCGCATACCAGGCCAGGCCGGAGCCGAACACGTAGTAGACAGGGGCGAAGAAGGCCGCCACCAGCGAAGCCAGGGACGAATAGCGGAAGAATACCGCGACGATGAGCCAGGTGGCCGCCGTGGCGACCGCCAGCCAGGGCTGGATCGCCACCAGCACACCCAGCGCGGTGGCCACGCCCTTGCCGCCCTTGAAGCGCAGGAATATCGGGTACAGATGGCCCAGGAAGGCGGCCAGCGCCACCAGCGCCAGCGCGACGGGGGAGATCCCGGGAGCCAGCTTTTCGGCCAGCCAGATTGCGAACCATCCCTTGGCGGCGTCGCCCAGCAGCGTCAGCGCGGCGGCGGTCTTGTTCCCGGTGCGCAGCACGTTGGTGGCGCCCGGGTTCTTGGAGCCGTAGCTGCGGGGGTCTTGCAGGCCCATGAGCTTGCTGACGACCACCGCGAACGGCACGGAGCCGATCAGGTAGGCCAGCAGGATGAGCGCAGCGCTGAAGACCAGGGAGGGGTCGTTTATCGCCATGGAGAGAGGGTCCGTTGTTGTTGTGTTGTTGCCGTAATGGCTGCGGATTCTACCGCGCCCGGGGCCGGGTCCGGCTACGGGTTATCGAGCGGGGCGGCGGCCCCCGTCTGCCAGCCGATCGCACGGATGCCGGCCGCGGACGGTACAATCCGACGCGTTCACCCGCGTTTTATTTTCTTTCGGATGCACAATGCGAATTCTGGTTTCGAACGATGATGGTTATTCGGCCCCTGGGCTCGAGGCGCTGGTTGACGCGCTGCAAGGCCTGGGCGATCTCACCGTTGTCGCGCCCGAGACCAACCATAGCGGCGCGTCCAACTCGCTGACGCTGAACCGGCCTCTGTCGGTGCGCACCGCCTCCAACGGCTTCATCGCCGTCAACGGCACCCCGTCCGACTGCGTGCACGTGGCGCTCACCGGCCTGATGGATACCCGGCCCGACCTGGTCGTGTCCGGCATCAACAACGGCGCCAACATGGGCGACGACACCCTGTATTCGGGCACCGTGGCGGCCGCCAGCGAAGGCTATCTGTTCGGCATCCCGGCCATCGCGTTCTCGCTGGCCGAGAAGGGCTGGGCGCACATCGATTCCGCCGCGCGCGCCGCGCGCCTGGTGGTCGAGCGCCACCTGGCCCAGCCGCTGGCCGCGCCGGTGCTGCTGAACGTCAATATCCCCAGCCGCCGCTTCGAAGACATGCACGGCTTCGCGGTCACGCGCCTGGGCAAGCGCCATCCTTCGCAGCCGGTGGTGCGCACCACCACGCCATATGGCGATACCG
Source organism: Achromobacter sp. Marseille-Q4954 (assembly GCF_943737025.1). Taxonomy (NCBI): domain Bacteria; kingdom Pseudomonadati; phylum Pseudomonadota; class Betaproteobacteria; order Burkholderiales; family Alcaligenaceae; genus Achromobacter; species Achromobacter sp. Marseille-Q4954. The sequence continues at coordinate 358,251 of NZ_CALSFQ010000002.1, forward strand.
TCTATTGGATCGGACCCGTGGGCCTGGCTGCCGACGCCACGCCGGGTACGGACTTTCATGCCGTCGAGCAGGGCACGGTGTCGGTCACGCCGCTGCGCCTGGACCTGACCCAGCACAGCCAGCTCGACGAGATCCGGACCTGGGCGGAGCCGCTATGCGTAAACGCGTAAGCCAGCCGGACGTGACCCAGCCCGTGCCCGGGCGTACCGGTCCGGTGCGCTACGACTCGGGCCGGCTCAGTCCCGGCGTCACGCCCGCCAACAGCAACACCCGCATTTCTGCAGCCACGCTGCAACGCCAGACCCAGGCGCCCACGCCCGCATCGGGCAGCAATCTGGGCCTGAACTCGGACCGCCTGCGCCAGGCCATGGTCGAGCGCCTGCGCGCGCAGGGCATCACCGACGAACGCGTGCTCAACGCCATGGGCGCGGTGCCGCGTCATCTGTTCGTCGACGAGGCGCTGGCCAGCCGCGCTTACGAAGACGCCGCGCTGCCCATCGGCCATTCGCAAACCATCTCCCAGCCCTGGGTGGTGGCGCGCATGATCGCCGCCGCCTGCGACGACCGCACGCCCACCCGCGTGCTGGAAGTCGGCGCGGGTTGCGGCTACCAGGCGGCGGTACTCGCGCAGTTCGTGCGCGAGGTTCACTCCATCGAACGCATCCGCGGACTGTATGAACTTGCGCGCGAACATCTGCGCGCCTTGCGGCTCACCACCAGGATCCGCTTGATCTACGGCGACGGCATGCTGGGTCTGCCCGGCGTGGCGCCGTTCGATGCTATCGTTGTGGCTGCCGCTGGCCTTGCCATCCCGCAGGCGCTGCTCTCGCAGCTCGCGCCGGGTGGCCGCCTGATCGCTCCGGAAGGGGGCGCCAACCAGCGCCTGGTTCTTATCGAACGCACAGGCGCGGCCAGCTGGAAACGCACTGAATTAGAGGCCGTGCGCTTTGTGCCGCTACGGGCCGGAATACAATCTTGAGCAAACAGGAGAAACGTATGCTCAACGGGCAGTTGCAACTGACCGATATCACCCTGGGCGCGTCCATGACGCGCCTGCGCCGCCCGCTCTTCATCGCGGGGGCTCTCAGCCTGTCCATCCTGGCTGGCTGCGCTTCCAAAGGTACTCGCGCTCCGGTGGTCGACATGACCGGCGGGCAACCCGCGCCGGCCACCCAGACCGGCGGCACCTATGTGGTGAAACCGGGCGACACGCTCTACAAGATCGCCCGCGCCAACAATGTGGATGTCGAGAACGTCAAGCGTTGGAACAACCTCAGCGATCCCAACCAGATCTCGGTCGGCCAGGTCCTGAAGATGTCCGGCAGCGCCAGCGGCGGGGCGCAGACCGCGCCGGTCGCGGGCACCAAGCCGCAGCCGCGTCCGCTGGACCAGCCGGAAACCCTGCCGCCGCCCACCACTGAAACCACCACGCCGCCACCCACGGCGCCGGTCGAAACCAAGCCCGCCACGCGCGCGGCCGACGCGGCCGTCATCAATTGGGCCTGGCCTGCCAGCGGCCAGATCGTGCAGGGCTTCAACAACAGCAGCAAGGGCATCGACATCGCCGGCGCGCTGGGCGATCCGGTCACCGCCGCCGCGGACGGCCTGGTCAAGTACAGCGGCAACGGTGTGCGCGGCCTGGGCAACCTGATCATCGTCGAGCACCAGAACGGTTTCATCACCGCCTACGCGCACAACCGCGCGGTGCTGGTGAAGACCGGCCAGAACGTCAAGCGCGGCGCCAAGATCGCCGAACTCGGCCAAAGCGATACCACCTCGCCGCGCCTGCACTTCGAAATCCGCCGCCAAGGCCAGCCGGTGGATCCCATGCAGTATCTGCCCGCGCGATGACGCCGACTCTCGTCTTCGACCTGGAAACCATCCCCGACGCCGAGGGGCTGCGCAAGCTCAACGGCTGGGGGGCTGACGTTCCCGACCAGGAAGTGGTCGAACGCGCCCTGACCGCGCGCCGCGAGGCCGTGGGCCATGATTTCCTGCCGCTGCATCTGCACAAGGTGGCGGTGGTGGGCTGCGTGTTCCGCGACGACCAGGGCTTTCGCGTCAAGACCCTGGGCCAGCCCGACGATCCCGAGGCAGCCTTGCTGGCGGGTTTCTTCAAGACCATCGAGCGCTACACGCCCAAGCTTGTGAGCTGGAACGGTTCGGGCTTCGACCTGCCGGTGCTGCATTACCGCAGCCTGATCCAGGGCGTACCCGCGCCGCGTTACTGGGACATGGGCGAGGAAGACCGCGACTTCAAGTTCAACAACTACATCTCGCGCTATCACTCCCGGCACCTGGACCTGATGGACCTGCTGGCCAAGTACAACGGCCGCGCCAACGCGCCGCTGGACGAACTCGCCAAGCTCTGCGGTTTTCCGGGCAAGCTGGGCATGGACGGCAGCAAGGTGTGGGAAGCCTGGAGCCAGGGCCGCGCCGACGAGGTGCGGGCCTATTGCGAAACCGACGTGGTCAACACCTGGCTGGTGTATTGCCGTTTCCGCTTCCTGCGCGGCGAGCTCGACCGCACTTCGTACGAAACGGAAATCGCCTTGGTGCGGGACACCCTCAGCGCCAGCGATGCGCCGCACTGGAAGGAATACATGGCGGCCTGGGACGCCAACTGAGCGGTGTCTTGGCCGGAGGATCCGTCCTCCCGGCGGACAGGATCGAACGGGGCCCGTGCGGCCCCGTTCTTGCGTCTGGCGCCTGCGCAATCGACTGAAACATTGCTTGCGCCAGCGAAACCTGGATGAAACCGGGCCAATCGCACAATGGCCTCGCTTTCTTCACTTTCAGGAGACCTACATGTCCCGATTCGCTATCCGCTCCAATTTGGCCGCTCTTGCATTTGTCGCCGCGACGGGCGGCCTGGTGGCCGGCTCCGTCATGGCTGCGCCTCCTCCTCCCGCTGACGGCGGTCCCGCCGCCATGCACGATGGCCAGCGCGGCGGCTTCCACAAAGGCATGCGCGACGGCCTCTTCATTCCCGGCCTGGGTCCCGTGACCAAGGCCCAGGTCGCCGAGCTGAAGCTGGACGACAAGCAGCAGGCCTTGTTCAAGACCGCGCAGGACGGCCAACGCAGCCTGCACGAAGCCATGCGCGCCTCTGGCGACAAGCGCCACGACCTGCTGAAGGCGCAGCTGGACAGCGGCAAGCTGGATCCCCGCGCGCTGGTCGAGCAGTCCGAAAAATCGCGTGATGCCTTCGGTCCCCAGGCCAAGCAGGTGCGCGACCAATGGCTTGCGGTCTGGGACAGCCTGAATGACACCCAGCGAGGCCAGGTGACCAAGTTCGTCAAGGAACGCCAGGATCGCATGCAGGAGCGCCATGCCCGCATGGAAGGACGCCACGGCAAGGGCAAGGCTGAAGCGCCTGCCGCCGCCGCGCCGGCCAAGCCTGCCGCCAACTAAGCCGTGTGGCCGGCCGTCCTGGCCGGCCCACGCCAGCAACCCCGGACACGCGACCGCGTGCCGGGGTTTTTTCATTTGGCGTCCCGGATGGTGGCTAGCGGCGGCCCGCCATGCGAGCCGATCCGGAGCGGGTTCCCCGTTTTGACGCATAGGGGCGTGCGCCGGCGCTCGCGTCCGCACTGTTCTGGTGCGGGGCGGGTGCCGCCAGCGACGCATGCGCCGCCGTATCGGCCTGCGCCAGACCTGGCACGGACATTGCTTTGTGGAGTAGGAACCGGTTTCAAACGCTGCACCGCCGGTCCTTGGGATGCGCCTCGGCCATCCGCCCACTCGACAAATCCGATCAGGACTCCGCACCATGAAGAAGACGTTGCTAGCCGTGCCCTTTGCGCTCGCCGCTTGTTTCGCCGCGACGGCGCAGGCCGAACCCACCGATCTGGGCGGCGGATTCTCGCTCAGCGGCAACGCCGCCATCGTCAGCGACTACCGTTTCCGCGGCTACTCGCAGACCGACTTCCGGCCTGCCGTGCAGCTGGGCTTCGACCTGACCCACAGTTCCGGCTTCTATCTGGGCAACTGGAACTCGAACGTGTCCGATTTCGTCTTCACCGACGGCAACCTGGAAATGGATTTCTATGGCGGCTGGAAGGGCGACGTGGGCGGCGGCTTCACGCTGGACGCGGGCGTGCTGCATTACTACTACCCCGGTTCCAGCTCGCCGAAGGGCGGAAACTACAACAACACCGACCTCTATCTGGGCGCGTCCTACGGCAACTACAGCCTCAAGTACTCCTACACGCCCAGCGACTTCTTCAGCACGCCGGACAGCAAGGGCACCTGGTACCTGGACGGCACGGCCAATTTCGATCTGGGCGACGGTTGGGGCCTGGTCGGCCACCTGGGCTACCAGAAGCTCAAGAACCAGACCAATATGGACGGCGACTCCATCGGCCATTACGTCGACTACAAGCTCGGCGTGACCAAGGACCTGAAGGGCTGGATCCTGGGCCTGGCCGCGGTGGGCGCGACCAAGGACAACTGGCTGCCGACCAAGTACGGCCATCCCTCGGGCCGCCTGGGCGCGGTTTTCTCGGTGGCGCGTTCCTTCTGACCGATATCCGTGGCGGCGCCTGGCGGCGCCGGCTTTCGGGCTTGCCAAGGATTGGCGGTGTCCGCCGTCCGCGGCAAGCCCTTTTTTCATCGGAAGGCCGTTCCGGCCCCGCATGGCCATTTCCAGGAATGGCCGCAGTCCTTTTACAATAGCCGGTTGCGTGTAATTCTTCTGGACTGCGTGAGATGTCTGACGTTTTGAGTATTGAATCCCTGGACCTGGAAGCCAGGGGTATCGCCCGCCGCGACGGGAAAGTCGTCTTCGTGGAAGGCGCCTTGCCGGGCGAACGGGTCACCACGGTTACGCTGCGCCGCAAGCCGTCCTACGAGATCGCGCGCGTGGACGAGGTGCTGCGGCCCTCGTCGCAGCGGGTGACGCCGCGTTGCCCGCATTTCGGCGTCTGTGGCGGCTGCGCCATGCAGCATCTGGAGCCCAGCACGCAGGTGGCGATCAAGCAGCGTTCGCTGGAAGATACATTCTGGCACGTCGGCAAATTGCGTCCGGCGCGCATCCTGGCGCCGCTGCAAGGCCCGACCTGGGGCTACCGTTACCGCGCCCGCCTGTCGGTGCGCGTGGTGCCCAAGAAGGGCGGCGTGCTGGTCGGCTTCCATGAGCGCAAGAGCAGCTACGTGGCCGACATGCGCGAATGCCATGTGCTGCCGCGCCACGTGAGCGACCTGCTGATCCCCCTGCGCGAAATGATCGGTTCCATGTCCGCGCCGGACCGCATGCCGCAGATCGAAGTGTCGCTGGGCGAGGGCGTGACCGCGCTGGTCCTGCGCCATTTGCTGCCGTTGACCGACGGCGACATCGCCATCCTGCGCGCCTTCGCCGCCAAGCACAACGTGCAATGGTGGCTGCAGTCCAAGGGTCCGGAAACCGTGCACCCGCTGGAGCGCGAGCACGGCGACACGCTGGCCTACACCATGCCGGAATTCGGCCTGCGCATGCCGTACCGGCCCACCGATTTCACTCAGGTCAACCACGCCATCAACCGCGCCATGGTGTCGCGCGCCCTGAAGCTGCTTGAAGTGCAGCCGACCGACCGCGTGGCGGATCTGTTCTGCGGGCTGGGCAACTTCACGCTGCCGCTGGCGACGCAGGGCAGGGAAGCCGTGGGCGTGGAAGGCAGCAAGGCGCTGACCGACCGCGCTTTCGACGCGGCATCGCGCCATGGCCTGGGCGATCGCACCAGCTTCGCCACCCTGAACCTGTTCGAGGTGGACGTGGAATGGCTGCGCGGCCTGGGCTATTTCGACCGCATGCTGATCGATCCGCCGCGCGAAGGCGCGCATGCCGTGGCGCAGGCCCTGTCGCAGCTGGAGGCGCACGAACGCCCCGTGCGCATCGTCTACGTGTCCTGTAACCCGGCCACGCTGGCGCGCGACGCGGCCATCATGGTGCATGAAGGCGGCTACGTGTTGAAGAGCGCGGGCGTGATCAACATGTTCCCGCACACGGGCCATGTGGAGTCCATCGCGGTGTTCGAATCGCTGGACGCCGAGGGCATCCAGGTCGTGCGGGAACGGGCCCGCCAGCGCGCCATCCAGGCGGCGGCGGAAGCGGCCGCCGCGGAAGAGGCCAAGGCCGCGGCCGCCGCCGAGAAGGCGGCCGCCAAGCAGGCGGCCACCGACGCCTATCACGCCAAGGTCGCGGCCGAAGCCCAGGACTGATGGCCGCGAGGCCTGGGCCGCTTCAGTGCTTGCAGCCCAGGCCTTCCAGTATCGGGCAGTCCGGCCGATCATTGCCCTGGCAGTGCTCGGCCAGATGCTTCAGGGTCGCCGCCATGTCGCGCAGCGCCTCGGCCTTGCGCTCCAGTTCCTGCACGTGTTCCAGCGCGATGCGCTTGACGTCGGCGCTGGCGCGGCTGCGGTCCTTCCACAGCGCCAGCAGCTCGTTCATCTGTTCCACCGAGAAACCCAGGTCGCGCGCGCGGCGCACGAAGTGCAGCGTATGCAGATCGTGTTCGCTGTACACGCGGTAGCCGGAATCCGTGCGTCCGGCAGGGCTGATCAGGCCGATGCTTTCGTAGTAACGGATCATCTTGGCGGAAATGCCCGAACTCTTGGATGCCTCTCCGATATTCATTGCTCTGCTCCTGTGTGGCCTGAGTGCGATTCTACGCTTGACCTTGCCATCATAGGAAGGTTTAAGCTGTTTTCCATGGTGGACGAAACGCAGTCCATCACCCTTGAATCCTATGGAGATAACTATGAGCATCGAGTTCCAAGTGGCTGACATGACCTGCGGCCATTGCGCCAAGACCATCACGGCGGCGGTGAACCAGGCGGCGCCGGGCGCGACTGTCACAATCGATTTGCCCACCCACCGCGTGACCGTGACCGGGGCCGATGACGCCGGCAAGATCGAGGACGCGATCCGCGACGCCGGCTACCAGCCGCTGCCGGTGTAATGCCTCCAGGCGCGAGGCCGGGCTATGATAGGTTCGACCTCGCGCTAGCTATTTGTTCATTGCCAAAATCTATTGATTCATTGAATTTATTAAATTTGAATAATTGATAGCAAGGATTTATCATTCTTTCCATGGTGGTTAATCAAACAACCCCGCTACCCCAAGGAGAGATTTGAATGCTGCAAAACCGCGAAGGCCAACGTGTTCCGAACGTAACGTTCCCGGTCCGTGAGGACAACACCTGGAAGAAGGTCACGTCCGACGACCTGTTCAAGAACAAGACCGTCGTGGTCTTTTCCCTGCCCGGCGCCTTCACGCCGACCTGCTCGTCGACCCACCTGCCGCGCTACAACGAGCTGGCTCCCGCCTTCTTCGCCGCCGGCGTGGACAGCATCGTCTGCGTGTCGGTCAACGACACCTTCGTCATGAACGAATGGGCCAAGGATCAGGAATCGGCCAACATCACGCTGCTGCCCGACGGCAACGGCGAGTTCACCGAAGGCATGGGCATGCTGGTCGACAAGAGCGACCTGGGCTTCGGCAAGCGCAGCTGGCGCTACTCCATGCTGGTCAAGGACGGCGTGGTCCAGAAGATGTTCATCGAGCCGGAAAAGGAAGGCGACCCGTTTGAAGTGTCGGACGCCGACACCATGCTGGCGCACTTCGCCCCGTCGGCCAAGAAGCCCGACCAGGTGGTCGTGTTCTCCAAGCCGGGCTGCCCGTTCTGCGTGGAAGCCAAGGCGCTGCTGGATGCCAAGGGTTACGCCCCGATCGAGATCCCGCTGGAAAACAAGGTCCGTGGCCGCGTGATCGGCGCCGTCTCGGGCAAGGGCACCGCCCCGCAGGTGTTCATCAACGGCGCGCTGATCGGCGGCCTGGAAGACCTGAAGGCGCACTTCGCCTAAGCGTCTGCAACGCCACCGGCCCCGGGTCTGCCCTGGGGCCGGGCAGGGCGCAGAGGCGGTCCGCCGCCTGCTGCTCCCGTCACAAGTTTCCCTTTTTACGCACCTTTGCGCGCGGCCCCTCGGGCGCTGCGGGACTGCCCACGTCCAGAGGGTGCGAAAAAAGGCGGAACCAGCCTTTGAATTCCTGCTCCACGCCACATCGGGGGATACCCAGTCATGAAAACTCTGCATACCGATATTGCCGTCATCGGCGCCGGCACGGCCGGCCTGGCCGCCTACCGCGCCGCCCGCGCCGCGGGGCTGCGCGCGCTGCTGATCGAAGGCGGCCCGTACGGCACGACCTGCGCCCGCGTCGGCTGCATGCCGTCCAAGCTGCTGATCGCTGCCGCCGAAGCGGCCCACAACGCGGCTCACACCGATCCGTTCGGCGTGCACGTGGGCGGCGAGATTACGGTCGATGGCGCCGAAGTGATGGACCGCGTCAAGCGCGAGCGCGACCGCTTTGTCGGCTTTGTGCTGGAAGGCGTGGAGAGCATTCCCGCCGAAGACAAGCTGCGCGGCTATGCGCGCTTCGTGGCGGACACGGTGCTGCAGGTGGACGAGCATACCGAGGTGCATGCATCCCGCGTGGTGATCGCCACCGGGTCGCGGCCCTCGGTGCCGCCGCCGTTCCGTGCGCTGGGCGACCGGCTGGTGCTGAACGACGACGTGTTCGCCTGGGATGATCTGCCAGGCCGCGTCGCCGTATTCGGTCCCGGCGTGATCGGTCTGGAGCTGGGCCAGGCGCTGGCGCGCCTGGGCGTGGAGGTGCGCGTGTTCGGCGTCAGCGGCAGCCTGGCCGGCATCAGCGATCCGCAGGTGCGCAATACGGCGCGCAAGATCTTCCAGCGCGAGTTCTATCTGGATCCGGACGCCCGCGTGCTGGAAACGACCCGGGTCGGCGACGAAGTGGAAGTGCGCTACGTGGCGCTGGACAATACCGAACGCACCGAACGCTTCGACTACGCGCTGGTGGCTACCGGCCGCCGCGCCAACGTCGACGGACTGGGCCTGGAAAACACCTCGCTGCAACTGGATAAGCATGGCGTGCCGGTATTCGACCGCGAAACCATGCAGGCGGGCAATGCGCCCATCTTCATCGCGGGCGACGCCAACGCCGACGCGCCGCTGCTGCACGAAGCCGCCGACGAAGGCCGCATCGCCGGCGAAAACGCGGCCCGCTACCCCGAAGTGCGCAAGGGCCTGCGCCGCGCGCCGCTGGCGGTGGTGTTCTCGGACCCGCAGATCGCCATGGCCGGGCAGGGCCACGCACGGCTGGTGCCGGGCACCTTCGTGATCGGCGAAGTGGACTTCAGCGACCAGGGCCGCTCGCGCGTCATGCTGAAGAACCGCGGCATGCTGCGCGTCTATGCGGACATCGAAACGGGTCGCTTCCTGGGCGCCGAAATGGTCGGTCCCAGCGCCGAGCACATCGGCCACCTGCTGGCCTGGGCCGTGCAGCAGGAGCTGACCGTGGCGCGCATGCTGGAAATGCCGTTCTATCATCCCGTGATCGAGGAAGGCCTGCGCACCGCGCTGCGCGATGCGGCGGCCAAGCTGGCCCGAGCGCAGGAAGCGCTGCAGCGCGAAGAGCCGCAGAGCGAGACGGCCTGAACGCCCGAGGCATCCTGCGCGACCCCAACAAAAAGGCCACGAAACGTCGTGGCCTTTTTGCTTGTGCGCCGGATCAGTCGTCCGACTGCTTCTTCGGCACCGGGAACGGATTCTCGCGGAACTGCAGCGTGAATCCAGCCCGCTCGTCCTGCCCCAGCGTGCGGGCCAGATACGGCATGGCCTGCTTCAATGCGTCGTGCAGCGTCCAGGGCGGATTGATCAGGAACATGCCGCTGCCATGCAGGCCGTAGCCGTCGATGGTCGCCTTCTTGACGGTCAGCGTCGCATGCAGCCAGCTCTTGACCTTGAGGTTTTCCAGGTGGCGGGCCATTTCGCCAGCTTCACGGCGTTGCACCAGCGGGTACCAGACGGCATAGGTGCCGGTGGCGAAGCGCTTGATGCATTCCTTGATGGTGACGAACGTGCGGCGGTAGTCGTTCTTGTCTTCGTACGAAGGATCGATCAGCACCATGCCGCGGCGCGTGGGCGGCGGCAGCAGCGCCTTGACGCCTTCGAAACCGTCGTCGCCGTAGATCGTGGTCTGGCGCTGCGCGGCGCGCCCCTGGTGTTCCAGGTTGCCGACCAGCGTGTCGATCTCGGTCGGGTGCATCTCGAACAGGCGCAGGCGGTCGGACGGACGCATTGCGTCCAGCGCCAGCCAGGGCGAGCCGGGATAGCGCCTGAGGCGGCCGTTGGTGTTGTAGCCGCGGATCCGGGCGACGTACTCGGCCAGGATGGGAGGCAGGTCTTCGGCTTCCCAGAGGCGGCCGATGCCGTCGGCGAACTCGGAGGTCTTGGCGGCCCAATCGCTATCCAGGCTGTAGAGCCCGGCGCCGGCGTGGGTATCGATGACCCAGTAGGGCGCGTCCTTTTTATTGAAGTAATCCAGGGTGTGGATCAGGATGGCGTGCTTGAGCACGTCGGCGTGGTTGCCGGCGTGAAAGGCGTGGCGGTAACTGAACACGGGCGTTCTGCCTCAGGCGGCGGGCCGGATCGCGGCCAGCTCGTCGGTGAAAATGCCGTCGATGCCCCAGTCGAGCAGCAGGCGGGCGCGCTCCGGGTCGTTGACGGTCCAGGCGGCGATACGGTAGCCGGCGGCATGCACGGCATCGATCAGCTCAGGGGTGGCGTCCTTCTGATTGATGTTCAGGGCCACGCACTCGTACTTGGCCAGGCGTTCGCGCCAGTCGGCGGGCACCTTCTCCACCAGCAGCGCGCGCGGCAATTCGGGCGCGGTCTCCAGGGCGGCCTGCAGCGCTTCTTCCGCGAACGAGGACAGGAGCGGCGGTTCGGCCGCGCCTTGCCACAGCTGGCGCGCAGCCAGCGTCACGGCGCGGCCGGTCTCGGCTTCGCGGCCCGGGCAGGGCTTGATCTCGACATTGCTGGCGATGCCGTTGGCCACCGTGTAGCGGGCGACGGCGGCGAAGGTGGGCAGCGGCTCGCCAGCGTAGGCGGCTGAATGCCAGCTGCCGAAATCCAGCTGGGCAAGCTCGGCGTAGGTCTTGGCGGCAGCGGGGCCCCGGCCGTTGGAGGTGCGGTCGACGTCGTCGTCGTGCATCAGCACCAGCACGTTGTCGCTGCTTAGCTTGACGTCGTATTCGAACATCGTGAAGCCGTGCTCGGCGCCCACGCGCATGGCGGCCAGGGTGTTCTCCGGGGCCAGACGGCCGCCGCCGCGGTGCGCGATGTAACGGGAGTAGGGCCAGGAGGGGAGTTTTGCGCTCATTTGGGTGTTGCTTCGGGTTCTTTTGGTCAGGGTTGCAAGGATACTCCTTCTGCACGCCGGTTTCGGCCATGCCGCGGCGCGCGAGAACGCCGCGGCGGGTCCATAGGCCTATTTCATGGGCGCCTTGTCCTGCGACACGTCCATGATCATCCGCGCCGCCAGGTACAGGCGCGGCACGATGCTGTTGATCTGGATGTACTCGGCGTCGTTGGAATGCGCGCCGAAGCCGCTCAGGCCCATGCCTTCGATCACCGGGCCGCGCGCCTTCAGCGCTGCAAAGGCGGCGTCGGTGCCGCCGCCGCTGGCGCGGTCCACGACCTTCATGGGCAGGTCCATTTCCTTATAGATCTGCACGCCGTGCTGGGCCAGGGCGCGCGAGGCGGGCGTGGCTTCCAGGGGCGGACGGCGCACCTCGAATTTCACGCTGACCTTGGATTCGGGCAGCAGCTTCTTCTGTGCGCGTTCTTCCAACGTGCGCGACAGCGCGTCGAAGTCGGAGACGCGCAGCGCGCGGGCGTCGGCCTGGGCGGTGGCCTGGCCCGGAATGACGTTGCGGTTGGTGCCGGCCTGGGCCACGGTCCAGTTCAGCTTCAAGCCTTCCTCGGGCTTGGACAGCTTGTCCAGCTGCAGCAGCTGATGGGCCAATTCATACAGGGCGTTGACGCCGCCTTCGGGGCGCGCGCCGGCATGCGAGGTCTTGCCCTGTACGGTCAGGTAGGCCGCGCCGATGCCGCTGGTGGCCAGCGTCAGGCGCGCTTCCGCGCCGCCGCCTTCGAACGAGAACACCGCGTCCTGGTCGGCGCCCAGGCGGGTGATGGTGCTGCGCGCGCCGGGCGAGCTGATTTCCTCGTCGCCGTTGATCAGCACGGTAATGGTGCCGTAGTCCTCGAAGCCCAGCTTCTGCAGCAGGGTCAGGGTATGGATGATGGCGGCCACGCCATGCTTGTCGTCGGCGATGCCCAGGCCGTAGGCCTTGTCGCCGTCGATGCGGAAGGGCTGGTCCTTGAGCATGCCGTTGCGGTAGACGGTGTCCATGTGGGCGATCAGCATGATCTTCTTCTGGCCTTTGCCCTTAAATTCCGCATGGACCATGGGGCCGACCTTTTCCGGCGTGTCGTCCAGGCGAAACACGTCGGCGGGCTGGATGATCTCGACGGTCCCGCCCAGCGCCTTGAGCCGGTCGCGGATCAGGACGGCGATGCGCTCAACGCCTTCGACGTCCTTGCTGCCCGACTCGATGCCGACCAGGTCGCGCATGGTGTCCAGCATGCCTTGCTGCTGGGCTTGGGCGGCTTCGTGGACAGCGGCGACGGGCGCGGCCAGCGCGGCGGGGGCGGCGCCGACGAAGGCCAGGGCGATGCAGGTGCGCAGGAGTTGCAGGCGGGGAGATGTGTACGGCATCAGTGTGTACCTCTGAGCGTGCGTGGAAGGGGCCACATCCTTTGGGGACGCGGCGTCAGCGGTAATGCGGGCTTACCCTGACAGGCCACGATACGAGGGACGCAAGGGGCTGGAAATGGTGCTTCCCCGGGTTGACTCGGTCCCCGGTTTCGTGCCGCCGAACCCGGAGGGCAGCCACGGATGGCATTCGAAAGATCCCTAGGCTGCGCGGCGAATGAGAAATGGTAAAATCCGCCCGCTGATCCGGTATTGACCGGTATGGGAACAGGGCGAATCTGGTTCGCCTTTTTTTATGCGTTTTCTTGCGGCTTCGGGCGTGCGCCTGGGGTGCGGCAACAGGGATTCCATGTTCGAATTTATTCGCAGCCATCGGCGCTGGATGCAGTTCATCCTGCTGCTTCTGATTGTGCCGTCCTTCTTCCTGGTCGGTATTCAAGGCTATGACAGCTTCATGCGCGCCGAGCCTGAATTGGCCACGGTCAATGGCCAGCCCGTGTCGCGGGCCGAGTTCGATCAAGCGCACCGCAACCAGCTGGAGCAGTTCCGCCAGCGCCTGGGCGCCCAGTTCGATCCGGCCGTCATCGACACGCCGGCACTGCGCGAAGGCCTGCTCAACCAGCTGATCAATCAGCGTCTGCTGGCCAACGTCGCGGTCGACAACCGTTTCTCGGTGTCCGACGAAACGCTGCGCAACACCATTGCCGCGATTCCGGAAGTCCAGGACAACGGCCGCTTCTCGCCCGAGCGCTATCGCCAGGTGCTAGCTGCGCAAGGCATGTCGCCGACCTCGTTCGAAGCCGGCCTGCGCCGTGACCTGGCGGTCGCGCGCGTGCTGGAGCCCGTTGGCCAGTCGGCCCGCGCGCCCGGCGAGGTCGTGGCTGCGCTGGAAACGGCGTTGACGCAGCAGCGCACGGTGCAACTGCGCCGCTTCGCCGCCGCCGACTACCGCTCGCAAGTCACCGTCAGCCCGGCCGATATCCAGGCCTGGTACGACGCCAACAAGCAGCAGCTGCAGATTCCCGAACAGGTCCAGGTCCAGTACCTGGTGCTGGACGAGGCCGCCGCCACGCAAGGCGTGCAGGTCAAGGACGAGGATCTCGCGTCCTACTACGAGCAGAACAAGAACCGCTTCGGCCAGCCTGAACGCCGCCGCGCCAGCCACATCATGATCAACCTGGCTCCCGGCGCGTCCGAAGACGCCCGCAAGGCTGCCCGTGCCAAGGCCGAAGACCTCGCCAAGCAGGCCGCCGCCGATCCGGCGCAGTTCGCCGAACTCGCGCGCAAGAACTCGCAGGACGCGGGCTCGGCTTCCAATGGCGGCGACCTGGGCTGGCTCGCGCCCGGCATGCTGACCGGTCCGCTGGAAAAGGCAATTTTCGGCCAAGCCAAGGACCAGGTGTCTGGCGTGATCGAAACCCCGTCCGGCCTGCACGTGGTCAAGGTCACCGAAATCCAGCCCGCCGCCATCAAGCCGCTGGCCGAGGTCAAGGACCAGATCACCGCCGAAGTCCGCAAGCAGCTCGCCGCCGTGCGTTTCTCGGAAATGGCCAGCCAGCTGAACAAGCAGGTCTATGACCAGCGCGACAGCCTGCAGCCCGCCGCCGACACCGTCGGCCTGAAGCTGCGCACCGCTTCCGGCGTGACCCGCGAAGGCCTGCTGCCCGCCGACAAGGCCGGCCCGGGCTCGGCCGCAGCCGGCCCCGACGCCGCGCTGCTGGACAACCCGCGCGTGCGCCAGGTGCTGTTCTCGCCCGACGTGCTGCGTGAAAAGCAGAACTCCGGCGTGATCGAACTCTCGCCCGACACCATGCTGGCCCTGCGCGTGGCCGCCGTCGAGCCGGCCCACGTGCCGCCGCTGGACAAGGTCTCGGACACCATCCGCGCCAAGCTGCTGGACGAGCGTTCGGCCGAAGCCGCCAAGAAGGCGGGCGAAGCCGCGCTGGCCGCCGACCGCGCCAACCCCGCGGCCGCGCCGGAAGGTTTCGGCGCGCCGGTGGTCGTGTCGCGCCAGGATCCCAAGGATCTGCCGCGTCCGGTGCTGGACGCCGTCATGCGCCTGCCCGCCGCCACGCTGCCGGCCTACGCCGGTGTGCAATCGGGTTCGGACTACACGCTGGCGCGCCTGGAAAAGGTCGAGGCCGGCACGGTCGATCCGGCCGACAAGGAGCGCCTGGCGCAGCAGTTGTCCGGCGCTTGGGGCCAGGCTGAAAACGAAGCCATGCTGCGCATGCTGCGCGAAGAGTACAAGGTGCAGGTGCTGCCCGCCGCTGCCGCGGTCATCCGCGGCGATCAGCCGGCAGCCGGCTGATCAGCCAGACTCGGCTCAACAGCGTCAGTTCAACAGTGGCCGCAGCGTCGGCCACACGTTGTCCAGTAGCAAGGGTTGGGCATCCTCGTTTGGATGGATGCCGTCAGCCTGGAACATCGCCCGGTTCGTTGCGATACCTTCCATCAGGAAGGGCACGAGCCGGGCGTTTTCGTCTTTGGCGACCGTGGGGAAGACCTGCGCGAAGCGCTGGGTGTAGTCCCGGCCGTAATTCGGCGGGATCTGCATGCCGACGATCAGGACCTGCGCGTCGGCCTTGCGGGCGGCCTGGGCCATGGTGCGCAGGTTCTGCTCGGTCATGTTCAGGGGCAGGCCCCGCAGCGCGTCGTTCGAACCCAGCTCCAGCACCACCACGGCCGGCGCGTGCTGGCGCAGCAACGCAGGCAGGCGGGCCACGCCGCCGCTGGTGGTGTCGCCGCTGATGCTGGCATTGACGACCTGGTACTTGGGGTATTGTTCCGCTACGCGGGCGGAAAGCAGCGGCACCCAGCCGGTGCCGCGCTTGATGCCGTATTCGGCCGACAGGCTGTCGCCCAGGACCAACACCGTGCGGGGCGCGGAACCCTGGGCCGCGGCGGCGGTCTGAGCGTGGGCGGGCGCCACGACGGCGGTCGCCATGGCGGTCATGAGTAGCAGACGGGAAAATAGGCGCATGGATAACAAGAATTCGATCGAGGTGAAAGGGCTGGGCAAGCAGGTGGCCGATGCCGGCGGCACGCTCTCCATCCTGGAAGGTATCGATTTTACGGTCGAGGCGGGCAGCGCCGTGGCCATCACTGGCAGTTCGGGGTCGGGCAAGTCCACCCTGTTGGGACTGCTGGCGGGCCTGGATGTTCCCAGCGCGGGCAGCGTGCGCCTGGCCGGGCAGGACCTGTTCTCGCTGGACGAGGATGGCCGCGCCCGCCTGCGCGCCAATCATGTGGGTTTCGTGTTCCAGTCATTCCAGCTGCTGCCCAACCTGACGGCGCTGGAAAACGTGATGCTGCCGCTGGAACTGGCCGGGCAATCCGCCCGAGACGCGGCGCAGGCCATGCTGGAACGGGTGGGGCTGGGCAAGCGCCTGCATCACTATCCGCGCACCTTGTCGGGCGGCGAGCAGCAGCGCGTATCGCTCGCGCGGGCCTTCGTGGTGCAGCCGGACCTGCTGTTCGCGGACGAGCCCACCGGCAGTCTGGACGCTGCCACCGGCGTGACGGTCATCGATCTGATGTTCGACCTGCATCGCGAGCACGGCACCACGCTGGTGCTGGTGACCCACGATCCGCAGCTGGCCGCCCGTTGCGGGCGTCAGCTGGTGTTAGCCGCGGGGCGGATGGTCAACGGCGCCTGATGCCGCCGGCCCACCGCCGGGCCGCCCCAAGGTGGGCCAGCCCCCTCGGGGGGCAGCTAGCCCCGAAGGGGCGCGGCGTGGGGGCCTATCTATTTCGCCTTGGCTACGGCCTGGTTCCAGGCCGCCACCACCGCTTCATACTCCTTCGCGGCCGCATCCTGACTGACCGGGAAGATCTTGATGGTCTTCAGGTCGGGCAGGGTGGTCAGGCTGGCCACGGCCACGTCCGTGCGCGTCGGGCGGCGGAAGTTCTTCACCAGCTGGGCTTCCTGCGACTCCTTGCTCAAGAGGCCGTCGTACAGTGCCTTGGCGGCATCCATGTTCTTCGCGCCCTTGATGATGAACATGCCTTCCGGCGCCAGGTAGCTGCCCTCGGTCGGGTAGACCAGCTTGATCTCCTTCTGGCCGCCGGCCACGTATTCCTGGGCGGCGTACTCGAGCGTCATGCCCACGGCATACTCGCCCGCGGCCACGCCCTTGTAGGTGGTGCCGGAGGATGCGGTGACCACCGCGTTGGCGGCGATCTTGTCCAGCCCTTCCTGGCCGAATTGCTTGAAGAGGCCGTACACCAGCATGTAGGCCGTACCGCTCTTGGACGGGTCGGTGATGGCGAACTTGTTCTTCCATTGCGGCTGCATCAAGTCGGACCAGGTGGCCGGCGCGGGCAGGCCCTTGAGCTGGCGCTCGTTGACCATCATCACCATGACGTGCACGTTGGTGCCCACCCACAGATCGTCCGGACCGCGGAATTCGGTGGGGATCTTGTCCAGGTCGGCCGGACGGTAGGGCTGCAGGTGCTGGCGGTAAGCGCCCAGCGTGCCGAAGCCGCCGCTCCAGAACAGGTCGCCGCGCGGATTCTGCGCTTCGGCCTCGATGCGCTTCATCATCGTGCCGGTGCCGCCGGTGACGGGCTGCACGTTCAATTTCGGCGACTTCTGCTTCACCGCGTCCAGGGCGGTTTCGATCGTCTCCGTGTTGTTGGACGAATAGAGCACGACATTCTGGGCCTGGGCGGCGCCGGCGGTCAGGGCGGCGGCCAGGACGCTGTACTGAAGTAGGTGCTTGAATTGCATGGTTAGCCTCTGTGCGAGTGGGTTATTTACCGGAGAACAGCTTGATGCGGAACGCCTTGACGGACACGATGATGGGCAGCACGATGACCGTGACCAGCGCCGCGCCGTAGGCCGACGCCATGCCCAGCCTGCCGCCGTCGACCTGGCGGAAGATGGCGATGGGCATGGTCTCCAGGCCGCCGCTGTAGGCGACGATGGAAGCCGATAGCTCGGAAATGGTGGTGAGCCACATCAGGATGGCAGCCGAGATGATGGACGCCTTCATGGCGGGCAGGATCACCTTGAAGAAGGTCATGAGCGGCGACACGCCCAGGCTGATCGAGGCTTCCTCGATCGACTCGGGAATGTTGAACAGCACCGACGAGGCGTTGCGCACCGCGAAGGGCAGGCGCCGCACCGTGTAGCACAGCACCATGATCCCCGACGTACCCGCCAGCACCAGCCAGCCGGTATTGAAGGTCTGCACCAGCGCGATGCCCAGCACCGTGCCCGAAATGGTCAGGGGCAGCACCACGATGTAGTCCAGCACCTGGGTGGACGCGCTGCGCTTCTTGATCGTCAGGTAGCTGACCAGCACCGCGAAGGCCACGCCCAGCACCGTGGCCAGCGAGGCGAACTTGAGCGAGTTCAGGATGGGCTCCGGCGCGCCATGCAGCGCGCGCTGCATGCTGGCCAACGACCATTGGCCCCATTGCATGACCGGGCCGCTGGTCTTGGTGAAGGCGGCGATGAAGACCACGATCAGCGGCAGTAGCGAAATGAAGATGATCAGGCCCACGCCGCTGGTATAGAGCAGGGCGGTCCACGAGCGCACGCGGGTAGCGGCCGGCGCGCGTCCCTGCGTCATGGTGTAGACCTTGCGTTCGACCACGCGCTTCTGGAAGAACAGCACGATGGCGACGATGGCGATGGACACGACCGACATCGCGCTCTGCAGCGTTGGGCTGCCGCCCATTTCGCTGACGAAGGTGTTGTAAGTCATGACCGACAGCAGCGGCACGCGGCTGCCCAGCAGCATGGCCAGCGCGAAGTTGCCCACCACCAGCGTGAACACCACCAGCGCGTTGACCAGCACCGCGGGCAGCAGCACCGGCACCAGCACGCGCAGCTTGGTCAGGAGCGGCGGCGTACCCAGGCTCAGGCCCGCTTCTTCGAGCTGGCCGTCGAAGCCGCGCAGCGCCGCCAGCACGCCCAGGTAGATGTAGGTGTAGTAGACCAGCGTCATGGAGAACACCATGCCGGTCCAGCCGTAGAACGAGGGCAGCGAAATGCCGGCGTCGCCCAGCAGGTTGGTCAGGATGCCGTTGTTGCCCAGGATCAGCAGCCAGGACTGGCCCACGATGATCTCGGGGATCACGATGGTCAGCACCGGCAGGATCGCCACCAGGTTCTTCAACGGAAAGTCGAAGCGCGCCACCATGTAGGCGAAGGGCACGCCCACCAGCACGGTGCAGGCCGTGACCGCCAGGCCCAGGATCAGCGTATTGCCGAAGGCCTCGATGTATTGAGAGTCGGCCAGCAGGGCCTTGAAGCCTTCCAGCGTGAAGCCGCCATCCTGCCCGGTGACGCTGTTGCTGAACAGCACGGCCAGCGGATAGAGCACGAAGAACAGCAGCAGAGCCAGGCTGATTGCCGTCAGGATGCCCCAGGGCCACCATTTGATTTTCATGGTCGGCGCGTCCTCAGGCGTTGACGACGCGGCTGTCGGCGGGAATCAGCACCTGTACGGCTTCGCCGGGCTGGAACTGCGCCACCATGTTGCCGGCATGCAGCTCGACGCGGATCTCGGAGCCGTTGTCCAGCGCGATGCGGTAGGCGGTCTTGAAGCCCAGGTATTGCCGGCGCAGCACCTTGCCAGGCAAGGTATTGGGCACGTAAGGGGCGGGCGCCATCAAGGCCAGCTCTTCAGGGCGGGCGATGAGCACGCCTTTGCCGTCCAGCTGGTCGCTGCCTTGCACGCCGTCAAAGCCCAGCCCGCAGATCTCGTAGCGCACATGGCCGGCGGGGGCGCCGGCCTGGCCGTTGCGGGCCGGCACCGGGATCACGTTGGCCGAACCGATGAAGTCCGCCACGTAGGCGTTTACCGGCGTGCCGTAGAGTTCTTCCGGGGTGCCCAGCTGGGCGATGTCGCCGCGGTCCATGATGGCGATGCGGTCGGACATCGCCAGCGCTTCTTCCTGATCGTGCGTCACGAATACGGTGGTGATGCCGGCCTCGCGCACCAGGTCCAGGATCACGTCGCGCATCTGCAGGCGCATCTTGGCGTCCAGGTTGGACAGCGGCTCGTCCATCAACAGCACGCGCGGCCGGATCACCAGCGCGCGCGCCAGCGCCACGCGCTGGCGCTGCCCGCCGCTCATCTGCGCGGGATAGCGGTCGGCCAGTGCCAGCAGGCCGACCTTGTCCAGCGCTTCGTTGACGCGCCGCGTGATCTCGGCGCGCGCCACGCCGCGGGCGCGCAGGCCGTAAGCCACATTGTCGAAAGCCGTCTTGTCCGGGAACAGCGCATAGTCCTGGAACACCATGCCGATGTCGCGGCGGTGCGCGGACACGTGGGTCACGTCGTCCTGGTCAAACAACAGGCGGCCGCCGTCGGGGGCATAGAAGCCCGCAATGCAGCGCAGCAGCGTGGTCTTGCCGCAGCCGCTGGGTCCCAGCAGCGTGTAGAACGCGCCGTCGGGGATGTGCAGCGACAGATTGCGCAGCACTTGCTGCCCGCCGAAAGTCTTGACGATGCCGTCTACGGTGATTGATGCCATGTTTCGCTTCCTGCCTGAGGTTGCCGGCATCATAGAAACGCGCTGCGCGCCCGACCAGCGGTGTTTTTTAAGGGTAGTCGTTAGTTTTTCTAAGAGGTCGGCGCGCGGGCTATCACCTAGAATGCGGCTGGATGACACAGGCGCGCGCAAGCCGCGCCAATGAAAAATAGACGACAAGGGAAACCGTGGGAAAGAGCAGCACTACGCGGCGCCAGGCCGGCGCGCGGGCGGACCGCAACTGAAATGGCGGGGCAGAGCCTGCCGCCGCTCAAGGCCTTGCGCGTGTTCGAAGCCGCGGCGCGTCTGCGCAGCTTCACCGCGGCCGCCGACGAACTGAGCATCACGCACAGCGCGGTCAGCCAGCAGATCCGCATACTCGAAGAGTACGTGGGGCAGCCTCTGTTCGCGCGCGAGGCGCGCGGCGTGGCGCTGCTGCCATGCGCCCAGGCCTACTTTCCGGAAATCCAGGCCAGCCTGGAGCGCATCGCGGCCGCGACCGCCAAGCTGAAATCGCCCGCCTACGGCGGCGTGCTGCGTGTCTGCGCCACGCCGTCCCTGACCATGAAGTGGCTGATTCCGCGCCTGTCGGCGTTCCAGGCCCGGCATCCGGGCGTGGACGTGCAGCTCACCACGCAAGGGCGGTCGTTCCTGGACCGCGGCGGCGACACCGGCAGCGACGTGCTGATCCGCCATGGCTACATGGCGCACTCCGACCTGGCCTGCGTGCACTGCCTGGACGATTTCCACGTGCCGGTGGCGTCGCCGCGCTTCATCGAGCGCAACCGACTGGCTGCGCCCGCGGATTGCCTGGGGCATCCGCTGCTGAAGATCGCGGGCGGCATGGACCACTGGCCGCGTTGGTTCGCGTTGGCCAAGGTGGACGTGCCCGCGCAATTGCCGGGGCCGGTGTTCGACCACCAGTTCCTGTGCATGCAGGCCGCCATGAACGACCTCGGCATCGCCTTGGCGCCCTGGTGCCTGCTGGAAGACGACATCCGCGCCGATCGCTTGCGCCCGCTGTTCGACGGCCCGCAGCTGCCGAACGCCGGCATCCACGCGCTATACCGCCAGGATGGCCCGGCCGCCGCGTCGGCGCTATTGTTCATCGAGTGGTTGCGCGAGCAAAGGCGCGACCCCTCACATACCGCATAGACCAAGGATTCCTCATGCATTCCAGCTCCACGATACCCGGCCTCTTTTGGCGCGGCATTGCGCCTCCCCTTGCGCTCGCGGACTACAAGCTCATCGCCTTCGACATGGATTCCACGCTGATCTCGATCGAGACGCTGGACGAAATGGCGGACCTGATGGGCAAGAAGGCCGAGGTGGCGGCGCTGACGGAAGCCGCCATGCGCGGCGAGATCAAGGACTACAAGCAGAGCCTGCGCGAGCGCGTGGCGCTGCTGGCGGGGATGCCGGAAGCGGCGCTGGACGAGGTCTATGAGCAGCGTGTGCGCATCAATCCAGGCGCGCAAACGCTGATCGCGGCGTGCAAGGACGCGGGCCTGACCTGCCTGCTTGTGACCGGCGGCTTCACCTGCTTCACCGACCGGCTGCGGGTGCGCCTGGGGCTGGACGACGTGCGCGCCAACGTGCTGGAAATCGTTGACGGCCGCTTGACCGGCAGGCTGCTGCCGCAAGCGTGGGGCGATATCTGCGACGGCGAGGAAAAGCGCCGCAAGCTGCTGGAAGTGTGCGCGGCGCTGGGTGTGGGGCCGGAACGCGCCATCGCCGTGGGCGACGGCGCCAACGACCTGCCGATGATGCGCGCGGCGGGCCTGTCGGTGGGCTACCGCGCCAAGCCGGCCGTGCGCGAGGAGGTCAATGTCGCAATCGACGCAGGCGGCCTGGACCGCCTGCTGGAGTTGATGGCGCGCTAGCGCCGGGGCTTAGGCCAGGCCGCGGATTGCCACGGCCGGATCGGTGTCGGCTTCATAGTCGACGCCTTCGATCTCGAAGCCGAACAGGCGCAGGAAGTCCTGCTTGTAGCCCGCGAAATCGGTCAGCTGGTAGATGTTGTCGTTGGTGACCTGGCCCCACAGCGCCTGCACGCGGGCCTGCACCTCGGGATCCAGCTCCTTGTAGTCGGCGCGCAGGCGGCCGTCCTGGTCGAGGATGGGCGTCTGGCCGCAGAGGCTGTCGCGGTACAGGCCGTAGACCTGTTCGATGCAGCCTTCGTGCGTGCCGGCTTCCTTCATGGTCTTGAACAGCAGCGACAGGTACAGCGGCATCATGGGGATCGCCGAGCTGGCCTGTGTCACCACCGCCTTCAGCACCGACACGCGGGCGTCGCCGCCGCGCGCGGCCAGCTTGGCGCGGATCTCCAGCACCTTCTGGTCCAGATCCTTCTTGGCCGCGCCGATGGAACCGTTCCAGTAGATGTCGTGGGTGATCTTCTCGCCCAGATAGGTGAACGCCGTGGTGCTGGCGCCTTCGGCCAGCACGCCGGCTTCCAGCAGCGCGTCGATCCACATCTGCCAGTCTTCGCCGCCCATGACGGCGACGGTCGCGTCGATCTCGGCCTGGGTGGCGGGCTCCAGCACGGATTCCTTGACTACTTCGCGGTCGGTGTCCAGGCCGCGCAGGTTGACCGCCTGGCCGATGGGCTTGAGGGTCGAATTGAACACTTCCCCGGTCTTCGGGTGCGTGCGGCGCGGGGCGGCCAGGCTATAGATCACCTGGTCGACCTGGCCCAGGTCCTGCTTGATGAGGTCTATGGTCTTGCGCTTGATCTCGTCGGAGAAGGCGTCGCCGTTGATGCTCTTCGCATAAAGGCCGGCGGCATGGGCCTGCTCGTGGAATTCCGCCGTGTTGTACCAGCCCGGCGTGCCGGCCTTGGCCGCGTCGCCCGGCCGCTCGAAGAACACGCCCAGCGTCTGCGCGCCGCAGCCGAAGGCCGCGCTGATCCGCGCCGCGAGGCCATAGCCGGTCGATGCGCCCAGCACCAGCACGCGTTTCGGCCCGCCAGCTATCGGCCCCTGGGCGCGGGTGTAGGCGATCTGGTTGCGGACGTTGGCGGCGCAGCCGGCCGGATGGGTGGTGACGCAGATGAAACCGCGCACGCGGGGCTTGATGATCATGGGAGCCTCGATTCGGGGAAATGCCTGGATCGCCCATGCGCGAAAGCGCAAAAAGCGACCCGCATTGTACGGGAGGAGGCGCCGGCGCGCTGCCGGCTCAGCGTGCGTCGGCCCGGGCCAGCGGCGCGGCCTGGGCGCGACTGCGGCGCCATTCGATCAAACCGATGCCGATGCCGCTGGCGCAGATGATGGCGATGCCCAGCCAGGTCAACGGGTCGGGGAAGTGGCCCCAGACCAGCCAGCCGACCGAGGTGGCGCTGATGATCTGCAGGTAGACAAAGGGCGCCAGGGTGGAAGCGGGCGCGCGGCGGTAGGCGGCGATCTGGAACAGATGGCCCAGCCCGCCGGTGATGCCGGTGGAGATCAGCACGACCCAATCCAGCGGCGCCAGCGCCTTGAGGACGGGCAGGGCGGGCGGCAGGATGAAGGGCAGGGCCAAGGTCAGGCATATCGTGCCGACCGCGCCGCTCCAGATCAGCGAGGTGAATGGATCGTCGCCTGCCACGCGCCGCGTCGCGATGAACTGCACGGCGAAGCAACAGGCCGTGAGCAGGCCGAACACCGTGCCCACCGGATCCAGGCCGCCGCCCGGCCGGATCACGATGATCACGCCGATGAAGGCGATGCCCGCGGCCACGAATCGAGACAGGCGGGCGGGTTCCTTCAGGACCCAGGGCGCTGCCGACAGCACCAGCAGCGGCGCCAGGAAGTTGATGGCGGTGGCCTCGGCCTGCGGGATGTAGCTCAGCGTGGTGAAGAACATCAGCGTGGCCAGGAACATCGAGCCGCCGCGCAGGATCTGTTCGCGCGGCTTCTTGCTGCGGAATACGCCCAGGCCGCGCGCGGGCAGCACCAGGGCCAGCACCAGCGCCAGGTGCACGGCATAGCGGAACCACGACAGCACCAGCAGCGGCACGCCCGCATTCATCACCCACTTGCCGCTGGCATCCAGGCACGACAGCGTCCACATCGACAGCACCAGCAACAGCACCCCCATCATCGGGCCGCTGGAAGCGGGCGCTGCGCGGCGCGTGCGACCGTCATCGGCCGGGGTCATCGACAAACTCCTTTGGTGGCTGAAACGCCGGTTTGCAGGTACCGGGCGGCTGCCATGATACGCTCATCGCGCCGGGGGAACAGGCTCATGATAGAACTACGCAACATCGAAACTTTTTTCTGGGTGGCCACGCTGGGCAGTTTTCGCGCCGCGTCGGAGAAACTCAACACCACGCAGCCAGCGGTATCGCAGCGCATCGCCTCGCTGGAGGCCGACCTGGGCGTGCTCCTGTTCGAGCGCGAAGCGCGCGGCGTGAAGCTGACCGCCAAGGGGCATGAACTGCTGTCGCACGCGGAGCGCATGTTGCAGGTGCGGCGCGACATGTTCGAAGCCGCGCGCGAGCAAAACGTCATGAGCGGCACGGTGCGCATCGGCGTGGCCGAGACCATCGTGCAGACCTGGCTGCCCACGCTGATCGAACTGATCCATTCCAACTATCCGGCGCTGGTGCTGGAAATCGAGGTCGACACGACCCACGTGCTGCGCTCGCATCTGATGTCGCGGCAGATCGATCTGGCCTTCCTGATGGGACCGGTGCTGGAAGCGCGGGTCGAGAACCTGCCGCTATGCACCTATCCGCTGGCCTGGGTGGCGAGCCCGGTGCTGGACCTGGGGCCGGAGCCGCTGACGCTGGAGCGGATAGGCAAGCTGCCCATCATCACCTATCCCTCCAACAGCGCGCCTTACCGCGTGGTGCGCGATATGTTGACGCGCGCCGGCGTGAGTTCGCCGCGCATGTACGGCAGCGCGTCGATGTCGATGGTGGTGCGGATGACGCAGGACGCCATCGGCACCAGCGTCATCGCGCCGGTGTTCCTGGGCAAGGAGCTGGCGCGCGGCGAATTGCGCATCTTGCGGGTGGAGGCCGATCCCTTGCCGGAACTGAGCTTCACGGCCACCTGGGTGCAGGGGCCGGATAGCCACGCGGTCCGCGTTATCGCGCAGATGGCGCAGAAGGTGGCCGAGCAGGCCGCGGACGGGACTCCGCTCTAGGTGTTTACCCCAGCAGGGGCTGCGCCGCCGGCCGTGGCGGCCTTGCGACGCGGCCGCGTTGCGGCGCGCCCGGCTGCCCGCTAAGCCCCGCCATTGCGTCGTTTGCGCGAAACGCGGGGGGCGTGGCGCACGAGACCAAAGAAAAATTTATACCCCCGTATCGCAACATACGATTGGACGCTCCGCGCCCCTGACGCTGCAATGGTGCCACATCAATAACGATCGCCTGGATGCCTAGAGCGGGGGGAAAGCATGAACCAGCGTATGTCCCATTCCCGGAACCGGGCGGCAAGCCATGCCGCGCAGGCGCGATGCGCGCCGCTGCGCGGCTGATCTCCAGACTCATTGATTGCCACCGCGCGCCGCCAGGATAACGGGATCCGGCGCGCGGCATACCATCCCGCCAGCCAGGAGTTTTGTCCATGAAGAAGTCGCTAGTTTTCGCCGCCGTCGCCGCCAGCCTGTTGGCCGGCGCCGTCCAGGCACAGGACCTCCCCAAGACCCAGTTGAAAGTCGTGGGCGGCCTGAGCAACCTGACTGCTTACAACGATTACGAAAAGCCGTTCTGGACCAAGACCATCCCCGAGCTGTCCAAGGGCCAGGTCACGGCCGACATCAAGGGCTTCAACGAAATGGGCTTGAAGGGCCCCGAATTGCTGCGCCTGATGTCTCAGGGCGTGGTCGAATTCGGCACCGCCACGCTCGCCTACTTCGCCAGCGACAACCCCATCAACGAAGCGATCGACCTGGCCGGCCTGGCGCCCGACGTCAAGACCGCGCGCGCCGTCACCGACGCGTTCGAACCGGTCTACGCCAAGCTCTATGGCGAAGGCAGCAACGTCAAGCTGCTGGGCATTTCCACGTATCCCGCGCAGGTGCTGTTCTGCAACGCCGAAATCAAGAGCCTGGCCGACATCAAGGGCAAGAAGGTCCGCACCAGCAGCCGCACCACCGCCGAGTTCGTCGAAGCGCTGGGCGGCTCCAGCGTGACCATGGCCTTCGGCGAAGTGGTGCCCGCGCTGCAGAATAAGGTGGTGGATTGCGCCATCACGGGTTCGCTGTCCGGCTATTCGGCCAAGTGGTACGAAGTGTCGACCCACCTGGTCGCGCTGCCGATCAACTGGAACCAGCAGATCCACGCCGTCAACCAGAAGGCCTGGGACAAGCTGGACCCCAACGTGCGCACTTTCCTGCAGACCAATGTGAAGACGCTGGTCGACAACATCTGGGACGCCGCCGCGCGCCAGACCCAGGAAGGCTATGACTGCAACACGGGCGCCGCCGCTTGCCCGTTCCCGGTCAAGGGCAAGATGGTCCTGGTCCAGCCCTCGGACGCTGACCGCGCGCTGCTGAAGAAGGTCACCGAAGAGGCCGTGCTGCCGAAGTGGGCCGCGCGCTGCTCGGCCCAGTGCGTGAAGGACTTCAACGCCACCGTCGGCAAGACGCTGGGCCTGACCGCTATGAAGTAGGGCCCCCCCCCGAAGCGCTGCGCGCTTCCCCCCCAGGGGGGCATGCCTGCGGACCGGCGGAGCCGGATCCGCGGCATCCGGATCGGGGAGGGGCGCTGCAGATCGGCTGAGCTGGCTTCGTGGCCCCCTGATGGGGGAGTTGCTGCAGATCGGCATAGCCGGCTGCGTGGCATACGTATGGGATCGTTCGTTAATCGCAGAGGCGGCGATGTGTGCCTGGCCCTGCAAAGGTTTGACTCATGACTCAATCTGAACACTTCCGCCTGCTGGGCGGGCTATTGCGGCGCGCCGAGAGCTTTTCGCGCTTGGCCGTGTGGGCCGGCGGCGCGCTGACGGTGGCCAGCGTGCTGCTGATCTCGTTCGATGTGCTGGCCCGCAAGTTCCTGGGCTTCACGACTGGCGGCGCGGACGAGTTGTCCAGCTATGCCTTCGCCATCAGCACCTCCTGGGCGTTGGCATTCGCCACGCTGCAGCGCGCCAACGTGCGCGTGGACGTGGTCTACCAGTACATGCCGGTGCGCGTCGCCGCCGTGCTGGACTGGATCTCCATGGTGGCCCTGGCGGTTTTCATGGTGTACCTGACGTATTACGCGTTCGAGGTGGTGCAGACCTCCTGGGCGCAGAAGTCCGCGGCCAATACGCCGCTGGCCACGCCTTTGTGGATTCCGCAGGGCCTGTGGGCGCTGGGCCTGGCCTGGATGTGCGTCACGGTCGCGCTGATGCTGGCGCGCGCTTCCGCCGCGCTGGTCACGGGTGATATCGAACTGGTCAGGAGCATTTGCGGCGTGCGTTCGGCGCAGGAAGAGGCCGACGAGGAAGCCGCCGCCGGCGAGCGCATGGTGAAGGGAGAGGCCGCATGATTTCCACCGCATTGATACTGCTCCTGGTTTTGATCGGCCTGTCGATTCCGGTGGGCGCGGCGCTGGGCGTGCTGGGCCTGATCCTGGACCCGCTGTTCTCCATGCTGCCGCTGACGCGCGCGATCGGCGAAGTTTCCTGGAGCACCAACAACGAATTCCTGCTGGTGGCGATTCCGCTGTTCATCATGCTGGGCGAGGTGCTGCTGCGCGCAGGATTCGCCGAACGCATGTATGGCGCGATGAGCCTGTGGCTGTCGTGGCTGCCGGGCGGGCTGATGCACGCCAACATCGGCGCCTCGACGCTGTTCTCGGCCACCTCCGGCTCCAGCGTGGCGACCGCCGCGACGGTGGGCACCGTGGCGATCCCGCAGATCCGCAAGTACGGCTACAACGAGCCGTTGTTCCTGGGCAGCCTGGCCGCCGGCGGCACGCTGGGCATCCTGATCCCGCCCTCGATCAACCTGGTCATCTACGGCGTGCTGACGAACTCCTCCGTGCCCAAGCTGTACCTGGCCGGCATCATCCCGGGTTTCGCGATGGCCGCGCTGTTCATGCTGACGGTGGTCATCGCCTGCGTCGCCAAGCCGTCCTGGGGCGGCAAGAAGATCCAGGCGACCTGGGGCCAGCGTTTCGCCAGCTTGGTGCATCTGGCGCCGCCCATGGGGATCTTCTTCCTGGTGGTGGGTTCCATCTACGCCGGCCTGGCCACGCCGACCGAGGCCGCCGCGCTGGGCGTGCTGGGCGCTTTCATCCTGGCGGCCTGGTTCCGCCGCCTGTCGTGGTCGATGCTGCGCGAGGTCATGGAAGGCACCATGCGCTCCACGGCCATGATCATGCTGATCGTGGTGGCGGCCAGCTTCCTGAACTTCGTCATGTCCGCGACCGGCCTGACCGATGCGCTGACCAAGTCGATCACGGGCCTGGGCCTGTCGCCCGGCTGGATGCTGCTGATCGTGGTGATCTTCTACCTGGTGCTGGGCTGCTTCATGGAAACCCTGTCCATGATGATCACGACCATCCCCATCGTGGCGCCCATCATGATCGGCCTGGGTTTCGATCCCATCTGGCTGGGCATCGTCATCATCATCCTGGTCGAAGCCGCCCTGATCACGCCTCCGGTGGGCCTGAACCTGTTCGTGGTGCAAAGCCTGCGCAAGAGCGGTTCCATGAGCGCGGTCATCGTCGGCAGCCTGCCGTTCGTGGCCGCCATGTTCGTGATGCTGGCGCTGCTGGCCTTCTGGCCGGACGTGGCGCTGTGGCTGCCGCGCGTATTCGGCTGACCTTTATTGCCTAGACGTTCCGGGGCGCGGCGAACCGCCGCGTCCTTCACTCCCTAATTCTCAGCAGGACAGACATGAAAGCCGTATTCCAGATCGAAGACTCGCAACCCCGCCAGGTGGAAGTGGAGTTCAACACCCTGATCGTCGCCGGCTGGGCCGGCCGCGACATGGCCGCGATCGAGCATCACATCGAAGAGCTGGCCGCCATCGGCGTGCCGCGTCCCAGCAGCGTGCCGCTGTACTACCGCATTGCCGACAATCAACTGACGCAGAAGGAAACCGTGCAGGCCCTGGGCGAGGATTCCTCGGGCGAAGTCGAGACCTTCGTATTCTCCGTGGACGGCGAAATGTACGTCAGCATCGCCTCCGACCATACCGACCGCAAGCTGGAAACCTACAGCGTGGCGATGTCCAAGCAGGTCTGCGTCAAGCCCGTGGCCACGAGCGCCTGGCGCCTGGCCGACGTGGCGGACTACTGGGACGAGCTCATCATCCGTTCCTACATCGTCGAGAACGGCGTGGAAGTGCTGTACCAGGAAGGCCCGCTGGCGTCGCTGCGCACGCCGCAGGACCTGATCGCGGGCTATACCGGCGGCGCCACGGTGCTGCCGGCCGGCGCGGGCATGACCTGCGGCACGGTGGGCGCGATCGGCGGCATCCGCGCTGCGGCCGACTTCACCATGGAATTGCACGATCCGCGGCGCCAGCGCAGCCTGCGCCACCGCTATCATGTCGAGACGCTGCCCGTGGTGGCCTGATTCTGGCCCCAGGCGCCGATCGCCAGGCGCGCCCGCGGGCGCGCCCGTTTGCACTCAAGCCGCAAGACGGCACTAGGATGACTATGGTTCCGACTTTGAACGATCTGACCCAGGCCCTGCAAGAGGGCCGCAGCACCTCCGTGGAACTGACGCAGGCGGCGCTGGCCCGCGCGCAGGACGAAGCGGGCGAGGGCGCGCGCGCGTTCACCCGCCTGTACGCCGAATCCGCGTTGGCGCAGGCGCAAGCTTCCGACACGCTGCGCGCCGCCGGCATCGTCCGCTCCGCGATCGAGGGCTTGCCGATCAGCATCAAGGATCTCTTCGACATCGAAGGCGAAACCACGATGGCTGGCTCGGTGGCCCGTGAAGGCGAACCGGCGGCCGACGCCGACGCTGAAGTCGTGCGCCGTCTGATCGCGGCAGGCGCGGTCATCATCGGCCGCACCAACATGACCGAATTCGCCTATTCGGGCCTGGGCATCAATCCCCATTACGGCACGCCCCTGAACCCCTACGACCGCGCCACCGGCCGCATCCCGGGCGGCTCGTCCTCGGGCGCCGCGGTGTCGGTTGCCGACGGCATGTCGGCCGCGGCCATTGGTTCGGACACCGGCGGTTCCGTGCGCATTCCGGCCGCGCTTTGCGGCCTGACGGGCTTCAAGCCCAGCGCCTGGCGCGTCTCCATGGAAGGCGTGCTGCCGCTGTCGGCCAACCTGGACTCCATCGGCCCCATCGCCGCCAGCGTGCGCTGCTGCGCCGAACTGGACGCCATCCTGTCCGGCGACGGCGGCCCGGCGCCGGAAGCGGCCGTGCTGCGCGGGTTGCGCCTGGCCATCCCGACCACGCTGGCGCTGGACGCCATGGACAAGCATGTTGCCGACAGCTTCGCAGCCGCCGTGAGCCGGCTGAAGGCCGCCGGCGCCCTGGTCGAAGAGATCGCGATTCCGGAATTCGCCGAACTGGCCGCCATCAACGCCAAGGGCGGCTTTACCGCCGCCGAAGCCTGGGCCTGGCACCGCGACCTGATCGCCCGCGCCGGCAAGCGCTATGACCCGCGCGTGGTGTCGCGCATCATGCGCGGCAAGGACATGAGCGCGGCCGACTACCTGGACTTGCTGGATGCGCGCGAAGCCTGGGTCGCGGCGGTGGACCGCCGCATTGCCGGCTACGACGCCCTGATCATGCCGACCACGCCCATCGTGGCGCCGGCGGTGGCCGACCTGCAGGCCTCCGATGATGCCTATTACGCCGCCAACGGCCTGATCCTGCGCAACCCGACGCTGATCAATTTCCTGGATGGCTGCGCGCTGTCGCTGCCTTGCCATGCCGCCGGCACGGCGCCGGTGGGCCTGATGATCGCGGCCAGCAACGGCGCGGACCGCCGTATCCTGAGCATCGGCCTGGCGGTGGAAGCGCTCTACGCCGGCCAGTGAGGCGCAGCCGGGACGGGCGGCGGCCGCCGGTCCGTCCTGGGCGCTAAGATGGCGGCTGCATAGCCGGATGCCGCCGCCATGATCGATCTGCGCAATATCGAAACGTTCTTCTGGGTCGCCACCCTGGGCGGTTTCCGGGCGGCGGCCGAGAAGCTCAATGCCACCCAGCCGGCCATTTCCCAGCGCATCGCGTCGCTGGAATCCGATCTGGGCGTGCGCCTGTTCGACCGCGACACGCGTGGCATCAAGCTGACAGGCAAGGGGCGCGAGCTGCTGTCGCATGCCGAGCGCATGCTGCAGATGCGGCGCGACATGCAGGAGGCCGCGCGCGCCAAGAGCGTGATGAGCGGCATGCTGCGGCTGGGGGTATCGGAAACCATCGTCCATACCTGGCTGCCAACCCTGATGGAATATCTGCATGACGCCTATCCGGCGCTGATGGTCGAGATCCAGGTGGATACGACCACGGTGTTGAAGACGCAGCTCGCCTCACGCCAGATCGACCTGGCATTTCTGCTGGGGCCGATGGAAGAGCCCCGCATCGAGAATCTCTACCTCTGCAATTACCCGCTGTCCTGGGTGGCAAGCCCCAAGCTCAAGGTCGGGCGCCAGCCGATCGCGCTCAAGCGCCTGGCCGAATGGCCGGTGATCACCTATCCCTCCACCACCGATCCGCACCGCGCCGTGCGCCAGCTGTTGCAGCAGGCGGGCGTCGAGGCGCCGCGCATGTACGGCAGTTCGGCGCTCAGCGTCATCGTGCGGATGGCGCAGGACGGCATCGGCACCGCGGTCATCGCGCCCGTCATCCTGCACAAGGAGCTGGCGCAGGGCGAATTGCGCATCCTGGACGTGAAGGCGCCGGCCTTGCCGCCGCTGCATTACACCGCTTGCTGGATGCAGGGGCCGGACAGCCAGATTCCGCGCGCGGTGGCTGAGGCGGCGCAGCAGATCGCGCGGGAAGAGGCGCTGCGCCATCCGGCATAACCCTGATAAATATTTTTGATCGGGGTCTATCGCAACTTGTGATTGGACGCTGGCCCGCGGTTCCTGTGCAATGCCCCAATACCTGCATCATCATCAAGGGGATAGGCATGCAATCCAAACCCGCGGCGCGCGCCAGCGTCGAATTGGCCCGGCAGGCGCGGCTGGACGCGCGCAGCGGCAAGCTGACCGGCCCGACCGCCAATCTGGCGCCGGGCCACGTCCAGGCCAACCTCGCCATTCTGCCGCGCGCGCTGGCCGCGGACTTCCTGCATTTCTGCCAGCGCAATCCCAAGCCCTGTCCCTTGCTGGCCATGTCCGAGCCCGGCGATCCCGCCTTGCCGGAACTGGGCCAGGACATCGACATCCGCAGCGACATCCCGCGTTACCGGGTATGGAAGAACGGCGAGCTGGTGGCCGAGCCTACCGATGTGCGCGATATTTGGCGCGACGATCTGGTGTCGTTCCTGATCGGCTGCTCGTTCTCCTTCGAGGAAGCAATGCTGGACAACGGCTTGCCCGTGCGCCACATCGAGCAGGGCTGCAACGTGCCCATGTATCGCACCAGCGTCCCGACCCATGCCGCGGGCGTGTTCGGCGGTCCGTTGGTCGTGTCCATGCGTCCCCTGAAGGCGGCGGACGCCATCCGCGCCATCCAGGTCACCTCGCGTTTTCCCTCGGTCCACGGCGCGCCGGTGCATATCGGCGACCCCGCGTTGATCGGGATTGCCGACATCAACCGCCCGGACTATGGTGATCCGGTGGAAATCCGCGAAGGGGAAATGCCCGTGTTCTGGGCTTGCGGCGTAACGCCGCAGTCGGTGGTCGCAGCGGTCAAGCCGGAATTCTGCATTACCCACGCGCCGGGCCATATGCTGGTCACGGACCTCATCAACAGCCGGATGGCGGTGTTCTGACCGCCAACCATCCGCTTTCTCAGTAGCGCGTAAGCGGGTAGCGGTTAGAAGTCTCTACTCGCGCTGCAGTACCAGTTGTGCCACCAAAACGATCCATTAAAGGACAAGGGGAAATGGCGACAACCGCTTTGAATCTGGGGCCTTCCGGCTTGCCGGAGGGTCTCGTGCCGCCGCCAACGCGGCCATGCATTGCTTTCACACCCAGCCGGTCCAATCCAGGAGTCCAGTTATGAAGATGAAGCTCATCGCGGGTGTCGCCGCGAGCCTGGCGCTGATGTGCGCCGTTCCCGCGCAGGCGCAACAGGCCGTGCGCATCGGCGCAATCTATCCGCTATCGGGCGCCTTGGCGTCCACCGGGGCTGAAATCAAGGCGGCCGTCGAACTGGCGGTCGAGATCATCAACAATCCGCATCCCGAGCTGGAAGGCATACCGCTGGCAGCGGGCAGCGGCTTGCCGGCGCTGGGCGGCGCCAAGATCGAAGTGGTGTTCGGCGATTCCCAGGGCAAGCCCGAAGTGGGCCTGGCCGACGCCCAACGCCTGATCGACCAGGAAAAGGTAGTGGCCCTGACCGGCGCTTACCAGTCCGCCGTGACCAAGACCGCCAGCCGCATCGCCGAGCAGCGCGGCATACCCTACGTCAATGGCGAATCCAGCAGCCCGGACCTGACCGAGCGCGGCTATAAGTGGTTCTTCCGCACCTCGCCCAACGACGATACCTTCGTCGAGAACATGATGCAGTTCCTGGATGGCATCAAGGCGGTGCCGACCGCCAAGATCGCCGTGGTGTACGAGAACACCGACTTCGGCGTGAACACCTACAAGGCGGTCGAGAAGTTCGCCAAGCAATACAACCGCCAATTGGTCGCCAACATCGCCTACAGCGCCGGCTCGGCCTCGGTGACGGCGGAAGTGCAGAAACTGGCGGGCGCCAAGCCCGATGTGGCGATCTTCGCCAGCTATACCTCGGACGCCATGCTGTTCGTGCGCACCATGCGCGAAAGCAAATACGCGCCGCCGGTGTTCCTGGCCAACGACGCGGGCTTCATCGATTCGCGCTTCGTGCAGGAGGTGGGGCCGCAGGTCCAGGGCGTGCTGACGCGCGACGTCTGGGGCAATGACGTGGCGGCATCCAAGGCCGGGCTGAAAAAGATCAACGACATGTACAAGGCCAAGACGGGCAAGGACCTGAACGGCAACAACGCCCGTTCGATGCAGGGCGTGCTGGTGCTGGCCGACGCGATCAACCGGGCCGGTTCGACCGACCCCGAGGCGATCCGCAAGGCGCTGGCCGCCACCGATCTGGGCGAGGCGCAGGTCGCGATGCCCTGGGCCGGGGTGCAGTTCGACGCCAAGGGCCAGAACACCAAGGGTTCGGGCCTGATCCTGGAGCTCAAGGGCGCGGCCTACCAGACCGTGTGGCCGGAAAAATACCGTACCGACAAGAACCTGCCCACGCTGCCGTTCACCTGGAAGTAAACATAGTCTGACGCGGCGGGCCGCGGGGCCCGCCGCGAGGAGCACTCCATGTTCGAAGCTCTCTCGGCAGGCCTGTTCAACGGCCTGATCTATGCCGCGGTGGCGGTGGGGCTGGCGCTGATCTGGGGCATCACCGACGTCATCAACTTCGCCCATGGCGAGTTCCTGATGCTGGGCATGTATGCCGCCTATTGGCTCTACACGCTGGGCCACATCGATCCCACGCTGTCGGCGCCGCTGGTGGCGGTCCTGCTCGCCTTCGTCGGCTTCCTGACTTATGCCCTCATCATCCGCCGCCTGCAAAAGGGGCCGGCGATGGCGGTCATCCTGGCCACCTTCGGCCTTGGGCTGGTGCTGCGCCAGATAGCCTTCATCGCCTTCAGCCCCGACTATCGCAGCCTGCCGGACACGCTGGTGTCGGGCAGCGTCACGGTTGCCGGCATCTCGCTGGGCCGACCCCAAGTGGTGACGGGCCTGATCGCGCTGGTGGTGGTGGTCGCGCTGTTCATCCTGGTGTACCGCACGCGCTGGGGCCATGCTCTGCAGGCGGTGGCGGAAGACCGCCAGGTGGCGGCGCTGGTGGGCATTTCGCCCGACCGGGTCAACGCCCAGGTCTGGATGCTGGGCAGCGCGGCGGTCGGCCTGGCCGGCGCCTTGCTGACCACCTTCTTCTATGTATTTCCCTCGGTGGGCACGGTGTTTGGCCTGCTGGCCTTCGTGGCGGTGTGCATGGGCGGCTTCGGGTCGTTGCCTGGCGCCTTCATCGCGGGGATCCTGATCGGCATCATCGAGGCCATGACCGGCTACTTCGTCGCCCCAGCGTTGAAGACCGTGAGCGTCTTCATCCTGTTCATCCTGGTTCTCTGGTATCGGCCGCGCGGCCTGTTCGGGCGGTGGTGAGATGAACAAGACAGACAAGATCGATACCGTGTCCGCCGGCGTGCCCAAATGGCCGGCCCTGGCCGCTGCCGTCGCGGCCATCCTGATGGCCCTGGTGCCGCTGGTGGTGAAGGATGCTTTCACCCTGCAGGTGCTGCTGCTGGCCATCATGTTCGGCGCGCTGGGCGCCTGCTGGAACCTGGTGGGCGGCTTCCTCGGGCGGATCTCCTTCGGCCATAGCGTGTTCGTGGGGGTAGGGGGCTACACCACCTTGCTGCTGCTGCACCATCTGAAGCTCACGCCGCTTTTGGGCATCCCGCTGGGCGGGGTGATCAGCGCCGCGCTGGCGTGGCTGGTGGGCGGACCCACCCTGCGGCTGTCCGGCCATTACTTCGCCATGGCCACCATCGCGCTGCTGCAGATCGGCCTGCTGCTGATGATCAACTGGGAATGGGCGGGCGGCGCGGTCGGCCTGGAGGCGCCCATCGGCGACGCCGCCTGGATGCTGCTGTTCCGCAGCAAGGTGCCGTACTACTGGATCGCGGTGGGGCTGGCCTTCCTGACCTTTTGCGCCACCTTCTTCCTGGTGCATTCCAAGACCGGCTTCTACTGGCGTGCCATCAACGGCGACGAGGCGGCCTCGCGCAGCCTGGGCGTGCCCGCGGACCGCTACAAGATGCTGGCATTCGTGATGTCGGCGGGCATGACCGGCGTATGGGGCGGCTTCTTTGCCATGTACGTGGGCTTCATCGACCCGGAATCCATGTTCAACCTGACGATGTCGGTGCAGGTCGTGCTGGTGACCATCCTGGGCGGGGTCGGCACGCTGATCGGCCCGTGGCTGGGCGCGGCGGTGCTGCTGCCGCTGTCCGAGGGCACGCGCGTGTTGTGGGGCAGTTCGGGCCTGGGCCTGGATCTGCTGATTTTCGGCCTGGCCATCTTGCTGGTCACGCTGTTCCTGCCGGGTGGGCTGGTGACATTGAGGAGGCGCCGTGGCTCTGCTGGACGTTAAGAACCTGACCAAGCAATTCGGCGGGCTGGTCGCGAACAAGGACATCTCGCTGTCGGTCGAGGCGGGCGAGATCGTTGCCATCATCGGCCCGAACGGAGCGGGCAAGAGCACCTTGTTCAACGGCCTGGTCGGGCATCATGAGCCCACCTCCGGCTCGGTGACTTTCGACGGCCAGTCGATGATAGGCCGGCGGCCCGAACAGGTAGCCGCCATGGGGCTGGTGCGCACTTACCAGATCCCGCGCAGCTTCGGGCAGATGACGGTGCTGGAGAACGCCATGGTCGGCGCGCTGCTGCGCCATCCGCGCCTGCAGGACGCGCGCCGCGAATCGGCCCGCGTGCTGGAACTGGTGGGCCTGGCCGAACGCGCCGACGTCAGGGCGGCCGAGCTCAATGTGGCGGGACAGAAGCGGGTCGAACTGGCCCGGGCGCTGGCCACCGAGCCGCGCATGCTGCTGCTCGACGAAGTGGCGGGCGGACTGAACCCGGCCGAGGCCATCGCCCTGGCCGAGATCCTGCGCGGCATCCACGCGTCGGGCGTCACGCTCATCATCGTGGAGCATGTGCTGGAGGTGGTCATGCGGCTGGCGCACCGGGTGCTGGTGTTGAACTTCGGCCAGATGATCGCCGAGGGGGCGCCGCAGGAAATCGTGCGCAATCCGGCCGTGATCGAAGCCTATCTGGGGAGAAGGCACCGTGCCTGATGCGATGCTGAAAGTGGAAGACCTGAGCGTGGCCTACGGCGGCGTGCAGGCGGTGCGCGGCCTGTCGCTGGAGGTCAGGCCGGGCGAGATCGCTGCGCTGCTGGGCGCCAACGGCGCGGGCAAGTCCAGCACCCTGATGGCGATCGTCGGCTCCGTCAAGCCCAAGAGCGGCCGGGTGATTTTCGAAGGCCGGGATATCACCGGCACGCCGCCGGACAGGCTGGTGACGCAGGGTATCTCGATGATTCCCGAGGGCGCGCGCGTGTTCGCGCGCCAGCCCGTGGAACAGAATCTGCGCCTGGGCGCGTACACCGTGCGCGATGAGCGCGTGTACGGGGAACGCCTGGAGCGCGTCTACACCCTGTTCCCGCGCCTGAAGGAACGTCGCACGCAGCTGGCCGGAACCATGTCGGGCGGCGAGCGCCAGATGCTGGCCATCGGCCGGGCGCTGATGAGCGGACCGCGCCTGCTCTTGATCGACGAGCCCAGCCTGGGCCTGTCGCCCTTGCTGGTGGAACAGGTATTCGACGCGCTGGCGGCCTTGAACCGCGATGACGGCCTGTCGGTCTTGCTGGTGGAGCAGAACATGGCCCAGGCGCTGGAAGTCGCGGCGCGCGCCTACGTGATGCAAAGCGGCAGGGTGGCGCTGTCGGGCGAAGCGGCGGAGCTGGCAGCCTCGGACGAGGTGCGCAAGGCCTATCTGGGGATGTAAGGAAGGGAGCGTGACGAAACTGCGCCGGACGCGCAAGGCGTCCGGCGCGGACAGTCATCAGAAGATGTGGCGGAAGCCCACTGCGGCGCCGAGCTGGCTGCTCTTGCCGGCGATTTCGCCGCTGGCGGCGTCGTTGACCTTGTTCCAGTCGACGGTGCCGTAGATCTGCGAGCGCTTGGACAGCGAGTACTCGGCCACGGCGACCAGCGCGTAGCGCTTGCCCTTGTCGCCGTCTTCGACCACGTTCTTGCTCTGGTCGTAGTAGGCGGCGCCGGTGATGGCCCAGCGCGGCGTGGCCTGCCAGGTGGCGCCGGCGAAGTAGCCATTGTCCTTGCGGTCCAGGCCGGGCGCCTGGTTGCCGCCCATCACGGCGTTGACCCAGCCGGTTTCGTCGCGGCCGTTGTAGTAGCCGGCGAAGACCTTGGCGCCGTCGAACTGATACGAGGCGTTCAGGTTCCAGACGCGCTGGCGCAGATCGGAATCCGTGCCATCGTAGGTCTGCTGGTAGGCTGCGCCCAGGCCCAGCTTGCCGACGGTGTAGCGCAGGCTGGCGCCGTACTGCTGGCCGGCCTTGTGGTCCTTGTAGTCGTCGCCGTTGGCCCAGGACAGCACGAACGCCAGGTCTCCAATGGTGTTGGAGTACTTGGTCATGTTGTTGGTGCGCACGCGCGACATGGCGGCGGGCAGCCAGGCGTTCTGGTCGTAGTTGCCGACGGTCAGCGGGTCGAAGTAGTCGGCCAGCAGGTCGAACATCGGGGTGTTCTGCAGACCCAGGGTCAGCGCGCCGATGTTGCCGCCGTCCAGGCCGATGTAGGCCAGGCGGCTGAAGGTCTTGGACGGATCCGAGCCGCGGCCGTTCTGCATGTTGAAGCCGTTTTCCAGGCGGAAGAAGGCGCGGTTGCCGTCGCCCAGGTCTTCGGAGCCGCGCAGGCCCCAACGGCTGTTGGATATGGCGCCGTTCTCCATCGACACGCGGCTGCCGTCTTGACCGACGCTGCCGGCGCTGGTGCTCAGGTAGCGGATGCTGACGTCGGCGATGCCGTACAGGGTGACGCTGGTTTCGGCGTGGGCCGCGCCGGCGGCCAGGCCCAGGCTTGCAAGGGCGAGGGATAGGGGAATGCGTTTCATGCTGGGGGCTCCTCCTGGGTAGCGCTATTTATTAGTGGCGCCGGGCTTTTGGCCCGGCTGTTCGCGCCTGGCGGATCGTCAGGCGCTGGGCCGTCGCACCGACGCTTACGGTAAGCGCGGGTCCGGGCGATAGCCGCATATGCACATATACGCCGTAATGTTGCAACGTAGCAGCGCCAGGGAATTCTAGAAAAACTGGGGCGTGAGCGGCACCTGTTGTTTTTTGGAGTTTTCCCTGGTTTACAACACGAAAAAACAGGGGGAGGCGAGACCGGAGGCCAAAAAAAACCCCGTTTCAGAAACGGGGTTTTCATGTCAGCACCGCGCTACAGCGTCATGTGCAGCGGCAGCCACGTCGCTATGCCGGGCACGGCATAGAGCAGCAGCACCGCCAGGATCATCAGGAAGAACATCGGCAGCGAGGCGCGCGCGATGTAGGGCAGTTCCCTGCCGCTCATGCCGGACAGAACGAACAGGTTGAACCCAACGGGCGGCGTGATTTGTGCCATTTCCACAACGAACACGATGAAGATGCCGAACCAGATCAGATCGATGCCGGCGGCCTGCACGGTGGGCAACAGCACGCCCATGGTCAGCACGACAATGGAGATGCCGTCCAGGAAGCAGCCCAGGACGATGAAGAACACCATCAGCGCCATGATGAGCCCGAACTGCGACAGGCCCAGCCCCCCGATCCATTCAGCCAGCGCGCGCGGCAGGCCGATATAGCCCATGGCCAGGGTCAGGAACTGCGCGCCCGCCAGGATCAGCGCGATCATGCAGTACAGCCGGGTGGCGCCCAGCAGCGATTGCATGAAGGCGGAGCGGTTCAGCGATCCCTGCAGCGCAGACAGGATCAGCGCGCCCACCACGCCGACCGCCGCCGCTTCCGTGGCGGTGGCGATGCCGGTATAGATGGAACCCAGCACCGCGCCGATCAGCAGCATCACCGGGATCAGATGGCGCGAACGCGACAGCTTTTCCAGCAGCGACAGGCCGGGGTCGGCCGCCGGCACCTGGCCGGGATTGCGGATCGCCCACCAGGCGATGTAGCCCATGAACAGCAGGGCCAGCAGGATGCCCGGCACGATGCCCGCGATGAACAGCTTGGCGATGGACACGTCCGCCGCCACGCCGTACACGATCATGATGATGGACGGCGGGATCAGCAGGCCCAGCGTGCCGGCGCCCGACAGCGTACCCAGGATCTTGTCCTCGGGATAGCCGCGGCGCGTCAGTTCCGGGATGGTCATCTTGCCGACCGTGGCGCAGGTCGCCGCGGACGAGCCCGAGACCGCCGCGAAGATCGCGCAGCCGATCACGTTGGTGTGCAGCAGCCGCCCGGGCAGGCGGTTGAGCCAGGGGGCGAGTCCCTTGAACAGGTCTTCGGACAGCCGCGTGCGGAACAGGATTTCGCCCATCCACAGGAAAAGCGGCAGGGCGGTCAGCGTCCAGCTGGAGGACGCGCCCCAGATGGTGACGGCCATGGCATCGCCCGCGGGCCGGCTGGAGAAGATCTCCATGCCGATCCAGGCGGTCCCCGCCAGGGTCAGGCCGACCCAGACTCCGCAGCCCAGGAGCGCGAAGATCGAGACGACCAATAGGGTGATGACGAGTAGTTCATTCATGGGTTTGCTGCGAAGTGGCGGCGGACAGGCCGCGTGAGCGTCGGATCAGCTCGTCGATCAGGGCGACCAGGAACAGCACCGTGCCCACGGCCATGCTGAGTTGCGGTATCCAGAGCGGCGTCGCGTCGTTGGACGTGGAGATGTCGTTGAACTGCCAGGAGTCGTAGGTCAGCTTGACGCTGAAGAACGCGAAGGCGGACGCGAGCAGGCAGCCGACCGCCAGGGCGAAGATATCCAGCTTGCGGCCTGCGGCGGGCTTGAGCGAATTGAGCAGCAGCGTCACGCGGATGTGTTCGCCGTGCTTGAACGTACTGGCAAGGGCGAGGAACCCGGCGGCGGCCATGAAATACCCGGCATAGGCGTCCGTGCCGGGTATGTTCATGCTGAGCTGGCGCGCGATGATCGCGGCCAGCACCGACACCAGGACGCCGATCGTGCACAGGCCGGCCAGCAGGCCGGCCGCGCCGTAAAGACCATCTAGAAAGCGGCGCATGGAAATATCACTGCTTCTTGTAGGCGTCGATCATGGCCTGGCCATCGGCGCCAGCCTTCTTCAGCCAGTCGTCCAGCATGCGCTTGCCGATCACGGACAGGCCTTCCTTCAGCTCGACCGTGGGCTGGATGGTTTCCATGCCGTTCTTGGCCAGTTCCGCCTGATACCACTTGTTCTTTTCCTGCGACAGCTTCCAGCCGCGCTCTTCGGCTTGCGCGCCGGCCTTCTTCAAGGCGGCCTGGGTCGCGGGGTCAAGCGCGTCGAACGCCTTCTTGTTGACGATGATGGCGTTCTTCGGCAGCCAGGCCTGGGTGTCGTAGAACTTCTTGATGTACTCGTAGGTCTTGGTGTCGTAGCCGGTGGAGGCCGAGGACATATAGGAATCGATCACGCCGGTGGCCATGGCCTGGGCCAGTTCAGCCTGCTGCACGGTAACGGGCTGCGCGCCGACCAGTTCGGCGATCTTGGCCGTCACCGGGCTGTAGGCGCGCCACTTCAGGCCCTTCATGTCGCTGATCTGCTTGATGTCCTTGTTGGCGAAGATGCCCTGGGGCGGCCAGGCCACCGCGTACAGCAGCGTCATGCCGTGCGCGTTGAGCTTCTTTTCGAGGAAGGGCTTCTGCGCTTGATAGAGTTTGAACGACGCGTCATAGCCGGTGGCCAGGAAGGGCAGGCCGTCCAGTTCGTAGATCGGATCTTCGTTCGCAAAGTTGGTCAGCAGGATCTCGCCGATCTGCGCCTGGTTGCCCTGCACCGCGCGCTTGATCTCGGGCGCTTTGTACAGCGAGGCGTTGTTGTGCAGCGTGATCTTCAGCTTGCCTTCGGACAGCGTGTCCACGTCCTTGACGAAGGTGGTCAGGTTTTCAACGTGGAAGTTGCTGGCCGGATAGGCGGTGGGCAGATCCCATTTCGTTTGAGCCTGGGCGCCGGCGCTGAACGCCAGGACGATGCTGCCTGCCAACAGGGAAATCTTCTTGTGCATGGGGTGGTCCTTCTTTGCGAATGGTGAAGCCGGGTTGTGCCCGATAGGCATTGCGAAAAAGAGAGCGCTGCGGCGATGACGCGCAGCTGAAAAGCCGTGCCATTCTATGTTGCTATGCGGCGGCGGGGCGCGCGAAATCGCGTCTTTACGGGTTATTCCTAACAGGCGTGCGCAGCGTCGATCATTGAAGGTTCAATCTTTGCGCAAACGCATTGCGGCAGCCGTTTTTCTTCTAACATTGCGTATCGAATGCATGGTGCCGAGGCGTGTGTGAATTTCGTTTTCCGTCGTGATGAGTTGCTGGTTGAAGAGACGTCCGCCGTATTGCCGGATACCGCCTTGTGCGTGCAGATAGGCGTGGCGGCCGCGGCCTTGCAGCCGATCTGGGCCATGCCCGGCTCGCCCTGCCGCACGGTGCATGTCGAACCTGGCGTGGAACCGCCGCAGGGCTACGCCTTCAGGAAGCTGCGTTCGCTCTTTGGCGTGCTGGATGACGAACGCATGGCGCTGGCCGGACGCGCCTACCAGATCGCCGAATGGGCGCGCACGCACCGGTTCTGCGGCGTCTGCGGTACGCCGGCAGAGCGGGTGCCCACCGAATTCTGTCTGCGTTGCCCGTCCTGCGGCTTCTCGGCCTACCCGCGCATTTCGCCCGCCATGATGGTGCTGATCCGCAAGGGCGACAGCATCCTGCTGGCGCGCCACACCACCACCGCGACCTCGCGCTATACCGCGTTGGCCGGTTTCGTCGAGCCCGGCGAAAGCATCGAACAGACCATCCACCGCGAGGTCCATGAGGAGGTCGGCCTGAAGGTCGGCAACCTGCAGTATTTCGGCAGCCAGTCCTGGCCGTTTCCGCATTCGCTCATGGTCGCGTTCACGGCGGACTACGTGTCCGGCGACATACGCGTGCAGGAAGACGAGATCGCCGATGCGCGCTGGTTCGGTCCGGGCGATCCCATGCCCGAGATCGCGCCGCGGATTTCCATCGCGGGATGGTTGATCCGGGCGAACCTGCCCATGGGCTGGTCGGCGCCTTAAAACCGTCGTTTCGCTTGCAGTCTACTAGGGGTATTCCCTCGAAAGAGGGGATTTTTGGCGTCTCGTCCGTATTTTTTATTGATGAAATATAGATAAATTATTAGTATTTCGCTCATATAAACTCGGCTTGCGTCTTCCATGACCCCCACTTTGATTGCATCGTCGGCCCATTTGGCCGGCGGCAGCGCGCCTGACCTTTCCGAAGTGGAATTCGGTCTGATGATCGCCAGCCATGCCTTCGACCGCTGGACCGTGCGCTGCATGGCGGCGGCCGGGCTGCCCGATCTGACGCCCACCGACGTGATGGTCTTTCATCATGTCTATCACCGTGAGCGCCCCAAAAAGCTGGCCGACATCTGCTTCACGCTGAATGTCGAGGACACGCACATCGTCAGCTACGCGCTTAAGAAGCTGGACCGCCTGGGCGTGGTCAAGGGCGAGCGCAGCAGCAAGGAAGTCTTTTACAGCGTGACCCCGGAAGGCGCGGCCATACTCAAGCGCTATGCCGAGGTCCGCGAACAATGCCTGACCGCCGGCCTGGACGCGCCGGGCGGGGGCGGGCTGGACTACAGCCGCCAACTGGCGCATACGCTGCGCGCGTTGTCCGGCCTGTACGACCAGGCGGCCCGCGCGGCGACCTCTCTCTGATTCCGTTTACCCGTGCGCGGCCGCAGGCGCCGCGGCGACCCTTTGTTTGCAAGGA
Source organism: Achromobacter sp. Marseille-Q4954 (assembly GCF_943737025.1). Classification (NCBI taxonomy): domain Bacteria; kingdom Pseudomonadati; phylum Pseudomonadota; class Betaproteobacteria; order Burkholderiales; family Alcaligenaceae; genus Achromobacter; species Achromobacter sp. Marseille-Q4954. Next base: position 401,948 of record NZ_CALSFQ010000002.1, read on the forward strand.
CAGCTATGAAGTGGCAATTCTGGATTGACCGTGGGGGCACCTTTACCGACATCGTGGCGCGGCGCCCCGATGGCACGACCACCACGGCCAAGATGCTCTCGGAGAACCCCGAGCAGTATCGCGACGCGGCCGTGGCCGGCATCCGCAAGCTGCTGGGCATCGCGCCCGGCCAGCCCGTGCCCGCCAATCAGGTCGAGTGCGTGAAGATGGGTACTACCGTTGCCACCAACGCCTTGCTGGAACGCAAGGGCGAGCGCACCTTGCTGGTGACGACCCGGGGTTTCCGCGACGGCCTGCGCATTGCCTACCAAAACCGTCCGCGCCTGTTCGACCGCAACGTCGTCCTGCCCGAGATGCTCTACGAGTCCGTGGTGGAAGCGGACGAGCGCGTGGCCGCCGACGGCGAAGTGATCCGCGAGCTGGATCAGGACGCGCTGCGCGCGGCCATGCAGGCCGCTTACGACAGCGGCATCCGCGCCGTGGCCATCGTCTTCATGCACGCCTGGCATGCGCCCGAGCACGAGCGCATCGCGGCCCGCATCGCGCGTGAAGTGGGCTTCCCGCAGGTGTCGGCCTCGCACGAGGTCAGCCCGCTGATCAAGTTCGTGTCGCGTGGCGACACCACGGTGGTGGACGCCTATCTGTCGCCCATCCTGAAGCGCTATGTCGACCAGGTGGCCGGCGAACTGCCGGGCATCCGCCTCATGTTCATGCAATCCAGCGGCGGCTTGACCGACGCGCACCGTTTCCGCGGCAAGGATGCCATCCTGTCGGGTCCTGCCGGCGGCATCGTCGGCATGGTGCGCACCAGCGAGATCGCGGGCTTTCCCAAGGTCATCGGCTTCGACATGGGCGGGACCTCCACCGACGTGTCGCATTACGCGGGCGAATTCGAACGCGAATTCGAGACCCAGGTGGCCGGCGTGCGCATGCGCGCGCCCATGATGAGCATCCACACCGTGGCGGCGGGCGGCGGCTCGATCCTGCATTTCGACGGCGCGCGTCTGCGCGTGGGCCCCGATTCGGCCGGGGCCAACCCGGGTCCCGCCTGCTACCGCCGCGGCGGCCCGCTGGCGGTGACGGACTGCAACGTCCTTCTGGGCAAGATCCAACCCGACTTTTTCCCCAAGGTCTTCGGTCCCGAAGCCAATGAGCCGCTGGACCGCGAGGCGGTCGTGGCGCGCTTTACGGCCATGTCCGACGAAGTGCGTGCCGCCACCGGCCGCGAAATGAGTCCCGAACAGCTGGCCGAAGGCTTCCTGGAAATCGCCGTGGGCAACATGGCCGAAGCCATCAAGCGCATCTCGGTGCAGCGCGGCCATGACGTGACCGAGTACGCGCTGACCGTGTTCGGCGGCGCGGGTGGACAGCACGCCTGCCTGGTGGCCGATGCGCTGGGCATGACCACGGTGTTCGCGCACCCGCTGGGCGGCGTGCTGTCGGCCTACGGCATGGGCCTGGCCGACCAGACCGACATGCGCCAGAAGACGGTCGAGAAGGTGCTCGATGCCGAACTGATGCAGGCGTTGAAGGGCGAGCTCGACGAGCTGGCTGGCCAGGCGGTGGGCGAACTGCGCCGCCAGCATGTTGCCGAAAGCGACATCAGCGTGCAACGCCGCCTGCACCTTAAGTACCGCGGCACGGATACCTCGCTGGAAGTGGCGTACACCGACCTGGAACAGGCGCGCAAGGAATTCGAAGCGGCCTACCGCCTGCGCTATTCCTTCCTCATGCCCAACCGCGAACTGGTGGTGGAAACCATATCGGTCGAAGCCACGGGCGGCGGCGAACGCGTCGGCGAAGCCGCCAGCGCGCGCGTGCGCGACGGCGCGCTGGCTCCCAGCCGCGTCGTCAGCATGTACAGCGGCGGCGCCTGGCGCGATACGCCTCTGTACGTGCGCGAGGACATGGCGGGCGGCGACGTGGTGGCGGGACCCGCCATCATTTCCGAACCCAACCAGACCACGGTGGTCGAGGCCGGCTGGCAGGCCGAACTGACGGCGCAGGACCACTTCGTGATCCGTCGCGTGGAAGCGCGTCCGGAACGCCGCGCCATCGGCACGCAGGCCGACCCGGTCATGCTGGAGGTCTTCAACAACCTCTTCATGTCGATCGCCGAGCAGATGGGCTACCGCCTGCAGAACACGGCTTATTCGGTCAACATCAAGGAACGCCTGGACTTCTCCTGCGCGATCTTCGATGCGCAGGCCCGGCTGATCGCCAATGCCCCGCACATGCCGGTGCACCTGGGTTCCATGGGCGAATCGGTGCGCACGGTCATGCGCGCCAACGCCGGCAGCATGCAGCCTGGCGATGCCTATGTGGTTAACGATCCATATCACGGCGGCACGCACTTGCCCGACGTCACGGTCATCACGCCGGTGTTCGACCGCGAGGGGCGCGAGATCCTGTTCTACGTCGGTTCGCGCGGCCACCACGCCGACATTGGCGGCACCACGCCGGGTTCCATGCCGCCGGATTCCAAGACGGTGGAAGACGAGGGCGTGCTCTTTACCAACTTCCAGCTGGTCAAGAACGGCGAATTCCGCGAGGCCGCGGCGCGGGGCATCCTGGGCTCGGGCCGCTGGCCGGCGCGCAATCCGGACCAGAACATCGCCGATATGCACGCGCAGATTGCCGCCAATGAAAAGGGCGTGCAGGAGTTGCTGCGCATGTGCGACCACTTCGGCCTGGACGTGGTCCGCGCCTACATGGGACACGTGCAGGACAACGCCGAGGAAGCGGTGCGCCGCGTGATTTCGGTGTTGAAGGACGGCAGCTACGAGTACCCGCTGGACAACGGCGCGGTGATCCGCGTCGCCGTGAAGGTGGATACCGAGGCGCGCAGCGCCGTGGTGGATTTCACCGGCACGTCCAACCAGTTGGACAACAACTTCAACGCGCCGGGCGCCATCGCCGTGGCGGCGGTGCTGTACGTGTTCCGCACGCTGGTCAATGACGATATTCCGCTGAACGACGGCTGCCTCGTGCCGCTGTCCATCATCCTGCCGGAAGGCTCGATGCTGCGCCCGAATCCGCCGGCCTCGGTGGTGGCGGGCAACGTGGAAACCTCCATGTGCATCGTCAACGCGCTGTACGGCGCGCTGGGCGTGCTGGCCGCAAGCCAGGGCACGATGAACAACTTCACGTTCGGCAATGCGCGTCATCAGTACTACGAGACCATCTCGGGCGGCACGGGCGCGGGTCCGGTGCGCATCGACGCCGCGGGTCCCCGCGACGAAGGTTTCGCCGGCACCTCGCTGGTGCAGGCGCACATGACCAATTCGCGCCTGACGGACCCCGAAGTGCTGGAGTTCCGGTTCCCGGTGCGGTTGGAGTCCTACGAAATCCGCAAGGGCTCGGGCGGCGCCGGCCGCTACCCGGGCGGTGACGGCGGCGTGCGCCGCATCCGTTTCCTGGAGGACATGACGGCCGCCATCCTGTCGAACAACCGCCTGTATGCGCCGTTCGGCCTGGCGGGCGGGCAGCCCGGCACCATGGGCCGCAACTCGGTCGAACGCGCCGACGGGTCGGTCCAGGAGCTGGGTCCGCAGGACAGCGCCCAGTTGCGTCCGGGCGATATCTTCGTCGTCGAAACGCCGGGAGGCGGGGGCTACGGGGCGGCGTAATCCGTCCGCACGGAAACAAAACGGCCGCGTCAGTGATGACGCGGCCGTTTTGTTGATGGGTCACGCGGCTATCTCACTCCGCATCCGACATTACGTCCAGCGCGATCTCCGCCTTGGCCTTCCGGTCGTATACCCGCAAGGTCACTTCGCTTTCCCCAATTTCAAAGACGGCCGTCGCCAGCGTGTTCTCGTCATCCGGATCGTCCGGCGAGGTTCGCAGTATCGGCAGCTCGCCTTCGGTGTTATGCAAGGCGGCGAGCAGATCCGCGCTGGCGGTGGCGCTGGACCAGCCGTCCACGATGCCTTCGATGCGGTTTTGCCGTGCCCGCGACGAGTCGGTGACGATCTGCGCGATGCCCCCCATGTCGGCATGCACCATGTGATTGGCATGGCCGTAGCGCGTGCCGATTTCCAGGATGGAAACCTCGCCTGGCGCCACTTCCGCGCTAAGCAGGCGGGCGTCGCCGGCCGCGCCCAGCGTGTGGTGAAAGCCCCCGGAATGCGGCAGGTCGCGCATCAGGGCGAGCGCCTGGTCCAGCGTCGTGCAGTCGAGCACGGCGCGCGCCATCAGCATGCGCGGCACGCCCGGATGGCGCTGCCGGATGCGCAGGTTGTTGATGGTCTGCACCAGTCCGGCGCGATTGGCGCCGAAGGTATGGCCGGGCAGGGAGCCGGGATAGTAGAAGCTGAGGTAGCCGGGCGCGTCGTCCAGCGCCACGTCGACCAGATGGCAGCGCCCGCGCAGGTAGGGATCGCCGTCCTCGTTGTGCGCGATCCAGCGTGTGCCGTCGGCCGCTTTCAGCGCGACGGAGGTGCAGCCGTCGGTGGTGCTGTGCAGCAGGTCGCCGCGGCAGTTCCACAGCAGCACGTCCTCGATCGGCATGTGCAAGCCCTCGGCCATGCCTTCCAATTCTTCCCAGATCGCCGGCAGCGCGGCTTGCGCCTGCTGCGCCAACTCGTCCAGGAAGGCGTGGCCGCGCCATGGCCGCAGCGCGTCCCAGGTGCGGCTTTGGTCCAGGTAGGTCGCCATCAGGGGCCGCGCCAGCTTGCCCAGCGCGAGGCCGGTCTGATGCCGGTTTCCGGCAATGCGTACATGTTTGTAGGCCATGGGAATCCTCCGGGTGTCATGCGGATTGTAAATTTTCCGGCCGCTGCCGGGTGGGGACGTATGCGTTAAGATCGGCGGTAAGCCGTGCCGGAGACCCCGGCGCAGCCCAGGAATCATGCCCCTACAACAACCCCGGGGTGCCGACTGGTCCCCAAGAGGAGAGTTTCATGATCAAACGCAAAGTCGCCGCCGCACTGGTCGGCCTGTCCGTGGCCATGTTCGGCGCTGTCTCAGGCGCGCATGCCCAAGGCAAGGAATTGGTGGTGGCCACCGATACCGCTTTCGTGCCGTTCGAGTTCAAGCAGGGTAATACCTATGTGGGCTTCGACGTGGATCTGTGGGCGGCCATCGCCAAGGAACTCAACCTCAAGTACAAGCTGCAGCCGATGGACTTCGCGGGCATCATCCCGGGCCTGCAGACCAAGAACATCGATGCGGCGCTGGCCGGCATCACGATCCGCGATGACCGCAAGAAGGTCATCGACTTCTCCGATCCCTATTACGAAAGCGGCCTGGCCATCCTGGTCGGCGAAAAGAATACGGACATCAAGGACGCCAAGTCCCTGGCCGGCAAGACCGTCGCGGTCAAGACCGGCACCGCCACCGTGGACTTCCTGAAGGCGCAGGTGCCGGACGCGAAGCTCAAGCTGTTCCCCAACATCGACAACGCCTATCTGGAACTGGCCACCGGCCGCGTGGACGCCGCGGTGCACGATACGCCCAATGTCCAGTACTACGCCAATACCGCAGGCAAGGGACGCGTGAAGGTGGTCGGCTCGGTCAAGAGCGGCGACTTCTACGGCATCGCCTTCCCCAAGGGCAGCGATCTGGTGCCGCAGGTTAACAAGGCGCTGGCCACGCTGAAGGCCAACGGCCAGTACGACGCCATCTATACCAAGTGGTTCGGCAAGAAGCCCTGAGCATCCGGGTCCGCATTGCATTCCGGGACCGCCCGGCATCGGCCTGCACCGGCTGATGCCGGACGCTACGCCGCAGTCGGGCGCAGGGTCCCGCGCCGCTCCCGCCGCGCTACGGCGCGGCGCCGCGCCATAGGGGGAATATCGTGGAGTTTGACTGGACTGTAATCAGGGACGCGCTACCCAATCTGCTCGAGGGTACGCTGATGACCATCAAGATCACGTTCTGGGGCTTGTTCGGCGGCTTTCTGCTGGGCGCGCTGTCCGGCGTGACACGGGCTTACGGGCATCCCATCCTGTCGGCCATCGCACAGGTCTACGTTGCGGTCATCCGCGGCACGCCCATCGTTGTGCAGGTGATGTTCATCTATTTCGCCTTGCCGCTGCTGGCGAACATCCGGGTGGACGCGGAGTGGGCGGCGATCGTCACGCTCATCATCAATTCCGGCGCCTACATTTCCGAGATCGTGCGCGGCGCGCTGTTGTCCGTGCACAAGGGCCTGAAGGAAGCCGGACAGGCCATGGGGCTGCCGTTCCACAAGATCCTCTTCCACATCATCGGGCCGGTGGCGTTCCGCCGCATGATTCCGCCGCTGGGCAACCAGTGCATCATCAGCCTCAAGGATTCCTCGCTCTTCATCGTGATCGGCGTGGCCGAGCTGACGCGGCAGGGCCAGGAAATCATGGCCAGCAACTTCCGCGCCGTCGAGATCTGGTCGGCGGTGGCGATCGTCTACCTGATCCTGACCGGCCTGATGGCGCTGGGCCTGCATCTGATTGAAAGAAGGATGCGCATACTATGAGCATGGTTGAATTCCACAACGTCACCAAGAACTTCGGCGAGTCCATGGTGCTCAACGGCATTTCGTTGAACATCGACGCGGGTGAGGTCGTGGTGGTGGTCGGCCCGTCGGGCTCCGGCAAATCCACCTTCCTGCGCTGCATCAACGTGCTGGAAACCATCAATGGCGGCGACTTGCTGGTGGACGGACTGAGCGTGAACGGCGGGGCCGCGCAAGTGCGCGAGATCCGGCGCGAGGCGGGCATGGTGTTCCAGCAGTTCAATCTGTTCCCGCAGATGACCGCGCTGGAAAACGTCATGTTCGGCCCGATCCACACGCGCGGCCAGAGCCGCGCCGAGGCGCGTGAACTGGCCGAAAGCCTGCTGGCCAAGGTCGGTTTGGCCGAGCGCATGAACCACTATCCGTCCGAGCTTTCAGGCGGCCAGCAGCAGCGTGTGGCGATCGCGCGGGCGCTGGCCATCAAACCCAAGCTGATGCTGTTCGACGAGCCGACCTCGGCGCTGGATCCGGAGCTGCGTCACGAAGTGCTCAAGGTCATGCGCGACCTGGCCGAAGAGGGCATGACCATGGTGGTGGTCACGCATGAAATGGAGTTCGCGCGCAAGGTGGGCAGCCGCCTGATTTTCATCGACGCCGGCAAGATCGCCCATGACGGTCCGCCGGGCGAATTGCTCAGCAATCCGCCCAGCCAGCGGCTCAAGGATTTTCTGCAGCACGTGACCTGAGGTGCGCAGTGCAGGGCTGGCGTTTCAGCCCTGCACTGAAGAACGGCTCAACCCTTCACGCGCACGATCTTCTGCACTTGCGGCACGTGGCGGATGGCGCGGATGACTTGCGCCAGGTGCTTGCGGCTGTCGACCTGGATCGTCAGATGCAGCGACACCGTAGCGACCGCGTCGTCGTGCATGGTGACGTGCACGATGTTGGCGTCGGCCGCCGTGACCTCCGCCGCCAGCCGCCCCAATACCCCGCGCTCGTTTCGCGTGACGATGTCCAGGCGCGTGGCCAGGTGCTTGGCGGTGTTGTTGGGATCCCAGGCGACGTTGATCCAGCGTTCCGGCTCGCGCAGGCGCTGGCGCATGGCCACCGGGCAATCGGCGGTATGCACCACCAGCCCGTGTCCCATGCGCATGCCGGCGATGATGGGGTCGCCTGGCAGCGGACCGCAGCAAGGCGCCAATTGCACCGCCTGGCCTTCATTGCCCTGGATCAGGATGGGGGCGCTGCGCGCCGAGGTCAGCTCGTCCACCGCCGCGGCCGTGGTCGCGACCAGCTGGTGTTCGGGCGCGAAGCGGCGCGCCACCACGGCGGCCAGGCGCTTGCCCAGGCCGATGTCGGCCAGGATTTCCTCGCGCGAGCTGGCGCCGGTGCTGCGCGCCAGCTTCTGCCAGGCCGGGTCGTCGGTGGCGGGCAGGGGCATGTGCAGCTCCTGCAGCGCCTGTCCCAGCAGGCGTTCGCCAAAGGCCACGGACTCTTCGTACTTGACGGTGCGCAGGTAGTGGCGGATTTCAGAGCGGGCGCGGCCGGTGCGTACATAGTTGAGCCACTGCGCGTTCGGACGGGAAGCGGGGGAGGTGACGATTTCCACCGTGTCGCCGCTGTTGAGTTCGGTGCGCAACGGCACGAATTCGCCGTTGACCTTGGCGGCCACCGCCTGGTTGCCGATGTCGGTGTGGATCGCGTAGGCGAAGTCCACCGGCGTGGCGCCGCGGGGCAGCGAGATGATCTTGCCGCGCGGCGTGAATACATAGACCGCGTCGGGGAACAGATCGACCTTGACGTGCTCCAGGAATTCGCCGGAATCGCCGGTCTGGCTCTGGATGTCCAGCAGCGACTGCAGCCACTGGTGGGTGCGCTTCTGCAGGTCGTTGAGGGTGAGGTCCGCGCCCTTGTAGAGCCAGTGCGAGGCCACGCCTTCTTCCGCCACATGATGCATGTCGCGGGTACGGAACTGGAACTCCACCGGCGTGCCGTAGGGGCCGACCAGGGTCGTGTGCAGGGACTGGTAGCCGTTCACCTTGGGGATGGCGATGTAGTCCTTGAACTTGCCGGGTACGGGCCGGTAGAGCTGGTGCAGCGTGCCCAGTGCCAGGTAGCACTCGGGCAGGGTGTGCACGATGACGCGAAAGCCGTAGATGTCCAGGACGTCGGAGAACGACTTCTTCTGGTCGACCATCTTGCGGTAGATGCCGTAGAGCGTCTTCTCGCGGCCGGTGACCTCGGCTTCGATGCCTGCGGCGGGCAGCGAGGCCCGCACCGAATCGGCGATCTTGGTGATGACCTCGCGGCGGTTGCCGCGCGCGGCCAGCACCGCCTTGTACAGCACCTGGTAGCGGTTCGGGTACATGGCCGCGAAGCACAGGTCCTGCAATTCGCGGAACAGCAGGTTCAGGCCCAGGCGATGGGCGATCGGCGCGTAGATGTCCAGGGTTTCGCGCGCGATGCGGCGGCGCTTTTCCGGATTGACCGCGTCCAGCGTGCGCATGTTGTGCAGGCGGTCGGCCAGCTTGATGAGGATGACGCGCACGTCGCGCGCCATCGCCAGCAGCATCTTGCGGAAGCTCTCGGCCTGCTGTTCGGCCTTGGTGGCGAAGTCCAGGCGGTCGAGCTTGGACAGGCCGTCGACCAGTTCGGCGACTTCAGGGCCGAATTTCTCGGCCAATTCGTGCTTGGCGATGCCCTGGTCTTCCATCACGTCGTGCAGCAGGGCGGCTGACAACGCGTTGACGTCGAGCTTCCAGCCTGCGCAGATTTCCGTGACGGCGATGGGGTGAGAGATGTAGGGCGAACCGCTGGCGCGGAACTGGCCCAGATGCGCCTGGTCCGCGAAGCGATAGGCCTCGCGCACGCGCTCTACGTCTTTCTTGTCGAGATAGCTGCCGATGATTTCGGTCAGCGGCGCCAGCGAAGCGACCGGCGAGGCGGTCGCGTCCGCCGCTTCTTGCGCGGCGACGGACGGTGGCGTGGGGGGAGTCTTGTCTTTCTTGCCCGTGCGGCGCCCGAGACGGGAGCCGGCACGCAGTGCGGCAAGCAGACCTGATGAAGCGTACTTCAGCCCGGGAAAAGCCATGCTTGCCGCCCCCGGAAACGATCAGGTGGGTACTTTACGCAGCATTTCCACGCCGGTGAGGCCGCCCGCGATTTCGCGCAGGGCAGTGACCGTGGGCTTGTCTTTGCTGTCCAGGCGCGGGGCATGGCCTTGCGCCAACTCGCGGGCGCGGTACGTTGCGGCCAGCGTGAGCTTGAAACGATTGGGGATTTGATTCAGACAGTCTTCGACGGTAATGCGAGCCATTAGGACACCTGGTGCTGATGGAGGATGGGGAGAATGCGTTCGGCTCAGTGCTCGGCCGGGATGCCCAACTGCGAGAACAACTGGCTATGGCGGGCGGCCTGAGACGAAAAGCGCAGCCGGGCGGCGCTGACTATTTGAGTCAATTCCGACAAGGCCACGCTAAATTCTTGATTAATAATAACATATTCGCATTCAGGCGCGTGGGCGATTTCGCCGCCCGCCGCCATCAGGCGACGCGCGATCACCTGGGGTTCGTCCTGGCCGCGCGCCTTGAGCCGGCTTTCGAGTTCGTCAATGGACGGCGGCAGCACGAACACGCCGATCGCGCCGGGGAAGCGCTGCTTCACCTGGCGCGCGCCTTGCCAGTCGATCTCCAGCAGCACGTCGCGGCCGGCGCGGGTGGCTTCGTCGATGCGGTCTCGCGGCGTGCCGTAGAAATTGCCGTGCACTTCCGCCCATTCCAGCAGGTTGTTGCCTTCGCGCAGGAGCTTGAACTCGTCCGTGGACACGAAGCGGTACTCGCGGCCGTCTTCCTCGCCGGGGCGGGGCGCGCGGGTGGTGCAAGAGATGGAGAGCAGGATGGAGGGGTCTTGCTGAAGCAAGGCCTTGACCAGGCTGGACTTGCCGGCGCCGCTGGGCGCGACGACCATGAAGACGTTTCCGGGATTGGCGGACATGAATGTGGCGGGCGTGTGATGCTAAGACACGAAGAATAACAAATCACGCGGCCGGGCAGGGGGGAACCCGCAAGCCGGCCACGTGATTTGCGCCTGCCGGACTTAGCCGCCAGCCTTGGCGGCGGCCTGGGTCAGCTTGCCGCCGGCTGGCGGCGAGTCGCTGCCCAGCAGATGGCCGTTGACCTCGATACCGTATAGCGAATCGTCGGAGTCGTGGTACTTGGCCCGGGTCGCGGCCACAGACTCCGTGTAGCGCGGATCCTGCGGACGTTCGTGCGCGTTCATGAAGTAGGCCACGTCCCAGGCTTCCTGGTCGCTCAGCATGCCGGCCTGTCCGAGCGGCATGTTGGCCTTGATGAAGCCGGCGGCATTGCCGATCTGGTGCATGCCCGCGCCCCAGTTGAAGGAGTCCGCGCCCCACAGGGCGGGGAACACCCAGTGCTTGCCGTTCTTCTGGCCCTGGCCTTCGGCCCCGTGACAGACCGCGCAATACTGCGCGTAGACCTCGCTGCCGCGCAGGTAGTCCGCCTTCTTGGCGGGTGCGGGCAGCTTGCGATAGCCCTGGCCTTCCAGCACCACGCCGGTCGGCGCCTTGCTGGCCAGCCAGAACATGTAGGTCTGCAGCGCGGTCAGGGTGGGATCGTCCGCGGCGGGCGCCTTGCCGTTCATGCTGAAGCGGAAGCACCCTTGCAGGCGTTCGGCCAGGGTGTTGACGTGGCCGTTCTTGGCGCGATAGGCGGGGTAGAGCACATAGGCCGCCCACATCGGCGCGGAGTCCGGCCGGCGGCCGGCGTCCAGGTGGCAGCTGACGCAGTTCAGGTTGTTGCCGACGAACTTGGCGGCCTTTTGGGGCGTGTGCAGGAAGATCTGCTCGCCTTCGCGTACGGCTTTGCCGAAATCGTTATCGGGAATGGACGCGGCCGACGGCGGCGTGAAGGACGGGCGGGGTTCGGCCGCAAACGCGGCGGCGGATGCGAACAGACAGGCGGCGGACAGCAGGCGCAGGCTGATGGGGGTCATTGCTGGGCTCCCGCGGCGGTGTTGGCTTGCGCGGCAAGCTGGTCGGCGGCCTTGGGCAGGCCTGCGTAATAGGCGGACACGGCGTCGATCTCGGCGCTGGAGAGGCGCGTGGCCACGGCCGGCATCAGGCCCAGCGGACCCGGCGGGCGCTGGCCTTGCTGCCAGGCGCGCAGTTGGCCGGCGATGTAGGCGGCGGGCTGGCCCGCCAAGGCGGGGAAATTCGCGCCTACGCCGATACCGCCCGGCCCGTGGCATTGGTTGCAGGCCGGCACGTTCTTGTCCCAGGCGCCGCGCGTAGCCAGCCAGGCGCCGGTATCGGCCGGATTGGCCGGATGCATGGCGGTCGCGGCCAGTTTGTCGATGTCCTGCGCGGAGGGCAGGGAGGCGTAGTATTGCGCGACGGCCTTGCGCTGAGCCGGGTCCAGCGCCTTGGCGGTGGCGGCCATGACCGGGCTGACGCGCGAGCCATTGGCCATGGCTTCGAGCTGTTCTTCGAGGTAGGCGCTGCCCATGCCGGCGAGTTGCGGGAAGCCGGCAGCCGGGTTGCCTTCGCCACGGGCGCCGTGGCAGGTGATACAGGCGGGCGCGCCGTTGGCGCCCTGGGTGCTGATCTGCTTGCCGTCGGGCGCGCTTTGCGCACCGGCCGAGGCGGCGTGCAGCGCGCTCAGGATCAGTGCGGCGGATAGGGACCGTGGGGTCATAGAACCTGCTCCGTGGGTGTTATTGGATTTCTGGTAATAAGCTAATTGCCAGGAATTATATAAAGACTTGTGACGGATCAACACGGAATTGTCGACCCTATGGCATGCGTTGCGCGGTTTTTTTCTGCGAGAAAAAGCGGCCCGGGCGCGGATCCGCCGGTCGGGATCGCTTCAGGAAAAACGCGTCTTCCGGCGCGTTCGGCAGTTCGTCCATGCCGGGTAATTTTTGCTTGCGTGTGACGCGTTCGAATGTGTCACGGCTGGAACCTTCGCTTGCAGCATGGCCAGAATGATTGGGGTAGCATTCCGCCGATCGATAACAAGGAGAATCCGATGCAAGCGAACGAGATCGAACACCCGCGCGTGGCGCTGGTCACCGGCGCCGGTACCGGCATAGGCCGCGCGGTGGCGCTGGAATTCCTGGCGCAAGGTTATCGGGTCGTGCTGGCCGGCCGCCGCCGCGAACCGCTGGAAGCCACCCGCACCGCGGCCGGCGAGGACGGCGTGAGGGCGCTGGTGGTGCCCACTGATGTATCCGACGAGCAGGCCGTGCGTGAACTCTTCGACAGCGCGCAGCGTGAGTATGGCCGGCTGGATGTGCTGTTCAACAATGCCGGCCGCGGCGCGCCGGCGATGCCGATCGAAGAATTGCCCGTGTCGGTCTGGCGTGACGTGGTCGACACCAATCTGACCGGCATGTTCCTGTGCGCGCAAGCCGCCATCCGCGTGATGAAGGCGCAGAATCCGCGCGGCGGACGCATCATCAACAACGGTTCGATCTCGGCGCATGCGCCGCGTCCGTTCTCCATTGCCTACACCGCCACCAAGCACGCGGTGACCGGGCTGACCAAGTCGATTTCGCTGGACTGCCGGCCCTACAACATTGCTTGCGGCCAGATCGATATCGGCAATGCCGCCACCGACATGACCGAGCGCATGGCCGCAGGCATCTTGCAGGCCGACGGCAGCACCAAGGTGGAGCCGCGCATGGACGTGGCGCACGTGGCGCAGGCGGTGGCCGCCATGGCACGCCTGCCGCTGGAGGCCAACGTGCAGTTCATGACCATCATGGCGACCAATATGCCCTTCGTGGGCCGGGGCTGAAACGCGGCAAGCCTGCGGCGGCGCGTCCTGGATGGACTGGCCGCGGCAGGCTGTGGTGCCACCCCCCGGGGCGCGCCGGCAGCGCCGCCCCGATCATTTCCGTCAGCGGGCGGAAGCCTGGGCCAGCATCTGGCCCGGTTGCATATCCAGATAGCGCCGGGCGCCGACGTAGCGCTTGTTCCAGTACGAATTCTTCATTTCATCCACACGCACCTTGGTGCCGCGGCGCGGAGCGTGGACAAACTTGTTCTGGCCGATGTAGATGCCGACGTGCGAGGTCACGCCGCGGCCGCGCGTTGCGAAGAACACCAGGTCGCCGGGGCGCAATTCCTGTTTGTTGGCGACGGATTCGCCGGCGGTGCGTTGCGCGCGCGCCGTGCGGGGCAGCTCCAGGCCGGCGATTTCGCGGAAGACGTGCAGCACAAGTCCGCTGCAATCGAATCCGTCGGCATCGTCGCCGCCCCAGCTATAGGGGGTGCCGATGGCATCCAGGCCGGCTTGCACGACGCGGTCGCGCAGGGTGGGGACGGTGGGTTCCTGCGCCAGGCGCAGGCCGGTGAGCGAGGGGCGGGCCTGCTCGGAGCGGATGGACGCCTGGGCGGCGTCGGGAATCCAGGAGAGAGTCAGGGCGATGATGGGCGCTGACAGGAATACGGGAATGCGGAGTTGGGCAATTCGGGCTTTTCGCGTGGGCGGCGTCATTACGTCACTTCAAGAATCGGAGTGGGCGGCATGGCTTTGCCTGGACAGGCAAGCCGGCGGAAAGGGGCAACACCGGGACGTAAAACCCCGGACTGCCATGTGATTGTAATGGAATAATGTTTCATTACATTTGTAGTGCAATGCAGCATTCTTGTCGGCGGAAGTTACGGCGCGCGCAGCTTCCCGGGCCGTCGAATATGACACTTCATCTTGCGCGGGCTCGGGCATAATCGTCGCAATCGGCCCTGCGGCCCGGCAAGCCGGCAGCGGCCGCGGTTACAGATAAGATGAGAAGCGGAGTAAAGCTCGATGATGAACGCAGTGCACCCTTTGTCTTCCATGAGCCGGCCGGAAGCCTTGCCTTTCGAGCCGTTCCAGGATGCGGTGGCGGCAGTGGAGCGCCTGATCGAAATCTATGCGCGCAATACCGCATTCCTGCGCGCCGCCTTCCGTGAAGTGCTGAAAGGCTCGACCAACGGCCGCGAGCGCGCCCGCGCCTACTACCCGGCCATCCGCATCGTGGTGGAAACCTACGACCCGATCGATACCCGGCTGTCCTACGGCCACGTCGCCGAGCCGGGCATTTACCAGACCACCATCACCCAGCCCGCGCTGTTTCGCGACTACCTGATAGAGCAGGTCAGCCAGCTGCTGCAGAACCACCGCGTGGCGGTCGAAGTCGGCGAGTCCGATTCGCCCATTCCGCTGCATTTCGCCTTCCCGGAGGGCGCCTACGTCGAGGGCGAGCACCTGGAGGCGCTCAAGCGCCCCTTGCGCGACCTGTTCGACGTGCCCGACCTGGCGGTGACGGACGACGCCATCGTCAACGGTTCCTGGCGCGGCAAGGAGGGCGAACCCAAGCCGCTGGCGCCGTTCACGGCCCAGCGCGTGGACTATTCGCTGCACCGGCTGCAGCACTACACCTCGACCGCGCCGGCGCATTTCCAGAATTTCGTGCTGTTCACCAACTACCAGTTCTACGTCGACGAGTTCTGCGCCCGCGCCCGCGCGCTCATGGCCAGCGGCAACGAAGACTACGAAATGCTGGTGGAGCCAGGCAACCGCATTACGCGCCGCGGCGAAAGCGGCCCGGGCGACGAGGACCAGGCGGTCCGCCTGCCGCAGATGCCGGCCTATCACCTGGTGCGCGGCGACCATTCCGGCATCACGCTGGTGAACATCGGCGTGGGACCGTCCAACGCCAAGACCATTACCGACCACATCGCCGTGCTGCGCCCGCACGCCTGGCTGATGCTGGGCCACTGCGCCGGCCTGCGCGATTCGCAGCGCCTGGGCGACTACGTGCTGGCGCACGGCTATGTGCGCGAGGACCACGTGCTGGACGCCGACCTGCCGACCTGGGTGCCGGTTCCGGCGCTGGCCGAGGTGCAGGTGGCGCTGGAGCAGGCGGTCGAAGAGGTGGCGGGGCTGTCGGGTTGGGACCTCAAGCGCATCATGCGCACGGGCACGGTGGCCACCATCGACAACCGCAACTGGGAACTGCGCGATCATCTGGAATTGGTGGAGCGCTTTGCGCAGTCCCGCGCGATCGCGCTGGACATGGAGTCCGCCACCATCGCGGCCAACGGCTTCCGTTTCCGCGTGCCATACGGCACCTTGCTATGCGTGTCGGACAAGCCGCTGCACGGTGAGCTGAAGCTGCCCGGCATGGCCAGCGCCTTCTACCGCCGCCAGGTAAATCAGCATCTGGAAATCGGCATCCGCGCCCTGGAGCGGTTGCGCGACATGCCGCCGGAACGCCTGCATTCGCGCAAGCTGCGCACCTTCATGGAAACAGCGTTTCAATAGGTTCGTCGATCTGTCCCCGAGGCCGCCCGATTTCACCGGATGGGGCCTCTTGCGCTATTCTCGCCGGTTGCTTGGAAATTCCCAGGCACCTGGCGCTGCGCGCGGGTGCCTTCATGACCTGAAGGAAATGCATTTTGGCACCATCGGAACACGATGAACGTCGCTCGGGCGGCACGCGCGAGGTGAAGGCGAACCCGCCTTCGGAACTGCGTCGCACGCTGTCCGCGCGCCACCTGACCATGATTGCGGTGGGCGGGTCCATCGGCACCGGCCTGTTCGTGGCTTCCGGCGCGACCATTGCAAAGGCCGGCCCCGGCGGGGCGCTGCTGGGTTACGTGCTCATCGGCATCATGGTCTATTTCCTGATGACCAGCCTGGGCGAACTGGCCGCCGCCATGCCGGTTTCCGGCTCCTTTTCCACCTACGGCGCGCGTTACGTCGAGGACGGCTTCGGCTTCGCCCTGGGCTGGAACTATTGGTACAACTGGGCCGTGACCGTGGCGGTGGACCTGGTGGCGGCGCAGCTGGTCATGGCCTATTGGTTTCCCGACGTGCCAGGCTTCTATTGGAGCGCCTTGTTCCTGGCGATCACCTTTGGCCTGAACGCCATGTCGGCGCGCGGCTTCGGCGAGGCGGAGTTCTGGTTCGCGCTGATCAAGGTGATCGCGGTGCTGGCTTTCGTGGCCATGGGCGTGATGATGCTGCTGGGCATCATCCGCGGCGGAGAAACCGGCGGCCTGGCCAACTGGACGGTGGGCGATGCGCCGTTCTCGGGCGGCTTCGCCGCGCTGATCGGCGTGGCCATGGTGGTGGGCTTTTCGTTCCAGGGTACCGAGCTGATCGGCATCGCCGCTGGCGAATCCAAGGACCCGGCGCGCAACCTGCCGCGCGCGGTGCGCCAGGTGTTCTGGCGCATCCTGCTGTTCTACGTGGCGGCCATCCTGGTCATCGGCCTTTTGATTCCCTATACCGATCCGCACCTGCTGCGCAACGAGGTCGAGGACATCAGCGTCAGTCCCTTCGCCCTGATATTCGAGCGTGCCGGTCTTCTGGGGGCGGCTTCGGTCATGAACGCGGTGGTGCTGACGTCGGTATTGTCCGCGGGCAACTCCGGCATGTACGCGGCCACGCGCATGCTTTACAGCCTGGCCCGCGAAGGCAAGGCGCCGCGCATCTTCGGCCGCATTTCGCGCAGCGGCGTGCCGCTGTGGGCGCTGCTGGCGACCACGGTGGTGGCGGCGCTGTGCTTCTTTACCTTTATTTTCAGCCCCAACGCCGTCTACATCTGGCTGCTGAACACTTCCGGAATGACCGGCTTCATCGCCTGGCTGGGCATCGCTATCAGCCACTACCGCTTTCGCCGCGGCTACGTGAAGCAGGGCCACAATCTGGCCGATCTGCCCTATGTGTCGCCGTTCTTCCCGTTCGGACCGATCTTCGCTTTCGTGCTGTGCCTGATCATCACCCTGGGGCAGAACTACCAGGCGTTCCTGCAGGACAAGATCGATTGGGGCGGCGTGGTCGCGACGTACATCGGGATTCCGCTGTTCCTGCTGATCTGGGCCGGCTACCGGCTGGCGCGCGGCTCGCGTTTCGTGAACTACCGCGACATGCATTTCCCGGATGCGCGGGCGCGTAGCGCCTATTTGGATTCAGCGTTGCGGGGGGAACCCGCGGCGGGTGAGGCGAGGGGATAGGCGCGCGGGTGATGGGCAGGCCGTCGTGGCGCTGCCCCGTTGCAGGCCGCGCTCAAAGACGCGGCCTGCGCAAGTCTCTCAAGCGTGTTCAATCTCCGCATGCAGTTTGAGTCCCAAGGCGCGGATCACTTTCATGATGGTGCTGAACTCCGGGTTTCCTTTGGCCGATAGGGCCTGATACAGCCCTTCACGGGACAGACCCGTCTCGCGGGCAAGCTGGCTCATGCCGCGTGCCCGGGCGATGTCGCCCAGAGCCGCACGGATCAGACTGCCGTCACCTGGGTCTTCCGCGAGGCAAGCTTCAAAGTACAGCACGGCAGATGTGGACGGTTGTCCGGCCTCTCTCATTTCGAAAACCAGACGAAAAGCAGCCCTTACGCACTGGATCATCCATCCAGCAGGTAAGGGCTGCCTTTTTTACGCCAGGATCCGGCGCCCACTCAGAGGCGCCGCCGCGTATTCCGCTATTCGATGTTCTGCGCCTGTTCCCGCATCTGCTCGATCAGCAGCTTCAGGTCCATGGCGGCGCGGGTGACTTCCATGCTGCCGGCCTTGGAGCCCAGGGTGTTGGCTTCGCGGTTCATTTCCTGGAACAGAAAGTCCAGGCGCTTGCCTGCGCTGCCTGCATTCTTCTTGCCGGAGGCGGGTTTGCCGCCGCCGTCGCCCAGCAGGTGGCGCAGTTCTTCCAGGTGCGAGCGCAGGCGCGACAGTTCTTCGGCCACGTCGATGCGCAGCGCGAACAGGTTGGCTTCCTGGGACAGGCGTTCCGACAGTTCCGCGCCGGAAATGTGGGTGAAGCCGCCGGGGAAGGCGGATTCCACGCTTTCGCGCAGCTTGGAAGCGAGCTTGTCGCGGTGGTCGGCCAGCAGTTGGGGCAGGTGCGCCTGCACCAGTTCGACGATGCGCGCCACGCCGTCGGCGCATTCGCGCATCATGCCGGCCAGGCGTTCGCCTTCGCGTTCGCGGCCTTCCTGCAGTTGGGTCAGAGCCTGCTGGGCGGCCTGCATGCAGGCCGCGCCCCAGACTTGCGGGTCGAGCGCGTCGTTGGCGCGCTGGCCGGGCCAGTTGAACAGTTCCACCAGGCGCGGGGCGGCGATGTCGGGGAGGATGCGGCGCGCGGCTTGCAGCTGTTCGGCCAGGCTTTCGAGCCAGGCCGGTTCCAGCTTGGACAGGTCGGTGTTGGCGTTGCGCGTGTAGGAGACGCGGATTTCGACCTTGCCGCGCGCCAGGTTGGCGGTCAGCAGTTCGCGCAGCGGCGTTTCCACGTGGCGCAGTTCGTCGGGCAGGCGGAAGTAGAGGTCGAGGAAGCGGCTATTGACGCTGCGGAATTCGAGCGCAAGCGTGCCTTGCTCGAGATCTGCGCGGGCGTTGCCGAAAGCGGTCATGCTGCGAATCATGATGTGCGTGTCCTGGTAATGCTTTTTATTGGGAACCGGCGGGCCTGCGCGCCAGCCGGTTTTCGGCGCGGGCCATTCCATTTGTACCGGTTATATCGCGGCAGGATACTCCAAGCGGCGTTTTCCTGCGGCGCCACCCCGTACAATGCGGCGGATCTAAGCCACGTCTGGAGTCTGCCTGTGACCACTACCCCCGCCATCGCCCGTCCCTCGGGCCGCGCCGTCGACGAATTGCGGCCGTTCAGCCTGGAGCGCGGGTTCACGCGCTACGCCGAAGGTTCGGTGCTGGTGAAGGCCGGCAACACCCATGTGCTGTGCACGGCCAGCGTACTTGAGAAAGTACCGCCTTTTCTGAAGGGCAAGGGGGAAGGCTGGGTAACGGCTGAATACGGCATGTTGCCGCGCGCCACCCACACGCGCGGCGACCGCGAGGCCGCGCGCGGCAAGCAGAGCGGCCGCACGCAGGAAATCCAGCGTCTGATCGGCCGCAGCCTGCGGGCCGTGTTCGACATGAAGGCGCTGGGCGAGCGCACGCTGCACCTGGATTGCGACGTGCTGCAGGCCGACGGCGGCACGCGCTGCGCCAGCATTACCGGCGCCTGGGTGGCGGCGGCCGACGCCGTTGCGTTGCTGATGCAGCGCGGCGACCTGGCCGCGAACCCGATCCGCGATGCGGTCGCGGCGGTGTCCGTCGGCCTGGTGCAGGGCCGCGCGGTGCTGGACCTGGATTACGAGGAAGACTCGGCCTGCGACGCCGACGTGAACGTGATCATGACCGGCAGCGGCGCCTTCGTGGAAGTGCAGGGTACGGGCGAGGGCGCCACCTTCACCCGCGCGGAACTGGACACGATGCTGGTGTTGGCCGAAAGCGGCATCGCCGGCCTGGTGCGGGCGCAGCGCGCGGCGCTGGCCTGATCGGCGGCAAACAAAACGGGTTGGACGCGCACTCCGCGGCCAACCCGCAGCCCCGCCTGCTGGCATTATTTCGGCGCCAGCAGCGTCTCCATTTTTTCCGCCTTTTCCAGATTCCAGATCGCCGCGATCAGCCCGCGCAGTTCTTGCTCCGTGGCGGCGTCCGCGTAGCGGCCCAGGCTTAGCGTCTTGTCCTCGATTTCCGCCCGGCTCAGGGTGTTGCCCGGATCGCCCTTGGGTTCGTCCACGCGGCCATGCAGCTTGCGGCCGTCGCGCGTGTAGACCGTGATCTTGCCGATCCAGCGCTGCGGGTAGGCGCCATCGACCTCGGGATCCAGCTCCATTTCGACCTTGCCGCGGAACGTGGCCACGCCCGGATCGTCCAGGCCGGCGTCGAACTCGGCCAGGCCGGCGCGGCCTTGGCGGGCGATCAGGGCCAGCACGGTGCCCATCGAGAACTTGGACTGGTGCACCGTCTGCGGATTGACTACCGGGCCCAGCACGTCGATGGCGCCCTGGTGCACGTGGGCCACGACGCGCTCGATGTCGGCCTCGGTCAGATTGTTGTCGTGCAGCGCTTGCTGCAGCGCGTCGGCCGCCGGGTGGGTGTGGCGGCAGGACGCGTGGAACTTGAACGAGGTCTCGGCCAGCGCCCAGCGCTCGCCCAGGCGGTCGCACAAGCGGCTGGGATCGGCGTCGGTGGACATGCCGGCCGCCATGCCCTGAGGGCCTTCCAGGATGTGGCGCGCGCCGGTGAAACCTTCGCGCGCCAGATAGGCGGCGGTGATGCCGTCGGCCGCGGCCTTGGCGGTGTGCAATTGCTTGGAGTCGGCGGCGTCGCGCAGGAACTCCCAGAGGCCCGCGGCCTGCGTGCCGGCCGAGCCCAGCGCGTGCAGCATTTCCTCGGGCGACAGGTTCAGCAGGCGGCCGGTGGTGACGGCCGCGGCCAGCGTGCCGGCGGTGCCAGTGGTGTGGAAGATCTTGTAGTGCGAACGGCCCAGGAATTCACCGACGCGTATGCCCACTTCGTAGCCCGCAACGGAGGCGACCAGCAGGTCGCGGCCCGAGCGGCCCAGCGCCTGGGCCACCGCCAGCGCCGGCGGGAAAACCACGGCGGCGGGGTGGAACACGGAACCGTTATGCACGTCGTCCTGCTCGACCACGTGGGCGGCCGCCGCGTTGACCATGGCGGCGAACAGCGGCGTGGTGCGGCGGCGCGTGATCAGGACTTCGCTGGGGCCGTCGGCCGGACCCATGGCGGCGGCATAGCGGTCGATGGCCTGCACCGCGCGGGCCGAAGCGCCCGCCAGAATGGAGGCCAGGCAGTCCAGCAGCAGATCCTCGGCGCGGCGCAGCACCGGGGCTGGAATGTCTTCATAGCGCAGATTGGCGGCAAAGGCCGCGAGTTCGGCGCTCAGGTGCGGGGTGTCTTTGGCAGCGGTCATGGATGTCGGGATCCGGTCAGAAGGAGCGGGGCAGGCCCAGGATGTGTTCGGCCACGTAGGACAGGATCAGGTTGGTCGAGATCGGCGCGACCTGATACAGGCGGGTTTCGCGGAACTTGCGCTCTACATCGTATTCCGTGGCGAAGCCGAAGCCGCCATGGAATTGCAGGCAGGCGTTGGCGGCTTCCCAGGATGCGTCGGCGGCCAGCAGCTTGGCCATGTTGGCCTGGGCGCCGCAGGGCTCGTGGGCGTCGAACAGGCGGCAGGCCTCGTAGCGCATCAGGCTGGCGGCTTCGACGTTGATGTGGGCGCGGGCGATGGGGAACTGCACGCCCTGGTTCTGGCCGATGGGGCGGCCGAACACCATGCGCTCCTTGGCGTAGGCGGTGACCTTGTCCACGAACCAGTAGCCGTCGCCGATGCATTCGGCGGCGATCAGGGTGCGTTCGGCGTTCAGGCCGTCCAGGATGTACTTGAAGCCCTTGCCTTCCTCGCCGATCAGGTTCTCTTCGGGGATTTCCAGATTGTCGAAGAACAGCTCGTTGGTCTCGTGGTTGACCATGTTGGGGATCGGGCGGATCGACATGCCATGCTTCACCGCGTGATGCAGGTCCACCAGGAAGATGGACATGCCTTCGGACTTGCGCGTGACCTGGTCCAGCGGCGTGGTGCGCGCCAGCAGGATCATCAGGTCCGAGTGCTGCACGCGCGAGATCCAGACCTTCTGGCCGTTGATGACGTAGCGGTCGCCGCGCTTGACCGCGGTGGTCTTGATCTTGGTGGTGTCGGTGCCGGTGGTGGGTTCGGTCACGCCCATGGACTGCAGGCGCAGTTCGCCGGCGGCGATGCGCGGCAGGTACTCGCGCTTCTGGGCCTCGGAGCCGTGGCGCAGCAGCGTGCCCATGTTGTACATCTGGCCGTGGCAGGCGCCGGAGTTGCCGCCGCTGCGGTTGATTTCTTCCATGATGACCGACGCTTCGGTCAGGCCCAGGCCGGAGCCGCCGTATTCCTGCGGAATCAGCGCGGCCAGCCAGCCCGCTTCGGTCAGCGCGCGGACGAAGGCTTCGGGATAGCCGCGTTCTTCATCGACCTTGCGGAAATATTCGGAGGGGAACTGGGCGCAGAGGTCGCGCACGGCTTCGCGGATGTCCTGATAGGCGTGGGAGGCGTTGGGCATGATGCTGTTTTCTATATGGGTGATGGATCGGTACAGCGTTGAATGTGCCGTAAGCGGCCGCCCCTGCCAATTCACAATTGCTTAATACGGGGTTCGGTTTCATGACGGGAGTTTGTCATCCCCGTGCCCGGGTTGTGTCAAGAAATTGCCAAACTGGGTGTCCATAATCCATGCGAACGCCGCCGCTGGCGGCAGGTTTTGTATGGACGGATATGCGGAAAAACATCAGGGTCACGACGGCGTTGTCGGCCATTCTTGCGTTGTTCGTAGTGCTGTTCGCGCTGGCGGCAGCGGCGGGAATCTCGGTGCTGCGGGAAAACCGGACGGATATCGAAGCGCTGGGCCGGGGCAGCATCGAACGGGCCGGCGATCTGGCCGACATGACCAGCCGGCTGTTCCAGGCGCGGGCCGCGCTAACGGATGCCAAGACGGCGATGGAAGGCGGGCTGGAAGAGGCGCGCAACGAGTCGCTGGCGCACGCCGAGGCGCTCTTCAAGCAGGCCGCGGACAGCCTGGGACGCTTGCGCGCCAATCCCGACATCAGCGCCGAGGGCGCGCCGTTGTTCGATGCGGTACTGGCGGCCTACGCCGCCTTCGCGGACAAGACGCTGGCGCCCATGCATGCGGCGATCAAGGGCTGGAACGGCATCGAGGTGAACCGCCTGGTGGACAAGGTGCTGCCCGCCAGCGGCGCCGCCTACGTCAAGCAGGCTGACGCCTACCAGACCTACGCCCGCGATCAGGGCCAGGCCGCGGTGGCCAGCGCCAGCCTCACGCTGCAGCGGGTAATCGGCGTGGCGGCCGGGGTGCTGGCGCTGGTGCTGTTGCTGGCAGTGCTGATCCGGCTGGCGTTCCGCCGCAGCATCCTGCGGCCGCTGAACGAAGCCGGCGCGCATTTCGACCGCATCGCCGACGGCGATCTCACGGGCGCGATCGCCATGCGCGGCGACAACGAGATCGGCGTCCTGTACAGCGCCATGCGGCGCATGCAGAAGGGCCTGTCGGCGGCCGTGGCTTCGGTGCGCCACGGCGTCGAGGAAATCCATACCGGTTCGGGCGAGATCGCCGCGGGCGGGGCGGACATGTCGGACCGCACCGCGCGCCAGGCCGGCTCGCTGCAGGAAGCCTCGGCCAACATGATGCAGCTGGCGCATACGGTGCAACTGACCGCCGGCAACGCCGACCTGGCCAGCCGCCAGGCACTGGGCGCGACCCAACTGGCGCAACGTGGCGGCGCGGCGGTGGAAGAGGTGGTGCAGAGCATGCAAGGCATCGCCGAGAGCGCCCGCCGCATCGGCGAGATCGTGGGCGTGGTCGACAGCATCGCTTTCCAGACCAACATCCTGGCGCTCAATGCCGCGGTGGAAGCGGCGCGCGCGGGAGAGCAGGGCAAGGGCTTTGCAGTGGTGGCGGGCGAGGTGCGTTCGCTCGCCCAGCGCAGCGCGCAGGCCGCCAAGGAAATCAAGGGGCTGATCGAGGATTCCGCGGCGCGCGTGCAAGCCGGCGTGCGTCAGGTCAGCCTGGCCGGCGACACCATGCGCGACATGGTGCAATCGGTGGACCGGGTCACGCAGATCGTGGCCGAGATCTCCAGCGCGACGGCCGAGCAGGCGGCGGGCATTGCCTCGGTGAACCATGCGGTGGCGGATATCGAACGGTCGACGCAGGAGAACGCCGCCATGGTGGAGCAGACCGCGGCCGCGGCCGCGGCGCTGGAAGCCCAGGCGCAAGGTTTGCGCCGGGCGGTGGCGGTGTTCCAGATCGCCCCGCCGGCCGACGGCGCGGCCGGACAGGATTCAGCTGTCCAGCTGCGGCAGGATGCCGCCGGTGTAGCGCTCGGCCACCAGCGACAGGTTCCCGTGCTTGACCTTGTGCTTGACGTGAGCCGCGGCCGACGCGATGTCCTCAGGGCGGATGCGCTCGCATAGCGATGGCGTGACGGTGAGGGCTCCCACGCCCAGCGTCACGAAGGGAAAGAAGCGTGGCACGCCGTAGCGGTCCTCGGCTTCGATCCCGCCGTTGCGGCGGCCTGCTTCGTCGTACAGGTCCATGGCGCGGTCGTTGAACTCCGCGATGATGCGCTGGGCGCGCGCCATCCAGTCGGGGCTGCGCAGCAGCACCACGAAGTCGTCGCCGCCCACATGGCCGACGAAGTCGCGCTGCGGATCGCAGTGGCGCTTGATGACTTCGGCGGTCAGCATGATCATGTCGTCGCCGCGCCAATAGCCGTAGACGTCGTTGAAGGGCTTGAAATTGTTCAGGTCGCCATAGCAGATGGTGAAATCGTCGCCGTCTTCAAGAAGGGTGGCGATGTGCCGGCTGATAGGGATGTTGCCGGGCAGGGACGTCAGCGGATTGGCGTAGCGTGCCGCCTCGATGCGCATTTCGGTGACTGACCGCACCAGCGTTTCGCCGGTGGCCAGGCCGTCGTAGCGGCCCTCGCGGGTAATGATCAGGCCGTCCATCAAGTAGCGCTGGTCTTCGGAGATCAGCACGTGGCTCAACTGGTCGATGGACACGTCCAGATCGACCAGCACCGGTTCGGCGTTCATGAAGGTGGAGCAGGCGTCGCGTCCAAACAGCTCGCGGGTATAGCGCTGTGCGTAATGTTCCGAAAAGTCGCGCCGGTTGATGATGCCGACGGGCCGGTTATCGTCGTCGATCACCGCCACCGCGTGCATTTCCTTGTGTTCGATGAAGAGCCGGTGCACGTCGTCATTGGTGTGTCCGGTCAGCCGCACCGCCGGCGCTTCGACGCGCAGGCTGGCCGCCGTGCCGCCGACGCCGCGCGCCGGCGCCGTGGCGGGCGGGCGCAGGCGCAGCGAATCGCGCAGCGGCGGCGCCAACTCGGTCAGCAGCATTTCTTCCGGCCGGCCCAGCAGCCAGCCTTGCGCGTAGCGGATGTCCAGCTCGCGCACCACGGCCAGGTCCTCGGCTGTCTCGATGCCTTCGGCGACGATGGTGGTGCCCAGATGTTGCGCCACCTTCAGGATGGCGCGCACCATGTTCTGCTTGCGTTCGTCCTGGCCGATGCCGGCGAAGAAATAGCGGTCGATCTTGACCAGGTCCGGCTGCATCTCGGCCCAGAGCTGCAGATTGGAGTTGCCCACCCCATAGTCGTCCAGCGCGACACGCATGCCATGCGCCCGCAGGCAGGCAAATGCGCTGGACAGCTCGCCCATGTGTTCGGACAGCGGATCCTGCTCGGTGAGTTCGACGATGATGCTGGAAGGCGCGAGCGAGCAATTCTTGAGCAGGCGCTCGGGCATTTCCTCGCCCCAGAGAGTCCAGTAGTGCAGCAGCGCCGAACCGGACAGGTTCAGGAACAGCATTCCGGCGGCGTCGTGCTGGTGAAAGCCCTGCGCGCCCGCGCGGAAGCTGGCCAGCTCCAGCTGCGGATGCAGGCCCTGGCGGCGGGCCTCGGCGAATAAGGCGTCGGGAAAGTGCAGGGCGGTGTCGACCGGGCCGCGGATCAGGCTTTCATGGCCGTAGATGCGGCTGTGCGAAAGATCGACCACGGGTTGGAAGCGCGGGCGCAGCAGCCGTTCCCGCAGGATGCCAGCCAGGCTCACGTGCGCTGACGCGCCGTCCAGGGAGGCTGAGGGCGCGCGGGCCGCTACCGGCCGGGGCAAAGCGTGAATGGGGTCCATCGCCGGTGCGTTCAGATACTATCAGTGACAAGTTTGATCATGTTGACAACAAAATATGTCCGCGTTGTTTCGCCGACGGCAGGCGCGCCATATTCAATTAGGGTCAGTATCACTGTCAACCCCGGCGCAAGGTATATCCATTCGACTGGCACGGGCATGACGCCGGCAGGCGGCGCAGGGGGCCCGCGCCCTATACAATTTGCTCCATGACTGCTCCCAAGATTCCCGATTCCCTGCGCCGCGTGGTGCTGGCCTCCAACAACCCCGGCAAGTTGCGCGAGTTTTCCGCGCTGTTCGCGCCCCTGGGCATGGATCTCGTGCCCCAGGGCGAACTGGGCGTACCCGAAGCCGAAGAACCGCACGTGACGTTCGTCGAGAACGCGCTGGCCAAGGCGCGCCATGCCAGCCGCCTGACCGGGCTGCCGGCCCTGGCCGACGATTCCGGCCTGTGCGTGGCGGCGCTGGATGGCGCGCCTGGGGTGTATTCGGCGCGCTACGCCAAGATGCTCGGCGGCGAAAAATCCGATCAGGCCAATAACGAACTGCTGGTGCGCAATCTGGCCGGCGTGGCCGACCGCAGCGCCTGGTACGTGGCGGTGCTGGCGCTGGTGCGTTCCGAGAACGATCCGCGGCCCCTGATAGGCGAAGGCCTGTGGCACGGCGAGATCATCGACCAGCCCGAAGGCGCCAACGGCTTTGGCTACGATCCGCATTTCTACCTGCCCGACCAGGCCTTGACCGCCGCGGCGCTGGATCCCGAGGACAAGAACCGGCTGAGCCATCGCGCCCGCGCGCTGCGCGAACTGTTGAGCAAGCTGAACCAGGCTTGACGAGGGCGCCGCGCGGCGCCCGGTTCAGGAATTACGCATGTCCATCATCATTCCCATCCGCAACGACATGGGCGCGCAACCGTCGCGCCTGAAACTGCCGGCCGGCGCCACGCTGACCAGCCTGCCGCCGCTGTCCGTCTACGTGCACGTGCCCTGGTGCGTGCGCAAATGCCCTTATTGCGACTTCAATTCCCATGCGGCGCCGGGCGAGATCCCGGAGCGCGCCTATCTGGATGCCCTGCGCAGCGACCTCGAGCAGGCGCTGCCTTCGATCTGGGGGCGGCAGGTGGTATCGGTCTTCATAGGCGGGGGCACGCCCAGCCTGCTGTCGTCTGAAGGTCTGGACGAACTGCTGGCGATGCTGCGCGCCTGTCTGAACTTGTGGCCCGATGCCGAGATCACCATGGAAGCCAATCCCGGCACGGCCGAGGCCGGGCGTTTCCGCGACTATGCCGCCAGCGGCGTGACGCGGTTCTCGCTGGGGATCCAGAGCTTTGACGATGCGCAGCTGAAGAAGCTGGGCCGCATCCATGACAGCGCGCAGGCGAGGGCGGCGATCGAGATGGCGCAGCGGGCGGTTTCGCGCGTCAACCTGGACATGATGTTCGCCTTGCCCGGCCAGACGCTGGACGCCTGTGTGGCCGATCTGCGGCAGGCCGTGGCCTTCGGCACCGAGCACCTGTCGCTCTATCACCTGACGATGGAACCCAACACCGTCTTCGCCAAGTTCCCGCCCGAGGATCTGCCCGACGACGACACCAGCGCCGCCATGCAGGACGCGGTGGAAGCCGAGCTGGCCGCGGCCGGCCTGGCGCGCTACGAGGTCTCGGCCTATGCCAAGCCCGGCGCGCGCTGCCGCCACAACCTGAATTACTGGGAGTTCGGCGATTACGTCGGCTTGGGTCCCGGCGCGCACGGCAAGCTGTCGTTCCATGACCGCATCCTGCGCGAAGCGCGGCTGCGCGGCCCCGACTCCTGGATGCAGGCCGCCATGGCTCGGGATGGCAGCCACATCGCCGAAAGCCGCCAGGTCGGCCCGGACGAATTGCCGTTCGAGTTCATGCTGAACGCGCTGCGATTGAAGGATGGCGTCGCCGCCACTGCCTTCAATGAGCGCACCGGCCTGTCGCTGGCCGCCATTGCGCACCAATTGGAGGCGGCCTCCAAGCGCGGGCTGTTGGACGCCGATCCGACCCGTCTGCGGGCGACGCCATTGGGCTGGAGATTCCTCAACGACCTGCAGGAAATGTTCCTGTAGTGTTGTTGCACCATAGTGGGGCATTCATGCCCCACTATTTGCACCATGATGGTGCTACATTTTCCCATGATCGAGCCAACTTCCCCGGGGAATCCCGGAGAGGAAACCTGGCACGCTTATTGCTTCCCTCTTTTATGCCAGTCGACGGGCAAAGCCCTCGACCTTTTTATCTAATGGAGATGACATGGCAAGCCCGAAAGATGTCCTGAAACAGATCGCCGACAACGAAGTCAAATTCGTGGATTTCCGCTTTACCGATACGATTGGCCGTGAGCATCACATTTCGGTGCCGATCAGCCAGATCGACGAAGACAAGCTGGAAAGCGGGCAGGCCTTCGACGGTTCGTCGATCCCGGGCTGGAAGGGCATCGAAGCCTCCGACATGCTGCTCATCCCCGACCTGTCCACCGGCAACCTGGATCCGTTCCGCGAGGAGCCGACCCTGATCCTGTCGTGCGACGTGGTCGAACCGTCCGACCTGAAGGGCTATGACCGCGACCCGCGTTCGCTGGCCAAGCGCGCCGAAGCCTATCTGAAGTCCTCCGGCCTGGGCGACACCGCCTACTTCGGTCCGGAACCCGAATTCTTCGTCTTCGACGGCGTGACCTGGAACAGCGACATGTCCGGCACCTTCGTCAAGATCAAGTCCGAAGAAGCGCCCTGGTCCTCGGGCCTGGAGTTCGAAGGCGGCAACACCGGCCACCGTCCCACCGTCAAGGGCGGCTACTTCCCCGTGCCCCCGGTCGACTCCTTCCAGGACATGCGTTCGGAAATGTGCCTGCTGATGGAACAGATGGGCGTGCCGGTCGAAGTGCACCACCATGAAGTGGCTGGCGCCGGCCAGCTGGAAATCGGCACCAAGTTCAGCACGCTGGTGCAGCGCGCCGACTGGACGCAGATCGTCAAGTACGTGATTCACAACGTGGCTCACGCCTACGGCAAGACCGCCACGTTCATGCCCAAGCCCATCGTTGGCGACAACGGCTCCGGCATGCACGTCCACCAGTCCATCTGGAAGGACGGCCAGAACCTGTTCGCGGGCAACGGCTACGCCGGCCTGTCGGAATTCGCGCTGTACTACATCGGCGGCATCATCAAGCACGCCCGCGCGCTGAACGCCATCACCAACCCCGGCACCAACTCGTACAAGCGCCTGGTTCCGCACTACGAAGCGCCGGTGAAGCTGGCCTACTCGGCCCGCAACCGTTCGGCCTCGATCCGTATTCCGTACGTCGGCAACCCGAAGGGCCGCCGCGTCGAAGCGCGTTTCCCGGACCCCCTGGCCAACCCGTACCTGGCTTTCTCGGCCCTGATGATGGCCGGCCTGGACGGCGTGCAGAACAAGATTCACCCCGGCGATCCCGCCGACAAGAACCTGTACGACCTGCCGCCGGAAGAAGACGCGAAGATCCCGACCGTCTGCGCCTCGCTGGAACAGGCCCTGGAAGCCCTGGACAACGACCGCGAGTTCCTGACCCGCGGCGGCGTGTTCAGCAACGACATGCTCAGCGCCTACATCGACCTGAAGATGGCCGATGTGAACCGTCTGCGCATGACGCCGCACCCGGTCGAGTTCGACATGTACTACAGCCTCTGATGTCCTGAGGCAGTAGCTGGAGGTGGCGCGATGATGCAGGCAGAAACCAGGGCCCGCAGCACGCGCACCGCCAGATCGCGGTTCGACGTGCTGTCCGCCAGGCGCTGCGCCTGGCGGGCAGGGCGCCGGCTTCCGGCGCGGCCGTCGCGTTCCGCCGTCCCCTCACATTCGGGTATGTAGAAAATGAATGTAGAAGCTCTCGATTTGCTAGCCACGTCCGTTTTCCTGGTCAACGAACGCGGTCATATCGAATACGCCAATGCGGCCGCCGAAGATCTGTTCGGCCGCTCGCGCAAGCAACTAAGCGGCCATTCCGCCGCCACGCTGTTCGACAGTCCGGAAAACATCCAATCCTCCATCGATCGCGCCGCCGCCGGGCGCTATGCTGACGTCAGGCAACTGGCCTCGCTGCGCCGCGCCGCCGAATCCGTGGAAGTGTCCGTGACGACCGTCGGACTGACGGGCCAGCGCTGGCCCGTGCTGATAGAAACCCGCGAGATCGAGCAGCGCGTGCTGGCCGACCGCAACCACCGGCTGGTTGACGAGATCGAAGCCCACCGCGAGCTCCTGCGCAATCTGGCGCATGAAGTCAAGAATCCCCTGGGCGGCCTGCGCGGCGCCGCGCAATTGCTCGAAGCCGAACTGCCAAGCGCGGCCCTGGCCGAGTACACCCAGGTCATCATTTCCGAAGCCGACCGCCTGCAGGCGCTGGTGGACCGCCTGAGCGGCCCGCAACGTGTGCCGCTGAACGCGCGGCCGGTGAACATCCATGAGATCTGCGAACGCGTCTGCGCGCTGATCCAGGCCGAATTCCGCAATGACGTCACGCTGCTGCGCGACTACGACGCCTCGGTGCCGGACCTGAAGGGCGACGCCGCCCGCTTGATGCAGGCCGTGCTGAACGTGGCGCGCAACGCCGCGCAGGAACTGGTCGCCAGGCCGCCCGGGCCGCAGACCGAACCTGGCGTCGTCACGCTGCGCACGCGCGTGGCGCGGCAGGTGATGCTGGCCCACCGCCAGCACCGTCTGGCGCTGGTGCTGTCCATCATCGACAACGGTCCCGGCGTGCCGGACCAGATCCGTGACCGCATCTTCCATCCGCTGGTCACGGCCCGCGCCGGAGGCACCGGCCTGGGCTTGAGCCTGGCGCAGGATTTCGTGCAGCAGCACGGCGGCATCATCGAATTTGAATCCCGGCCCGGCCGCACCGAGTTCCGCCTGGTCCTACCGATGGAGCCCGCACACTGATGAAACCCGTATGGATCGTCGATGATGACCAGGCCATCCGCTGGGTCCTGGAAAAAGCCCTGGCGCGCGCCGGGGTGCCCACCCGCAGTTTTTCGCAATCGGCCGACGTGCTGGAAGCGCTGTCGCGCGAAGCGCCCGCCGCGCTGGTGTCCGACATCCGCATGCCTGGCGGCAACGGCCTGGAGCTGCTGCGCCAGCTGAAGGAACGCAATCCTGGCCTGCCGGTCATCGTCATGACCGCGTTTGCCGACCTGGACAGCACCGTGTCCGCGTTCCAGGGCGGCGCTTTCGACTACCTGGCCAAGCCGTTCGACGTGAACGAGGCGGTGGCGCTGATCCAGCGCGCCATGCAGGAGTCCGCCGAGCCTGAAAACCCCGAAGGGCAAGGCGAGTCGGCGCAGAACAACGAGCGGTGGATGATGACGCAGTCCTCGTCCACCGCCATGCAGGAAGTGTTCCGCGCGATCGGCCGGCTGGCGCAGTCCAAGGTCACCGTGCTGATCACCGGCGAGTCCGGCACTGGCAAGGAGCTGGTGGCGCGCGCCTTGCACGGCCATGGCGTGCGCGCCGGCGGTCCCTTCGTGGCACTGAACGCGGCGGCCATTCCGCGCGACCTGCTGGAGGCCGAGCTGTTCGGCCACGAACGCGGCGCGTTCACGGGCGCCAACAATTTGCGCCGCGGCCGCTTCGAGGAAGCGCATGGCGGCACGTTGTTCCTGGACGAAATCGGCGACATGCCGATCGAGTTGCAGACACGCCTGTTGCGCGTGCTGGCCGAGGGCAGCTTCTACCGCGTCGGCGGCGCGCAGCCGGTGCGTGTCGATGTGCGCATCGTCGCCGCCACCCACCAGCCGCTGGAACAGCGCGTGGAGCAGGGCCTGTTCCGCGAAGATTTGTTCCACCGCCTGAACGTGATACGGCTGCGCCTGCCGCCCTTGCGCGAACGGGTGGAGGACATACCGGCGCTGGCCGGCCGCTTCCTCACCGCCAGCGCCCGCGCTCTGGGGGTGCCGGTCAAGCGCCTGACGCCGGAAGCGCTAGCCGTGCTGTCCAAGTTCGACTTCCCGGGCAACGTGCGCCAGCTGGAGAACTTCTGCCACTGGCTGACGGTGATGGCGCCTGGCCAGACCGTGGAGCCGGCGGACCTGCCGCCGGAAATCCGCGCCATGGAACACCAGCAGCACCCGAGTCCCGCCTTGTCGCGTCCGGCCGTGTCCATGGCCGGCGTGGGCACGGTGGTTCCGACCGCGGCGCCCGTGGAGGCCGGTTCGCCGCGCAACTGGCAGGATTCGCTGCTGCGCGATGCGCAGTACCGGCTGGAACGCGGCGAGCCCGCGGTCATGGCCACGCTGACGCGCCAGTTCGAGAAGATCCTGCTGCAAAGCGCGCTGGACGCCAGCCGCGGCCGGCGCGTGGAAGCCGCCAGCCGCCTGGGCATAGGCCGCAACACCATCACGCGCAAGCTGCGCGAACTGGGCATCGAAGACGAATAGGGCGCGCGGCCGCGCGCCTTATCCTATCCCCAAGAGGCTCTCGCACAGGCGCGGCGACTTCAGTTTCTGCAGCCACCATTTCAAGGCTTCGCCCGGCGGCTCCGAGCGCCAGGCGTAGGTCAGGTGTTCCGTCAGGGACATGCCTTCGTCTGTCTCGCACACCACCAGCAGGCCCTGCGCAAGATACGGCGCGGCCAGGGTCAGCGGCAGGTAGCCGCAGCCCAGGCCGCGCACCTGGGCGTCTATCTTGGCCTGCATGGTGGGCATGACCAGGGTGGGTTGCTCGGCCAGGATGCCGCGCGTCTGCGGCGCCAGGTTGCGCGACGTGTCCGCCACCACCACCGCGCAATAACGCGTGATGTCGGCGCGGCTCAAGGGCTGCGGCAGTGACGCCAGCGGATGGTGCGCGGCCACGCAGAAGCCGAATTGGGATTGGCCCATGGCTTGCGAGCGATAGGGGCCGGTGGGCTCGCCCGCCGCGCCCGCGCCGATGACCAGGTCGGCCCGTCCTGAGGTCAGGGCGTCCCAGTTGCCGCTCAACACCTCGCTGGAAAAGCGCAGCGTGGTGGCGCTGCCCAGCGCCTGGAACTCTTCGATCAGGTCATACAGCGGCCGCCGCGGCAGCACCGCGCTGACGGCGATGCGCAGCTCCACCTCCCAGCCTGTGGCAATGCGCTTGACGCGGCAGGCCAGATCGTCCAGCGATTGCAGCACGTGGCGGCCGTCCTTCAGCAGCGTTTCGCCCGCCGGCGTCAGCAGCGCGCGGTGCCCGGAGCGGTCGAACAGCAGCACGTCCAGGCCATCTTCCAGCTTGCGGATGGAATAGGTGACGGCCGAAGGCACCTTGCCCAGTTCGCGGGCGGCCTTGGCAAAGCTGCCGTGGCGCGCGATGGCGTCCACCAGGATCAGCAGTTCGGGGGTGATGGCTTGCATGGTCGCTTCCGGCACAGGTATTCAAAAAATTTGAATGATTCCGTCAAAATATAGCGCCAAACAGGCCGGTCCGCACGCGCACAATACCACTCATGCCGGTGGTGCAGCGGCTTCCCAAGAAATGATGGCAGGGCTGCACAACCATTCACATTATTGAAACAGGAGTCCGCAATGCTTACCACTCGCCGCGCCGCTGAACGGGGTCATGCCAACCACGGATGGCTGGACTCGTTCCACACGTTTTCCTTCGCCAATTACTACGATCCTGCCCACATGGGCTTCGGCGCCCTGCGCGTGATCAATGACGACCGCATCGCGGCCGGCCGCGGCTTCGGCACGCATGGCCATCGCGACATGGAAATCATCACGTATGTGCTGGACGGCGCGATCGCCCACAAGGACAGCATGGGCAGCGGCTCGACCATCCAGCCCGGCAACGTGCAGCGCATGAGCGCAGGTCGCGGCGTCATGCACTCCGAGTTCAACCCGCTGGCGGACCGCGAAACGCACATGCTGCAGATCTGGATCGAGCCCGACGTCACCGGCATCGCGCCGGAGTACGAAGAGCGCGGTTTCAGCGATGAGCAGAAGCGTGGCCGGCTGCAAGCGCTGGTGTCGCCGGATGGCGCCGATGGCTCGATGAAGATCCATCAGGATGCGCGCCTCTATGGCGGGCTGTTCGACGGCGCCGAATCGGCCGCCCTGGATCTGGCCGCCGGCCGCCGCGCCTGGGTGCACGTGGCCCGCGGCAGCCTGACGGTCAACGGGGTTGAACTGTCGGCTGGCGACGCGCTCGCCATCACCGGCGAGCCCCGCGTCGAGCTGTCGGGCGGCAAGCAGGCCGAAGTCCTGGTGTTCGACCTGGCGTAATGCGCCAAGGCGGGCGGACTGAACCAAGTCCGCCCGCCGCAGTTTTTTCATGCAGGCGGCAGGCCTTAAGATGGCCTTAGTCCCCACCACCCGGAGAGTCCGATCATGTCCACCTTGTCCGAAGCCGGCGAAAGCCAGATTGAATCCGTCGTGGTGCCGCGCACCAGCGACCTGGGCGGCTTTTCCGTGCGCCGCGCCATCCCCTCCGCGCAGCGCCGCACCGTCGGGCCGTTCGTCTTCCTGGACCACATGGGTCCGGTCGAATTTGCCGCCGGTACGGGCATAGACGTGCGCCCGCATCCGCATATCGGCCTGTCCACGGTGACCTATCTGTACGAAGGCTCCATGGTGCATCGCGACGGAGCGGGCCACACCCAGACCATCCTGCCCGGCGAGGTCAACTGGATGACGGCCGGCCGCGGCATCGTGCACTCGGAACGCTCCTCGCCCGAAAGCCGCCAGGCGGCGCAGCGCCTCTGTGGCCTGCAGATCTGGGTGGGGCTGCCCAAGGAACATGAGGAAACCGATCCGGGCTTCACCCACTATGGTCTGGATGCCCAGCCGGTCATCGAAGGCGAGGGCGTGCGCGCCCAGGTGGTGGCGGGTTCGCTGTTCGGCAAGACGTCTTCGGTGAAGACGCTGTCGCCGCTCTTCTATGGCGATCTGCAACTGCAGGCGGGCGCGACCACGGTGCTGCCGGCCGAGCATGAAGAGCGCGCCGCCTATCTGGCGCAGGGCACGGTCGAGATCGACGGCCAGGAGTTCGAAAGCGGCCGCCTGGTCGTGTTTGCGCCGGGCCGCCCCGTGCAGATCCGCGCCAAGACCGCGGCGCGCTTTGCCGTGATCGGCGGCGAACCTCTCGATGGGCCGCGCTTCGTGTGGTGGAACTTCGTCTCCAGCAGCAAGGACCGCATCGAACAGGCCAAGCAGGATTGGCAGCGCAGCCGCTTCGACCAGGTCGTGCCGGGCGACGAGACTGAGTACATCCCGCTGCCCGAACCGCGCGCCTGAGTCAACGCTCAAGCCCGGCCGCGCGCAAGCGCCGCGCGGCCGGCGGTATGATGCGCCTCCGAACCCAACAACACGGGATGGAGACAACATGCATCGCTACACATTCAACGCGCTGCGCGGCCTGGCCGCGGTGGCGCTGATCCAGGGCGCTTCGGCGGCGCTCGCCGCCGGCTATCCGGCCAAGCCCATCACCTTCATCGTGCCTTACACCGCCGGCGGCACCACCGACCTGGTGGCGCGCACCGCCGGGCAAAAGGTGGCGGAAAAATTGGGCCAACCCGTCATCGTCGAAAACCGGCCCGGCGCGGGCGGCAACATCGGCATGGACGCCGTGGCCAAGGCCGCGCCCGACGGCTACACCATTGGCTTCGGGGCCATCTCGACCAATGCGCTGAATCCCTTCGTCTACCCGTCGATGCCTTTCGATCCCACCAAGGATTTCACGGGCGTCAGCATGCTGGGCGCGTCCACCGTGGTGCTGGAAGTCGGCCCGGCCTTGAAGGTCGACAGCGTCAAGGATCTGGTCGCCTACGCCAAGCAGCATCCGGGCACCTCGTTCGGCACGCCGGGCACCGGCACCTCCATGCATCTGGCCGGCGTGATGTTCGACCAGCTGACCGGCGCCGGCATGCAGCACATTCCGTACAAGGGCAGCGCGCAGGGGCTGAACGACCTGCTGGGCGGCCACCTGCCGGTGATGTTCGACAATCTGCCGGCGTCGCTGCCGCATATCAAGGCGGGCAAGGTGCATGCGCTGGCGGTGACGGGCAGCAAGCGTGCGCCCGCCTTGCCGGACGTGCCGACGCTGGCCGAGCTGGGCTACGAGGCAGCCGTGGTCGATCCGTGGTTCGCGGTCTATGGGCCGGCGAAGATGTCGCCCGAAGTGACCAAGGCGCTCAGCGAAGCCTTCCAATGGGCGTTGGCCCTGCCGGAAGTGAAGACCAAGCTGGAACAGGCCGGCTTCATGCCCTATGGTTCCACGCCGCAGGAAGTGGAGCGCCTGACCCAGAGCCAGCACGAGGCTTTCAAGGCCTTGTCGCAAAAGGTGAAGCTGTCGGCCGACTGAGCGGCCGGGATGACCTCAGCGGCCGCGGGCGTAGGCCTGCTCGCGCCGCTCTTCCAGCGCTTCGCGGCGGATGAAATCGCGCACGAAGTCGCTGGCGGGATGATGGTGCAGGTTATAGGGCGTGTCCCACTGCGCGATGCTGCCCTTGGACATGATGCCGATGCGGTCGGCGATGGCGAAGGCTTCGGCCTGGTTGTGCGTGACCAGGATGGCCGTGTGGCCGGTGGTCTTGAGGATGTCGCGCACCTCGAAGGCCAGGCGCTCGCGCGTGTCCACGTCCAGGTTCGAGAAGGGCTCGTCCAGCAGCAGCAGGTCGGGCGAGGGGGCCAGCGCGCGCGCCAGCGCCACGCGCTGTTGCTGGCCGCCGGAAATCTCGTGCGGATAGCTGTTGGCGGCATGGGCCAGACCCACCAGCTCCAGCATTTCTTCGACGCGGCGGGCGCGCTCCGGGCGCGCCATCTTGCGCAGACCGAAGGCCACGTTCAGCGCCACCGTCAGGTGAGGGAAGAGCGCGTAGTCCTGGAACATCATGCCTACCCGGCGATGCTCGGGCGCGACCTGCACGGTGGGCGAGGAAATGACGGTGCCATCCAGCAGGATGCGTCCGGCCCGCACCGGCTCGAAGCCGGCGATGGCGCGCAGCACCGTGGTCTTGCCGCAGCCGGACTCGCCCAGCAGGCAGCCGATATGGCCCACGGGCAGCCCCAGCGTCAGGTCCTGCACCACGGGCTTGAGTCCCGCCGGCGTGTCGTAGGCGAGGGAAAGGTGATCGAGTTCTAACAGATCGGGCACGATGATCAATGTCCCATTTTCAGATTGGTGCGCGCCAGCAGGATGACGGGGAACAGGCCGGCCAGCACGATGGCCAGCGCGGCGACGGCGCCTTCTTCATAGGTGCCGCGGGCCGCCTCGGCGTAGAGCCAGGTTGCGAGCGTGTCGAAATTCATGGGCCGCAGCAACAGCGTCGCGGGCAGTTCCTTCATGGCGTCCACGAACACCAGCAGGGCGCTGGCCGCGAGCGCGGGACGCAAGAGCGGCAGATGCACGCGGCGCAAGGTCCCGGCCGAGCTTTCGCCCAAGAGGCGCGAAGCCTGCTCCAGTGACGGCGGAATACGGGCCAGGCCGGCTTCCAGCGCGCCGGTGGAAATTGCGAGGAAACGGATCGCGTAGGCGCAGACCAGCGCGCCCATCGAGCCCATCAGGAACAGTCCCGTGCCGCCGAAGACCTTGGCGACCGCGGTATCGATCCAGACGAACGGCGTGAGCAGGCCGATGGCCAGCACCGTGCCGGGCACGGCATAGCCCAGGCTGGCGATGCGCGCGCAGGCGCGGCCCGGGTTGAAGCCCGAGCTTTCGCGCAGCGTGCGTCCGGCCCACGCCACGACCAGCCCGCACAGCAGGGTGACGACGGTGGCGCTGAAGGCCACGATCAGGGTATTGCTCAAGCCGTTCAACAACTGATGGGAAACGCCGCCCACCAGATGCAGGCGCTTGTAGGTCTCCACGACCAGATAGAGCGCCGGCGCGACAAAACCGATCAGCACCGGTATCCAGCCCAGCGCCGCGGCAACGGCCGCCGCCGGACCGCGCAGGCGGCGCGGCTGCATCGGGCGCATGCGCTGCGTGTTGGCGTAGCGCTGGCGCTTGCGGCCATGGCGTTCCAGCAGGATCAGCCCGATCACGATCGCCAGCATGGTCAGCGCGATCTGCGCCGCGCCCGCCAGGTCCGAACGCGTGACCCAGGTGGTGTAGACCGACACGGTCAGCGTCTGCACGCCCAGGAATTCCGAAGCGCCGATGTCATTCAGCGTTTCCAGCAGCGCCAGGCTGACGCCGACCACGATGGCGGGCCGGGCCAGCGGCAGGGCGACGCGGAAGAACACGGCGAGGCGGCCGGCGCCCAGCGTGCGGGCCGCTTCCAAGAGGCTGGCGGCCTGCGTCATGAACATGACGCGGGTACTCAGGTAAACATAAGGGTAGAGCACGAAGCCCAGCACGAAAATTGCGCCATAGATGGAACGCAGGTCGGGCAGGCGGAACTGGCGCGGGCTGTCATAGCCCAGCAGCGCGCGGATCGCGGTCTGTATCGGGCCGATGGGATGCAGCAGGTCCAGATAGGCGAAGGCGATGATGTAGGTCGGCACCGCCAGCGGCAGCAGCAGCGCCCAGGTCAGCACGCGGCGGGTAGGGAAGTCGTACGCGGTCACCAGCCAGGCCGCGCCCGTGCCCAGCAGCGTCACCAGCACGCCCACGCCGGCCAGCAGGATGGCGGTATTGGCCAGCGCCTGCGGCAATACGTAATTGGCGAGATGCTGCCAATGCGAGAGTTCGCCGCCCAGCGCCCACCAGCCCAGCGTCAGGACGGGCGCCAATACGGCCAGCGCGATCAGGGCGGCGCCGGCCAGCCAGCCGGCCCCGCGTTCAGTCCAGCGCAGACGCAGCGGCCGGGGCAAAGAATCTGTGTGCATGCTTCAAAGTCGATTGCATCAATGGCAAGGCCTGCTCCCCCAATAGAAGGGAGCAGGCCCTACGCGTGAGCTTATGCGCAGCCCGCGCGTTTGTCACTGCCGCATGGTTTCGCCAAGCCGGCGGGCGTGGCGTTCCATGGGCCTATCAGTTGTCAAAACCGACCTTGTCCACCAATTCGCTGGCTTGCTTGCGATGCTTGGCGATCTCGGTCAGCGGCAGCGGGTCCACCTTCAGTTCGCCAAAACTGGCGATCACGGGGTCCAGCTTCACGCCCTTGCGGACGGGGTATTCATAGTTTGCCTGGGCGTACAGGGCCTGGGCGGGTTCCGACACCAGGAAGTCCAGCAGCTTGACCGCGTTGGCCTTGTTGGGCGCGTGGGCGGCAACGGCGGCGCCGCTGACGTTCACGTGCGTGCCGCCGCTCTTGGCGTTGGCGAAGGTCGGGCGGATCACCTTGATGGCATCGCCCCACTTGCGGGCGTCGGTGCCGGGCTCGGCATTCTTCATGTGGCCGACGTAATAAGCATTGGCCAGGCCGATGTCGCAGATGCCGCCCAGGATGTCGCGGGCCACGTCGCGGTCGCCGCCGGCAGCCTTGCGGGCCAGGTTGGCCTTGACGCCGCGCAGCCATTTTTCGGTGGCTTCGGCGCCGTCATGCGCGATCATGGAGGCGACCAGCGCGGTGTTGTAGGGATGCTGGCCCGAACGGATGCAGACCTTGCCCTTCCACTTGGGATCGGCCAGGTCTTCGTAGCGGAAGGCTTCCAGCTTCAGGTCCTTTTCCACGTACAGCACGCGGTCGCGCAGCGACAGGGCGTACCACTTGC
Organism: Achromobacter sp. Marseille-Q4954; assembly: GCF_943737025.1. Lineage (NCBI taxonomy): Bacteria > Pseudomonadati > Pseudomonadota > Betaproteobacteria > Burkholderiales > Alcaligenaceae > Achromobacter > Achromobacter sp. Marseille-Q4954. The sequence continues at coordinate 441,593 of NZ_CALSFQ010000002.1, forward strand.
CGTCGGCGCCGCGCAGGTTGGCGGGGATGACGGATTCCAGGGTTTGCGACTTGACCGACTGGGTCACGCCGCCATCGACCAGGTCCAGCAGGTTGCCGATGTCCACGGTCATCAGCACGTCGGCGGGCGACTTGGCGCCTTCCGCCTTGACGCGCTCCAGCAGGCCGTCCTTGACGAAGACCGTGTTGACCTTGATGCCGCTTTCCTTGGTGAAGGCGTCCAGCAGCGGCTGGATCAGCTTGGGTTCCCGGGTGGTGTAGAGGCTGACTTCCTCGGCGGCGTTGGCCGACACGGCGAAGGCGGCGGCGCCGGCCAGCGCCAGGGCGCGCAGCAGCGAGTTCAATTGGGGACGCTTGGTCATGACGAGGTGCTCCGGCTAGGGCTGCAGAGGGATTCCCGAGGCTTCAGGCCTTCCCGCCGCGCAAAACTGTCTGCTAACGAAAATGATTATCAAATGAGAACGCGACGATAACAGGAAGCAAAGCGGCGTTCAACTGGTCGTAAGTCAGGCAGGCTGCAAGCTTGATCCCCATCAATACGGCATAAGGGTATTACGGAATAATGAGAGCAGTTATCATCGAGACCCTGTAGAATAGGGTCAACCCTAATGCCGGCCGCGTCTTTTGTGCGGTGCGGAATGACCCAGCGGCGCAAGCCGGGCGCGTAGCCCGGGGCGGCCGCCCTTATTTGATACGACATGGCTGCTTTCAACACTGAGCGCGTACTAAGCGTGCACCACTGGAACGACACCCTGTTTTCCTTTACCACGACGCGTGACTCGGCCTTGCGGTTCCACAATGGCCACTTCGTGATGATCGGACTGGAAGTTGAAGGCAAGCCCTTGCTGCGGGCCTACAGCATCGCCAGCGCCAACTATGAAGAGAACCTCGAGTTCCTCAGCATCAAGGTGCAGAACGGCCCGCTCACGTCGCGCCTGCAGCATCTGAAAGAAGGCGACACCATCCTGGTCAGCCGCAAGCCCGTGGGCACGCTGGTCGTGGACGACCTGAAGCCGGGCAAGCACCTGTTCCTGTTCGGCACGGGCACGGGCCTGGCGCCTTTCATGAGCATCATCAAGGATCCGGACGTCTACGAACGCTTCGACAAGGTCATCCTGGTGCATGGCGTGCGTTGGGTCAGCGAGCTGGCCTACGCCGACTTCATCGAAAAGGAATTGCCGAACAACGAATTCTTCGGCGACGTGGTGCGCGAGAAGCTCGTGTATTACCCGACGGTCACGCGCGAACCGTTCCGCAACCAAGGCCGCATCACCGAACTGATGGAAAACGGCAAGCTGTGCGCCGACATCGGCATTCCGCAGATCAATCCGGAAACCGACCGCGCCATGATCTGCGGCAGCCCCCATATGCTGGCCGACATCAGCGCCATGCTGGACAAGCGCGGCTTCACGGTATCGCCGGGCGTGGGCCAGCCGGGCGACTACGTGGTCGAGCGCGCATTCGTGGACAAATAAGTCCCGCCGCTGGCGCCAAGCCAAAAACCCATCGCAGCGATGCGATGGGTTTTTTGTTTTCCGAGGCCGTAGGACGTCATTTTCAAGTGCAGCCCCCGCAACGAGAAGCACGCGGCGCTGATGGGGCGCGACAATACAAGGCTCAAGGCGCGGATCGCCGAATCCGCCATGCGCCAATCGATTGCAAACAACGACAAGGAGCGAGAAATGGATCTGGGCATTACGGGCAGGACCGCGCTGGTGGGTGGCGCAAGCAAAGGCCTGGGCTACGGCTGCGCGCTGGCCTTGGTGCGCGAGGGCGTCAACGTGGTGATCGTTGCGCGCGGCGCCGACGCCCTTGAGGCCGCGCGGCAGCAACTGCTGCAGGCGCGGCCGGACGGCAAGACCTTCGTCAAGGCCGTGGCTGCCGATATCACCACCGCGCAAGGCCGCGAGGCCGTGTTCGCCGCGCATCGCGACTACGACATCGTGGTCACGAACGCGGGCGGGCCGCCGCCCGGGGACTTCCGCGATTGGGGCAGGGAGCAGTGGCTGAACGCGGTCGACGCCAACATGCTCACGCCGATCGAGTTGATCAAGGCCTCGGTGGACGGCATGGCCGAGCGCGGCTTCGGGCGCATCGTCAACATCACGTCCAGCGCGGTCAAGGCGCCAATCGACATCCTGGGCCTGTCCAATGGCGCGCGCAGCGGCTTGACCGGTTTCGTGGCGGGCGTGGCGCGCAGCGACATCGCGGCCCGCGGCGTCACGATCAACAATCTGCTGCCGGGCGCTTTCGCCACCGATCGCTTGAGCTCGGCCCTGGCGGCATCGGCAGCCAAAACGGGGCAGGATGCGCAAGCCGTGCGCGCCCAGCGCCAGGCAGCGATTCCGGCTGGCCGCTTTGGCAACGCGGAGGAGTTCGGCGCCATCTGCGCCTTCCTGTGCAGCGTCCATGCGGGCTACATCACCGGCCAGAATGTGCTGGCGGACGGCGGCGCCTATCCCGGCACGTTCTGAGCGGCCAGCGGTGACGTATCGAGCAGATCAGTTCGCGGGCTAGACGGTGTGAATGACCGGCCCTCGGCAGCGGCGTGCCCAGCTGGCGACGGGCGGCGGCGCGAGCGCGCACCGCCGCCCGCAGGCGTCCCGGCCTATTCAGGCTGAATGCCTGCCTTCTTGATGATCTCGCCCCACTTCTTCGACTCGGCCTGCTGGAACTGCGCCAGTTCTTCCGGCGTGGAGCTTGCCGCGTCCGTGCCCGTCTGCGCATAGAACTGCTTGGCGGGAGCGCTTGCCGTGGCCTTGACCAGCAATTCATTCAGGCGCTTGACGACATCCGGTGGCGTGCCGGCAGGCGCATACGCGGCGAACCAGTAGCCCATTTCGTAGCCCGGGACACCGGCTTCGGCGATGGTGGGCACGTCCGGCGCCAGCGGCGAGCGCGCCTGGCCGGTCACGCCCAACGCGCGCAGCTTGCCTGACTTGACCTGCGGCAGGCCGGTGGCGGTGTCGGTGATCATCATATCGATCTGGCCGCCCAGGAGGTCGGTGACCGCCAGCGGGTTGCTCTTGTACGGCACGTGCAGCAGCTGCACGCCCGCCATCTGCTGCAGCAGTTCGCCGGCGATGCGGCTGCTGGAGCTGCCGCTGCCGAAGCTCAGCTTGCCGGGCGCTTGCTTGGCCTGGGCCAGGAAGTCGCCGACCGTCTTGGCCGGCGAACTGGGATTGACCACCATGATCTGGCCGCCTTTGCCCAGCAGGGTCAGCGGCGCGTAGTCCTTGACCGGATCGTAGGTCAGCGTCTTGTAGAGGTGTTCATTGGCCGCGTGCGTGGTGTTGGTGGTGATCAGCACGGTGTAGCCGTCAGGAGCGGCGCGGGCGCCGGCGGCGGCGCCTATCATCGCGCTGGCCCCGGGCTTGTTCTCGATCACCACGGCCTGGCCGGTCTGTTCGGTGACGCCCTGGCCGATGGCGCGGCCGATCTGGTCGGTGGCGCTGCCGGCCGCGAACGGCACGATGAAGGTGATGGATTTGGCGGGGAACTGGGCCATGGCGCTCAAGGGCAGGGCGGCGGCCAGCAGCAAGGCCAGCCGGCCTTTGGAAGCAATGCGCATGTGTGTCTCCTGTGGATTTTTATAGGAATCGAAATCAGGCGGCCGCGGGGCGGTCACCGGGTATGTCAGGCAGCCGGGCGGCCAGCGCCGGGCTGACCTCGACCGTCATGTCCAGCAATCTGAATGACAGGCTCTTGCCGTGCGTATCCAGGTTGAGGGCATCGTTGACGCCGCCGTCCAGCACGCCTTCCAGCACGAAGTTCATGGCGTGCAGCGTGGGCAGCATGTAGCGGGTGACGCGGCTGGGGCGGCGGTAGGCGAACCAGGCGGCGACGCGGGCTTCGGTAGCCTGTGCCGCCAGCACGTCGTAGCATTCCGGGTCCCAGGCGATCAGGCTCAGGTTGGAGATGTCGCCCTTGTCGCCGGAACGGCTGTGCGCCAGGCGATATAGGGGGACTGAGATCAGCGGCGGATTCATTGCGGGGCTTCTTCCAGGAAGGTCCAGCCGCTGGGCACGGCGTCGCGCGGCAGGGTGCAGGACAGCATGTTCAGGCGCGGGCGCAGCGCGGTGCGCACGCCGCCGCCGCCGGCCGGGCCGCAGGTATAAAGCGCGGTCACTTCGCGCAGCACGCTTTCAGCCAGCTTGCGGTCCAGATGTTCGGCCGCGATGCGCAGCCGCACGTCGCGCGCATGGCCGGGGGGCAGGGCCGACAGCATGCTGCCGGCGTCGTCGCCCAGGATGCTGATGGCGCCGATGAGGTCGGCGCGCAGCCGCAGGGCCGGGTCCAGGCGCTTGCGCACGATATCGGCGGCCAAGCGGGCGCGCGCCTCGGCCTGTACCCCGGCGTAGGAGATCTCGGCCTCGGCCAGCCAGCCGCCGCGGTAGCAGACGTTGACCTTGAGTTCCGCCGGACGCGCGTGGCCGGTGATGCCACGCACCGCCACCCGATCGCCGCCCAGGTCGACCACCTCGGCGCGGCTCAGGTCGGCGACGACGTCCGGCGTCAGGTAGCGCGCTGGATCGTGCACCTCGTACAGCAGTTGTTCCTTGACCGTGCGGGCGTCGACCATGCCGCCAGTACCGTCTGCCTTGCCGATCACGAATTCGCCGTCCGCATCGATCTCGGCGATGGGAAAGCCCGCGGCATGCACGTCCGGCACGTCCTTCAGGCCCGGCACGCAGAAGTAGCCGCCGGTAACCTGCAGGCCGCATTCCAGCATGTGGCCGGCCATGGTGGCGCGGCCCAGCCGCGGCCAATCGTCCATGGACCAGCCGAAATGGGCCAGTGCCGGACCCAGCGTGAGCGATGGGTCCGACACGCGGCCCGCGACCACGATCTGCGCGCCGGCCCGCAGCGCCTCTGCGATCTCGGCGGCGCCGAGGTAGGCGGTGGCGCTGACCACGTCCATTCCGTCCAGCGCGCCGCCAAGGCGTAGTCGCAGCAGTTCGCGTTGCGCATCACCGGACAGCGCATCGCCGTGCACCACCGCGATGCGCGGCGCGGGCAGGCCTTGCTGCCGGGCCAGCGCGGCAATGCGCCGCGCCGCGGCGCGCGGGTTTGCCGCGCCGAAGTTGCCGACGATGCGGATGCCGTGGCGCAGGCAATCGGCCAGCACCGGGCCGACCAGCTCGTCCAGCAAGGGTTCGTAGCCGCGCTCCGGATCTTCGTTGCGGGCCAACTGGGCCAGCGCCAGTGTGCGCTCGGCCAGCGTTTCATAAATCAGCACGCCGCCGCCGCGGGCGATCAGCGTGCGCACCACGGCGGCGGCGCCGTCGCTGCGGTCGCCGGAGAACCCGGAGGCGCAGCCTATGTGGAGGGGGGCTAGGGACATACGGAATCAGGGCAGGGGTCTAGGTGTCTAAGCCCACTATAGGCATGCGCGGCTCATCAGTAAAATAGAAAGATCGGATCAATTCATAGAGAAAACCCATGAATCTGTCTGCTCGCCAATTGCGCGCGTTCGTGGCCCTGGCCGAAGAAAAACACTTCACCCGGGCCGCCCAGCGCTGCCACCTGACGCAGCCGGCCTTCAGCGCCCTGATCCGCCAACTGGAGGACAGCGCGGGCTTGCGCCTGTTCGACCGCAACACGCGCCATGTGGAACTGACGGTCGAAGGGCAGGTGCTGGACGCGACTGCGCGCAGGCTGCTGGCCGACATGGACCTGGTCATGGAGGACCTGCGCGACCATGCCGCCAGGCGCCGTGGGCGGGTGGCGCTGGCGGCCTTGCCTTCGCTAGCCGCGGGTTGGCTGCCGGGGCTGTTGGCGCGCTTTCGCGAAGCCTATCCAGGCATCACGGTGGACCTGCGCGATGCGCTGCTGGATCCCTGCCTGGATCTGGTGCAGGCAGGGCAGGTCGACTTCGCCGTGGCTTCGCGGCGGCCAGACATGAACGATCTGGACAGCGAGTTCCTGCATGCCGACCGCTACTTCCTCGTATGCCGCGCCGACCATCCGTTGGCGGACGCGGGCCGCGCCCGGCTGCGCGACATCCTGCGCTATCCCATGATCCAGCTCGCGCGCGGCAGCAGCGTGCGCAAGCATCTGGACGCCGCCCTGGGCGCCGACGCGCCCGCGCCGGTGTTCGAGGTCGAACACCTGGCCACGGTAACGGGGCTGGTGCGCGCGGGGCTGGGCATCTCGGTGGTGCCGGCGATGACGCTGTTCCACTTCGGCGGCGCCGACCTGCGCATCGTGCCGCTGGCCGGCAAGGCCTTGACCCGGCCGCTCTACCTGGTGCGGCGCAAGGGCCGCACGCTATCGGTGGCGGCGCAGGCCTTGTATGACCTGCTGCGGGAGCATCGGGGGGATATCGATAGCCCGGGATGCCATGGAGTTGGCTAGTCATGGCGGCGATCTCGGAAAGATCTTGCTCAGCCTGCGCGAGCAACGAATCGTCCCGGATGTTCAGTCGGTTGCGTAGCGTGAAACTGCCGGGGTAGCAGTACGGATCCTGTCCGGTGCCGTACTTGTCCAATGTCAGGCAGGCTTGCGATAGGCGCGCAACACGGCTTCGCGGGAAGGCAGTTCGCGCTGCGCGTGGGCGGGCGTGACTGGGTAACCTTCCAGGCGCAGGCTCGCTGCGTAGTTGGAGCGGCGCACCTTTGCCCAATAGTCCAGCTTGGCTTGGAGGTTGGTGTTTTTCAAGGGAGACGCCTCATTTGAGAAGCTGCGGGGGTATCCAGACGATTATGCCGAAGCGCGCATTGGACTTGGCTGGCCCAGCCTTGCGGGAAGCATTTCATATATGTTCCGTCTTGCAGCCACCCTACGGCATTCAGCCACTTTCGCAAAAGTCTATTGCTGGATAAACTTCGATAGTTGTAGTTTCTATCCGACTTTCGAAGGATTCCGCCCATGAGCAAGCAAATCATCCATACCGACACCGCGCCCGCCGCGGTAGGCCCTTACTCGCAAGCGGTTGCCGTAAGCGGCACCAAGACTGTCTATCTCTCGGGCCAGATCGGCCTGGAGCCGGGCACTGGCGATCTGGTCTCCGAGAACTTCGATGCGCAGGTGCGTCAGGCTTTCGCCAACATGCAGGAAGTCATCAAGGCTGCCGGCGGCACGCTGGACAATGTGGTCAAGCTGACGCTGTTCCTGACCGACCTGGGCAAGTTCACGGCCGCCAACGCCATCATGGCCGAGATCATTCCCCAGCCGTTCCCGGCGCGCTCGACCATCGGCGTGGCCAGCCTGCCCAAGGGCGCGCAGTTCGAGGTCGAAGCCATTCTGGTCCTGTAAGGCCCGTCCGGACTTTTCAATCCAGGGGTTCGTTTCTCCATGCCGGCCGCAGCCGCGGCTTCCAAGCGATCCGGCGCCGACAACAAAGGCGCCGGCAAAGCGATGACGGATACGGAGCGCAAGCTTCGTAACCTGGGTTTGGTGCTGCCCGAGGACTTCGTGCTGCACCTGCCGCTGCGCTACGAGGACGAAACCCGCATCATGCCGATCAGCGCCCTGCGGCCCGGTTTTGCCGGGCAGGTCGAGGGCGAGATCACCAAGTCCGAGGTTCTCTACCGGCCCCGGCGCCAGCTGACCGCAACCCTGGCGGACGACAGCGGCGAACTGCAATTGCGCTGGCTGAATTTCTACCCCAGCCAGCAGAAGCAAGTCACGGTGGGCAAGCGCCTGCGTGCGCGCGGCGAGGTCCGTGGCGGCCTGTTCGGGCGCGAGATGGTGCATCCGCGCATGACCAATGCCGATGCGCCGTTGCCCACGGCGCTGACGCCCGTCTATCCCAGCACCGAAGGGCTGCCGCAACTGACGTTGCGCCGTGCCATCGCGCAGGCGCTGGACCGCGCCGACCTGTCCGACACCTTGCCCGACGAGGCGCGGGCGCGTTACGACCTGCCGCCGTTCGAACCGGCCATCCGCGCGCTGCATACGCCAGCGCAGGGCGAGTCCGAGCAGGCCTTGCTGGATCGCGTCCATCCCGCCTGGCGGCGCATCAAGTTCGATGAACTGCTGGCGCAGCAACTGTCGCTGGCGGCCGCGCGCGCTGCGCGCCGCGTCAAGGAAGCGGAATCGTTGCCCGTGCGCAATGAGGCTGGGGGCCTGGTCGCCAGATTGTACGAAGCCTTGCCGTTCAAGCTGACCGGCGCGCAAGAGCGCGTGGTTCAGGAAATTTCCGCAGACCTGGCCAAGCCGTATCCGATGCACCGCTTGCTGCAAGGCGACGTGGGCAGCGGCAAGACGGTCGTGGCGGCCATCGCCGCCGCCCAGGCCATCGCCAGCGGCGCGCAGGTCGCGCTGATGGCGCCCACCGAAATCCTGGCGGAGCAGCACTTCCGCAAACTGGTGTCCTGGCTGCAGCCGCTGGGCGTGAACGTGGCCTGGCTGAGCGGCAGCCTCGCCGCCAAGGCGCGCCGCGAAGCCGTGGCGGCCGCGGCTGACGGCAGCGTGCAATTGATCGTGGGCACGCAGGCGCTGATCCAGGACAACGTCGAATTCCATCGCCTGGGCCTGTCCATCGTCGACGAGCAGCACCGCTTTGGCGTCGGGCAGCGCCTGGCGCTGACCCGCAAGGGTGAAACCGTGCGCGGGCGCAATGTGCCGCACCAGCTCAACATGAGCGCGACGCCGATTCCGCGCACGTTGGCCATGACCTTTTTCGCCGACCTGGACGTGTCCGTCATCGACGAGCTGCCGCCTGGGCGCAGCCCCGTGCTGACCAAGCTTGTGTCGGACGCAAGGCGCGAGGAAGTCATCGCCCACATTGCCCAGGCCGCGCGCGGCGGGCAGCAGGCCTACTGGGTTTGCCCGCTGGTCGAGGAAAGCGAGGCCCTGGAACTCCAGACCGCCGTGGACACCTACGAAGGCATGCGCGCCGATTTGCCGGACCTGCGCATCGGACTGGTGCATGGCCGGTTGCCGCAAGCCGAAAAGGCCGCCGTGATGCAGGCGTTCCGAGATGGCGAAGTCGACCTGCTGGTCGCCACCACCGTGATCGAGGTGGGCGTGGACGTGCCGAACGCCTCGCTCATGGTGATTGAGCACGCCGAGCGTTTCGGCCTGGCGCAGCTGCATCAGCTGCGCGGCCGGGTCGGGCGCGGCACCGCCGAATCGGTATGCGTGCTGCTCTATCAGACGCCGCTGTCGCAAGTGGCGCGCGAACGCCTGAGGGCCATGTTCGAGACCTCGGACGGCTTTGAAATCGCCCGCCGCGACCTGGAACAACGCGGCCCCGGAGAGTTCCTGGGCACGCGCCAGTCCGGCATGGCCTTGCTGCGCTTCGCCGACCTGGAAACGGACGCGGCCATCGCCGAAGACGCACGCGATGCGGCGGTCTGGCTGCGCGCCGAGCATCCGGCCGCGGTCGAGGCGCACCTGGCGCGCTGGATGCGCGGACGCGAGGATTTCCTGCGCACTTGACCATGCAGCCAGCCGCCAATCTCAATCTAGCAAGCGCCAGCCACAAGGCTGGGGCATAACCCCCGGGGGCGTAGTCCACCATGACTCTCACCGAACTCAAGTACATCGTCGCCGTCGCGCGCGAACGGCATTTCGGCCGGGCGGCCGAGGCCTGTTTCGTCAGCCAGCCCACGCTCTCGGTGGCGATACGCAAGCTGGAAGACGAATTGGGCGTGACGCTGTTCGAGCGCGGCGGCGCCGAGGTCGGCGTCACCCCCATCGGCCAGCGCATCGTGGCGCAGGCACAGAAGGTGCTGGAAGAAAGCGCCAGCATCAAGGAGATCGCGCGCCAGGGACACGACCCGTTGGCCGGCCCCTTGCGCGTCGGCGTCATTCACACCATCGGTCCGTACCTGTTGCCGCGGCTGGTGCCGGAGCAGATCCGCCGCACGCCGCAGATGCCGCTGTTGCTGCAAGAGAATTTCACGGTGCGGCTGGTTGAACTGCTGCGGCAGGGCGAGATCGATTGCGCCATCATGGCTTTGCCGCTGCCCGAGGCCGGCCTGGTCATGCAACCCTTGTACGACGAGCCCTTTGTGGTGGCCGTGCCCAATGACCACGAGCTGGCCCGGCGCCAGGCGATCGACGCCCAGGACCTGAAGCAGCAGACCATGCTGCTGCTGGGCAGCGGCCATTGCTTCCGCGACCAGGTGCTGGAAGTCTGTCCCGAGCTGTCGCGCTTTTCGGCGGCCAGCGATGGCATTCAGCGCACCTTCGAAGGCTCATCGCTGGAGACCATCCGCCACATGGTCGCGGCCGGCATTGGCGTGACCGTGTTGCCCGTGACCGCGGTGCCGGAACAGCCCCCATCCAACAGCCTGCTGCGCTATCTGCCATTTGACGGCCACGTGCCGGAGCGCCGCGTGGTGCTGGCCTGGCGTCGCAGCTTCCCGCGGCTGGCCGCCATCGAGGCGCTGGCGCAGGCGGTCTATGCCTGCGAGCTGCCCGGCGTGAAGATGCTGACCGACGAGGTGGCGGCGGTGCAGGATTGATTTCCGGGCCGCTGTCCGGCGGCTGCGCGCGCGGTTTGCGCCGCGTCAAAAGGTCGCGGGACTGATTGATGAAAGCGGCGGATATTGCGGCATTTCGCCGCATTTGCAGTGTTATCCTTGTTTCGCACATACATCCCTAGGAGCTAGCAATGGCCAAGTCCCCCAAGAAGACCTCCAGCGTTCCGCGCATCAACATCGGCATCTCGGACAAGGACCGCGCCGCCGTCGCCGGCGAACTGTCCAAGCTGCTGGCCGACTCGTACACGCTGTACCTGATGACGCACAACTTCCACTGGAACGTCACGGGGCCCATGTTCAACACGCTGCACCTGATGTTCATGACCCAGTACACGGAAGAGTGGAACGCACTGGACAGCATCGCCGAGCGCATCCGCGCGCTGGGTCACTATGCGCCGGGCACCTACCGCGAATTCAGCAAGCTGTCCTCGATCTCCGAGCCGGACTCGGTGCCCGAGGCCCTGGAAATGGTGCGCCTGCTGGTGACCGCCAACGAATCGGTCGCCAAGACCGCTCGCGCCGCCTTCGAGAAGGCCGATGCCGCCAACGACCAGCCCACGGCCGACCTGCTGACGCAGCGCCTGGACGTGCACGAAAAGAACGCCTGGATGCTGCGCAGCCTGCTGCAGTGATCGCGACGGCCGCCGCATGAAAAACGGAGCCTCGCGGCTCCGTTTTTTTTCAGCAGCAAGACTGAGTTCAGGGTTGATGCGATAGCGGCCGCGCCGGGATGGGCGCGATCCGCTCGGGCGGCGGCGTCACCCGCCATACCGCGCGCCGGCGCAGCGCGCCCAGCAGCTTCAGGCCCTGCGGCCAGTCGTCCAGGCCGCTCTCGGCGTTGATGTGGCCAGCGCCCGGCACGACCACCAGCCGGCTGCCCCAATCGCGCGCAAAGGCGCGGGCGCGTTCCAGCTGGCAATAGGGATCGTTGTCGCTGGCCACCACCACGCTTTGGAAGGGCAGGGAATGGCGCGGCACCGGCCCGAAGTTTCTCAGGCAGGCGGGAGCATTGTCGCGCTCCACGTCGGCGGGCGCCACCAGCAGGGCGCCAGCGACCTTGGCGCGCAGCGGCACCGGCAGGGCGGCGCTGATCAGGCAACCCAGGCTGTGCGCGACCAGGAGGACGGGACTGCGGGCCTCGTTCACCTCGGTGGCCAGCGCCGCGATCCATTCGCCGGGAGTCGGATGTTCCCAGTCGCGCTGCTCGACGCGGCGCGCATGCGGCAGCAGGGCCATCCAGCGCGATTGCCAGTGTTGCGGTCCGGAGTTTTTCCATCCGGGAACGATGATCGGTTGGAGTCTCATGGCGGCCATGATGCCGGGCGGCCTTAGTAACGCAAACGAATAAATCGTCTTTTGCATATACGCCAGCGGGCATAAGAGCAGCCCGCGAACAATGCCGCAGCGCAATAATCGGACGGGTGTCAAAGTGGTCCGAAACTGGCCTGAGAAGGGCTATTTTTCAGTGTATGCTTGCCGTGCAATCGCAATGCAACCGGGCGTGACCAGGGCCGAAACCCCTGCAAAGGGCAGTCCAGCAGGCATGCATGGCCTGGAGATGATCCGGCGTCCGACCCGGTGCAAAAACTAACGATTACAAATCATTAGAGGAGTCCACACATGAAGCCAGTATTTCGTCTGACCCCGGTCATTGCAGCGCTGGGCGTCGCAGCCGGTCTGGCGTTTGCCTCGGGAGCGCAAGCGCAAACCATCAAGATCGGCGTGGTCGGCCCCACCACCGGCGCGGTCACGCAGTATGGCGATATGGTCCGTGAAGGGGTCGATACCGCGGTCGAGCGCATCAACGCCGCCGGCGGCATCAACGGCAAGAAGCTGGAAACGGTCGTGATCGACGACGGCTGCGAACCCAAGCAAGGCCCGGTCGCTGCCAACCGCGTGGTCAACAGCAAGATCGGTTTCGTCGTGGGCCACGTGTGCTCGGGCGCCACCATCGCCGCCGCCGACATCTACAACAACGAAGGCGTGGTCATGGTCACGCCGTCGGCCACGTCGCCGGCGCTGACCGACGGCAAGAACTACGAGTTCATTTTCCGCACCATCGGCCGCGACGACCAGCAAGGTCCTGCCGCCGCCAAGTTCATCCTGGAAAAGATCAAGCCCAAGAAGGTCGCCGTGCTGCATGACAAGCAGTCCTACGGCCAGGGCATCGCCACCGCGGTCAAGAACGACCTGGAGAAAGGCGGCGTGGCCGTCGCCGTGTTCGAAGGCATCAACGCCGGCGACAGCGACTACTCGGCCGTCATCACCAAGCTGAAGAGCCAGGGCGTGGACTTCGTCTACTACGGCGGCTACCACCCTGAAATGGGCCTGCTGCTGCGCCAGGCGGCCGAACAGGGCGTGAAGGCCAAGTGGATGGGTCCGGAAGGCACGGGCAACCCCGACATCAACGCCATCGCCGGCGACGCCGTCGAAGGCATGCTGTTGACGCTGCCGGCCGACTTCACCCAGAACGCCGCCAACGCCGACATCGTCAAGGCCTTCGAAGCCAAGAAGCGCAACGCCAGCGGCGCCTTCCAGATGACCGCCTACACGGCCACCCAGGTCATCGCGGACGGCATCAAGGGCGCGGGCAGCGACGACCCGACCAAGGTCGCCAAGTACCTGCACGCCAACTCCTTCGATACGCCGATCGGCAAGGTGTCCTGGAACAAGCAGGGCGACCTGACGAACTTCCAGTTCGACGTGTTCACCTGGCACAAGGACGGTTCCAAGACCGTCTACAAGTAAGTCCATGCGCGGGCCGCCGGCCCGCGACACCGGCGGAGCCACTAGTGGTTCCGCAGGAAACCGGGCCGGAAGCGACAGTCTTCCGGCCCGGTTTTTTTGTTCCTCCGACGAACCGGGAACCGGCGCGGCGCGTTCCGGTCGAACGCGCGCCCGCCGCATTTGCGTAGAATGCGGCGCCATCGACCTCACTTTTTCTGTCTGGACACCATGACCAAGGCCTTGTTAGTCGAAGACGATCCGAAACTATCGCGCCTGATTGCGCAGTTCCTGGAGCAGCACGGTTTCCATGTTGCCCAGGCCTACCGCGGCGATCACGCGGTGGAGGCATTCCGCAGGCATGACCCGGCCATCACCATTCTGGACCTGATGCTGCCTGGCCGCGATGGCCTGCAGGTGTGCCGCGATCTGCGCGCGTTCTCGTCCGCGCCCATCCTGATGCTGACGGCCCGCGAGGACGACCTGGACCAGATCCTGGGCCTGGAGTCCGGCGCGGACGACTATGTCATCAAGCCCGTGGAGCCCCGTGTGCTGCTGGCGCGGGTGCGCGCGTTGCTGCGCCGGCATAGTCAGCTGGACGAGCCGCCGGAGCGCCTGGAGTTCGGCCCTCTGGTGATAGATCGTCGTACGCGCGCCGTGGTCCATGCCGGCTCCGAAGTGGACCTGACCACGATGGAGTTCGAGATGCTCTGGGCGCTGGCCAGCCAGGCCGGCCAGGTGCTGACCCGCGACGACCTGCTCAACGCGGTGCGCGGCATCGAATTCAACGGCCTGGACCGCAGCGTCGACGTCTGCGTCAGCAAGCTGCGGCGCAAGCTGGATGACGACCCGCGCGATCCGGCGCGCATCAAGACCGTGTGGGGCAAGGGCTATCTGTTCTCGCCCAAGGCGCACGAGGGCGGTGATGCTTAAGTTTGTCCTGCGGCTGTTCGTGGTGCTGGCGGTGGGCTTCGTCATTTCCAACGAAGTGGTGGACCGGTCCGCCAACTACTTCTTCGAACCCGTCAGCGATGCCTACACGCGCGAAGCGGTGCGTGGCCAGATCCACAGCCTGGTGCAGGAACTGGGCCGCGTACTGCCCGCCGAGCGCGAGGCGCACGTGCGCGACGCGCTGGCGCCGCACTACGGCCTGGCCCTCAGGGTGGTCGACGCCGACAGCTATGGCGCCACCGAGGACGAACGCGCCATGGTGGAGTCCGGCAGCTTCTTCGTGCGCGACAAGCAGCAGACCTTCGTGGCGGCGATTCCCGGTCCGGGCAGGCAATGGCTGGAGGTCAAGCTGCCACCGGAACCATCCATCGCCCCCTGGCTGATGGCCGCGGTGTATTCCGCCCTGGGCCTGTTGCTGTGCGCCTTCATGCTGGTGTGGGCGCTGCCCATCTGGCGCGACCTGGAAGCGCTGAAGACCGCCGCCTTGCGCATGGGGCAGGGCGACCTGCAAGCCCGGGCGCGCCTGTCGCGCCATTCCAGCATCCGCAACCTGGGCGATACCTTCAATCAGATGTCCGACCGCATCAGCGCCTTGGTAGGCAACCAGCGCGACCTGACCAATGCCGTGTCGCACGAGTTGCGCACGCCGATCGCGCGTCTGTCGTTCGAACTGGACATGATGGACCGCGAGGACGACCCCGCCGCGCGCAGGCGATTGGTCGAGGAAATGAAGAGCGACGTGGCCGAGCTGGACGCCATGGCCTCGGAATTGCTGATGTACGCCCGCCTGGAGCACAAGGGCGACGGCGTGGCGCTGCAACCGCAGGACGCGCGCGGCTGGCTGGATTCGGTGGTGCAGCATGCCGGCTTCGAGGCCGGCGTGTCGGGCGTGCGCTGCGAAGTGGCGCTGTGCCAGGTGCCCGAGGTGCACCTGCACCAACGCTACATGACGCGCGCCTTGCTCAACCTGCTGCAGAACGCAATCCGGCATGCTGGCCGGCAGGTCCAGGTCAGCTTGATCAGTCCGGGCGCGCGCGAGTACGTGCTGATCGTGGACGACGACGGCCCCGGCATCCCGCCAGCCGACCGCGAGCGCATTTTCGAACCCTTCATCCGCCTGGACGAAAGCCGCGACCGCGGGACGGGCGGAGTCGGGCTGGGCCTGGCCATTGTGAGCCGGGTGGCTCGCTGGCACAACGGGACCGTGCAGGCGAGCGACAGCCCCCTGGGCGGCGCGCGTTTCGTGATTGCCTGGAAGACCGCCTGAAGGCTGGCGGCCGCGGCGCGGCACAACGTAAACAAACTTCACAATCCGCCGCCGCAATCTTCACAAACTCCATACAAAGCGGGAAAGATCGCGGGCAGGCGCCTGGATAGCATGACGGCAGTTCTCTTCAGAGGTCTTGCCGCTAGCCATGTTTTCCCTCAGCCGCCTGGTTGCCGTAGGTATGTTGCTGGTCGCCGCGGGCGGTTGCCAGGGCGTGCCTCCCGAAGCGCCGCCTCCGATCGCCCAGGGCGACTACAAGGCGGTGGTGGGTTATCTGGCCCAGCGCATCCCCTATGACATGGACGCCTCCGGCGTGCCGGGCCTGTCGATCGCCATCGTCGACGACCAGCGCGTGGTGTGGAGCACGGGCTTCGGCTACGCGGACCCGCTGCGCCATCGCAGCGCCACCAGCGACACGCTGTATCGCGTAGGGACCATCACCAAGATCGTCACGGCCGCGGGCGTGCTGCGCGCAGCCGACGACGGACGCCTGGCGCTGGACCAGCCCGCCTCGCAGGCGCTGCCCGATTGGGACATCCAACCGCGCCGCGGCGCCATGCAATGGCTGGGCACGCATCCCTTCACAGCCCGCAATCTGCTGGCGGTGCACCCTGGATCGTTGGAAGACACCATGGGACGCGCACGCGCGGACATGGCCTACGCCCTGTTGGGCGACATGGTCGCGCACGTGGCGAGCGAACCGTTCGACACCTACGTGCGCCGCACCATCCTGCAGCCGCTCAACATGCCGCGCGCCGGGTTCCATCCCGACCCGCGCATGCTCGAATTGCGCGCCTCAGGCTACCGTCGCGGCGCGCCCTGGACCGAGGCGCCCCAGCCCAACGAAGCGGCCGACGGCCTGTGGCTCAGCACCTCGGAGATGGCGCGCTTCTCCAGCATGTTGTTCGCCGACGGCGTCTACGAAGGGCGCCGGATACTCAATGCCGACTCGGCCCGCGCCGTGCTCGACATGGAAACGGTGGAAGGCGGCTTGGCGCTGGAGTGCCGTCTGGCCTTGTCCTGGCTGGCAGCGCCCTGTGGCGACGATATCGCCGGCACGCCATTGCGCCTGCATAGCGGCGCCACCGAAGCCTTCCATTCGCGCCTGGTGCTGGCGCCGCGCGACAAGCTCGCAGTGCTGGTCATGAGCAATTCCGACACGAGCGAGCCGTTGGTGGCCTCGGTGTCGACGATGGCGATGGCGCTGATGCGCCAGGCCAAGCAGGGCGCAATCGCCCAATAGATCGGGCCGTTCCCGGCTCCCCGGTTTTATCCCCCCTCAACCTCGTTTCTTGGAAGCTGTTATGAAGCGAAAAATCCGTTCCACCCTGTTTAAACGCGGCGCCGGCGTCGCGTGTCTGCTGGCTTTAGTCCCGGGACTGTCCCTGGCCGATGACGCTGCGAACAGTTCCGTCTACGGCCAGCGCGGGGCCAGCTCGCGCGGGTTGACGGTTGCGACCGGGGAGGGGCCGGCGGACGAATGGCTGTTCTACGGCACGCTGGGCGCAGGCTACGCGCCGCGCTACAGCGGCAGCGACGAGTACTCCGCGACGCCGATCTTCGGCGCAGGCGTGCGCAGTCCGGGCGGCTTCTTCCTCGGTACCGACCGCGGCCTCGGCTGGGAGACGCACGCGCTGAACAGCACATTCAGCTTCTATCTGCAGCCCAGCGCGGCGCGCAAGGACCACAAGAAGGGCTACCAGGGCTCGGACAAGTTGCGCGGCATGGGCGACATCAAGAGCCGTGCGCAGATCGGCATGGATGCCGAAACCACGCTGGGCCCGGTGACCCTGTCGGCCACGATCGCGCATGCCTTCAAGAAGGGCGATGACCGGGACGTGGGCAGCGCCTACACGATGTTCAACCTGGGAGCCAGCACCACCGTGTACGAAGGCAGCGCCGGAGCGATCGCGCTGGCCTTGTCCGGCACCTTCGGCGACGGCAACTACATGCGCACCTGGTATGGCGTCAGCGGCAAGCAGTCGGCGAACTCGGGCTATCGCAAGTACACGCCCAAGGGCGGCCTGGAAAGCGTGGGCCTGGGCGCGACGTGGACCGTGCCGCTCTCCAAGTCCTGGTCGTGGACCACGGCGGCGGAAGCGCGGCGCCTGTATGGCGACGCGGCGGACAGTCCCATCGTGCGGGACCGTGCGCAGTACTCCATCGGCACCATGATGACGTACTCGTATTGATCGGGGGAAAAGCCCGTTCCCGGACGGGAGCGGGCCAGGCGGAAGCGGGCGGGCATTGCCGCCGGCTTCCGGCCAGGGATGGTTTACAGGCCTTGCACGCGGCGGCCGCTGTCGGCCTCGAACCAATGCAGCGGATGGCGGCCGTCCGGGCCCAGGTTGACGCGGTCGCCGACCTTGGCCGAGGACTCGGACAGCTGGCGCGTGGTGCAACGCACGACCAGCATGTTCTTGCCGCAGCGGCTGTGGACCAGCTGTTCGGAGCCCAGCGTTTCGACCATTTCGACTTCGGCCGGCACGCCCTGGGTGTTCAGCAGCATGTGCTCGGGACGCATGCCCATGATGATCTTGCGGCCGCGCACCTGGGAGGGCACCTGCAGCGGCGAGATATCCAGCGCGACGCCGTCCAGCGTCTGCACCGTGCCGTCGCCGGCCACGTTCACTTCCATCAGGTTCATCGGCGGCGAACCGATGAAGCCGGCGACGAAGGTCGAGGCGGGCTTTTCGAATACTTCCATCGGCGTGCCGATCTGTTCAGGCACGCCCTGGTACATGACGATCATGCGGTGGGCCAGCGTCATGGCTTCGACCTGGTCGTGGGTCACGTACAGGCTGGTGGTGCCCAGGCGGCGATGCAGCTTCATGATTTCCAGGCGCATCGCCACCCGCAGCTTGGCGTCCAGGTTCGACAGCGGTTCGTCGAACAGGAACACCTTGGGTTCGCGCACGATGGCGCGGCCCATGGCCACGCGCTGGCGTTGTCCGCCGGACAACGCGCGCGGGCGGCGGTCCAGCAGGTGGCCGAGTTCCAGGATCTGCGCGGCCACATCCACGCGCTTCTTGATCTCGTCCTTGGAGAACTTGCGGATCTTCAAGCCGTAGGCCATGTTCTCGAACACGGTCATGTGCGGGTAGAGCGCGTAGTTCTGGAACACCATCGCGATGTCGCGCTCGGCGGGTTCCAGGTTGTTGACGACCTTGTCGTCAATGAGGATTTCGCCGCTGGTGACGGTTTCCAGGCCGGCGACCATGCGCATCAGCGTGGATTTGCCGCAGCCCGACGGGCCGACGATGACGATGAATTCACCGTCCTTGACGTCCATGTCGATGCCATGGATGACCGGCACATTGCCGGCGTAGGTTTTCTTGACGTTACGGAAGCTGAGAGTAGCCATGAGTTATTCGTGTTCGGAGTCGTGTTCGGGTGGGCGAGGGCGGGCAGGGGGCACCTTTTCATCGCCGAGCCGTCTCAAGATGAAAACGCCCCCCTGGGGGGCAGCAAGCCGAAGGCGCGGCGTGGGGGTCATTTTTCAGTGTCGACCAGACCCTTGACGAACCATTTCTGCATCAGGATGACGACCAGCGCCGGCGGAATCATCGCGAGCATGGCGGTGGCCATGGTGATGTTCCATTCGGTCACGCTGTCGCCGCCGCTGATCATCCGCTTGATGCCGATGACGACGGGGTACATGTCTTCCTGCGTGGTCACGAGCAGCGGCCACAGGTATTGGTTCCAGCCGTAGATGAACTGGATCACGAACAGCGCGGCGATGCTGGTCTTGGACAAGGGCAGCAGCACATCGCGGAAGAAGCGCACCGGACCCGCGCCGTCGATGCGCGCGGCCTCGATCAGCTCGTCAGGCACCGTCAGGAAGAACTGGCGGAACAGGAAGGTCGCGGTCGCCGAGGCGATCAGCGGCAAGGTCAGGCCGGCGTAGCTGTTGAGCAGGCCGAGGTCGGCCACGACCTTGTAGGTGGGCGCGATGCGCACTTCGACGGGCAGCATCAGCGTGACGAAGATCATCCAGAAGAAGAACATGCGGCCGGGGAAGCGGAAGTACACCACCGCGAAGGCCGACAGCAGCGAGATGGCGATCTTGCCGATGGAAATCGCCAGCGCCATGATCAGGCTGACGTACATCATGCGGCCCACGGGCGCGCCCGACGAACCGCCGGACGAGCCGCCGAACAGCGCCTGCATGTAGTTGTCGACGAAATGCTTGCCGGGGATGAGGGACATCGGCGCGGACGCCACTTCCTGCGCGGTCTGGGTGGACGCGACGAAAGTGACATAGAGCGGAAATGCCACCATCGCCACGCCGCAAAGCAGGATGACGTGGGCCAGAATATCCAGCCAGGGACGGCGTTCAACCATTGTTTATAGCCTCGGACAAAATCAATACTGCACTTTGCGGTCGACGTAGCGGAACTGCACGACCGTCAAGGCAATCACAATGAACATCAGCACCACCGACTGCGCCGCGGACGAACCGAGGTCCAGGCCGCGGAAGCCGTCGCTGTACACCTTGTAGACCAGGATGGAGGTCGACGTGCCCGGACCGCCCTGCGTGGTGGTGTCCACCACGGCGAAGGTGTCGAAGAAGGCATAGATGATGTTGACCACCAGCAGGAAGAACGTGGTGGGCGAGAGCAGCGGGAACACGATGCTCCAGAAGCGGCGCGACGGGCTGGCGCCGTCGATCGCGGCGGCTTCGATGAGCGAGCGCGGAATCGATTGCAGGCCGGCCAGGAAGAACAGGAAGTTGTACGACACCTGCTTCCATACCGCGGCGATCAGCACCAGGGTCATGGCCTGGTTGCCGTCCAGGCGCGGATTCCAGTCGACGCCGGCATGGCGCAGGGCCACGGCCAGGATGCCGACGGAAGGCGAAAACAGGAACAGCCACAGTACGCCGACGACGGCGGGCGCCACGGCATAGGGCCAGATCAGCAGTGTCTTGTAGAGCCCGGCGCCGCGGATGACGCGATCTGCCATGACGGCCAGCAGCAAGGACACGCCCAGCCCGACCACCGCCACGAGGATCGAGAACACGGCGGTGACGCGGAAGGAATCCAGGTAGGCCTGTTGCGAGAACAGTTCCATGAAGTTGTCCAGCCCGACGAACTCGGAGGACAAGCCGAATGCATCTTCCAGCCGCAGCGATTGCCACATGGCCTGGCCGGCAGGCAGGAAGAAGAAGACCACGGTAATGATGATCTGCGGCAGGAGCAGCAGATAGGGCAAGGTCTTGTGCCCGAATACAACACGTTTTTCCATAGGGGGAACCCAAGGTACAGAAAAGCGGCGGTTGGAGTAACCGCCGCCTGAAACCGCCTTCGTAAAATACGAGAGGCTTAAAGCCCTAAAAATCCAGGGCCTTAAGCCTTGTACTGCCTGGTGCAAAACAGCCCAAGTCCTTGTTATGGCATGGAAAATACCGATTGACAGGACTGGACCGGTGTCGCGGAAGGGCGTTACTTTACACTCTTCTCGAATTTTTCCAGCAGTTCGTTGCCGCGCTTGACGATGTTGTCGGCGCCGTCCTTGGCGCTGACCTTGCCCGAAACGATGCGTTCGATTTCGGCGTCTTCGATTTCACGGATCTGCGGCAGGAAGCCCAGGCGCAGGCCGCGCGATTGCGCGGTGGTTTCGACGTTCAGCTGCTTGACGCCGACTTCGGTGCCCGGGTTCTTGTCGTAGAAGCCGTCCTTCTTGGTCAGCTCGTAAGCGGCCTTGGTGACAGGCACGTAGCCGGTCTGCTGGTGCCAGCGGGCGGCGATTTCCGGGCTGGCCAGGAACTTGAAGAACGCGGTCACGCCCTTGTAGGTTTCCGGCTTCTTGTTGGCGAAGACCCACAGCGAAGCGCCGCCGATGATGGTGTTCTGCGGCGCGCCTTGCACGTCGGCGTAGTAGGGCAGGGTCGAGGTGCCGAATTCGAACTTGGCGTTCTTGGCGATGTTGGCGCGCAGGCCGGACGAGCCGGTGATCATGGCGCACTTGCCGCTGATGAACAGCGAGTTCGGCTCGTCGCCGCGGCCGCCGTACATGAAGATGCCTTCCTTGCCCAGCTTGGCCAGGTTTTCCAGGTGGCGCACGTGGAGCGGGGTGTTGATGGCGATGCGGGCGTCCAGGCCGCCGAAACCGTTGTCCTTGGTGGCGTACGGCACGTTATGCCAGGCCGAGAATGTTTCCAGCTGGACCCACGACGGCCAGGAGGTGGTGTAGCCGCATTCCTGGCCGGCGGCCTTCAGCTTCTGGCCGGCGGCAGCCAGCTCTTCCCAGGTCTTGGGCGGCTTGTCGGCGTCCAGGCCGGCCTTCTTGAAGGCGTCCTTGTTGTAGTAGAACACCACGGTCGAGCTGTTGAAGGGCATCGACACCAGCTTGCCGTCGGCCGACGAGTAGTAGCCGGCCACGGCGCCGATGAATTCCTTCGGATCGATCGGGTTGCCGACTTCTTCCGACATCTGCTGGACCGGCTTGATGGCGCCCTTGGCGTACATCATGGTGGCGGTGCCGACTTCGAACACCTGGAGGATGTCCGGGGCGTTGCCGGCGCGGAACGCGGCGATGCCGGCGTTCATGGATTCACCGTAGTTGCCCTTGTAGACTGCCTTGACTTGGTAGTCGGGGTTCTTTTTGTTGAATTCGTCGACCAGGCCGTTCACGCGGTCGCCCAGCGCGCCTTCCATCGAGTGCCAGAATTGGATCTCGGTGGCGGCATGCGCGGAGGCGCCTGCGAAAGCCGTCATGATGGCGGCAAAGGTTAAGGCAATACGGTGGGATCGCATAGAGAGGTTCCTCCAGTTGGGCGTGACGCGACCGGGTTGTCCGGGCGCAGAAAACACGACACCTTATGAATTGTTTGTGACAAAACCGTGACTTTCACATCACTCCAAACGCCTGTCAAATTGCGCGTTTTAGGCGCGAACGAACATTTTTCTTTTTTTTCCCAACGAGAACTCCCGTTTACAATCGGCCCCTATGAAAAACGAACTTTCGATTGCGTTCATCGGTGGCGGCAATATGGCCGCTGCGCTGGCCTCCGGCCTGGCCGGCAAAGTATGCGCCGCCGGCAACATACATGTCATTGACATAAACCAGGATTCGCATGCCGCCTGGCAGGCTCGCGGCATGACCACCGCGACGGCTCCGGGCGAGGCCCTGGCGCGGTGCCGGGTCTGGGTGTTCGCTGTCAAGCCACAGAACATGAAGGACGTTGTGGCTTCCACGCGTCAATGGTTGCGTGAAGACACTTTGGTGGTAAGCGTGGCGGCCGGCATCCGCGCCGATACGCTGGCCGCCTGGCTAGGCACGCCCGACGCGCCGTTCAAGCGCCTGGTGCGCTGCATGCCGAACACGCCGGCCCTGGTGGGCGCCGGCATCACCGGCCTGGCGGCCCTGGATGGGGTGGACGCAGCCGACCGCGACCTGGCGGCCCGATTGCTGTCCAGCGTGGGCGAAGTGGTGTGGGTCGCCGACGACGCCGCGCTCGATGGCGTGACCGCGTTGTCGGGCAGCGGCCCGGCGTATGTGTTCCTGTTCCTGGAAGCGCTGGTGGCCGGCGGCCAGAAGGTCGGCCTGACGGCCGAGCAAGCCAAGCAATTGGCGTTGGGCACGCTGGCTGGGGCGACGCGCCTTGCCGCCGAGTCTTCTGAACCGCTGGCTACGCTGCGCGAACGTGTCACGTCCAAGGGCGGCACCACGGCCGCGGCGCTCAATGCGTTCGGCGCGGCCGGGTTTGCCGGCATCGTCGAAGACGCCATGGCGGCCGCCGCCCAACGCTCGCGCGAGCTGGCGGAGGAGTTCGGCAAATGACGGCCGCGGACGGGAGCGCGGGCTCCCGGCGCTTTGCGCTCATGAGCCGGCCGCAATTCGCCATCGCCGTGCTGTGCATGCTGGTGGTGGTGGTCGGTTCGAACATCCTGGTGCAGGTGCCGCTGAATGACTGGCTGACCTGGGGCGGGCTGTCCTATCCGGTCGCCTTCCTGGTCACGGACGTGCTGAATCGCCGTTTCGGCCCGGCGGCCGCGCGCCGGGTGGTCTGGTTCGGTTTTGCCGCCGCCCTGGTCGTGTCGGTATGGGTGGCCTCGCCGCGCATCGCGCTGGCTTCGGGCCTGGCCTATATCTGCGCGCAACTGGTCGACATCCAGGTGTTCGACCGATTGCGCGACCAGCGCTGGTGGCGCGCGCCCTTGGTGTCGGGCGTGCTTGGCGCCATCCTGGACACGGCCGTGTTCTTCAGCGTGGCTTTCGCGGCTACCGGCGCGCCCTGGATGACCTGGATGATGGGCGACCTGGCGATCAAGCTCGCGGTCAATATCAGCATGCTGGCGCCTTTCCGGGCGCTGATGTGGAATCTGGCCAAGCCGGCCAATGCCTGAGCATGCGGCGGGGCGCCTGTGGTCTTCAGGCCGCCCCGGGCTTTAATCCAGTGAATAACTACGCACGTTAATTATTATTCGTAAGTCCTGCGTAAGCACTGTATTTAAATGCGTCTTTAAACAGCGTATTAATCGGCGGCTATATATATCCCAAAGCACAATTCCGGATGGCGCGCCAGATGATAAATACGATTTTCTTGCGGATTCTCCAACGATTTCATGGGTTTGCCCCGGCTATCCGTCACGATTAAAGGTGCGCGCCAAAATATTGGGGATTACACGCAGTGACAGTATGGCGGCTTGCTTCCAGAATACCGGCCACACCGTGTTTTTGCCCAAGAAGCCGGCGACGGGCGACGAGGATTAACGGATTACCCAACCGATAAACCGCGTCGGACAGAGCCGCTCAAAACCTCGCTGGAGAACTCCGCATGAAGTTTCTGAATCGCCTTACCCCGGTAGCCATGGCGCTTGGGGCACTTGCCTTGGCTGGCGCCGCGCACGCCGCCGACACGATCAAGATCGGCATTCCCCAGCCCATGACCGGCCCCAATACGCAATACGGCGACCAGATCCAGGCCGGCGCATTGACCGCGATCGAGACCATCAACGCCAAGGGCGGCGTCAAGGGCAAGAAGCTCGAACCCATCCTCATCGATGACGGCTGCGAACCCAAGCAGGCCGTGCCGGCCGCCAACCGCGTGGTCAACTCCGGCGCCAAGTTCGCCGTGGCCCATGCGTGCTCGGGCGTGACCGTGGCTGCCGTCAAGGTCTACGAGGAAGAGGGCATCGTCGGCATCACCCCGGGCGCGACCTCGCCGCTGGTCACCGACACGATCAAGCCGCATTACTTCTTCCGCACCATCGGCCGCGACGACCAGCAAGGTCCGTACGCCGCCAACTACATCGCCAAGACCCTGAAGCCCAAGAAGGTCGCCGTGCTGCATGACAAGCAGACCTACGGTTCGGGCGTGGCCACCCAGGTCCGCGATTCGCTGGGCAAGGAAGGCGTGAACGTCGCCATGTTCGAAGGCATCAACGTCGGCGACAGCGATTACTCGGCCATCATCACCAAGCTCAAGTCGGCTGGCGTGGACCTCGTCTATTTCGGCGGCTACCACCCCGAGCTGGGTCTGTTGCTGCGCCAATCGCGTGAACAAGGCCTGAAGGTCCAGTTCATGGGTCCGGAAGGCACCGCCAACCAGGATCTCGTGGCGATCGCCGGCCCGGCCATCGACGGCCTGCTGGTCACGCTGCCGGCCGACTTCACCAAGCTGCCCGGCAACGAGAGCATCGTGAAGGCCTTCAAGGACGCCAAGCGCGATCCGGACGGCGCCTTCCAGATGCCGGCGTACGCCGCCGTGCAGATCCTGGCCGACAGCATCAACGCGGTGGGCGAAGACCCCGCCAAGGTGGCCGACTACATGCACAAGACCACTTTCAACACCGGCATCGGCAAGGTCGAGTACGACGCCAAGGGCGACCTGAAGAACTTCGAGTTCGCCGTCTATAAATGGGATAAGGACGGCAAGAAGACCCAGCTGTAAACTCGCGATCCCGCCGGCGTCGCCGGCGTGTAGGGCCTGTCGTCCTCGTTCTGCCGTAATCCGCGTAGCGATGCGCCAAAAGCGCTGTGCGGCCGGCGGGCGCAGATGCCAGGCCCTTATAAAATACGCCCAGGTTTCCGGCTCCGGGTCTCTCCACCGGGGCCGGAACCATTTGGAGCAAGAGAAATAATGTCTGACCTCATACCCCAACTTACCCAGCAATTCTTCAACGGATTGTCTCTGGGCGCGATCTATGCGTTGATTGCCATCGGCTACACAATGGTCTACGGCATCATCGGTATGATCAACTTCGCTCACGGCGAAATCTATATGATCGGCGCCTATGTCGGCCTGGTCACCTTGACGGCCATCGGCACCAATAGCGGCTTGCCGATACCGTTCATCATCGCGGCCATGCTGGTCGTGGCCATCGTGGTCACGGGCATCTACGGCTTTAGCGTCGAGCGCGTCGCCTACCGGCCGGTGCGCGGCAGTCCCCGCCTGGTGGCGCTGATCTCGGCCATCGGCATGTCGATCTTCCTGCAGAACTGGGTGGCCCTGGGCCAGGGCGCGCGCGACATGGCCGTGCCATCGCTGGTGTCGGGCGCCGTGCAGTTCCACATGGGCTCCGACTTCGACGTGACGGTGCCGTATTCGCGCATCATGATCATCGTGGTCACGGTGGTGCTGATGATCGGGCTGACGCTGTTCATCAAGTATTCCCGCATGGGCCGCGCCTCGCGCGCCTGCTCGCAGGACATGCACATGGCGAACCTGCTGGGCATCGACACCAACCGCGTGATCTCGTTCACCTTCGTGATGGGCGCGATCCTGGCGGCGGTGGGCGGCGTGCTGATCGCCATCACCATCGGCAAGCTCAATCCCTTCATCGGCTTCCTGGCCGGCATCAAGGCCTTTACCGCGGCAGTGCTGGGCGGCATCGGCAGCATCCCCGGCGCCATGCTGGGCGGCGTGCTGCTCGGGCTGGCCGAGACCTTCGCGGCTGCCTACATCTCCTCACAGTACAAGGACATCGTGGCGTTCTCGCTGCTGATCCTGATCCTGCTGTTCCGTCCCACCGGGCTGTTGGGCAAACCTGAGGTGGAAAAAGTCTGATGTCGAACAACAATCTGAAAAACGCCACGATGGCGGCCGTGCTGACGGCTGTCATCGTCACCCCCGTCTTCGGCCTGCAGTTGATCCGCCAGGGCGCCCGCACCACGATGGAATCGAACTGGTCGCTGGTGGCGATTGCCGCCGCGATCGTGTTCGTGTTCCAGCTGCTGCGCCCCTGGATCGCCAAGCCGTTCCAGAAGCTCAAGACGAGCCTGCCGACCTTGCCGGCGGCGCCTGTCAAGACCCACAAGCCGCTCGCGTTGTTGCTGTTGGCGATAGCGGTGGTGTGGCCGTTCTTCGCCGGACGTAGTTCGGTGGACATCGCCACGCTGGTGCTGATCTACGTGATGCTGGGCCTGGGCCTGAACATCGTCGTGGGTTTCGCCGGCCTGCTGGATCTGGGCTTCGTGGGCTTCTACGCCGTCGGCGCCTATACCTACGCCTTGTTGTACCACTGGGGCGGCTGGAGCTTCTGGGAAGCGCTGCCGTTCTCGGGCGCCATGGCCGCGCTGTTCGGCTTCATCCTGGGCTTTCCGGTATTGCGATTGCGCGGCGACTACCTCGCCATCGTGACGCTGGGCTTCGGTGAAATGATCCGCCTCTTGCTGATCAACCTGAACACGCTGACCGGCGGTCCGGATGGCATCTCGGGCATCCCCAAGCCGACGGTGTTCGGCCTGGAAATGACGCGCCGCGCCAGCACGGAAGGCGGCACCACGTTCCATGAATTCATGGGCTGGAACTTCCAGAACCAGGACATGGTGGTGTACCTGTACCTGATGGCGCTGCTGCTGGCGCTGGTCACGCTGTTCGTGTCGACGCGGCTGATCCGCATGCCGGTCGGCCGGGCCTGGGAAGCGCTGCGCGAGGACGAGATCGCCTGCCGTTCGCTGGGGCTGAATCCCACGCGGATCAAGCTGTCCGCGTTCACGCTGGGCGCCATGTTCGCCGGTTTCGGCGGCGCGTTCTTCGCGGCGCGCCAGGGCATGGTGAATCCGGAGTCCTTCACCTTCATCGAATCCGCGCTGATCCTGGCCATCGTGGTGCTGGGCGGCATGGGCTCGCAGGTGGGCGTGATCCTGGCCGCGGTGCTGCTGACGGTGTTGCCGGAAGTGGCGCGCGAGTTCGCCGAGTACCGGATGCTGATGTTCGGCCTGGTGATGGTATTGATGATGATGTGGCGTCCGCAGGGGTTGTTGCCCATGAAGCGTCCCCATGTGGAGTTGGCTAAATGAGCGAGGCATTGCTGAAAGTATCCGGACTCACCATGCGGTTCGGCGGCCTGCTGGCCGTGGACAGCGTGGCGTTCGAAGTCAAATCCGACGAGGTGTTCGCCATCATCGGCCCCAATGGGGCAGGCAAGACCACCGTGTTCAACTGCGTGGGCGGCTTCTATGCGCCGACGGCGGGCGACATCACCATGGACGGCAAGGCCATCACCGGCTTGCCCAGCCACAAGGTGGCGCGCCACGGGCTGGTGCGCACCTTCCAGAACGTGCGCCTGTTCAAGCAGCTGACCGTGCTGGAGAACCTGCTGGTCGCGCAGCACACGCAGGTGGAGTCGCGGCTCTTGCCGGGCCTGCTCAAGCTCAAGTCCTATCGCCAATCCGAGACCGACGCGCTGGCGCGCGCCGCGCAATGGCTGGATTTCATGGGTTTGCGCGAGTTCGCCAACCGCGAGGCGGGCAACCTGGCCTACGGCCACCAGCGCCGCCTGGAGATCGCGCGCTGCATGATCACCAAGCCGCGTCTGCTGATGCTGGACGAACCGGCGGCGGGCCTGAATCCTCAGGAAAAGCGCGATCTGCAGTCGCTGATCGACCAGCTGCGGCGCGAGTTCGGCGTCGCGGTGCTGCTGATCGAGCACGACATGAGCCTGATCATGGGCATCTCCGACCGCATCCTGGTCATGGAGCACGGCAAGCCCATCACTACCGGCACCCCCGAGCAGGTGCGCAACGACGAGCGCGTCATCAAGGCGTACCTGGGGGAAGAGTAATGCTTAAGCTGGATAACATTCATACCTACTACGGCGCCATCCAGGCGTTGAACGGGGTGTCGGTGGAGGTCAACAAGGGCGAGATCGTCACGCTGATCGGCGCCAACGGCGCGGGCAAGACGACGCTGCTGATGACCGTCTGCGGCAACCCCCGCGCCAAGGAAGGCACGATCACGTTCGAGGGCGAGGACATCACCCACAAGGACACGCACCACATCATGCGCAATGGCATCGCCATTTCGCCGGAGGGGCGGCGGGTCTTCAAGGACCTGACCGTGGCCGAGAACCTGATGATGGGCGGCTTCTTCGCCAAGCGCGAGGAGATCCAGGCGGGCATCGACCACGTGTACGGACTGTTTCCGCGCTTGAAAGAGCGCGCCAGCCAGCGCGCCGGCCTGATGTCGGGCGGCGAGCAGCAGATGCTGGCCATCGGCCGCGCGCTGATGACGCGTCCGCGCCTGTTGCTGCTGGACGAGCCGACGCTGGGCCTGGCCCCGCTGGTGATCGCCCAGATCTTCGACATCATCCGCGAGATCCGCGAGCAGGGCGTGACGGTGTTTCTGGTCGAACAGAACGCCAACAAGGCGCTGGGCGTGGCCGACCGCGGCTATGTGCTGGAAAACGGGCGCGTGGTGTTGCAGGACACCGGCGCCAATCTGCTGGTCAACGATCAGGTGCGCAAGGCGTATCTGGGCGGCTGATTGCGATTCCCCGCGAAGGGAAATTGGGGCGCATCGGAAGATGCGCTTTTTTTTCGCCTGCTTGGCGCGGGGAAGGAGTAGCGGGCTCAGGCCGCCAGCAGTTGTTCGGCCTGGTAGTGCGCGATTGCGGCTCGCGCCAGCGCGTCGATGGAGTCGGTCAGCGTCACGCCCAGGCTGGGGCGCAGCGCATGCGGCACGGCCAGCGGCAGTTCGGTGCAGCCGAGCACCACGGCGTCCGCGCCGCGCGCCTTGAGGCGGGCGATGCATTCGGCGGCCGGCGCGTAGGCGTCCTCCAGGCGGTTGGCCTTGACCGCGCGGATCGAGCCCATGCAGTAACGCTCGACTTCGTCGTCGTCGGGCACGATGCACTCGTAGCCTTGCGCTTCCAGATGCCGCTGGTAGAGGCCCAGCTTGAGCGTGGCCGCGGTGCCCATCAGGCCGATGCGGCCGGCGGGCAGGCCCAGGCGGCGCAGGTCGTCGATGACGGCCTGGATGATGTGCAGCACGGGCAGGTCGGTGGACGCGGCGATCTGGTCGTACCAGAGGTGGGCCGTGTTGCACGGAATGGCGATGAGCTGCGCGCCGGCGTTCTGCAAAAAGCGCACGCCTTCCTGCATGTAGGGCAGGGGATTCTCGCCGCCGGCCATGTAGGCGCTGGAACGGTCGGGAATGCGGGGGTCGTTGCGCAGCAGCGTGGGGATGTGCTGCTGGTCGATCGCGGCGGGCGTCAATGCCGCCAGGCGCAGGGCAAAGGCGGCGCCCGCCATGGGGCCCATGCCGCCCAATACACCCAGGTAACAACCCTGGGAATAGCTGTTCACGTTATTTACTCCGAGGTAATGCCGTCCCGGGCGTCAAGACCTGGCCCGGGCGTTCGGCGCTGGTTCGTTCCCCGTCCCAGACCTGCCTGCCATTGACCCAAACTGCTTGGATGCCCTGGCTTGCCTGAATGGGAGCTGAAAAAGTGGCCACATCTGTCACCGTGGCGGGATCGAACAGCACCAGATCAGCATGATACCCCTCCCGCAACAGGCCGCGCTCGGCGATGCCGTATTGGTCCGCGGCGAGGCCGGTCATTTTGTGGATGGCCGTTTCCAGCGTCAGCAGGCGCTGTTCGCGCACCATGGCGCGCAGCACGTTGGTGAAGGTGCCCCATTGGCGGGGGTGCGGATGCGGATCGAAGGGCAGGCCGTCCGAGCCCACCATGGTCAGCGGGTGCGAGAAGATGCGGCCGACGTCGGCCGGGTCCATCAGGAAGTAGATGGCGCCGGCAGGCGCGAGCCGTGCGACAGCGGCTTCGTCGTCCAGGCCCAGTTCCGCCATGACTTCGCTGAAGTCGCGGCCGGTGGCTTCGGAGTAGCCCTTGGACCAGGTGATCATGGTGCGGCTGGCCAGCCGCGCGCGGTCCAGCCGCAGCATGGTGGAGGTGGCGGGGTAGGGATGGCAATCCAGGCACACCGCCTGGGTGGCGGCGGCGCGGCTGATCAGGTCCAGGGTTTCGCGGCTGCGGCCGTGGTTGCGCTCGCCGGCCAGCTTGTGGTGCGAGAACACCACGCGGCAGTCGAGTTCGCGGCCGATCAGCAGCGCTTCTTCCATGGCCGGCACGATGTGGTCTGCCTCGTCGCGCAGATGGGTGGCGTAGACGCCGGGACGGCCGCGCAGCGGCGCGCAGACGTCGATGATCTCGTCGGTGGGCGCGGCGCTGGCCGGCGGATAGAAGGTGCCGGTGGATACGCCGAAGGCGCCCGCGTCCAGCGCCTCTTGCAGCAGCGCGCGCATCGCGGCGCGTTCGTCCGCGTCGGCGGCGCGCGAGGTGTCGTCCATCACCGCCACGCGCAACGTGGTGTGGCCGACCAGCGGGGCCACGTTGACAGCGGCGGGCGTGGCGCGCAGCGCGTCCATCCAGGCGCGGAAGCTGCTGAAACGGAACAGTTCGGCCGGACCCAGCAGGTCCAGCGGCTGCGGGATGGCGGTCCCGGCCAAGGGGGCCAGGCTGATGCCGCAATTGCCGGTGACCACGGTGGTGATGCCCTGCGAGACCTTGGGCAGCATGTCCGGATGCGCCAGCAGGTAGCCGTCGTCGTGGGTGTGGGAGTCGATGAATCCGGGCGCCAGCGCCAGGCCGCCGGCGTCGATGACCGGCACGCCCGCGGGGTGGGCGAAGTTGCCCACCGCCGCGATGCGGCCGTCATGCACCGCCAGGTCGCCCTGTCGGGCGGGTCCGCCGGTGCCGTCGACGAGCGTGGCGCCCGCCACGATGAAGTCTGCTTGCAGCATGCGTGCGCTCATGTTCAGTCGAGTTTCTCGATGCCGGCGCCGTCGATGATCCGTTGCCATTTGGCGGTTTCGCGGTCGATCAGCTGCTTGAAGTCGGCGGGCGAGCCGCTGGCCGGTTCGGCGCCCAGCGTGGCCAGGCCCGTGCGGACTTCAGGCGCCTGCAGCGCCTTCTGGATGGCGGCGTTCAGGGTTGCCACCACTTCCGGCGGCGTGCCCTTGGGTGCCACCACGCCGCCCCAGGCCACGGTTTCGTAGCCCTTCAGGCCAGCTTCGTCCAGCGTGGGCACGTCGGGCATCAGGGCCAGGCGCTTCAGGCTGCTTACGCCGATGGCGCGGACCTTGCCGCTCTTGACCAGCGGGGTCGCTTCCGAGGTGTTGACGAACAGGTAGTCCAGGCGGCCGCCCAGCAGGTCCTGGATGGCGGCGGGGCCGCCGTTGTACGGGATGAACATGACGTTGACCTTTGCCATGCTCTTGAAGAGTTCGCCGCCCATGTGGCCGGTGGTGCCCACGCCCGAAGCGCCGTAGGACAGGCGGCCGGGTTCCTTGCGGGCGCGGTCGATCAGGTCCTGCACGCTCTTGATCGGCGAGTCGGCCGGCACGATCAGCGCGTTGTACAGGTCGAACAGATGGGCCACGGGCGTCAGGTCCGCGTCCACGTCGTAGGGCAGGCGCTTGAACAGGGAACGGTTCACGGCCAGCGTGTTGATGTTGCCGTAGCCGACGGTGTAGCCGTCGGGCGCGGCGCGCTTGACCAGGGCGATGCCGATGTTGCCGGCGGCGCCGGGGCGGTTCTCGACCACCACGGTGGCCCCGGTGTCGCGCGCCAGCTGGGTCGTGATCAGGCGCGACAGCACGTCGGGCGAGCCGCCGGCGGCCGACGGCACCACGAAGGTGATGGGCTTGTCCGGATAGGCGCCGGCGGTGGCGCCGGCCGACATGGCGGCGCCGAGCGCCAGCGCGGAAAGGCCGCGGAAGAGTTTGCTGCGCATGGTGGATTCCCCTTGATTTTGTGGTGTTGAGGCCGGCAGGTTACACCCCGCATCCGCGCGCGCCCTCATCGAAAAATGTCGAAAACCTATAATCGGGCGTTATCGGTTTGGTGCTGATTTGCCAGGGGAAGAAATGGATGAGCATGCCTACGCGGACGAGGTCGGACCCACCGCCGGACGGCCTTTGAACCTGCGCCAGATCGAGGTGTTCCGCGCCATCATGATGGCTGGATCGATCAGCGGCGCGGGCCGCATGCTGCATGTCTCGCAACCGGCCGTCAGCCGCGTGCTGGCGCTGACCGAGAGCCGCTTGGGCTACAAGCTGTTCGAACGCGTGAAGAGCCGGCTGTCGCCGACGGCCGAGGCGCGGCGGCTATACGCGGAAGTGGAGCAGGTCTACGGCGGCATCCAGCGCGTGAACGACCTGGCTGCCAGCCTGGGCCAGTCGGGCGCGGGAATGCTGAAGATCGTCGCCAGCGCCAGTTTCGGGCAGCGCCTCATTCCGATGGCGCTGGATCGCTTCCGCGGCCGCAATGCGGACGCGCGCGTCGACTATCGCAGCGTGACCTTTGACGAGCTGGCCGCGTATTTTCTATCGGGCCAGGCGGACATAGGCATCTCCATGCAGCCCCCCGATCATCCCAATCTGCGGTCCGTGCGCCTGGCGCGGGTGCCTATCGTCTGCGCGCTGCCTGCCGGCCACCCGTTGGCGGCGCGCGAGGTGGTGCGGCCGGAGGATTTCTCCACCGCGGCCTGGATCGGCTATCCCCGCGGCACGCCGCTCGCGCGTGCGCTCAAGCCCTTCTTCGGCGAGGGGCCGGCCTGCGCGGCGGCGGTGGAGGTGCATTCGCCCGTGACCGCCTGTTCTTTCGTGCAACAGGGCTTGGGGCCGGCGCTGGTGGACGCCTGGTGCGTGACGCCGGATCAGGCCGCGCACATGGTCTTGCGCCCGATATTGCCGCAGGCCAGCGTGGATATCTGGGCCACGCATTCGAATCTGAGCGCGCCGCCCTTGCTGGCGCGGCGCTTTCTGGCGGCAGTGAAGAAGACGCTGGAAGAGGGCGCGCCGCGCGAACTGGCGCCCGGCGCTTCCAGCTGAGGGCTTGCGGCTGGCGGCGCAAGCCCCGCCGAGGCCTTACAGGCCTTCGGCCTTGAGCGCGGCCTGGACGCCCTTGTCGGCTTCCATGCGCTTGAAGAACGCGGCCAGGTTGTCCAGGCCCGACAGGTTCACTTCCTTGGCGTGCGCCCAGCGCAGCACCACGTACAGGTAGGCGTCGGCGATGGACGGCTTGTCGCCCGTCAGGTAGGACTTGCCGGCGAGCTGCCCGTCCAGCTGCGCGAACAGCTTGGTCAGCAGCGCGGAAGCCGAGGCGGCCAGCTCCTTCTGCGCGCCTTCGTCGCCGACGAAACGCGACGCGCCGAAGATCATCGAGAAGGTCTTGTGGATGTCCGAGTTGATAAAGCCGAGCCAGCGGCGCACTTCGGCGCGCGAGCGCGGCGAGCCGTCGCCCAGCAGCTGCAGTTCCGGCGCGTGTTCAGCCAGGTATTCGAGGATCGCCGCGTTCTGCGTGACGGTCCAGCCGTCGTGCGCCAGGGCGGGCACGGCGCCCAGCGGGTTGACCTTCAGGAACTCCGGACCCTTGAGCTCGTCGCGGCTCAGCTTGTGCGTTTCATAGGGTTTGCCGATCCATTCCAGAACGATGTGGGAAGCGAGCGAGCACGCGCCGGGCATGTAGTACAGTTTCATCAGATGGGGTCTCCTGAGAGCAAGGACGGGGATCTCCGTTCCTGGCCGATATGGTACGCCACCCGTTGCCGGAGATGCCCATGCCGTCACGTCCCGCCGCAATCGCGCGCGCGCTGTTCCTGTCGTTCTCCTTGTGCGTGGCGCTGCCCGCGTCCGCGCAGCCGGGGCCCGAACCCGCATCGGTCCCGGCCCGCGTCACGGCCGTGGTGGGCGGGCTCAATCATCCCTGGGCCATGGCTTTTCTGCCCGAAGGCGGCGTGCTCATTACCGAGCGTCCCGGCAACCTCAGGCTGCTGCGCATCCCGGGCGGATTGTCCAAGCCGCTGGCCGGCGTGCCCAAGGTCGCGGCGCAGGGCCAGGGCGGCCTGCTGGACGTGGCGCTGTCGCCGGACTTCGCGCGGGACCGCTATGTCTACCTGTCCTATGCCGAGGCCGACGGTTCGAAGAGCGGCACCGCCGTGGGCCGCGGCAAGCTGTCCGCCGACGGTACTGCGCTGGAGGATTTCCGCGTGCTGTTCCGCCAGCAACCGAAGCTGTCGTCGGGCCTGCACTACGGATCGCGGCTGGTGTTCGACGGCAAGGGCTATCTGTACATCTCGCTGGGCGAGAACAACCAGCGGCCCACGGCGCAGGACCTGGACAAGCTGCAAGGCAAGGTGGTGCGGCTGAAGGCCGACGGCTCGGTGCCGCCCGACAATCCCTTCGTTGGCCAGGCCGGCGCGCGGCCCGAGATCTGGTCCTACGGGCATCGCAATCCGCAGGGCATGGCGCTCAATCCCTGGAGCGGCCAGCTCTGGGAGAACGAACACGGGCCGCGCGGCGGAGATGAGATCAATCTGGTCCAGCGCGGCAAGAACTACGGCTGGCCGCTGGCTACCCACGGCATCAACTATTCGGGCCAGCCCATCCCCGAAGCCAAGGGCGCCGACCTGCCCGGCATGGAGCCGCCGCTCTACTGGTGGCCGAAGTCGCCGGCCATCAGCGGCATGGCTTTCTATAGCGCCGACCGCTTTCCCGCCTGGCGCAATTCCGTGTTCATCGGCGCGCTGGCCAATCAGAATCTCATCCGCCTGACCTTGGACGGCGACCGCGTGGTGGCGCAGGAGTGGCTGCTGACGGATCGCAAGCAGCGGATACGCGACGTGCGGCAAGGACCGGACGGTTATGTGTACGTGTTGACGGACGCCTCGCCGGGAGAGTTGCTGCGCCTGGCGCCGGCCGAACAGGGGGAGTGAACGCCATGAAACCGTATGAGCTGATCGGATCCGCGGGCTGCGGATCCGCCATCGTCGAGATGGCGCTGGTGCTGGCCAACGTGCCGCACACCTTGACGGACCTGCCGTACCTCAAGCCCGGCGCCGAACGCGACAGGCTGCTGCAATTGAATCCGTTGGGGCAGGTGCCCACGCTGGTCCTGCCGGACGGCGAAGTCATGACCGAGAGCGCGGCCATGATCCTGCATCTGAACGACGTGGCGCCCCACGCCGGCCTGGCGCCCGCGCCCGATAAGCCTGAGCGCGCCCGATTCCTGAATTTGCTGATCCGGCTGGTGGCGGCGATCTATCCCACGTTCACCTATGGCGATGATCCGCCGCAATGGACCACGGCAGGCCCCGCCGCCGAGCTGCTGAGGCAGCGCGTGCACACGCGGCGGGCGGAGATCTGGCTGGAACTGGAACGTCAGGCTGGCGCCCCGCACATGCTGGGCCGGCGCTTTTCGGCGCTGGACCTGTACGTGACGGTGATGACGCATTGGCGTCCCGGGCCGGCGTGGTTCGCATCCGAGTGTCCGGCGCTGACCGCCGTGGCGTGCGAGGCGGCGCTGGAACCGAACGTGGCCCGCGTGCTGCAGCGGCATTTTCCGCCGCCCACGGAGTAGCCCGGCGTCAGGCCTTGGCCGGCTTGCGGGTCCTGGACTTGGCCCGCGCTTCGCGCAAGGCAATGTAGACGCCGCTGCCGGCGATGAAGAGCGCGCCCAGATAGGCATAGGCGTCCGGGGTCTCTTGCCAGAAGATCCAGCCCAGGATGGTGGCCCAGATCAGCCCGGTATAGTCGAAAGGCGCAACCACCGAGGCGGGACCGATGCGGAATCCCTGGGTGATCAGCGCCAGGCCCAGGGTGCTGAACAACGCGACGGCGCCGAAGTACGGCAGATCCTCCATCGCGGGCTGCTCCCATACCAGGGGCAGGGCGACCGCGCTACAGACCAGCTGGCCCAGCACGATGTAGAGCGTGGTCGTCAGCATGCCTTCGTTGCGGTTGATGCCGCGCGCCGTGATCATCATCACCCCATAAAGCAAGGCGGTAACCAGCGGCAGCAAGGTGGCCGCCTGGAAGGTTGCGGCCCCCGGCCGCACCACGATCAGCACGCCGGCAAAACCGGCCAGCACGGCCAGCCAGCGCTTGCCGTCCACCCGTTCTTTCAGGACCAGCACCGACAGCGCCGTCACGAACAGCGGCGCGGCGAACGCGATGGCGGTGGCCTCGGCCAGCGGCAGCGTGCGCAGGCCCAGATAGAAGCAATAGGCCGAGACGACGTTGATGGCCCCGCGCGTCAGGTGCAGGCCGGGGTGCGCGGTACGTAAGACCCGGCGTCCGCCCAGCCACAGCGCCAGCGAGGCGACGAAAGGCAGGGCGATGAGCGCCCGCAGGAACAGGATCTGCAGCGGGTTGTAGTTGGCGCCGAGCCATTTGGCGTTGGCGTCGCTCAAGGTCAGGAAGAAAATGCCGCCCACCACGCAGGCGATGCCTGCTGCGGCGGATTGGGCCTGGGCGGCGGGAAGTACGGAAGAGGTGGACATCTACAGCCTGGGAGGGCGGCGGTTCCGGCCGCCCGAAAGGGAAGGAAGGGGGGAGGGTTCAGCCTTGGGCGCGATAGGCCGCCAGCGCGACCATGGCCCATGACGCCAGGAAGGCGACGCCACCGAAAGGCGTGACGGCGCCCAGCCAATGCGTGCCGGTCAGGGACAGCACATACAGGCTGCCGCAGAACAGCACGATGCCGACGAACATCACCACGCCAGCCGCGGACAGCAGGGACGAACCGTAGCGGGCGCCCAGCAGCGCGACGACGAACAGGCCCAGCGCATGGATCAGGTGGTACAGCACGCCGGTCTGCCAGACGGACAGCAATTCCGGCGTCAGCATGCGCTTGAGGCCATGGGCGCCAAAGGCTCCCGCGCCCACCGCCACCATGAGATTCAACGCCGCGAGTATCGTCAGCTGCCGGTCCGTCATCGCCAGTCCTTATAAGTGTCTGAGCTATCGTGTTACAGCCGCCTATGATATGCCCAAATCCTGCCTCCACCCCGGGGGTGTCGCTGTCGGGGACGGATCTTGTGGCGGGAATTCCAAATGGAATATCATGAATTCAATTTGGAAATTCCAGGAGGACCGCAGCCGCGGCCTCCAGACTTGCAGGAGCCAGGCCATGAGCGTAGCCGCCCTTCAAAAAAACCCCGCCAAGCGTCCGCCGCGCCATGCGGCGGCGCGCGCCAAGCAATTGTTCCGCAGCCTGGTCGACAGCCCCCTGGTGGACATGGCGCGCGACGTGCGCCGCGGCCTGCCCGCGCAGATGGTCGACGACGCCGCCGACTACCTGCAGGTGCCCAAGTCTGAAATCATGGCCATCACCGAGGTCAAGGCGGCGTCGCTGTCACGCTGGAGCCGCGAAGGCCTGATGCTGCCGCTGGGCGAATCGGACCGCCTGGCCCGCGTCGCGCGGGTGGCGCGGGTGGCGCGCCAGGTGCTGGGCAGCGACGAAGAAGCGGTCGCCTGGCTGAACACGCCGGTGCCCGCGCTGGGCAACGTCAAGCCGCTGTCCCTGCTGACATCCGACGCCAGCAGCCGCATCGTCGAGGACACGCTGGCGCGCGCCGCGGCGGGCGTCTACGCATGACGGACGACAGCATTTCGATCTGGCGTATCGGGACTACCGCAGGCAAGTACCGCGCCGACGATTTGAGCGGGGCGGGCGCCGCGGCCGTGGGCGGGCGCTACAACACCCCGGGTACGGCGGTGGTCTATGCCTCGGCCAGCGTGGCGCTGGCGGCGCTGGAAACGGTGGTGCACTTTGCGGCCCGCGCATCCGAGCAGGCCAACCGCTATCTGATCGAACTGGCGGTGCCGCGCGCCGTCCACGAAGCCCGCCAGGCGCTGAGCCTGACGCAGTTGCACGAGGATTATCCGTTCTGGGACGCCGTGCCTTTCGCCGAAGCCTCGCAGGCCGTGGGCGACAACTGGGTGCAGTCCGGCGTGTCGGCGCTGCTTGAACTGCCCAGCGCCATCGTGCCTTATCGGGGTGTGCCGGACTGCAATTTCCTGATCAATCCGGCGCACCCGGACGCCGAGCACATCGTGGTGGTGCGGCGCGAACGCTTCATCTACGATCCGCGCCTGCGCCCCGTCTAGTTCAGTCCGTCAGCACCGCGCGGCCCACGACCTTGCCGGCCCGCAGCGATGCCAGCACGCTGTCGGCTTCGGCCAGCGCGTGGCGATGCACGGGCATGGGCGGAACCTTGCCGGCCCGCACCAGCTCCATCAGTTCCTGCAGTTCGGTCAGGTTGCCGACGTAGCTGCCGATGATGGACAGGGCCTTCATGGGGATCAGCGCGATGGGCCAGGACGATGCGCCGCCGAACAGGCCCACGATGATCAGCTTGCCGCCCTTGGTCAGGAAGTCGAAGGCGAGCGAGGTGGTCGCGGGCGCGCCGACCAGGTCGATGGCCGCCTGGACAGGCTTGCCGCCGGCCGCCTTGATGATCTGCTGCGCGGCATCGGGCGCGGCGCCGTCGATGGCGGCGAGCGCGCCGGCTTCCAGCGCGGCCTGGCGCTTGGCCGGGTCGATGTCGACGACGATGGCGCCGGCGCCGCCCAGGGCCTTGATCAGCGTCAGGCTCATCAGGCCCAGGCCGCCCGCGCCGAAGATGACCACGGGATGCGAACGGTAGACGTCCGGGCCGATCTTCTTCAGCGCGGAATAGGTGGTGAGCCCCGAGCAGGCATAGGGCGCGATCTGCGCGGGATCGAGGTCGCCGATGTCGATCAGGTAGCGCGGATGCGGCACCAGGATGTGGTCGGCATAGCCGCCGGCGCGGTGCACGCCCAGGCAGGCGGGCGCGGAGCAGTGGTTCTCCATGCCGGCCAGGCACGGTGCGCACTTGCCGCAGCCGATCCAGGGATAGACGAGGTAGTTGCGGTCGGCCGAGAGTCCCTGGGCGTCGGGGCCGGCGGCGACGACGGCGCCCACGGTTTCGTGGCCCATGGTCAGCGGCAGCGACACGCCGCGGTCCTTCAGCGACAGCGTGCGGCCCTGGCCCAGGTCGTACCCGCCTTCCCACAAGTGGATATCGCTGTGGCATACGCCAGCCGCGCGGACCTTCAGCAGCACCTGCGACCCTTGCGGCGTGGGCGTGGGCTGGTTCATTTCCTGCAAGGGCTCGCGGAAGTTCACGACGCAATAGCACTTCATGGGATGTCTCCTCCTGGGTGGTTTCTACGGCCGGCCCGCGAGGCGGGCGCGGCGTGGCAAG
The DNA here is from genome assembly GCF_943737025.1 of Achromobacter sp. Marseille-Q4954. NCBI lineage: Bacteria > Pseudomonadati > Pseudomonadota > Betaproteobacteria > Burkholderiales > Alcaligenaceae > Achromobacter > Achromobacter sp. Marseille-Q4954. Next base: position 481,231 of record NZ_CALSFQ010000002.1, read on the forward strand.
GCTATTTCTTCACGGTCGGGCATTCACTGTCCGCCAGGGACACGAAGACCTTTTCGCCCGGCACCGTGGACAGGATGCGGTAGAAGTCGCCGGGGTACTTGGATTCGGCGGGTTTCTTCACTTCGACCAGATACAGATCCATGATGACGCGGCCGTCTTCGGGGCGCACCCGGGCATTCTTGATCAGTTTGGTGGTGATGGGCAACTCGCGCATCTTCTGGTTGACGGTCGCGCCGTCGAAGGTGCCGGCGGCCTGGGCGGCTTGCAGATAGTGCGTCGTGGCAACGTAGCTCAGCGCCTGCACGATGGACGGCGCGCGCGTCACGCCCATCTTCTTTTGCCAGCGCTGGGTCCAGGCCCGGGTGTCCTCGTCCGCGTCCCAATAGAAACCGGTGGGGAAGGTCAGCCCTTGCGCCACGGGCAGGCCCATCGCCTGGACGTCGTTGATGAAGGTCAGGAAGGTCAGCATGCGCTGCTTGCCGCTGGTCAGTCCGAACTCCTGTGCCTGCTTGATCAGGTTGACCAGATCGCCGCCGGCGCTGGCCAGGCCCACCACGTCAGCCTTGGACGATTGGGCCTGCACCAGGAACGAAGCGAAATCCAGCGCGCCCAGCGGATGCCGGGTGCTGCCCAGCACCTTGCCGCCGGCCTTGTCCACGAAGCGCGAGGCGTTGGCTTCCAGCGATTTGCCGAAGACGTAATCGGTGGTGATGAAGTACCAGGACTTGCCGCCGCTTTCGACCACACTCTTGACCACGGCATTGGCCAGGGCATAGGTGTCGGGCGCCCATTGGGTGCTGAGATTGCTGCACTGCTTGCCGCTGAAGTCCCCGGCGAAGCCGCCGCTGATGAGGGCGGTTCCGCCTTTTTCGCGCGCCACGCCCTGCGCGGCCAACCCTGCGGAGCTGGCGCCGCCGTCCACCACGGCCACCAGGCCTTGCGTGTCGAACCAGCGGCGAACCAGGGCCGAGGCCACGTCCGCCTTGTTCTGGTTGTCGGCGCCTATGACTTCGACGGTCTTGCCGGCGACCTTGCCGCCAAAGTCCTCGACCGCCATGCGCACGGCCATCTCGGAGCCCAGCCCGCCCAGGTCGGAATAGATGCCCGAACGGTCGTTGGACACGCCCAGGCGCACCACGTCGTTTTGGGCTTGGGCCGCGCAGGCGGCCAGCGAGGCGGCCAGCGCCGCCAACAGGGGTTTGATACGCATCTGCTTGCCTCCCGGCCCGATGAGGGCCGAATTATTGGTGTCTCGTTGGGATGCTGTGTATCTGCTTGCGGGGCGCCAGTTCTCCATGTGGCCGAAAATTATTTCACATTGGTGAAAGAAAATTCTTGTGCAAGAATTTAGGTTCGCACATATGAAAAGTCAACATAGTGGATTTCCCAAGTCGAAGCGCGGGCGCGCCGGCTGGAGGGACGCCGCGCGAGGGGTAGACGCATGGAAGTGAAGCTCGTCGCAAGAACGCTGGAACTGATCGAACTGTTTGCCCAGGAGCGGCGGCCGATGCCGCTGACCGAGCTGGCGCAGGGCCTGGGCGCGCCCATGTCCAGCTGCCTGGCATTGGTGCGCACGCTGGTGGCGCGGGGCTATCTGTACGAGGTCCGGCGGCGCGCCGGCTACTACCCCACGCCCAAGCTGCATGCCTTGTGCGGGTCGATCCAATCGGGCGATCCCTGGATGGAGCGGGTGCGTCCGCAGCTCGCGGCGCTGCGCGATGCGGCCAATGAAACGGTGATGCTGGGCAAGATCCAGGACGGCGCGGTGCTGTTCCTGGACATGGCGGAATCCACCCACCCGGTGCACTACGCGACCCGGCCCGGGGTGCGGCGGCCTTTGCACACCAGCGCCTTGGCCAAGGCCATTCTTGCGCGCCTGGGGCCGGCCGACCGCGAGAGCATCCTGGCGGACGCCGGGTACGAACGCTATACGGATCGCACGCTGGTCACGCGCCAGGCGCTGCTGGACGAAGTGGAGCGGACGGCGGCCAGGGGCTGGGCCGAAAACGCCGGCGAAAGCGTGGCCGACCTGACCGGGCTGGCGGTGGCGCTGGACCTGGGCGGGGAATGGTACGCGCTGTGCATGGCGGGACCCACGTCGCGCGTTGCCGAGAGGCGCGCAGAGAACCTGCGCTTGTTGACCGAGACGGCGGAAGCGATCCGTCTCGGCCGGGAAGCTTAGGGCCTGTGCAGGCGGCTCAGGAACCGCGGCGCATCAGCGTGGACTTGCCGAACAGGCTTTCAATGAGGTCCACCGCCAGTTCCGCGGTCTTGTTGCGCACGTCGAAGGCAGGGTTCAGTTCCACCACGTCCAGCGACCGCATCAGGCCGGTGTCGGCGATCATTTCCATGCACAGCTGCGCCTCGCGGTAGGTGGGGCCACCCGGGACGGTGGTGCCCACGCCGGGGGCGATTTCCGGGTCGAGGAAATCCACGTCGAAGCTCACGTGCAGATGGGTATCGGCGTCCAGCCCGGACAGGGCAGCTTCCATGGTGGCGCGCATGCCCATTTCGTCCAGGTAGCGCATGTCGAAGACTTCCAGCCCGGCCTCATGCACCAGGCGCTTTTCGCCCTGGTCCACGCTGCGGATGCCGATCTGCCGCACCCAGCCCGGCTCGATGTCGGGCGTCTGGCCGGACAGGCCCGTGATCTGCGCCGGGCCGTAGCCGCACAGGCAGGCCACCGGCATGCCGTGGATGTTGCCGGTGGGGGTGAGCGCGTTGGTATTGAAGTCGGCATGGGCGTCCAGCCACAACACGCGCAGCTTCTTGCCAGCCGTGCGGCAATGGCGCGCGACCGCGCTGATCGAGCCTATGCCCAGGCAGTGGTCGCCGCCCAGCAGGATGGGCAGGCGGCCCTGGCTCAATTCCTCATGGACGGCGTCGTGCACCGCGCGGTTCCAGGCGGCAACTTCGTCCAGGTGGCGATAGCCGTCCACCGGTGGCAGCCAGGGATTGGCGGGGCCGTAGAGGTTGCCGCGGTCGGTCACCTGGAAGCCCTGGGCCTCGATGACCGGGCCCAGGTCCGCCACGCGCAGGGCTTCAGGCCCCATGGACGCGCCGCGCGCGCCGGCGCCGATGTCGGTGGGCGCGCCGATCAGGGTGATGTGGTGGGGCAGGCTGGCGGTGTTCTGCAAATCGCGGACTCCGGTAGGGGGGCATCAAGTGGCGGATAATACCGCGCTCAATTGGTCGCAGGCCCAGTCGATCTGTTCGCGCGTCACGATCAGCGGCGGCGACAGGCGCAGCGTGTGGCCGTGCGTATCCTTGACCAGCATCCCGCGTGCCTGCAGGCGTTCGCACCACAGGCGCGCGCCGCCGGCGTCGGGCTCCAGTTCCACAGCCAGCATCAGGCCGCGTCCGCGCACTTCGCGCACGGGACCCGGCAGGGTGCGCAGGCGGTCCAGGAAGTAGGAACCCATGGCGGCCGCGTTTTCTATCATGCCTTCCTCGATCAGCACGCGCAGCGCGGCGCGCGCGATGGCGCAGGCCAGCGGGTTGCCGCCGAAGGTGCTGCCGTGCTGGCCGGGCTGGAACACGCCCAGCACGTCGGCGTTGGACAGCACCGCCGACACGGGGTAGAAACCGCCCGACAGCGCCTTGCCGATCAAGGTGACGTCCGCTTCGATGCCTTCATGCTCTTCTGCCAGCAGCTTGCCGGTGCGGCCCAGGCCGGTCTGGATCTCGTCCAGGATCAGCGTGATGCCGCGCTCGGTGCAGCGCTGGCGCACCCGCGCGAAATAGCCCGCAGGCGGCAGGACCACCCCGGCTTCACCCTGTATCGGTTCCACCAGGAATGCCACGGTGTTGGGCGTGATGGCGGCGTCGAAGGCCTCGTAGTCGCCGAAAGGAACGATCTTGAATCCCGGCGCGAACGGCCCATAGTGGCCATAGGCGTCGGGGTCGGTAGAGAAGCCCACGATGCCCAGCGTGCGGCCATGGAAGTTGTTGGCGCAGACGATGATCTCGGCCTGGTTCTCCGGCACGCCGCGCACTTCGTAGCCCCATTTGCGCACGGCCTTGATGGCGGTTTCCACGGCTTCCGCGCCGCTGTTCATGGGCAGGATCTTGTGCGCTCCGGTCAGGCGCGCCAGGTCTTCGTAGAACGGCGCCATCTGGTCGTGGCGGAAGGCGCGCGAGGTCAGCGTGAGCTTTTGCGCCTGCTCGGCCATGGCGGCCAGGATGGCGGGATGGCAATGCCCCTGGTTGACGGCGGAGTAGGCCGACAGGCAATCCAGGTACTTGCGGCCGTCCACGTCGTAGAGCCAGACGCCGCTGCCGCGCGCGATGACCACGTCAAGCGGATGGTAGTTGTGCGCGCCGAGCTGGTCTTCCACGCGGTCGCGGTGGCTGGCGGCGGACTGCGCGCCCGGCTGGGTGTTCAATACCGCGCTCATGAGCGTCTCCCGAGGAGGTATTGCAGCCATCTTAGCGCCGCAATCCGGTCCGCGGCATTGCCATTGCGTGACAAAGGCCATTGCCGGGCGATGCCGCGGGCTGCTGCACAATAGCGGCTGCGCGGGGCGATGCCCTGTTTTCCTACCTGGATGGTCCTCATGTTGTTGCACAAACTGCTACTGAAATTCACCCGCTGCGCGGCCACGGCCGGGTTGGCGCTGGCCTGCGCCTCCGCCGCCATGGCGCAGGACAAGCCGCTGCGCATCGGCGTGATCCCCAGCGTGGCCAATGCCGCCACCGAGATCGCCATCGCCCAGGCCCAAAAGGAAGGCCTGGAGGTCAAGCTGGTGGAATTCAACGACTGGGTGTTGCCCAACATCGCGGTCGCCGACGGTTCGGTGGACGCGAACTTCTTCCAGCATGAACCCTTCCTGGAACTCTTCAACCAGCGCCGCGGCGCTGACCTTAAGCCCATCGCCTACGGCTATTCCACCACCATCGGCCTGTTTTCCAAGAAGCTGAAGAAGGGCGACGCGATGCCCGAGGGCGCGACCATTGCGGTTCCCAACGACCCGGTCAACACCGGCCGGGCGCTGTTGCTGCTGGAATCCATCGGCCTGATCAAGCTCAAGCCCGGCGTGGCGCACCAGGCCGCGCTGGAGGACGTGGTGTCGAACCCCAAGAAGCTGAAGTTCGTGCCGATCGAAGGCTCCCAGTCCGCGCGCACCTTCGACGACGTGACCGCGTCCGTCACCTACACCACCTTCGCCAAGCAGGCCGGCTTGAACGAGAAGGACGGCCTGGCCTTTGACAACACCGATCCGGCCAATGTGCGGCGCTATGCCATCCGCTGGGTGGCCACGCCGGCCGGCGCGCAGGATCCGCGCCTGCTGAAGTTCATTTCGATCTACCAGAACTCGGCCGAAGTGAAGGCCAAGCTGCGCAGCCTTTATGGCGACCTGATCGACTTTCCCTGGTAGCGCGGCGCGGCGAGCCGAGGGGGGGGGGCGGGCGTTGACGATTCTTGGCAGTTCGGCTCAGAGATAGCTCGTATACTGGCCCCAATTTTCCTCCCGCCCGGAGATCAGGCGCCGCCATGGCTGCTCCGCAGGGCGCGCCCTCTACTTTCGAGCCCCAAGCCATGCGTATTCCATCGCCCGACGATGCCGCCCATGCCCAGGTCCTGCCCGTCGATGACGGCCGCATCCTGGCTGCGGCCAGCGCGATCCTCGCGGCGGGGCCGCAGGCCGGTTTTTTCGATACGCTGGTCAACCGCGCGGTCGCGGACATGGGCGTGGACTACGCCTGGGTGCGGCTGCACGATGCCGGCGACGGGACGGAGCTGATCGCCAGCGTCAGTTGCGGCGCGGGCCTGGCGGCCGATCCCGCGGGCGCGGGCGACGCCTTGCATGCGCGGCTGGCGGATCAGACCTCGCAGGCGTGTCTGCGAGACTTGCGGCAAGACCATCCCTGGCTGCTGGAGGCCGGCGTGCGGGCCTGCGTGGCGCGTACGCTCTTCGACGGGAATGGAGTCGCCTGCGGCCACATCGCCTTTCTCTTCAGGCGCGAGCTGGCCGATGCGTCAGCCCACGCCAACGCGCAAGCCATACTGGCCAGCTTCGCGCAGCACGCCGTGCTGGGCGCGGCCGCGCGCGAAAGCGAGCTGGCGCGCCAAAACGAAGTCATTGCGCAGTTCGGCGCGCTGTTCCGGTCGGCGCCGGTGCTGATCAACGCCTTCGACCAGGACGGCCGCTGCACGCTGTGGAACGACGCCTGTGTGCGGCGCTTCGGCTGGTCCGAAGCCGAGATCAAGCTGAGCTCGAACCCGTTTGCGCTGTTTTACCCCGATCCGGCGGTACGGGATCGCGCGATGGACAGCGTCGTCGCGCGGCCCGAACGCTCGTTCCGCGAATGGCAGCCGCGCACACGCGACGGCGAGCAACTGTCGGTGCTTTGGTCCAACGTCAAGTTGCCCGACGGCAAGGTCGTGAACCTGGGCATGGACATCACTGAAAGCCGGCGCGCGGAAGCCGCGCTGGAGCGCATGGCCCGGGTGGACAGCCTGACCGGCTGCTGGAACCGCGCCGAAATCCTCAAGCGCATGGAAGAACGCCTGGCCGACGGCCGCCGTGGCGCGGGCGGGCCGACCACCGCGCTGATGCTGGACCTGGATTACTTCAAGCAGGTCAACGACCGCTATGGGCACTTGGGGGGTGACGTGGCGCTGAGGCACTTCTGCGATCAACTGCGCGCCTGTCTGCGCGAGGGCGATTCGGCAGGAAGGCTGGGCGGCGAGGAATTCCTGGTGCTGCTGGCGGACGCCGACGCGGCGGTGGCGCGCGCGATCTGCGAGCGCCTGCGCGCCAGCCTGCGGCAGCATCCGGCGGATATCGACGGGGCGGTGGTGACGCTGTCGGTCAGCGGCGGCATCGCGGGCTTTCTACCTGGCGACGCCACCGCGTCGGACGTGCTGCGCCGTGCGGATTTCGCGCTATATCAGGCCAAGCGGTCGGGTAGGGATTGCGCGGTGGAGTACCGGAGCTAAGGGGCGCTCAGGCAGCCGCCTGGCCGCCCGCCGCGCGCCGGCCGTTCAGGCGCCAATGCAGGCCTAGCGCCGCGGCGGCCAGGGCGCAGGCCGCGGCCAAGCCCAGCGCTTCGAACCCCGCGTGGGTGTAGATGGTGCCGGCGATCGCGGTGCCGACGCTTGCGCCCAGGTAGGTGGTGCAGGTATTCAGCCCCAGCACCGCGCCGCGCTCTTCGGGCCGGGCGCGCGACAGCAGCAGCACCAGCAGGTTCAGGCTCAGTTGCGAGGCCGCGCCCCAGAGGGTGGCGATGGCAAGCACCGCGCTCAACGCATGTGCGGCCGGCAGCAGCCCCAGATACACCAGCGCGATCACGCCCAACGCCATCGGCAGGGCGCGGCGCGGCCCCAGCCGCTCGATCAGCGGCGCGCCAGCTACCCCGGCCAGCAGGAACCCTGCGCCGTAGGCGAAAGCGATGAAGCCTACCTGTCCCGCGGATAGCCCCAGCAAGCCGCGCACATGGTCGGCCAGGAAGGCATACACGCCATAGAAGGCCGACGAGAACGCCAGGCAGCCCAGCAGCAAAGCGGGCACGTCGCGATAGGACAACGGCGCCAGCAGGCGCGACAGGCGCAGCGGCGCGGGATTTTCGGCGCGGCGCTCCGGCAGCTGGCGCAGCCCGAGCACGGCGATGGCGGCGCAGAGCGCCAGCGTGGCGTAGGTAGCGCGCCAACCTACGGCGTCGGAGATGAGCGCGGACAGCGGCACGCCCGCCACCAGCGACACGGACCAACCCGCGATGACGCGGCCCAGGGTGCGCGCCTCCTGGCCGGGCGGCGCGATCAGCGCGGCCGATCCATAGGCCGCGGGCAGGATGACGCCCGCCGCGGCGCCTGCCAGGGCTTGCGCCAGCGTCAGCACGATCCAGTGCGGCGCGCAGGCGGACAAGATCAGCGCGGCGATCAGCACCGCCATCGCGCCCAGCAGCGAGCGGCGCACGCCGATGCGGTCGATGCGGGCGGCCAAAAAGAAGGCGCTGGCGGCGGTGGCCGCGCCATACGCGGAAATGGCGGTGCTGATGGTCAGCGGGGAAGTGGAAAAAGAGCGCGCCACGTCGCTCAGGATGGGGCTGAGCGCCAGACCGTTGGAGCCTACGACGCTGACGGCGAACATCAGGGCGGGGACGGACGAGGCGGGGCGGGCGCTGCGGGTGCTACGGTTCTGCATCGCGAAATTTTATTGGAATAAAATAAGGGTTAACGCTTATATTTCCTTATTCCATAAAAGTTCGAATGCCGTTCGGCAGAACCCAATTCCAATGCCTGATCTTGACGACCGCGACCGAAAGCTATTAACGCTGCTGGCCGACGATGCCTCTCCCAGCTACGCCGAACTGGGCAAAATGCTGAACCTCTCCGCCCCGGCCGTGCATGAAAGGGTCAAGCGTCTGAAGCGCGACGGCCTGATAAAAGGCATCGCCGCCAAGCTGGATGGCGCGCGCATCGGCCGGCCGCTGCTGGCCTTCGTGCACGTGGACACCAACAACTGGACCATTACGCAGCAGGTGCTGGGGCTGGCCGAGCTGACCGAGGTGGAAGAGATCCACACCATCACTGGCAAGAGCGCCATGCTGCTGAAAGTGCGCGTGCGCGACACGCAGGCACTGGAGGCGCTGCTGGCCCGCATCCATCAGATCGACGGCATCACCAACACCACCAGCGACATCGCCTTGACCAGCTATCTGGAGCGCGGGCCCTTGCCGGACAACGGCTGAGCCGCGCCGCTCAAGCCGCGCGCAGCCGCAGGCGCGTGATCTCGGAGGGCGCGCCCAGGCGCTTGGGCGGTCCCCAATAGCCCGTGCCGCGGCTGATGTAGATCCACATCTTGCCCAGGCGATGCAGGCCGGCCGTATAGGGCTGCTGGAACCGCACGAAGAAACCCCAGGGGAAGAATTGTCCGCCATGCGTATGGCCGGACAATTGCAGGGTATAGCCCAGCGGCTCGGCCGCCGCCGCGCTGCGCGGCTGGTGCGCCAGCAGTATCCGGGGCATGGCATCGGCGGGCGCGCCCGCCAGCGCCGCCTTGGGGCTGCTGCGCTGCTGCGGATCGAACGAGCCGGCGCTGTAGTCGGTGATGCCCGCCACCACCACGGGCAGGCCGGCGGGATGGATGACCACGTGTTCATTCATCAGCACGCGCAGCCCCATGCGGCGGAACTCGGCGATCCAGGGCGTGGCGCCCGAATAGTATTCATGGTTGCCGGTCACCAGATAAACCCCGTGGGTGGCGCGCAGCTGACCCAGCGGGCTGGCCTGGGCGGAAAGCTGCTCGACGCTGCCGTCGACCACATCGCCAGTGATCGCAATCATGTCCGGCAGCTGTTCATTGACGGCGTCGACGATGGCCTGCACGTAGCGTTTCTTGATGGTCGGGCCGACGTGGATGTCGCTGATCTGCACGATGGTGAAACCGTCCAGGTCGGGCGCGAGCCCGGCGATGGGCACGTCCACATCGACCACGCGCGCCCGCTTGCGGGCGTTGTACAGGCCGACCAAGGTCGCGGCGAGAGCCAGTAGGGGCACGGTCCAGGCGCTGGCCCGGCGCAGCGCGGTCCAAGGCAGACCGGCGCCGATGAGCAGATCCGCCAGCCCCGCCGCCAGCAGCAGCGCGTCGCGCAGCACCGTCAGCACGAACAGGGACGAGAACAGGCCCATCGCGAACAGCCCGACCCAGGCGATGCGGTCGCCCCAGGGCGGGTGCACGGAAGAACGCCCCAGCATCCCCAGCGGAATCAGGATGCAGGACAGCAGCAAGGCAAGGATGGCGGCGGCGGAACCCGCTCCGCCCAGTTGGGCGTCGGGGATCAGGCGGGCGCCCACGTAGACGTGAGCCAGGGCGCCCAGGGTCAGGAAGCGCAGGAAGAATGAGGATTGGCGTAGGGACACGGCGACTCTGGGGCGCGCCGGGCGGAAAGCCGCGGCGCGCGTGGCAAGGGAACCGTCATTCTATGCCGCGTGCGGATTCTCCCGCACGAGCAAATCCGGCCCCATCTCCCGCACATGGTTGATGCCCAGCATCGCCATGTTGCGGTCGACCTCGGCGCGCAGCAGGCCGATTGCATGCGCCACGCCGGCTTCGCCGCCGACCGCCGCCGCGTAGTTGAAGGGCCGTCCGACGAAGACGAAGCTTGCGCCCAGCGCCAGCGCCTTGAGCACGTCGCTGCCGCGGCGCACGCCGCTATCCATCATCACGGTCATGTTGCCGGCGGCGGCGACCACGCCGGGCAGGGCGCGCAGCGGCGAGACCGCGCCGTCCAGTTGCCGGCCGCCATGGTTCGACACGATGATGCCGTCGGCGCCATGCTGCCGCGCCAGCGCCGCGTCCTGCGGGTGCAGGATGCCCTTGATGATGAGCGTGCCCGGCCACTGGCGGCGGATGCGCGCCACATGTTCCCAGCTGAGGTGGTCGCGCGCGCTGAAGTCGCGCAGCACCGACGACGACACGATCGGCGCGCCGCGCGTCGCGAAGGAGTTTTCGAAATGCGGCATGCCATGGGCCAGCAGCGTGCGCATGAACGTGCCGGCCAGCCAGCGCGGCCGCGTCAGGCCGTCCCAGGCCAGGCGCAGGCTGGGCTTGAGCGGCGTGGAGAAGCCGGTGCGCACGTTGTTTTCGCGGTTTGCCGACACGGGGATGTCCACCGTCAGCACCAGCGTTTCGTAGCCGGCGTGGCGGGCGCGTTCGACCAGCGCGTCGATGCGCTGCGGATCCCCCGGCAGATAGGCCTGGAACCAGGTTCCGGGCGCTGCGCGGATGACGTCTTCCAGCGGAATCAGCGAGGTGCCGCTGAGGATGGCGGGTATGCCTTGCTCACGCGCGGCACGCGCCAGCACGATGTCGCCGCGGTAGGCCGACAGCGCGCTGATGCCCATCGGGGCAATGCCGAAGGGCGAGGCATAGCGGCGGCCAAAGAGCTCGGTTTGCTGCGTGCGGCGCGACACGTCCACCAGCACGCGCGGGGAAAACGCGTACTGCGCAAAGGCGTTGCGGTTGCCGCGCAGGGACTGGTTGTCTTCGGCCGCGCCCGCGACATAGCCGAAGATCGGCCGCGGCAGGCGGCGTTTCGCGGCCGCCTCGAAGTCGTCCAGCGACAGCATGCGCGCCAGCGCGCGCGGCAAGGGGCGGTCGGCCGAGGCGGCGCGGGGACTGGCAGTGGTCGAGAGCAGGGATGTCATGGCGGGCCGGCAAAAGCCCGTAATCTAGCAACGCCGATTCATCGCATAAAGCGAATAAAACCAGACATCCAATTTCGATTTAAGCGAAGAGCTTCCCGGAAACTACGCGGGCAGCGCCATCAGCTCGCCCATGCGCACCGGACCCAGCACGGAGGGCGTATCCGCCCAGCGGATCTGGTTGGGGCCGAACAGCACGATGGCGGTGGAGCCCAGCTTGAAGCGGCCCATTTCCGCGCCTTTGGCCAGATGGATCGGGGCGCGCGCCGCGTCATCGTAGCGGGTGGCTTTGACACGCCGCTTGTGCGGCGTGACCAGGCCGGCCCACACCGTCTCGATGGAGGCGACGATCATCGCGCCCACCAGCACCACCGCCATCGGGCCGTGCTCGGTGTCGAAGATGCACACCACGCGCTCGTTGCGCGCGAACAGGCGCGGCACGTTGCGGGCGGTCAGCGGATTGACTGAGAACAGGCGGCCGGGCACGTGGACCATTTCGCGCAGGGTGCCTGCGACCGGCATGTGCACGCGGTGGTAATCCTTGGGCGACAGATAGATGGTGGCGAATTCGCCGCCCTGGAACGGGGCTGCGCGCTCGGTGTCGCCGCCCAGCAGGTCGGCCAGGCCGTAGCTGTGGCCCTTGGCCTGGAAGATCCGGCCATGTTCGATCGCGCCCATCTGGCTGATGGCGCCGTCGGCGGGACACACCACCGAGCCCGGCTCGTCGTCCAGCGGCCGCGCGTCTTCCTTCAATGCCCGCGTGAAGAAGTCGTTGAAGCAATCGTAGGCCAGCGGGTCTTCCTGCAGCGCTTCGCGCATGTCCACGCCATAGCGGCGGACGAAGCGCGAGATCATCCAGTTCTTGACCGCGGGTTCCCGGCAGTCGGATGCGTACCCGAAGAGCCGCGACACCAGATGGTGAGGGGCGAGATACTGGCTGGCGAGGAATAGTTGGTCTTTGATCGGCATCTAGGAGCGCTGAGAAATTACCCCGCGGCCGGCCGCGGCATGGGCCGGCCCGCAGTGGGCCCGCCTTCAAGCCCGGGACTGGCCGCGTCAAAAAACGTCGTCCCGCGTTGCAGCGGGACGACGTGGTGATGAGCAGAGGGGTGAATTCTACCGCTTTCAGGCGCACTTCAGGCATATGAATGCGTGCATGCGACGCCAGGCGCAAGCGCGCGGCATTGCAGGCACGCCAGCCCCTACAGCTCCAGCACGATGCGCTTGCCCTGGGCGCGGGAGCAACAGGCCATCATGCGGTTGCCGGCCTCGCGCTCGGCGCGGGTCAGCACCACGTCGCGGTGATCGACCGCGCCGCCCAGCACGCGCACCTCGCAGGAGCCGCAGAGTCCTTCCTCGCAGTCGCTCTGCACGTCGATATTGGCGCCGCGCAGCGCGCTCAGCAGGGTCTGGTCGGCAGGCACCTGCACGACGATGCCGGAGTCCTTCAACTCGGCCTCGAAGGCATGTTCCTTGGACGGGTCCAGCGTGGCGAGCGTGGAATGGAAGTGCTCCACGCGCAGACTGTCCTCGGGCCAGGCGGCGCAGGCGGCCTGCAGGGCATCCAGCATGCGCTCCGGACCGCAGGCGTAGATATGGACGCCGGCCTCGGGGCGGGACAGCAGGGCGCCGAAGTCGTTGCGGCTGCCTTCGTCGCTGACGTGCAGATGCAGGCGCGCGCCGTGCAGTTGCTGCAGTTCGTCCAGCATGGCCATGCTGGCGCGCGAGCGGCCGCTGTAGTGCAGTTCGTAATCCTGGCCCAGTTCGCGCGCGCGGCGCGCCATGGCGCTGATGGGCGTGATGCCTATGCCACCGGCGATGAGGATCAGGCGTTTGGCGCTTTCGTCCATGCGGAAATGGTTGCGCGGGCCGCGTGCGCGGACGATGCTGCCCGCGCGCAGGTGCTGGTGGATCCAGGCGGATCCGCCGCGGCCCGCGGTTTCCTTGAGCACGGCGATCTCCAGCGCATGCGCGGCGGCCGGATCGCCGCAGAGCGAATATTGGCGCGACAGGCCGGTGTCGCCGCATTCGAGGTCGATGTGCGAGCCGGGCGTCCAGCGCGGCAGCGGCTTGCCATCGGGCGATTCGAGCCGGATGCGCGCGATGCCGTCGGCCGCGGCCGTGACCTCGGTCACGACCAGCTTGCGGCTGATGGCGTGGGTGGAAGGCTCGCCGATGCGAACCGGCTGCACCTGATCCAGCAGGGCGGCGTCGCGGCGCTCGGGGTTGTCGGCCGGATTCCATTCCACCCACAGATGCTCCGGGCCGCGGAACGAGGTGTTCGGCACGTAGGTGAACTGCTGTTCGGCCAGGCGCATGTGCGGCAGGCGGCGCGTCAGCTCTTCCAGGAAGATCTGCATCTCCATGCGCGCCAGGTTCTTGCCCATGCATTGGTGCGCGCCATAGCCGAAGGTCAGCTGGTCGCTGGCGTTGTCGCGGCGGATGTCGAAGAAGTCGGCGTCGGCGAAATGGCGCTCGTCGTGGTTGGCCGACGACGACACGATCAGGAGTTTGGCGCCCGCGGGAATCGCCACGCCGGCGATCTCGGTGTCGCGCGTGGCCAGGCGACGCCAGGCCGCGACCGAGCCGTTGTGGCGCAGGCATTCCTCGACCGCGTTGGGCAGCAGGCCGGGGTCCTCGCATAGTTCGCGCCAGGCGTCGGGGTGCTGCAGCAGCAGCTTGATGGCGTTGGCCGAGGCGTTGGCGGTGGTCTCATGCGCCGCGACGATGCCCGCCATCATCATCGAGTGCAGGTAGGAGTCGGTGACGACCTCGGGGTGGTCCTTCTGCTTGCGGATGCCGTACTGCATCCAGCCCGGGGCGTCGGGATCCTGGCGCATCTTGTCCAGGATCTTGCCCGCCAGCTGCCAGAAGTTCCCCACCGCATGCGCCACTTCCACCTGTTCTTCCGGCTTGGGCCGGCCCCAGGTGTTGACGGTGTGCGCGATGGAGTACTTGCGCAGCAGATCCATGTCTTCCTCGGGTACGCCCAGGAAGTGCAGGGCAACCGTCAAGGGCACTTCCCACAGCATCTGGTCGACCAGGTCGGCGCGGCCGTCGTTGATGAAGCGGTCCACGTATTCGCGCGTCAGGCGCCGCACCATGGGTTCGTGGTGCTTGAGCTCGTCCGGCGTGAACGGGTCCATCAGCACGCGGCGGCGCGGCATGTGGGCCGGCTCGTCCTCGTTGACCAGGGTGCGGTTCATCGCGTAGCCGTAGCTGGCCAGCACGGCGTTGGCCTCGGGGCCGGTTGGCGTGATCTTTTCCAGCGCGATCGAGGGGCTGTAGGTGTGGTTGTCGCGGAACACGGCCTTGATGTCGTCGTAGCGGGTTACCACCCAATAGCCCAGCTTGGGGCTGTAGAACACGGGTTCCTGTTCGCGCGCCCAGCGCACGTACTCGGGCGGATCCTGCTGATAGCCGTCGCCAAAAGGGTCGAATTCCGCGGCGCGAGGGCTGACCGGACAGGCCTGGGCGCGCGCCAGCGCGGCGTGGTCTATCGGACAGCCGCCGGTATTGGCGGGCGCGGTGGTTGCAGGGGTGGTTGGGTGGCCCATGTCGTCGCTCCGGATTACAATTGCGTAAATCATATACGCATTGCGTAATTATTCAATTGGGGTAATCTCCGGGCTGCATCCGCAGCCGCTAGGCAGATCCCTTATCGCGCCATGACCCCGCGCCCATGACCCAGACTCCCGAACCTTCCTCCGTTCCCGTTCAGCCTACCGACGCGCCCCGTCCGCGTGAACGGCGCCAGCGCGTGCAGGCCGCCGAAACCGGCATGGCGGTGCTGAAGGGGTTGGGCCGGCTGGGCGGCCGCGCCAGCCTGACGCTGCTGGCGGCGCACGTGGACGAAAGCCCCGCCAAGGTGCACCGCTACCTGGTCAGCCTGATGGAAGCAGGGCTGGTGGCGCAGGATGCCGCCACTCAACAGTACTGCCTGGGACTGGAAGCGATGCTGCTGGGCCTGGCCGCGCTGCGCCAGGCCGATCCCATCCGCCTGGCCGAGCCCAGCCTGGTGCGCCTGCGCGAAGGCCTGGAAGTGACCTGCTTCATCGCGGTCATGGGCAACAAGGGGCCGACCATCGTGCGCTTCGAGGAACCGGGCCTGCCGGTGACGGTCAACGTGCGCATGGGTTCGGTGCTGTCCATGCTCTGGTCCGCCACCGGACGGGTGTTCCTCGCCATGCAGGACGATGCGCGGGTGCGGGCGCTTGCCGAGGCCGAATTGACGCGCGCGCCTGCCGACATGCGGGCGCTGCTGGACGCCGCCGACCCGATCGGCCGCCTGCGCCGCCAGGTGCTGGCCGAGGGCTGCGCCACGGTGCGCGACACTAATTTGAAGGGCATCAGCGCGGTGTCGGCGCCGCTGCTGGACCACAACGGCCGGCCTTGCGCCGCGCTGACCGCGCTGGGCGCGACGGGCGGATTCGACGCCTCGGCGGACGGCCCGATCGCGCAGGCGGTACGGCGCGAAGCCGAAGCGGCTAGCGTGCTGCTGGGTTATCAGGCGCCCGGGCCCGGCGCGGCCTGATTCGCGCCTGCCGGCAAGCCGCGCAGCCACGCCATTGCCGCCTGCACCACCGGCATGCCGGCCGTGTTGCGGTTGACCACGGCGCCGATGGCGCCGAAGTTGGCGTCCAGCCGCAGCGGCAGCACGGCCACGCTGCCTTGGCGTTCGCAGTAGCGCGCAATCGCCTGGGGCAGGGCCGCCAGGCGGTCGTCCTGGGCCAGCAGGGCGAGGGTGGCCAGCAGCGAATTGGATTGGATGCTGGAATCTGGCGGGCGCGCTCCGGCATGCACGAAAGCCTCGTCCAGGCGCTCGCGCATCATGGTGGCTTCCAGCGGCAGCACCCAGGGCCAGCGCGCCAGTTCGACGGCCTCCAGTGCCTGGCTTGCGGCCAGCGGATGGCCGGGGCGCGCCACCACCAGGATAGGTTCTTCGTGCAGGCGGATCACCTCGCAGTCCGCGGGCAGCAGGCGGCTGCCCAGGCGGCCCAGCACGATGTCCAGCTCGTCGCGCGCCAGCTTGTCCATGAGTTCGCCAAGCGCGCCTTCCACCAGTTTGACTTCCAGCCGCGGCGCCAGGCCCAGCAGATGCGCGATCAACTGCGGCGCGAGCCGGGGCGCGGCCGAGGGCAGGGTGCCCAGGCGCAGCAGGCTGGCGCCGCGTTCTTCGGCGGCCCGCAGTTCGGCCGCCACGCGCTGGGCCGCGCCCAGGCTGTGCCGGGCGTGGCGGATCATAACCATTCCGGCATTTGTCGGCAGGGTACCCTGGGTTCCGCGCTCGAATAGCGCGTAGCCCACCTGTTCCTCCAGCTGCGCCAGCGCCTTGGACGCGGCGGGCTGGGACATGTGCAGGCGCTCGGCCGCGCGCCCCAGGTGGCGTTCGTCGTCGAGCGCGACCAATAGTTCGGCATGACGCCGCTTGAGATGGGCGCCGGTGCGCTCTGACATGGCGATTCATATTCAAATGGTTATGAATCGTTCAGTTTATTTCATTTCACGCCGGCACCGGGCGCTAGGCATACTTGCCGCTCTACGAGAGACAGGCGTTCCCCAGGCTGGGCCGGGAAGGACGCCGGGATGGAGACGATTCATGAAGAAGTTCTGGATGGCCCTGGCCGCGAGCTGGGCCTGTGGCATTGCGGGTGCGGCGGCGGCGGATGCCTACCCGGCGCGGCCCGTGCAGATCGTGGTGCCGTTCTCGCCTGGCGGCGCGGTGGACGTGCTGGCGCGCCAACTGGCGCAGCGCCTGGAGCCTCGCGGCTACACGCTGGTGGTGGAGAACAAGCCGGGCGCGGGCGGCAACATTGCCGCGTCCATGGTGGCGCGCGCCGCGCCCGACGGCTACACGCTGCTGATGGGCACCACCAATACGCACGGCATCAACAGTGCGCTGTATTCCAGTCTGCCGTACGACCCGGTGCGCGATTTCGCGCCGGTCGGCCTGGTGGCGGACAACGTGGTGGTGTTGCTGGCCAATGCCGAGTTTCCGGCATCGACGCTGGCCGATGCCGTCAAACTGATCAAGGCCAATCCCGGCAAGTACACCTATGGCTCGCCCGGCCTGGGCACGGTGCACCAACTGGCGATGGAACAGTTGAAGCACGCTGCCGGCCTGGACGTGGTGCATGCGCCATACAAGGGCGCCGCGCCCGCGATGGCCGACCTGGTCGCGGGCCACGTGCCGCTGATGATAGGCGGCATCGCGCCCGCCATTCCGTTCCTCGCGTCCGGCAAGGTCAAGGTGCTGGGCGTGGCCAATACTGAAAAGTACGCGGCGCTGCCCGATGTGCCGCTGTTCTCGGACGTGGCCGCAGGCGTCGCCGTGCGTTCCTGGATCGGCCTGTTCGCGCCCGCCGGCACGCCGCCCGCGGTGGTGAAGAAGCTGAACTCGGATTTGGAGGCGGTGCTGACCGACAGCGCGTTCGCGCAGGCCTTGCAGCCCCTGGGCATGGTGCCGATCTACATGACGCCGCAGGCCTTCGGCGACATGATCAAGCGCGACATGCCGGCCTGGCGCTCGGCCGTGGAGATGTCGGGAGCGAAGCAATGACGTCCGCTGCGAAGCCCGTCAACTTCCTGCTGTTCATTACCGACCAGCACCGCGCCGACCATCTGGGGGCCTATGGCAACCGCGTGGTCCGCACGCCCAACCTGGACCGCCTGGCCGCGTCCGGATGGCGCGCCGACAACATGCACGTGGCCACGCCCATCTGCATGCCGAACCGCGCCAGCCTGATGACCGGCCGCTATCCGTCCGCGCACGGCGCGCGCCACAACGGCATCGCGCTGTCGCTGCGCAGCCGCACCTTCGTCGAAGCCATGCGCGAGGCCGGCTACGGCACCGCGCTGGTCGGCAAGGTCCACTTGCAGAACATGACCGACATTCCGCCTTCCTGGCCGGTGCGCGCTGAAGACAGATTGCCGCGCGAGGCGGTCGAACCGGACGCCGGCCGCTACGACCAGGAGCAGCGCAAGCTGTGGCTGGAACGCGCCGACCACGAGCTGAGCTATCCCTATTATGGTTTCGAGCGCGTGGACCTGGTCGACGATCACAGCGACGACGTGCATGGCCACTACCGGCGCTGGCTGCGCCGCGCGCATCCGGAGATCGAGGCTCTGATCGGCCCCGCGCATGCCATCCCCGCGCCGGAATACGAGCTGACGCGCATCCGCCAGGCTTGGCGCACGCGCGTGCCCGAAGAACTCTATCCCACGGCCTACATCGCCGACCGCAGCATCGAAGCGCTGCGCGGCTATGCGGCATCCGGGCAGCCGTTCTTCCTGCAATGCTCGTTTCCGGATCCGCACCATCCCTTCACGCCGCCAGGGCGGTTCTGGGATCTGCACAAGCCCGAGGACATGGAGCTGCCCGCGTCGTTCCACGGCCAGGGCACGCCGCCGCCGCACGTGGCCTGGCTGCGCGCGCAGCGCGACGCCGGCACGGCGGTCAAGCATACGCCCGCGATCTTTTCGTGCAACGAGCGCGAGGCGCGCGAAGCGCTGGCGCTGAACTATGGGTCGATCGCCAACATCGACAACCAGATCGGCCGGGTACTGGCCGAACTCGATGCGCAGGGGCTGGCCGACAACACCGTGGTGATCTTCACCAGCGACCATGGCGACTACCTGGGCGACCATCAGCTGATGCTGAAGGGGCCGATCCACTACCGCGGCCTGACCCGCGTGCCTTTCATCTGGCGAGACCCGGCTGCGGCGCGGACGGCGGGCGCGGCCAGCGATGCCTTGCTCAGCACCATCGACGTCGCGCCCACGGTGCTGGCGCGCGCCGGCGTGCAGCCCTACAACGGCATTCAGGGGCGCGACATGGCCGGCCTCATCGGCGGACGCGAGGCCGGCGTGCGCGATGCGCTGATGATCGAGGAAGAAGGGCAGCGCGTGATACTCGGCTTCAACAGCCGCATCCGCTGCCGCACGCTGCTGGCCGACGGCTTTCGCGCTACGGTCTACGATGGCGCGCGCTGGGGGGAGCTCTACGATCTGAGCCAGGACCCGCACGAGCTGCGCAACCTGTGGGACGATCCGGCGCACGCCGCCGACCGTGCGCGGCTGCTGGAGCGGCTGGCCTACGGCATGCTGGAACACATCGACACCAGCCCCTATCCCAGCGCGCTGGCCTGACGTGGCGCGGGCAGGCCGCCCGCGCCTGGCTTCAAGCGGCCTTGGCGGCCAGCTTGGTCTTGTAGAGCCAGTCCTTGTAGTCGTCCAGGTCGCCGTCGAAGGGGCTGACCTCGCCGTCGGCCACGATGATGAATTCATCGGTGGTGGCGCGCAGCAGATGACGGTCGTGCGACACCAGCATCAGCGTGCCTTCGAACTGCGCCAGCGCGGTGGTCAGCGCTTCGCGGGTTTCCAGGTCCAGGTGGTTGGTGGGCTCGTCCAGCAGCAGCAGGTTGGGACGCTGCCAGACGATCAGGGCCAGCGCCAGGCGCGCCTTTTCACCACCGGAGAACGGTGCGATGGAGCTGGTGGCCATGTTGCCGTTGAAATTGAAGCTGCCCAGGAAGTTGCGCAGCTCCTGCTCGCGCACGGTGGGCGCGATCTTCGTCATGTGCCAAAGCGGCGATTCGTCATGGCGCAGCATCTCCACCTGGTGCTGGGCGAAGTAGCCGATGGACAGCCCCTTGTTGAACTGCGCTTCGCCGGCCAGCGTTGCGAGTTCACCCGCGATGGTCTTGATGAAGGTGGACTTGCCCGCGCCGTTGATGCCCAACAGGCCGATGCGCTGGCCCGCCTGCAGCGAAAAATTGATGCCCGACACGATGATCTTGTCGGACTCGACTTCCGTTTCCTCGTCCGCGATGCGATAGCCGGCGCTGACCGCGTCCATGGTCAAGAGCGGGTTGGGCGCACGCAAGGGCTCGCGGAACTCGAACGAGAACTCGGCCGCCGCGCGCAGCGGCGCGACTTCTTCCATGCGGGCCAGCGCCTTGATGCGGCTCTGCGCCTGGCGCGCCTTGCTGGCCTGGGCCTTGAAGCGGTCGATGAAGGATTGCAGGTGCGAGCGTTGGCGCATCTGCTTTTCCAGCATGCCTTGCGCCAGCTCCAGCTGCGCGGCGCGCTGGCGCTCGAAGGACGAGTAGTTGCCCGAATAGCGCTTGAGCTTGCGTTCGTCGA
Source organism: Achromobacter sp. Marseille-Q4954 (assembly GCF_943737025.1). NCBI lineage: Bacteria > Pseudomonadati > Pseudomonadota > Betaproteobacteria > Burkholderiales > Alcaligenaceae > Achromobacter > Achromobacter sp. Marseille-Q4954. The sequence goes on from NZ_CALSFQ010000002.1 coordinate 501,524, forward strand.
TATGGACGATGACGTTGACCACGCCGTCCAGGAAGTCGCGGTCGTGCGAGATGACGATGAGCGTGCCTGGGTAGCGCTTGAGCCAGTCTTCCAGCCAGATGATGGCGTCCAGGTCCAGGTGGTTGGTGGGCTCGTCCAGCAGCAGCAGGTCGGACGGGCACATCAGCGCCTGCGCCAGGTTCAGGCGCATGCGCCAGCCGCCCGAAAAGCTCGTCAGCGGCAGGTGCATCTGGGCCTGCGTGAAGCCCAGGCCGGTCAGCAGCTGTTCGGCGCGCGAATGCACGGTGTAGGCGTCGGCGTCGGCCAGCGCGGCGTAGATGTCGGCCATGCGCAGGCCGTTCTCGGTGCTTTCGGGCTCGGCTTCCAGCTGCGCCAGTTCCGCCTCCAGCTTGCGCAGCGTGACGTCGCCGTCGATGGCGTACTCGATGGCGGGCCGGTCCAGCGCGGGCGTTTCCTGCGCCACATAGGCCATGCGCCAGCTGGCCGGATAGTCCAGGTCGCCCTGGTCCGCGTGCAGCGTGCCGCGCAAGAGACCGAACAGGCTGGACTTGCCGGCGCCATTGGCGCCGATCAGGCCGATCTTGTCGCCGGGGTTGAGCAGCAGGTCGACCTTGTCTAGCAAGGGCTTGACGCCGCGCATGAGTGAAACTTGTTGGAAGCGGATCATGGGTGGTGCAACAGGGGACGCGGCAGGATTCCCGCCGGCCAGGCGCAGAGAAGAAGGTGGGGAAGCAGGGCGCTCGGGCAGCGCGGCAGGCGGACGGAACGGGCGTTCGTTCCGCGTCAAAGGCGGGTATTGTACCGGGCTTGGCGACCCAGGCGCGCGGTGCCGCCTGTCAGCGCGAGGCGTACCGGCTGTCCAGCACCCGGCGCAGGCGCACCGCGTCGCCGAAGCGCGAGCCGTTGATGCCCTGCGCGTTGAGCAGCACCATGGCCAGGTTGCGCTTGCCGACCTTGACCGCCATCACCAGGCAATCGCCGGCTTCGCGGGTGGTGCCGGTCTTGGACACAAGGATGTCCCATTGCGGACGGCCCACCAGGATGTTGGTGTTGCGGAAGGTCTGGCCGGCGGCCTGGTAGCTGGTCTCGCCGGTGTATTGCCGCAACAGCGGCTGGGCGGAAATCGCCGCGAGCAACTTGACCAGATCCCTGGCCGAAGACTGGTTTTCGTTGGACAGGCCGCTAGGTTCGGCGAAGCTGGAATCGGTCATGCCCAGCGCGCGGGCCTCGGCGTTCATCGCCGCGACGAAAGCCGCGGTGCCGCCGGTATAGGTGCGTCCCAGCGCCTGCGCGGCGCTGTTTTCGGAAGGGATCAACGCCAGGCGCAGCAGATCGGCGCGGCTCAGTTTGGTGCCGGCCGTCAGGCGCGAGGGCAACTCGCTGGTGGAGCGGGTGTCGCTGGCGTCGATGGTGATGATGTCGTCCATCGGCAGGCCGGCCTTGACCAGCGTCAGCGCCGCCATGAGCTTGGTGATGGAAGCGATGGGCCGCACGGCGTCCTCGTTGCGCGCGAACAGGACTTCGGACGTGTCCATGTCCTGCACCAGGATCGTGCTGGACTTGAGCTTGCCGATTTCCTTGGCCGGGTCGCGCGTGACCAGCGAGGCGTTGGCGGCCGCGTCCGGGTCCAGCGGGTCGGGCTGCGCGCCCCAGCGCTGCACGGCGATGCGCTTGCCGTAGCCATGCAGGCACATCGGCAGGGAAGGCTGGGAATTGCAGGGATGGAAATTGGCAGCCTGGGCGCGCGCCGGCGCCGGCAAGCCCGCCGCCGTGGCGGCCCACAAAGCCGCCACGCAGAATGAGATCGACATTTGCCGCAAGATCAGCGTCACGAGCGCTCCCCGATACGCCGGCCACGCGCCCGGCAGGGCGTTACCGGCAATATGCATTTGAAAGCCGATATTACTGCGGTTGGCGCCGTTGTCACTGGTGCGCGTCTGCGATGGCCTCGGCCAGCGCCAGCACGCGCTCCGCTTCGCGCGCATGCAGGTTTTCCACCAGCGCGCCGTCGACCACGGCCACGCCCAGGCCCGCGGCCTGCGCGGCGCGCCAGGCGTCCAGGCGCTTGCGCGCGGCGGCGAGTTCTTCTGCCGAGGGCGCAAAGGCGGCGTTGGCCGCCGCGATCTGCTTGGGATGGATGAGCGTCTTGCCATCGAAGCCCTGGTCGCGTCCCTGCCTGCAAGCCGCCGCCAGGCCGGTGTCGTCATGCAGGTCCAGGTGCACGCCGTCCAGCGCCGCCAGGCCGTGGGCCCGCGCCGCCATCACCGCCATCGAGCGTGCCAGCAGGGTTTCTTCGCGAGACGGCGTATGCCGCGCGTGCAGATCCTTCACCAGGTCCGAGGTGCCGACGACGATGGCCGCCAGCCGCGGATGGCCGGAAGCGATGGCGTCCAGCCGCAAAAATCCCAAGGGTGTTTCGGCCATGGCCCACAAGGGCAGGCTGGCTGGCGCGCCCGCCGCGTCCAGCGCTCGCGCGAGCGCGTCGAGCTCGGCGGCGGACTGCACCTTGGGCAGCAGCACCGCGTCCGCGCCCGCCTGGGCAATGGCCCTGACGTCGTCCAGGCCCCATGCCGTGTCCAGCGCGTTGATGCGCACCACGCATTCGCGGCGGCCATAGCCGCCAGCGCGCAGGGCCGCGGCGACTTGCTCGCGGGCTTGCGCCTTGGCATCGGGCGCGACGGCATCCTCCAGGTCGAGGATCAGGACATCAGCGTCCAGGCTGCGCGCCTTGTCCAGCGCGCGCGCGTTGGCGCCAGGCATATAGAGTACGGAACGGCGGGGTCGGATGGCAGGAGTCATGGTTTCAGTTCTTGGCGTTGCCGACGATCTGCACAGGCGTGGTGCAGACATAGCCCACGCCGTACACCGTGCGTATGCCCATGTCGCCTCCGGCCTGCGCGCGCAGCTTGCGCCGCAGGCGGTGCATGTGGGCGTCCAGCCGGTGGGTATCGTAGGCCTCCACGCTGGCGCCCAGCGCCTCGATCAGGCGGCCGCGCGACAGGGGCAGCGGCGCGGCCTGGATCAGCGCGCCGATCAGCCGGCTTTCGGTATCGGTGATGTCCACGCTGACCTGCTGCGGCGACAGCAGCGTGCGCCGGGACGGATCGAAGCGCCAGGCATCGGATTCCGGAGCGTCGGCGTCGCCCGCCGGCACCACCCGCAGGCGGCGCGACAGCGACACCAGCGTGGCGCCAAGCTCGGCCAGGTTGACGGGTTTGGTCAGGTAGTGGTCGGCGCCCAGGCTCAGGCCCGAGACCTTGTCTTCACTCAAGAGGCGGCCGGTGAGCATGATGATGCCCATCGACGGGAAGGATGTCCGCAGGTGCGAGACACGGGTCAGCGCGTCCCCGTCGGGCAGCATGGCGTCCAGCACGAGGATGCCTGGCGTCACGGTGAGCAACAGTTGGTCCAGCTCCGCGAGCGAGCCGGCGGTGAGGATGCTGCGGTCCAGGCCCAGATCCTCGATGTATTCAGCGATGGTGTCGCGCCAGTCTCCGTGGTCGTCGACGATGATGATGGTCACGGCGATTCCGGCGTCAGCGGTTGCGCGCAGGGAGCTTCGAATGCAAACACGCTGTCCGCTCCTTGTATGTGGGTCTTCTTGTATAGGGGGAGTCCGCTGGCGCGATATTTTTCGTATCGCGCGCTTGCGGAGAATATCATCATCGCCCCTGCGGCGCCGCGTCAAGAATCAAGGATGGCAGCCGGGCGCCGGCCAATTTTCAGCTGGTCAAAAAATGAGCAGCCCGTTGCGCATCGGCCGAACGGCCATCAGCCAGGGGTTCGAGGCTTTTTTATCCACAGAAATTGTGGATAAGGCCGGCCCTGTGGATACTGTGCTTTTTATGTAGACAGGTGTTCGACGGCAACGCCCGGCGGCACCTTGCGCATGCGGTCGCGCTCGATGCGCGGCGGGGCGAAGCGGGTCTTGCGGGCAGCGGCGTTCTGCAGCAGCACGGACAGCACCGCGCCCTTGTCCTGTATCCACTCATTTTTGCCGCGCAGCAATTTCATCGCGTTCTCGGCGGTGCCAAGGCGATAGGTCATGGAGTTGATCTGGACCGAGGTCTTGCCATTGAAAACGGCCGCATCCTGTTCGGTGATTGCCGCGGCGTCCAGATTGCTGCTGTCGTGATCGATGCGGTAGACGAACTTCAAGCCGCTGTGCGGATCCTGCACCACCACGAGCTTGTCGGACCCCGATATGTCGGACAGCATGCCGATCACCAGCGACTCGACCAGCTGGTTGCCGCGCTGTTCCTCGGTGTAGATGTATATCGTGTGACGCGCTGGCGCGGCGTAGGTCTGTTGCATAACTGGCTTCAATAGTGCGGGGCAGGCCTGGCGGCCCGGACAAGCTGCGAAAAGAGCGGGCGATGCGCGCTATCCGGCGCGGCGCATGCGCATCAGCAAGCGCGCTTTGACGGCTGGCCAGTCCTCGTCGAGGATCGCGAAGTAGACCATGTCGCGCGCGCGCCCCGATTGCGCGATCAGGTGCTTGCGGAACACGCCTTCCTCCACGCCGCCGATCCGCAGGATGGCCTGGCGCGATTGCATATTGCTCAGTTCAGTCTTGAATACGATGCGCATGATACCAATTGTTTCAAAGGCGTGCTGCAACAGCAAGAACTTGGCCTCGGTATTGGCGCCGGAACGCTGGCTTGCGGGCGTGAGCCAGGTGCCGCCGATCTCCAGGCGCTTGTGCGCCAGCGCGATGTCCATATAGCGCGTTGCGCCGATGACCTGGCCGTTGTCCTGCCGCACGATGACAAATGGCAGGCAGTTGCCATCGCGCTGGCCGGCCAGCGCGCGGTCGACATAGCGCTGCATATCGTCCAGCGTCTGCACGGGTTCGGGTTGCAGGCGCCACAGCTCGGGGTGCAGGCCCACCTGCGCGAGCGGCTCGGCATGGCTGGCGGTGAGCGGTTCAAGGCGCACGACCTCGCCAGCGAGCGTGACGGGTTGCAGGCGGGGGCTGGTCATGACGTATTCCTTGATCGGAGCGTGGGCGCGGAGGGCAGGGCGTGCAGCAGGCGATTCTACGCGCGCACGCCCTTGCCGAATACCGCACGCAAGCGCAGAATGCGCCGCATGAAAACAGACGCCTTGGTCCTGGGTGCGGGCATCGTCGGGGTGAGCACCGCCCTGCATCTGGCGGCGCGCGGCCGTTCAGTGGTGCTGCTGGACCGGCGCGGCCCTGGCGAGGAAACCAGCTACGGCAACGCGGGCCTGATCGAACGGGCCAGCGTGATTCCCTATGCCTTCCCGCGCGACTGGCGCAGCCTGTGGCGCTACGCCAGGAACAATACGCCGGACGTCAGCTACCACCCGCGCTTTCTGCCGCGCATCGCGCCATGGCTGCTGCGCTACTGGTGGCATTCGGCGCCGTCGCGGCTGGCGCGCGCGACCCAGGCCATGCTGCCGCTGATCGAGCGCTGCGTCGCGGAGCACGACGCGCTCAAGGACGAGGCCGGCATCTCGCGCCTGTTCCGGCGCAGCGGCTGGATCGACGGCGTGCGCAGCGAGGGCGGCCTGGCCAGGGCCGCGGCCGAGGCCCAGGCGCTCGCGCCGTACGGGCTGAACTACCGCGTATTGGACCGCCAGGCGCTGGCGGCGCTGGAACCTTCGCTGTCGCGCATGGCCGGTGCGGTGCATTGGCTGGATCCGGTCAACGTTTCGGACCCGGGCGCCGTCACGCGCGGTTACGCGGCCTTGTTCGAACGGCGCGGCGGCGTGCTCGCGCGCGGCGACGCGCGCAGCCTCAAGCCATCTGGCCAGGGTTGGCAGGTGCAGGGAGAACAAGGGCTGATCGAGGCCCGCGATGTGGTGGTTGCGCTGGGCCCGTGGTCGCCGGACATCCTGCGCCCGCTGGGCTATCGCATTCCCATGGCGGTCAAGCGCGGCTATCACCAGCATTACGCATTGGAGGATGGCGCGACCTTGTCGCATCCGGTGGCGGACATCGAAAGCGGTTTCGTCGTGACGCCCATGACCCTGGGCGTGCGCCTGACCACGGGCGCCGAGTTCGCGGCGCGCGATGCGCCGCCTTCACCGATCCAGATCGAGCGCACGCGGGCGTTGGCGCGGCAGCTGCTGCCGCTGGGCGAGGCCGTGGAGCGCGAACCGTGGATGGGTTGCCGGCCCTGCATGCCGGACATGCGGCCGGTCATCGGACCAGCGCCGCGCCATCCCGGCCTGTGGCTGGCGTTCGGCCATGCGCATCATGGCTTTACGCTAGGTCCGGTGACGGGCAAGCTGCTGGCCTGCATGATCACGGGCCAGGCGCCGGACATGGATCCGGCGCCTTACCGCGTCGGCCGCTGAGGCCGTACGCGGCAGGAGACGCGAGAAGCGCGGTTCTCAGGCCGGTTTTGCGGCCTTTTCGCGGCGCTGGCGCACGGCCAGGGCCAGCGTTTCCAGCACCGGCGCGGTCTGCGACCAGCCCAGGCAGGCGTCCGTGATGGACACGCCGCGGCGCAGCGGCAGGCCGGGCTTCAGGTCCTGGCGGCCTTCTTCGAGATGGCTTTCGATCATCACGCCGGTGATGCGGCCGTCGCCCTGGGAGATCTGGGCGGCGATATCGTTGGCCACGTCGACCTGGCGCAGATGCGACTTGTTGGAATTGGCGTGCGAGCAGTCGATCATGACCTGTTCGCGCTGGCCGGCGGCGCGCAGGGCGGCGCAGCAGGCGTCGACGCTGGCCGCGTCGTAGTTCGGGCCTTGCTTGCCGCCGCGCAGGATGACGTGGGTGTCCTGGTTGCCGCGGGTTTCGAAGATGGCGGCCATGCCCATCTTGGTCATGCCCATGAACGCGTGCTTGGCGCTGGCGGCGACCATGGCGTCCGCGGCGATCTGCACGCCGCCGTCGGTGCCGTTCTTGAAGCCCAGCGGGCAGCTCAGGCCGGAACTCAGCTGGCGGTGGCTGGGGCTTTCGGTCGTGCGCGCGCCGATGGCGCCCCACGCGATCAGGTCGGCAATGTACTGCGGGCTGAGCAGGTCCAGGAATTCGGTGGCGATCGGCAAGCCCAGGCCGCTGATGTCCAGCAGCAGTTCGCGCGCGCGGCGCAGGCCTTCGTTGATGCGGAAGCTGCCGTCCAGGCGCGGATCGTTGATGTAGCCCTTCCAGCCCACGGTGGTGCGCGGCTTCTCGAAGTACACGCGCATGACGATGAGCAGGTCTTTCTGGTGCTGTTCGGCGGCGGTGCGCAGCAGGCGCGCGTATTCCATGGCCTGGCCATGGTCGTGGATGGAACAGGGGCCCACCACCAGCACCAGGCGGTCGTCGCGGCCGTGCAGGACGTCGGCGATCTGGACGCGGCTTTGCTCGACCAGAGTCTGGATCTCGGCCGAAACCGGCAGTTCGTCCTGCAGCAGGGCGGGCGAAATCAAGGGGCGCACCGCGCTGATGCGGGTATCGTCGGTGCGCGTGTTGTCCTGGGTGGAGTCGGCCGCGCCGACCTCGCGGTCGTGCAGGGGGTCGTCAATGCGGGTCAAGGGTAGCTCCGTGCCGTAGATGCGGGAAGAAAGACATCTATTATGGCACCGGCCGCGCCGCGGGGCGACGGAAGGCTGCCTCCGTCTGGCTGATGCCGCGAATACTACGACTATCGGCGATGGGGCTGCATTAACCCGTTAGCGATAACGACAGCGCGCGCGCGGATGCCTTAGCATGGGGGACACAGTTTTCCAGCGGCCGCCTGCGGGGGCCCGCCCTATATGAGTAGGACGGTAGACCATGCCTAAAACGGAACCCGGCGGAACCCGACGGATACTCCTCGTCGAAGACCACCCGGTCGAACGCGCCTATCTGCAGAACGTGCTGCTGGCGCTGGGTTTCCGCCGGGTCGCCGGCCTGGGCAGCAGCATAGAAGCGGTCAGCGCGCTGACGCGCCAGTTCTACGACGTGGTCATCAGCGACATCGTCACGGGCGAGGGCGACGGCACGCGGCTGCCCAACGAACTGCGGCGCCTGGTGGACGCCGGACGGCTCAAGAGCATGCCGCCCATCATCTGGATCAGCAGCCTCAGCGATGAACTGTTGCAGTCGCACGTGCGGCTGGCCCTGCAGGCCGGCTGTCCCTCCGCGCAGGCCTTGTCCAAGCCGGTGTCCCGCAGCGCCATGCAGCAGGCCATCAAGACGGCGTTGCGCAGCATCGACGAAGACGATGCCGCCTCGACCCGGCCGCGCTCGCTGCGGCGCGACGTCATCGAGGCGGCGTTGGGCCATGCGCTGATCACGGGGCAGGGCATGAGCGTGGTGCTGCAGCCGCAGATGAGCCTGTCGACGGGCCGCGTGCTCGCCGCCGAGGCGCTATCGCGCTGGGATCACCCCGAACTGGGCGCGATTCCGGCGGCGGACTTCGTGCCTGCCGCGCACCGGCTGGGGCTGGACCGGACCTTGTTCTGCTTGGTGACCGACAAGGTGCTGGAGCTGCAGCAGCGCATGCATGCCGAGGACATCGCGGTGCCCATCGCGATCAACGCCTCGGCCTCCACGCTGTGTTCGCGCGACCTGCCGGGCCTGCTGGAGCAGCGCGTTGCGCAGGCCGGCCTGCCGGCCCGGTTGATCAAGGTCGAACTGACCGAGGATGAGCCGGTGACCGATTGGCTGGCCTTGTCCTCGGCGCTGAACCTGCTGCGCGTGCGCGGCTTTGAATTGGCAATGGATGACTTCGGCGCGGGCATCGCCTCCATGCGCCTGTTCTCGGCCATGCCCTTCACCGAACTGAAGATCGACCGCGACTTCATCGTCCATATGCATCGCGAGCCCGCGTCGCGCGCGGTGGTCGCCGCCGCCATCGAGATGGGCCGCGTGCTGGGCCGGCGCGTGGTCGCCGAAGGCGTGGAGCACGAGCGCGACGTGGAGTTGCTGCGCGAATTGGGCTGCGACGTGGCGCAAGGCTACGGCATTTCCGTGCCGCTGGAACCCGACGCCTTCGTCGAATTCTGCCGCAGCCATTGAGTCATCCGCCCGGCGCGATGGGGTATCCTGGCGCAGGCCGGGTCCGTCCGGACCCTCCCGACTTTCGGCGGACTTGACCCCGATCAAGACTGCGCCCGCGCATGGAAAATTGGCCCCACGGGTGGATTTACCATGGCTTCATGCGGGCTGCGCACGGTGGCGCGGTCCCCTCGATGGAGCGATGAACCGATGCGACGCATACTGGCCGCCGTACTGCTGATTTCCCTGCTGGCCTGGGCCGGCGCCTATTGGGCGCAACCTCCGGCCGAACTTAACGTCTGGACCGCGCGCGATCAGCTCATCCTGCTGACAGGCCTGGGCGCGTACGCCCTCATGGCCTTGATCATGCTGCTGGCGGTGCGTCCCATGTGGCTGGAAACGCGCATAGGCGGGCTGGACAAGATGTACCGGCTGCACAAGTGGAGCGGCATCCTGGCCGCCGTGCTGGCGGCGGCGCATTACCTGATCAAATTGGGCAAACCGCTGCTGCTGGCGCTGTTCGACCCCGTGCCCAAGACGCCGCGCGCGGCCGCCTTGCTGGACATGTTCCGCGGATCCGCCAAGGACATCGGCGAATGGGCCGTGTGGATCCTGGCGGCGATGGTGTTGCTCACGCTGTGGCGGCGCTTTCCGTACCACATCTGGCGCCAGGTCCACCGCATCGCCGCGGTGATCTTCCTGGTGGTCGCCTTCCATGGCGTGGTGCTGACGCCGGCCGCCTGGTGGTGGCAGCCCGCCGGCTGGCTGGTGGCGCTGTGCACGGCCGTGGGGACGGTTTGCGCCGTCATGGCGCTGACCGGCAATATCGGACGCGGCCGCCGCTACCGGGGGCAGGTGCTGGCCATCGATCATCTTTCCGACGACATCCTGGCGCTGACCTGTAGGGTGGAGGGCAACTGGCACCATCGCGCCGGGCAGTTCGCGTTCCTGACGGCGGACCGGCGCGAGGGCGCGCATCCCTTTACGGTGTCCGGCGCGGACGACGGCACCGGCCGGGTGCAGTTCTCCATCAAGGCGCTCGGCGACTACACGCGGCGTCTGCAGCGCAGCCTGCAAGTGGGGCAGGACGTCATCATCGAAGGCCCTTATGGCTGCTTCGACTTCCAGCGCGGCGATGGGCGGCCGCAGATCTGGGTGGCTGCGGGCATCGGCGTCACGCCGTTCATTTCATGGATGGAATCCCTGCAGACGGACCCGGACACCGCGCCGGTCGCGACCCTGTACTACTGCGCCCGCAATGCCGGCGACGCGCCGTTCGCGGACCATCTGAAAGCGCTATGCGCGCGCGTGCCGAACGTGACGCTGCAGGTGCGCTACAGCGATACCCAGCGGCCGCTGACAGCCGCCGAGCTAGCCGCGGACCACAAGCCGGGCGCGCGATGGCCCAGCGTGTGGTTCTGCGGCCCGACGGGATTCGCCGATGCCTTGAAGGACGGCTTGCACCGGCGCGGCATGCCGGTGAGCGAGCTGTTTCACCAGGAGGCGTTCCAGATGCGCTGAGCGCATCAGATGCCGGACACCTCGATGTCGCCCGGATAGTCGACCGAAAACTTCAACACCGTTTCGCGCGACTTGCCGGGCTCCATTTCCCAGTCCCACACCAGCTTGCCGTCTTCCTCGCGCTTGATCTCGCGGTCTGCGGGCGACAGCAGCTTGACCACGATCTTCTCGTTGCGCGAAATGGGCAGGCGGTCCTTGAACGACACCTGCTCCTTGGTGGCCTTGCTGTTCTTGACCGTGATCTTGTACTCGTAGGTCACGCGCTTGCCGCTGCCCGAAAAGCCGGTGCTTTCGGTATAGCGGTTGACCAGCTGGCGCTTGATCGAGATGCCATCGTCGGCGCCCAGCGCCAACTCGAGCTTCTCGCCGGGCATCACCGCCTTCATGGAGCTGGCCGCGACGAAGGCGTCGTCCAGGAAGGTGTTCAGCGAACCGGCCAGGAAGGGGAAGTCCGTGTTGTTGCTGGCGTGCGCGGTCAGGAACATGGCTTCGCGCAGGGCCGGCGTGGACTGGTACTGCAGCGTGGCAGGCAGCTTGGCCGTGGCAATGGCCACGCGTTGCGAAGAATTGTCGGACAGCAGCGTGGCCGGATTCTTGATCTGGAACGATGCGCTGGTCGCTTCGGCCTGCACCTCGGCGGTCGCCTGCTCCAGCGGTTCCGGCCTCATCTCGGCAACCGGCGCGGCGGCGTCCTCGAAGGACTGGACGCGCTGGCGCGACATCTTGGCTTCGGCTTCTTGCCTGGCCGCGGCGACCGGCGCCGGGCTGGGGCGCGGACGGGGCGGAGGAGGCGGGGCGGCCACGTCGACGATCCAGGGCTGCAGCGCGGGCGCGCCGCCGCCCAGCGAGGGCCGCGCGGTGGACAGCGTGAGCTTGACGTTATTCCAGTCTTCGCCGGTGTTCTGGCGGATGACGCCGAAGTAGCCCAGGTCCACGCTGCGGTCGGCAGGGCGCAGGCGCGCATCGTAGGCGGGCGTCCAGCGGGCGCCGGCCACGGCGTAGGAAACGTTCAGATCCAGCTTGCCCGCGCGCGCCAGGTTGACGCGCAGGGTGACGGTCTTGGTGCGGCGGTTGAGCGAACTTTGCAGCTGGCCCAGTTGGTCTTGCAATGCGGTCAGTTCGCGCTCCAGCGCCTCTTTCTGTTCGGCCACCCGGCGCAGTCCGGCCAGCGACTTGGCCAGGGAGTCCGCGCTCAGGGACTGGATCGCCTTCAGTTCGTCCAGCGTCAGGCGCACGCCGTCCTTGGAGGGCTCGGTGGCGCCGCGCTGCATCATCAGCACCAGCTCACGCTGGTTGTCCAGCACTGCCGCTTCGTCGTCCAGCAGCGCTTGCTGGCCCTGCAGCTTGCGTACCTGTTCCTCCAGCTGCTTGACGCGTTCGTTGGCGGTGTCGGCCTGATAGGCGTCGCGCACCTTCACATCCAGCAACGTCGCCTGGCCGGTGCTCTTGGCAGAGACTTGCAGCGAATTCTCCTGCAGGCTGGCCGGCAGCTTCTCCAGCACCAGTTCGTGTTCGCCCGCGGCCAGCTCGCTGCTGGCGGCGCGCGTCACGACCGCGCGGTCCTGGTAGACGGTCACGGAACCGATGGAGGAAGGCAGCCCGGCGGCTGCGGCCAGGCCGGGGATCGTCGCAATGGCCAAGGCCAGAAGGGTACGTCGCACTATTTCACCTTTAGACAGGTTGGAATCGCGCGGCGCCGTGTCCTTTGGACAGGGACGGCCCGCCGCGCGCGCCAAATTTACATTGCGGCCTGGGCGCTGGTTTTACAGAAGATGACAAACGCGACAGGGCGATACCGCGCGGCCCTCAGGGATGGGCCAGCGCGCGCAGCATGTCCACGGCGTTGCCCGCCGCCGTCGAGCGGTCGTGGCGGCGGTAGGCCATGTCCAGCAAGGCATGCGGCGCGTCGCCCTTGATGGGCCGGTATTCTATGCCTTGCGCGCCCATGTGCCGCATCGCCGCCGGCACGATGGAAATACCCACGCCGGCCGCCACCAGGCTGACGATGGAAGCCATCTGCGGCGCTTCCTGGATGACCCGAGGCACGAAGCCGGCGCGTTGGCAGGCCGACATGATGGCGTCGTACAAGCCGGCCCCGATGGGGCGCGGATACAGCACGAAGTCCTCGTCCGCCAACGCGGCGATGGGCACGCTGCGCTTGCGGCTCAACGCATGGTCTGGCGGCAGCGCCACCAGCATGGGTTCGTCCAGCACGCGCTCGGACTCGAACTCCGGGTCCAGTACGTAGGGCGGCCGCACGAAGGCGACGTCGACGTCGCCCGCGCGCAGGCCGCGCAGCAGCGTGACCGTATTGCTCTCGGTAAGCGTGACGCGCACGTCGGGATAGCGGTCCCGGTACGCGCGGATGGCCCGTGGCAGGTAGGGGTGGAACACCGCCGACGCCGTGAACCCCACGGTGATCGCCCCGCGCTCGCCGCGGCCCAGCCGGCGGGCCGTGTCGATGGCGCGATCGGCGCTGGCGAGGATGGCGCGGGCGTCCTCCAGGAACTGGGCGCCGGCCTCGGTCAGCGCGATGCCCCGCGGCAGGCGCAGGAACAGCGGGGTGCCGATTTCGCGTTCCAGCTGCTGGATCTGCTGGCTCAGCGGCGGCTGGCCTATGCCCAGCCTGGCGGCGGCGCGCGTGAAGTGCAGCTCTTCGGCGACGGCGGTGAAATACCGCAGGTGGCGCAATTCCATCGTTATTACATATGGTCGGGGTGACTTTCATATATTGGACATATGCAGGGGAAAAGTCTACTTTGATTACGTGGGCTGCATGCCCGCCGTTTTCGAGAATCCCGATGTCTGCCCCCTTAGCCAGTCCCTCGTCCCCAATCGCCGCGTCCGCGCCGGCGGAACCCGTCTCTGCGCCTATCGATCATCTCGCCCGCGGCACCCCCGGGTTGCGGCGCGCCCAGTGGGCCTTGTTCGCGGCCGGCTTTTCCACTTTTTCCCTGCTGTATTGCGTGCAGCCGCTGATGCCCCTGTTCACCCATGCGTTCGGCGTGTCGCCCGCGCAGAGCAGCCTGGTGCTATCGCTGTGTACCGGCTTCCTGGCTGTCGCCATCTTCTTCGTGGGCTTGTTTTCGCAAGCCGTGCCGCGCAAGCGCGCGATGGCGCTGTCGCTGTTCGCGTCCGCCTTGCTGGGCACCATCGCCGCCGCCGCGCCCGACTGGCACAGCCTGCTGGCGCTGCGCGCGTTGCAAGGGCTGGCGATGGGCGGCGTGCCGGCGCTGGCCATGGCCTACCTGGCCGAGGAGGTCGAACCCGGCACCCTGGGCTTCGCCATGGGCCTGTACATCGGCGGCAGCGCGTTCGGCGGCCTGTCCGGCCGCGTCATCACCGGCCTGGTGTCGGATCATTTCGGCTGGCGCGCCGCGCTGGGCACGCTGGGCCTCCTGGGCATCGTGGCGGCGGTGCTGTTCGTGTGGCTGCTGCCCGCGTCGCGCCGGTTTGCGCCGCAGCGGGGCAGGGGCTGGGCGGGCGTGTGGGGCGATGTGCGCGCAGGCGCCGCCTCGCACCTGAAGAATGGTCCCCTGTGCGGGCTGTTCGCGCTGGGCGGCCTGCTGATGGGCGCGTTCGTCACGGTCTACAACTACGTGGGCTTTCGCCTGCTGCTGCCACCATTTTCGCTGAGCCAGACCTTCATCGGCTTCATCTTCGTGGTCTATCTGGTCGGCATCTTCGCGTCGACCTGGTTCGGCCGCCTGGCCGACCGCCATGGGCGCGGCGCGATGCTGTCGGCCGCCACCGGAATGGCGCTGGCGGGGCTGCTGCTGACGCTGTCCAACTGGCTGCCGCTGCTGATCGCCGGGATCGTGGTGTTCACTTTCGGCTTTTTCGCGGCCCATGCCGTCGCCAGCGGCTGGGTCGGACAGATGGCGCGCGGCTACAAGGCGTTGGCGGCGTCGCTCTATCTGCTGGTGTACTACGTGGGTTCCAGCGTGCTCGGATCCCTGGGCGGACACTTCTGGACCACGGGCCAGTGGGCCGGCGTGGCCGCGATGGCGGGCGGACTGCTGACTTTGGCGCTGGCCATCAGCGCGGGCCTGTACAAGCGCACTGGCCGCGTGCCGGCATCGGCCGCGGTGGGGCGGGGCGTCTCCTAGAATGCCATAAAAGATATTAATTCTCATTTATAATCTGCGGCACGCTCGGTGAGCGCCATCCCATCCAGATCCGAGGGCCGCGATGAATCCTATTTCTCCCGACAGCCAGAACCTGCAGCGCGAGCATGCCGCGCTGCTTGCCGCCTACGGACAGGCGCAAGCGCATTGCAGCCGGCTCCTGGCGGCCCAGGCCGCGCACATCCTGTATCTGGAGAGCGAGGCCATGCGCCTGCGCGCAGCCGTCATCCAGCGCGACACGGCGCTGGCCTGGGCGCTTGAAGACCGCAATACGCTGGAGACTTCCATTCCAGGGCTGCCCAAACGCGTGGCGCTGGCGCGCCGCGTCGCCCAGTTGATGGAGCGCGTGCAGACGCTCATGCGCGAGCGCTTGGCCTGGCAGGGCCGGGCCGGCGCTGGCGCGCGTGAACTCGAGACGCTTGCGGAACCGCCTGCCTGGCGTCCCGCGCCGTCCGCGGTGGTGCTGCGCGAGAAGGCGGTGCTGTGCGTGGGCGAGGACGCGGTGGCACTGGCGCTGACCCGAAAAATGGTCGAACTGGCCGGCGGGCGCTATCTCGGCCATGACGGCGGCGCGGATGCCGATGGCGAAACGCTGGAAGCCAGCCTGGTGGCCGCGGACCTGGTGATCTGCCAGACCGGCTGCGTCAGCCACGGCGCCTACTGGCGCGTCAAGGACCATTGCACCCGCACCGGTAAACAGTGCGTGCTGGTCGACAAGCCCGAAGCCTTGCAGGCGCTGCGGCTGGAACGTCAGCCGCTGAAGACGGGCAACTGAGCCGGGAACCGTAGCGTCGCGTTACCTAGCGTTTCGGCTGCGCGCCCACAGGCGCAATACAGTCGAGGGGCAAGGGGGGCCGACATGCTGACCAAGCGGGACCGAGTGGCGCTACCCTGGACGGACACGCTTGCCCGCCTGGAAGACGAGCGCATCATGTTGCAGCGCATAGCCGCCGGCATGCCATTGGCCGAAGTGCTGGAGCACGTGCTGCATGCCATTGAGGCGCAATCCAGCGTGGAGCTGCGCACATCCATCGCACTGGTGGACGAAACTGGCGGCTTCCTGCTGCACGGCGCAGCGCCCAGCCTGCCGGTGGCCTACAACACCGCGGTGCATAAGGCCGTCATCGGCCCCGGCAGCGCATCCTGGGGCGAGGCGGCCTACACCGGCAGCCCGGTCTATGTGGAAGACATCGCCCTGAATCCGGGCTGGGAGCGCTGGCGCGACCTGGCCCTGTCGCACGGTTTGCGGGCCTGCTGGTCCACGCCGATCAAGGCGCCCGATGGCCGCCTGCTGGGCGTGTTTTCCAATTACTACGCGGTGGTGCGCTCGCCATCGGCGCACGATATCGACGCGATCGCGCTGGTGACGCGCAGCGCCGCCCTGGCGATCGAACGGCATCTGACGGAACTGGCGCTGCGCCAAAGCGGCGAACGCTGGCGTGCGATGTTCGCCGGCATGCAGGAGGCGTTCTTTCTCAGCGAGGCGCTGCGCGACGATGTCGGCCGCATCGTCGATTTCCGCTTCCTGGAGGTGAACCCCGCGTTCGAGCGCCAGACCGGCATGAAGGAAGGCGATACGCTGGGCCACACGCTGCGCGAGATGATCCCGGGCGTGCCCGGGCAGATCATGGACACCTTCGCCCAGGTGGTCGAGACCGGCGAGCCTATCCAGTTCGAGTTCATGGTGCCGGCGCCCAAGGAAGCCTGGTACGAGGCGCGCGCGCGCAAGGATGGCGCCGGCCGGATGATGGCGCTGTTCCTGGACGTGACCGCGCGCAAATCGGCCGAGGCTGAACTGTGGGAAGGGCAGCACCGCAAGAATTACCTGGCTGCGCTGGGCGACCGCATGCGCGAACTGCATCGCGAGGAAGAGATAGAGCAGGCCGCCTGCGAAGGGCTGTGCCAGCATCTGGCGCTTGGGCAGATGGCGGTGCTGGATACGCGGGGCGAGGATCATACCCCGGTCATTTCCTCGGTCTGGCCCCCGGGGTCCGCGCTCCTCGGCCAGCCGCCGCATACGCTGGATGCCTTGGGCGACGACTATCATGCGGCCTTGCGGCTGGGACGCACGACCTACCTGGCGCCGCTGCTTGGGGAAGCGGGCGGCGAGATCCGCCCATGGGCCATCGTCGTGCCGCTGCGGCGCTGGGGCCGGCATGCAGGCGCGATGCTGGCATGTCCCGGGTCGGGCAGCAGGCTCAAGAGCAGCGACATCGCGTTCATCGAGGAA
This sequence comes from Achromobacter sp. Marseille-Q4954, assembly GCF_943737025.1. NCBI lineage: Bacteria > Pseudomonadati > Pseudomonadota > Betaproteobacteria > Burkholderiales > Alcaligenaceae > Achromobacter > Achromobacter sp. Marseille-Q4954. The sequence goes on from NZ_CALSFQ010000002.1 coordinate 518,343, forward strand.
GTGGCCGAGCGCATGTGCGCCGCGGTCGAGCGCTCGCAGTACGCACGGACGCTGGAACAGCGCGTCGAGGATGCGATCGCGGAGCGTGACCGCATTTGGCGTCTTTCCCCGGAGCTGCTCGCGGTGATCGACCGCCAAGGGCGCTTCGCCAGCGTCAACCCCGCGGTGCGGCCCATCCTGGGCTGGACTCCCGAGCAATTCATGTCGATGGCGCTGCGCGACCTGATCCATCCGGAGGATTTGGCGGCGACGCTCGCGGCGTGGAGCTGGGCGTCCGGCGACGCCGGCCCGCGTCCTGGTGCGAAGCATCTCGAGAACCGCCTGCTCAAGCGCGAGGGTGGCTATTGCTGGATAACCTGGAGCATGTCCTGGACCCAGGACAGCCTGTACATGACCGGCCGGGACGATACCGACCTCAAGCTGCAGGCCGAGGCCTTGCACGACACCGAGAACGCGCTGCGGCAGTCGCAGAAAATGGAAGCGGTGGGGCGCCTGACGGGCGGCATCGCCCATGATTTCAACAACATGCTGCAGGGGATCTCGGGCGCGCTCTACCTGGTGGAGCGCAAGATCACGGCGGGCGCGCCGGAACAGGCGCTGCGCTTCGTCGACGTCGCCATGGATTCCGCGAACCGGGCCGCGCACCTGACGCAGCGGCTCCTGACGTTCTCGCGCCGCCAGCCCATCGACCCCAAGCCGTTCTGCGCGGCGTCCGCACTGCAATCCATGGTGGCGCTGTTCCACCGCTATACCGGCGAACGCGTGGCGCTGCGACTGGACCTGCAGCCGGAACTGTGGACGGTCTGCTGTGACAAGAACCAGTTCGAGAACGCCATGTTGAACCTGGTGATCAACGCCTGCGACGCCATGCCCAACGGCGGCGCGCTGACGGTTGCCGCGCGCAACGTGGAGCCGGATGATCCGCTCCTGTCGCAATGCGCCGGGGAGCATGCGGGACGCTACGTGGAAGTATCGGTGAAGGACGTGGGCTGCGGCATGCCGCCGGACGTGCTGGCGCACGCGTTCGACCCGTTCTTCACCACCAAGCCCTTGGGCCAGGGCACTGGGCTGGGCCTGTCCATGATCTATGGCTTCGCCAAGCAGGCTGGCGGCGCGGCCAGCCTGGAGAGCACGGTGGACGTGGGCACTACGGTCAGGCTGTTCCTGCCGCGCCATGACGGCGCGCCCGAAAGCGTGCAGCACGGCGAACTCCCGGCGGCCGCTACGCGCGGCGCGGCGCGCAAGGAAGTCGTGCTGGTGGTGGAAGACGATGCGAACGTGCGCGAGATGGTGCGCGAATGCCTGGCCGAACTCGGCCTGGAGGTGTTGACCGCCGTGGACGGCGAGGCCGGACTGGAGGTGTTGCAGTCCGCGCGCAGCATCGACCTGCTGGTGACCGATGTGGGGCTGCCGGGGCTCAATGGCAGGCAATTGGCCGACGCCGCGCGCGTGGCGCGTCCCGGCCTGCGCGTACTCCTGATGACCGGATACGCGGAAAGCGCGGCGCGCGGCCAGGGCTTTCTTGAACAGGGGCTGGAGCTGATCGTCAAACCCTTCCAGCTCGACAAGCTGTCCGAACGCGTGCAAGGCATGCTGGACAGTGCGCCGGGCAGGCCGGGGCAGCAGGCCCGGCCCTGACCTGCGACGGCCTAATGGCGGCGGCGCAATTCCGCGGGCGGCATGCGCAATTGCCCGCGGTACTTCGAGACCGTTCGCCGCGCCAGCAGGATGCCGTTGGCCGCCAGTTGCTGGGTCAAGGCCACATCCGACAGCGGCATCGCCGGGTCCTCGGCCTCGACCATTTCCTTGATCAGGGCCCGCACCGCCGTGGCGGAACAGGACCCGCCAGTGTCGGTGGCCAGTTCGCGGGAAAAGAAGTGACGGAATTCGAACACCCCGCGCGGCGTCACCATGTACTTGCCGACAGTGGCGCGCGACACCGTGGATTCGTGCATGTCCAGGTCATCGGCGACCTCGCGCAGCATCAACGGCCGCAAGGCCACGTCGCCATATTCGAAAAAGGTCTGCTGGCGCTTGACGATGGCTTCGGCCACGCGCTGGATCGTGATGTAGCGCTGTTCGACGTTGCGCACCAGCCAGCGGGCTTCCTGCAGCTCCTGGGCCATGGGGCTGCGATCGTCCAGGCGGGCGCGCCGGAACAGTTCGGCATAGGTCTGGTGCAGCCTCGCCTGGGGCATGGCGTTGCGGTTGGGCAGCACGCGCCAGCGCGATTGCCATTTGTCGACGAACACGTCGGGCACGACGTAGACGGGCGCTTCGGCGCTGTAGCGGCCTCCCGGTTTCGGGTCCAGGCTGCGGATCAGCGCGCAAGCCTCGCGCAAGGCCTCTTCAGAACAGCCCAGCTGCTGGCGCAGGCCGGCGCAGTCGTTGCGGGCCAGCCGCTCGAGCTGCTCGGCCACGATGCGCATGGACAGGGCGCGTAGCGCGTCGCCGATGCCGGTCGCTGCCGCCAATTGCAGCAACAGGCATTCGGCCAGGTCGCGCGCAGCCAGTCCAGGCGCATCCAGCTGTTGGACCAGGCGCAGCGCGGTCATCCATTCGCCTTCGTCGGGGACGGCTTCGGCGCCGCGGCGCGCATCGCCCCACAGGCTGGCGAGCGGCACCCGCAGGTAGCCGTCGTCATCCAGAGCATCGATGATGTACTCCGCCAACAGCCGGTCGCGCGGCGCCAACTGATAGTTGCCCAGCTCCAGCGACAGCCGTTGGCTCATGGACAGCGTGGACGCGGCCCATAGGCCCTGGTCACGCTCGGGGCCGTCGCCCTGGCCGCGTGTCGGATAGTCGCCGGAGTAGGCCGGCGCGTCCGGCAGCGGCGGTTCTTCCTGCGGGACGGGTTCCGGCGGAGCCGGATCGGCGCCGTCCGCCAAAGGAGGAAAGACCGCAACGGCGGGGCCTGCTTCGGCCTCCTGCTCATCGACGTCTTCCAGGAAGGGATTGCTGGCCAGGGCCTGCTCGACCGCGGTGGTGAACTCCAGGGCGGTCATCTGCAGCAGCTTGACGGATTGCTGCAGGCGGGGCGCCAGCGTCATCTGCTGACGCAGGCGCAATTCTTGCGAGGGGTAGACCAATCGAGTCTCCTGGACAGCGGCTGCCGACGGGCAGCTCATCCTGAAACTCAAGCAAAGACCATGCCAGGTGCTGCAGCGGGCGGGGGGCGTCCGGCGCGCGGGCGGCGCCGGCCCAGTATTACAAGGAAGCGGTAAGAAATGCTCCCCCGCGGGGTCCGGATGCTCACGTGCCGGCGGGATCCCGCTAGTCCTTCTCGTAGTCGTCGAGCCGGTTGTAGAGCGTCTTCAGACTCAAGCCCAGAGTCTCGGCGGCGCTGCGCTTGTCGCCCGCGTGATGGGCCAGCGTCGCCAGGATGAATGCGCGCTGTGCCTGGCCCAGCGACATGCCGATGGGCAGTGTCAACGCGCCGTCGCGCAGCATGGCATGCTGCCCGCCGCGGTTCCGCGGCAACAGCTCGTCCTCGAGCTCGCCGTCGGCCAGGATGAACGCGCGCTGCACGGCGTTGCGCAGCTCGCGGACATTGCCTGGCCAATCATGCAGGGAGATCGCATCCAGCATCTGCGCGGAGAAGGTCTTCTGCGTACCGTTGGCGGTGTTCAGGGTATTCAGGAACCAGTGCGCCAGCACCAGCGCATCGTCGCCGCGCTCGCGCAACGGCGGCACGCGCAACGGAATCACCAGCAGCCGGTGCAGGAAGTCCTGGCGCAGGCGGCCTTGCGCGACGGAGGCGAAGGGATCGCGGTTGCTGGCACAGATGATGCGGACATTGGCGCGCAGCAGGTCCGAGCCGCCCACGCGCTGATAAGTGCCGGCCTCCAGCACGCGCAGGAAGTTGACCTGCAGGTCCGGCGGCATTTCGGTCACTTCGTCCAGGAACAGCGTGCCGCCGCTGGCGTACTCGAAGTAGCCGGCGCTCTGTGCCACAGCGCCGGTGAAGCTGCCTTTTTCATGGCCGAACAATTCGGCATGCGCCAGGCTGCCGCTGATGGCGCCGCAGTTCACGGCCACAAAGGGCTGTTCCCGGCGTTCGCTGGCGTCATGGATGGCGCGCGCCACGATTTCCTTGCCAGTTCCGCTTTCGCCCACGATGAAGACGCTGGCGTCGGTGGCCGCAGCCAACTGCAGTTGGACGCCGAGCTTTTGCATCACGGGCGACAGGCCCGACGCGTCGGTCAGTACGTCCGGGGACGCCTGCGCCGGCGCGCGCGCGGCGTTCGGGGTGCGATTCGGCATGCTGATTCCTGGGTCCTGCACGGACCGTGAACGTCACAACCCATGCTAGTGAACTGGACCAGGGCAGGATGCGACGATTTGCAAGTATTCGAAAATCTTGGTGGAAAGTATCGAACATTTACCCCCGGCCCACCTGTAGTCGCTATGCTGAAGGACTTACAACAACATCCGCGATACGGAGCAAGCATGCCTCATCTGCTGATCGTTGATGACGACCCCACGATACGCGAAACGCTGGCCGAGATCGGACGCGAAAGCGGTTTTTCCGTGGCCTTGGCAGCGAGCGTCAAGGATGCGCTGATCCAGCTGGAGCGCCATGCGCCCGACTTGGTGTTGACCGACATCCGCCTGCCCGAGGGCAGCGGCATGGAGATTTTCAAGAGCGAGGCCGCCGCCAGCGCGGAGGTCGTCGTGATGACGGGGCACGGCACCGTCGACAACGCGGTGCAGGCCTTGCGACTTGGGGCCACCGATTACCTGGTCAAGCCGATCTGCATGGAGCGCTTGAACGGCATCTTCGCGCGAGTGAATGCGAATTCGGGCAGCGAGCTTTCGGGCGCCCCATTCGAAGAGCCGGGACGCTACGGCAAGATGTACGGTGCGTCGGACTGCATGCAAGAGCTCTATCGGCAGCTCGGCCGCGTGGCCAAGACCAATGTGACGACCTTGCTGATCGGCGAAAGCGGCACGGGCAAGGAACTGGCCGCGCACGCCATCCATGAACTCAGCGCGCGCCGCCAGCGGCCGCTGATTGCGGTGAACTGCGGCGCAATCTCGCCTAACCTGATCGAAAGCGAAATGTTCGGGCACGAGCGCGGCAGCTTTACCGGCGCGGACCGCCAGCACAAGGGCTACTTCGAGCGCGCCGACGGCGGCACCCTGTTCCTGGACGAAGTGACCGAAATGCCGCTTGACCTGCAGGTCAAGCTCTTGCGGGTCCTGGAGACCGGGCAGTTCATGCGCGTGGGCACCAATCGGGAGATCGCCTGCGATATCCGGATCGTCGCCGCGACCAACCGCGATCCCGAGCAAGCAGTGAAGGAAGGCAAACTGCGCGAGGATCTTTATTACCGGCTGAGCGTCTTCCCCATCAAGTTGCCGGCGCTGCGCGAGCGCGGCGACGACATCCTGTTCCTTGCGAATCGCTTCCTGCAAGGCTTGAACCAGGAATCCGGCAAGAGCAAGGAATTCTCGCCGCGCGCGCTGGCCGCGCTGCAGCAGTATGCATGGCCGGGGAATGTGCGCGAACTCAAGAACTACGTGCGCCGCGCCTTCATCATGGCGGACGGCGACACGCTGGAAGTGGACATGCTGACGCCGCGGGTGTCGCCGGCGGGCGAGGGCGAGGGTGGCCAGGTCAGCGTGCCTGTGGGAGAAACCTTGGCGGAAGCGGACCGCCGCCTGATCCTGGCAACGCTGGAGCGCTGCAACGGCGTGAAAAAGCAGGCCGCGGCGGTACTCGGCATCAGCCCCAAGACGCTGTACAACCGGCTCGAGGAGTACGCCGCAGCGGACGCGGAAGGCGCCGCCGCGGCGCCTGGCCGGAAACAGGACCGGCCCTGACTTCATTTGCCGTACCGGGTCTTCAGGTCGGCCATGCACGCGTCCTTGGCGTTGCCGGACATGGCGTCGCACTTCTCCTTGCCAACCTTGTAGTCGGCGTCGTTGCGCACCTTCGCCGCGTCGTGCGAGGCCTCGGCTTTCTCCTTGCCTGCCTTGGCGTCGGCCCGGGCCTTGTCGCGCGTGGCTTCGGCCTGCTGCTGGCAGACGTCCTTCTGGTTGCCTTTCATGCCGTCGCAGTGTTTTTTGTCCAGCTTGTACTGGTCATCGATCTGGGCGTTGCTGCGCACGGGGCCGGCGCTGGTTTGCGCGGTTTGCGCCTGGGCCTGAAACGCCAGGGCGGAAAGGCTCAGGGCGACGGCGGGGAAAACGACTCGGGACAGATTCATGGCTGACTCCTAGGGTGGGGACCCGGCATCGCCCGGGCCTGGCCGCATGTGCAAGCAAGCGGCGTTCCCGGGCCTGCCGGGCACGCCGCTTGCTCCGGCACCTTGCCGCAGGCGCTGCCCATGCGCACGCTGCAAGCATTCATTGAACGACCACGGGAATACGAACATGCAAACCAAGCGCGCAGATCACGAAAAGGCGGACACGGAGCAAGGCAAGGCCAATGCGCCGCGCACGCGAACTGAAGCCGCGCATCGCAGCGGCCAGTTCGGGACGGACAAGCCGGACTTCGGCAAGCCGCCCGCGGCGCCCAAACGCGAGTCGGACAAGAAGCCCAATGACAAGGGCGCCGAGTACGAGGAAGGCGGCCAGTATCCGGGCAAGCGGCCCGGCTCAAAGTAGCCGTTCGCGGCGGTTTCAGTCCGCCGCTTGTTCCGGCTGTTCGTCCGCGTTTACGTTCGTCTCTTGTTCGCCCAGCCGGAACAGCAGCACCACGCTGTATAGCGCGGCCAGTCCGATCAGGCCGTAGACGCCGCGCGTCGCGGCGGCCGACGGCAGCACCTTCGCGAAGACATCCAGGTTCACCGCCGCGATCAGGCCGCAGTTCAGCCCCCCCGCGACCACCGCGATCAACGCCGACCAGTCCAGGAGGGAGAGGCCGCGGGCCTCGGGAGGAACCGGGGGAGGAGCAGGATCTTCTTCCAGTTCGGAAAAATCTTCTTGGTTGCCGGGCATGTCCATGTGGAAGTCCTTACGCAGAATGCGGGTAGGCGGGACTGCGGGCGGACGGCCTCTGAACCTGCCGGACCAGGCCGCTCGCCAGCGCCACAGCAACTGCCATGCCCGAGGGCGGGCACGGCGGTTGCTGGCAACGAGGGAATGATTCCCGATGGAGAGCACAATGTCCCTGATCGTTGCCGGCCGTTTCGACACTTTCGACCACGCCGCCGAGGCGGCGCGCAAGCTGTGCGCCGAAGGATTCACCGAAGACGACATCCATACCTTCTACATCAACACGGCGGGTGAACACGCGCGCTTTCCGATAGGCGGCGACCGCGTGGCCGACCCCGACGCCCGGGGCGGCCATTTCGGCGCGGTGGCGGGCGCTTCCGCGCTGGGTCTGGTGTTTGCGCTGCTGGGCGGCTTGATCGCCGCCCGGGTCGGGGCTTCGGTCTTGATCGTCATTGCCGCTGCGGGGGTAGGCGCTTATCTCGGCGCGCTGGCCGGCGCGCTATGGGTGATCGGGCGCGGACGGCGCAGACATCCGGCGGCGTCCGTCGCCCGTGACGCGCATCCCGCCGTACGCCAGGCGGGCGTGATGCTGGCGCTGCACATATCACCGGACCGCGATGCGTTGGCAAGAACCGTGCTGACGCAGGCTGGCGGCACGGACATCGAGCGCGCACAGGGCCGCTGGTTGAATGGCAAATGGGAAGACTTCGACCCCTTGACGCCGCCGCGGCATGTGGAAGCGTCGACGATGGCGAACTAGGCCGAGGGAGACGGACATGAAAAAGACCTTATGGCTCTGCGGCGTCGTCGCGCTATGCCTGCTGGCCGCGCCCGGCGTGCTGGGCGGGGTGCAGGCGCAGGAGCTGGCGGAGCCGGAAGCGCGCTTCCTGCAGGCGGCGGCGGGCTCAGGCATGTTCGAGGTGGAGGCGGCGGAGCTGGCGAAGAAGCTTGCGGGGGACCGCGACGTGAAAGCATACGCCGCGCGGATGCTGGAGCAGCATGGCGCCATGAACGCCCAGCTGAAGACCCTGGCCGGACGCAAGCAGGTGAAGCTGCCAGCGGAACCGTCCGAACCCGACCGCGACACCCTGCAACAGCTGGGCAACAGGACCGGCCCCGACTTCGACGCGCTCTATATCGAAAAGGCGGCCGTGGACGCGCATACTACCGCCAACCGCCTGTTCGAGACGGCGGCGCGCGAGTCCAAGGATCCGCAGGTGCGCGATTTCGCCGTGCGCGCGCTGCCCATGCTGGCCGAACATCTGGCAATGGGCCGCAAGCTGCAACGCACGCCGCCCGCCGATGCGGACAAGATCCAGCCGGCAACAAAGGGCGAAGCGCCGGCGGTTTCACCCGCGTCGCGCGAAGCGCCCGCATCGATCGCGCCGGCAAAGTAACGGGCAGCGCAGGCCTCAATCGCCCGCGCTGCCGGTAATGGGCAGGACGATGCCGGTGCTGTAGCTGGCGCACACGGGCGAGGCCAGGAAGACATAGGCCGGAGAGATTTCCTCGGGCTGCGCCGGCCGCCCCAAGTCCGCGTGCTTGCCGAATTCCGTGATTTTCTCCGGACTTTGATCCGCAGGATTCAGCGGCGTCCATACGGGTCCCGGCGCCACTGCGTTCACACGAACACCCTTGGCGGCGAGGTTGGCGGCCAGCGATCGCGTAAAGGCATGGATCGCGCCCTTGGTGGTGGAGTAGTCCAACAGCCTGGCGCTGCCGCGCAGGCCCGTGACCGATCCGGTATTGATGATGGAGGCGCCCGCGCGCAGATGCGGCAGCGCCGCGCGCGCCATCTGGAAGTAGGCGGTGATATTGGTGCGCAGCGTCTTGTCCCACTTTTCGTCGCTGATCTCGGGCAGCGTGTCCGTGTGCTGCTGATAGGCGGCGTTGTTCACCAGGACGTCGAGCTTGCCGTACGCCCCGATCGTCTGTGCCACCGCCTGTTCGCAAAACGCGGGTTCCTGTACGTCGCCTGCGATCAGCAGGCAACGGCGGCCTTCGCTTTCCACGGCGCGCCGGGTGTCTTCAGCGTCCTCTTGCTCGTTGAGATAGACGACCGCTACGTCGGCGCCTTCGCGCGCATACAGCAGGCAGACCGCGCGGCCTATGCCGGAATCGCCGCCTGTCACCAGCGCAACCATGCCCTCGAGCTTGCCGCTGCCCTTGTACTGCGGCGCCTGGTACTGTGGCTTGAGCTCCATGTCGGCTTCCTGCCCCGGCTTTTCCAGGTGCTGGGCCGGCATGGGCGGTTTGGGATGCGGGCGGGCGCCGGTGTCGGCTTGATCGGGCTTGCTCATTTGGGCCTCCTGGTGGGCAGGCGCGACAGGCGCCTCCCCATTGCCGAGCAAATGCCATGCCTGGCCCGCCGCGCGCGCCGGGGCTACTGCCGTCCCACCACCACGCCAAAAAGGAAAGCTGCGCCGGCCACCAGGCCGATGGCCTGCCAGGGCCGGGCGTGGATGTACTCCTCGGTGCAGTCTATGGTCTCGCGCATCAGGTCGCCGGCATGGTCGGAAGCGTCTCGCAAGCTGCGCCGCGTGGCGTGCAACTGTTCGGACAAGCGCGCCTTGAGCGCCTCAAGATCGGTCGCCGAGGCATCGCTGAGCGTGGCTTCCAGATCGTCGATCCAGGCCTCGGGATGCCGTGCTCGCCTGTGCGCGCCGCGGTTGTCCGGGCCGTTTTCCGGAAAGTCTGAGGGCAGGGGGGTGTTGGTAGAGGCCATCGGTAGCTCCTGGCTGTCGGGCGGGAAATGCGCCTGCGCGGACCGGCCCGGGCGGCCGCGCAGCGGATCGGAAGGTTTCAGGCCTCCAGCATGTCGCGGCAGGCCAGGGTGCAGCTCAGGCACGCGCCTGCGCACACCTGGCAATGCTCTGCCTCGTGCGATGAGCATTCGCGCGCGCACGCATCGCATATCAATGCGCACAAGGTGCAAAGCGCATTGGCGAACTCGCCGTCGCGTGCCAGCATGGCCGCGCAAAGCCGGCAAACCGCGCCGCAATCGGTGCACAGCGCAATGCATCGCCGCATGTGCGCCGGGTTCTCGCGCAGGCAGGCGGACGCGCAAACATCGCAGGCGACGGCGCATTCATAGCAGGCTTGCACACATTGCTCGAAATTTTGGTCTCGCATTGCATCTCCTTGTGTGTGCCCGGTACGCGCAGCAACGGGCATGCCTGGGGGTCGGGCCACATCCGCTTGCAATTTGATGCCGCGCTGCGATGACCGCAGCGGCCTGGAGCCCTAGCATGGGAACCGTATTCCCTACGGGGGGCCACAGCAGGAGCCACGCATGAAGCCAGCATCCATACCCGGATCCGCGAAGCCGGCGCAAGCCGGCAAGCGGGCGGAAGACAACGCTAAGATACTGCCGCCGCGCGCTCTCGTCGATGTGCCGCGCAGACCGGATAAACCAGACGCCTCGACCCCGGACGAGGCCGCGCGCGACAAGCGCGTCGTGGCCGACACGCGCACCGAGTCGAACTGGGCGGACGGTTCCGCGCCGCAACCGCGGGCCAAGAACGCGCGCTCATCGATCCTTTGAAGCCTGCTTGGCGTTCGCCGCCGCAGCGGCCTCTCCGCCCAGGAAGGCAAGCAGGCGGCGTTCGTCCGCACTCAGTCCACGGGGCCCCCGCGGCGCCGCTGAGCGCGCGGGTAGCGTGCCGTCCAGATAGGCGGCCAGAATGGCCGGATGCACATAGCAGGCGCGGCATACGGCTGGCGTATTGGCCAGGCGCCGGGCGACCTGCTTGACCACTTCCACCACCATCTTCTGCGCCTGGGCGGCGCTCTCGTGCGGGTTCGCCTGAAGGGCGGCATAGGCCATGACGGAGCCCGCCCAGGTACGGTAGTGTTTCGCCGTGAAGTCGCCCGCGCCGGCTGCGCGCAGATAGCCGTTGACCGCGCCCGAATCGACGGGATGGCTGCCGCCGTCCGCGTCCAGATACTGGAACAGTTGCTGGCCGGGTATGTCCAGGCAGCGCTTGATGATGCGCGCCACGCGCCGGTCCGCGGCGCTGACGTCGTGGGTCACGCCGCTCTTGCCCTGGAAGCGGAAGCGGAACTTGTCGCCCGTCACGCTGGCGTGCCGCCGCTTGAGCGTGGTCAGGCCATAGGACTTGTTGGTTCGGGCGTACTCGCGCGCGCCGATGCGCACCAGCGTCGTCTCCAGCAAACGTACCAGTACGGCTATCACCTTGTTCTGGGACAACCCGGCGGTACGGAGATCGCGCTCGACCTGCCGCCGTATGCGCGGGAGCGTCTGGCCGAAGGCTGCAAGGCTTTGGTACTTGCTCGCATCGCGCACTGCGGTCCAATCGGAGTGGTAGCGGTACTGCTTGCGTCCTCGGGCATCGCGCCCGGTGGCCTGCAGATGCCCGAGCGGGGTAGGGCAGATCCACACTTCTTCGTATGCCGGCGGTATTGCCAGGGCGTCGATGCGCTTGATTTCCCGCGCGCTGCGTATGCGTCTGCCTTGGGCGTCCAGGTAGTGGAAGGCGCTGCCGTTGACACGGACCCGGGCATAGCCTGCCTGGCTGTCGTCGTAGTAGACCAGCGCTGCGCCGCCGCGGGCGGGCGCCATTCGGGAACTTGGGTTCATGTCGTCTGCGGCAAACAGGGGGACAGGGACGCTGCCATCAGCATGCGGCGTGCCCGCGATCCTCGACGAAGGGGCTGGGCACGCGGCTTGCTGACGGAGGAGTGGATTTTCCCCGGAGACAGCCATGCACATCGCGTACTCGTACTACCTGCACGTTCCGCCCAAGCCAGATCCGATCCCGCCAGGTTCGCCGCCCGGCGACCTGCCTGTTGATCCGGATACCGACGAGCCGGACGTGGACCTGCCGCCCTTGTCGCCGCCCGGCAAGGAGATCACGCCGCCCAGCCCCTGACGCGGGCTGTGGCTTTTCCCTGATCCCAACAAGAACCGAGGAGTCGCCATGTCGACCATCCTGCTGATTATTCTTATCCTGCTCCTGGTCGGCGCCGTGCCGGCCTGGCCCCATAGCCGCGGTTGGGGCTATTACCCCAGCGGCATACTGGGCATATTGCTGATCGTCCTGATTGTGATGCTGTTGACCGGCCGGCTCTAGCAGGTCCAATGCGGTCATGAAGGCGCGAGCCGTGTCGGACGGCTCGCGCATCGGTCCGAGCGCCGGGCGGCCGTCTGGCGGACCGGCGGGTGGCGCGGGCTTGCGCCCAGGCGTAAGATCGCCGGGTTTTTGTGCAGCCCTCCGCCATCCGCGGCATTCCCGACATGACCATCCCCTTGCTTGTCTTGATAGAAAGCGTGCAGGATTACCTGCCCGAAATCGAAGCGCGCGGCTTTCGCGCGATTTTTGCGCCTACCGCCGATTCACGCGCGCAGGCGATCCGTGATCACGGCCCGGAGATCCGCATCGTGCTCACGCGCGGCGCCACCGGCTTGTACGCGCAGGAAATGGCGGCGATGCCCAAGCTGGAAATCGCCTGCTCGCTGGGCGTGGGCTACGAAAACATCGATCTGGCCGCTGCGGCCGAGCGCGGGATCGTCGTGACCCATGGTCCGGGCGCGAACGCGGTATCGGTGGCGGACCATGCCATGGCCCTGCTGCTGGGCGCGGCGCGGCGCCTGCCGCAAGCGGATGCGTCGGTGCGCCAGGGCCATTGGAGCGGCTTCATGGGACCGCAGGTCACCGGCAAGCGGCTGGGGATCCTGGGCCTGGGCACCATCGGATTGGAAATCGCGCGGCGCGGCGCCAACGGCTTCGGCATGAGCGTGGGCTATTACAGCCGCAGCGTTCGCCCGGAATCGGGCTATGCCTACTTCGACAGCCCGCGCGCGCTGGCCGCGGCATCGGATTTCCTGGTGGTGGCGACGCCGGGCGGATCGGACACGCGCCACCTGGTGGACGCGCAGGTATTGGAAGCGCTGGGGCCGGAAGGCTATCTGGTGAACATCGCGCGCGGCAGCGTGGTAGACACGCAGGCGCTGATCGCGGCCTTGGCCGAGCGCCGCATTGCGGGCGCGGGCCTGGACGTGGTGGACGGCGAGCCCGACGTACCCAAGGCACTGATCGAGCTCGACAATGTGGTGTTGACCCCGCACAGCGCGGGGCGCTCGCCGGAAGCGGTGCATGCCACCGTGGCGCTGTTCCTGGACAACGCCACGGCGCACTTCGGCGGCAGGCCGGTGCTGACCCCGGTGCGCCGGGGCTAGCAGGCCAAGGCTAGTGCGAGAACATGACCGGCACGGTCATGCTCTTCAGGATGGACGCCGTCGCCCCGCCCAGCGCCCACTGGCGCAGCTTGCTGTGGCCATAGGCGCCCATGACGATCAGGTCCGCGCTATGGTCGGCGGCGGCGTTCAGGATGGTGCTGCCCACGCCTACGCCCTTGATGTCGCGGCGCACATGCTCGGGCGCCGGCATGCCCTGCGCCACGCAATAGGTGGCCAGGTCCTCGAACGGCGCTTCATGCTTGGGGCTGGCGGCGCCTTCCTCCATGGTCAGCACGACCATGTGCGAGGCCAGGCGCAATATCGGTGCCGCATCGGCCAGCGCGCGGGCGGCTTCGCGGCTGCCGTCCCAGCAGCACAGCACGCGGTCGCCGATGACCGGGAATTCGCCGCTGGACGGAATCGCCAGCACCGGCCGGCCCGCCGTCAGCAGGGTCTGTTCGACGAACTCGATCTCGTGCGCGGCCTCGACGTCCTCGCGGTTTTCCTGGCTGACCACGATCAGGTCGGTGGTGCGGCCCAGCAGCGCCACGGTCTCGCTGGGCGAGGAGGTACCCGCGCGCATGAATGCGGGCACGTCCGCTTCGGCCGCGGCCTCCAGAAAGGCGGTTTCCACCGCGTCGCGGCTTTGCGCCTGCAACTCCTTGATGATGCCCAGCGAACGCGACATGAGCACGGACTCGCCGTAGTAATACTGCGGCGGCGCGGCGTTGGCGTAGATGCCGACCAGCTCGGCCTTGTGCCGCTTGGCCAGGGCCAGGGCAGCTTCAATGCGGCGTTTGCAGTCGAATCCGTGGTCCAGGTGGACGGAAATGCGGCGGTACATGAAGGCCTCCTTGTTTAAGCGTGCCATGTGCATATGGTTACGCTTTCCGGCCTTCTCGCCCTTGATGCGCGTCAAGCCCGCGGCAGTTCGCCGGGGCGAGCGCAAACGGCAGGCTATGGCGTGGGGGGAGTCCGTTCCACGCGTTCGCGCAATTGGCGCAATTGGCGCGCCTGTTGCGCGATGCGGTCCAGCGGGGCTGCCAGTTCCGGATAGCCCGCGGCCACCGCAGGCGGCACGGCCAGTTGGCGGTCGCTTGCGCGGGGTGCGGGCTGCTGCGGATGCAGCGCATGCGCCAGGGCCGGACCGTACTCGGAGAGCGCTTGGGCGGCGGGCGATCCGGCGGGCGGGGCCGGCTGCAGCTCCAGCACCGTACCCGCCGCCGTGACGCGGCGCATGGCGTTGAGCAGGTTTTCCGCCGTACCGACATTGCGGTCGCGATGCACCGGATTCTGCTGCAGCCGCTGCAAGGACGCCTGCGCATTGTCGGCGGAAAGGCAGGCCATGCGGCGCAGCGCCACCAGGTCCTGCCCATCGCCGGCATCGCCGCTCTTGGCCCGCAACAGGGCGCGCGCATAGGCGGCGTGACGCTCCAGCGCCAGGCTGAGGGCGCCGGCCAGTTGCCGCGGCTCCTTTTCGGGCCAGACCAGAAAGCCCACCAGCAGGGCCAGGACGCCGCCCAGCACGCTGTTGAACGCGCGCAGGGCCGCGAGCATCGGCTCCTGGATCTCGGGCTGCTGGATGTGGGTGACCAGCACGAACTGCGAAGTCAGGAAGAACGTGAACAGCGCGTAATGAATCGTGCGCGCGGCGAAGGTGCCCAGCGCGATGGGCAGGACCGCCAGGGCCACGGACAAGGGCGTGCTCAGGAACAGGCCCAGCAACGAAGCGCCGATGGCGCCGGCCACGCTGCCGGCAACGCGTTCCAGCGTGCGCTGCCAGGTGGTCGCGAAGTAAGGCTGCAGGATGAAGACCAGCGTCAGCGACATCCAGTAGCCGTGGTTGACGGCGAAGGTCTTGGACAACGCCACGGCGATGGTGGCGCCCACGCCTACCCGGAGCGCATGGCGGAAGGCGTCGGATTCGAAGCTCAGGTTCTGGCGCAGTGCGCGCCAGGCGTCTTGCGCAGGGTTGGCTGCGCGGCGGTCGCGTGTGGGCGCCGCCGGGGCTTGCCCCTGGTCGAACAGGGACTGCGTGACGGCCTGCGCCGTGTGCAACAACCGGTCCAGCACCGGCGCCATGGTGGCGAGTTCGGGTGCGTGGGCCAGGGCGCTGCCGCGCAGCTCATGCAGGCCGGCGCTGTAATGGGCCAGGCGTTCGCGCAGGCACTGCGTTTGCTTGGCGTCGTTGACATCCGAAGTGCTGGCGATGGCATTGCACAGGCTGGCGTAGCGGTGCAGCGCATGCGACAGATGGGCGCCGGCGCCGCGCCCGAGCCAGCGCGGCGCATTCGATTCCAGCAGATCGGCCGCGGCCACCAGCGCGATGAAGCTGTCCTCCGCATTGTCCAGCAAGTACAGCAGCTGATGCGCGCGGGCGCGGCGCGAGGGTCGCGCGTCCTGCACTTCGCGGATGCGGGTGCGGGCGGCTTCGAGCGCCGCACGCTGGGCGCTGCGCTGCGGCCGCGTAACCGCGCTCCAGGCCTGGGGGCTGGCGGCGGGCGTCAAGCCCGAGTACATGCGGGCCAGCGCGTCGGCGAAGTCCGCCAGGCCGCGGTAGCAGTGCGCGACCGCATGGGTGGCGTCCTTCCAGGGACGCCGGCGCCATACCAGCGCCGTCATCAGGATGGCCCAGGCCGCGCCGGCCAGGAAAAACAGCGTGTATGAGAGGCTTTCCGCCCAGGTCGGGGCGGGCAGTTCGGCCGCCACCACGAAGCCCGCGGACAGCAAGGTGCCGACGATGGCCGCGGCCGGCCCCAGCACGCGCAACAGCCCGCCGAATGTGCAGCACACGAAGGTCAGGGGCAGCAGCAGCCATAGATGGGCCGCGCTGACGCTGGCCAGAAAGCAGAACAGCGCGCCTATCAGCCCCAGCGCGAGCATTGCGCCCGCGCGCTGGCGCAGGGGACCGCCCGGATCCCCGAAGCAGGCCCAGAACGCGGCGATGGCGCTCCAGCCCAGGCGCGGCTCGTGCGCCAGCACGGCCAGGATGACGGGCGCGGCGCTGATGGCCGCGGCTTGGAGGGCGTCCAGCCAGAGGACGTTGCGCAAGGAGGCGCGCCAACGGAAATACAGGTTCTTCACGCTAGGAATACAGCAGCAGCGGCGGTGGGCCCGGCAGGGCGGTAGTCGCAAACCCTACCATGTCGACAAGGCTTTCCGACGAGGGCGGCGGCCGGGGCCGGAAAGGCCGTTTCATTCATGAATCCGAGCAGCTTAATACGTATGGATACATATATGTGACTTTGCCGCCGCAGCGGCGCAGAATTGCCTGGAAGAAAGTCTGGAAATGGCATACAAAAAGCGCTGTAGCTGGGAATACTCAGTCCAATGTGCCTCTTTCTGCGCCCGGACAGCGCAGGTTTTCGCCCAGGGGCGCGCAAGGAGTATCGACATGATGTCGAATCAAGAGGCTTCCACAGACTCGGTGGCGAGCGACGACGAGATCGCCGCCATGATCACCGGCAAGGATGGCCTGCGCATGCTGTTGCAACCGCAGGTGGACCTGCTGACAGGCCGGATCGTGTCGGCCGAAGCGCTGGCTCGCTGGCGGCATCGCCGCCTGGGCATCATCATGCCTTCCGACTTCATTCCCGCCGTCAACCGCCTGGGCCTGGACAAGGTGCTTTTCGAGCGCGTCTGCCTGCGTGCCATAGACATGCTGCTGACGATGCGGCGCGCCGGCATCGCCATTCCCGTGGCCATCAACGCGCCTGCCTCCACCTTGTCGGACGAGGCCGCGGTGGATTTCCTGCTGGACCGCATCTATGCGGCTGAGCTGCCCGCGTCGCTGGTGCGCGTGGAACTGACGGAAGACCAGCCCATCCGCGAACTCGACGTGCTGCGCGCCACGCTGCTCAAGCTCGAGAATGCCGGCTGCGAGGTCAGCCTGGACGATTTCGGCACCGGCCACGCTTCGCTGAAGCTGCTGTCGGCGCTGCCGCTGTCCGAGGTCAAGATCGACCAGTATTTCGTAACGCGCATGCGCCGCAGCGCGGTCGCCTTCGAAGTGTTGCGCACCGCCGCGGAACTGGCGAACCGGCTCGGCCGCCGGGTGGTGGCCGAAGGCGTCGAAAACGTGGCGGACATTCCCGCCTTGCGCGCGGCCGGCTGCCGCTACGGCCAGGGCTTTGCGCTGGGCCGCCCCATGCCGCTGGACGAATTGACGGTGCGGCTGCGCACGCAACGCGACCAGGGCGAACCGTTGGCCGCGCCCGCCGCCTATGCGTCATCCTGGCTCGACGCCTACGACGCTTCCGCCCAGGAACCGCAGTCAGCGCGCGGCAAACGCCACGCGGCCACGCAATAGGGCGCGCAGCGTATTTTTTACCAATCTGGCCGGACTTTACCGGCGGTCCTTGCGTCCCCTCGTACGCGGGGCTGCGGGCTGACCGCCGCGCGGGTTTGGGCACGCGGGTTGCTGTATGGAATGCGGCGGAGCTTTTTCCGTCTTCCAGGAGACTTGCAATGCCCAATCAGAACCAGCCCGACCAGCAAAAGCAGCAACAGAAGCAACAGGCCCAGGAAAACCCCAGGGACCGCAATCAGCCCGGGCAGCAGCAGCCCGGCCAATCCGGCCAGCATGCCGACAAGGATCGGCAGCAACCTGGCCAGAACCCGGGCCAGCAAAGCAAGATGCCGCGCTGACTCATAGACCGCGTGTTCCGGGCCCTGTAGTCGGGCGGGTATCGCGGTAAGGACGGCCTTGTCCCGCTGTGGGCGGACAAGGCCGTTTGTGCTTCATGCATCGTCATTGAAGCGTCAAGCCGCCGGTGACAGCCACAGTGCTACCGGCAGTTCGCACAGCAGATCGGGCAAGGGCAGCGCACCGTCGGCGCCGCGCCGCGCCTTTTCGTCGCCCATTGCATCGCGCCACGCCAGGTCCCTGACCGCATCGGGCAGGCACAGCGCGGTGTCGGCCCAGAATTCCCGCGCCGCCCGCGGCTCGCCGCGAGCGTAGCCGGACAGGCGCAGGGCGCACAGCCGCGGCGCGGCGATCACGGCACACTCGTCTTCATGACACCGCAGCCAGGCGACGACGTGCCGTGCATGCGTCCCGGTTGCAGCCAGGGGGATGCACTCGCCCTGGCCGAACAATGCAGAGTGGCGCAGCCGCGCCGACAGCAGGCGCTGGATCAGGGCCTGCTTCACCGCGCCGCTACGCCAGTCCGCTGCGCTGGGTCGGACGGCGGCGCTGGCGCGAGCGCGGGCCAGCATGGCTATCCGCGGCGGATAGTCGACCGCGCGCCGGTTATCAGGGTCGACCAGGCTTACGTCCCAGAACTCCGTACCCTGGTACAGATCCGGCACGCCCGGCAACGTGTTGCGCAACAGCGTCTGCGCCAGGCTGTTGATCATGCCGGCGGGGGCCAGCTCCAGGGCGTATGCGGCGATTTCGGCCAGCAGGCGCCGGCCGGGGGCCGCGTCCCGCAGAAACTCCAGTGCGCCAAGCCCGGCGGCTTCATAAGCGGAGTCAGGATCCGTCCAACTGGTATGGAGCTTGGCTTCGCGCAGCGCCTTGAGCTGCCACTGCGCCACGCGCTCGATCCATGCGGCCACGCTTGCCGGCCGCTGTTCGATGATGTCGGCATCCCAGCCGGCGGGCCAAGCCCCGATCAGCGTCTGCACCAGCAGGTAGCGGTCCGCCAAGGTGAGTTGCCCGGCGTCGGGCAGGGCATGGATCCAGCGATACGCGGTCTTGCGCCAGGCTTGCGGCATTTCCGATAGCACCGCCAGCCGCGCGCGCGCGTCCTCCCCGCGTTTGTGGTCATGCGTGGCCGTGGCCAGCATGGCGTGGGGGAATTCGCGCGCCCGCGCTTCGACCAGAGCATGGAAAGCCTCGGGCGCCAGCGCGAACCGCTGCGGCGATGCGCCGACTTCATTGCGCGACAGCAGCGGGCCGTAGCGATAGAACAGCGTGTCTTCCAGCGCTTTGGCGGCCAGCGGCGGCGTCAGTTGCTGGAACCGGCGCAGGGATTGCGCAGCTTCCGTTTCACCTTGCGCGAGCGGCGCGGCGGCATGATCCGCCGTTGCGGGGTCGGCGGGGAGTCCGCTCAGCCAACGATCCAATTGCGCCAGCAAGGCGGCGTCAGCCGAGCCGGGAAGGGCGCGCAGGAGGGTTGCGGCGCGTTGCGCGGCTGCATCGCAGCGGTCGCGGTCCGCGTCGCTGCGCCCGCCGTCCTCGGCATAGGTCCGGTACACCGGAAAGGCCGCCAGCCACGCGGACAGCACGCGGTCCATGGCCGGTGCGGACCAGTCGCGGGTGCGGCGGTCGTGCCGCGCCAAACGTTCCAGGCAGCGGACCAGCGCCAGGCGTTCCGCGGAAAAGTGCCGCTGCAGCATGCGCGTGCGCGCCGCTTCCAGCTGGCGCTGCGGCGTGCGCAGATCGCCCGTGAGCATCTGCCAGAACGCCCGCAGCGGCGCTTCGGCCTGCGGGTCGTGCAGCAAGGCGCCGACCTGATCCATGAAGTCGTAGCCGGTGGTGCCATGCAGCTGCCAGCGCCCATCGGGCGCTTCGTCCGACGCCAGGATCTTCTCCGCCACCAGATAGGCTTGCGATTGGGCGCAAGCCGGCGGACGGCTGGCTCCGGCTTCGGCCAGGCATCGATTCAGCCTGCGCAGATAGGCGCCCGGCGCGGCCAGTCCGTCGATGTGGTCGATGCGCAGTCCGTCGAGCAGGCCTTGCGCGTACAGGCGCAGCGGCAGCGCATGCACGGCATCGAAGACGGCTTCGTCCTCGACCCGTACGCCCACGAGCTCGCTGATCTCGAAGAAGCGCCGCCAATTGATCTGATCGGCAGCGCAACGCCACCAGGCCAGCCGGTAATGCTGGCTCTGCAGCAGCCGGTGCAGGCGTTCGCGGCCGGATGCGCGCGCCGGGTCGCAGCGGCGCAGCAGGGTTTGCGGATCGAGCCCGCGCGCAAGCGATTCCGGCGCCACGGGATAACGCTGGCCCGAGACCTCCAGTTCGACGCGCCCGGTAGTGGCGTCGTGGCGCAGCGCCATTACGCCTTGATTCAGCGACTCGCCGTAGGAGTCGGGCAGGATGGGCAGCAGGACTTTGCCGCGCAGCGCGGGATCCGGCGCGTTCCAGTCGATGTCGAAGCAGCGCGCATGCGCGCTTGCGGCGCCGTGTTCGAGCACATCGCGCCACCAGGCATTGGCGGGGTGTGCCGCCATGTGGTTGGGCACGATGTCCGCGATGAGGCCCAGCCCGCGCCGGCGGGCCGCCCGGGCCAGGTCCCTCAGCGCGGACTCTCCGCCCAGCTCCGGATTGACCGCGCCATGGTCGATGACGTCATAGCCATGCGTCGAGCCGGGGCGGGCGCAGGTGATGGGCGACAGGTAGAGGTGGCTGACCCCGAGGTCCGCGTAGTAGTCCACGCAGGCGTGGGCGTCGTGCAGCGTGTAGCCGGCATGCAGTTGCAGGCGGACCGTGGCGCGCGGCATGGTCATGGCCGACTCCGCCCCGTGCGCAGGGCTTGCAGCCGGCCTTGCACGGCTGGGTCGGCGAAGCACGCCGCGCTGCTTGCGGCCAGGCGTCGACGCCAGTTGGGATGCTGATCCACTGTGCCGGGAAGGTTGGGCTGTTCCAGTTCGCCCGCCAGGTCTTCCATGGGCACCAGCAGCAGGGGACAAGGGCTGGAAGACACGAAGCGCAGCATGTCCTCCAGCGGTGGCCGCGCGGGGTCGACGGCGCAGCCCAGGGCTTGCGCAAGCAAGCTGCGGTCCATGCGCCGGTTGTGCCGCAGCGTGGCCTCGTCATCGCCGCCGCCCAGCAGGTTCAGTTCGGCGCGCACGTCGATGTCGCGCTCGGCCCACCAGCCGCGCAAGGTCGGCAGGTCGTGGGTCGAGGTCATGGCCACGGCCTGGACGGGCCAGTCTTCGGCGGCAAGAAAAGGCGCCGGCTTGGGCGGCTCAGACGGCGGCGCGGTCATGTCAGGCTCCTGCCGCATGAACCACAGCACATTCATGCCCAGGATGCCGTGATCCGCCAGTTCGCGGTTGAAGCCTTCAGGCACCGTGCCCAGGTTTTCGCCGATGGCAAGCGCGCGGTGGCGCCAGGCTTCCAGCGCCGTCAGCGCCAGCAGTTCGCGCAACGGATAACGCAGATAGGCGCCCGCATCGGCGGCCAGTCCATCCGGTACCAGCCACAGCCGCGCCATGCCCAGGATGTGATCGATGCGCAGGCCGCCAGCGTGAGCCAGCGCGGCGCGCAACATGTCGATGTAGGCCGCGTAGCCTTGGGCATGCATCGCGCGCGGCGAGAACGCGGCCAGATTCCAGTTCTGTCCTTGCGGATTGTGGATGTCGGGCGGCGCGCCTATGGACAGTCCTGGCATCAGGTCGGTCTGGCGGCTCCAGGCGTGGCTGCCGTCCGGACTGTCGCCCACGGCCAGGTCGGAGATCAGCCCCACGCGCATGCCGGCGCGGCGCGCCGCCTTCTGCGCGTGGCCCAGGCTTTCGGCGGCCAGCCATTGGGCGTAGCGATGGAAGTCGACCTCGACCGGATGCTGCCGCGCATATCGCTCGACTTCCGGCGAGTCCGGATCGCGCAGGCCCGCGGCCCATTGCGTCCAGGGCAGGTGGTGTGCGCCATGCGCTGCCTGGGCGGCATGCAAGGCTTCGAATACGGCGTGGTCGCGCAGCGCCTTGCCGCGGCGGACGCAGAACGCTTCGTAGCGCTGGCGGGCATCCTCTGGTCCGATTGTGCGGAACTGGCGGTGTAGCGCGCGCAGCAGGCGCTGCCGCCATATCCCGGCCGATGGCCAATCTATCAAGTCGGTTACGGGCGGCTGGGCGGCCAACTCGGCCAGCGCCCGGTGCAAGGCATCGTCACCGAGGACGGCGGCGGGATCCGCGTACAGGGTGTTCAGGAACAAGCGGCTGGATGGCGCGTAGGGACTGCAGCGCTGCGGTTGCGCGGCAAACATGGCGTGCACCGGGCTGATGGCGAGCGCGTCGGCGCCCTCGGCCGCGGCAGCGGCGGCCAGCTCGCGCACCGCGCCAAAGCCGCCGAAGCCGCCTTCGCCAGCTTGGCCGGCATCGCGCCTGAGACTGTAGACCTGCGCGCATAGTCCCCAGGCGCGCGGTCGCATGCCATCGGTCAGATCGTCCAGGCTGGGCGCTTGCCGGGGAGCCACCGCGAGCACGGTCTGGCCGCATGCCAAATGCAGCGAGTGATATCCCGGCTCCTGCGGCGCGATCAGGCTGCCGTCTTCTGCGACCTCGCCGTCGCAGGTCAGCCCGGACTCGCACACGATGCGGTAGCGGCCGCGCGCGCAAGCGGGCAGGGAGGCAGGCATGCCGCTGCGCGCGACCAGCAGGGGCGGCAGCCGGGCCCCGAGCTCCACGCCCAGGCGATGGTCGCTATCGCGGATGTCATGGGCGTTGCCCGCCGGCAGGCCCATGCCCTCCAGCAGCAGCCGTAATGTATCCGGCGACACCTGCCGCGGACGCTGGCGCGCGTCGGTCCAATGTTCGGCGATGCCGGCTTTGGCGGCCAGCGCGGACAAGGCCGGATCGCCGGCGGGCGTGGTGGTCATGCCGGCTCCTCCAGCAGCCACACGGTGCTGTCGCCGCACACCTCGCCCTGGACCAGCGCGTCGCGCGCGCCGGCCACGGATTCGAAGAGCAGCGTGGCATAGGCCTCGACGCCCGCCTGCAAGGCCTCGGGCAGCGCCAGGCGATCGGGGCCGAAGTTCGCATAGACCGTCAGGCGCGCGCCGCCCGCCAGTTGCCAGCGCGCGTACACGCCGCGTTCGCCGATGGCGGCCGCGCCCAGGCTGACCGCGCCAGCCAGCCGCGGCGCGATCAGGCGGGCGCGCAGATGCAGCAGGACCGCGTAGTCCCGCATCCAGGCATGCGCGTCCGCGGCGCTGGCGCGCGGTTTGCTGGCCAGGTAGGTCGCGGGATCGTTCGGGTCGGACAGCGCGCCCGCGCCCTGGAATTCGGGAAAGCGCGAGAACTCGCGCCGCCGGCCGTCGCGCACCGCTTGCGCCAGGGCCGGGTCGGCATGGCTGGTGAAGTAGTGGAACGGCGTGCGCGCGCCGCGTTCCTCGCCCATGAAGATCAGCGGGATCTGCGGCGACAGCAACTGCAACGCGACCGCGGCGCGCAGCCGGGCGGGACTGTCCACCAGGCTGGCCAGGCGTTCGCCGCCCGCACGGTTGCCGGTCTGGTCATGGTTCTGCAGGAACAGCACGAAGGCGGTCGGCGGCAGTTCCGCGCTGGGTTCGCCCCGCGGCTGTCCGCCGCGGTAGGGTGAACGCTGCCCCTGGTACAGCCAGCCTTCGGCCAGGCAGCGCGCCAGCGCCTGGGCCGGCAGGGCGCTGTAGTCGGCGTAATAGCCGTGGCTTTCGCCGGTCAGGAGGCAATGCAGGGCATGATGCGCGTCGTCATTCCATTGCGCATCGAAATCGCCTTGCAGCAGGCTGGCGCGGTTGTCGTCGTTCTCCAGCACCAGATGCACGTAGCGTTCGGGCGGAATATGCTGTCGCAGGTGCTGGGCCAGCTCATGCAGCCATTCTTGGCCCGCGATCGCATGCACGGCGTCCAGGCGCAGCCCGTCGAAGCGGTACTCGGTCAGCCAGTACAGCGCGTTGTCCTTGAAGAACTGGCTGACCGCCGGCTGACGGAAGTCGATGGCGTCGCCCCAGGGCGTGGCGACGTCTTGCCTGAAGAACGGCGCGGCATAGCGCGGCAGGTAATTGCCGTCGGGTCCGAAATGGTTGTAGACCACGTCCAGCATCACGCCCATTTCCAGCCCATGGGCCTCGTCGATCAGGCGCTTGAGCTCGTCGGGCGTGCCGTAGGCCGCGTCGGGCGCATAGGGCAGCACGCCGTCATAGCCCCAGTTGCGCGGCCCGGGGAAGTCGGCAATGGGCATCAACTCCAGCAAGGTCACGCCCAGCGCCGCCAGCTCCGGCAGCCGCGCCAGCAGGCCCGCATAGCCTCCCTCCAGGCCGGCATGGGTTTCGTACAGCACGGCATCCTCCCAGGGCCGTCCGCGCCAGCTGCCGTAGCGCCAGGGGTAGGCATCCGGCGCGACTACGATGCTGTCGCCATGCACGTCGCCGTACTGCAGGCGCGAGGCCGGATCGGGCGCGACCGTGTCCGCGTCGAGGCGGTAGCGATAGCGGGCGCCGACGGGGCAGTCCACGTCGGCCTGCACGTAGCCGTCCGGGCCGGGACGCAGGGCGATTGCAGGATGCCCTTCGACCTCGAGCGCGAAGCCGGCGGGCGCGGTCGGCGCCCACAGCCGAAAGCGCGTGACGCCGCTCTCCAGCGGGATTGCGCCGGATGCATAGTCGTATGTCATGGCGGATCTCCCGGCACGTAGGTCGCCGCCAGCAACACCACGCTGCGCGCGGCCACCGTGACGGCGGGCTCCGACAAGGGCGCGGCAGGCGCCTGCGTGGCGGAATCCAGCTCGCGGATCCAGGCCAGCTCGGGCGGCGGCATCTGAAAAACCGCGTCCTCCGCGCCTGGATTCAGCAACAGCAACGTTACGTCGACGCTGCCGTCTTCGCGGCAGGCGGCGCGGCGCAGGACCAGGGCATTGGCCTCCGACTCCCAGGCGGCGGCGTCCAGTTCGGCGCCTGCTGGATCGAACCAGGAGATGGCTTTCACGCCAGGCGCGAGCTGCTGGCCCGCGTCGCCGTAGCGCGCGGCGCGCGTGCTGGGGTGGGCGCGGCGCAATGCGATCAGGCGCGCCGCGTAGCGGGATAGCTCACGACCGTCGTCAGCCTGCGCTTGCGTCCAGTCCAGCCACGACAGTGCGTTGTCCTGGCAATAGGCATTGTTATTGCCTTCCTGGCTGTTGCCGAATTCGTCGCCCGCCAGCAGCATCGGCGTGCCATCGGCCAGGAACACGCAGGCCAGCTGAGCCCGCTGCACCCGTTTCCGGATGTCCAGGATGGCGGCGTCCCCGGTCGGGCCTTCGGCGCCCCAGTTATGGCTGTAGTTCTCGCCGTGGCCGTCGTTGCCGCCTTCTCCGTTGGCCTGGTTGTGGCTGCCGTCGTAGCTGACGATGTCGGCCAGCGTGAAGCCGTCGTGCGAGGCCACGTAGTTGACGCTGCTCCAGGGGCGCCGGTGGCGGCGGTCGAACAGGTCGCGCGATCCGCACAAGCGCGCCGCCATCTCGCCGCGCATGGCGGGATCCCCGCGCCAATAGCGGCGGGTGGCGTCGCGGAACTTGTCGTTCCACTCGGCGAATCCGGGCGGATGGTTACCCAGTTGGTAGCCATCCGGGCCCACGTCCCAGGGTTCGGAAATCAGTTTCAGGCGGGCAAGGGCAGGGTCCTGCAGCACGGCGTCGAAGAAGCCCGAACCCGGGTCATAGCCGGTGCCTTCGCGGCCCAGGGTGACGCCCAGGTCGAAGCGGAAGCCGTCAACGCCATAGGATTGCGCCCAATAGCGCAGCGAATCCGTGACCATTTGCAGGACGCGCGGATGCGACAGGTTGACGGTGTTGCCGCAGCCGGTGTCGTTGATGTAGTAGCGTTCATCGCCCGGCACCAGGCGGTAGTAGCTGGCGTTATCCAGTCCGCGCCAGGACAGCGTGGGCCCCAGCTCGCTGCCCTCGCACGTGTGGTTGTAGACCACGTCCAGGATCACTTCGATGCCGGCGGCATGCAGCCGGCGGATAGCCTGGCGCAGTTCGTTCGGGTTGTGCTGCAGGTAGGCGGGCTCCGGCGCAAAATACGATAGCGTGCTGTAGCCCCAGTAGTTGCGCAGGCCGCGTTCGGTCAGGAAGCGGTCCTGCAGGAACGCATGG
The DNA here is from genome assembly GCF_943737025.1 of Achromobacter sp. Marseille-Q4954. Classification (NCBI taxonomy): domain Bacteria; kingdom Pseudomonadati; phylum Pseudomonadota; class Betaproteobacteria; order Burkholderiales; family Alcaligenaceae; genus Achromobacter; species Achromobacter sp. Marseille-Q4954. The sequence continues at coordinate 544,262 of NZ_CALSFQ010000002.1, forward strand.
ACGGGCAGCAGCTCCACGGCCGTCACGCCCAGCCGTTGCAGGTGTTCGATGAAGCGCGGGTCGGCCAGCGCGGAGCAGGTGCCGCGCAAGGGCTGGCGCAGGTCTTCGCGCAGCATGGAGGCGCCGCGCACGTGCACCTCGTAGATCACGGTATCGTTCCAGGCCGTGGCCGGCGGCCGGCTGTTGCCCCAGGTGAAGGGCGTTTCCTCGGCCACGATGGCCTTGGGCATGGCGGGCGCGCTATCGCGCCGGTCGATGCTGAGGTCGGCGCGCGCATGCTTCATGCGATAGCCGAACAGCGCATCGCTCCAATGCAGCGGCCCGGTCAACTGGCGCGCGTAGGGATCGAGCAGCAGCTTGTGGGGATTGAAACGGTGCCCGTTGCGCGGATCGTGAGGGCCGTGGGCGCGATAGCCGTACACCAGCCCGGGATGCGCGTCGGGCAGGTAGCCGTGCCAGATCTCGTCGGTGCATTCCGGCAGGTCGAAGCGGCGCAGTTCCTTGCGGCCCTTGGGATCGAACAGGCACAGCTCGATACGCGTGGCGTTGGCCGAGAACACCGCGAAGTTCACGCCCAGGCCGTCGCTGACCGCGCCCAGCGGATGGGGCTGGCCGCCGGCGATGCGCGTGAATTGGGAGGGATCCATATGCGTTCAACCTTCGTAGAGCAGAAACAGGGTGGACAGCGGCGGCAAGGTCAAGGACAAGGCCTGGGGCTGCCCATGGGACGCGCTGAGGCCGGTGCTGGCGCCGCCCTGGTTGCCCTGGCCGGATCCGCCGTAGTGCGTGGAGTCGGTATTCAGCCTTTCCGCCCAGCGGCCGGCCCGAGGCACGCCGATGCGGTAGTCATGCCGCGCCACCGGCGTGAAATTGGCGACCGCGAGCACATGATGGACGCCGTCGCTGCGGATGAATGCGACCACGCTGTTGTCCCGGTCGTCCAGGATCGTCCAGGCGAAGCCCGCCGGATCGGCATCCAGCGCATGCAGCGCCGGCACTCCGCGGTACAGGCCATTCAGGTCGGCAACCAGCCGCTGTATGCCCAGGTGGCCGGGGCGGTCCAGCAGGTCCCAATCCAGCGGGACGTCATGGTTCCATTCCCTGGGCTGTGCCATTTCGCCGCCCATGAAGAGCAGCTTCTTGCCCGGATGGGCCCACATGAAGCCGAGGTAGGCGCGCAGGTTGGCGAGCCTGGCGGCCGCGTCGCCCGGCATCTTGGCCAGCAGCGAGCCCTTGCCGTGCACCACCTCGTCGTGCGATAGAGGCAGGATGAAGCGCTCGCTGTACGCATACACCATGCTGAAGGTGATGTCATGGTGGTGATGCTTGCGGTGCACGGGGTCCTCGGACAGGTAGCGCAAGGTGTCGTGCATCCAGCCCATGTTCCATTTGTAGTGAAAGCCCAGCCCGCCGTCGCTGACCGGCGCGGTGACGCCGGGCCAGGCCGTCGATTCCTCGGCGATCATGATGGCGTCCGGCACTTCATGTCGCACGATGCCGTTGAGCGCCTGCAGGAACTGCACCGCCTCCAGGTTTTCGCGGCCGCCGTAGCGGTTGGGGATCCATTGGCCGGGCTGGCGGCTGTAGTCGCGGTAGAGCATGGACGCGACCGCGTCCACCCTCAGGCCGTCGACATGGAAGCGCTGCAACCAATGCAGCGCGCTGGCGATCATGAAAGCCTGCACCTCCGTGCGGCCCAGGTTGTAGACCATGGTGTGCCAGTCCGGGTGATAGCCTTCGCGCGGATCCTCGTACTCGTACAGCGCGGTGCCGTCAAAGCGGGCCAGGCCGTGCGCGTCGTCCGGGAAGTGCGCCGGCACCCAGTCCAGGATCACGCCGATGCCCGCGTGGTGGCAGCGGTCGACGAAACGGGCGAAGGCGGCGGGCGGACCATAGCGGGCCGCGGGCGCGAACATGCCCAGCGGCTGATAACCCCAGGACCCGCCGAAGGGATGCTCCATGACGGGCAGCAACTCCACATGGCTGAAACCCATGGCGCGGGCGTAGGCCGGCAGCTTGTCGGCCAGCCGGTCCCAGATGCAGGCGCGCGAGTCCGGGTCGTCTGGCAGCCAGGAGCCCGCATGCACTTCGTAGATGGACAGCGGCGCGTCCGAGGATTGGCGCGAGCGCCGTTGCGCCATCCAGGCCTGGTCTTCCCACGGATAGCCGGCGCCGTCCTCCACCACCGAGGCCGTGGCCGGCGGCGCTTCGCTGCGCCGCGCCAGCGGATCGGCCTTGAGGCGCTGATTGCCGGCGCGGTCGGTGATGGCGAACTTGTAGCGTTCGCCGGCCTGCACGCCCGGGATGAAGATCTCCCAAACGCCGGCGCGGTGCCGCAGGCGCATGCCGTGCCGGCGGCTGTCCCAGGCGTTGAAATCGCCCACCACCGCCACGCGTTGGGCGTTCGGCGCCCATACCGCGCAGCGCAGTCCTGCCACGCCGTCGATTTCCATCAGCCGCGCGCCCAGGGCTGTGCCGACGCTGCGCCATGCGCCTTGCGCCAGCTCCTCCAGCGTGCCGTCTTCCAGCAGGGTGCCGAAGGCATAGGGGTCGGCGGTGATCTGTTCGGCATCGGGCCACTGGATCGCCAGACGGTACGAGCCGCCGTCGCCGGAGCGGGCTTGAGGAACGCGTCCAAGAAACAGTCCCTGGCCCTGTTCGCGCAAGGGGATGCGCGCACCGGCGCCGTCCAGCGCCGCGACAGCCCGCGCGCCGGGGACATACACGCGCACTTCTCCCTCGTGTGGCCCCAGGAAGGCATAAGGATCGCTGTGCAGGCCGCAGGCCAGCGCAGCCAGTTCGACGGGTGAGGTGGCGCTGAGGCTGCCGCCTGCGGGCATGTCCTGGCTCATGATGACGCGTCCTCCTCATCCACCGCGGCCGACAGCAGCAGGCCGCGCGCCAGCTCCACCAGGGCGCACAGCGGTATCGAAATCCAGTCGGGGCGATGCGCGGCCTCGTAGCTCACTTCATAGGCGGCCTTCTCCAGTTGCGCCAGGGCCAGCAGCGCGTCGTCGGCCGCAGGCGGGACAAGCGCCGAGGTGCGCGCATCGCGGTAGCCTTGCAGGAAGGCCTGGCTGGCGGTCTGGCGAAAGCGCGCCAACAGCAGGTCGCGCAGTTCCGCTGGCGCGACAGGCGCGCCCGGCGTTTCGCCCGCGCCGGCATTGGCGTCGGTCGGCGCGCCGCCGATGATGTCGCTGCGGGCGATCGAGGCGGCGGCATAGTCGAACGAACGCAGCATGCCCGCCACATCCTTGCAGGGCAAGGCGAGGGCGCGGCGCGCCTGCACGCTGCTGACGGGTTCGCCCTCGAAGTCGATCAGATAGGCGTCCGCCTGCGCCACCAGCACCTGCCCAAGATGGAAGTCGCCGTGCACGCGCAGGCGCAAGGCGCCGGTCTCGGCCTGCGCCATCGCCGCCACGCGCGCCGCCAGCCGGGAGCGGTGCTCGAAGTACCATTCGGCGCAGGCGCGCGAAGGGGCCTCCAGTTCGCCAAGTTGCGCGCGCAAGTTCTTTTCCGCGCGTTCCAGCAGGCCCTGGACGTGCCGCGCGTGCGCATCGGCATCCGCCTGGCGGGCAGCGCGCGGCTGGAACGCGGGGTCGTCGGTGGCCTGCGACAACAGGTTGTGCATCTGCGCCAGGCGCTCGCCCATGGTGGCGGCCATTGCGGCGTAGCCTTGCAGGTCCTGGGCGAACTCGTCAGGACTCTGGTTCACCAGCAGCGCATTGTCCAGCGTGCGCTTGAGCAGATCCAGCGTCCAGTTCCAGGCGTCGCCCTCGTTGGCGACATAGCGGTGCGCCACCGCCAGCGTATGGACCACGCCGTCGGCGTCCTCCCGTTGCACCTCGCCCAGCAGCGCCGGCATGTTGGCGTAGCCGGCGCGCGTCAGGTAGCGGGTCATCTCCAACTCGGGCGATCCGCCGGGCTGGACGGCGCGGATCAGCTTCAGTATCAGCTTGCCATCGACAACGACCGAGCTGTTGGACTGTTCTCCTGTCAGCCATTGCAGTTCGCCGTCCCCGGCGACGTTCAGGTCGGCCAGGCCTGCTTCGGGCAGGAAGCGGATGACCCCCGGCTTGTCGCCGGGCTTGCCGCCGCTGCGGCCGTCGAGCTCGCGGCCCTGCTGCATGGCCTGAACGACCGTGCGCACGAAGCCGGGCTGCAGGAAAGCGTCCGCCAGCACGCCGACTTCCGCGCCGCGCCGCACCCGGGCGATCGCATACTGCACGGCGGCGGCCTCGTCCCAGACCAGCACGAAAGGCGCCTGCGCGCGCAGGCCGTCGACGCCGTCTTCGGGCTCGACCTCGGCCCAGTAGTACTCGCCATCCGCGCCGGTGAATGGCGTGGCGTAGGCAAGGCGTGCGCGCGCCGGCGGCTGCTTGCCCGGATACCAGCGCTGGCGCGCCAGGTACTGGGGCAGCACTTCTCGCTCCAGCGTGGCGCGGGACGCGTCCGTCAAGGCCGCGCCGCCATGCGCGCGCAGCACCAGGGTGGTCAGCTCCGGCATCTGTTCGGGCGTGCTGGCATGCCAGTCGGGCGGGGCAGCCTGGTTGCTCAGGTCCAGCCAATAAAAGGCGTAAGGCGGCAGGGTCAGGAGGTAGGGCAGCTCGCCTACCGCGGGGAACGGCGTGCCGCCCAGCATTTCCACCGGCACGCGGCCGTTGAACTCCTGCAGTTGCAGTTCCACCGGCTGCGCGGCCTTGGACAGGTTGGCCACGCACAGGATGGTGGTGTCCTGCCATTGGCGCAGATAGGCCAGGATCTTCCGGTTGCCCGCGAAGATGAAGCGCAAGGCGCCGCGTCCGAACGCATGGCTTTGTCGGCGCTGCGCCAGCAGGCGCCGGGTCCAGTTCAACAGGGAATGCGGATCGCGCTGTTGCGCCTCCACGTTCACCGCTTCATAGCCGTACAGCGGGCCCATGAGCACCGGCAGCGGCAGCTGTTCGGGGTCGGCGCGCGAGAAGCCGCCGTTGCGGTCGGGCGACCATTGCATCGGCGTGCGCACGCCGTCGCGGTCGCCCAGGTGCACGTTGTCGCCCATGCCCAGCTCGTCGCCGTAATACAGCACGGGCGTGCCCGGCATGGACAGCAGCAGGCTGTTCATCAGCTCGACCCTGCGCCGGTCGCGTTCCAGCAGCGGCGCCAACCGGCGCCGGATGCCCAGGTTGATGCGGGCGCGCGGGTCCGCCGCGTACACGTTCCACAGATAGTCGCGTTCGCGGCTGGTGACCATTTCCAGCGTCAGCTCATCATGGTTGCGCAGGAAGATCGCCCATTGGCAGGACGCGGGAATGTCCGGCGTCTGGCGCATGATGTCGATGATGGGGAAGCGGTCCTCCTGCGCGATCGCCATGTACATGCGCGGCATCAGCGGGAAATGGAAGGACATATGGCATTCGTCGCCGGCGCCGAAGTATTCCTGCGCGTCCTCCGGCCACTGGTTGGCCTCGGCCAGCAGCAGCCGGTTGGGATACTCGGCGTCGATCACGGCCCGGATGCGCTTGAGCACCTCGTGCGTTTCGGGCAGGTTTTCGTTGTTGGTGCCTTCACGTTCGACCAGGTACGGCACCGCGTCCAGGCGCAAGCCGTCCACGCCCATGTCCAGCCAATAGCGCATCACGGCCAGCACTTCCTTGAGCACCTGCGGATTGTCGTAGTTCAGGTCGGGCTGGTGCGAGTAGAAGCGGTGCCAGAAATAGGCGCCGGCCTCGGGGTCCCAGGTCCAGTTGGATTTCTCGGTGTCGCAGAAGATGACGCGCGTACCCGCATAGGCCTTGTCGTTGTCCGACCAGACGTAGAAGTTGCGCGCGGCCGATCCGGGTTTGGCCGCCCGCGCGCGGCGGAACCAGGGGTGCTGATCGGAAGTATGGTTGACCACCAGTTCGGTGATGACGCGCAGGCCACGGGCGTGGGCCGCGCGGATCAGCTTCCTCACGTCGGCCACGGTGCCGTAATCCGCATGCACCCCACGGTAGTCGGCGATGTCGTAGCCGTCGTCGCGGCGCGGCGACGGATAGAAGGGCAGCAGCCAGATCGTGTTGACGCCCAGGCTGGAGATGTAGTCCAGCTTGGAGATCAGGCCGGGCAGATCGCCCACGCCGTCGCCGTTCGAGTCGAAGAATGACTTGACGTGCAGCTGATAGATGACCGCATCCTTGTACCAAAGGCCGTCGTCCTGGAGAGGTTGGGTTTCACTGATCATGGCAATGGGCGCGCGGCGTCATCCATGCAGCGACAAGCGCCACACGCGATAGGGTTGATCGGGATGCAGCGTCAGTTCGCGGATCTGCCCCTGCCATGGCTCGCTGCGTTCAGCCAGCAGGTCTTCTGCGATCAGCCGGCCCGTGTCGGCCTCGCCGAACAGCCAGAATGGCGCCTCGATGCGCGCCGTCTGCGGCTGGAAGGGATCCAGGCTGATGACCGCGAGGATGAAATTGCCGCGGCCTGGCGTGGACTTGCAGAACGCCAGCACGCGGTCGTTGCCGCTATTCGCCAGGGTCAGGCCCCGATGGCTCTGCAGGGCCGGGTTGGCGCGCCGGATCTGGTTCAGGCGGGTGATCTCCGCGCGGATGTTGCCCGGCGCAAACCAGTCGCGCTGGCGCAACTCGTACTTCTCGGAGTCCAGGTACTCTTCCTTGCCCGGCAAGGCGGCCGACTCGCACAGTTCGAAGCCGCTGTACATGCCCCACAGGCCGGACCCCAGCGCCGCCAGCGCAGCGCGTATCAGAAAGCCCGGGCGGCCCGAGGACTGCAGGAAGTAGGGGTTGATGTCCGGCGTGTTGACGAAGAAGTGCGGCCGGAAGAAATCGGCGGCGGGCGGCGTGGAGACTTCCTCCAGATAGGCCTCCAATTCCGCCTTGTCATTGCGCCAGGTGAAGTAGGTGTAGGACTGGGTGAAGCCGATCTTCGCCAGCCGGTACATCATCTTGGGCCGGGTAAAGGCTTCCGACAGGAAGATCACGTCGGGATGCTGCGCGTGGACCTCCGCGATCAGCCACTGCCAGAACGGCAGCGGCTTGGTATGTGGGTTGTCGACCCGGAAGGTGCGCACGCCATGCTGCACCCAGAACAGCACCACGTCGCGCAGCCCGCGCCACAGGGTCAGCTTGCGCGCGCGGCGGGCGACGGCGCCGTAGAAGGCGACATTGACAATGTCCTGGTACTTCTTCGGCGGATTCTCGGCATAGCGCAGCGAACCGTCCGGACGCCAGGAGAACCAGTCCGCGTGCCGCGCCAGCCAGGGATGGTCCGGGGAGCACTGGATCGCGAAGTCCAGCGCCACTTCCATGCCGTGGGCGCGGGCCGCGTCCACCAGCCGCAGGAAGCCGTCCAGCCCGCCCAGCAGCGGTTCAACCGCATCGTGCCCGCCGTCGGCAGAACCGATGGCATAGGGACTGCCTACGTCGCCGGGCTCGGCGCGCAGGCTATTGTTGCGTCCCTTGCGGTTGCGTTGCCCGATGGGATGGATGGGCGGGAGATAGAGCACGTCGAATCCCATCTCGCGCACGTCCGGCAGCCGCGCAATGACGTCGTCGAAGGTGCCATGCTGACCGGGCAGCGCGGATTGCGAACGCGGAAACAGCTCATACCAGCTGGCGTGGCAGGCCTGGCCGCGATCCACCCAGACCGGATAGGGCGCGGGGCTGACGTATTCGAAAGGGCGGTCGTCCAGTTCGCGCATGGTGCCGGCCAGATCCTCGTCCAGCAGCGCATCGATCTGTTGCGGTGTGGGCGGAGCCGGTTCGTCTTCGGCGGCCTTGGCGAATCTCTGCAGCGTGTTGCGCAACGTCATGGCGCCGGGGTGCGAGGCGTTGCGGGCGCGCGCCAGCGCCGCGCGCAGCATCAGCAGGCCTTCCTCCACTTCCAGGCGCAGGTCCACGCCGGCCTGGTGTTTCACCTCGAAGTCATGGCGGAAGGTCTGCCAGGCGTCCAGCCAGGCATGCACCACGAACTCGTGCGGCCCGATGCGGCGCGGACGGAACGAGGCTTCCCAGCGGTCGTTCAAGCCGCGCGTGAAGGGCGCTGCGCGCCACGAACTTTCGTCGGCCGCGCGCCAGCGCAGTTCGGCGGCCAGCAGTTCATGGCCGTCCATGTAGATGTCGGCGCGCACCGGAATCCGCTCATGCGGGATGCTCTTGATGGGGAAGGCGCCGCCATCCACGGTGGGGCTGACCTGCTCGACCACGATGCGCTGGCTGGCGGCGCCGTCCTGGCGGCGCGCCACATGCCGCGAAGCTTCGCGCACGGGATGCGTGGGTTCGAGCAGATACATGGCGCAGCCCGCGGGCGCAATGGCATTGCCTTGCGGCGCCAGGCCGTCCGGCACGCCTTCGGACAGGAAATCGGCCGGCGGCAGCAGCGGCGCCAGCGCGTCCCAATCCACGCTTGCTTCCTCCGTATCCGACGGGTTGAGCGCCAGGACGGCGGTGCCGGCCGCGCATTCGCGCAGCAGCATGGTGCAGTGGCCGTCGCGCCCGCCGGCCAGACGCAGCGGGCCGCGCAATCCGGCTTGCGCAAACCAGCGATTGGCCTCGGCTACGTCGGGCAGGCGGGCATCGTCCTCGCCATCGAACATCAGGACATCCGCGCATAGCGCCGCGGCCCAGGCGCCGCGCTTGTCCGAGACGTCGCGCGGCGGCGCGGCAATGACGGGTGCAATGGCGCGCAGCCTGCGGTCTTCCTCCGCCAGCCAGCCGGATTTGCAGTCCCACCAGGGCAAGGACGAGCACAGGCCGTCCAGGCCCGCGCCGCGCAAGGCCGTCAGCGACTCGGGCGTCAGTCCCTGCGCCCAGGCAAACAGTTGCGCGGCGCGATCCGGACCGCGCAACGCCGCCGCCAATGCCGCCCAGTCCTGGGCCGGCAGGCATTGCGGCGCATGGAAGACGTAGCCTGCGGCGCCGCGTTCGAACCAGCGCCGCAGCCGTTTGCTCCAGGTCTCCACAAAGCCGGGCGGCGGCGGCCCCGGACGCAAGTGCAGCGCCTCGCGCACGTCGGCGCTCATGCGCGGATCGCGCGCGGGGTTTTCGGCAGGCGGTTGGTACCAGCCGGGGCCAGCCGTGTCGGCTACGGCGCCGACGGCGCAGCGGTCCATGACGATATCGAGGTACAGGGCCAGGCCGTGTTCGGCGAGCTGCCCTGCGGCCTGCTCGATCCAGTCGGCCATGGGCACGCGCCCGCCTGCCAGCTGCGCGCTGTCGGCATCCAGCGGGGCGGGCGAGGCGCTTTCCGGCCCCTGCAGCCAGGGCGCCGGCAGCAGCAGGGCATTGAATCCGCGTTGCCGCAAGTGTGAATAAAGGCGCGGCCCGATTTCGCCGCCACGGGCGCAGGCGTCCCCGCTTGCGCCGCCACGGGCGTGGTAGAGGCGCAAGGGAGCGTGCGGATGGGCTGGCGGGGATGTGGGCACCTGCGGTTCCTCCTGTCGGGGCGCCTAGACGGCGGGCGCGGGAAACGGCCCGCCAGAACGCTGTCCGGCGCGTAGGGCAGCCACCTCGGCCACGGCCGGCACGCGGGGCCTTCTGCCGGTATCGGCCAGCGCGCGATAGAGCTCGGCGTAGGGCGCCGCGGCGGCGCGCCAGCTGAAATCCGCGTTCATGGCATTGCGCTGCATGGTGCGCCAGAGCATGGCGTCCTCGCGCAGGCGCAGGGCGCGGGCGATGGCCGCATTCATGGCCGCGGGGTCGTCGCCGTCGAACAGCAAGCCATTGGCGCCGGCCATTGCCGAGAGCGGCGCGCGCGGCCCGGGATCGTCGATCGTATCGGCCATGCCGCCCACCCGCGAACCTATCGGGATGGATCCGTAGCGCATTGCATACAGCGGCGTCAGGCCGAAGGGCTCGAAGCGGCTGCCGTGCAGCAGCATGTCGGAGCCCGCGTGCAGCCGGTGGGCCACCGCCTCGTCATAGCCGATGCGGGTGGAGCAACGCCCGGGAAAGCGCGCGCACAGTCGTTTGAGAGCTTCTTCCAGGCGGCGGTCGCCCTGGCCGAGGATCGCGACCTGCAGGCGCGGGTGGCGATCCAGCGCCTCGGGCAAGGCCTGCGCGGCGACGTCCGCCATCTTCTGTTCCGTCAGGCGGCTGCCCATCGCCAGGAGCACGGCTTCGGCATCCTCATGCAAGCCGAACTCCCGCTGCAGGGCCGCCTTGCTGCGCGCCTTGCGGCCCAGGTCGCGCGCCGAAAACCGCAATGAGCCCAGATGCGGATCGCGCACCGGATTCCACACCATGTTGTCGATGCCGTTGGGGATGGCCACCAGATCCGCGGCGCGCCGCCGCAGCAGTCCCTCCAGTCCGCAGCCAAAGGCGGGCGTCAGGATTTCCCGGGCATAGGTATGGCTGACGGTGGTGACGCGGTCGGCGTAGCGGATACCGGCCTTGAGAAAATTCAAGCGGCCCCAGGCGCCGGCGGCTTCGTCGTTGCGGTAGCGTTCAGGTATGCCCAGGGAGGCGGCGCATTCCATCGGGAACTGTCCCTGGAACGCCAGGTTGTGGATGGTCATGATGCTTTTGACGTCGCCCGGGCCGTATTCCCGCAGCAGCAGCGGCACGAGTCCGGCGTGCCAGTCGTGCGCATGCAGCAATTGCGGCCGCGCGATGCCGGGCAAGCCGCCCGCCACGCGCACCGCCGCATGGGCCAGCGCCGCGTAGCGCAGCGCATTGTCGGCGTGCTCGCAACTGTTTTCGTCCAGATAGATGCCAGGCCGGTCATAAAGCGCGTCGTTCTCGAGCAGCAGGAAGTCCAGCCCCGACTGGGCGCAATGCCCGGCGAGGAGCCGGGCTTCCCCTCCCGGCAGATTGTGCAGTGGCGCCACCACCCGCAAGCGCTCCAGCCGCTGGCGCACGCCGCGGTAGGCCGGAAGCAGCACCGTCACGGGCACGCCGGCTTCGCACAGCCCGCGCGCCATGCCCGTGATGGCGTCCCCCAGGCCGCCCGTCTTGGCCAGGGGAAACGCTTCACCCGCCACTACCAGGGTTCGAATCTTTGTCATGCCAACTCCCGTTCAGGCGGATCGTCGAGCGCGTCCGCCGCTGGGGCTTTCATCCGCAAGCGCCGTGCCTGCGCCGGCACCGGCGCAGGCGGACACGGCCGGGAACGGTAATTGCTGGTCTGGGCGTTCTGTCGAATTGCGGGAAAACGCGGAGCATCGAATGAAGACTGTGGCGGACTTTGTGTTGGAACGGCTGTCGCAATGGGGGGTCAGAAGGATCTACGGCTACCCCGGAGACGGTATCAACGGCCTGATCGGCGCCTTCGGCCGCACCCGTGAGCCGTTGGAGTTCGTCCAGGCCCGCCACGAAGAAGCCGCGGCGTTCATGGCCTGCGCCCACGCAAAGTTCACCGGGCAGGCCGGGGTCTGCCTGGCGACCTCCGGTCCCGGCGCCATCCATCTGCTGAATGGCCTGTACGACGCCAAGCTGGACCATCAGCCCGTCGTGGCCCTGGTCGGCCAGCAGGCCCGCAGCGCCCTGGGCGGCGACTACCAGCAGGAAGTCGACCTGATCAGCCTGTTCAAGGACGTGGCGCACGATTACGTGCAGATGGCCGCGACCGCCGAACAGGCGCGCCACATGATCGACCGCGCCATGCGCATCGCCCTGGAGCGGCGCAGCGTGACCTGCGTCATTTTTCCAAACGATGTGCAGGATTTGCCGGCGGTGGAGACGCCCGCCCGCGAACATGGGACCGTGCCGACGGGCATAGGCTTGACCTCGCATGCCGGCGTGCCGGGCGAGGCCGCCTTGCGCAATGCCGCAGACATCCTCAACCGCGGCGAACGGGTCGCCATGCTGGTCGGGGCGGGCGCGTTGCAGGCCGGCGCGGAAGTGCGCCAGACCGCTGAACTGCTGGGCGCCGGCGTGGCCAAGGCGCTGCTGGGCAAGGCGGCGGTACCCGACAGCCTGCCGTACGTCACGGGCTGCATCGGCTTGTTGGGCACGCAGCCCAGCTGGGACATGATGAACGAGTGCGACACCCTGCTGATGGTGGGCACGTCGTTTCCGTACTCGGAATTCCTGCCGCCGCCAGGACAGGCGAGGGCGGTGCAGATCGATCTGGACGGCCGCAAGCTCAGCCTGCGCTATCCCGTTGAACTTGGCTTGGTCGGCGACAGCCGGTTGACCCTGCAGGCCCTGATTCCCTTGTTGCAGCCCAAGACCGCGCGCCGCTGGCGCGAACGCATCGAGGGCAAGGTCGCGCGCTGGCACGAAACCGTGGAGGCGCGCGCAATGGTGCAGGCCCGGCCGCTGAATCCGCAACGTCCCTTCCTGGAACTGTCCAAACGGCTGCCGCCGCGCAGCATCCTGACCTGCGACTCGGGCTCGGCGGCGAACTGGTATGCGCGCGACATCGCCATGCGCGATGGAATGATGGGCTCGGTATCGGGTGGCCTGGCCACCATGGGCTGCGGCGTGCCTTATGCGCTTGCCGCCAAGCTGGCGCATCCGGAGCGGCCCGTCATTGCGCTGGTCGGAGACGGCGCCATGCAGATGCTGGGCATGAACGAGCTGATCACCATCGCCCACCGCTGGAAGGACTGGGCCAACCCGACCTTGATCGTCATGGTCCTGAACAACGGCGACCTCAATCTGGTCACCTGGGAGCAGCGCGTCATGGGAGGCGACCCCAGGTTCGCGGATTCGCAATGGCTGCCCCGGTTTTCGTACGCGGAGTATGGCCGCCTGTTAGGCCTGGAAGGCATACGGGTGGACAGCCCGGACGCCGTGGGAGATGCCTGGGATCAAGCCCTGGCGGCGACCCGTCCGGTCGTGCTGGAAATGGTGACCGACCCCGAGGTGCCACCCTTGCCGCCGCACATTCCGGCCAAGCAGGTGGCCGCGTACTTCCAGGCGCTGCGCAAGGAAGAGGGCGGCGCGGCAGGCGCGGCCTTGCGCGCGACCATCAAGCAATGGTGGGCGGGATGAGGCCGCGGCCGCATCGATCGCATTCTGTCGTTCAGGAGCATGCCATGACCAAGACCAGACCTTCCGGACCCTCCCGGCCCGCGGACCCCAAACCGCCGGGTCCGCAGCAGCATCCCGCCGAACAGCCCACCCCCGACCCAGGCCGGCACGAGACCGACCGGCACGGCCGTTGGCCGCCCGACAGCCTGCCCAACCCCATGCCCGGACTGGATCCCCAGCAGACGCCGGGGATCGACAGGCTTTGAGGAACCGCGGCCTTCTGCCGCACACGTTTTTTCACAAGGAGCATGTATGAACAAGCACCACGGATTGCGGGACATGTTTCAACCCACCGACAACAACACGCGCACGGTGCGCGAACTGATCGCTGGCACCGAGGCGCTCTTGCGCAGCACCGCGAGCTATAGCGGTTCCGAGATCGAAGCTGCGCGCGACAGCCTCAAGCAGCAGCTCGAAGCCGCGCGCGAGCACGCCAAGGGCTGGGAGCGTGCGGCCTGGGAGCGCGCCCGGCATGCTTCCCATGCCGCCGACGAGTACGTCCATGAAAACGCCTGGAAGAGCCTGGCGGGCGCGGCGCTGATCGGCGTGCTGGCGGGCGTGTGCCTCATGGCCGACCATAAACGCCGCTGAGCGCCTAATCCTTTTTGCCCATTGATAGGGCGGGGCGTTTCCAGGACCATGCTCGGATTGCGCCGCAACACCGGAATCCACGATGAACCTCGACCCAACCGCGCCACGCCGCAAATCGCCATGGGGGAAAGCCTTGGCGGTCGTGACCCTGGTTGCGGCGGTGGGCGTCGTGCTGGCGTTCGCCGCCTTGCGCATCGCCGAGCAGCGCATCGCCAACATGCTGGGTCCGCGCGGCGAGGTGGGGCAGGTCGACATCGGCTATCGGCAGGTGATCCTCAAGGACGTGACGATATCCGGCGGCACGGGCCAGGCAGGAGCCCGCGCGCGGCACGTGATCCTGGAGCCGGACTGGTCTGCCTTCCTGCGCCATGAGACGGTCTTCAAGACCGTCATCATCGAAGGCTTCGACTTCACCGTGGTGCGCCGGGCCAATGGCGATATGGACATTGCGCCCGCGTTGCAGGCCTCGATGCGGGCGGGCGAAGGCGGCGACGGCCAGCCGCGCCGCAACACGCCTATCCGCATCGCGGAATTGATACTGCGCGACGGCCGGCTGGATTTCGAGGACGCCGCAGTCTCGCGGCCCGCGCATAGGATCCCGTTTTCGGGCGTCGAGGCGAGTCTGCGTCCGCTGACCATCCCCGGCGACGGCTCGCGCAGCGAGATGGAATTCTCCGGCAATGTCGAAGGCAACCGCAACGGGGCCGCCACGGTGCGCGCGCAGGGTTGGCTGGTGCTGGGCGGCACGGATGCCGACATCAAGGTGGCGGTGCGCAACATGGACATCCAGCATGCCGCGCCGTACCTGGCCGACAACGGCGCCACGTCCTTGGCCGCGGGCGCCATGGACCTGGACATGCGCACCGCCATCACCAAGCGACGGCTGCAGGCCACGGGCACCGTGGCCCTGCGAGGCTTGCGCTTCGGCGGCAACGGCGACCTGTTTTCACTGCCGCGCAAGGCGGTGCTGGCGGCGTTGAAGGACCAGAGCGGCACGCTGCGTTTCGATTTTTCCCTGGCAGGCGACCTCGACAATCCCAAGTTCTCCGTCGCGCGCGGCTTTACCGCCCAGGTGGCCCAGGGCTTCAGCCATGCAATCGGCGTGGGCGCCGAAGGTGCGGCCGAAGGCGTTACCGGCGCCGTGAAGGAACTGGGCAACGCCTTGTCGGACCTGCTCACGCCTAAGCCTTGAACGAGTGGCCGGCGTCGTTGCGGCGCCTGTCAGCCGCAGCCGGCCTGGGCTCAACTTCCGGTTGCGCGCGCCTGTGCCTCAGTTTCACCTCCAACGCGGCAAAGGCCGCCAGGGCCAGGAACAAGGGCGCGAACGCATAGAGCGCCCGGTAGGCCAGCGCCGCGCCCAGCACCTCGGCAGCAGGGATCCCGGGCGCGAGCGTGGCCACGAAGATGGCTTCCGTGGTGCCCAGTCCGCCCGGCACGCGGATCACCAGGGCCGCGAAGCTGGCGCAAAGCAGGATGCCGAGCACCGCAAAATAGCTGGCCTTGCCTTGCAGCAGCAGATAGATGATGGCCCCCATGATGGCCCACGACAGGGCCGCGACCACGCTTTGCGCCACCGCCATGCCGGCGCCGGGCAGCACCGCATGCTGTCCCATCCAGGTCCAGGTGCGCCGCTTCGCCCGTGCGCACACAGCCACGTAGCCTGCCGCCAGCAACAGCAACGCGACGCCGAGTGCACGCAGCAGGTGTGACCCGATGGCCCAACCCTGCGGCACGGACACCGCGCCCGCCGCGAACAGCGCGCCCGCGATCCACGCGTAGCCTATCCAGTTCGACACAGCCGAAAACAGCGTGACGCGCGTCGCCACCGACTTGCGGCAGCCCAGCCGCGCGTACAGCCTGAGGCGCGCGCCCAGGCCGCCGAGCAGCACGCCCAGGTTCAGATTCAGGGCATAGCTCATCATGGCTACGCCCAACACCTTGGGCCAGGGCAGGGTATGCCGGGTGTAGCGCTTGCTCAGGAGATCCATGCCGCCGTAGGTCAGGTAGCCCGCCACGACCAGTGCGGCGGCAGCGGCTATGGTCCCCGGCGGTATCCTGCGCATGGCGATCCAGACCTGCGCCCAGTCTACCGAGCGGCCGAAGTAGTACAGCAGCGCCGCCACCAACGCCAACACGATCACCGGCAAGGCACGCTTGACCCGCGGCCAGCGGTGCCTCCACGCGCGCGTCAACGTGGAGCGGAACACTCTCATGCCGACTCCTGTTGCGCCTGGATAGGCAGCGACTTCAGGCGGGGCTTGTGCGCGGGCAGGCTGCCGGCCCAGGCGGGAAAGCGCCGCAGGAAATGGAATACCACCACGCCGATCCACAGCCGCCGCAAGCGCCGCCTGGACCCCTCGGGCAGCTCGATGCGCCGGCAATCCTGTTCGATGAGCCGGTCAAGGCTGCGGCGCAGCGCGGCGTTCAAACCGGCGTCGCGCGCCACCACGTTGGCTTCCAGATTGAGCGCCAGGCTGAGCGGGTCCAGATTGCTGGATCCGATGGTGCTCCAGTCTCGGTCCACGCAGGCAACCTTGCCGTGCAGCGGGCGCTTGCAGTACTCGTAGATCTCCACGCCCGCATCGATCAGGTAGTCATACAGCATGGACGCCGCCAGGCGGGCGACCAGCACATCGGGTTCGCCTTGCAGCAGCAGCCGCACGCGCACGCCGCGACGGGCGGCGTTGGCCAGGTCGTGCAGCAACTGATATCCGGGGAAGAAATAGGCGTTGGCGATCAGCACGTCCTCGCGCGCGGCGCGCACGCCGGCCCGGTAGTAGCGTTCGATGTCCGTCTGATGCTCGATGTTGTCGCGCACCACCAGGCGGCCGCCGCCGTCGCCTTCCGGCATGGGATCCATGCGCGCCGGCCGCCGCCGCTTGCGGGTCCACGCGTCCACCGCTAGCGCCTCGCGCGCGAAGTCCGCGACGTCCGCGGCCAGCGGGCCTTCCAGCCGCACCGCATAGTCCTGCTTGGCTTGCGGCCCGTAGTCGGGCAGGTGGTCGGCGGAAAGATTGATACCCCCGACAAAGGCGACCCGGCGGTCGACCGCCACGATCTTGCGGTGCATGCGCCTGAACACATTGGTGCGCACGCCGAGCAAGCGCGGACGCGGATCGAATACATGCACACGGATGCCGCTTTCGGTCATGGCGCCGACAAAGGCGCCGTCCAGCTCGTCCGAGCCATAGCCGTCCACCGTCAGGTCCACGCTGACGCCGCGACGGGCGGCGGCGATCAGGGCGCGCTGGAACTCCTGCCCCACGGCGTCGTCGAACAGGATGAAGGTTTCCACCAGCACTTCGCCGCGCGCCGCGGCAATCGCATCGAGCACGGCCGGAAAATACCCGGTGCCATTCTCCAGCAGCGTGTAGCGGTTGTTCTCGCGCCAGCGCAGGTTCATAGCGCGATCTCCGCGCAGATCGGCACATGGTCGGACAGGCGCGACCAGATCCGCGAGGCCAGCGGCACCGGCTGCCAGTCCCGGACGTTGCGCACGTAGATGCGGTCCAGCCGCAACAAGGGCCAGCGCGCGGGAAACGTGCGGGCGGGGCGGCCCAGGCGCGACGTGTAGACCTCGCGCGTGCCGCAATCCCGCATCAGCGAGTCGGCGCGCAGGCGCCAGTCGTTGAAGTCGCCTGCGATCAGCAGCGGTTCGCTGGCGGGCACGCCTTGCGCCACCAGTTCGCACAGGCGGCGCAACTGCTTGCCCCGGTGGCCTTCCAGCAGGCCCAGGTGCACGCATATCGCATGCACCGGCGTATCCAGCGAGGGCACCCGCAACACGCAGTGCAGGAGTCCGCGGCCCTCATGCCCATGTACGGTGACGTCATGGTTTTCGTGGCGTTCGATGGGATATCTCGACAGGAGCGCATTGCCATGGTGTCCCGCCGGGTAGACCGCGTTGCGGCCGTAGGCGAAATCGGTCCACAGCGAGTCCGCCAGGAATTCGTACTGGGACAGGGCAGGCCAGGCCTGATGCCGTTCGGCGTGCCCCTGGTGTTCTCCCAGCACTTCCTGCAGGAACACGATGTCGGGGCTCGCCATCCGCAAGGCTTCGCGCAGTTCATGCAGCATGAAGCGGCGGTTGAAGCTGGTGAAACCCTTGTGCGTGTTCACGGTCAGCACGGTCAGCGTGGTGGCATCGATGTAGCGGGAGGAGGGCATGGACGCTCCGGATGGGTCGATCCGGACAGCGGAGCAATCCGCGTTCCCAAAACGTAAAGAGGCGTAACTGCCGGGGCGGCGCTGGGATCCGGCCTCGGCGGCGTTGCGCCAGGCGGGCGGCGCTACACGGTGCGGGCGGCCCAGAAGGCAGTGCGCACGGCGGGCGAGGCCGCGATGCTGGCGGTCACGCGGTCCAGGTCCAGCTCGTCGACCGAGGCCTCGCTCAACGCCGCCTCGATTTCGACTTCGTTCTCGCCGAACTGGTCGATCTTCAGTTCGGACAGGGGCAGCTGTTCGGTTTCGAGCACGTCTTCCAGCACCGTCATGGCCGCCTGCCGCTGCTCCACGTTCGCGATTACATGTATCACGGTCGTGACTTCGGTGGTCTGCGAGTCGACCGGCTGGCGGTTGACGTAGCTGACCACCGGACGCAGCAAGGTGTTCGCCGCCAGCACGAAGGCGGTGGCGGCAACCGCTTCCAGGATCAACGATGCGCCCGCGCAGGCGCCGATGGCGGCGGAGCCCCACAACGTGGCGGCGGTGTTCAGGCCGCGGATGCTGCCGCCTTCGCGCATGATGGCGCCGGCGCCCAGGAAGCCCACGCCCGAGACCACGTAGGAAATGACGCGCGAGCCGCCATCGGCGCCGCCCACGCGGAACGCCAGGTCCACGAAGATGGCGGCGCCCACCGCCACCAGCACATTGGTGCGCAGGCCGGCCGTGCGTTGGCGGAACTGGCGCTCAAAGCCGACCACCGAGCCCAGCACGAACGCGGTCAGCAGGCTGACCAGGGTATTGGCCAGCGTGATGAATTGGATGTTTTCGAAGTTCTTCATCTTCTTCTCTCTTCTTCAGCATGTTATGGATGGGCGCGGGCGGGCTCAGGGCAGGCGCCAGACCGACGCCAGGACCAGCAGCAGTCCCGCCAGCCAGATCAGCGCCAGCAGGACGACGCGCGCAATCATCAGGGTTTTGTACGGATCTTTCATGACAGCCTCCTGGCCGCGAGTTGGCGTCAGGCGGGCAGCACGGCAATGGCCGCGCCGGACTCGCATTCCCAGTGCACCCGGCGCACGTCCGGGCTCTGGCCCAGCCGCAAGGCCACCGCGCCCAACAGATTGCGCAGATGCGGCGGGCAATGCAGCGTGACGACGGTGGATGCGAGCTGGTCCGATTCGGCGCGCGAAATCCGCACCGCCAGCACGCGCAAGTCCAGGTCGCGCAGTTCGTAGTAGAGCTGCTTGCGCAGCGCGTTGAGCGTGTCGCCCAGGCTCACGATGGTGAATTGATAGGTGGTAGGGGCCGTCTTGGACGCGGCCGCGCCGCTCCGGTCCAGGAAGGGCAGGAATTGCTTGATACGCATGATCGTCTCCTTAGCGGGGAGTACGGTGGCAGGTCCACGTGCATGCGCCGCCAGGCCGGTGCGCAGGCGCGCGCAACAAGGCGCAACGCATCGCGTCGGCAAGCAGTAGGGGAGAGGGCTGGCGGTCCCGTGTCGGGTACCGAAGAGCCGGGTCCTGGCTGTCAGACAGGACCGGCGCGGACTATTTCCGCGGATCCTGCGTCAAGCGGCGCTTGCAGTCGTGTTCCGACTACATCCGTCGTTGTCCACATTGATCTCTGGTGAGTTGAAGGTGCCCGCAGTATATCGCCGACCTAGGGTAAACACCAGTAAAAATGCCGCGAAAGAAGGGCGTCCGCGGCATGGCCTGCCTGGGCTTCGTCGGATGCGGGAGAGAACGGATTCATGTAGTATTCAGTTTCCCGTAAGAAAGAGAGCAAGGCGGGCGCTCTATCCGTTTGCTGCCCCGGCAGCCTGAGCCGTCCGCCATCTATGACTGAAGACCCACCCCCTAGCAGGGCGCCGCAAGCAAGCCGGCGCCCGATGCCCCATCTTCCCGCCACGGCCCGGGCGCGCAGCCCGCAAGCCGACTCCATGTTCGCCGCCGCGGCCACGCCGCGCCTGGGCGGTCGCGCTCCGCCGGCCGTCCTTGGGGCCGTTCGCGCCCGCACTGAGCCTCATGCCCGCATCCGCGGCGCATTCCCCTTGATCCTGGCCGGCGCCGCATGGCGCCCGGTCCCGATTTGCATGGAACCTCGATGATTTTCGATTGGATGTCCGACCCCACCGCCTGGCTGGGCCTGGCGACCCTGGTCGTGCTTGAAATTGTGCTGGGTATCGACAACCTGGTGTTCATCGCCATCCTGGCCGACAAGCTGCCGCCCGAGCAGCGCAACCGCGCGCGCCTGATCGGCCTGACGCTGGCGATGGTGATGCGCCTGGGCCTGTTGGCGAGCATCGCCTGGGTGGTCACGCTGACCGAACCCATGTTCACGCTGCTGGGCGCGGAGATCTCCGGACGCGACCTGATCCTGATCCTGGGCGGCCTGTTCCTGCTCTTCAAGGGCACCATGGAGCTGCATGAGCGCGTGGAAGGCAGCGCCGGCCACGAGCAGGGCCAGAAGCCGCAGCATGCCGTGTTCTGGCAGGTGATCCTGCAGATCGTGGTGCTGGATGCGGTGTTCTCGCTGGACTCGGTGATTACGGCCGTGGGCATGGTGCAGGACCTCAGCATCATGATGATCGCGGTGATCGTGGCCATGGCCGTGATGATGCTGGCCAGCCGCCCGCTGATGGCTTTCGTGGGCCGCCACCCGACGGTGGTGATCCTGTGCCTGGGCCTGCTGCTGATGATCGGCTTCAGCCTGGTGGCGGAAGGCCTGGGCTTCCACGTGCCCAAGGGTTATCTGTACGCCGCGATCGGCTTCTCGATCCTGATCGAGCTGTTCAATCAGCTGGCGCGCCGCAACCGCGTCAAAGGCACGCACGCCCTGGGCCGCCGCCAGCGCACCGCGCAGGCCGTGCTGCGCCTGCTGCGCGCCGGCCGTGCGGGACAGGCCGCCGGCCAGGCCGACGAGGTGGCCGCGCTGGTCGACGGCGCGGACGGCGAACCGGCCTTTGCGCCCGAGGAAAGCACCATGATCGAACGCGTGCTGTCGATCGGCGGGCGGGACGTGCGTTCCATCATGGTGGCGCGCGGCGACATGGTCTGGCTGGACGTGGCCGATACGCCGGAGATCATCGTGCGCAAGTTCGGCAGCGGCCACTCGCGCCTGCCGCTTTGCGCGGGCGATCCGTCCAATGTGTTGGGCGTGCTGCACTTCAAGGACGTATTGCCGCTGTTGCAGAACCCTGGCCCGATCGATCTGGTGGAGCTGGCGCGCGAACCGCGCTATGTGATGGAAACCATGCCGGTGCTCAAGGTGCTGGATGAGCTGCGCGGTTCGCGCGAGCACATGCTGATCGTGGTCGACGAGCACGGCGTGTGCGAAGGCCTGATCACGCCCATGGACGTGCTGACCGCCGTCGCGGGCGACCTGCCCGAGCATCAGGAAGACCAGCCCGAAGCCTTGCAGCTGGCGGACGGAACCTGGCTGCTGGAAGGCCGCCTGGCCGTTGCGGAAGCCGCGCGCCTGCTGGACGCGCCGGACCTGGCCGAGGAGTACCCGGATGCCACGCTGGCGGGCTGCCTGCTGCGCGCCGGCGGCCGGATCCCCGAAGCCGGGGACGCGATCGAGTGGCGCGATTGGCGCTTCGAGGTCACCCGCCGCGACGGCCTGCGCATCGATCAGGTGCGCGCCAGCCTGATGCGGCAGGAGGCGCCGCAGGCCGGCTGATGTTGCAAGGCCGGCGCCAGCGCCACGACGGGGATGCCTGAGGGCATCCCCGTTTTTTTGTCTGCGCAATAACCTTTCTTCATCCTGAACGCAATCGGTTACGGCCTATGGCGAGTATTGGTGAAAGTAAAACTCTGTGCGAAGATTGCGACAGATTTCACGACTTTGGATCTCGGCACGGCTTGCCGAGATCAGCATTTCCGCACGGCGCGTCTTTGCATTTTGTTATCTCTCTCCGGGGTACATCGCATGGGCAGTACGCAGTCTGCATACAAGGAAATAGGTGGAAGAGGAATCGCGGCGTGGCTGATGATGGCTGCGCCGCTGTGCTTTGCGCAGCTTGCGCACGCCCAGTCCCAGTCGGCGGATGACGCCAACAAAAGCAACAACCCGCTGAACCTGGCGGCGTCGTTGAATTTCCAGAATTACTACACGCCGAAGTTGTTCGGCAGCAACGCTCACACCAACGACTTCCTGATCAGGCCGACCATTCCTGTTGCGCCCGGCGAGTTGGTCGGCGTGCCGCAGATATTCCGCATCACGGCCCCCGTCAGTACGCGCCCGCAGGCCGACGGCAGCTACAAGACTGGCCTGGGCGACATCAATGTGTTCGACATTTTCCTGTTGCAGCAGGGCGCGGTGGATCTGGGCGTGGGACCGATGCTGACCATGCCCAGCGCGACCGGCAGCGAGCTGGGCGCGGGCAAATGGTCCGCCGGACTGGCCGGCGTGGCGGTGCACTCCAGCAAGGAAGGGCTGCTGGGCGCGCTGGTGCAATGGCAGCATTCATTCGCCGGCCAGGCCGCGCGCGACACCGTGCACACCGCCACCTTCCAGCCGTTCTTGATACGCAACCTGCCGCAAGGCTGGTACCTGAGGTCCACCGCAACCTGGACCTTCGATCTGCAGAAGAACGACTACTACATTCCCGTGGGGCTGGGCGCGGGCAAGGCCTGGCGTGTCGGGAAGAACATCTTCAACGCGTTCGCGGAGCCGCAATGGACGGTTGCGCACAAGGGAGAGGGCCTGCCCCAATTCACGTTGTTCGCCGGTTTGAACATCACCTTCGGGAATTGATCCCGTCAGCTTTTTCCGATCTTGCGGAGTGTAGGCATGCAGAACGCGATTGCGGCAGTTGCTGGGTGCTTGGCGGTGCTGGCCGGACTGGTCCTGCCGTCGTCCGCCTGGGCCACCGAAGGGGCGCTGGGACGCCAGATCACCGGCACCAACGTGCAGCCCAATGCCGGCATCGTTTCTCCCGAGCCCATCTGGGCCGTCAACCTGTCGCAGATCTACCTGGACGGCAGCGTGGGCGGCAGCCGCGAAGTGCCGGTAGGGGGCCGCACTTCGCTGGGCCTGGACGCGAAAGTCGCGTTCACCCTGGCCACCGTGCTCAAGACCTGGGACACCGGCCCCGGCCGCTGGAACTTCGCTTCCAGCTTCACCTTGCCCTATGTCTGGAACAAGGTGAATTCCACGGTCACGGGGCCGGGCGGGCGCAACGTGGAGCAGAGCGACACTGCCTCGAACCTGTTCGACCTGTATTTCTCGCCCATCATCGCGGGCTATCACTTTTCCGAAACCTCCCATATGGCGCTCAGCCTGAACATCTGGGCGCCCACCGGCAAGTACAACGCCAACGACATGGCCAACCCCAGCCTGAACAACTGGACCTTCATTCCCCAGGTGGCCTACACCAAGATATTTCCGGAATCCGGCTTTCAACTGGACACCGTGGCCGGCGTCCAGTTCTACACCCGCAACAACGCCACGGACTATCGCAACGCGCCGCTGTTCAGCATGGACGTGATGGGCCGCAAGATCTTCAGCAACGGGGTGAGCGCGGGCCTGATCCTGGGCACCATCCAGCAATTGGGCAGCGATTCGGGGCCGACGGCCGACCGGCTCAACGGCTTCAAGGGGCGCGACTGGGCGCTGGGCCCGATCGTGACCTATGACACGAAGCTGGCGGACAAACGTTCCCTGTCCCTGAGCCTGCGCTGGGTACCCACGATCAGCAGCACGAAGCGTCTGGACAGCAACGACACGGTCATGGCGACCGCGACGCTGGTGTTCTGAACGTCAGCACGATTTCAAGGGGCTGCCAGCCCCGGGCGCGGCACGGCCGCACCTGAACCATCAGCTTTGGGGTGATAGCAATGGCAAACCAGACAAAGGGAAAGACACGCTACGCCAGCGCATTGCTGCTGGCCGGCGTGGTGCTGGGCGCGGGCGCCAGCACGGCCTACGTGGTCATGGGCAAGAACGGGCCGCCCGAAGCGGTGAAGGTGGTGCTGGGCGACGGCAAGAGCGGCCCGGCGGGCATGGCCTGGGTGCCGGGACGCGAGTTCCTGATGGGCAGCAGCCACAAACTGGCCCAGCCCAATGAAATGCCGGCGCACAAGGTATCCGTCAGCGGCTTCTGGATGGACGTGAACGACGTGACCAACGCGCAGTTCCGCCGTTTCGTCGAGGCCACCGGCTACGTCACGACGGCCGAGCAAAAGCCTCGATGGGACGACTTGAAGGTGCAGCTGCCGCCCGGCACGCCGCGTCCGGACGACAGCCTGCTGGTGCCCGGCGCCATGGTGTTCGTCGGCACCGAGAGCGAGGTGTCCCTGCGCGACTATTCGCGCTGGTGGCGCTATGTACCCGGCGCGAACTGGCGTCATCCGCAAGGCCCGGGCAGTTCCATCGCCGGCAAGGACGACCACCCCGTGGTGCAGGTGTCGTACCAGGACGCCACGGCCTATGCCAAATGGGCAGGCAAGCGCCTGCCGACGGAATCCGAATGGGAAATGGCCGCGCGCGGCGGGCTGGAACAGGCCACCTATGCCTGGGGCGAGGAGTTGCTGCCGCAGGGCAAGGCCATGGCCAATATCTGGGACACGCAGCAACAGCAGCCGTTTCCCGTGGTGAAGGACGAAAAGGTGCAGGTCGGCACCATGCCGGTGGGCAGCTTCTCGCCCAATGGCTATGGGCTGTACGACATGGCCGGCAACGTCTGGCAATGGACCGCCGACTGGTACCGCGCCGACGCCTTCAAGATCCAGGCGCAGTACCGCCAGCCGCCCGCGGATCCCGCGGGGCCGGCCGACAGCTACGACCCCGACGACGGCATCGTTCCGCCCGCCGCGCCCAAACGCGTGACGCGAGGCGGCTCGTTCCTGTGCAGCGACACCTATTGCATCAGCTACCGCACCAGCGCCCGGCGCGGCACGGACCCCATGAACGGCATGTCGCACCTGGGTTTCCGCACCGTCATGACGCCCGAACAATGGAAACTGGCCCAGACCGCCAGGAACGGCGTCGCCAGCCGCTAGCCGGCAAACCATCGATCACGCAGGAGAGGGTATGCCGATGAGCAACCGCGACAGCATTCTGGAACTGGAACGCGCCATCGCGCGCGCCGTGCTGGGGCAGGGCGCCGTCATCCGCGAAGTGCTGCTGGGCCTGCTGGCCGACGGCCACCTGCTGCTGGAAAGTCTGCCGGGGCTGGCCAAGACCCGCACCGTCAAGACGCTGGCCCAGCATCTGGCCGCGGCCATGAGCCGCATCCAGTTCACGCCCGACCTGCTGCCTTCGGACATCACCGGCGCAGAGGTGCTGCAACAGGACGCGCAGGGCGCCAGCCGCATCCAGTTCCAGCAGGGGCCGCTGTTCGGCAACCTGATCCTGGCCGACGAGATCAACCGCGCGCCCGCCAAGGTCCAGGCCGCGCTGCTGGAAGCCATGGAGGAACGCCAGATCACCGTGGCCGGCAAGACCCACCGCATGCCGCAGCTGTTCATGGTGCTGGCGACCCAGAACCCGATCGAGCAGGAGGGCACCTATCCCTTGCCCGAAGCGCAGATGGACCGCTTCATCATGAAGATCGTGCTGGACTATCCCGACCCCGCCAGCGAAAGGCAGATGCTGGCCATGCTGCGCGGCGAATCGCGCCAGGACGCGGAACCCGCCGCCGCGCCGCTCAGCCAGGAAGACCTGTTCGCGTGCCGCGCCGAGGTCGACCGGGTGCACGTGTCCGAGGCGCTGGACCAGTACCTGGTGGACCTGGTCAACGCCACCCGCAGCCCGGCCGGGCATGACGCCGACCTGGCGCGCTGGATCCAGGTCGGCGCCAGCCCGCGCGGCGCGATCGCGCTGGACAAGGTGGCGCGCGCCCACGCCTGGCTGGCGGGGCAGGACTATGCCTCGCCCGATGATGTGCGCAGCGTGGCCCGGCCGGTGCTGCGGCATCGCCTGCACCTGTCCTATGACGCGGTCGCCGACGGCGTGTCGGCGGACCAGGTGATAGGCAGGCTGCTCGACACGGTCGCCGTGCCAGTCTGAGTGCGCCATGCCGTCCGCCGCTCCTTCCCCTGAAGTCCAGGTCCGCATCACGGACCTGATGGCGCTGGAACCCGCCGCGCGCGGCCTGGGGTTCTTCAGCCGCCAGCCGGTGCGCAGCATCCTGGCCGGCCAGCATGGCTCACGCCTGCGCGGGCGCGGCCTGGACTTCGAGGAACTGCGCCGCTATCTGCCCGGCGACGATCTGCGCCAGCTGGACTGGCGCGCCTCGCAGCGGCTGGGCAAGCCCTATGTGCGCACCTACAGCGAGGAACGCGACCGGCCGGCGCTGGTGGTGGTGGACCAGCGCATGGGCATGTATTTCGGCTCGGTGCGCAGCTTCAAGTCGGTGGTGGCCGCGCGCGTCGCGGCGCTGTCCGCCTGGATGGCCTATCTGGCGGGAGACCGCGTGGGCGGCCTGGTGTTCAGCGATGCGGGCATCGACAGCGTGCGCCCGCTGCGCAGCCGCGAACGCATCCAGGCGCTGTTCGCGGCCATTGCGCGGCGCAGCCAGTCCATGGGCGCGGACCAGCCCGACGTGGACGCATCCGGACGGCTGAACGAAGCGCTGCAAGGGGCGCTGGCGCACGCGCCGCATGATTGCCTGGTCTGCCTGATCAGCGACTTTGCCGGCGCCGACAGCGCTACCTTGCGCCTGCTGCGCACGCTGGCCGCGCACAATGACGTGGTCGCAACGCTGGTGTACGACCCGCTGGCGTTGCGCATTCCCTTGAGCGGCCGGCTGGTGGTGACGCAGGGCGAGCTGCAGGTCGAGGTCGCGGCGGATCGCAAGCAGGTGCGCGAGCCGTTGTCGGCGTTCTTTTCCGGGCGCCTGCAGGACGTGGCCGACTTGCTGCGCCGCAGCCGCGTGCCGCTGCTGTCCATCGACACGGCGGACGACACCGTGGCGCAGTTGCGCCGCGAACTCGGCCGCGAGGCCAGTGTTGCGCAAACCCGGGGCCGGGCATGAACGCCGACGCCGCCCCGTCCATCGAACAGCTGCGGCAGCTGCCGCTGCCCGAGCCAGTCAGCTACTGGCCGCAGACCTGGGGCTGGCTGGTCCTGCTGGCAGTGGCGCTGGCGCTGGCCGCATGGGCCGCGTGGCGGATGGCGCGCCGCCACCGGCGCAATGGCTACCGCCGCGCGGGCCTGCGCATGCTGGAAGCGCTGCGGCGCGAAACGCAGGCGGATCCGCTGGCCGCGCGGGCCTTGCCGGACCTGCTCAAACGCGTCGGCCTGTCGTCGGTGGCGGCCGCCGACCGCAACCGGGTGGGCGCGCTGCAAGGCGCGGAGTGGGTCGCTTTCATGGATGGCGGCGCAGCCGTGTTTCCGCCCGACGCCGCCGTGCTGCTGAGGGCGCTTGCCTATGCGCCGCCCGAAACCTTGCGGGCCATAGACCCCGCGCGCGTGCGGACCTTGTTCGCCGCCAGCCGGCAATGGATGGAGCGTCATCATGTGGCGGCTTGAATATCCGTGGCTGCTGGCGCTGCTGCCGCTGGGCTGGCTGGCGTACCGCTATCTGCCGCCGTATGTGCAGCGGCGCAGCGCCGTACGGATTCCGTTCTTTGAATCGGTGGCGCGCAGCACCGGCCAGACGCCGCGGCGCCCCGGGGTGCGCGGCGACCGCTGGCAGCTGGCCTTGAACGCGCTGGTATGGCTGCTGCTGGTCCTGGCGCTGGCGCGGCCAGAGCGAGTCGAGCCGCCGCTGGAGCACCGCCAGCCGGTGCGCGACCTGCTGTTGGCCATCGATATCTCGCAATCGATGGAGACCGAGGACTTCGTCGCGCCGAACGGCCGCCGCGAGGACCGCTTGAGCGGCGTCAAGGCCGTGGTGGCCGACTTCATCGACCGCCGCAAGGACGACCGGCTTGGACTGATCGTGTTCGGCACCGCGGCCTATCCGCAGGCGCCGCTGACCCAGGACCACGCCACGCTCAAGCTGCTGCTGGGGCAGGTAAGCACGCGCATGGCTGGTCCCAATACCGCCATCGGCGACGCCATCGGCGTGGCGATCAAGCAGTTCGAGCATGCCGGCGAACACGATCAGGTCCTGATCCTG
Organism: Achromobacter sp. Marseille-Q4954; assembly: GCF_943737025.1. Lineage (NCBI taxonomy): Bacteria > Pseudomonadati > Pseudomonadota > Betaproteobacteria > Burkholderiales > Alcaligenaceae > Achromobacter > Achromobacter sp. Marseille-Q4954. The sequence goes on from NZ_CALSFQ010000002.1 coordinate 572,042, forward strand.
CTGACCGACGGCAACGACACCGGCAGCGCCGTGCCGCCGGACCGCGCCGCGGCCATGGCGGCCGCGCGCCACATCGTCGTGCATACGGTGGGCATAGGCGATCCGCAGGCGCAGGGCGAGGAGAAGGTCGATTTCGACGCCTTGCGCGCGATCGCCGCCAAGACCGGCGGCCGCTTTTTCCCGGCGCAGGACCAGGCCTCGCTGCGGCAGGTCTACGCCGAACTGGACCGCATCACGCCGCATGAAGTGCGCGAATTGCGCCACCAGCCCAAGCAGGATTTCTTCTGGGTGCCGCTGGGCCTGGCGCTGTTGCTGCTGGCTGGCTGGCACCTGGGCGCCGCGCTGCGCGGTTGGCGTCATGGCGCCGGGGCGCAGGGCAAGAGCGGCGTGGAGGAGGGCGGATGGAAATCGACCTGAGCGCCTTCCATTTCCTGCGCCCCTGGTGGCTGCTGGCGGTCGTGGCCGCGGCCTTGCTGCTCTGGCGGCGGCGCGGCGAGGACGGCCGGCTCGGCTGGCGCAGCAACATTGCGCCGGCGCTGCTGCCACACCTGACCGTGCGCACGCAAGGCAGCCGCGGACCGCGGCCGGTGCAATTACTGGCCGCCTTGCTGGCGCTGGGCGGCCTCGCCGCCGCGGGACCGACGTGGCAACAGGACCGCCCGGCCTTCCTGGACAATCTGGCGCCCCTGATCGCGGCGGTCGACCTGTCGCCTTCGATGGATGCAGCGGATCTGCCGCCCAGCCGGCTGGAGGCTGCCAAACGCAAGCTGCGCGATCTGCTGAAGCGGCGCGCAGGCGCCAAGACCGGCCTGATCGCCTACGCCGGCTCGGCGCATCTGGTGCTGCCGCCGACCGACGATCCCGCCTTGCCCGACATGTTCGTGCAGGCCCTGTCCACCGGGCTCATCGCCGCGCCCGGCAAGGACGCGGCGGGCGCGATCGCGCTGGCCGCCAGCCTGCTGCAATCGGGCGAGGCGGGCGGCACCCTATTGTTGGTGACGGACGGCGCGGACACCCGCCAACTGGCCGAGGTCGAGCGCCTGGCGCGAGCCAATTCCTTCCAGGTCCTGGTGTGGGCGGCGGGCACGCGCGATGGCGGCGTGGTGCGCGACGCCCGCGGCCAGCCGCGCATCGACGCGCAAGGCCGGCCCTTGCTGGGCAGTTTCGACGAGGATGCGCTGAAACAGCTGGCGCAAGCCGCCCGCGCGCCCCTGGGCAGCCTGACCCTGAACGACGACGACCTGGACTGGGTAACACTGCATGCCGAGCGGCATTTCCAGGAGGTGCAGGACGCGGACAAGCCGCTGCACTGGAAGGACGCGGGCTATTGGCTGTGCTGGCCGCTGGCGCTGCTGGCATTGCTGGCGCTGCGGCGCGGCTGGAACATCAACTGGACGGCCTGCCTGCTGCTCGCCGTCACGGCCGCGCTGCATGCGCCGCGCGCGGAAGCAGGCGCGCTGGCCGACGCCTTCTTCACGCCCGACCAGCAGGGCCGCTGGGCCTACGAACACAAGCGCTATGCCGAGGCCGCGGCCTTGTACGCCGATCCTTACTGGAAAGGCCGAGCCGCCTACGACGCGGGCGACTACCAGGCGGCGCTGGCCGCATTCGCCAAACTGGACACGCCCGAAGGCGACTTCTATCTGGGCAATACCCAGGTCCGCCTGCGCAGCTACGAAGCGGCGCTCGCGGCATACGATCAGGCGCTGCGCCTGCGGCCGGATTTTCCCGAAGCGCGCGCAAACCGCGAGCTGGTCGCCAGATTGATCGCCGCCGCCGAAAGCGAGCAACAGGACGACGATTCGGAGAAGCCGGACGAGACCCGCGTGGACAGCGACAAAGGCGCGGGCAAGATGATGCGCACCGAGACGCCGCAAGCCGCGTCCGACGAGGTCTGGCTGCGCAACCTGAGCCTGTCACCGGCCGGCTTCCTGAAGCAGAAATTCGCCATCGAAGACGCACGCAAGGCCGCGCCGGCGCAGGGGAAACAGCCATGATCCGCCGCCATGCCGCGCTGCTGCGTTGCCTGGGCCTGCTGCTGTTGCTGCACCTGGGGCTGTGCGCAGGCGTGGCGCGCGCCCAGCAGGCGGAAGCCGGGCCGCAGCTGCACGCCGAGGCGCGCATGGCGACTCCCGGCGACCTGACGGCCGGCGCCACCGCCATCCTGCAGGTGGACGTGCTGACTTCGACCTGGTTCACCCAGCCCCCGCAGATGCCGGCCCTGGACATTCCGGGCGCGCTGGTGTCGGGGCCGTCGGGACAGGCCACCATCATCCGCGCCACCATTGGCGGCGTCGCCTACAACGGACTGCGCTACACCTATCTGGTCAGTCCCGAGGCGGCGGGCGCCTTGCGCGTGCCGGCCATCCAGGTCAGCGCGCAGGTGGGGCAGGCGACGGCGCCCCTCGTTGCGCAGACGCGCCCGCTCGAGGTGCGCGCCGCCGGACCGCCGGGCGGGGTAGCCGGTGGAGTTGCGGGCCGCCTCCTGGCGGCAAACTCGGTCCAGGCGAGCCAGCAGATCCGCTATTCGGCCGAGCCGCCCGCCGTGGGCGACCACGTCAGCCGCGTCATCACCGTGCAGGCCCAGGGCGCGCAGGCCATGCTGATCCCGCCTGCCGCCGCAGCCGCAGTTCCGGGTCTGAAGCTGTACCCGTCCGAGCCCCAGTTGACGCAGATCTCCGACAGCCGCGGCGGCTTCCTCGGCGGACAGCGCGTCGACCGCCTGGACTATGTGATCGAACGCGGCGGCGCCTACGAACTGCCGGCGGTCGAGATCCGCTGGTGGAACATCGCGGCCAACAAGGAGGAGCGCGTGACGCTGCCGGCGCAACGCTTCGAAGCGCAGGCGGGCGCCGCCTACCAGGCGCCATTCTCGGTCGAACAGGACCTGCGCGACATGGGCCGGCAAGTGCAGGTGCGGATCCCGGGAGGATGGCTGGCGTTGGCCGCGGGCGTGGCGCTGGCGGCGCTGGCCTGCTGGCTGGGCGCGCCCTGGCTGCGGCGGACGCTGGCCCGCATGCGGGCCGGACTGCGGGCGCGGCGCGAACAATGGCGCGCGTCCGAACCCTATGCGGCCATGACCTTGCGCCGCCTGCTGGCGCAGCCCCAGCCGCGCATGGACGCGCTATACGCGTGGCTGCGCTGCGCATGCGGCGCGGCCACGCTGGCACAGGGGACGGCCAGTCTGGAACCGGCGCTGCGCCTATCGGGCGACGACGCCCTGCGGGCCTGCTATGGCCGCGAACCGGACGCGGCGCGGGGCTGGCAAGGCTTGCGCGAGATGTTCCCGCGCTGGCGTCGGAGCTTGCGCACCGCGGCGCGGCCTGCCGGCACGGCCGACCTGCCTGCGCTGAATCCCCGTCCGCCCGCGTCGTCGCGCGGACTGGCGGACACGCCGCCCGGCGAACTTCCCGGAGATCTCCCATGACGACGCCTTTGCTTGCCCGCCGCTGGTTCGCGCTGCTGCTCCTGTTGTTGCTGGCCGGCCTGGCGCGCGCGCAGACGCCGCTGCCGTCCTGGAACGAGGGGCCTTCGCGCCAGGCCATCCTTGGGTTCGTGCAAGCCGTCACCGCGGAAGGCAGCCCGGACTACGTGGCGCCGGCCGACCGCATCGCGGTGTTCGACAACGACGGCACGCTGTGGAGCGAACAGCCCTTGTACTTCCAGCTGATCTTCGCGCTGGACCAGGTCAAGGCCATGGCGCCCCAGCATCCCGAATGGGCGGCCGAGCAACCCTACAAGGCCGCGATCGAGGGCGACCGCCAGGCGCTGGCCGCCTCGGGCACCGAAGGGCTGCTGAAGATCGTGGGCGCCACCCACGCCAACATGACGACGCAGGCCTTCGGCGCGGAGGTCCGGCAATGGATCAAGACCGCCCGCCATCCGCGCTTCAAGCAGCCCTACACCAGCATGATCTATGCGCCGATGCTGGAGCTGCTGGACTATCTGCGCGGCAACGGCTTCAAGACCTACATCGTCTCGGGCGGCGAAGTGGAATTCATGCGGGCCTGGGCGCAGGACGTCTACGGCATTCCGCCCGAGCAGGTGATAGGCACCACCTTCGTCACCGAGTTCCAGATGCAGGACGGCAAGCCCGTGCTGATGCGCACGCCCAAGCTCGACTTCAACGACGACGGCCCGGGCAAGCCCGTGGCCATCAACAAGTTCATCGGCCGCCAGCCCATTTTCGCCTTCGGCAATTCGGACGGCGACCTGCAGATGCTGCAATGGACGGCGGCCGGCAGCGGCAAGCGTTTCGCGGGCCTGGTGCATCACACCGACGCCCGGCGCGAATGGGCCTACGACCGGGATTCCAAGATCGGCAGACTGGACCGTGCGCTGGATGAAGCGCAGCAAAAGGGTTGGGTAATCGTGGACATGGCAAAGGAGTGGAGAAGGGTATACGCATTTGAAACACAGTGATTCGTTTACGTGACTGGGAACCGCCCGCAAGGGTCAGGAGAAAGCGATGAACGCAAGAAAACTGTTGAGCGCGGCGCTCTTCGCCGCAGCAGGCCTTACGGCACTGGCAGGCGCGCAAGCGCAGACCCAGCCTCCGGCGGCCAATCAGGGCCAGGCGGCGGCATCGGGCAAGAAGCCGAACATCCTGGTGATCTTCGGCGACGACATCGGACAGGCGAACATCAGCGCCTACACGCATGGCGTGGTCGGATACACCACGCCGAACATCGACCGGATCGCCAAGGAGGGCGTCCTGTTCACGGACTACTACGCCGAGAACAGCTGCACGGCAGGTCGCTCGTCCTTCATCACGGGACAGTCGCCGCTGCGCACCGGCCTGTCCAAGGTGGGCATGCCGGGCGCGACAGTCGGCCTGCAAAAGGGCGACATCACCATCGCCGAGGCCTTGAAGTCGCAGGGCTACAACACCGCCCAGTTCGGCAAGAACCACCTGGGCGACCGTGACGAGTACCTGCCGACACGCCACGGCTTCGACGAATTCTTCGGCAACCTCTATCACTTGAACGCCGAAGAAGAGCCTGAACGCCCGTACTGGCCCAAGGACCCCAACGATCCCTACGTGAAGAACTTTTCTCCGCGCGGCGTGATCAAGGCCACGGCCGACGGCAAGGTGCAGGATACCGGGGCGCTCACCACCAAGCGCATGGAAACCATCGACGACGAGACCGTGGGCGCGGCGATCGACTACATCGACAAGCACGGCAAGGAAGACAAGCCGTTCTTCGTGTGGATGAACACCACGCGCATGCACATCTATACGCATATCCGGCCCGAACACAAGGGCAAGAGCGGCATGCCCGGCAATGACTACGCCGACGGCATGTGGGAGCATGACCAGGACGTGGGCAAGCTGCTGAAGAAGCTGGACGACATGGGCATCGCCGACAACACCATCGTCGTCTATACCACCGACAACGGCCCCAATGCCTTCACCTGGCCGGACGCCGCCACCACGCCATTCCGCAGCGAGAAGGACTCCAACTGGGAAGGTGCGTTCCGCGTGCCCGCCATGGTGCGTTGGCCGGGCAAGATCCCCGCCGGGGAAATCAAGCGCGGCATCGTATCCGGCATGGACTGGTTCCCGACCCTGATGGCGGCCACGGGCGACACCACCATCAAGGAACGGCTGCTGGATGGCTGGGCGCCGCAGGCCGGCGGCACCAAGTTCAAGGTGCATCTGGACGGCTACGACCAGCTGGGCTATCTGACCGGCAAGCAGGACAAGAGTGCGCGCGACGAGTTCTTCTACTTCAATGACGACGGCGTACTGGTCGGGGCGAGGTTTGGCGACTGGAAGGCGGTGTTCTGCGAGCAGCGGGCTCCCGGCAATCTCAACATCTGGCAGGACCCATTCGTCTGCCTGCGCTTGCCGAAGATCTTCAACCTGCGCATGGACCCGTACGAGCGCGCCGACATTACGTCGGACCAGTACAACGATTGGCTGGCCAAGAACGCCTATCTGACCGCCATCGCCACCATGAAGGCCACCGCGTTCCTGGATACGTTCCTCAAGTATCCGCCGAGCCAGCGTCCCGCTACGTTCAGCGTGGATCAAGTTCAGGAGAAGGTCAACAAGGCCATGGAAGAACACTTCCAGCAGCTTGATAAGCAAAAGGCGAAGTAACTGCGCCCGGCGCAAGCCGGGACGGTACCGGGCGGCGCCTGTCACGCCGCCCGGCAACGCGAAGGAGCAGCATGATGGGCATGGGGGCAAGCGAGGCGGCGATGCAGGGACATGATGTGGACGACAAGGCGGCGCAAGGACCCGCCCTGACGGCGGTCCGGCCGGCCGCGCTGCTGTTCCTGTCCGGAACGGCGGCCCTGGTGTTCCAGGTGCTGTGGATCAAGCAGTTGTCGCTGGTGGTAGGCGTGGAGGTCAGCGCCATCGCGGGCGCGGTCAGCGCATTCTTCCTGGGCCTGGCGCTGGGCGGCTGGCTATTGGGCCGCAAGGCGGACCATCTGCGGCGCCCGGTACGCTTCTACGCCAAGCTGGAAGCAGCCGTGGCGCTGTCCTGCGTCGCGGTGACGTGGCTGCTGGCGCGCAGCGCCGCCGCCTTCGTCGCGGTCGAGGCCCATAGCAGCCTGGCGGCCTGGCTGGCGGTGGGGCTGCTGCTGGCCATCCCCGCCTTCTTGATGGGCGGCACCTTGCCGGTGCTGCTGCGCGCCGTAAGCCGGCAGCAGGGCGCGGACGTAAGCCGCTCCGGCGGCGCGATGTACGCCGCGAATACCTGCGGCGCCATCCTGGGCGCCTTGCTGCCCGCATTCTTCCTGATTCCGCGCTTCGGCGTGCAGGGCGCGGCGCTGGCCGCGGCCTCGCTGAACCTGCTGGCGGCGCTGGGCGCCTGGATGCTGGACCGCAGGGCGGGCGACAGCGCGGCTCCCGCCGTCAGTCCGCAGTCCGCTGCGGCGCCCTTGTCGGGCGAGGCGCGCCTGGCCGTGGCGCTGTATGCGGTGGCTGGCGCTGTGGCGCTGGGCTACGAAGTGATCTGGTCGCAGATGATCGTGCCGTTCATGAGCACGCGCGCCTTCACCTTCGCCATCGTGCTGGCCACCTATCTGGCCGGGCTGGCCATCGGCGCCGCGCTTTATGCGCGCTGGGCCCATCGTGTGGGCAATCCCTGGCCGGTGTTCGGTTTCCTGATCGCTGGCGCAGGCCTGCTCGCGGTGCTGGAGGTGGCCATGCTGGGCAAATGGCTGATCGTGGCCCAGACACAGGCGGAAGCGGCGGTCTACCAATGGACGGGCAGCGGCTTCGCGGGCATGTGCGCGCGCTTCGCCGTGGCGGCGGCCAGCCTGGTGCTGGCGCCCACGCTGCTGCTGGGCGCGGCGTTTCCCGCCGTGCTGCGCATCGCGGTGGGCGATCGGCAGGTGGGGCGGGAAGCCGGCGCCGTACTCGCCGGCAACACGCTGGGCGGCATCGCGGGCACCTTGTTGACGGGATTCCTGCTGTTGCCCGCCCTGGGGCTGGTGCGCACGCTGAGCGTGCTGGCGGCCATCGCGGCGGCGGTGGGCGCCGTGGCGGCCTGGCGCGGAAGGTCGGATGGCCGCGCCGCCACCGGCTGGGCCACCGGCATCGCGGGCCTCGCCACGCTGGCGGTGGTCGCCATGCTGCCGGCAGACCAGTTTGCGCGGCTACTGCCCGGGGCGAGCGGCGCGGGCCTGGTGTTCTACGAGGAAAGCCATGGCGGCACGGTGGCCGTGGTCGAGCGCGCCGGCAACGGCAATCGCTTCCACCGGCTCTACATCCAGGGCGTATCGAACTCGGGCGACGCCATGCCTTCGCTGCGATACATGCGGCTGCAGGCGCTGCTGCCCTTGATCGTGCATGCGGGCGAACCCAGGTCCGCGCTGGTGGTGGGCTATGGCACCGGCATCACGGCCGGCGCCTTGTCGCAGTACCGCGGGCTGGAAAAGCGCGCGGTCGCCGAGCTGCTGCCGGCCGTGCTGCGCGCCGCGCCGCACTTCCAGGGCACGTTCCAGGCCGCCACCGATCCGGGCCTGGACAAACGGCTGCGCGACGGACGCCGCGAGCTGCAGGCCAGCGCCGAACGCTGGGACCTGATTACGCTGGAGCCGCCGCCACCCTCGGCCGCGGGCGTGGTGAATCTGTATTCCCGCGACTTCTACCAACTGGCCGCAAGCCGGCTCGCGCCGCAAGGCATCGTGGCGCAATGGCTGCCGCTGCCCACGCAGAACGAGGACGACACCCGCGCGCTCATCGCCAGCTTCATCCAGGTCTTTCCGCATGCCCAGCTCTGGACCAGCGAACTGCATGAAATGCTGCTGTTGGGCTCGATGCAGCCGCTGACGCTGGACGCGGCCCGCATCCAGGCGCGCTACGCCCAGCCCGATACCGCCGCCGCGTTGCGGGCAGTGGGCGTACCATCGGCCGCGGCCTTGTTGTCCACCTGGGTCACAGACCGGGACGGCCTGGCGCGCTTTGCCGGCGATACCCCGGCCGTGACCGACGACCGCCCCGGCATCGAGTACGCGACCTGGGTCCGGCCGCGCGAAGTGGCGCGCGTCCTGCCCGCGCTGCTGGCCTTGCGCAGCGAACCGCCGCTGGTCGGCGCGTCCGACGCGCTGCGCGCCGACATGCAGCTGGAGCGGGCGCGGCTGGACACGTTCTACCGGGCTTCGCTGGCGGCCTATGTGGGGGATCGTGAAACCTGGGGCAGGGAAATGAACAAGCTGGCGCGCGACGACGGCGACAACGCCTACTACCGCTGGTTCATGCCGAGCGCCAGGCAGTAGGGTGTGGCTGTGCGAGTCTTGACGGCGGGCGCTGACCGCGGGTCTCAACTACATATGCGCCGCCATGGCGCGACCCCATGGGGCGAGCAGTAGCCCGCGCAGGGCGTCGCCATCGACATGCCGCTCTGGCAGCGCAGGTCCGGCGCCCGTTCTCCATAAGGCACCATGCCCTGGCAATCGCATTGCGCCAGTCCGGCGCCCGAAGGCAGCTTCCGAGGCGGCTCCGGCGCGGCGGCGCGTTCGGCCTTGGCCTTGGGCGTTGGTGCGGGCGGCGGCGCGTCGTCGGCGGCATCGGCGCGCTCGATCACGCCCCGGACCTTGGCCGCCGGCATGCCGCAGGCCTTGGCGATGGCATTGACCGTGCGGCCGTCGTTGGCCATGGACAGGATCTTCTTGTCAGCGCAGGCCGCCTCGGCGCGCGGCGCGGCGAGGATCCACAGCGCGAGCGCGGCGGCCAGGAAAATGCCGGGACTGGTCAGTGTCATTGCACGCCTCCTGCACTCATGCCCGAATGAGGATGTACGGCGTAGTCTGGTCAGGCGAGAGGGTTCTGGCCAAGAGCGTAGTGCCGGCTATTTGGGGGTGTCAACGCAGCCCGATTGCCTAATACTTCTTGCGGACGCGGGCCGGGCGCCGGCGCTATTCCTAAGCATGAGGCGGCTTGGTGCGCGCGCCATGATGCGCGGGCACCAGCCCGGCGCGATCAAGCTGCCGCGAACTCCGGATGCAATCCGGCCGCGAACGGATGCGCGACGACCTCCGATTGCGCCTGCGCGCGGGCCGCCTGCAACGCGTCCGCGCCGCGTGCGGTGCCTTGCACCGAGAAGAAGGTCACGTTCTTCAGCCCCATCGTACCCAGCACGTGCTGCAGATACGGCGTAAGGAAGTCCGGCTGGCTCTGCCCGTCGCGGCCGAAGTCGCCGCCCGAGGAGATCGCCACGTATACCGGGCGGTCCTCCAGGCTGCCTTCCTTGCCGCGGGCCGTGATCTGGAAGGTGCTGCGCACCCGCACCACGTGGTCGATCCAGGTTTTCAACGATGCCGGCACGGTGAAGTTGTGCATCGGGGTCGCGATGACGACATGGGTGGCGGCCTGCAGGGACTGGATCAGTTCGGATGAGCGGCCCAGCGCGCCGCGATTCTCGCGTCCGTCCGTGGGGTCCTGGCGCGCGCTCAGCGCGGCCGCATAGTCGGAGTCGACCAAGGGCAGGGCAGTCGCGTCCACATCGATCACGGCCGCGCCCGGGGCGGCGGCGGTGAGCTGGTCGACGATGGCTTGCGACAGGCGATAGCTTTCGGAGGCGCGGCCGCGCGGGCTGCAGATGATGCGCAGGATATTCATGACGCGGAAGTTTCCAGGGATTTGCTGAATCGGATGGCGCTGGTCAAGAGACCGGCGCGGAAGTAGAAGCGCTGGGCCAGGGCGTTGCCCAGGCCGGTGTCGAGCACCAGGCGGGCGCAGCCGTTGTCGCGAGCGGCGGCGTCCAGGGCTTGCAGCAGCCGGGCGCCCCAGCGTTCGCCGCGGCGGCCGTTGGCCACCACCAGGTCGTCCACATACAGAAAGCGGCCGTAGATCAGGTTTTCCTGCAGGCGGTAGCCGGCCAGCGCGACGGCTTGGCCCTGGTCCATGGCGGCCAGCAGCCGGTAGCCATCGGCGCGCATGCGGCTCACGCGCTCGATGAAATCGGCGTCTTCCTTCAGATGAGGCCTGAGTTCGCGCATGAGCGGCAGGCAGGCCCGCAGATCCTGCGGGCTTTCGATGTGTTGCATGGTGGCTTCGGTCATGGATGCACTAGCGGTGTCAGGGTTCATGTGCAGTCATGTTAGGAGCCGCATGCCATAATTAGAAGGGCCATAAATTGAATTCTGGACTATGCCATGATCAGCCCGCAGCCACAGGACCCGCCGGCGCCGCCGGACGGCGCCGAGCCCCTGTACCGCCAAGTCTATGAGCGCTTTCGCGGCGCCATCGCGCAGGGCACGCTCAAGCCGGGCGACCGCATTCCGTCGGCGCGGGCGCTGGCCAAGGAAATGGGCGTGGCGCGCGGCACGGTGGAGGTCGCGTATTCGCTGCTGGCATCGGAAGGCTATATCCAGGCGCGCGGCCAGGCCGGCACGGTGGTGGCGCCCGACCTGCAGCCCCAGCACGCGCCGCCGCCCGCCGTGGCCATTCCGCCCGAGACGCCCGGCGACGGCCCGGGCTGGCGCGAGCCTTCGGGCTTGCGGCCGTTCCAGATGGGCCTGCCGGCGCTGGATGAATTTCCCCGCAAGCTCTGGGCCCGCCTGGGCGCGAGGCAGTTGCGCGGCCTGCAGGCCACGGACCTGGCCTATCCGCCCCATGGCGGCCTGCCGGCCCTGCGCGGCGCGACCGCCGCCTATCTGCAGGTCGCGCGCGGCATCCATTGCCAGCCCTCGCAGGTGTTCATCACGGCCGGCTACAACAGTACGATGGCGCTGATCCTGCAGACGCTGTTCGAAGCCGGCGACCAGGTCTGGATGGAAGATCCAGGCTATCCCCCGACCCGCGCGCTACTGGAGCAGGCGCGCTTGAAACCCGTACCTGTGCCGGTGGACCAGGACGGCATCATGGTCGGCGCCGGCATCGAGCGGGCGGGACGGGCGCGCGGCGCGGTGGTGACGCCTGCCCATCAAAGCCCCTTGAGCATGTCCTTGTCATTGCCGCGCCGGCAGGCGCTGCTGGACTGGGCCGAGCGTTGCGGAGCCTGGATCGTGGAAGACGATTACGACGGCGAATACCGCTACGTCGGCCGCCCGCTGCCTGCCCTGAAGAGCCTGGATACGCAGGGGCGGGTGCTGTACGCGGGCACCTTCAGCAAGGTGCTGTTTCCCGGCCTGCGGCTGGCCTATCTGGTGGTGCCCGAGGCGCAGGCCGCGCGCTTCGCGCTATCGGCGCGCCTGCAGGCGGGCGCCGCGCCGGGCCTGACCCAGGCGATATTTAGCGCCTTCATGGCCGAAGGCCATTTCGCCCGCCACATCCAGCGCATGCGCAAGCTGTACGCGGAACGGCGCGCGGCGGCGGTGGCGGGCCTGCATGATGCGCTGGGGCAGCGCCTGCGGATCGAACCGCAGCCCGGCGGCATGCATCTGGTGGCGCGTCTGGAACCCGGCCAGAGCGACGTGGCGTTGGCCGGGCGGATGGAAGAGCAGGGCATGTATGCGGGCGCGCTGTCGCGCTGGTGCGCCGCGCCGCAGCCGCAATCCGCGCTGCTGCTCAGCTTCACCAATATCGCCACGCAGGCGCAGGCCCGCGAACTGGGCCTGCGCATATTGCAGCTGATGCAGCCTTAGTTCAGCCCGGACTTGTCCAGGCCGTAGGCCGCATCGGCCGAACCCGGCACGGTGCGGAACGCCACGTTCAGCCGGTTCCAGCCGTTGATCCCGACCACCAGCAGGGTGAGGTCCGAGATCTCCTTCTCAGAAAGCTGCGCGCGCGCCTCGTCATAGACCGCATCCGATACGCCCTGCGCCGACAGGGTGGTAACCGCCTCGGTCCAGGCCAGCGCCGCGCGCTCGCGCGGCGAGAACAGCGTGGACTCGCGCCAGATGGCGATGTGATGCAGGCGCAGCTCGCGCTCGCCGGCGATGCGGGCCTGCTTGACGTGCATGTCCAGGCAGAAGCCGCAGCCGTTGATCTGCGAGGCGCGGATATCCACCAGTTCGCCGACCTCTTGCACGATGGGGGTCTTCTTCAGCGACATGCTGAATTCCAGGTACTTCCTGGACTGTTCCTCGGACACCTGGAAATAATTCAAACGCTGGCTCATGTTCCTACCTTTTCGATGCGTGTTGCCGAGCAGAATCTCGTGCTGACAGGATGCTGCGGTTTGGCCCAGGAAGGTAGTGCCATAAATGCAGTTTTCGCCTGGGCCATGCTCAGGCCGGCCAGCGCAGCACGAAGCGGGCGCCGCCCAGGGGGCTGTCGTGGATTTCGATGCCGCCGCCGTGGCTGGCGGCTACCCGCCAGACGATGGCCAGGCCCAGGCCGGCGCCGCCGGTGCCGCGGTCCCGGCTTTCGTCCAGGCGGATGAAGGGTTCGAACACCCGCGCGCGGTCGGCCGGCGCGATGCCGCCGCCATCGTCGTCCACGATCAGCTCGAAGCCGCCCGCCGGACACTGGGTGAGCTTGACCTCCACGTGACGGCTGGCATAGCGCACAGCGTTTTGCACCAGGTTCAGCAAGGCCCGGCTCATGTAGCGCGGATGCAGCCGCACGCGCGGCGGGTAGTCGCGATGCACATGGCACTGGATCGCACGCGCCTCGGCCTGGTGCGCCACCTGGGCCAGCGCTTCGCCCAGCCAGTCGCAGGTGTCCACGGTTTCCAGCCTGACGGAGTCGTCGCTGGGACGCTCCAGCCGCGCATAGACCAGCAGTTCGGCCACCAGCGTTTCCAGTTCGCAGATGTCGGCCTGCATGTCGCGCAGTATCTGATGCCGCTTGGGCTGGTGCTGGTCCTGGCCCAGCAGGGCGACCTCGAAGGACAGGCGCGCCAGCGGCGTGCGCAATTCGTGCGAGACCGCGTTGGTCAGGCTGCGCTGGTTTTCGACCAGCGCCGAAATGCGCTCGGCCATCTGATTGAAGCTCTCGCCCACGTGCCGCATGCCGGCCAGCCGCGACAGCCGCACCCGCACGCCGAGTTCGCCCTGGCCCATGCGCAGCGTGGCGTTGCGCAGCCGGTCCAGATCGCGCCACAGGGGCAGCGCCCAGAGCAGCAGCAGGATGATGCCGACGATCAGGCTTAGCGCGGCCCAGACGCCGACGGTGACCCACCGCTCCAGCACCGGCGCGCGCGGCAGGCGGACTTCCAGCCACTGTCTGGGCTCGCCGGACAATGGGACGAGGTAAACGTTGTACTCGTCGCGCATGATCATGCCGAGCGCGGCCAGTTGCCGCTGCTCCGATTCGCTGGGAGTGACCTTCTCGTCGGAGAGCAGGCTCAGGCCCAGTCCATAGAGCGGCTGGATGTCGTCGCGCAGGTGTTCGGCGCGCGCAACCGGGGCAATGCCATCGAGTTCCTTGCGCAGCACATGCATCTGTCCCCGGACGGCCTGGTACGACAGATCCGCGCTGACCGAATCCAGCAGATACATCAGGCTGCGTTCCACCAATTGCGACCCCGCGACATAACCGATGGCGGCGACGACAAAGATGCGGATCGCGAACTTGAACATGTGGGATACGGCCGGATGAGGACTCGCGATGCTAGAGGCATACCGCCGGGCAGTCCGCCGATATTTGTACGGTATTTGTAAAGTTGTTTGTAGCGGCTGCGCGGGCGAGGTAAACCCGCCATATGGCCCGGCCCGTTCAGGCGGTTGAATCTGCCGCGGCGCCCGGCTATAAGCATGGGGCGGGGGCAGGACCCTCATGCCCCGCCTGCCGATGAAGCCGAATCCCATGCCGCCGCTGCCTCCCCACCAAGACGAACATGTCGCCAGCAAGCCCGCCACCGCCACGCGCGAGCAGCCCGGCCAGGGCTCCTGTCTGGAAGTCTTCCTGGTTTTCCTGCGCCTGGGGCTGACGTCGTTCGGCGGGCCGGTGGCGCATCTGGCGTACTTCCGCACGGAATTCGTGGAGCGCCGGCGCTGGCTGGACGACTACGCGTATTCCGACCTGGTGGCGCTGTGCCAGTTCCTGCCGGGGCCGGCCAGCAGCCAGGTCGGCATGGCGATAGGCCTGAAGCGCGCCGGATGGGCCGGCATGCTGGCGGCCTGGGTGGCGTTCACGCTGCCCACGGCGGTCGCGCTGATTCTCTTCGCGCTGGGCCTGGCGCAGTTCGGCTGGCTGTCCGCGTCGGGCGCCATCCATGGACTGAAGATCGCGGCGGTGGCCATCATCGCGCAGGCGGTCTGGGGCATGGGCCGCTCGCTCTGTCCCGACCGCGAGCGGGCGGGGCTGGCGGTGGCTGCGGCGCTCATCACCATCCTGATGCCGACGACCCTGGGGCAATTGAGCGCGATCCTGCTGGGCGCCATCGCCGGCATGGCCGCGCTGCAGGTACCGCCGCGTCCGGCCCTGGCGGTGCAGCCGCTGAAGATCTCGCGCCGCGCTGGATACACGGCATTGGCGCTGTTCGTGCTGCTGTTGGCGGCCTTGCCGGCTTGGGCGGCGATCAGCGGCATGCCGCTGGCGCAGCAGCTGTCGGGCTTCTACCGCGCGGGCGCGCTGGTGTTTGGCGGCGGCCACGTGGTGCTGCCCTTGCTGGAATCCGCCTCGGTGGCCGGCGGCATGGTTTCCAACGCCGATTTCCTGGCAGGCTACGGCGCGGCGCAAGCCATGCCGGGGCCGCTATTCGCTTTTGCCGCCTTCCTGGGCGCGATGTCGTCCGGTCCCTTGTCGGGCTGGGCTGGCGGACTGGTGTTGCTGGCGGCCATCTTCCTGCCAGGCGCCTTGCTGGTGGCGGCTGCGCTGCCGTTCTGGGAAAGCCTGCGGCGGCGCGCGGGCGTGCGCAACCTGATCGCGGGCGTGAACGCGAGCGTCGTGGGCATCCTGCTGTCGGCGCTGTACGACCCGGTCTGGATCAGCGCCATCCGCGACCGCGCGGACTTCGGGCTGGCCTTGCTGCTGTTCGGCCTGCTGGTCTATGCGCGCTGGTCGCCCGTCTGGGTGGTGCTGCTGGCCGCGGCCGGCGGCTGGGCGTTGGCCTAGCGCAGCCGCCCCAAGACAACCCCGCGGCGTTGAATCAGGACTGCCAGCGCGGCGGGCGTTTTTGCAGGAAGGCGTCTATGCCTTCGCAGGCGTCGGCTTCCATCATGTTGCGCGCCATCACGTCGCCCGCGTAGTCATAGGCATCCGCCAGCGCCATCTGCCGCTGCTTGTAGAACATGCGCTTGCCGTAACGGATGGCAGCAGGACTCTTGGCCAGGATGTCGTCGACCAGCGCGCGCACGCGCTGGTCCAGCTGCGCCTCGGGCACGGCGTCGTTGATCAGGCCCCAATCCCTGGCCTGGCCGGCATCGATGAAGCGCGCCGTCACCAGCATTTCAAAGGCGCGCTTGGCCGATACATTGCGGCTGAGCGCGACGGCGGGCGTGGAGCAGAACAGGCCGACGTTGATGCCGGATACCGCGAACTTCGCCGTGTCGGCCGCCACGGCCAGGTCGCAGCTGGCCACCAGCTGGCAGCCTGCCGCGGTGGCGATGCCGTGCACCTTGGCGATCACCGGCACCGGCAAGGCCTGCAAACCCTGCATCACGGCGCTGCATTTCCTGAAGAGGTCGCGGTAGTAATCCAGCGAGGGCTGGCTGCGCATTTCGCGCAGGTCGTGGCCGGCGCAGAACGCCCGGCCGCTGGATTCGAGCACCACGCAGCGCACGCCGGCATCGCGCGACAGCGCGTCGATCTCCGCTTGCAGCGCGGCCAGCAGGCCTTCGGACAGCGCGTTGAACTGCCCGGGGCGGTTCAGGCGCAGCGTCACCACGCCGTCTTCGGCGTGGCGCGCCAGGATCGGCTCTTGCGCCGCTGCTTCGTTGTTCATGTCGTCTCCAGGGTGGGCTATCCCTGGATAGTAGAGGCATACGCCGATCGGCGTCAGCCCGCCGCCAGACGCCGCGCCATGCCCGGCGACAGGAACAGCAGCGGCCCGACGATGACCGCGCCGATCAGCGCCATCGCCGCTTGCGGCGCCATGCCGCTGTCCAGCAGGAGAGTGGCGATGACGGCCGATCCGCTCATCTGGAACAGGCCATAGACCGCGGCCGCGGTGCCGGCGCGCTCGGCGAAGGGCTCCAGCGCCAGGCTCAGCCCGGACCCCAGCGCCAGCGAAAAGCCCACGGTCAACACCGCCACCGGCAACATGAAGACCCAGGCCGACAGGGGCAGCCACAGCCACGCGGCCAGGTGCATGGCGGCGGCCGCAAGCAGGGCGGCCATGCCCACGCGCACCATGGTGTGGCGGCCAAAGCGCGCGATGAAGGCAGGGGCCAGGAAGAAGGCGCCGATATTGATCGCCGCGTTGCCGCCGAACCAGGCGGAGAAGCCCAGTTCGGAATAGCCCAGTTGCTGCACCAGCACTACCGGCGCGGCGGACACGAACACCAGGATCATCGCCATGCCGGCCATGCCGAACGCCGCGAAATACAGAAAGCGGCCGCTGGCCGCGATCGGCGCATAGCGGCGCAGGCTGTAGAGCGCGCCGTGGGGCTTGGGCGGCGCGGCGCGGGTTTCCTCGAAGCGGATCGCCAGGAATCCCGCAAGGGTCAAGGCGAACAGCACCATGAAGACGAAGGTGCTGCGCCAGCCCGCGTGCACGGCCAGCGCGCCGCCCACCATGGGCGCCAGCGCAGGCACGGTGCACAAGGCGCCGTTCAAATAGCTGTAGACGCGCGCGCCGACTGCGGGGCTGAAGCAATCACGGACCGCGGCAAAGGCGACCAGCGAGGCCGAGCACGCGCCCAGCCCCTGGATCACGCGGGCAACATAGAACACGTCCAGCGACGTGGCCGCGGCGCCCAGCGCCGAGCCCAGCAGATAGGCCAGCGCGCCGCCCAGCGCCACGGGCCGCCGGCCATAGCGGTCGGCCAGCGGACCGATCAGCACCTGGCCCACGCCCACGGCGAAGATGAAGAGGGTGATGCTGGCTTGCAGCGCGGTGACTGGCTGGCCGTAATCCTGCGCCATGACGGGCAAGGAGGGCAGATAGATATCGATGCCCATGGGCGTAAGCGTGACCAGTCCCATCAGGAGACCGATCAGCCAGCGTTGGCCGCGAGGGGATAATGCAGACTTCATGGCAGGCTCGGGGTCCATTGCGGACCCGGGAAAACCCGATATTATCCATGAACCGGCGTAGAATCTTCCAGCTATGAACACACCCGCCCTGCGTCCCCGCATCGTCATCCATTACTGCACGCAGTGCCAGTGGCTGCTGCGCGCCGGCTGGATGGCCCAGGAACTCCTGTCCACGTTTTCGACCGATCTGGGCGAGGTCGTGCTGCAGCCTGGCACCGGCGGGATCTTCCAGGTCACCTACAACGGCGACCTGATCTGGGACCGCAAGAGCGATGGCGGCTTCCCCTCGGCCAAGGAACTGAAGCAGCGCGTGCGCGACCGCCTCGATCCCGGCCGCACGCTGGGCCATATCGACGGCCACTCCGCCGGCCCGCTGGCCGCGCCCGACGCCTGAAGCGCATGCGGACCGGCCCCGCAAGAGCCGGCCCGTTGCCACGCAGCCGCAGGCTTCAGGCGGAAGACTCCGCTTGCGCCAGGCCCGCGCGCTGCTTGCGTTGGCGCATGGCCGACACCACCAGCAGCGCAATCAAGCCCACGCACGCCACCACGAAGCCCAGGCTGATGGGCCGCGAGACGAAGATCGTCAGGTCGCCGCGCGACAGCAGCAGGGCGCGGCGGAAGTTCTCTTCCACCATGGGGCCGAGCACGAAGCCCAGCAACAGCGGCGCGGGTTCGAAGCGCATGCGGATCAGCGCGTAGCCCGCAGCGCCGAACAAGGTCACCATGGCCACGTCGAACAGATTGTTGTTGGTGCTGTAGACGCCCACGCAGACAAAGAACAGCGCCGCCGGGAACAGGTAGCGGAACGGCACCGTCAGGAGCCGCACCCACATGCCGATCAGCGGCAGGTTCAAGAGCAGCAACAGCACGTTGCCCACCCAGAAGCTGGCGATCAGCCCCCAGAACATGTCGGCGTGCTCCACCATCATCTGCGGTCCCGGCTGGATGCCGTGGATGATCAGCGCGCCCAGCATCAGCGCCATCACCGGATCGCCGGGGATGCCCAGGCTCATGGTGGGAATGAAGCTGGTCTGGGTCGACGCGCTGGTGGCCGCTTCCGGTCCGGCGATGCCCTCGATGGCGCCGCGGCCGAAGCGGCGCGGCTCGCGCGCCACCTTCTTTTCCGTCGCATACGAAATGAACGAGGCGATGGTGGGACCGGTGCCGGGCAGGATGCCAAAAGCCGCGCCGATGGCCGTGCCGCGCACCAGCGCGCCGCGCGACTGCTTGATGTCGCCGGCCTCGGGCCGCATCGACTTCATGCTGATCTTGGCGGTGGTCACCTTGGCGTCGCCGCCGATGCGGTTGATGTTCTTCAGGAAGTCCGCCACGCCGAACAGACCCATGGCCAGCGCCACGATCTGCAGGCCGTCGGACAACTCCAGGATGCCGAAGTGAAAGCGCATCGTGCCGGTGTTGACGTCGGTGCCCACCACGCCCAGCAGCAGACCCACCACCACCATCGCCACGCCCTTGATCGCCGATCCCTTGGCCAAGGTGGCGCCGGCCAGCAGGCCCAGCATCATCATGGAGAAGTACTCGGCGGGGCCGAACTTGAAGGCCACGTCCACCAGCATAGGGGAGAACAGGATCATCGCCAGAATGCCGACCGACGCGCCGCAGAACGACGAGAACATCAGCATGAACAGCGCCGAGCCGGCCTTGCCGTTGCGCGCCAGCGGATTGCCGTCCAGGCAGGCCACCGCGTGCGACGCGGTGCCGGGCAGGTTCAGCATGATGGAGGTAATCCCGCCGCCGTACTGCGACCCGTAGTAGATGCCCGACAGCATCACCAGCGCCGCCGTGGGCGTCATGGTGTAGGTCAGCGGCAGCAGGATGGAGATCGCGGCCAGCACGCCCATGCCCGGCAGCACGCCGATAAGGTTGCCCATGAACACGCCGAATACGGCCCACATGAGGTTGTCCAGCGCGAAGGCGACGGAGAACCCGTGCATCAGGTTGTTGAAGATTTCCATCGATCAGCCCCAGCGGAACAGCGGAAACTGCAGTTGCAGCGCCCAGGAGAAAACGGCGACGCCCAGCACGGTTACGCCGGCGGCCAGCAGCGCCGCGCTGCGCGGCGTGTGCTGGCGGTCGCCCATCGCGGAAATGAAGACCAGCGCAAAGGTCGCGGGCACCAGGCCGCCATACTTGCCCAGCAGGATGAAGGTCATGAGTCCGCCGATGATGCAGCCCCAGCCGCGCCAGTCGGGCGGGGGCTCGTCTTCGGCGTCCTCATCGGGTGCCGCGGGCGCCGCCGCCATGCGCGCGATCATCAGGCCCAACAGCACCAGCAGCACGCCCAGGATCGCGGGGAACATCCCCGGCCCCATGCGCGCCAGGCTGCCGATGTTGTAGGTGGATGCCTGCGCGATGGCGCCCAGGCCCAGCACGATCATCGTGCCGGCTGCCCAGACCTCGCGCCGCGCGGCGCTGCGTTTGGATTGCATCTGTAGTCCTCCCGTTGTTGTGCTTTTGCCTGACTACGTTCTGAACAAAAGCTGACTTTTGAATGAACGCGGAAGTCTAGGAATTCAAACTTCCGTTCACCTTTCAGGCGCACGGGCAATGCGCCAAACAGGCGCTTTTTTCGGCAAAAACGGGGGAAATCCCTAAGCCCGCGAGAATGGCGGGCAGGGCCGATGCGCGGCGCGCAAGCGTTTGTTGCGGCTATGCGCCGCGCGCCGCGGCGGCGGGTTCTCAGCCCTTGGGCGTCCAGGGCTTGCGCGGGCTGCCGGCCAACGCGACGTCCAGGCGCTGCCTGGCGGCCAGGGGCCAGCAGGCGTCCATGTCGTAGAACGCTTCGGCCGCCGGCACGTCGTCCGGTATGCCCACCCATGGGTGCCTGGAACGCACGAAGCAATGCGCACCAGGCGGGAAGTCGGCGGCGCGGTCCAGCGTGCCCGCGTAGATCAGCGCCACCGTTTCGCCGTAACCCGGGTGATGGCTCCACAGCAGGCCGAGGCAGGCCGCGCAACGCACGACCACGACGGTCTCGCCATCATTGGCGTTCTTGTCCGCGGGATGGCGGCGCACCTCGCCCCGCAGGCGCTGCACGCGGTCGGATTCGATCACCGCGTTCATCGCAAAGGCGGTGCCGGAGTGCCGTTGGCACACGGTGCAATGGCAGCAATGGACAAACATGGGCGGGCTGGCGAGGCGGTAGCGGACCGCGCCGCAATCGCAGCCGCCTTCGATGGGAGCCTGAGTCACGATGCGTCTCCTGGGAAGGTGCGCATCCAGTGTATTGAGGCCGCTGGCCGCCGGGCAGTGGCGATCGCGTCACGCTGCGGGGGGATTTGCGTCAACGTCACCAGGGCAGGGCGGCGGGACCGGTATCGCGGCCGCCGGTGATGCTATTGCTTTTGCAGGCAATGTGATGCTAAAATACATCAACTTTCGGCAAAATTACAATAAACCAAGCGCCGAAAAAGTCGCTGGCGGCCGCGGCCGCCATTTTCGTTTGCGTTGCCTGCGCGCATGCCCCCCGCGCCCCGATGGCATCCATTGGAAACAGCATCCATGGCACGCACGAATCTCATGCATTGCGCTTTGCGCGGGGGAAAGCCATGCGTCCTGAACAGGAGAACGTTCATGTCTCATCAACTCGTTGGCAAGAAGTGGCAATTCGAGATTCCTCCCCTGGACTGGAAGGCGCCCGAGACCAATAAGGACGCGGACATCAAGACCGTTGCCGCGGACGCCGATGCCGCCGAAGACCAGGACGCCTGACCGGGCGTTGCCACAACCCTGAAATAGCCGCCGGGCGGGCAGGGGCGTCAGCCCGCGTGCGTCACCACGCGATTGCGCCCCTGCTGCTTGGCAGCGTACAGCGCGGCATCGGCCGCCTGAAAAACCGGCTCCACATCCGCGCCGCCCGCCGGCCAGTGCGCCACGCCGGCTGACACCGTGATTTCCGGGGCGCCGCTCAAGCGGCGCATCTCCGTCGCCTTGCGCAGGCGCTCGGCCATGCCCGTGGCCTCCCTGGGACCCGCCGCGGGCAGCAGGATCAGGAACTCCTCGCCGCCGTTGCGGCAGAGCATGTCGGTCGGGCGCGAACAGTCGCGCATCAACTGCGCCATTCCCTGTATCACTTCATCGCCCGCCGTATGGCCGTAGGTGTCATTGACCCGCTTGAAATGGTCGATGTCCAAGGCGATCACGGCAAAGGGCGTGTCGGCCGCCTGCAGCGCGTCCACCGCCTGCCGCATGCCGCGGCGGTTGCGCAGCCCGGTCAGCGGATCGGTGATGCTGGCCTGATTGAGCTGGCCGATCTTGTCCTGCAGGTTGGTGTAGCTGCGGATCACTGCGCGCTTGAGGCGCTGCGCCTCGAAATACCAGGCTTTCACCGAGCGCACCCGCTGCATGGCCACCGCCATGTCATGGTGCTCGACGTTGGTCGCCAGTTGCGATAGCGGCTGCGAAATCTTGCGCGCGCACCACCAGATGGCCAGCAGGAACAGCAGCGCGAAGGGCGCCGCGTAGCGGATCAGCGCCCAGATGAGATCGTGCAAGGGCTCCAGCGTGGCCAGCGCGGGGCGCTGCGCGATCACGCCCCAGCCGCTGCGCGAAACATGCGCGTAGCCGGCCAGCATGTCCACCCCGCGCGTGTTGATCAGGCGCTGCGCGCCGTCTTCGCCGCGCATCACCGCGGCCACCACGGGATTGCCGGTGACGTCCTCGCCAACGCGCCCGTTCTCGGCGTGATAGATCAGCCGCCCCTCGTGATCCACCACGTACAGATAGGAGCCGTCCTGATACGGATGCTTGCCCAGCAGGTTGTGCAGGGCGCCTTCGTTGCGCAGGTAGATCGTGCCAGAGACATAGCCCAGGTAGACGCCGCTCTCCGAATGAATCGGATACGAGACGTTGATCGACAGGTTACCGGCGACCGATACATAGGGCTTGCTGATCAGGGGCTTGCGCGTTTGCAGCGCCATGCGGCTGGCGGCGTTGTCGACCCGCGTTCCCTGGAAGCTGCGGATGGCCTGGCTGGCCGCCACCATGACGCCGTCGGCGCGGATGATGGCGACCGAGTTGAAGCTGTCCGTCTGCTCCCGCAGGCGCGCGACTTCCGCGTTCAGGACCTCCGGCGCATCGAAGCGCCAGGCGACATGGCGGGCGCTGTACTCCAGTTGCTGCAGGGCCGATTCCAGGAAAGTGCCCGCGCTCTCGGCCAGCTTGGCGGCATACACCCGGTTGGATTCCAGCGTATTGGCGATGAGCTGTTCGCGCTGCACGCGATAACTGGCGTACAGGGCGTTGGCGGTGGCGGCGAGGGCGCTGCATACGGTAAGCGCAAGCACCAGCCCGCGTAGGTTGATTCGCATGAAGATCGTGTCGGGCAGGATTCAGGTTGCGGCGAGTGCGCGGGATTTTACCCGCGCGGGGCGTCCGGCTCGTCCAAGAGCCGGGCCGCTGGCGATTCGGCCGCCGCCCCGGCGCGGAAGTAGCCCATGACGGTGGCCACGCTGGCATGCCCGGTCATGGCCATGGTGTCGCCCAGCGGTACATTCCGCCGCCCGGCCTCGGTCACGAATCCGGATCGCAGGCTGTGCGCCGAAAACTCGCCTTCCAGGCCGGCCAGCTTGCAGCGTTCCCGCACGATGTCCCGCACTGCGGCCGCGGCCAGCGGCTCGCCCAGCACGTCGCCGCGCCGCACGCGCCGGAACAGCGGACCTTGCGTGATGCCGCTGGCGCGCAGCCAGGCATCGAGCGCCTGGGCAGCCACGCCCACGATGGGCTTCTGGTCGTTGGCGCGGTGGGCGCCCGCCTGATTGGTCTTGGAATACGCCAGCGCGTACAGAAAGCCCTCGGCCGTGCGCCGCGTGTTTTCCATCGTGGCGTGCACGACTTCGGAGCGCCTGCGCCCGCCGCTGGCCCAGGCGAACAGCAGCAGGGCGCGGTCGCGCAGCCCGCGCAGCGAGTCGTCGCAGGTGGCCAGCATGGCCTCCAGCGGTTCGCGCGTCAGCGCCACCTTCTTGGCGGGCGCCACGCCGCGCCGGGCGTAGGCGCGCCGCGTCCTGGCAAGCAGTTCGCGCACCGCGGCCGCGCGGCAGGGGTTGGGGTGGCCTTGAAGTTCGTGCGCCTTGGACAGCACGGAGATGCGCTGCAGCAGCGTGTTGAGGCTGGGCGCACCCAGCCTGCCTTTGGCTTTGAGCCGGACCAGTTCCTGGTCCAACGCCAGCGGCAATTCCCATTTCAGGCCTTGCTCGGTGGACCGCTGCGCATGGTCGACCACGAACTGGACCACGGCGGCTTCCGGCAAGGGCAGGGCAAAGGGACGGGCGTAGCGCAGCTCGAACCAGGCGCTCCAGTAGCGGATGGCGGCGCGGTAGCTGGCGACCGTGTTGGCCGAACTGCCTTCGCGCATCAGGGCGCGGGCGGCAGCGTCGGCCTGGGCGTCAAGGGTAAGCGGATCCAGCGCGATTAATGGCGCCTGCAATTTCAGCTGTGTCATGATCGGAAGAGCGAGAAAAAATGGCGCGTATCTCCTTCATGAGTGCCCTGGCGGGTCTGCTCAGAAGATGAAAATCCCTGCTCAGCAAGCAGATATTGCGGCCAGGAATATTATCGGACAGCGCGAGCGGCGACAGCACTTGCCGAAAGGCAGCCAGGTTGAACGGGGTGGCGGACCAGATGCTTATTGCATTCGAGTTTTTTGCCAGTTCCAAGTACAGCCCGATGGACGCACAGTGGACAATACGCTCCGGGAGCGCGCGGCCTTGCATGGAAAAACACCTGAACAGGGGCGCCGTTTCGTCATCGATTGGATCCGGGGTAATCCATTCGTACGGCAGAAGCTCGTCAAGACTGGTGGCGTGCAGAGCTGGATGATCGGGCCGGACGCCGATCACCGTTTTTACAACGGATAGTTGAATCGCCGGAAAACCCGTGGATTCCAGGGGAATCTCAGACGAAATTGCGAAATCGAGCGTTCCATCCCGCATCAGCATCAGAAGCTTGCTCGGACGTTCTTCAATAATCGTCAACCGGGTGCCGGAATGCCGCATTTTGAATGCCAAGATCGCTGTTGCCAAGTCGGCGCTGGCGGCTACGGGACTCACGCCTATTCTCAATTCGCCGCACGATCGCCCCTTGATCGCCGCAATGTCCTGCCGAACGCGCGCAACTTCCGCATTGATCAAGCGCGCCCTGTCCGCGATGACTGCACCGGCCTCCGTCAGCGTCATCCCTTTGCCGGTCCGGACCAGCAGCGGCATTTCCAGATCCGCTTCCAACTCCCTCAGCGACTTGCTCACCGCCGATTGGGTGAGGCTCAACCTGTCCGCCGCGCGATTGATAGTTCCCGTCTCGATCACCGCCAGGAAGGCCCGCAATTGATTGATTTTCATACTGCCTGCACTCGATTTGAACGCGTGGATCCTAGTTTAGTGCGGCAAATGGTCAGGACGGAAATCCCACTTCCACGCGTGCCTTTTTCCTGGAAGCCGTTCTTGTTGAGTTCGGACAACAACCAAAAGTTGTGCGATCAAAAAAAAGTCGTGGGGAGGGCTCGCCAAAACTGCCATGATCCATCGGGAGGCACGAACTCGCGTCAACTCCGCCGCTTTGAATTGCGCCGGGAAGCTTTGTCGGCGCGGGTGATTTTCTCCTGTGGGCATGTTTCAAAAAACACCGAGTAGCGATTAGAAAAAGCCGAGAATTCAAAAAAATATACATATAGGACGCAATTAAGACGCGGCCGCAGTATTTCCCGAGGAGACCAGTATGTTCAAGGATTTTGCAAGCTTCGCCGCCCTGGCGACGGAGTTCACCCAAGTTCGCCGCTGGATTCATCAGCACCCGGAACTCGGATTCGAAGAGCAGGGGACCAGCGCGTTAGTGGCCAACCGGCTGCGCGAATACGGCTACACAGTAACCGAGGGAGTCGGCAGCACCGGCGTCGTGGGTGTACTCAAGCGGGGCCGTTCGGCCCGCACCATCGGCATCCGCGCCGACATGGACGCATTGCCTATACATGAAAACGAAAGCCTCTCGTATCGCAGCATCCATGAAGGAAAAATGCACGCTTGCGGCCATGATGGGCATACCGCGATTTTACTGTGTGCAGCCAAGTATCTGGCCGAGTCGGGACAGTTCGATGGCACGGTCAATCTGATTTTCCAGCCGGCGGAAGAAGTGCTCAGCGGCGCACGCCGGATGATCGAGGACGGCCTGTTCGACCGCTTTCCCTGCGATGAAGTCTATGCGCTTCACAACTTGCCTGGCCTGCCGGTCGGCAAGGTCGCCTGCCTGGTGGGTCCAGTGACGGCTTCTTCGGATGTCGCCCTGGTCAACATCCAGGGCAAGGGGGGGCACGGAGCCATGCCGCACCTCACCAAGGACGCCGCCTTGGCTGCGGCCGCCGTCGTCGTTGCATTGCAAAGCATCGTTGCCCGCAATGTCACCCCTGGCGAAAGTGCGGTTGTGACCGTTGGCGCTATTCACGCTGGAGAGGGCTTCAATGTCATCCCTGACCGTGCGCTTATCAAGGTGAATACGCGCGCCTGCACTACGGATATGCGTGACTTGTTGGAAAAGCGCATAAAGGAAGTGGTCACCGGCGTTTGCGCAGCGCACGACGTCACGGTGACAATCGAGTTTGACCGCCAGATCGGCGTGCTGGTGAACCACCCAAGGCCGACTTCCGTCGCGCACGGCGTGCTCACGGATCTGCTTGGGGCCGAAAACGTTATTAGCGTTCACTCCAAGGGCAATCTGGGCAGCGAAGACTTCGCGGCCATGGCTGAAGTTCGACCATCCTGCTACATCGCGATTGGAAATGGCGTCGGTAGCGCTGGCGGCTGTTCGGTCCACAACCCTGGCTACGATTTCAACGATGAACTCATCCCCATTGGCGCCGCGTACTGGTGCAAGCTGGTGGAAACGGCGTTGAACCGGGCATGAGGCTTCCATGATGACCCAACCCTATCAACGCTTCACCCTCGCTATGCTGATGATGGCTACGATCATCTGCACCGCTGACAAGCTGATTTTCGCGTTTGCTGGGCCGTCCATCATTCGTGACTTGGACCTGAGCCCTCTGGAGTTTGGACTGGCGGGAAGCGCATTCTTCTTTATTTACTCCATCGCCGGCGTGGCAGTCGGCTTCCTTGCCAACCGAGTCCAGACCAAATGGATCTTGACTGGCATGTCGCTGATATGGGCGGTATCGCAGTTTGCCGTTGGCTTCGCGGGCAGCTTGGGCACTCTGATTGCAGCCAGGTTGCTCTTGGGCGCCGGAACCGGACCCGCAACGGCAGTAACTCAGCATGCCGGGTTCAAATGGTACGCCCCGAACGAGCGACTTGGCGTCTCAACCATGATACATGTCAGCGTGATTATTGGCGGATTGGTCGCCAGTGCGGTGTTGCCGCTGGCGGTTCAACATTTGGGCTGGCGGACCTCATATCTATTGCTCGGCCTTGCCAGCGTCGGTTGGGTCGGGCTCTGGCTGCCATTCGGTCGAGAAGGCACTGTTGATGCGCATGCCTCGGTCGATACGAGTCCAAAGCGTTCCTACCGCCAGACCTTGCTGAACAAGTCATTCGTGATGATTTCGTTGCTTGGCTTCATCGGCGGTGTTCCGAGCGTCGTCGGCTTCAGCTGGCTAGCCGTCTTCCTGCAGGAGGGCGTGGGGTTGAACTCGGGGCAAATGTCCCTCTACCTTGTATGTCTTGCCCTGACGCTCATGTTCGTGAACTTGCTGGTGATGGCGGGCAGCAAGAGGGCGCTGCGTAACGGTACGTCATTCCAAAAAGCGATGGTCTGGCCTCCACTCTTTGCCATCATGATTGGCGGCGCGGCCTACCTAGGGCTGCGCTACGTCGGCGGGAATATGCCAATGACGTTAGCGCTGTACCTCATCGCTTCGGTCGCCTCCAACTTGCTGCCCCCGTTCGCGTTTGCGATCGTTGCGCATTTGTGCGGAGCCTCGCAACGCGGCGCGGTGCTGGCCATATACAACGGCATTGTTACGCTGGCAGGAATCGTGACCCCCGGCCTGATCGGTTACATGATCTCCGATATGGGCGGCGACGCTTCCGCCGGTTTCGATCAGTTCTTCACGCTGTGTGGCGGCATGGCGCTAGCGGTGAGCATCCTGGCATTCATGGTGCTAGATCCGGAGAAGACACGAAAAAGACTGGATCTGGACTGCCGCATGGAAACAACGCTGCGGTCGCCTGCCTCTAGCTAGGACGAGGCCTGGGTGGGCCTTGAAGCGGCCCCCTCTCGAATGGATCCGCCGTGGCGTAATCGCATGGACGCGTCTGCCACGGCTTTGGTCCATGATCCCAGCCTCGACGAAGCGGCGGAGCCGCTTATCCTTACTGTTGCTTTGGGGGCGTGCGGGCCGGCGATGTGTGAGCTCGACGCCGAGCCGAATCAACCTGACGGCCAACCGCGTCAGAGTGCCCATGCCCGAGGCGGCCCAACGCGTGCCGTTGTACCAGTGTTGATGGGCCTGGACAGGCGATAGTGTGCGAGAACTCCAATCGGCACGGGTCGCCCGCCAACGCCGCAAACCTCGGCCTTCTGACAGTTCACGATAACTGCCCGCCAAGGCATGGGACTCTCCTGGGCAGCCATCCCGGAAGAGTGTTACCCATGCCCTCATACACCTGTCACCTATGCCTCTGGCCCCCACAAGGGGGGAGGGGCGCACGTTTTCGCCTACTTCTTTCATAGAAGAGTCGACAAGCCTGAATGAATGTTATATTTCTTATGTGTCATGTATGATATCTAACATAAATATGAAATTACCAACGATAAGGTTCCATTATCGTGGGTAATTATCCTACAGTTGCCAAATCCGGCACGGAGCACGCGCATGGCCACCGGAATTACCGAAACTGACGTCTGGACCGCCGCCGACGCCTTGCTGCTGGAGGGCGCGCGGCCCACCATCGAACGGGTGCGGCAAAAGATCGGCCGGGGTTCGCCCAACACCGTCAGCCCCTATCTCGAAACCTGGTTCCGTTCGCTGGGCGCGCGCATCAAGGACCCGGGCGCGTTCGCGGCGCCCGCGGCCGTACCCGACCCGGTAGCGCAGGCGGCCTCGCACTTCTGGGAAGCCGCCTTGGCCGAGGCCCGCGCGCAGCAGGAACAGGCCTATCGCGGTCGCTGGGAAGAACTGGCGCGGGAAGGGGAGCAGCTCGCCTCCGACGCCGAACAGCTGCAGCAGCGCGAAGCCCAGCTTGCGCATCGCGAACAGGATCTGCAGGAAGCCCTGAGGGTGGCCACTTCCCAATTGGCCGCCGCCGAAGAACGGCTGCTGGCGGCCGAACAGCAGTTGCGCCAACGCGATGAACTGCTCAGGCGCAACCAGCTGCAGCTGGAAGACGCACGCGGCGCCACGCAGGCGGCGCTGGCGGAAAGCGAGAAGATCCGCACCCAGCATGCCCAGGCGCTCGACGCGCTGGAAACCCGCCACACTGCCCACGAGCGCCGCTGGCTGAACGAACTGGACAGCGAACGCGGCGCCGTCAAACGCTTGCAGACCCGGCTGGACGAGGCGCAGACCGCCAGCCAGCAGCAGGCGGCGCAGGCGCGCAAGGCGCTGGAGCAGGAACAGGAGCTGCGCCGCCAGGCCGAACATAAGGCGCAGGCTGCGGGCGGCGAGATCCAGGCCCTGCAAGCGCGCCAGCAAGCCGATCAGGCCGCGGCCAGCGCGGCACGGGCGGCAGCGCGTGAACGCGAAATGGCGCTGGAATCCCGGCTGGCGGCGGCCGAGCAACGCGCGTCCGACTACCTCGCGCAGTTGAAAGGGAAGGATGAGCAACTGGGCGAACTGACCCGGCATCTGCTGGCGCAAGTCCAGCGGCAGGATCCGGGGCAGGCGCGGCCGGAGCTTCCGGGGTCCTAGCGCCGCGCGCGCCGCCTGGCGCATCACGGTTCGAGGTTCGCGGCAAAAGGATGCGCGGCATGCCCCCGGCGACCCGATTCGGATTATTGTTATAGGAATGGCGAAGCGCGCAACGCGCCCCGCCACGCGGCACATATATATAGCGACGCAGTAACCCGGCCAGCCGGAGGAACTATGTCATTTCGCGTGATTGCCTCGATGCTCTGCGCGCTGTTGCTGTGGCTGCCTCCATCGCCTGGGTATACCCAGGCGACAAAGGGCAAAGGCGACCCGCTGGCGCTGGCCTACAACATGAAGCCCTGGACCGGGGATTTCGACGGCATGGTCAAGCGCCGGCAGGTCCGCGTGCTGGTGCCTTACAACAAAACCCTGTATTTCCTGGACAAGGGCGGCACGCAGCGCGGCATCATCGCCGAGATGATGACCGAGTTCGAGAACGACCTGAACCGGCAGCTCAAGAACAAGAACATCCGCGTGTACGTGGTGCTTCTGCCGACCTCGCGCGAACGCCTGATTCCCGATCTGCTGGCGGGCAAGGGCGACATCGTCGCGGCCAACCTGACGGTCACCGAGGAACGCCGGAAGCTGGTCGATTTTTCCACGCCGCTGGCGTCGGGCGTGCCGGAGCTGATCGTGGCCTCGCCAGGCGCGCCCGAGCTCAAGTCGCTGGACGATCTTTCCGGACAGGAAATCTTCATCAACCCCGTCAGCAGCTACTACGGCAGCGTCAAGACATTGAACGCGGATCTGGAGGCCAGAGGCCTGAAGCCGGCCATCATCCGCGATGCGCCCGGCAACTTCGAGACCGATGACATCCTGGAGATGGCCAGCGCGGATCTGGTCAAGTACACCGTCGCCGACCGCTACCTGGCCAATTTCTGGAAGCAGATCTTCCCGCAGATCAAGGTCTACGCGAACCTGGAGATCGACAAGGGCAACGACATCGCCTTCGCCTTCCGCAAGAACTCGCCCAAGCTCGCGGCGGTGCTCAACCCCTTCATGGAGAAGAACCGCGTCGGCACCTCTTTCGGCAACCAGCAGCTCACCAAGTACCTGAAATCCGTGAAATGGGTGAAGGGCGCCACCGACCCCGAGGAAATCGAGAAATTCCACCGCCTGGCGGAGTTCTTCCGCAAGTACGGGGATGAATACAACATAGACTGGCTGCTCATGATGGCCCAGGGCTACCAGGAGTCGCGGCTGGACCAGGATGCCAAGAGCTCGGTCGGGGCGATAGGCGTCATGCAGATCATGCCGGCCACCGGCAAGGAACTGAAGGTAGGCGATATCCGGCGCGAGGAGTTCAACATACACGCCGGCGTCAAGTACATCCGCTTCATGATCGACCAGTACTACGCGAAAGAGCCCATGACGGACTTGAACAAGGGATTGTTCGCTTTCGCTTCCTATAACGCCGGCCCCGCCCGGATCAACCAGCTGCGCAAGGAAGCCGCCGCCAGCGGACTGGACCCGAACGTCTGGTTCGACAATGTGGAGCGGGTGGCGGCCGAGCGCATCGGGCGCGAAACCGTGCAATACGTGAGCAATATCTTCAAGTACTACATCGCCTATACGCTGGTGCGCGCGCAGGGCGCGGGCGACGGCGCGGGGACGCCGCGCTAGCCGGAGGCGGCGCCGCTTGCGGGCCGCCACGGTGTATGTCCGCGGGTTTTTCGGATAAATTCGCCACAGGCGCATCCGCATGCACCCATCCGGCAGACGCCCCGCCGGCATCGATGCGCCACAGATCAGGGCTGCCGGCCCTGTCAGGAGCCGCGGTTGAATCCTCTTCCACGCCAGACGGTCGATCTCGCCCGCATCATCCTCGTCATCGTGATCCTGGCCGGCCTGATGGCAGGCAGCGTCTACATCCTGCGCCCGTTCCTGCCCGGCCTGGTCTGGGCCACCACGATCGTCGTGGCGACCTGGCCGGTCATGCTGGCGATCCAGCGCTATTGCGGCGGACGGCGCTGGATGGGTACCCTGACCATGCTGGTCATCCTGCTGTTCGTCATCGTGCTGCCGCTCTACGAGGTGATCTCGACGCTGGCCTTGCACAGCAGCTCGATCATGGCCGCGGTCAAGAGCCTGCCCGACTACGCGCTGCTGGCGCCGCCCGCGTGGGTCCACGGCATTCCACTGGTCGGCCCCAAGATCGCGCAGGAATGGCAGACCCTGTCGGACGCCGGCGCCGGCGGCCTGCTGGCCAAGCTCGAACCGTATCTGACAAGCGCCGCGGCCTGGCTGCTCGGGCATGCCGCCATCGTCGGCGCCTTCATGATGCACATGCTGATCACCGTGGTCGTGGCTGGCATCCTCTATACCAAGGGCGAGGTGGCGGTCGATTTCGTGCGGCGCTTCTTCAACCGGCTGGCGGGCCAGCGCGGCCTGGCGGCCGTCAAGCTTGCCGGGCAGGCGATACGCGCCGTGGCGCTGGGCATCGTCGTGACCGCCGTGGTGCAGTCCGGGCTGGGCGGGATAGGCCTGTGGATCGCGGGCGTGCCGGCTGCCGGCATCCTCACCGCGCTGATGGTGATGCTGTGCCTGGCGCAGCTGGGGCCATTCCTGCCCATGCTGGCTGGCGTGGTCTGGCTGTTCCAGAACGACATGAAGCTGGCGGCCGCGGTCCTGCTGGTCTGGGCGGTGCTGGTGGCGATGCTGGACAACCTGCTGCGGCCGTTGCTCATCAAGCGCGGCGTCAACCTGTCCTTGCTGCTGATCCTGGTGGGCGTGCTGGGCGGACTGTTTGCCTTCGGCATCGTGGGCCTGTTCATCGGCCCGGTGATCCTGGCGGTGACCCATACGCTGCTCAACGCCTGGATCGAAGAAGTGCCGCCGCCCGCCGCGTTGGACGCGGAAACGGAGCCCGCCGCAACGCCCGCGGAACGCGCCGGATTTCCGCCGGTCTGAACGCCGCCGGCATCGGCTGCCAGCCAGGCCGCGCCGGGCAGCCTGCCGGGGAAGGGCGTAACATCTGCCTCACGTCGCGGGCGCAGTGCCCGCTTTTCTGGCAACACCCCGGCAATACCTCATGACGATGCACCCTCTGGCGCCGCTGCAAGGCGGCTACTCTTCCTGGTCCGAAGCCCTGCCCGAAGCACGGCTCGAAGCACGGCTCGATACACGGCCTGGTTCCACACCCGGCCCCGCGGCTTTCCCGCACAAGGCGGTGGCGCAATGAGCGAAAACGTACGCCTGGCCAAGCGTCTGGCCGCCGAACTGTCCTGCTCGCGCGGCGACGCGGAACGCTACATAGAGGGCGGTTGGGCCGCCGTGGATGGCAAGCAGGTCGAGGAGCCGGGCTATCGGGTGGCGCCCGGCCAGTCCGTGGGCCTGTTGCCGGGCGCGCGCCTGGAAGACGCGCGTCCCGTGACCGTACTGCTGCACAAGCCCGCCGGCCTTTACGCCAATGACGAACCCGGCTCCGCGCGCGACCTGATCCTGCCTGAGAACCTGATGCCCGGCGACCGTTCCGGGCAGCGCTACCTGAAGCGCATGTTCAATGGCCTGAAGCTGGTCACGCCGCTGGAGCGCGCAGCCAGCGGCCTGGTCGTCTACACGCAGGAGTACCCGATCGCCCGCAAGCTGGTGGAAGAGGGGCGCTACGTGGAGCAGGAGTACGTGGCCCAGGTGTCCGGCCAGCTCAGCGCCCCCGACCTGGCGCGCCTGCAGCGCGGCATGGCTTACGACGGCCGCGCCGCCACGCCCATGAAGGTCAGCTGGCAGAACGAAACCCATCTGCGCTTCGCCCTGAAGACGCCCGCGCCCGGCTTCATCGAGTACGTGTGCGATGCGGCGGGATTGCGCCTGCAGGCCCTGCGCCGCATCCGCATCGGCCGCCTGCCGATGGCCGGCCTGGGCCTGGGGCAATGGCGCTACCGCCTGGACTACGAACGCTTCTGACGGCAGCAGGGATGACCATGGAACAAGCGCCGCAAGGCCAGCGACCACAGCGCGATCCCGGACGCCGGGGTTTCTTGATCAATGCCGGCGCCCTGTGCCTGTCCGCCGCCTTGGCCGGCTGCGCGGCGCCCAAGCCTGCGCCGCGCCGCGCGCCGCAGTCGGCCAAGCCCGGCTCCGGCGCGCCCCCGGTTGTCAGCAGCGCCGCAGCCCCCGTGCCCGCGCTCAAACCCGGCGCGCGCATCGCCATCGTGGCGCCCGCGTCCGCCGCGCTGGATGCCGCGGACGAAGCGGCCGAATGGCTGTCCGCGCGCGGCTACGTGCCGCAGGTCATGCCGGCCGCGCGTTCACGGCTGGACGCCCCCTATGACTATCTGGCGGGATCGGACGCCGACCGGTTGGCCGACCTGCATGCGGCGTTCGCCGCGCCCGATATCGGCGCCGTCTGGTGCCTGCAGGGCGGCTTTGGTTCCTGGCGCCTGCTGGATCAGCTGGACTTCGATCTGCTGCGCCGCCACCCCAAGCCCTTCATCGGCTATAGCGATATCACGGCCCTGCACCTGGCCATGCAGCGCCGCGCCGGTTTCGTCACGTTCCACGGGCCGATGCTGGCGCAGGACCTGCTGGCCGGCAAGCGCGAACCCACCGAATCGAACCTGCTGTCCATGATCAGCGGCCAGGTGGGGCAGGGGGCGTGGATCATGCCGCCGCCTTACGCCACCGCCACGGAACTGATACCGGGCACGGCGACCGGACGGCTGATCGGCGGCAATCTCGCGCTGATCGGCGCACTGATCGGGTCCGATAGCGAAATCGACACCAGCGGCGCCGTTCTTTTCATCGAGGACGTCAACGAAGCCTTGCCTCGCATCGACCGGCTGTTGAGCCAGTTGGCTGCGGCGGGCAAGTTCGATGACCTCAAGGGAGTACTGGTCGGCAACTTCACGCGCATCCTGGGCGTGCCGGGCGACGATGCCCAGGCGCAGGGGCTGCTGTACCCGCTGATACTCGACCAGTTCCGCTCGCGCGGCATTCCGGCGCTGGCCGGATGGCCCAGCGGCCATGGCGATCCGAACCTGACCTTGCCGCTGGGCGCACAGGTCACGCTGGACACGGGGCGTGGCGGATTGCGGCTGGAGCAAGCAGTGGTGGTGTGACCTGGAATGATCCATTAATGAGGCATAAAATATGACTATGCCTTATTAAAATAGCATTCTTAAATCCAAAAATGACTCATTAATAGTGCAAATTACCAAACAACGCACTATTATTGATTCATGAAAAAGAAGATCGAACCCAGCTTCGATGCCGCCATGGCGCTTGCGCGCCTTGGCGCCAACATCCGCACCGCCCGGTTGCGCCGCGCCGAAACCGAGTCCATGCTGGCTGCCCGCATGGGCGTGTCGCGCGCCACGGTCACGCGCCTGGAACGCGGCGACGGCGGCGTGTCCCTGGCGCTGGCCATTGAAGCCTTGCTGCAGTACGGCTATGCGGACCAGGTCTACGCCCTGGGCGACCCCGACCTGGACGGCGTAGGCAAACGCCTGGACGCGGTGCGCCGGCCCAGCCGGGGCAGCGGCAAAACGCCCAACACGCACCGCGCCGATCCCACCCAGCTGTAGCGCCACGCAAAACGTGAAAGCAAGAAAACACAAATCGGTGGAGAGCGAGCTGTATGTCTACGTCGACATCCGCGGCGAGGCCGTGCTCGCCGGCCTGCTTACGCTGGACGATTCGGACGAAAGCCGCTTCTACGCCGAATTCACCTACGTGCAGTCCTACGTGAACGACCCGCGCGCCTTTGCGCTGGATCCGCTGAACCTGCCGCTGGTGGATGCGCGCACCACCTTCCGCACCGAAAGCCGCTACGAAACGCTGGGCGCGATCTTTGACGCCGCGCCCGACGCCTGGGGCCGCAACGTCATGCGCGTGGACAACGCCGGCGCTCGCGTGACCGAGGACGAAGTGCTGCTCAAGGGCCGCGGCATGGGCGTGGGGGCCTTGTTCTTCAGCGCCCGCCGGCTCACGCCGAACATGCGCAAGACCTACCGCCTGCCGGAACTCAGCCAGGTGGAATCGCTTGCCGACCTGCTCGCCGACATCGACCAGGGCGTCAAGCCCAAGGGCCTGTACCGCGACATCCTGGGCAGTTCCTGGGACATCGGCGGCGCGCGCCCCAAGACCATCGTGCGCGACGAGCGCGGCGAAATGTGGATCGCCAAGTTTCCGCGCAAGGGGGATTCCTACGACCGCCAGCGCGTCGAGTACGCCAACCTGCAGATGGCGCGCGCCATCGGCATGACGGTGCCCGAGATCCGCCTGGCTGAAACGCACCTGGGCGCGGTCCTGCTGACGCACCGCTTCGACCGCGAACTGCTGTCGGCCGGGCAGGGCGCAACCCCGATCGTCGCGCGCCGCCATTTCCTCAGCGGCGCAGCGCTGATCAGCCCCTCGGCGCAGATCGGCAAGCGCGAGCTCGACGAGGCGCGCGGCAAGGCCACGTATTCCTACGCGCGGCTGGCGGACGTCACGCGCCGGATTTCGTCCAACCCGGTGCAGGACCTGAAAGAGCTGTACGCGCGCATGGTCCTGAACGTGGCCGTCCACAATACCGACGACCACCTGAAGAACGTCGGCTTCGTGAAGGACGAGGGCGCGCAGACCTACCGGCTGTCGCCCCTGTTCGACGTGGTCACGCAGGAAGGCTCCGCCAGGCACTACCTGCACATCGGCGCGGCCGGCCGCGAAAGCTCATTCCAGAACTGCCTGAGCGAGTACCGGCGCTTCGGCCTGCGCTCGGAAGCCGTCGCGCGCGGCATCCTGGAGCACGTGCGCGAGGTGGTGGCGCAGCGCCAGCGCTATTACGGCATGGCAGGCATGACGGCTCAGGAAATCGGGTATGTGGAAGCGTCCTTGATGGCCTGGCGCCACGCCGCATGACACGCCCGCGCCGGCCTTACACCCGCTTGGCCGACCAGCTCCCCCCGCCGGCGGCGCTGCCGTTCATCTGCTTGCCGTTCACCGTCCCGGTATAGCGCACGCCGTTGGCGACAAAGGAGATCTCGGCGCCGTTCAGCCGCGCCTCCGAAATCGGCGCGCCGCCCAGCTTGCCGGACAGGCGCTGGTAGCGCTGCTCCAGCTGCAGGGGCTGGCCGTCCACCTCCCAGTTGCCCGCCACCTTGGCGGGCACGATCCACAGGAGCGCCGTGCAGTAGGTGTTGCAGTCCTGCCGGATGGTTTCCTCGGCGTCCGGCTCCCAATCGCCCATGCGGAAGGAGTTCGACACGATGCGGGTGCCCGGCGCCAGTTCCAGCAGCTTGGGCCGCAGCTTTTCGTTGATGGTCGACAGCAGGAACATGGTGATCACGTCCGCCTGCGACAGATCGGTGGCGAACAGGTCCGCCGTCACGAAGGTGGCGCGGTCGGCAACGCCGGCGCGCTGCGCGTTGCGGCGCGACAGTTCGACCAGATCCGGGTTGTACTCGATGCCCTGGGCCGTCAGGCCGCGCTGGGCCGCGGTAATGACGGTGCGTCCATCGCCCGAGCCCAGGTCCATCAATCTGTCCTTGGGCGTGACCTTGGCCATGTCCAGCATGGTATCGACCAGGGCCTGGGGCGTAGGCACCCAGATGACGTCCTTGCCGTCCTGACCGACGTCGGGCACGTACTCTTTCTGTTCCGAGGGCTGCGCGGTGGCGGCCAGCGACGGCAGCGGAGCGCATGCCAGCGCCAGCGCGGCTGCCGACGCGATCAAGGCGCCGCGCAACGGCGGCATGGCGGTACGGGCGGCGGATCCGAAGGATTGAATCGCGATGTGCATGATGTGGACTCCTTGCAGGTAAGGCATGCGGACGGAACCGCCGCCCCGGGGGAAACAGTGATCAGGCCCGCGGCTGCGCGGGACCCAGCAGGCGCAGCAGCGGCAGGCCCGCCGCCAGCACCGCCAGCCCGATCAGCGCGCCGGCGCCGGCATACATGGCGCTGGACACCACCAGGCCCGCGCAGGTCAGCGCCAGCAGCAGCGGGGGCAAGGGATAGAGCGGCACGCGGAACGGGCGCGGCCGGTCCGGATCGATGCGCCGCAGCCGCCACACCGAGGCCGCAACCAGCAGCATGAAGATCCAGAACACCGGCGCGGTGTAGGCCACCAGGGTCTGCACGCTGTTCTGGCTGAAGGCGCCTAGCGCGATCAGCGCAAGCGTGATCGCGCCCTGGACCAGCAGCGCGGAAGCGGGCGTCTCGCCTTGCGCGTTCCACGCCGCCAGCGCGCGCAGCCGCGGCACGTCGCGGCCCAGGGCGCAATACACCCGCGCCCCAGTGATGATGGTGCCGTTGATGGTGCTGAGCGCCGTGGCGCAGATCGTCAGGCTGAGCAGGGCGGCTGCGTAGGGGCCGGCCGCCAGCTGCATCACGTCCGCCCCCAGCGCTGGCGTATCGCGCAGTCCCTGCAGGCCGAAGATCTCCAGCAACGCCAGGTTGGTCAACACGTACGCGCCCGTCACCAGCAGCGTGCCGATCAGCAGCACCCGGCTCATGTTGCGGCCCGGGTCGCGCAGCTCGCCGCTGAGATAAGCGGCTTCGTTCCAGCCGCCGTAGGTCAGCAGCACGAACACCATGCCCATGCCCAGCAGGCCCGCGGTATTGCCGGTCAAAGGCATCGGTTCGGCATCGCTGCGCAGCGGGCTGTCTCCCGCGGCGGCCAGGCTGGCGATCAGCACCGCCGCCAGGGCCGCCACCGTCAGCGCGGTGAACACCCATTGCAGCCGCTTGGAATAGCGCGTTCCCGCCACGTTCAAGGCGGTCAGCGCCACCACCGATATCGCCGCGTGCAGAGCAGGGCCGTACGGACCGAGGGGCGCGAGCCGTTGTGCGTAATCGCCATAGATATAGGCGACCACGGCGATGGCGCCGGTCTGGATGACAGAGCAACGCGCCCAGGCGAACATCAGTCCCACCTGCCGCCCCCAGGCCCGCGTCAGATACAGGTATTCGCCGCCCGCGCCGGGATAGGCCGAACCCAGCTCGCCGTAGCAAAGCGCGCCAACCAGCATCACCAGGCCGCCCGCGCACCATAAGGCGATGTACATCG
Source organism: Achromobacter sp. Marseille-Q4954 (assembly GCF_943737025.1). Classification (NCBI taxonomy): domain Bacteria; kingdom Pseudomonadati; phylum Pseudomonadota; class Betaproteobacteria; order Burkholderiales; family Alcaligenaceae; genus Achromobacter; species Achromobacter sp. Marseille-Q4954. Next base: position 610,385 of record NZ_CALSFQ010000002.1, read on the forward strand.
CCTCGGAACCCGCGTGCTGCGCCACCAGCGGCGGAAAGCCGAATATGCCGATCCCGATCACCACGCCTACCAGCACCATGGTGGCATCCATCACCGATAAACCGGCCGACGCGCGCGGCTGGAGCAACAAGGCCGGATTCGCGGACGAACGCAGGGTGGGCTGTGTCATCGGATGCTCTCGGTTGGGCGCGGCGGGCGCGCGGAGACGGCGCCATTTGGGGACGGTGCCTGACAATCACCTGAACAATTTGCGACCAGTGTGCAAGCGGGAAAGTTTCTTCGGGTTTTCCCGAAACAATCGCTGATTTCTTGAATTCAGCGTAGATTCAGCATCATCCAAACTATAAAAATAACTCTCTATGCCTTTGATTTTTAGATGATTATTTATGTTCTTGAAGTGCTTTATTTAAAGTGATTTCTTAGCATTGAATCACGCTCGATATGGCTGACCTGCCGCGTTATGCTGGTTGCGCCGGACGCGCGCCACACGAGCGGCCGCCGCGCAGGGAAGGGAGCCAAACCGTAATTCAGGAGCAGCGACATGAAGCTATCCATACGCGTGGCCACGGCAGCGCTGGCGCTTTCCGGACTGATGGGCCTGGCGCCCGCCGCGATGGCGCATCACGGCTGGTCTTGGGCCGAATCCGAACAGATGACGCTGCAAGGCACGGTCCAGCAAGTGCAGATTGCGCCCCCGCATCCCTGGCTGGACGTGCGCGCCGACGACGGCGTCTGGCGCGTGGAGCTGGGCAATCCCACCCAGACCAAGGACGCCGGATTCGTCGACGGCTCCGCCAAGCCGGGCGACGCCATCACCGCCATCGGCAACCGCGACCGCGAGTCGGACGCCAAGCGCATGAAGGCCGTCCAGATCAAGGTGGGCGGCAAGACCTACGACATTTATCCCAGCCGCATCAAGAAGCCCTGACCGGCCGGGCCATGCCTGAGCTGCTGCGCCTTGCGCTCGAACAGCTTGAGACCCTGCCGCCGTCGATCTGGCTGCGGCGGTGGAGCACGCTGTATCTGCTGGTGAACGCCGCCCACATCGGCGCCATCGGCCTGCTCATAGGCTCCATCGTTCCGCTGGACCTGCGCCTGCTGGGGCTGCTCAAGCCCGGACCGCTGGCTGTGCTGGCGCCCGTGTTCGCCAGAACCGCGGCGGCGGGCTTGGCGCTGGCGGTATTGACGGGCGCCATGCTCTTCAGCGTCCAGCCGCTGGAATACCTGGCGAATCCCGCGTTCGGAATCAAGATGGGCCTGTTGACCGCGGCCGCGGCCAATGCCGTGCTCGCGCGCCGCAGCAAAGCCTGGCAGACGGTGCAGGGCGAAGGCAGGGCGACGGGCGCCATGCGCGTGCGCGCAGGCGCCTCGCTATTTCTATGGCTGGCCTGCCTGGTGGCGGGGCGCTGGATCGGGTTCCTGTCTTAGCAGCCAGGGCCTTGCGCGTGCGGCGATCGCAGCGCCCGGGAATTCAGCGCGCGGCGTCGGCCACGGCCTCGACCGTGATGCGCAGTTGCACCTCGTCGCTCACTCCTGGCGCGAACGCATCCACGCCGAAATCGCTGCGCTTGACGACCGTCATGGCGTCAAAGCCGATGGCCGGACGCTGCGCCATCGGATGGATGCCTTGCTTGTTCTGGCGCGCCTGCAACACCACCGGCTTTTCGATGTCCTTGATGCGCAGGACGCCGCTGATGCTGAGATTGCCATTGCCGTGGTCGGCCACCGAGGTGCTCTTGAACTGGATCTCCGGATACTTGGCCGCCTGGAAGAACTCGGCGCCTTGCAGCATTTCGTCCAGCTTGGGCACGTGCGACGTCAGGCGCACCACCGGCACGCGCAGGTCGACGGCCGACTTCGCGGGTTGAGCGGCGTCGTAGCGGATGACGCCCGTCACGGCTCCGGCATGCGCGGTGGGCTTGGAGAAACCCAGGTGGTCCCAGGTCACCACGACTTCCGTGTGTTCCGGGTCGATCTGGTAGTCCACGGGCGCGGCGTGCGCCGGCAGGCTGCCCAAGGCCAGCAGCGAGGCGGCCAGAAATGCTGCGTAGGTGTGCTTCATTCGATTCTCGGTATGTTCGGCGTCTGGAGGAGCCAGGACGCGCATTCCGTCAGCTCGCCAGCTTAAAACGCGCTGACAGCAACGGCACGGAAGAAGGATAGGAAAGGATGCAATACCGCGCTAGTCCGCCGAAACTGACTGCAGCGTTCCAGTTTTGATGCCAATCAAACCGATACGATAAGTGGCAGTGCTGGCCGGGCCTCGCGCGCCGGCCAGCCCGCCGCCTTCAGGAAGCCTGGGCTTCGGCCCGTGCGCGCTGCACGGCGGGTCTTGCCGCGACCCGGGCCAGATAGGCCGCGAGCTTGGGGAACTGCGCAAGGTCGACGCCGTCGCCCTCCAACCAGCTGCCTATCGTAAAGAGATAGCCGTCGACCACGCTGTAGCGCTCGCCCGCCGCCCAGGGACCGACGATCTGCGATTCCAGATAGGCGGCGCAGGTGGTCATGGTCTGCGGCACCTTGGCCTGCATGGCGGCGTGCGCGGCCGGATCGTCGGCCCAGCGCGCGCCGCGGCGCTTGTGCGCGTGGGCCACGTGGGCGGTGGACGCCAGATAGCTCGCCAGCTCCTGCATGCGCGCGAAGGCGAAGGGATCGTCGACCGGCGCCAGCTGCGCGGCCGGAAAGCTCTGCGCCACGAAGGCGAGCAGGGCAGGGGTCTCGGTCAGCACGCCGTGCTCGGTCGCCAGCGCCGGCACGCGGCCCTTGGGATTGACGCGCAGGTACTCGGGGCTCTGCTGCTGCCCGGCGCCCATGTCGAGCTTGACCAGGTCGAAATCGGCGCCCGCTTCATGCAGGGCGATATGCGTCGCCAGCGCACAGGTGCCAGGGGCTGAGTAAAAAGTCCAACGGGACATCCGCATCCTCTACTTTCTATGGTTGAAAAGCCAAGTCGCCGCAACGGGCTGCCGGCTACAGGGTAGCCCGATCACTTGCCTGCGCCAAGTTTGGCGGCGACGCGCAAGAAGCGGCGGCATTGTCTGATCTACATCAGGCGGCAATCCGAATTGGCTGCGCGTTGCCATTCGTCCACGGCATCTGCTCCGTCTTGCGTGATAGCATCTGCACCGATAAGGAACCGCCGAATGCACGCATCTGCCCATGCCCGTAGACGTTGGGTCGCGCTGGTCGCGATGGCCCTGTTCGTCTTCCAGGCGCTAATCGCGTCTTCGGCGCTGGCGGCCTCGGGCATCGGAACGGGCCAGGCAGGCGTCACCACCATCGTCTGCACGGCCAGCGGCCCGCGCGTGGTGACGCTGGATGCCGATGGGCAAAAGCAGGGTGCGCAGCAGCAGCACAGCGGCGCTTTGCCGCACTGCTGCAGCGCGGGCTGCGCCATGCTGAGCGACGCGCTGCCGCCCGCAATCATCCTGCTGGCCTGGCTCCTGCCAGCCGCAGCCCCCGCAGTCCATCCCCCGGCCGCCGAACCCCACATTGCAAGCGCCTTGACCCGGCTGCCGCAACGGTCGCGCGCGCCGCCGCCATCCGCCTGACCCTCTCCCCAGCCTTCAACGACATGCCATCCGCGCAGCCCGTGTTTCCGCGGGTCTGAGCGCTTGCGCCAGCGTCATCGGCGCGCAGCGGGCCATGGTCCTTTTGCGCCGCGCGGGGAGGGTCCCCCTTTCGTCACGCCCATGCGCAGACTGCGCGCTCCTGTCACGCCTTCCTTAAGGGGAGACGGCCGCGCCGCCCGTCTGCGCCTGCCATCGCACGTTCCCGATCGACAGACACCAGACATGACCATTAACCAAGAATTCCTGCGCCTGAGTTGCCTGGCCGCCGCAGTGGCCGCCTCATTTCCCGCCTGGCCCCAAGCCGCCGGCACGCCCGACGTCTACACCACCGATCCCGTGGTCATCACGGGCGTAGAACCCAGCGCGCCGTTGACCTTCACCACGGATCCCAAGATCCCGCGCCAGCCGCTGCCGGCCAGCGACGGGACCGACTATCTGAAGACGATTCCCGGCTTCTCGGCCATCCGCAATGGCGGCACCAACGGCGATCCCGTGCTGCGGGGCATGTTCGGCTCGCGCCTGAATCTGCTGACCAACGGCACGTCCATGCCAGGCGCCTGCCCGGCGCGCATGGACGCGCCCAGTTCCTATATCTCGCCCGAGAACTTCGACCAGCTCACGGTCATCAAGGGGCCGCAGACGGTGCTGTGGGGACCCGGCGCGTCCGCCGGCACGGTCAAGTTCGACCGCGACACGCCTCGCTTCACGGCGGCCGGCGTGCGATTCGACGGCAGCCTGACGGGCGGCTCGTTCGGCCGCAACGACCAGGCCGCCGATCTGACCTTGGGCAACGACAAGGTCTACACGCGCATCACCGCCAACCATTCCCACTCCCAGGACTACAAGGACGGCGACGGCAACACCGTGCCTTCGCGCTGGGACAAGTGGAACGCCGACCTGACCCTGGGCTACACGCCTGACGCCGACACGCTGTACGAACTGACCGCGGGCACGGGCGATGGCGAAGCGCGCTATGCCGGCCGCGGCATGGACGGCTCCCAGTTCAAGCGCGAGAGTTTCGGCCTGCGTTTCGAGAAGCGCAACCTGGGGCCCGTGCTGGGCAAGGTCGAAGCGCAGCTGTACTACAACTACGCCGACCATGTGATGGACAACTACACGCTGCGCGCGCCGGACCCCATGAGCGCCATGCCCATGGCCATGGCGGCCGACGTGGACCGCGCGACCTGGGGCGGCCGCTACGCCGGCACCTGGGAACTTTCGCCGGATGTCAGCCTGGTCACCGGCCTGGATTTCCAGCAGAGCCGCCATCGCTCGCGCAGCGGCACCGACACGGTGCCGTACAGCAGCCAGAGCTGGGTCAAGGACGCCGACTTTTCCAACACCGGGTTGTTCGGCGAACTGACCTGGCGCGCCGCGCAGGACAGCCGCGTCATCGGCGGGGCGCGGATCGACTGGGCCTCGGCCAAGGACTTCCGCCAGGGCACAGGCTCGATGATGATGCCCATGCCCAATCCCACTGCGGATGAACGCCGCAAGGACACGCTGCCCAGCGGCTTCCTACGATATGAGCAGGATCTGGCCACACTGCCGGCCACGGTCTATGTGGGCCTGGGCCACGTCGAGCGCTTCCCCGATTACTGGGAACTGTTCTCTCCGGACCAGGGGCCTGCCGGGTCCGTCAACGCCTTCCAGGGGGTGAAGCCCGAGAAAACCACCCAGCTGGATTTCGGCGCGCAGTATAAGACCGAAGCACTGGACGCCTGGTTCTCAGGCTACGCGGGTTACGTCAATGACTTCATCCTGTTCAGCTACACCTCGGGCGGCATGATGGGTCCGGCGTCGCAGGCCAGCAATGTCGATGCGCGCATTGCTGGCGGCGAACTCGGCGTCTCATACAAGCCCGCGCCCGCGTGGAAGCTGGGAGCCACGCTCGCGTATGCCTGGGGCGAGAACCGCAGCGACGGCAGGGCGCTGCCGCAGATGCCGCCGCTGGAGGCCAGGCTAAGCGCCGCCTACGATGACGGCACCTGGTCGGCCGGGGCGCTGTGGCGCATCGTGGCCGCGCAAAGGCGCTACGCCTTGAACGAGGGCAACGTCGTGGGCAAGGACTTCGGCCCAAGCGCGGGCTTCGGCGTTTTCTCCGTCAACGGCGGCTACGCGGTCAACAAGCAGGTCCGCCTGTCGCTGGGTGTGGACAATCTGTTCAACAAGACCTACAGCGAACACTTGAACCTGGCCGGAAATGCGGGTTTCGGCTATGCCGCCAACACCGCAGTCAATGAACCGGGCCGCACCGTCTGGGCGCGCGTGAGCTTCAAGTACTGACGCGCCCAGTCCGGCATACGCGGTTAGGACGGACGCCCAGTCGTCAGCAGGCGGACGATGGCGCGCAGGTCCTGTTCGGCCTCCAGTCCACGCAGCCGTCGCGCCAGCTCCCGCACCTGGGCGGCGGGCAAGGGCGGCTGCGCGGACGCGCAGCAGGCTTCGAACTTGGCGTCCTGTTCCGCCACGCCCAGGGGGCGTTCCGGGCTGCCAGGAAAGGCCGGCATGTCGACCGTGAATTCGCGGCCGTCCTTCAGCCGCAATTCGACGCGCTGGGGGCTCATGGCGTTGGGGTCCGGATTGCCGTCATCCAGCACCTGAACGCGCGCGGCCAGTTCGAAAGTCCTGGCCTCGGCCAGCGCGTCGGGATCGAAGTCGGGTATGCCGACCCGGCCGCGCAGCAGGGCCGTGGCGATGGCATAGCCCATGCAGAGCCGGGCGGTGGCGGAATCCATGCCCGGGTGGGCCGGCCGTCCCACCAGGCGCACGATCAGCGACGACGCGCGAACCGTGATCCGGTCCACGTCCCCCGGCTGCAGCGCATGAACGCGCATGAGGTCCAGCACGGCGCCGATGCCGCTATGGGTGGCCCGGCCGGTCGGGTAGGGCTTGTGGCTCATGCGGCTGATCTGGAACACCCGGCCCACGTCCGCGCGGACCGCGTCCCAGTCGGCCTGGCCGGCGTCGTACAGCGCAAAGTAGCCGTATGGGCCTTCCAGGATGTCGCGCGGACCGGGGAAGCCCGCGCGCGCCAGTTCGAAGGCCGTAACCGCCGCCCTGGCGTTCAGGCCGACCTGCAGGCCGACCGCGGGAGAGCCTTCGATATGCGCCTGCATGGTGCCGGAGAGATGGCTGTACGCCAGCCCCAGCGCATCGCGCGTGGCGCTCTCATCCAGCCGGCCAAGCTTGCACAGCGTAGCCGTGGCGCCCAGGCCGCCGCACATGGCCGGCCGGAAAAAGCGCATGGGTGCGCGCTGGGCCAGCGCGACATAGATGGCGAAGTCCAATCCGGCGGCGACGGCGGTGATCAGCCGGGGACCGTCGACGCCGCCTTCGCGTTCGGCGTAGCCCAGCGCCGCCGGCACGATGCAGGCAAACGCGTGCACCACGGCCTGGTCGTGGATCGCGTCGAACTCCTGATTGAAGACCTGGTATGCGTTCAGCATGACTGCGCTGGCAAGGGGCAGCTGCTCGCCGCTGCCCCAGACGGTTGCTTCCGCGCCCTGGCCCAGGGCCTGGGCCGCCTGGCGCAGCGAGGGCATGCGGGGATGGCGCGAGCCGGACAGACCGACGCCGACCGCATCCAGAATGAAAGTCTTGGCCGCGTCCACCGCCGTTGCCGGCAGGTGCTCGTATTGGGTGCGCAGCAAATGCGCGACCAGGGTATCGATGGCATTCATGCGGCGGCTCCATCGTGCTGGGCGGGAACCTGGCGGGCGTACCAATCATGCATCGCGGCGCCGGTGACGAAGGTGGTCATGGGGTGCTTTTGCAGCAGGTCCAGCATGGCCAGCAGGTCGGCGTAGCGGTGCGGCACGCCCATCAGGTGGGGATGCAGTCCCAGCGTGAGGACGCGCGGACGGCCGGCGGTCCTGGCCTCGTCGGCGTACAGGTCCAGCGTCCGCTCGAGGCGCCGGCCGAACTCTCCGGTGGCATGCTTTTCCACGGCGTGGATGACCGAATCGTTCAGCTCCAGCGCATAGGGCAACGCCAGCAGGGGCCTGCCGGCGGTCCGCATCCAGTTGGGCAGATCGTCCAGGCACCAGTCGAACAGGTAGTCGATGCCGGCCTGGGCCAGGAGATCCGGCGTATCCCGCGTCTCGCGCAGGCCCGGCGAGAGCCAGCCGCGCGGCCGGCGGCCGCTGAAGCGCTCGATCCGGTCCAGCGCCGCCGCGATGGTGCGCGCCTGGCCGTCGCCGTCCTCTTGCGACAGCGCGCGCTGGTGGATGCCGTGGCCGATGAATTCCCAGCCGGCCTCCAGCAGCGCCTGGGCCGCCTCGGGGTAGGCATCGATGACCGAGGCGTTCAGGCTGGCCGAGGCAGGCAGGCCGCGGCCGCGGATGGCGTCGATGAGCCGCGGCAGCCCGCAGCGCAGGCCGTACTCGGCCCAGCTGTAGTTGGGCACGTCCGGCACCGTCTCGCGCCCATGCGGCGCGGTCAGCAGGGTGCGGGGCATGGGCTGGTCGAACGGCCAATGCTCCACATTGACGACCAGGTGCACCAGGATGGCCCGGCCGTCCAGCGCCGCCAGGGGCGGGCGCTGGCTGGAAAGCATGAAAGGAATGCGTGGATTGTTCATGGCATCTTGCTCATGGTTCAAAGACGGCTCAGCGGCCAAGGAAGACCGGATCGCGTTTCTCGGCGAACGCCCGCCGGCCTTCGGCGTAGTCCTCGCTGGCGAAGCACTGGGCCACCAGCGCGTCGATCGCATCGAGCTGCGCGGGCGCGGGCGGATTCATGGTCGCCAGTATGGCCGCCTTTGCCGCGCGCAGGGAGAGGGGCGCATTGGCGGCAATGGCGCGCACCCGGGCCTGCGTCTGGCGAACGAAATCGTCGTCGGCGTACCGTTCGTGGACCAGGCCGCGGCGTTCGGCCTGCTCGGCGTCAAGGATGCGGGCGGTATAGAACAGATCGAAGGCGGACACCGCACCCACTACGCCCGCCAGCCTGCGCATGTCGGCATAGGAGTAGCCCAGCCCCAGTCTTGCCGCCGGCATGCGGAAGCGGGCGCTGGCGCTGGCATAGCGCAGGTCGCAAGCCAGCGCCAGGCCGATGCCGCCGCCCATGCAGGCGCCTTGTATCAGCGCGACCGTAGGCGCGGGGAAGTCCGCCAGCAGCTGCTGCGCATCGGCCACCGCCTGGTTGTACCGGGCGACCGCGGCCGCGCCGTCGCGAGCCTGGTCAAACTCGCTGATGTCGGCCCCGGACACGAAGGCCCGGGTACCGGCGCCGGTCAGCGCCAGCACCCGGACCTCGGCGCCTTCGAGCTCACGCAGCGCCGCGGCCAGTTGCTGCCACATGGCCAGCGTCATCGCATTGCGCCGTTCCGGATGGCAGACCGTCAGGGTTGCGATGCCGTCCTGGAAATCCAACTGGATCTGGCCGCCGCTCATACCACGCCCTCTTCATACAGGCGCTCGACGTCGCCCGTGGCATAGCCCAACTCCGCCAGCATCTCGCGGGTGTGTTCGCCCCAGCCGGGGGCGGGCCTCGCGATCTGGGCGGGCGTGCGCGTCAAGGCCACGGGCTGCGAGATCACGCGGTATTCGTGCCCGGTCTCGTCCGCAACCCTCTGCGCCACGCCCAGATGGCGCACCTGTTCGTCCTCGAATACCTGCGGAATGCTGTAGACCGGGCCTGCCGGCACGCCGGCGCGGTTCAGCAGCCCGACCCAGTGCGCGACGCCCTGCTGGCGGAAGCGCTGCGCCAGGGATGCGTTGAGCGCGGCCCGGTTGGCCACGCGCAGCTTCTCGGTCGCATAGCGCGGGTCCTCCAGCCATTGCGGCGCGTCCAGGCACTCGCACAGGCGGCGCCAGTTGCCTTCGCCGGACGCGCCCAGGTTGAACGCGCCGTCGCTGGCCTCGAACAACCCCATCGGACTGCTGGTCGGATGGTCGTTGCCCGCCTGCACCGGGGTGTCGCCGTCGTTCAGATAGCGCGCCGCCTGGAAGTCCATCAGCGCGATCTGCGTATGCAGCAGGGAACTGTGGACCCATTGGCCCGTGCCGGAGTGTTCACGCTCCAGCAGGGCCAGCAGGATGCCGACCGCGGCATAGATGCCCGTGCCGCAATCGGCGACCGCGAGTCCGGCGCGCAGCGGACCGCCGCCGGCAAAGCCCGTGACCGACATGAGCCCGCCCATGCCCTGGATGATCTGGTCAAAGCCCGGCCGGTCCGCATAGGGGCCGTCCTGCCCAAAGCCGGAAATGCTGGCCAGGATGATGCGGGGATTGATGGCGCGCAGGGCGTCGTAGTCCACGCCCAGGCGCGTCTTGACGTCGGGGCGCCAGTTCTCGACCACCACGTCGGCCGTGGCCACCAGCTGCTTGAACACGGCCAGGCCTTCGGGCTTCTTCAGGTTCAGCGTCATCGACCGCTTGTTGCGGTTCAGGTTCTGGAAGTCGCCGCCGGTACGGTCGGCGGCGAACATGGCTTCATTGGGATCGATCCCGGCTGGCGGTTCGATGCGGATCACGTCCGCGCCGAAATCAGCCAGGATGCGCACGCAGGTCGGGCCGGCGCGCACGCGCGAGAGGTCCAGCACGCGAAAGCGCGCAAGAGTGGGGGAGGCATTGATTCTGGCCATGATGAGTCCGTGGATTAGCGTTGCAGGATGGCGGAAAAGGGCAGGGCGAACTGATGCGCGAAGGCCAGCAGCAGCGCTTCGCTGCCGGGCGCGCCGACCGCTTGCACGCAGACGGGGCGGCCTTGCGCATCGATGCCGACGGGCAAGACCAGCGCCGGCAGGCCCAGATAGTTGAGGTAGGCGTGGTGACGGTGCAGCGCGGCCAGGGCGCGCGGATCGAAGCCGGGGCTGCTGGTGGTCACCGCGGCGCGGTCCGGCACGCCTTGCGGCAGGCAGGGCATGAGCAGCAGGTCCGCGTCGGCCAGACAGGTGGCGAGGAAGGCGGCGCGCAATGGCGCGATCTGCGACAAGGCATGGCGATACCAGACCGCCGGCATGGCCCAGCCCGGCAGCGCGATGGCCCGGGTGGCGGGCGCCAGCGAGGCCAATTCATGGCGCGCGCTGTCCGCGAGCGTGACCGCGGCTTCGGCATGCAGCACGATCTGGGCCAGGCGGTTCAAGCGGTCCAGGTCGGGCGCGGGGCGCAAGCCGATGCGATGTGGATCGGGCAGGCCGTGTTCGAATCGCGCCATCACCGCCGCCACGTCGGCGCGCGCCCCGGCGGTCGCCAGCGTCGACGCCAGCCGCCAACGCCGCGGCCTGGATAGTTCCTGTTCGATCTGCGCGGCGTCCGCAGGCAAGGCGGACGCCGTTGTCGGCGCTGGCAGCAACGCGGCGTAGACGCAGGCCGCATCCAGCGCGCTGCGGCCCATCACGCCCACCGTGTCCAAGGTAGGCGCCAAGGCCGCCACGCCGTCCGCCGGGATCGCCCCTGGCGTCGGCTTGAGTCCGACCAGGCCGCAGGTCGCGGCCGGCATGCGCACCGAGCCGGCAGTATCGGTGCCCAGCGTTGCGGGCACCAGGCCCGCCGCCACCGCAACGGCGCAGCCGCTGGACGATCCGCCCACCGCGGCGGCGGCGTCCAGCGGATTGGCCAGCGGTGCGCCGTGCGGGTTTTCGGCTGTCGCGCCGCAGGCGTGCTCGGCCATCGCCAGCGCGCCCAGGTTCAGCGCGCCGTGGTCCTGCAAGCGGCGCAGCGCCGTGGCCATCGGACCCGCGGCTTCGTCGCGCAATGGCCGTCCGCGCCCCGGCGCGTGCATGCCGGTCTGGAACGCATCCTTGTGCGCCAGCGCCACCCCTTCAAGCAGGCCGCCGGAACGCACGGTTGGCGGGGAGGGCTGATAGGTGCGCGTGGCGCAGTGCAAGTCGGCCGCGCGCCGCTGGAACGCCGCAGCCTGGGCCGCGACCAAGGCGGCGCGTGCGCCGGGCGCGGCCTGGGCGTAGTTTTGGCGCATGTCGGCCACGGAGAGATGCAGCAGAGGATCAGGCATCGCCATCCCCGCAACCCGCGATCTCGGCCTCCACGGCAGCAAGACGCAAAAGCGTGCGAGCGACCGCCGCTTGCGTCTCCACGGGTACCTCCAGGCCATGCGTCTTGCAGGCCAGGGCGACCCAGGCCTGCCATTCCTGCTTGGGCGAGTCTTCCATGCTCATTACCTCCTGCCGCGTTTTGCTCGTTAAAATAAAAGTCTAGTCTCATAAATATATTTATAGAAGTCAAGAAAATACTATGCCTAGCGTGAATTTTCTTCCCCCCTTGACCGGAGTCCGCCATGAAAGCCGCTGAGCGCATCCGCCTGTCCGTCGAAGAGTCCATCCGCGATGGCAGCCTGCTGCCGGGAGATCCGGTCGATGAACAAATGCTGATGCAGACCTACGAGGTCTCCCGTACGCCGGTGCGCGAGGCGCTGCTGCAACTGCAAGCGCAAGGCCTGGTGGCCAGCCTGCCGCGCGGCGGCATGGTGGTGGCGAAGATGGACGTGGCCCAGTTGCTGGCGATGTGGGAACTGCTGGCGGAGCTGGAAGGCATAGGCGCGCGCCTGGCTTGCGAACGCATGACGCCGGCCGAACGCGACGAGCTGGCGGCCATCCATGAACGCGCCGCGGCCGTGGTAAGGCGCGAGGACACCGACGCCTGGCAGGAACACAACCGGCGCTTCCACGATGCCCTGTACCAAGGGGCCCGCAATCCCTATCTGCGCCAGGAGATCCTGCGCATGCGGTCGCGCACCGGCGCCTACCGGCTGCACGCCTTTTCGGCTTTCGGCCGCCTGGCCTCGTCGTGGGAACAGCATGGCCAGCTGCTCGAAGCGATCCAGGCGCAGGACCCGGCGCGCGCGGCCGCGGTCATGACCCAGCACATGAGCCCCGGGCAGGGGGCCACCAGCTTCGCGTCCTTTATCGCCGCGCTACCCAAGAACCTGCTGGCCTGAAGACGCGCCAGCGGGGCGTCGCCGGCGGTGCTCACCGCGGGTTAATCCTGATTATTGTATTTTTTCAAAATGGCAAAATATATTTATAGCAGACAAAAACATCTGCTCGCGTGACCTTGCCCCGGTGTCGGCGGGCTAGGGCGCTCCCCTGATCCGCTCCACCGAGGAACCCGCTATGGATGCTGTTTCACCGCAACCCCTCACCGCGCCGGCGCACGGCCCAGCGCCCACCGCCGATTCAGGCCAGATGCACCGCAAGGTCGCCTGGCGCCTCATTCCTTTCCTGATTTTCCTGTTCCTGCTGGCGTGGATCGACCGCGTCAACGTCGGTTTCGCCAAACTGCAGATGCTGCAGGACCTGCGCTTCAGCGAAGCCGTGTACGGTCTGGGGGCGGGCATCTTCTTCATCGGCTACTTCATCTTCGAAGTGCCCAGCAACCTGCTGCTGCAGCGCATCGGCGCGCGCAAGACCCTGGCCCGCATCACCATCCTGTGGGGTTTGACCTCGATGGCGATGGCATTCGTGACCACGCCGACTTCCTTCTATGTCCTGCGCTTTCTGCTCGGCGCCTTCGAAGCGGGCTTCTTCCCCGGCGTCATGCTCTATCTGACGTACTGGATACCGGCAGGCAGGCGAGGGCGCATCAATGGCTGGTTCATGACGTCATTCGGGATCGCCGGCATCGTCGGCGGGCCGATAGCCGGGCTCATCATGAGCGGCATGGACGGCGTGGCGCCGCTGCGCAACTGGCAATGGCTGTTCGTGCTGGAAGGCATTCCATCGGTGATCGCCGGACTGGTGGTGCTGGCCTACCTGCCGGACCGCCCCCAACAGGCGCGCTGGCTCAGCGCGGCGGAGAAGGCCGCGCTGACGGCTGAGCTGGACAGCGAACGCCTGGATCCCGGCAAACATGCCAGCTTCGCCCAGGCCCTGCGCCTGCCGGCCTTGTGGCTGTGCACCGCGGCGTACTTCTGCATCGTCGGCGGCAATGCGACGCTGGCGTTCTGGATGCCTTCCATCGTGCGCGAGCTCGGTGTGCAAGGCGCCCTGAACATAGGCCTGTTGTCGGCCATCCCGTTCATCCTGGGCACGGCCGCGATGGTGATCAACGGCGCGCATTCCGACTCCACCCGTGAACGCCGGCTGCATTGCGCGGGCGCCACACTTGTCGGCGCGCTGGGCCTGTCCCTGACCGGCGCCTACATCGGCAGCCCCGTGCTGGCGATGGGCGCCTTGAGCATCGCCGCCATCGGCGTGCTTGGCGCGTTCCCCGTCTTCTGGGCCATTCCGGCGGCATTCCTGACAGGCACCGCGGCCGCGGGCGGCATCGCCTTCATCAATTCGGTCGGCAACCTGGCCGGCTTCGCCACGCCCTTCATGATGGGCTGGCTCAAGGAATGGACGGGCGGCGTGGCCGCCGGCCTGTACGTCGTGGCCGGCATGCAGCTTGTCGCCACGGCGGTCGTCGCGCTGACGATGCGCAGGCTCGCGGTCTAGCCTACGGGGGCGGAAGCCGTGCGCAAGATCCGCCGCCGTGTCATCATCGACACAGGCTTCCGGTATCGGCTCGCAGCCAAGCCGGGATAGGCCGTGGGGATGGACATCGCCCGCGGCAAGGACCAGAACGCCTTTTACATCCTGGTCGGGAGCGCATGGCGATGAAGAGAAACGACGCAACCCCGGAGCTGGAGGCAGGCGCCTCCCAGCTCGGCAACCTGCTGCAATTCCTGGCCTGGATCGCCGAACGGCCGCGCACCTATGCGCAGACCATGGACGCCTGGCGCAGTTCCTGTCCGCGCCTGTCCGCCTGGGAAGACGCGACCGCCAACGGACTCGTGGACATGTCCCGGGACCGGGACGATGCGCGCGCCGAACCGGTCGTCATCCTGACGCCAAAAGGCCGGACCCTGCTGGCGTCGGCCGGCGCCCGTGCACGCCCCTGATACGAAGGGCCGGCTGCCTCGCGCCAACCTTTGCTTACATCCGCTCCCGGCTCGATGTAACGATGTGGCTTTTTTTGCCGATTTCGTCGAAAAAAAGCGCTGATTCGTCGAAAAAGCGTTGCACCGACCGCACGGCCTGCGGATTCTAGTGGCGAAACTTTGCCAGTTACTACTGAGCGACGCGTCCGGCTCCCGGACGGGTTCCGCGCTCAGGCCACAAGAATCCGATCATCCATGAAGCCCCTCTCTCGCCCCACGCGCGGCCACGGCCTGCCTTTCCCTCTGCTGCGGCAGAACACCTTGCGGCTGGCCATCGCGTCCGCGCTGGGCGCCTGCGCCTGGGGCGCGGCGGGCAGCGCGCAGGCCGGCTACGCATGCGCAGGCGGCCCCACCTTGAACGTGCCGTCCGGCAACTACCCAAGCGCCCAGGCCATCTGCGAGGGCGACAGCGGCGTAGACCATGACAACGAAAAGAACGGCCAGAACGGACCGGACGTGTCGGTCACGTCCTCGGGCAACTACAACGCCAACGAGAACCAGACCCGGCTGAACCCAGTGGGCGTGGTCACGGCCATATCGCGCGGCGGCGATGGCGTGGATGAAGGCACGGCAGGCGATGGCGGCCACATCACCGTGTCCAGCAGCGGCGACATCGCGCTCAACGGCACGGCGCTCAGCAACTTCAACAGCCTGATCATGGCGGTCTCGTCCGGCGGCATCGGCGACCCCGCCAACGACAACAACGATTCGAACGGCGGACATGGCGGACTGGGCCAGAACGTGACCGTGACCAATTCCGGCAACCTGACGTTGTCGGGTTCATTGCCCACCCCGCGCCAAGGCTTGTACGGCATCAACGCGCGGGCCGTGGGCGGGGCGGGCGGCGACCAGAACGATCCGACGCTGGAATACGGCGACCAAATCGGCGGCAATGGCGGCAACGCCAGCACGGTCACGGTCAGCAACACCGGCGCCATCAACCTGGGCAGCAGCGCCACAAGGCTGCGCACCTACGCAACCGGCGCGGCCATCTACGCGAACTCCGTGGGCGGCATGGGCGGCTACAACAACGGCAATGCTGGCACGGGCGGCACCGTGCAGGTAACGCACCAGGGCCAGGCCAACAGCTACTGGCAGGTTTTCGACAGCGGCACGGTCTTTGGCATTTATGCGCACAGCATCGGCGGCGACGGAACCGCGTCGACCGACAACAGCGACAACGGCGGCAACGGCGGCGGCACCTCGGACAGCTGGACCCAGAAGGTGACCGTGGACGTGAACGGCTCGGTGCTGCTGGACGTGGCCGGTTCGGCGGCCGGCGCGACCGTGCAGGGCGCCGGCGTTGCCGCCCGCGCCATCGGCGGCAAGGGCGGCAAAGGCCCGGACAAGGACCATTCCGGCGGCAATGGCGGCGCGGGTGGCGCCGTGGCGATCAATCTCTATCAGGGCGGCAGCGTCGCGACCCGCGGCGACAACCTGCCCGGCCTGGCGGCGCAGAGCCTGGGCGGGCAGGGCGGCGACGGCACCGACAGCACCAAGCTGGCCGGGCAGGGCGGGGGCGGCGGATTCGGCGGCAACGCCAGCGCCGTCACCGTCTCCACCGCCAGCGGCAGCGCCATCAGCACCACGGGCAATTTTTCCACCGGCATCGTGGCGCAATCGGTCGGCGGCGGCGGCGGCACGGGCAGCGACTTCGTGTCGGTGCTGGGCGGCCAGGGAGGCAACGGCGGCAATGGCGGCAACGCCGGCGCGGTCAATGTCGCGACCGCCGGCACGGTCACCACCGGCGGCGACCACGCCTACGGCGTGCTGGCCCAGTCCATCGCCGGCAGCGGCGGCGCGGGCGGCGCGGACACGGCCGAACTGGTTTCCCTGGGCGGGGACGGCGCAGGCGGCGGCGCGGCCAGCCAGGTCACCATGAGCAACAGCGGGTCCATCGCCACCTCGGGCTACAGCTCGCACGGCATGATCGGCCAGTCCATCGGCGGCGGCGGCGGCGCTTCCGGCAGCGCGACCGGCCTGCTGAGCGTGGGCGGCAGTTCGGCCGGGGCCACCGGATCCTCCGGCAGCACGGTGGTCATGGGCAATACCGGCTCCATCTCGACGGCCGGCAACGCCGCCATCGGCATGGTGGCCCAGTCCATCGGCGGCGGCGGGGGCAGCGGCGGCGACAGTATCGGCGTGCTGGGCGTGGGCGGCGCCGGCGCCGGGGGCGGCGCGGGCGGCAACGTCATCATCCAGGACCTGGGCTCGATCCAGACCGCCGGCCAGTTCGGCGCGGGCGTGCTGGCCCAATCCGTGGGCGGCGGGGGCGGCAACGGCGGCGATACCTTCACCGCATCGGTGGGCGTATCGGTGGCGATCGGCGGCAGCGCCAGCGGCGGCGGCAACGGCGGCACGGTCTGCATGAGCAACCAGGGCGGCTGCGACGGCACGCTGACGTACTCCACCTCGAACATCGCCACCCATGGCAACTACGCGCCCGGCATCATCGCGCAAAGCGTCGGCGGGGGCGGCGGCACGGGCGGCAGCGTCAAGAACGCCAGCGTGGCGTCCTTCGCGGCCTTGCAACTGGGCGGCAGCGGCGGCGCCGGCGGCAATGCCGCCGAGGTCAAGGTGGGTTACAGCAACCTCAACATCAGCACCGGCGGCTCGCACTCGGCCGGCATCCTGGCCCAGTCCATCGGCGGAGGCGGCGGCAACGGCGGCGACGCCAGCTATTACGACGTGACGGTCGGTTTCAACGCGGCGGTGGTGCTGGGCGGCAGCGGCGGCTCGGGCGGCGCCGGCCAGTCCTCCATCGTGAACCTGAGCGGTTCGCACGTCGCCACGGGCATGGACTACGCCAGCCCGAACATCGATCCCGCCACTTATGCGCCCAACGATTCGTTCGGCATCCTGGCGCAGACCATAGGCGGAGGCGGCGGCAATGGCGGCAGTTCCAGCGCCAGCGATCTGGTGGTGGCGGTGCCCACCGGCGAGGGCGCATCCCTGGCGTTCAACTTCGAAGCCGCGGTGGGCGGCAGCGGCGGGGCGGGCGGCAGCGCCTGCCCGCCGGGAGACGCGGCGTGCGTCACCCAGATCAACCTCAGCAACGGCTCCACGGTCGCCACCCTGGGCGACGGCTCCCACGCCGTGATGGCGCAATCCATAGGCGGAGGCGGCGGCAATGGCGGCGATTCGTCCGTGCTGTCCACCGTGCTGGGCGATGCGACCACGATCTCGCTGTCCGCGGGCATGACACTGGGCGGTTCCGGCTCGGCAGGCGGCGACGGCGGCGCGGTGGGCGTGAGCCTGGGCGATGCCAACGGCGCCTATGTCGCCATGCCGCCGTCGTTGCTGACCCCGCCCGGCGTGCGCGTGCCGCCGGCGTCCACCATCGTGACCTATGGCGACTACGCCAACGGCGTGTTGGCGCAATCCATAGGCGGAGGCGGCGGCAACGGCGGGGTCGGCAGCAGCAATGCCTACACCCACGGCGGGCCCACCAACGTCAAGCTGACCCTGGCCCTGGGCGGCACCGGCGGCTCGGGCGGCACCGGCGGCAATGTGGACGTGACGCTGAACCCCAACTTCGCCATCCGCACGCTGGGCTCGGGCTCGCGCGGCATCGTGGCGCAGTCCATCGGCGGCGGCGGCGGGGCCTCGCAGGGTGGCACGCTGAACGTGGCCGGCAGCGCCGAGGAACGGCCGTCCGCCCGCCTGCAGGTGGGCCTGGGCGCCACGGGCGGTTCCGGCGCCACCGGCGGCAGCATCGCCGCGGTCTTGCTCGGCGCCATCCGCACCGAAGGCGGCGATGCCGACGGCGTGCTGCTGCAATCGATCGGCGGCGGCGGCGGGCTGGGCGGATCGCTGGGCGCCGACGCCTCGTCCTATCCCATCCTGGACCGCATCGGCAATCACAGCGACAACAAGGAACGGCTCGACGACGAAAACAGCACTTATCAATTCGGCGTGGACGTGGGCGGCACCGGGGGCACGGGCGGCCATGGCGGCAACGTCACCGTGAACTACGCCGGCAAGATCGCCACCGCCGGCGACTGGGCCGACGGCCTGGTCGCCCAATCCATAGGCGGGGGCGGCGGCGTGGGCGGATCGTCCAGCGCCTCGGGCAGCAAGATCAAGGCCAACGCGATCATCGGCGTGGGCGGCAGCGGCGGCGTGGGCGGCAACGGCGGCGCCCTGAGCTTCTACTTCGACGACGACCATGGCAACAGCATCGTCACAACCGGCTACAACGCCTACGGCGTGCTGCTGCAATCGATCGGCGGGGGCGGCGGGCAGGGCGGCGACGGTTCCGATCAGGCCCAGGGCACCATCACCGTCGGCGCCTCCTTCGGCGGAACCGGCGGCGTGGCCGGCGACGGCGGCGGCATCCTGACCTCTGGCGGCGGCAGTTGGCTGAACGTCCAGACCACGGGCGACGACTCTCCGGCGCTGGCGATGCAGTCGATCGGCGGCGGCGGCGGCACGGCCGGCGCGGGCAACAGCAGCTCCAAGCTGCAGCAGGACAGCCATTCCATGAGCGTCGCGGTGGGCGGCAACGGCGGCTTGTCCGGCTCGGGCGGCAACATCGATGTCGCTACCGGCATCGCCGCCACCACGCAAGGGGCGCGCGCCTACGGCGTGCTTGCGCAATCGATCGGCGGCGGCGGCGGCCTGGGCGGCGCGGGCGACGCCAGCAATCTGGCCAGCGTGTCGCTGGGCGGGCGCGGCGGCGCGGCCGGCGATGGCGGAACCGTGACCTTGACCTTGAATGCCGGCGGCCACATCAGCACCAGCGGCGCGGGCTCGCATGGCCTGATCGCCCAGTCCATCGGCGGCGGCGGAGGCATCGCGGGCGACACCAGCAAGGGGCTGCAATTGGGTTCGGGCGGTTGGACCCCAAGCGGCGGGCAGACGGGCGGCAGCGGCAGCGGCGGAACGGTCGCTCTCAATGTCGCCAGCAATATCGAAACCCACGGCGCCTACGCCTTCGGCGTAATCGCCCAATCCATCGGCGGCGGGGGCGGGCTGGGCGGCAATGCCGCTGGCGGCTTCGCCGGCAGCACGGCAGGCGCCGGTAGCACGGGATCAGGCGGGAACGTCACGCTGACGCAAAGCGGCAGCATCGCCGCGACCGGCGCCGGCGCCACCGGCATCCTTGCGCAAAGCGCCGGTCCGCAAGGGTCGGGCCAGGTGGCCGTCACCGTCGACGGTTCGGTCAGCGGCGGCACCGGCGCGGGCGCCTACGGCGTCTGGATCGTGGGCGACCAGCAGAACACGCTGACCGTGGGCTCGGCGGGCATGATCGCGGCCGGCGCCGGCGGCAGCGCGGTGCGCTACGACGGCGCCACCCTGCAGCAGGCCAAGACCGTGAGCTTCCTGGCCAGCGCCCCCAGCGCCAGCCTGTCCATCAACAATGCGGGGAACGTCCTCGGCAACATCGAATGCGGCGGCGGCGCGGGCGGCATCGCCTGCAATGTCTGGAACGCCGCCAGCGGCACCCTGAGCGACGCCACGCTCTATCAGGCCAACATCGACAACGCGGGTGTCGTGGCCATAGGCAGGACCGGTGCCTTCGACACGCTCACGGTCGCGGGGAATTTCAACCTGCGGGCCGGCGGCCTGCTGCAGGCTGACGTGGACTTCGCCAACCTCAAATCGCCGAGCATGGTGGTGCAGGGCGATACCCGCCTGGACGGCCAGGTCAATGTCCAGCCCATCACCTTGCTGCCCGATCACGAAGTCACCGTGGCGACGCTGCAAGGCGATGTGCAAGGCAGTCCCGTTGCCAAGGACAGCCCGGTGATCGACTACGACGCCAGGCTGGACGGCAAGAACGTGCGCGTGCGCGCCGCGCAGGCCGACTTCGCCGCGCCGTCCATGCAATTGGCCGCCAACCAGCGCTCGGTCGCGAGTCATCTGCAAGGCGCCTGGAACCTGGGCGGCAATGCCGCCATGGCGTCCTTGTTCGCGGCGCTGGACATGGCCTCCCGCGAAAGCGCCGACACCTATTCGAACCGGCTGTCCGACCTGTCGGCCGGCGTCACCGTGGCGCCCGCCGCGCAGATGCAGGCCAGCATGGCGCGCTTTACCGGCGCCATGATGTCGTGCCCGGCATTCCAGGGCGGCGACGCGCTGACCGGCGAGCAGGATTGCCTGTGGGGCCAGGTGTCCGGCATCAATACCAACCAGGACGGCGACGGCGGCGTCTCCGGTTTTTCGTTCGATGGCGTCACCTACCAGTTCGGCGGCCAGCGCCAGGTCAGCCCGGGCTGGTTCCTGGGCGGCTCCGTCGCCTACCAGATCAGCCATCTGAGCGGCGACGATGGACGGGTCAGCGGCAAGGGCGACAGCGGCTATGCCGGCGTGGTGGTCAAGCGCGAAACCGGGCCCTGGACCCTGTCTGCGGCCCTGGGCGGCGGCTATGGCCAATACGATATCAACCGCAGCATCCGCATCCCCGGCATGCAGAGCACGGCCGACTCGGACCTGGACGTCTATGGCGCGGCCTTGCGCCTGCGCATCGCCCGCACCTACGCCGCGGAACACGTCTACCTGAAACCCTATGTGGATCTGGACGCGTCCTACACCCATATGCCCGGCTACAGCGAATCCCGCGACGCCCTGCATCTGGACGTGGAAAGCAGCAACCAGTTCGTCATGGCCCTGTCGCCGACGCTGGAGCTGGGCGGCAAGGTGGCGCTGAAGAACGGCGCGACCATGCGCCCCTACATGTATGGCGGCGTGTCGTTCCTGTCCAAGAACGAGTACACGGTCAAGTCGCGCTTGCAGGGCGCACCGGCAGGCTCCGGCGCCTTCGACACCTCGGTGCCCATGGACGACGTCATCAGCCGCATCGGCGCAGGCCTGCAGGTGTCGAACGCCGGCGGCCTGGACTTCCGGCTGCAGTACGACGGCGACTTTTCGTCCCACATACAAAGCCATCGCGGCACGTTGAAGGTGATGGTGCCGTTCTGACCACCCGGATTCTTGTTGACCCCAGTGATTTCAGCGTCTGGAACACGCAGCTCAGCCGCAAGTTGCCCTCCGCCACAGCTAGATTGAGCTTTGCTTCATTCGGCTCGACAGCGCAGCGGCGGTTTCCTTGCGTTCGCTGTAGCGATCCACCAAGTAGGGTGTTGCATCCCGAGTGAGCAACGTGAACTTCATCAACTCCTCGACAACGTCCACGATTCGATCGTAGTAAGGGGAGGGCTTCATACGTCCCGTATCGTCGAACTCTTGGTAAGCCTTGGCTACCGACGATTGATTCGGGATAGTCAACATGCGCATCCAGCGCCCCAGCACCCGCATCTGGTTCACGGCGTTGAACGACTGCGAGCCGCCCGACACCTGCATCACCGCCAGCGTCTTGCCCTGAGTCGGTCGCACGGCGCCCACCGACAGCGGGATCCAGTCAATCTGCGTCTTCATCAATCCCGTCATCGCGCCGTGACGCTCGGGCGAACTCCAGACCATGCCGTCGGCCCATTGGACCAATTCGTGAAGCTCACGAACCTTGGGATGGTCCTCCGTGGCGTCATCGACCAGCGGCAGGCCGGAAGGGTTGAACAACCGGGTTTCGCCGCCCAGCGCCTCGAGCACGCGCGCCGCTTCCTCGGCAACCAAACGGCTGTAAGAACGCTCACGCAACGACCCATACAACAGCAGGAAGCGCGGCGCGTGCGTGGCCCGTTCGGGCGAGAACAGCTCGGCCAGGCTTGGTTTTTCAAACAGCGAGGGATCGATATTCGGCGAATCGGCGAGGAACTCAGACACGGTTGCCCTCCGCATCGCGCGACGTGCGGCAGGCCGGATTGTGATAAATCGTGATGGAACTCATGAAACACCTCTATTGATACGGAATTCAAACTTCAATCGACCGCAGGCCGCGCTCGCAGTACCAGCAAGGCTGCGCAGGCCGCCAAGCCTATGGCCCCGGATAGCCACAGAGCGTTGGCGCCCCACGCGTCCAGCGCCAGGCCGAAGAGAAACGGGGCGGCCGCTTGCGCGACACGCGCCGGCATCATCAACCATCCCTGGCGGGCGCCATAGCCCTGCGGGCCAAACAGCGCCAACGGCAACGTGCCCTTGGCGATGGTCAGAATGCCGTTGCCCGCTCCGTGCAGAATGGCGAACACCGGCGCCATTACCGGTCCGCCGGTCAACAGCACCGCAACGCCGGCCGGATGCGCAAGAGCCGCCAGGCGTGCCGACAACAAGGGATGAACCTGGCGTAGAAGCCCAAACTCGAGTAGGCGTCCAGCCACCTGCGCGGGACCGATCAGCGCGCCCACGGCCACAGCAGCGGCGAGGGTCGCGCCAGCAGCTTCCAGCATGCGCGGCAAGTGCGTGGCCATCGCGGTACTGATGAACCAGGTCGCTGCAAACACGAAGGCGAGGAGGGCAGTGGCATACCTCTGCGGTTTCGACTCGGGCACGGCGCGCGGCCCGGCATCCACGCTGCCGGTGACATTCGGGGCTTCCGCCTTCGGAACAGCCGCCGCCTTGGGGAGCCAGGCGTTCAGCGGCAGGCCGACCAATAGATGCAAGCCTGCCCAGCCCAGGCATGCGCCGCGCCAGCCAAACTGCGCTTCCATCCAGGCGGAAAGCGGCCATCCCACGGTACTGGCGAACCCTGCGATCAGCGTGATCCCCGTAATGGCGCCACGGGCACGATGACCATAGAGGCGCACCAGGCTGGAAAACGCCGCCTCGTATAGTCCGGATCCCATCGCCACTCCCATGACGAGCCAGGCGGCCACCATCGTCCAGAGCCCCTGAGCGCTGCCTAGCATCCCCAGCCCCAAGGCGAACAGCAAACTCGTGCCGACCAGCACGATGCGGCCACCGCGACGATCGATTGCTTGTCCTGCCCACGGGCCGACCAGTGCCGATGCGACCATGGCTATCGAAAAGGCCGCGTATACCGTTGGCGCGGAGAGCTCCAGATCGCGAGCCATTGGATCGGCCAGCATTGCCGGCAAGTAGTAGGAAGACGCCCAGGCCAGGGTTTGGGCCGTTCCCAGGGCGCCGACAACGCGGACAGGGGCGCTGGCCATAAATCAATTCCGCATGGCGCCAGCGTCATACCAGCCTTTGCTCCGATTGACGATCCGCACGACGAGCAACATCACGGGCACCTCGATGAGCACGCCAACGACAGTCGCCAACGCGGCACCGGACTGGAAACCAAACAGGCTGATCGCGGCGGCAACGGCCAGTTCAAAGAAATTGGATGCGCCGATTAGCGCCGACGGGCACGCAATGCTGTGCTTCTCGCCGACCCGGCGATTGAGCCAGTACGCCAGGCCGGAGTTGAAGAACACCTGGATAAGAATGGGTACGGCCAGCATGGCGATAACCAGCGGCTGCCCGATGATGGCCTCGCCCTGGAACGCGAAGAGCAGTACCAGCGTCAGCAGCAGGGCGGCCATCGAGAATGGCCCGATTCGCTCCAGCGCCGCTTCAAACGCCGCCTGGCCGCGGCGAAGCAGCGCCCGGCGCCAGAGCTGGGCAAGAATGACCGGAATCACGATGTACAGCCCGACGGACACCAAGAGCGTGTCCCAAGGCACGGTGATGGCCGATAGACCCAACAGCAGTCCAACCACGGGCGCGAACGCGAACACCATGATGGTGTCGTTCAGCGCCACCTGGGACAGCGTGAAAACCGGATCGCCGCCGGTCAACCGGCTCCAGACGAAGACCATGGCGGTACACGGCGCCGCGGCCAGGAGGATCAGGCCGGCGATGTAGCTATCCAATTGGTCGGCGGGCAACCACGGGGAAAAGATCTGGCGGATGAATAGCCACCCCAGAAAGGCCATCGAAAAGGGCTTGACGGCCCAATTGATGAACAGCGTCACGCCGATGCCGCGCCAATGCTGCTTGACCTGGCCCAGTGCGCCGAAGTCCACCTTGAGCAGCATCGGAATGATCATCACCCAGATCAGGACCCCAACCGGCAGGTTGACCTGGGCGACCTCCAGGCGGCCAATCGCCTGGAACAACGCCGGCATGAGCTGCCCAAGCGTCACCCCCAGGACGATGCAGAGGAAGACCCACAACGTGAGGTAGCGCTCGAAAACACTCATCCCGGGGCGCTCGCGCGGGGCCGGCGCCGCCTGCGTACTGGACGACATCGGTTTACTCCCGGGACTGGCCAATGCCGCGCAGCTCGGTCTGCAGCGACATGGCGTCCAGGCGGTCAAGCGGCAAGGACAAGAACAGTTCGATACGGCGCTTGAGCATTCGCGCAGCTTCGTGGAAGGCCTTGAGGCGTTCTTCCTCGCTGCCCTCATGCGCCGCGGGATCCGCCACGCCCCAGTGCGCAGTCATCGGATGGCCCGGCCATACCGGGCAGACTTCACCCGCAGCGTTGTCGCACACCGTGATGATGAAGTCCATCCTGGGGGCATCCGGGGTGGCGAACTCGTCCCAACTCTTGCTCCGGTACCCATCCGCGGGCAACGAATAGGATTTGAGGGTGGCGAGAGCTAGAGGGTGGACCTCGCCCTTGGGAGTGCTACCAGCCGAGTACGCCTGAAACCGGCCAGCGCCCAAACCCTTAAGCAGCCCTTCGGCCAGGATTGAACGCGCGGAATTGCCTGTGCATAGAAAGAGCACATTGAAAGGGGAGTGCGACATGAGATTTCCTAGCAGCAACGGGTAGTGGAGTTTGCTTTTGGGGTGCAGCAACCGGTGGGCGCCGCAGCTTTGATCGACGGCGAACCGCAGTCGGGCGCCGCCACCTGATCGACATGAGCGCTGTGCGCCTCGCCATAGACGGGGATGGAGCCCAGCGTGTGGAAGTGCTCCCAAGCCAATCCTTGTGGATCGGTGACCCAGTATTTCTCGCTGCGGGCGTAGCAGCAGGACGTTTCTCCCTGGTCATCCAGAACCAGGCTCGCAGCCTGCGCCCGGGATTTCAATGCATCCAGTTCCTCGGCGCTGTCGGCCTGAATCCCGAAATGATCAACGCCCAGGCCGGCGCCACGGGTCGATATGGCGAAGTTCACAGGAGGATCATCCAGCATCCACTTCGCGTAGTCGGATTCGACGCGGGCTGGCTCAAGGGCGAAAAGCCGGGAATAGAAACCAATGTTCCTGGCCAGGTCATCGACGTGTAGATGGACGTGGAAGCGCTTCATGGAGAACTCCTGATTAGCAGGTCGTGCAGGCCGCGGGACCGGAAGCCTCGCAGGGCGCTCCCTGGCAGCAATGCTCGGTGAGATAACCGAGCAAGCCATTCATCTTCGAGAAATCGGCGCGGTAGATCAGATTGCGCCCCTGTTGCTCGACGCTGACCAGGCCCGCATGCGCCAGCTCCTTCAGGTGAAAGGAAAGCGTGTTGCGCGCGACTCCGAGCTGGTCCGCCAGGACGCTAGGCATGAGTCCTGGCAACCCGGCCACCACGAGCGCGCGGAAAGTCCGCAGTCGTTGGGGATGGGCAAGAGCGCCGAGCGCTGAGATGGCTTGATCTTCGTTCATGATTCAATCATACAACGATTGTTGAATTATTAGCCAATGGAGAACCGCCGCGGATAGAGCGCGAAGCTCATATCTCTTACTTTACATAATACACATTATGCGTATTGAGCCTTCGCGTAAACGATTGCTTGCCGCCCAGGATCCAAGCAACAATAATGGGAATCATTATTGAACATGCCCATGACCGCGCTGTCCTGACCAAAGCCCGTTTTCTCTCTCCAGCCCCGATGTCCGCATCCTCCCCAATTCGTTCCATCCAACGGCCCGCCGCTACCACGGCAGTACGCAGATTCGCCGACGAGTTGCTCTGCCATTACCGTGACCTGCAACGGCATCTCAACTACCAATTGCGGAACCCGGACGACGCCGCCGACATTGCCCAGGCAAGCTTCGAGCGCGTTTACGCCAACGGCCTGGACCAGGCACGAAAGAACGGCCCCGCGATCGAATCCTTGCGCGGCCTGCTGTTCCGCGTCGCGCACAATCTCTGCATCGATGAGGCGCGCCGCCGCAAGGTCTCGCAGAACTGGCTGGCCCTGCATGGACCGCTGGAAGCCGAAGCGATGGCGCCGTCCGCCGAGCAAGTCGTGTCGCAGCGCCAGATGGTCGAGCGCGTAGCCGCGGTGCTGGCGTCTCTGCCCGCGCGGCGGATGCAGGTCTTTCTGCTGTTCCGCGCCTACGGCTACAGCCGCGCCGAAATCTCGGCAAAGCTGGGTATCACGGAAGCGGCAGTCGCCAAGCATCTGGTGCGCGCGACCCTGGATTGTTCGCACGCGTTGCGCAACCTGTACCTGGAATCTGAAGTCCGCGGCGGCCGGGAACGCGGGAGCGCTCACGTCACGGGCGCGAGCGACTGACATCATGCCGCAGATCCTCGACGAGGCGCTCATCGACCAGGCCCTGAGCCTGATCGCTACTGCTGAAGTCGCAACCGAACGCGCCGCGCGCCAGGCGGCTTCCCGGCTGACCGCTTGGCGCGCACGTACGCCGCAGCACGAGGCCGCGTACCTCGAAGCCTTCCGGCGCTGGCAACTGCTTGCCGCCATGGCGCCGGAAATGCGCACGCAGTTCGACCAGGAGGACCTCATCCTTGCCTCGGATCGCCGGTTGCCTCGCCGTGCGCTGCTGGGCTGGACAGCCGCGGGCGCCTGTACCGCCTTGTTCGGCGCGGGCTGGTACTGGCGGCAGCCGCTGTACCAGGCATCCCACGAAACTGGATCTCGCCAACTATCGCAGGCGCAGGTACCCGATCAACGCGATGACGGCGGCCCGGCCACCCGCATCGACCTGAGTCCGGGCACGCGCCTCGCGGTCAGTCTCTACCGGCACGAACGCCTGGTGGAACTGACCCAGGGCGAAGCGCTGTTCACGGTCGCCGCCGACGCCAGCCGCCCATTCCGCGTCCGCACCCGCGGCGGCGAGGTCGAGGTCGTGGGCACGGTGTTCAGCGTCAGCGACCGTGGCGGTGCAGTCTCCGTGGCCGTGGAAGAAGGCCATGTGCGCTTCCGCCCTGCTCTGCCCGATGTCCGTTGGTACAGCCTGGCGCGCAGTGGCCCTGCCCTGGATCTGCACGCCGACACCGCCGTCAACTGGCGTAGCGGCAAAGTGGATGCCGTCCGGCGCATCGATCCTGACAGCATCGCCGCCTGGCGCAATGGCTGGCTATGGTTCGACAACCTACGCCTGGACGAGGCCCTGCCTGCCATCAACGCCTTCCGCGAGCGCCCGCTCAGGACTGCCGATCCGAAGGTCAACGCGCTGCGCCTGACCGGGCGCTTTCGCAGCGCCGACGCCGACAACGCGGCGAATCTGCTTGAAGCGATACTCCCGCTACGCGCGGAATCCCGTCCGAACGGCGATGTCGTACTGCGGCTGCGCTGATTTTTCCCGGCTGGGTGTCTCCATTTTCGCGCCTCATCCGTCTTCTGTATCGATAAGGCCGCCATCGGGGCGGCGGATTTCTCGATAGACGGAGTTGAAATGCACCAATCCGGTATTTGCCGGCCATTCCTGGGCCGTTCCGCGCTGGGCCTGGCGCTGTCGGGCGGCATGGCCATGGCGCTGGCCGCCGTACCCGCCGTAAACCAGGCCCAGACGGCGCCGGAACAGCTCCATGCCATCGATGTGCCTGCGCAGTCGCTGAACACGGCGCTCACCATGCTTTCACGCCAGACCGGCACCCCCATCATGGCCGGCGGCGCCCAGATTGCCGCGCAACAGGCGCCGGCAGTGGCCGGCCGCATGACGGTCCGGGAAGCGTTGTCCCGGCTGTTGCAGGGATCCGGCCTGTCCGCCGCGTCCACGCCTGGCGGCGGGTACGCGGTGACCGGCGCCGCGCAGACTCCGGCGGTGACTACATTGGCGCCGGTGCAGGTAATGGGAAGCTCCCAACTGCCCGAACCCTACGCCGGCGGCCAGGTCGCGCGCGGCGGCCGGGTCGGCCTGCTGGGCGAACGCGATGCGATGGACACGCCGTTCAATATCGCCAGCTACACCGCTGAACTGATCCAGAATCAGCAGGCCAACTCCATCGCCGACGTGCTGGCGAACGACGCGTCGGTGCGCACGGTCAACGACGGGCAAGGCTCGGTCGCCGGAACCGGCGACGAATTCCAGATCCGCGGTTTTCCGGTGCGCAACCAGGATGTATCGTTCAACGGCTTGTACGGCATGCTGCCGCTGCGCACCATCGCGCTGGATGGCGTCGAGCGCGTGGAAGTGCTCAAGGGTCCGACCGCCCTGCTGAACGGCATGAGCCCCCGCGGCAGCGTGGGCGGCGGCATCAACGTCGTCCCCAAGCGCGCCGGCGACGACCCATTGACCCGGCTGACAACAACTTATCAGTCCGATTCCCGATTTGGCGGCATGGTCGACATCGGACGGCGCTTCGGCGAGAACCAGGAATTCGGCTTCCGTTTCAACGGGTCATATCGCGACGGCGATACGGCGGTGCAGAACCAATCCAACCAGCTCGGCGTGGCGGTGGTCGGCCTGGATTACCGCGGCGAACGGCTGCGCGTATCGCTGGACGCCGGCCACCAGACCAACAACATCGACGCGCCGGGCGATTCGGGCGTGCTGATCTTCGGCGACAGCCTGCCCGTGCCGCGCCCGCCCGATGCTTCCAAGGGCTACTCCCCTGACTGGGGCTATGCCAAGTCGCGCGACAACTATGGCGTGTTGCACGCCGAGTACGACCTGGCCCCGCATTTGACCGTATTCGGCGGCGTAGGCTACCGGCGCAGCAACAATCGCTACCTGTACGCCGACCCGATAGTGGTCGGCTCAACCGGCGAACTGCTGATGCGCCCGTACTATTGGCCCAGCTACGAGCAGAACGTTTCCACCGTGTGGGGCGCGCGCGGCAATTTCAGCACCGGCCCCGTGAAGCACGAAGCCAGTCTCAGCTACTCCACGTTCGAGCAGCGCGCCGGCTATTACGACTACTACATTTTCGGCCTGTCGCCATCCAATCTGTACGATCCTGCCGACATCCCCAAACCGTCGATCGACGGCCTATCCAGCTCGCCGCCGCGCACTTCCCTGCTGAAGCTGCCGACTGTCGCGCTGGCCGACACCCTCTCCTTTGCCGATGACCGCGTTCAATTCACAGCTGGCCTGCGCTACCAGACAGTGAAGGCGACGAACTACAGCTACACCACCGGCCGGGAGACTTCCAGCTACGACGAATCGGCCGTCACGCCGGCCTTCGGCCTGGTGGTCAAGCCATGGACCGATGTCTCGCTGTACGCCAACTACATAGAAGGCCTGACAGCGGGCCCCATCGCGCCGGCTGGCGCCTCGAACGCAGGCGAGATCTTCGCGCCCATCAAGACCAAGCAGATCGAAGCTGGGGTAAAGGTCGATTTCGGTACGCTCACGACCACGCTGGGCCTGTTCCAGATCAAGCAGCCCTCCGGCCTGACGACTGTCGATAACGGCGTGACCCGCTACGACATGAGCGGCGAACAGCGCAACCGCGGCGTGGAATTCAACGCCTATGGCGAACTGGCGCGCGGCGTGCGCCTGTTGGGCGGCGTCACCTACATCCAGCCGACGATGATCCGCACCGCCAAGCCTCAAACCGATGGCAACAGCGCCGTGGGCGTGCCGCGTTGGATGGCCAATATCGGCATGGAATGGGATCCCTCGTTCGCGCCCGGGCTTACCTTGAGCGCACGCGCCCTGTCGACCAGTTGGCAGTACCAGAACCTGGAAAACAGCCGCCGCATCCCGGGCTGGACCCGCTGGGACCTGGGCATGCGCTACGCCACCCGCGCCTTCGATCACCCCGTCACGCTGCGCGCCACGGTCAACAACGTATTCGGCAAGGATTACTGGTCGTCGGCATCCGAGGGGTATCTGCGCCTGGGCTCGCCCAGGTCGGTGCTGCTGTCGGCATCCATCGATTTCTAAACCATGAGCAGGCCGAGCCGCCGGCTGCGGCGCGGCCCCCGCTCATGGCCGCAGGCATCTCAGCCTGCCGGTTCCAGTATCGCTCCGCGCCAGACGCGTGCGCAGCGCTCTGGATACTGGCGCACGGCGCCGCGCTCACTGCTGCGCGCCGGTAGCCTTGGCCACATACGCCGCCAACACCTCGATTTCCTTATCCGACAAGCTCGTATAAGCCGGCATCTGGCCGATGCCGTTGCGGATGGCCGTCTCCACGCGCGCCGCATCGGGCTTGAGCTCATCGAGCTTGGGGCCGATGGCGCCGCTGGACTGGGCGTCGTTCAGGGTATGGCATATCGCACAGGCTGGCGTCGCGCCGACGAACAAGGCGCGGCCCGCCTCCATGTCGGGGTCGGCTGCCAACACGCCGGCATGCAGGCAGGCGATCAATAAGCCGGCGCCAAATGCGCGCTTCCTGGGTAACGCCAGCGCGGTTTCCCTCATGCCTTGGCCACCACGGCCACGGCATGATCGCGCCAACTGCTATTGATGTATCCGCCGGAATTCTGCGGACGTTCTTCTTCCTGCACCCGGCCTTCGGTATCGGTCGCGCGGCTGACGAGCACATGTTCGCCGGCCGTCAGTTCCACCGGCAATGCGAACTGGCGCCACGCATAACGCCCCAGATCCGGGCCGACCAGTTCCGCTTTCTGCCAGTTTTTGCCGCCGTCGATCGAAACCTCGACCAGCTTGATGCCGTTGGTGCCGCCAAAAGCCACGCCTTGCACCACGACGCGCCCGGCCTTCAAGGTGGAGGCGGCCGGATTGGGCGTATTGATCCACGACTTCACGCCCATGGCCCAGACCGAGGGCTGGCTGGGGTCTCCCTTTTGGCCCGGCGGCGCCAGGCGATAGCCGGTCTGCTGGATCGCGGCCGCGCTTTCCTTTTCGGTGAAGGCCAGTCGCTTGATGTATTTGACGCTGTTCACGCCCGTGTAGCCCGGCACGATCAGGCGCAAGGGACCGCCATGGGCCAGCGGGATCGGCTCGCCGTTCAGCTCCCACGCCAAGAGCGCATCCCGCATCGCTTCCTTGGGCACGGAACGTTCAACCATGACCATGTTCGGATCCAGGCCGTCAGGCAGCTTCTCGCCGCCGGTTCCGGTCATGAACACGGCCGCCGCCTCCATGCCGCCGCAGTGCTCGACCAGCACGCTGACCGGCAAGCCGCTCCAGATCACGCAACCGGCCGCGCCGACCTGCCAGGGCGTGCCGCTGGGCTTGTTCGGGAAATAGCCGCGGCCGTTGCCGGAACACTGCAAGACCATGGCCAAAGTCTGCAAGCCCATGGTCTTCAATTGCCCCACGCTCAACGACATCGGTTTGGCCACTCCGGCGATTTCGACGACCCATGCGTCCCGGTCGGCGACGATGGACTCGTCAGGCGGCGGCAGATTGTTGCGCACGTAGAGTTGGCGCAGCGGCGTGACCACCCCGTTGCCGAAGGCCTCGCGCCGCGTCTCTATGGTGTTGGCGCTGTGCACGATCATCGCATCGGGTTGCTTCCAGGCCGCATAAACCGGCAGCGGCTTGGCGGCAGATGCCGGCGCCGGTGCGGCAGCCGCGGCTGGCGCGGCTTTCTGCTCGGCGGCCAATGCCGCGCGTCCCAGGCCTGCTGCGGCCAGGGCGCTGGCGCCGCCAGCCAACAGGCGCCGTCGCGCCGCGCTCTCGATCAGGGATGAACGCATTGCAGTCTCCTCGTTGGGGTCCGGAATCGTTGGTGTTCCAGAACCCTGCCGGCCTGCTACGACGTGGCTGTTTACCCCGCACGCACGTGTCCCAGGCCGCCAATAGTTATGACTGCGATGTTGGTTGAGCGATCTTTTCGTGTCAATTAGTTATTTGCAATACCCTGCCCTAGCCCGTTTGGATAGGCCAGCCGCCTACGCCTGCCGGACCAGGCGGTAGACCGAAGCCGGCGGCAGGTTCAGCGGCACAAACCTGACCTTGCTGGCCATCAAGCCGCAGGCCTCCAGCACGCTGGCGGATATCGGACAGCGCACCCCATAGGTGAAAAGGGCCATCGAGCCCTCTGCCGGCAGCGCGTCGAATACGGCGGCCAGCAGTTGCTGGTGATGCGCCTGGCTCATATTGCGCAACGGCAGGCCGCAGATGGCGGCGCCGATCCCATCCATTTCGGGATGGCGCTTGCGGCAGAGATCCTGCGCCGGCACCCGTAGCACCGCCGCCTCCGGAAACTGCGCCTGCAAGCTGCTGCTCATGGCCATGTCCTGTTCGACCAGCACCAGATTGGCCGGGTCCACGCCCCGGCGCAGCATTTCGCGGGTGAAGACGCCCGTGCCGCAGCCCAGTTCCAGGACTTTGCCCGCGCCGGGCGGAATGCAAGCGGTAATGGCCGCGGCCAACGCCGGGCCGGATGGCGCCACCGCGCCTATGGCCGCGGGATTGGACAGCAGCGCCCGGACGAACTGCGTGCGCTCCTGCAACCAGCCCATCGGCGAGCGGCTCGCAGGCTGGCGCGGAACAACGGTCTTGTAGGATTGCGTGGAATGCATGAGGCCTCAGTCTCCTGGATCGGGAATTCCGTACGACCCCGAAACCTTAACTGCGCAAGGCCCGCCGCGCCCGCAACCGTCGGTAAGCACCCTTGTCAATTCAGCCGCGCAAGGCATGCCTGCCGCGCCCATGCGCGACCGCAGGCGGAAAGTTCAGGTTGCATAACTCCCGCCTGCCTGCGTTTGCGCGCCGTTCGATCACCCACAGGCCACGCTGATCGAACGGCGCTCCACGGGAGGCCTGGCCTGAATCAGCGCTGAGCCGGCCGCAGATTCAGGGTGCCGGCCTTCTCGCTATCCACCTTGGCGCGGCTGAACGCCATGGGGAAGTACTCGCCGGTAGCCCAGTCCTTGAGCAGGTTCTGGTAGTACGGGCTGCGCGGGTCGGCGGATTGTCCCGGCACGTTCTGCATGCGCGAGTTGTCCCAGTCGGCCACGTCGATCACCTGGCGGTACGACGCGCCGCTGGTCTGGCGGAAGTCGCTGGCGCGGAACGTGGCGCGGTGCACGGTGTCGTTGTCGCCGCTGACCGGATAGCGCGGCGTGCCGTAGGCATTGGCAGTGGCCTCGGGCAACAGGCCGGCCAGGCTGTGCTCGAACTGGATGTGGTGCAGCTTGCCCCACTGCCATTGCGAGGAATCCGGTCCCAGCTTGGCGCGCAGTTTCTGCAGGCCGTCGTTCAGCGCCTGCAACAGCAGCGCGTCGCGGCCCTGCTGCGGCTGCGCGCCGAAGGCGCTGTCCGGCGTGGCCAGCTTCTCCAGCGTTTTCGCGGTGGACAGATTGCCGAAGGCGGCGCGGCCGTTGGCCGGCACGTAGAGTTCAGTCACGCGCTTGACGACCTCGGGCAGCCAGAACTCGTAGACGGTCGCCGCGCGCGATTCCGTTCCCACGCGGGCATCCCAGTCCTTCAGCATGCTCAAGGCCTGCGACGTCGCGGGATCGGCCGAATTCAACGACTTCGCGTAGCCCGTCAGCGTGCGCGCCGGAATGGACAGGTTGTCGTACTGCAGCGACTGCGAACTCTGCACCGTCTGCCCCTTGCTGTCGGCCAGCACCTCGCGTATGCGCTGCACGCGGTAGGGTTCGGCCCAGGTTCGCGCCGACATGTCCTTATAGCGGTAATCGGCCGGCAGGTTGTATTCGTTGGCGGTGGCGATATAGCCTTCGGGCGGATTGTAGGCGCGGGGCAGCGCGCTGCCGGGCAGCACGCCGCGCCATTCGAACTCGCCATTGCCCGGCACCGGCAGCATCCCGGACCAATCCGCGCGCGGGCGTATCGGCGCGATGCTGCCGCCAAACCAGCCGATGTTGCCGTCCACGTCGGCGTACACCATGTTCTCGCTGGGGGTGTAGTGCTTCTCCATGCCGGCGACGAACTCGTTCCAGTTCTGCGCCTGGTTCAGCCGCAGGCTGGCAAGATAGGCCGCGGTTCCGGGGAATTCCAGGTAGGCCGCGCGCAAGGCATAGGCCTTGCGCTTCACCGGATCCACGTAAATCACCGGGCCGTGGCGGGTGAACTTCAGCTGGCGCACCGCGGCGGACTGCCCGCGCACGGGGATCGACTCGTCCACCTGCCGCATCTTTTCCCAGCGGCCGTTGTAGCGATACTCATCCGGTTTGGCGGGGTTGGTGTCGTAGACGTACAGGTCTTCCTCGTCGCCGAAGGCGAAGATCGTCAGTCCGAAAGCGATGCGGTCGTTGTGGCCCATGGACACGCCCGGCAGCGCCGGTTCACCGGCGCCGATCACGTTCCAGCCCGGCGCGTTCAGGTGCACCATGTAGCGCAGCGATGGCATGGTGATGGACCGGTGCGGATCGCCCGCGAGGATGGGCTTGCCGCTGGCCGTATGCTGCCCGGCTATGGTCCAGTTGTTGCTCTCGTAGCGGGTCGCCATGGGGTCGAACGCAGGATCCAGCGACGCCAGCAGGTTGGCGGACAATTCCTGCGCGAGCTTTTCGCGCTCCGCGGCCGCGAGCGGGCTGCGCGGGAAGTCGGCGGCGACGAATTTCTGGCCGTTGCGCGCCAGGTTGTAGTCCCCCAGGACCTTGCTGTCGACGTCGCGCACGTCCAGTCCAGCTGGCACCTGCAGCGCCAGAGGCGGCTCGAAGGTGCTGAGTCCCTGCACGGCGTTCAGGCCCAGCGCCGCGACGCGTTGCGCCATCCGCACCTCTTCGCTGAGGTTGCGGGTCAGGCCGTAGATGCGGATGAGCGAGGTCTCGGGGCTCCAATAGCCGGGTTCGGTGCCGGTCAGCTTGAATTCCGGCGGCATCTGTTCGGGATTGGCCTTGACCCAATCAATATAGGCATTGATGCCCGCCGCGAAGGACGTGAGGATCGCCTTGCCCTGCGGATGGTAGCTGGCGAATTCGGCCTGCATATCGCCGCGGTACAGGAACAGGCGCGCGGCGCGGTCCTGCTCGACAAAGCGCGGGCCGAACTGTTCGGCCATCTTGCCCTCGCCCTGGCGGCGCCAGAGGTCGAGCTGCCAGAGGCGGTCGCGCGCCGCGTTGAAGCCTTGGGCGAAGAACAGGTCGTCCTGGTTCTGCGCGTAGATGTGGGACACCCCGTGGCGGTCGCGCACGATCTCCACGGGCTGGGACAGCCCCTTCATATCGACGGTTTCTTTTTTGCCTCCGGGCGACGCGCAGCCTGCCAGCACTGCCATGAGCCCGCTCGCCAGGAATGCCGCGGCCCTGCGATTGAACATACGCATTGACTCCTCCTCGGGTTTATTTGTCTTCTATCTGCCTGTCGGGCATCGAGGGTCATGCCGCCCAATGCGACAGTCAGGGCCGCTCCAGGCCCTTGCCATATGTACAACCAAATCGGCTTGCGGTGGAACGCTGTTTCATTTGATCAGCTTAGTCAGAATATGTAACCAGCGCCGACCCCTGCCGAGGTTCAGGTAGACGTAAACGCATGGGCAGAAAATGGACCGCATAGGAACTTGCAGGAGACATCATCATGTCTCGGAGACTATTGCTCGCCCTGCCCGTCCTGGCGCTGGCCTTGTACAGCGCCGCCGCGGCAGCGGCGCCGGCGCCCGATGTCCTGCTGGGCGCGTCCGTGCAACTGACCGGCCCCGTCGCCAACACCGGCCGCTACTACCGCGATGCCTACC
This sequence comes from Achromobacter sp. Marseille-Q4954, assembly GCF_943737025.1. NCBI lineage: Bacteria > Pseudomonadati > Pseudomonadota > Betaproteobacteria > Burkholderiales > Alcaligenaceae > Achromobacter > Achromobacter sp. Marseille-Q4954. The sequence goes on from NZ_CALSFQ010000002.1 coordinate 646,370, forward strand.
AGATGGCGGTGGACCAGATCAACGCCGCGGGCGGCGTGAAGATCGGCGGCGAAACGCGCAAGCTGGCGCTCAAGATCTACGACAACCAGTCGGACGTCAATCTGAGCGTGCGGCAGTACACGCAACTCGTCACGCAGGACAAGGCCAATCTGTTGCTGGGTCCCTTCGCCAGTAATTTCGCGCTGGCCGACTCGGCGGTGTCGGAAAAGTACAAGGTGCCCATGGTCCAGGGCGGCGGCGCCTCGGATCAGATTTTCTCGCGCAAATTCAAGTACATCTTCGGCACGCTGGCTCCGGCCAGCAACTACTTCGGCAGCACCGTGGAAATGCTGAAGATGCTCAAGCCAGCGCCGGCCAGCGTGGCCTTGCTGTATGCGGATGACGCCTTCGACGTCTCGGTGGCCGAGGGCACCCGCCCGTTGCTGAAATCCGCGGGCCTGCCCATCGCCATGGACGAGCGCTACAGCACCAACGCCACCGACTTCAACTCGCTGCTGTCGCAGATCAAGAGCAAGAACGTGGATGCGGTGCTGGTGGCCGGACACGAAACCGAGATCCTGAATTTCGTGCGCCAGGCCAAGAGCCTGGCCGTCGCGCCCAAGATGTATTCCTTCACCGTGGGCGTGCCGTCGGAGGATTTCCGCAAGGCGCTGGGCCGCGACGCGGATTACGCCTTTGGCATGACGGCATGGCTGCCTTCGGCGGCCTTGAAGGACCGCTGGTTCGGCGACGCGGAGCAGTTCGCCCGCGCCTACAAGGCCAAGTTCGGCTATGACCCGGACTATCACGCGGCGTCCGGCGTGGCCGACGTCGAAGCGCTGGTCTACGCCATGGAAAGCGCCGGCAGCGCCAATCCGCAGAAGGTGCGCGACGCCTTGGCCAAGATCAGGTTCGACAGCCTGTACGGCCCAGTCGCCTTCAACGCCCAGGGGCAGATCGACCTGCCTCAGGTGGTGATCCAGGTGCAGGATGGCCGCTTGGCCGAGATCTACGGCGCCAAGGGCTTCATCACGCAGCCCAAGTATCCGATGCCAGCCTGGAACGCGCGCTAGGACCGGCGGGAGGACACGATGGATCTGCTCGCGCAAATCCTCGTCAACGGCATACTGCTCGGCGGGCTGTATGCCGTGATGGCGCAAGGCCTGGCGCTGGTCTGGGGGGTGCTGAACATCGTCAACCTGGCGCACGGCGCGTTCATCATGCTGGGCGCGTACGCGTCCTGGTATCTGTACAACGACGCGGGCGTCGATCCCTTCCTGGGCCTGCCCTTGACGGCGGCGGCGATGTTCCTGCTGGGCTACGCCTTGCAGCGCGGGTTGCTCAATCTGGTGGTGCGCGCGCCCATGTTCAACACCCTGCTCATCACCTTCGGCCTGGAGGTCGTGCTGACCTATCTGGCGCAGCTGGCGTTCTCGGCCGACTTCCGCACCATCAACCCGCCTTATGCCGGCGACAGCTATGCGCTGGGTCCCGTCACGCTGCCCATGGCGCGGCTGGCCGCCTTTGGCGTGGCGCTGGCCATCACGCTGGGCATGTGGCTGTTCCTGCTGCACAGCCGCCTGGGCCGCGCGATCCGCGCCACCGCGCAGAATCTGGTCGCCGCCAGGCTCTATGGCGTGGAGCCGCGCCACCTGTACGCGGTGACGTTCGGCCTGGGCCTGGCGTTGGCAGGCGCGGCCGGCGGCCTGTACGGCACGGTCTCGCAGATCAATCCCTACATCGGCGCCACGCTGACCGCGAAGTGCTTCGCCATTTCCATCATCGGCGGACTGGACAATCCGCTGGGCGTGATGGTGGGCGGCCTGTTCCTGGGCATCGTCGAATCGCTGACCACGCTGTACGTGGGACCGACCTACGCCGATGTGGCCAGCTTCGGCATCCTGGTGCTGGTGCTGCTGGTCAAGCCCAGCGGCCTGTTGGGCAGAGCGGCATGAAGACGCCGCGCGTACTGCTGGCATTGCTGGCGCTGGCCGTGCTGGCAGGCGTGCCCTGGTATGGCTCCGACGTGCTGGTGCAGTTCGGCATCAACACGCTGTTGCTGGCGGTGCTGGCCCAGGGCTGGAACATCATCGGCGGATACGCCGGCTATGCGTCCTTCGGCAATTCCGTCTTCTATGGATTGGGCAGCTACGGCGTGGCCATCGCCATGGCGCAGTGGGAACTGCCATTCGCCGCGGGGCTGGCGCTGGGCGTCGTGCTGGCCCTGGTCTTCGCGGTACTGCTGGGCATGCCGGTGCTGAGGCTGCGCGGCCATTACTTCGCCATCGCCACCCTGGCGCTGGCGCAGGTCATGACGGCCATCGTCTCCAACATCGGGCTGGCCGGGCAGAACATCGGACTGGTGCTGCCGCCGCTGAACAACGACCCGCTGTTCTACGAACTGGCCCTGGGCCTGCTGACGCTGGCCACGCTTACCGTCGCCTGGCTCACGCGCAGCCGCTTCGGCTTCGGCCTGATCGCGATTCGCGAAAACGAGGAAGGCGCGGCCGTCATGGGCGTGAACACGACGCTGTACAAGGTGACGGCGTTTGCCATCTCGGGGGTGTTCAGCGCCCTGGCCGGCGGCATCCATGCCTACTGGATCACCTTCCTCGATCCTGAAAGCGCCTTCGACATCAGCCTGAACGTGAAGATGATCATCATGGCCGTGTTCGGCGGCGCGGGCACCGTGCTCGGCCCGGTGGTGGGCGCGTTCTCGCTGTCGGCCATATCGGAACTGCTGTCCAGCGAGATAACCAGCGTGGCGGGGCTGTTCTACGGCGCGGTAATCGTCGCGGCGGTAGTGCTGATGCCGCGCGGTCTGGCCGACCTGCTGCGGCGCGCGCGCAAGTCGGGCTGGCGCTATTTCGCCGACAACATACGGGCGCACCGGCTATGAACCCGATCCTGGACGTGCGCAACGTGACCCGAAGCTTTGCCGGGCTGGTGGCCGTGAACCAGGTCAGCTTCACGCTGGCCGAGGGCGAGATCCTCGGCCTGATCGGTCCCAACGGCGCCGGCAAGACCACGTTGGTCAGCCTGATCAGCGGCACGCTTGCGCCGACCGCGGGCGAGATCCTGTTCCAGGACAAGCCGATAGACGCATTGCCGGCGTACAGGCGCGCCCGCCTGGGCATAGGCCGCACCTTCCAGATCATGCGGCCCTTCCCCGGCCTGTCGGTGCTGGACAATGTGGCGGTGGGCGCCTTGTTCGGGCATGGCGGCGGCCAGCCCAAGCTGGCGCTGGCGCGCGAGCAGGCGCGTGCCTGCCTGGATTTCGTCGGCCTGGGCCGCGCGGCCGGACAGCGCGCCGACGAGCTGGGCGGGCCGGGCCGCAAGCGGCTGGAACTGGCCAAGGCGCTGGCCATGCAGCCCAAGGTGCTGCTGTGCGATGAAGTCATGGCCGGGCTCAACCTGGTGGAGATCGACGAGGTCATCGAGGTCATCCGCAAGGTCCGCGCCAGCGGCATCAGCGTGCTGGTGATCGAACACGTCATCAAGGCGATCAAGAGCCTGTCGGACCGGCTGCTGGTGCTGCATCACGGCGAAAAGATCGCGGACGGCGCGCCCGACGAGGTGCTGGCCGACCCCGAGGTGGTGCAGGCCTATCTGGGCAAGAGGCGCGCATGAACGACGCCGCCGCCCCGCTGCTGAAGGTGGAAGGGCTGAGCGCCGGCTATGGCGAGCTGCCGGTGCTGCAGGATATTGCGCTCGAGGTCCGCCGCGCCGAGATCGTGGCGCTGGTGGGCAGCAATGGCGCGGGCAAGACCACCCTGCTGCGGGCGCTGTCGCGGGTGCTGCCCTGCACCGGCAGCATCGTGATGGACGGCCGCCAGCTGTCGCGCGCCACGCCGGACGAGGCCTTCGCCAGCGGCATGGTGCAGGTGCCCGAGGGACGCCAGCTGTTCGACCGCATGACCGTGCAGGACAACCTGCTCATGGGCGCCTACCGCCGCCGCGGCAAGGCGGCCGTCGCGCGCGACCTGGACCGCGTCTACGGCTACTTTCCGCGGCTGTCCGAGCGCCGCCGCCAGCTCGCCGGCAGCATGTCCGGCGGCGAACAGCAGATGTGCGCCATGGCGCGCGCGCTGATGGCCGCGCCCGCGCTGATGATGATCGACGAAATGAGCCTGGGCCTGGCGCCGGTGGTGGTCGAGCAGTTGATGGAGGTGTTGGCCGGCATCCGCCAGGAAGGCGTCACGGTGCTGCTGGTGGAGCAGGACATCCACCTGGCGCTGACGGGCGCCGACCGCGGCTATGTCATGGAAACCGGCCGCATCGCGCTTTCCGGTCCAGCGCAATCGCTGCTGTCCGATCCCAAGGTTCGGCAAGCCTATCTGGGAATCTGAACCGGTCCGCCGCGCCTCTTGCGCCGGCCTGCTTTCGAGCCTACATTGATTGTTGTCGCCCGCCGCCCGGCCCTTGCAAGCGCGCGGCGCGTATGGCGTCACTGGGTTGTTTTTCTGTCTTTTGTTCCTCCAAGGAGCGATGCGATGAAAGTGAAACACCTGTTAGGTCCTGTAGCGCTAGCGCTGTCGTTGCTGGTCGCCGCGCCGGTGACGGCGGCGCCTTCCGATCCAGCGCCCATCGTCACCGGGAAGCAATGGACGGAGTCCGACACAAATCTGAAGAAGGCCTACCTGCTGGGCATGGCGAACCTCATCCAAGTGGAGCAAGCCTATCAGCAGCGCCGCGCGCCGGCCGACAACCAGACGCTGATCCCGCGCTTTGCCAGGGGTTTGCAGAGCCATACGCTCGATTCGGTGCGCGAACGACTGGATAGCTGGTACGCCGCCAATCCGACCCGGATGGACCGCCCCGTGGTCGAAACGCTCTGGTTCGAAATCGTCGCGCCCGCGGCGCCGGCCACCCCCGCCGCTCCCGCCAAGCGCGCCCGCTAGGAGTCAGCCATGAAAGTCATCCGATCGATTGCCATAGGCCTCATGATGGGGTCGCTGGTTGCCTGCACCAACATGAGTTCCAAGCAGCAAGGCACGCTGTCGGGCGCGGCCATCGGCGCGGCCGCCGGCGCGGGCATTGCCGCCATCGCGGGCGGCAGCGGCTGGACCGGAGCCGCCATCGGCGCCGCCGCCGGCGGCATCGCCGGCAACATCTACGGCGACAAGCACTAAGCCTGCGCCCTTGCGCAATGGACAGTCCCGGGCCGCGGCCCGGGACTGTCGCTACAGATTGCCGGTGGACTTGCCGATCCGCCAGTACACGCCCCCTCCCGTCATGCCGCCGTCGACCGGCAGATCCGCGCCGGTGATGAACGAAGCCTCCGGTCCCAACAGGAACATCACCGCCGCCGCGATCTCGTCGGCATCCGCGCCGCGCGACAGCGGCGTGGCGTCGCGGTTGCCTTCATAGAACAGGCGCGCCCGGCCTGCGTCATGCACGGCATTGGGCTGCATGATCATGGGCGTTTCCACCAAACCCGGACATACCGTGTTGACGCGTATGCCGCGCCCGGCCAGCTCCAGCGACGCCGCCCGCGTCAGGCCGCGCAAGGCCCACTTGCTGGCGGTGTAGGCCGCGCTGAAGTAGCCGGTGAGTCCGGCCGTCGAGGACGTGTTGACGATGGCCGCGCCCTGCGGCATCAGCGCGGCCAGGTTGCGGATGGCAAGGAACGGCCCGTCCAGATTGATGTCCAGCAGCCGCCGCCATTCCGCGTGCGTGGTCTCGGTCACGGTCTTGCGCAGGGTCACGCCGGCGTTGTTGACCAGGCCGTAAAGCGGCACGCCCGCCTGCGAAATCTCGTCAGCCAACGCCAGCCAATCGGACTCGCGGGCCACGTCCGCCACCCGGATGCGCAGCCGTTCGGCATCCGCGCCCGCCGCCGCGCGCAATTCCGTCCAGGTCGCGTCGCCTTCGGGCAAGACGTCCAGCGCGTAGACGGTCGCGCCGGCCTGCAACAAGCGCAACGCCTCGGCCGCGCCCTGCCCTCTGGCCGCGCCCGTCACCACGGCCGCCTTGCCGTTCCACCACGACGCCAGATCCTTGCCGCCGCTCATGTCTTGGAGACTCCGCCGTCGACCATCAGCACGTGGCCGGTGACATAGGCAGATGCCTGCGAGGCCAGGTACAGCGCCGCGTCGGCGATCTCGGACGGCTGGCCCACGCGCCGCGCCGGCAGCCGCTCGACGTATTCGGCATAGGTGGCGGCGTCGGCGTGCATCCAGCTGCTCATCGGCGTTTCAATGAAACCGGGCGCGATGGCGTTGACGCGCAGCCCCTTGGGGCTCCACTCCAGCGCCAGGCATTGGGTCAGATGGGCCACGCCGGCCTTGGCCGCCGCGTAGTCGGCGCAATTCGGGCGCGGCTTGACGCCGGCATAGCTGGACAGGTTGATGATGGCGCCGCTGCCTTGCGCAATCATGTGTCGCGCAGCCGCCTGGGCGCCGAAGAACGTGCCTTTCAGGTTGATGTCCATGGTGCGTTGCCAGGCGGCTTCGTCCAGGTCCAGGGCGGGCATGCGCGCCATGAAGCCGGCATTGTTGACCCACACGTCCAGCGCGCCGTACCGCGCGGCCACCGCGTCGGCCAGCTCGCGCACCGCCTGCGCTTGCGTGACGTCCAGCTGGCGGCAATCCGCGTCCACGCCCGACAGCGCCTCAAGGTCCAGGTCGGTGGCGACCACGGTCGCGCCCTGCTGGCGGAACGCCGCCGCCATGGCGCGACCGATACCGCCCCCGGCGCCCGTGACGACCGCGATTTTCCCTGCCAGATCCGGATAGTTCATTTTGCTCATGTGATGATGGAAAGATTGAAGTTCAGTTGAACGCCGCGCGCTTGGCGGCCTTGTTGGCGGCATTGCCGGATTCATCTCCCGGCAACCGGATGTCGTTGAGGTCCATGCCCGCGGTTTCCTTGATGAGGAAGGCGCCGGCAAAGGCCATCAGCCCCAACGCCCCCACATAGGCCGTGTAGACCCATTCCAGCCCCTGGGCGCCCAGCCAGGCATTGATATAGGGCGCGGTGCCGCCGAAGATCGCGACCGACAGCGAAGAGATGAAGCCCACCCCCATGGCGCGCGCGCCGGTAGGCACCTGCTCGGCCACCACGGCCGGGAAGATCGCCGCCAGCAGCGCCCAGACCAGCAGCCCTATCAGTTGGCCCACGAACAGCGTCCAGGGCTGGTCGGTCACGATGTGCGACACCGGAAACACCGCCAGCGCCACGCCCAGGCCAAAGGCCATCACGATGGGCTTGCGGCCGTAGCGGTCCGCCATCCAGCCGCAGACGGGCAGCCACAACAGGCACACCAGCTGCGCGATCAGGCTGGCCGTGTAGGCACCCGCCGGATCCATGCCCTTGGTCGCGATGGCCGTGGCCGGCGCGAAGGTGACCCAGGTGTAGTAAGTGGCGTTGGACGCCGCGGCGATCATCACGATGTTGCGCGCAATCTTCAAGGCCTGGCGCGCCGACACCTTCTGCGCGCCGCCCTGCTCCGCGCTGTGTTCGAAGACCTCGCTTTCGCTCGCGCTGCGGCGCAGGAACAGCGCGTAGACGCCCAACAGCGCCCCCACGCCAAAGCCCACGCGCCAGCCCCAGGCTTCCATCGCGGGCTTGCCCAGCCAGGACGTCAGCAAGGCGGCCAGCGCGGTCGCGGCCATGACGCCGATGGTCACGCTGACGAACACCGAACTCGACCACAGCCCGCGCCGCGCCGGCGGCGCGATTTCGGCAACGTAGGTATAGGCCACGCCGGACTCGCCGCCATGCGCCAATCCCTGCATCAGGCGGCAAATGAAGAGCAATACCGAAGCCAGCACCCCGGCCTGCTCATAGGTGGGCAGCAGCGCGATCGCCAGGCTGGTCAAGGCCAGCAGGCACATGGTCAGGACCAGCGTGAACTTGCGGCCGTAGCGGTCGCCGATGCGGCCGAACAGCCAGCCGCCGATCGGCCGCGCCAGGAATCCCCCCGCGAACACGGCCAGCGTGGCCAGCAGCGCCGAGCCGCGGTCGGACGGGTCGAACAGGTTCATGGCCAGATAGGCCGAGAACGTGCCGTACAGGGTCCAGTCGAACCATTCCAGGGCATTGCCCACCGCCGCCGCGCGTAGCGAAGCCTGGCGGCGTTGGCGGTCCTGTGTCTCCATCATTATTGTCGTCGTCATGTTCTTATCCGTGCTGGTCTTGGCCGAGGTGCCGCGCGAACCAGTTGGCCGCGGCGCTGCTGGTGCGTTCGAAATGTTCCGTGTAGACCGAGTAATGGCCGCCGGGCAGCAGCAGCAATTCCTTGGGCTGATGGGCCGCGTTGAAAGCGTCCTGCTGCAGATCGGCAGGCGTCAGGCCGTCGCCGGCGGCGACGATCATCAGGAGCGGCGTGGGCGCGATGCGGCGCACATACATGCCGGGCTCATAGGCGCGGGCCAGTTCCAGTGACCGCAGCGTGACTTCATTGACCCAGCTCGGGCAGCGGCGCGCTTCGCCCGTCATGTAGTTGTAGGAGTCCGGGCCCGGATACGCGACCGGCGCGTCGGGATCGGCATCGACCATGCGCAGCGTCGCCGGCGGCTGGCCCGCGTCGCGGGCCTCGCGGTCGGCTTCGAACGCGGCCTGCAGCGCCTGCGCCTTGTCGTAGCGCACGCGCCGTTGCGCCGCCGAGAACCCGCTGGTGGTGGGAACCTGGCTGACCACGCACTTGACGCGCCGGTCGATGGCGGCAACCGTCAGCGCATGGCCGCCGCTGTAGCTGCTGCCCCAGATGCCGATACGCTCGCGGTCCACTTCCGGGCGCCGGCGCAGATAGGAAATCGCCGAGCGGAAGTCCTGGATCTGCCGCTGCGGATCGATCTCCTGGCGGGGCATGCCCTCGCTGCGGCCGAGATTGCGGAAGTCGAAGGTCAGCGCGGCCAGGCCGCGGGCCACCACCGCGGCCGCGTACTCTTCCAGGTCGCCCCCCGCGACCATGGACCAGCCGTGCGCGAGCGCAACCGCGCCCACCGGGCCGCTGGCCTGCTCGGGCCGGTAGAAGGTGCCGCGGACCAGATCTCCTTCGACCAGGAATTCAATCGGCTCTGCCGATCCTTTTAGGCCTGTTCGTTCTGGCACAGATGAACTCATGCCTGTCTCCTTATCGCCCATCAATGGGCTAAACTTGTGTGAACAGGTCGAATTCTGCCCATCGGGCCTGGAGCGAACAAGCGCTATTATTCACGCCATCAATCGTTAATTCCGATTGATATAAGAATGACCACTACGCGCGCGCAATGCGCCCCGAAGCCATGGATCTACGCCAATTCGATTGTTTTCTGGCCGTCGCCGACAAGCTGCATTTCGGCCGCGCGGCGGAAGCGCTGCACATGAGCCAGTCCTCCGTATCGGAAGCGGTCAAGGCGCTGGAAAAGACGCTGGGCGCCCCCTTGTTCGAGCGCAGCAGCCGCCGGGTGGCGCTGACGCCGCTGGGCGTAACCCTGCAACTGGGCGCGGGACCCGCCGTGGTCATGCTGAAAGCCGCGCTGGACGACTGCAAGCGCCAGGCCGCGGGCAAGCCGCGCCATCTGCGCATCGGTTTCCTGGGCGGCGGCTTCTACGAGCTATACCGTCCGCTGGTCTCGGAGTTCAAGGCGGCGCATCCCAACGTGGAACTGGAGTTCGTGGAACTGACCTATGTCACCCACTACGCGGCGGTCGCGGACGGCTCGGTCGACATCGCGTTCTGCCGTTTGCCGCTGGGCGCGGACGGCCTGTGCCATGGGCCCATCGTGCTGCGGGACCAGCGCATGCTGTGCGTCCCGCTGGATCATCCGTTTGCCGCGGCGACCCTGCTGGACCCCGAGCTGCTGGCCGAGGAACGGCTGGTGCGCATGGTGCCGGGATCGGTCAACCAGGAATGGCAGGACTATCACTTTCCGCGCCATACGCCCAAGGGCAAGCCCATCGGCGACGGCCCGGTGGTGCGCACGATCCGCGAAGGCATTGCGGCGGTGAACACGCGTGTGGGCCTGCTGATGCTGACCAAGCGCGCCGCCAGTTACTACGCGACGCCAGAGATCGCCTTCGTGGAGATAGACCTGCCCGCCATGCCCTCGGCCCTGGTCAGGCGGGTGGACGACCACCGGCCCATCCTTCAGGAACTGGAAGCCTTGCTGCTGCGCATCGCAGAGCGGCATGGCGTGGCGGCCTGATCCGGGCGGCTTGCGGCCGGATCAGGCCGCCGAGGCGCAAACGCATCAGCGCTGCGAATCCAGCACTTCGTTGTTCTTCACCACTTCCTGCGCCTTGGAGTAGCTTTCGATCAGCAACTGGTAGGCCGGGAACACCTTGGTATAGACCTCGGCCCACTGGATGGCGTCTTCGCGGTTCCAGGTCTTCTGCAGCTCCGAGGCCACGGCCGCGGTGTCCATCGGCACCACGCCGGCCTGCACCACGCGCGCCAGCGTGATTTCCTGGGCCATCTTGGTGTACGTGCCGGAGGCGTCGATCACCGCAAACACCTTGTAGCCGTCGGCGACCGCGCTGATGGCGGGGAACGCCATGCACACGCTGGTGATGGTGCCGGCAATGATGAGCGTCTTGCGGCCGGTGGCCTTCACGGCGGCAACGAACTCGGGATTATCCCAGGCGTTGATCTCGCCCTTGCGCGCAATGTATTGCGCATGCGGGGCGTTGGCGTGGATCTCCGGAATCAGCGGACCGTTCGGGCCTTGCGGCACGGAAGCCGTGGTGATGACGGGCATCTTGGCCAGCGTGGCCATCGACGCCAAGGCGCCTGCGCGGGCGCGCAGTTCCGGCATGGGCATGTCGCCCACGGTCTGGAACAGGCCGCTCTGGTGGTCGATCAGCAGCATGACGGCGTCGTCGGCGTCGATGACAGGACGTTGGCCGTTGAAGTTGGCGGGTGCGGACATGGTGTACTCCTAATTTGGAAGGTCGACGGCTTGTGGCCGAATCAGAAGCCTTATGGCTGCACAAATATTAAAAATGGAACAAAATTAGCGGAAGACCCATTTTTTGCTTTCAGCGTTCTATTTTTTGAACCAAAAGGGATGCCATGCAGGATCTCAACGACCTCTTCTATTTCGTGCAGACCGTCGAGCACCAGGGCTTTGCACCCGCCGGACGCGCGCTCGGCATGCCCAAGTCCCGCCTCAGCCGCAGGCTGGCCCTGCTGGAAGAGCGCCTGGGCGTGCGGCTGATCCAGCGCTCCACCCGGCACTTCATGGTCACGGACATCGGCCAGACCTACTACGAGCGCTGCAAGGCCATGCTGGCCGAAGCGGAAGCCGCGCAGGAAGTGATAGACGCGGCCCAGGTCGAACCGCGCGGCGTGGTCAAGCTGACCTGCCCGATCGCCCTGCTGCATACCCATGTGGGCGGCATGCTCGCCGATTTCATGATCAAGTACCCGCGCGTGGTCATACAACTCGAAGCCACCAACCGCCGGGTCGATGTGCTGGGTGAAGCCGTGGACGTGGCGATCCGCGTGCGCCCGCCTCCGCTGGAAGACAGCGAGCTGGTCATGCGCGTGCTGTCCGACCGCGGCCAGAGCCTGGTGGCCAGCCCGGCCCTGACGGCCGAATGCGGCCAACCCACGACTCCGGACGACTTGGGCGCATGGCCCAGCCTGGCGCTGGGCTCGCCCAACCAGACCTATCGTCTGGAGCTATACAAGCAGGACGGCCAGCAGGCCACGGTCTCGCTCGCCCCCAGGATGATCACCACCGACATGATCGCGCTGCGCAACGCGGCGGTGGCCGGCGTGGGCGTGGTGCAGCTGCCGACCATGATGGTGCGGGAACAGTTGCAGGCGGGACAGCTGGTCCGGCTGCTGCCGGATTGGGCGCCGCGCCGCGAGCTGATACACGCGGTGTTCCCATCCCGGCGCGGCCTGCTGTCGTCGGTCAGGGCCTTGGTGGATTATCTGGCGGAGCGCTTCGGGAAGTTGCAGGAGGACTAAGCCCCAGCGTTCCGTTTTCAGGACAGCCAGGACGAAAAATGGCGACTACCGACGCCATTGTCCTTACTTTATCTTGCCGCCTGGTTTCTTTTACCGCTGTCGACGCCCGCATGCGCCGGCTGCGGCCCAGGCAACTTGAACTTCCACCGATTCGCAATCCTTCCGCTGGCCGCGCTGGCATTCGGCGCCGCGCAGGCCGCCGAACCCGCGCTGCCGCCCATCGATCCCTGGCGTTATACCGAGGACTACAGCTACCTGGCCGACCCCGCCCAACGCACCGGCGCCTGGGGCGAAACCGGCAAGTGGATCCGGCTGGGCGACTCCTCCGCGCTGACCCTGGGCGCCGAGCTGCGCGCCCGCTATGAACGCTACCGCAACAACGAATTCGGCGACGCGACCGTGCCCGACGAGGGCTACCAGCTCTACCGTTTCCTGCCCTATGCCGACCTGCGGCTGGGCCGGCAGGTGCGCGCCTTCGGCCAGTTGAACCTGACCCATGCCGAGCGCGACGCCGGCTCCATCGGGCCGCCCGACGACACCGGCAGCGACGTGCTGCAGGCTTTCGTCGACATCTCCCTTGCCGGCGATGCCGGAACCTGGACTGCGCGCGCGGGCCGCCAGGTCATGGCCTACGGCAGCGAACGGCTGATCTCCGCGCGCTACGGCCCCAACGTGTTGCGCTCGTTCGACGGCGGCGCGCTCAGCTGGGCAGGCCAGGGGCTGCGCGTGGACGGCTTCCTGGTGCGCCCGGTGCGCAACGATCCCGACGATTTCAGCGACCGCGCCGACCCGCAGCGCAGGCTCGGCGGCCTTTACGGCACCTGGTCCGCGCCCGGCGGCCTGGCCGACACCGGCCTGGATGCCTACCTGCTGTCCTTGTCCAGCGACTCGGCCAGCTACAACCAGGGCAGCGGTCCTGAAACCCGCAATGCGCTGGGCGCACGCTACTTCGGCAAGCGCGCCTCCTGGCGCTGGGACCTGGAAGCGGTCTACCAATACGGCAGCTTCGCCGGCGCGCCGGCGCGGGCCTGGTCGCTCGCCAGCGATGTGAGCTACACCTTCCGCGGCGCGCCGCTGCAGCCGCGCCTGGGGCTGAAGGCCAACATCATCAGCGGCGACCGCAATCCCGACGATCCCAAGCTCCAGACCTTTGCCGTCTTCTTCCCCAAGGGCAAGTACTTCGGCGAAGCGGGCCTGATCGGCCCTTCCAACCTCATCAATCTGCATCCCTCGCTCACGCTGGACCTGGGCTCCGGCTGGACGCTGGGCACCGCGGCGGTCTTCTATTGGCGTCAGAGCCTGCAGGACGGCGTGTACGGCGTGTCCGGCAATCTGCTGCGCCCGGCCGGCGCCAGCCGCTCGCGCTACATCGGCACGCAGGCCGACGTGGTGCTGGGCTGGGAAGTGTCGCGCCACCTGAGTTTCGAAGCGGCCTACTCGGTGTTCCGGCCTGGAAGCTTCATCCGCGATACCGGCCGCGCCGAAACCGTCCATTTCTTTGGCCTGGAAGCGCTATGGCGCTACTGAACATCCTTGACGACCGGAGACTACACATGAAAAGAACCACGGCGCTCGTCCTCGCGTTGGCAGCCGCGCTGCCCTGCGCCGCCCACAGCCGCGACGCCGACCTGGTGCTGCGCAACGGCCAGATCATCACCATGAACCCCGCCGCGCCGCGCGCCACGGCACTCGCGATCCAGGGCGAACGCATCGTCGCGGTGGGCGGGGATGGCGATGTCGAGCAACACGTCGGACCGGCCACGCGCCAATTGGATCTGCAAGGCCGCACGGTGATACCCGGCCTCATCGACACCCATATCCACGCCATCCGCGGCGGCCAGACCTATGCGTTCGAAACCTACTGGTATGACGCGCCCAGCCTGGCGGACGCGCTGGGCCGGCTGGCGCGCGACGCCGCGCAACGCCCGCGCGACCATTGGGTCGCGGTGGTCGGATCCTGGCATCCGCGGCAATTCCTCGAGCGCCGCGCGCCCACGCGCGCCGACCTGGACCAGGCGGTTCCCGGGCATCCCGCCTATGTCCAATACCTGTACGACTACGCCCTGCTCAACAGCCGCGGCATCGAAGCCCTGGGCCTGGACGCCCCGCAGCCGCCGGAACTGCACGGCATCACGGTCGAGCGCGACGCGCAAGGCCGCGCCACCGGCAGGCTGCTGGGCGGCATCGGCCCGTTCAACGCGCTGTTCGCCCGCCTCAGCCATACCGCCGACCGTCCCGCCGGACTGCAAGCCTTTCTGCGCGCCATGAACGCGCGCGGGTTGACCGGCTTCATCGATCCATCGGCCGGCGCCGCTGAAGCCTACGAACCGCTCTACGCGCTGCGCGACCGCGGCGAACTCACCGTGCGTGCGGGCTACCGGATCTCGGCCCTGCGCGCAGGCGGCGAGGCGCAATGGTTCCGCGACATCATGGCCTTCCGCCCGCCGCGCCATGACGACGGCAAGCTCGCGTTCCTGGGATTGGGCGAAAACTTGGTGTCCGCCATGAACGACGGCGTGCGCATGGGACCGGGATTCAAGCCGCCGGCCGAAGCGCGCCAGGAACTCGCCCGCATCGCCCGCTACGCGGCCGAACGCCGCATCCCGCTGGAGATCCACGCCTACACCGACGATGCCGCCAGCGCGATTCTCGATGTGTTCGAGGAAGTCGGCCGCGACCACGACCTGCGTCCGCTGCGCTGGTCGATCGCGCACCTGAACACCGGCTCGCGCCGCACGCTGGAACGCATGGCGCGCCTGGGGCTGGCCTACACGGTGCAGATGGGTCCGTACTTCGAGGGCGAGGCGATACGCGCGGCCAATCCCAAGGGAACGGAGCAGCATTCGCCGCCAGTGCGCACGGCGCTGGACCTGGGCCTGCCGGTCGCGGGCGGCACCGATTCCACCCGCATCGGCGTGGCCGGGGTCTGGCAGGCGGTGGAGTACCACGTGCAGGGGCGCGCCATCGGCGCCACGGTGCTGCGCGAGCCCGGCGCCTTGCTCACGCGGGAGGAAGCGCTGGCGCTCTACACCCGCCAGGCCGCCTGGCTGGCGTTCGACGAAGACGACCGCGGTCAACTGAACGCTGGCAAGCTGGCCGACCTGGCAGTGCTGGACCAGCCCTACCTGACGATGCCGGCGGACCAGATCCACGCCATCAATTCGGTGCTCACGCTGCTGGGCGGCAAGCCGGTGCATGACGCCGGGGTGTTGCCGGCGCCGCCGGCCAAGGCGGTCCGATAAAGGAAACGGCCCCGCCCTGAGCGCGGGGCCGCACCGCAACGCGCTCAGAACGAATGGCTGATCCCGACCTGGAAGCCCTTCGAATTCGCGCCCGGCACGCCCTCCGGCGCGACATCCCCGGTCACGAAGGCGGCGTTGCCCTCGTTGACGCGCGAACTGGTGGCGCAGCAGCGCTGGCCCCACGCCAGACTGGACTGCTGAACCTGCCGCCGCAGGTTGCGGCATTTTGTCATCGTCTTGAGTTCCGAACGCAGGACGCAGCGTACGGTCGCCGCAACTTCCAAAAGACCCTGCGATCGGGCAGGCATGACCCGCCGCCGCCGGCCTCTCGGCATACACTGCTACGCGCCATGCCAGTCCCGGACCCCGCCATGCCGACGCTCAATCCATGATGTACCTACTGTGGTCGTTACCCGCCCTGGCCGTCATCGGCGCCATCGCCAGCGGACGCCTGACCACCACCGCCGCCGCCGTGCTAGGCCTGCTGGCTGCCGTGCCCATCGCCCTGTATGCGGCGCCAGCATCCTTCGGCGCCGGGCAGCTCGGGCTGGCGCTGGAACGCGGCCTCTGGATAGGCTGGATCATCACGCCGTACATTCTGGGCGGGCTGCTGTTCTGGAACATGGCGGCGCAAGGACGCGCGCCGCACGCGGCGGCGGACGGCGCCAAAGCCGCATTGGCCCATCCCCTGGCGCGCCGCCGGCTGCTGTTCTTTGCCTGTTTCCTGGTCGGCCCTTTCGCCGAATCGGCCACCGGCTTCGGCGTGGGCATGCTGGGTACGGTGCTGCTGATCCGGCCTTTGGATTTGAAGCCACGCGAAACCATGGTGTTCGCGCTGCTGAGCCAGACCCTGATCCCCTGGGGCGCCATGGGCAGCGGCACGCTGCTGGCTTCGGCCTACGCGCGCGTCCCGGCGTCGCAACTGGCGCTGTACGGCATGGTGCCGGTCGCCTTGCTGACGGTATTGTGGATGCTGCTGTATTGGCGCACCGCCAGGCGCGCGGGCTTGCGGGCCGAACCCGCGGAGCATGTGCGCGAAGCCGTCTGGATGATCGCGAGCCTGGGCGCCCTGAGCGCCGCGACGGCGCTGCTGGGGCCGGAAACCGCGCTGCTGTCGGCCTACGGCCCGCTCATCGTGCTGCGCTTCCTGCTGGACCGCCGGCCGGACCGGCCCCGGATGATGGCAGCGGCGCGCAAGGCGCTGCCCTATATCCTGATGATTGCGTGGCTGGTGGCCACGCGCTTGCTGCCAGGGCTGAACGGCGGCCTGGCCGGACTGGCTGCGTTCAAGCCATTCCCGGACCTGCCCGGTTGGATGCCGCTGCTGCATGCCGGCAGCTGGCTGATCGCGGGCGCCGTGCTCATGGCCGCCTTCTGCCGCCAGCGCGGCCTGCTCGCGGCACAGGCGCGCGCGGCCTGGACCACGGGACGGCACGCGGTTTACTCCGTGTTCCTGTTCGCCATGATGGCCGAAGTCCTGGCCGGCGCCGGCATCTCGCAAGCGTATGCCGACGGCCTGTTCGCCGGCCTGCAGGACTGGACCCTATTGATCACGCCGCTGCTGGCCGGCGTGTTCGGCATCCTGGCCAACAGCGGCAATGCGCCCAACAGCCTGTTCATGCCCGCGCAGCTGTCGCTGGCCTTGAATGCGGGCCTGAGCGTGCCGGCCGCGGCAGCGCTGCTGCATGTGTCGGGCACGTCGATGGGAATTTTTTCACCCGTGCGAATGTCGATCGCGGCCGGCCTGGCGCATGGGCGCGGCGAAGAGCGCGGCGTGTATGTGCAGCTGTTGCCCTATGCGCTGGCGGCGTTCGGACTGCTGCTGTGCCTGGCGGTACTGGTGGTGCTGACCGGAGCCTGATCGCGATCCGCGACTAGCCCGCGATGTACGGTGCGCGCCGGCTTCAGGCGCGTGCGTACATCCGCAGGATTCCATGTCCGATCACGCCCTGGCTGAGCGCGTACTGGCTGAATGCGCCCAGCGGCATCGGCCTGCCATGGAAGTACCCTTGCGTGACCTGCGCCCCCAATGCGCACACCATGTCGTATTCCTCCTGGGTTTCGATGCCTTCGGCCACCACCGTCATGTCCAGCGACCGCGCCATCTCCACGGTGCAGGCCAGGACGTCCTGGGCGTGTCGATGGCGGCCCGCACGGGAGATCAGGTCGCGATCTATCTTCAGTTCGTCGAAAGGCGCGCACAGCAGCCGGTCGAGCGAGGAATCGCCGGTGCCGAAGTCATCGATCGCGCAACTGAAGCCGCGCAGGCGCAGTTGCGTGACGGCCCCCGCCAGCGCCCCATTGGAGCGGGCGCCCCCGTCCTCGGTGATCTCGATGACGATGCGGCTCGGATCCACGCCGGCGAACTCGGCGCGGTCGGCCACGTCCTGCGCCCAGCAGATGGAGCTTGCAACGGTCGCCGGCACGTTGATGCTGATGACGCAATCGGGCCGGTTGCCGAGTTCGCGCAGGGCCTCGAAGGCGCGCGCCAGCATGTAGTCGGTCAGCGATCCGAGCAAGCCGGCTGACTCGAAAGCCGGCAGGAACGCGGCCGGAGGAATCATCGTGCCGTCGTCGGCGACCCAGCGGGCCAGCATTTCGGCGCCGCGCAGCTCGCCCGTCGAGACGCAATGCTGCGGCTGGAAGTATGCGGTGATCTCGCGCTGCGCCAGGGCGCGGCGCAGGCGTTCGGCGTCCAGCCCGGCCAGCGCCACGCTGCTGCTCTGCGCCGCGGCGCGCAGCGTCGCCGCGCCATCGGCCAGCGCCGTCCGGGCCAGGGATTCGATCATTGCAATCAGGCAGGCCGCTTCCAGCGGCTTGCCCAGCGCGGCAATGATGGGCAGGCCGCGATTCCTGGCGTAGGCCGCCGCGGCCTGCAGGATCCGGGACGGATGGCTGCTGGCGATCGCGATGCCGCCGCAGCCGCCGGCCTCGGCCAGCGCGTCGATCATCTGCAGCCCGGTGCGGTCCGTCATGTCGAGGTCGACGATGACCAGATCCCACTGCCGCTGCCGGATCGCCGCCACGGCCGACGCGCCGTCGTGCGCCACCGCCACCTCGGGCACGCCGATCTTGCCCAGCATCCGCGTCAGCGCGGAGCGTTGGAGTTCGTCTTGATCGACAACCAGGGCGGATTTGAGCATGATGTTCCTCATGAACGGCGGGCCCATGGCGCTGCGGCAAGGCGCCTGCAGGCGGGAGGCCAGGCAGCGAACTGCCGACGAATTCATTGTTCCACCCGCGGCCGGGAACGGAAATCAGCCGAGTCCTATTTTCCGTTTTTGGCCTGATTGGCTCTATCATGGCGTCACCCATCCCGGCGGAGCCGAACCCAGCATGGCCGCGCACCCCCAAGACGTCCGAGAGTCCGACACCGCCGGCCGGCCATCACGCAGCGCCATCAGCATCCTGAACCGCTACCAGCGCGCCCTGCTGTACGTGGGCGGCGCCGTGACCACCCTGGTGCTGCTGGCCGTCGCCGGCGTCATGGTGTTCTCGCAGGCCAGGGATTACGTCGCGGAACGCTACGCCGGCTTTGTGGTGCGCAAGGCGCTGCTGCAGACGGCGCTGGGCGTGCGCGAGGGAGCCTTCCGCATCGGTCTGTCCCACGAGGAATACGCCTGGCCCGGGCGCGCGTCGGAGGCCGCGCCCGAGCTGGTGCAAGCCTTCGCGCGGCAGCAAGGACGCATGGAGTTCCAGCGCAATCCCAACTTCCCGCCGGTGGTGGCCTTGGCCGACATCGAACCCGGCCGGCCCGCGGCGGCCTATCTACCCTACCTGCATCTGACCGACGAGATCAGCTATTCGGCCGCGGCCTATGCCAAGGCGCTCTCGGTCAGCGGCTTCTTCTACAGCCCCGATCGCAGCTTCCTCGGCGTGGGTCCCATGTCCGAGACCGTGGACCCGCTCACGCTGGTGGGCGCGAAAGACGTCCCGGAACTGATCCGGACGATCGCCCCGGATCTGGGCGACCTGGACTCGCCCGAGGTCCGGCAACGCCTGATGGCGGCGGGCGGACCTCGCTGGCTGCCGCCGGCCATCGACCCGCTGACGCGCAAGCTGTCCCTGCGGCTGTACCAGGCAGCCAGCAGCGAGGGCCGGATATTCGCCATTTTCGTCGCGATCTACCCTGCCGATGCCCTGAACGCCTATCTGACGACAACGCGCTACGAAGAAGCGGCCCTGATCGTCGACAAGGACGGACGCCAGCTCCTGCCGACGGACATGGACGCGCAGGATCCGCAGCTCGCCGCCCGGATCCTGGACGCGGCGCGGTCGGCTCCGTCCGCGCCGGCGGATCTGCGCTATCGCGATGGCCTCTTCATCCTGGGCGAACAGGTCTCGGAATCCGGCTGGAACCTGATCTATGCATTTTCCTGGCGCACCATCGTCGCCGACCTGTGGCCGCGGCTGGCGAGCTATGCGGTCGCGACGCTGCTGATGGTGGCGTTCGTCTGGGGCGTGCTGCTGTTGCTCGACCGCAAGGTCTTCAAGCCCGGCTATGCCCGCTCCCAACGCATCTTCGAAAGCGAAAACCTGAACCGCACCATGGTCGCCACCGCGCCCTCGGGGCTCGCCCTGCTGTCGCTGAACACCGGCGAAGTGCTGCTGCAGAACGAGGTCATGCAGGACTACGCCGCCAGCGGCGCGCCCGGCGGCCCGCCCCTGCATTCGCGCCTGCTCGCCCAGTATCACGACGCTTCGGAAGCGGCCGGCTGGCACGCCGGCCTGGAACTCGCCTACCCGCGCGCCGACGGCAGCCGCAGCGATCTGCTGGTAAGCGCGGTGCGCACCAAATATCAGGGCGTGGAGGTATTGCTCTGCAACTTCACCGACATCACCGCCCGCAAGCAGCTCGAGCAAAAACTGGAAGAGGCCCGCGTCGCGGCAGACACGGCGAACCAGGCAAAGTCCGCCTTCCTGGCCACCATGAGCCATGAGATCCGCACGCCGCTCAACGCCATCCTGGGCAATCTCGAACTGCTGGAGCGCTCCGGCCTCTCGGCGCCGCAGAGCGAGCGCCTGCGCGCCGTCACCTCGTCCTCGGCGACCTTGCTGGACATCATCAACGACATCCTGGATTTCTCCAAGGTCGAGTCCGGCCAGATGAGCGTGGAGTCCATTCCGTTCGACTTGGCCGAGGTGGCCCGCCAGGTCATCGCCGTCTTCACGCCGGCCGCGCAGGCCAAGGGGCTGGAGTTGGACTGCAGCATCGACGACGGCCTGGCGCCGCGCTATCTGGGCGACCCGACGCGCATCCGCCAAATCATGTTCAACCTGGTCGGCAATGCCATCAAATTCACCTCCCGCGGCGATGTGCTCCTTGAGGTCTACCGCCAGGATGACAACGCCCCCGACACGCCGATCGTGATCGGCGTCAGCGACACGGGCATCGGCATGACGCCGGCGCAGCAGGCCACGCTGTTCCGGCCGTTCACCCAGGCGGATTCCTCCATCGCCCGGCGCTATGGCGGCACCGGGCTAGGCCTGGCGCTGTGCGGCCGGTTGGCGGCGCTGATGCGCGGCGGCATTGCCGTCACCAGCGCGCCACAGCAAGGCAGCACGTTCCTCGTGACCCTGCCCCTGCGCGCCGCGCCCGCTGAAGTCCAGGAAGCCCCTGCCGCCGATGACGCCGCGGCCTGGCATCAGGACCAGCCCATCACCGCCCGCATCCTGGTGGCGGACGACAATCCCGCCAATCGGGAACTGATGAAGATGCAGCTCGAAACGCTGGGCTACCAGACAGACCTCGCCGCGGACGGCAGCGCCGCCCTCGGACGCTACATGGAGCAAGCCTACGACCTGGTGATCACGGACGTGAACATGCCAGGCATGGACGGCTACGCCGTGGCTCGCTGCTTGCGCGCGCAGGGCGCGCAGGTGCCCATCATCGCCTACACCGCCCACGTCGGCGCGCAGGAACACCAGCAATGCCGCGATGCGGGCATTGACGCGGTGCTGGTCAAGCCGCTGCTGCTGGGCAAGCTGGACGCGGCGATCCGGCGCCTGCTGCGTCCAGGCGCAGCGCCTGCCGCCGGCCCGCGCGCCCGGGACGAAATCGCGCAAGGCCCGCTGCCCGCACGCGTGCATGAGGCCCTGGTCCTGTCATTGCGGCAATCGCTCGCGGCCATCCGCAAGGAACTCGCCGCGATCCGCGCCGGCAATGATTCCCAGGAGACCGAGGCGGGCGCGCATCTGCACTCCTTGCGCGGAGCCTGCGCCATGATTCACGAGACGGCGCTCGCCGACCTGTGCGCGCAAATGGAAGAGCTGGCTCGCAGCCGGCGCACCGAAGCCCTGGCCAACGCCCTGGATGCCTTCGAACCCCTGGCAGAGGCGGCGTTGACAAGGCGCAAACCCCGCGACCCGGAAAAATAGGCTTAGTCCTATCCCGAACGGGCCCGCAATCGGACCTGGCTGCTTATCCGCCAGCGCGCGCGCCCATAAAGTCTGTGCTGCGCCGCCTCGACGCGCCTGGCGGCCACGCCAGCTTTGCTCCTACCCTGTTCCATGATGAAGCCACTCAATCTACGCGTCATGGTCGCCGACGACCATCCCGCCGTACGCGCCGGCGTGCAGCACACGCTGGCTACCAGCAGCACCGTATCCGTGATCGGCGCGGCCCGCGACTCCTCAGAACTGATGGAGATGCTGGGCCGGCATCCGTGCGAAGTCCTGATCTCCGACTACTCCATGCCCGGCGGACGGTTCGGCGACGGCATCACGCTGTTCGGCTTGATCCGCCAGCGCTACCCCGCCCTGAAGATCGTGGTGCTGACCATGCTGGAAAGCCCGGGCATCGTGCATTCGCTTTTGAACCTCGGCATCCCCGCCGTCCTCAGCAAGTCCGATTCGCTGAATCATCTATTGCCGGCGATACATGGCGCCCACGCCAACGGCCGCTATCTTTCGCCGCGGATCTCCGAGCTGGCAAACGCCCTGGACCGCGGCGACTACGGCATCCACATGCTGACCCGGCGCGAGCTGGAAGTGGTGCGCCTGTTCGTGTCCGGCCTGACGATCAATGAAATCGCCGAGCGCCTGCACCGCAGCAAGAAGACCATCAGCACGCAGAAAGGCACAGCCATGCTCAAGCTGGGATTGGAGCGCGACATCGAACTGCTGCGTTACGGGATCGAATCGGGACTGATCAGCGCCAGCCCTTCCTCCGGCCCAGCCGGCGCAACCCAGGAAGCCGCGTCGGCGTAAGCCCATGCGCGCCCGGGCCTCAGCCCGGCGTGCCTGAATCCTGCTGTTGCCCCGCCGGCGCGGATTCCTCGGCCAGCGTGGCGGTCAGGCCGTTCTCCATTGCATACCGGAACAGGTCGACCTCGCGCTCGATGCCGAGCTTTTCCATGGCCTTGGCTTTCTGGGTGCTGATGGTCTTCTTGCTGCGGTGCAGGCGCTCGGCGATTTCGTTGATGGTGAGGCCCGAGGCATACAGCCGCACGACCTCTGATTCGCGCTGGCTCAGCACGCTTTCGGCATTGCGCCCGCGCCGGTTCCAGTCTATGCCCTGGATCACCTTGTTGGCGCTGGGCGAGTAGTACTTCCCGCCGGTGTGGGCGGCGTGGATGGCCGGGATCAGATGCGCCAGCGCGTCGGACTTGCTGACAATGCCGCCTATGCCCAGCGTCACCAGCGTGTGCATGACCGCGGCATTGTCCAGCATGGTCAGCACCACCAGCTTCAGCTGCGGATAACGCCGCTGCAGCAAGCCGAACAGCGAAGCCCCATCGCCGAAATCGCCGGCGGGCATGGAGTAGTCGGACACCACCACATCGCAAGGAACGCGATCCAGCAGCGCGACCAGTTCGGTGGAATTGGCCGCCGCGCCCACCAGCGAAATCGTAGCCACCTCGGCCAGCGCGTGCTGCACGCCCGCCACCATGCCGGGATGGTCGTCCGCCAGCATCACCTTGATCTTGAATTCGTCCATGCCCGAGTCTCTAGGGACTGTTCTTCTGAAAAGGAGCCTTTGCGCAAGGTCCCGGGCCGGCGCTCATTGGCCGGCCCGATAGATAAGTCTTCGCGGCCGAGGCTAGTCGTAGGCCAGCGTGACGATGGCCCTGGCCGGCCCCGCGGCAGGATGCGACCGGCTCGCTGTCAGCGCCAGCGCGCCGCCGCCCGCTGGCAGATGACAGGCCGCGTCCGGCTGCATGCGCACGCCCGGGCAAGCCAAGCCGTACGACGCCGAATCCAGGTTCCGCAGGCTCACGGTCGCGCTGCTGCGTTCGACCCGGGCGCCCTGGAACTGCAGAGCCGCTCCGTCCGGCGCCTGCCGCAGATCGCGCGTAAACGAAGCTGCGGACACTCCCCCTGTGAACGTGATGGTTCCCGATGCGGCATGAGCCGCCATGGGTATCACACCCGCCGCCAACACGCCTGCCATGACCATACGAACAGAAACCCTCGCAGGATGCCTCATGTCAACTCCTCAACAATTGCGGCAGGGGCGCCGCAAATTCTTGCTTGCAGTCCCGACAAGGGCCGCCGGCCGTCGCGAGCCCGGACCAGGCCGCGCATGCCGGCGCTGGATGGGCGTGGCGGTCCGCAGCCTGCCCCCAGTCCTGCCCCATGCCGAATTCATAAGCCCAGTCCTAGTTCATTGGGCTTGGATATAGGGCTAGTCTGAATACTGCAAAACAAATGCAAATATAGCCCTGAAAACGGATTGCAAGCCGGGTTTTCATGGGATTCTTCGCGTCTGCATCAAGCGCGCCACACGTCCACGCGCGCGACCCATACCGAAAGACCGATATGCCTAACTCCACCGCCATGGCCAGCCTTGGCGATACGCAAGACCTGCTCAGCGCGGGGATGCAACACGACCGGGAACTCAGCCTCCTCGCCCGCTATCACTCCGTGATGCTGTTCGGCGGCGGCATGGTGCTGTCCGTTCTGATCGTGCTTGCGGCCTGTCTGGTCCTGTACAACGCGGCGCATGCCGCCATCGCCAGGCTGCACACGGAACTCGCCGCGCACCAGTCTCTCGTGAGCCTGGATCTCGAAGGCAAGCAGACCGCCATGCGGCGCGGCGTCATCAATGCCGAACTGCTATGGCAGGCGCGGCCCGCCCCCACGCCTGAAAATGAAGCCGCGTTGCGCGCCGGCCATGGCCGGGTCCGCTTGCAGGCCAGCGCCGGGCTTACGCCCATTCTGGCGGTGGCCGACACCGCCGCGGCATCGTCCGCCGACGAACACGCCCGTTACCTCGGCATGCTGGAACTGCAGGCCTATACGGCGACCGCCAGCCAACAGGAAAGAAAGTCGCCGCTGATGGCATATGGATACAGCCCCGACCTGCGCTTCCTGGCCTTGATGCCCGCGCCGCGCCTGGATTTTCCGCAACTGCTGGAGCGCGTCGGCGCCTCGGACACTGCTGGCCTCATCAGCCGCCTGTCCTATGACCTGGCCGTCTTGAAGGATCCGGACGCGGCCGCGCTATGGGCCTCTACGCGCCGCATCCTGTGGCAAGCGCCGGCGGTCAACCCGTTGACCGGGCAGAACGTGATCAAGCTGGTCGAACCCGCATTCGACGGCCTGCAGCCGTTCATGATCTTCGTGAGCGACTATCCGGTCGGCGCCTTGGCCGCGCGCCTGGACGCGATCCCGGACGGCACCGCCGTGGCGCTGGTGGATGGCGACGGCCGCATCCTGCTTGAGACCGACCACGGGCGGCCCATCGCTCACTCGGATGGACCGGTGCGCACGGCGCTGGCGTCCGGCTCCTGGAAGCCCGCTGCAACGGAGCCGCAGACGCGCTACCAGCATGGCGTCTTCAACGTCAGCGGCCCGCTGCTGGACACCGGCTGGACCCTGGTGTACGCCTACTCCTGGCGCACCGTCGTCGCCGCGCTCCTGCCCAGCCTGGCGTTGTACCTGACCGTGACCATCCTGCTGCTCAGCACGCTCTGGGCACTGTTGCTGTGGTTCCACCGCAAGGCGCTGGTCCCTGTGTACCGCCGCTCGCAGCACGTGTTCGAAAGCGAGCACATGAATCGCTCCATCATCGCATCGGCGCAGTTCGGCGTGGGCCTGGTCTCGTGCGCGAGCGGCGAGGCGCTGCTGCAGAACGCGATGATGGAGCGCTACGCCGCCCGGGCCGCGGCCGGCGTGTCGCTGCACGGCTTGCTGCGCGACTGTCATGCCCGCGGCGACCGCGACGCCTGGGTCCAGCGCGACCGAGAAGTCACCCTGAAGCTGGACGACGGCCGCGAGTGCGAACTGCTGGTCAATATCGTCAAGACGCGCTACCACGGCGACGACGTGCTGCTGTGCAGTTTCTCGGACGCGACGGCGCGCAAGGACATCGAGAGGCGGCGCGATGACGCGAGGATCGCCGCCATCGATGCGGCGCGCGCCAAGTCCGTGTTCCTGGCGACCATGAGCCACGAAATCCGCACGCCCTTGAACCTGGTGCTGGGCCATCTGGAACTGCTGGACCGGGATCCGAACGCCGTGGGCCAGGGCGGGCGCCTGCGCACCGTGCGCGAGGCCTCGCGCGCGCTGGTCGATCTGATCAATGACATCCTGGACGTGTCGCGGATGGAGTCCGGGCAGATGACGATCGAGCGCATACCGTTCGATCTGGCGCAGATCGCCGCCCAGGTCGTAGCCATGTTCGAACCCGCCGCCCGCGCCAAGGGGCTGCGGCTGTCGTTCAAGCCCCACAGCGGGCTGGCGCAGTCCTATGCTGGCGACCCGACCCGCATACGCCAGGTCCTGGTGAACCTGGTGGGCAATGCCGTCAAATTCACCGAGGCCGGCGAAGTGGAAATCACCGCGACGCCTGGCCGTGGCCTGGCCGGCGGAACCGGCGTGCAGCTGCGCGTGCGCGACACCGGAATCGGCATGACGACCGAGCAGGCGGCCCGCGTGTTCACCCTGTATGCGCAGACCGACGGGTCGATCAGCCGCCGTTACGGCGGCACCGGATTGGGATTGCCGATCAGCAAGAAGCTGGTCGAAATGATGGACGGGACGCTGTCCGTCGCCTGCTCAGTCGGAAGAGGCAGCGTCTTCAGCGTGGCATTGCCGCTGCAAGCCTGCCCACAAACGGCTGACGCGGCGCCACTGTCCGCCGGCCCGGTCGGCCCGCCCGCCACGGCCGCGTCTTGCGGACTGGCGCGCGACATCCGCGTGCTGGTGGTGGACGACCACCCCGCCAACCGCGAGCTGATCCTGGACCAGCTTGCCGCTCTGGGCATCGCCGCCGATGCCGCCGAAGGCGCGGCGGCCGCGATGCGCTGGGTCAGAATGCGCCGCTACGACATGGTGCTGACGGATATCTCCATGCCGGAGATCAACGGCTACGCCCTGGCGCAGTTCCTGCGAGCGCGCGGCCCCGCACTCCCTGTCGTGGCAGTGACGGCGCACGTGGAACCCGACGAACTGCACAGCAGCGCCGCGGACTTTGACGCGATATTGCTCAAGCCCTTGTCGCTACGGGCGCTGCAACGCACGATACGCGAACACATTCCGCAGGCCCGGCTAGGCGACGAATCCCTTGCCTTCACCGACCCGGCGACGCTGCCGCCGGAACCCGCCGTGCTGGCCGCGCTGGACTCCAGCCTGGGCGCCTCGCTGGCGGCGATCCGCGAAGCGCTGACGCGCGCGGACTTCAAAAGCGTGCGCGAACAATGCCACTCGATCCGGGGCGCCTTTTCCATGATAGGCAAGACCGCCGTGGCCGACCTCTGCATGCATATGGGACAGTATGCCTCGGCGCAGGACCGCCAGAAACTCGAGGAACATCTGCTCAGCCTGGAGACCGCCGCGCGCGCCGCCTTGCGCTGAATGCAGGGTGTTGCCGATTGTCCTGCGGGCCGCAGCCACGTATAACGTCGTCTTGGCCGCCTGCCCGGGAGACGACAGCCCCGGCCGGCGTGGCGTCAACCCGCAACCAGGTGTCATCCCGCATGAAGGCATACTTCCACGACGACCAGAAACTGCACCATCCGCAGACCTATTTCTCACGCGGCAAGATGCGCACGCCCCAGGAAGTGCCCTCGCGCCTGGACGCGTTGGCCGAGGCCGCGCGCAAGCAGGGCTTTGAGGTGCAGGCGCCGCCCGACCAGGGCGCGGGCGCGATTTCGGCGGTGCACACGCTGGACTACCTGCGCTTTCTGCAAGGAGCGCACGCCGCCTGGAAGCAACTGCCCGACGATTGGGGCGACGAGGTCGTCTCCAACGTCTTCGTGCGCGAACCCAACGCCCTGCGCGGCGTGCTGGCCCAGGCCGCGCGCTACCTGGCCGACGGCAGCTGCCCGGTCGGCCAGCACACCTGGCACTCGGCCTACTGGTCGGCGCAATGCGCCATCGCCGGCGCCGATGCGCTGTTGGCGGGCGAGCGCCACGCCTACGCCATCTGCCGCCCGCCCGGCCACCATGCCCGGCGCGACGCGGCCGGCGGCTTCTGCTACCTGAACAATGCCGCCATCGCCGCACAGCGCCTGACCTCGCGCTTTCCGCGCGTGGCGATCCTGGACACCGACATGCACCACGGCCAGGGCATCCAGGAGATCTTCTACGAGCGCAGCGACGTGCTGTACGTGTCCATCCACGGCGATCCCGAGAACTTCTACCCTGTCGTCGCCGGCTACGAAGACGAGCGCGGCGCCGGCGCGGGCTACGGCTACAACATCAACCTGCCCATGCCGCATGGGTCTCCGGAATCGGTGTTCTTCGACAAGCTGGCCCAGGCGCGCCGCGCCATCGAACTGTTCCAGCCCGACGCCCTGGTGCTGTCGCTGGGCTTCGACATCTTCGAGAAGGACCCGCAGGCCATGGTCGCGGTCAGCGAAAACGGCTTTGAACGCCTGGGCCGGGAAGTCGGCGGCCTTGCGCTGCCCACCCTGATCGTGCAGGAAGGCGGCTACTACATCGAAGGCCTGGAGTCGAACGCCGCGCGCTTCTTCGGCGGACTGGCTGCCGCCTGATCGCGCACCGCGCCGGCGTCCCGCCGCGGACGCCGGCCGCAAGCCCGCTGGCGCGGCGCGAATGCCGCGCTAGTGGTTTTCCCTAAAAATGGAAAAGCCCGGTTCACAAGCCGGAGCGCCTCCGGTACATTTCGTCCAGTGGCCTGACCACTGGGCCACCAGATATCCAGACCCTCCCGGAGATTCCCCGGGGGCGCCATGCAAGACAAGCCCGGGCAGACCCATTACCCTCTACATCCCGACCATCCACCCGAACGCAACAATGACCTCTCTCCAGGCCGTCGCCTCCACCCGCCTCTACCGCATGATTGCCGACCAGATCGCCGCGCGCATCAAGGCGGGCGACTTCCCCGCGGGCGGGCGGCTGCCGGCCGAGCGCGAGCTGGCCGAGCAGTTGCAGGTCAGCCGCGCCTCGGTGCGCGAAGCGCTGATCGCGCTGGAAATCGAAGGTTATGTGGAGGTCCGGGTGGGCACGGGCGTATTCGTGAACCAGGCGCGCGAAGACGGCCAGTACCAGTCGCCGCAACAAGCGCCGGCAGCCGCCAACGGCGTCGAAGCGACCGACATCGGCCCCTTCGACCTGCTGGAAACCCGCCTGCTGCTGGAACCCGAGTGCGCGGCCCTGGCGGCACAGAAGGCATCGCCGGCCCAGATCGCGGCGATCCGCGCGGCGCACGAAGGCATGTCCCTGACCGAATCCCCCAGCGTGCACGACCGCGCCTTCCACAGCGCGATCGGCGCCGCCTGCGGCAACGCGGCGCTGGCGGCGGCAATTTCCCATATCTGGCACCTGAGCACGCTCAGCCCGGTATTCAACCGTCTTGAAGAGCACTTCGTGACCACCAAGGTGTGGAGCGAAGCCCAGCAGGAACACGAACGCATCCTCGCGGCCATTTCCGACCGCGATCCCATCCGCGCGCGCCACGCCATGCACGACCATCTGGTCGGCATCCTGGCCCGCCTGCGGGAAGACTTCGGCAGCGCTGGGATCCGATGATTTGATGAACGCCTGAATCCCGGCCTGACGCCCAGGCCCCTTTCCCTACCGACCCGTGCAAGCACCGCCGGCGCAGAACGCGCCGCCTGCGGCAAGGGGAGCGGCTTGCCCGCCGATACGCAAACAGCAGTTCCGCAGCACCCTCAGTACCCGTAAGTCCCATACCTAAAACACATCAAGGTGAAAACATGCAGCTGACCCGTACCGTGAAGCTTTTGAGCGCGGCGCTATTGGCGCTTGGCGCCCATGCCGCCCAGGCCAACAAGGCTGACAACTCCCTCAACATCGCCTTCGACGCGGCGCCCGCCACGCTGGACGCCTACAAGGAATCGGACCGTCCCGGCCTGGCGCTGGCGCGCATGGTCTTCTCGGGTCTGCTGCAGAAAAACCAGGACACGGGCGAATTCGGCCCGGCCATCGCCACCGGCTACAAGTTCGTGGACGACACCACCATCGAACTGCCGATCCGCAAGGACGTGAAGTTCCATGACGGCTCGTTGCTGACCATCGACGACGTGCTGTACACGCTGAACCTGGTGTCCTCCGAAGGCTACAAGGCACGCTTCCAGAATCAGGTCGCCTGGATTGCCAAGGCCGAGAAGGCTTCCGACGACACGGTCCGCATCAAGATGAAGACGCCCTACCCGCTGGCGCTGGAGATGCTGTCGGAGAACCTGCCGATCTATCCGCGCAAGTACTACGAGGCCAACCAGTCCGACATGGGCGCCAAGCCCATCGGCACCGGTCCCTACCGCCTGGTGGAAAGCCAGCCCGGCAGCCGCTACGTGTACGAGCGCTTCGAGGACTACTTCGGCCCCAAGCCCGCCGTGCAGAAGCTGGTGGTGCGCGTGCTGCCGGACGCCAATACCCAATACGCGGAGATGCTGTCCGGCGGCCTGGACTGGATCTGGCGCGTGCCGCCGGACGTGGCCAAGCGCATGGAAAAGCAGCCGGCCGTCACGGTCAAGAGCAGCAGCATCATGCGCATCAGCTATATCTCGCTGAACCCGCGCGCGGACGACGGCAAGTCGCCGCTGGCCAAGCAGGAAGTGCGCCAGGCCATCAATTACGCCATCGACCGCGAAGCCATCCGCAAAGCCCTGGTGGGCGGCGCCTCCAAGGTGATCAACGCGGCCTGCAACCCGGCGCAGTTCGGTTGCGCCGCCGACGTGCAGTCCTACAAGTTCGACCCGGCCCGCGCCAAGCAGCTGCTGGCCCAGGCCGGCTACCCCAACGGCGTGACCCTGGACCTGGTGATCTCGGCCCCGCCGCGCGCCATCCTGGACGCCGCCGCCGCGCAGATGGCGCAGGCCGGCATCAAGCTGAACCTGGTCGAGCAGCAATACGGCACCGCCATGACCAACTGGCGCGAAGGCAAGATCGCCATGCTGTCGTCCAACTGGGGTTCCTACGGCATCGCCGACGCGGCGCTGTCGACCAGCAACTTCTTCCGCGGCGGCCCGGACGACCAGGCGCGCAATCCGGAAGTCATCAAGTACCTGGAAACCGCCGACACCTCCGTGGACCGCGAGTTGCGCGCCAAGAACTACGCCGCCGCCCAGAAGATCGTGGCCGAACAGGCCTACTGGGTGCCGCTGTGGAACCACTCGCTCAACGCCGTGCAGTCCAAGGACCTGAATTTCTCGGTCGACGGCGACGAGTTCCCGCGTTTCTACAAGGCCCGCTGGAACTGACCGGCCCCGCCGGCGCGGCTGCGTTCCCCAGCCCGAGCGGGCGGGAACGCCGGCCGCTGCGGCGCACTCCGTCATAGGTAAGCCCCATGATTGCATTCCTGTTTCGCCGCCTGGTGGTGTCCGCGCTGCTGGTGGTGTTCGTCTCGCTGATCAGCTTCTCGCTGGTGTTCGCGTCCGGCAATCCGGCCGCGCGCCTGGCCGGTGAAGGCAGCGCCGCCGACGCCGCCCGCCTGGCCCAGTTGCATGGTTTCAACGATCCCATCCTGGTGCAGTACGGCCGCTGGCTGGCCGGCGTCGCCCGCGGCGACTTCGGCGACAGCCTGTACTTCAGCCGCCCGGTGGCCGAACTGCTGACCCAGCATTTCCCCGCCACCGCCAAGCTGGGCCTGGCCGCCATGCTGTTCGCGCTGCTGCTGGCGATACCGCTGGGCGTGGCGGCCGGTTTGCGCCGGGGCTCGCTGATCGACCGCGCCACCATGCTGCTGTCGGCTTGCGCCCAGGCCATGCCGCCGTTCTGCCTGGCCTTCCTGCTCATCATCCTTTTCAGCGTGCGCAACCAATGGCTGCCGGCCTCGGGCTTTGACAGCTGGAAGCACTACGTGATGCCGGTGACCGCGCTGGGGCTGTTCGCCATGCCGGCGATGCTGCGGCTGATGAAGTCCGAGATGGAAACCGTGCTGGCCACCGACTACATCCGCACCGCGCGCGCCATGGGCCTGGGCGGCGCCAGCGTGGTACTCAAGTACGCGCTGCGCAACGCCTTGCGGCCGCTGGTATCGCTGGCCGCGGCCCAGATGGGCACGCTGCTGGCCGGTTCCGTCGTCATCGAGACCGTGTTCGCCATCAACGGCGCGGGCCTGCTGGCCTGGACCTCGATCCTGCGCGGCGACTTTCCCACGATGCAGGCGCTGATCCTGATCTTCGCCCTGATCTACATCGTCCTGACCCTCGTCGCCGACCTGATCAACGGTTGGCTCGACCCCCGCGTGCGAGTTTCATCATGAGCAGCGTCATCGCCTCCCCCCTTCCCGTCCGCTCGCGCGGCGCACGCGCGGCCCGCCTGGGCCGCAACCTTGGCCTGGCCGTGCTGGCGCTGCTGGTGCTGGCCGGCCTGCTCGGTCCCTACCTGGTGCCGCACGACCCGTACACGCAAGACCTGCTGGCGCGCCTGCAAGAGCCCGTCTGGGGCGAAGACGGCAGCTGGAACCACATCCTCGGCACCGACCAGCTAGGGCGCGACGTGCTGGCGCGCGCGCTGTACGGCGTGCGCGTGTCGGCGTTGATCGGCCTGTCGGTCGCGCTGATGGGCGGGCTGATCGGCACCACGCTGGGCGTGGCCGCCGGCTACTTCGGCGGCGCCGTGGACCGCATCGTCTCCTTCCTGATCACCGCGCGCCTGGCGCTGCCCATCATCCTGGTGGCGCTGGCCGTGGTGTCGGTGGTGGGCGCCTCGCTCACCGTGGTGGTGCTGGTGCTGGGCCTGCTGCTGTGGGAACGCTATGCGCTGGTGGCCCGCACCATGGCGGCCGGCCTGCGCAACGCCGAGTTCGTCACGGCCTCGCGCCTGCAGGGCTGCACCCACCTGCAGATCATCTGGCGCGACATCCTGCCCAATCTGGTGGGCAACCTGCTCATCATCGGCACCGTGGACGCCGCCATGGCGATCACGCTGGAAGCGTCGCTGTCGTTCTTGGGCCTGGGCGTGCCGGCGCCGATGCCGTCATTGGGCCTGATGATCGCCGAAGGCAAGGAAAACATGCTGTTCCAGCCCTCTCTTGTGGTGATTCCCAGCGTCGTGCTGTTCGTGCTGGTGCTGTGCGTGAACCGCGCCGGCGAATCGCTGCGCGCCGTGCAAATGAAGAAGGGCTGATGCCATGACCGATACCAGCCATCCCTTGCTGCGGGTCCAGGACCTGCACATCGACATCCAGACGCCGACCCACGTCAAGCACGTGGTACGCGCGGTGGACTTCAGCCTGGAGCGCGGCAAGACGCTGTGCATCGTGGGCGAATCGGGCTGCGGCAAATCGCTGACCGCGCTGGCCCTGCTGGACCTGCTGCCGGCGGCCGCGCGCCGCCGCGTCGCCAAACTGGAATTCGCGGGCCAGGACTTGAGCGCGCTCACGCCCGCTGAACTCGGGCAGCTGCGCGGCGCGCGCATCGCCATGATCTTCCAGGATCCGATGACCTCGCTGAACCCGGTGTTCCCCATCGGCACCCAGCTGGTCGACGTGCTGCGCCGGCACAAGCGCGTCAGCCGCCGCGCGGCCGAGGAGCGCGCCGAATACCTGCTGCGCCGCGTCGGCATCGCCAATCCGCGCGACCGCATGCGGCAGTATCCCTTTGAACTCTCGGGCGGACTGCGCCAGCGCGTGATGATCGCGATGGCGCTCATGTGCGGCCCCGAGCTGTTGATCGCCGACGAGCCCACCACCGCGCTGGACGTCACCGTGCAGGCCGAGCTGCTGGACCTGTTGCGCGACATCCAGGCCGAGTTCGGCCTGGGGCTGGTGTTCATCTCCCACGACATGGGCCTGGTGGCGCGCATCGCCGACCACGTCATCGTCATGTACGCGGGCGACATCGTCGAAGGCGGCAGCGTGCGCGAGGTGCTGGAACAACCCAGCCATCCCTATACCGCGATGCTGCTGAACTGCATCCCCCAGCCCGGACGCACCGCGCCGCGCGCCGACCTGCCCACCATCGCCGGCGCCGTGCCCTCGCTGGACACCGCCATCCGCGGCTGCGCCTTCCGCGAACGCTGCCCGGCGGCGGAAGCCCGCTGCGCCCAGCCCTTTCCCGCGCGCGTGCAGGGCGGACACCGCTGCCTGTGCATCAAACCCGGCGCCCTGCGCCTAGGAGCCACGGCATGAGCAGCCCGACCGTCTCTTCCGCCAGCATCAGCCTGAACGCGCTGTGTTTCCAGTACGGCCGCGCCGGCCTGTTCTCGCGCCGGCCCGCGCCGCGCATCCTGCATGACATCGACCTGCACGTGCCCGCCGGCCAGACCATCGGCCTCGTTGGCGAATCCGGCAGCGGCAAGTCCACCATCGCCAAGCTGATGCTGGGCCTGTTGGCGCCCACGCAAGGCCAGGCGCTGCTGGACGGCAAGCCGCTGGCCGCGATGCCGGCCCGCGCCCGCGCCCGCCGCATCCAGATGGTGTTCCAGGATCCGTATTCCTCGCTCAACCCGCGCCGCACCATCAACGAAATCCTGACCGCGCCGCTGCGCACGCATGGCATCGGCAATGCAGCCTCGCAGGCCGCCGCGGTGCGCCGCATGATGGATGCCGTGGGCCTGGTGCCGGCCTTCGCCGCGCGCTATCCGCGCGAGCTGTCCGGCGGCCAGCGCCAGCGCGTGGCCATCGCGCGCGCCCTGATGCTGGAGCCGCAGCTGCTGATCTGCGACGAACCCACTTCGGCGCTGGACGTGTCGGTGCAGGCGCAAATCCTGAACCTCTTGATGGAGCTGCAACGCGAACGCGGCCTGGGCTATCTGTTCATCAGCCACAACCTGGCCGTGGTGCAACACATCGCCGACGAAATCGTGGTGCTGCAAGGCGGCCGCGTGGTCGAACGCGGCGCTGCCAGCCAGGTATATTTCGAGCCGGTCCACCCGTACACGCGGCAGCTCATCGGCGCCACCCTGGCGGTGCCGCAGGCGCAGGAGCTCGCGGCATGAACCCGCAAGGCGAACGCCACCTGCTGCTGGTCGGCAACGACCAAAAGGTCACCTGGGACGACGGCCAGATCCGTTTCCTTGCCCCCGGCAACGACAGCCTGTGCGTCTACGATGCCGGCGCGAATCCCGCCGTGCCCGAACTGGTCGCCACCTTGCCGCTGCCGAATTCGCTGTTCGGCCCGCCGGTCAACCTGGCGGTCACGCCGGACCAGCGCCTGGGCCTGATCGCGGACTCCATGGACTGGCGCGCGCGCGCCGACGGCGCGGGCTGGCAGCCCGAACCGGGCCGCGGCCTGTATGTGATCGACCTGCAAGCCAATCCGCCCGCCATCGTGCAGCGGCTGGAGATAGGGCTGCAGCCTTCGGGCCTGTCCATCAATCGCGCCGGCACGTTGGCGCTGGTGGCCAACAAGGCCGGCCGTTCCGTGTCGGTGCTGCGCATTGCGGACAAGCGCGCCGAGGTCTGCGGCGAAGTGGACGTAGGCACCCCTGTCGTGGCCGTGTCATTTTCCGCCGACGGCCGCCGCGCCTTCGTGGTCAAGACCGACACCCATCGCCTGGGGGTGCTGCGTATCGACGAGAGCGGCGCGGCGCCCCTCGTGACCCACGATCCCGCCGAAGACCTGACCACCGGCCTGGTGCCGTTCAACCTGGTGGTGTCGCCCGACGGCGCGCTGGCGCTGGTGGTGGACATGGGTAGCCCGACCGCGTCGGACGGCCATGCGGATTCGGTCAGCGTGGTGGACCTGCGCGCCGATCCGCCCCGCGTGATCGACCGCCTCATGGTCGAGGACGGCCCGGAAGGCATCGCCATCAGTCCCGACGGACGCCATGCCGCGGTCGCCATCGTGCAAGGTTCGAACAACCCGTCCAGCGCCTGGTTCCACCACCCGCGCGGACAGATTATTTTGCTGCGCATCGACGGCCAGTCCGTGACCCGCGCCGGCGCCATCGAGGTCGGCGCGCTGCCCGAGGGCGTGGCCTTCAGCCCCGACAGCCGCTACCTCTACGTCGGCAATTTCCTGGATGCCGAAATGCAGGTTCTCGCCGTGGACGACCACGGCCTGAGCGACACCGGCACCCGCATCGCCCTGCCCGGACGGCCCGCTTCGATGCGCGCCCAATCCTACTGACCCTACCCATCCCACCCCGCTCCCGGAGTTCCGCCATGACCACCGCTCCTCAAAAGAAACCGGCCCTGCTGGCCGCCGCCCTGCTCGCCCTCGCCGGCCTCGCGCCGCTGTCGGCCCATGCCCTGGACATCAAGCTCGGCCACGTGCTGGCGCCCAGCCATAGCTGGAACAAGGCCGCCGAAGGCTTCGCCGCCGAGGTCAAGGAAAAGACCGCCGGCCGCGTCAATTTCGTGTTGTTCCCCAGCGGCCAGCTGGGCAATGAAAAGACCATGCTGGAAGGCCTGCAGATCGGCAGCCAGGGCGCGGCCATCATCGGCTCGGGCTCGCTGCAGCCCATCGAACCCAAGTTCGGCGTGGTCGAGCTGCCCTATACCTGGTCGACTTCGCAGCAGGCCTACAAGGCCTTCGACGGCGAACTCGGCGAGGCCCTGGCCAAGCTGGCCGACAAGAAGAACCTGACCATCATCTCGTGGTGGGAAAACGGCTTTCGCCACGTCACCAACAACCGCGGCGCGGTGGCCAAGCCCGCCGACCTGGCCGGCCTGAAGACCCGCGTCACGCCCGACAAGATGCGCCTGGACACCTTTACCGCGCTGGGCGCCAACCCCGCGCCGCTGGCCTTCGGCGAACTGTATTCGGCCCTGCAGCAGAAGGTGTTCGACGCCCAGGAGAACCCGCTGTCCATCATCTACACCTCGTCCTTCTTCGAGGTGCAGAAGTACCTGTCGCTGACCGGCCACGTCTGGGGTCCGGCCAACCTGATCATTTCCAAGCCGGTCTGGAACCGTCTCTCGGCCGAGGACAAGAAGATCGTGCAGGCGGCCGCCGACAAGTGGCGCGACGCCCAGCGCCAGATGATTACCGACGGCGACCAGCAGTACATCGCCCAGCTGAAGGAAAAGGGCATGCAGGTCAACGAGGTCGATAAGGCTGCCTTCGCCGCCACGGTGGAGCCGGTCTGGAAGACCTACTCGGTCACCTACGGCCCCGAGCTGATGGCGCTGGTGCAGAAGTACCGCGAGGCCAAGTAATGCTCAACCGACTGTCCGCGATCCTGTCGGGCATCAGCAAGGCCTTCGCCGCCCTGGCGGTGGCCTTGCTGGCGATCCTGATCTCCTACGTGGTGTTCGCCCGCTTCGTCACCCATACCACGCCGCACTGGGCCGAGGAACTGCCGCGGCTGGTGCTGGTGTGGTCGGCCTTCATCGGCGGCGTCGTCTGCAGCTTCGAGCGTTCGCACCTGATGGCCGGGCTGCTGCCGTTCGTGGTGCGCAATCCCCGCATCCTGAACGTCTTCGAACGCATCAACCAGACCCTCATCATCGTCGGCCTGGCGGCGCTGGGCTACGCCGGCTGGCAGCTGGCCGAGCTGACCATGGACCAGACCCTGCCCGCGCTGGACGTGTCCGCCGGCGCCGTCTACCTGGCGCTGCCTTTCGCCTGCGCCATCACCATCGTGGTGCACCTGGCGCAACTGTTCTCTCCCGCTCCCGCCGCTGCAAAGGAATAACCAGATGTCTACGGGTGCTCTCTTCCTGATGGGCGTGTTCACGATCACGGTGCTGATCGACATGCCCATCGCTTTCGGCCTGGTGTTGTCCTGCCTGGCCTATCTGGCGGTCTTCGACTCCGCGCCCATGATGGTGGCGGCGCAGCAGTACGTGGTGGGGCTGGACAGCTTCACGCTGCTGGCGATTCCGCTCTTCATCCTGGCCGCGCAGCTGATGAACGGCGCCGGCCTGACGCAGCGCATCGTGCGCCTGTGCGCCGCCATCGTCGGCGACATCAAGGGCGGCCTGGCGGTGGTGGCCGTGCTGGCCTGCCTGATGTTCGGCGCGCTATCGGGTTCGGGCGTGGCCGACGTGGTCGCCATCGGCAGCCTGCTGCTGCCCGCCATGGCCCGCAGCGGCTACGACAAGGGCTTTTCCTGCGCCCTGGTCGGCAGCGCCGGCGCCACCTCCACCATCATCCCGCCCAGCATCGTGCTGATCGTCTACGGCACCATCACCGACACCTCGGTGGGCAAGCTGTTCGTGGCCGGCATCATCCCCGGCATCCTGCTGGGGCTGTCGCTGATCGGCGTGGCGATCTGGCAATCGCGCAAGCACAACTGGGCCGGGGGCCAGCCGTTCAGCTGGACCGAGCTGCGCGCCGCCGCCGTCGACGCGCTGCCCGCGCTGATGGTGCCGGTGCTGATCATCGGCGGCATCCGCTTCGGCATCTTCACCGCCACCGAGGCCGCGTCCAGCGCCATTATCTACGCCCTGCTGATCGGCTTTTTCTGGTACCGCACGCTGAGCCTGAAGTCGCTGTGGGACAACCTGAAGTCCACCGGTGAAAGCAGCGCGTCCATCCTGCTGATCATCGGCGCGTCGGGCCTGTTCGCCTGGGTGCTGGTGGCCGAGCAGGTGCCGCAGGCGCTGTCCACGCTGCTGGTCGAATGGACCGACAGCAAGACCGCCGTGCTGCTGGTGCTGACCGTGGTGCTGCTGCTCCTGGGCACCTTCATGGAAGCGATTCCGGTCATCATCATCGTGGCTCCGGTCGTGATGCCGGTGCTGGCGCACTACAACATCGATCCCGTGCACTTCGGCATCCTGCTGTCGATCAACATGGCCATCGGCGCCAACACGCCGCCGGTCGGGGTCGACCTGATGGCCGCGTGCAAGATCGGCGGCATCAACATGATGCAGACCCTGCGCCCGCTGTCCTGGATGATGCTGGCCATGACCGCGGTCATGCTGCTGCTGACTTTCGTACCTGAACTGGTGCTGTTCCTGCCGAGGCACGTGCAATGACCCCTATCACCCCCTCCCGCCGTCCCCCCTTCCTGCGCCGCAGCTGGATGTTCGTGCCCGGATTCGACGCCAATGCCCAGGCCGACGGCCTGGCCAGCGGCGCCGATGCGCTGGTCGCGGACCTGGAAGAGTTCACCGCTCCCGCGGACCGGCCGGACGCGCGGCCGCTCATTGCGGAGCTGTTCGGCCGTTGCCGCGCCCTGGGCGTGGTGGCCGCGGTGCGCATCAACAAGCTTGAGGACGACGGCCTGGCGGACCTGCGCGGCGTGATGCCGGGCGCGCCGGACGCGGTGTTCCTGCCGCACGCCGAAAGCGCGGCACAGATCGCCGCGCTGGACCAGGCGATCACCGCGCTGGAGGCCGAACTGGGCCTGCCCGCCGGCAGCACCGAGATCGTGCCCACGCTGGAGTCGGCGCTGGGCGTGCACCGCGCCTATGACATCCTGACCGCCAGCCCGCGCGTCTCCGCCTGCCTGCTGGCGGCCGAAGACCTGACCGCCAGCCTGGGCGCTGAACGCGGCAAGGACGGCATCGAACTGCATCACCTGCGCGCCCGCTTCCTGCTGGACTGCACGGCGGCAGGCTGCCTGCCGATCGACTGCCCGTTCAACTACCGCGACATGCCGGCGCTGGAAGCCGACGTGCGCTGGGCCCGCCGCATGGGCCTGAAGTCCAAGTGCGCCACCGTGGCCGACCAGGTCAGGCTGATCCACGCCGTCTTCACGCCCGCCCCGGACGAAGTCATGGCAGCCCACGATTGCGTCGCCCGCTATGAAGCCCAGCGCGCCGGCCGCCACGACGCCGAGCGCATCGATCCGCCTGTCTACAACACCGCGCGCCGCCTGTTGGCGCGCCATCACCAATTCGAACGATGGGCCGCCGAGCGCCGCGCGCAGGCCGTCCCGCAACAAGGAGACTCCGCATGACGTCAGCAGCAATTCCCGAACGCAATGGCGGTCAGATCCTGATGCAGCAGCTGCGCATCCATGGCGCGCGCCGCGTGTTCATGATTCCTGGCGAAAGCTATCTGCCCTGCATCGACGCGCTGAATGACCACACCGATGCCATCGAAGCCATCGTCTGCCGCCAGGAAAGCGGCGCGGCCTACATGGCCGAGGCCTACGGCAAGCTGACCGGCGAACCCGGCATCTGCTTCGTCACGCGCGGCCCGGGCGCCACCAACGCCAGCATCGGCGTGCATACCGCCTTCCAGGACTCCACCCCGATGATCCTGTTCGTGGGCCAGGTGGGCAACGACTTCATGGAGCGCGAAGCCTTCCAGGAAATCGACTACCGCCGCATGTTCGGCCAGATGGCCAAATGGGTGGCGCAGATCGACCGCACCGACCGCATCCCCGAGTACATCTCGCGCGCCTTCGCCGTGGCCACCAGCGGTCGTCCCGGCCCCGTGGTGCTGGCCTTGCCCGAAGACACCCTGTGGGGCCGCGCCCGCGTGGCCGACCTGCCGCGCTACCCGCGCGTGCACAGCCACCCCGGCGCTGCCGACCTGACCCGCATGACCCAATTGCTGGACGCCGCCGAACGTCCCTTCCTGCTGCTGGGCGGCAACGGCTGGCACCAGACCGCCATCGACCAGATCGCCGGCTTCGCCGAGCGCTTCGAGCTGCCGGTAGGCACGGCCTGGCGCCGCCTGGAATGCTTCGACCAACGCCACCCCAACGCGGCCGGCCACGTCGGCTGGGCCATGACGCCGCAACTGCGCCAGCGCCTGCGCGACGCCGATCTGGTGCTGGCCGTGGGCACGCGCATGGGCGAGGCCACGACCGAAGGCTATACCGTCATCGAGAGCCCGCTGCCGCGCCAGCAGCTGATCCATGTGTATCCGGATGCCGCCGAACTGGGTCGCGTGTTCTCGCCGACCCAGGCCATCGTGGCGGACGTAGCCAGCTTCGCCGCCAGCGTGGCGGGCCTGGTCCCCGGCCACAAGACGGCGCGCGGCGAGGCGGTGCGCGCCGCGCACCAGGAACTGGTCGACAGTCTGAAGCCGCTGCCCTCGCCCGGGCCCATGAGCCTGGACCAGGCAGCCGCCTACGTCGACGCGCACGTGCCGGCCGACGCCTGCATCACCGTGGGCGCGGGCAACTATGCGCTGTATCCCCACCGCTATCGCCGCTATGCCGGCCCCGGCACCAGCCTCACGCCTACCGTGGGCTCCATGGGCTACGGCCTGCCGGCGGCGATCTCGGCCAAGCTGGAGGACCGCAAGCGCACGGTGGTCTGCTATGCCGGCGACGGCTGCTTCCAGATGAACATGCAGGAACTGGGCGTGGCGCTGCAATACCGTCTGGGCGTGGTGGTGCTGGTGTTCAACAACGGCATCTGGGGCACCATCCGCGCGCACCAGGAACGCGAGTTTCCGGCGCGCCCGATTGCGCTGTCCTTCGAGAACCCGGACTTTACCCAGATCATCCGCGGCTACGGCGGCTATGGCGAGGCCGTGGAAGACACGGCGAGCTTCGGCCCCGCCTTCGAGCGCGCGCTGGCCTTTGCCGAACGCGAGAGCATGCCGGCCCTGCTGGAAATCCGCTACGACGCCAACGGCATTTCGCCGGGCGAAACCTTGATGGGCATCCGCGAGGCCGCGCTGGCCCGCAATGCCGCCGCCAGCCACTGACACAGAGGGACTCCACCATGACGACGACTATCTCGATCAACGGACAGCGGCTGTGGCAGTCGCTGATGGACCTGGCGCAGATCGGCGCCACCGCCAAGGGCGGCAACTGCCGCCTGGCGCTGACCGCGCTGGACGGCCAGGGCCGCGACCTGGTCACCGGCTGGATGCGCGATGCCGGCATGACGCTGCGCGTGGACCAGGTGGGCAACATTTTCGCCCGCCGCGCCGGCCGCAACAATGACCTGCCGCCGGTCATGACCGGCAGCCATATCGACACGCAGCCGACCGGCGGCAAGTTCGACGGCTGCTACGGCGTGCTGGCGGGCCTGGAGGTCATGCGCAGCCTGAACGACCATGGCGTGGTCACGGAAGCGCCGCTGGAAGTGGCCATCTGGACCAACGAGGAAGGCTCGCGCTTCGTGCCCGTGATGATGGGTTCGGGCGTATTCGCCGGCAAGTTCCCGCTGGAAGTGGCGCTGTCCGCCACCGACCGCGACGGCAAGTCGGTGGCCGACGAGCTGGCCGCCATCGGCTATGCCGGCACGGACCCCGTGGGCGGCCGTCCGGTGGGCGCGTACTTCGAGGCCCACATCGAACAGGGCCCGATCCTGGAGCACGAGGAAAAGGTGGTCGGCGTGGTGACCGGATCGCTCGGCCTGCGCTGGTACGACGTGACCGTGACCGGCATGGAAATGCATGCCGGCCCCACCCCCATGCCGATCCGCCGCGACGCGCTGTATGCCGCCAGCTTCCTGCTGCAGGCGGTGGTGGACATTGCCAACGGCAACCAGCCGCATGGCCGCGGCACCGTGGGCGAGATCTACGCGCACCCCGGTTCGCGCAACGTCATCCCGGGCCAGGTGCGCTTCACGGCGGACCTGCGTCACGAGGACGAAGCCACGCTCACCCGCATGGACCAGCGCTGGCACGAAGTCTGCGCCGAAATCGCCCAGCGCCACAACGTGGAAGTGGACGTGAAGCACGTGCAGTATTTCCCGCCCACCCCGTTCGACCCGGACCTGGTGGGCAAGGTGCGCGACGGCGCCGCGCGCCGCGGCCTGGCCGCCATGGACATCGTCACCGGCGCCGGCCATGACGCGGTCTACATGGCCGCCGTCACCCCCACCGCCATGATCTTCGTGCCCTGCAAGGACGGCGTCAGCCACAACGAGATCGAGGACGCCAAGCCCGCTGACCTGGAAGCCGGCTGCAATGTGCTGCTCGACGCCATGGTGGCGCGCGCCAACGCCCAGGAGGTCCGCTCATGAGCCAGGACGCCGCCTACTGGCGCGCCCGCGCCGCCGCGCTCGCTTTCAACGGCCAGGCCTACATCGATGGCGCCTATTGCGGCGCGGCCGATGGCGCCACCTTCCCCGCCACCAGCCCGATAGACGGGCGCAAGCTGGCCGACGTGGCGTCTTGCGGCGCGGCCGACGTGGACCGCGCCGTGCAGGCCGCCCGCCGCGCCTTCGAGGCTGGCGTCTGGAGCGGCCTGGCGCCGCGCCAGCGCAAGCAGCATCTGCTGCGCCTGGCCGCGCTGATCGATGAGCACCGCGAGGAACTCGCGCTGCTGGAAACGCTGGACATGGGCAAGCCGATCCGCGATGCGCTGGCCTTCGACGTGCCGGAGACGGCGCGCTGCTACGCCTGGTACGCCGAAGCCATCGACAAGATCTACGACGAGATCGCCCCCACCGGCCCGGACGCGCTGGCCACCATCACGCGCGAAGCGCTGGGCGTGGTCGCGGCGGTGGTGCCGTGGAACTATCCGCTGATGATGGCCGCCTGGAAAGTCGCACCGGCCCTGGCGGCCGGCAACAGCGTCATCCTCAAGCCTGCTGAACAGGCCTCGCTGTCGGCCATCCGGCTGGCGGCCCTGGCCGAGCAAGCCGGCATTCCCGCCGGCGTCTTCAGCGTGGTGCCCGGGCTGGGCGCGCAGGCCGGCCAGGCGCTGGGCCTGCATCCCGACGTGGACTGCATCGCCTTCACCGGTTCGACCGCCACCGGCAAGCGCTTCATGGAGTACTCGGGACAATCGAACCTGAAGCGCGTGTGGCTGGAGTGCGGCGGCAAGTCTCCCCACATCGTGTTCGAGGATTGCCCCGACCTGGACCGCGCCGCCCAGGCCGCGGCGCTGGCCATCTTCTCCAACCAGGGCGAAGTCTGCATCGCGGGTTCGCGCCTGTACGTGCAGGACGGCATCTACGACGCCTTCATGGCCAAGGTCGCGGACTACGCCGCCGCACTGCAGCCGGGCGATCCTCTGGACCCCGCCACCGCCATGGGCGCCATGGTCGACGAACGCCAGATGCGCGGCGTGCTGGCCCGCATCGAAGCGGGCTCCGCCGAGGGCGCGCGCCTGCGCATGGGCGGCCGCCAGGCCCGCGGCGACACGGGCGGCTACTACATCGAACCGACCATCTTCGATTGCGCCGGCCAGGACAACAGCCTGGTGCGCGAGGAGATCTTCGGCCCGGTGCTGGCCGCGCAGCGCTTCGCCACGGAAGACGACGCGGTGCGGCTGGCCAACGACTCGATCTACGGCCTGGGCGCCGGACTCTGGACCTCCAACCTGTCGCGCGCCCACCGCCTCTCGCGCCGCCTGCGCGCGGGCCTGGTCTGGGTCAACTGCTACGCCGACGGCGACATCACCGTGCCATTCGGTGGCGTCAAGCAATCGGGCTTCGGCCGCGACAAGTCGCTGCATGCGCTGGACAAGTACAGCGACCTGAAGACCACCTGGATCAGCCTGACGGCTTGATCCCCGGGGCGGACGCCTGCGCGGCGTCCGCCATCCTTGCCATTTCGCGTTATCTGCTTGGCCGCCAGTGCCATTGAAGGCGGTGGCCCCTTGTGCGACCTTGAACAGCGACGGGCTGCCCACCGCGGTTCCGTTGCGGGCAGGCGCAGGCGCTCTCCCGCCATCAGAAAAATGACTGGAGACTACGATGCGCAATGCGACAAGGCGAGCCGCGCTGGCAGCCATGCTGGGCGTTTTGGCCTGGACCGCGGCCGGGCCGGCCTGGGCGCAAGCCCCTTATCCCTCCAAACCCGTCACCATCCTGGTCGGATTTCCGCCCGGCACGGCCACCGACACCGTCGCCCGCATGGTCGGCGACCGCCTGGCGCAGCGCCTGGGCCAGCAGTTCATCGTCGAGAACAAGCCCGGCGCGGGCGGCTCCATCGCCGCCGGCCTGGGCGCGCGGGCCAAGCCCGACGGCTATACGCTCATGATCGGCGCATCCGCGCCGCAAGCCATCAACCCGCACGTCTATCCCAACCTGAACTACGACGCGCGAAAGGATTTCGCGCCCATCGGCCTGCTGACCTGGCTGCCCTATCTGTTCGTCGTCAGTCCGGACAATCCGGCCAACAACCTGCAGGACTTTCTCGCGGCCGTAAAGACCAAACCGAACCACTACACCTACGCCACCACAGGCGTGGGCACCACCAGCCACCTGGTGACCTCGGTGCTGCTGGCCAAGGCCGGCGCCAGCATGATCCACGTGCCTTACAAGGGCAGCAGCCAGGCGCAGACCGACATCGTGGGCGGGCGCACCTACGCCACCTTCGACACCATGGTGTCCTCGCTGGCGCTGGTGAAAGCCGGGCGCCTGAAAGCTATCGCCGTCAGCACGCCGCAACGGGTCGCGAGCCTGCCGGACGTGCCCACCGTCGCCGAACAGGGATACCCCGGCTTCGACATGGGCGCCTGGCTGGGCCTGATCGCGCCCGCCGGCATCCCGCCCGGGATCCAGCAGAAGCTTGCCGCCGAGGTCAACGCCGTG
Organism: Achromobacter sp. Marseille-Q4954; assembly: GCF_943737025.1. Taxonomy (NCBI): domain Bacteria; kingdom Pseudomonadati; phylum Pseudomonadota; class Betaproteobacteria; order Burkholderiales; family Alcaligenaceae; genus Achromobacter; species Achromobacter sp. Marseille-Q4954. Next base: position 691,164 of record NZ_CALSFQ010000002.1, read on the forward strand.
CTGGCGGATCCGGCCGTGCGCGACAAGCTGGCGGACCTGGGCGCCCAGGTCCGCACCACCGCCACGCCCGCCGAGTTCGGCGCGTTGATGAAATCCGAATACGAATCGTGGGGCAAGGTAGTCCGCGATTTCAACGTCAAAGCCAGCGACTGAACCGGAGACCCGAACCATGCATAGCACCATGAGCCCCGCTGAGCGTGACACCCGCATTCAACTGGCCGCCTGCTACCGGCTGGTGTCCCACTTCGGCATGAGCGATCTCATCTACAACCACATCACCGCGCGCATCCCTGGCCCGGAGGGACATCTGCTCATCAACCCCTACGGCATGATGTATGACGAGATCACCGCATCCAGCCTGGTCAGGATAGATCTGGACGGGAACGTGCTGGACAATCCGGGCGAGTACGGCATCAATGCGGCCGGCTACGTCATCCACAGCGCCGTGCACGGCGCCCGCCACGACGTGCAATGCGTCATCCATACGCATACGCGCGCCGGCATGGCGGTGTCGGCGCTGCAATGCGGCTTGCTGCCGCTGACGCAGACCGCCATGCGCTTCGCCAAGATTCCTTACCACGATTACGAAAGCGTGGCCTTGGACCTGGATGAGCGCGCGCGCCTGGTGGCGGACCTGGGCCAATCCGAGGCGATGATCCTGCGCAACCACGGCCTGCTGGCCGCCGGCCCCAGCATCGCGCAGGCATTCAATACGCTGTACTGGCTGGAGATGGCCTGCAAGGCGCAGGTGGATGCCCTGGCCGCCAACCGCGAACTCTGCGTCCCGCCGCCGGAAGTGATCGAGAAGACCTGGCACCTGTACCAGCCGACCACGCGCCGCCCCTTCGGCGAACTGGAATGGCCGGCCATGCTGCGCCTGATGGACAGGAAGGATCCCGGCTATCGCGACTGAGTCCTTGCCTGGGCCCGCCCCAGGAGGTCGATGCCGGCCGCGCTGTCCGCGCCTTCCGGCAGGATCGCCGCGAGGCTGGTCTTGACCTCCAGGAAGTACGGAACGGCCGAACCCAGCCCGCGCGCGATGGCCGCGGCCACCTGGTCCGGATGGGTGACGTACTCGGCCTGCATGCCGCAGGCGCGCGCCATCATCGTGAAATCGGGACTGGCGAGATTGGTGCCCGCATACCGCCCGGGATAGGTGCGCGCCTGATGCAGGCGGATGGAGCCATAGCAATTGTTGTTGGACACGATGAAGAGCACCGGCAGTCCGCGCTCGGCGGCGGCCATCATTTCATTGCCGGTCATCAGGAAGCCGCCGTCGCCCACCAGGCACACGACCTTGCTTTGCGGATGGCGCAACTGCGAGGCAATCGCCGCCGGCGTGCCGTACCCCATCGCGCCCGACTGCGAGGCCATCAGCCGTTGCGGGTAGACGAAGGGAAAATGGCGGTACACCGGCGCGGCGAAGGTGCCCGCGTCCAGGCACACCATGACGTCCGGCGGCGCCTGTTCGGCCAGCGCTCGCACCACCGACACGAAGGGCACGCCATCATCGGCTTTTGGATCCGGCCAGGCGGCGGAGCGTTCTCGGATGGCGCGCAAGGACGCCGCCCAATCGCCGCGCGCCGCGCTTCCCGTCGCAGGCAGAGCCGCCAACGCCTGCGCGGTGGCCACCGGATCGGCGACGATGCCGACGTCGGCCGCGAAATGCTGGTTCACGATATGGGCGTCGACGTGGCAATGCACCAGCGTCTGCGAAGGCCGCGGGTAGCCGGGGAACGTGTAGCCCTGCGTGGTGATATCGCCCAGGCGCGTACCCAGGGCCAGAATGAGATCGCTGGAATCGAACGCCGCGACCTGCGCGGGCTGCGTCGCCAGGTCCAGGTCGCCCGCGTAGAGCGGGTGCGTATTGGGAAAGATGTCATGCTGGCGGAACGATACCGCCACCGGTATGCCGTGCCGTTCGGCCAATTGGCGCAAGGCGTCGCGGCCGCCCGGCGCATTGAATGCGCCACCGGCGATGATGAGCGGCTTGTGGGCTGCGTCCAACGACGCCTGCAGCCGCTGCAACGTGGCGGGCACGGGCTGCGCCGGACTGGCCGGCTGCGCGACCCAATCCGGTTGCGGCACGCGCGCCTGCTGCACGTCTTCCGGCACCACCAGCACCACCGGCCCCGGCGTGCCCGAAGTTGCGACGCGCAGCGCCTTGAATGCGGCGCAGGCCACGTCCTCCGGCGCCGCCACCTCGTGCACCCATTTGGCGATGGAACCGAACATCTTCTGGTAATCGATTTCCTGGAAGGCCTCCTTGCGCAGGTCCTTGCACGGGACTTGGCCGATCAGCAGGATCAGCGGCACGCCGTCCTGCTGCGCGGCATGCACGCCGATGGCCGCATTCGCCGCGCCCGGCCCCCTCGACACCATGACCACCCCAGGGCGGCCCGTCAGCCGCCCGTCGGCGCAAGCCATGAAGCTCGCGCCGCCTTCGTGCCTGCAGGTCACCGCATCGATGCCCGGGAAATCATGCAAGGCGTCGAGCACGCCCAGATAGCTTTCGCCGGGAACCAGGAAGACGCGGTCGATGCCGTTGCGGGCGAAGACCCCGAGCAAGGCGTGGGAAGACGTGTTCAGTTCGGAAGCAGGTGTCATGGATGGCCGTAAACCTAGGGGCTAGCGCGCAGGCGCGGGTCTGATACGCAGGAATTCTAGGGTGGCTGGCGGCGGGCCATGTAGGCATACTGTGCCTATCAGATATACAAAAAACGCACACAAGGAGGAGCCGCCCGCAAGCGCCGGCGGCGAGACATCGCGATGGACCTGCGCAAGATCGAAAACCTGATCCACGTGGCCGACTCGGGCAGCTTCTCCAAGGCCGCTTCGGTGCTGGGCATCGCGCAATCGGCGCTGGGCCGCCAAGTCAGGAAGCTGGAAGACGAATGCGGCTGCGCCCTGCTCTACCGCAATGGCCGCGGCGTGTCCTTGACCCCGGAAGGCGAGAAGCTGCTGGATAGCCTGCGCCCCTTGCTCGCGCAGATGGCGCGGGTCGTGACCGAATTCCACGACGAGCAGAAGTCGCCCTCCGGCCAGGTCACGCTGGGCCTGACGCCCACGCTATCCCACATGGTCGGCATGCCGCTGGTGGCGGCAGTCTGGAAGCGCCATCCGCGCATCCAGCTCAACGTCATCACGGGCTATAGCGGCTACGTGCATGAATGGCTGGCCAACGCCCGCGTCGACATCGCGGTGCTGCATGACGCGCGGCGTTCCCAGCATGTGGTGGTCGATCCCCTGGCCGAGCTGGACCTGGCGCTGGTATCGCCCGTACAGAACCTGTCGCCCGCCGCGCGGGCCTTGTCCTCCATCGACTTCGCCCAGTTGGTTGATCTGCCCCTGGCGCTGCCCACGCGCAGCCACGGCCTGCGCCGCACGCTGGAGCAGGCGGCCGCGCAGGCCGACGCGCCCTTGAACGTCGTGTTCGAAATGGACGCGCTGGAACTGATGAAGGAAATCGTGTTGAACGGTCTGGCCCACACGGTGCTGGCCCTGCCCGCGGTAGTGGGCGAATTGAACAGCGGCCAGCTCGTCGCCCGCAGGATCGTCAATCCCGCCCTGTCCACCCGCCTGATGCTGGCCACCGCATCGAACCGGCCGCTGACGCAGGCGGTGAAAATCGTGCAGGACATTCTGCGTGAATTGCTGCGGGACATGGTTGAGGCGGAGCCTTACCGCTCGTATATGCGGATGGCGGATGCGCGCGCCGTGTCCGCGTGAGCTTGGCGGCCGCTGCGTTTCAGCCCGGCCCTGACGCGCAGGCCCAATCCGGAACTGCCCGCGCCTACTCTTCAGCGCCGTAGAGCGCCGGCAGCAGAATCGGCAGCGAGTCCAGCGGAAAGGCGAATCTGACGGGCGCGTGGGAGGTGTCGGAGGCAACCAATCCGCATTTCAAGGCGGCCGCCAGCAAGGACCTGCCCGTGCGTTCGCCCAGGCCAGTCATCTGAATGAACTCGCCCCGCGTGGCCGGCCCCGCCGCGAACAGGTGGTAGATCGGCAAGGCAGCCTCTGCGCGCAGCCGTCCTTTCGCGGTTTCAATCAGAACGGACGCCTTGATCTTTTCCTTCATCGAGTTCAGCGCCAGCATGCGGGACATATAGTCAACCTGCTCTTCGCACACGCGCAGGAAGTAGTCGATCCATAGCAGCAAACCTGTTTGCGTAAGGTTGCCCCGGCCGTCAAGATCGTCTTGACGCGGCGCGTCCGCAGCGGCCAGATGACCGTGGTAATCCTGCACCCCACGCGCCAATCCACGATTGACGGACCAAAGTCCCCTGGTGACAGGCCACATGGCGGCATGCGTTTGCAGTCGCGTGGCCCGACCATTGCCATCCGCAAACGGATGCATCCAGGCCATGCGTTGATGCGCGCAAGCGATGGCGATCAAGCGGAGTTCGTTGGTCCATTGCCTGCCGTAATGAGAGGTAAAGGCCTCCATGAATTGTGGCAATGACTGCCAGGCTGGCGGGCTATGGCGGCCAACCGTGACGTCGATCTCCCGCAGTGTTCCCGGTTCCACGACCAGCCCGTCCTTGGTTGTCCGGTCATGGGACTCCAAGCGTCCGTATAGCGCACGGTGGGCGATCTGGACGAAATCCGCATTCAACGGCGAAACCCGCGCCGCCTGCTCTTCAACTTCTCTTTCCGCGTCCATATGGGCCACGGCAATGCGCTGCAGCCGCGCGATTTCCGGGCGGTCCGAGAACTCCTGACGCAGGGCTGCATCGATGTTCCTGGGCGACGTGCCCTGCCCCGCGATCCCGTTGCTGTAATACGAATTCATGCTGCGAAGCAGATCCTGCAGCGCCCCCCGGGTGTTGGGATGTGCAAATCCGCTCAGCTCGGCGGCCCGATACACGATGCTGGCTGCTCGTTCCAAGTACGGGACGAGCATGTGCACAGCGGGCATCAAGGGTAGGAACTGTTGCGGAGAATCATACATATATTATTTCCGGTTTTTTTTCCGATTCCCCGCATTCTAACCGACTAATATTGTTAAATAATTGGTGTATGAATTGCTAAATCAAGCACTTTAAATTCCGCTCTTTCCACCCTTTTTTCTACCGTTTTTTCTGCCGCCATGATGGCGCGATCCGGAAACATCAACGCGGTACCGGCAACGGGGGCGCGGGCGTCAGCGGCCCCGTCGGCACGCCGCGCTGCGCCGGCATCGGCGGCAGGCGGGACGGCGCAGGGCTTACCCAGCCGGGCTGGCGGCTCGGTCCGCTGGAAGGCGGCGCGGGCGGGCCGGGCGGCCTGCCGGCGGTGGCGCAACCGGTGCCCAGGCAGGGTTCCTGGGTAGCGCCCGGATTGACCAGCCGGGGACAGGAAGCCCCAACGCAGGCATCGGGAATGACGCGGGCCGAAGGCGGAGGTTGGGGAATGGCGGGTCCGGCGCCTTGCGCGACGGCTTGCCCCCAGGCGGCCGCCAGCAGCGCGACTGCACCAAGGATTTTCATGGCTGCGTGCCCTGCCCCTGGTCTGCGGCCGGGCGCCGCATAGCGTCCCTCGGCCCGGCCCCGCGTCGCGCCGGGGCCTGGGCGGGCGCGGGATGATTCCAGTGTGCCCCCGCGCCTGAGGGCCTGTCCAGACAGGCCCGGCGTCAATCCAGCCGGATATCCGCGCTTTTCACTACCGAGGCCCAGCGCGCGCGCTCGCTGTTGAAGAACTGCGCCAGTTCGGCGGGATTGCGGGTAACGATTTCGGCGCCCTGTTCGTTCAGCTGCGCCTTCACGTCCGGCTGGTTGACGATTTGCGCCATCAGTTCCGACAAGCGGATGGCGACGGGATCGGCCGTGGTCACGGGCGCCATCACCCCCTGCCAGGTGCCGGACTCGAAGCCGGCCACGCCCTGTTCAGAAATGGTGGGAATGTCGGGAACCAGCCGCATGCGCTCGCGTTTGGAGATCGCGATCGGCCGCAGCTTGCCGGCCTTGATGTGGGGCAGCGTGGCCAGCAGCCCGTTCATGATGACCTGGGTCTGCCCGCCTATGGTGTCCGTCACCGCCTGCGAACCGCCCTTGTAGGGCACGTACTCCCATTTCGCCCCCGTGGCCTGCTGCACGGCGACGGCAGCCAGGTGCGGCGCGCTGCCGATGGCGGTCACGGCGAAGTTCAGGCGCTGTTGCTTGGACAAGGCCACCAGTTCCGGCACCGTCTTGGCCGGCACGTCGGGATGCACGGCCAGCACGTGCGGCGAATAGGCCAGCATGCCGACCGCGCGCAAATCCGTGGATGGATCGAAAGACAGTTTGGTGTAAACGGACGGGCTGATCGCCAGCGCCCCTACGTCGCACAAGAGCACGGTATGGCCCTCTTGCGCGGACTGCACCACCAGGCCTGCGCCCAGATTGCCATTGGCTCCGGGCTTGTTCTCGACCACCACGGTCTGCTTCAGGGCATCGGCCAGGCGCGGCGCCAGGATGCGGGCGATGATGTCCGACGAGCCGCCGGGCGGGTAAGGCACGATGATCCGGACCGCGCGCGTCGGCCAGTCGCCCGGCTGCTGCGCCCATGCCGGTAGCCACGGCGACAGGCAAAGCGCCGCGGCGCCGCCCAGGAACTGTCTCTTGCTTGGGTTCATGGAGTCTCCTTTGGAATGTCTTGCGGGCGGACGCTGCGCCCGGGCTCTCCGGGACAACCTCTTCGGATTGGCCGCCGCGCGCGCCTGCGCCTGCCGCATATGTTCTGCCTATGTCATCGTACAACTATGAAATTATTGTTGGGAAGCGAAATATTCATCTACCGGGTATGCACCTATAAATCCAATTTTCTCAGCGGCCTTTGCTTGAGTAGCGGGCATTTCATGTTGTACGATGACTTACCTCTTAACCAGGCTACCGGCAGACTCCTGCCGTTCGATGACGCCCCCATACGGATCAACGCAACATGACCACCCCGCAGGAACTCAAGCACATCGTTTCGGAAGGGTTGCTGTCCTTTCCCGTCACCGATTTCGACCAGAACGGCGACTTCAACGCCAGGGGCTATGCGCAGCGCCTGGAATGGCTGGCCCCCTACGGCGCGACCGCCCTGTTCGCCGCGGGCGGCACGGGCGAGTTCTTTTCGCTGGCGCCAGAGGAATACGCGAACGTGATCCGCACCGCGGTGCAGACCTGCGCGGGCAAGGTCCCCATCCTGGCCGGCGCTGGCGGCCCGACCCGCACGGCCATCGCCTATGCGCAAGAGGCCGAGCGCCTGGGCGCCAAAGGCATACTGCTGCTGCCCCACTACCTGACCGAAGCCTCGCAACCAGGCATCGCCGCGCACGTCGAACAGGTCTGCAAGTCCGTGGATATCGGCGTCATCGTCTACAACCGCGCGCAGTCGCGCCTGTCGGCCGACAGCCTGGCGCAACTGGCCGAACGCTGCCCCAACCTGGTGGGTTTCAAGGACGGCGTGGGCGACATCGAAGCCATGGTGCGCATCCGCCGCAAGCTGGGCGACCGCTTTTCCTACCTGGGCGGCCTGCCCACGGCCGAGGTCTACGCCGCCGCCTACCGCGCGCTGGGCGTGCCGGTCTATTCGTCGGCCGTGTTCAATTTCGTGCCGCGCACCGCCATGGAGTTCTACCGCGCCATCGCCGCGGGCGACCATGACACCACCAATCGCCTGCTGGACGATTTCTTCCTGCCTTACCTCGAGATCCGCAACCGCGTCCCGGGCTATGCCGTCAGCATCGTCAAGGCCGGCGCCAAATTGGTGGGCCGCGACGCGGGTCCGGTGCGCGCGCCCCTGACCGACCTGCGGGCCGATGAACTGGAGATGCTGGGCGCTCTCATCCGCAAGCTCGGCCCGCAGTAAGGAGCCCTCCCGGGCGGTGGTATATATAGACCGGTCCAGCCACACCCGGGAGTCAGCCTATGGCGCGTCGACGCAACCTCGCGTTTCTGCTCAGCATGCTTGCCGCGCCCGCGGGCGCGGCCGTCGTCTACGACAACCACGGCCTGGTGGTCGAAGCCACCACCGGCAGCCGCAGCGACTGGAATACCGGCCAGCGGCAGACCACCCGCGCCACCACCATCACCTACCAGGGCAAGCCGCTGTGCGGCAAGGACGTCGGCGCCCTGCTCTATCCCGATGGCCAGAGCGTCGAGGCCCGCGCGTTCTTCTGCGCATCCACCGCCAAGGCCTTGGAAACGGACGCCGTGCTGGCCTACTTCACCAGTTCCAGCGCCAATACCGTGCTGGCGCAGCTGAGCGCGACCAACGGCGCGCTGCGGGTCCAGCGCCTGGCCTTGTCGGCCAAGCCGGAGCGCGATCGCATCGCCACCACGCGCTTCGAGGACGCGCGCCTGCCTGGCTGGACGCGCGTCCAGACGTCCTGGAACGAAACCGTGATGATCCGCCACGCGCCGCTCGCCGCCCTGAACCTGGGGCCGGGCAAGCTGCTGGACGTGGCGGACGGCGTGGCCTACCTGGCCGTGCCGCCAGGCAGGGACGCGGTCGAGATCGAGCCCACCAAGCGGGTCAAGGACGCCGACGGCTATCTGCAGATCGTGCCGGCCATCACCAAGTTCGTGGACACTCCGATGGCGTTCCGCGCGGTGCGCATGAGCGACGGGCGCGAACTGGCCCGGCTGGATTTCAAGGATGTCTGCCTGCGCCTGCCCGCGATCCAATTCGATCGTCCGGACGCGCAGTCCAAGTCCTCGACCGCGCCCGACGTGGCCTTCGACGACGTGCCGGCCTGGCGCGCCGCCACCCTGCAGCTGACGCAGGCGGCGCAGGGGCGCGCCGCGCTGCGCCTGCAGCCGGGCGTGACCCTGCCACGCAAGCCCGGCTGCGCGCCCGGTTGACCTGGCCCGCTCAGATCAGGAACTGGCGGTAGGCCTCGTTGCCGGTTTCCTCGGTATGGGCGTAGCCCAGCTGCCGCAGGAACGCGTCCAGCGCCGCGCTGTCCGCCAGCGGCGCCTGGATGCCGACCAAGGCCGAGCTGAACTCCGTGCCCTGGTTGCGGTAATGGAACAGGCTGATGTTCCAGTTGGGCGCCATCTCGGACAGGAACTTCATCAGCGCCCCGGGGCGCTCAGGAAACTCGAAGCGGAACAGGCGCTCGCCCGCCGCCAGCGGCGAGCGGCCGCCCACCATGTAGCGGATGTGCTGCTTGGACACTTCGTTGTTGCTCAGGTCGCCGACGGAGAAACCCTGTTCCTGCAGCGCCGTCATGATTTCCGCCGCGTCGCCGCGCCGCGAGATCTGCATGCTGACGAAGATGTGGGCGGTGCGCGCGTCGGCGATGCGGTAGTTGAATTCCGTCACGCTGCGCTGACCGATCACGCTGCAGAAGCGGCGGAAGCTGCCGCGCTCTTCCGGCACCGTCACGGCGAAGACCGCCTCGCGCGCCTCGCCAACCTCGGCGCGGTCTGCGACGAAGCGCAGGCGGTCGAAGTTCATGTTCGCGCCCGAGGTCACCGCCACCATGGGCAGGCCTTGCACGCCTTCGCGCTCTACATACTTCTTCAGCCCGGCCACCGCCAGCGCGCCCGCCGGCTCCAGCACGCTGCGGGTATCCAGGAACACGTCCTTGATCGCCGCGCAGACCGCGTCCGTATCCACCAGGATGATCTCGTCCAGGTATTCGCGGCACAGGCGGAAGGTCTCCTCGCCCACCAGCTTGACCGCCGTGCCATCCGAGAACAGGCCCACTTCGGGCAGGTTGACCCGTTCGCCCACCTGCATCGACAGGGACATGGCGCAGGAATCCTCGGTCTGCACGCCGATGACCTTGACGCCGGGGTCCACTGCCTTGATGTAGGTCGCCACGCCCGCGGCCAGTCCGCCGCCGCCGATCGGCACGAAGACGGCATGCAAGGGGCCCGCGTGCTGGCGCAGGATCTCCATGCCCACCGTGCCCTGGCCGGCGATCACATAGGGATCGTCGAAGGCAGGAATGAAGGTCAGGTCCTGCGCGCTCGCCAGCTTCTGGGCGTGGCCATAGGCATCGCTATAGGAATCGCCCGCCTGCACCACCGTCACCGTGGGGCCGCCATGCGCCTTGACCGCATCCACCTTCACCTGCGGCGTGGTCTGCGGCACCACGATGATGGCGCGCACGCCCATCCTGGCCGCCGAGATCGCCACGCCCTGCGCATGGTTGCCGGCGGACGCCGTGATGACGCCCCGGTCCAGCGCCGCCTGCGGCGTGTTGCGCATCTTGTTGTAGGCGCCGCGCACCTTGAAGGAAAAGACCGGCTGGTTGTCCTCGCGCTTGAAGTAGACCGGGTTACCCAGCCGGGCCGACAGGCCGCGGGCGCGATCCAGCTCGGTTTCGCGGGCGATGTCGTAGATGCGTGCGGTCAGGATCTGCCTCAGGTATTCCATCGGCGAGGCCCGGCCGTCCTGGAATGCGGTCGGCGCGGCGGTTTGCTGGCTGGCTTGCGGGGTGTGGTGCATCTGGCTCTCTGCTTCGGTGTGCTTGCCCGGCAGAGGCGGCCACAAAAAAGTGCCTGTGTCAAGCCCTCAGTGAAAATCGCTGGGGGCTTGAAAGCTTATACAGGACACGGGTTTAGCTCTACTTCGGGCCGCTTTGCGGGGCTGCGGCTTTGTGGGCTAGGAGCCACATAAGAGCGTCGCGGTAGAAAGCCGGAGCGTACTGCGTCGGGGCGATTGCCAGCAGACGGCAGGCTTGCTCGGCCATCATAGCCCAATCGGTCGCGGCGCTCCAGAACGAAGAACGCGCAGCGTTGGGCTGCGCGTTCGAGGGTGCGTCGGCAAAGTATCCGTGCATTGTCAGCTCGGCTTCGGCGGTGCGGGCCTGCTCGCGCCTCCCTTCCTGAATCCCCGGTCGCCGGCAATGAACGCCTCCAGCATGTGCGGGATCAACTTCTCTGCATCGACCGCCTCGCCATACGCCTGCGCGTGCAGTGCGGCGTAGCGGTCGAGGTCGGCTTTCAGGCTGGCCGGGCACGCGAAGGTAAGCTTGACGTTCTCGGTCTTGGGCAGCGGCCCAAGCCGCAGTTTCTTGGTCGCGTTCATTGCGAAGCTCCCCGATTGAAGAACAGCGGCTGGTAGGGCCGCAGCACTAGATCCCGGTTAACGATGATCCGCACCGGCAGGCCCGGCCGCTCGGTCAGCGTCGGTTGGATGTTCATGTTGCGCCGGGTGATTTCCTGGCCGACCTGATTGATGCTGTCCTGGGCGCTGTCACGTCCGGCGATGACGATGCGGTTGCCGTCCTGGCGGTTCTCTGGCGCGGCCAGTTCTGCGCCGACGCCCAGCAGCGTCGTCAGCACCGCACCGGCAAAGATGCGGTTCCAGTGCCAGTCCACGTCATCCTCCAAGCCCGCGTAGCCGGCCGGGTCGGTGCCGACAAGGTTGTCCAGCGTCAGCGAGGACGTGTCGGGCAGGATGATCCGGTTCCACACCACCTGTACGCGGCTCTGTCCGTAGCCGACCTGGCTGTTGTAGCGCCCGAGGATGCGCGCCCCCTGCGGAATCAGCAGGAACTTGCCGGTGGCTGTGTCATAGACCGGCTCCGTCACAGTGCCGATCACGTCGCCCGGCAAGTCCGACTTGATGCCTGTCACTAGCGCACCGGCGATCACCGTTCCGGCCATCACCTGATACGGCGACGCGGGCAGCGCCAGATTCCCGGAATTGCGGGTTTCCGTAGAACCGGCTTTCAGGAACGCCTCTTTCTGGTCTTGCCGGTTCTGCACGGCGGTCGGGTCGGCGGGCTGGGCCGCCGTTGAGGCAGGCCCAGCAGCGAGCGGATCGAAGGCCGCAAGCGTGCTTGCAGCCCCCGGCGCTGCCTGCGCGACCGTGGCGGCGGTCTGCCCTTGGCCGCCCGAGCGGAAGAACACCGACGAGGCCGCAGCCGCGTCCGCCTCCTTACGCAAGGCATCTTCGGGATCATGGCCTGGCGGCGAATAGCCCGGCGTCACCGGCTGCTGCGAAGCGACGATGGCCGGGCCAAGGTCGCCGGGCAACGGCGGCCCCAGCTCGGGCACACCGGGCGGCAAGGCTGGTGGCAGCTTCGAGTAGTCCGTCGGCAGCGCATCCAGCCCTTCGGACTTCGAGACGCGATCGACGTTGTAAAGCTCGGTCTGCTCGTTGGTGCCGCGCCGCTGCGGTTGCAGCGACCAGATCGTGGCCGCGAGCACGGCGACCGACAGGCCGCCGACAAGGATGGCCAGCGTGCGCCGGTTCAGGCGCGTGACCGGGCGCGGCTGGGCGCGCAGCGCCACCGCTTCGGGCGCGACCTTGCCCGCCTGCGGCGTGGCAAGGTCGGGGGTGTCGTCCTGGCTCATGGTCAGTTCCTCCGCGCAACGCCGTCCGTGCGCTCAATCCGCACCACGTCGCCCTTGTCTCCGCCCAGGCGAAGTTCGGCCGCGCCGAACAGCCGATCCACGATGTAATACGGCGAGCGGAAACGGTAGTTGACCAGTTGCCCGTCGCCTTCCGGCCCGATCACGAACAGCGGCGGCAGCTCGCCTTGCGCGATGCCGACGGGGAACTGGATATAGACCTTCGCACCGTCGTCGAAGGCGCGCAGCGGCTTCCACGACGGATTACTGCCGCTGACCGCGTAGCGGAAGCGCAGGTTCTCCAAGGACAAGCCGGAATCCACCGGCGCGGCTGCGCTGGCCGCCTGCGCCCGGCGCTGCAAGGCCAGCATCCGGTCGCGCGGATACTCCCAGGACGCCGACGCCATCCACGTCTTTTCCGTCGAAGCCAACTCCAGCAGGTACGTCCTGCGGTTGGTGGTGATGACGAGATTTGTCTTGAGGCCCGAGCGGATCGGCTTGACCAGCACATTGACGCGCAGGTCGGCACCGCTGCCGCTGGACGTATCGCCCACGATCCAGCGCACAGTATCACCAGCGGCCACCGTCACCAGCTCCTCGCCCGGCTGGAGCGAAATCACGGTCACGCGGCCCACGGCTGCATAGACTTGGTAGAGCGCGCCATCGGTGAACGGCCACACCTGAATCGCGTTGACGTATCCCTCGCGCGTGGGTGCGACGCGCGCCTCGGCATTGGCCCGTGAGACGCGCACCTTCTCGTCGGCTGGCTCCGGCGTGGGCTTGGCGTCCTCGGCTTCGGGCAATGGCTTCAACTGCGCCGGCATCGGCAGAACCTCGGGCACGGCCACCACCTCCACCGGCGCGGATGGCTCGGGTAGCGGCTGGGCCTGCACCGGCTCATCGAGCGAGATGGTCGGCGGTGGCTTGCCCTGCGTAGCGCAGCCCGCCAGGGCAAGCAGGATCACCGGCAAGGCGGATTTACGGAGAAGATCATTCATGGCTTGGCTCCTTCGGAAGAATCCAGTTCGCGGCTCCACGACAGGCCGTTGACGTAGATGCCCAGGGGGTTCTTGCGCAAGCGTTCTTCGGTGCGCGGCGGCTGGAGCACGATGGACACCACGGCCGTCCACCGCTCCAAGCCCGCCGCGGCGCCGTTGACGTAGCGGCGTTCCGTCCAGCGCACGTTGAAAGACGTGTCGCTGGCGCGCACGACGCTGGTGATCTGCACCGTTACCGACTCCTTGCCGATACGCGCGAACGGGTCGTTGACCCGTGCGTAGTCGTTGAGCACGGCCGCGCCCTTGTCGGTTGTGTAGTCGTAGGCGTCGAGCCAGTTCTGGCGGACGACGATGGGGTCGATGGACAGCGAGCGCACCAGCGTCACGAAGCGCGCGATGTGGTGCGCGGTCTGCGCATCGTTGGGCCGGTATGGCGTGGCGGCTTCGCCCACGGCGCGTACCTGGCCCGCGTTGTCCACCTCCACGACGTAGGGCGTCACGATGGATTGCGCCGAGCGCCACACCAGGCCGCCGGCCATCAGCAGCGCAAGCGTTAGGCAGCCGAAGGCCATCAGGCGCCAGTTCTTCGCCTGCACGCGCGGCAAGCCGATGCGCTCGTCCCACACCTGGCCGGCAGCTTGGTACGGCGTGGCAGGCTGCGGCGTGTCGGCATAGCGCACCTGCGGTTTCTTGAATCGCATGGTCAGTTCTCCTTATGAATCGGAATCGCGCAGGCTCGGCCCCTGGCCGGAGCCGCCGCCATCGCCACCGCGTAGCGTGTGGGCGGTGGTGGTCGCGGCATGGGTGAGTTGCTGGCGGCGGTGCAGGCGTTTGGCCCAAGCGGGCTGTTCCTGCTTCTGGGCGGTAGCCGCGCCGGCTGTGGCCTCGCCTGCGCCACCCTGACCGGATGCCGCGCCGCCATCGGCAGCAGCGCCATTCCAGCCAGCGCGGAAGGGAGCGGCCATGCGTTGCCCGGCAGCGGAGGCGCGGGATGCCGCGCCTCGTTCGGCTGCCTGCGCGCCGGTCTTGGCGACGTTGCCCAGGCCCGCCATTGCGCCTTTCGCACCACCGCCTGCGGCGGCGGAGCCGGCCTGGAACGCCGATTTCGCACTGCCAGCCGCCGACGTGGCCGCACGCGCACCAGCGCCGGCCAGCTTGGCGGCAGCCGGTGCCATACGTGCGCCAGCGGCTACGGCACCGCCTACACCCGTCGCGGCAGCACCGACAGCTACCGCCGTCCCGGCCGCACCGATGGCAGCGCCTGCCATCGCGCCCGCGCCGAGCTGCGGCGCACCGGACACTAGGCCCGTGGCGATACCAGGGCCGAAGATCCCCAGCGCCAGCAAAGTGAGCGAGGCCAGCATGATGACCAGTGCGTGGTCGAGCGACGGCTCATCGGGGTGGACTTGGAACTGAGTGAACAGGCCCGAGCCGATACCGACGATCACGGCCAGCACCAACACCTTGACGCCGGAGGCCACCACGTTGCCCAAGACCTTTTCGGCCAGGAACGAGGTCTTGTTCCAAAGCGCGAACGGCACCAGCACGAAGCCCGCGAGGGTTGTCAGCTTGAACTCGATGAGCGTGATGAAAAGCTGGATCGCCAGCACGAAGAAGCACAGCACCACGACCAGCCAGGCGAGGAACAGCACCAAGATGGCATCGAGGTTCAAGAACACCTCGGGAAATCCCATCATGTCGTCGAGCTGGAGGAAGATCGGCCCGCCCGCGTCAAGGCCGGTTTTCGCCAACCGGCCAGGCTGCAAGAAGTTCTCCATCGTGATGGCAGAGCCGGTGGCGGTGATGCCCAATCCCGCGAACGAGCGGAAGACGATGCTCGCCAGCCAGTTGAAGTTGTTGATGATGTAGGCGAAGGCGCCGACGTACAGCACTTTGCGCAGCAGCTTGGCGATCACGTCCTCGCCTTGGCCGGTGGCGTGGCTCATGGCCCAATACAGTCCAGCGATCGTCATGTCGATGACGATCAGCGTAGCCGTGAGGAACGCCACTTCGCCCCGCAGCAGCCCGAAACCCGAGTCGATATAGGCGGCGAAGGTGTTGAGGAACTGGTCGATGATGGTCACGTCATTCATGGCGTGTCCTCCGGTTCGGGTGGCATTGCGGGAGCCACGCCATCGGCCGGCTCCTCGAAGCTCGGCGGGATCGGCGGCAGGTCGGCCAAGGTCTGGTATTCATCCGGCTCAGCCTGGCCGGAGAAGAAGCGCCGCCGGAAGGCTTCGGCAGCGGCGCGGCAAGCGTCCTCGCCCGTGGCCTGCCGGTCGGCCGCGCATTGCGCGCGCAATGCCTTGAGCCGCACGGGATCAGCGGCCAAGGCATCGGCAAGGTGGTCGGCCGGCTGCTCGCCGCAAGCGGCCACCAGCGCGACACACAGGACAAGGACGCATCGCATGGCGGCCTCCTGTCAATTGCCGTAGAAATCCACGCGCTGCGGCGTGTACGGCGTGCCATCGCCGATGAAACGCCGCCGCACTTCGCGCGCTCGCTCGGTGGCGGCCGCCTGCCGCGCCAGTTCCAGCGAGGCCGCACGATCCTGCGTGATCTGGAGCCGTTGCGACTGGATCGACTGCTTGGCCTGCAAGGCCAGCAACTGGTTCATGGCCTGCATGGCTTGGAGCGCGCCTTCGGCCGACTGGCTCTTGCCCACGAGGTCAGCCAGCACGCTTTCGTCTTCGCCCAGGTTCTGCGACACCTGTGCCTGCATCTGCATCGTGGTCTGCAAGCCGTTGAGCGTGTTCCGCCAACGCTCCTGCGCATCGCGGTACATCTGGTCGCCGCTGACGGTGGCGGCGTACTGCTCGGGATACAGGCGCGCAAACTCCCGATCCAGATTCGTCACGTCGTAGGCCAGGCCGCGGGCCTGCGCGATCAGCCGCTCGGTCGTCGCCAGATTGGCGCGCAACTGGTTCACTACGCTGGACGGCAGGCTGGCGAGGTTGCGCGCCTGGTTCATCAGCATCTGCGCTTCGTTCTGAAGCTGCTGGATCTGGTTGTTGATCTGCTCCAGCGTGCGGATCGCGGTCAGCGTGTTCTGCACGAGGTTGGTGGGATCGACCACGACCCATTGCGCATGGGCGGTGGCGGTGCAAAGCATGGCCGCGATGGCGGCGGCGATAAGACGCTTCTTCATGGCAGATTCTCCAGGGGTTGGTCAGCGAGGGAACCCGGCGCGAGGCCGGGGAACGAGGGCAGCAGGTCGGCCGCCCAATCGAGGCCGCGATGGCGCAGCCAGGCGCCCGCGAAGCCGGGCACGCCGGCGTCCAGCAGCACGCGGTCTATGTCGCGCTGGTCTTGCGGCGTGGAAGCGCCCACAAACGCCAGCGCCGCCGGCCCCAGGTCGAGGTCGAACAGGCGGTTGCCGAGGCGGGATTGGTAGTAGTAGTCGCGCTTGGGCTGCGCGGTTGCGACGATTTCGATCTGTCGCCTGTTGAGGCCGAAGCCCTCGTAGATCGTGCGAATCTGCGGTTCGGTCGCCTGCGGGTTCGGCAGGAAGATGCGACTGGCGCAGCTTTCGATGATCGCGGGCGCGATGCTCGAATCCTTGATGTCGGCAAGGCTCTGCGTGGCGAAGATGACGCTGACGTTCTTCTTGCGCAGCGTCTTGAGCCACTGGCGGATACGCGCGGCAAACACCGGGTCATCGAGGAACAACCACGCTTCATCGAGGATCAGCAGCGTGGGCGCACCGTCGAAGCGTTCATCGAAGCGCGCAAAGAGGTAATGCAGCACGGCCATGACGGCGGCCTTGCTGTGCATCAGCTCCTCCATCTCGAAGCACTGCACGTCGGCCATGCCGAGGCGGTCATGGTCGGCGTCCAGCAGCTTGCCGTGGGCACCGCCTAGCACATAAGGCGACAGCGCCTGGCGCAGCGTGTTCGATTGCAACAGCACGGAGACCCCCGTCATCGTGCGCTGCTCCACCGGCGCACCGGCGAGACTTCCCAGCGCCGACCAGATAGCTGTCTTCTCGTCGGGGCCGACCGCCACGCCTTCGTGCACCAAGCGGCCTTCGATCCATTCGGCGGCCCACGTGCGATAGCCCTCACGGTCGATACGCGCGAGTGGTTGGAAAGCGATTTCGCCATCCGTGCCCAGGTCGTAGTGTTCGCCGCCCAGGCCGAGGATCGCAGCCCGCATGGAGCGGCCCATGTCGAAGGCGACGATGCGCGAGCCGCGATAGCGGCGAAATTGCATCCCCAGCGTGGCGAGCAAGACCGACTTGCCCATGCCAGTCGGCCCCGCGACCAGCGTGTGGCCCACATCGCCGATGTGCGTCACGAGGCGAAACGGCGTGGCGCCATCGGTGCGTGTGACGATCAGCGGCGGGCCGTCGAGGTGGTCGTTCTTCTCTGGCCCGGCCCACACCGCCGACACCGGCATCATGTGCGCCAGGTTCAGCGTCGAAACGATGGGCTGGCGCACGTTCGCGTGGGCGTTGCCGGGGATCGAAGACAGCCAGGCATCCACGGCATTGAGCGTTTCAGGGATGGTGACGAAGCCCCGACCCTGGATGACGCGCTCCACCATGCGCAGCTTCTCGTCTGCGACGGCAGCGTCCTCGTCCATGACGGTGACGGTCGCCGTCAGATAGCCGAAGGCGACTTGATCGCTGCCTAGCTCCTGCAAGGCAGCGTCGGCATCGGCGGCCTTGTTGTTGGCGTCGGTATCGACCAGCGGGCTTTCCTGCTGGAAGATCGTTTCGCGCAGCAGCGCGATGACGTTCTTGCGCTTGGCGAACCATTGGCGGCGCAGGCGTCCCAACTCCCGTTCCGCCTCGGATTTGTCGAGGCAGAGAAAGCGCGTGCTCCAGCGGTACGCAAAACCGAGGCGGTTGAGGTCGTCCAGAATCCCTGGCCAGGTCGAGGTCGGGAAGCCGCGCACCGACACCACGCGCAGGTGCTGGTCGCCCAGCATGGGCGCCAGGCCGCCGACCAGCGCGGAATCGGTCAGCAGCGCGTCGATGTGGAACGGCACTTCGGGCACGCCCACGCGATAGCGCCGCGTCGAGATGGTCGCGTGCAGGTAGGTCAGCGTCTGCGCGTCATCGAGCCAGTCAATTTCCGGCATCACGCCGTCGAGCAGGTCAAAGACGCGATCCGTTTCCGCGACGAAGGCTTGCAGCCGCTCGCGCCAGTCCACACCATTCGTCGGCGTGTTCTCGTAGAGCATCCTGGCTGCGCGGGCGCGGGATTCTTCCGGCGGCAGGTAAAGCAGCGTTAGGTGATAGCCGCTCTCGAAGTGATGGCCCGATTCCTCGAAGGCGGCCCGGCGTTCTTCCTCCACCAGCCACGAAAGCGGTTCGGGAAACTCCGAGCGCGGATAGTCGGCAGCGGCCCGGCGGTCGGCTTCGATGAACAGCGCCCAGCCCGATCCCATGCGGCGCAGGGCGTTGTTCAAGCGCGCCGACGTGGCGATCAGTTCGCCTTGCGTCGCACTGTCGAGGTCGGGCCCACGAAACCGGGCTGTGCGCTGGAAACTGCCGTCCTTGTTCAAGACGACGCCCGGTGCGACCAGTCCGGCCCAGGGCAGCCAGTCAGCAAGCAAGGCCGGGCGCTGGCGGTATTCGGCGAGGTTCAGCATCGCGGCGTCCTCCCCTCACACGTCCAGCAGCGGGCGGTGCTTGATGTGCCGCGCAAAGACCTGCATGAACTGCGGATCGACGCGCGCACCCCACACCGCCAGCGAATGGCCGACGATCCAGAGCACCACGCCGGGAATCCACAGTTGCAGGCCCAGGCCGACCGCGGCAGCCAGCGTGCCGTTGGCGATCGCCACGGTGCGCGGCGCACCGCCCAGCAGAATCGGCTCGGTCAGCGAGCGATGCAGCGGCACCTCGAAGCCTTCCGTGAAGGCGTCCGGGGCGCTCATACGACGGCCCCGCCGGAGAAGCTGAAGAACGACAGGAAGAAGCTGGAAGCCGCGAAAGCGATGGACAGGCCGAAGACGATCTGGATCAGCTTGCGGAATCCGCCAGACGTGTCGCCGAACGCGAGCGCGAGGCCCGTGGCGATGATGATGATGACGGCGACGATGCGAGCTACCGGCCCCTGGATGGATTCGAGGATGGATTGCAGCGGGCCTTCCCACGGCATCGAGGAGCCGGCGGCCTGTGCTGTTCCAGCCAGGAACAGCAGCAGCGCGGCCAGCAGCAGTCCTTGCCCCGCAGGGCGGCCCAGGCAGCGCAGCCGTGCAGAGTTAGACAAGTGAGAAGGCGGATTTACGGAAACACGGAAAGCAGGAATGGTCATCTGCGTCATGGCAGTTCTCCAAGTGAGTGAGGGGATCGGGAAGTCGCCGCAGCGGGTGCGGCATCGGGACGTGGCGGCAGCTCGGGAAACGGCGTTTCCAGCGCGTCCGCCAGTTGGTAGCCCACGCCGTCGAAGCCGACGACGCGGGCGATGCTCTCGATGCGGCGCTTGCGCCCGCGTCCGGCTATGTGGATCACCACGTTGACCGCCTCGGCAATCAGCGCACGGGGCGGATTCACCGCCACTTCGAGAATCAGTTGCTCCAGGCGCAGCAGCGCGCCGAGCGCGGAGCCGGCATGGATCGTGGCGATGCCGCCCGGATGGCCTGTGCCCCACACCTTGATGAGATCCAGTGCCTCGGCGCCGCGCACTTCGCCAACGACGACGCGATCAGGCCGCAGGCGCATGGACGAGCGAACCAGCTCGGTCATCGATACCACGCCTGCGCGGGTGCGCAGCGGAACGTGGTCACGGGCCGCGCATTGCAGCTCCACCGTGTCTTCAAGCACCAGCACGCGGTCGCCCGTGGCGGCGATCTCGGCCAGCAGCGCATTGGCGAGCGTGGTCTTGCCGCTGCTGGTGGCGCCGGCGATCAGGACGTTCTGCCGCTCGCGCACGGCGCGAACGAGAAAGCCCGCCTGGGCGGCGGTCATCATCTGGTCGATGACGTACCGCTCCAGCGGGATCACGCCGATGGCGCGCTTCCGCAGCGCGAAGGCCGGCCCTGGCGCGGCGGGCGGCAAGATGCCCTCGAAGCGTTCGCCGGTTTCGGGCAGTTCGGCGGATAGCAGCGGCTGGCCGCGATGGACTTCCGCGCCCACATGGGCCGCGACGAGGCGGATGATCCGCTCGCCATCGGCCTCGGGCATCTCCACACCGATCGGCGCACGACCCGACGACAGGCGATCCACCCAAAGGGTGCGATCGGGGTTGAGCATGATTTCCACCACGTCCGGGTCTTCCAGCGCGGCGGCGATCAGCGGCCCCATCGCCGTGCGCAGCATCTGGATGCGCCGGTCGAGCGACGTGGCGCTCATGGACTGCGGAGCGGCGCTCATGAAGCACGCTCCTGCGCTTGCGCGGCTGCCGCCGCGTCCTCCATCCGCATCGGATCGGGATGCAGTTCCTCCACCACGTCACGAACCAGGCTGCGGCCCCGCAGCAGGTGGCGGCCAAGCTGCTCGGTGAACTGCTCGAAGCGCACTTTGCCCTGCGCGCGTGCCGCGTCTTGATGCGCCTCGGGAACCGGCGTGCTCACGGTCAGGTAGTAGCGAATGAACAGCGCCAGCGTTTCGATGGCGATGTTCTGGTCGCGCTCCATGCGCTCGGCCTGGCGCGAGAGGCGATCAAGCCGTTTGGAAATGGCCGCTTCGCGCTGGTCGCCGGCATCGGGCGACAGCCACGATGCGAGCGCCGCCGCGACGATGGACGACTTGGACACGCCCTTCTTGGCAGCCAGTTCATCGAGCCGCTTGGCGTGCTCAGGCTGGATGAACAGATTGAGGCGGTAGTGGCTCATAGCTCGATTCCGTCGTTGGGGTCGAGGGAAGCCAGCCGCGCCGTGCGCTGCATGGATGGGTCAAGCTGGCGAGGAAGGGGAAGCGGCAGGTCGTCGTCGTCATCGAGCAGCGCGAGGTCGGCCGCAGGCGCGGCCAGCTCAGGGGCGTAGGCGACGGTTTCGGAGAGTTCGGGCTGACGGCGCGGGCCGCCGTCGTCGGCAGAGGCAGCGAAGCCCTCGGCGGTATCGGACGCCGGCGCAACGGGCACGGCGGGAATCGCCAGGCCGCTCCAGTCGTCCAGACGCAACGGCGGCACGTCCGCGTACTGCCCGTCCGCGAGCGCGGGAGGCAGCAGCACACGGCGCTTGAAATTGCTGTCCGCGTAGTAGCGCAGCTTCTTGGCCTTGATCGGCGCGACGCTGGACACCATCACCACCGCCTCGTCAGGCGGAAGCTGCATCACCTCGCCCGGCGTCAGCAGCGGGCGCGCTGTTTCTTGGCGCGACACCATCAGATGCCCGAGCCACGGCGCGAGTCGGTGGCCCGCGTAGTTGCGCTGGGCGCGCAGCTCGGTGGCCGTGCCCAGCGTCTCGGAGATCCGTTTGGCGGTGCGCTCGTCGTTCGTGGCGAACGTCACGCGCACATGGCAGTTGTCGAGGATGGAGTGGTTTTGCCCATACGCCTTGTCAATCTGGTTGAGCGACTGCGCGATGAGGAAGCTGCGGATGCCGTAGCCGGCCATGAAGGCCAGCGCCGTCTCAAAGAAGTCCAGGCGTCCCAGCGCCGGGAACTCATCAAGCATCAGCAGCAGCTTGTGGCGACGCTCGATGCCGTCGGAGCCATCGAGCGATTCGGTGAGGCGCCGACCGATCTGGTTGAGGATCAGGCGAATGAGCGGCTTCGTCCGAGAAATGTCCGAAGGCGGCACCACCAGATACAGCGACACCGGATGCTCGGCAGCGATCAGGTCAGCGATGCGCCAGTCGCAGCGCGACGTGACTGCGGCCACGGTCGGATCACGGTACAGGCCGAGAAACGACATGGCGGTGCTCAACACGCCGGAACGCTCGTTGTCCGACTTGTTGAGTACTTCGCGCGCCGCCGAAGCGACGACAGGATGCGGCCCATTGCCCAGATGGGGCGTGGTCATCATCCGATGCAAAGTCAGCTCGAACGGGCTGGCCGGGTCGGACAGGAAGTTGGCGACGCCGCGCAGCGTCTTGTCTTCGCCCGCATAGAGCACATGCAGGATGGCCCCGACCAGCAGCGCGTGACTGGTTTTCTCCCAATGGTTGCGCTTCTCCAGCGCGCCTTCGGGGTCAACGAGAATGTCCGCGATGTTCTGCACGTCGCGAACTTCATGCGCGCCGCGTCGAACCTCCAGCAGCGGGTTGTAGGCCGCCGACTGCACATCGGTCGGGTTGAACAGCAGGCAGTGCGAGAAGCGCGAGCGCCAGCCGGCGGTGATCTGCCAGTTCTCGCCCTTGATGTCGTGGATGACGGCGGAGGCCGGCCATGACAGCAGCGTCGGCACCACGAGGCCAACGCCCTTGCCCGAGCGCGTGGGTGCGAAGGTCAGGACGTGTTCCGGGCCTTCATGACGCAGGTATTGGCGATCATGCTGGCCCAGGAACACGCCGGCAGGCTGTGTGAGGCCAGCCTTGCGAATGTCCTGTGCGTTCGCCCAGCGCGCAGAGCCGTAGGTTGTGACCATGCGTGCTTGACGCGAGCGCCAGACCGACATGGCGATGGCGACGCCCACGGCGGCCATGCCGCTGGCGCCGGCAATCGCGCCGCCGGTGTCGAAGACCTCCGGTGCATAGGCGCCGAAGAAGAACCACCACTCAAACAGTTTCCACGGGTGGTAGATCGACGTGCCAAGAAAGTCGAACCAGGGCGAGCCAAGGCGTACTTGATAGCCAAGGGCCGCTGCCGTCCATTGTGTGGCGGCCCACACTCCGGCGATCACGATGCCGAGCACCACGGCGATCTGACCAAACAGCACGTTCGTCCCTTGCATGACCTGGCCTCCGATTTCTCCTGCGCTGATTCCTCATGGAGATCGCGGCACAGGGGCGTGCCGCAGGCGTCAGGTTCGGTGTCAAGTCAGTGCTGGTCAAAGACCGTGTTGAGCAGAAAAGTCAAGAAAAAAGAAAGAATGAGTGCAGTGGCGAGTCAAAGAAAAGCGCCGCAAGCGAAGACGCATTGCGGCGTGTCGAACAGGAGAATGAAGATGATGCGTCGAACCGACAACGATCAGAACTTGGGCGGTTCCTTCGGAGGCGTGTATGGCGTTTCGCCGTCGCCATAGAACCGCTTGCGCGTAGCTTCGGCCACCCGGTTGCACAGCACGCCACCCAACTTTGGGCGGTCAGTCTTGCAGTGCTGGCGCAGTTCCTTGAGCCGTTCAGGATTGGCCGCAAGCTCTTCCACTGTTGGAATATTCGCTTCGGAAGCGTTGATCTTCTGAGGCGCTTCGGACTGGCCGCAGGCAGTCATCGCGGTCACCAGCAAAAGCGGGATGATCCTTTTCATGGCGCAAGCGCTCCCGGGGAATCAGGTCGATGCTTGGGAGACTCTGGCGACTGGATGGCCTTCACTCGCTCGATGAAGCGCGAGATCTCATCGGATGGATCGCCCTCAAGGCGCAGCAAGTAGGTCGTCAGCGGCGGCACACGCGATGCAAGCGGCCGTGCCACAACGCCCGCTTCGCGACTGGTGGAAATGTGCGCCTCGCCCGTCAGACCCAACGCGAAGCCTGCGGATACCAGCGCCATCATCAGATCGCAGGAGGCCACACGCTCGGCTATCAACGGCTCCATGCCTGTCCGACGCAGCACACGTTCGACGTGCTTGGCATGACCCTCGCACACCTGTGGATCGCATAGCACTAGCGGGTAACGCAACAGCGCATCCAAAGGGATGCGCTTGTGGACCAACAGAGGGTGCCGCGCAGGCACCGCCACCATAAGCGTATCGCTCCAGGCCGGCATGGCGACAACTCTGTCGCCCACTTCGTCGGACTGCGCGAAACCCACGTCATAGAGGTCATCATGCAGTCCCTTGATCTGCTGCGATAGAGGCACCTCGAAGAACCGAAGCTCAACCTCTGGCTCTTCTTGGCGGCACAGCGCCAAGAGCCCCGGCAAACGCGACGGGGTGATGCCATCGGAAAGAGCCACGCGCAACTGCCCGTGGAAGCCGTTCGCAGCTGCTTGCACGCTATCGCGAGCCTGCTGCAATGCTGCGAAGACGCGCGGCACATGATCCATAAATAACTTTCCGGCACGAGTAAGTCGTGTGCTGCGAGTGGTGCGGGCAAGCAGAATCACGCCCAGTTCTTCTTCAAGCTCCTTGATGGCGCGCGACAGCGGCGATTGCTCAATATGCAGCCGCTCAGCCGCACGGGCGAAGTGCAATTCTTCGGCTACGGCAAGGAAATAGCGAAGGTGTCGTAGTTCCATTGTCATGGTCTCGCCATACCCGGGAGTTAATCTCTACCCCGAATTCTCGGGCTCGGCTGAAGCATGCGGAGTGCTGGATTCGCCACTTGTGTTTCCTGCGACAAACAATGACCAGGCCGCCATAAAAAAGGCCGCGATAACCGGTCCAGCGACGAGACCGGTCAATCCAAAAAGCGAGATTCCACCGAGAGTGGATAGCAGGACGATATAATCCGGCATGCGAGCTTCCTTACCAACGAGGATCGGTCGCAGGATGTTGTCGATTAATCCGATTACACCGGCGCCGAACGCGGCCATAAGAGCCGCTTTTGCCACTTCACCCGTTGCTAGAAGATAAAGTGCCACCGGCCCCCAGACCAACCACGCCCCCAGCACGGGGATTAGTGACAGCACTGCCATTACGACACCCCACAAAACTGCTCCTTGGATTCCGAGCAACCAGAACAGCACGCCTCCAAGCGCACCCTGGATGCCCGCGACCATCAGGCTTCCCTTAATCGTCGCTTTCACCATGTTCTCGAACCGAAGCCCCAACTCACCCAAGTAGCTGCGCTCGATTGGTAATGCGTCACGTAAATTCTCGACCACCTTCGTTCCATCACGGAAAGCAAAGAAAAGAAGGTAGAGCATCAACGTGAAGCTCACTGCAAGCCGCAGCGTATCTTGACCAACTGCGACGGCGTGCGAGGCGATGAATTGCAGCGCTTGTTCGAGGATCTGTACTGTGTTGCCGCGGATGCCATCCAACTGGTTGAGGCCCATCCGTTCCAGCCACGCCCGCAACCAAGGAGGAGCCGTCTTTACGGCCTGATGTATACGGGCTTCGATGCCGCTGCCGCCATCAGCCAGTAGGTGATCGTAGAGTTGCACTACTTCCTGCGCAGCAGATATAGCGACCAGTGCAAGCGGAACCACTACGAGCAGCACGCACGCTACTATGGTCAAAAGAGATGCCAGTGCCGGGGATCGAGGCATCGATGACAAGATGCGCTCGTAGAGCGGCCAGAACAGCACTGCTAGCGCCGTCGCCCAAAAGATTGCTGCGTAGAACGGCCATAGCAGTAGGCCGAAGAGCAGCGTAATTACGATCAGCGCGAGAATGAACGACCGATCCTTTAGGTTCACTAATTGCATATCGACCTGATGTCCATTGCGTATTTTTTCATTAACACATTTCATCCATACATCTGGCTCGACCTCCTTTCCCTCGGATCGGGAGGGATTGAAACCAGCTTGCCAGCGACCTCATCCAACTGGAGAAGGAGAATTGCGAGCACTTCCACCACGACGACCGCGCGGGTCGTTAGAGCGCAATGGGCAACGATTTAGACGATCGCTTTCTTTGCCGCTATCTCAGCGCGGCCTTGGTTTGTTCCCAAGCCTGTTCGAGTTTGGCAGCGCGCTTATCGTAGTCTTCCTGGATATCGGCAATGCGTTGTTCAATCCGCTTTCCAGCCGATTCGACAGCCCCCTCGGCCTGCGCTTGTAATGAGACGATTACAGCCTCCGTTTCTTCGCGAAGAGCTTTGGCCTTCCCTTGAATTCGCTTGCTGGCTTCGGCCAAGGATTTGTCCAACAGTTCGATGCGCACCTTTAGTTCTGTGCCAGCATGCTTACCCTCTTGGAGCAGTTGCTCGCGTAGGTACGTCAATTCGTTCGTGATGTCATTGATCTCGCGTCGGATCTGGGCTTCCTCGACTTCGTGACGGAACGTACGCACCACCACGCCGCCTAGAGGGGCGATGCGAATATCAAGGGGCGAAGTCCAGCCCTCATCGATTTCGGCAATGACCACGCTCCTGCCAGGCGTAAGTTCTTCGGAGATGACCTTGATAAAATCCCCAGAAATTCCAGCATCGAATATATCTTTAAGCCCGCCGAGAAGCGCGCCGCCGGTCAGTCCTGCGATTGTGCCGAACGGACCTGCCAGCAAGCCGAGAAGACCACCAGTAACTGCGCCAATCGTGGTTGCAAGCCCGCCCGCCGACTTGGCTTCCCTGATCGAGAGCTTGCCGGCTTCGTCCTTGACGACTACCGTTTCGCCGTAAAGGAGGATACTGCCCTCTCGATGCAGCTCGCGAAGCGCCAGGACCCCTTCGTAGGCCCGCGCTTCATCTGGAAAAATGATGGCTACAAATTTGTTCATGTGTCCGCCTTGGTAGTATGTCCGGAGTCTGCAAATCGGATGCGACTTTATGGGGCTCTATGCCGTTTCCAGTGGAAATTGACTTCTCAACAAACATGACGGTAGCGCCCGTAGTCGCGGGGGATAGCCGGCACCAAGGGGCTTTGTGGTAGATGCTCGAGCTTGGACATGCGCAGGTAGGCAATCGCGATGAAGTTCTCGGGGTCCCGGAAGCCTCGGGCAGCGGTCTTCGCTTTCTGAAGCAGGCCGTTCATCGCCTCGACGTAGGCGTTGCTGCGCCCATCGAGCATGCCGCGCACGACGCCACCGAGATGTTCCTTCAACGTGGCTGCAAGGCGCTTGAACGGTTCGAGCCGCGAACGTCGCGCCCAACTCATCCACTTCGTCAGTGCCCCGAGGGCGATCGCTTCGCTGTTACTGTCGCGCGCCTCGCTGTAGACGAGCCGCAGGGCCTGCTTGAGCCGCCAGGCCCGCGCGCTCTTCAGGTTCGAGCGCTGCAGCCAGTGCATTGCCTCGAACTGCGCGCGGGTCCAACGCGCCGCGTCCTTGCGCATGCCCCACAGCAACTGGCGAAGGGTCTTCTTGCTGTCTGCGCCGACCGCCTCGCGGACCGCCGCCGCCGAGGTTCGCATCTCTTCGCGTCGCACCTCATCCATCGCCGCATTGGCAAGCGCCACGACGTGGAAGCGGTCGTAGCTGATCTGCGCGTTGGGCAGCGACTGGCCAATCCCCCTGGCGTAGGCCGCGCTCATGTCGATGCAGGCGTGTTCGATCCTGGCCGGATCGCCGCCGTGCGCACGCAGGTCATCGGAAAAGGCCCCCAAGGTTTGATGGTCACGACCGGGGCAGGCAAACAGCAAGCGCTTGGCCGCCAGGTCATGCACCACGGTGATGTACTGGTGCCCACGCTTGACGCTGGTCTCGTCAATGCCCACGTGGCGCACGCCCGACATGTCGTCCTTGGCACGGGCCACCTCGACATAGTGGCGCACCCGCCGCCACAGCCGCTTTGGCGCAACCCGCATCTGATTGGCGGCCTGGGCTACCGGCAATTCCCGGCACAGCGACAGGCCCAGCGCCTCGAACAGCAACGTGAAGCCACTGCCCTCGCGTGCCCACGGCACCGGCAACTGCGCGGTCTTGCCGCAGCCCGAGCACTGCACGCGCGGCACCTCAGCATGCAACCACGCTTCGAACTGGAAGAAATCCAGGTGTCGCCAACTGCGGCGCACCCGGTCATGGATCAACTGATGCTCGACCCCGCACGCAGGGCAGGCTGCACGCTTGCCGGTGTGCTCGACCTCGAAGTCGATGCGCCGCCTGGCCGTGTTGAGCTCGACCTTGGCGACGTGCCAGGGCGGCTGCAGGCCAAGTGCGGTGGTGAAGAGGGCTTCGATCTGGTTGTTCATCGGGTGCGAGGTCGGCGTCAGTGTCGGGCGGTTGTACCACCGCAGATCATGTTTGTTGAGAAGTCAATTTCCACTGGAAACGGCATAGAGCCCTTTATGGTCGGCTTTGCGGCAACCATGACAAACGCTTGTCGGCGGACGAAACGACCAGGTCGTGCCCAAGCTTCTTCCGCCTCACGTTGTGCGTTTGTGCATCTGTCCGCCGTAGCAGCCTGCCGGGCTTGCTTGAAGAATTCTTTTGGGATTCTTTTGGATTTTGTTAAGTCGCTTGCCATTGCACGGCGCGAATGCGGCGCTGGGACGATAACCTCTGGATGTCTCGAACTGTTCCTTAGAAGCCTCGGGTGAAGGTGACGCTACCAAAGACCGGTCGTTGTCGCTGCCCTGCGAACTCGCGGGTGCGGTGATAACGTGCAAAGGCGATCCGCCAGCGCCCGCGGTCGGCCGCGATGCCGTAGCCGATGTCGGCGACGAAGGGGCGCTTATCGACGCTGTGGCTGTTGCGGAAGGTATTGCCATCGAGTGTGATGTCGCGCATCACCCAGCGGGCATCGAGGGACAGGAACAGGTGGCTACGCCACATGCCATCCGCGAGAGTTTGAAAGGCTGTGGTGTTCTCACCGGCCGGACGCAGCGGCGCCATGCCGAAGTCGTCCGACAACTCAGTGCCCAGGCGCAGTTCCATCCCTGCATGGGCGGCAGTCGCGAAGTTGCCAATGCTGCCACCCACCGCCCCGATGGCGTCCCACTGCCAAGCCTGGGACGAGGAGCTGCTGCGCAGACGCTCTCGCCGCTCGTGAATCAGTTGGATCACGGGCTCGTCATGCAATTGATTGTCCCAGCCAAGAGAGCTGTCAGCACCGATGACGCGGTGCAGCGCGTTCTGTACTTCGCCAGCCTTGGCCGAGGGGCCTACCACGCCGACGCGCAACTGGGACGTCCGCAGGACATCACCCGTGCGCGCGCTGTATCCCAAGCTGAACATCAGCGCCCCGGCGTAGGGGCGGTCGCTGGCAATCAGGCCCCGCCGCTTTCGCTCCGTGGGCGTGAACATCAGGTGGCCGAATCCGGCAGTGAGATGCCATTCATCGATGGTCGATGATTGTCGTTCGGCAAACTGCTGGCTGAGCCAGCGCGCCACGCCCGGCAGGCAGGTCGAATTCGCTTGATCTGCTAGGTTAGGGGAGACCAGCGTCGCCAATATGCCGTTGGAATATCCCTGATCCTGGCCGGTGCCGCCGAGCAGGTCGTTGTCCATGCGCAGGTTGAGCGTGCTCGCACTTCTGGGGGTGGCGGGAGCTTGGCATGGCTCGCTGGCCAGTGCCGTCGAGACCCAGCACAGCACGGAGAGTAAGAACAACCCCCGAGCGGGCGCGGTGGCGCGATGGAAACTGCCGGCTCGCTCCAGAAGTGCGGGCTGGATTGCCTGCCGGGGCGGCAGAAGCAGGGACGGGATGAGCATTGCACGGCAGCTTGCTTTCGGAGCGTGGCGAGCATGCGCGTGGAATTTAAAGATTTTCTTTGGATATGGTTGACCTTTCGTTAGGCATGGATTGCGTCAGGACACCATCAAACAGTACGCGCAGCACATGCAGCCCTATCCGCAATCGATGTTGTGACTGGCTACCAGCACACCTTTGGTGACGAACTGCGCGGCTTCGCACACCGGTAAAAAGGCCGATCAGTTGAGAGATGAATTCAGATCCGCTTGCTGCCGTTGTCCAATGCTGGATAAGTCTCTCGACGAGACTGGCAGTTGCCAGAAGCACTTGACTGGGCCGGCGCATTCCCTAATAGCCAGCTCGCCAATTCGTAGCTCAGTATTCGCCACGACTTTCGTCCGCTTACTTCAGGTCTCAGGTCAACCGGTCGAGACAAAAGTCCGCGTCGGCAGGCGCACGCTTACGATCAAGCCGCCAGCGCTACGATTGCCGCATTCCAGCTCGCCCCCGTGTGCCCGGCAGACGGCCGCAGCTATCGCCAGGCCAAGTCCGCTTCCACCGGAATGACGCGCTCGCGAGGTTTCGGCGCGCCAGAAGCGGTCGAGCATCGCGGGAAGATGTTCTGGTGCGACGCCAGGCCCGTGGTCCGAGACGGTAATCGTTGTGCCCAACGGCGTACTATTTGCGTCGATCTCCAGTGTCTTGCCGCGCGCCGCGTAACGCAGGACATTCTCGACGAGAATCGTCAGTACCTGCCCTATGCGATCTCGGTCGGCATACAGTTGGATATGGGTCGCAGCCGACACAACCGGCTTAATGCCTGCTCGATCCAGGTCAGCTGCGGCCCATTCCAGCCGCTCCGCAATCAGTTCCTGCAGCGGGAAGCTGTCCATTTCGAGCGGGAGCTGCCCGGCACGCGCCAGAGAAACCAGGTGTAGATCGCCCACCAGCCGGTTGATCTGCTCGAGCTGGCGAAGAATCGCACCAAGCTGATCCTGCTCCAGCGGGAAGACCTCATCCATCATGCCTTGGACACGGCCCATGGCCGCGTTGAGCGGCGTGCGCAATTCGTGCGCCAGCATCGCACTGGAGTCACGCACCTCGCGCTCGTACTGCTGTAGCCGCGTGGTCATGTCGTTAAAGTTGCGCACAAGGCCCGCCAATTCGTCGGGTGCGGTAGTCACCGCATCGACGCGATTACCGAAATGGCCTTCACTGACTCTGCGGGCTGCTTCTGCGATCAGTACGAACTGACGCGAAAGTGGTCGCGACAACCACAGCCCGACCAGGATGACGACAGGGATTGCGACGACGACCATGACGGCCAACATCAGCCAGTCAGGATTGGTCAGGCCGGGGCCGAATCGCTCGATGTTGTGGTAGCGCTCCATCAGCTCCCACAGCCGAGGCTCATTGCCGCGAGGATCCTCACGCAGCCGCTCGATCTCCTGGCGCGTCTCCGGCGGTGCCTGGCGCAGTGTTAGCGTATCGGCGATGTCGAAGTACGCCCACATGCCGATCGCCACCGCCAACACGGTTCCTACGGCCAGCGCGCTCATGCGCAGACCGAACCACCACCATAGCGAGCCCGGACGCCGGCGCGGCCACAGCAGCGTACGCAGCTTCATTGGAAACGGTATCCGACGCCACGTACTGTCATCAGTACGCCGCTCACACCACGCTGTTCTAGCTTGCGGCGGAGGTTGTGCATGTGCACGTCGACGGACCGCTCCAGTGCATCGCTTTCGGGCAAGCAGGCGTCGAGCAGTTCATGACGGGTGAAGGCCTTGAACGGCGTCTTCAACAGCTTGGCCAGTAGGTTGAACTCGGCAGGCGTCAGGGACAGCGGAATTGGCTGTCCCGATGCATCCTCCACGCTGGCCAAAACCGCACCGGTATCGACTACGACGTTGCCGTGGCGCAGTAGACCATCGGGCCGCGGCGAGGGGCGTGCGCGGCGCAGCACTGCGTGCACGCGAACCACCACTTCCTTTGGGCTGTAGGGCTTGACGATGTAGTCGTCGGCGCCGTAGCGCAGTGCGCCGAGTTTCTCCGGCTCGTCGCCGATGGCGGTGACCATGATCACCGGCGTGTCGCCAACACGGCGAATAGCGGAGAGCACGTCGGTACCACTGACCTTGGGCAGCATGACGTCCAGTAGGACCAGGTCGGGGCGCCACTGTGCGTGCAACTGCAGGGCCTGCGCGCCGTCGTGTGCCTTGCTGACCTGGAAGCCGTCCTTGTGCAGGTAGGCCTCCAGGATGCTGGCGCTGTCCAGATCGTCCTCGACGACCAGTATTTTCTGTTGAGACATGCTGACTCCACTCGCTCGTGCATGCGCCACGTGATCGCGCTGGGCGCGAAGCGGCGCTTCTTAATCAAATCTAAAAAAAACCCGAAACATCCCTTCAAGTCCCGAAGGCAACCTACACCGATTCTTGTAACACGCTGGAGAATTCGCATGTTCCCAAAATTGTCTGGCGATGTCCCGGCCTGGTTGATGGCCTCCGTGCTGGCCGCGCCGTGGCTCGCTGGATGCTCGATGGCACCGCATTATGAGCGGCCGCCGCAGGCAGTACCGGCGACGTTCGGGCAGCTTCGCGCTGCAGCGGCCGCCACCGCCGCAGAGCAGGCCGCGCCCGCGGCGCTGACGGATCAGGAGCGTGAGTTCCTGGGCGCCCTGACGCCCGACGGCGCCCTGGCGCCGCTGGTAGTGCGCGCTCTGGCGCACAACGCCGACTATCGACTTGCGGCGCTTCGGGTCGAGCAGGCGCGCGCGCAATACCGCGTCGAGCGCTCTGCGCGCCTGCCCACGGCCGGTATCGATGCGCAGCAGACCCGACAGAGCTTCGACGATCCCGCGCTACGCGAGCGCTACCAGCAGGATCTGTCGCGTGCCGGCATCGCCATCAGCGACTACGAACTGGACGTATTCGGACGACTGAAGTCGCTATCCGATGCCGCTCGCGAACATTATCTAGCCAGCGAGGCTGGGCAGGAGGCAGCGCGCGGCGCGTTGGTCGCCGAGGTACTAACAGGCCGTTGAAAAAAGCCAGAGCCCGCGTGGCTCTGGCAAAATGGCGGCCATCCTCTTCTGCCGAAGCCAGCCCAAGCCGATGCGTGGACTCGACCTCAAACAAAACGAGCTGTTCAGTTATACGACGCTGGAGCAGCGCATCCCGAACGATCACCCGCTGCGTCCCCTGCGAGGCCTGGTCGATACCGTTCTGGCTTCGATGGATCGGGACTTCGACGGGCTGTACTCCACCCTGGGACGGGCCTCGATTGCGCCGGAGCGGCTGCTGCGCGCCTCGTTGCTGCAGGTGATTTACACCATTCGCTCCGAGCGGCAGTTGGTCGAGCAGATTGATTTCAACCTGCTGTTTCGCTGGTTCGTCGGCTTGTCGATGGACGAGCGCATGTGGGATCACTCGACCTTCAGCCAGAACCGTGACCGCTTGTTCAACCAGGATGTAGCGCGGCTGTTCTTCCAGCGCATCAAGTCGCTGGCCGCATGGTCCGAGTACGCCAGCAACGAGCATTTCAGCGTCGATGGCACGCTGATCGACGCCTGGGCCTCGCACAAGTCCTTTATCAAGAAGGATGGCGGCGACCCACCGGAGGATGGCACGCGCAACCCCGATGCCGACTTCAAGGGCGAGAAGCGCAGCAACGCGACCCACCAATCGACCAGCGATCCCGAGGCCCGGCTGGCGCGCAAGAGCAATGGCGATGCCAGTCGTCTGGCGCACATGGCCCACACGATGATGGAGCACCGCAACGGTCTGATCGTGGATGTGGAATGCACCGAGTTCAATGGACGTGCCGAGGTAGAGGCGGCGCTGGAGATGCTGGAGCGCACGGCCAAGCCGGGCAGCACGGTAGGTGCAGACAAGAATTACGACCAGAAGCGTTTCGTGCAGAGGGCGCGCGAGCTGAAAGTGACACCGCATGTGGCGCAGAAGCGCAAGGGCAGCGCCATCGATGGGCGCACCACGCGGCATCCGGGGTATGCCGCCAGCCAGAAGATCCGCAAGCGGATCGAAGAAGGTTTTGGCTGGCTGAAGACGGTTGGCGGCCTGCGCAAGACCAAGCTGATCGGTCGCGCCAAGCTGAGTGCTCAGTTATTGCTGGGTTTCTCGGTCTACAACCTGATCCGACTGGGTAGCCTGTCGGGTTGGTGGCGAGGATCGCATGTATAGGGCGAGTTACGCCCAAAAAACGCCGAAAGGCGTGAACGTGGTGCTGAAACCTGTCAAAAAGGCCTGAAGTCAGGCCTTGTGTGGACTCCGTTAGGCCAAAGCGCTTGAAAAAGCGCCAAACCGGACGGGTTGGGGCAGTTGAAGCCGAGTTTTTCAACGGCCTGCTAAGGGCCTATGCGCTGGTCTGCGCGGCGACGCAGGCGCACCAGCGCCTGCAGGCCGTGCATGCGGACAACGCGGCGCTGCTGGAGATCGCGCAAGGGCAGTACGACATCGGGCTGATCGCACGCGACGCGCTGGACCGCCGGCGTGCCGCCACCGAGCAGGCGCAGGTGGCCGCACTGCGCGCCGGCGACGATGCCGCAGCAGCGCGGCGGGCGTTGCAGCTGCTGACCGGATTCGATGCGGAGGTGGCACCCGGCCCGCTGGCACCGCTCGCCGAGGCGCCCGACGCAATGGCGGCACTGCGCGATCTGGATTCGAAGGTGCTGCTGCAGCGTCCCGACATCCGCCAGGCCGAGGCCGAGCTGCGCGCGGCCAATGCGAACATTGGCGCAGCCCGCGCAGCCTTCTTTCCCTCGATCCGCCTGAGCACCTCGCTGGGTAGCGCCAGCAACTCGCTGGACGATCTGTTCAGCTCGGGCAGCCGCAGCTGGTCGTTCATGCCGCAGTTGGTGCTGCCGATCTTCGACTTCGGCCGCAACCGCGCCAACCTCGACCTGGCCTGGACCCGCAGGCACGCCGGCGTGATCGAGTACGAGCGCAGCATCGAGGCCGCATTCCGCGAAGTCGCCGACGCGCTCGACGCCCGCGCCACCTTCGCCGTGTCCGAAGCCCAGTTGCGCGAGCAGGATCGGCTCGCGGCGCTGCGTCTCGAACGCGCCGAGCGCCGCGTCTCGCGCGGGCTGGCGGATCGCCAGGACCTGCTGGCCGACCGTATCGAGGCGACCCGCACCACGCTCGACCACCTGCACGCTCAGCGCGATCTGGCGCTAAGCCGCATCGCACTGTTCAGGGCCTTCTACGGCGTCGAACTGCCCGCCCGGCTTTGAGAGAGGACCCCGACCAATGACGCTTCGCTTTTCGCCCGTGCCGGATTGCTCCACCTGGACAGCGGCGCCGACTATCCCTTCCCCCCTTCAGACCGGCGCGCAGGCGACCGGAGGTAGCCTTATGCCCATTGCGCGCTCCATTGTCCCCGCCGGCCTGCTGGTCGCGACACTACTGCTGTCGGCCTGCAGTCCCGACACGCCCGCGCCCGAACCGCTGCGCACGGTCAAGCTGGAGGCCGTCGGGGCCGGTTCGGCCGCCGCCGCCTCGCGCTTCGTCGCCACCCTGCGCCAGGAGCAGCGCGCGGAATTGGCGTTCGAGAACGGTGGGCGCATCGCCGAGATCGCCGTGGACGTGGGTGACCGCGTGCGCAAGGGCCAGGTGCTTGCGCGTCTGGACGCCGAGCCGGCGCGGCTGCGGCTGGCACAGGCCGAGGCGAACCTGCGCGCGGCCACCGTGCAGGCCAGGGAACGGCAGATCCAATTGCAACAACAGCAAGCGATGTTCGAGGACGGAGCGATTTCGCAAGCGACGCTGACCAGCGCCCAGGTCGCCGACGACTCGGCACGGGCGCAATTGCGCGTGGCCGAATCCGACCGCGCGTTGGCTGCACGCGCGCTGCGCCAGAGCGAGCTGCGTGCGCCGTTCGACGGCAGCGTGGTGGCCCGCCAATTGCAGCCCCAGGCCGATACCTTGGTCGGGCAGACCGTGCTGCAGGTCGAGGGCCAGGGCCAGCCGCAGGCGCTGGCGACGCTGCCGAGCTCGGTCGCGCAGGGCCTGGCGCCAGGCGCGCTGGTGCGGGCGATGCGCTCGGACGCGCCGCAGGCGACGTTCGAGCTGCGCTTGCGAAGCGTCTCCTCACGGCTGGAAGGCGGTGCCAGCGTCCAGGCAATCTTCGACGTGACCGAGGCCTCGGTACCGCTGCGCAGCGGCGACAGCCTGCTGCTCGCGCTTTCGAATGAGTCCGCAGTCGACCTGTCGGTGCCACTGCAGGCGGTAGTCGGACAACAGGGCGAGGATGCGGTGTACGTCTACGATACCAAGGTGGGCACCGTGACCCGCCGCCGCGTCGAACTCGGCTCGGTCGAAGGCGAGCGCGTGCGCGTGACCGCCGGCCTGCAGCCAGGCGACCAGGTGGTCACCGCTGGCGGCGCCTTCCTCAGCGACGGCCAAGCGGTGCTGCCGTTCCGCTCCGCTTCGCGCCTGAATGAAGCGGGGCGCCCATGAAGCTGACCCATTCGGCCCTCGGTGCCAGCCGCCTGACCCTGTTCGCCGCGCTGATGGTACTGGTCGGCGGCATCGTCACCTTTCTCGGATTTCCTTCACAGGAAGAACCTACGGTCACGATTCGCGATGCATTGGTGACGATTTCGCATCCCGGCATGCCCAGCGAACAGGTCGAGGCCCTGCTGGCCAAGCCGGTCGAGGAGCGCCTGCGCGAGATCGGCAGCCTCAAGAGGATCGTCACCACGGTGCGGCCCGGCACCGCGACTATCCAGCTCACCGCCTACGACCACGTCAAGGACCTGCCGGCGCTGTGGCAGCGCGTCCGCGCCAAGTCGGCTGAGGCCGGCCAGGCCCTGCCAGCCGGCAGTTTCGGGCCGTTCGTCGACGACGACTTCGGACGGGTGGCGGTGGCCTCGATCGCTGTCACCGCGCCGGGCTTCGGCATGAGCGAGATGCGCGAGCCGCTACGCGACCTGCGCGCGCAGTTGCATACCTTGCCTGGCGTCGAGCGGGTGACATTCTATGGCCTGCAGGAAGACCGGGTCTACGTGGCGTTCGATCGCGGGCGCCTGGTCGAGGCCGGGCTGAGCCCGGCCTCGGTGATGCAGCAGTTGCAGGCGCAGAACGTGGTCGCGCCCGGTGGGCTGGTGTCGGCTTCGGGGCTGGCGATGACGGTGGCCACTTCCGGCGAGTTGCGCAGCACCGAGGAGTTGCGCCACTTTCTGGTCTCGGTGTCGGACACATCCGGTGCGGGCGGTACGCGCGAGGTGCCGCTGGGACATCTTGCCCGGATCGAGGTGATGCCGGCCGATCCGCCCGAGAGCGCCGCGGTCTACGAGGGCATGCCGGCGGTGGTGGTCGCGGTGTCGATGGCCACCGGCTACAACATCGGCGACTTCGGTGCGCAGCTGCGTACTAAGCTGGAAGAGACCGCACGGCAGTTGCCGGCCGGCTTCGAGCAGCACGTGGTCACCTTCCAGGCCGACGTGGTCGCGCGCGAGATGGGCCGCATGCACCAGGTCATGGGCGAGACAATCCTGATCGTCATGGTCGTCGTGATGCTGTTTCTGGGTTGGCGCACCGGTCTGATCGTCGGCGCGATCGTGCCGCTGACCATCCTCGGCGCACTGATCGCCATGCGCGCGCTGGGCGTGGAACTGCAGACGGTATCGATCGCGGCCATCATCATGGCTCTCGGCCTGCTGGTGGACAACGGGATCGTCATCGCCGAGGACATCGAACGACGGTTGGCCGCCGGCGAAGAGCGCCGCCATGCATGTATCGAGGCCGGCCGCACGCTGGCGGTGCCGCTGCTGACCTCCTCGCTGGTGATCGTGATGGCGTTCTCGCCGTTCTTCATCGGCCAGACCGCCACCAACGAATACCTGCGTTCGCTGCCGATCGTACTCGGCCTGACCCTGCTCGGCTCCTGGCTGCTGAGCATCACGGTGACGCCGCTGCTGTGCCTGTACTTCGCCAAGGTGCATCCGTCCCACGGCGAGGGTGCTGGCCAGTACGATTCGCGCTTCTACCGCGGCTACCGCCGGATCATCACCCGGGTGCTGGACCACAAGGCGCTGTTCATCGGCACCATGCTGGTGCTACTGACCGGCGCCGGCGTTGTGCTGGCGTCGATCCCCTACGACTTCCTGCCCAAGTCCGACCGACTGCAGTTCCAGATGCCGGTGACCCTGCAACCTGGTAGCGACTCGCGCGAAACCCTGCGCACGGTGGAGGCGATGAGCCGCTGGTTCGCCGACGACAAGGTCAATCCAGAGGTGACCGATAGCATCGGCTACGTCGCCGACGGCGGTCCGCGCATCGTGCTGGGCCTGAATCCCCCGCTGCCGGGCAGCAACATCGCCTACTTCACCGTCAGCGTCGCGCAGGGCACCGACATCGAGCAGGTGATCGACCGCACCCATCGGTACATGCGCGAGGCGTTTCCGCAGGCTCGCGCCGAGCCCAAACGCTTCCCGCTGGGTGCGACCGAGGCCGGCGTGGCCATCTACCGCGTGGTCGGCCCGGACGAGGCGGTGCTGCGCGAGACGGGCGAGCGCATCGCCGCGGCGCTGCGCGGGTTGCCTGGTATTCAGGACGTCTACGACGATTGGTTGCCGCGCGTGCCGCGCTACGTGGTCGAGGTCGACCAGCTCAAGGCGCGCCGCGCCGGCATCAGCAGCGAAGACGTGGCCCAAGCACTGCAACTGCGCTACAGCGGCCTGCAGGCCTCGCTGATCCGCGACAACGGCGTGGCTGCGCCGATCGTGTTGCGCGGCGATGCGCGCGAGCGCGATGCCGCGGGCAGCCCGGCCGATACGTTGGTCTATCCCGGCGCGGGCGGCGCGCCGCTACCGTTATCGGCGATCGCGTTGGTCTCCACGGCGAGCGAGCCCTCAACGATCATGCGCCGCAACCTGGTGCGCACGCTGACGGTCACCGGCCGCCATCCCAGCATGACCGCCAATGGAATCGTCGCCGAGATCGCGCCGCAGATCGATGCGATCGAGCTGCCGCCGGGCTACCGCATCGAACTTGGCGGCGAGATAGAGGATTCGGCTGAAGCCAACCAGTCGCTGCTGCAGTTCATGCCGCATGCGCTGATCATGATCCTGCTGTTGTTCGTGTGGCAATTCAATTCTTTCCGCAAGCTGTTCATCGTGGTGGCGAGCATCCCGTTCGTGCTGATCGGCGCGGCCCTGGCGCTGCTGCTGACCGGCTACCCGTTCGGCTTCATCGCCACCTTCGGCCTGCTGGCGCTGGCCGGCATCATCGTCAACAACGCTGTACTCCTGCTCGAGCGCATCGAGGCTGAACTGGCCTCGGGCCTGGCGCGGCGCGAGGCGGTGATCTCGGCGGCTGTGATGCGGCTGCGCCCGATCGTGATGACCAAGCTGACCTGCATCGTCGGCCTGATCCCACTGATGCTGTTCGGCGGTCCCCTGTGGACCAGCATGGCGATCACGATGATCGGCGGCCTAGCGCTGGGAACACTGGTGACGCTGGGCCTGATTCCGATCCTGTACGACCTGCTGTTCTCGCTGCGCGTGCGCAGCGGCGGCAAGTCCACGAATGGGGAAGCGACCGCATGAGTTTCCCCTCCGCCATGCATGCACGCCGACTCC
This sequence comes from Achromobacter sp. Marseille-Q4954, assembly GCF_943737025.1. Lineage (NCBI taxonomy): Bacteria > Pseudomonadati > Pseudomonadota > Betaproteobacteria > Burkholderiales > Alcaligenaceae > Achromobacter > Achromobacter sp. Marseille-Q4954. The sequence goes on from NZ_CALSFQ010000002.1 coordinate 730,249, forward strand.
GGTCCGCGTTGCGCCACGACCAGGAGGCTTTGCGATGACGCAGGCATGGCTACGCCGCGAGGCCAACGCTGACGGACACGCGGCCTGGATTGCCGGCGGCGACTGGACGATCGAGCACTACGGCCGATTGGCCACGTTGGTATCCGACGCGCGCGCAAACCCCGGTGCGCAGCGCGCGGTGCCGTTCCTAGACTGGACGCAGGTCCGCCAGCTCGACACCGCGGGCGCGGCGCTGCTGGTCGAGATGCTCGGCCCAGTGCTGGCGCGCGAGCACCTGCGCGCCGATCCACGGCTGGAGCCGGAACGCCGAGCCCTGCTGGAGGTGCTGGTGGACGCTGCGGAGGCCCAACAGGTCGCGGGGCACCCTGCGCTCGATTCCGCGCCTGCATGGCTGCGCGGCATCGCGGGCATCGGCGCAACGGCCGAGCGGGGGCTGCATTCGTTACTGGATCTGGCCGGCTTCGTCGGCCAGATCCTGGAGACTTGGCTGCGCATTGCGCCGTACCCGCGGCGCTGGCGGCTGACTGCGGTGGTCGCGCAGATCCAGCGTGTCGCTGTCGATGCTGTGCCCATCGTCGCCCTGCTGAGTTTCATGGTCGGTACCGTGGTCGCCTTCCTCGGCGCAACCGTGCTGGCCAACTTCGGCGCCAGCATCTTCGCCGTGCACCTGGTCGCGTTCTCGTTCATGCGCGAGTTCGGCGTGCTGCTACCGGCGATCCTGATCGCCGGGCGCACCGCCAGCGCCTACACCGCACAGATCGGCTCGATGAAAGCGAACGAGGAGATCGACGCGCTGCGCTCGGGAGGGTTGAACCCAATCGAGCTGCTGGTGTTGCCGCGGGTGCTGGCACTGCTGGTCTCGCTGCCCCTGCTGACCTTGGTGGGCGTTCTGGCGGGCATCGCTGGCGGTGCCGCGGTCTGCGTGCTGAGTCTCGACATCTCGCTGGCGCAGTTCCTGGCCATAGTGCAGGACAAGATCGAGGTGCGGCATTTTCTGGTCGGGCTGAGCAAGGCACCGTTCTTCGCCGTCATGATCGCCGCGATCGGCTGCCACGAGGGTTTCAAGGTCTCCGGAAGCGCGCAGTCGGTGGGCGACCACACCACCTCGAGCGTGGTGCAGTCGATCTTCGTCGTGATCCTGCTCGACGCGCTGGCGGCGCTGTTCTTCATGGAGATGGGCTGGTGAGCGGCCTTTCGAACGGAACGGCAACTCATGCCATCGAGGTGCGCGCGCTGGACAACCGCTTCGGCGAGCAGCAGGTGCACCAGAACCTGGACTTGGACGTTCGGCGTGGCGAAATCCTGGGTGTCGTCGGCGGTTCGGGCACCGGCAAATCGGTCCTGCTGCGTAGCATCGTTGGTCTTCAGCGCCCGCATGCCGGCGTGGTCCGCATCGAAGGCCTGGATCTGCTGCAGCTCCACGGCGCAGCGCGCACGCATCTGGAACGGCGCTTCGGCATCCTGTTTCAGAAGGGTGCCCTGTACTCGTCGCTGAGCGTGACCGAGAACGTCGCCCTGCCGCTGATCGAGCACGCCGGCCTGCCGCGTGCCCAGGCCGAGCACCTGGCGCGCAGCAAGCTGGCGCTGGCTGGCCTGCCACCGGATGCCGGCGACAAGTCGCCGGCATCCCTGTCGGGTGGCATGGTCAAGCGTGCGGCCTTGGCGCGGGCGCTAGCCTTGGACGCGGGCATCCTATTCTTGGACGAGCCGACGGCAGGACTGGACCCGATCGGCGCAGCCGCGTTCGACCAGCTGATTCTGACCTTGCGCAATGCGCTGGGGCTGACCGTGTTCCTGGTGACCCATGACCTGGACTCGCTCTACACGATCTGCGATCGCGTGGCGGTGCTTGCCAATCGGCAGGTGCTTGTCAATGACAGCATCGAGGTGGTGGAGCGCTTCGACCACCCCTGGATCCAGGCCTATTTCCACGGACCGCGCGGCCGCGCGGCGGCGCAGGCGCGCGCCGGATCCACGAGCGCGGCGCCGCCGTGATGCGCGGGTCCGCCTCCTTCCCCCGACCGCGGTCGCGCGCGCCTGCGCCGAACAGCCGCATGCCTATCAGAGAGGTGCACTGAATCATGGAGCCCCGTGCCCGCCACGTCGCCATCGGCGTCTTCGTCCTTTTCCTGGCCGCGCTCGGCTTCGGCGTCGCGCTGTGGCTTGGCGACGCCCGTTCCGACCGTGACTTCCACTACTACCGCGTCATGTTCGACGAGCCGGTGACCGGGCTCTCGATCGGCAGCCCGGTCCAGTACAGCGGCATCACCGTCGGTGAGGTCGCTGCTTTGTCACTGCTGCCCGAGGACCCGCGCCGGGCCATCGCCCGTGTGCGCATCGAGACCTCGATTCCGATTCGCCAGGACACCCGGGCCGAACTGGTGATCACCGGCATCACCGGCGCTGCGGTGATCGAGCTGAGCGACGGTGGTCCTGACGTGCCGCTGCTACCCAGGAAAGAGGGCGAGGAACCGCTGATCCTGGCGCCGCGCTCGGCTCTGGCTTCGCTGGTCTCCGGCGACGGCAACACCATGACCACGATCAACGGCATCTTGCTGCGCACGCATGAACTGTTCTCCGAAGAGAACGTGGCACTGGTGCATAAGACCTTGGTGAACCTCGAGGACACCACCGGCACGCTCGCCGGACAGCGCACCGAGCTGGCCGGGCTGGTCAAGAACCTGACCGAAGCGAGCCGGGAATCAACCGCGGCACTGCGCCAGGCCAATGCCGTGATCGACGATGCCCAAGCGATCCTCAACGAGGAGGGACGCCCCGCACTGGCCAGCACGCGTGAGGCCATGGCCTCGCTGGAGCGTAGTTCGGCGCGGATGGAAGCCCTATTGCAGCGCAATGCGGCCTCGCTGGATCAGGGCATGGCCGCTACCGGCCCGGCGATGAACGAACTGAGGCAGTCACTGGCCAGCCTCAACACCGTGCTGCGCCGTCTGGATCGCAACCCCGCCGGCTACCTGCTCGGCAGCGAGAACATCGAGGAAACCACCCCATGACCCATGCTTCCCGCAAGCTGCCCGCGACCTTCGCGGCGCTCCTGCTCGCCGCCACGCTGCCGGCCTGCAGCATCCTGCCCAAGCAGGCGCCAGCCGCCACCTACCAACTGCCGTTGCAGCACCCGGCACAGGCGCGCAGCGGCGTACATGGGCCGCGCGCCGATGGCCCCATACTGGTCATCCATTCCCCGGCGAGCAATCGGGTGCTCGATTCGGACCGGGTCATCATTGCCCAGCCCGATGGACGCCTTGCGGCCTGGCAGGGACTGCGCTGGGCCGATACCGCACCGGTCCTGCTGCGCGACCGCCTGGCCGAAGCCTTCATCCAGGATGGACGACTGACCGTGCACGTGGACAGTGCGGCGCCCGCCGCCGAACTGGACCTGCTCGGCGCGCTGCGGGCGTTTCAGGTCGAACAGCGCGGCACCGCGCCGGTGGTGGCGATCCGGCTCGACGCGCAACTGGCCGAGCGCGACCGTGCGGGCGCCGGCGTCAGCCGGCGCTTTGAGGTGGTGCATGCCGCCGCGAGCAAACGCGAGACCGACGTGATAGCTGCGTTCGGCGCCGCGTCGGATGCGTTGGCTGCCCAAGTCGTCGACTGGGTCCTGGAGCAGCCCACGGCATCCGCCACCGGTTCGGACGCGCGCGCGCGCCACGCCGACCTGCCATCCCCCGCTGCGGCCGAGTCGTCGCACTCGACTAGGTAAGCTGCCATGCCCAAGTCCGTCCACAGCTACTGGTCACCCGAGCCCATCGCCGTTACCCAATCGCCGAACTGCAGGAGCTCGGCTACGACTGCGCCTTGGTGTCGCCAGAGCAGGTCGCGGTGACGAGCGCCCAGACTTTCGGCGCGGCCCGGATCCTGCAGTGGATCGTTGATCCGGCCAAGTTCATCGTCTCACTGAAACAGCTGGCACTGCGCGCCGGTATCCGCATCCACGTGCGCAGCCAGGTCTCCGGCATCAACGAGGTTGGTGCGGGAGTGCGCGTCGATACCTTCGCCGGTAAGGTGACGGCCGCCAAGGCGATGCCGTGGGTCAGCGCCTTGCCGCCGTCACATTCACAAGCCTGCCAGGTTCCGCCTGCAGCCTTTCTGCTTGGGGTTCTATCATGACTGATCAGCGGCAAAGACATCGCCTAGTGATCGTTGGAGGGGGCGTGGCGGGGCTGGAGATTGCCAGCGCATTGGCCCGCCGATGGCGACGTCCGGGAACGCCCACAGTCACACTGGTCGATCGGGATTCGGCCCACGTCTGGAAGCCTATGCTGCACATGATCGCGGCAGGTACGCGCGATGTTTCGCAGCAGCAAACACCCTACTTGGCGCAGGCGCGCGATACCGGATTCGTCTACCAGCCTGGCGAGCTGTGCGGCCTGAATCGGGAACGGCGAGAACTGCAGATCGCCGCAGTCTACGCTGACGACGGGCGACTTCTGATTCCCGGCCGCATAGTTGGATATGACACTCTGATTATTGCCATCGGCAGTCAAGCGAACGACTTCAGGACGCGTGGTGCCGCAAACCACTGTTACCGGATCGACTCGCGCGAGCAGGCCGATGCATTCAACCGGGAGATTCGACTTCGTGTCCTGCAGTGCGTGGCGCAGGATGCCCAACTCTCAATCGGGATAGTTGGCGGCGGCGCCACAGGCGTGGAGTTGGCTGCCGAATTGGTGCAACTGGCCGAATCAGCGGCGGCGTATGGCGCCCACGACCTGATGTCGCGCATGTCAGTTGCTTTAATCGAGAGCGGACCGCGATTACTGGCCGCCTTTCCCAAAGACATCTCTGAAGCTACCCGAGCGCGTTTGGAGCAATTGGGTGTCCGTGTGTACACCGACACACGGGTCAGCGCAGTGGATGCCGATGCCTTCCTGTTTAGCGACGGCACTCGGCGGGAGGCATCCCTAAAGATCTGGGCGGCCGGGGTCAAGGCTGCGAACTTGCTGTCGAATCTAGCGGGGCTGGAAGCGAATGCTATCAACCAGTTACTGGTACGGCCCTCGCTGCAGACGACGCAGGACCCGCGGATCTACGCCGTGGGCGATTGCGCGAGCCTTACTTTGTCGGGCAACCAGCGCTCCTTGCCGCCGACAGCACAGGTTGCACATCAGCAGGCGCAATACCTCATCCGCCAACTTCCGCGCGTGATCGAGCGAGGCTTGACGCCCCCTGACTTCGTGCACCGCGACCTTGGATCCCTGGTGTCACTAGGCGAGTACGACGCATTTGCGTCGCTGGGCAAGTTCGGCCTGCTCAAGGGGACAACGCTACGCGGAAGGCTGGCGCAGGCCAGCCATGTGCTGCTCTATCGTAGCCACCAGGCACGCCTGCACGGGATCATTCGCGGTAGTCTCTTGTGGCTGGTTGATCAGCTCAACGCACGTTTACGTGGATCGATACGACTTGATTGAGCGATTGGAAGGAATTGGTGAGTTGGATATCCAGATAGTCGACACTGAGACCACTGCGTTCGTATGCATGAGCACGAGAGCACCGAGCGTCAGGACACCTTCCACATGCTCTGGTCATCCAGCAAGCATATGGCGCCGAAACTATGAGCACTCATAGACTTCATGACGACGGAGATTTTAAAGGACTAGTACCTGGAACTAGCCCAACGATGGCCCCTTTGGCCGACCGACTTCCCACGATGCCCCGATACCGTGCATCGTCGCTGCGAGTTGCTGCCCCCGCCGCTGTTCGATCACAGGCCGCCACGGCACCAGGCTGAACCCCATGCCATCATCGAGCATCGCATAGCGCCCGCTGGCAAGCATGACGGAGCGCCGGTAGATGCCTGCAACGCGCTGCCCGTCCGTGGCGGGCCGATGCGCCAGGCCGGTTTCGGCGGCAATGTCCTTGGCGGCCTGCGCCAGTTCCCGATTGCGCAGCGTGCCCAGCAGGTTGCGCGCCAGGATCACTCGCTGCCCGCGCCGCTCCGCCAGCCCCTGTTCTTCAAGGAAGTCGGCGCGCTGTTGCAGGGTGTTCTTGACCTCGCCACCAAAGCCCAAGTCGCCCAGCCCCTTGCCGCCGCCGATCAACTGCTGGTCGAGCCAGGTGGCTCCGATCACGCGCGCCTGCAGCTCGATGGACAGGTGCGATTTCAGCTCCACGGCGACGCCGCCCAGCCGTTGCGGGTCGTACTGGCGGCCACGCTCGGTCAGGTCGTCCGGCACCTTCCATAACCCCTCGGCCACGCGCTCCACGATGCCGGCCCGGCGCAGGGCTTCCAGCCGGCGGACGTGGGCCGCGACGACTTGCTGCGGGTCGCGGTCGGGCTTGGCCCGGCCCTGCTCGATCGCCAGGTGATGATCGGTGCGGTACAGGCCATCGCTCGCCAGCGCGGCGATGTTCTTGTCGGCCGCCCGTACCTCCGCGGAACCACGCACCTCCACCACCGATCCGGTTGGATAGTTCGCCAGCTCGTCGCCGGCGTTCAACGCGACGTAGTGGGCCTTGCCGTCCACCCCGTCGATGACCAGATAGCCGCGGTCGTGCAGCTCGTCGGCCAGCCCCTTGCCGGCCACGCGGCCGACGATGGTGCGGCCGTCGTCGCCCGGCTCGAACACCGCCAGTTCGCGCGGCTGGCCGCTCATGGCGCGCTGCATGGTGCGGATGATGTCGCCACGCTCGCCCAGGGCACGCAAGGTCTTCTCCGCGTCCGCATGGACGGCCCAGGTGCCGGGCTGCACCTCGTCGGCCAGGCCCAGGCGCTGCAAGCGTTGGAGTCGGCCGATCAGCAGCAGCCGCTGGCGTTGCAGCCGGGGTTCATTGAAGCGTTCGATCTGCACCCGGCCATCCACGCCGGCCTCACGCTGCAATGTGCGGTCGAGGCTCGTCCACCGCTCCTGTTTCACCTCGCGTCCCAAGGTCTGCTGGATCTCCAGTTCGGTGCGCTGCCCCAGCCATTCGGTCGCCAGTTCGGCGGCCCGATGGCGGAAGCCGTGGGCGATGTAGTCGCCGGCGATGATGAGGTCTTTGCCGGTGTCGTCGCGTCCGCGCACGATCAGGTGTGCGTGCGGGTTGTCGGTGTTCCAGTGATCCACCGCCACCCAATCCAGCCGCGTGCCAAGGTCGGCTTCCATCCGGTTCACCAGATGCCGGGTGTAGGTGCGCAGGTCGTCCAGCTCGGCGCCGTCCTCCGGGGAGACGATGAAGCGGAAATGGTGCCGGTCGTCGGCGGCCCGCTCCTTGAAGGCATCGAGGTCGGCTTCGTCGGTCTGCGGCCCGTAGGCCCGGCCCGGTTCGCCATCGCGGCCGGCGCCGTCGCGCTCAATGTAGCGCAGGTGCCTGGCGAGCGACTGCGGGCTGGCGTTGCGCTGGTTGACCAGCAGGGTCTTGATGGTCACGCGCCGCGACATGGGCGTCAGCTTCGCCCCGGCGAAGCGCGCCGCCGTGTGGCCGCGCCCAAGCCGTGAACCGGGGCGCTGACCGGCGCGTGCGCCGCTGCCGCCGGCTGCGGAATGGCGCATCGAGGACTTGCCGCTGCTGGCCTTGCCTGCCTGCTTGAGCACCTTGGAAACGAAGCTCTGGCCCTGACCCTTGCCCCGGTTCTTCGGGGCGCTGGGGCGTACCCGGAAATCGTCGTCGCGGCGGTCGCTCATGGCCGCGCATCCTGCAAGCTCTGGCGTGTCCTGTCGTGCGAAGCACGCGGACATGCCTGCATTGGCGCGACCTTCGCGCCCCACGCGGCACGGCGGCGAAGCCGCTCCGTGCCGCGCCACCCCCATGTGCAGACAGGCTTTCGACGCGGCCTAGTGCCGCGTCCTTTTGTCTTGCCTTCCGCCTTTGCCTTCCGCTGTCGCTCCAGGCACCGGCGTCCCGGCGGCGCTGCTGTGCGAGCAGCCAGCGCGCCGGCGAACGCTGCGACGGCCGCAGACCGGGCGCGTTCGAGGCAAGACGCCTGCACATGGGAAGGCAGCGCGAAGTGCAGCGCGGATGCGCTCGCACTGCACGCGCGACGACATGCGGAAAGCCACTGGATCGACACGACCGATGGCACGATGAGATGCACGGCAGCGTGCAGCGAGTCGGCGGCCATCATGGGCGTTCCTCCAGCCACACCGGATGCGCGACGCCGATCACGGCGGATGCGCTGACCGGGCCGAAGTAGCGGCTGTCGAACGATGCCGGATTGGTCACGCTCAACAGGAACAGTTCGCCCGGTTCGAGGCGGCGGCAAAGCTGCAAGGACGGCAGCGCCCGGCCCATCCGGTCGGCGGGCAGCACGGCGGCCGCAGGCACGCCGTCGATGCGTACCTGACCTGCGACGATGCAGACGTGTTGCGGTGCGACCGCACCCACACGCTTGAGCAGTGGCACGCGGGTCGGCAGGTAGCCGCGCTGTGCAGCCAGCATGGCGGCCCTGGTCGGCAGCGGCACCAGCACGATGCTGTCCACGGACAACGGACGTGGCAGCGCAGTGGTGCGCGGGTCGAACGGGTCGATGCGATACCAGCCGACCGCCACGCTGTCGGACGGGTTGTAGGTCAGGCGCGGCAGCGGCGACACGAAAGCCGCCCAGGCCAGCGCAGCGAAGCCGATGGCGGCCAGTGTCGCCAGAACGATGCGAGTGCGCAGGCGCGAGCGAGGAAGCGGCGCGCTGGCGGTAGCGGTCGGCGCGGTCATGGCAACACCCTCCCGGCCAGCCAGGCGGTGTGCCGCTCGGCGGTGTATTCGGGCAGCGCATGGCGCGCTGCAAGACGGTTGCCCAGCGTGCGCCAGTACGCGGGCGACACGTCGATGGCGGCGATGCCCAGCGCCTCGATGCCGTCGATGCGTTCCAGCACGGCGCGCACGTTGGTATCGCCTTCGGCGTGGAGTAGCAGGCGCGCGCCCGGCTGCACACCGGGGATGCGCTGCGCCGCGTCCAGTGGCGTGCAAGCCTGCATCACCATGAGCTGCCAGCGGATCGTGCCGTAGTCGTTGGCCTGCCAGCGGATGCGGCAGAACATCGCGCCAGGCAGGAACACCGCGCAGCGCCGCCAGTCGTCCAGGCGCAGCGTGCGTGCGGGCTCGCCGAAGCGCAGATAGAGCTTGAAACGGGCCTCGATGTAGGCCAGCGCCACGCGCGTCAGCGGCGCGCTGGCGGATTGGCCGGAAGGCACGATGAATGATGGCTGTGGCGCAGCCGTGGCCGCGCCAGCGGCAGGCGAAGCGGATGCCGTCATGGTGTGTTCTCCCTGTGGTTCTCGGGAAACTCCCGCTCCAGCAGGCCGCGCAGCAGATCGGCCACGGTCACGCCTTGCGTGAAGGCCGACACCTTGATGCGCGCCCGCATGGCGGGCGTAATGTCGAGGGTCAGGCGCGCGGTGTAGAGGTCGCCTTTACCCAGTGCATCGGCATCGCCCTGGCGAATCCACGCCTCGGCGTGCGGATTCGCGGGCGGACGTGCGCCGATGCCGACGCGCTTGCCCGTGCGTTTGCTGTTGGGCGGCTGCTCCGCTGTCATGTCGGCCACCGCAGCAATTCGTCCACCAGGGCGGTGATTTCGCGGGCAGCGGCGCTGTCGGGTGCTGTCTCGCGTGCGAGCCGGCCAGCGGCCACGCTGTCGGCGAACACGATGCGCTGATGCACTTCCGAGCGCAGCGCAGGCAGCGGCTGTTCGGCCAGCGATTGCCGCGCCTCGCGGCCGATGATGGTGGTGCTGACGCGCCGGTTGATGACGAAGGCCGCGCGCAGCGCCGGCCGGAACACCTGCGCCTCGCGGATCAGCGAAACCATTTCCGAGCTGGCCCACAAGTCGTAAGGGCTGGGCTGCACCGGGATCAGCACGCGCTCGGCCGCCAGCAGCGCGGAGCGCGCCAAGGCGGCAATCCTGGGTGGCCCATCAATGACGACGTGATCGGCCCGCCTGGCGAGTTCTGGCGCTTCCTGATGCAGCGTTTCGCGGGCCAGGCCCACGGCGCTGAACAGCCGTGGCAAGCCTTGCTGGCTGCGGCGCTGCGTCCAGTCCAGCGACGAACCCTGCGGGTCGGCATCGAGCAGGACGACATGCTGGCCGCGCAGCGCCAGTTCGCCCGCGATGTGCGTGGCGAGCGTGGTCTTGCCGACACCGCCTTTCTGGTTGAGCAGAGCGAGGATCATGGCGCGGCCCTCCGTGTTGGAAAGCCGGTCTTTCGCTCCTGCGTTTGGTGCCGTTGGGTGGTTGTCCACCGAAACGGCGCGCTTCTACTAAAAGTTATGTATTTACTGTTAGGGAAGTTAAGGGACGCAAAAACCCAATGCTGGCGCGGCTTTGCAGCCGATTTTGTTGCCTGATAGCACGAGGATTTGTTGCCTGATAGCACGAGCCTCCTGTTGCCTGATAGCACGAGTGAATTAACAGGTTTTCCCAGACTTATCCCCGTGCCGTGGGCGGCACGGGCCGGAAGGTCAGCAGTTCGGTTTTCTCGCCGGGCATCCGCTCGATGCCCAGGACGTAGCCGGGCAGCGACTGCCGCGCCACCAGGGCGCGCAGGTCGGCGGCGAAGTCGTAGAAGCGCGCCACGCTGCCCGATTTGCGGTACAGGTGCTGGAAATCGAACTGCCAACCGTGCTCCTGCCGGCCGCCGTGCTTGCGCACCAGGCGATACAGCCATCGTTCGATGCCTCCAGTGAGCCGGAAGTACGTCGGGTCGATGGTCAGCACCAGGGCGGCGTCCAGCACACCCGCATAGAACCAGTCCGGCAGGATCAGTTCGATGCCCAGCGGCACGCCGCTGGCATCGGCCAGTTCCTTCCACTCGTTGATCCACGAGAAGCGATGCAGGCGCCGGCCTGTTGTCTCTCGGATGGACGTGGCCACCGTGGTCGATTGCAGGCGATCCAGGGCCGCCTTGAGGCGCTGGTAGTCGCGCAGCGACGTACCGCGCCCGATGAAACGCAGGATCTCGTAGGGACGCACCTGCATCAGCCGCGAGGTCGGGATGCCCGCATCGCGGGCTTCCACGATCTGCGAGGCGGCCCAGATCAGGATGTCGGCATCCCAGATCGTCGCGATGCCGTGCTCCTGCGTGCCCTCCACGCGGATGGTGATGCCGCCGGCGCGGAAGTCGATCGGCGCGGTGCGCCGCGACTTGGCGAGCGAGAAGAACGGAAAGGCCATCAAGTCCTGGCTGTCGCGCGGCGCCATGTCGCCCGGCAGCGCGCGGAACAGGTCGAGCTGTTCCCGCTGCTGCGCTGGTCGCTGCCGCAGGGGCAGCGATGGGCTGGACATGGCGATGGCCACCGGCGAGCCAGAAATCAGCGGCCGTCACGGTAGTCGCCCGCATGCCGCTCGGCATATTCCGGGTCGGAAGTCGCCGCGAAGCTGCGCGCATCGGCCCAGGCGTCGAGGTCGCTCACGGCGTACATGACGCGGCGGCCGAACTTGCGGAACTTCGGCCCGCCGCCGATCACGCGCTGTTTCTCCAGCGTGCGCGGCGACAGGCGCAGGTAGTCGGCGGCTTCGTCGTTGGTCAGGTAGCGTTGGGGCTGCGCGGGCGCAGCGACAGCAGCGGCGGCAGGCCGCAAGGGAGCGGGTCGCATGGGATGTACCTCCATCAAGCCCGGCCACACCACGCGGCCGGATAGAGGCACTTTCAAGAAAGCGGGGCTTCTTGCTAAGGGACGATCTGCGGGGGACGCGAAACGTCCCCCCTACTGCAACGGCAGCAGCGGAAGCTGTGCCAGGCGGCGATAGCCGCCGCGCATCAGCGCATCGCCACGACGTACCAGCCGCCGCACGCGAGCACGCAAGGCGCTGTCCTTGTGCCAGTCGGCGGCGACGGCATCCGTGCCGAACAGCCCTTCAGCGACTTCGCGCAAGGACGCGCCCGCCAGGGTCGCGTCCAGCGCCTGCAAGGTGTGCAGTTCCAGCACCGCAGCCGTCGTGGGCCGGGAACGGGCCGCCGCCGCAGGCGCGGCAACCGTTGCCACGGCCAATGCGTCCAGCTCGGCCGCGAGCGTGCGATAGCGCGCGCAGGGCGTGGCGCAGGCGCGGGTGGCGTAGAGGTAGGCCATGCCGTCTTCCAGGCCCGACGCGAGCGCGAGCCGCAGGCAGCAGCCGGGCCAGTGCGACACCAGCACCAGGCGCTTGCCATCGTGGATCAGTTGCTTGCGGCCGGGAACGCGCCAGAACTCAAAGGCATGGGCTTCGGGTGGTGGGTCATCGTCCGGGTAAACCTGCACGACAGCATCGTGATCGGGGAACCAGGCCGGATGCGCATCGCGCGCATCCAGGGCCGGGTTTTCCAGCAGGCGCAAGCCCCAAGCCTGCGCCGCGTCCGGTCGTCGGCGACGGCGTAGCCAGTCGCGGCGGTAGTCGGGGTGACGGCGCAGGTATTCCCACGCCAACGCGGGGCCGTCCAGGTGCAGGACGTAGAGATAGGCCGCTGTCGGATACCAGTGTTCGGCGCTCGGGTCAGCCATGACGCAACCTCCTGTCATTCAGCAGGAACGTCGCCACGAATTCCGCCGTGCGGGAGCTATCGAACCGCCATCAGGTCGTCATCAAGAATGGTTAAGCTGCAAATGTTGGTGTCAAGACCGTTTGGCTCCGGCACGTTGCGAAAATCGTCTGAATGCGACGGCCACACCGTCATAAAACTGACGCGCAGCACTTGACACCGTGCCTTAGTCCAGGCCGAAGATCATGACCGATTGCAGCAGGGTCGCACCGCTTCGGTGCAAGGATGCGGATTGAGACCTGGACGGTCTTGACCAAGACTGAAATAGTCACAATGCGCCTCGGCTGGCCGGGCCATGCTGTCTTTCATCAGTCCGTGATCGCGCTGTTCTCCTGCGCCAACCGGACGTACTCCGACAACGAACGCACCGCCTGGAAATACCGATCCCGTCGCACTGGCAGTTCGCGCGGCCCAACGATGCCAGCCAGATCGGACAGCTTGACCGTCCCGAGCGCGGGCATTCCGATCCCGAGGTCGATCAGGCCGTAGGCCGTGTCGCCATCCGCAGGATCGAGCGACACCAGCAGCCAGGTCACATGCGCGTCTGGGGTGAACAGCCGCACCACGGGCAACGGGTCGAGCCGCTGACCAGCGGCTAGCGCCGCGCCATGGGTCAGCAGCCGGGCGCGCTCGTCGGTGGTGACAAGCGACAAGGTCATGGCCGGAACCTCCATGAAACCGAGGATGCGCGGATGCGCTTCTGCGTCGAAGCACGGAACCGCCGAACCGTCTCTTTGTTTTCGTGGGGAAGCACGGACGCGCAAGCCATCGCATCCGTAGAAGCACGCAAGCGCAGAAGCGGAATTGTAGGAAGCCGGAAAGACACGGATGCGATTCCCCGGTTCTGTCGGAATCCGTAATTACGGATTTCCGTAAAAGCACGAAAGCAGCCTTTCAGCCATTAATGAACACTATAGATTGTAGCCCTATAGGGCGCAATCGGCTGTCATCTTGGTTTTTATGGGGAAACCAAGTTAGTGACAGCGAAACACTCATTGGCAACGGCAATACGGACAGTCAGGAAGGCGCGAGGCTTGAGCCAGGAAGCGTTCTCCGACGTGTCCAGCCGCACCTACATGAGTACGCTGGAGCGCGACTTGAAAAGCCCGACCATGCACAAGCTGACCGAGCTATGCGAAGTCATGGAAGTGCATCCGCTGACGCTGTTGACGCTGGCCTACGCCGGCGACGACGCGCACAAGGTCGATGAACTGCTGGCGCAGGTGCGCCAAGAGTTCGAGGCCGTGCTGAAAGAGCGCGACGCGCCCTAGCGCGTCTGGATTTCCGCAAGCGGAGCGCGCAGCGCCGCCAGGTGCGAAGGCGTGAGGGATTGAAGCCGAATGGACATGACGCCATTGGCGGCATGGGGCGCAGCCCGAAAGCCCGGCGGCGCAATGCGCCGACACGCCATGCTGTGCTTGCTGCCACGGGCTTCGAGCCATCCGACCATCGCCAATGCAATGCCTGCCCTGGACATGCCAAGCATCGGGCAACTACCGAAACCCTGTGCGTGCGGTGCTGCGATCAGCAGCATCGCGCCCCGCCGCAATGGGCGGGGCGCGGTGGGCGGCTGTCAGGCCGCCTTGGGTTTGCTGCGCGACCAGATCAGGTCGTGCGTGCCGTTCTCACCTTCGATCAGGCGGGCATAGACCGTCGCCGGGAACGAAGGATCGTCGATGGCCACCGACAGGTAATCCCGCCCGGCCTCGCTGGTTTTCTTCCACGCCGCGCCGAAGTCGTGGCCGGCCGCCTGAAGGCGGAAGTCCGGGGCGCTTTCGTTCTCGCCCTTGTCGTTGGGAACCAGCTTGGCCTTGACGTTGAGGGTCAGGGTGCGGAGCTGGCCGGTGAAGCCGTCTTTCTCTGCGGTGAAGGTGCCGATGTTAGCCATGATGATTTCTCCTTTCGGGTTGAACAAGGTCGCGCCAGTGCGTCCTTGTTGTGATCCGTCCGGCGGGGGATGGGCTGGCCGCACCGCGCAGCGGTCGCAACACCGTGGAGAAACTGGAAGCGAAAAGAATTTGTCCCGCGAGGAATGCGCGCAGCGCAGGGGAAATTGTTTTCGCTGCAAGGTTGCGGCCATGAAGCCCAGCCACCGCCAGGATTCACAACAACACAAGGACGTACTGGCCGCCCGCTCCCGAATGGAGACATGGCCGACTCGGCATCCCCGCGCGACGGATTCACCGGCCTGCGCCCTGACACGGGCAAGGACAACACCCGGCGACAAGGGCGAAAGCGCCCCTGACGTTGCAGGCGGCCTTTTGCATGCGGCGTGGCGTGGAAGCTCCATTGCAGGGCCGGACGGCGTGTCGGTGAACCGTCCTCCGTGACGTACAGGCGACGAACCGCCAGCGTCGAGGACGGCACGCTTTCGTGCAACCTGCGGCAGCAAGCCGGGGCGTAGCCCCACAAGTCCCGCCCATTGCGGCGGGGCGCGTTCGGAATGTCGTCGGCGCTATGCGCCGACGCACTTATGGGCTTCGAGGGTTTCCCGCGCACAAGGCCACTTGTGCGCTGCCCCTTCGCCGCCTGCCCGAAGGCGGCGAAGGGGCGTTCTGGCTTTGGGCCTCGAAACCGGGCGCGGCCACCGCCGCGCCCGGATTTTTGACTATCGGCACCAGGGCGGTACGGCCTGGTGCCGATGCTGATGGAACAGCGAAGCGCCCCGGCCGGAACCGGGGCGCTCGGTGATGGTGAAGATCAGGCGGCGAGTGCGTGGGCCTGTTGCTCGTCGGCGTTGTCGATGGCTTCCGGTTCGTCATCCGTCACGGTCTGCGGCGCATCCTGCGCCGTGGTGTCGTCGGTGCCTTCAGCCTTGAACACGGCGGGCATCCAGCCGGTGCCATCCGCCAGCCGTTCGGCTTCGCTAGCAATGTCGGCCTTCTTCAACTTCGCCAGCCGGGTGATGTGCGCCGGGGCGTACTGCTCCACGGCTTCCAGAATCGTGGCCTTCGGCACATGCCGGAAATAACCCTCATTGGTGGGCTTCCACCATGCGGCCATGTCCAGCCCCACGGCCTGCGCCAGTTCCGCGCCCGGTTGCTGCTGCGTGGCGCGGGGTGTCACCACGTCCACCGTAACGGCCACGCATACCGCCAGCAGCCGCACCAGTTCATCTTGCGACTTCGCCAGCAGCACGGCGAACAGTTCGGCGCTGTCTTCCGGCAAGCCTTCGCCTGCTACCTGCTGCAACTCGCGCAGCGCGACGGCGGCGGGCGAATCCGGTATGTCCGGGGCGATGCCTTCCAGCCGGTCTTGCACTTTCAGGCTCACGCCCAGCGGCAGGTCGTGGCCGTAATGGCTTTCTTGCAAGACAGTCTGCACCATGCCATGCACCAGCGCGGCCAGCGCCACTTGCGGATGCCGGGCGACTTCGATTTGCAGCGCGGCGGTGCGGTGGGCGCTCAACCGCTGCGCCAGCTTATCGGACATGGCGGCGGTCTTGGGCTGCTCGTCGTCTTCGCCTTCGTCGTCGTTCCCGGCTTCGCTTTCGCTGCCGAAACCTTGGCGCAGGCGTTCCAGCGTGCGCAGCGCCTTCGCTTCGGCTTCGCGCAGCAGCCCGCGATGAATCACGGCCTGCCCGTTACGGTCGATGGTGACGATGGCACCGGCTGCGGCCTTCACGGTCGCGCCGAAGTCCTGCAAGCCATCTTCCAGCGCCTGCAACTGCTCGCCTACGGATTCGCCTTCTTCCTGCAAGGCATCGGCCTTTTCTTCGTCCTCGGCATCCAGCGCGTCATCCACGGCTGCGGCCAGTTCGTGCAGCTTGGTTTGCAGCTTTTCGATGCGCTGCGCTTCGCGCTTGCGCGGTTCGCGCCGTTCCCTCGGCGCACGCTGGAAGGCGTGCAGGTCGGCATGGGTCACGGCGGGCGTGGCATCCACCCATGCCCAACCTTCGGCCTTCACCTCGGCGGCCATACCGGCCAGCTTGTCTTGCGCCAGCCGTTCCAGCAGCGCGGCATCGGTCAGATACACGCCCGCATCGCCTTCTGCGAACAGGTCGCGGCGAATGCCGCCGCCTGCGGCTTCGTAGGTGTCCAGTTCCACGAACCGCACCAGCGGATGCCGGTAGGCGTCGATTTCGCGCTCGGTGAGGCGGTCGCGCAATTGGGAAGGGTTGCGCTGCCACGTCGGCGCGTCATAGAAGGCGCTTTCCTGTGCGGTGTGGTCGTCGGTGATGGCAAGGGCCATCAACTGGTCAAGGCTCACGGCTTCTGCGCGGTAGTCGGCCAGCAGCCGGGGCGAGACGTTCGCCAGCTTCAAGCGGCGCTGCACCACCAGCGGGGACACGCTGAAATCGGCGGCTATGTCCTCGATGGGTCGGCCTTCGGCCACCAGCGCCGCGAAGGCTTCAAACTGGTCTGCCGGGTGCATGGCTTCGCGCTGCACGTTCTCGGTGAGGCTGGCCGTGCGGGCGGTGCCATCGGCCACCAGCAGGCAAGGCACGTCCCATTCCTTGCTGATGCGGCGCTTCTTCGCCAGCAGCTTCAACGCGGCCAGCCTGCGGCCACCGGCCACCACTTCGTAATGCTCACCATCGGCGGCGGCAATGACGATGAGGTTTTGCAGCAGGCCGACCCGCTGGATAGAAGCGGCCAGTTCGGGAATGGACATGCGCGGGGTCTTGCGCACGTTGCGGCCAGCAGGACGCGACACCAGCCGCGACAGGGGAACCAAAATCAGGTTCTTGGTCGGGTCGGCGGCTTCCAGCGGGATAGCGGCGGCGGTATTGAGGGCGCGGGCTTCGGTTTGGGTAACGGCGTTCATGGTGATAACTCCTATCGGTTCAGGGATGCAGCAGCGAAGAAAGCGGCAAGGGCTGCTGCCTGCCCCTGCCGCGTGGGGAATCAGGCTTTCAACTGGCGCAGGCCATCGGCCAACATCCAGAGGGCGCGATTGAGGCGCACATCGGAATCAATGCCCTGCACCGGGCGGGTCTGCTGGCGGCGTCCGTTGGCGCTGCGGCCATGCAAGCCGCCTTTGGTCAGGTTTTCCTGGGTGCGGTTGAACACGCTCCACAAGTCCGGGCGGCGGTCGTCGAACCGGCGCGGCATCAGGATTTGTGATTCGGTGATGGGCGCGGGCTTGTTGTCGGTGGGGTCGTACTTGAGGGCCAGCGCGGCGCGGGCGAACACTTCGGCCTCGCCTTCGTCCAGCGTGATCGCGCGCATGGCATCGCAGGAATCCTTCACCCGGTCGAAGCCGCGCAAGACTTCGTAAGCGCCTTCGATGACATGCCCGGAAACGTCGCCCTTGTGGGGCACGCGCACATCGGCCACGGTGTCGCCGCACACAAGGCCATTGCTGCACACGAACCGGAACATTCCGGCCAGCATCTGATAGCTGCTCGTCCCGTCATGGGAATTGAGCAACACGATTTCGTTAGCCTCCGCGCCGTTGATCTGGCTGGCGTGGCGCAGGCGCAGCATGTGCTTTGTATGCTCGCGCTTGCCTTCATCGCGCACGCGAGTCTGGCAAACCATGAACGGCTGGAACCCTTCTTTGCGAAGCTCGGCCAGCACGGCGGCGGTGGGGATATAGGCGTACCGCTGCGAACGGCTTTCATGCGGCGCGTCCGCGAAGATGGACGGCGCTACGCGGTGAATCTGGTCATCGGTCAGCGGGTAGTCGCTGCGCAGCGAGGGGGAACGGGAAGCGAAACGGGATGCGAGTTGCATGATCTTTCTCCTGACGAAAAGGGTTTGCTGTTCACACCGCACACCGGATTCCAAGATTCGGAGCCCAGCCTTTCGGCTGTTCGGTGCGGTTGGCACGAGGAACCCGGTTGGCCCTGTTGCCACCGTCTTTCCTGAGTTCATCGCCCGCGACGGTCAGGAGCCCACGGACGTGGGCCGTCAAGGAGAAAAGCGTCAGGTAGGTGCGGCCCGCAGGCGCAGCCGAGGACACGGCCTGGCGCGCCTTGACGGCACGCGGACACGGGCTACAGTCGCGGACAAGGTGATGAAGTCAGGGGAGACGGCTGGACATGGCAACGGCCGTCCCCGTGTGCTGAACTGCACGCAAGCGCAAGCGCGCAGGCCCGGATCGAGGATTCCGGGCCGAAGGCGTCAGCCGAGCGGAGCGAGGGAACGATGGAAGCCCGTCAGGGGCGAGACGCCGCAGGCGGCTCGATGCGCCACGCGCACGACAGCGCGACCGGCCATCTCCCAGGGGGCCGGGGACGCCCGGATTGCATTGGCGTGGGTACCTCAGAGCCGGTTCATCAACAGTCGCTCGGGTACCGACAAATCAGGCAGGGTTCAATACGCTGTGAAGCATCTAAAACATCAAGGACAGACCGTGAGTTCGTCTCAAACCGTGAATCCGCAGCAAGCCTGCGAAGACCTCCTCCTGGAGGGAAAGCAGTACAACATCGAGCACCACATCCTGCCCAGCGAGAACGCGGTCGCGGATCGCCTGCTGGCGCGTGGCGTCGAATTGAAAGACGCCTACGATGAATTGCATGGAAAGCTCCACGCCCGGCCTCCGGCGCTCCAGGTCTTTCTCGGCCTTGTGTTGAGCACTGCCGCTTTCTGGAATCCACAGAAGATGCTGAAGGCGCGCACCGCCCGCAACGACCTCACCAACGTCAATCAGCAAATCGCGAGAAAGGCGAATGAGTTGGCAGAACTGCTGGATCAACGCACCGATCTGCACAACACCTCGGGTTTCAGCAGCGAAACCCACTATCACGTTGGCGACGTGATCGAGGCTGCATCCCAGAACAACTACCTGTTCCAGTCATATGTACAAGAGAAGCTGGATGCCCTCCGGGGCCAGTTCGATCTGAAGTATTGGCCCTCATTGGGCGACTTCATGCGCGAACTGGCATCGGATGCTGAGAAGGCGGAGATGGCGGCCACAGACCCACTGACGGCCGCCGCCACTGCGGCGACCCGTCCCTCCAAGGCCGACTTCTTCAAGGCACTGTTCGCTTCGATCGAGGAAAACAGCACGGAGAACTACGGCCAACTGCCAAGGGCGTTCAAGCTGACCGATCGGACATTGGCCTCATTGGCGAACTGCGCACTGGATCTCGGCCCCGACGAACTGGTGGACGAAGCCTACGTGAAGCGCCTCCGTCAGCGTGAGCGCAACGGAACCGAGTAGCACGGCGCAGCAAAAAGGGGCCGAAGCCCCCTTCGTCAGATCAGGCCACGTTCGGCAAACGATGTGGTGTCGGTGCCTGCAACGATGATGTGATCCAGCACGCGCACGTCCACCAGCCCCAGCGCCTCCTTGAGCCGCTGGGTCAGCGTCCTGTCGGCACCGCTCGGCTCGGGATTGCCGCTCGGGTGGTTGTGCGACACGATGACCGCCGCCGCGTTGAGCCGCAGCGCCTCCTTGACCAGCTCGCGCGGATACACCGATGCGCCGTCGATGGTGCCTCGGAACATCTCGGCGTACTCGATCAGCCGATGCTGCGTGTCCATGAACAGCACCGCGAACACCTCATGCTCGAAGCCGGCCAGCTTGGCGCACAGGTACTCCTTGACCGCCGCCGGCGACGTGAACGAAGTACCACGCTGCATCTTGCGCTCGATGGCCTGGCGCGCGGCCTCCAGAATCTGCTCGGCAGTCGCGAGCAGGTAGCGCCCCTGCGCGTCACGCACCATCAGCGAGGAATCGAACGAGGAAAAGGACAGTTGCGACATGATCGTGCTCCGGTTGCTCGGGCGGAATTGCCCGGAACCGTGGAGAGCACGGCGCAGCGCAAGCAGTCAGGGATCGGAGACGGCCATCAGGCCGCAAGCGTGCGAGCACGCGCAGTCATTGACGGCGAGAACGCCGTGATACAGTGAAGGGAACAGCAAGACCGCCTACACCCTCCCATTGCACACACTGGCCCTTGTGCAAGCGGAGCGCGCAGGCCCGTCAGGGCCGAAGGCGTCAGGGGTCAAAGCCGAATAGCCGCGATTCGGCACGAAGCGCGGGGCGCAGCCCGTGAACCCGACGGCTGCACGCCGGGACGCACTGGATTGATTGTGCGCTACTCCACGGGAGCGAGTACCAAACCTCGGCCTGATTTCGGCACCAATTCGGCGTATAGAGATTTTCGTCCGACGATGACAGCAATCATTGGCCGCTTGTCCCGACGCTTCGCTGATAAGCGGTTCCATTCCGATCTATCCAGACCAGAAGGGTGAGGATGATCCTCTGGATGAGTGTGCCATTCCCCCAAGTAGCGGATGGTCCCGTTACTCCCCGTCCATCGCGCCAGGGCAATAGATTCGTGACCAAAGGGCATACGCTCGAATAGACATCTGAATCGTTTGTCATATTCCGTAGGGGCCGTTGCTTCCTCGATAATCATGTGAGCCCCATGAACTGAACCAAGCAGAATTCCACCAGCTTCACAGGCGGTATCAATAACCTGAATATGCTGGCAAAAAGTCTCCAGTGCGGAATCCGTAAAATGCAGCAACGTCCTCCTGTCGCCAGTGGCCCAAGAACTCATGAATTGCATACAGGACATTCCGGGTTCCGCAGCGGATCACAGTCGGGCGTGGCAGATTGCTGGGTACGGTCGATGACCCTCGTTCGAAGTGCGGGGGAATGGACGCCGTTAACCCAATCAAGCGCCATCTCTGCGCCCAGGCTGGCAGCATGCACCGACACCGAGGCAGGAAACGGCACGTATAAGCCCTCACATCCGTGCCCCGCCAAGATGGCAGGAAGAGGATCAACTGTAGAGCGGAGTTCACCTCTTCTATTGCTATGCCAAAGACATCGGTAGCAAGCACCAGATGCGTGCGTTCTCAATAGTGCGCGGACAGCCGTACCCGGCCCCTCTATCCAGACCGAAAGCATGGGCGTAGGTGGTGGATAGTGGCCGCACAGCCAATGCCCGAGGGATTCCTCCCCGGTGGCATCTATGAGAAGGTCCAGTTCTCCCAACTGGGCCTGCCTGACATCAACGGGAAGAGAACGAATCTTGGCCCCTGGCGCCAAGCGGTTCAGTTCCTTCGCCATAGCCTCGGCTTTGTTAGACAGCAGATCTGGAAATCCCAAGCGATGGCGCCCGATGTTCTGCGGGAGAAGGCAGTCGAAGTCCACTAACGTGAGTTTTCCGCCGCCTGTCCCCGCCCCGGCCTTGACCAGCATGTCCGACAGATATCCGCCGATCGTGCCGCATCCCACGACGGCCAGGTTCTTACCTGCAAGCGTCTTTGCCTTAGGCATGTTCCGCTGGGCAAGGTAGCGATCATCTATTCTGACCATTGAGATGGGTATCACCTTCAATCCATAGCTGGAATCCCTGCGATCTGCGAGCTTGCTCTTTTGCACAGGACGTTGGCGGTCATAGAGAACCACGAAGCCATACGTCATCAACGGGGATTCGACGACGATCAGAACGCCATTGGCCTTTTTCCTTTCTCCTTCCTTGATGCGTTCGTGAATCTTGCGCCGGCACCGAGGGTCAAGGGTGCTTTGCCATGCCAAGATATCCCTCACTGTTTCAGGAGGCCAATGGCTGGTCAGAGGACGGGGTTGAGCACCCGTCTTTACCCGGTAAGTCAGCACCGTTCTATCGGTGACTTGGTAGCCGAGCGACTTCAGTTTTTCTGTTGTTCGATCTTCGTTGTCGGTGATGAACCACAAGGGATTCCCATTGGCCTGCGCGACGATGCAGTTCTGCCGCCCCAAATCCTCGCTTTGCATGTCCACGAAGCAAAGCCCACCGTGCCAGTAGGCGAAGAACTCTTCCGCGAGATCTTCGATCATCTCCCCCTTCAGGATCTGCCCGAACAAGACGGCCGCGCGTTGCAGGCATGCCAGCGACTGTCCGACAGGATCGTAGATGTCCAGGACGACCGTGCCCTTGGCGAGATAGCAAAGCCCGCCATCTGCGCCAAGATGAGGAACCGCAGCTGGCAGTTCGGAGGGGATTTCCAGCAGCCGGATGCGAGGTAAGTCGAAGAACGTCGGATCGAGCTGAACCTCGCACGGATAGCCCTTGCCCAATTGGGGCGGGATCAACTGTCCGTGCAGCCTGAACCAGCCGTCATCCGTCTTGCCAACAAACGCGAAGCCTTGCTGCTCAAAGGCCTCGATCACGTTTGCGACCGCTATGGCGCCGCTCATCCGGCCTTCGTTCGTCCGACGAGTTCGCTCGGACCAGCGGCGGCGGGAGCGGCGGCGATGGTGGCAACGATGGATACCACCTTGACCCGATCCGGCTCATTCGGAAAACGCGGGCCGAATTCGCCCTGCATCCAGATGCAAGCTTGTGAAGGGCTGCTGGCGTCGGTTGCGCCACGAAGCACCTTCTCAAATTCTTCGAACGCCTTTGCAGCTTCTTCGACACCGGCTTTGCCCAGCCGTACCGTAAGCGATTCGGATTCATCCACGGGGTTGTTCACCCCCGCACGCAATCGGGCCGGTAGTGCCGCGACGACATCTAGCAACGCGAGGTCGTCGCGCCGATCACGCTTTTCAAATAGCGGAGCCGCGGCGGCCATCAGCAGGATCGAAGAGGGCCCGCCGCTGGACCACCTCCAATCGCGGAATGCCTTCAAGTAACGAACCACGCGGCGGAACTGCTCCCCCTTAGCTTCCACTTCGCCCAGGAACCACTCCTTTACAGGCCTAGGATCAGAGGGCATCCAATTGCATTCACGATGGGCAAGTAAAACCTTGTCGCGCGGTAATGCCGTCCACGCATCTCGCTCCGCTTTGATAATGGCATCCATCACCGAGTCGTAGCCATATCGCCTCATTGAGGCCTCGGCCAGATTCACGAACTCCTGATCGGGGATGGCATATAGTGGGATGTCAATGTGGGCATAGGCAGCAATGACAATGCGAATGCAAGTCGGCTTGTCAGTGACAAGCTTCCACCCCTTTTCTTCGACCAGCGGCCTTAACGCCTCTTCCGCAGCAGTAAAGAAAACTGTTGCCGCTGTGCTGGGGCGCTGCGTCTGCGAGACGAAACTCATTGGTAGATAGCAACCATCATCGACATCCGCCTGCTGCGGACGTTGTGCCGGCGAGTTCAGCGTCTTGTATGCCCACGACCCCTGCGTAAAGAAGCGCGGCTGCGGTACGTCTTCTGTGTATCCGCCAGCTCTCATCACACGAGGAATGCCCGTGCGTAGGCAGCTTCTGACATCCGTCCGTGCACTGGCGATCTTGGTACGCTGTTCAGGCGTCAAATCCAGCTCATCATGGATGCAGGATTCGTCGTCAACAGTGGTAAAGAAAAGCGGGCTCAGGTTCAGCATGCGGCCTCCGGTACATTCTTGTTGGGGCCGTGATAGAAAATGGGGGCGCCGGCCTGGTGCGCCCGAAATGGTTGAAAAAGAGGATCGCCAAGCGCGCGCTGGGCCGCGTGGTTGCCACGATCCTTGAGCGTATTCGTGGCGCCAATGGAAACCCGATCCAGCGCCTTCACGTCCTTGCTCTGATCAGGCGTTGCCTTGTCGTCGATCTGGAAGTAGTTGTTCCCCAACAGCTGCCTCAGCATGTAGTCCACGGACGATTCCTGGGCGGAGATCACCAGATCGAAGAGTCCTCCGCGCCACTTACCGAATCCTCGGTCAAGGCTAGCGCCGCCACGGACGGTCGCACCAATCGTCATCGTGCCGATGGAAAGAACCCGAATCCGCACATCCTGTTTCGGTGCCAGGAACGTGTTGACTTCATGCAATCCGAACAGGCCGGGGGCATTACCTACCAGTCCGCCATCCGCGAAGACACCGCGGTCGTTGCGCGCCAGCGGAAAGTAGACGGGCGCGGCAGCGGTCGCCAACGCAACATCGACGATCTTCATGCGGTGATCAAATTCAAAGGAAGGGTGGTGAGGTGTCTTGAAAAACTGTCCGCGACCTGTCGAGTAGTTGACTGCTGGTACAAGAACACGATGCTTCAGGTCGCCTACGGTGGTTCCCTGGAAGCGTTCGGTCAGCACTTCCCGCAACCCTGCCGAATCATGTTTTGCAGTCAGCCAGAATCCCAGAAGCCGTCTTGAAAGACTGCGGCAACCAAAGATGCGGCTGCCTTCGTCTTCGAACAGTGCTTTGAGTTCGCTGGCGGGGATTTCCGCTGCCAGTCCCAAAGCCAACATCCCTCCTGCCGATGTGCCACAAATCAGGTCAAAGTGGGAAGCGATAGGCCGGCCCAGCACGGCTTCAAGCTCGGCAAGAACCGTGGCCGTATAAAGGCCGCGATAGCCTCCCCCCGACAGGGCGAGCACATGGTAGGTAGGGATGTCAGTCATGACGTCTTAACCTCTCGGGGGAAAGGAGTCGTTGCCGTGGCTATCCTTGTCACGGATACGGCCATCTGGACGATGGATGACGAGTTCGGACTTCTGGTTGCGTGCAATATCCCGCGCTGCATCTATTGCTTGCTGCTGCGTGTCATGCACAGAGGTCGCCCGCTCGTTGCCGGCGCCTTTAACGGCCCAACCGTCTTGATGAGGAACAACATGCTGATTTTTTCCGGCCATGATGGCACTCCTACAATGGAACTATGGAAGTCCCAGCCAGCCGGCTGGGTTGTCAATGGCCGCCCGCTGTAGCACAATACGTTGCTCATGCAGACAACAGGAAGACCAAGCCAATCCAACCTGTAGCAGGCGAAAAATCCGCTTCCGTTGTCTGGCTAGACAACAATGTATCAGAGCATGTGCGCTGGCGCAACACCTGCGCAACATGCGCCTTTGGACTCGACTGAATGTGGGGTTGATGCAACAGAGGGCTACGGCCTTCCCCCGCAACGCAAGGATCAGAACTCATGCCACAAACAGGCTTGGGCGTCGCTATCAAGACGCTACGCGAACGCAGAACCCTTTCCCTGCGTGAAATTGGGCAGCTATCGTCAGTGGACCATGCATACGTCTACCGCCTCGAAACTGGCGAAAAAACAAACCCCTCCCAAGACCTGATTGAAAAGCTATTGAAGGTTCTTAAGCCGACGGAGAGAGATGCTGCACTCGTAACTTGGCTGGTTGACCATGCGGACGCCGACCCGAACCTCGTCGAATTTGTGCTACAAGATTCGTCTATTGGTATCGACGTATTTACGATGGCGGCCGGCGTCAGGCATCGGGGTAACGCAAGGCCTGATCCCGCCACATTGATTACCCGGATCAAAAAGGCCCTTGAGGACGACGACGAGGACGATTGAACATGGACGAATCGGATGTCAGACAGAAAGCACGCGCGTTCATTGCGAAAGTCGATGTTTCTAACATCCGAGGAGACCTGTCTCCCTATGTGACCGCTGCTAATGCCAAGGTCAAGAAAGATGAGCTTGGCGAAGGAGAGTCTGGCTATACCATTACCAAGCCGAACGGGAAGCACATAATCACCGTGAACTCCCTGGAGACTGAGGAACGCCAGCGTTTCACTATTTGCCACGAGATAGCGCATATCGTGCTCGACCTAGAATCGAGTCACGAGGAAGTCCCGTCCTGGTCTTATGCCAAACGGCATCCCAACGAGATCGCCTGCGACACATTTGCCGCTGAACTGCTGATGCCTTATCAGCGATGGCTTTCTGTCGTTCCCAAGGAAGAGCCTTCCTTGGACCTTATCCAGCGCATGGCCGATTTGTTTGGCACTTCATTTCCCGCGGCTGCGTCGAGATTCGCCAGTCTCAGCGATGTTCCGTGTGCCTTCGTCACCATGGAGCGTGGCGCAGTACGGTATGCAGCACGCTCCACGTCTTTGAGACAAGCTGGGGCCTGGATATCACCCAAGTCGGTGATCCCGGCTGGCTCGGTAGCGCACCGAATCAGATCTTCAGGGGTCAACGCCACCGATACGGGGGAGATTTCCCAGGATGTATGGTTCGATAACTGGGAAAAAGGTCTTGATCTCTGGGAGCTTTCGAGGCACTACGCACGTACCGACACCACCATTTCACTACTATGGTTTGACAGTGAAGACCTGCCGGAGATCGAAGTGAACCGCTTCGGCGTGCGAGTGGAGGACGATGGCGGCCTACCGGAATTAACTGGTGAGTTGCCGTGGCCAGGGCGGAGCAAGCGTCGCTAGCTAAGCGTGGCAGCGTCACGCTGCAACTGCCCTAGTTTTCGCTGGGCGTATTGTGAGGTACCGGTCTACGTGATTCGAGCAGACGCCGCGTGTTCTCCAGTTCCTTTTGTAGCAACTCCGCATCCGGCAGCACGGTGCGATAGTTCGCCGCCATCACCTTAGTCGGCAAGCCATCCAGCGCATACCGCGCCAGGGCATGGCCCTTGTCGGCGCACAGGATCAGGCCCACCGGCGGGTTCTCGTCCGGGTAGGCCCAATGCTCCTTGGCATAGTTGCAGTACATATGCATCTGCCCCACATCGGCATGGGTCAAACTGCCCAATTTCAGGTCAATAATGACCAGGCAGCGTAGCTTGCGATGAAAGAACAGCAGATCGACCCGATACCAAGTCTGGTCGATACGCAACCGACGTTGCCGCCCGACGAAGGTGAAGCCTTCCCCGAGTTCCAGCAGGAAATCTTCCAGACGCTGGATCAATGCCGCTTCCAGATCAGATTCCGAATACTCATCCTTGAGGTCGAGGAACTCCAGCACATACGGGTCTTTGATGGCGTCATTGGGCGCGACGGCATCCTCGGGCTTGGCTACCGAACCCTTGACCAGCATCGCCGCCTTATCCTTGGACAAGGCAGTGCGTTCGTAGAACTGGCTGCCGATCTGTCGATCAAGCTGGCGCACGCTCCAACCACCGCGCAGCGCCTCGGCCTCGTAGAACTGGCGGGCATGGTCATCCTTGACTGACAACAGTCGGACATAGGCCGACCATGGCAGGGTGAAGACCTGGGCCAGTTCGGAGAGGTCGAATTTCCGAGACACTGTCTCGGAATTCTCGATGGGCAGTCCGTCTCCAGATTTCCGAGACAGTGTCTCGGAAATTGCCTCAAGGGGATAAGCGACGAAGAAGCGCCGCATGTTCTCCAGGTTATCCGGGCTGAACCCGCGCCCAAAGCGCGCCGTGAGATCGGCGGACAACCGCGCCATCAACTGCTCGCCATAACCGGCCCGCCGTCTGCCTTTCTGCTCGGCTTCGACGATCCGGCGGCCAATCTCCCAATAGCTGGCCGTCATCAGCGCGTTGACACTGCGCGCCGCCGCCTGACGCGCCGCGTCCAGCAGCTCCACGATGCCGCCGTGGATGCCGGCATAGCCAGCCGGTAAGGCAGCGGGTTTCCGTGTTGCCACGGGCGTCTTCCTTGTCATGCTGTCACCTCCATAGAACGGGATGCCCCGGTAATCGCCAGTCGCCGATTCGCCACCAGTTCGGCCGCATCCCGCACCGGCTTGTCCTCGGTATGAACATAGTGCATAAACATCGCCACGGTCTTGTGGCCTGTGAGCTTCATGCCCACCTTGGTCGGCACGCCCGAGTTGGCAATATCGGTCGTCGCCCGGTGACGGATACCGTGCGTACCAACGTGCGGCACGCCAGCGGCCTTGAGCACGCGCGTCCAGCCGCCGTAGTGCTCACCGTGGGTCATGTGCCGGGCCGGATCGTTCGGCGACGGCAGGACATAGGGGCAGCCTTCCCGGCGCGGCGCTGTGGACAACAGCCGATAGGCTTCCTCGCTCATGGGCTTGGATATGCCGCCCGTCTTGCTGTCCGGCCAGACGACGCGGCGCTTTTCCAGATCAATCCAGCCCCACTCCAGCGGGCAGATTTCGGAGCGGCGGGCGGCAAACTCGAATTGCAGTCGGATTGCCAGCGGGATGACGTAGTTTTCCAGTCCTTCGGCTTCCAGCGTCTCCAACTGGCGGAAGATCCGCACCAGTTCATCGTCCACGATAAGCCGGGTTTCCTTGCCGGGTGGGTACATCGGGACATGGCGGCATGGATTCGTCCCATCAGGGCGCAACCCCCACACTTCGGCCAGGTTGAACATCTTGCGCAGCACGCCAAAGGTACGGTTCGCCTCGGCCTGCTTGTAGGCCAGCTTCTTCATCAGCGCCGCCACGTCCGGGCGCTTCACGTCCTGCACCTTCATCCGGCCCATGATCGGGATGATGCAGCGGTCAATGACGCCCTGATAGCCACGCTGCGTGCTGGGCTTGTTACGCTGCTTGGAGTAGTCCTCCATGAAGGTGTGGCAAAACTCCTTCATGGTTGGTGCCTTGCGGGCGGCGTTCTTGGCCGCACTGGGGTCGCCGCCCTTGCGCACCTCGGCCAGCCACTCCTGCGCCATCGTGCGTGCCTGATCGACGGTCAGTTCCCCGTACTGGCCCAAGGCGGGCTTACGGCGCTCGCCCGCGTTCGTGCGGTACTGGAGCATGAACACCTTGCGGCCTGCCGGGGTGATCTTGCACAGGAAGCCGGGCACCACAGTGTCCCGCAGTTCGATGGCCTTGTCTTGGGGTTGTGCCGCATCTACTGCGGACTTGGTGAGCTTGATCTTCGCCATGATGACTCCTCGGAGAGCCCGGTTTCCAAGAGCCGCATGGGAGCCACGCGAGGGGAAGCCGGGTCAAGTTTCGGAAAGCACCGGCATATGTTGAACTCGCCTAAGTGATTGATAAACTTGCTGTATAGAGCCTTGGCGTAGTCCAGCGAATTGCGGTACTGGAGTCATCGTGAAACAAAAAACCCGCCTCGTGGGGCGGGTGGCTGTGACTGTTGCGGTCGCGCGCTAACCCACCATTCCAGGAATGATGGTAATAATCAGCGAAATGCGGACGGCGCGGAAATTCATGGGGACGTAGCTTCCTCCTTGTGCGGCGCTTTGTCAAACGGCCAACCGGCCCCGGCGCTCCCGATTAAATGCGTCCCCATTTAATTTGGCGCCATTATGGCCACATCCCGGCCGAATCCGCGGTTTTTTGCTGCGCAGCAGGCGTAGCGCGGTATTACAATGGAAGGTTCGTGGCAGTCGCACTTTCCCAAATCAAAAAGGGGCAGGCGTCGGTCATGTTGGGTATACGCCTTCCGGCCAAATCCTGGACGCGTCCGCGTGCTTGCCCAAACCAACCCACTCTCCGACAACATCTACCGGCTTCTGGCCGCATAGCATGTTCGGGTTTGCGCCTAGCGCCTGCCGAACAGATTCAAGGATCATGTCTCTTACTCCGAAGATTATCTATACCCTCACCGATGAAGCTCCGGCGCTTGCAACCCGTTCGCTGCTGCCCATCGTCCAGGCTTTCGCCAAGCCCGCAGGCATCACGGTCGAGACCCGCGACATCTCGCTGGCAGGCCGCATCATCTCGGTCTTCCCCGACTACCTCGAAGACAGCCAGAAACTGGGCGATGCCCTGTCGGAACTCGGCGCCCTCGCCGTCCAGCCCGAAGCCAACATCATCAAGCTGCCCAACATCAGCGCGTCCATGCCGCAGCTGAAGGCCGCCATCAAGGAACTCCAGGACCAGGGCTACAAGCTGCCCGACTACCCGGACGCTCCCGCCAACGACACCGAGCGCGACGTCAAGGCCCGCTACGACAAGGTCAAGGGCAGCGCCGTGAACCCGGTCCTGCGCGAAGGCAACTCCGACCGCCGCGCCCCGCTGTCGGTCAAGAACTACGCCCGCAAGCACCCGCACAAGATGGGCGCCTGGTCGGCTGACTCCAAGTCGCACGTCGCCCACATGAGCGAAGGCGACTTCTACGGCACCGAGAAGTCGGCGCTGATTTCGGAAGCCGGCGACGTCAAGATCGAACTGACCGCCGCCGACGGCGCGAAGACCGTCCTGAAGGAAAAGACCCCGGTCAAGGCCGGCGAGATCATCGACGCCGCCGTGCTGTCCACGGCCAAGCTGAAGTCCTTCCTGCAAGCGCAGATCGACGATGCCCGCGCCACCGGCGTGCTGTTCTCGGTGCACCTGAAGGCCACGATGATGAAGGTCTCCGACCCGGTCATCTTCGGCCACGTCGTGTCCGTGTTCTACAAGGACGTGCTGGCCAAGCACGCCGACGCGCTCAAGCAAGCCGGCTTCGATCCCAACAACGGCATCGGCGACCTGTACGCCAAGATCCAGTCCCTGCCCGCCGACAAGCAGGCCGAGATCACCGCCGACATCGACGCCGCCTACAAGACCCTGCCGCAGCTGGCCATGGTGAATTCCGACCGCGGCATCACCAACCTGCACGTGCCCAGCGACGTCATCGTCGACGCATCCATGCCCGCCATGATCCGCGACTCGGGCAAGATGTGGAACGCCGAAGGCAATCTGCAGGACGCCAAGGCCGTGATCCCCGACCGCAGCTACGCCGGCGTCTACCAGGCCGTCATCGAGGACTGCAAGCGCAACGGCGCCTACAACCCGGTCACGATGGGCAGCGTGCCCAACGTCGGCCTGATGGCCCAGGCCGCCGAGGAATACGGCTCGCACAACAAGACCTTCGTCATCCCGGCTGCCGGCACCGTGCGCGTCACCGACGCTTCGGGCAAGGTGCTGCTGGAACAGGCCGTCGAAGCCGGCGACCTCTGGCGCATGTGTCAGACCAAGGACGCCGCCGTGCAAGACTGGGTCAAGCTGGCCGTCACCCGCGCCCGCGCCACCAAGACGCCCGCCGTGTTCTGGCTGGACGAGAACCGCGCCCACGACGCGCAGATCATCGCCAAGGTCAAGCACTACCTGAAGGACCACGACACCAGCGGCCTGGATCTGCGCATCCTGAGCCCGGTCGAAGCCACCAAGTTCTCGGTCAAGCGCATCCGCGAAGGCCTGGACACCATCTCGGTAACCGGCAACGTGCTGCGCGACTACCTGACCGACCTGTTCCCCATCATGGAACTGGGCACCAGCGCCAAGATGCTGTCGATCGTGCCGCTGGTCGCCGGCGGCGGCCTGTTCGAGACGGGCGCGGGCGGTTCCGCCCCCAAGCACGTGCAGCAGTTCCTGGAAGAAGGCTTCCTGCGCTGGGATTCCCTGGGCGAGTTCATGGCCCTGGCCGAATCGCTGGACCACCTGGGCCGCAGCTACGGCAACGCCCGCGCACAGGTCCTGGCCAAGACGCTGGACCTGGCGACCGCCAAGTTCCTGGACGAGAACAAGTCGCCCGAGCGCAAGGTCGGCGGCCTGGACAACCGCGGCAGCCACTACTACCTGGCCATGTACTGGGCCCAGGCCGTGGCCGCGCAGACCGACGACCGTGAACTGGCTGCCCTGTTCGCGGCGCCGGCTCGCGCGCTGGCCGACGGCGAGGACAAGATCCTGGCCGAACTGAAGGCTGCCCAGGGCAAGCCCGTCGACATCGGCGGCTACTACCAGCCCAACGAAGCCCTCGCCAGCCAGGCCATGCGCCCCAGCGCCACGCTGAACCAGGCCCTGGCCTCGATCGCCTAAGCCTCCGCTGCCGCGCCTCGGCGCGGCAACAAAAAAAGGCCGGCAGCCCCAGGGCTGCCGGCCTTTTCCTTTGCGCGCGCCTAGCGCTGCGCTTCGCGGTGCCGCAGCTGGCGCACCTGCAGGAACTGAAGCGCGACGGGAATCAGCGACAGGCCGATGATGATGACCGAGACCCAATGCAGGTTGGCCCGCACCCACGGGATCGAACCCAGCCAGTAGCCGGCCAGCAGCATCGACGAGCACCACAGGATGCCGCCGATGACGTTGTAGGTGTAGAACGTGCGGCGCGGCATCTGCGACAGGCCGGCGACGAACGGCGCCAGAGTCCGGACGATGGGCACGAAACGCGCCACGGTGATGGTCATCGCGCCGAAGCGCGCGAAATACGCGCGCGCCCGCTCCATGTGATCGGGCTTGATCCAGCGGCTGCTGGCAAGCCTCTGCCCCCAGCGAGAAGATCCTATGGAATAGTTCAGCGCATCTCCGGCGATGGCGGCAGCGGTGATGGCCGCCAGCGAAATGGCCGGATCGACGCCGGCCAGCCCCAGGAACGCGCCCGCGGCGAACAGCAGCGAATCGCCGGGCAGGAATGGCATCACCACCAGGCCCGTTTCCACGAAGATGACCGCGGCGATGATCGCGGTGCCCAGCACCCAATTCTGCGCCAGCACCTCCATCAGGCCCTGCTCGCTGGTCAGCCAGGAAAACACTTCAGTAATGCTCATGATCGAATCTTTGAATCAAGGTTTGGCCTGCGCCGGCGCCGCCGGCATGCCGGCGCACATGCGCTGGCGGGACGCGGCGTCGATATCGATGCGCCAGACGAACCGCTTCCCGACGGACAGCCTCGGCGCCACGCCGGCGAGTACCGGATAGCGTCCGCCGTCGTCTTCCTGGCCCCAGATCCAGAAGCGCGATCCGTCCGCCGCTGCGCACATGCGCACGCGCATGTCGTCGGCGCCGATCAGCACGCGCTTGCCCATCACGGGGTCGAACTGGGCGGCGTCGTACAGTTCCTTGCGCCAGTTGTCGCGCTTGGGGATCTCGGGGTTCTGCCAATCGTCGACGATCCAGGCGGGTTCCTTGGCCTGGGTATAGAAACCCAGGTCGAAAGGCAAGGTATGCAGCGCCATGTGGATGTCCTGCGGCTGCATTTCCTTGCGCAATTCCCTGGCCAGCGGCCCGGCGCTGCCGCGCGGATTGGACGACGCGACGATGACCGCGGCCAGGCAGATCACGGCGGACACCCCGACGGCGATCCAGGCGCCGCGCCGTTTGCCGTCCGCCCAGGCGGGCGCGACCCGTTCGCAGATCAGGAACGCCAGCGGCGGGAACACCGGCAGCACGTAGCCGATCAGCTTGGAATTGGGAATCGAGAAGAACACGATCACGACCGCGATCCAGATCGCCATCAGGCGCCGCAGGCCCTGCGGATCGGACTCGCGCCAATAGGCCGGCTTGAAGATCGAAATGCCCCACACCGACCACGGCAGCGACAGCCCCGCCACGATGGGCAGGTAGAACCAGAACGGTTGCGCGTTGTTGAAGCCGCCCTGCGAAAAACGCTCGAACTGCTGGTAGACGAAGAAGTACTGGTAGAAGCCGGGATGGCGCAATTCCATCAGCCAGAACCACGGCACCGCCACCAGCGCGAACGCCAGCAAGGCCGGCACCCACAGCAAGGCGCGCACGCCGGGCCAGTCGCGGCGCAGCAGCAGCCAGGCCAGCACGATGGCGCCGGGCAGCGCCACGCCGATCAGCCCCTTGGCCAGCACCGCCAGCGCGGCCAGCACGCCCGTGGCCACCGCCATGGCGCGGAACGGCCGCCCCGCGGCGCGGCGCAAGGCGGTGTCGGCCGCCGCCAGCACGCACAGGGTGATCATGCTGGCCACCAGCATGTCCATATTGGCGAACTGGGCGGCGCCAAAGAACAGCGGCATCATGCCCAGGATCACCACGGCCCAGCGCGCCTGCGCGGCATTGCGGTAGCGCGCCACGAAGGCGTAGAGCGCGGCGCCCGCGCTCCAGGCGCCCAGCAGCGAAGGCAACCGCGCGCTGAACTCGTGCACGCCGAACAGCACATAGCTGATCTGCGCAAGCCAGTAGTACAGCGGCGGCTTGTGGAAGTACGGCATGCCGTCAAGCAAGGGCACCATGGGCGAGCCGCTGCGCAGCATTTCCCAGGCCACCCCGGCATAACGCCCCTCGTCGGGCAGCGTCAGCCAGCGCGCCCAGGCCAGCGCCCCCAGCCACAGGGCCAGGCAAGCCAGCACCAGCCAGGCGGGCCAGGCACTGCGGCGCGCCCATAGACGGCGCTGGACGGAGGCAATGTGCTGCGGAGGTGCTTCGGGACGGGACGCTAGTCGCATGAGGAGCCGGAAAGGGTTCAGGAAAATGCAAGATTGCGCGCAGTATCGCCAGGCGCGCGTCAAGCTTTCATGAAATTTCCAAAAAATTTGCCTGCCGCCTACGTCGGATGCAGCCGGTCCAGCCTGAGCCGCTCGCGCTCGTCCGTCAGGCGGCGCATGGCGCCATAGGCCGCCGCAATCGCCGCCATGCCGCTGGCGCCGCATAGCAGGAACATCAGCAGTATCTGGTACTTTGCGGCCTCGATCGGATCCATGCCGGCGATGATCTGCCCGGTCATGATGCCCGGCAGGGTGATGATGCCGGCGGCCGACATCTGATTGATGCTGGGCACGATGCCGCGCCGCACAGATTCGCGCAGCAAGGACGAAAACGCCTCGTGCACCGTCGCGCCCAGGGCCAACCGCGCCTCGATCGCCAGTTTCTCGCGCCGCGCGCCGGACAAGACCCCGTCCAGCGCCAGGCTGGCCGCGTTGAGCACGCTGCCCAGCACGATGCCGATCAGCGCGATGGTGTAGCGCGGGTCGTACCAGGGGTCCGGACGCAGCGCCGTGTTCAGGATGAACAGCACCGTGATGACCGTGGTCCCCGCTACCGCCATTGCGCCCACCCAGCCGTTGCCGCGTTGCGTCAACCTGGCCTTGGGCCGCGCCGCCACCTCCCGCGCCGCCAGCGCCATCATCACCGCCACCACCAGCGCCGTCAGCCAGGGCGCGGCATGCGCGAACACGATGCGCAAGATATGGCCGACCAGCAGCAGCTGCACCACGGTGCGCACCGCGGCCCACAGCACCTGCCGCTGCAGGTTCAGGCGCAAGGCAAAGGAGATGCCCGCGCTGAGCAGCACCAGCAGCGAGGCAATGGCCAGGTCGGAGGCCTGCAGTTTGATCACGTCCATAGCGGTTCCAGCCTGCCCTGCTCCATGCGCCAGGAACGGCGCGCCAGACGCTGCGCCTGCGCCGGGCTGTGCGTCACCATCAAGATCGCTGCCCCGCCGTCCAGGTAGCGCCGCAGCTCCGCTTCCACCTGGTCCGTGGCGGCCTGATCCAGCGCGGCGGTCGGCTCGTCCAGCAGCAGCACGCGGGGCGCCAGCGCCAATGCGCGCACCAGGCCCAGGCGCTGGCGTTCGCCCGTGGACAGCTCATGCACCAGCGCGTCCAGCTTGTCAGGCGACAGCCCCAGGCGTTGCATGATGGCCAAGGCCTGGGCGCGGTCCGTGAAATGCCGCAGCACCAGATCGTCCCACCAGCCTGCTTCCGCCTGGCAGTACATGACCTTGCGGCGCCATTCATGACCCCGCATGCCCGAGCGCGGGCGGCCCTCAAGCAGCGCTTCGCCATGCCCGGGGTCGAGGTCGGCGATCTGGCGCAGCAGAAGGGATTTGCCGGAACCTGACGGCCCCATGATGGCGGCGCATTCGCCTGCGGCCAGGTCCAGGCCGACGGGCGCAAGGCGTTCGCTATAGATACCGCGCAGCCTGAGCAGCGGGTGCGCGTCGGTGGTGGTGTTCGGCATGGATACAGATCTTAGCCCGTGGCGTCCCGGTCCGCACCCGGAACCACCTCGGTGATGCGTTAATCTCAAGCGCCCATCATGGCCCGCTGGCGTGCGACGATAGCGCGACGCAGCCCGTACACCGGCGCGCCTTTTCAGGAGTTTCGATGGAAGTTTCCTTGAGTGGCAGAATCGGCGGCCCCGAGGCCGGCGTCGCCTGGCTTGCCGGCATCGTCCAACTTCGGCCGAAGCTGAAGTCCGCCCTGGCCGACCTGTCCGTCGCCGGCCTGCGGACCCTCGACGTCGAGTTGTGGATCGGCGGCAGCATCACCGACTACGGACCACAAGGCTTTTCTTCCAGCGCCAGGTACTACGCGAAGAAGGAGTCCTTGCTGCTTGCCATCTCCGTGCCCAAGGCGGTGGCGGCGGCCTCCCCGCAAGAGCGTCCGGAACAAGCCCTGCAGGGCTGGCTGGCCGACGGCTTCACTTCCGCCAAGCTCCCGCGCAGTGCCCAGAAGCTGCCTTTTGCGCTCATTGCAGAGACGGTCCGCTCGTCCTTGGGCATCGCCCGGCGGTGACAGGAGTGTTTGCGAAATGAAAAAGCCCGCCTGAGCGGGCTTTTTCCTGCGACGCCGGCGCCTCAGAGCATGTGCGCCAGGAACTCGCGGCTGCGCGCCTCTTGCGGAGCGTGGAAAAAGTCCGCCGAAGGCGCTTCCTCGATGATGCGGCCTTCGTCCATGAAGATGACCCGGTGCGCCACTTCGCGCGCAAAGCCCATTTCATGGGTGACGACCAGCATGGTCATGCGCTCGTCGGCCAGCTGCTTCATGGTGCGCAGGACTTCGCCGGTCAGCTCCGGATCCAGCGCCGAGGTGGGTTCGTCGAACAGCATGATGTCCGGTTCCATGGCCAGCGCGCGGGCGATCGCCACGCGCTGCTTCTGGCCGCCGGACAGGCGCGTCGGGTAGTTGTCGCGCTTGTTCAGCAGGCCCACCTTGCGCAGCAGCTCTTCGGCCTTGGGCACGATCTGGGCGCGGGTCATGCCCTTGACGGTGATGGGCGCCTCGATGATGTTCTGCAGCACGGTCATGTGCGGGAACAGGTTGAACGACTGGAACACCATGCCCATCTTGCGGCAGATGCGGCGCACGTCGGCGTCGCTGGCGTACTGGCTGCGTCCGCCCGGCACGGCGCGGGCCATGGCCTCGCCTTCGACCTCGATGCTGCCCTCGTCGATGGTTTCCAGGTGGTTCAGGCAGCGCAGGAAGGTGCTCTTGCCGGAGCCGGACGGGCCGATCACCGCGACCACTTCACCCTGGCCCAGGCTGAGCGATACCCGGTCCAGCACGCGGTTGGGGCCGAACGACTTGATGATTTCGCGGGCCTCGATCATGACGGGACGCGCGGACGGAGAATTACTGGTCATATTTGGCATAGCGCTTTTCCATGTGCTGGAAGAACCACGTCAGGATCAGCGTCATGATGAGATAGAAGGCGGCGGCGACCAGGAACGGCGTGGTCGTGAAATCGCGCTGCACGATGCCGCGCGCCGTGCGCAGGATGTCGTTGAGCGCCAGCACGTAGATGAGCGAGGTGTCCTTGACCAGGGTGATGGTCTCGTTGCTCATGGGCGGCAGCACCCGCTGCACCATCTGCGGCAGCACGATGCGGCGCAGGGTCTGCAGATAGGTCATGCCCAGGACCTTGCTGCCCTCGTACTGGCCGCGGTCCACCGACTGGATGCCGGCGCGGAAGATCTCGGCGAAATAGGCCGCGTAGTTCAGCGCGAAGGCCACCACGGCGGCCGGAAAGTCCGGCAGGCGGATGCCGATCACCGGCACGAACGGCAGCGCGAAGTAGATGAACAGCATCTGCAGCATCAGCGGCGTGCCGCGCATGAGCCAGATATAGCCGTTGACCAGGCTGCTGGCCAGGCGCCATTTGGAGATCCGCACCAGCGCCAGCACCAGGCCCAGCGGGACGGCCAGCGCCAGCGTGATGAAAAACAGCGTCAGGGTGACTTTCGCGCCTTGCGCCAATGGCCCCAATAGGGAGAGAACGTAGTCCATGCAGTGGGTTCGCGCCGTCAGCGTCGGTGGACGCCGGGGCTGGATCGATTCATGAGTAAGCCCGCCTGGCGCCTTGGCGCCGCGGCGGGCTGCGAAATACAGGCCGGGACGCCCGCGCCGGATGGCCGCGGACGCCGCCCGCCCCTTACTTGATGATGTTGGCGCCGAACCACTGGGTGGCGATGCGGCCGGCGGTGCCGTCCTGCTTCATCGAATCCAGGGTCTTGTCCAGCTTGCCCAGCAGCTCGGTGTCGTCCTTGCGCACGCCGACGCCGTAGTCTTCGGTGCCGAAGTTCTCGTCCAGCACGCGGTATTCGCCGGCGCGCTTGCTGATCAGGTAGCGGCCCACCACTTCGTCCACCACGATGGCGTCCAGGCGGCCGGCGGCCAGGTCCATCAGCGCGGTGACGTTGTCGCCGAACTTCTTCACTTCCTTGATCTGGGCCGCGACCGGGTCCTTGGCGATGGCGTCGGTGGCGCTGCTGCCGTCCTGGGCGCCCACGACCTTGCCAGCCAGGTCAGCCTTGGCCTTCACGGGCGAGGCGTTGCCGACGATGATGATCTGGTGGTTGGCCATATAGGGCGCGGTGAAGCTGATGTTCTTCTTGCGCTCTTCGGTGATGGTCAGGCCGTTCCACAGCACGTCGACGCGCTTGCCGTTGAGTTCGGCTTCCTTGGCGCTCCAGTCGATGGGCTTGAACTCCACTTCCAGGCCCAGGCGCTTGCTGGCTTCCTTGGCCATGTCGATGTCGAAACCGACGATCTGGTTGTTCGAATCGCGGAAACCCATGGGCGGGAAGTTGTCATCCAGGCCGACCACGACCTTCTTGGCGGCGGCAGGCGCCTGCGCGCCGGCGGCGGGCGCATTGTCGCTGGGGCCGCAAGCCGTGAGCAGCGCGGTGGCGGAAGCGAGGAGTACAGCTGTCAGTTTTTTCATCGTTATGGATGCGCCGGGCGCAAGAATGAAGAATGCCGGAATGGCCAGTCAAAAAGCCGCGAGCCGGTATTTTATCCTCTTGCGGGAGCGCAATCCGTCCCCTGGGGCGACATTGCCCCACAACCCGCCCCAGACGCCGCCCGCGCGGCGCCCGGACGCCCTGCTCTTCAATCCGGCTTGATCCCGGCCGACTTGATCAGGGTTTCATAGCGGCCGGCCTCTTCCTTCATGGCAGCCAGCGTGGCCTGGGGCGTGGAGCCGCGCACCAGCAGGCCGCGCGCTTCGTAGGTCTGGCGAAACGCTGGATCCGCCGTGACCGCCGTCACCGCCTGGTTGATCCGCGCCACCAGCGCATCCGGCGTCTTGCCCGGGGCGAACAGGGTAAAGACCGTGGACGGAATGCTGCCGGCCTTGCCGCCCGCCTCCTGCAGCGTCGGCACGTCGGGCATCATGGCGGCCCGCTGCGAGGCGCCGGCGACCAGCACGCGGATCTTGCCGGCCTTGTACTGTTCCGACACCGCCAGGCCGCCCGCCATGACGCTGTCCACGTCGCCCGCCATGGTCGCTGTCATGGCTGGCGCCACGCCCTTGAACGGCACATAGGTGAACTGCACGCCCTCGGCGCTGGCCAGCATGGCCATGCCCAGATGGTTCACATGGCCCTGGCCGCCGGTGCCGACGTTGATGCGCTGCGGATTGGCCCGGGCGTAGTCGATGAA
Organism: Achromobacter sp. Marseille-Q4954; assembly: GCF_943737025.1. Lineage (NCBI taxonomy): Bacteria > Pseudomonadati > Pseudomonadota > Betaproteobacteria > Burkholderiales > Alcaligenaceae > Achromobacter > Achromobacter sp. Marseille-Q4954. The sequence goes on from NZ_CALSFQ010000002.1 coordinate 769,556, forward strand.
TTCCTTGTAGGTCTTGGCCGGAAAGGCATTGCTGACCGCCACGTACAGCTGGACCTGGCCCAGGTCGGTGACGGGCTTGAAATCTTCCTGCCAACGGTACGGCACCTTGGCATATAGAAAGGGATTGGTCTCCAGCGCCAGCCGGTCCACCATCAACAGGGTATTGCCGTCGCCCGCCGCCTTGGCGACGTAGTCGCTGCCGATGATGGCGTTGGCGCCGGGGCGGTTCTCCACCACCACGGTCTTGCCGCTCTCCTTGAAGAGGCGGTTGCCCAGGTCGCGCGCCAGCACGTCGGGTTCGGTGCCGGGCGGATACGGCACCACGATCTTCACGGTGTCCGACGGCCAGGATTGGGCCGCGGCCTGGGTAGCTGGCAATAGCGCCAGCGCGGCCCACAAGACGGGTTGCAAACAACAACGGTACGGCGATCCCATGGTACTTCCCCTTGTATATGTCGTTTCCCGGAAGCGTCCGGCGACTGAGTTGCCGCTCCGAGCCAGGACGAACCCGGGCGGCTGGAAATCCAGATCAGGACCGGTCCGCTTCACCAGCGGCCGATCAGAATGCCCATCATCCGTTCGTGCGCATGCGTGCGCTCGCGTACTTCCTCGTCGGTTTCGGTGGCGCGGCGCTTGAGGCCTTCGTGCCAGTCCAGCAGTGCGGAACGCATCCGTGCCGCCACCGGCGCCATGCCCGGATCGGCGCCCAGGTCATGCAGTTCGCCGGGGTCGTCGCGCAGGTCGAACAGTTGCGCGGGATAGCCCTGCCAATGCAAGTATTTGTAGCGCTCGTCGCGGACCATGAGACCGGTGCACTCGCGCTCACCACGTCCCAGGAACAGGCGCGCCTCGCGGTAGGCGTAGTCCAGGCTGCCCACCACGTACTCGCGCGCGGGCGGCGCGGACTCCGACACGCCGCGGATGCCCGGCAGCAGCGAGCGGCCCTCGATGCGGTGCTCTTGCCCCGGCAGCGCCAGCGCCTCCAGCACCGTGGGGACGATGTCTATGCATTCGACGAAGGCTTCGCTGCGCGTGCCGCGGGTCGCGTCGGCGGCGGGCGCCGGGTCATGGACCAGGCAAGGCACGCGCATCGCGCTCTCGTAGAAGTACTCCTTTTCGCCCAGCCAGTGGTCGCCCAGGTGGTCGCCGTGGTCGGAGGTGAAGAGGATCAGCGTGTCCTTCAGCCTGCCGCTGCTCTCCAGGTAGTCCAGCAGCCGGCCGACCTGGTCGTCGATCTGCTTGACCAGCCCCATGTAGACCGGCCGTATGCTGCGCCAGACCTCGTCGCGGGCGAAGGACTCCGACTCTTCCAGCCGCTGGTAGGCGCCATGCACCGGATGCGGACGCTCGCGTTCCGCCTGCGAGCGTACCGGCGGCGCACAGTCTTGCGCGCCGTACATGGCGTGGTAAGGCGCCGGCGCCTTGTACGGCCAGTGCGGCTTGATGTAGGAAAGATGCAGCGCCCAGGGCTGGTCGCCCTGCCCCTGCATGAAATCCAGCGCGCGGTCCGTGAGATAGGCCGTCTCGGAGTCCGCCGCGTCCACGCGGGCAGGCAGCGGCGCGTTGCGCATCAGCCAGCCGCTGGCGATGCTGCCGTCGGCGGCCTGGCTGCCCACCACGTAGTCTTCCCAGGGCCGTTCGCTGTCGTAGCCGCGTTCGCGCAGGTAGCGGCGGTAAGGGCTGTCCTTGGCCAATTCGAAATGGCCGTCGTAGCGCTCGATGGGCACGAAGCCGCCTTGCAGGAAACGCTGTTCGTCCTCGGCCGAATAGCCTTTGCCCCGCAATCCGGCGCGATCGGGCACGAAGTGCGTCTTGCCCAGCAGGTGCAGCGGCAGGCCGGCCTGGGCCAGGTATTCACCCAGGCACCATTCGTCCACCGGATGCGGCACGCGGTTCCAGGTGACGCGGTGCGACAGCGGATAGCGGCCGGTGTAGTAGGACGCGCGCGACGGGCCGCAGACCGCGGACGTCACATAGGCCCGGTCGTACTGCACGCCCATGCGCGCCAGCCGGTCGATGTGGGGCGTGCGCAAGGCGCCGGCTCCGCCATAACAGGACAGGTGGTCCGCGCGCAGCTGGTCGCACATGATGAACAGCACGTTGCGGACCGGGCCGTTCCCGGATTGGACAGGCGCGTTCATGGCTGCGCTCCGTTCAGCATGGCCCCGGGCGCATGTGCCGGACTGCTTGCCTGCGCCGCGGGCTGGCTTGTGGCCTGGGCGGCGCCCGGCACGAAGCGGGCGGCGTAGCGGCCCAGGGCATCGGCCGCGTCCTCGCGCCGGCCCAGCGCCGCGACGTAACGGTCCGGACGCACCAGCACCCAGTCGGCGCGGGTGCGCTGGAACCAGAAGTGCAGCGCGTTTTCCGTGTCCTGCAGCACGGGCAAGGCCCCGGCCTGCAGCTCGTCGGGATCGCAGCCGCTACGCGCGCGCTGCGCCGCCACGTAGCGGCAGCCCAGCTTGTCGAGCTGCGCGCGCAGGGCCGGCGGCAGCCCGGCGCGCGGATCGCGGCGCCAGCCTATCAGGGCGAAGCCCGCGCCCAGCGCTTCATCCAGGCGCAGCGTGGCGCCGTCCTCGCCTTCCACCAGCGGCTGGATGAACATGCGGCCGATGCACTCGCGCTGCGTCCTGTCGGCGCTGTCGCCTACCACGCCGCTGCTGTAGCGCGGCATGGGCTTGAACTTCATCTGCAGCACATAGTCGCGGATTTTCGGAATGTTCCGGATCGACAGGAAGAACGTGTCGCGCAGCGCCGCCAGCACGGGATTGGTCTGCGACAGCATGGCGCCGAACATGTCGGCCAGCGAAATCATGGCGCGGGCATGGCTGTGGCGTTCGTCGTGGTAGCTCTGCAAGGCGGCCGGGTCCAGGCGGCCCTGCACGATCCAGGCCACCTTCCAGGCCAGGTTGAAGGCGTCGCGCAGGCCGGCGTTCAGGCCCTGGCCGATCCAGGGCGGAGTCAGGTGCGCGGCGTCGCCCGCCAGGCAGACCCGGCCCGAGACGAAGCTGCGCGCCACCCGCGAATTGTGCGTATAGACCCGTGCGCGAATGACGTTGAGCCTGGTCGGATCGGCGACGTGGTGGCGCAGCAGTTCCTGCACCTTTTCGGGCTGCAGCATCTGCTCGCCGTCCTCACCGGGAAACAGCATGAACTCCCAACGCCGCAGGCCGTAAGGCAGGCGCAGGCAGACATAGGGGCGGCGCGGCTCGCAATGCAGCGCCGTGTAGGGCGCGTCCAGGGGGTCCTGGTCGCATTCGATGACTACCCATTTGCGCGGATGCGTGTTGCCGTCGAAGGGCAATTGCAAGATGCGCTCGCGCACCGTGCTGCGCCCGCCGTCGGCGGCCAGCAGGTATTGCGTGCGGATCTCGCGCTCGGCGCCCTTGGCATCGCGCACCCGCACAGAGACGCCGCGCTCGTCCTGCGTCAGCGACAGCAGCTCGGTGCCGAGTTCCAGCGCCACATGGGGAAAGCGCCGCAGCCCGGCGCGCAGGGTGCGCTCGCCCAGCGGCTGCGAAAACAGGTTGCGGCGATACCAGCCGAACTCACGCGTGGCCGGCAGGATCTCGGCGAAGCAACGCTTGGTCCGCGTGTACATGCGCATGGGCACGTTCTGGATCATGTCGCGCAGCATCTCATCGGCCAGGCCCGCGCTCTGGAACGTGCGCATGGCCTCGTCATCCAGGCCCACCGCGCGCGGATAGTCCAGCACGTCCTGGTTGCGTTCCAGCACCAGCGTTTCCACGCCATAGCTGCCCAGCAGATTGGCCAGCGTCACGCCGACCGGCCCGGCGCCCACAACCAGCACCGGCACTTCTACGATATGCGCCATCTCGGCTCTCCCTTGGATTCTTGTCTTGTGCCTGGCGGGTTGCGCCTTGGGCTCGCCTCAGGCGCGCCGCAGGAACCCGCCGACGGCCTGCTCGAAGGCGGCCGGCCGGTCGTCGTGGATGTAATGGCCGGCGCCTTCGATCTCGACCCATTCCACGTTCGGGTTGCGCGCCGCCATGTCGCGGGCGGTCTGGGCCTGCAGGTAGTCCGAGCGCCCGCCGCGCACGACCAGGGTCGGACAGCTCAGCGCCTGGACCTGCGGCCACAGGTCCACCACGCGCGCCGGATCGGGATCAAGCCGGGTCGCGGCAATGCCCGCATGGTCGTGGCGCCAGGTCCAGCCGCCCGCCCCGTCCTCCTTCAGCATGTGGCGCAGCCGTTCCTCGCGGGCGGCTTCGGTCACGCTGGGCCGCAGCGCGCGCAGGTATTCGCGCGCCGCGGTGATGTCGGGAAAGGATTCGGGCGTTTCGCGCAGCTCGCGCTGGATGCGCGCCGCGCCCGCGCTGCCTTCGAAGGCGGCGGGTCCCGCATCCTCGACGATCAGGCGCCGCACGCGCTGCGGATGGCGGGCGGCAAAGACGATGGCCGCGATGCCGCCCATCGAATGTCCCAGCAGATCGAAGCGGTCCAGGCCCAGCGCGTCGGCCACGCTCGCCAGGTCGTCGACGTAGGCGTCGGTGTAGTAGTTGCGCCCCGGATCCCAGCTGCTGGCGCCGCGGCCGCGCTGGTCATAGGCCAGGACACGGAAGTCCGGCTGCAAGGCCTGCGCGATGCCGGCGAAGGTCTCGGCGTAGCCCCGGATGCCGTGCAGCATGAAGAGCGGACGCCCTGCCTGGGGGCCCCACTCGGTCAGGTGCAGGGTCATGCCGTTGACGGCGATTTCGGTGTCGCGGCGTTGCATGTGCGCTTCCTTTCAGCAGAGTCCGTCTTTGCCCTGGATTTCGCTGGCCGGGATGCCGCCCAGGCGCGCATGCAGGCGGCCGCGGGTGGCGAAGGCGAAGGCGATCAGCACTTCGTCGCGGTTGGGCGCGTCGCCGAACAGTGCCGTCACGCTGTCGTAGTGGGAACGGACATAGAGCGCGTCCTTGTGCGCCAGCGGAATGTCGATGACGGTGCCGGGGCCGCCGCGCTTGCCGGTGGAAGGCACCCAGGCCTTGCCGCCGCCAAGCGCTGCTCGCACGGGCTCGGCGAAGATGGTGGTCAGGAGCGCGTTGCCGTGCTCGTACTCGCCGTCGGTGCCCACCACGCAGGCCTTGCCGTAGCTTTCCAGCGGTTGGCCGCCAGCCGCGGCGATGATGCGCCGGCCGAATTCCTCGCCCAGCATGCCCGAGGGTTCGACGTAGCCCGACAGGTCGCGCTCGAAGCGCCCCGCGTAGGGGTTGTGCAGCGCGGCCGCGATGACGATCTTGCGCAGCGGCTCGCCGTCGGCGGGTTCGCCGGTTTCAGTAGCCAGGGTGTCGTCGATCTGCAAATACCACTTGCGGATGCGGTAGGGACCGAAATTGCTGTTGCTCATGGATGTTCCAGGAAATGTGGAATCAGTAAGGGATGCGCCGCGCGGGCGGTCAAAGCGGGTCCAGCGTCATGGGGACGCTGGGTGCGTTGTGGTCGTGCAGAACCTGCTTGCCCTCTTCGTCGCCGTGCACGGTTTCGCAGAAGAACTCGAAGCGGTGGCCGTCCGGGTCGGTGAAGTACAGGCCGTAGCCGACCTTGTGGTCGGTGATCTTCACCACGTCCACGCCCTTGGCCAGCAACATGCCGTAGAGGCGGCGCAGTTCGTCCACGTCGCCCTCGATCTCCAGGCCGTAGTGCTGCATGTTGACGGGGCCGCGGGCGGGCTCGCCCTCGGCCGCGCGGATCAGGGCGATGTCGTGATGCTTGCGCCCGAAGGACAGGAACACCCATTGCTCGCCCCGCGCGGTCTCCTGCATGCCGAGCACGGATTCGTACCAGGGCGCCGACGCGAACGGGTCGCGTACGAACAGGGCCAGGTGGGTGCGCGCGATGCGCGGCCGGCGGTCTGCCGGCGCTAGCGTGGTGTTGGTGGACATGGCGGTCTCGGGCGGGTTGTCAGTTGATGGACTGGGGATGCGCGGTCACGGGCGCGGCATACGGCGTCCAGGCCACGGCGGTGATTTCGCTGAAGTCGCGCCATTCCTTGAACCAGCTGCGGCCGCCGTCGGTGGAACGGAACAGATGGCCGTACTTGGTGCCGGCGAAAGCCAGCCGCGGGTCGGCGGCGTGCACGCCGAAGGCCCAGAAGGTGGAATTGGGCGGCGTGTGCAGCAGCGCCGGCTGCCAGTTGCGGCCGCGGTCGGACGAACGGTAGATCCTGCTGCGCGTGCCGGGCGTGCCGTCGCCGATGGCCAGCAATAGCGTGTCGGGATCGTTCGGCAACGCCTGCACCGTGCGGGTGTAGTACATGCCGTCAAAGCGCGACTTGGAGGCCACGCCGTCCCAGCGCCGGCCGTCGTCCTCGCTGAGGTAGACGGAGTTCACGGTCAGCGCCATGGCGGTCTTGGGCGCGGCGGCGGTGGCCGGCAGGACAGCTACGCAATGGATGTCGGGGTTGGCGATGGCATCGGCGTTGCCCTCCTCGTCCTCGCGCGACCAGGTGTCGCCGCCATCGCGGCTGCGCCACAGCCCGCCTTCCTCGACCCCGAACCAGACCTCGCGGCCGTCGTCCGGATCCACGCAAACCGACAGGATGCGCGGGCGGTTCACGCCGCGGCAGAATTCCGGCAGTTCAGGCGACAGGCGTTGCCAGCTGGCGCCGCCATCCTCCGAACGGAACATCGCTGCGCGCGAAGGCGCGCCGGTGCCCGCATACATGCGTCGCGGGTCTGTCGGGTCGATCGCCATGGCCCAGACAGTCATGCCGTTCATGGGGCTGTCCACCCGGGTGAAATGCGCGCCGCCGTCGGTGCTGACGCACATGCCGGCGTCGGCGCCAGCGAACACTCGGCGCGGATCGGCCGGGTCCACGGCCAGGCTGCGCACCGTGCCGTCGAACTCGATGGCTTCCTTCAGCCCCAGGCGGTGCCAGGTGGCGCCGTCGTCCACGCTGCGCAGTATTCCTTGGCCGGCCGTGCCGACCAGTATCGTGCCTTGCATATCCAGACTCCCCGAATGAGGTTCAGCGGTTCAAAGAAAGATGCCGCGCGTGATGCCGCCGTCCACCCCCAGCGATTCGCCGGTGATGGCGCCCGCCCGCGGCGACGCCAGGAACAGCACCGCGTCGGCGATCTCGGCCGGCTGCAGCACCCGGCGTATCGGCGTGGCCTTGGCATAGTTGGCCTCGACCTGGGCGGCCGTCAGCCCCTGCTTGGCGGCTTCCTTTTCATACAGTTCATGGATGTGGGGCGTCTCGACCACGCCCGGATGGATCACGTTGACCGTGATGCCATGCGGACCCAGCTGGTCCGACAAGGTCTTGGTCAGGTGGCAGATCGCCACGTTGCGCATGCCCGAGAGCTGCTTGCTGCCACGCCCGGTCAGCCCGCCGATGTTGACGATGCGGCCAAAGCCGCCCTGGCGCATGTGCGGCGCGGCCGCCTTGGCGCAGCGCATGTAGCCCACCACCTTGATGTTGATGTCTTCCAGCAGGCCCTCGGGATCGGCCTCGTCGATCTCGCTGCGCACCAGCCCGCCGGGATGGGCCGCGCCGTTGACCAGGATGTCGATGCGGCCGAAGTGTTCGGCCACGCGCTGCATCATGGCGTTGACCTGGGCCGTGTCCGACACGTCGGCGGCCACGCCCAGCACTTCCACGCCCGTGGCGCGGGTGATATCGGCCGCCACCTCGTCCAGCTGCGCCTGGCGGCGCGCCACGATGGCCACGCGCACGCCCTCGGCCGCCAGCGCTTCGGTCACCGCCCGCCCGATGCCCAGGCTGCCGCCCGTGACCACCGCGACCTTCCCCTTGAGTTGCAAGTCCATGTTTTGATGCTCCTTATATATAGCGGCGCCTACAGCGCCATCTCGATCAGGACCGGTCCTGGCTGGCGCAGCGCGGATTCCAGCTGCGCGGCCAGTTCTTCCGACGTCGCGGCGCGGCTGGCCTGCACCCCATAGCTGGACGCCAACCCCACCCAGTCGATGCGCGGGCGGTCCAGCGCAGTCAGTTCGGCGGCGCGCTCGCCCAGCACGGCGTTGCCGCGGCGCAGCTCGTTGCGCAGGATGGCGTATTGGTGGTTGGCGGCGATCAGCACCGTGACCGGCAGGTTTTCATGCGCCAGCGACCACAGCGCCTGGATCGTGTATTGGGTGCTGCCGTCGGACAGCACGGCCACCACGCGGCGTTCCGGACAGGCGATGGCGGCGCCCATGGCGACCGGCAAGCCCTGGCCGATGGCGCCGCCGGTATTGGTCAGCACGGTGTGCGGCGCGGCGCCGGCGGACGCGGCATACAGCGGATAACCGCAGGTGCCGCCCTCGACCGAGACGATGGCGTCGTTGGGCAAGGCCCGCGCCACCACGGCCGCGATGGATTGCGGCGTCAGGGCGCCCGGCGCCGGTTCGCGCAACGGTGCGGCGGCGGGTTCGAAAGCCGGCGCGCCCGCCAATTCGGCCAGCGCCTCCAGGCGCGAGGCGGCGTCCTGGCCAGGCGCCGCCAGCTCCAGCAGGCGTTCCGCCGGCACCAGACGGCTGGGATGGCCTGCATAGCCGAAGTACGTCACGGGCGGCAGCGCCCCCACCAGCACCACCAGGTCGGCGGCGTCGAGCGCGGCGCGAGCGGGTTCCGGGAAATACGGCAGGCGGTCGAAGTCCGGCAAGCCCCGGCCGCGCTCCGATCTGGCGGGAAAGGTCTCGGCGTATGCCTTGCCACCCAGGGCGGCGCACAGGCGCGCGGCCGCAATCTGCGCGCGGCGTCCCAGGCCGCTGGCCGGGCCGCCCCCACCCAGCAGGAACAGCGGCTTTTGCGCGCGGCTCAGGCGCTGCCATGCGGCGGCGGCGTCGAAGGTCTCAGGTTCGGCAGCGGGCTGGACAGCCGCCTCCGGGGAATCCGCCGCGACGCTTTCAGCCTGGAAGTCAGCGGGAAAGATCAGCGTCGCGCCCTGCCCGCCATCGGCCAAGCTGGCCTGCACGGCGGCGCGCGCGGCGCCCGCCGCGTCCTGCGCGGACGCGATCCGTTGCACCCAGCCGGACACGGGACGCGCCAGCGATTCGATGTCCGAGGTCAGGGGCGCGTCGCATTCCAGGTGCCAACTGGCGTGGTCGCCGATGATGTTGACGATGGGAGTGCGGGCGCGGCGCGCGTTGTGCAGATTGGCGATGCCATTGGCGAAGCCCGGTCCCAGATGCAACAGGGTCGCGGCCGGCTTGCTGCTCAGCCGGCCGTAGCCGTCGGCCGCGCCAGTGCAGACGTTTTCCTGCAGGCCGACGACGCAGCGCATGCCGCGCACCTCCTCCATCGCACGCACCAGGTCCAGCTCGGTGGTGCCGGGATTGGCGAAACAGACTTCCACGCCCTGCTTGCGCAGAGCCTCCAGCAAGGCACTAGCTCCGGTCATGATTACCGCCTCCTTTTTTGCTACTTTATCGTAATTTGATAAATGTGCAATTTCTTTTGGCGGATTGATGTCTGATAATTTATTAGAATTATCTATTTGATAGATCTGCAGGAAAGTCCTATACACACGCGTGCGCGCCGCGCGCGGTGGGGCGATTTGCCAATACGCGCCCCTTGGTGCACCCTCGCAGCACGTCTGCCTTCCCACGCCTCACACACATGAACAGTCTTCGCCGCATGCTCGATGTCCTGGACCTCTTTCAGCCCGACCGGCCGGTCCTGGACGTAGACGCCATCTGCCAATTGCAGGGCTACGCGCCCGCCACCGCCTACCGCTACGTGCGCGAGCTGTGCGCCTGCGGCTTGCTGGTGCGCCTGCCCGCCGGCTACGCGCTGGGCCCGCGCATCATTGCCCTGGACCTGCAGATGCGGGAGTACGACCCCATGCTGACGGTCAGCCGCGACCTGATCGAGGAACTGTCCGGCCAGACCGGGCTGGACGTACTGCTCAGCGCGCGCTACGACGACAAGGTGATCAACGTGCACCAGCAGGCGGGCCGCAATACCCAGGCCCTCAACTTCGGCCGTGGCCGGCACATGCCGCTGCTGCGCAGCGCGACCGCCCGCGTGATCCTGGCCAATCTGGGGCCGCGCCAGCTACGCCGCGTCTACGACGAGCACGCCGATGCGTCCGACATGCAGCGGCTGGGCCAGGACTGGAAGTCTTTCTCCCGAGCCATGCTGCAAGTGCGCAAGGCCGGCTATTGCATCTCGTCAGGCGAACTGGATTCCGGCAAGACCGGGATCGCCGCGCCGATCTTCGATGAAGAGAACCATGTGCTGGGCAGCATCACGCTCATCGGCATGCAGGATGCCTTCGCGGCCTTCCGCGAGGACTACCTGGCCGGCCTGATCTGCCGCGCCGCCACCGAGATCACCCGGCGCATCGCGCAGGCGCCGACCAAGCTGCCGCAAGCGGCCTGATCCACGCCCCCAGTCCCAGGTTCACGCATGACACCCGCCATCCGTATCGGTCCCCTCGTCTTTCCCTCGGACCTGCTGGTCCTCATCGTTGCCGCCGCCGTCGGGCTGCTGGCCGCCAGGATATTCACCCGCAAGCTACAGCCCCGGCCCGATACGGGCGCGGTGCTCTGGCGGGCGTTGATCATCGGCCTGGTGGTCGCCCGGCTGGGCTTCGTTTGGCAGTACCAGGCGCACTTCATCGAGAATCCGCTCCGGATCCTGGACCTGCGCGATGGCGGCTGGGCCGGGATGGCCGGGCTTGCCGCGGCGTGGCTCTACGCGCTGTACGCGGCCTTGCGCCGCCGGGCGCCGCGGCCCGCGCTGCTGGGCGCGCTGGCGTTGGCCAGCGCGATCTGGATAGGCGGCGGCCGCTGGCTGGCGCCCGCGCCGCAGGCTCAGCCCGAACTGGCCGCGCTGGCCTTGCGCCAGCTGGACGGCGCACCCGCGGCGCTGGCGGTCTACCAGGGCAAGCCCACCGTCATCAATCTGTGGGCGAGCTGGTGCCCGCCCTGCCGCCGCGAAATGCCCGCCTTCGTCGCGGCGCAAACGGCGCATCCCAATGTGAATTTTGTCTTCCTGAACCAGGCCGAAGCGCCGCCGGACGTCACGGCGTTCCTGGCGCAACACGCGCCGACGCTGCGCAACGTGCTGCTCGACCCAGCAGGCGCGGCCTCGCGCCAGATGAGCAACCGCGGCCTGCCCGCCACGCTGTTCCTGGATGCCCGGGGACGGCTGGTGGACCTGCGCGTGGGCGAGCTGTCGGCAGCGTCGCTGGCCCAGCGCCTGGAGGCGATCCAGGCGCCGGCCAGCGGCGATTGACCCAAGAGCGCTTCAGGACCGCGGCTCGGCCGCAAGGCGGGCCCAAGGCAAGGGCCGCCCGTCCGTATCGCGTTCGAATAGCGACAGGAGCTGGCCTGCATGGGTGGGCGGTTCTTCCAACCGGACGACCAGGACCGGTCCCGCGGGCAGCGCCCGGACCGTGGCAATGACTGCGGCGGACGCACCGTCCCGCGACGGCAACTCGGTCCAGGCCAGCAACTCAGCCTGCTCCACCGCCGCCGCGCGCGCCTGTCCATGGCCGCAAGCCGGGCACCACAGCCTCACGGGATAAACCAGATGGCCGCAGCTGCTGCATAGGCTGACGTTGACGCTCATGCTTCCTCCCGCGCCAGCACCGCGGCGTTGGCGCACATGCCGTAGCGCAGCTGCACCATGCCGTAGCCGGTAGCCACGCCGTGGCGCGCGCCGCGCACCTGCCGTTCCCCTGCCTGCCCCAGCAATTGGCGCGCCACTTCGACCAGGCCATGCATGCCGCCGGCGGTGCCCGCCTGCCCGGCGGACAATTGGCCGCCCGCGGTGTTGACGGGCAAGTCACGCGAGGCCAGGCGGCGCGCGATGAAGCCAGGCAAGTCATCCACGCTGGCGACGCCCAGATCGCACAGCTGCGCCAGCGCCATGGCGGGATAGTCGTCATACACGCTGAGCACATCCATGTCTTGCGGCCCCAGGCCCGCGCGCTGCCAGAGCGCCGACGCAAACGCCGCGATGCCGGTCTGCAGCCCGTCGCCTTCCTGCTGGTCGCCGTTATAGCGGGCATCGCTGGCCAGCAGCCGCACGCTGATTCCCGCCGGACGCGCGCTCAGCACCAACGCGCAAGCGCCGCTGACCACCGGCACGCAATCCAGGCGTCCCAGCGGCGGCGCGACCATGGGCGCGGCCAGGTACTGCGCCAGGCTCATGGGCTCGCGATACGCCGCGTTGGGATTGCCGGCCGCCCATTGCCGCTGCGCGACACACAGCGCGCCATAGTCTTCCCGGGCAAGGCCGGCATGCGCCATCTGCCGCTGCGTGAGCATGGCGAACAAGGGGTTCGGACCCTCGCAGCCCAGGGGGCTGAGATAGTCCTGCGCGCTGCGGTTGTAGCCCCGCACCAGCCCCGCGAAATCGGCGCCCGTGAAATGGTCTCCCGCGACCAGCACAATGGTCTCGGCCTGCCCTGCTTGCAACGCCAGCCAGGCCTGGCGCAACAGATTGATGGCGCTGGCGCCGCCCATCTCGTCCTGCATGCACCAGTTCAGCCGCAGTCCCAGACGCCACGCCAGATCGATCGCGCGGTCGGGGCGCAACGTAAATGAAGCCACGCCCAGTCCGTCCACATCGCCGGGCTCCAACCCTGCGCCGCGCAGCGCCTGCGCGATCGCCTCGGCCATCAGGCCGGCCGTGCTGGTCCCCGGGCCGGGATGGCGCAACGAAGGCGTTTCGCCCACGCCAACGATGCCCGGGCCGCGCGCCGCGCTCATGCCGATTCCTGCCGCGGCGGTTCGCGCGTCAGCAATAAGGTCAACACCGTGACCGCGGCCATGCCCACCAGGAACCACGCCACCGGGGTCGCCGATTCATACTTGCGCAGCAGCGCCATGGCGATCAGCGGCGACAGGCCGCCAGCGAAGACAGACGCCAGTTCATGCCCCAGCGCCAGTCCGGTGTAGCGGACCTCTGCAGGAAATAGTTCGGCGAAATACGCCGGCTGGGTGCCGATCATCGCGGCGTGGCAGACCGTGTTGCCCAGGAAAAAGGCCAGGAATATCCATACCGGCTCCTTGGTCTGCACCAGCCAGAAGAACGGGAATGCCACCAGCACCAGCCCGGCCGAACCGATCAGGTACACCGTGCGCCGCCCGATGCGGTCGGACAGATGGCCGAACCAGACCAGCGTGCCCAGCTCGATGAACATCGACACCAGCACGCCGCCCAGCATGACGTCGTTGGGAATGCCCAGGAACTTGCCATAGGCCAGCGCGAACGCCAGGAAGATGTACGACCCGCCGTTCTCGGCCACGCGCAGGCCCATCGCGGTAAACACCTGGCGCGGATAGCGGCGGAACACTTCGACTGCCGGCATGCCGCGCTTGGCGGTCTTGGCGGCTTGCACGAACTCATCGCTTTCCGGGATGTGCTTGCGGATGTACAAGCCCACGCCGAAGATCAGCACGCTCAAGAGGAACGGCAGGCGCCAGCCCCAGCTCATGAAGGCTTCTTGCGGCAACTGCTGCGCCAGCATGAAGACGCCCGAGGACAGCACGAAGCCGCCCGCCACGCCCAACTGGCTGAAGGAAGAGAAGTAGCCGCGGCGCTTGCCTCCGACCGCCTCGCTGATCAGCAGCACGCCGCCGCCCCATTCCCCGCCCGCGGCCGCGCCTTGCAGGATGCGCAGCACCACCATGGCCACCGGCGCCCAGAAGCCGACCTGGTCATAGGTGGGCAACAGCCCGATCAGGAAGGTCGCGGCGCCCATCAGGCCCAGGGTCCATTCCAGCGCCAGCTTGCGGCCGTAGCGGTCGCCGATATGACCGAAGATCACGCCGCCCAGCGGCCGCGCCAGGAAGCCGACCGCAAAGCCGGCAAACGCCCCCATGGTGCCCAGCAGCGGGTCAGTGCCCTTGGGAAAGAACAGTTCGCCAAACACCAGCGCCGCCGCCGTGCCGTAGATGAAGAAGTCATACCATTCCATCGCGTTGCCCGCGACGGACGCCATCACCACGCGCCGCGTGCGCTTTCTGCGCGCATCGTCGCCAGCGGCCGCGGCCGCCCCCTTGTATGCCATCGTCATTGCCGCCCCTAGTCTGTTTGAATGGATTGATGACGCTCAGCGCGCCACGCGATAACCGACGGCGTCGCGGTCCCAGGCGTCGCCGGTAATGCCCTCATCCCGCAAGCGGAACTTGCGGATCTTGCCGTTCTCGGTGCGCGGCAAATCCTCCAGCACGCGCAGATAGCGCGGCACGGCGAAATACGGCATGCGAGGCTGGCAGAAGTCCAGCAGCGCCTCGGGCGCGATGGCCTGCCCGGTCTTGTAGACCAGCGCCGCCATGACCTCGTCTTCCGCCAGATCGGAACGCACCGCATAGACCGCCGCGGCAGCCACCGCCGGATGCGCCAGCAGCACCTGCTCCACCTCGTACGAGGAAATGTTCTCGCCGCGCCGGCGGATGGCATCCTTCGTGCGGTCCAGGAAGCGGAAATAGCCGTCCGCATCGCGCACCACCCGGTCGCCCGTGTGGAACCAGAGGTTGCGCCAGGCTTCCACCGTCTTGTCATCCATGCCGAAATAGCCTGTGGCGATGGCGTATGGCACATGTGCGCGCAGCAGCAATTCGCCCGGCGTGCCGTCGGGCACCGCCGCGTCGTGCTCGTCGGCCGCCATCGCGTCGAACTCAGGCGCGGCCCGTCCCATCGTGCCGGGGCGTTGCTCGGCCAGCGTGCCGCCCAGCGCGAAATTGGTTTCGGTGGAGCCGTAGCCCTCCAGCAGCGCAATGCCGGTACGTTCGGCGAACGCCGCATGGAAGCGTTCGGGCACCCCGGGCGCCAGCGCGATCCGCGCGCGCTGGCGCCGTTCGGCTGCGGCAGGCGGCTGCGCCAACAGCATGGGCACCATGGCGCCCAGCAGATAGGTCACCGTGGCGCCCGTGGCCTCGAGCCGGTCGAAATAGCGGCTGGCCGAGAAACGCTCGTCGCAGACGATGGTCGCGCCCGTGACCAGGGCCTGGAAGCAGGCGTTCAGCGCATTGGTGTGAAAGAGCGGCAGGCTCGTGTAGAGCACGTCGCTCTCGACGATTTCCAGGTTGCGCGCGGCGATCGTGCCCCACCAATAGAACTGCGCATGAGGACAGCACACGCCCTTGGACAGGCCTGACGTGCCCGAGGTGTACAGGATGGCCAGCGTATCTCCCGGCCCAAGGTCGGCCGCCGGCGGGAGCGGCGTGTCCGGCGCGGGAGGAGGCGGACACGCGTGCACCGGCAGCGCGTCGGCATTGCCGTCCAGCAGCCAGATGCGGTTCAAGGCCAGGGGCTGCATGTCCAGTGCGGCCAGCGCCGGACAGGACGCGGCGTCGGCCACCAGCAAACGGCAACCGCTGTTGGCCAGGATGTGCTGCAACTGCATGCCGCGCGACGCGGTGTTGATAGGCACCACCACCGCCCCCAGCCAGCCGCAGCCCAGCACGATGGACAGGAACTCATGCCGGTTGCCGGCCATCAGCCCGACCCGGTCGCCCCGGGCGATCCCGGCTTGGGCCAGACGCGCGGCCCAGGCCGCCGCATGCCCGGGAGCATCGCCGTAACGCAGCGCGCCGCCCGGCGCCTGTACCCATGTGCGCTCGCCCCATCGGGCGCCCTGCTCCAGCAACAACGACGGCAGTGTCAACGCATGCATGGCGGTGCTTCCCCTTTGTTGCGGCCCTCGGCAAGCGTTGCCCCAGCCTTATGAAATTAGTCTAGGAATCAACTATTTATATGTCAAATTTATGGATATTATTTATCTTATAAATCAAGCTGATATGAGAGGCATGCGTGGATTTTGATCTCAACCTCATGCGGGTTTTCCTGACCGTGCTGCAGGAGCGCAGCGTCACGCGCGCGGCGCAGCGCCTGAACCTGACGCAGCCCGCCGTGAGCTACGCGCTGGCGCGCCTGCGCGAAAAGTTCGACGATCCCCTGTTCGCGCGCACGGCGTCCGGCATGCAGCCCACGCCGGTCGCCTTTGCCCTGGCCGACCCCATCGAGCGCGGCATGAACAGCTTTGCGGAGGCGGTCAGCCTGCGGCAGCGCTTCGAGCCCGCCAGCAGCACCCGCCGCTTTCGCCTGTCCATGTCCGATATCGGTGAAATGGTGTTCCTGCCGTCGCTGATGGAACGCGTGCACGCCCTGGCGCCGCGCCTGCAGGTGGAAGTATTGGAGATCCCGCTGGAACGGCTGCCGCAGGCTCTTAAAGAAGGCGAGGTCGATCTCGCCATCGGCAACCTGGCCGGGCTGGGCAGCGAAACCTGCCACGCGGAATTGTTCAGCGAACGCTACACCTGCATGGGCAGGCGCGGCCATCCGGTGTTGTCGACGGGCCTGACGCGCAGCCAGTACAAGCGCCTGGACCACATCCTGGTGGCCTCGCGCGCCAGCGCCCACCGCTTGCTGGACGATGTGCTGAGCGAGGCCGGCCTGCCGCGCAGGCCGTATCTGACCTTGCCGCATTTCTCGGCGGCGGCCGAGATCGTGCGGCGCACCGATCTCACCATGACCTTGCCGCTGCGGGCCGCGATCTGGTTCAACCACGACGACGCGTTCCAGATACGCCCGCTGCCCATCGCGCTGCCGCCCCTGTCCGTGACCGTGCATTGGCACGCCCGCTTCGAAAGCGACCCGGGCACCGTCTGGTTGCGCCGCCTGGTGGTGGAAACGCTGGCGGACCCGGCCTGAGCCCGCCCAGGCGCGGCGCTTATCGCATCGCGGCCAGCATCAGGTCCAGGTTCTGGACCGCCGCGCCCGAGGCGCCCTTGCCCAGGTTGTCGAACACCGCCGTCAGCAGTACCTGGCCGTGCTGCGCATTGCCGTAGACAGCCAGGCGCAGGTCGTTGGTGCCGTTGAGCGCCTGCGGATCCAGGTGCGTATGGGCGGCCGCGTCCTGCGGCGCCACGACCTGCACGTGGCGCGCGCCCTTGTAATGCTGCTGCAGGCAGGCGTGCAGGCGCTCCATGTCCACGCCCGCCGGCAGCAGGCGCAGCTGCAGCGGCACGGTCAGGACGATGCCCTGGCGATAGGCGCCATAGGCTGGCACGAACACCGGCCGCTGCGTCAGGCCGGCATGCCGCTCGATCTCGGGCGTGTGCTTGTGCGCCAGGCCCAGGCCGTAGAGCTGGAACGCCGGTCCCGGCGCGCCGTCCGCGGCTTCGTAGGCGTCCACCGCCGCGCGCCCGCCGCCCGAATAGCCGGACACCGCGTGCACCACTACCGGGTAGTCGGCCGGCACCAGCCCCGCCCGCAGCAGCGGACCCAGCAAGGCGACCGCGCCCGTGGGATAGCAGCCGGGGTTGCTGACGCGCCGCGCCTGGGCGATCAGCCCGGACTGTTCCGCGTTCATTTCCGGAAAGCCATAGACCCAACCCGGCGTCGTGCGGTGGGCGGAACTGGCGTCTATCACCCGTACCGCGGGATTGACGATGGACGCGGCGGCCTGCCGCGCCGGTTCGTCCGGCAGGCAGAGGATGGCGATGTCGCAGCCGTTGATCGCCTGCGCGCGGCGTTGCGGATCCTTGCGTTCCGCCTCGGGCAGCGTCAGCAGCCGCAGATCCGTGCGCCCGTGCAGGCGTTCGTGGATCTGCAGGCCGGTGGTGCCCTGGTCGCCGTCGATGAAAACTAGAGGTTGGGTCATGGCGCTTGCGTCCTGGATCAAAGGGGCGCCGGAAGGTTCCGGGCGCAGGACTCCATCATCGGACTGAAAGCCAGATTACAAAAGTCGAATATCATGACTATCCAATTCAGCTTTCCTGAACGAAACCGCCATGCGTGAAATCAGCCTGGACCGCCTGCGCACCCTGGTTGCCATCGCCGACCTGGGCTCGTTCGCCGATGCGGCGCGCGCGCTGCATCTGGCCCCGCCCACCGTCAGCCTGCACGTGGCCGACCTGGAGGCGCGCATCGGCGCGCCGCTGCTCACGCGCAAGCGCGGCCAGGTCCGCGCCACCGCCATCGGCGAAACCCTGCTGGAACGCGCGCGCCGCCTGCTGACCGATGCCGACCAGGCGCTGGACGACGTGCAGCGGCAGGTGCAGGGCTTGTCCGGCCGCGTGCGGCTGGGCGCCTCCACCGGCGCCATTGCCCATCTGCTGCCGCAGGCTTTGGAAACGCTGGGGCGCAACCATCCCGGCATCGACGTGCAGGTGGCCGTGCTGACTTCGCAGGAAACCCTGCTGCGCCTGGCCGACGGCTCGCTGGACGTGGGCCTGGTGGCCCTGCCCCAGCCGCCGCTGGAAGGCCTGGTGCTGCGCCCCTGGCGGCGCGACCCGGTCATGGCTTTCCTGCCCGCGGACTGGAAAGCGCCCGCGCGCCTAACGCCGGCCTGGCTGGCCGAACGGCCGCTCATCCTGAACGACGCCAGCACGCGGCTGTCGCGCCTGACGGGCGAATGGTTCGCCGCCGCCGGGCTGAACCCGCGCGCCCGCATCCAGCTGAACTACAACGACGCCATCAAGAGCCTGGTGGCCGCGGGCTACGGCGCCACCCTGTTGCCGCACGAGGCCACCGCGCCGCAGCCGGATCCGCGCATCCAGATGCGCGCGCTGCGGCCGGCCCTTTGGCGTCCGCTGGGTATCGCGCACCGCGCCGGGCAGGTGGAACAAGCCACCCGGCACGTGCTGGACGTGTTGTGGGAGCTGCGCGCCTCACCCGCCCGCTGAGGGCGTGCGGCGGAAGTACGCGGTGCGCTGGCTTTCCTCGCGCAGCCGGCGCGCGCGCGAGCGGAACAGGTCCTTGCGCCCCACGATGCCGACCAGCCGGCCGTTGGCCCGGTCAAGAATCGGTATGCGGCCGGCGCCGGTCAGCGCCATGCGGTCGGCGATCTGGCTGGCCAGTTCCTCGGGATGGCCGTACACCAGGTCGCGGCCTTGCAGCGCTTCCCCCAGCGTGCGCCCGGTCTGCTCGTCGTCGATGGCCCAGGCCAGCGTGTCCGCGCGCGTGACTTCACCCACCACCGCGCCTTCGGCACCCAGCACCGGATAGCTGGTGTGCACCGGCTGCGCCGTCGTGAAATGCGCGATGGCTTGCGCCACCGTCCAATCGGCCGGCAGCGTCTGGACCGGCGTGGTCATCACCTGGCTGACCCGCAGCAGGTCGAAGGGATCCACGCGGTACTCGCGGCTGATGTGATGGCCGCGCCGCGCGATCTTCTCGGTCAGTATCGAGCGCTTGAGCAGCAGCACCGTCATCCCGTACGCGAACACGCAGGCCGCCAGCACCGGCAGCAGCGCGCCCATGTCGCCGGTCAGCTCCACCGCGAACAGGGTCGCGGTCAGCGGCGCGCGCATGGTGCCGCCCATCATCGCGGCCATGCCCAGCAGCGCCCAGAAGCCCGGATCGGCCTGCGGCAGCAGCGGCGCGGCCAACGCGCCCAGCGCGCCGCCGAATATCAGCAACGGCGCCAGCACGCCGCCCGAGGTTCCCGAACCCAGCGCCACGGACCAGATGATGACCTTGACCGCCAGAAGCAGGAGCACGGCCTGGAACGCCAGATCGCCCGCCAGCAGATGGCGGATGTTGTCGTAGCCCACGCCCAGCGCCGCCGGCTCGATCAGCCCGCCCAGGCCGATCACCAGGCCGCCGAAGGCCGGCCACCACATCCAGTGCAGCGGCAGTTTCTCGAACAGGTCCTCGGCGGCGTAGACCATGGACGTCAGCACGCCCGATCCCAGCCCCGCCAGCACGCCTACGGCCGCGCAGGCCAACAGGTGCGCGGGCGTGAACGGCAGCGACCCCGAATACGCGAATATCGGGCCGCCATCGAGCACGAATGCGCGCGTGGCCGCGGCCACCAGCGCCGCCATCGCCACCGGCAGGAAGCTGCGCGGCTTCCATTCGAACAGCAGCAGCTCGACCGCCAGCAGCACCGCCGCCAAGGGCGTGGCGAAGATCGCCGTCATGCCCGCGGCCGCGCCGGCCACCAGCAGGGTCTTGCGCTCGCCGTCGTCCAGGTGGATGGTCTGTGCCAACAGCGAACCGATGGCGCCGCCCGTCATGATGATCGGGCCTTCGGCGCCGAACGGGCCGCCCGTGCCGATGGAGATGGCGGACGACACCGGCTTCAACACCGCCACCTTGGGCTGGATGCGGCTCTTGCCGATCAGGATGGCTTCCATCGCTTCCGGAATCCCGTGGCCGCGGATCTTCTCCGAACCGTAGCGCGCCATCAGGCCGATGATGAGACAGCCCACGACCGGAATGGCGACGGAAGCCAGGCCCAGGTGGCCGGTCGTGATGGGCTGGTCCTTGAAGGAGAACTGGTGGTGGTAGGCCAGATTGGTGCACAGCGCGATCAGCCGCAGCAAGGCCCAGGCCGCGGCCACGCTGGCCAGGCCGACCGGGATGGCCAGCCCCATGAGCAGGACCACGCGCTTGTCCGTGGTGAAGTCGCCCAGGCGCAGCGCGGCCCGGGCGGAGGAAGAAGTGGGAGGCATGTTCGAAGACGGGAAGAATTGCGCAGGGATTTGCGAAATGTCATATATATCGTATCACGACATATATTAGAATCGGCCAGGTGAAACCGCCCCCGCCCCCACCCCAGCTGACCGCCACGGACTACGAGCTCCTGGCCGACTTCCGCTATGCGCTGCGCCGCTTTGCCGCCTTCAGCGAAAACGCCGCCGCCGGGCTGGACCTGATGCCGCAGCAGCACCAGGCCCTGCTCGCCATCAAGGGCACCCGCAAGAACGCCCCCGGCCGCCGTGGCCTGTATGTCGGCGAAATCGCCGAACGCCTCCTGATCCGCCCGCACACCGCCGCCGAACTGGTGGGCCGGCTGGCGCGCCTGGACCTGGTCAGCCGCGAGGCGGACCCCGAAGACGGCCGCCGCGTCGAGGTCGTGCTGACCGCAAAGGCCGAGCGCATGCTCGAAGACCTCTCGGCCTCGCACCTGGAAGAATTGCGCGCCATGCGCCCGCTGCTGACGCGCCTGCTGACCCGCATCGGCGACGACTCCGGCAACGCCTGATCCACGTCCTGCTGCATAAGCTTATGCAGCACAGCCTTGCCTCGCGTGATAAATTGTCGCCCCGCGACATATTGATGCGCGAGGAGATCGTTTTGGGTGTAGCAATCAAGCGCTGGCTGGGCTCGTTCGCGCCAGCGCCGGTGGGCGTCAACGGACGCGAGAAACTGTACGGCGCGCTGGGCGCGCTGCTCGGCCTGTTCTGCACGGAATGGGTGGGCCGCCACGCGCTGGGCGACGCCAGCCCCTGGTTCATCGCCCCCATGGGCGCGTCCGCCGTGCTGCTGTTCGCCGCCCCCGCCAGTCCGCTCGCCCAGCCCTGGTCCATCATGGCCGGCAATCTGGTATCGGCCCTGATCGGCGTCTTCTGCGCCCAGTTCATCCCCGTGCCTGGCGTGGCCGCCGCCGTGGCGGTGGCGCTGGCCATCGGCGCCATGTTCTCCTTGCGCTGCCTGCATCCGCCCAGCGGCGCGGTGGCGCTGACCGCCGTGCTGGGCGGCCCCGCCGTCGCCAGCCTGGGCTACGGCTTCGCGCTCTGGCCTGTGGCCCTGAACTCCGCCATCCTGCTTTGCATCGCCGTGGTCTTCAATGGCGCGCTCAAGCGCAACTATCCGCGCCGCCACGCCGACCCGGCCGCCGGCCACAACACCCGCGACCTAGCGCCCAGCGCCCGCCTGGGCTTCAGCCTGGCCGACCTGGACGACGCGCTCACGCAACGCGGCGAGCTGCTGGACATCAGCAAGGAAGACCTGGAAGAAATCGTCCTGGCCGCGGAAATGCGCGCCAGCGTACGGCGCTTTGGCGACGTGCATTGCGCCGACATCATGTCGCGTGACGTGGTCACGGTGCAGGCCCAGGACCCGCTGGACTACGCCGTGCGTCTGTTCGACAAGCATCGCCTGCAGGCGCTGCCGGTGCTGGATTCGGCCGGCCGCTACGCCGGCATGGTCAGCCAGGGCGACGTGCTGGCGCGCCAAACCCGGCTGGCTGCCGTCGCCGTCGACGCGGATGCCGCGCCCGGCCTGCTGGTGGCCGACTGCATGCGCAGCGAAGTGCCCTTCGCCACCCCGGGCCTGCCCGTCATCGAACTGGCCCGCCCCATGTCGGACAGCCTGCATTGCGTGCCGGTGCTGGATGAAGCGCGCAACCTGGTCGGACTGGTGACGCAATCGGACCTGGTGGCGGCGCTGTACCAGATCGCGCTCGCGGCCAGCTCGCAGGCGCCGGACCCGGACGCCCAGCGGCTGGCGGCCTGAGCGCCGACCCTCCGTAGCCCTACGGATTCCTGCCCGCGTTGGCCGCAAGGCATAATTTCAGGCGTGAATCCCCTATCGCGCGCTCGCGCCTTCTTCTGCTGGCTGGTCCTGTTCACCTTCGGCGCCCTCTGGATCGGGCGGCAGGACTATGTGGACCAGTACGAACGCTTCACCCAGAGCACCAGCGTGGCGCAGCGCATGCTGAGCCAGAAGACGGTGCAGCATGAAGCCGTGCTGGCGACCCTGGCCGCCCTCTCCCACCCCCCTGCTCCGGAACGCCTCTATCCCAGCCTGCGGCCGGCCATGCCCCAACTGCTGGGGCTGGGCTACCTGTCCGGCGGCGCCTGGAGCGGCAGCGTGGCCGAACCCCCGGGCCTGGCGGCCGCCGTCGAACGCGCGCGCGGCCTGGGCCGGCCCGTGACGCTGCCGGTGGAC
Organism: Achromobacter sp. Marseille-Q4954; assembly: GCF_943737025.1. Taxonomy (NCBI): domain Bacteria; kingdom Pseudomonadati; phylum Pseudomonadota; class Betaproteobacteria; order Burkholderiales; family Alcaligenaceae; genus Achromobacter; species Achromobacter sp. Marseille-Q4954. Next base: position 792,141 of record NZ_CALSFQ010000002.1, read on the forward strand.
ACCGCACGCTATTGGCTGGTGGCGCCCTCCAGCTGGAGCCTGCTGCTGGACGCCAGCCAGCTGATACCCGCGGCCGACTTTCCTCCCGGCCTGGCCAACTTGACCCTGACGGTGGACCAGACCCCGCTGCGGCTGCTGGACAAGCAGCCAAACGCCAGCGGTCCCGGCTGGCCGCTGGCCCTGCAAAAGCCGCTGGGCGCGGCCAGCCAGCCCTTCCAGATGCGCAGCACGCGCACGCTGACACCCGGCGTCTGGCCCTGGGCCACCTGGCTCGCCTGGGGCTTGGCCAGCGCGCTGCTGGTGGCCGGCGCCGCGGCCTGGCAGCGTTCCCGCGCCCAGGCCCGCCGCCACCAGGAGCAACTGCGCCTGGGCGCCATGGCGCGCCTGAGCACGCTAGGCGAAATGGCCGCCGGCATCGCCCACGAACTGAACCAGCCGCTGACCGCCATCCTGGCCCAGACCCGCGCCGCCGAGCGGCTGCTGGACGACGAAGAGGAACGCCCCGCCGTGCGCCACGCGCTCTTGGCCAGCGCCGAACAGGCCAAGCGCGCCGCCGACATCATCAGCCGCATGCGCGCCCTGGTGCAGCCCAGCTCGCCCGCCCGGCGCGAAGCGCTGGACCCCGACGCATTGGTGGCGTCGCTGCGCTTTCTGCGCGAAACGGAATTGGCCCGGCTGGGCATACGGCTGAGCTGGCACAACGCCAACCCGGGCATGCGTCCGCTGGGCGACCGCGTGGCCCTGGAGCAGATCCTGCACAACCTGGTGCAGAACGCCGCCGATGCGCTGGCCGACGTTGCCGGGCCGCGCCAGATCTCGCTGGAGGGCCGCGCCGATGGCGACACCTATCTGTTCAGCGTCAGCGACACCGGCCCCGGCATCGCCGCCGACGCGTTGCCGCGCTTGTTCGCTCCTTTCTACACCACGCGGCCGCAAGGCATGGGCCTGGGGCTGGCGCTGTGCGACACGCTGGCCGGCTCCATGGACGGCCGCATCGCCGCGCGCAATCTCAGCCCGGCAGGCGCCTGCTTCACGGTCAGCCTGCCGCGCGCCACCGCCGTCTGACGCCGCAGGAATCTCCCATGTTCGAACAATCCCCGCTGGTCTACCTGGTCGATGACGACGACGCCGTGCGCGACGGCCTGGCGCTGCTGCTGCGCAGCGTGGGCCTGCGCAGCGAGGGCTACGGCGACCCGCTGGCCTTCCTGGCCCAGTTGCACCCGCAGTCCATTGGCTGCGTGGTCCTGGACATCCGCATGCCCGGCATCAGCGGCCTGGACGTGCTGAGCCGGCTGGCCGAGCAATCGGACCTGCCCGTGGTCATGCTGACCGGCCATGCCAACGTGGACCTGTGCCGCCGCGCCTTCAAGGGCGGCGCCATGGAATTCCTGCAAAAGCCCGTGGACGACGACGTCTTCCTGGACGCGGTGCAGGCCGCAGTGCGCACCCACATCGCCAGCCGCGAAAAACTCGCCGTGACCCAGGCCGCGCAGGAACGGCTGGACAAGTTGTCCGGGCGCGAGCGCGACGTGCTGGAACGCGTCGTGCAGGGCCTGAGCAACAAGGAGATCGCGCGCGAATTCGACCTGTCGCCGCGCACGGTGGAGACCTACCGCGCCAACGTCTTCGCCAAGCTGGAAGCGGACAACCTGGCCGGGCTGATCCGCGAGTACGCGGGGCTGCTGGGCTAAGGCCGGTCCAGGCGGCCAGCAACCTTGCACGGCCCCCCTCCGTAGCCCTACGGAGGCCCCAGCGTAGCCGACCGAATACCGCCGATCGGCCGCCATCTTTACTCTGTCTGTTCCTGTCACCGACCCACTAAGGACACAGACATGTCGCCCAAACTCATCGCTTTCGCCGCCCTGTTCGCCTGCGCCGGCGCCGCCAACGCCGCCGTGCTCAACGAGAGCAACCTGTCCATGGCCGACGCGCAGAAGCTGGCCACGGCCACCGTCGCCGCCTGCCAGGCCAAGGGCTACAACGTGAGCGCCTCGGTGGTGGACCGCGCCGGCCTGCTCAAGGCCTTCGCCCGCGCCGACAATGCCGGCCCGCACACCATCGAGGCCAGCCGCGCCAAGGCCTACACCGCCGTCTCGGCCAAGACACCGACGCTGACGATGCTGGAAAACGTGCAGAAGAATCCCGCCGCGGCCACCTTGACCGACATTCCGGGCTTCCTGGTGCTGGGCGGCGGCGTGCCCGTCAAGGCCGGCTCGGCCGTGATCGGCGCCATCGGCGTGGCGGGCGCCCCCGGCGGCAACCTGGACGCGCAATGCGCGGACACCGCCCTGCAAGAGAACGCCGAACTGTTCAAGTAAGCCGCTGCCGGCCGGGACGCGGCGCGTTTGCCGCGCCAGCGGCATCGCGGTAGGCTTGGGGCGCCATGCCCCAGCCGCCCTCCCTCTCCCTGCTCGACGCCATCCTGCGCCGCACCGCCCGGCGCTATCGCGTACCCGCCATTTCCCGCATCCCCGCCGAAGACGCCGCGCCCGCAACCGCGCTCGCCGTCGCCATCGAACAGGCCCGCCAGTCGCTCGAAGATGGCGGCGCGCCGCCGGCCACGGTCAAGCAGGCCTTTCTCGACGCCATGGCGCGCCTGATACGCGACGCCATGCGCGAGTCCGACGGCGATCCCGCATTCCAGGCCATGCTGCTGCGGCACCGCCTGCCGCTCGTGCGCGAGTATGCCTCCCTGGCCGCGCGCGCCGCCCAGGACCGCCGCGAGATCATTGCCGCCGCCAACGCCATCGCCCACCCCGCCAAGATTGAACGCATGCCGGCAGGCCCCGCGCGCGACGCCATGGCCGCCTTGCAAGCGGCGGCGGCGTCCGAGTCCTGGGCGGCGCTGCCCGAAGCCGCGCGCCGGCTTCTCGGTTTATCCTCCGAAGCCCAACCGGCCTCCGCCGCGCTCGACCGCCTGCTCGCCAGCCCCGCGCTGGATCATCTGCAACGCCTGGACGCCCTGACCGCCGACAGCGACGTGCGCCGCTACCGCGCCTTGTGGGAACAGCAAGGCCCGCGCCCGGGCAGCGCCACCGCCCTGGCCGAAGGCAACGCCTCGCGGTTGCGCGGCGACGCCGTCGAGGCGCAGGCGCTGCAAGCGCTCCAGGCCCTGGCGCGCCGTCTCAACGACGCCGATGGCAGCCAGGCCTACCAGGCCGTGTCCTCCATGCGCGTACCGCCTTCGATGCCGGCCAACACCGACCGCGCCAAGACAGAATGGGATGCCGCGCTGCTGCGCCGGGCTGCGGGCGATGGCGCGCCGCCGGCCTGGGACCTGTGCCTGCTGCTCGAAGCCAAGGCCTCGGCCGACGCGGCCGCCACCGACTTTCCGCGCCTGCTGCGCGGGCTGCGCCTGCTGACGCAAGCCGATCCACGGACCGACTACGCCTTCAGTACGCGCCAGGGCCGGTACCCCCTGCGTGGCGCGGCGCTGCGGGCGTTGCCCGCCGAAGGCCCGCAGCTCGATACCACCGTGCTCTATGTCTGCGACGGCCCGGCCGATGCGATCCCGCGCCTGCTCAGCGCCGCCAGCCGCATGCAGCTGCTGTCCGCGCCGCCCAGCCTGGAATATGCCGGTCTTCTGGCGCAGGGTCTGGACGCGGCCCCCGAGACCTTGGAACCGGTCTGGCAACAGCTGCTGCAATCGGCCCAATGGGCCGGCGTGCTACAGCAATACCCGACGCTATGCCAGGCGCGCGAACTGATGGCGCACCCGGATGACCTGATGGCGGCGATCGAAGGCGCCACGCGCTGAGGCCCACGCCCGCGGGCCGGTTTCGTATTGTGCTTGCCCTAGACCGCGGGCCCCTTCAGCTCGATTTGATTGCCATCGGGATCGAAGCAATAGATCGAAAGCCCTTCGCCTTCCGCGCCATACCGCAACACGGCCTTGTCCGCCGCAATGCCAAACGCTTGTAGATGTTGCACGATGGCCGCTTCATCGAACGGATCGACCCGCAGGCAAAAGTGGTCGACGTTGCGCCGCTCTTTTTCAGGCGCGGCCCCGCCAGCGGCGCCCAAGGGTCCTTGCACATCGATCAGATCGATCATGGACCCGCCGGCGCTCAGGTGGATCATGGCGAGCTTGTCGTTCTTCTTCTTGACGGAGCAGCCTAATACCTTCGTGTAGAAATCCACACTGCGCGCCAGGTCTTGAACCCTGAGCACGACATGGTCCAGGTGCTTGATTTGAAATGCTGGCATGCGGATTCTCCCGGGTCGAACTTGGCATTGTCCTGCGGCTTTCATCGGTTGTCGAACGTCCCGCTTCAGGGATGAATCGTTTCACCGCGATCAAGCATGCCGATGAACTCTTGGATCTTGCGCGCCCGCGTTGCGGGCCTTTTGGCATGCTGGATCCGGAACAGAATGGCGTAGCGGTTCCGGCTGTTCAGCGTCGCAAAGAACGCGCTGGCCTGGGGATTGGCGTCCAGCGCGGCTTGCAGGTCGTCCGGCACGACCGAATTGCTGGGAGAGGCATAGGCGGCGGCCCAGCGTCCGTCCTGTTTGGCCTTTTCGATTTCCCGCATGCCGGCAGGGAGCATTCTGCCTGCAGCGATGAGCGCTTCGGCCCGATCCGTGTTGAGTTTGGCCCAAATACTCTTCGGAGAACGCCGGGTAAAACGCTGCAGCCAGATTTCTTCGCTTTCAGCCTGTTTTTGGCCATCGATCCAGCCATGGCAAAGCGCGCTCTCCACCGCCTGCGCGTACGTCAAGGTCCGCTGCCCGGCGCCTTTCTTGGCAATGCGCAGCCATACCCCCGCCGACGTCTCGCCGTTGTGCGTCAACCAATCTTCCCATTCGCTCTGGGCCAGGAATGTCAGGCGAGGTTCAGTCATGGAGCGTTCCGTTCAATGGCAGTCCAACAAACCACTCGCGGCAGCCCTGCACAGTGTCATGCACGCGGCCGATTCAAGATGCGCTCATATTGAAGAAGGTCTTCCGCCGAAAAGCAGCAGAAGATCACCTCCAGTATGGATGAGTCCCCGGCCAGACTTTCGCGGACGCTTTTGGCAGCGACCTCCGCCGCCAACACTATGGGATACCCATATATCCCCGTGCTGATGCTGGGCAACGCAATCGACGTGACCGCCCTTTCTTCCGCCAGCTCGATGCATCGGCGGTAGCAACTGGCCAGCAGCGCCGGCTCCCCGCTCTCTCCGCCCCGCCACACCGGCCCCACGGTATGGATGATGTACTGCGCGGACAGGCGATAGGCCTTGGTCACCTTCGCATCCCCCGTCTTGCAGCCGCCCAGCAATCTGCATTCATGCACAAGATCCGGACCCGCGGCGCGGTGGATGGCGCCATCGACGCCCCCTCCGCCCAGCAATGAGGAGTTTGCGGCGTTAACGATGGCGTCCACGTGCAGCTTCGTGATATCTGAACGGATTGCGCGCAGGCTTGTGGCCATGATCTTGCTCCTTGCGGTACGAACGCCGTCGCCGCGGCGCACTTGCAGGGCGATCTTCCTGCAGGCAAGCGTACGGCACTCATCACGCCTGCTGGCGGCGACGGATCGGGATTATGTTGCCAGTCTACAATTCCGCCCACTTCATGCACTCAAGATTGCAGGCTGACGCCGTTTCCCCACATGCAACGACGCCTTTTGATTGCCCTGTTGGTTACCCTCCTGGTGAGCGTCGGCGTGCCCGGCGGTTCGACGCAAGCGCTGGCCCAGTCGACGCCAAAAGCGCAATCTGGCGAGGGCCGCCCATATGAAATTGCCGATAGCGAAGTATGGGACGTGCCCGATCCCGTGTCGGGCCGCGGCTATCAGGTTTATGTCGCGTTGCCGCCGTCCTATGCGAAACAGCCGCAACGGCGCTACCCGGTGCTTTATGTGACCGACGCCGACTACGCCTTCCCGATCATCCGGCAGTTGGCGCGCCGCCTGAACGTGGAGGGACCGCAAATCGAGGAGTTCATTCTTGTCGGCCTGTCATATGGCAAGGGGGAAGATGGCGGAGTCAGCCGCCAGCGCGACTACACGCCGACACCGAACGGCCCAAGCACGGCACCGGCCAACGCGGTCCATGGCCAGGCGCGCGCCTATCAAGCGTATCTGCGCGATCAGGTGAAGCCTTACATCACCGCCCGCTACCGGACCGACCCGGCCAGAGCCCTCTTTCTTGGCCACTCCTATGGGGCGCTGCTGGGGACACAGATCCTGTTCACCGAGCCCGGCATGTTCAACGGCTATGTCCTCGGCAGCCCGTCCCTCTGGTACGACAAACGGCATGCCTTGAAGCTCGAAGCGCGCTATGCCCAGCAGCATCGGGACCTGACGGCGAATGTCTATCTTTATGTCGGCGCCTACGAAGCCCTGCGCAAAGGCGACCGTCGCTACAACCAGACGGTGGACATGGTCGCCGACAACCGTGCGCTGGAGGCGGCGCTGCAAAGCCGGCAGTATCCAGGCTTGAAACTGAAGTCGGTGGTACTGAATGACGAGGACCATCTCACCGTGGCGCCGCGCGGCTTTATGCAGGCCCTGAAATATCTGCTGCCGGTGCGCTGAAGCAATAGAGAAAGTCCTTCGCCTTCCGCGCCATGTGGCATCGCGGCCTTGTCCGCCGTGATGGGGTGGGGTTGGACAACCTCAGACCTATGACGCCCCTCAGAGGGACGATCGGAGCTTCACGAATACGAGCTCGGGGTCGCCGTCGTCCAGATTCTCGATTTGGCCGCTTCTGATAAAGCCAAGCCGGCCAAGCAATTGGCGCATCGCGATGTTTGACCTGTTTGTCGACGTGAACAGTTTTCCTCCCTGGCATTGCAGTTCCAGGGTCCGCATAATGGCTGTCGCGACGCCACGGCGTCGAGCCGAACGCTTGACGACGATCAGCGGAATGAAATCATGTCCGAAGAACGAGCGGTCAAGCACCCCATAACCGACCAGCGCCGAAGCATCCTCCGTTGCCGTCGCGGCCCAGCATTGGCCAGCAGCCACCGCCTGGGCGATAAATGTCCTCCTGCCCGGTTCCTGCCTGGCGATCGGATCCAGTTCAACAATCGAATCGATGTCTACGCTCTGGGCGATTCGGACCTGCGTTTGGAAAGACATGATTGCTGCGCATCGGGATTGGGGGATTCTTAGTCTACCTGCCCCGCATCCAGCAGGTGCCTGATCTGCCACCGTGGCGAATAGGCGATGCCGAGCCCGGCGCTGACGGCGGAATAGACCGCCATCGTGGTAGTTTGGAATGGACCACGGACCCCGACGTTGCGCCGCTTGCGATCTATCTCAAAGGCCCACTGCCCGGGCCTTGCGACCGGCCTATTCTGGGAACGCACGGACCTTTGCCCGCCGGCGTTACCCCTGAACTGGTGTCCTGCCACTAGTTAATCCAGTGAATCCAAACCGCAGTTTGCGATATTCGGCGGGCCGAATCATCTTTGCCATGTCACGATTAATGAAACGGTATTGGCATTAACGCGATCGAATACGATTCCCATCAACGAACTAATGCAAAGGATGCGCACCAACAAGGAATCAGGGTTTATACGAACAGATTATGCGCTGGACATCACTATCCCATCAGCGGGATATTTGGCAGAATTTAATACCGGCCGCTTTTCTACGCGAAAACTCATGCGCAAACCTGAATTCGCCTTGCACGATGTGCGCTGTGCGTTTCTGAAAAAATGGCGCGCTTTTGTTTTGGTCCTGTTGATCGTGCTTACCGCTGCCTTCTCGTGTATTTTGTATTTCCACGAGTCGCAACGCGGAGAGCTCGCAGCGCTGGCTCTGGGAGGAACCTTAATTGGAATGCTGTTCGTTGGCTTTTTTGTTTGCAGGCGTTGACTGATTTTGTCGCGCCACGTCGCACCGTGCGACGCACTCCCAAATCCGTATTGGATAATCAGCAGGCCATATCCAATATATACAAGCTAAAAATACGAAAACGCCCTGGTTTTACGCCAGGGCGTTGCTTCAGGACGGCAAGTCACCGTCCTCGCAAATACCCGTCCCGCGTCTGCGGCAGCTTCATCCCCAGCACGGCGGAGGCGACCTGAGTCCGCAGGATCTGCGCCGTGCCACCGGCGATCGTGAACATGCGTGCGTCGCGCACGTGGCGCTCCATCGGCAGGTCGCGCCCATAGCCTGACGAACCGTGCAGCTGCAAGGCGTCGTTGGTCACGCGCTGCGCCGTTTCCGCCGCGTATATCTTTGCCTGCGCGGCCAGCGACAAGTCCGGAAAGCCGAAAGTCCGCGGCGTGCCGCTGCGCGCGGCCGCATGAAGCATGTGGCGCGCGGCGTTCAACTGGATGGCCATGTCGGCAACCATCCACTGCAAGCCCTGGAACTCCGCTATCGGCCGGCCGAACTGCTGGCGCTGCTTGACGTATTCCACGGCTTCTTCAAAGGCGCCCTGCGCAATGCCCAGCGCCACGGTGCCCGCGCCCACGCGCTGGGCGTTGTAGGCCTGCATCAGCCCGGCAAAGCCGCGTTTCAGGCCCTCGGGTGGCGCCACCAGCATGGACTTGTGCACCTTGAGGTCGCGGAACTTGATGTACGTCTCGGGTATGCCCCGCACGCCCATGGCGTAGGAACGCTTGGCGATCTCCAGGCCATCGTCCGCGGCGTCGGGCGCGCGCACGTGGATGAAGGCGCCTATGCCCAGATCCACGCCCTCGTCGAACACGCGCGCGAAGATCAGGTGCAGGCGCGACACCCCGCCTCCGGTGATCCAGTATTTCTCGCCGTTGATGAGGTAGTCGTCGCCCACACGCACGGCGCGTGTGCCCATTTCGCTGGCGGCGCTGCCGGCCTGGGGCTCCGAGATGCAGATGGCGGGCTTGTCGCCCGCCAGCACGCACCCGGCGGCCAGCGTCTTCTGCTCATGGCTGCCGTATTGCATGATGGCGCCGATTGCGCCCATATTGGCTTCCACCGTGATGCGTCCCATGGTGGCGCAAGCCTTGGCCATTTCCTCCACGACCAGGACGGTATCGAGATAGCTCAGCCCCTGTCCGCCGTACTCGCGCGGAATCGTCATGCCCATGAAGCCGCTTTCGCGCAGCAGGCGGACATTGTCCCAGGGATACTGTTCGGATTGGTCGGTGGCCGCGGCCGTCGGTTTGAATACGGTCTGCGCCAGTTCGCGCGCGCGCTGCTGCAGCGCCGATTGTTCTTGAGAAAGCTCAGTCATGGTTCATCCTTGCTACGTGCAAAACTCCGGCCGGGCCGCCAGGCCCGCCGGCATCAACCCACCTTGATATCCGCGCGCCGCGCCACCTCGGCCCAGCGCTCGACTTCGCTGCGCGTCAGGGCGGCGAGCTCCTGCGGCGTGCCGCCGCCCGCGTCGGCGCCCAACGCAATCCAGCGCTGAACGAAAGCCGGATCGGCGAACGCCTCGTTGACCGCCGCATTGAGCACGCGCACCACGTCCGCGGGCGTGGACGGCGGCGCATAGATGCCATACCAGCTGGTCGCGTCGTAATTGGCCGCGCCGCTCTCCGCCGCCGTGGGCACGTCGGGCAGGCTGGGCGAACGCACCTTGGACGTCACCGCGATCGCGCGCACGCTGCCGGCCCTGATGTGCTGGATGGCCGAAGGCATGGTCTCGAACATCATGTGCACGTTCCCGGCAATGATGTCCACGATCGCCGGCGCCGAGCCGCGGTAAGGCACGTGCATCATCTGGGTGCCGGTGACGTTCTTGAAGTATTCGGCCATCAGGTGCTGCATGGTGCCCGCGCCCGGCGTGGCATAGCTGTACTTGTCCGGATTGGCCTTCAGCAGCGCTACCAGCTCCTGCACATTCTGCGCGGGCAGATCCTTGTTGACGATCAGCGCATGGTTGACGCGTCCCAGAAAACCCACCGCCGTCATCTCGCGGATGTCGTATCCCAGCTTCGGATACACCGACTGGGCGATCGCGTGATGCACCGCCCCGAACAGGATCGCGTAGCCGTCGGGACGGGCCTTGGCCACGGCGTCGGCGCCCAGCGTGCCACCGGCGCCGCCGCGGTTTTCCACGATCACCGACTGGGCCAGGCTGGCGCGCATCGGCTCGGCCAACTGCCGCGACAGGATGTCCACGGTTCCACCCGGCGCATAGGGCGCGACCAGCCTGATGCTCTGCGACGGATACTTGCCTTGCGCAAATGCGCGGCTCAATGGCGTCAATGCGGCCAGCGCCAGCAACTGTCTCCTATCCATGCCTCTCTCCTCTTGTGTCCGCCTTCGTCGAAGCGGTGTTGTCTAAGATGTGTGACGTCAGTCCGGCGGACCGCCCGCCGTCCAATCGTCCAGGATCTGCCGCGCATGCTCGTTCAGGCGGGGCGGCGGATTGCGATAGGAGACCGGCGTGGCGGACAGCTTCAGCGGATTTGCCAACAGGTTCAGTTCGCCGCCTTGCGCCCATGCGCAGGGCATGCGCAACTGCGCGCCGCGAGCCTGTACGTGCGGGTCGTTGAATACGTCGCGCAGGTCGTTGACCGGACCGCAAGGCACGCCCACGGCTTCCAGCTGTTCCAGCCAAACCTGCCTGGGGCGCCGGGCCAGCGCTTCCTGTACCCGCTGGCAGAGTTCGACGCGGTGGGCGACGCGGGCCGCATTGGAGGCATAGCGCTCGTCGTCCGCCAGCCCGGCCACGCCGGCAACCTCGCAGAAGCGCCGGAACTGCGCATCGTTGCCCACGGCAAGAATCATGGGACCGTCCGCCGCGTCGAATACCTGGTAGGGCACGATGTTGGGGTGGCCGTTGCCCAGGCGGACGGGCGGCTCCTGCCTGGCGAGATAGTTCGTCCCGGCGTTCACCAGCCAGGCAATCTGGCTGTCCAGCAGCGAGATGTCGATGTGCTGGCCCTGGCCGGTCAGGTCGCGGTGGCGCAGCGCCGCCAGGATGCCGACGGCGGCATACATCCCGGTCATGACGTCGGCGATGCCCACGCCCACCTTCATGGGCGCGCCTTGCGGCTCGCCGGTAAGGCTCATGATCCCGCCCATGCCCTGGATCAGGAAGTCGTAGCCCGCGCGCTTGGCGTATGGCCCCGTCTGCCCGAAGCCGGTGATGGAGCAATAGACCAGGCGCGGATACCGGTGCTTGAGCTGTTCATAGTCCAGCCCGTGCTTGGCCAGGCCGCCGACCTTGTAGTTCTCGACCAGCACGTCGGCGTGGTCCAGCAGTTGATGCAGCGTTTCCCGGCCCGCCGCCGTGGCGATGTCGATCGCGATGGACCGCTTGTTGCGGTTGGCGCTCAGGTAGTAGGCGCTTTCCGCGGTCGCGCGGCCGTCCTGGTCGTTGATGTAAGGCGGCCCCCATTTGCGGGTGTCATCGCCCTCGTCCGGTTTTTCCACCTTGACCACGTCCGCGCCCAGGTCGCCCAACAGCTGCGTCGCGCTGGGACCCGCCAGGATGCGCGAGAGGTCCAGGACACGCACGCCCTTGAGCGCGGAAGCTTCCACTGACTGCATACGCCTTCTCCATCAGAGTCGATCGATGCAGTCTAAAATTCGCAATCCTCACCTTCAATTGAGTTTTTTTTCAATATGAAGGACGGCTTGCCGCCCGGTCCGGACGGGCGACGCGCGGCGCTACTTGACCGGAAATTTCAGCTTGGGCGCGGCGTCCCTGACCATGGCCCAGAAGGCATGCGCGGCAGGCGACAGCTTGCGTTCATTGAGGCAGGCCAACCCGATCCTGCGCTTGGAAGCGGGGCTGATCTTCCGGTAGACCAGCCCGTCGTAGGCCTGCGGCAGCACCAGCGACGCCAGCACGGAGATGCCCTGCCCGCGCCGGACGAATTCCAGGATGGACATGATCTGCGAAAGATCGTGCGCGATATGCGGCTTGGCGCCGGCACGCTCGAACATGCGCGTAATGACAGGCTGCGAACCGGCGCGCGTCATGATCAGGGGATAGGCGATCAGCTCCTTCACCGCGATCGTCTTGCGCCCGGCCAGCGGGTGGCCGGCAGGAAGCACCACCATCAGCTCGTCGGTAACGAGCGGCAGCGTGTCGAAATCCGGTTTGGGCAAGGCCACCACGCCGATCTCGATGCGCCGTTCGACCAGCGCGCGCTCCAGTTCCGGGTCCGGCTTCTCGGTAACGAACACATCGACGCCCGGATATCGGGCTTTGAACATCTCCAGCAGCTGCGGCAGGATGTTCAGTGAGGAACTCGCCCCCAGCGAACCCAGATTCAGCAGACCCGAACGCAAGCCCGCGCTGGCGTTCGCCGTCGCCCGCACGATCTGCAGGGAGGCGAACACGTCCCTGACATGCGGCAGGATCTGCTGCCCGGCATAGGTAAGATGCACGCCCGATGCGTTGCGGTCGAGCAAGGGCGCTCCCAGCGTGGCCTCCAGCGTGCGCAGGGCGTGGCTGGTGGCCGAGGGCGTCATCCCCAGCCGCGCGCCCGCGCCCGCGATGCTGTCGGCGGAGGCCAGCGCCAGCAGCAGTTCCAGTTGCCTGAGGGAGAGGGATTTCGCGGCCTGATCCGGCATGGTCATGTCTCCTTGCTGCTAACCGGCCAGCGCCTGCGCCAGCCCCAACGCCCGCGCCAGGAACGCCGACGTGTCATCCTTGCGGTAGCTGACGATCACCGGCGACACGAAGGTATCGGCATCAATCGCCACGTGCGCCACATCCTGCCGCTGCAAGCGCTGCACCGACGCCGGCACCACCGTCACGCCCAGCCCCGCCGCCACCAGGCCGATGGCGGTCTGAAGTTCGTTGGCTTCCTGCACCACCTGCGGCGCATGTCCCGCTGCACGGAACAGGCCCAACACATGGTCGGAGAAGTTCGGCCGCGGGCGCGCCGGATACAGCACGAAAGGTTCGCGCGCCAGGCGTTCGACGGACACGCGCCGCAGCCGCGCGATCGGATGGCCCAGCGGCACCGCGGCCATCAGCGCTTCGGTCATCAGCACCCGCCGCTCGATGGCGGGATCGTCGAACAGGATGCGGCCTATGCCCAGGTCGATGCGGCCGGCCTTGAGCGCTTCCAGCTGCGGCAAGGTGGTCATTTCCGTGAGACCCACCTCGACCTGCGGGTCGGCGTTGCGCAGCTGCCGGATCAGCTCGGGCACGAAGCCGTACAGGGATGACGGCACAAAGCCTATGCCGAACCAGCGCCGCTGGGTCTGTCCCAGCCGGCGCGTGCCTTCCAGCACCTCTTCCAGGCGCGCGGTCAACAGGCGCGATTGCTCCAGCAGGAAGCGGCCCGCTTCCGTCAGACGCAGCGCCCGCGTGGTGCGTTCGAACAGCTGCACACCGAGTTCTTCCTCGAACAGGCGGATCTGGCGGCTGAGGGGCGGTTGGGCCATGTGCAGCCGGGCGGCCGCGCGGGTGAAGCTGCCTTCCTCCGCCACAGCCTGGAAATAACGCAGTTGCCTCAGTTGCATGGCATGGCTCCATACATACCATAAAGGTATCAATCGGAACCCATATAGTCTTGGACTCGCAGGGAAAACGCAAGCCATACTGAACCGTCGCGCAACCCTGCACTTTGAAAGTATGAATCCCGGAAGTTACCTGCCCGGGATCCTTGGGCCAAAGGCGCGCGACACCACAATAATTCCAGCATTACGGAGACCATCATGCGCTTGCGCCCTGTATTCAAACGAATCGCCCTGGCCTGTGCCGGCCTGGCGCTGCTGGGCGGCGCGTCCGCAACGCTGGCCCAGACGTACCCGGACCACCCGGTCAAATGGATCGTTCCCTTCCCGCCCGGCGGCGCGATGGACAGCATCGCCCGCACCCTGGGCGAATCCATGGGCAAGCAGCTCAACACCACCTTCATCGTGGAGAACCGCGCGGGCGCGGGCGGCAATATCGGCGCGGCCAGCGTGGCCCGCGCCAAGCCCGACGGCTACACCATCCTGATCGTCGCCAACGGCATGGCCGTCAACCCGGCCCTGTACAAGGACCTGAACTACGACCCGATCAAGGATTTCGCCCCGATCTCGCTGCTGGCCGTGGTGCCGAACGTGCTGGTCACCAATCCCGCGCGCACCGGCGCCACCAGCGTGCAGGACGTCATTGCCAAGGCAAAGGCGCAGCCCAACCACTACACCTACGCCTCGGCCGGCGTGGGCACCTCCATCCATCTGGCGGGCGAGCTGTTCCTGTCCATGGCCCAGGTGGATATGCTGCACGTGCCCTACAAAGGCAGCGGCCCCGCCGTCGCCGACCTGCTGGGCGGACAGGTGGACTACATGTTCGACAGCATCACCTCCGCCAAGCCGCACATCGAAGCCGGCAAGCTGCGGGCGCTGGCAGTGACCACCAGCAAGCGTTCGGCCGCCCTGCCCGACGTACCCACCGTCGCGGAAAGCGGCCTGCCCGGCTACGAATTGATGCCCTGGTTCGCGGCCTTCGCCCCCGCCGGCACGCCGCCCGAGGTGGTCGCGAAACTGAACGCCGCGATGCGCGCATCGCTGAACGACGCCAAGGTGCGCGCCACGCTGGACTCCATCGGCGCCGAGCCCATCGGCGGCACGCCGGATGAACTGCGCGACCACCTGGCGCGCGAGACCGCGCAATGGAAGACGCTGGTGAAGGAACGCAACATCAAGATCAATTGAGGCCAGCGCGGCTGCGGCACGCTGGAGCTGGACGTCTAGGCGGGTTCCTGCAAGGCCGACGCATCCAGCAGATGATCGACGATGGCGAGTATCTGCTCGGCGGCTTCGCCGATATGCCGCTCCAGCGCGGCTTCGGCGTCTTCGGCCCGGCCCTGCCGGGCGAGCGCGATCAGTTCACTGTGCTCGTCGTGGGCCTGCTGGCGGATCGGCGCGTTGACGATCTGGAAGCGGAAATAGCGTTCGGATTTTTCGTGCAGCGCGCGCACCATGGCCAGCGCGGCGGGCCGTTGCGCCGAACGGTACAGCAGTTCGTGCAGTTGCCAGTTCAGGCGCCCCCATTGCTCGGGCTCGGCCGTGTCCATCTGCGCCACCACCTGGCTCGCCAGCTCCAGGTCCTGGGGCTCGCGCTGCTGCACGGCCAGGCGCAACAGCCATGGCTCCAGCCGCAGCCGGATGTCGAAGAACTCCTGCACCTCGGCGCGCGACAGCATGGAGACGTAGGCGCCGCGATGCGGAATCATGTCGATCAGCCCTTCGGCGCTGAGCTGG
Organism: Achromobacter sp. Marseille-Q4954; assembly: GCF_943737025.1. Classification (NCBI taxonomy): domain Bacteria; kingdom Pseudomonadati; phylum Pseudomonadota; class Betaproteobacteria; order Burkholderiales; family Alcaligenaceae; genus Achromobacter; species Achromobacter sp. Marseille-Q4954. Next base: position 807,232 of record NZ_CALSFQ010000002.1, read on the forward strand.
CGGATAGCCTCGCGCACAGGCAGCCGGCTCACCCCCAGTTCCTCGGCGAACAATTCCTGGCGCAGCGCCGAGCCGGGAGGAAGCGCGCCGGACAGGATGCGGTCGCGCAATTCGTCGACCACCAGTTCGACGGCGGTCTTGCGCACCAAACGGCCGGGGCTGGCGGCCTGGGAACGGGACGGGTTGGAAGCGGAAAGCGGCGAATTCTGTGACATGAAACCTGCCTGGTTGCACCGTGCGGCGGGAGCGGCACGGGAGGGACTACGCGGAACCCGCGCCGCCATGCCCAGGAAAACCCCGAGAGACAGCCGGTAGCCACAGCCCTTTTAATGTGAGTATATTGGATCCATGATCCAGTTCAAACCGCCGCCCGCCAGGGCGACGGACCGAGGCCCGAGCCTCGTTTTTTTAAGCCCCATATTTTTGGATCCAATATCCAATAACCATCATCCAGCCGGATTGCTTCGGCTGGACCACGCATCAGGAGCCGCAGCATGAGCATTCAATGGCAAGGCGTATTCCCCGCCGTCACCACCAAGCTGAAACCCGATTTTTCGCTGGACCTGGAGGCCATCCGCCTGGGACTGGAACGCCTGATCGAGAACGGCGTGGGCGGCGTCGTGATGATGGGCATGGTGGGCGAAAACGCCCAGCTCTCGCCCGAAGAGAAGCTGCAGGTGCTGCGCACCGCCGTGGACACCGTGCGCGGCCGGGTGCCGGTGATTTCTGGCGTGGCGGAAACCGGCACCGCCCGCGCCGCCGCCTTCGCGCAGGAAGCCGCGCGCATTGGCGTGAACGGCCTGATGGTGTTCCCCGGGCTGACCTACAAGTCCGACGGCCGCGAGACCGTGGCCTTCTATCGCGAAGTGGCGCGCGCCAGCGCCCTGCCCATCCTGCTCTACAACAACCCGCGCGGCTACGGCGTGGACCTGACGCCGGACCTGGTGGCCGAGCTGCTGGAAGAGCCGACCATCGTCGCCATCAAGGAGGAGTCCTACGACACCACCCGCGTCACCGACCTGATCACGCGCTTCGGCGACCGCCTTGCCGTGGTCTGCGGCGTGGACGACCTGATCCTGGAAAGCGCCGCGCTGGGCGTGACGGCCTGGGTATCGGGCATGGCCAACGCCGTGCCCAAGGCTTCGGTGGACCTGCTGAAGCTGGCCGTCGAAGGCGATTTCGTGCGGGCCCGCAAGCTCTATGCCGCGTTGACGCCGCTGTTCCACCTGGACACCGTGGTCAAGCTGGTGCAGCACATCAAGCTGGCCGAACACCTGATCACCGGCAGCGCCGAAACCGTCAAGCCGCCGCGCCTGGACCTGGCCGGGGCCGAACGCGAACGCACCATCGCCATCACCAAACAGACGCTCGCGGATCTTTCCGCCCTGGGCTACTGATACCGGAGCCGCCACCATGCGCCCCTACCGCCTGTCCGCGCTGGCCCTCAGCGCCCTGTCCGCAGTTTCCGTCCTGTCCGCCGCGCATGCCGCGGACTACCCCGCCCGCTCGATGGAACTGGTGGTCGCCTACCAGCCCGGCGGCGGCAGCGACAACACCGCGCGCGCCATCGCCGAGGCGGTGCGCCCGCCCCTGCTGGCGCAGCCCACGGTGGTGATCAACAAGCCGGGCGCCAGCGGCTCCATCGGCTGGGCCTACGTGGCCAACGCGCAGCCCGACGGCTACAAGCTGGTGTTGATGACGCCCGAAATGCTGGTGGTGCCCCTGATGGGCATAGGCAAGACCACGGTGGGCGACTTCCAGCCCATCGCCCGCTTCACCGACGATCCCTCATCGGTCACGGTGCGCGCCGACGCGCCCTGGAAGACGGTGGAGGAATTCCTGGCGGACGCCAGGAAGAATCCCGAACGCGTCGCCGTGTCCAATGCCGGCATCGGCACGGTGCCGCACATGGCGGCGGCGGCGCTGGGCGAACAGGCCGGCGTGAAGTTCGTGCACGTGCCTTACCAGGGTTCGGCCCCGGCCATCATGGGCCTCCTGGCGGGCGATGTGCAAGCCACCACGGTCGCCTACGCCGAACTGCAGCAGCACGTCGAGACCGGCAAGCTGCGCACCCTGGCCGTCATGGCGCCCAAGCGCCTGGACAACCTGCCCTCTGTCCCGACCATGAAGGAGAAAGGCGCGGACCTGCAGTTCAGCGTCTGGCGCGGCATCGGCCTGCCCAAGGCCACGCCCGCCGACGCGGTCGAGAAATGGCGGGCCGCGGCCCGCCAGGTGGCGCAATCGCAGGACTTCCAGGCCTTGATGCGCAAGCAGAACCTGACGCCCTCCTACGCCGACCTGCCGCAATTCACGGCCGACGTGGCGCGCCAGGAAGAGGCGTTCAAGGCCTTGGTGCCCAAGCTCAATCTGAAGCCCTGAACGCGTAGCCCTGAACGGCGGCGGGCGCGCCACGCCCGCTCGCCCGATCCGCCTATTCGACCGTCGCGCCCGACTTCTTCACCACTTCCGCCCAACGCGGGATTTCCGTCGCCATCAGGTCCCGCAGTTGCTCGGGCGTGCTGCCGACCAGTTCCATCCCCATGGTCTTGCCCAGCTTCTCCTGCACGTCCGGCTCTTTCAGGATCGCTGCGATTTCCTGGGCCAGCTTGTCGAGAATGGGTTTGGGTGTGCCCTTGGGCGCGTATACCGCCTGCCAGGACGCCATCTGGAAGCCCGGCACGCCGGCCTCCTGCATGGTCGGCACCTCGGGCGCCAGCGCGATGCGGTCCTTGGTGGTCACGGCCAGGAGCTTGAGCTTGCCGGTCTGCAGCAGGGGCAAGGCCGCCGTCATCTGGTCGAACATGAAGGTCACCGCGCCGGAGGACACGTCCACCATGGCGGGCGGCGTGCCCTTGTACGGCACGTGCGTGAGCGGCACGCCTATCATGCTGGAAAACAGTTCGCCGGCCAGATGCGTGGAGGTGCCCGCGCCCGAGGACGCGAAGGTGCGCTTGGACGGGTCGCGCTTCAACAGCGCGATCAGGTCGGCCACCGAATTCACGCCCAGGTTGGGGTCCACCAGCAGCACATTAGGCAGGTAGGCAATCAGCGAAACCGGCTCGAAGTCCTTGACCGGGTCGTACTTCAGGTTCTTGTACAGGCTGGCGTTGATGGCGTGCGTGCTGATGGTGCCGCCGAACAGGGTGTAGCCGTCGGGCGGGGCCTTGGCCACATAGGTCGCGCCGATGCCGCCCGCGGCGCCGGGCTTGTTCTCGACGATGACGTTCTGGTGCAGGCGGTCGCCCAGCTTCTGCGCCAGCACCCGGCCCACCACGTCGGTCGAACCGCCCACGGTGAATGGCACCACATAGGAAATCGGCTTCTGCGCGGGCCAGTCGGCGGCCTGCGCGGGCGCCGCCAGCGTACCCAGCATGGCGGCGGCCAGCAGCGCGGCCAGCGCGCCGCGTCGTTGCGTGTTCATGGTTGTCTCCTGCCTCTTGTTTGGCTTATGGGGTTGCCGGCTGCGCCGGCGGCAAGGCTCAGCGGCCCTGTTGCTTGCGCCATGCGGCGAACTTGTCCTTGGTGCCGGGGTCCGTGGGCGGATACAGCCCCAGGATGGACGCGCCCTGCTGCACCTCGCTGGTCACGAAGTCCTCGAAGGCCGTCATCTCCACGGCTTCGACGGCGATCTCGTCGGCCAGGCTGGCGGGTATCACCACCACGCCCTCGCGGTCGCCCACGACGATATCGCCCGGCCACACCGCCACATCGCCGCAGCCGATGGGCGCATTGATGTCCAAGGCCTGGTGCAGGGTCAGGTTGGTGGGCGCCGAAGGCCGCTGGTGATAGGCGGCAAAGCCCAACTCTGCAATCTCGGGCGAATCGCGGAAGCCGCCGTCCGTGACCACCCCAGCCACGCCGCGCTTCATCAGCCGCGTCACCAGGATGGAGCCGGCGGAAGCCGCGCGCGCGTCCTTGCGGCTGTCCATGACCAGCACCGCGCCTTCCGGGCAGGTCTCGACCGCAACGCGCTGCGGATGGGCGCGGTCCTCGAACACCTTGATGGTATTCAGGTCCTCGCGCGCGGGGATGTAGCGCAGCGTAAACGCCGGGCCGACCATATTGGGCAGCGTGGCGTTCAGCGGACGCACGTCCTGGATGAACTGGTTGCGCAGGCCGCGCTTGAACAAGGCCGTGCACAGGGTGGCGGTGCTGACGCCGGCCAGGCGGGCGCGGGTTTCAGGATTCATTTGGGACACGATGGCTCCGGGGGGGCTGAAGGCAATGGGGTGGGCGCGGATGGCGCGCTAGAAGATCTCGGGTTCGGGTACGGGTGCGCCGAAAGCGGTTTCCAGGAAATCGAAATCGCAGCCGTCGTTGGCTTGGAGGATGTGCTTCGAGTACATCCAGCCGTAGCCGCGCTCGTAGCGTCTGGGCGGCGGCGTCCAGGCGGCGCGGCGCGCGGCCAGCTCGTCGTCGCTGACGTTCAGGTGGATGCTGCGCGCGGGCACGTCCACGGTGATCAGGTCGCCCGTCTTCACCAGGGCCAGCGGGCCGCCGATATAGCTTTCCGGCGCCACGTGCAGGATGCAGGCGCCGTAGCTGGTGCCGCTCATGCGCGCGTCGGACAGGCGCAGCATGTCGCGCACGCCCTGCTTCACCAGCTTGGTCGGGATGGGCAGCATGCCCCACTCCGGCATGCCGGGGCCGCCCTGCGGTCCGGCATTGCGCAGGATCATGATGTGGTCGGCGGTGACGTCCAGGTTCTCGTCGTCCACCGCGGCCTTCATGCTGGGGTAATCGTCGAACACCAGGGCCGGGCCGGTATGCCGCAGGTACTGCGGCGCGCATGCGCTGGGCTTGATGACGCAGCCGTCCGGCGCGATATTGCCGCGCAGCACGGCCAGCGCGCCTTCGTCGTAGATGGCCTGGTCCAGCGGGCGGATCACATCGTCGTTGTAGACCTCGGCGCCGGCGATGTTCTCGCCCAGCGTCTTGCCGGTGACGGTCATGGCGGACGGATCCAGATGGTCTTGCAGCCGCGACATCAGCGCCGGCAGCCCGCCGGCGTAGAAGAAGTCTTCCATCAGATAGGTGTCGCCGCTGGGCCGGATGTTGGCGATCACCGGCACCTTGCGGCTGGCGGCGTCGAAATCGTCCAGTCCCACGGCGCAGCCGGCGCGGCGCGACATGGCGACCAGGTGCACGATGGCGTTGGTTGAGCAGCCCATGGCCATGGCCACGTTGATGGCGTTCTTGAAGGACGCCAGGCTCAGGATGCGCTGCGGCGTCAGGTCTTCCCAGACCATCTCCACCACGCGCCGGCCGCATTCGGCCGACATGCGCATGTGGTTGACGTCCGCCGCCGGGATCGAGGATGCGCCCGGCAGCGTCATGCCTATGGCTTCGGCGATGGCGGTCATGGTGCTGGCGGTGCCCATGGTCATGCAGGTGCCGTAGCTGCGGGCGATGCCGCCCTCGACTTCGGTCCATTGCTCCTGCGTGATCTTGCCGGCGCGGCGCTCGTCCCAGAGCTTCCAGGCATCCGACCCGGATCCCAGGATCTTGCCCTTCCAGTTGCCGCGCAACATGGGGCCGGCGGGCACATAGACACAGGGCAGCCCGGCGCTGACCGCGCCCATGATGAGACCCGGCGTGGTCTTGTCGCAGCCGCCCATGAGCACGGCGCCGTCGACCGGATGGCTGCGCAGCAGCTCCTCGGTCTCCATGGCCAGGAAATTGCGGTACAGCATGGTGGTCGGCTTGACGAAGGACTCCGACACCGAGATCGCGGGCAGTTCCACCGGAAAGCCGCCCGCCTGGAACACGCCGCGCTTGACGTCCTCGACGCGCTGCTTGAAGTGGCTGTGGCAGGGATTCAGGTCCGACCAGGTGTTGATGATGGCGATGACGGGGCGGCCCGCCCAGTCGTCGGGGCCATAGCCCATCTGCATCATGCGGGAGCGGTGGCCGAAGGAACGCAGGTCGTCCTTGGCCATCCAGGCGGCGCTGCGCAGGCTTTCGTAGGAGCGTTTCATAGGGGCGAGGCGGAGTTTCATAGTGGCGACCGGGCCATTTAAACACTAATACATTAGTGCGTCAGCCTGGTAAAAACCCGCTAAACTCCGTTACTCTTCAGGCCCAACTCCGCACGCGACCCGATGCAAAGCACCAAGCTCAGACTGGACCGTTCGCGCCACGCCGCGCCCCAGGTCTTTGAACATCTACGCGAACAGATCGTGTCCCTGGAACTGGCCCCGGGTACTCCCCTGTCGCGCATCACGCTGGCGGAAACCTACGGCCTGAGCCAGACCCCGATCCGCGACGCGCTGATGCGGCTGGCCGAAGAAGCGCTGGTCGAGATCTATCCGCAGCACACCACGGTGGTCAGCCGCATCGATGTGGACGCCGCGCGCGAAGCGCATTTCCTGCGCCGCTCGCTGGAGCTCGAAATCGTGCAGATGCTGGCGCAGCGCCCGGATCCTCAGCTCTTCCAGCGCCTGCAGGCCAGCATCGACCTGCAGCGCGCCAGCCACGCCAGCAGCCAGTTCCAGCGTTTCATCGACGCCGACCAGGCCTTCCACCGCGACATGCACGAAGCCGCCGGCGTGACCCGGCTGTGGGAACTCGCGCAACGCTACAGCGGCCACCTGGACCGCTTGCGCCGCTTGCACCTGCCCGAGGCCGGCAAGGCCGAACGCATCCTGGAGGACCACCAGCGCCTGCTGGACGCCATCGTCGCGCAGGACCCGCAGCGCGCCCAGCAGGTGCTGCGGGAACACCTTTCGGGCACCCTCAGCCAAGTGGCCGAGATCTGCAAGCGCTATCCGGAATATGTGCTGACGGCGTAGGCCCCGCCGCCCCTCGGACGTATTCGCCCCGCGCATGCGCGCCCTGCCCGGTATGATCGGGGACACGCCGTGGCCACAAGCCTGGCGCCGGCGCCCCGCGCCACCACCGGAAAACACCAATGACCGCAAGGCACGCATTCCTGATCGCCCTGGCCGTGACCGCCTGGACCCACCCCGCGCAGGCCGCCCCGCCCGGCGCCTGCGAAACCGTCACGGTACGCGAAGGCGACCCAGTCCCCGCCGACGCCTGCGCCGTGAACATCGTGCCGCGTGACCCTGGACCCGGCGGCATGGTGTCCGCCGAACCGGACTGGCTGCCGCTCGACCCGCAAGCCATGCCAGGCGTGTTCTACGACAGCGCGTCGGTCAAGGTCGTATCGGAGCGCCCCGCCGTCAGGGCAGTGAACGTGGCCTGGTTCTATGCCCAGCCCAAGATTTCCGCCGCCAACGGGCAGCCCTACCGCTCCGTGACCCAACCGGTCACCATGAATTGCACCGCCGGCACTTATACCGTCAGCCAGGTCGTGCACCATGCGGGCGAGAACGCCACCGGCCCCGTCGTCGAATCCCTGCCCCCGCCCGGCATCCGCAATGCGCCCATCACGCAAGACCCTGTGCAGCGCAAGCTGCGCGAGATCGTCTGCCCGGCCAACGGCAAGGGGCCGCGCAAGTAGCAGCAGCCGGCCGTCGCTGCCGCGCCGCGCGCCTATCCCGCCGCTTCGGCCGCCAGCCGCGCCTGGCGTTTGGCCAGTTCGGTCTTTAACTGCACCAGGCTGGGCGTAACGATGGGCAGGAAGGCCGCTTCCCGCCAACGCCGGGCAAAGCCTGAGCCGGCCTGCCGCAGATAGGCCCCGCCGCCGCTGGCCTGCAATTCCAGCTGCACCGCCTGCTGGGCCGCTTCGGCCAAGGCGATGCGGATTTCGAACAGCCGCCAGGGCTGCGCCACGAAGCTTCCGCTACGCACGCCTTCGATCAAGCCCGCGGTCAATGCATCCAGTTGCGCGCCCAGCGCTTGCAGCGGCTGGCCCAGGATGCCGCGCGAGGCCTGGCCCTGCCCGGCCTCCAGCGCGGCGCGCAAGGCGCCCCGCGCCAAGCCGATGGACAGGCCGCACTGCATGCCGGCGAAGGCCGGCCGGGCCTGGGGCAGGTATTGGCGCGCGTCGGGATGGATCAGCCATTCGGGGCCGATGCGCACATCGCGCAGCGCCAGCGCGGCGGTATTGGTCGACTGCAACGCCAGTAAAGGCAGGTCCGCGCTGCGCTCCAGCCCCGCAATGTCGTGCGGCAGCGCCACCACCGCCGGCGTGCCATCAGGCGCGGCGACCGCGGCCGCCACCAGGAAGCCTTGCGGCCGCAGGTTCGTGACCCAAGGCATCTGTCCGTCCAGCGCCCACGCGTCGCCCGCCTCGCGCGCGGCGATCTGCAGCGATTCGATGCCGCTGAGGAACTTCATGGCGTTCGACAGCGCGGTCGCGCCGGCCTGCCCGCCCTGGAGCAATGGCCCCAGCCAGGCATCCGCCAGACCGGCGTTCGGACTGCGCAACAGGTACTCGATGAAAACGCGCTGGCTCCAGGCCACGAAGGCGCCGGCGACGGACAGTTCCGCCAACTGCGCAATGGTTTCGATGGCATCGCCGATATCCGTGCCCGGCAAGCCGCCTTGCGCCACGGGCACGCCATGGCGCAACACGTCGGCGGCGGCCAGCCGCGGCAACAACTCCGCCGCGTCCAGGCTGCCGTCGTCCAAGGCATCGGCGTGTTGCCGCAGCCAGGCTTTCAGGTCTGCCGGCAGCGCGGCGTGGACGGGCGTAAGGGCCATGGGAGTCTCCAGCGGGTCGTCATGGGATGCGCCAGCGCGGGCGGCCCGGCGCAATCTCGCATGATGCCCTCAAACTGCGACGCCCGGACGACCGTATCAGCCGCCCGTCCTGGCCTGGCTGGATCAGGCCAGGCCCAGCAGCAAATCGGCCAGCAAGGCCGGATGCGTGATGTGGGCTTCGTGCGGCGCGGCAATGTCGACCCAGTTCCAACCCGCTTGGGACTTCACCAGCTTGCGCGAATCGTCCAGCACCGGCAGTTCGGGCTGGGTGCAATGGATGTAGGTACGGGCCACGCCGTTGCCGATGGGGTGCTTCAGGTTCAGCGGCGTGGTGTAGCTGGCCAGCGGATGCGCGGTCAGGCGGCGCTTGACCCAGTCATGGTCGGCGCTGCCCGGCGTGAATCCCCAGGCTGCAGGCAGCGGATCGGGAATCGGCACAGCCAATCCATCGGTGGCCTTCGAGGCGGCCGCAATGCGCGCGTCGGCATCCGCCTTCGGATACACGGAGAACGCATTCTGGCCGCTTTGCAGCACGATGGCGTCGAAGTACACCAGATGCGCAAGCCGCTGCGGTATCCGGTCGGCCACGCCCGTGATGGGAATGCCGCCGAAGCTGTGGCCCACCAGGATCACATCCTTCAGTTCCTGCGTCTCGATGACCTGGACCAGATCCTCGACGAAGGTGTCGATGGTGATGCTCTTGCTCAACAGGTGGGCGCGGTCGCCCATGCCCGTGTAGCTGGGCGCGTACACGCGGTGGCCTGCGGCCAACAGACGGTCCGCCACCGGGCGCCAGCACCAGCCGCCATGCCAGGAGCCGTGGGCCAGGACGTAGTTGCGGGCCTTTGCGGTCGGGGCAGCCGGAGCTGCCGCCCCGGCCGCTCCCGCAGCTGCCAGCGCGGGCAGGCCCGCGGCCAGCTTCAACAAGGTTCTGCGGGGAAGCATCGTCATGGCTTAAACCTGTGCCAGCGCCTGGTCCAGATCCGCCAGCAGGTCGTCGATGTGCTCGATGCCGATCGACAGGCGCACGGTTTCCTCGCGCACGCCGGCCTTCTGCAGCTCTTCGGGATTGAGCTGGCGGTGCGTGGTCGACGCGGGGTGCGTGGCCAGCGACTTGGAGTCGCCGATATTGACCAGGCGGGTGAACAGCTGCAGCGCGTCCTGGAAGCGCGCGCCGGCCTCGCGGCCGCCCTTCACGCCGAAGGTGAAGAGCCCAGGCGCCTTGCCGCCCAGGTACTTCTGCGCCAGCGCGTGGTCGGGATGGTCCGGCAGGCCTGCGTAGTTGACCCACTCGACCTTCGGATGTTCGCGCAGGTAGTTGGCGATCTTGACGGTGTTCTCGACGATGCGGTCCACGCGCAGCGCCAGGGTCTCGATGCCTTGCAGGATCTGGAACGAGTTGAAGGGCGAGATCGCCGCGCCGGTATTGCGCAGCGGCACCACGCGGGCGCGGCCGATGTAGGCGGCCGGACCGAAGGCTTCGGTGTAGACCACGCCGTGGTAGCTGACGTCAGGCGTATTCAAGCGCTTGAAACGCTCTTTGTGTTCCGCCCACGGGAACTTGCCGGAATCGATGATGGCGCCGCCCAGGCTGGTGCCATGGCCGCCCAGGTACTTGGTCAGGGACTGCACCACGATGTCGGCGCCGTGCTCGATGGGACGCAGCAGGTACGGCGACGGCACGGTGTTGTCGACGATCAGCGGCAGGCCATGGCGATGCGCCAGCTCGGCCAGCGCAGCGATGTCCGTAATGTTGCCCAGCGGATTGCCCACGGATTCCGCGAAGATGGCCTTGGTGCGGTCATCGATCTGGGCCTCGAAGGCGGCCAGGTCGGAAGGATTGGCGAAACGCGTGGTGATGCCGTACTGCGGCAGCGTATGCGCGAACAGGTTGTAGGTGCCGCCGTACAGCGTGCTGGACGAGACGATGTTGTCGCCCGCTTCGGCGATGGTCAGGATGGCGTAGGTCACCGCGGCCTGGCCCGAGGCCAGCGCCAGCGCGGCGATGCCGCCCTCCAGGGCCGCCACGCGCTGCTCCAGCACGTCGGTGGTCGGGTTCATGATGCGGGTGTAGATGTTGCCCGGCACCTTGAGGTCGAACAGGTCGGCGCCATGCTGCGTGTCGTCGAACGCGTAGGCCACGGTCTGGTAGATGGGCACGGCCACGGCGCGCGTGGTCGGATCGGGGCGGTAACCGCCATGCACGGCCACCGTTTCAAGCCGCCACTGGGGCTTCTTCGCTTCGGTCATCAGTATCTCCTGAAGGGTTGCTTATCAATGATTCTTCTCAGACGGGAAGCGTCCGCGCCGCGCGCAGGATGCGTTCCACGTCCGCATGATTGTTATAGGCGCCGACGGACAAGCGCACGTAACCATACTCCACTATGCTGGCCACGATCCCGGATTGTGTCAGATGCGCCAGCGCGGCGGCGGGATCCGGCACGCGCAGCGCCGTCGTCGTGCTGCGGAATTCGGGACCGGCCGGCGACACCACCCGCAGGCCCAGTCCGCGCAGGCCGGTGCTCAACGCTTCCGAAAGTTCCAGCACCCAGGGCTCGATACGCTCGGGCCGCGCGCCTTCGATCAGGTCCAGCGCGGCAGCCCAGCCCGCGATGCCCGGATAGTTCAGGTTGCCCGATTCGAGCCTGCGGGCGTCGGCGCCATCGGCGATGCCCACCTGCCATTGCAGTCCGGACTTGTCCAGCGTATTGACGCCGGAAGGCCCGATGTACAACGGATCCAGGGCATCCAGCAGCCTGGGCGACACATGCAGCAGGCCCACGCCCAGCGGTCCGAGCATGCCTTTGTGCGCGCCGCAGGCAAAGGCATCCACGCCCCATTCATCCACGTCGGCGCGCAACAGCCCCGCGCCCTGAATCCCGTCGACGACCAGCCAGATGCCGCGTTCGGCGCAACGCCGGCCCAACTCGGCAATATCGGTGCGCAGGCCGGTGCCGTATTGCACCCAGGACACCGCGATCAGCCGCGTGCGCGCATCTACATGCTGCCAAAGGTCGTCCACCGTATAGCGATGCGAATTCGCCTGCGCCACCCGCACCTGCACGCCGCGGCGCCGCAGATTCAGCCAGGGCAAGGCATTGGTGGGATGCTCCTGATCGTCCACCACCAGGTTGTCGCCTTCCTGCCAGGCCAGCCCTTGCGCAACGATGTTCAGCCCTTCGGTCGTGTTCTTGGTGTAGGCCAGACGCTTGGCGTCGCCGCCGATCAGGCGCGCCAGCCGCAAGCGCAACGCATCCGCGTCCCGCAGCCACCGAGGCTTGTCGCTGCGCGCATAGGTGATGCCTTCGAAGAAGGCGGCGACCGCCTCGGCCACCCTGGGCGCCAGCGGGCTGGTATAGGCAATATTGGCGTAGGCCTGGTCTTGCGTGATGGGAAACAACTGCCTGAATTCGTCCTGCCAGCTCATGCGCCGCCGCTCCGTCATTTCAACTTGGTATGCAGGGATTCTAGGTATATGACGCGCATTTGAGTAAGGCTTAGTTTTTATATCCATATGACCATATAGTCGCTCGCGTCTAGCCATCGCGCCCATAGAATTCCTGCCTTTCCGGACGGCATCGAATAAAGGAATGGCATGCGTTTGACTCAACAATTGAAAATCGCGGGCATGGCCGCCATGCTGGCGCTGGCCGGTGCGGCTCAAGCAGGCACAGTCGATACCATCAAGAAACGCGGCGAGCTGGTCTGCGGCGTGAGCCAGGGGTCCGCAGGCTTGTCCATTGCCGACAAGCAAGGCCGTTGGACCGGCCTGGACGCGGACCTCTGCCGCGCGCTGGCCGCGGCCGTGCTCGGCGATCCAGAGAAGACGCGCTTCGTACCGCTGAGTTCGCAGCAGCGTTTTCCCGCGCTGCAATCGGGCGAGATCGACGTGCTGAACCGCAACACCACCATTACCTCCAGCCGCGACGCCGGCCTGGGCATCGCCTCCGCCGGCATCGTTTTCTATGACGGCCAGGGCTTTCTGGTGCCGCGCAAGCTGGGCGTCAAGAGCGCGACGGAACTCGAAGGCGCGCAGGTCTGCGTGCAGCCTGGCACGGTCAACGAGCAAAACCTGGTCGACTACTTCAAGAAGCACAAGCTGAGCTATCGTCCGGTCGTCATCGAGAATCTGGTCGAACTCGAGCAAGCCTTCTACGCCGGGCGCTGCGACGTCTACCTGTCGGATGCGTCCACCCTGGCCGCCAGCCGCGCGGCCCGCGCCAGCCAGCCCGACGACTTCGTCATCCTGCCCGAACGCATCAACAAGTCGCCGCTGGGCCCCTTCGTGCGGCAGGACGATGCCAACTGGGCGGCCATCGTGCGCTGGACCATCAATGCGCTGGTGGCGGCCGAGGAACTCGGCATCACCGCCCAGAACGCCGACAGCCAGGCGCAAAGCAACGACGCCCAGGTGCGCCGCCTGCTGGGCGTGGACCCCGGCATAGGCAAGAGCTTCGGCCTGGACGAAGGCTGGGCCCGCAATGCCATCAAGGCCGTGGGCAACTATGGCGAAGTCTGGAACCGCAATCTGGGCGCCGCGACGCCGCTGAAGCTGGAGCGCGGGCTGAACGCGCAATGGAACCAGGGCGGGCTGCTGTACTCGCCGCCGTTCCAATGATTCTGGCCGTTTGAGCGCCACGGGCGGGCCTTGAGCCCGCCTTTCTTGCATTTGCCCCCTCCTTTTCCATCATGGTTGCGACCACTCTTCCTTATCCCTCCACCGGCCGGTGGCGGCGCTGGCTGCCTGCGTTGGCGTGGACGCTCGCGCTCGGCGGCATGGCTGCCGTCCTGCTCTCGCACATCGAATCGGTGCAGACCGCGCGCGGCATCCAGGGCGGCTTCGGCTTCCTGTTCCAGCCCGCAGGTTTCCGCATTTCGGAAAGCCTGCTGGACATCACGCCGGAAGATCCCTATTGGATGTCGATAGCCGCCGGCCTGGTCAACACCTTGACCGTGGCCGCCGTGGCGATCCCGCTGGCGACGCTGCTGGGATTGGGACTGGGCCTGTTGCGCATGTCGCGCAACCCCTGGGCTGCACGCTGCGCCGCCGCCATCATCGCGCCCTTGCGCAACACGCCAGTCCTGCTGCAACTCTTCGTCTGGTACGGGCTGCTGCTGCGCCTGCCCGACCTGCGCCAGGCTTGGTCGCCGCTGCCGCACCTGCTGCTGTCCAATCGCGGATTGGCCTTGCCAGCCGTGCACGGCTGGCTGCCTTACGCGGCCGCGGCGGCCATCGCGCTGGCGCTGGGCGGATTCGCGCGCCGCCGCTGGGGCAATCCCGCGCCGTATGCCGTGCTGGCCGGCGCGCTGCTGGCATGGATGCTGTTGCCGCCCATGCGCATCGACATGCCGGTCAGGCGCGGCCTGGGTCTGCAGGGAGGCTGGCAGCCCAGCATCGAATTCGCGGCGCTGACGATAGGCCTGGTGGTGTTCCATGCAGCCTACATCGCCGACATCGCCCGCGCGGCCGTGCGCGCCGTGCCGGTCGGACTGGTGGAGGCCGGCCAGGCGCTGGGCCTGAAGCCCCGCAGCGTGCTGCGGCTGGTGATCGCGCCCTATGCCGCCCGCGTGGCGCTGCCGCCCTATGCCAACCAGTGCCTGGCGCTGGTGAAGAACAGCACCCTGGCCATTGCCATCGGCTATCAGGAATTGATGGCGGTGATCAACACCGCCATCACGCAGACCGGCCTGGCGCTCGAAGGCATCACGCTGGCCGTCGCGGTGTATCTCGGTCTGGCGCTGGCGCTGGGCGGCGGATTGTCGGCCTGGAACGCGCGTAATACCCGCCACGGTCCCGGCGACACGCACAGCGCGCGCCTGGGCGAGCGGCCCACCTGGAACCCTGCCGGCGAACGTCGTGGTTGGCGCGGCTGGCTGGTTTCGGCCGCATTGGCCGCCGCCGTGGGCTTGATCCTATGGCGCCTGCTGGAATGGGCGTTGCTCGGTGCGGTGTGGCGCGGCGACCCCGCAGCATGCGCGGGCGCGGCCGGCGCATGCTGGGCCGCCGTGGGCGAGAACCTGCCCCTGCTGTTCTTCGGCGCCATGGCCCAGGCCGACCGCGCGCCGGCGCTGGCCGCCAGCGCAGCCCTGCTTGCCGGGGTTGCGCTGGCGCTGACTGCCCCGCGCATGCGTGCAGCGGTGCGCGCGGCATTGCTCGCCGTCCTGTTGGGCGCGGCCATCAGCGCGCTGTCCGGTTGGCCTTGGGGCGGCGCCGCCATCGGGCCGCAACGCTGGGGCGGATTGCTCGTCACATTGATCCTGGCCATCTCCGCCTTGCTCGCCGCCGTGCCGCTGGCTTTCGCGCTCGCGCTATTGCGCCGTAGCCACAACCGCGCCGCCTCGCTGGCCGCCGCCGGGCTGATCGAGGCCGTGCGCGGCGTGCCGCTGGTGACGCAGTTGCTGTTCGCATCCTTCGTGCTGCCCATGTTGCTGGGCGGCGGCGTGTCCAAGTTCGCCATGGCGCTGGCCGCGCTGACGCTGCACACCGCCTGCCTGCTGGCGGAGGTGCTGCGCGGCGCGCTGCAAGCCATACCGCCCGGCCAGATGATGGCGGCGCGCGCCTTGGGCATGCCTGCGGCCATGGCCTATGGTTCGGTGATCTGGCCGCAGGCCCGCCGCATTGCCGCGCCTGCCGCCCTGGGCGTATTCGTGGGTGCGGTCAAGGACACATCGCTGGTCAGCATCATCGGCGTGTTCGATGTGCTCGGTGCGGCAAAGGCGGTGGTGGCCGGCACCGATTGGCGGCCCTATCACGTCGAGGTCTACCTGGCCGTGGCCGCCTTGTACTTTGCGGCCAGCCTGGCCCTGTCGCGCGCGGCCCGCGCCATGGAAGGCAAGACCGGTCGCGCTTGAGGCCAGCATGACGCCGTGGGCGCGGAGGACCCGCTTCAGAAACGCTCGTCCATCAGCGCCGGCATGACGATTTCCCGCACGAACGACGCGTCCGACAGATTCAGCAGCGCGCGTGTCATCGCCACCACGTCGTGCACCGGTATCAAACTGCCCTCTCCCCGCAGGCTGGCGGCGTCGCGCGGCACGTCCAGGCCGTCTTCCGTGTTCAGGTAGCCCAATTGCAGGCAGGTCACCGCCAGCCGCCGCGCCCTGAAGCTCTCGCGCAAGGCGTCGGCGATGCCGCGCAACGCGTGCTTGGACGCGCCGAACGTGACTTCGGGACGGCCGCTGCCGGCCAGCGCGGAAGTCGAGCCGGTCAGGATGACTTGCGGCTTGCGTGCGCCCAGGACGCGCGGAATCAAGCGCTGAAGCAAGAGGATGGTCGCGGTGACGTTGATGTTCACCATGCGCGCGATCTCCGCCGGCGAGTCAGCCAGGAAATCGTAATCCTCGCTGAAGGCGTGCTCTTCCCAGACGCCCAGGTTGTAGAGGATGGCATCCAGTCCATCCGGGGCCTGCGCGGCAATCTGCTCGACGGCGGCCTCGGGGCGTGACAGGTCGGCTGCTATCCAGCGCAGTTCGCAACCGGGCGGCACAGTAATGTCCGCCGGCGCGCGCCGAGCCACGCCCACGATCAACGAGGCATCCTGGCCCAATCCCTCCACGAATGCCCTGCCCAGTCCCTTGCTGGCGCCTACTACCATGACCCGCATTGCTGCCTCCGTTCGATCGCGCCTGGGCAAACGGCAATGCTGCCCGCGGCAATGACGCCGGGTATAGCACGATCAGCGCCGGATTCCCGCAATGCCCGCAAGCGCTGGCGGGCATTGCGCGGCTAGCGGACCGCGCCCTGCAGCCATGCCGGCCGCGGCGCCGCGTCCAGCCAGTTCTTGACGATCAGCCCCAGCTCGGTATCGCCCGAGATCCGCAGCCGGCGCTGGAAAAACAAGGTATCGGCGTCCGTTTCCGAACGCATCAAGGCCAGCAGATCGGCCAACTTCGCGCCCAGCTCCAGTTCGGCGGGAGCGCCGTTCCATACCGGCCGGAAGGCGCCCTGGCGCACCGCGAAGCTGCTGCGCAGGCCCAGGTCCTCGACCGTGATGGCGAAGCTGCGGCCTTCCAGTTCGGACGGCGGTGTGAGCCATTTCAGCCGCCGCGCCAGTTCCAGTCCGGCGGTGAAGTGCAGCGAGACGAACGGCGCGGGTAGACGCCGGCCCAGCCTGGCGAGCACGCCCGGCACTTGAATCGCCGCGCTCATGCCACGGCCTCCAACAGATCGATGCCCGGCTGGCCATGGAAGTAGCCGTTGCAGCGGACCATGCCCGCGGGCGGTTGCGCCTCCATCGGCGCCAGGCCGCGCCGCATCGCATCCAACGCGGCGATCGCGTCCAGCGTGCCGGCCGATTGCGGACTCACCCGCAGCACCTCCACGCCCATGGCGGCCAGCGCCGGCGCCTGCGACAGCAGGTCCAGGCAGGCTCCGGACTGCACCTGGATACCGTTGATCGCCAGGAAATCCCTCGATTCCCGCGTGCGCATGTCCAGGCCGTCCGGATGCTCGATGCAGCGAAAGCCGCAGTCGTCCTTCTTCAAACGGAAATGCCGTGCGGTGAAGCAGCGCGCCGAGAACGCCAACGCCATGCGGCCCCAGACCATGACTTCCGCCTCCAGGCCGGCAGGCCTTTCCGCCATGAGAAGAGCCAGCGTCCGGCCGTCCATTTCCAGCGGCGCGACGAAGCGCGCGGCGCCGCGCGCGGCCAGCCATTCGAGGGTGCCGCCGTGATAGGCATTGACATGGGGCCCCGCCACGAAGGCGCGGCCGTTCAGGTGCCGCACCGCGCCCAGCTCGCCGGCTTCAACCATGAAGTCGTCCTGCCCGCAGAGCTTCTTCAACGCGCTGGCCTCGGCGCCGGTCTCGATCAGCGTGCGGCCCGACAGCACCACCGTCTTGCCCGCGGCGCGCAGGTCGCGCGCCAGCTCCATCCAGTCCTCGGCGCGCAGCTCGTGCCTGCGGCTACAGACGGTTTCGCCCACGTAGATGATGTCGGCGGGGCTATCGGCCAGCGACGCGTAGAAATCCAGCGTGTGCTGGCGCGGCCAGTAGTACTGCAACGGTGCGACCGATATCCGGTACGCGCTAGGTTTCATTTCCATGGACGTTCGAATGCGCCTTGCGTGACTTGGGAACCCTCGGAATGGCGCGCCAGCATGGCGTTCCATTCGGGACGGGGCGAAAAGCGGGAAGCGTCCGCATGCGCGCTGTCCAACGCGGCGCGCAAGGTCGACACCACCTGGGTGACATAGGCCGGGCTGCGCTGCCGCCCTTCGATCTTGACGGCGGACACGCCCATCTCCGCCAACCGCGGCAACAGGCCGATGGCGTTCAGGCTGGTGGGTTCCTCCAGCGCGTGATCCGCCTGGCCGTCCACATCGAAGCGGCCCTTGCACAGGGTGGGATAGGCGGCGGGTTCGCCCGGTTCGTAGCGGTCGATCAGGATGCCGTTCAAGCGCGCATCCATGCGGCCGTTCTCTTCCGACCAGCGCACGGCATGCGCGGGCGAACAGACGCCCTTGTTGTTGGGAGAATCGCCGGTGGCGTAGGACGACAACAGACAGCGGCCTTCGGCCATGACGCACAGGCTGCCGAAGCCGAACACTTCGACCTCGACGCTGACATTGGCGCAGATGCGCGCGATCTCCGCCAGCGTCAGCACGCGCGGCAGCACCACGCGGCGTATGCCGAACTGTTCCTTCATCAGCTCGATGGCGTCAGCATGCGTGGCGGAACCCTGCACCGACAGGTGCAGGCGCAGGTCCGGATAGCGGTCGCTGGCGTAGGCCAGCAGCCCGGCGTCGGCCATGATGACCGCATCGGCGCCCAATCCATAGGCAGCGTCGACGGCGGCGCGCCATTCGGGCGCCCGGCCGGCCTGCACAAACGTGTTGATGGCGAACAGCACTTGCCGTCCGCGGCTGTGGGCCAGCTCGACGCCGGCGCGGATATCGCTTTCGGTGAAATTGAGCCCGGCGAAGTTGCGGGCATTGGTGGCGTTCTTGAGCCCGAGGTAGACGGTGTCGGCGCCGGCATCGATTGCGGCCTTCAGCGCGGCCAGGCTGCCGGCGGGGGCCACGAGCTCCATGGGAGAGGTTCGAGTTTCCATGCCGGCCAGTCTATGGGGCCGCCACGCCCCTGGCCTTGTCGCAGATCAAACGGCCCGTGCCGAATGCCGCATGCCGCCCTATTCTTCCGTGTACAGGCCGTGTTCGACCGCGTACACCGCGACCTGCACCCGGCTGGTGAGGTTCAGTTTCTTCAACACGTTCTGCACGTGGATCTTGACCGTGCTTTCGCTGACGTCCAGTTCGCGCGCAATCACCTTGTTGCTGGCGCCGCGCGCCAGCCATTGCACGATTTGGGTTTCGCGCGCGGTGAGGCGATGGCGCTCGGCGCTGCCCCCTAGCTGCGGCGCTTGCGCGGCCAGGCTGGCCTGGCCGCGGAATTGCTCGACCAGCTTGGCCGTCATGCTTTCGGCGATGACCGGCTCGCCGCCCGCCGCGCGGCGGATCGCGGCGGTCAGCGCCTCGGCGTCGATGTTCTTGACCAGATAGCCGCGGGCGCCGTCGCGCAGCGCCTGCCCCAGTTCGTCGGCCTCTTCCGACACCGTCAGGATGATGACCGCGCACGATGGCAATTCCTGCGTCAGCAGTTGCAGCGTTTCCAGCCCCGACAGGCCCGGCAGGTTGAGGTCCAGCAGCACCACGTCCGGCTTGAGTTCCTTGGCGCGTTTCAGGCCTTCGACGCCGTCGCCGGCCTCGGCCACGACCTCGAAGTCGGGCTGGCGTTGCAGCAGCAGGCGCACGCCCGAGCGGAACAGGGTGTGGTCGTCGACGAGGAGTATACGGATGGGCATGGTCGGAATATTCAAGCGGCCTGGCGTTCGCTGCCGGGCAAGGTCAGCGCGACGCGCGTGCCGGCGCCGGGCTGCGATTCAAGTTTTATCACGGCGCGCATGCGCGCGGCGCGTTCGCGCATGATGTGCAGGCCCACGTGCGATTCGCCGCGTTCGGCCACCTCGGCGGGGTCGTACCCTTGGCCGTCGTCGGCAATGACCAGGCTGAAGTCGCGGTCGTTGGCGACGTCAATGCGCACGTGGCTGGCTTCGGAATGCTTGCGCACGTTGGACAGCGCTTCCTGCAGGATGAAGAGCACCTGCAACTGCTCGTCGGGTGCCAGCGGTGCGCCCACGCCAGGGCCGAAGCGCAGCTCGGTTTCGATCCCGGTCTGCCGCCGGAACCGCGCCACGGTGTCTTCGATACCGGCCTGCAGGTCGCCCTGCGACAGCTTGGTGCGGAAGTTGGTCAGCAGTTCGCGCACGTCCTGGTAG
Organism: Achromobacter sp. Marseille-Q4954; assembly: GCF_943737025.1. Lineage (NCBI taxonomy): Bacteria > Pseudomonadati > Pseudomonadota > Betaproteobacteria > Burkholderiales > Alcaligenaceae > Achromobacter > Achromobacter sp. Marseille-Q4954. Next base: position 827,118 of record NZ_CALSFQ010000002.1, read on the forward strand.
CTTTCGTCCACGCCGGTGCGCAACAGCGGCAGGATCTCGTCGATCTCCGCCTGGTCGCCGCGCTTGACGGCGGCGTCCAGCATCTGCAATTGCAGGTTCAGGAAGTTCAGGCCCTGGGCCAAACTGTCGTGCAGTCCCTGCGCCACCAGCCCGCGTTCGCGCACCACCGCCAGTTGGCGCGCCTGCGCGCTGAGGCGGCGGTTGTCCAGGGCCACGCCCAGATGCTGGCCCAGTGTTTCCAGCAACTGCGATTCGGCCGGTGACAAGCGGCGCTGCTGGCGGAAATGCAGGGAATATGAACCCAGCACCTCGTCGCGCGTGACGATGCGGAACACGGCCACGCTGGCAAAGCCGTCGCGCTGGCAATTCAGTTCCATGGCCGGCGGCGACTCGCGGAAATCCTGGATGACGATGACCCCAGCCTGCCGCGTGGCGACGCCGCAATAGCAGTCGTTCACACGCATGCAATGCTCGGACTCGACCAGTTCGTCCGACAGCCCCACCGACACCATCAGGTTGAGCTTCTCGTTGTTGGGATCCAGCGCCCGGATGCTGCCGCCCTCGGCGTCGAACTGCAGCATCACGCGCCGCAAGAAGCCGTCGCACAGCGCCTCGATCTCGTTGGGCTGGTTCAGGAAGGCGGCCATGTCGTAGAGCGCGCCGATGTCGCGGTTCTGCGCGGCCAGTTGCGCGGTCTTTTCTTCCACCCGCCGCTCCAGGCCGGTGTACAAATCCTGCAATTCATCGGCCATGCGGTTGTAGCCGCGCGCCAGCACGCCGAACTCGTCCTGGCTTTCCACCGGCAGCCGGGTGCTGAATTCCCTGGCCGCCATGCGTTGCAGGCCATCGCGCAGGCGCAGTACCGGCGAAATGATCCAGAGGTAAAGCAGGTAGATCATTGCCAGCGTGCCGGCGCTGGCGATAGCCGCCAGCACGCCCTGCGACAACCGCAGCGAGGTGGTCTTGCCGGCGTTGTCCTGTTCGATCATGCGCACCAGCGTGTCGGCCCGGGCCACGAATTCCGGCAGGGTCTCCAGATAGGTGGCGGCATCCGGCTGGGCCAGGGCGCGCGCGGCGGCCGGCTTCATGATGTCGTACCAGTAGGCGGCCACGTCATGCCATTGCTTGCGGATGGCCTCGTCGTTGGGAATGAACAGCGGGCGCGCGGGGTTGCCGCGCGCCAGCCGCGCGATGGTGTCGTCCATGAGCAGGACCTGCTCGTTGGTGCGGAACTCGCGTCCGGCCTGCGGCCGCATCAGTTCCACCGCCACGCGGTTGGCCCGCATGCGCAGGCTGCCCGTGTCGTTGATGGCCGCGCCCGCGCCTTCCAGCTGCCAGGACAGCCATAGCGTCCAGCTGACCATGGACAGCACCACCACCAGCGCCACCAGGGAGCTGATGACGATGCGCGTGGACAGGCGATGCCAGGGCGAAGGCAGGCCGTCGGCTGGGGCGGCGGTATCGGTGGGCTTCATGGCTTTCAACGCGGTCTTGCTGGAGGAATGCTGCGGCTTCCAGTGTAGCCGCAGCGCCTCTTGTTCCGGAGCCACGCCCTCAAGCCAGCCCCAGGGTGCGGCAAATGAAATCCGCGACTTGCGCCGGCTCGTTGACCGGCAGGCAGGGCAAATCGGTATCCAGCGGCGCGTCGGTGGCCACCGCCAGGAAGCTGCTGTCTTGCGCATGCAGGGGCGGCTTGCCCAGGGCCGGCCGGTACACTTCGATGCGCGGGATCGCGGCCTGCTTGAAGCCTTCGACCAGCACCAGGTCGGCCGGCGACAGGCGCGCCAGCTGCTCGTCCAGCGTGGGTTCCGGCGCGTCGCGCAGCTCGTGGACGATGGCGTAGCGGAACGGCGAGGCCACCATCACCTCCAGGGCGCCCGCCTGGCGGAAGCGCGCGCTATCCTTGCCGGGCGGCTCCATCTGGAAATCGTGGTGGCTATGCTTGATGACGCTGACCCGCAGGCCGCGCGCGGCCAACAGCGGCAACATGGCCTCGATCAGGGTGGTCTTGCCGCTGCCGGAACGGCCGGCGATGCCGAAAACTGGGGTCATGCAAGCTCCGTGAACAATGGGCATACGATGGGCAGGAATCCATCCGCCCGCGCCGAGTATGCCAGCAAAGCGCCCGCCACCAGGTCGAAGTACCAGCCATGCAGGGTCAGGCTGCCCGCCTCCACCGCGCGCCGCACAAAGGGCAGGTCTTCCAGATTGCGCAGCGAAATCAGGATCGAGGCCTGCTCGCAGGCGCGACGGCGTTCGGCCGCGGTCGCCTGCGGCATCTGCTGCAGCACCTGCCTGCGGGCCGGTTCCGCGATGTCCATCCAGCGCTCCAGGTAGTCGGTCTCGCCGTCGCCCCGGGTGCGCCGGTCCATCAGCGCCCGTATGCCGCCGCAGTGGGCGTGGCCCAGCACGATGATGCGGCTGACCTGCAACTGCTCCACCGCGAACTGTATCGCGGCCAGCACGCCCTGCAGGCCGCGGTCGGTGCTGGCCGGCGGCACCAGATTGGCGACATTGCGCACCGTGAAGATGTCGCCGGGGTCGCAGCCCAGCAGCATGGCCGGATCCACCCGCGAATCGCAGCAGCCCACCAGCAAGGTGCTGGGGTGCTGGCCTTCGCAGAGATTGCGGTATAGCGATGGCGCGTCCTCGTAGTACTGCTGCTGAAAGCGCTGGAAGCCGTCGACCAGCCGTTCGATGTCGCGCATGTCAGCCTCCCGTCTGCGCCATGAAGCGCACGATGCGTTCCGGACGGGCCACAAAATCGTGGCGTTCCGGCTTGGCGGCGATGCCGGCCCGGATCGCCTGGATCAATTCGGCGTCGCTGGCGCCCGCGCGCAGCAGGCGGCCCAGCGGCACCTGGTCTTCCTGCCCCAGGCACAAGTACAGGGTGCCGTCCACGCCCAGCCGGACGCGGTTGCAGCTCGCGCAGAAATGGCGCGACATGGGGGTGATCACGCCCAGCACAGGCGTCCCATGGCCCGTGGTCCAGTAGCGCGCCGGTCCCGCGCCCGCCCCGCCCAGGGCGGGAACCAGGCCGGTTTCGGCGGCCAGCCGGGCTCCCAGGGCATTCAAGTCGGTGTGGGCGTAGCCCTGGCCGCAGCTGCCCATGGGCATGGGCTCGATCAGGCGCAGCACGAAGCCCTGCGCCACCGCGTAATCCAGCAGCCTGCGCACTTCGGCCTCGGGCGTGGCCGCATGCACCACGCTGTTGAGCTTGATGGGCGCAAAGCCCGCCTGTTTGGCCGCCGCCAGCCCGGCCAGCACCGACTCCAGGCAATCCCGGCCGGTGATCTGGCTGAAGGCGGCGGCATCCAGCGTGTCCAGGCTGATGTTCAGCCGGTCCACGCCCGCGGCGCGCAGGTCGTGCGCGTGGCGCGCGAGCTGCGTGCCGTTGGTGGACACGGACAGATCCTTCAAGCCGGGCATGGCGGCGATGACGCCAGCCAGACCTGCAACGCCGCGGCGCAGCAGCGGCTCGCCGCCGGTCAGCCGGACCTTGCTCACGCCCAACCCGGCGAACAACCCCACCAGCCGCGCCATCTCGTCGTGGCGCAGCCAATTCGCGGGGGTTTCGAATCCTTTGAAATCCTTGGGCAGGCAATAGCTGCAACGCAGGTCGCAGCGGTCCGTGACCGACACCCTCAGATAGTCGATGCGGCGGCCATGGCCGTCCACCAGAGGTCCCGCAGCCGGCTCGTCCATCATGCGGCGCTCCCGCTGTAGACGCGCTCGGGCTCTTCGCCCTGCAGGTCTATGCCCTGGATGTCGGCGCGTTCGACCAGCAGCTTGGCGTACTGGCGCCAGGCCGTATCGCGGCTCATGGACGACAGCGCGGCGGCGATCTGTCCGGCCACATGCTCGTAGGGTTGCATGCGGCCTTCGATACGCCGCGTGACGCGCACGATATGCAGGCCGTGGCGGGTTTCCAGCAACTGCGGCAACAGGCCTCCCGCGGGCAGCGCGAACACCGCCCGCTCGAATTCCGGTACCGTGTCGCCGCGGCCCAGTTGGCCCAGGCTGCCGCCCACCGCGGCGGACGGGCAGTTCGATTGTTCGCGCGCCACCTCGGCGAAGCGCGACGGATCTTCCATCAACTCCGCCAGCACGGCGTTGCCATGGGCCCGCAGCATGTCCAGGTTCACGCCCGGCGTGACCTGGAACAGGATGTGGTCCGCCTCGATCAGCTCGCCCGCCATGAAGCGTTGCGGGTGCATCTGGTAGAAGCGGCGGCAGGCGGCCTCGTCGGCCTCGGGCGCCGGCGCCTCGCGGGCCAGCAAGGCGCCGATGGCGCCCTCCTCGTCCGCGGGGTCCAGGCCCAGCCGGCTGGCCTCGTCCAGCAGCACGCGGCGCAGCACCAGGGCGGTGATCGCCTCGCGCATGGGATTGCCGGCCTCCGCATGCAGCGGCAGTTCGCGTTCCAGATCCGCGTCGTTCAGTTCGACGCCATTGACGATGACAGGCATGGTCGGCTCCTGGGACAGGGAATCAGCGCGGACGGACCAGCTGCCAGGCGCGGCCCAGATAGCCCACCGAGGCGAAGCCGCTCCAGACGTGGACCAGGCGCGTGAACGGAAAGATCACGAACAGCGTGAGGCCCATGAAGAGGTGCGCCTTGAACAACAGCGGCACGTCGGCAATATGGCTGGCCGCGTCGCCCTGGAAGGTGACGATGTGCTGCGCCCAGGTCATCAGGCGCACCATCATTTCACCGTCCATGTGGCCGGCCGACAGCGCGATGGTGGACAGGCCCAGCAACAGCGTGACCAGGATCCACAACAGCAGCAGCTTGTCGCCGGGCCGCGTGGTGGCGCGGATGCGCGGGTCGCTCAGGCGGCGATGGATCAGGATCAGGAGGCCGATCAGGCACAGCCCGCCCATGACGCCGCCGGCCACCATGGCCACGGTCTGCTTCAGGCTGTGCGACACGCCCAGCGTGTCCCACACCACCACCGGCGTCAGCAATCCGGCCAGATGCCCGAAGAACAGGCCCAGGATGCCGACGTGGAACAGGATGTTGCCCAGCCGCAATTGCCCGCGGTGCAGCAGCTGCGAGCTGTCCGTCTTCCAGGTGTATTGCTCGCGCTCGAAGCGCACGAGGCTGCCCAACAGGAAGATCGTCAGCGCGATGTAGGGATAGATGCCGAAGAAGAACTGATTCAGGGAGTTCATGATGCGTCGTCCTGAAGATTAATGAGCCGCGGGCGCGCGGGGATAGAAGCGCACGGTCTGCGCGCCATCGCCCGAGAACGGCCGCAGCAGCGGTTCCACGCCGTCCGCGCCTATGCCGAACGTTTCCATCGCCTCGTCCATGTCGCGCACGGGCGCCTCGGTCTGTTCGCGCGGAATCACGCGGGACTGGGCGCGCAGCACCGCGAAGATGCAGGCGTAGGGGCTTTCGCCCTTGGCCAGGCGCGCGCCGATGGCGGCCAGCACGTGGATGGCGTCGTCCAGCAGGTCCTGCGCCTGGGCCGGGTCGATGACGCCCAGGAACTCCAGGAACAGCGGCACATGGTCAGGCAGCTCGGACACCACCGGCTCGAATCCGTGCTCGCGGTAGGTGTCCAGCAGGTCCACCATGGCCTGGCCGCGGTCGCGGCTTTCGCCGTGCACGTGTTCGAACAAGTGCAGCGAATGCGAGCGGTTGCGGTCAAAGGTGGCGACGTAGTTCTCCTGCAGCGCGATCAGGTCGTTGGTGGCCAGGTAGCCGACCAGCGGCTGCAGGGTTTCCTCTGCGTCGGGATAGTCGGCCAAGGCGGTTTCGACTTCACCCAGCGCGTCCAGCAGCTCGGGTTCCGGGTAGCACAGCAAGGCGGAAAGCAGGCGGTAAAGACTCATGGTTTTCTCCTTTCCTAGGCCGAAGCGGCCTTCTTGCGGGATTTCGGCATCTCGATGAAGATCTCGCTGCCCTGGGGCTTGCGTCCGAACAAGGTGCCTTCCGACACCCCGCCGGAGCAGCCGTTGCCGAAGGTGAAGCCGCAGCTGCCCTTCTCGTTGAAGCTGTCCTCGACGACTTCCTTGTGGCTGCTGGGTACCACGAAGCGGTCCTCGTAGTCGGCGATGGCCATGATCTTGTACATGTCCTGCACCGTGGCCTCCGTCAGCCCCACCTGGTCCAGCAAGGCCGTGTCGCGTTCGCCATGCACGGTCTCGGAGCGCTTGTAGGCGCGCATGGCCAGCATGCGTTCCAGCGCCTGCACCACCGGCGCTTCCTTGCCGGCCGTGAGCAGGTTGGCCAGGTAGCGTACCGGGATGCGCAGGCTGGAGACGTCGGGAATCATGCCGCTCTTGCCCACCGTGCGGCGCGGCATCTGGCCGGACTCGGCGGCCGTCTGGATGGGCGACAGCGGCGGGATGTACCAGACCATGGGCAAGGTGCGGTATTCGGGATGCAGCGGGAAGGCGACGCGCCACTCCACCGCCATCTTGTAGACCGGCGATTTACGCGCGGCCTCCAGCCACGATTCCGGGATGCCCTGCTCGCGCGCCGCGGCAATCACCTCGGGCGAATGCGGGTCCAGGAACAGGTCGAGCTGCGACTGGTACAGGTCCTGTTCGCTGGCGGTGGACGCAGCGTGCTCGATCTGGTCGGCGTCATACAGCATCACGCCCAGGTAGCGGATGCGGCCCACGCAGGTTTCCGAACACACGGTCGGCTGGCCGGCCTCGATGCGCGGATAGCAGAAGGTGCACTTCTCGGCCTTGCCGCTACTCCAGTTGTAGTAGATCTTCTTGTACGGGCAGCCCGAGATGCACATGCGCCAGCCGCGGCACTTGTCCTGGTCGACCAGCACGATGCCGTCGTCTTCACGCTTGTAGATGGAACCGGACGGGCAGCTGGCGACACAGGCCGGGTTCAGGCAGTGTTCGCACAGGCGCGGCAGGTACATCATGAAGGTGTTCTCGAAGGTCGAGTACATCTCCTTCTGCACGCCCTCGAACAAGGCGTCGCGGCTGCGCGCGCTGAATTCGCCGCCCAGGTCGTCTTCCCAGTTCGGGCCCCAATGGATCTTGTCCATTTTCTTGCCGGTCAGCACCGACACCGGACGCGCGGTGGGCGGCGTCTGCGACAGCGGCGCCTTTTGCAGGTGCTCGTAGTCGAAGGTGAACGGCTCGTAGTAGTCGTCGATCTGCGGCAGGTTCGGGTTGGCGAAGAGGTTGGCCAGGATGCGCAGCTTGCCGCCCTGGCGCGGTTCCAGCTTGCCGGCGGCGGTACGCTTCCAGCCGCCCTTCCACTTGTCCTGATTCTCCCATTCCTTGGGATAGCCGATGCCGGGCTTGGTTTCCACGTTGTTGAACCAGGCGTACTCGACGCCGTCGCGGCTGGTCCAGACGTTCTTGCAGGTGACCGAGCAAGTGTGGCAGCCGATGCACTTGTCCAGGTTCAGCACCATGCCGATTTGGGCGCGTATCCTCATGATTGCTTCTCTTCTTGTTGCGTTGCTTCAACCAGCGGACCTTCGAGCCAGTCCACCTTCTTCATCTTGCGCAGCACCACGAATTCATCGCGGTTGGCGCCCACCGTGCCGTAGTAGTTGAAGCCGTAGGCCTGCTGGGCGTAGCCGCCGATCATGTGCGTGGGCTTGAGCACCGTGCGCGTGACCGAGTTATGGATGCCGCCGCGCTTGCCGCTGGTTTCCGCCCCAGGCACGTTCACGATCTTTTCCTGCGCGTGGTACATCAGGCACATGCCCACCGGCACGCGCTGGCTGACCACCACCCGCGCCGTCAGGGTGCCGTTCACGTTGAAGACTTCGACCCAGTCGTTGTCGACCAGCCCGGCCTGCTTGGCCTCGGCTTCCGAGATCCACACGTGGGGACCGCCGCGGCTCAGCGTCAGCATGCGCAGGTTGTCCGAGTACGTGCTGTGGATGCCCCATTTCTGGTGCGGAGTCAGCCAGTTCAGGACCAGTTCCTTCTCGCCGTTCGGGTAGCGGCCCAGCATGGGCGCAACCGTCTTGGTGTCGATGGCCGGCTTGTACACGCAGGAGCCTTCGCCGAAGTCCAGCATCCAGCGGTGGTCCTGGTAGAACTGCTGGCGGCCGGTCAGCGTGCGCCATGGAATCAGCTCGTGCACGTTGGTGTAGCCGGCGTTGTAGCTGACCTCTTCGCTTTCCAGACCCGACCAGGTGGGTGCGGAGATGATCTTGCGCGGCTGCGCCTGGATGTCGCGGAAGCGGATCTTGTCGTGCTCGCGGCCGATGGCCAGGTGCGCGTGGTCGCGTCCGGTGATCTTGCCCAACGCTTCCCAGGCCTTGACCGACACGTGGCCATTGGTCTCGGGCGCGAAAGTCAGGATCATCTCGGCCGCATCGATGGCGGTGTCGAGCTTGGGCCGGCCCTGGCTCACGCCCGGCTCGGTCACGGCCTCGTTGATGCCGGCCAGCTCATGCACCTCGTGCTCGGTGTTCCAGTTGATGCCCTTGCCGCCGTTGCCCAGCTTGTCCAACAGCGGCCCCACCGAGGTGAACTTGCGGTAGATGTCGTTGTAGTCGCGTTCGACCACCGTCATGTTGGGCGCGGTCTTGCCGGGAACCAGGTCGCATTCGCCCAGCTTCCAGTCCTTGGGTTCGAAAGCCTGGCCCAGTTCTCCCGGGGTGTCGTGCATCAGCGGGGTCAGCACCACGTCACGGCGCTTGCCCAGGTAGGGGCCGCCGATCTCGCTGAACTTCTTGGCCAGCAGCTTGTAGATCTCCCAGTCGGTCTTGCTTTCCCACAGCGGCTGCACGGCTTCGCTCAGCGGGTGGATGAAGGGGTGCATGTCCGACGTATTGAGGTCGTCCTTTTCATACCAGGTGGCCGTGGGCAGCACGATGTCGCCATACAGGCAGGTGGTGCTCATGCGGAAGTCCAGCACCGTCAGCAGGTCCAGCTTGCCTTCGGCGGCGTCTTCCTGGTAGGTCACCTCGGCGGGCTTGATCGCTTCGGCTTCGTCGCCGAACACCGCGTTCTGCGTGCCCAGCAGGTATTTCAGGAAGTACTCGTGGCCCTTGCCGCTGGAGCCCAGGATGTTGGAGCGCCACACGAACATGTTGCGCGGGAAGTTGGCCGGGTCGTCGGGGTTCTCGCAGGACATGCGCAGTTCGCCCGACTTCAGCTGTTCGGCCACGTAAGCCACCGGGTCCTTGCCCTGGCTTTCGGCCTGCGCCACCACGTCCAGCGGATTGGTGCGCAATTGCGGCGCCGACGGCAGCCAGCCCATGCGCTCGGCGCGGGCGTTCAGGTCGATCATGCTGAGGTCGCCATAGCGGCCACGGTCCGCCGTCGGGCCCAGGATCTCCTGGACGTTCAGCTTTTCATGGCGCCACTGGCTGGTGTGCGCATAGAAGAACGACGTGCCGTTCATCTGGCGCGGCGGGCGGACCCAGTCGGCGGCGAAGGCCAGCGGCGCCCAGCCGAACTGCGGGCGCAGTTTTTCCTGGCCCACGTAGTGCGCCCAGCCGCCGCCGCTCTTGCCGACGCAGCCGCACATCATCAGCATGTTGATGATGCCGCGGTAGATCATGTCCATGTGGTACCAGTGGTTCAGGCCGGCGCCGACGATCACCATGGACTTGCCTTCGGTATCGTGGGCGTTCTGCGCGAACTCGCGCGCCACCTGGATGACCTGCGCGCGCGGCACGCCGGTGTGCTTTTCCTGCCAGGCGGGCGTGTAAGGCACGTCATCGTCATAGGAGCTGGCGACGTTGCCGCCGCCCAGGCCGCGGTCCAGGCCGTAGTTGGCCATCTGCAGGTCGTACACCGTGGCCACCAGGGCCTCGCTGCCGTCGGCCAGGCGGATGCGGCGCGCAGGCACATTGCGCACCTGCAGCTCGCCATGCTCGCTGCCGAAGTACGGGAAACCCACGCCGACCACGGCGTCGGACTGATCCAACAGGCTCAGCGCGGGTTCGATCTCGCGGCCGCTGCCGCCGTCCTTGGACTCCAGGTTCCAACGGCCGACCTTCTCGCCGCCGTTGACCGCGCCCTCGCCCCAGCGAAAACCGATGCTGCCATTGGGCGCGACCAGGTCGCCGGTCTTGGCGTCCAGCACCAGCGTCTTCCAGTCGGGGTTGTTCTGTTCGCCCAGGGCGCCGTCCAGATGCGAGGCGCGCAGGAAGTGGTCCGGCGCGTGGAAGCCGTCGCGCTCCTTCAGCAGCACCAGCATGGGCATGTCGGTGTAGCGGCGCACGTAGTCGCGGAAGTATTCCGACGCGCCGGACAGATGGAATTCCTTCAGGATCACATGGCCCATGGCCATGGCGAGCGCGGCATCCGTGCCCTGCTTGGGCGCCAGCCAGATGTCGCCGAACTTGACCATTTCGCCGAAGTCGCTGGACACGGCCACCGTCTTGGTGCCCTTGTAGCGGACCTCGGTGTAGAAGTGCGCGTCGGGCGTGCGGGTCTGGGGCACGTTGGAGCCCCACACCATCAGGTAGGTCGAGTTGTACCAGTCGGCCGATTCCGGCACGTCGGTCTGTTCGCCCCAGATCTGCGGGCTGGCGGGCGGCAGGTCGCAGTACCAGTCGTAAAAGCTCAGGCAGGCGCCGCCCAGCAGGCTGAGATAGCGCGCGCCTGCCGCATAGCTGACCATGGACATGGCCGGGATCGGCGAAAAGCCGATCACGCGGTCAGGGCCGAACTTCTTGATCGTGAGCGCGTTGGCGGCGGCCACGATCTCCATCGCCGTGTCCCAGTCCGCACGCACGAAGCCGCCCAGTCCGCGCACGGCCTTGTAGCGCTTGGCGCGCTTGGGATCTTGGCTGATCCATTCCCAGGCCGCGATCGGGTCCATGGTCTTGCGCGCCTCGCGCCACATTTCCATGAGGCGGCCGCGGATCATCGGATACTTCACGCGCTGCGCCGAGTAGACGTACCAGCTGTAGGAGGCGCCTCGCGGACAGCCGCGGGGTTCATGGTTGGGCAGGTCCGGCCGCGTGCGCGGGTAGTCGGTCTGCTGGGTTTCCCAGGTGATCAGGCCGTTCTTGACGTAGACCTTCCAGGAGCAGGAGCCGGTGCAGTTCACGCCGTGCGTCGAACGCACCACCTTGTCATGCTGCCAGCGGGCGCGGTAGGCGTTCTCCCACTTGCGGTCCTCGTTGACCGTTTCGCCGTGACCGTCCGCGAAGGTGGATTTCACCCGCGACATGAACTTCAAGCGGTCCAGAAAATGGCTCATTCTCTATTCTCCAAGAGCGCCGGCCCCGCCGGCGCGTACTGCGATCGATGCTGTTGAATCCATTGTGGGCGCGGCCCGCCTGCCGGACCATTCGCCGGTGGCACAGGCCGGGCGCGGCAGAATGACTAGTCACTCCGGCCGCGTCCGCTACGCGCTAGCAAGGCACCGGCGCATTGCGGCGGGCGTAGTACCACCAGGTGATGACCATGCAAGTGGCGTAGAACCCGATGAAGCAATACAGGGCGGCCTGCACGCTGCCGGTCATCTCGAGCGAGGTGCCGAAGCTGCGCGGGATGAAGAAGCCGCCGTATGCGCCGATCGCGCCCGAGAAGCCCAGCACCGCGGCCGATTCCTTGGCGGCGTCCGCCTGGGCCTGCTTCTGAGCGGCGGCACCCTTGCCTTCGGCCGCCTGCGTGCGTTCGCGCAGGAAGATCACGGGAATCATGCGGAAGGTCGAGCCGTTGCCCACGCCGGTCAGCGCGAACAGCACGATGAACATGGCCAGGAAGCCGTTGAAATTTCCGGCCTGCCCGGCGACCGGCAGGAACGTCACCACGCCCAGCACCGCCGCGATCATGGCCGCGAAGGTGAACAGCGTGACGCGCGCGCCGCCCAGCTTGTCCGACACCCAGCCGCCAAACGGCCGCGTCAGCGATCCCACCAGCGGGCCCAGGAAGGCATAGGCCATGGGGTCGACCTGCGGGAACAGCGTCTTGGTCAGCATGGCGAAGCCCGCCGAGAAGCCGATGAAGGAGCCGAAGGTGCCCACGTACAGCCAGCACATCAGCCAGTTGTGCTTGCGCTTGAAAATGACGGCCTGGTCCGCGAACGAGGCGCGGGCGTCGGCGATGTCGTTCATGCCGAACCACGCCGCGATCGAGGCCAGCGCAATCGGGATCACCCAGATGAAGCCGGCGTTCTGCAGCCACAGATTCTGCTGCGCGCCATTGGCGTTGATGACCTGGGGCTCGCCGCCCGCCACGCCGAACACGCCGATGGAAATCACCACCGGCACCACGAACTGCACCAGGGACACGCCCAGGTTGCCGATGCCGGCATTCAGCCCGGTGGCCAGGCCCTTCTTCTCCTTGGGGAAGAAGAAGCTGATGTTGGCCATGCTGGAGCTGAAGTTGCCGCCCCCCAGGCCGCACAGCAGCGCCAGGATCAGCAGGGTCGGGAACGAGGTGGTCGGGTCGCGCAGGGCGAAGCCCATGCCGAGCGCCGGGATCAGCAGCGAGGCCGTGGAGATGGCCGTCCACTTGCGCCCGCCGAACACCGGCACCAGAAAGGAATAGAAGATGCGCAGGGTCGCGCCCGACAGCGCGGGCAACGCCGTCAGCCAGAACATCTGGTTCTTGGACAGCATGAAGCCAGCGCGGTCCAGGTTGACCACCACCACGCTCCACAGCATCCAGATGCTGAACGCCAGCATCAGCGCCGGAATGGAGATCCAGAGATTGCGGTTGGCGACGCGGGCGCCGGTCTGCTTCCAGAAGCCGGGATTATCCGGCTCCCAGCGCGCAAGGACTTGAGTGGAAGACATAGGGATACTCTCAGGAGGTGGTGGAAGGAGAGACGGCGTGTTGCCGGGCGATGGCCGCGCTTTCCGGCCGGAAACTGAAATGCATGAAGATGAGGGAGACGCAGACGGTGCCGTACAGCAGCATGAAGGCGCTGGAGCGGACGCCCGTCAGGTCGAGCAGAACCCCGAACATGATCGGCAGCACGAAGCCGCCCAGGCCGCCGGCCAGGCCGACGATGCCGGACACGGCGCCGATGTTTTCGCCGAACTCGTCCGAGATGAACTTGAAGACCGAGGCCTTGCCGATGGCCATGGCGATGCCGACCACGAACAGCAGCACGGTGAAGGTGACCGGTCCCAGCGCAATGCCAAAGCTGCGCGGGCCGTTGGCCGTTGCGATGGTGAATTCCGTTTGCGGATAGCTCAGCAGGAAGAACGCGACCCAGCACACCCACATCACCCACCAGGTGGTCTTGTAGGCGCCGTAGCGATCGGAGATCCAGCCGCCCACTGCGCGCAGCACGCCGCCGGGCAGGGAGAAGCAGGCCGCCAGCAACGCCGCCAGCTTCATGTCGAAGCCGTATTCGCCGATGTAGTACTTGGTCATCCACAGCGCCAGCGCCACGTAGCCGCCGAACACCACCGAGTAGTACTGGCAATAGCGCCAGACGCGCGGGTCCTTCAGCATGGCCATCTGCGCCGACAGGCTGGCGCCGCTCTTGACGCGGTGCGAGGGGTCGGAAGAAGAGAACAGCCAGAACAGGATGGCGGTGACCAGCAACGCCACGGCATAGACCTGGGGCACGATGACCCAGGCCCCGCCCGCCGCCGCGATCAGCGCGGGGGCCACGAACTTGGTGATGGCCGAGCCCGAGTTGCCGGCGCCGAACACGCCCATCGCCAGGCCCTGCTTGTTGCGCGGGAACCAGCGCGCCACGTAGGGCGTACCCACCGAGAACGAGCCGCCCGTCAGGCCGACAAACAGCGCCAGCACCAGGAACTGCCAGTATTCGGTGGCGTAGGACAGCAGCCAGATCGGCACCACCGCCAGCAGCATCAGGATGAAGAACACCGGCCGCCCGCCGTAGCGGTCGGTCCAGATGCCCAGCGGCACCCGCACCAGCGAACCGGTCAGCACCGGCATGGCGGCCAGCAGGCCGAACTCGGTTTCAGACAGGCCCAGTTGCTGCTTGATGGGAATGCCCAGCACCGCAAAGATCATCCACACCGCGAAACAGATGGTGAAGGCGAATGTGCTTGAAATCAGGACCCGCATCGGCGCGCCGGCGGAAGGTTGACTTGCTGCCATGGTTACTCTCGCTTTACTCACGAAGACATGTGGCTAGCCTAGGCATGGCGGGCCTTGCGGACCATTCGCCAGCCGACCAGAAGCCCCGTGCCGATGTGACTAGTCACCCCTTTCTTGCCGGCCCGGCTTGCGCTGGATCAAGCGGCCGCGCTGGCGGCAAAGCGCCGGACGCATTAATATGCATTTCAAATACACCTTTAAAAGCGAAGCCGAAACGGCGCCGCGACTACCCACATGAGCACGCTGCTTAGCATCGAAGAGCCGGCGGCGGCCCCCCGCCGCGCAAAGCCCCAATGGAGCGCCTTCACGGAAATGGGCTTCCGGCCGCTATACCTGGCCGGCTGCTTCTGGGCGCTGGCGTCCGTGCTGCTGTGGGTGCATGCCCCTGCCCGCTTGACGGGCGTGTTGAACGGCATGTTCTGGCATGCGCACGAAATGCTGTGGGGCTTCGTCGCCACCATCGCGGTCGGCTTCCTGCTGACGGCAGGAGCCAACTGGACCGGCAAGAACCCCTTGCGCGGCACGCCTCTGGCGGTCCTGTGCGCGGTGTGGATCGTGGCGCGCGCGGGCTATCTCGTGCCAGGACGCCCGGCCTTCGTGGTGGCCGCGTCGGCGGATCTGCTGTTCTTCCTGTGGGCCGCGGGCGCGCTGGGCCGAGCCGTCGCCGTCACGCGCAATCAGCGCAATTACGGCATTCCCTTCCTGCTGCTGGGCCTGGCCGCCACCAACGCGCTCTACCTCTGGGCCTCGGTCCAGGGCGACTACTTCGCACTGATGCGCTACTTCAACGCCGGCCTGCTGTGCATGGCGGTGCTGACGCTGCTGATCGCGCGCCGCGTCATCCCCTTCTTCGCCAAACGCGCCGTTGCGGGGCTGGACATCCCGCCGCACACCCGCAGCGGCCACTGGCAGCTGGGCACGGGCATCGTCGCCATCGCCTGCCTGCTTGCCGGCCAGCCGCAGGTCGCCGCGCTGGCATTGGCCGCGACCGGGCTGATCGCCCTGGCGCAATGGGTATCGTGGAAGCCCTGGGCGGTACGCAAGGTGCCGCTGCTATGGATTCTGTACGCGGGGTACGGCGGCCTGGGCGTCGGCCTTCTGGTGGGCGCGGCGCAACTGGCCGGCTACGTGCTGCGGCCCGCCTGGCCCGCCCACGTGATCGGCGTGGCCGGATTCTCGGTGCTGATCCTGGGCATGGTCACGCGCACCGCGCTCGGCCACCTGGGCCGGCCGTTGCAGACTGACCGCAGCATGGTGCTGAGCTATGCGCTGATGATCCTGGCGGCCCTGCTGCGCCTGGCCGCCCTGCTCCCGACCGCCGCCGCCATCGGCTTCCTGCACGCCTCGGCCACCGCCTGGGCGCTGGCCTTCGCGCTGTACCTGTGGCGCTTCTTCCCCATGATGATCCGGCCGCGGGCCGATGCGGGCAAGACCGCAGCGCCAGTGATGAAGGTGGTGGCGGTCGGGCGGCGTCCGGCCGCCTGAGCCTCAGCCGCGCCCTTCGCGCCGGCGCGTGGCCGCGAGCTGCTGCTTCATGGCCTTGAGCCAGGCCTTGACCTGCTGCATGTCCACGAACTGGGACAACTCGAACTCGAGTTCGCCTATGTATTCCTCGGCATCGGCGATCTCCGCGTCCAGGTCTTCCATCAGGTCGGCAGGATCTATGGACTGCGCGGGATCGAAATGGTATTTGGCCTTGAAGCCGTCTTCCGCGGCCGCGATGTCGCCGGCCAACACGGCGAGCTGCGCGTCCAGCGCCTGGTTGTACTGCGCGTAGCGTTCCTCATCGACGCCAGCCAGCCCATCCGGACCGGCAGCGGCCAAGGCGTCGATTTCCGCCAGCGTCTCGGGCGCCGGCGCAGCCCGGCCGGCCGCCGCCTGGGCCGGCGGCGCTTCGACTTCGACCCCGCCCTCGTCCTGTACGTCTTCCGCGCTGGCGTCGTAATCCGAGCCGGCATGCTTGAGATACAAGGCCTTCAGCCTGTCCGTGTCGCACTCGGCCGGCGTGCCGTCCAGCACGATGGCGTCCAGCGTCTCCTGCGCCAGCTGCGCGGCAATTTCGGATGCCAGGGCGCGTTCCGCCTTGGTCAGCTCCTTCTGCTTGCAGGCGTGGTCGAAGCAGGCCACCAGCTTGGCCTTCAGTTCGACCTCGACCGTCTCCAGCGGCGCCAGCACGTCCTCGTATTTCTTCTGGTATTCGGGCAGCACGGCCTGCCACCCCCGCAGGCGGGCGCGCTGCTCTTCTAGCGTGCGCGCGAGCGACTCGAATCGCTGGCGCTGCGGCGTTCCGGATGCCGGCAGCGCGGCGGACGTGTTTTCTTGCATGGAGAGAACCTGGGCAGGCGGCGCCTGGAGCGCCTTGAAATGATCGGAGCGCCATTTTAGGTTACCTGTCGGCCGAACCCTCGGCGGCGTTGTCCTTGGCCGTCGTGTCGGCGGGTTCGATGTCCTCGTCGGGCACCTCGTCGCCCTGAGCGCTGTCACTGGCGTCGTCCGGGTTCACCGGCGGCGGCCGGTGGACGGCAGTCCCGGGCGGCGGCACGGACGCCATCGTTATCGGATGCAAGGCCAACTCGAATTGGATCTGGGGCATCGCGGCACCTATCAGGAAATGCGGCGAAATCCGCCGCAGCCCGGTATCAGCAAGCGCCATGCCACCAAGCCAGCGCAAGAGGCATCAGAAGCGCGGATTCTTGCCGAACGGCACTTCCGTGTCCGTCGGTTTCTCGAAAGACGCCGTATCGCCGTTCAGGTCCGCGACGTGGATCTGGGCCAGCCGCGTCGCTTCGTCGATCGCAACCTGGGCCGACGCGAAGCGCTCTTCGACGGCAATACGCTCTTGCGGCGCGCCCGCCGCCGGCGGAACCAGTACGTAAGCAATGCTCCAGCTGCCCTGTTGCTCAACCGGACGCTCGAGCTCGAAATCCCATCTGGCGTGTTCCATAGGGCCTCCTGTCGAATCCTGCTTTCATGCTACTGCGGTTTACTTGGGACGAGGGTCGCGGATGCCCTGGTCTAGTCCCTCGAATTCGCCGCGCCGCAGGCGCGGCAGGAAATTGGCCATGGCGCGCGCCACATTGCGCACTTCCTGCTGCACCGCCAGGTCCCGGTCCAGGTCGTCGTGGCTGGTGGCATACGGGCGGTAATAGCTGATGTAGCGGTCCAGCCGCGAGGCCGCGCCGGCATCCATCAGCCCCATCCAGTCCAGCCAATCGCCGAGGCCGCGCCGCTGCGCCTCGATGCCGGCCACGTCTCCATGCACCA
This sequence comes from Achromobacter sp. Marseille-Q4954, assembly GCF_943737025.1. Classification (NCBI taxonomy): domain Bacteria; kingdom Pseudomonadati; phylum Pseudomonadota; class Betaproteobacteria; order Burkholderiales; family Alcaligenaceae; genus Achromobacter; species Achromobacter sp. Marseille-Q4954. The sequence continues at coordinate 844,371 of NZ_CALSFQ010000002.1, forward strand.
CCAGGCCGTAGGCGCGGCCGGCCAGATGCTTGGGGTATGGCCAACCGGCAAGCTCTACCTGCTTGGCCTTGAGCGGATCCTTGCCGCGTGTCAGCGTGGGATCGGGATTGCCGCCGTCGGCGCACACCAGCCTGTCTATCATCAGCTTCAAAGGGCTGGGCGATTGGTACCAATACGTGGGCGCCAGCAGGATCACGCCATGAGCCGCGACCCATTGCTCGTAGATGCCGGCCATGGCGTCATTGGACTGTCCCAGCGAGTGATTCGGGTAGCAGCTGCATGGCCAATGGCACAAGGGCATCGCGGTCGACACGCAGCCCTTGCAGGGATGGATGCGGTACTCGTACTCGGAAACCAGGCGGCTGAGATCCAGCAGATCCGTCTGCAGTCCCGCTGTTTGCAGTTCATCCAGGACAATGCGCGCCAGCCTCCAGCTCTTGGAAGCCTCCCCCGGACAGGTGCCGTCATTGCGCGCGGCCCCGACGATCACCAGGACACGAGACGGCGTGGCCGGATCGCGCTGCACTGCTGCGGCGCGCGCCAGCCGGTCACGGGTTTCCTGCCACTCCACGGACAGGTCGTAATCAGGGTCCGCGTAATCCGGGCCGGCCTTGGCCGTGAGGGGCGCCTTGCGGCCGTTTTCGTAGGCATCCCATGCGATCGCCTCCAGGCGCTCGAGGGCGGCGCGCTCGGTCTGGAAGGCTGGATCGTAGAAGCGCCGCATGAAGCGCAGGCGGAATTCTTCCCGCGCAAGGGGGCCGCCATACTGTCCCTTGCGCACCGACGGTCCGATTTCGGTCATGGTTCTCTCCTGGCGCGTTTGCGGCGCCGCTCTTGCCGGGCGCGCGCGGTACAGGCCGCGGCCAGCGCCAGCAACTTGTCTTCGTCCAGGCGCTCGGCGTCGACCAGCCCTTCGTCCGCGCCCTTGAGCGCGATCAGCAATTCGTCCAGTTTCAGGTGCAGCGCCTCGCTGTCCTTGTTCTGGCTCTGCTGGATCAGGAACACCATCAGGAACGTCACGATGGTCGTCCCGGTATTGATCACCAACTGCCAGATTTCGGAATACCTGAAGGCCGGGCCGGTCGCGGCCCAGATGATCACGGCGATCAGCGCCAGCCCGAAGGCGATTGGCGAACCCACCCATCTGGTCACGTGCGCGGCGAAATGGTCGAAGAACCGGGAGATGGGGTTGGCGCGGCCGGCTGAGGCGCCACCGCCTGAGGCTCGGCCGGTGCGTGCCGCGCGGTGCGGCCGGCTAAGGAGTGGCCGGCTCAGGCGCGCGCCCTCCCGGGCTTGCTGACGTCGGGGAATACTGGTGCTCGGCATGGTGTTGCGTCCAGTCCTAGCGGACAGTCCGCTCAGCAAGCCGCGTGCCCGGGGCTGGTTCAGTCCCGATACCGGCTGCCGAAGCCCGCATCGCGCCCCAAGGCGTCCGGTGCCCCGCCCGTCATCGGCAAGCCCTGTGCCCACCCTGCCGCCAAGGCCTGCGCGTCGCGTACGGGGTCGGAGGCCTTGGCGCGTTCATCGCGCATGCGGCAGGTTTCGGGATCGGCGGCGAACAGGCCGCGCGCGTGTACCCTGGCCTGCTCGATCAGCTGCGCGGTCTTGGGAGCGCGTAGCTGCGCAAAGCGCAGCAAGGCCGCCTCCAGCGCATCGTGTCCGCCGTCCAGGCATCGGGCCAGGTGCCAGGCGTCCTCCAGGGCCTGGCACGCGCCCTGCCCCGAGGTAGGCAAGGGCGCGTGCGCGGCATCGCCCACCAGCAGCACGTTGTCCCGGCTCCAGATTTTCAAGGGTTCATGATCATGCACGAAGATCAGATGGACCGCATGCGCCGGCGTTGCGCGGATGATGCGGGCGACAGGCTCAGGCCACCCGCCGAACAAGGTCTCTACCTCCTGGCGCGGGTCCGTGGCAGGCGCCGTCGCGCGCAAGGGCCGCGCCTGCGCCCCCGCCCAATAGACCAGCCCTGGCCGCACCGCCACGGCGCCAAAGCGCTCACCCGCGCCCCAATAGTCCCGGATGGCGATTTCATCGACCAGCGCGTCATCCGCCTGCGCCACGCCTATCCAGTTCACGAAGCCCTGGTAGACCGGCGCGTTATCGCCCGCGACATAGCGACGCGCCACCGAATCCATGCGACCGTCGGCGCCGATGAGCAGGTCCGGGCGGATACTCAGCCCGTTTTCGAACCGCGCCACCGCCCGGCCGTCTCCGTCCGGCTCGATCGTCACCGCCCGATGCCCGTACGCCACCGGGATGCCGGCCGCCGCGGCAGCGTCCAGCAGCACCGTCTGCAGATCCCTGCGCAATACCGTATGGGTCGGGTGTCCCATCAAACGGTCCAGCAGCGCGATATCCAGGCCTCCCAGCGGATTGCCTGCCGCGTCCAGCCGGCGCATCGCGGCCGGCCGGCCGCTTACCGCTGCGATGTCCTGCAACAGCCCCAACTCCTTGAGCACAAAGCCCGCATTGGGCCACAACGTCACGCCAGCCCCCATGGTCGCGGGCTGCGACCTGCGTTCGTACACGCGCGGCCTGTGCCCCTGCTGGCGCAACGCCAACGCCACGCTCAAGCCCGCAATGCCGCCGCCCAGTATTCCGATTTCCACGCTTTTGCTCTCCTTCAATGCCCGCCTCGACGCGCCGCCGGCGGCGCTACATCGGGCGATGGGGGCATCTTAGAGTCCGCCATTTCCGATAACTAGCATGCCAAAATGGGCCTATTCATTACCTCAACCGGGATAATCATGCGCGACGCCCTCGACCTGAACACCGTCCGCGTCTATGCGGCGGTCGTCGACGAACAGAGCTTCGCCGGCGCGGCCCGCCTGCTGGCGCTGCCGTCATCCAATGTCAGCCGTCACGTCGCGTCGCTGGAACGCCGGCTGGGCGTGCGCCTGCTGGAGCGCAGCACCCGCCATCTGCGCATGACGGAAGCCGGCAGGCTGTTGTACGAACGCGCCAAGCCCCTGCTCGACGCCTTGCTCGCCACCGAAGAAGAGCTGGGCGCGGTGCAACGCGAGCTGCGCGGGTCCCTGAAAATGTGCATGCCGGGCGAAGCGCCCAGATTGTTGGCCCCCATCCTTGCCGAGTTCTGCAGCCTGCACCCCGGCGTGGAACTCGAATGCGATACGCGCATGAGCGGGCTGGAGTCACTGCGGGACGAAGACGTGGACCTGGCCATCGTCTTCCATCGCGGCCGGCAGGACGACAGCGCCTTCATCACGCGTGAACTGGCCACCCTGCCCAGCATCGTGGTCGCGGCGCCCAGCCTGCTTGCGCAGACCGGAACGCCTCGCCACGTGCGGGAACTCAAGTCCCTGCCCTGCATCACCACCCTGAGCGCGCTGAAAGGCCAGCCCTGGCAATTCGTCGACGCCGCCGGCGAGATCGTCAAGGTGCCGGTCCGCAGCCGCTACCGCGTCAACAGCGGCGAACTGGCGGGCGCGGGCGCGCGCCAAGGCATAGGCTTCGCGATACTGACGGCCTTTGGCTGCCAGGAAGACCTTGCCGCGGGCCGCCTGGTGGAGGTGCCGCTGGATTTGCGGCCGGCGCCGCTGCAACTGCTGGGGGCATACAGCCATCGCCATTCGGTGACTGCGCGGGTGCGGGCGCTGCTGGAGTTGATGCAAGCTAGGCTGGAGGAAGCAAGCAAAGCAGCAATCACACAGATATGAAAATACCTCTTGCCTTGTTTGGGGGATGACAAGTTAGACTCTGCGGCCTTCCACTCTGCAGGAGCCATAGAAAATGATCCCGGCCACCAATCGATTCGATGAGCGCCATCTTGCGGAGTTTCAACGCACGCCCTATGTCCCGCAGGCGCCGTTCAATCCACAATCTCCCGCGCAGTGGGCTCGATCCACGCTAGGCCTGGAGCGCCCGAGCCTGAAAGCGATGCCGCTCGATCGACAGCAAGTCAGGGCTGTGTGCCGAACCAGCGACGACGTCCTCGATGGCTATCTCACGGTAATGGCATGGGGCATGCAAGGCGTGGGAAAGACGAAAAGCAAAGCCGTCGTCGCGTGGCGCGATGGACAAGCCCACATCGTCAAGAATCTATGCATGTTGCGTGACGGCAAACTGACCCGCGCCGAAGCATTCGAATTGTTTTCGAACATCAATCCCATTGCCCAACTTGGCCCGTCATACTTCACCAAGCTTATTCATTTCTATGCCCCGGACGGGCTGTATGGCGTTGATCGGTACATTATGGACACATGGACCGGAAAATCCATCAATCTATTGACGCGCGAACACATCGTACGAATCCAAGGGAAAAGCGCGACGCCCGACAACCAGCCCGAGAACTTTGAAGCGTTTTGCGCAGAGGTTGACGCGTTGCGCGACCTGGAGAATAGCCGCCGTCCCGATCGCCTGCTCCAAGGAGAACAAATCGAGCGCATGCTCTTTTGCAGCGGCGCCCAACGCGGCCAGCTTCGCGGCGCATGGCGAGCCTATGTACATGCCAATTGGGAAGAATGCAGGCCGAAACACCGGTACGAGCACCGCGCGATCTGCGCGCGTACGGCATCATCGTAAGCACGCAGTTCAATCTCCAGCAAGCACAACGTGCGACATGCCGTGCTTTCCGAGCAGCGACAGGAGTTCGATCAACGCTTCTGCGGGCGCAGTCCCCATATCACCCATCAAAATCCATAACGGACCTTGTTGTTCGACGGGGGAAAAACCATGCACGGCGCCGCTTAAGCCGTTGTGCTCATGAGCACCGGAGTCATTGACGTCAAGCCAGCGTGTGATCCAGTCGTCGAGCTCTCTCAGGTCTGTCAACGGCTTATCGAAAATAAGCTGAACGTCAGACCACGCGAATGGGTGAATATCCAACCGAAACGTTCCGCAGTCATAGCGGCTCGTCTCGAAGTCCGGATCGGCCCCCTGATGCAGCATGCTGAAAGCCATTTTCCCTTCGTCGTTTCTCGACATGGCATCAGGCCGCATATAGCGATATGGATAAGGCGCCTCTTCGTTCTTCAGGGTGATAAGCACTTCACTTTGAATGTTGGGATTCTCTTTCTGAAGTGCCGCCCTTGCGCCAGCAAAAAAACTCACATACCGATTTTGTTCACGCCGGATGACTTCCTCGATGCTCATGCAGTGTCCCAAATGAGATAGTACATATAGCCGCCACAAGAACTCCTCGCCCAATCTCGGTGGCTGACGCTAGCGGTGATACACACGCCGGCATTTTGCCACGGCAATCGTAGTATGGCGTCCCCCCTTACATTCCCAACCATAGCAACACCGCGGCAGATGCCACGCAAGCCGCGGCGATGCCCCCCCATGCCCGTCGCGAGCTACGCGCGCCAAACACACTCACCACGGTCCCGGTGTACAAGAGAAAACTCAGAAGCGTTCCGACCATCACTCCCACCGCCCGCGATGTGTCTGCCACAGCTGACACCGTCGAAGCCAATGCCGACATTACCAGTGCGGACACCAGATACCCACCCATAGCCGCCGCAACCACGCGGCTCCCCATTCGCCATCGGTCGACTACGGCATCGGAGCAATCGGCCTTCATCTTCCTTGGCCGCTGCGCCATGGCTGTAGGCATGACCTCTCCCCAATGCTGCCGCAGCGCGCAGGCCGCGTATGCCAGCACCAAGCCGAATGCGAACACCATGAGCTCCACCGCCGCGAGCAACCCTTCCCCGCTCTCCATATACGTCCATACATGCCTATGCGTCGTCGCTCCATTCAAGAGCGGCAAGCCCAGGCACAGCAATGCCGCTGCGGCCAATTGCTCGATCCAGGCGCACCGCGGCGGGCGCCACAAGGCGTGGGCCAATGAGGCAGCCCACACGGCAAAGAAGAATCGAATCTCCCACACGCTGCGTTCAGGCCAGGAAGCGGGAATCAGCCTGTTGCCATAAAAGAAGGCAATGCTTGCGAGCGCAATGCCCGCCAGCGCCGCCACGTTCAGGGCTTCGACGCAACGATAGACCCCTGCCGTGGCCCCGCCGAACTCATGCTCGCTCTTCCTGCGCCGCTTGATGGAGAACAACAGCGTACCGATGGCGATCATGGCGGTGCCCATCAGACCGCTGAAGAAGTACAGCCACTTGATGGTCCATCCGCCGAAATCCGCCTTGTGCAGGGCTTCGATCGTCTCGTGGACCTGCCTGGCTTCAAACCCGTCGTGCTGAGCGGGCACGACCTGCAATACCGCTGCGCTTGCCGCATCGAACGCGACGCGGCTGGCATCGGTGAGCAGCTGCGGGGCCGCGCTGGCCAAGGGCTTGCGGCCGGACACCAGGACCATGCTGCGGGCGTCGCCCGGACGGTCTATCGTGATGCGCGCAGCATCCTGCCCGGTCAGCTCGCGCGCGCGCGATAGCAAGGGATACAGATCCGGCACCCCGCCCAAACCCGGCCCTGCGAGGCCAGGCGCAGGCAGCGCAGGCGCAAGTTCGGCCTGGTAACGGCGATAGGCGCCGGCGTCCCCGCCATACACCGCATGCAGCGGCCACGGCATGTAGCTGGTGTAGAAGAACGCCAGTCCCGTGTACCCGATCATGAACAGGAACGGCAGCGTCAGCACCGCCGTGGCGTTATGGGCATCCAGCCAGCTGCGCAGCCCCTTGCCCGGGCGAAAAGTGAAGAAATCCTTGAAGATGCGCTTGTGCACCACCACGCCCGAGACCAGCGCGACCAGCATGCACATGGATATCCAACCCACCAGCCAGTAACCCGGCAAGCCGCCGTGCAAGGTGTAGTGAAAGGACATGAAATGCCGGCCGCCCTCGGTCTCGCGTATCTGGGGCGGCGGCTGCACCGCGCCAGTCCGGGAGTCCAGCCAGACCTCGTGGCGCGCGCCATCGTCCGTGCGCCAGGACAGCTGCACGGGCCAGCCGGGTCTGGCCGGCAGGGCGATATCCCAGGCGGAGGCCGCCGCGGCGCGGGACGACAACTCCTGCGTTGCCCGCGGCAGCCACTGCTTGGCATCCGCAGCAGCATCAGAGGCGGAGCTGGCCGGCGGCCCCGCTTCCATCCAGCGCGTGATGGGTTCCCGGAACACGCTGAGCGTGCCGGTCAGGAAGATCGCGCACAGCAGCCAGCCGCAAGTCAGGCCGCACCAGGTGTGCAGCCAGGACATGCTTTGACGGAATCCCCCTTTCACAATCGGGTCCGCAGGCCGCGGCGATCACCGACCGACAACCGGCCGGTCACAACGTGCCCCGCAAGGTCAGCATCACGTTGCGGGGCTCGCCGTAATGGTTGCCGCGCCGGATCTGGCTGACCATGCCGTAGTAGTCCTTGTCGAACACGTTCGCCACGTTCAGGCTGGCGGACCAGTGCTTGTTGATGCGATAGCCCGCGCGCAAATCCCACACCGCGCGGCCGGGCGCGCCCATCCGCACCGACATGTCGTCGTAGGCCTTGTACGAGTAGCCGCTTTGCGCCGACACGCCGCCGCCGACGCTGAAGGCATTCCAACGGCCCGGCAACTGGTAGGTGGTGGACAGGCGGAACAGATGGCGCGGCGTTTCCGCGCTGATCGTTTCGCCTTCGTCGTCGCGGCTGGTGACGTAGGTGTAGCCGGCCATCACCTGCCAGCCCGGCGACAATTCCCCGCTGGCTTCCAGTTCAAAGCCCTTGCTGCGCAGGGTGCCGCCGTTGCGATAGCAATTGGGCGAGGCCAGCGAACCCGGGCAGTTGCCAAGGGCAGACATGTCCTCCACGGCGATGCCGGACTTCTTCACCGCGAATACCGCGGCGGATACGTTCAGGCGTCCGTCGTAGAGTTCGCCCTTCACCCCCGCCTCGTAATTGGCGCCGATGGACGGGTCCAGCGGCTTGCCCGAAGACGTTACGTAGGTGCTCTGCGGCTGGTAGGTGTCGGCGTAGCTGGTGTAGACCGACCATTGCTGGTCCAGGTCGTAGACCAGTCCGGCATAGGGCGTGAATTCATGCTTCTGCTCATAGTCCCGGGTTCTCGCGCCCGTCAGCCCGTCGTCGGACCGGTACTTCAGCCAGCTGAACTTGCCGCCCAGCAGCAAATGCAGTGGCTCCGCCAGTTGCAGGCGCATGCTGCCGTACAGGCTGGTCTGCTCCAACTGCGAGGTCTCCTTGCTGTCCCACGCTGGACGCGCCGGCTCAGGGATGGAGGAATGGTCCGGGTGGTACACATTGATGGGCGAGTCGCTGTCCAGATTCGCCGACTTCTGATTGACGCGCTGGCGCGACCAGCTGGTGCCAAGCAGAATCTGGTGCGTGCCGCCCAGCGCCTGGAAACTGCCCGTCGTGTTCAGATCGACGCCATCGCTCTTCACCCGCGCATTGTTGAAGTAGATGGTGTAGAAGCTCGAACCGACGCCAGTCGCCCGATCCACGCCGCCGATCGGAATAGCCACGCGCTGGTCCAGGTCCACCTCGGTGTGGTTGAGAGACAGGCGCAGCTTCCAGTCCTTGTCGAACCGGTGCTCGGCTTCGGCGAACACTTCGTTCACCTGGCCCTTCTGCCGGTTCCAGTCCTGGATCAGCGAGGTCGAGCGTGAAACGTCCAACGCGCCGCCATCGGTATAGCGCGGCAGGCCGAACAGCCAATAGCCGTCCGTGTCGGTGGCCTGGTGGCGCGCCCCGAACGTCAACGTGGTGTCGCGCCCGAGATCGGCGTCGATCACGCCGTAGACCAGGGGCGACTTCGACTTCGTGCCATCGTAGAAGTAATGGCGGTCCTGATAAGCGGTCACCAGGCGGCCGCGCACCGTGCCGGACTCGTTGAGCGGGCCGCCGCCATCAAGTTCCATGCGGTAGTTGTTCCAGGATCCGACCGTGGTGGAGCCCTCGAAATGGCCTTCGCCGCGCGGGCGCTTGCGCACCATGTTGATCGCGCCGCTGGGGTCCGCCGAGCCCAGCATCAAGCCGGCCGCGCCGCGCAGCACTTCGACCCGGTCGAATACCGCGGTGTCGATGGGCAGCCAGCCTACCGGGGCATAGACCACCCCGGCCACGCCATCGACCAGATAGTTGTTGTCGTCGACGGTGAAGCCGCGTATCGAGAACTTGTGGTTGCCGAAGTTTCTTGCCGTCTTCGTCACGCCGGTGGTCTGCGCCAGCGCTTCGTCCAGGGTGGTCAGGTTCTTGTCGTCCAGCAACTGGCGCGTGAGCACGCTGACCGACTGCGGCGTTTCCCTGACCGACTGCGTCATCTTGCTGATCGTGATGGCGTCGCTCGTGTACGAGCCGGTTCCTTCGGTGGTCGGATTGCCCACGCCGCTGCCGCTCACCGTCACCGACTGCAGCGTCACCGCATCGCCCGACGATTGCCCGATGGCCGTCAAGGTGTACACGTTCGGTCTGGCGCTGTTCACGCGCACGTTGGCGCCGGCCAGCAACTGATCCAGCGCCTCCCGCGGCGTAAGGCGGCCATTGACCGCTGGCGCGCGCTTGCCCGCCACCACGGCCTCATCGAACAGCACCTGATGCCGGGACTGTTCCGAAAACAGCCTCAAGGCATGTTCCAGCGGTTGAGCCGGAATGCTGAAATCCACCTGCGCCTGCTGCTGCGCGTGCACCGCAGCGGGCGACGCCAGGGCGGCCAGCGCGCACGCCACCATCACCGGCATGGCCCTGAGTTGCATGCCCGCCGTCAACGCGCCGCCAGCCAGCGCGTCCTTCAACAATCCCCGTCCCATTCCCGCTCCATCGTTGTTGGCCGCTACCGGCCTTGCGGGAGTAAACGGATTGCGGCACGGGATTGGGAACCCGCATACCGCCTGCAAACAAAAATAATTTTCAGGCAGGCGCCTGCACGCTCAGCGATCCAGGATCAGGTAGCCGCCGTCGGGCGCGCGCTTGACCTGCACCGGCAGCAGATCCGGCAGGGCTTCCAGGAATGCGGCGGGCGCATTGGTCGCGGCAAAGCCCGAGACCGGCAGGGACTTCAGGCCCGGGTTGTCCAGCGCCACCGGCTTGCCCAAGTACTGCGCGACTTCCTGGGCCACTTCGCCCAGCGGCGTGCGCCGGTACGCCAGACGGCCAGTGCGCCATCCGCCCACCCCGTCCGGCACCGCCGTCACCGCCTGATGGGTGGCGTTGCGCGCATCCACGGTCACGCCTTGTTCCGCGCCCAGCGACAGCTCCGGCCTGGCCTGGTCGCGGTCGGGTTGCACGCGCACGCGGCCGTGCGACACCTTGACGATGACTTCCTCTGGCGTGTTGCGCACATTGAAGGCCGTGCCCACCACGGTGATCCTGCTGCGGCGGGCATCGACGGTAAATGGCCGGCCGGCGTCCGGCGCCACGTCAAAAAACCCTTCGCCCTGGTTCAACACCAGCTCGCGGCGCCGCGGGTAGTAGCGGACCTCCAGCGTGCTGCCGAAATTCAACGCGACATGCGAGCCGTCGGGCAGGTCCAGCTGGCGCACCTCTCCCGCGGCGGTGCTCACGCTCAGTACATAGCCGGGCGTGTTGTCCCAGCGATACCAACCGTAGCCGCCGCCCACCACCAGCGCCGCACAGGCGGCGGCGAAGGTCTTGGAGAAACCCGGTTGCCCCAACAGCGCGCCCCAGAAGCCCGGCCGGACGGAGGCCTTCCGCGAAGCGCGGCGCGGCAAGCGCGGGGATGAACGGCTGGCGGCCTGCGCGTCGGAGGCCAAGGCGGGCCGCGGCGCCTGCGACAGGTCCTCCCAGGTTCGCGATACCCGCGAATAGGCCTGCCGATGCGCGGGCCGCGCGGCCAGCCAGGCATGCAGCTCCTCTTCATCGGCGTCCGACCAGCTGGCATCCTGGCGGCGCACCAGCCACTCGGCCGCCGCTTCGTGCAGGGCAAGCGTGTCCGGCGAGGCAGAGGAAGACGGGTCGGTCATGACGAGGCAGCGTCGCTGTTGTTGTTATTGTCCAGGCCGGCATCGCCGCCAGCAGGCCGATGCAATTGCTGCATCTGCGCAACCGTAGCATAGTGCACGCGGACCTCGCAGTACGCGATGGCCCGCGCCAGATGCTTGACGACCATGCGCCGCGATATCTGCATGCGGGCAGCGACTTCGTCCTGAGTCAATCCATCGAAACGGCACAGCACAAAGGCTTCACGCTGGCGTTCGGGGAGTTCCTGCAAGGCTTCGCCCAGGCGCGCAAGCCGTTGCTGATGCGCGGCCGCGCGCATGGGACACGCCGCATCGCCCGCCGCCATGGCCTGCACGCCCTCTTCCGCTTCATCGAGCGACACCGTCTGCAAGCGCCGGCCTGCCTTGCGTTCGCGGAATTCGTCCGCCACGCCGTTCAACACCGTCCTGCGCAGGTAGGCGCCCTGTTCATCGGAAGAGTCCAGCGCGGGATTCGCCGCCACCCATTTGACGACGCCATCGTGCAACGCGTCTTCGGCGCTGCCTATGCTGCCCTTGAACCGCGCCAGGCCGCGCATGAGCGGCAAGCGCCAGCGCGCGTAGGCTTTGGCGATCGCGCTGGAATCTCCGTTCTTGTCGTCGGCGGATGCGGGTGTCGTGTCGGACGCCAGCAAAGGGTTGCGGCTCATGCGGCGCGAGTCATTTGAAAGTGGGCGGATTGTACTGAGATTTATTCTCAATCGCAATGCAGCCCGGCCCCGTGCCGTTCACCCATCCCTGCAAGCCTCGCGACTCACGGCGCCACTTGATACCCGCGCTGCTGCATGCAATTGCTGTACGCGGAGGCCGCTGCCGCATTCTGCTGCGACGCTTCGGCGCGATCCTGGCGGCGGTCCTGGCGTTGCCGCGAACCACCCACGACCATCCCTGCCGCCGCCGCGTCTTTCGCCTGGTTCTGCCGGTACTGCTGCTTGGCGTCGTCGCTCATCCGGTCGTAGACCTCCTCGTGCTGATTGCCGCGCACGCCGGCTACTGCCGCACCTGCTGCCGCGCCCGCGGCGGCGCCACGGACCCGTCCGCCGGATTTAGGATCGTTCGTGCTGGCGCTGGCGCCGCTGCCTGACAAAGCCTGGCATGCGCTGATGTCCTGCTGGGTGGTTTGGGGCGACTGCCCTTTGAGCGGCGTTACCGTCTGTGCGCCGGCGCACAGGCAGAACAGGGAAAGCAGCGTCGCGGTACAGGGGCGTATGGACTTTTTCATGAAAAACTCCATTGATGGTGAGGGACCCTGGACGTTTCAGTTTAGCGCCGCATGGCTGGCCGCGATCGCCTGCCAGGCACCGTTACTTCCTGCGGAAATCAGGCCGGAACCCCGCCCGCGGATTCCAGCGACAGCGCCCTGCCCGGCACCAATTCATAGCAGCCGCGGCGCAACTTGCGGATCTGCAAGGGTCCGCCCCAATCCGCCAGGCGGCGCTGCAATAGCAACAGGCGCACGCCCAGGTTGTCCTGCACATCGGGCAGTCCCAGGGCGCTTCCGGCCAGCCGCAGTTCGCGCGTGGAAAAGCCCCAGCGGCCGTGGCGCTGCGCATCGCAGGCCAGCTTCCACAGAATCGCTCCCGCCACGCCCTTGATCAGGTATTGCCCGTCGATGAAGACCGTGCCGTCGCGCGGAAAGTAGCGCAGGCTGAGAGGCGCGCCCGGGTGCGCCGCCAGCCCGATCGGCGTCTCCTGCGGCAGCGGAGCGCCTGCATCCAGCTCGGCGCCTTGCAGCGTTACCAGGGCTTGCGCCAGCTGCGCGCACAATACCGCCAAGGCATCCTCGTCGTCATACCCGAAGAACTGGTCGCTCTCGCTTTCGACCAGCAGCGCGCCCACTGTGCGCCCCCGCGCGCGCAGCGGGACGGCCAACTGGCTGCAAGGGGTGGCCAGGCCGGGCAGCGCGATGGGCAGGCCTTCGATCGGGCCCAAGCCGCTGGCCATCTCGTGCAGGGTGCGGCCGTACCGGTACATGCGCGCCATATGGCCGATGCGCAGCGCCACGCCTTCGCGCGCGGCTACGCCCGCCAGGCCGGCTTCGGCCAGCGGCACTTCGGCGCCCACGCCCTGCTGCGCATAACCCATGCTGGCCAAGGCATACAGGGTCTGGCGCCGCTCATCCAGCAACCAGAGGATGGCATGGCTCACCGCCAGGTCGCGGCGCAAGCCATCCATGGCGACCTGGGGCAACAGGCTAAGCTCGTCGCACTCGGCAAGCCGTGCCGACACGGCCCGCGCGCCGGCGGCCAGATCGCAGCGCGGCTGCAGCGTCGGCAGCGACGCGCCGGCGTGCATGGGCTGGATGTCCAGCACCTCGTAGATGTCGGCGCCGCGCAGCCGGAACACGTGTTCCATGCCGGTATGCGCGGCAATGCCGGCCAGCTTGGCGCGCAGGCGCTCGAACACCGGGCCTTCGGTTTCGGTGCGCAGATAACGCAATTGCAAAGCCAGGCTGGCCCCGGTGCAAGGGTCCTCCACCATCAGGCTGGCACGCCCGGTGGCGAGAATGTTCTCGCGGCTGCGGTTGAAGAACTGGAAGGTCAAGGCCACGTGGCAGCCATCCACGTACTCCACGTGCGACAGCAGATTGACATGGGGGATGCCATCGGCCGAGACGCTGCACAAGGTGGGCGGAATGCCGCCATCCAGGACACGTCGGACCGCCAGCAGGGTCAATGCGCTCATGGGCCAGGCTCCAGTTCCACTGCCTGCCCGGCATGCGGACCCGGCGTCTGGTTCCAGGCTCCCGCCACGGTAAAGCGCAACGCCACCAATTCGTGCACGGCTACGCCGTACCAGTGGTCCAGGAAAGGCGCCCCCGCGAAACCGTCGACTTCGGCGAGCTCCCGGGTCAGCGTGTTGCGCCGCAATGCCAGCAATTCGGCATGCGCGGGCAAGGCGGCTTCGACGCGGGCGTCGCGGCCTTTGAGATGCAGCGTGCGGTTCGTGCGGGGCGAGGTGGCCAGCATGGCGACCTGCGCGGTTTCGCGGATGGCGGCCACGACCCGGGGCGCGGCATTTTCCGCCACCAGCACCAGCATGCGGCCGTCCGGCAGCGTATCGGCGGCCAGGGCTCTGCAGACATGGGGATTGCCGTCTCGATCGCAACTGCCCAGCCGCAGCGAAGGCAGCATGGGCAGGCACAGGATCCATTCGGCGGGCAGTATGGGCACGGCGGGAAACCCCTGGGCTGTTGAAGCTCGACGGTGCCAGAAATCATAGCCCAAGGCCCCTGCCCGGATCGCATGGCAATTAGCGTTTTTTTAGCGCTTGCTTAACAAACTCTTAGCAACGCGAGCAGCGCGGCGTTCCTACACTTTCCTTGCCCGGTTTCCGGACCGAATCCGGCCATTTCCGGGCAACCGGCAACCGCCTCGCCCGTCCTCTTTTCAAGGCCAGCACCATGAACTGCAATACCGAAGCCCAGTATTTCCCTACATCCAGCGCCGGCATGCCCCCGCGCATGGACATCTATGTCGGCATCCACAAGGCCTTGCGCGCCATGATGCTGGACACGCTGCAGGCCGTGGGCCGCGTCGACGCGGCCGACCCGGCCGAAACGCGCGCGGTATGCGAACGCGTGCAGGCGCTGGCCGACATCTGCGCCAGCCACCTGGGACATGAAAACGATTTTTTGCATGCGGCGATGGAAGCGCGCCGCCCCGGATCCAGCGGGCGCATCGCCGCGGAGCATGTCGAACACCTTGCGGCGATTGCCCGCTTGCGCGCCGCGGCCTCCGCCCTGCTTGCAGCCGGCTGTGGCGCAACGCAAGCAGAAGCCGCGCTGCTGCTGTACCGGCAACTGGCGCTGTTCGTCGGCGAGAACTTCGCCCATATGCACGTGGAGGAAACGCAGCACAACCAGGTATTGTGGTCTTGCTACAGCGACGAGGAGCTGCGCGCGCTGGAAGGCGCCATCGTGGCATCGCTGCCGCCGGCCGAGAACCTTTGCATCATGCGCTGGATGGTTCCGGCCATGACGCCCGCCGAGCGCGCCGAACTGCTGGCAGGCGTACGGGCTGCCGCGCCCGCGCCTGTCTACGCCGCCGTGCTCGACGCGGTGCGGCCGCATCTGACTCGCGCGGATTGGGTCAAGCTGACCCGTGCGCTGACACCATCCGACACCGCTGTGCGGATCGTGGCCTGAGAGCCGCGATCAATTCGCCTTTTCGTCCTCGCCCTTGTAACCGCTGATATAGGCGCGCCCCGAGCAGCGCACGAAGGCCACGCAGGTCAGGCCGCCGCTCTTGGCGTCGCAGGTGGCGCGCGCCTCGTTGCGCGCGGCCACCGGATCTGGATTCTTCGCGGTAAAGCTGGTGCCGCGGCCCTTGCTGCCCTTGCCCCAGGCCATGCCGACGCAGGTGTCGGTATAGGTGAGCACCGTGCGGCAGCCCACGCAGTCTTCCCACTTGAGCAAGGCGTCGACCGCTTCCTTCTCGCTCGGGTAGCCGTCGGCATAGGTCAGCTGGCCCGAGTCCTTCTCGGCCACGGAGCCCCAGTAGCCGCGCGAATCCAGCTTGGCCGACAGGGCTTCGAGCTGGGCTGGCGTGGCGCTGTCGGGCGCCTTCAGGTCGGCTTCGCTGTAGCCGGGGCCAACGCACAGGGGCATGACGGCAAGCTTGCACTTGCCGTCGGCGCTGTCGTTGGTGCAGGTGCGGATAGCCTTCTTCGCGGCGACCTCGGAAGACACGCTGGCACCCCAGAACAGGTCGTCGCGCGAATTGCGCGAGAACGCCACGCAGCTGTCGGAGAATGAGGTCACGCTCTTGCAGCCCTTGCCGCCGGCCTTGTTGCACTTGGCCAGCGCGGCGTCCTGCGCTTCCTTGGTGGAAGTTTCGGGCATGACCCAATACAGCTTGGCGTGCGCTTCGTCGGTGGCCACGGCGCCGTACAGCGTGTCGGCATGCGCCGCGGGCGCAGCGGCCAGGCCCAGCGCCAGCGCGCCTGCGCCGGCCAATGCGGCCACGGTGGAACGGAACTGAACGAGCAATCGCGCGAGCATCATGGGTGTGCAATATCCAGTGGTTGTGGCGCCGCGCACCCCTGCGATCTGTCATCGCCAGGGCGCCCCGGGGCGCAGAACGCGCGGATCGTAACACGTTACAGTTTGTCTTCCATGCCCTGCTTTTCCACGTTTCCAGGCATTACGTAACCAATTTTGCGACGGCTGAAAGCTGATGCGCCACTATTTTTTCGTTAACATTCTGCCCTCATGGCGCAGCGCCGAGCGGCCGCTTGCGGGTATCCGCCGCCCTGCGGACGCTTCGGCGTCGCGATACGACTCGTCACGAAACGAAACCAAAACAAGACAAAATCTTGCGGTTGCTGAATTATGTTGCGGCACGCCGGATCTTTGAGGGAGCTAGGGCCCAGCATGAATAAATCGCGACTCCGTTCGACCTGGTTGCTGGGCCGCGCCCTGCCGGCGGCCTTGGCCCTGGCCGCCTTGGCCGGCTGCGCGCCGATGCCCACGGGCGGCAGTTCCACGCTGCCGTCGCTGACCAATATCTTCTCGTCCGGGCTATCGCTCTCGCCCAGCGTGAACGTGGCCAAGAACATGAAGGGCCGTCCGGTTTCCGACGCCATCACGGCGCTGGGCGAACCGTCGAAGAAGCGCGGCGTGGGCAACACGATGGAGCTCATCTGGTCCGACTACCAGACCGCCCCCTATACCGAATGGGTCTCGACCGGCACCTCGCAGCAGGTCGTGGGCATGATTCCGGCTACCTCCACCAGCGCCGCGACCCCCGTGTTCCAGAACACCAACCATGGCTATTACAACAACCGCACCAGGGTTTACGAATGCACCGTGGTGATGCGCATGCAGAACAGCGTCATTATCGACAGCCAGGTGGACGGCAACGTATGCCCTGAATTCATCGCCGCGCTGCGCAAGTGGGCCGGCGAACGCGAAGCCAACAACTACCGCAGCAATTAAGGCGGCGCCCCATCTTGTCGAACAAACTCGGAGCCCGCCATTTCGTCGCCGCGACGGCTGACGCCATACGCCAGCGGGGCCGGGCCATGCTGGCCGCGGCGCCCTGGTCCCTGGCGCTGTTCATCCTGTCGCTGCCTTTCGCCTTGCTGATCAGCAACCTGTTTCCGTACGGGAATGGGCTGTTCATGGCGCTGGCGCTGATCAACCTGATCGCGTTGGCGCGCATGACCTGCGCCTGGCATCGCGTCGTCAAGCCGGGCGACCTGACGGGCGTCGGCGCCCACCGCGGCAACGCGGCGCAGGCCCGCCACCTGGCGTTGCTTGGCGCGCTCGTCATCACAGCCACTGCGATGGCTCGAGCCACCGGAGACCTGCCCTATGTGATCTACATGGTGCTGGCCGGATCGAATGACGCTGTGTTCTGGAGCGCCTTGTGCGCCGCGCTGGCGCTGATCTGGGTGCCAACGCTGTACGCGCTGGCGATGTACGGCCTGAGCCTGCCGCGCGTTGCGGTAACCGGCAAGTACGGTTTCCAAGCCGCGCGCACCGCCATGCCGTACAAGCCCTGGCCGCTGATGCTGGCGTTGCTCATGTTGATCGCGGCGGCCGGCCACGCTGGCTACATCCTGGGCATGCTCGCGTACGGCTACCCGGATGTTGGGTTGGCGCGGGCTGCGATGAGCGCCCTGCTTTGCGTCCCGCTCGTGTTTGTGGTGGCGGCGATGTATGCGGTTGCCTATCGCGATTCCTGCGAACCGGCTGCGCGGACGCCCTCCAGCCGTCCTTGAACCCGGGCGCAGGCCGTCCAATGAGGCGTCAGGCGCGCCTCTTGCTGCCATGCCCTAGTCCAAATCCGACGATCGCGGATACTCGATTTGGAGTATTGCCCCGCCACGCCAGAACTGCAAAAGTCGCTGGCAGCGGTTCCCGGGCCACCGTGTTGTCGATCATGTTGCCGCAGGCGCCCTCCCCCAAGTACTTATGAGCACGAGGAATCAGGAGATGTCGCCATGGACCCCAAGAGTTTTCATTTCCTCCTTCCAGCGGACAAGCGCCCTTCGTTCAGCCCGCTGAACGAGGAGGTACACCCCGACTTCGGTTGGCTGACCGCGAATCGCGCACGGTCGCGCGGCGCCGACGTCTTCGCGGTGATCGATACGATCGTGATTCACGCCACGGCGGGTTATGCCACCCAGCACGCGATTGACACATGGAAGGATAGAAAGGCAAGCGCCCACTGGATCGTCCCGGATGAAGACGAGCCCCAGCACGGCCACTTCGTCTGGTCCGTGGTCGCTGAAGCCAAGGCGGCATTCCATGTCGGGGACGTCAACTACGCGCCGCATCTGGGCCAGGGTCCGAACGTCAATAACCGCAGCCTGGGAATCGAGATCGTCAACACCCAGGATGTCCAGAATTACAAGGACCCCTATTCGGATTGGCAAGTTGAAGCGACGGCACAGATCATTACCTATGCCTGGAGCAAGTATCCGAACCTGAAGCATGTCATTTCGCATGCCAAGCTGGACCCGAATCGCCGGTCGGACCCCGGAACCAATTTTCCCTGGTCCAAGCTGGAGAATCTGGTGCTGTCCCATACTGCGGTGGCACAACGGAATCCGCTGGTGTTTGCCGCCTATGCCGGCGCGCCGCGGGCCGATTACGCGGGGAACTGCTGCGGACCGTGATCTCGAATCCGCGCGAAGCTGACATTTCACTGACGCAAAGACGCGAATAGTTATTATTCATATAGAATCCGGACTGTCCGCAACCCCCTAGCCTGGCAGTCCCGATGTCCCTGCCCCCTTCCACGGGCCCTGATTTCCCACGCAAACGCCTGATCCTGACCGCCGCGCTGGCCTTGGCGGCCTTGATCGCTTTGGCGTTCTGGTATGCCGGATCCAAGGGGTCCCCCGCCGCGCGCCCGCCCGAATATGGGCAGATTCCGGTAGCCGTCGCGGTTGCAGCCGCCAGCGCCGGTCCGCTGCAGCGCGACCTGCATGCGCTCGGCACCATTACGCCGCTGGCGCAGGTCACCCTGCGCAGCCAGGTCGATGGGGAACTGCTGAAGCTGCATTTCACCGAAGGCCAGGCCGTCGCGCGCGGCCAGCTGCTGGCCGAGATCGATGCGCGCCCCTATCTTGCGGCGCTGGCCGCGGCCGAAGGCGAACTGGCGCGCACCCAGGCGCTGCTGGAGAACGCCGAGGCCGATCTGCAGCGCTACCGCAAGCTGGCGCGCCAGGAAGCGGTGTCGGGCCAGCAACTGGATACCGCCGAAGCCCAGGTGCGCGCCTATGCGGCCCTGCGGCTGCGCAACCAGGCCCAGGTGGCCGATGCCCGGCGCCTGCTGGACCACACGCGCATCGTCGCGCCCCATGACGGCCGTATCGGGCTGCGCCGCATCGACGCCGGCAACCACGTGCGCGCCGCCGACGCCGACGGCCTGACCACCCTGGTGCAGACCCGGCCGATCTCGGCGCTCTTCAGCATTTCCGAAACGCGCCTGGACATCTTGCGCCAGGCCCAGGCGCGCGACGCCGCGCTGCGGGTCCAGGCCTGGGACGCGGACGACCGCCGCCTGCTGGCCGAAGGCACTTTGGAGGCGCTGGACAACCGCATCCAGGCCGCCAGCGGCACCGTCCGCCTGCGTGCGCGCTTTGCCAATGCCGACGAATCGCTGTTCCCGAATCAGTTCGTCAACATCCGGCTGGCGGTGGTGCAGCAGGACAACGTCATTTCCATACCCACGGCCGCGGTGCAGTACGGCGCCGAAGGCGCCTTCGTGTTCGTGATCGGCGAGGACACGCGCGCCACCCGCCGCGTGCTGGAGCTGGGCCCCGCCAACGCCGGCCGCATCGTGGTGCAGGCCGGCCTGGCCGCAGGCGAACGCGTCGTGGTCGAAGGCGTGGACCGCCTGCACGACGGCCGTGACGTACAGATTGTCGAACCGCCGAGATCATGAGCCTGTCGCGCCCCTTCATCCTGCGCCCCGTCGCCACGTCCTTCCTGATGATCGCCCTGCTGCTGTCGGGCATCCTGGCGTGGCGCATGCTGCCCGTGGCGGCGCTGCCGCAGGTGGACTACCCCATCATCCAGGTGACCACGCAGTATCCCGGCGCCAGTCCGAACGTGACGGCCCGCACCGTCACCGCGCCGCTGGAGCGGCGCTTCGGGCAGATACCGGGCCTGAAACAGATGTCGTCCACCAGCGGCAGCGGCATCTCGGTGATCACGCTGCAATTCTCGCTGGACGTATCGCTGGGGGTGGCCGAGCAGGAAGTCCAGGCGGCCATCAGCGCCAGCGGCGCGCTGCTGCCCAACGACCTGCCGACGCCGCCCGTGTACCGCAAGGTCAATCCCGCCGACGTGCCTATCCTGACACTGGCGGTCACGTCCGATTCCCTGCCGCTGCCGCAGGTCTACGACCTGGTCGACACCCGCATGACGCAACGCCTGTCGCAGTTGTCCGGCGTGGGCATGGTCAGCCTGGCGGGCGGCCAGCGGCCGGCGGTGCGGGTGCAGGTCAATCCCATGGCGCTGGCCGCGCGCGGCCTGCAGCTGGCCGACGTGCAGGAAGCCATCGGCAAGGCCAATTCGAACCAGCCCAAGGGCAGCTTCGACGGGCCGGTGCGTTCGGTCATCATGGACGCCAACGACCAGTTGCAAAGCGCCGAGGAGTACCGCGAACTGATCGTCGCCTGGCGCAACGGCGCGCCAGTGCGGCTGGGTCAGGTCGCCACGGTAGAGGACGGCGCCGAAGACCGCTATCTGGCCGCCTGGGTCGATCAGCAGCCCGCCGTGCTGGTCAACATCCAGCGCCAGCCGGGCGCCAACGTCATCGCCGTGGCCGACCAGGTCAAGGCGCTGCTGCCGCAACTGACGTCCAGCTTGCCCGCCGCCGCGCAGGTCCGCGTGCTGACCGACCGCACCGAGAGCATCCGCGCATCGGTGCGCGGCGTGCAATGGGAGCTGGCCTTCGCCGTGGGCCTGGTGGTGCTGGTGACGTTCCTGTTCCTGCGCAACCTGCCCGCCACGCTGATCCCCAGCCTGGCCGTGCCGCTGTCCCTGATCGGCACCTTCGGCTTCATGCACCTGGCGGGCTTCTCCACCAACAACCTCACGCTGATGGCGTTGACCATCGGCGCGGGCTTCGTGGTGGACGATGCCATCGTGATGCTGGAGAACATCGCCCGCTACCGCGAGCAGGGCCACAGCCCCATGTCGGCCGCGCTCAAGGGCGCCGGGCAGATCGGCTTCACGCTGGTGTCCCTGACGCTGTCGCTGATCGCGGTATTGATCCCGCTGCTGTTCATGGAGGACGTGGTGGGCCGGTTGTTCCGCGAGTTCGCGGTGACGCTGGCCGTCGCCATCCTGATATCGCTGGCGGTGTCGCTGACCCTGACACCCATGATGTGCGCGCGCCTTCTGCCTGCGCACGAAGCGACGCGCCCCGGGCTGCTGGACCGCATCCAGGCGCGCTACGCCGGCTGGCTGGACCTGACCTTGCACCATCAACGGCTGACGCTGACGGTAATGCTGGCGACGGTGGCGCTGACCGGACTGCTGTACCTGGCCGTGCCCAAGGGCTTCTTCCCGACCCAGGACGGCGGCACGCTGCAAGGGGTGACGCAATCGTCCCAGAGCACCTCGTTCGATGCCATGTCGCGGCGCCAGCAAGCGGTGGCCGAGGCCTTGCTGGCAGACCCGGACGTCGCCAGCCTGTCGTCCTTCATCGGCATCGACGGCATGAACGCCACCTTGAACACCGGCCGGCTGCTGATCAACCTGAAGCCCTGGTCAGAGCGCAGCGCGCCGCTGGCGGACATCATGGCGCGGCTGGATGGCCGCGCCCGCGAGGTCCAGGGCATTTCGCTCTACCTGCAGCCGGTGCAGGAACTCAATATCGAGGACCGCGTGAGCCGCGGCCAGTACCAGTTCACGCTGACCTCGCCGGACAGCGCGCTGCTGGCGCGCTGGACCCGCGCGCTGGCTGAACGCCTGGCGCAGGCGCCCGAGCTGGCCGACGTTTCCACCGACCTGCAAGGCGACGGCCGCCAGGCTTACCTGCAGGTCTCGCGCGACGCCGCGGCCCGCCTGGGGGTGACGATGGACGACGTGGCGCAGACCCTCTACAACGCCTTCGGCCAGCGCCAGGTGGCCACCCTGTTCACGCAGTCCAACCAGTACCGGGTGGTGCTGGAAGTGGACCGCAAGCTGGCGCTGAACCCGGACGCGCTGGAACGCATCCATCTGCAATCCGAAGACGGGCAGGCGATTCCGCTGTCGGCGCTGGCCACCGTCAGCGAGCGCGCGGCGCCGCTGGCCGTGAACCACCTGTCGCAATTCCCCGCGGTGAACCTGTCCTTCAACCTGCCCGCGGGCGGCTCGCTGGGCGCGGCCATCGCGGCCATCGAGTCGGCGCGGCAGGAGATCGGCATGCCGGTCAGCGTGGAGCTGCGCTTGCAGGGCGCGGCGGCGGCCTTCCAGGCCTCGCTGTCGAACACGCTGTGGCTGATGCTGGCCGCCGTGGTCACCATGTACCTGGTGCTGGGCATGCTGTATGAAAGCGCCATCCATCCGGTGACCATCCTGTCCACCCTGCCCTCGGCCGCGGTGGGCGCCTTTCTGGCGCTGCTGCTCACCGGGCGTCCGCTGGACCTGATCGCCGTCATCGGCATCATCCTGTTGATCGGGCTGGTGAAGAAGAACGGCATCATGATGGTGGACTTTGCGCTGGAGGCCGAACGCTCTCGCGGCCTGACGCCGCAGGCCGCCATCCGCGAAGCCGCGCTGCTGCGCCTGCGTCCGATTCTGATGACCACGCTGGCCGCGCTGTTCGGCGCGCTGCCGCTGATGCTGGCCACGGGCTCGGGCGCGGAACTGCGCCAGCCGCTGGGCTGGGTCATGGTGGGCGGGCTGCTGGTCAGCCAGGTGCTGACCCTGTTCACCACGCCTGCCGTGTACCTGTTCTTCCACCGCCTGGGCCAGCGCCGCGGCGCCGCGGCCGCCAAACCCGGGATGGAAGGCCCGGCGCCATGATCCGCGCCTTGCTGCACCGCCCGACCGCCTGCATCTTCCTGGCGATCGCGCTGACCTTGCTGGGCGCGGTCGCATGGCGGCTGCTGCCCGTGGCGCCGCTGCCCCAGGTCGACTTTCCCACCATCGAGGTGCGCGCCGAGCTGCCGGGCGCCAGTCCCGAAAGCATGGCCAGCACGGTGGCCGCGCCGCTGGAGCGTGCGTTGGGCAGCATCGCCGGCGTCAGCGCCATGACTTCGTCCAGCAACCAGGGCGCGACCCGAGTGCAACTGCAGTTCGACCTGGACCGCGACATCAACGAGGCCGCGCGCGACGTGCAGGCAGCCATCAACGCGGCCCGCGCCGAGCTGCCCGCCGGCATGCCGGGCAATCCCAGCTATCGCAAGGTCAACCCGTCCCAGGCCCCCATCATGGCGCTGGCGCTCAGTTCGCCCACGCGCCCCGCGGGCGAACTCTACGACCTGGGTTCGACCGTGCTGGCGCAGAAGATCTCGCAGATCAACGGCGTGGGCGAAGTGACCATGGGCGGCAGCTCCCTGCCCGCGGTGCGCGTGCAAGTCAATTCCAACGCCTTGGCCCACTACGGCGTGGCGCTGGACGAAGTGCGCCAGGCCATCGCCGACGCCGCGCCCATGCGCCCGCAAGGCCAGCTGGATTCCGCCAGCCAGCGCTGGGAAGTCGGCACGCCCGAGCAGCCCCGCGCCGCGCGCGACTACGAAAGCCTGATCGTGCGCCACCAGGACGGCGCGGTGATCCGGCTGTCGCAGATCGCGCGCGTGAGCGACTCGGTGGAAAACCGCTACAGCAGCGGCTTTCACAACCGCAACCCGGCGGTGGTCCTGACCATCAGCCGCCAGCCGGGTTCGAACATCATCGAAACCATAGGCGCCATCAACCAGGCCCTGCCCGGCCTGCGCGCGCTGATGCCGGCCGACGTGGACCTGACCGTGGCGCTGGACCGCTCGCCGGGCATCAACGCCACCTTGCGCGAAGCGCACATCACGCTGGGGCTGGCCACCGCGCTGGTGATCCTGGTGGTGTGGGCGTTCCTGGGCAATGCGCGGGCGGCGGCCATTCCCAGCGTGGCGATTCCGGTGTGCCTGATCGCCACCTTCGCCGTCATGTACCTGTGGGGCTTCTCGCTGAACAATCTTTCGCTGATGGCGCTGATCGTCGCGGCCGGCCTGGTGGTCGACGACGCCATCGTGGTGCTGGAGAACATCTCGCGCCATATCGAGCGCGGCCTCTCGCCGCGCAAGGCCGCGCTGCGAGGCGTACGCGAAGTGGGCTTCACGCTGGTGGCCATGACCGTGGCGCTGAGCGTGGTCTTCGTGTCCATCCTGTTCATGGGCGGCCTGGTCGAGCGGCTGTTTCGCGAGTTCTCCATCACCCTGGTCGCCGCCACCGTCATTTCGCTGGTGGTCTCGGTGGCCATCATCCCCAGCCTGTGCGCCCGCTGGCTCAAGCCCGCCGGCCCGGCCGCGCCTACGGCGAACGCGCGTCCATCGCGCATGCGCGCGATCTTCGAGCGCCTCCATGCCTGGTACGGCAGCACCCTGTGGCGGGTGCTGGGCCATGCCCGCCTGACGCTGTTGCTGCTGGCCGCCGTGGTGGGGCTGAACGTCTACCTGTACGTGCAGGCGCCCAAAGGCTTCCTGCCGGTGCAGGATACCGGCCAACTGGTGGGCTTCGTGCGCGGCGACGATGGCTTCTCGTTCCAGGTCATGCAACCCAAGATCGACCAATACCGCCAACTGGTGCTCAAGCATCCGGCGGTGCAGGACGTCATCGGCTACAACGGCGGCAGCCTGGGCATCAGCAACTCCCTGTTCCTGATCCGCCTGAAGCCCGCCGCCGAACGCAAGGAATCGTCGACCGAGGTCATCAACTGGCTGCGCACCAACGCCCCGGCCGTGCCGGGCGGCATGTTCTTCCTGAACGTGGACCAGGACCTGCGCATGCCCGGCGGCTTTGGCAACTCCGGCGACCATGAACTGGCCATCATGGCCAGCGACGTGCCGGCGCTGCGGCAATGGTCGCGCAAGATCTCCAAGGCCATGCAGGAGATCCCCGAGCTGCGCGACGTCGATGCGGAAGGCGACGGCGCCACCCAGCAAGTCGTGATCGACATAGACCGCGCCGCCGCGCAACGCCTGGGCGTGGACATGGGCACCATCAGCAGCGTGCTCAGCAACTCCTTCAGCCAGCGTCAGGTCGCGACGCTCTACGACGCCATGAACCAGTACCGCGTGGTGCTGGAACTGGACCCGCGCTACACCGAGGACCCCGAGGTGCTGGAACAGGTGCAAGTGGTCGCGGCGGACGGCACCCGCGTGCCGCTGACGGCCTTCGCCACCTACGACTACGGGCTGGTGAACGACCGCGTGTTCCATGACGGCCTGTTCGCCGCCGTGGGGGTGGGCTTTTCGTTGGCCGAAGGCGTGTCGTTGCAACAGGCCCTGGCCGCCATCGACAGAACCATGGCCGAGCTGATGGTGCCCTCATCCATCCAGACCCGCCTGGGCGGCGACGCGCGCAACTTCCAGCAAAGCCTGCAGGACCAGCCCTGGCTGATCCTGGCGGTGCTGGTGGCGATCTACCTGGTGCTGGGCATCCTGTACGAAAGCCCCCTGCATCCGCTCACCATCCTGTCGACCTTGCCGTCCGCCGGCGTGGGTGCGCTGCTGGCGCTGCGCCTGGCCGGCATCGAATTCACGCTGATCGCGTTGCTGGGGCTGTTCCTGCTGGTGGGCATCGTCATGAAGAACGCCATCCTGATGATCGACTTCGCCCTCAGCCTGGAACGGCGCGAAGGGCTGACGCCCGAGCAGGCCATCCACCGCGCCGCCATGCTGCGGCTGCGGCCCATCGTCATGACCAACCTCGCGGGGCTGCTGGGCGCCCTGCCCTTGGTGCTGGGCATGGGCGAAGGCTCGGAGCTGCGCCGGCCGCTGGGCATCGCCATCGTCGGCGGGCTGATGATCAGCCAGTTTTTGACGCTGTACACCACGCCCATCGTGTATCTGGCGCTGGAACGGTTGCGGTTGAAGTGGAAGGCTGCCAAGCGCGGCCGCGCAAGCTATCCGCCGCCATGATCGGCCGCTCCCGTCCGCCCGCGGTTGCGCGCAGCGAACGAGAATGCGTCACGCCGCCGTCTGGATGCCGGCTTCGCGTATCAGGCGCGCCCACTTCTTCTGTTCTTCCTGGATGTAGCGCTGCGCCACCTCTGGAGATCCGCCCATGGCCGTGCTGCCCTCGGCGGTGAACATGGCCACGGTGGCCGGATCCGCCAGCACCTTTTCCACCACCGCATTGACGGCCCGCACGACCTCGGGCGGCGTGCCCGCCGGCGCCACCAGGGCCTTCCAGTCCAGCGCCTCGAAACCCTCGTAGCCGGACTCGGCCACGGTGGGCACATCGGGCAGGATCGCCAGCCGCGCGCGCGAGCTGACGGCCAAGGACCGCAGCACCTTGCCCTTGAGCATTTCCTGGGCGGCCTGCGGCGTGGCGAACATGTAGTCCGTACTGCCGCCCAGCAAATCGTTGAGCGCCGGCGCCGCGCCGCGATATGGCACGTTCAGCACCTGGAACTTGCCCTGATAGGCGAGCAGTTCGCCCGCCAGATGGCCTACCGTGCCGGAACCCGCCAGGGCCTGCTTGATGGCGCCAGGCTCGGCCCGCGCATCCTTGATCAGGTCGGCCAAGGTCTGCCAGCGCGCGTTGGCCTTGACCACCAGCACCACCGGCAGCGACGCGATCAGGGAGACCGCCGCGAAGTCTTTTTCCGCGTCGAAGGGAATCTGCGGCATCAGGGCGGGATTGATGGCCAGGTTGGCGGTCTGGCCCAGGCCCAGCATGTAGCCATCCGGCTTGGCCTTGGCGACGAAGTCCATGCCGATGTTGCCGCCCGCGCCGGGACGGTTTTCCACCACCACCGACCAGCCTGCCATGGCAGTGACCTTGGCCGCGATGGCGCGCGCCACGGAGTCCGTGCCTCCGCCCGGCGTATAGGGAACGATGAGGCGCACCGGCCGCCCGTTCGGGTAGGCGGCCGCAGTCTGGGCGCGCAGCGGCAAGGCCGCGGCGCACATCGCGGCGCCCAGGAAAGCGCGGCGGGATAGCGTGATCATGGTTAGTCTCCTTGTGTGATTTGCCTTGCTTTCAAGGCCGCGATTTCGTCGTCGCGATAGCCGACGCCGCGCAGCAGCGCGTCGGTGTGTTCGCCCACCGCAGGCGGCTGCAGGCGTATTCCGGGCTGGGCGCCGCCCAGCGTGAAGGGCGCCAGCGGCGCCAGGGACTCGCGCCCGTCCTCCAGGGTGATGGGCGCGAGGCCGCCGGTAGCCGCCAAATGCGGATCGTCGAACAGTTGCTCAGGCCGCGTGATCGGCGCGAAGGGCAAACCTTCGCGCTCGAATACCGCCGCCAACTCGGCCGCGCTGCGGTCCGCCAGGTGCGAACGCAGCTGCGGCATCAGCCAGTCGCGCGCCTGCACGCGGTCGTTGTTGCTGGCCAGGCGCGGATCGGCCAGCAGCTCCGCCAGGCCGAAGGCGCGGCAGAAGATGCCCCATTGCTTGTCGCTGACCACGGCCAGGAAGATCTGTTCGCCGCCCTTGACGGTGAACACGTCGTAGATGGCCCAGGCCGAGATGCGGCTGGGCATGGGCGCGGCCGCGCGCCCGGTGACGGCGTACTGCATCATGTGCTGGCCGACCAGGAAGACGTTGTTCTCGAACAGCGAGGCCTGCACTTCCGTGCCCTCTCCCGTCTGCTCGCGCTGCGCCAGGGCCGCCATGGCGCCAATGGCGCCGAACATGCCGCCCATGATGTCATTGACGCTGGCGCCCGCGCGCAGGGGATCGCCAGGACGCCCGGTCATGTAGGCCAGGCCGCCCATCATCTGCACGACTTCGTCCAGCGCGGTGCGGTGTTCGTAGGGTCCGGGCAGGAAGCCCTTGTGGCTGACATAGATGAGGCGGGGATTGCGTTGCTTGAGGGTGGCGTAGTCCAGGCCCAGCTTCTGCATGACGCCGGCCTTGAAGTTCTCGCTCACGATGTCGGCCGAGTCGATCAGGCGCAACGCGGCCTCTATGCCCTCGGGCTGCTTCAGGTCCAGGGCGATGCTCTTCTTGTTGCGGTTGAACATCGGGAAGAAGCCCGCCCCCGAGCCCAGCAAGCGGCGCGTGCTGTCGCCGCCTACCGGTTCAACCTTGATGACCTCGGCGCCCAGGTCGGCCAGCAGCATGCCGCAGGTGGGGCCCATGACCATGTGGGTGAATTCGACGACGCGGATGTGCTCGTAAGGAAGGCGCGGACTGGACATGTGCGTGGATCTTCTGCAAGTGTGGGCGGCTGCCTCAGGACCGGCGCGGCCGCATGTTTCTGATGTCGGGATCCCCGGCGCTCAAGCCTGGCCGAATCCCTTGGGCAATCCTGCGTCCGGCGTCATGCCGTAGAGGGGCTCGCCCGGAAGTCCGGCGGCAAGCGGCGCGCGCGCGGCAACGATGCCTTCCAGGTCGATGCCGGTGCGCACGCCCATGGCCTCGAACATGAAGACCAGGTCTTCGGTCACGACGTTGCCGGACGCGCCCGGCGCATAGGGGCAGCCGCCCAGGCCGCCCAGCGAACTGTCGAAGGTGCGCACGCCTTCCTCCCAGGCAGCCAGGCAGTTGGCCAGGCCCAGGCCGCGCGTGTTGTGCATGTGGGCGGCGCCCGCCTTATCGCCGATTTCTGCGCGCAGGCGGCGGAACAGCCGGCGCACTTGCGCGGGATTGGCATAGCCCACGGTGTCCGACAGCCCCGATTCGTCAGCGCCCGCAGCCACGCACAGCGCCGCCAGGCGGATGACCTCGTCTTCGGGCACCGCGCCTTGCAAGGTGCAGCCGAAGGCCGTTGAAATGCCGGCCTCCAGCTTGACCGCGGGAGCCAGCTCGTCGCGCAGCCTCGCGATCGCCCCAACCTCCTCCACCATTTCTTCTGGCGTCTTGCGCACATTGGCCAGCGAATGCTCGCGGCTGGCGGAGACCGGCATCGTCAGCTTGTGGACGCCTGCCTTCAGCGCCGCCTCTGCGCCACGCAGGTTGGGCACCAGCGCCATGACGGTAAGCGCCGGATGGCGCGCCGCATGCCGCACCACCTCGGCAGCGTCCGCCATCTGCGGCAGCAGGCGCGCCGGCACGAAGGAAGCCACTTCGATTTCACGCACGCCGGCCGCGACCAGCGCATCGATCCAGCGCAGCTTGTCGGCGGTGGGCATGGTCGCCTTGACCGACTGCAAGCCATCGCGCGGGCCCACTTCGCTGATCAAGACGTCGGGGTTCCGGTCGCTGGGATGGGCCATGGCTTGATGTCTCCAAAAATTCTATCTTATAGAACGCTGTTTCTTTCGATAGAATTATGGAATTCACCCGCCGCAACTGTCAAGCGCCGGCTCGCCCGGGAAAACCACGAGCCACGCGCCAGGCAGCGCCTACAATGCCGTCACTCGTTCTAAAGGATGGAATATGGCCCAGCCCTGGAATCAACCCTGCGGAGCCGCGCATGCCCCGTAAAGCCGCCACGGAATCCCTGGCCGATAGCGATGCCGCCCAGGGCGGCGTGGCCGCGGTGGACCGCGCGCTCAGCCTGATGTCGGTTTACGCGCCGGGCGACAAGGCCCTGTCACTGGGAGAACTGGCCGAGCGCACGCGCCTGTACAAGAGCACGGTCCTGCGACTGCTGGCGTCGCTGGAGCACGCCGGATGGATCCAGCGCCTGGACGACGGCCGCTATGCCCTGGGTGGAGAAATCGCCCGTCTGCACGGTCTCTACGCCGCCTCGTTTTCGTTGGAAGAGGTGGTCATGCCGGTGTTGCGCGACCTGGTCGCCGCGACCGGCGAAAGCGCGGCCTATCACGTGCGCCAGGGCGATGCGCGCCTGTGCCTTTACCGCGTGGATTCGCCGCATCCGGTGCGCGACCACATCCGTGCGGGCGATTTGCTGCCGCTGGACCGCGGCAGCGGCGGGCGCGTCCTGACGGCCTACGACCCCGTGTTGGGGCGGGCGCCGGGACCGGATCAGGAACTGCATGCGCGCATCCGCGCCGACGGCTATTTCGCGGCCATGGGCGACCGCCTGGCGGAAGTGGCGGGCATTTCCGCTCCCGTCTTTCTGCTCAATGGCGAGATCGCAGCGGCGGTGACGCTGACCGCCCCCGTCCATCGTTATGTCGCCGCCCATCTGGCAGCGGTGCAGGAGGCGGCGCGGCGCCTGACCGGAAAAGTGGGCTAGCGGACGCGAAGGCCGCGAATACCGCCGGGCAGTGTAAAAAAACCGGTCCTTCCGCACGATGGACAAGCCCGAACCGGCGGATAAACAATGCATTTCCCTCCACGGCCGGAGTCCCTCCATGGCACCCGAAGCCCTGCAACTGCGGATCGACCACTTGACGGAGCTGGACCGGCGTGAACTTGCCAAATTGATGGGGGCCGATGCCGTGCGTTTCGTGGAGACGCGGCCGGCGGATGGACGCCTGGGCGAACTCGATACGCTCACCGCCATCGTCAGCATTTCGCTGGCCACCATCAACGCCGCCGGCGTTGTGCTGGCCATCTGGCTGGCCAAGGGCGGAAGGAAGGTGACGCTGCGCGACCACCTTGTGATCGAGACTGCCGAAGGCAACCGCCTGGTACGCAAGTTGGAACTGACCGGCCGATCCGAGGACGAAATCAAGGCAGAGGTCCTCAAGGAACTCCAGGCCGCATTTTCCAACGTGTCTACGCCCGCCAAGGAGCAATGAATGCGGCCGGCCGCCGGCCAGATGGACCCGGACACCAACACGGTGTTCGTCTGCGACAGCCCGGTGCGCGAGTACGTGAAATGGGCCATGCATGGCAAGCTGCCGCGCGCGCTCCTGCCCACGGTCCTGCATGAACTGACGCACCATTGGTGCCTGTCTGGTTGCGTCGGCCGCGCGCTGGCCGAACTCAGCCTGGAGTCGCAAGAACATCTGGCGGCCTCCCCTCTGTTTCCGCTCTATGCCGATGACATCGTGCTGGCGCAGTGGGACACGGTGGAGTTCGCGCGCGCGCTGCTGGAGCCGCTGCTGGAAGGCATGGCCATGTTCGCGCAGTTCGACGTCTATCCCGGACCCTCTCCGGTCCTGTCCGGCACGCTGGCCATGCTGGGACGTCTGTTTCCCCCTGAAGATGACGAGACGGCGGCGGACGTCATCGACGCGCTGCGCCACCGGCTGATCGAATACCGCCTGTCCGACCAAGCCCTGCGCAGCAAGAGCGGATTGCTGGTGCAGGCCATGAGCAGCCGCAACGGCGGCTATCTGCTGGGCTATCTCAGCGTGAAGAACCTGTGGATGCAAGCGCGCAAGGCCTCCCCCCGCCTGGCCGACGCCGACCTGTTTCTGCTGTACCTGCGCAATCTGGTCTTCGACGACGCGGGATTCGTGGACAAGCTGCTCGACGCCGGCGCGCAGGCGCTGCACGGCACGCAAGCCTTCGACGGCCTTGCCAGCCATCTGAACGAGCGCCTCAAGCTGTTGTCGGCGCCGGATCTGGAGCAGCGCGTCGCGGAAATGGAGGAAGCGCTGGAGAAGTACTCCGACCTGGAGGGCCACGGCCGCTGCATCTACCTGGACGATCAGTTGGTCGAGGACGTCAACTGGCGCCTTTACCAGCGTTTGCGCGCCATCGCACCCGGCTTGAAGGATCTGAAGGGGCCCGACCTCAAAGGCATGACGCGGGCGGAAAAACTACATGCGATCCGCGAGTTCGGCGCGGCGCTGGACCGGGCGACAACGGGTATCGACAAGGTGGATCCGGCTGACCTGCAGCGCCTGCTCAGGATCTGGGCGCACCTGTTGCACCGCGCCATCGTGTGCTTGCGGGTAGATCAGGTGGAATGCGAAACAGGCGCCGACGGCAGATGCACGGTCTATGCGAACGGCGCTCCCGTCTTCTCCGCAACCGCCCGGCCCAAGCGCAAACCCGACGGCCGCAACCCGGCCTCGCTGGCGCTCTACTACCTGCCCGACGAGTACGAGATCGCGCTGGTGTGCGTGGACGACAAGGGCGCCCTGTTCGCGCTCTTCGGGGACCGCGTTTCCGCCACGCAACAGGAAACGCTCACGCAGGCGATCCGCATCGTCCTCGGCGACCACGACCGGCGGGAAATCCTGGGCTCCTATCTGCGCATGCACGCCGGCTTGCGCGACGAACCGCTGCTGCGGCCGGGCGCGGTCGCGCGCCTGGCCGAACACTTCTACTTCAACCATGCGATGCGCTTCGTGGTCGACGCCCATCTGGACGCCTGCCTGAAAACGTTGCGCACCGACGGACTCTGGCAGATCCTGGACGAAGAAGGAAGCCATGTGAACGCAATGGCGGCCTTGGGACTGATCCAGTCCTGGACCTCGGACGAGACCTGCATCCGGGCCTTGCTGCAGCATCGGGAAATGGACTTCGATGAAGTCACCGCGCGACTCTCCCAGGCCCAGGCCGCGCACGGACTGCCCTTGATCCATGAGGGCAAGCGCAGGGTCTTTCTCTGACGCAAGCCGCCCACGGCAATCAGGGCAGCTGCCCGCCCGGCAGCACCAGCTTCTCCAGATAATCCAGATCCTCGCGCACCAGCCGCAAGGACTCGCTTACGTCCGGCGACCTGGGACGCCGGGAGGCGTCGCGCAGCAATGACTGCACCGCCATGTCGGCCATGATGGCCGCGACTTCGGCGCGGCTCAGGCGGCCGTCGGGCTTGTACCACCACGCCGACCAGTTGCACATGCCGATGAGGCTGAAGGCGGCGACGTGCGGATCGACCATGCGGAATTGGCCGTCGCGGATGCCGTTTTCGATGACGCGGCTGAAGTTCTCCAGCACGTTGCGGCGCGACGCCTGCACCGCGGCGCGCTGCTTGGGCGTCATGTCGGCCTCGGTCCGGTCGGCCACGCGGAACTCGGCGGTGCGCGACAGGATCAGGTCGGCATGCCGCGTGACCAGCGCGCGCAGCGCCTCGACTGGATCCAGGTCCTCGCGGGTGGCGGTCTCGCCGGCCATTTTCTTGGCCGCGCTCAGCACGTCCTCGGTCAACGAGCGCAGGATCTCGTCCTTGCTCTTGAAGTAGTAGTAGACCGCGGTGCGGCTCAGGCCCAGGGATTCGGCGATGTCCTGGATGCTGGTGCCGCCGCTGCCGCGCTTGATGAATAGCGTGGCGGCGGCGTCGAGTATGGCGGTGCGCAGCGCTTCGCCCTTCAGCGCTCCCTTGGTGCTTGCGTCGTTCACGTTGCGATGTTCCTCGAATGGACCGTCCGGGACGGCCCCGTCCCGAAATTATGGCATGCGCGTTTACGTCCCCAACCCGCGCCCGCCGGCGTTCTCCCGCGGCTGAGTCCCTAATTTTTGACGCTACTGTCAGTTTTTTAAATTTAATTGACACTAAAGTCAAATATTCGTCTAATACGTCAAACCGAGGTCTCAGGACCATCGCCACAGGAGACGAATGTGACTACCGCCGCCCCCTCCAGCCAGATCACCGCCGGCTTTCTCAACACCGATTGGAATCCGCGCGACCTGCCCGCCGGCGCCTCGACCCGCAACGTCGTGCTGCGCACCGCGGACGGCGCCGCCACCTCCGGATCGCTGTACCAGCCGGCCGGCCCCCGTCCCGACACCGTGGTCTGCGTGATGCATCCGCGCGAGTTCATGGCCTGCCACTACCTGATCCCCGACATCGTCGGCGCCGGTCTTGCGGCGTGGTCGCAAGGCGCGCGCTCGGTCGGCAACGATCTCAGGCTGGAACACGAACAGGCGCTGCAGGACGTGGCCGCCGGCCTGCGCTTCCTGCGCGAGCAGGGTTTCAAGAAGATCGTGCTACTGGGCAATTCCGGCGGCGCCGGCCTGTACGCGTTCTATGCGCAGCAGGCCGGCCTGCCCGCCGGCGAGCGCGTCGCCCGCACCCCGGGCGGCAAGCCCAGCGGGCTGGATGAACTGGACATGCCCGAGGTGCATGGCCTGGTGCTGGTGGGTCCGCATCCGGGCCAGGGTTCGCTGCTGCTGAATTGCATCGACCCCTCTGTCGCCGACGAGAACGACGCGCTATCGGCAGCGCCGGACCTGGATCCGCTGGCGCCCGAGAACGGCTACCGGCCCAAGGGCCAGGCGCGCTATTCGCCGGAGTTCGTCGCCCGCTACCGCCAGGCGCAGCGCGACCGCGTGGCGCGCCTGGACGCGCAGGCGCGGCAGATGATCGCCGACCGCCTGGCGGCCCGCGCCGACCTCAAGAGCGGCGCCGACACATCCGCCGCACGCCGCCGCCAGGCCGCGCACACGCCGGTGCTGGTGGTCTGGCGCACCGACGCCGACCTGCGCTGCCTGGACCTCAGCCTGGATCCTTCCGACCGCCACCCGGGCTCGCTGTGGGGCAAGGATCCCTACGCGTCGAACTATGGCGCCGTCGGCTTCGCCCGCTTCTGCACGCCCGAGAGCTGGCTGTCGACCTGGTCCGGCCTGTCTTCCAACGCCAGCATGGCGCGCACCGCCGGCGGCATCAATCAGCCCACCCTGATCGTCGAATACACCGGCGACCAGGCCTGTTTCCCTTCCGACGTGCGCGCCATCCACGACGCCATCCCCGCGCCGGACAAGACCCACCTGCGCATCCGCGGCGACCACCACGGCCGCGCGCTGGTCGAAGGCGAAGAACCCGGGCGCTACGCGGCCGGCCGCGAACTGGCCGCCTGGCTGCGCCAACGTTTCCTGTAATCCGAATGCCGACGGAGCAAGTCATGACTGCAACTCCCAAGACCCCCGC
The DNA here is from genome assembly GCF_943737025.1 of Achromobacter sp. Marseille-Q4954. Taxonomy (NCBI): domain Bacteria; kingdom Pseudomonadati; phylum Pseudomonadota; class Betaproteobacteria; order Burkholderiales; family Alcaligenaceae; genus Achromobacter; species Achromobacter sp. Marseille-Q4954. The sequence continues at coordinate 878,991 of NZ_CALSFQ010000002.1, forward strand.
CCCCCTGCGCCTGCACGGGGTGGACCATACGGCGCGGCCCACCTGGCGCCTGCGCCAAACGGTCGCCTTCTACCGCGACATCCTCGGCCTGCCGCTGGTGCATGTGATCTCGGCGCGCGGCTGGGGTCCCGCCACGCACCCGGACTTCCTGCATTTCTTCTTCGACAGCGGCCAGGGCAGCACCATCGCGTTCTTCTATTACCTGGGCTCGGACGAACCCGAAGCGCTGCGCGGACGCAGCCGCATGCGGCCGCTGCCCGAAGACCATGTGTTCGACGCCACGCATACCGCCTGGCTGGTGGAAAGCGAGGACGAGCTCAAGGCCTGGAAGCAGAAGCTGCAGGATGCCGGGCTGGAAGTCTCGGTCGAAACCCGCCATGAAGTGATCGAATCCATCTACGTACGCGATCCCAACGGCTATTTCATCGAATTCACACGCAAGCTGCGGCCCCTGGGCGAAGTCGACGCGATCGACGCCGCCTTGACGCTGCAGGCGGCCATGCAGGCCGAAGCCGATGCGGAATCGGCTGGCGGACGCATCCAGCACATCGACGACGTCTGGGCGCGCAAGGCGGCGCTGCTGCAAGACAGGCTGGAGCTGGCCGATGGCGGCGCCGAGCCGCCCGTGCGGATCTTCGTGCCGCGCGTCGAGGAGTTTTCGTCCTTGGTCGAGGACGCCTCGGGACGCGAAAACTGCACCGTGGTACCGGGCGAGCATTTCGACTGCATCGTTTCCGACGGCCCGGTGGAGTTCCAGCGCAAGGCCCTGGGGCTCAAGCCCGCCGTCTGGTATGGCTTGTTCACCGGCGGCGTCAGCGGCACGATCGACGTATTGGATCGGGACCGCGTCCGGATCTCGGCCGCGCGCCACTGAGACACGGGCCAGGAGGAGACCATCATGCGAGATATACGCCGCCCCATAGAGGGCGTGATCTACCACCACCCCGAGCGCGCCCGCCAGTATTTCGCCAGCGGCGCCTGGGAGCATTCGACCGTGGGCGCGGCGCTGCACGCCACGGCCCGGCGCTGCCCCGAACGCACCGCGCTGATCATCGACGAAGGCAGCCTGAGCTTTCGCGAACTGGACGAACAGACCGACCGGCTGGCCGCCGCCTTGCTGAAGCTGGGCCTGGCGCCCGCGGACCGCGCCATCTTCCAGATGGGCACCACGCTGGAAACCGCGCTGGCCTTGCTGGCCTGCTACAAGGCAGGGATCGTCCCGGTCTGTTCGTTGCCGCAGCACCGCGAACTGGAGATCGGCCAGCTCTCGCGCCAGACCCGCGCCCGCGGCTATTTCGTGCAGGCCGACTTCGGCAAGTTCGATCTGCCGGCCTTTGCCGCCGGCATGCTGGCCGCCAGCGACACGCTGGAACACCTGGTCGTGGCGCGCGGCGACTCGCCGCATGGCGAGTCCCTGCATGCGCTGCTCGATGCGATGCCGCTGGCCGAGGCCCGCCTCATCCTGGCGGACCAGGGACCCGGCTGCGAGGACGTGCTGAGCTTCCAGCTGTCGGGCGGCACGACCGGCATGCCCAAGATCATCCCGCGCTTCCACGCCGAGTATCTGGGCCATTCGCTGGCCTGCGCCCGGCGCTACAAGATGCAGGACGACGACCGCATCATCTGGGCGCTGCCCCTGCTGCACAACGCGGCCCAGGTCTATGTGCTGATCCCCGTCATCGCCATGGGCGTGTCCGCGGTGCTGATGCCGCGGGTCGACGTGCCGCGCATGCTGGAGCTGATCGAACGCCACCGCGTCACCCGCGCCATGTCCATCGGGCCGATAGCGCCGCAGATCATGGCCTTTCCCGACCTGGCGAACTACGACCTGTCCTCCTTGCGCCTGTTCATCACCATGAGCGCCGCGGACCGCCTCGAAGCGCATCTGAACGTGCCCTGCTCCAACCTCTTCGGCATCACGGAAGGATTGCTGCTGGGCTCGCCCGCCGACGCGTCCGAGTACGAGCGGCACCATACGCAAGGCCGCTCGGGCTGCCCCGAGGACGACATCCGCCTGCTGGCGCCCGGCACCGAGGAACCGGTGGCCGAAGGCCAGATGGGCGAACTCTGCTTCCGCGGCCCCGCCACGCTGCCCGGATTCTTCGATGCCCCGGCGGCGAACGCCTCGGCCTATACCTCGGACGGCTATTACCGCACCGGCGACATGATGACGGCGCGCCTGGTCGATGGCGCAACCTGCTACGCCTTCGAAGGCCGCCTACGCGACAACATCAACCGCGGCGGCGAGAAGATCGGCTGCGAGGAAGTCGAGGCGCTGGTCGGCGCGCATCCCGCGATTTCCGAAGCGCGCCTGGTGGCCATGCCCGACCCCTTCTACGGCGAGAAAGGCTGCATCTTCATCATCGTCCGGCCTGGCCACGCGGCGCCCGGCCTGACGGAACTGGCGGACTTCCTCACGGGCCAGGGGCTCGCCAAATACAAATGCCCCGAACGCATCGAGCAGATCGAAGCCTTCCCCGTCACCAAGGTCGGCAAGCTCGACAAGGCCGCCCTGCGCCATAGCGTCGCGGAAATGCTCAATCAGGAAGCCGCAAAGGCCCGGGAGAACGGCAATGACCAGCACTGAATACGTCTTGAGCGAAACGCCTTTCATCGTGCGCCGCCGCGTCAAATGGGGCGACTGCGATCCCGCCGGCGTGGTCTACACCGTCACTTTTGGCGAATACGTGCTGTCAGCGGCCGAACTGTTCTACGGCCACCTGTTCAACGGCACGCCGCAGCGCATCAAGGATGAGCACGGCTTCGGCACGCCGACGCGCGCGCTGTCCTTCGACTTCCAGGCCTCGCTGTGGCCCGACGAGGAATTCGACATGTGCGTCAGGGTCGAGGAAATCCGCACCCGCACCTACACCCTGCACGTGGCCGGCAGCGTGCGCGGCCAGCCGGCGTTCGACGCCAGGCTGACCCCGATCTGCGTGGCGCGCGGCGAACGGCGCGCCATCGAAGTGCCCGCCGCGCTGCGCGGCGCGCTGCAGTCATATCAGCAAGCCTGCGCGCAGGCCGAAGCAAACAGGAGTGAAGCCAAATGAAGATCGCCGTCATCGGAGCCGGCCCCGCCGGCCTGTACTTTTCGCTGCTCGCCAAGAAGCATGCGCCGCAGCATGAAATCACCGTGTACGAACGGAACCCGCGCGGCGCCACCTACGGCTGGGGCGTGGTGTTCTCGGACATCGGCCTGTCCTTCCTGCGCGAAGCCGACCCGGAATTCTTCAAGGCCTTTGTCGCGCACCACGAACGCTGCGACTACATGGAAATCATCCATCAGGGCGCCCGCGTGCAGGTCCAGGGCAACCATTTCTCGCGCACGGCCCGCATCGACATGCTGGAAGTCCTGGAGCGCGCCTGCCTGGACGCGGGCGTCAAGATCCTGCATGAACAGCGGATCGACGACGTGGAGCGGCTGGCCGCGGAAGTGGACATGGTGGTGGCCGCCGACGGCAGCAACAGCGCCGTGCGCAAGCAGTACGCCGAACACTTCCGGCCGAGCTTCGAACGCCGCCGCAACAAGTTCGCCTGGTACGGCACGCGCCAGCGCTTTCATCCGGTGTCGCTGATCTTCCGCGAAACGGACCACGGCATCTTCATCGCGCACAGCTACCAGTACAGCAAGGACCTCAGCACCTTCCTGGTGGAAGTGGACCCGGACACCTGGCAACGCGCCGGCCTGGACGCGGCCAGCGAGGACGCAAGCCGCCGCTATTGCGCAGAAGTATTCCGCGCCGACCTGGGCGCCAACGAACTGCTGGGCAACCGTTCGCTCTGGTTCGAGGCCAACATCGTGCGCAATGAGCGCTGGTCGCACCGCAACATCGTCCTGCTTGGCGACGCGTTGCGCACCGTGCATTTCTCGCTCGGCTCCGGCACCCGCATGGCGATGCAGGACGCGATCGCGCTGCATCAAGGCCTCACGCAGCATCCCGACGACACGCAGGCCGCGTTCGCGCACTTCGAGACGCAGCGCCGCCCGGCTTCGTCCAACTTCCAGAGCGCCGCCGCGCGCAGCCTGGACTGGTACGAGAACGTGGCCGACAAGATGCACCTGGACCCGGTGTCCTTCGCCTACGACTACATGCGCCGCACGGGCCAGGTCAGCCACGACGACCTGCGCCAGCGCGATCCGGGCTTCGCCGCGGCCTACGAGGCGCTGCACCCGGAGGCGGCGGCCGTGTCCTGAGCTGCGCACTGTTTTGTTGTGAGTACCCGGCCGCGGCGCACCCGCGCTTGCGGCCTCAACGATAAGCGGCGCGGGGAAGCGCCGCAAAAACCATCCATGGAAAGTGGAGGAGACATGAAAAATACTCTTTGGTGCCTGGCGCTGACTGGCGCCCTGGCCTGCGCCTCGGCACAGGCCCAATCCGACAAGTACCCCGAACGGCCGGTGCGCATCGTGCTGCCCTATTCGGTGGGCAGCGGCCCCGACGCCGTCGCCCGCATGCTGGGCGAACAGCTCACGGCGGCCTGGAAGCAGCCGCTCATCGTCGAGAACAAGCCTGGCGCCAACGGCTGGCTGGCGATCGGCGAGGTCAAGCGCGCCACGCCCGACGGCTACTCGCTGGCGGTGGTGGACAACACCCACATGACGCTGCAACCACAGCTCTACCGCAGCCTGCCCTTCGATCCGGTCAAGGATTTCGTCCCGGTGGCGCCGATCTACACCACGCATTTCTTCATGGTGGTGTCGGCCTCGTCCCCCTGGAACAACGTCACCGACCTGATCGCGGCGGCCAAGGCCCAGCCCGGCAAGCTGACCTACGGCACCTGGGGCATGGGCAGCGTGGCGCACGTGGGCACCTCCATGTTCCAGACCGCCACGCAGACCAGCATGACGCACGTGCCCTTCAAGGACCTGGCCCAGCTCTACACGGCGGTGGCCAATGGCGAAGTCGATTGGGCTTTCGGCACGGCGGCCACGGTGCAGAACCTGTACCAGGCCAAGCGCGTCAAACTGCTGGCGCTGGCGGCGCCGTCCCGCCTGGGTTCCTACGCGGACGTGCCCACGGTCAGCGAGGCCGGCGGCCCCAAGGACTTCGAGTTGAAGACCTGGGTCGCGGCCTTCGCGCCCAAGGGCACGCCGGATGCCGTGGTCAAGCGCATCAACGCCGCCATCGCCCAGGCCGTGGTCACGCCCGCCGTGCGCAAACGCTTCGAAACCTATGGCTTCGACGCCTGGCCGCAGGACGCCGCCGCGCTGGCCCAGGCCCGCGACGCCGATTCGGCGCGCTTTGCGGCCGTGGTCAAAGAGGCCAATATCTCGCTGGACTGAGGCACGGCCCCGGGGCTGCCCGCGGCGGCCCCGCTACCCTTCCGGCGCCTTGGGCGTGGCCGTCAGCCGCTGCGCCATGAACTCCAGGAATTCGCGCGCCAGCGCCGGCAAGGTCCGGCCCTGCAAGGTCAGGACCTGGATGCTCCGCTGCCGCATTTCCGGATTGCTGAACGGCACCGCCGCCAAGCCCTCGCCGTCGCGCTGTCCCAGCATCGTCAGGTAGCCCGACAGCGCCACGATGTCGCTGCCCGGCAGCATGGGCAGGAAGGCCGCGGAATGATTGGACACATAGGCCGGCTCGATATGCAGCCCGGCATTGGCGCAGGCCGCGTCGAACAGCTGCCGCACGGTGGTGCCATGGTCGCCCAGCGACAGCGGCACCTTGGTCAGGTCGCGCACGCTCAGGCTGCGGCGGCTGGCCAGCGGATGGTTGCGGCACATGACCGCATAGACCGGCGCGCGCACCAGCAATTCGGTCTTGAGCCGGTCGTCCTGCGCGGTGGTGTAGCGCAGCGCCAGCTGCGACAGGCCTTCCAGGATCTGGCGGCTGACCTCCTCGGGGCGCTCCACATGCAGATGGAAGCGGGCCTCGGGCCGCACCCGCTTGAACTCGGCCATGCACATGGGCAGGAATCGGTGGGCGAAACCCTCGGTGCAGGCCAGGCGTATGGTCACGTCGCCCAGGTGGCTGCGCTGGCGGATCTCGGTGGTGACGCGCTCGGCTTCCAGCGCGGCGGCATTGGCGTACGCCGCCAGTTGGCGGCCGGCCTCGCTCAGTTCCATGCCGCGCGCCTGCCGCTCGAACAGCGCGATGCCCAGCCCGTCCTCCAGCTTGGCGATCTGCCGGCTGACGGCCGAGGCCGCCACGTGCTGCGCCGCCGCGGCGCCCGCGATGGAGCCGCAGCGCGCGACCTCCAGGAAGTACCTCAAGCCCAGCGAAATCATGACGGCCCCTCTTACCCATGCCTTTATGGCAACCAAATAATGCTAATTATCTAATTGTGGCATGTTATGAAGCGTAATAACTTTGTGCCTCCCTCAGCATCCCAGCCGCCCAAGTGACACGCGAACAAGCCCTGCTCCAAGCCGTTCAAGCCTACGACAATGGCGACCTGCATGCCGCGCTGGCCCGTCGCGTCGCCTACGCGACGGAAAGCGAAGTGCCCGACCAGGCGCCGGCCCAGCATGCCTACCTCAATGAAGAACTGCTGCCCTTGCTCAAGGAGCTGGGCTTCGCCTGCGAGGTGCATCCCAATCCCTCGGGCGCCGACCTGCCCATCCTGGTGGCGCGGCGCATCGAGCAGGCCGGCCTGCCCACGGTGCTGATGTACGGCCATGGCGACGTGGTGCGCGGCAATGCCGCCCGTTGGGAAGCCGGCCGCGATCCCTGGCGCCTGCAGGTCGAGGGTGACCGCTGGTACGGGCGCGGCACCGCCGACAACAAGGGCCAGCACAGCATCAACCTGGAAGCCTTGCGCCAGGTCATCGCCGCGCGCGGCGGCGCGCTGGGCTTCAACGCGATCTGGCTGATCGAAACCGGCGAGGAAGCGGGTTCGCCCGGACTGGCCGCCTTCTGCGAGGCGCAGCGCGAGGCCCTGGCGGCGGACGTGTTCATCGCCAGCGACGGCCCGCGCCTGAGCGCCCGGCGTCCCACCCTGTTCATGGGCTCGCGCGGCGCGGTGAACTTCGAATTGAAGCTGCATGCGCGCGAACGCGGCTATCACTCGGGCAACTGGGGCGGCCTGCTGGCCAACCCCGCCATCGTGCTGGCGCATGCCATCGCCACGCTGGTGGACGCGCGCGGCCGCATCACGGTGCCCGGCCTGCGTCCGCCCCCCATCCCGGACGCGGTGGCCGAGGCGCTGGCCGACCTGGAAGTCGGCGGCGGCGAGGACGACCCCGACATCAACGCCTGGTGGGGCGAACCCGGGCTGAGCGCCCCCGAAAAAGTGTTCGGCTGGAACAGCCTGGACGTCCTGACCTTTGGCGCCGGCGATCCGGCCAAGCCGGTCAACGCCATCCCGCCCGAAGCCGTGGCCTGGTGCCAGCTGCGATTCGTGGTGGGCACGGACTGGCGGGCGCTGGAAACGCATGTAAAGGAGCATCTGCGCGCGGCGGGCTTCGAGGACGTGCAAGTGCGCATCGGCATGCAGGCCGGCGCCACCCGTCTGTCGCCCGACAATCCCTGGGTGCGTTGGGCCGCGGCCTCGCTGGAACGCAGCACCGGCAAGCGGCCGGCGCTGTTGCCGAACCTGGGCGGTTCCCTGCCCAACGACATCTTCGCCGACCAGCTGGGCCTGCCCACCTTGTGGGTGCCGCATTCCTATCCCGCCTGCGCCCAGCACGCACCCAGCGAACACCTGCTGGGCAGCGTCGCCCGCGAGGGGTTGGCCATCATGGCCGGCCTGTTCTGGGACCTGGGCGACCAGGGCAGCGCCCTGCGCCTGGCGGCCGCAACTCCGTCTTCCAACACCAAGTGACCGGGATCTCCGACATGAACGTCAAACTCCGCGCCGCCCTCGTGGCCGCAAGCCTTGCCGCCGCCGCGCATGCGGGCGGCGCCCATGCCGCCTATCCCGAACAGGCGATCAAGATCGTCGTGCCCTTCACGCCGGGCGGCGCGACCGACGCCGTGGCGCGGCTGCTGGCCAACAAGCTGTCCGGCAAGTTCGGCCAGCCGGTCATCGTGGAGAACCGCCCGGGCGCATCCACCGTGATCGGCGCGGAAGCGGCTGCGCGCGCGCAGCCTGACGGCTACACCCTGATGCTGTCGGGCAGCACCACCTATACCGTGCTGCCGGCGCTCAAGCCCGGCCTGCCCTACGATCCGCAAAAGAGCTACGAACACATCGCCATCGTCGCCATGGCGCCCGTGGTGCTGCTGGCCAAGAACGGCCTGGCGGCCGGCACCGTGCAGGAAGCGGCGGCGCTGGCCCGGCAGCAAAGCGCCAAGGGCGGCCTGATGTACGGCACCTTCGGTCCCGGGTCCGCGCCGCACCTGGCCGGCGAGATGTACGCCGAGGCCGCGGGCGCCAAGATGTTGCCGGTGCCCTACAAGGGCAGCGCGCAGTTGGTCACGGCCATGATAGGCGGCGAGGTCGACCTGGGCGTGGACACCGTGTCCTCCGCCGCGCCGCAGGTCCGCGCCGGCAAGGTCCGCGCGCTGGCCGTGACGGGCGAACGCCGCATGCCGCAACTGCCCGATGTGCCGACTTTCGCGGAGGCCGGCATGGCGGATGTTTCCTTCGTGGGCTGGTACGCGCTGGTGGCGCCGGCGCGCACGCCGGCCCCCGTGGTGGACACCCTGAGCCGCGCCGTGGCGGAAATCATGGAAGACCCGCAGGTGCGCAAATCGGTGGCCGACCTGGCGCTCGATCCCGTGTATCTGCCCGCCCCGGCCTTCAAGGCGCAGATCACGAAGGAACTGCGCACCTTTTCTGAAGTGGCGGCCCGCGCCGGCATCACCCTGGACTAGCCGCGGCGGGCTGACGCCTGGCCTCAGTCCGGTTGGGTGCGGGTGATCTTGGACCCTTCCAGGCCCATGCCCGCCATCAGTCCCTGTCCGCCGAATGGCACGGCATATACGTCCTGGCTAAGGGTGGTGGTGGTAATGCTGGAGGCATAGCTGTCGTCCACCACGACCAGGCTGGGGCCGGCGCCGAGCGACCAGCCGTCGCTCTGGTCCAGGTACCGCAGCGCCGGCTCATTCATGAAGAACAGCGCATAGCTGAACTCCTGCGCGCCGGCCTGAAGACCGAACGATACGGCCGATATGTTGTAGTAGGCCTGGACCTTGCCGCCGCGCATGAGCGCGCCGTCGCCGGTTTCCGCGCCGACCAGCAGCCCCCCCTTCAGGATGCGGGGGAACACCAGTACGCCCACCGCCTTGTCGCCCAGTAAACGCGTCTTGGGTTCCTGCTGGTAGAGGCGATCCAGCGCACCCTGCGCTTCCCGGCTGAGCTCTGCCGCGGACTCCGCCCTGGCCTGCGGCGCGAGGAAGAAACAGGCAACCCACAAAAAAAGGCTGGCCCAAAGCCAGCCGCGGATACTCATAGGCAAAACGGATGCGCGACGCATACAGCCCCCTGATCTCGAAAGGAAAAGGACGGCAAGCGCCGACGCGCTCGCCCCGACTTGCTGAATGAGTATTGGCAGGCGCCGATGCCTTGTCAAGATGCATGCGCACCCGGCCACCGAGGCCACGTCAAAACCTGGGCGGCGAAGTCTCCCGTTGCGGGTGGCGATGCCGGCCCAGGGCTTCGATGAAGAACGACACGCTCTTGGCGGGGGCCGTCGCGTCCATCGTCAGCAGTCCGCCATCCGCCGGATCGGCGGACAGGCCCGCCGCGGCAAGCAACTGCACGCCCTCGCCCATGCCCATCAAGGTCTTGCCATGGCGGTAGGCGTCGCGCAGGAATTCCAGCGCGCGTCCGTCCGATTCCAGGCGGGCCACGGCGGCCTCGCCGCCCGCCGCCACCACGCCATCGAACAGCGCCGAAGGATGGTTGTCCAGGGAGGCGTCGGCATCCAGCGTGCCGCCCCCGGCCGCCGGGACGGGTCCGATGCGCTGCCCGACCAGCCGCACAATGGCGCCCGCCGCGATCAGGCCCTGGGCCACGGCTGACACGCTCTTGCCATCCGCGCCCTCCGCCACCAGGATTGCGACCTTGCGCGTGGCTATGCCGCCGTCGCCAGGGCGCGCGGCCAACGACAATGCCGGCGACACCTCGACCTCCGGCTTGGGCGGAAGCTCGATCGCCCGCGGCAAGGGCGCAGGCAAGCCCATGCCCAGTTGGTCGGCTACGCCCCGCGCCAGTTCTTCGGACACATTGCGCAGCGACGCGACCATGCGCTGGCGCACCGCCGGCACCGTGACCTTGCTCAACTCAAAGGCATAGGCGTCGACGATGTGGCGCTTTTCCCAGTCCGCCTGGCTTTCATAGAACAGCGTCGCCTGGTTGTAATGCTCGGCGAATTTTTCAGGATGCCCTCGCAGTTCGTCGCCCGTCTCCGGCTCCGGAAACGACACGAAGCCTTCCATGCCGGCCTGGAAGGGACAGCCGCCTGCAAGCGAGTTGGGCTCGTAGGCCACGCGGCCGCGGTGGATGGCCTGGCGATGCATGCCGTCGCGCTGGTTGTTGTGCACGGGCGCAAGCGGCGCATTGATCGGGATTTCATGGAAGTTGGGGCCGCCCAGCCGCGAAATCTGCGTGTCCACGTAGGAGTGGATGCGCCCTGCCAATAGCGGGTCATTGGTGAAGTCCAGGCCCGGCACGATGTGGGCGGCGCAAAAGGCGACCTGCTCCGTCTCGGCGTAGAAGTTGTCGGGGTTGCGGTCCAGCACCATCCGCCCCACCGGCACCACGGGCACCAGCTCCTCGGGCACGATCTTGGTCGCGTCCAGCACGTCGAAGCTGAAGCCTTCGGCCTGCTCCTCGGTGAACACCTGCACGCCCAGCTCCCACTGCGGGCCATTGCCGGCGTCGATCGCCTCCCAAAGATCGCGGCGGTGGAAGTCGGGATCCGCGCCAGACACCTTGACGGCTTCATTCCACACCTGCGAATGCGTGCCGAGAATGGGATTCCAATGGAACTTCACCAGCCGCGACTCGCCCGCGGCGTTGACGAAGCGGAACGTATGCACGCCAAAGCCCTGCATCATCCGGTAGCTGCGCGGAATGGCGCGGTCCGACATCAGCCACATCAGCATGTGAGTGGATTCCGGCATCAGCGACACGAAGTCCCAGAAGGTATCGTGCGCGGACGCGGCCTGGGGCATGCCATGATGCGGCTCGGGCTTGACGGCGTGCACCAGGTCCGGGAATTTCATCGCGTCCTGGATGAAGAAGACCGGCATGTTGTTCCCGACCAGATCCCAGTTGCCTTCGTCGGTATAAAACTTCACGGCGAAACCGCGGACGTCCCGCGCAGTGTCCTTGGAGCCGCGTTCGCCCGCCACCGTCGAAAAGCGCACGAACACCGGCGTGAGCTTGCCGGCTTCGGCGAACAGGGACGCGGCGGTCAGGCCGGTCAGCGGCTTGTAGCATTCGAAGTAGCCGTGCGCCGCCGAACCGCGCGCATGCACGATGCGTTCGGGAATCCGCTCGTGGTCGAAATGCGTGATCTTCTCGCGCAGGATGAAGTCCTTGAGCAAAGCCGGCCCGCGCAGGCCCGCCTTGAGCGAGTGCTGGTTATCGCTGACGCGCACGCCCTGGTTGGTGGTCAGCATCTGCCCGCCAGCATCGGCGCGCACGCGCTCCAGCCGTCCGTCGGCCGCATTGACGCCGGCCGCGGCCGCGCCCCCGGTCTTGGCCGAGGTCTCGGTTTCGGACAGCGAACTGGCCGTCGCGGAAGGATCCGCTGCCGCGACGTGCGCGCCGGCATAGGGGCAGCGCGCCCCTTCTTCGCCGTACTCCGCCGCCTTGCCGGCATTGTGGGGAATCGCGGCGGCCGTTTCGCCCACGGCCGCGGCGCGCTTGAGCGCCGGGTGGCTGGGCTTGCCCGCGGGTCCGGACGCCGGGCCGCTGTCCGTGTTCAGATAGGCAGTGTCCACGGCCGCGCCCGCGCCGCCCTTGCCTGCTGCTTTCTTGGCTGGCATCGCAATCTCCTAGTGGCTCAGCATCTTGCCGCGCGCCTGCTCGGCCCGCGAGGCGCCGATGGCGGTCTCGACCTGCTTGACCTCTTCGGGAGGCGGCAGCACGGCGGGGAATCCGAGCGATTCGATCCACAGCTCGCGCGACCAGCCCTGCGTGTGATAGAGATGATGGTCCTCGTCCGTTGCCACGGCGTCGTGAGCCTGCTTCAACACCTTGGCCTCGTCGCCGCTGTGCTGTTCGGCAATCACGCCGATCAGGGACCAGTTCGCGTGATCCTTGGTTTCGGCCAGCACCACGCATTCGGTGGCGACCAATTGGGCGGCGTCCGGATCGCCAGCGCTGATCGCCATCTTCATGGCCTTCACCAGCGCCTCGCCGATGTGGCGCACGACCTGGCGGCCCGGCGGTTGCGCCTGCGGGTCCAGGCCCAGCTGCTCGAACACCGTCAACAGCACCCGGCGATGCGTGCGGGTTTCTTCCAGATAGCCGAGCCATTCCTTTTTCAGATCTTCGTTCACCGCGCAGGACACGGCGGTTTCGTACACGGCCAGGCCACCAATTTCGGTTTCCAGGGCCTGGTACAGCAGTTCCTCGATTTGCGAGACATTTCCGGCTTTGCGTTTCATTGGGCGCTCCTCTTCTGGATGGGCATCCGCGCATGCCTGCGGCGGATATGCGGATGGAGCGCCTACCCAGCAATCGCCATGCCCGGTCCGCGCGATGGCAATTGCCCTGCGGCAGCTCGGAGCGGATGCCGCCTCCGCGGCAAAAAATACAAGACTGTGGGCAAGGACAACCTCGTCCCCATTTAGACTAGAATTGGAACCATTCTCAATAAAATCAGACCGCCAGGCTCGCGGCGGCGCCAACAAGAAAGAGGCTCGTCCTGAAATCCGGTTTCCGCCTATCCATGGCCTGGCTCCATACCTGGGTCGGCCTGTGGTTTTCCTGGCTGCTGTTCGCCGTCTTCCTGACGGGATCGCTGGCCGTCTTCTCCGAGCCCATTACCCACTGGATGACGCCCGAGCACCGCGAGGCGGAAGCCCTGGCCGCGCAAAAGGAAAGCGTGCCGGTGGACCGCGCCCGCCGGCTGGAACTGGCGGTGGACTACATGGCGCGCAACCATGCCGGCGCCGGCATGTGGGAAATCTGGCCGGTGGACCGCTTTCACGAAAACGGCCTGACGGCCTATTGGTTCGACCAGAACGGCCTATATGCGGATGCCGAGCTCGACCCCGAGACAGGCGCCGAACTGGATGACCACCACGATGCCGAAGGCCGCGCGACGATGGGCGGCGCGCATTTCGTGGACTTCCACTACACGCTGCACGACGCCGGCCTGGGGCTGTGGATCGTCGCCTTCGCCAGCATGGCCATGCTGGTCGCGCTGATTTCCGGCGTGGTCACGCACAAGCGCATCTTCAAGGACTTCTTCACCTTCCGCGCCAAGAAGGGCCAACGGTCCTGGCTGGACGCGCACAACGCGGTGGCGGTGCTGACCCTGCCCTTCCAGTTCATGATTGCCTACACAGGAATCGTGATTTCCAGCGCCCAGCTCATGCCGGCCCCGGTCACGGTGACCTATGGCGCCGGCCCGCAGGCCAGCCGCCTGTACCTGGCCGAGCTGACGGGCGAAGAACGGCCCGCCCGCAGCGGCGTGGCGCTGGCCATGCCGGCGCTCGAGCCCATCGTGGCCCGCGGCGAACGACTGATCGGGCAGACCGCGCGCGCCATCGTCATCAACAATCCCGAAGACAGCTCCATGCGCATCGGCGTCTATGGCTGGAACGAAGACGCCGACACCTTCCGCAATCTGAGCGCCACCACGGGCATGGCGGAGTTCTCCGCCAGCGGCGAGCTGCTGCGCCTGCGGCCCGCGGGCGGCGTGCACGGCGGCGCGCCGGCGCTGACGTTCCAGGTGATGAGCGACCTGCACATGTCCAAGTTCGGCGGGCTGGGCGTCAGCTGGCTGTACTTCATCTGCGGCCTGGCGGGCGCGGCCATGATGGGCACGGGCGCCTTGCTGTTCATGGTCAAGCGCCGCGCCAAGCATGGCGGCGAGTTCGGCAGCGCCACGGCGCGCATGTACCGGCTGATAGAAGGATTGAACGTGGCCGCGCTGGCCGGATTGGCGATCGCCTGCATCAGCTACCTCTGGGCCAACCGCCTGCTGCCCGTGGCGCTGGAGAACCGCGCGCTTTGGGAACTGCGCTGCTTCTTCCTGGCGTGGGCGCTGACCCTGGCGCATGCCTGGCTGTGCAGCCCGCGCCGCGCCTGGATCTCGCAATTGGTGCTGCTGTCGGCGCTGTGCCTGCTGCTGCCGGCGCTGTCGTTCATCACATTGGGCGACCATCCGGCAGCGCAGATCGCGCGCGGCGATTGGGAGAGCGCCGGCGTCGAACTGACGTCCGTCGCATTCGGCGTACTATCGGGCTGGGCGGCCCTGCTGTTGTGGCGACGGCCCGCATCCGCGCCCGTCCGGCGCAATCCCCGCAGTGACGCAGAGGCGGCCGCATGAACACCAACGACCTGTACGCAATTTCCATGGCGCTGCTGCTGACCTATTCGGGCATGGCCTGCCTGAGCCTGGCCATGCCGCGCCACTACGACCAGGTCTGGGGACGCGATCCCTCCGCCGGCCATACCCGCGTGCTGCGCGGCGCCGGCGTGCTGCTGCTGGCGTTGGCCCTGCTGCCCTGCGTGGGCCTGTGGGGCAATACCGTGGGCGTGGTGGCATGGCTGGGCTGGCTGTCGGCGGGCGCGCTGCTCTGGGTCGGCATGCTGTCATGGGCGCCGCGTCCGGCGGCCCGTACCGCGGCGCTGGCGGTGGCAATATCCCTGGCCGGGGTCGGCATCGGCTTCTGAAGCGCAGGTTTGACGCGCATCAAGCAAGCCTGATATCCCGGCGGTGCGGGGCAATTCCTGCACCATATGTGGTGGTAGAGTTTCCACACCCTACTACATATGGTGTCAGTCATGCATATCCAGCACATCCTCAAGCGCGACGGCCGGGTCGCGGCGTTCGACCGCGACAAGATCGCCCAAGCCATGGCGGCCGCCGGCAGCAGCACGGGAGAACTGGATCTGGCGGGCGCGCAAGTCCTGACCGACACCGTCATCGCCGCGCTGGAAGGCAACCCCTGCCCTGGCGTCGAGACCATCCAGAACCGCGTCGAGGAAGCCCTGGTCCAGGCAGGCCATTGGCGCACCGCGCGGGCCTACATCGTGCACCGCGAACAGCACGCCCGGCTGCGCGCGCTGCGCCACACGCTGGTGGACGTGGAAAGCGCGATGGAGGAATACCTGGACCAGCGCGACTGGCGCGTCAACGCCAACGCCAACCAGGGCTACAGCCTGGGCGGCCTGATCCTGAACGTGGCGGGCAAAGTCACCGCCAATTACTGGCTGTCCAACGTGTTCGCGCCCGAGGCGGGCCGCGCCCACCGCGAAGGCGACATCCACATCCACGACCTGGACATGCTGAGCGGCTATTGCGCCGGCTGGTCGCTGCGCCAGCTACTGACCGAAGGCTTCAACGGCATCCCCGGCAAGGTCGAAGCCACGCCGCCGCGCCACATGTCCGCGGCCATCGGCCAGATCGTCAACTTCCTGGGCACGCTGCAGAATGAGTGGGCCGGCGCGCAGGCGTTCAGCTCCTTCGATACCTACATGGCGCCCTTCATCCGCCGCGACGCCATGACGTACGCCGACGTGAAGCAGTCCATGCAGGAACTCATCTACAACCTGAACGTACCCAGCCGCTGGGGCACGCAGACGCCCTTCACCAACCTCACGTTCGACTGGACCTGCCCGCCGGACCTGAAGGACCAGATCCCGTACATCGGCGGCGAGGAAATGCCTTTTTCCTACGGCGACCTGCAGACCGAGATGGACATGATCAACCGCGCCTACATCGAAGTCATGATGGCTGGCGACGCCAAGGGCCGCGTGTTCACCTTCCCCATCCCCACCTACAACATCACCCCCGACTTCGACTGGGACCACCCCAACACCGAGCGCCTGTTTGAAATGACGGCGCGCTATGGCCTGCCCTATTTCCAGAACTTCCTGAATTCGGACCTGGAGCCGCACATGGTGCGCTCCATGTGCTGCCGCCTGCAGCTGGACCTGCGCGAACTGCTCAAGCGCGGCAACGGCCTGTTCGGCTCGGCCGAGCAAACGGGGTCGGTCGGCGTGGTGACGGTCAACTGCGCGCGCCTGGGCTACACCTGCCGCGGCGACGAAGCGCGGCTGATGCAGCAACTGGACCACCTGCTGGAACTGGGCCGCGACGTGCTGGAAACCAAGCGCAAGGTGGTGCAGCGCTACATCGATCAGGGCCTCTACCCCTATACCCGCCGCTATCTGGGCACCCTGCGCAATCACTTCAGCACGCTGGGCGTGAACGGCATCAACGAGATGGTCCGCAACTTCACGGCCGACGCCGAGGACATCACCACGGCCGCGGGCCACGCCCTGGCCGTGCGCCTCCTGGACCGCGTGCGCGACCGCATGACCGAGTTCCAGGAACAGACCGGCCACCTGTACAACCTGGAAGCCACGCCCGCCGAAGGCACCACCTACCGCTTCGCGCGCGAAGACAGGAAGCGCTATCCCGCCATCCTGCAAGCGGGCAGCGAGACGCAGCCCTACTACACCAACTCCAGCCAGCTGCCGGTGGGCCACACCGACGATCCTTTCCATGCGCTGGAGCTGCAGGAAACGCTGCAGGGCAAGTACACCGGCGGCACCGTGCTGCATCTGTACATGAACGAAGCCGTTTCTTCTTCCGCCGCATGCAAGCAGCTGGTGCGCCGCGCGCTGTCGAATTTCCGGCTGCCCTACATCACGGTCACGCCGACCTTCTCCATCTGCCCCAACCATGGCTATCTGGCGGGGCACCACGAGTTCTGCCCGAAATGCGATGCCGAACTGCTGGCCAAGCAAGCGGCATGCTGCACCCCGGCCTAGGGCTGTAAAGGCCAGCCCCCAGGCCGGACCGCCGGGCAGCCCGCCCGGCATCCACTCCATAAGGAACCGCCATGCAAACCTTGATCGCTCCCGAAGTCGCCACCGCTCCCGCCGCGCAATTGGACGACAGCCAGCGCGTGCGCTGCGAGATCTGGACCCGCGTCATGGGCTACCACCGCCCTGTCACTTCCTTCAACACCGGCAAACAGGGCGAATTCAATGAACGCCGCTTCTTCGTCGAACGCCGCGCCTGAGGGCGCCACGCGAGCCGCCGCGTCGACCCCGGGCTGCGGCCCGGGCACGCGGCGGCTGACGGCGCGCCCGGCCTACCCGGCTGCGCCGCAACCGGTGGCCCAGCCCTTGCCGCGGCATTCACACGCCGTCGGCGGGCTGGTGCCATTTTCCACCGTGGACTGGCCCGGACAACTGGCGGCGGTCGTATTCATCGCGGGCTGCCCCTGGCGCTGCCACTACTGCCACAACGTCGAACTCCAGACCCGCGCCGCCCGCTACGACTGGCGCGAGATCCGCGCCTTCCTGGAAACGCGCAAAGGCCTGCTGGACGCCATCGTGTTCTCCGGCGGCGAGCCCTTGAGCGAACCGCGCCTGCCGCAGATGATCCGCGACGTCCGGCGCATGGGCTACCGCGTCGGCCTGCATACCGCCGGCATCTATCCCCTGCGCCTGGCCGACGTGCTGCGCCATCTGGATTGGGTCGGCCTGGACATCAAGGCCGACGCCCAGGGCTATGACGACGTCACCGGCCGCCGCGATTCGCAGCGCCCCGCGCTGGCCTGCCTGACGCAACTGCTGGCTGCCGGCATCGATTTCGAGTGCCGCATCACCTGGCATCCGGATTGGCTGGACGAGACGCGGCTGCTGACCCTGGCGCGCGAGCTGGCGCGCCGCGGAGTGCGCCGCTTCGCGGTGCAGGGCGTGCGCCGCTCGCCCGACGCGCCCCCGGTGCGCGCGCTAAGCGCCCCGGCCCTGGCGCTGCTGATGCAATGGTTCGAGGAGTTCGCCTATCGCTGAGCCAGGTGCTGCCGCACTTGATTCTGCGCAAGGCGACCCAACTCCCCTTGCTCTAGCCTCTGTCCACTTGAAAAGAGGAAAGACTCATCATGACGTGGTTCAAATCACTCACCCTCGCCGGACGCGAATTGCTGCCCATCGTCCAGGGCGGCATGGGCGTCGGCGTATCCGCCCATCGCCTGGCCGGCGCGGTCGCCAGCCAGAACGCCATGGGCACCATCGCCAGTGTGGATTTGCGCCACCACCACCCCGATCTGCTGGAGAAAACCGAGCGTTGCCATGACCGCGACATCATCGACAGCGCCAACCAGGAAGCGCTCGACCGCGAGGTGCGCGCCGCGCTGGACACCGCTCAGGGCCGCGGCCTGGTGGCGGTGAACGTCATGAAGGCGGTGCGCGACCACCCCGCCCTGGTGCGCCAGGCCTGCGAAAGCGGCGCCCACGCCATCGTGATGGGCGCCGGCCTGCCGCTGGACCTGCCCGAGATGACGGCCGACTACCCCAAGGTAGCGCTGGTGCCCATCCTGTCCGAGGCGCGCGGCGTGGCCGTGGTGCTGAAGAAATGGATGAAAAAGGGCCGCATGGCCGACGCCGTGGTGATCGAACACCCTGGGTACGCCGGCGGCCATCTGGGCGCGGCCCGGCTGGATGACGTGCACAGCGAGCGCTTCGACTTCCAGCATGTGCTGGCCGATTGCCATAAGCTGTTCCAGGAACTGGCGCTGGGTTCCGACGCCCCCCGCTTGATCGTGGCGGGCGGCGTGGGCAGCCATGAGCAAGTGCGCCATTGGCTGGCCAATGGCGCGGACGGCGTGCAGGTCGGCACGGCGTTTGCCGTCACCAGCGAAGGCGACGCGCACGAGAACTTCAAGCGCGTGCTGATCGACGCCGATCCGGACAAGCTGGCCGAATTCACCAGCGTCGCGGGCCTGCCTGCCCGCGCCGTGGAAACGCCCTGGCTGACGCGCTACCTGCGCCAGGAAAAGACGCTGCAGGCCAACACCCGCTGCGATGCGCGCCGCTGCAGCCAGCGCATGGACTGCCTGACGCAATGCGGATTGCGCGACGGCCTGGCGCGCTTCGGGCAATTCTGCATCGACCTGAAGCTGGCGGCCGCGATGCGCGGCGAAGTCAGCCGCGGCCTGTTCTTCCGCGGCGCGTCCAAGCTGCCCTTCGGCAACGCCGTACGTTCAGTGCGTGAATTGATGGACTATCTGCTGCACGGCGAGATGCCCGCCGCGGCCTGAGTCGCGCAAGACCGTCTTGGTCGGGATTTCCAAAAATAATTGAACGACGTACAATATTATTCGTCGTTCAATTATTTTCGCGTCATGGATTCCTCTGCCCTCCCTTCATCCGAATCCGCCGCGCCCGAAGCCGGGCGTCGCGAACGCAAGCGCCTGCAGACCCTGGACCACCTGGCGCAGACCGCCTGGCGCCTGTTCGAAACCCTGGGCTATGACGCGGTCACCATGGAACAGATCGCCGCGCAGGCGGACGTATCCAAGGGCACGCTGTACAACCATTTCCCCGTCAAGGAAGCCCTGCTCGCGCACCGCTTCCATGGCGAGCTGGCGGCCAGCGTCCGCGGCCTCCAGCCCGCGCTGCGCGCCCTGCCCACCCTCGCGCAGCGCCTGACGCGGCTACTGCATGCGTCGGCCCATTGGTCCGAATCGCATCGCGCCTATCTGGGGCCGTACCTGCGCTACCGGCTGTCCACGCTGCAGCCCGGCGCGCACGACGACGGCCGCTACCCGCGCAGCGGCATGCAGGCGCTGTACACCGCGCTGATCGAAGAAGCGCAGGCCGCCGGCCAGGCGCGTACCGATCTTGCCGCCGGGCAACTGGCCCATCAGCTGCAATTCCTGTATCTGGGCGCGATGCTGCGCTGGTTGGATCAACCTCGCAGCAGCCTGAAGGCAGAATTCGATGCCGCCATCAGTCTCTTCGTGCGCGGCGTACACCCCGAGGCCGGAGCATGACTGCCGCCGCGCTGGACTGGGCTGCCGCCGCCCTGGCCGGCCCGCACGCCGTCGGCGGCAAGGGCTGGCAGCTGGGCCGCATGGCGCAACTGGGTGTGCCGGTGCCCGACGGCTTCGTGCTGCCGGCCGCGCTGAGCCTTGACCACGAACCGGGCCAGGCGCTGCCGCCCGCCGTCACCCAGGCGCTGCGCGATGAACTGGCCGCGCGCGGCTGGCTCGAGCGGCCGCTGGCCTTGCGCTCGTCTGCACCACAGGAAGATTCCGCGGGCGCCTCATTCGCGGGGATCCATCTTTCCTGCCTGAACGTGCGCGGTGCGGATGCGGCGAGCGACGCGGTCCGGCAGGTTTGGGATTCGCAATGGACGCCGCAGGCGCGCGCCTACCGGCAGAAGCTGGGGCTGGACCCTGCCGGCATGGCCGTGGTCGTCATGCCGCTGATCGACGCGGTCGCCTCGGGCATCGCCTTCACCATCGATCCCGTGTCGGGGCGGCACGACGAGATGGTCATCCACGCCAACTGGGGCTTGGGCGAGTCGCTGGTCGACGGCGCGGCGCAAGGCGACGAATACCGCCTGCGCGAAGACTATCTGCGCCAGGCTTGGCCGCTGGCCGACCGGCGCATCGGCGCCAAACGCCACGCCAGCCAGGCCGCGGAAGGCTCCGGCACCTTGCTTGCTTCCACGCCCGCCGCGCTCGCGGCCCAGGCCGTGCTGAGCGACGCGCAGGCCGTAGCCCTGGGCGACATCGTGCGCGACGCGGCGCGCGCGCTGGACTATGCCGGCGGCGGCTACGACATCGAATGGGTCTGGGACGGGCGGCGCTTCTGGATCGTGCAGGCCCGTCCCGTCACCGTGGCGGCGCGCCACACCTATCCGGCGCTGCGCGCACAGCCCGCCTATTGGTCGCGCGGCAACACCCGCGAAGTGCTGCCGCTGGCCATGTCGGCGCTGGAATGGGATACGGGGCGCGTCATGGCGCAACGCATGCTGATCACGGGCTTTGAATTGAGCGGCTATACCCCCCTGCCGGGCTTGCGGCTGGCGGCGCTATTCCAGGGCCGGGTCTATCTGGACGCCTCGCTTATCCAGTGGGTGGGTTATGACGCGCTGGGCGTGCAGCCTAAAGCCATGAACGCCCTCTTGGGCGGCCCCCAGCCCGAGATCGAGGTAGCGCCTCTGACGCTGGGCCAACGCTTGCGGCACGGCGCGCGCATCCTGCGCTACCTGCGCCGCGCAGCGCCCTTGCGCAAGCAGGCGGAACTGGACCTGCCGCGCCTGTTCGCCCGCGCCCAGGCCTGGCTGGACGAGCCCGCGCCCGCATCCAACGCCGCGTTGGGCGCCCGCTTGTGGGACCAGTTCCTCACCGTGCTGGCGGCGGACCAACTGTTCTTCCTGCAAGGATCGGGCGGCGGCGCGCTGCACAAGCTGCTGGAACTGGTGGAAAAGGCCTGCCCGGGCGAAGGCCATGCGCTCACGGCCGCGTTGATGGCTGGCGGCGAACCCAGCGTGACCGCCGCGCAAAGCTATGCCCTGATGGCGCTGGCCAAGCTGGCCGCTGGCGATGCACGGGTGATGGACTGGCTGCGCGATCCCCGGCGCGACAGCGCCGGCTGGCAGCACGCCTTGCCGGATGGGGCTCCCTTCAAGCCGGCCTTCGCGGATTTCCTGCGCCAGTATGGCCACCGCGCCGTTTATGAAACCTATCTGCGCAACCCGCGCTGGCGCGAAGATCCCGCCTATCTGCTGGACAGCGTGCTGCAGCTGACCGACGCCGACCCTGCCACGCTACGCGCCCGGCAGGACAGCGCGGCAAGCCAGGCCCGGCAGCGCCTGCGCGCGGCATTGCCTTTCTGGCAGCGGCCGCTGGTCGCCCGGCTGCTGGCCGCGGCACGCATCGAGGGCAGGCAACGCGAGGCCGCGCGCAGCGTCCTGGTAGCCTATCTTGCGGCCGCTCGCAGGAACGCGCTGGCGCTGGGCCGGCGCTACGTCCGTCCCGACGGCCTGGCCGCCGCGGACGACATCTTCCATCTGACCGCCGCCGAACTCGTCGCCTTGGCCGAAGCCAGGCTCGCGCCCGCCGCGGCAGGCCGCCGCGCCGCCCTGCGCCGGACGCAGCTGGAATCCTGGGCGGCTACGCCGGATCAGGACGTCATCGCCGAATACGGCAAGGGCGCTTCCACAACGCTATCGCCGCTCGCGTCTGACAATACCGGCGCCACCGGTACCTGGCGCGGCACGCCCGCGGCCGGAGGCCGCGCGCAGGCAAGCGCGTTCGTGGCCCGCACGCCATCCGAGGGCCTGGCCATGCCCGCAGGCGGCGTCCTGGTGGCGGCGTCCACCGACCCGGCCTGGACGCCGCTGTTCCTGCGCGCGGGCGCCCTGGTCATGGAGGCAGGCGGCTACCTGTCGCATGGCGCCATCGTGGCGCGCGAGTTCGGCATACCGGCAATCGTCAATGTGCAGGGCATCATGCGGCACGTCGCCACCGGCGACATGCTGGACGTGGACGCGTCGCGCGGCACGGTGCGGCGGCTGGCATCCGCTTCCAGCCCGGGTCCATCCGGCCCGTAGAAGCCTGCTAGCGCGCCGCGGCCAGATCGAACTGGAACACCGCGCCCGATCCGGCGCGGTCCACCAGCCTGATCTCGCTGTGATGCAGCTGCAGGATGCGCTGCACGATCACCAGCCCCAGGCCGCCGCCGTCGCCAGGGCCGCGATTCAAGGCGCTGGCCCGCGTGAAAAGCCCCGCGCGCAATGCCTGCGGTATGCCCTCGCCTGTATCGCTGACTTGCACCTGCACCAGGTCATGCGCGCTGCCCAGCCGCAGTTCGATGAGGCCGCCGGGCGGGCTGTGGCGGATGGCGTTGTCCAGCAGGTTGGTCAGCACGCGTTCGATCAGCCCCAGGTCCGCGCGCACCGGCGGCAACTCGCGCGGGATATCGGTGGTCAGGCGCTGCTGCCGCGCCTCGGCCGCCAGCTCGAACTTCTGGATCACGTCCTGCACCAGTTCCGGCAGCGAAAAGGTCTCGGGCTCCAGCCGCACCAGCCCGGACTCCAGCCGCGCCAATTCGAAGAGTTCCTGCGCCAGGCGGCCGACCTTGCGGCTCTGGGCCAGCGCAATGTCCAGGTAGCGGCGGCGCTCGTCCGCGTCCAGCGTCTGGTCCTTCAGCCTCAGGGTTTCCAGATAGCCGTGCAGCGAGGTCAGCGGCGTGCGCAGATCGTGCGAGATATTGGCGACCAGGTCGCGCCGCTGCTGGTCTTGCCGCGTCAGTTCGCGCCACTGGTCGGATATGCGCTTGCCCATCTGCACGAAGCTGCGCCGCAACACCGCGATCTCGTCGCCATTGCGCGCCGCTGCATCGCCCGGACGCTCCAGCGCGGCCAGGGCCTGCCCGTCGTCGCCGTCGAAGGCGCGCACCGCGCGCGTCAGGCCGCGCAGCGGCCGCGTGATCAAGGCAAACGCCGCCAGGCCCGCCACCAGGCCCAGCAGCGCGACCAGCGCGATCGACCACAAGGTCGTGCGCAGCACCGAACTGCGCGACACGGCCATCGCCAACGCGTCGTGCGCCTGGCCCTGCAAGACCACGTAGACGTAACCCTTTTCCTGCCCGCCCACGCGCACCGGCGCGGCGCTGAAGACTTTCTGCGCGTCCAGGCTGCGCGGGTCGTCGCCGGTGATGGGCAGCGTGTCGCCGGCCAACAAGCGCTTGACCGGTCCCAGGTCGACATGGTCGCGCTTGATCTGGCCGGCGGGCGCGGCATCGCCCACGATGCGGCCGTCATTGGACAGCAGGTAAACCTCGACCGCCGGATTCACCGCCATCAGCATGTCGAACAGCGAGCGCACCGCGGCGGGCTTCCAGCCGTTGGTGTCCATCAATTCGTTGGCGCCGGCGATGTGCTGCGCCAGTCCGCTGGACAGGCGTTGGACCACCTCCTGCTCATAGCGGGAATTGGCCGCGATCTGCAGCCAGGCCGAGGCGCCGCAGCTGGCAAGCAACAACAGCGCGAACACGGCGGACAGCCGTTGGGTAAGCGTGAACCGCTTCATGATGCGCCTCCCGCGCCGGCCGGCCCCGCGGCGAATTTATAGCCCTTGCCCCACACCGTCAGAATGCGCTGCGGATCCGACGGGTCCGCCTCGATCTTCACCCGCAGCCGGTTGATGTGGGTGTTGACCGTGTGTTCATAGCCTTCGTGCTGGTAGCCCCAGACCTGGTTCAGCAGATCCATGCGCGAAAAAACCTTGTCCGGGTGCCGCGCGAAGAAATGCAGCAGGTCGAACTCGCGCGGCGTCAGGTCCAGCCGGCGGCCGTCGACCTCGGCCGTGCGCGCCACCGGGTCGATGGCCACGCCGTGCAGGGCCAGGCTGCCGGCGTCGATGCGCGCGTTGCGCTCCAGGGCTTCGCTGCGGCGCAGGAGCGCCCGCACCCGCGCCACCAGTTCCAGCATCGAGAACGGCTTGGCCAGGTAGTCGTCCGCGCCCAGCTCCAAGCCCAGGATGCGGTGCACCTCGCTGGAGCGCGCGCTGGTGATGATGATGGGCGTGTAGCGCGCCATGGCGCGGGCGCGCTTGCAGATTTCCAGGCCGTCGATGCCGGGCAGCATCAGGTCCAGCACCAGGGCGTCCCAGCCGCCTTCCTCCAGCCTGCGCATGCCTTCGTTGCCGTCGGCGGCATGTTCGACCGCGTAGCCTTCGTCCCGCAGATGCAGGCGCAGCAGTTCGGCGATGTGGGCGTCGTCTTCGACGATGAGTACGCGTCGGGGCGTGTCCATGGGCGGGAAACTCAAAAAGGGTTATGCGCCTATTGTCGCCAATCCGCGCCGCCGAGTTATCACAATTAATTTAAGTTTGCGTGAGGACTTCGGTATCGGCCACGGGGAAGAATGGCTCCAACGACAACCAGCCCCCCGGAGCCCGCCATGCTGGCCACCCCCGCAAGCCACCACGCGCCGCCCGTCCCGCCCGCCAATGCTCCCGTCCATCCCGGCTGGCTGCGCGCCATGCACTGGCTCAACGCCCTGGCCGTGGTGGTCATGGCAATGAGCGGCTGGCGCATCTACAACGCCTCGCCCTTGTTCGACTTCGTCTTCCCCCGGGAGATCACGCTGGGCGGCTGGCTCGGCGGCGCCCTGCAATGGCACTTCGCCGGCATGTGGCTGCTGTTCTTCAACGGCATCCTGTACCTGGCCATGAATCTGGCCACCGGCCGCCTCTGGCGCAAGTTCTTCCCCTTGAGCATCCGCGGCATTGCCGCAGACCTGGGCGCGGCGCTGCACGGCAAGCTCGCCCACGCCGATCCGCGCCGCTACAACCAGGTGCAGCGGCTGGCCTACCTGTTCGTGATGGCCGACATCGCCGTGCTGGTGCTGTCCGGGCTGGTGCTGTGGAAGTCGGTGCAGTTCGAACTGCTGCGCGAGCTGCTGGGCGGATACGAGACCGCGCGCCGCGTGCACTTCATTGCCATGGCCTTGCTGACGGCTTTCGTGGCGATCCATCTGGTGATGGTGGCACTGGTGCCACGCAGCCTGATCGCCATGATCCGCGGCAAATAAGGAGCCCTCCGTGAACAAGCACAAGCGCCCCTCCCTGCCCGGCCTGGACGGCCCGGCCATTCTCAAGGAAGCCGGAAGGATCCTGCAAAAACGGGTCGAACAGCCCTCGCGCCGCGCTTTCCTGCGCAACAGCCTGACCCTGGGCGGGCTGGCCATGCTGTCGGGATGCTCGCTGTCGGACGATGACAGCGTGGAACAAGCGCTGACCGCGGTTTCTCGCTTCAATGACCGGGTGCAGGGCTGGATCTTCGACCCCAACAAGCTGGCGCCGACCTATCCCGAATCGATGATCACGCGGCCCTTCCCCTTCAATGCCTACTACGGCATTGACGAGGTCCGCCACGTGGACGAGGAATCGTTCCGCCTGGAAGTCAGCGGACTGGTCGCCGACAAGCGCCGCTGGCGGCTGGAGGAACTGCGCGCCATGGCGCAGATCGACCAGGTGACGCGGCACATCTGCGTCGAAGGCTGGAGCGCCATCGGCAAATGGGGCGGCGTGCCGTTCTCCGCCTTCCTCAAGCGCGTGGGCGCGGACCTGAGCGCCAAGTACGTGGGCTTCAAATGCGCCGACGACTACTACACCAGCATCGACATGCCCACCGCACTGCACCCCCAGACCATCCTGGCGCTGACCTATGACGGCCAGACGCTGCCACCAGAGTACGGCTTCCCCATGAAGCTGCGCATGCCTACCAAGCTTGGTTACAAGAACCCCAAGCACATACAGGCAATTTTCGTCACCAACACCTACCCGGGCGGTTACTGGGAGGACCAGGGCTACAACTGGTTCGGCGGCAGCTAGGTGGAATCTTTCACGCTTTCACTCTCCATAAAGGAACGCATCATGAAGAAAATCGCTACCACCGCCGCGCTGTCCCTGTGCCTGGCTTTCGGCGCCGCGGCAGTCCACGCCGCCGACAACATGAGCAAGGACGCCATGGGCGGCGGCTCGATGTCCAAGGACTCGATGTCCAAGGATGGCATGTCGAAGGATGGGATGTCGAAGAGCGGCATGTCCAAGGACGGCATGTCGAAAGATGGGATGTCGAAGGACTCCATGTCGAAAGACAGCATGTCGAAGGATGGCATGTCGAAAGACAGCATGTCGAAGGACGGAATGTCGAAGGACGGAATGTCCAAAGGCGGAATGTCCAAGGACAGCATGTCCAAAGACGGCATGAAGCAGTGACTCCCAATCTACCAGCCCTGTTCCGGAGCATGTCATGAGACTAGACCGCAGGCATTTCCTGGGCCTGGGCAGCGCGGCGGCCATCGCCGCCGGCCTGGCCCCGGTCCTTGCGGCGCGCGGCGGCCCGGCCGCCGCCGCCCAGGCCTTCCCCTACACGCTGAGCGACGCGCAATGGCGCGAACGGCTCACGCGCGAACAATATGAGGTACTGCGCCGCGAAGGCACCGAGCGTCCCTACTCCAGCCCGCTGGACAAGGAGCATCGCAAGGGCGCCTACGCCTGCGCCGGCTGCGCCCATCCGCTGTTCTCGTCGTCCACCAAGTTCGACAGCGGCACCGGCTGGCCCAGCTTCTGGCAGCCGCTGGACGGCGCCGTCGGCGAGACCAAGGATCGCAGCTTCGGCATGACGCGCATCGCCGTGCATTGCGCCAACTGCGGTGGCCATCTGGGCCATGTCTTCGACGACGGCCCCCGCCCGACCGGACTACGCTATTGCATGAATGGCGTGGCCCTCGCATTCACCCCGCAGGCCTGAACTCGGGCCGCCCCATCCATCAGGAGAGACCATGTCCGCCACCCGCCTGCCCCGCAAATTCTGCGCCGCGCTGGCCGCCGCCTGCGGCCTCTTGGGCGCCGCCTCGGCCAGCGCCGCCGAAACCGCCTTCGTCATTCCGCCCCCGGCCCTGGACCAGCCCGCGGCCGCCGCTCCGCAAAAGGCCGTCATCGCCGGCGGTTGCTTCTGGGGCGTGCAAGCCGTGTTCCAGCACGTCAAGGGGGTGAGCTCGGCCGTCTCCGGCTACGCCGGCGGCCAGGCGTCCACCGCCAATTACGACACCGTCAGCGGAGGACGCAGCGGCCACGCCGAAGCGGTCGAGATCACCTACGACCCCGCCCAGGTCAGCTACGGCCAGCTGCTGCAGATCTATTTCTCGGTGGCCCACGACCCCACCCAGCTCAACCGCCAGGGTCCGGACACCGGCACCCAGTACCGCTCCGCGGTCTTCCCCGCGAACGACGACCAGCGCAAGGTGGCCGAGGCCTACATCGCGCAACTGAACAAGACCGGCGTCTATCCCAAGGCGCTTGCCACGACGATAGAACCGCTGAAGGCCTTCTACCCCGCCGAGGACTACCACCAGGACTATCTCGTGCGCCATCCGTACAGCATGTACATCATGGTGAACGACGTGCCCAAGGTCGAGAACCTGGCGAAGACGTTTCCGCAGCGCTATCGGGACAAGCCCGTACTGGTGAACTGAAAACGATAGATGGAGCCGGCCGCGCGGAATGAAGTCGGCCGCGCGCCAGGCTACGAAGCTCTCATCTCCTTCTTTTCCTGCGTCTCCGTTTTTCTCCACCGTAATGCGACTTGATGGCGAGAAACGTGCCCGTACCCAACGCCGGGAGTTTGAACGCACCGAAGACTACAGGACCCGAAGATTCATCATTTCCTCAAAATACTGCTTCAGCAGCTTCATTTGCCGCTCGTGGGCCAGGCAAAGACAAGCAGCAGGTACCGTAGACGGAAACCGTAGACGCTTCCCATGCCTACACCTAATGGTTGCCTGAAAAATGGCAATGCTGAAAGAGGTTGAAAATGGGCAGAGTGAGCGCCAAACTCCCACAAGCCGTCAAATTTTGCCGTCGAACACCATACAATTTGTTGAACTGTTCGATTTGTACGCATTGGACTTGAACCGCTCGGCACAACCCCGTACCCACATGTTCCAACTACGACAGCTAAAGATCTTCGTCGCGGCGATGGAAACGCTGAGCTTCACGAAAGCCGCCAAACAGGTGCATCTGTCCCAACCCAGCGTTACGGAACAGATACGGGCGCTGGAAGAGAGCGTCGGCCAGGCGCTGTTCGTCCGCCAGAACAATCGCCTGCAGCCCACCCCGGCCGCAGAGAGATTGGCCATTCGAGCGCGCGAATTGCTTGCGCGGGCCGATGACGCCTTCCGGGAAGTCCGCGAAAACGTCGGCGATTCGGGCGGCACGATCCGGGTCGCCGCGCCGCAGACTTTGTGCACCAGTGTGTTGGTTCCGCAACTGCTGCGCTTTGCCGGCATGCATCCCGGAACGCAGGTTGCGGTCCAGGAAAAAAACTCCATGGCAACCGCCCAGGCTGTGCTCGATGGGACGGCCGACCTTGGTCTGGTGCACGGATGGCCGGAAAACGACGCCGACCTTCGGGTGGAAGCCATTGCGCGGGACATGCCGGTGGTCGTGATGCCCCCAGGGCATCCACTATGCCAGGCTGCTGACATCAAGGCCGACGCGCTTGCCGCGTTTCCGCTGGTTGTCACGATGGAAGGCTGCCGGTATCGGACATACCTGGAGGCCGTGCTGCAGGAAGCCCCGGCGCAGCCGCGTATCCGCGGTGTCGCCGAGAGCGTACCGGCCTTGATACAGATGGTGTCCGCAGGCCTCGGGGTATCGATCCTGCCGCGGATGGCCATGGATCCCGCATTAACAACGGCAGGCGTCCAGTGGCGGCCATTGTCCACTGCGGGAGCCGGTCTTCCCATCTGCCTGCTCATCTTGCACCGAACGCCTACGCGCCAGGTGGCCGCCTTTATCGAGATGATCCGCCTCGCGGCGGCCGGCTCAGACGAGCCGATGGCCGCCATCGACATGCAGCACGGTACCGGTCGTGTAGCCATTGCCGATCAGGAAGCCGATGGCATCCGCGATATCGCTGCCAGCGCCGACTCGGCCCACGGGTAGCCGCTCGGCCATCGACGCCAAAAGCGGTCCGCTGTCGGCGCCGGCCACGTCATTCCAGATGGGCGTATCCACCCAGCCCGGCGATACGGCATTGATCCGCAACGGCGCAAGCTCGACCGCCATGGCGCGCACCACACCCTCCAACGCGGCATTGATCGCGGCCACGGCGATGCCCTTCGGCCGGGGACGGTAGGCGGCAATGCCGGAAGTCAGGGTGATGGAACCGTGCGCCGCCATGCGCTGGGCGCCATGTTTGGCCAGCAGGATCGGCGCGACGACCTTCGAGCGGATGGCCCGGTCGAGCGCGTCCAGCGAGAGGTCCGGTAGCAGCTCATAGGCGCCGCGTATGTCGGCAGCCGTGCAGACCAGATGATCCACCGGGCCTGATTCTTCAAACAGCCGTTGCACTTGCGCTTCACTCGTCACATCCGCCTGGTGCAGGCGCGGCGCGCCAAACGCTCGCAACTGCTCCCGCGCCGCCTCGAGCTTGCCGCGGGATCTGCCCACGATCAGCACCTCGCAGTGCATGCCCAGCAATCGCTCGCTGACGGCCAGCCCCATGCCGGAACTACCGCCGACCACCACAACCCGTTGCCCCGCAAGACCATTGCCCATGCTCATTTCCTTGAAATACGTGTTTGGAGTAAGCGATGGTGGCGTTACGCGCTGCCGGGCGCCAGCAGGAATGTTTGATTGAGGCATCGGCTAGCCCGATGCTCGCGCGGCTCGGCGGACGTGCGCTGGGCGCCGTTGCCCACGGCGTGTTCTGGGCCTTGGCCGCGGCGACCGCCACGCGCATTGCCCCGCCCGCGCGCGGAGGCCTGGCCACCGCCCTCATTTTTGGCGGGATTTTGATCGCCACCGTCGCGGGCGTACCGTTGGCCAACCTGTGCGGCGCCATCGGCCGCATCCGGACATACCGCAGTGCTCAACGGCGGCGGCGCGACGCTGGGCGGTATCATGCTGGCCAAGACCGGCGTTGCCGGCAAACGAGTCCAGGAGAAGTACAGCAGTGAACGATACCCACATTCCGGAAACGGAAGCCCCCGACGACCGCAAAGAACAGCTGCCCACGCTGTGGCGCGATGACGGCTGGACCGCCCGGATCATCAAGAACGAGGAAGACGACGGCTGGGCCGTGGAGATGACCATGGACGGAGAAGCCGAGCCCGCGCTGGTCGGCCCATGGACCATGGGCCGCGACAAGAAAAACCCCAAGCCGCTCGACTCCCCCGCCTTCATCACCCTGGTCAAGACCGCCCGGGAAGTCCTGCGCCGTCACGAGCAGCAATTGCACGCGACGCTGCACAAGAGCGTGAAGATCGACGCCGCCGCGGGCCGCCTGACCATCAAGCTGGATATCGTTCCCGACGAAGACGAGCCCTACGCCGTGTTGAGCGCCTACGACGAATCCGGCGAACAATTGGCGCGGACCCAGGTCGCGCCGACGTACAAGCTGAGCGTGCAGCGCGCCTCGGAGTGGGCCAGCGGCGGCTTCGGCAAGCACGGCTGATACGCGGCGCTGACAAGCACCGGCTGCTGGCCGCTGCGGCGCCCGCGCGCAAAAGCAAAGCTGGCCACGTCAACGCGGCCAGCTTTGTCCCACTGAATCAAACCATCGCGGCCGGCTCAATGCCCGGTCGAATCCCCTTCCCGGCTGGCTTCGAACAGGAACCAGGTGCGCCGTTCGGTCTCGTCGATCCAGTTCTCGATCAGGCTGGAGCTGGCGATGTCGCGGTGTTCATCGGTGATGTTGTGCGCTTCGCGCAACGCCGCCGCCAGGACCTTGTTGTCCTCGCGCAGCTCGGCCAGCATGTCCAGCGGCTGCACGTAATCCGCATCGTTGTCCGAGATACGCTGCGAGCGCGCGATGTGTCCGATGGACCGCAGCGTCGTGCCGCCGATCTTGCGGATGCGCTCGGCGATGGGATCCGTCATGGCGAACAGCTGGTCGCCCTGCTCGTCCAGCAGCAGGTGGTAATCCCGGAAATGGGGGCCGCTGACGTGCCAATGAAAGTTCTTGGTCTTGAGATACAGCGCGAACACGTCGGCGAGTATCTGGTTCAGCGCGGCGGAAATATCCCTGGTGGCCGCCGACGCCAGGTCGGTCGGCGTCGCCAGCGGGCGCTTGCGGCGCTCTTTCAGGGCTTTGGTGGTCTTCTCATCCAGTTTCTTGGCCATGGGTCGCAACTCCTAGGAATGATGGTGAAAACGCACGCGCGGCGCCAGGCTTGCTTGCGCCGCGACTTCGCTAGCGTAAATCCGCCCGCGCTTTTTTGCCAATGTCCTGGATCAAGGCGCTCCCCCTTTCTGAAATCCGGTCCGGCTAGGAGTATGCTACGGCGCGTCAATTCAGCCGGATCCCTTCATCGCCATGCGCGGCAATCCCGACACCAGGCAAGGCGCCATCGCCCTGCACGGGTTTTACTTCCTGTACTACGGCCTGCAGGGAGTCAGCATTCCCTTCCTGCCCCTATGGTTCGCCAGCCGCGGCCTGGATCCCGCCGTCATCGGCCTGATCGTCGCCACGTCCTTCCTGCCCAAGATCCTGTCCACGCCCGTGGTCGCCCACGTCGCCGACCAGACCGGCCGCGCGCACGCCCTGATCGCCGCGGCGCTGGCGGCGTCGCTGGCGCTGTTCGTCTGCTATCCGTTCAGCAGCACGCCCGGCTGGCTGCTGGCCATCACCCTGCTGCTCAATGCCGTCTTCCCGGCGGTATTGCCGCTGATGGACCGCATGGCCATCGCCAGCGGCCGGGGCCAAGGCAGTTCCTACACGGTCATGCGCGCCTGCGGCTCGCTGGGCTTTGCCGTGGTCACCGTGATCGGCGGCTACCTGATCAAGACCTTTGACGCCAACTGGGTGATGTGGCTGTCCATCCTCCTCATCATCGCCTGCCTGGCTTGCGTGCGGCTGCTGCCCCGGGCGGCACGCCCCACTCCCGACGAGGCGCCCGCGCCAGCGGCGCGCCTGCCCATGCTCGAGGTCCTGCGCGACCGCCCGCTGCTCATGTGCATCGCGGCGGCCTCGCTGGTCCAGGCCAGCAACGGCTTTCTCTATTCCTATTCCACGCTGTACTGGACCGCCAGCGGCCTGTCGACTTCGCTGATATCCATGCTGTGGGTGGTGGGCGTGGCCAGCGAGGTCCTGTTCTTCTTCCTGGCGCCCCGCATCCTGGCGCGCACGGGCGCCCAGTGGCTGATCCTGGCATCCGCCGTCATGACCGCGATCCGCTGGACCGGGCTCTCCGCCACTACCGATCCCACGCTGATCGCGGCGCTGCAGCTGCTGCAGTGCTTCACATTGGCCGGCAACAACGCCGCCATCATGTGGTACATCACCCGGCACGTGCCCGCGGCGATCAAGACCTCGGCGATCGCGCTTTACGCCTTGCTGTCGGGCGGAGTCTTCATGTTCGCCAGCATCCAGCTGGGCGGCGCGCTGTATCGCAGCTATGCGCCGGGAGGGTTCCTGGTGATGGCGTTGTGCGCTGTCGGCGCGGTGCCGCTGGTGATTTATGCGGAGAAACTGCGGAGGAAGGCCGCCTGACCAGAAGCCGGAAAAAAAAGGCCTCGCAAGCGAGGCCTCTTCGTCAGCAGCAGCCGATCCGCTTCTTCCCGCCATAGCGCGCGTCCTGCCGCTCGCGGAAAAATGCTTCGTAGCTCATCGGCTCCTGGTCCGGGTGCGTGCGCCGCATGTGGGCCACATACGTTTCGTAGTCCGGCACGCCGACCATCAGCCGGAGCGTCTGCCCCAGGTAGCGGCCGGCGGCGCCGGCCGCGGAACTCATGTTCGTAAACAGCATGCGTCGTCTCCCTGCTGCGCTCAGTCCGCGCCGGCGGCAACCGGCAGCGTTTCGTAAGGCATTTCGCGGGCGGTGGGCTTGTTCTCGTTGCGCGCGCGCTGTACCGAGCGCAGGCCGAACACCACGATGCTCACCACCACGAAGATGAAGATCGCGCACAGGCCGGCGTTGATGTAGTCGTTCAACACCACGCGCGACATCTCGCCCAGGGACTTGGCCGGGGCCAGGACCTTGCCTTCGGCGATGGCCGCGTTGTACTTGTCGGCGTGCGCCAGGAAGCTGACGCGCGGGTCGGCGTGGAACAGCTTCTGCCAGCCGGCGGTCAGCGTGCATGCCAGCAGCCACAGGGTCGGCAGCACCGTGACCCAGGCGTAGCGGTCGCGCTTCATCTTGAACAGCACCACGGTGCCCAGCGTCAGCGCGATCGCGGCCAGCATCTGGTTGGCGATGCCGAACAACGGCCACAGCGTGTTGATGCCGCCCAGCGGATCGACCACGCCCTGATACAGGAAGTAGCCCCAGGCCGCCACGCACAGGCCGGTGGCGATCAGGTTGGCGGGCAGCGAGTCGGTGCGCTTGAGCGACGGGGCGAAGGTGCCCAGCAGGTCTTGCAGCATGAAGCGGCCCGCGCGGGTGCCGGCGTCGACAGCGGTCAGGATGAAGAGCGCTTCGAACAGGATGGCGAAGTGGTACCAGAAGGCCATCATGCCCGGGCCGCCGATGGCCTGGTGCAGGATGTGCGCCATGCCCACGGCCAGCGTAGGCGCGCCGCCGGCGCGCGAGATGATCGTGCTTTCGCCCACGTCCTTGGCGGTCTGGATCAGATCCGCGGGCGTCACCACGAAGCCCCAGCTGGAGACCACCTGGGCCACCTGGTCGGGCGTGGTGCCGATCACGGCCGCCGGGCTGTTCATGGCGTAGTAGATGCCCGGCTCGATCACGCAAGCCGCCACCAGCGCCATGATGGCGACGAAGGATTCCATCAGCATGCCGCCGTAACCGATATAGCGGGCCTGGGTTTCGTTCTCGATCAGCTTGGGCGTGGTGCCCGAGGAGATCAGGGCATGGAACCCCGACACGGCGCCGCAGGCGATGGTGATGAAGAGGAACGGGAACAGGTTGCCCGACCACACCGGACCGCTGCCGTCGACGAACTGGGTCAACGCCGGCATCTTCAGCTCGGGCGCGACCACGACAATGCCGATGGCCAGGCCGACGATGGTGCCGATCTTCAGGAAGGTCGACAGGTAGTCGCGCGGAGCCAGCAGCAGCCACACCGGCAGCACCGAGGCGATGAAACCGTAGATGATCAGGATCCAGGTCAGGCCCTTGCCGTCGAAGTCGAACATGGGGCCGATCACCGGGTGCGCGGCCACGTCCTGGCCGAAGGTGATGGCAGCCATCAGGCCGACGAAGCCGATGATGGACACTTCGCCGATCTTGCCTGGACGGATGTAGCGCAGGTACACGCCCATGAACAGCGCGATGGGGATGGTCGCGGCCACCGTGAAAGTGCCCCAGGGCGAGTGCGTCAGCGCCTTGACCACGATCAGCGCCAGCACGGCCAGGATGATGACCATGATCATGAAGGCGCCGAACAGCGCGATCACGCCCGGGATCTTGCCCAGTTCGGACTTGACCAGGTCACCCAGCGAACGGCCGTCGCGGCGGGTCGAAATGAAGAGGATGGTGAAGTCCTGCACGGCGCCGGCAAACACCACGCCCGCCAGGATCCACAGCATGCCCGGCAGATAGCCCATCTGCGCGGCCAGCACCGGGCCCACCAGGGGGCCGGCGCCGGCGATGGCGGCGAAGTGGTGGCCGAACAGCACGTGCTTGTTGGTGGGCACGTAGTCCAGGCCGTCGTTGTGCTTCCATGCCGGCGTCATGCGCGTCGGATCCAGCTGGAAGACGTTCTTGGCGATGAAGCGGCTGTAATAACGGTATGCGATCAAATACACGCATACGGCGGCGATCACCACCCATAGCGCATTGATGGTCTCCCCTCTGGCCAGCGCCACGGTGCCCAGCGCGAACGCGCCCAGTACCGCAACCGCCAGCCAGACCAGGTGCTGACCCAGTCCCTTACTGCTGGTTTGCATAAGTGCTCCTCTAGCCTCCCGCCATGCTTTTGGCGTGAAACGCTTTTATCGTCCCGCGGAAGGCAGACTCATTGTTGTGGGGTGGCGGACGCGCGCGCGTCCACGCAGCGCCGTGTCGACGCGGACGCTAGTATTTCGTTTTGACTACGCAGCAACAAGCGCGAAACTACGCAATTCCGCTACGTGTTACTACGCAATGCGCCGCAGCATGATTTGGCGGAAACCGTAAAATCACGGCTGGAATTTCCCGATCCTGACTGCGGCAGGCAAAATGCTGCGTCGCAATATTCGCGTTCGCGCTGATACAAATCCTTCATGAAGCTGCGCCTGAAAATCCTGCTGCTCGCCGCGGTCCCCCTGCTGGTGGCCGTCGCCGCCATCACGGTGGCCGTCTACGTGCAGGGCCTGCAGCTGGCGCAGCGCGAAAAGCAGGTCGTGGAAAACGCCTGGCTGGCCAGCAAGGAAGGCGAACTGCGCCACTACGTCAACCTGGCCTACAGCGCCATCGCGCCCCTGCAGGCGGCGGCCGACGACGACGCCACCCGCCAGCGCGCGCTCGACCTGCTGGCGCAGATGGAATTCGGCCACGACGGCTATTTTTTCGTCTATGACCTGAAGGGCCGGAACCTGATGCACCCGCGCCAGCCGGAGCTGGTCGGCCAGGACCTCTGGGAGCTGCGCGACACCAAGGGCCAGCCCGTGATCCAGAACCTGCTGACCGCCGCCCGGCGCGGCGGCCAGGACGGTGAAGCGGTGCATTACCTGTGGGAAAAGCCGTCCACCCACCAGACCGAGGAGAAGCTGGGCTATGTGGTGGTGCTGGAGCGCTGGGGCTGGATGCTGGGCACCGGCATCTACCTGGACGACGTGCAGCAGGCGCTGGAGCGCATCGACGCCGCCGCGCAAGCCAATATCCGCGATATGTTTGCCTGGGTGGCCGGCATCGCCGCCGTGTCCATCCTGGGCGTGGCGGCCTGCGGCCTGGCCCTGAACATCAGCGACCATCGCCAGTCCGACGCCAAGCTGCGGCTGATGGCGCGGCAGCTGGTGCGTTCGCAAGAGGACGAGCGCGCGCGGCTCTCGCGCGAGCTGCACGACGGCATCAGCCAGGTGCTGGTGTCGATCAAGCTGTCCCTGGAAGCGGCGCGGGAGCGGCTGCGGCAGACCTTGCCGGCCGAGCCGCGCGCCCTCGCTCATATCGACACCCCCCTGGGCGGCGCACTGGATCGGCTGAATACCGCCGTGGGCGAGGTCCGGCGTATTTCGCACAACCTGCGGCCGACGCTGCTGGACGACCTGGGCCTGCCGGCCGCACTCGAACATCTGGGCCGCGAGTTCGCCATCCCCAGCCAGGATGGCGCCCCGCCGCTGGCCGTGCGCCTGCACACCGCCGGGCAGCCGGTGAAGCTGCCCGAAGCCTATGCCACCGCCCTGTTCCGCGTCACCCAGGAAGCCCTGACCAACGTCATCCGCCATGCCGGCGCCACCCGCGCCGACATGACGCTGGCTTATTCCCAGCGCGACCTGCGCCTGACCATCGCCGACGACGGCCGCGGCTTCGACTATGCCGAGGTGCAGCAGGATCCGCGCCGCGGCATCGGCCTGCGCAATATGCGCGAACGCATGAACGCGCTGTCCGGCACGCTGACATTCCGCTCCACCTCCCACGGCACGGTCCTGCAGGCCTGGCTGCCGCTGCCCGCCGCCCCTCTACCCGCGAGCTCCGACGCATGACCCACAAGCCCGACTCCATCCGGCTGCTGCTGATCGACGACCACCCGCTGGTGCGGGACGGGCTGCGGCTGCGCCTGGAAACCGTGCCGCAGTTGCAGGTAGTGGGCGAGGCCGGCAACGCCGCCGCCGCCCAGGCCTTTCTGGCCGCCTGCCTGGCCGAGGATCCGCAGGGCGGCACCCTGCCGCACCTGGCGCTGATGGACCTCAACATGCCGGGCGTGGGCGGGCTGGAGCTGACCGCCCTGCTGCACGAGCGCTACCCGCAGATCGCCGTGCTGGTGCTGTCCATGCACGACAACCCCGAATACATGCTGCAAGCCGTCAAGGCCGGCGCGCGCGGCTATCTGCTGAAGGACGAGCCGGCGCAGGAAATCGTCACCGCCATCGG
Source organism: Achromobacter sp. Marseille-Q4954 (assembly GCF_943737025.1). Taxonomy (NCBI): domain Bacteria; kingdom Pseudomonadati; phylum Pseudomonadota; class Betaproteobacteria; order Burkholderiales; family Alcaligenaceae; genus Achromobacter; species Achromobacter sp. Marseille-Q4954. The sequence continues at coordinate 916,360 of NZ_CALSFQ010000002.1, forward strand.
CGCGGTCATGGCGGGCCGCAGCTATTTCAGCGCGGCGGTCGCGGTGCGCCTGTCGCAGGCCACGGCGCCGGCCACCATGCTGACGCAGCGCGAACGCGACGTGCTGCGCCACATCGCCAGCGGCGAGGCCAACAAGCAGATCGCGCAGGCGCTGGGGCTGTCGGTGCGCACGGTGGAAACCCATCGCCTGAACATCAAGCGCAAGCTGGGCATAGATGGACAGGCTGAGCTGATCAAGTACGCCGTCGAAAACCGTGGGGTGTAGCCCCTCACGCCGCGCACGCTACGCGTGCTTGCTGCCCCCCCGAGGGGGGCTGTTTCCCCTTGGGGCGGCCCGGCGGGGAAACCCTTCTTGTGGCCTGAGGTAGACTTGCAGCACTACGCTACACACAGTAAAGCGCCGCAACCAGCGCCGCCCCCAGGAGTCCCCGATGTCATTGGAAAAGCACTACACCGCCATTCTTGAAGAACTAGGGGAAGATCCGTCCCGCGAAGGACTGGCGGACACGCCCGCCCGCGCGGCCAAGGCCATGCGCCACCTGTGCCGCGGCTACGGCCAGAACCTGGACGAAATCGTCAACGGCGCGCTGTTCACCTCGGACACGCGCGAGATCGTGCTGGTCAAGAACATCGAGCTGTATTCGCTCTGCGAGCACCACATGCTGCCCTTCATCGGCAAGGCCCACGTGGCCTACCTGCCCAACGGCAAGGTGCTGGGCCTGTCCAAGGTCGCGCGCATCGTCGAGATGTACGCGCGCCGCCTGCAGATCCAGGAAAACCTCAGCCGCCAGGTGGCCGAAGCCGTGCAGTCCGTGACCGGCGCGGCCGGCGTGGCCGTGGTCATCGAAGCCCAGCACATGTGCATGATGATGCGCGGCGTGGAAAAGCAGAACTCGTCCATGGTGACCTCGGTCATGCTGGGTGAATTCCACGACAATCCGTCGACCCGGGCCGAATTCCTCAGCCTCATCCGCTAGCCGGATTTCCCCTCCCCCTTTTGGCGCATATCGCGGGCCGCCTCGCCGGCCGCACCCCGCCGCGCCGGCCGCGCCAGCCCTGGCGCCGCCGGCCGGCAGGCGGGCCCGGCCCGCTTTTGGCTCCTACTGATCCGGGCATCTGGCCCTAGCGTTCTGGCCCCATCCGGGCAAACTGGCTCCAGCATCCCGGTCGCGCCGGAGCGCGGCCGTTCCCTCCCGGAGATCTCCATGAACGCGATATTCCGCCTCATCCGCCGCTGCACCCTGGCCGGCCTGGCCGCCGCGCTGTTGGCCGCTCCCGCCTATGCCCAGACCAAGCTGGTGGTCGGCTACCAGCTGATCGTCGGGCCGTTCCTGACGGCGATCGCCGACGGCAGTTTCGACAAGGCCTTGAAGGACGCCGGCTACCAGGTGGACTGGCGCCAGTTCACCTCCGGCGGCGACATCTCCACCGCGCTGGCCTCCGGCAACGTGCCGGTCGGCGTGCTGGGCTCCACCGGCATCACCGCGGCCGCGACCCGCGGCGTGGACATGGAGCTGTTCTGGATCCTGGACAACATCGGCAAGTCCGAGGCGCTGGTGGCGCGCAACGGTTCCGGCATCAACAGCACGGCCGACCTGAAGGGCAAGCGGGTCGCCACGCCTTTCGTGTCCACCTCGCACTTCCATCTGCTGGTCGGGCTGGAACAGGTCTGGAAGATCAATCCGCGCGACGTGCGCATCCTGAACATGCAGCCGCCGCAGATCGTGGCCGCGTGGCAGCGCGGCGACATCGACGCGGCCTACGTCTGGCCGCCCGCGCTGACCGAGATCGCCAAGAGCGGCAAGATCATTGCTGACTCGGAACAGATCGGCAAAGCCAGCGTGCCGACCTTCGACGGCATCGTGGTGGATCGCGCCTGGGCCGCCAAGAACCCCAAGTTCATGGCCGCCTTCACCAGCGTATTGGCCAAATCCTACGCGGACTACCGCGCCAACAGCGCCAAATGGACCGCCGACTCGCCGCAGGTCAAGAGCATCGTCAAACTGATCGGCGGCAAGCCCGAGGACATGGTCGAGGCGCTCCAGCTGCTGGTCTTCCCGACCGTGCAGGAACAGGCCTCCAATGTCTGGCTGGGCGGCGGCAAGGAATCGGGCGCCGCCCGCGCCTTCGCGGCCAGCGCCCAGTTCCTGAAAGACCAGAAGCAGATCGACCGCGCCCTGGCCGACTACAGCCCGCACGTCACGGACAAGTACGCCCGGGCGGCCGAGAAGTAAGAAGCGCTTGCGGCCAAGGCGGCCCGTCTGGCGCCGCCTGCCCAGCATCCCGCAGGGCTGCGCGCAGCCCGCCGCAACTAGGGGAGCCGGCATGACCATGCAGTCCACGTCCGCCACGCATAGCCTGTGCGCGGAGAAAGTCAGCGTCACCTACCCCGGCCTGCACGAAAGCGGTCCGGTCATTGCGCTGCAGAACGTCAACCTGACCATCCAGCCCGGCGAGTTCGTCGTCGCGCTGGGCGCCTCGGGTTGCGGCAAGACCACCTTGCTCAGCCTGCTGGCCGGGTTCCTGTCGCCCACCGAGGGCGAGATCACGCTGGGCGGCCGGCCCATCGTGGGTCCCGGCGCCGACCGCGGCGTGGTGTTCCAGAAGCACGCCCTGCTGCCCTGGCTGAACGTGCTGGAGAACACCGAGTTCGGCCTGAAGCTGCAAGGCGTGGACAAGGAAACCCGCCGCGCCCGCGCGCGCCGCAATCTGGAACTGGTGGGCCTGCAGGACTTCCACCGCCACATGATCTACCAGCTGTCGGGCGGCATGCAGCAGCGCGTGGGCATTGCGCGCGCGCTGACCTGCAACCCCGCCATGCTGTTGATGGACGAGCCCATGGCGGCGCTCGACGCGCTGACCCGCGAGACCATCCAGGAGCTGCTGCTGGACATCTGGCGGCAGACCAACAAGATGTTCTTCTTCATCACGCACAGCGTCGAAGAAGCGCTGTTTCTGGGTTCGCGGCTGATCGTCATGTCGCCCCGCCCGGGCCGCATCACGCACACCTTCACCCCAGACTTCAACCGGCGCTACCTGGAGACCCGCGATGGCCGCAGCATCAAATCCAGTCCCGACTTCATCGCCATGCGCGAACAAGTCCTTGGCATCATCTATGGCGACGAGCGAGCCTCCTCCCCCCAAGGCTTCCATGGCTAGCAACCGCCCGGGACACAAGCCCGCCGCGCCGGGCAAGGTCTACGGCGCGCCGGGCGCGGGCTACAGCGGCCACATCAGCCTGATCACCAGCCTGGCGCTCATCGGCCTGTGGTTCCTGGTGACCAGCGCCGGCTGGGTGCGGCCGCTATTCCTGCCTTCGCCCCTGGCCGTGTACGACAAGTTCGTCTCGGCCATGACCGACGGCGTGGCCAACTCCACGCTTACCGAACATGCGCTGGCCAGCCTGTCGCGGGTGTTCGGCGCCTTCTTCCTGGCCTGCGTGACCGCCATTCCCGTCGGCATCCTGATGGGCGTGAACCGCTACGCGCGCGGCATCTTCGATCCGCCCATCGAGTTCTACCGCCCGCTGCCGCCGCTGGCTTACCTGCCGCTCATCATCATCTGGTTCGGCATCGGCGAGTTCCCCAAGGTCCTGCTGATCTACCTGGCGATCTTCGCGCCCATGGCGATCGCCGCGCGCGCCGGCGTGCGCTCGGTGTCGATCGAACAGATCCACGCGGCCTACGCCATGGGCGGCACGCCCGCGCAGGTGGTCTGGCACGTGATCCTGAAGGCCGCCATGCCGGAAATCTTCACGGGCATGCGCATCGGCATCGGCGTGGGCTGGACCACGCTGGTGGCCGCCGAAATGGTGGCCGCCGACCGCGGCCTGGGCTTCATGGTGCTGAACGCCGCCCAGTTCCTGGCCAGCGACACCGTCATCATGGGCATCATCGTGATCGGCGTGTTCGCCTTCGCCTTCGACCTGCTGGTCCGTTATCTGGAGAAGTTCGCCATACCCTGGAAGGGACGGGTCTGAAACGCGCCCGGGCAATCCCTCATTTCGTCCCCCATCCGGCTCCTCTATCCTCAAGAGCGGCGCCTGCGCAGCGGCTACCGGCTGCGCGGCCTAGACAAGGAGCCGTCATGTCCAGCCAGGCCTCGATGCTCAAGCCTGTGTTGTGGGAGCGCCTGTTCGAACGCGAAAGCGCGCCCAATCTCAGCCTGCAGGGCTGCGTGCGCCAGATGCTGGTGTCCGCCATCCTCAGCGGCCACCTGCCGCCAGGCACGCCGGTGCCGTCCAGCCGGCATCTGGCCGACCAGCTGCGCATCGCGCGCAACACCGTGGTTTTCGCCTACCAGCAACTGGTCAGCGAGGGCTATCTGGTGTCGCGCGAACGCAGCGGCCACTTCGTCAGCGACACGGTCATGCGGGGCCATTCCGGGCCGGCGGCCGACGCCCCGCCCGCCGAGGGCGGCGAGCCCGACGTGCGCTGGGACGAAAGGCTGCGCTTTCGCCCGTCCCGGCAGCGCAACATCACCAAGCCGCGCGACTGGCAGAAGCAGCCCTATCCCTTCGTCTACGCCCAGTTCGACCAGGACCTGTTCCCCACCGCGGAATGGCGCGAATGCTGCATCAAGGCGCTGTCCGTGCTGGACATCCGCAGTTGGGCGCCGGACCTGATCACCCACGACGACCCGGCGCTCATCGAGCAGATCCGTACCCAGGTGCTGCCACGCCGCGGCGTCTGGGCCGACGCCGAGGAAATCGTCATCACGGTGGGCGCGCAGCATGCGCTCTACCTGCTAGCCGACCTGCTGGTCAACGAGGACACCGTGGTCGGCATGGAAGACCCCGGCTATCCCGACGCCCGCAACATCTTCGCCAGCCACACGCGCAATCTGCTGCCCCTGCCGGTGGACGAACAAGGGCTGTGCACCGGCACCCATCTGCTGGGCTGCGACTACATTTTCGTCACGCCGGGCCACCAGTGCCCCACCACGGTCACGCTATCGCCGGAGCGCCGCCAGAACCTGCTGACGCTGGCGCGCCAGGCCGACAGCCTGATCATCGAGGACGACTTCGAAAGCGAAAGCCGCTGGGGCGAAGGCGCGATTCCCGCCTTGAAGAGCCTGGACCGCGACGGCCGCGTGATCTACGTGGGCAGCCTGGCCAAGTCCTTCGCGCCGGGCCTGCGCATCGGCTACATCGTGGCGCCGCGCGAGCTCACCGCCGAACTGCGCGCCCTGCGCCGCCTGATGCTGCGCCACCCTTCGGCCTACATCCAGCGGGCGTTTTCGCTGTTCATTTCGCTGGGCCACCACCATTCGCTGCTGCGCAGGCAATCGCAGGCCTACCAGGAACGCGGCACCGAGCTGGCCCGCGCGCTGGCGCGGCACCTGCCCGATTTCAAGGTCATCCCCATTACCGGATCCTCGTCCTGCTGGCTGCAAGGGCCGCCCTGGCTCAACGCCTGCGAGCTATCCGAGGCCGCGCTGGCCGAAGGCGTGGTGGTGGAGCCCGGCGACGTCTTCTTCATGAACGGCGCCGACGCGCCGCGCAACTTCCTGCGGGTCGGCTTCACCTCGATCCGGCCGGAACACATCGAGCCGGGGATCGCCAGGCTGGCCAAGGTGGTCGACCGCTACCGCGGCCGCGCCGCGGACGGCAAGCAGGCCCCGCAGGGCCCGGACTTGCACGCGCTAGAGCACTTCATCTCTTAGGTAGTACCAGCGGTACAGCAGGCCCTGGCCCAGCCTGCGGAACGGCGCGAACATATGCCCCGGCAAGGGCGAGTCGTAGATCGGCAGGTCCCAGGACACGCCGTCCTTACCCATCATGCGCTGCGCCAGGCGTTTGCCGGCGTGGGCCGAGAACGCCACGCCATTGCCGCCGTAGCCGAAGGCGTAATAGACCGGCTGCGCCGGGTCGGGCTGCGTGACGCGCGGCATCATGTCGTGGCTCACGTCGACCCAGCCCCACCAGGAATAGTCCACGTCCACCCCCGCCAGCGTGGGGAACTTGCGCGCCAGCCCCTCGCGCAGCAGCGCCAGATGGCGCGGGTGCTGCGCGTCGGCGCCGCGCAGCGCGCTGCGGCTGCCGATCTGCATGCGGCCATCGGGCAGCAGACGGTAATAGAAGCGCAGCGTCCGTGTATCGGTAATGAACACCGTGCTCTTCAGACCCGCGGCGTCGCGTTCCGCCGGCGTCAGCACCCGCGTCACCAGCGAGTTCGAAAGCACCGGCATGATGCGATTGTCCAGCAGGCGGTTGACGCCCTGCGCGGTGTAGCCGCCGGTGGCGAAGGCCACGCGGCGCGCACGCACGTAGCCGTTGGGCGTCTGCAGCCGCACGCCGCCGTTCTCGGTGCGCCAGCCCAGCACCGGGCTGCCCGGATGGATGCGCACGCCCAGGGCCCGCGCCTGCCGCATATAGCCATAGGCGAGCTTCAAGGGATGCACGCCCACGCCGTCCGGCTCGTGCATCGCGCCCACCGCCTCGCGGTCGTACACGTAGCGTTCGCGCAATTCCTCCCGGCTCAACATCCTGGCGTCATAGCCGAACACCTCGCGCATCACGCGGGCCTCGTTCTCCAGGAATGCCATCTTCTTCTGGCGGTGCGCGGTGTACAGGTGGCCGCCCGGCTGCGCGTCGCAATCCACCTGGGCCACCAGGCTCTTCCAGTATTCGAAGCCTTCGCGGATCTCGGCGTCCAGGCGCTTGGCGGTCGCCAATCCCCAGCGCGCTATCCATTGCGAACGGTACAGGCGTCCGGACGCATTCTGTCCCTGTCCGCCGTTGCGGCTGGTGCAGCCCCACACCACGCGGTTGGCTTCCAGCACCACGGCCTTCACGCCGAAGTCGCGGGCCAGCGTCAGCGCCGCCGACAGCCCGGTGAAGCCCGAGCCCACGATCACCACGTCGGCATCGATATCGCCGTTGACAGGACCGTCGTCCTCGGGCGGCTCGCCCGCGGTCGCGACCCAGTAGGTGGGCGCGTAGTCCTGCCCGCGGCCGGGCGGGGACACCAGCGGATCGTAGGCCGGGTTGTAGGCGCTGATCGCCGTCCGGCCAGCGGGGGCCGGACCTGCAGGTTGGAAGGACATTTGAGTATCCATGCGGCGTTCCGGTAGCTGGGTGCGGGGCGTGCTCAGCCGCGGGCCGGCAATACCGGGCGCTGCTTGCGGTAGGCGTTCTTGACGCGGATCTTGCCGTTCTGGAAGGTGAAGACGTCCACCATGTCCGCCTCCACGCGGGAGCCGTCTGCGGCAGTGCCGGTAAAGGTCGATTCGGACACGCCGCGGTCGCCGGCCACCCAATGCGTGCCGTTCTGCCACTGCGCGTCGGGAAAATTCGCCCAGGCCGCCGCGAAGGCGGCGCGCACCGCCTCGCGGCCTTCGTGCCGCGCGCCCCATCGCTCGGGGCCGGCCACGGTCTCGAACACGCAGTCGTCGCTCATGAAGGACATCAGGGCGTCGATATCGTGGCGGTTCCAGGCCGCCGCGAATTCGGCCAGCATGTCCGCGGTGACGGTCTTCTGCATTGCATACCTCCGGTAGACGCTGGCGCGACGCGCGCCAGCATTCAGGATCCAAGGTAAGTGAGCCCCCAGGCAGGGTCTAGAACCAGACACGGGAAATCGCTTGCACCAGACGCTTGCTCGCTCATCGCGCCGCGGCCGGCGCCAGCCAGGCGTCCATGCCGGCGGGATCGACGGCGCCGCGCATGCCGATCAGCACCAGCGCCGGTTCGTCCAGATCCGCCGGCGGCCTGGCTTGCGTGTCGTAGCGCACGCGCCGGCCCGCCAGTTGCACCAGCACCAGGCCGTGCCGGTCGGTGCGCACCCAGCCCTTGGCGCGCAGCAGCTGCCTGGGCGCGTCGCGCAGCCGGCTGGCGAGCCGGTCGGCGTCGAGCAGCGCGGGCGCGCGCCACAGCCAGCTCTGGAACGGATGATCGGGGTCATCGGGGGTTGCGGCGTGGACGTGCCCCGCATGGCCGCAAGCGCCGCTGGCGCATTCATGCGCAAGGCTGCAAGCCCCGCCCTCGCCCAGCAGATGGCGCAGGTCCACGCGCCCTTCGCGCGTCTCGACCATCGCGGCCCCGCGCGTCGCCGCGTGCAGCCATAGGCGCAGCGACGGCAGCTCCTCGGCAGGCGCCAGATCGGTCTTGTTCAACACCAGCAGATCGGCGGCCTTGAACTGGCGGTCCAGCGTATCGGCCAGCAAGGGATCCGCCGCCAGCGCGCGCACGTTCGCGGCATCGGCCAGCACCACCACGCCCTCCAGCTGCAGCATGGGATCGGCCATGCCGACCTGCGCGATGCGGCCGGGGTCGGACACGCCGCTGGCTTCGATCACGATCCATTCGGGCAAGGGGTCCAGCGCCAGCACGCGCGCCAGGGCATCGTCCAGGCCGCCCGCCATGGAACAGCAGACGCAGCCGTTGGCCAGCCTGATCACCTGATCGCTGCGCTGCGCGATCAGCGCGGCGTCGATATCGACCGGGCCGAAGTCATTGACCAGGACCGCCGCGCGGCGCTGGCTGCGGGCCAACACGTGATTGAGCAGACTGGTCTTGCCCGCGCCCAGGAATCCGCCCACCACGGTCAGCGCGATGCGCGGTGCGCCATGGGCCGCCATCTCAGGCTTCCCGCAGCGGCAAGGGCCTGCCGCCGATGACGGTGCCCAGCACGCGCACGTCCTTCAGTTTCTCGGGAGCGACCTCCAGCGGGTCGTCCTGCAGCACGCAGAAGTCCGCATGCTTGCCGATCTCGATGGAGCCGACCAGGTGATCCAGGTGCAGGGTGTACGCCGCGCCCAGCGTGACGGCGTGCAGGGCCTGCTCCACGCCGATGCGCTCGGACTCCCCCAACACCTTGCCCGACGAAGTCTGGCGGTTCACCGCGCACCAGGCCGTGAACAGCGGTCCCAGCGGCGTGATGGGCGCGTCCGAATGGACGGAGAACGGCACGCCGGCGCGCGCGGCCGAGGCACAGGCGTCCATGCGGTTGGCGCGGTCCGGACCCATGGTCAGGGCGTGATGCGCGTCGCCCCAGTAGAAGATGTGGTTGGCAAAGAGATTGGCGCACATGCCCAGGCTGGCCATGCGCCGGAACTGCGCCGCGTCGGCCATCTGGCAATGCTGCAGGGTATGGCGGTGGTCGCGCCGCGGGCTGCGGCGCAGGGCTCGATCCACCGCGTCGATCGCAAGCTCGGTGGCTTCGTCGCCATTGGTGTGGATGTGCAGCTGCACCCCGGCGTCGTGATAGGCCTGGACCATCGCGTCCAGCTCGGCCGGCGCGATCACCCAGATGCCGTTGGGCGCGCCGTTGTAGTAGCCCGGCCAGCGCAGCCGGGCGGTAAAGCCCTGGATCGAACCGTCCACCACCAGCTTGACCATGCCCAGATGCAGCTTGTCGTTGTTCAGGCGCCGGGCCTCGGCCAGCTTGGCCAGGCAGCGCTGCGGATCGCCCGCGTAGGTCAGCGCGGACGCGGCCGGCACAATGCGCACGGGGTAGTCCGGCTCGGCGGTGATGCGGGCCAGCGTCGCCAGGCCCTCGTCGCCCAGCTCGTTGACCAGGTCCGTGGCCGTGGTGACGCCCGCCCACTGCGCCACCTTGCCAAACATGCGCAGGCCCTCTTCCGATACCCCCACGGTGCGGAACGGGCTGCCGATCAGGCGCATGACGGGGAACATGGCGGCAAATTCGCAGAGTTCGCCGCTGGGCCGTCCGTCTTCCATGCGCGTCACGCCCTCGATGTCGGTATCGCGGTCTATGCCGGCGCGCGCCAACATGGGCGTGTTCACGTTCATCAGGTGCATGCTGGCGTGCATGACCACCACGGGCCGCTCGGCGGACACGGCGTCCAGGTCCTGCACGCGCATGCGCGCGCCTTCGAAGAAGATCGGGTCAAATCCCCACCCTATCAGCGTCTCGCCGGTCGCCAGGGCGCGTTCGGCCTCGCGCAGCCGCGCGGCCACAGCCTCGAAACTCTTCAAGCCTTCCCACAGCCTGCCATCGGGTCCGCGCCGGTCATAGAAGCCCACGTACACGAACTTCCACATGCCGCCTTCCGGCAGATGGCAATGCCCTTCGACCAGGCCGGGCATGAGCACCTTGTCCGCATAGCGCTCGTCGAGGTCGGCAGGCCCCCAGCCCGCCAGCTCCTCGCGGCTGCCCACGCCCAGGATACGGCCCTCCCGCACCGCCACGTGCGTGGCGCGGGGCTGCATCGGGTTCATGGTCAGGATGCTGCGCGCGGCATAGATCGTGGTTCGGGCGCGGGTCTGGGTCATCGGTCTGTCCTTCTATCGGAGGGTGGGCTCATCCCTGCAGCGGCGACGCCAGGACGCCGTCGCGGGATTCGACGAAATGGCAGGCCACGCGGTGGCCCGGCGCGACTTCGCGCAAGCTGGGCTCGCGCGTGGTACAGAGCGGCTGCGCGGCCGGGCAGCGGCCGGCGAAACGGCAGCCCGGCGGCGGATCGACCGGACTGGGCGGATCGCCCGCCAGCCGCACGCGGCGCGCGGCCAGCTCGCGCCCGCCCTTCACGGTCGGCACCGCCGACATCAGGGCGACGCTGTAGGGATGCAGCGGCCGCGTGAAGAAGGCGTTGCGCGTGGCCTGCTCGATGATCTTGCCCAGGTACATGACGGCGATGTCGTCGCAGATGTGCTCCACCACCGCCATGTCGTGCGAGATGAACAGGAACGACTGCCCCTGCTCGCGCTGGATGCGCCGCAGCAGGTTCAGGATCTGCGCGCGGATCGCGATATCCAGGGCCGACACCGGTTCGTCGCAGACGATCAGGTCGGGCGCGCTGGCCAGCGCGCGGGCCACGTTCAGCCGCTGCCGCTGGCCGCCGGAAAACTGGTGCGGAAACAGTTGCCGCTGCTCCGGACGCAGGCCCACCAGTTCGAACATGCGGGCCACGCGCGCCTCGCGTCCGCCCGGCGGATCGATGCCCATCAGGTCCAAGGGCGAGCGCACGATGTCGCCAGCCCGCTGGCGCGGATTGAGCGAGGAATACGGATCCTGGAACACCAGCTGCACGCGGCGGCGCATGCGACGCAGGGCCGAGCCGTTCAGCGCCGTCATGTCCGTACCGTCGAAGTGGATGGAGCCCGCGGTCGGGTCCGCCAACCGCAGCACGGACAAGGCCGTGGTGGTCTTGCCCGAGCCGGACTCGCCCACGATCGCCAGCGTGCGGCCGCGCTGCAGTTCGAAGGACACGCCGTCCACGGCCTTCACGACCACCGGCTTGCCGTCGCGGCCGCGTCCGCCGATGGGAAAATGCACGGCAAGATCGCGCACGGACAGCAAGGCGGGAGATTGCGGTGACGTCATTGCGCGGCCTCCGGATACAGCCAACAGGCAACTTCCTGGCCCTCGCCTACACGGGTCAGGGGCGGAAACGCGTCGCGGCAGCGCGCCATGGCCTGCCCGCAACGTTCCATGAAGGGACAGCCCGCGCCGCGCTCCCAGATCGACGGCACCACGCCGGGAATCTCCGGCAAGTCGGGGCGCACGTCGTCGGGCTCGCGGTCCAGTTCGGGCAGACAGGCGATCAGCCCCTGAGTGTAGGGATGGCGGGGCTGCGCCAGGATCTCGCGCACGCCGCCCTGCTCCACCACCCGCCCGCCGTACATGACCACGACGCGGTCGGCCATCTCCGACACCGCGCCCATGTCATGCGTGATCAGCAGCACCGCGGTGCCGCGCCGCGCCTGCTGCTCGCGCAGCAGGTCGAAGATCTGCGCCTGGACCGTCACGTCCAGCGCTGTTGTCGGCTCGTCGGCGATCAGCACGTCTGGATCGCAGGCCAGCGCGATGGCGATCATTACGCGCTGCCGCATGCCGCCGGACATCTGGTGCGGATAATCGTCCACGCGCCGCTCCGGCAAGGGGATGCCCACCGACTTCAGCATCTCGATGGCGCGCTCGCGCGCCTGGCCCTTGCTCAGGCCCTGGTGCAGCCGCAGGGGTTCCGCGATCTGGTCGCCGACCGTGTACACAGGGTTCAGCGCCGTCATGGGCTCCTGGAAGATCATGGATATCTTGTTGCCGCGCACCTGGCGCATGGCCTCCTCGTCGCGGCCGGCCAGGTCGTCGCCGCGCAGGCGCACGCGGCCCCCGCCGATGCGTCCCGGCGCGGGAATCAGCCGCATGATGGCCAGCGCCGTCATGCTCTTGCCGCAGCCGGACTCGCCCACCAGGCACAGGGTCTCGCCGGGGTTCAGGTCGAAGCTCACCGCGCTCAGCACCTCGGCCACGCGGCCGCGCGACTGGAACTCCAGGCTCAGGCTGTCGACCTCCAGCACGGGTGTCTGCTGCGCGGCGTTCATGCCCGCCCCCTCGAGTTCGGGTTGAGGGCGTCGTTCAGCCCGTCGCCGATCAGGCTGACGGCCAGCACGGTCAGGAAGATGGCGGCGCCCGGCAGGGTCACCGCCCACCACGCTGTCAGGATGTAGGGGCGGTTGCTGCCTATCATCAGGCCCCAGCTCATGATGTTGGGATCGCCCAACCCCAGGAACGACAGGCCGGCCTCGAACAGGATCGCCGTGCCTATCGCCAGCGTGGCCGACACGATCAGCGGCGCCAGCGCGTTGGGCAGGATCACGCGCCAGATGATGCGCGCGTCGCCCGCGCCTATCACCCTCTCGGCCAGCACGTACTCGCGGCGCTTGAGGCGCAGGAATTCGCCGCGCGCCAGCCGCGCCGTGCCCGGCCAGCTGACCACGCCGATGGCGATGGCGATGGTCGCCAGCGACGGCGAGAACAGCGTCACCAGCACCATGGCGAACAGCAAGGTGGGCAGCACCTGAAAGAACTCGGTGATGCGCATCAAGGTTTCGTCGATCCAGCCGCCGTAGTAGCCCGCAAGCGCGCCCACCGTCAGCCCGATGGCCATGGACAGCACCGCCGCCACCACGCCCACCAGCAGCGTGGCGCGGCCGCCATAGACCATGCCAGTCAGCACGTCGCGGCCCAGGTAGTCGGTGCCCAGCAGCGCGTCCGCGCCCGGTGGCGTCATCGGCGCGCCCGCAATCTCGAAGGGATCCGCCTCCATGATCATGGGTCCGAAGAGCGTCACGGCGAGGATGGCGGCCAGCAGCAGCACGCCGGCCAGCGCCGAGGGATTGCGCGCGAATACCCGCAAGGCCTCGTACGACGGGCGGGCCGGCGGCCGTGCCGCCTGGCCCGGCAAGGCGGCAATGGATACGACGGGAGGGGTCTGGCTCATGAGGTCTTGATCCTGGGATCGATCAGGCGGTAGGCCAGATCGGTAAGCTGATTCATCACGACCACCAGCAGCGAGGCGAACAGCAGGATGCCCAGCAGCGTGGGATAGTCGCGCCTGAGCACGGAGTCGAACGCCAGCCGGCCCAGCCCGGGCCAGTTGAAGACCGTTTCGACCAGGATCGCGCCCGCCAGCACATTGCCGAACTGCAGGCCCAGCATGGTCACCACCGGCAGCACGCCGTTGCGCAGCGCGTGCTTGTAGAGCACGGAGCGCTCTGGCAGGCCCTTGGCGCGCGCGGTGCGGATGTAGTCGGCCGACAACGCCTCCATGACGCTGGCGCGCGCCAGCCGGCTGTACTGCGCCAGATAGACGAAGGCCAGGGTGAAGGCCGGCAGCACCAGGTGGTGCAGCACGTCCAGCACGCCCGCCCAACCGTCCTGCGGCCCGCCGGCAGAACGCATGTCGGACACCGGGAAGATCGGCAGCGCCGAGGCGAACAGGATGATGAGGATGATGCCGGTCCAGAACACTGGCGCGGAATAACCCACCACCGACAACAGCGTGATGCCTTGCGACAGCGGCCCGTTGGGCTTGCGCGCAGCCAGCGTGCCCAGCATCGTCCCGGCCAGGAACGCGCTCAGCACCGAGGTCACCACCAGCAGCAGCGTGGCCGGCACGCGGTCCCAGATCAGCTGCGCCACCGGCACGTTGAAGAAATAGGAATAGCCCAGGTCGCCCCGCAGCACCTGCATCAGATAGATGCCCAGCTGCGTCAGGAAGGGCTTATCCAGCCCGTACTGCGCGCGCAGCTGCGCCCGCAGTTCTTCGCTGATGCCGCCCATGGAGCCCGCGATGGTCTCGACCGGATCGCCCGGCGAAATGTGGATCAGCAGGAAATTCAGCGTCACCACGGCCAGCAGCAGCACCAGCGCATAGGCCAGGCGGCGCAAGAGATAGCGCGTCATGGCAGTTCCGCCTTACTGCAGGTAGGTGTCGTCCATGGGCGATATGACGCCCCAGATGCCGTCCGGCAGGCCGTGCACCTTCTTCAACGACAGGGTGTGGTACGGAATGACCGTGAGGAAGTCGATGGGCACATCGGCCGTGACCAGCCGCTGGAATTCCGCGTAGAGCGCGCGGCGCTTGTCGGCGTCGGTTTCGGTGCCGGCCTGCTCCAGCAGTTCGTCCACCTTGGGGTTGGAATAGGATTGCGTGTTGGTCCAGATGATGTCGCGGATGTTGCTGGACAGGTAGGTGCGGTGCACGCCGATCACCGGATCGCCCCAGTTGAAGACGATATCCGTGGTCATGTCGAAATCCTTGCCGGCGATGCGCTTGGCCCAGGTCGGGAAGTCCGGCGAGGCGCGCACCTGCACCGCGATGCCGACCTTCTTCAACTGGCTGCGCAGGTACTCCGCCACATTCTTGCCCTGCACGTCGGAGCCCGGCATGTAGTCCACCGTGAGCGACAGGCGTTCGCCCTTGGCATCCTTCTTGTAGCCCGCTTCTTCCAGCAGTTGCTCGGACTTCTTCAGGTCCAGCGGATACTTCGCCACGTCCTGGGTGGCAAACGGACTGGTGCCGATAATGGGGCCGTCGGCAGGCTTGGCGAAGCCGGCGTTCAGAGCCTTGGTGATGAAGCCCTTGTCGGTGGCATAGGCGATGGCCTGCCGCACCCGCACGTCGTTCAAGGGCTTGCGCGCCGTGTTGAAAGCCAGCCAGCTCAAGGCGCCTATGCCTTCATAGCCCTTGCTGGTCATGACGATGGCGGGATTGTCCTTGGCGCGCCGCAGGATGGTGGGCTCGGTCATGAAGGGCAATACGCCGATGTCGCCGCGCTCCAAGCCGATCAGCAGATTGGTGGCGTCGGGATTGATCTTCACCACGATCCGGTCCAGGTAGGGCTTGCCGGGCAGGAAGAATTTATCGAACTTCTCCAGCACGATCTCCTGGCCCGGCTTGAATTCCTTGAACTTGAACGGACCCGACCCAACCACGTCGGCCGAGTTGCGCGGATGGCTCTTGAGGTCCTGTCCATCGTCGTAGATGTGCTTGGGCAGCACCGGCATCAGGGCCGGCGACAGCGCCAGCAGGATGGCTGGATGCGGTTTGCTCATGCGCAGCACCACCGTGTAGGGATCCGGCGTGTCCACCGCTTCCACGGGCGCGAACATGGTCTGGAACGGATGGTTCTTCTTGACCGCCATGACCGAGAACGCCACGTCGGCCGAGGTCACCGGCTTGCCGTCGTGGAATACGGCGTCCTTACGCAGATGCAGCGTCAGGGACTTGCCGTCCGGCGCCAGTTCCCACGATTGCGCCAGATAGGGCTGCGGCTTCCAATCGGCGTCGTAGCGCAGCAGGCTGGCGAACAGCTGCGTGCTGGGCAAGGCGGTTGCAATGCCCGATTGCACCGCGCCGTTCAGATGGCGCGGCACCTGCGTTGAACCGATTACCAGCGTGCCGCCTGGCTTGGGCGCATCCGCGGCGCTGGCCCCGCCCGCCAGGGCCAGCGTCGTCAGTATCGTGGTCAGGCATTTTTTTACGCTGCGCATGTTCTACCCCTTTGTGTCCAGTGTCACGAACCATTCATCGGATGGTCTTGGGGGTAGCGTATCCAGCCAGCTGGTCCAGGCTTAGTACCAAACCGCCGGACTTTTTGGAGCCAGCCCCGCAGACGGACCGGATTCAACCGGCCAGCGCCCGCGCGTACAGCGAAGCGACCGCGCAGCTGTTGACGCGGGCCTGCATGGAATCGGAGCGGCTGGTCAGCAGCACCGGCACGCGCGTGCCCAGCACCAGTCCGGCCGTACCCGCGCCGGCCAGCCAGGTCAGCTCCTTGTAGAGCATGTTGCCGGCCTCGATGTCGGGCACCAGCAGGATGTCGGCATCGCCCGCCACGCGCGACACGATGCCCTTCTGATCGGCCGCCTCCCGCGAGATGGCGTTGTCGAAGGCCAGCGGGCCGTCGATCTCGCCGCCGCGGATTTGCTGGCGGTCGGCCATCTTCGACAGGGCGGCCGCATCCAGCGTGGCGGGCATCGCAGGATTGACCGACTCGGTGGCGCACAGCACCGCGAGCTTGGGGCGGTCGACGCCCAGCGCGCGCGCCAGGTCGATGGCGTTCTGCGCGATGTCGGCCTTTTCCTGCAGGCTGGGTGCGATGTTGACCGCGGCATCGGTCAGGATGAAGAGCTTGGGATAGGCCGCTACCGCCATCACGAAGGCATGGCTGATGCGCCTGTCCGTGCGCAGGCCCGCGTCTCGCGCCACCACGGCCGACATGAAGTGGTCGGTATGCAAGCTTCCCTTCATCAACATGCGCACGGCGCCGTCGCGCGCCAGCGCGGCCGCGGCGCGCGCGGCCTGCACCTCGTCGTCGGGCGTGTCGACCACTTCCAGTTCGTCTGCGCGCAGCCCCAGATCCGCCATCAGGACGCGCAGCCTGCCGGCGGGGCCGACCAGCACGGGTTCGATGTAGCCCGCGTCGCGCGCCTGCACGGCCGCGCCCAGGCTGGTCGGACACAGCGGATACGCCACCGCGGTGCGCAAGCGTCCGGCCGACAGCGCGGCATTGCGCAGCGGCTCGAACAAGCGATCGCTTTCCATTTTGGTCTGCTCCTGCCGCGGAGATCCGCGGCGCCTGGCGAGAGAATTCCGGCGCGGCCGCCGCCGCGCCGGACGCACGCTATGCGATCAGCGCTTGGCGGGATCGATCGACAGCGGCACCTCGCCCGGATGGAACGGCTGGTTCACGTACTGCTTGTACTTGTCCAGGAAGCGCACCGGCTGCTTGAGCGCATCACGGCGGAACGGGTCGCCCAGTTCCTGGCTGACCATCATCTCCAGCACGGTGGTCTTGCCTTCGGACTGCGCCTTGCATGCGGCCTGCAGGGCCGCGCCCACCTGATCGGCATGCTCCACCCGTATGCCTTCCGCGCCCATGGCCCGCGCCAGCTCCGAGAAGTTTGGATTCTTCAGGTTGCTGCCGACGAAGCGGCGGCCATAGAAGTCCACCTGGTTCTTCTTTTCCGCGCCCCATTGGCCGTTATGGAAGACCACGGCCGTCACCGGTATCTTCTCGCGCACGCAGGTCAGCAATTCCTGGAAGCTCATGCACCAGGCCCCATCGCCGACATAGGCCACGGCGGGCCGGTCGGGCCGGCCAAGCTTGGCGCCGATCAACGCCGGCAAGGCGTAGCCGCAATTGCCAAAGCTCATGGCGGCCAGCATGGAGTTCGGTTCGTCAAAGCGCAGATAGCTGTTGGACACCGAGCAGATGTTGCCGATGTCGGTGGAGACCATCACGTGCTTGGGCATGGCGCGTTCCAGCTCGCGCAGCATGCGGCGCGGATGCATGCGGCCGCCGCCGTGCTCGATGATGTCCAGGCTCCAGTCGTCGCGTTCATGCGACCAGCTGTCCAGTTCCTTTTCCCATTCGGCCTTCTGCGCCGCGATCTGTTCGGCGCGGCCACCCTTGGTGGCGGCGCAAGCGACCTCGCGTCCTTGCAACTTGGCGGTCAGCGCCGCCGCGGCCGGCTTGGCGTCGCCGCAGATGCCGACCGACACCGGACGCACCAGGCCCAGCATGCGGTGGTCGGCATCCACCTGGATGATGCGCGCGCCCTGCGGCCAGTAGTCCAGCCCGTGCTGCGGCAAGGTGCCGAACGGGCCCAGGCGCGTGCCCAGCGCCAACACCACGTCGGCCTGCGACAGCAGCTTCATGCCGGCCTTGGCGCCCTGGTAGCCCAAGGGGCCGCACCATAGCGGATGGCTGGCCGGGAACGCATCGTTATGCAGGTAGCTGGTGACCACGGGCGCGCCCAGCAGCTCGGCCAGGGCCACGCATTCCGCCTGGCCTTCCGAGAACAGCACCCCTCCGCCCGCCACGATGACGGGGAACTTGGCCTGCGCCAGCATTTGCGCCGCCGCCTCCAGGTCCTCTTCCGAACCCGGGCCGCGGCGGATGCGGCGCGGCTCCGGAATCGCCACGTCGATCTCGCCGTAGAAATAATCGCGCGGGATGTTCAGCTGCGTGGGGCCGCGTTCGGCCAGGGCATTGTCGAAGGCCTTGGCCGTGAATTCGGCCATGCGGTCGGGCCGGTTCACGTGGGCCTGGTATTTGGTGATGCGCGAGAAGATCGGCAGCTGTTCGGTTTCCTGGAAGCCGCCCAGCCCCATGCCCGCGGTGCCGGTCTCGGGCGTGATGGCCACGACCGGGCTATGCGCCCAGTACGCCGCGGCCACGCCGGTCACGAAATTGGTGATGCCGGGGCCGTTTTGCGCAATGCAGACGCCGTGGCGGCCGGTGACGCGCGAATAACCGTCGGCCATGTGCGCGGCGCCCTGCTCGTGCACCGTCGGCACGAAGCGGATGCCGGCCGCCGGAAACAGGTCCAGCGCGTCCATGAAGGCCGAGCCGACGATGCCGAATACGTCCTTGACGCCCTGCGCGACCAGCGTTTCCACAAACGCTTCGCTGGGGGTCATGTGTTGCTTGCTGCTCATGGTCTCTCTCCTGGCAGGCCGGCGGTGTCGGATTGCATCTGGGCCGGCATGATCCGATACTGCAGCAGAAACCTGCCCGTTCCCAGCCCACGGCGTTTCATTTTCTGCAAAATCCGTGCGACGATGCGCGGCAAGCCGCCGAATCTTCAATTATTGAAAGATGAAAGACGAATCCTCCGCAGCGCTGCGCGCGCTGACCCTGTTGGAACAGGTTGCCCGCTCCGGGCAGCCGGTATCGCTGGCCGCGCTGACGGACGCCACCGGCCTGCCCAAGCCCTCCGTGCTGCGCATCCTGTCACGGCTGGTCGACGCCGGCATGTTGCTGCGCGAGCCCGCCGGCAAAAGTTACGTCAGCGGCCCGCGCCTGAGCGCGCTGGCGCGCGACACCCTGTTGAATTCGCCCTTGCGCGGCGAGCGCCACCGCATCCTGGACAGCCTGGTCGACGAAATCGGCGAAACCTGCAACTGCACCATGCTGGACGGTGACGAGGTCATCTACCTGGACCGCGTCGAAACCGCCTGGCCGCTGCGGGTGAACCTGCAATCGGGCTCGCGCGTCCCGCTGCATTGCTCGGCCAGCGGCAAGCTGTTCCTGGCGCACATGCGGCGCGAGGCGCGTCAGCGGCTGCTGGCCGCGGCGCCCTTGCCGCGCTACACGCCCAACACGCTGTGCGACGTGGCCGCTCTGGAGCAGGAACTGCGCACCATCAAGAAGGAAGGCGCGAGCTTCGACCGCGAGGAATTCCTGCTGGGTATCGTCTGCATGGCGGTGCCCATTCTGCATGGCACGCGCGCCATTGCCGCGGTCGCCCTGCACGCGCCCGTAGCCCGGTTGTCCATCGAAGGCGCGCGCGCCTGGCTGCCGCGCATGCAGGAGGCCGCCCGGGCGCTGGCCGGCACCTACGGGCCTGACGCCTAGCGGCCGGCGGCTCCCGCCCTCCCAGGGGCGCGTCTGGAACGCAATGTTCCGGCATTTGTTGCGAGGCCCATCGGCCACAGGCATTACACTCTTGGGCGTACGCGCGCATGCCGCCTTTTACGCTGCCGCCCCTTCCTTTTGCCGCCAGGCCGATGCCGGGCAGAAAGCGACTCTCTCTATCGTGACCGACACCTCCTTTACCTCCCTGCCCCTGCTGCCCGCCCTGCTCGACAACCTGAAGAGCCTGGGCTTCGAGCAGATGACACCCATCCAGGCCCAGAGCCTGCCGCTCATCCTGGAAGGCCGCGACCTCATTGCGCAGGCCAAGACCGGCAGCGGCAAGACCGCGGCCTTCGGCCTGGGCGTGCTGCAGAAGCTCGATCCCGCGCGGCTGACGCCGCAGGCGCTGCTGGTCTGCCCCACGCGTGAACTGGCGGACCAGGTCGCGCAGGAACTGCGCCGGCTGGCGCGCCAGATCGCCAACGTCAAGATCCTGACCCTGTGCGGCGGCGCCGCCGCCCGCCCCCAGGCCGAATCGCTGGCGCGCGGCGCGCACCTGGTGGTGGGCACGCCCGGGCGCATCCAGGACCACCTGGAGCGCGGCAGCCTGGACCTGTCGGGCCTGAACACCCTGGTGCTGGACGAGGCCGACCGCATGGTCGACATGGGCTTTTATGACGATATCGTGGCCATCGCCTCGCATTGCCCCAGCAAGCGCCAGACGCTGCTGTTCTCGGCCACGTATCCCGACAACATCCGCAAGCTCAGCGCCCGTTTCCTGCGCAATCCCGCCGAGGTCAAGGTCGAGGCGCAGCATGACGCCAGCCGCATCGAGCAGATCTTCTACGAAATCGACGAAAAGGACCGGCTCGATGCGGTGACGCGCCTGCTGGCGCACTTCCGCCCTGAATCCACGCTGGCCTTCTGCAACACCAAGATCCGCAGCCACGACCTGGTGGAACGGCTGCAGGCCGAGGGCATCAGCGCCCAGGCCCTGAACGGCGACCTGGAACAGCGCGAACGCGACGAAATCCTGATCCAGTTCGCCAACCGCAGCTGCGCCGTGCTGGTGGCCACCGACGTGGCCGCGCGCGGCCTAGACATCCAGAACCTGAGCGCCGTGATCAACGTCGACGTGACCAAGGACACCGAGGTCCACGTGCACCGCATCGGCCGCAGCGGCCGCGGCGACCAGAAGGGCCTGGCGCTGAGCCTGTGCTCGCCCGAGGAAATGCGCTGGGCCAACCTGATCGAGCAGTATCAGGGCGCACCGCTGGTATGGGGCGACATCAAGGCCTTGCGGCCCAAGGCGGATCGTCCCTTGCGCGCGCCCATGATCACCTTGTGCATCCAGGGCGGCAAGAAGGACAAGCTGCGCCCGGGCGACCTGCTGGGCGCGCTGACCGGCGACGGCGGCCTGACGCTCGAGCAGGTCGGCAAGATCAACATCACCGAATTCAACTCCTACGTGGCGCTGGACCGGCAGATCGCCAAGCAGGCGTTCTCGCGCCTGTCCAACAGCAATATCAAGGGCCGGCGCTTCCGCATGCGCTATCTGGAAGAGTTCTGAGCGTCTGCGGGTGACAAAAACTTGATGATTTTGCTCGGGTTTTGCAATAATGGCGCGGCCTGCCCCGGCCGCCGCCCTACTCGCGATAGCCGGAGCGCGGAACCAAAGGCTCGCAACCTGTTCCAACGGCCGCAGTCCCCTTTCAACCAATAGATGAGAAACTCACCATGATCAAATCCGACGATACCGGCAAGCTGATCCTGCGCCTGACCCTCGGCATTCTGATTCTGCTGCATGGCCTGTTCAAACTGACCGGCGGCGGCGTCGGCGGCATCAGCGGCATGCTGTCCTCGCACGGCCTGCCGGGCTTCCTCGCCTATGGCGCGTACGTCGGCGAAATCCTGGCGCCCGTCCTGCTCATCGTCGGCATCTACACCCGCCTGGGCGGCTTGCTGATCGCGATCAACATGGTCGTCGCCATCCTGCTGGCCCACTCCGGCCAGATCAGCAGCATGACCAACAATGGTGGCTGGGCGCTGGAACTGCAAGGCATGTTCCTGTTCACCGGCCTGGCCATCGCCTTCATGGGCGCGGGCCGCTTCAGCCTGGCCGGCAACGGCGGCCGCTGGAACTAACAGCCGTAACACGGCGCTACGCGCTGACAGGGGGTCGCCGAGGCGGCCCCTTTTTTATGCGCGGACATTGATACGAACGAAATCGACAGTCACGCAGGCGCAAACATCCGTCACCGGAAAGCTGTTTCGGAACGATTACAGTCCAGAACCGTAAGGACTGGCCTGTGGCCTAATCCTGACGAGCGCAACAAAGGCGTGAGCCACGCCTGGCGCTCGGCAGGAGTCGCAAAATGAAGAAGAGTCTGTTGCTTATGCTGGCCATGACCAGCGCCTTGACCGGTTGCGTGGTCGTGCCCGCCAGGCCGGCGTATTACCGCCCGGCGCCGGTGTACTACACGCCGCATTACTACTACCCGGCGTACCCAGCCCCCCATTACTACTATCGTGGCTATTGATCCGCGCGCCCGTTGCGCCAAGGAAAAACCATGAATACCTGTTCCCGGATCCTGCGCCCGCGCCCTTTGGCCGCGGCTGTCCTGATCGCCGCCTGTGCCAGCGCGGCGGCGCAGACCTATGAGCCGCCGCCGGCGCCCGCCGCGCCCGTCTACGACGACGGCGATCCTGCCAACGCCAACCTGGCGCTGGTGGACCGCAGCCCCCAGCCGCCGCCGCCCCTGCCCGCCTATGTCCAGCCGCCGGCGCCCGCCGACGGTTATATGTGGGTGCCGGGCTACTGGAGCCTGAACCGCTACGGGTTTTTCTGGGTGCCCGGCGCATGGGTGCTCGCGCCCTATGCCGGCGCGCTCTGGACCCCCGGCTATTGGGGCTTCAGCAATGGCATCTACCTGTGGACCCCCGGTTATTGGGGCCCCCACGTGGGCTTCTATGGCGGGATCAACTACGGCTTCGGCTACAACGGCCTGGGCTATGTAGGCGGCTACTGGAAGCGCGACCGCTTCTACTACAACCGTTCCGTCACGAACGTGAACGTCACGCGCGTGACCAATGTCTATAACCACACCGTGGTCGTGAACAACGTGGACAACCGCCGCGTCAGCTACCACGGCGGCCCGTCGGGCATCCGGCGCGACGCGGACCCGCGCGAACTTGCCGCGCGCAAGGAACGCCATTCTCCGCAGACGGATATACAGCGCGGCTATGCGCGCGACGCCGGCAACAACCGGGCCCAGTTCTACGATCACAACAAGGGCCGGCCGCCCCAGGCCTACGTCGACCATCAATCCAATGGCCGGCCGCCCGAAGGCCAGCGTCCAGGCAATGGACGGGATGGACGCGACCGCGGCCCGGACAACGACGGGCGCGATAACCGCGGCGGTGCTGACCGGAACAACGCGGACCGCGGCGACATGCAGCGCGGACGCGATATGTCTGCCGGGCAGACAGGCCGCCCTCAGCAAGCGCAGGGGCAACAGGCGCGCGAGCAACAGCAACGCGATCAGCAAGCCCAGCAACAGGCGCGTCAGCAACAGCAGCGTGACCAGCAGGCTCAGCAGCAGGAGCGCCAGCAACAGCAACGCGACCAGCAGGCCCAGCAGCAGGAGCGCCAGCAACAGCAACGCGACCAGCAGGCTCAGCAGCAAGCGCGTCAGCAACAGCAACGCGACCAGCAGGCCCAGCAACAAGCGCGTCAGCAACAGCAACGCGACCAGCAGGCCCAGCAGCAGGAGCGCCAGCAACAGCAACGCGACCAACAGGCTCAGCAGCAAGCGCGTCAGCAGCAACAGCGTGACCAGCAGGCGCAGCAGCAAGCGCGTCAGCAACAGCAGCGCGACCAGCAGGCCCAGCAACAGGCGCGTCAGCAACAACAGCGCGACCAGCAGGCTCAGCAGCAGGCGCGTCAGCAACAGCAGCGCGACCTGCAGGCTCAGCAGCAAGCGCGTCAGCAGCAACAGCGCGACCAGCAAGCCCAGCAGCAAGCTCGTCAGCAACAGCAGCGCGATCAACCGCGCGGAGACGGCAATGCCAACGGGAATGGCCGCGGCGGCTCCGGACGCGATTAGGATGGGCGACGCCGCGCCGCTTGCTGGACCCCCGCTTCCCGCGCGGCTACAGTAGACCAGTTGCCGCGCGGCCCCTGAGACTCCTGGAGATTCCGATGAAGCGCATTGCCCCCTGGTTACTCCTCTGCGGCCTGCTGGCCGGCCCGTCGGCCCAGGCCGCGCTGGACGTGGGCGCCCCCGCCCCGGATTTCAGCACCCAGGCCTCGCTGGGCGGCAAGGTCTACACGTTCTCGCTCGGCGAGGCCCTCAAGAAAGGGCCGGTGGTGCTGTACTTCTTCCCCGCCGCGTTCACCCAGGGCTGCACGATAGAGGCGCACAACTTCGCCGAAGCCACCGACGAGTACAAGTCCCTGGGCGCCACCATCATCGGCGTGTCGACCGACAATATCGACACCTTGAACAAGTTCTCGGTCAGCGAATGCCGCGGCAAGTTCGCGGTGGCGGCCGACGGCGATGGCAAGATCATGAAGGCCTACGACGCGGTTCACGACAAGCGCCCCGAGTACGCGCAGCGCATCTCTTACGTGATCTCGCCGCAGGGCAAGATCCTGTATGAATACACCGACATGAACCCCGATTCCCACGTGGCCAATACCATGCGCGCCTTGCGCGACTGGAAGGCCAAGCAGTAGGCATTGCCGTCCAGGTTCGGCGCCATCCAGGACGGACGCGCCGCAAGCGCCGACCGCATGGAGCTGAGGTGTTCATGGCTGCGGCGGCGGCACCAGGGCCGTACCCGAACTGAACGTGACGCGTATGGTCTTGCCCGCATCCGCCGCAATGGCCCTCGCGGTAAGCACGGCGGTACCTGGAGAGACTGGCGCGCGCAGTTCCATCGTGGCAACGCCATAGTCGTCGGTGCTGCTGGTAGCCGAGAGCAGCGCCCCGAGGTTGGTCCGCCAGTTGACCGTGACGCCCGCGACCTCCAGATTGCCGTTGGCATCCTTGACGGTCGCCTTGAGGATCAGCTTCTCCTGGCCGTCGGCCCGAGCGGAGGTCTTGCTGCTGGCCAGGGAGGCGACGCGGGCGGTGATGGGATCCGCGGTCAAGGCCACGCGGAAGGTCCGGCCCGAATCGTCTGCACCCGTCTTGGCCGTCACCGTGGCGTACCCCGCAAGCTTTCCCGCCGTCAGCACGACAGTGGCCTCGCCCTGGGCGTTGGTTCTGGTGGATGACGCTTCCAGCGTGCCGAGATCGGTGCTCCAGTTGACCACATGACCTGCGCCTCCCGAGCGGCCGTTACCGTCCAGCACCACCGCCGTGAAGACCACGGTGTCGCGAGCATTGGCTACGATGCTGGTCTTGCTGGCCGAGGCGCTGCCAACGCGGGTGCTGGGCGTAGCGGGCGCAAAGGTCACGCTGGCTACCCTGCCCGCGTCCCGCCCCGAGGCCGCGGCGGTGACATTTACGTTGCCGGCAGCCTTCGGCGCGGTCAGTACCATCGTGGCCTTGCCGCTGGCGTCGGGGCTGCTGACAGCATCGGCCAGCGTGCCGCCGGACGCGGTCCAGTTGACAACCATGTCGCCACCCATTGCATAGCCGTTGCTGTTCCACCCAATCATCGGATTGCCGTATGCGTCCTGTACCGTGGCGGTAAAGGTCACCGTATCGGCGCCGTCGGCAACGCCGTTGGTCTTGCTTTGGGTGAGCGCGACCACGCGGGCGCTGGTGGGGTCGGCCTCGAAGAAGACGAGCGAGGTCCTGCCCGGATCCGCCGTTCCTACCCGGGCCCTCGTCAAAACCCGAGCGGCGACCGTCGACACCAGCTTGACCTGGGCCTCGCCCTGGGCGTCGGTGACGCTCGTAGCACTATCCAGGCTGCCTATGCTGGCGGCCCAGTCGACGGTGGCCCCCGCCACGCGATTGCCCCTGGCGTCCTTCACATAGGCCCAGAGGAAGACAGTGTCTGTACCGTTGGCCCGTACCGTCGTCCTACCGCTACTAATTGCCAAACTCACCACGCGCGCGCTGTAGGCATCGGCCACAAAGGCTATCGTGGCGGTCTGGCCCGCGTCGCCGCCCGCGGCCCGGGCGTTGACGCTCGCAGTGCCCACAGCGGTCGGCGCGGTCAATACAACCGAGGCTTGGCTATGGGCGTCGGTCTTGCTGACCGTCGCAGCCAGCTTGCCCAGGCTGGCCCCCCAGTTGACCGCGACGCCCGCCCCCACCGGATTGCCTTTGGCGTCCGCAACCGTGGCCGTGAAGGTCACGGTATCCATGCCATCGGCCAAGCCGCTCGTCTTGCTCGCCGCGACTGTCGCCACGCGGGCGGTCGACGCGTCGGCCATGAAGGTGACGGACACAACCTGCCCCGCATCGCCGCCCGCGGCCTTGGCGGTAACCGTCGCGACGCCCGTGGAAGTCGGCGCAATCAGAACGGCCGTGGTTTCGCTCTTGCTATCGGTCGTGGTGGCCGTCTGGAGCTGGCCCAGACTTGTACTCCAGTTGACGGTCACACCTGCGCCGACCCGATTGCCTTGCCTGTCGACGACGACGGCCCGGAGGGTCACGGTGTCGGCGCCGTTGGCCACCGCGTCGGTCTTGCCCGCGGCCAGCTCGATGACGTGGGCGCTGGAGGCGTCAGCGATGAAATCGATGGCGGCGGTCTTGCCCGGATCTCCGCCGGCGCTCTTCGCCTGGCGGGCCGGCGCGCACTTGGCGGTGACAGTCGCCGCGCCGGTCGCGGTAGGCGCGGTCAGGACGACAGTGGCCTGACTGCTGGCATTGGTGATACTGGAAGCGCCTATCGTGCCCCGATCGGCGCTCCAATTGACCACGATGCCCGCCCCCACCGGATTGCCGCGGCCATCATCGATCGTGGCCGTGAGCGTGACGGTGTCGGTGCCATTGGCCAGGCCGGTGATCTTGCTTGGGCTGAGTGCGGCCACGCGGGCCCTCAGTTCGTCCGCCGCGAACACGGCCGAGGCGGTCTTGCCGGCATCGCCAGCCGCCGCCCGGGCAGTGACAGTCGCCGTGCCGGGAACGATAGGCGCGATCAGCAAGGCCGAAGCCTGGCCGCTGGCATTGGTGACGCTGGTAACGGCGAGCGTCCCCAGGCTGGCGCTCCAGTTGACGGTGACGCCCGCCCCCACCGGATTGCCGCGGCCATCTTCGACCATGGCGGTGAAAACCACGGCATCCGCGCCATTGGCCGTACCTCTGGCCTGGCTGGGCGTGAGCTGGACAACGCGCGCGGTCGCGGTGTCCGCGACGAAGGCAACCGCGGCGGTCTTGCCCGGGTCGCCGCTTGCGGCCCGGGCGGTGATCGTCGCCTCGCCAGCCGCGGTCGGCGCGGTCAGCACGACTGTGGCCTGGCTGCTCGCGTCGGTGTTGCTGGAAGTGGCGCCCAACATGCCCAGGCTGGCGTTCCAGTTGACGGCGATGCCCGCCCCTGCCGGATTGCCGCGGCCATCCGCCACGGTGGCGGTAAAGGTCACCGTGTCCAGACCGTCGGCCAAGGCGGTAGTCTTGCTTGGCGTGAGCCGCAGCACCTGGGCCTCGGATGCATCGAGCAGGAAGGCAACGGACCCCGTCTTTCCCGGATCCTGGGGGCCGGCCTTGGCGGTGATGGCCGCAACGCCTGGAACGGTGGCGGACAGCAGTTCCACCACGGCGATGCCGTTCGCGTCGGTATTGCTGCTGTTGCTGGAAAGCCGCCCGCCGGTGGCAGTCCAGCTCACCGCCACGCCCGCGCCTACCGCATTGCCCTTGCCGTCCTTGACCGTCGCCTTCAGTACCGTCTTGTCCCTGCCGTTTGCAAGAATGGACGCGGGCTCCGCAACGAGCTGCGCCACGCTGGCCGCGCTCGGCGCTTCAAGGAACTCCGCCTCGCTCCTGCCCTTGAACCCGTGCTCTTCCATCGCCTCGACCCCGATCATGCCCGCGGCAGTGCTGCTGACCAGGGCATACGCCATGCCATCGGCGTCGGTGCGGTCCGAGGACTCCTGGATCGTGCCTGGTCCCTGCACAGCCCATGTGACGATGCGCCCCGCCATGGGTTCGGCCTGAATGCCGCGAACCTGGGCCGTGAACCTGACGCTGTCGACGCCGTCCGCCATGGCGGCGGCCTTGGAGCGGACCACGCTGACGCTGAGCGGATTGACGCTGACATTCATGATGTTGGAACGGATCCTGCGGCCATGCGCATCGGTGGCGGACGCCATCAGCTGATAGCTGTTGACGCCGCCGCTGCGGTAGTCCGGCAGCGTCAGCGATGCGGATGCGCCGCCGCTGTATGGCATCGCAAACGGCGCCGCGGAACCGGACCATTCGATCCTGGGCGCGGCATCCGCGCCCGCCAGCGTTACCGGGAAACTGACGACCGTCTGCGGATACCCGGAAGCGGCCGCCGGCAACTGTATCGTCATGGGATCGTTCTTCTTGTATTCCAGGACGATTTCGTTGTTGCGTTCCACCAGATCCATGCGCATGCCGGCGAGCTTGCGGCTGCGCGCGACTTCGCCCGGCTGCAACTGCCTGGCCAATGGCACGCCGAGCGCGTACTTCAGGCCCAGCTTGAAGCTGGTGTCGGACTGCCCGCCCTGCCCCATGCGATGGTCCAGGCCCAGCGTGACCAGCGGCGCCGGCGTATAGGAAACGCCCAGGGTCCAGGCGCTGGGGTTGCGTTGCCGGTTGCTGGCGCCGAACAGCCCGACCTCTTCGCCGTAGTACTTCTCGAACATCAGCTTGCCGCCCAGCTGCGGATACTGCGGCAGATAGCCTTCGGTCCGGATATCCCAGCCGCTGGCCGGACGTTCCTGATAGTCCCGCGCGTCGGGCGAACGCTTCCAGTCGCTCAGCCGGAAGTAGCCGTTCATGCTGAGCTTCAGATAGTCCGCCCACCATTCGCCACCCAGACCCAGCCGCCGGTGGCCGCGCGACACGTCCTGGTCCAGGAAGGCGTTGCCGCCGACCATGTAGCCGTCGCCGAAATGGCGGTAGCCCAGCCCGAGGTTGACCGTGGTCCGATAGGACTCTTGCAGCAGGTTGGTCCGCCGCGCGCCGAACTGGGAAAAAATCAGACCCGTCCCAGAATCGTGGAGCGGGAACAGCATGTCGAGGCCTGCGCCGTGGAAGTTGCCCAAGAGGTCCAGCCTGGCGGTGCCGAACTGGCCCAGCCAGTTTTCCGCAGCCTGCTTGGCTACGCCGATGGCCTTGCCGCTGGCCGTCGACCTGGCGTCCGCGCTTGCCATTTGATTGGGATTGGCGGGCAAGGGGCGCCCTTCCAGATCGGGCGCGGGCTCCATGCCTGCGGGAATCGGCGCGTTCGCTGCGGCCGCGCCTGGATCCTTCGCCCGATCTCCGTCCTGAACTGCAACGCTGGCGGATGCGGCGCGGCCTTCGGCGCCGGGGAACGGCTGGCGTTGTTCGCCGGCCAGCGGCGCGGTGCACCCCTGGAACAGCAGCAAACCGGAAAGCGCCGTGCAGAGCGCCTTTCTGACTTGGCGCGCAGCCGCTCTGCACCAAGCGTGTGCCTTGGATGGCTTCAGCATCGTCATGACCTTGTCTGATAGGAATCCCGCGGGCGGGCAATGCGCCAACCAGGCAGAGCCGCCAAACTACTGAAGTGCGGCATTGGCGGATTCGTTCTGAGTCATATGCAGGACGAAGTCCTGCCAGCGCTCAAAGCAATCACGCCCCGGGATTCTTGTTACTTAATAATGACAAAATATGACGACATGCTATTTATATAACTGTTGATATCAATATGTAATTTCTTTATTCCATAACAGAAAACCCGATGACTGCGGGCATGGCAGCATCGGGCGGACTCGTGTTGCAGAGTGATGGGGACGGCTCAGCCAAGGCTGAGCACAGAGAGCGCAGGCTGAGCCGGCCTTCCTAGTTGAACGGCCAGACCGGCGGATGCGTGCCGGGCGGGCTGGACGGACGCGTCCAACGGGCCGGCGTATCGGAGAACTGCGCGGCGTGGCGCAGCGCCACCAGCTCGCCAAAGCCAGAGGGCTCGGTTTCCAGCAGGCCCTCGAAACCTGGCATCGGACAGGCCAAGCCGCCCTCGACGCGGCCCAGGCCGCGCAGCCAATGCGCGGTCTGCGCCAGCGACACGCGCACATGCCAGCTGCCGCCTTCGGTCGCTTGGCGCGCCAGCGCGGCTTGCGCGCCGAACGCCATCAGGTAGCCCGAGGCATGATCCAGGATCTGCATGGGCATGGGCTTGGGCGCGTCCTGGCCCGCGGCCTGCGCCTCCCCGTGGTTGAAGCCCGTGGCGGTCTGCACCAGGGAATCGAAGCCGCGGCGGCCAGCCCATGGACCCTTGTCGCCATAGGCGGTCAAGGACACGTAGACAATGCCCGGACGCAGGCGCGCCGCGTCCTGCGGGCCGAAGCCCAGCGCGGCCAGGCCGCCAGGGCGGTAGCCCTGCACGAACACGTGCGCGCTGCGCAACAGGTTGCCCAGCGCGATGCGGCCGTCGGCCGTATCCAGATCGGCCAGCACCGACAACTTGCCGCGGCTGGTGTCGATGATGTTGTCGATGTTGGGCAGATGCGGGGAGTTGAGCAGCATCACGTCGGCGCCGTACGCCGCCAGCGCCCGTCCACAGACCGGTCCGGCGATGATGCGGGTCAGGTCCAGCACGCGGATATCCTTGAGCGGCCGGGCGCCGTTGCCGTACTTGGGCCAGGGCCGCGGATCGGCTTCGCCGATGCGCTCGATGGTCAGCAGAGGCTGGGCGGCCACCGCCAGGGCTTGGGGATGGCGGTCCCATTCGTCGAAGCTGCGCATGGCGGCCACGGGCAGCCCCGCGTCGGCGGCCACCTGTTCGAAGTCCAAGGCCTTCCAGCGGCTCAAGGCGCGCTCGACCATGGCGCGGGTGGTGTCTTCGCCAGCCGGACAGCCCAGCAGCGCCAGCGCGCCATCGCGATGATGGGCGAAATTGGCGTGGATGCGGACCCAGCCCCCGTCTCCGCAGCGATACAGCCCGGTGATGGGGTCCCAGGGATTGGGCGTGATGCCGTTGATCGTGTAGTGGCTGCGGCATTCCTGCGCCGCGTGCAGCATGTCGACGGCGACCTGCTGTCTGGCGCCGCCGCGCAAATTCCAGATTTCCGCCGCGGCCAGCGCGGCCGCAGCCAGGCTGGTCTGCGCCGCGGCGCCGACGGCGAAGGACGATGGGACTACCGGATCGGCGCCAGTCAACACCACGTGCTCCAGCGATTCGTCGGGCAGATCCACCGAGCGCCAGAGCTTTTGCAAGACGTCGCGGGACGCGTTGCCTGCGGGTGTGCGGCCCCTCAGAAAAGACGGGCGTAGGTCCATCAGATTTCCCATAGCGTTCATCTTGCTCTAGTCGTTTATTTGAATTACATGGCGGGGTCCAGGCCGCGTCAATATCCGCGGCGCGCCAGCGTGTTTCATGGTTTGACCGCAAAGCGCCGCGATCCGGCCGCGCCGAGCGCTTTCCCCCGCGAGGCCGGCGGCGCCGGCCTGGGCAGGCCAGGACACATCTACTCGTAGTTTTTACATCGTCTTCCAAGACCGGTCTGCCGGCGCGTCCGCGCGGCGGGCGCAATATAGAATGCCAGCCTCGCCGCCCCCTGCCCTGGACCGCCCATGAACACGCTGCTTTGGCTGCGCACCGACCTGCGCGCGCATGACAACCCTGCCCTGGCCGCCGCCGCCGAAGCCGGCACGGTCACCGCCCTGTTCCTGGCCGCGCCCGGCCAATGGCGGCTGCATGGCGACGCGCCGGCCAAGGTCGATTTCTGGCTGCGCAATCTGCGCGAACTTTCGCGCGAGCTTGGCCGCCTGGGCATTCCGCTGCGGCTGCTGACGGTGCATGACTGGAGCCAGGCGCCGGACGCGCTGGCCGCTTTCTGCCGCGACCACGCCATCGGCCAGGTTCACGTCAACGCCGAATGGGCCGTCAATGAACGCCGCCGCGATGCCGCGGTCGCCGCCCGCCTGCGGACCCTGGACGTGGACTGGACGCTGCATCATGGCGCTTCGCTGCTGCGGCCCGGCACGGTGCTGACCGGCAAGGGCGAGTGCTACCGCGTCTATACCCCTTACGCGCGCGCCTGCCGCGAACGGCTGCGCACGGCGCCGCTGCGCGCCCTGCCGGCCCCGCGCGCGCAGACCCCGCCGCCCTGGCCGGCGGATCCGCTGCCCGCGGCCTTCGAAGGGTTCGACGCGCCCGCCGAGCCCGTACGCGCGCTCTGGCCTGCCGGGGAGCACGCGGCCAGCGAACGGCTCGACGCCTTTGCCGACGGCGTCATTGACGCTTACCAGGAAGAACGCGATTTTCCCTCGCTGCCCGCCACCAGCTGCCTGTCGCCCTATCTGGCGGCAGGCGTGCTGTCGCCGGGCCAGGCCTTGCGCGCCGCGCTGACCGCCAACCATGGCGAGGTGGAAGGCGGCAAGCGCGGCGCCGCCACCTGGATCAACGAATTGCTGTGGCGCGAGTTCTACCAGCATCTATTGGCCGCCTACCCCGTGCTGTCCATGCACCAGCCCATGAAGCCGGAAACTGCCGCGGTGCCGTGGCGCGACGCGCCGGAGGACCTGTATGCCTGGCAGCAGGGCCAGACCGGCATTCCCATCGTCGACGCGGCCATGCGGCAGTTGCTGGCGCTGGGCTGGATGCACAATCGCCTGCGCATGGTGACGGCCATGTTCCTGTCCAAGAACCTGCTGATCGACTGGCGGCTGGGCGAAGCCTGGTTCATGGCGCAGCTGGTGGACGGCGATCTCGCCGCCAACAACGGCGGCTGGCAATGGAGCGCCTCCACGGGCGCGGACGCCGTACCCTACTTCCGCATCTTCAATCCGCTGTCGCAGTCGCGCAAGTTCGATCCGGACGGCGTGTTCCTGCGCGAATGGCTGCCGGAACTGGCGCATCTGGACAGCCGCGCCATCCATGACCCCAGCCCCATGGAGCGCGCCGCCGCTGGCTATCCTCTGCCCATTGTCGACCTGGCCCAGAGCCGGCTGCGCGCGCTGGAGGCGTTCAGCGGGCTGCCGCCGGCCTGAGCGCTGGCCGCGGGCGGGAACGACGTCGGCCGCGCTTGACCTAGGTCAACGCCGCTTCCGTCCGCGTCCCGGATGATCGGTCTGCGACATCCCGCCAACGCCGATCGCAGGACGACACAGCCATGCGCGACCATCCGCAGGTCCACGACCAGGAATACACGCTGCACGACGAGCAGTGCCTCATCACCCGCACCGACGCGCGCGGCCGCATCATCTACGCCAATCCCGCCTTCCTGGAGGTCAGCGGCTACACGCAAGCGGACCTGATGGGCAAGGGCCATGACACCATGCGCCATCCCGACATGCCGCTGGCCG
Source organism: Achromobacter sp. Marseille-Q4954 (assembly GCF_943737025.1). Classification (NCBI taxonomy): domain Bacteria; kingdom Pseudomonadati; phylum Pseudomonadota; class Betaproteobacteria; order Burkholderiales; family Alcaligenaceae; genus Achromobacter; species Achromobacter sp. Marseille-Q4954. The sequence goes on from NZ_CALSFQ010000002.1 coordinate 949,384, forward strand.
CCTACGACGACCTGTGGCGCACGATACAGCGCGGCCAGTCCTGGACGGGCGTGATCAAGAACCGGCGCAAGCACGGCGGCCACTATTGGTCGCTGGCCAGCATCACCCCGGTGGTGGAGCGCGGCGTCACCGTCTGCTATGCCTGCGTGCGCGTAAAGCCGACGCGCGCCCAGATCGCGACGGCAGACAGCGCCTACCGGCGCCTGCGCACCGGCATTACCGGCGGCTTGCGATTGCGCGCGGGACGGATCGTGCCGGGAGGCCTGCTGGCGCGTCTGCGCGACTGGCGGGCGTCGGGCATACGCGCGCGCATGCTGGCCTGGGCGGGACTTTCGTCCGCGCTGTTCCTCGCCGCTGGCGGCATCGCGCTGCACGGCATGGCGGCCAATCTGAATATCGAACAACTGGCCTTGGCTGCTGCGGTACTGGCGGCCGGCGTCTGCCTGATCTTCGCTTCGGGCTGGGCCTACGCCCGCACGCTTTCCGGCTTGCTGAACACGGCCACCGACTTCACTCGGCAGATCGCCGCCGGCAATCTGGGCACGCCGCTGGCGCCAGGCAATCCGGACGATGAAACCGGCGCGCTCAGGTTTTCGCTGGAGGCCACGCGCAGGAACCTGGTCGGACTGGCCCGCGACGTGCACACCGGCATCGCGGACGCGCCTGGAACGGTTGCGCAGCGGGTCGAAACAGAGGATCTGCGCCACGCCATCGAGGTATTGCGGATCGCGCGCGCCCAGCCGCGGCCTGCGCACCCGGCCGCCTAGGCCTGTTGCCCGGCATGGCCCCGCGCCGCGTCCGCGCGTCAACCGCCGGCCGCGGCCTCCTTGTCCAGCCGCTTGATGAACACCTGCAACTCCTTCACCACCTGCTGATCGCCGCGCGCCTGCGCGGCCTGCAAGCCTGACTCCCAGGCGGCGCGCGCGCCGGCCTTGTCGCCTTGTCCCAGGCAAGCCTTGCCCAGCCATTTCCAGGCCACCGAATAGGCGGGATCGAACGCCAGCGCCGCGCGCAGATGGGTCTCGGCCTCGCGGAAGCAGTCTTGCTCCGCATAGGCCTTGCCCAGCGAAAAGCGCAACAGCATGTTGTCCGTGCCCTTGGCCAGCATCGCCTCCAGGCGTTGGGTCATTCCTTCCATGGTCGGCCTCCTGCGGGCGCTCGTGCATTGCTGCGATGCGCACATGATAGGACGGCCGCGCCGCGATCCGCGCAAAGGCCCCGCGCCGCGCGCGGAGATGGGCGGGATGGCGCGGACATCCGCGCAGGTGTCCACGCAGAAACCCATTTCGGCGCGTTTCAATGCCGGGCCGGGGTGAATTCATTGGGGACTATCCTGTCTTACCTCAAGTTGCCTTCCGCAAGGTATCCGCCCCATGAAGCTCTTGTGCCTGCGCCTGCTGCGCGCCACGCCCCTGCTGCTGCTGCCGCTGGCGGCGACCGCGCTGGCTCAAGCGGAACCCGACAACCGGACGGGCGAAGCCGCCCTGGTCAACCGCGTGACCTGGGGCGCAACGCCTGCCGAGCTGGCCCGCATCCAGAAGATGGGACCCGAACGCTACCTGCAGGCGCAACTGCGCCCCGCCGCCGAAGGCAAGCTGCCGCCGGCGGTGCAGGAGCGCATCGACGCGCTCTCGATCTCGCAGCGCTCCGACGAGGACGCGCGCGCGACCCAGCTGGACATGCGCGCCGCGGCCAAAAAACTGCCGCCGGACGAACAGCAGAAAGCCATGCGCGAAGCCCGCCAGTTTTCGCTGCAGCGGGCCGCGGAGGTCAACCAGCGCGCCGTGTGGCGCGCGTTGTATTCGGACAGGCAGTTGCAGGACCAGATGACCTGGTTCTGGATGAACCACTTCAATATCGACCTGCAGAAAGGCGACGTGGGCATCTTTCTTTCGCAATACGAAGACCAAGCCATCCGCCCGCATGCGCTGGGCAAGTTCGGCGACCTGCTGAAGGCCACCATGCGCGCGCCTGCCATGCTGATCTATCTGGACAATGCGCAGAATGTCGCCGGCAAGATCAACGAGAACTACGCGCGCGAGCTGATGGAACTGCATACGCTGGGCGTGGGCGGCGGATACACGCAGGCCGACGTGCAGGAACTGGCCCGCATCCTGACCGGCATGGGCGTCGCCGCCAAGCCCGAACCGCCCAAGGTCCGGCCGCAATGGCGTGCGCAGGTCGTGCAGGAAGGACTGTTCCTCTTCAACCCCGCGCGCCACGACCAGGGCGACAAGACGTTCCTGGGCCATCGCATAGCCGCGGCCGGGATTCGGGAAGTGGACGAGGCGGCCGATCTGCTGGCCCGCAGCCCGGCCACCGCCAGGCATGTCAGCGGCAAGCTCGCCGCCTACTTCATGGGCGACAATCCGCCCGCGACGCTGGTCGGCAAGATGAGCAAGACCTTCCTCGCCGCCGACGGCGACATCGCCGCCACCCTGCGCACGCTGTTCGCGTCGCCGGAGTTCGCGGCCTCGCTCAAGACCGGCGTGTTCAAGGATGCCGTGCACTACGTCTATTCGTCGCTGCGGCTGGCCTATGGCGACATGCCGCCGATCCTGAATCCCCAGCCGGGCCTGGGTATGCTGAAGCAGCTCGGCCAGCCGCTGAACCAGCGCCTGACGCCTGACGGCTATCCGATGGGCAAGGCGGACTGGTCCGGGTCCGGGCAGATGGCCGTGCGCTTCGAGGTCGCCGGCGCGGTGGTTGGCGCGGCCAAGGCCCTGTATCAGGAGGACGGCGCCGCGCCGGCCAATCCGCCGCGCCTGCCGAACCTGCTGAAGGCAAACGAGGGCAACGGCCTGTTCGCCGGACTGTCGCCCGCCACGCGCGAGGCCATCGCGCAAGCAGGATCGTTCCGGGACGCCAACCTCTATCTGCTGGCCTCGCCTGAATTCATGCGCCGCTGAAGCGCCCGCAGGACAAGAACAAGGGAACGGATCATGGACCGCCGCCTGTTGCAACTGATGGCCTCCGCACCGCTGGCGCTGGGCAGCAGCCGCTTGTACGCCGCCCCCGCCGCTTCCGGCAACCGCCTGCTGCTTGTCTTCATGCGCGGCGCCTACGACGCCGCCAGCCTGCTGGTGCCGGCCACGAGCGACTTCTATTACGAATCCCGGCCCAACATCGCCATTGCCCGCCCGGGCGGCGGCCCCGGCGCCGCCCTGCCCCTGAGCGACGGCTGGGCCCTGCACCCGGCACTGGCCGAAAGCCTGCTGCCCTACTACGAAAGGCGCCAACTCGCGTTCCTGCCGTTCGCCGGCACCGACGACACCAGCCGCAGCCATTTCGAAACCCAGAACAGCATCGAACTGGGGCAAGGCGCGAGCAAGGGCGGCGACTACCGTTCGGGCTTCCTGAACCGGCTCGCGGCGACGCTGAACACGGGCCGGACCCGACCCGCCGCATTCACCAGCGAGGTGCCGCAGATATTCCGCGGCGACGAACCCGTGCCCAACGTCGACCTGATCGGCGCCGCGCGCAAGTCGCGGCTGACGGCGGACGACAACCGCGTCATCGAGTCCATGTACCGGAACACCGATCTGCATGCCTCGGTCGCCGAGGGACAGCGCGTCATGGACGCGGCGCGCGAGGAGATCGACGCGGAAATGCAGGCCGCCAGCGGCAACGCCGTGTCGGCCGACAGGCTGGAACAGGAGGCGCGCCGCATCGCGCGCTTCATGACCGACCGCTACAACCTGGGTTTCGTCGACGTCGGCGGCTGGGACACCCACGTCGGCCAGGGCGCCGCCAGCGGCCTGTTGTCGAACCGCCTGGGCCAGTTGGGCCGGGCGCTGGCCGCCTATGCCGACGCCATGGGCCCGGCCTGGAAGCAGACCACGGTCGTGGTCATCAGCGAATTCGGCCGCACTTTCCGCGAGAACGGCAACAAGGGCACCGATCACGGCCACGGCACGGTCTACTGGATCATGGGCGGCAATGTGCGCGGCGGACGCATCGCGGGCCGCCAGGTGGAGGTCAAGCGCGAGACCTTGTTCCAGGACCGCGACTATCCCGTGCTGAATGAGTACCGCGCCGTGTTCGCCGGCCTGTTCTCGCGGCTGTACGGGCTGGACCGCGCGCGGCTGGCGCAGGTGTTTCCGGGCGTCGCGCCCGTGGACCTGAAGCTGGTCTAGCCTGCGCTAGAATTCCGTCCTTGCCCAGTCATTGCCGCCGCGGCCCTCCCTTTCGTCCCGGCCCTTCTCCCATGCCCCTGCACCTCATCGCGCTGGCCGCCGCCGCTTTCGGCATCGGCACCAGCGAGTTCGTCATCATGGGCCTCCTGCCCAACGTCGCCCAGGACCTTCAAGTCAGCATCGACATCGCCGGCCTGCTGATCACCGGCTACGCCATGGGCGTGGTGATCGGCGCGCCCATCATGGCCATCATTACCGCCAGGCTGCCGCGCAAGGCCACGCTGATCGGCCTGGCCAGCACCTTCGTGGTGGGCAATTTGCTGTGCGCGCTGGCGCCGAATTACGGCTTGCTGATGGCCGCGCGCGTGTTCACCGCGTTCTGCCATGGCGCCTTCTTCGGCCTGGGCGCGGTGGTGGCCGCGGACCTGGTGGCGCGCAACCAGCGCGCCAGCGCCATCGCGCTGATGTTCACCGGCCTGACGCTGGCCAATGTGCTGGGCGTACCGCTGGGCACGGCGCTGGGTCAGGTGGCCGGCTGGCGCTCGACGTTCTGGGTGGTCAGCGGCATCGGTTTGCTGGCCGTGGCCGCGCTGGCTGCCTGGCTGCCGGCGCGCATCCCCATGCAGCCCGGCAACATCCTGCGCGAATTCAAGGTGCTGCGCGACGCGCGGGTGGTCTGGCCGCTGGCCGCCAGCGTGCTTGCCTCCGCAGCGCTGTTCTGCGTGCTGACCTACATCGCGCCGCTCTTGCGCGAAGTGACCGGCGTGTCCGAACGCGGCGTCACCGGCGTGCTGCTGCTCTTCGGCGTGGCGCTGACGGTGGGCAGCACCCTGGGCGGCAAACTGGGCGACCGCAACCTGGAAGTGTCGTTGCGCCGCATCTTCATTGGCCTGCTGCTGGTGTTCCTGGCGCTCAGCCAGGCCATCCACGCGCTGGCCCCCATGCTGGTCATGACCTTCATCTGGGGCGTGCTGGGCTTTGCCGTCGTGCCGTTGCTGCAGACGCTGATCGTGGACCAGGCGGCCGACGCGCCCAACCTGGCGTCGACCCTCAATCAGGGCGCATTCAACCTGGGCAATGCGGGCGGCGCCTGGCTGGGCAGCGTGGCGCTGGGCCACGGCCTGCCGCTGACGGACCTGCCCTGGATGTCGGCCGGCATCACCGCCGCCGTCCTGCTGCTGACCTTGTGGGGTACGCGCTACTACGGTCGCGACGCCGGGGCTACACTCGCTGGACAACAAGCCGGCGCGCTGACGCCCTCGCGTTCGGACGCCTAAGGAGCCCGCATGAGCACCCTGTACGATTTTTCCGCCCGCGCCATCGACGGCACGGAACAGTCCCTGGACACCTACCGCGGCCGCGTGCTGCTGGTGGTGAACGTGGCCTCCAAATGCGGCTTCACGCCGCAGTACGCCGGCCTGGAAGAACTCTACCGCTCGTTCCACGACGACGGCTTCGCGGTGCTGGGCTTTCCTTGCGACCAGTTCGGCCACCAGGAACCCGGCGACGAAGCCGAAATCCGCAATTTCTGCAGCACGCAGTACGACATCACCTTCCCGCTCTACGCCAAGATCAACGTCAACGGCGAGGACGCCCATCCGCTGTACCGCTGGCTCAAGGGCGAGAAGCCCGGCGTCTTCGGCACCGAGGGCATCAAGTGGAACTTCACCAAGTTCCTGGTGGGCCGCGACGGCCAGGTCATCAAGCGCTACGCGCCCACCGACACGCCGGCCGGCATCAAGGACGACATCGAAAAGGCGCTGTCCGCGCCGGTCTGAGCCGCGCGTCAGCGCAGCGGCGGCAACCGGCGGCGCACCGTGTGCGACTTGACGATGGCGGTGTTGGTTTCGGCGTATTCGGTCACGCGCTCCAGGATGCCGTCCAGATGCGAGATCGAGCGCAGCACCACGCGGGCGATGAAGCAATCGTCGCCCGTCACCTTGTCGCATTCCACGAATTCCGGGATTTCCTGGATCAGGCCTTCCACGTGGCGTAGCTGCCCGGGCAAGGGGCGGATGCGGACGATGGCCTCCAGCGCGTAGCCCAGCGCCACCGGGTCCACGTCCAGGGTATAGGCGCGGATCACGCCCGACTCTTCCAGCCGCCGCAAGCGGTCCGCGACGCTGGGCGCGGACATCCCGACCTGGCGCGCCAGGTCGGCCGTGGTGGTGCGCGCATTGGCCGTCAGCGTCTCCACCAGGCGGCGGTCGATGCCGTCCAGGACCGGGCTTTCACTTTTTAGGTCGTTTTGCATAAATTCCACCTAAACAAAGGTTTCGGAATCGATTCACCACATCAACATCATATAACCAGCTTGATCCGCCTGGGATAATTTCTCCATCGAACATCGCGGCCGCACGGCCCTGGAGAACCCTCATGAATCCCTCATCAGAACGCGTGGGCCTGGCCCAGATGGCCGCGGCGATGACCCTGTCCGGCACCCTGGGAGTGTTTGTGCTGGAGTCGGGGCAAAGCGCCTGGAACGTGGTTTTCTTCCGCTGCGTGTTCGGCGCCCTCTCCCTGTTCCTGTATTGCTGGGCGCGCGGCCTGCTCAAGCCGGGCCTGTTTACCGCCCGCACGCTGGCGCTGGCCCTGGCCGCGGGCGCCGCGCTGGTGCTGAACTGGGTGCTGCTGTTTTCCGCCTACCGGCTGGCGTCCATTTCGCTGGCCACCGCGGTCTACAACGTGCAGCCCTTCTTCCTGATCGGCCTGGGCGTGCTGTTCCTGGGCGAACGGCCCACGCGCGGCAAGCTGGCCTGGTCCGTGCTGGCCTTCGCCGGCCTGATGCTGGTGCTGCGCCTGTCCGACGCGGGCGGCGCGGACGGCCGGGCCTACCTGTCGGGGCTGATGCTGGGGCTGGGCGCGGCGGCGCTCTATGGCGTCACCGCCATCATCGTCAAGCGGCTCAAGCACATTCCGCCGCAGGTGCTGGCGCTGGTGCAGGTGACGCTGGGCGCGGTGATGCTGCTGCCCATGGCGGACTTCAACGCCCTGCCCGCCGCGCCCCTGCAATGGAGCTATCTGGTGGCGCTGGGGCTGATCCACACCTGCCTGATGTACATCCTGATGTACTCGGCCATCCAGAAGCTGCCGACCACGTCCACCGCCGCGTTGAGCTTCATCTATCCCGCCGTCGCCATCCTGCTGGACTTCGTGGTCTACGGACACCGCATGGACGCCACGCAGATCGCGGGCGTGGCCATGATCTTCCTGGCGGCGGCGGGCGTGAGCCTGAACTGGAGCTGGCGCCTGCCGGGGCGGCCGCGCGCGGGCACGGCCTGAATGCGGGCCGCGGCATGGGCAAGCCCCGGGCCGCCACCGGGGCAAACCCGTACCCGCCCCCCGGTTATTGGGGCCGGCGCCAACCCGGCCCCGCTATCATGGCTTTTCCCTGCGCCGGCCGCCGCCGGCGCAACGCACAGGACATCCCATGATCGATCTCTACTACTGGACCACCCCCAACGGCCACAAGATCACGCTGTTCCTCGAAGAAACCGGCCTGCCCTACAAGATCCATCCGGTGAACATCGGCCGCGGCGATCAGTTCAAGCCCGAGTTCCTGGCGATCGCGCCGAACAACCGCATTCCGGCGATCGTCGACCAGGCCCCGGCCGGCGGCGGCGCGCCGATCTCGCTGTTCGAGTCGGGCGCCATCCTGCTGTACCTGGCCGAGAAGACCGGCCGCTTCCTGCCCGCCGACCTGCGCGGCCGCGCCGAGGTGTCGCAATGGCTCTTCTGGCAGATGGGCGGCCTGGGTCCCATGGCCGGCCAGAACCACCACTTTTCCGGCTACGCGCAAGAGCGCATTCCTTACGCCATCGACCGCTACGTCAAGGAAACCAACCGTCTCTACGGCGTATTGAACAAGCGCCTGGCGGACCGCGAATTCGTCGCCGGCGACTATTCCATCGCCGACATGGCGGCCTACCCCTGGATCGTGCCGCACGCCAAGCAGGGCCAGGACCTGAACGAGTTCCCGCACCTCAAGCGCTGGTTCGACGCCATTGCGGCCCGCCCCGCCACGCAGCGCGCCTATGCCCTGGCCGACACCATCAATACGGCGCCCTCCGTCAGCGACGAGGAATCGCGCCGCATCCTGTTCGGCCAGACCGCCCAGAACACCGCCCGCTGAAGGAGCCGCCATGCCCGACCCGCAACTGGTTTTCCGCCGCGCGCGCCTGGGGGATCTGCCGGGCATCGTCGCCCTGCTGGCCGATGACGAGCTCGGCGCCACGCGCGAGAATCCCGCGCTGCCGCTGGACCCGCGCTATGCTGCCGCCTTTGCCGCAATCGGCCAGGATTCCAATCAATTCCTGGCCGTGGTCGAGCAGGACTCGCAACTGGTCGGCTGTTTGCAGTTATCGTTCATACCCGGCCTGTCGCGGCTGGGCCAGTGGCGCGGGCAGATCGAGAGCGTGCGCATCGCGTCGTCCTCGCGCGGCGCCGGCCTCGGACGCAGGATGTTCGAGTGGGCGATCGAGCAATGCCGCACCCAGGGCTGCAGCCTGGTGCAGCTGACCACCGACCGCGCCCGCCCCGATGCGCGCAGGTTCTATGAAAGCCTGGGCTTCAAGGCCAGCCACGACGGCATGAAGCTCAGCCTGTAGTTTTTCAGTACTGATTTGGAAGGAACGCCCATGCATGGCGAATACAAAGTCCCCGGCGGCAAACTGGTCGTCGCGGATCTGGAAGTGCGCGACGGCCGCCTGGCCGACGTGCGCATCAGCGGCGACTTTTTTCTTGAACCGCCCGAGGCCCTGGACGCCATCAACAGCGGCCTGAACGGCCTGCCGGCCGATGCCGGCGAACTGGAACTGGCGCTGGCCGTGCAATCGGCGCTGCCCGCCGATGCCGAAATGTTCGGCTTCTCGGCCGAGGCCGTCGCCGTGGTGCTGCGGAGGGCGCTGGCATGACGCGCACCGACTGGAACGACTACGACTGGCAACTGATCCATGAAGGGCCGCAAGACCCGGTACTGCACATGGCGCTGGACGCCGTCATCACCGACGAGGTCGGCGCCGGCCTGCGCCCGCCCACCCTGCGCATCTGGGAATGGGCGGCGCCCGCGGTCGTGATCGGCCGCTTCCAATCGCTCAAGAACGAAGTCGACCCCGACGGCGCGCGCCGCCATGGCATCCAGGTCGTGCGCCGCGTCAGCGGCGGCGGCGCGATGTTCATGGAGCCCGGCAACTCCATCACCTATTCGCTCAGCGCCCCGCAGGCGCTGGTGCACGGCATGAGCTTTCAGGAGTCCTACGCCTTCCTGGACGCCTGGGTGCTGACCGCCTTGCAGGGCCTGGGCATCAAGGCCTGGTACCAGCCGCTCAACGACATCGCCTCGGACATCGGCAAGATCGGCGGCGCGGCGCAGGCCCGCCGCGGCGGCGCGGTGCTGCACCACGTCACCATGTCCTACGACATCGACGCGGATAAAATGGTCGAGGTCCTGCGCATCGGCCGCGAAAAACTGTCGGACAAAGGCACCACCAGCGCCAAGAAGCGCGTCGATCCCTTGCGCACCCAGACCGGGCTGGCGCGGGAAGTGATCATTGACCGCATGGTGGAAACTTTTGCCGGCCTGCACCGTCTCACCCCCGGGCAGATAGGCAGCGACACGCTGGCGCGCGCGCAAGCGCAGGCGGCCGAGAAGTTCTCCACGCCCGAATGGACCGGCGTGGTGCCCTGAACGGCCGCGCCCCGATTTTCTGGAGGTAGTTTCAATGCGTCGCACATTCACGCCGCAAGGCGCGATAAGCGGTCTCATCCTGGGCGCGGCCCTGCTGGCGCTAGTGGGCTGCGGCAGCACGCCGCCCGCCGACATCACCCTGGCCACGCAGGCGCCGGCCTCGGCGTCCACGCCGGAAAAAGTCGGCGACCTGTCCACCGAGCGCATCAAGTGGGCATCCAGCAAACCGGGCTGCGAGGGCGATTGCCCCCGCATCGAAATCGACAGCGTCGCGTTTCCAGGCATACCCAAGCTGACCGCGCTGGTGGACCACGTGCTGGCCTACATGACCGGCACCGACGCCAACCGCCGCGGCCCTTACGACACGCTGTCCGAATACACGCAGTATTTCTGGTCGGTCGCGCGTCCGCGCGACGCCACCTATTTCAAGGCCAGTGTGAAGGACACGGTGGGTGACGTCGTGGCCGTGGAACTGCACACCGAGCAATTCATTACTGGCGCCGCGCACGGCATTCCGGCCACCCAGTACCTGAACTGGGAACGCAGCCGCGGCCGCGTGATGAGCCTGGAAGAAGCCTTGATACCGGGGCGCCATCCGCAATACGTGGCGGCGCTGCGCCAGGCGCACGCCAAGTGGCTGGCCGGCAATCCGGACGCGCGCCGCGATCCGGCGGCCTACAACAAGATGTGGCCGTTCCAGGAAAGCGACAACTACGCGTTGACGCGCGACGGCATCGTGGTCAAGTACGACGCCTATTCCATCGCGCCGTATTCGCACGGCGAACCCGAGCTGAGCATTCCCTATGCGGAACTGCGCGGGATCCTGAAGCCGGAACTGCTGCCGGCTTCGTAGGCCGCCCCCGGAAGCGCCCGCGGCCTGCGCGGGCGCTCCCTGCGGCAGCGAACCGGGGTTCGGTTGAGCGGACTGAGGATGGAGCTAGGGAGGTGGCCGCTTTTTTCGCGTCTGTGGCCGGGTAAGACGCCCAGTCCGCTCAGTGCAACCGCGGCGGCAGGGCGGCGCCCACGCGCCGCCCTTGCGCGCCTCTCGTCTTAGAAGCGGTGACGCACGCCCACCATGGCCACCGTGCTCTTCACGCCGTCGGTGAACGCGAAGTTGGTGGCATACGAACCCAAGGCGTACAGGTTGGTGCGCTTGGACAGGTTGTAGGTGTAGCCCAGGCTGTAGATGTTCATGGTGGCGTCGTCGCCGGTCAGCTTGGTGCTGTCCGTGTCGGCGCGCTGCCACGACGCCAGGAGGTTGCTGGCGCCGCCGATCGGCACGCTCAGGCCCACCAGGTAGGAATTGGCCTTGAAGCCCGACACCGCGACGTTGGTGCCAAAACCCTTGGCCGTGGGGCTGCCGCTGCCGAAGGCATTGGCGCCCTGGCCGGTGAACCAGCCGTCACGCGTCTGGCCGTAGGCCAGCGCCAGCTTCAGCACTTCGAAATCGTACGAACCGCCGATCATCCACGACTTGGGCGTGGCATCGGCGTTCAACTGGTTCGCCGGGTTCAGCTGGTCATACGTCAGCGCCACGTTCACCGGGCCGCTGACATAGCGCAGGCCGGTGGTGATGGCGCGGGTGTTGTCGGCGGTCTTGAAGCCGGTCTGCGCGGTGGTCGTGTCGGAAGCATTGAACGAATAGCCGATGCCGAACTGCAGGCCGCTGAACGACGGCGTCGAGTACTGCACCATGTTGTCGTAGCGGACCGTGTTGGCGGCGCTGAAGGCCACGCCGACGTTGGCCTGGCCGTAGCTGCCGCCGAACGGATCGATCGCGGCGAAGTACTTCGAGGCGATGTTGGTCTGACGACCCAGTTCCAGAAGGCCCCACGAGGTGCTCTTCAGGCCGATGGTGGCTTGGCGGCCGAACAGGCGGCTGTTCTGGCCCGACGTGCCGTTGGCCGAGTTGAAGCCGCTTTCCAGCGTGAACACGGCGCTCAGGCCGTCGCCCAGGTCCTCGGCGCCGCGCAGGCCCCAGCGCGAACCGCTGGACACGCCATTGACCATGCCAACCTTGGACTCATGGTAACCGTCGCCCTTGATGCGCTGGTAGCCGATACCCGTATCGATCAGGCCGTAGAGCGTCACCGAGGTTTCCGCTTGCGCCGTTGCGCCGAAGGCAGCCAGCATCGCGGTGACGAACAAAGTCTTTTTCATTGCAAATTCCCATTGATTGAACAGACATGCGCATCCGGGCTGGCACGCATCGCGTGCGGCGCGCTCGGCGCATGGCAGGAACGAATTCTAGGGACGCAATGTGTCAGTTCTGGTTACGCAAGCTGGGAAAATCCCTAGGCCGCAAAAAAGCGCCCGGGATGTGGCGCACCGCCGACAGCCCGCATGCCGTCGCGCGGCGCCCGCAGGCCTGCAATACCGGTGTGCTATTCGTGCGCGTTGCGCTTGCGGACGCGCAAATGGAAATCGCCCCTTGCGGGGCGATTTCCGTTTTTGTCTCCCTGCCCTCCTCGGCGCGGCGTCCGGGGACGCCCCGCCGTATCCGGTATCAGGGGTACAGGCCGCGCACCTGGCGCGCTTGCAGGATGCGCGTGCAAGCGACGATGAACGCCGCCGTGCGCAGCGTGACCTTGTGTTCCTTGGCCACTTGCGACACCGACGCGTAGGCTTCGCGCATCAGGCGCTCCAGGCGCTGGTTGATCTCGTCCTCGCTCCAGAAGAAGCTGGAGAAGTCCTGCACCCATTCGAAGTAGCTGACCGTCACGCCGCCAGCGTTGGCCAGCACGTCCGGCACCACGTACACGCCGTGTTCGGCCAGGATGTCGTCCGCTTCCGGCGTGGTCGGGCCGTTGGCGCCTTCCACCACGATCTTCGCGCGCACCTTGGCGGCGTTGTCGGCGGTGATCTGGCTTTCCAGGGCGGCCGGGATCAGGAATTCGGTTTCCAGCGTCCAGAATTCAGCCTTGTCCATGGCCTGGCCGCCGGAGAAGCCGCCCACGCCGCCATGCTGCGACACGTAGGACAGCAGCTTGTGCACGTCCAGGCCCGCCGGATTGTGGACGGTGCCGGTGTGGTCCTGCGCGGCGATGACCTTGGCGCCGGCTTCATGGAACAGACGGGCGGCGGTGCCGCCCACGTTGCCGAAGCCCTGCACCACCACGCGCGCCTTGGACACGTCGATGTTGAGGTCGCGCGCGGCTTCGCAGCCCACCACGAACACGCCGCGGCCGGTGGCCTCGACGCGGCCCAGGCTGCCGCCCAGCGCGATCGGCTTGCCGGTGACCACGCCCGTGGCGGTGGCGCCTTCGTTCATGGAGTACGTGTCCATCATCCAGGCCATGGTCTGGGCGTTGGTGTTCACGTCGGGCGCCGGGATGTCCTTGGACGGTCCGATGATGACGCCGATTTCCGAGGTGTAGCGGCGCGTCATGCGCTCGAGCTCAGAAGCCGACAGCTTGCGCGGATCGACGCGCACGCCGCCCTTGGCGCCGCCGTAGGGCAGGTTCACCGCGGCGTTCTTGATCGACATCCAGGCCGCCAGCGCCATCACTTCGGAGAGCGTGACGTCCTGGTGGAAACGCACGCCGCCCTTGCCGGGGCCGCGCGAGGTGTTGTGCTGGACGCGGTAGCCCTCGAAGTGGGCGATGCTGCCGTTGTCGAGTTCGATCGGCACGTCGACGATCAGGGAACGCTTCGGGCGCTTCAGGGTCTCGACCCAACGCGCCAGCGAACCAAGATACGGGGTGACCCGGTCGACTTGTTGCAGGTAGTTGCCCCAGGGACCGAGGTCCTCGGCGTTCAGATAAGACGGCAATGCGTGGGTGGGAGTTTGAGACATGAGCTGGCTCTCCTGACAAAGTTGCGCCATTTTATCCACGAAAGTTATAGCGTCCCCATTTAAAACGAAAATATTTTAATTAGGGGCATATAACTGTTGCGGCGGTTGAACGGGCCGCAAACCCAAGCCTGATGCTGCCCTTATCCTAAGCCGCCAAATCGGCAGCGTCCAGCCTGCCAGCCATAAGCCGCAAGCCCTTCCGCCCGCCATAAGGGGGATGAAAAACGGGGCGGTTTCCTCCCAGGAAACCGCCCCGCCTGATCCTGCCCCCCATCCGAAGGATGAGGCGCCGGTCCGCTCAATCGTTCAACAACTGCCAGGCCAGGCGGGCGGCCGCCCGCGCGCCGTGGCCGTCCTGGTCGAAACGCGGGTTGAACTCCGCCATATCGGCCAGGCGCAGCTTGCCGCTGGCCTTGACCCGCAGCACGATTTCCTCGATCACCGGCAGCGGCACCCCATAGGGCGCCGGCGCCGATACCCCGGGCATGACCGCCGCGGGCAGCACGTCCAGGTCGATGGTCAGGTAGACGTGGCGCGCCCGGGCCAGCAAGGCGTCGACGTTGGCCAGGCGCGCCACCAGGTGGCGCTCCTGCATGTCGCGGTCCTCGACCCAGACGGCGCCGACTTCAGCGGCGCGCGCATACAGCGCCGGCGTGTTGGCCAGCCGCGATACGCCCAGGCAGGCATATTGCAGGGCCCGCCCGCGTTCCTCGCAATAGCGCGAAATCTGGTCGAACGGCGTGCCGGAGCTGCCGGGCCGTCCGGTGCGCAGGTCGAAGTGCGCGTCCAGGTTCAGCACCAGCACGGGCTCCGTGTCGCCGCGGGCGTCCAGCCAGCGCGCCAGCCCCTGGAAGCTGCCCCAGGCGATCTCGTGGCCGCCGCCCAGCACCAGCGGGCGGGCGCCCTGCTCCATCAGTTCCGCCACGCGCAGGCCCAGCTGTTCTTGGGCGTCTTCGAGCCGGTCGCCTTCGCAGGCCACGTCGCCCGCGTCCAGCAGGCGCGTGAGGCCGTGGGCCGGCAGGCCCGCCAGGAACTTGCGGATGGCCGACGGGCCTTCAGCCGCGCCGATGCGGCCCTGGTTGCGGGCCACGCCGGCGTCGCAGGCAAAGCCCAGCAGCACCGCCTCGCCTTTGCGGGCTTGGCCGGCGGCCGCTTCGACGATATGCGCCAGGCGGCGCGTGTCGCCTTGTTCGGCGCTGTCGTCGCGGGCCTTCCACAAGCTTCGGTCGAATTGCGCCACGCTCATGCCGCCCCCTGCCCCGCGTTCAGCACCGCCTGCAGAAACTCGCGGGTGCGCGGTTCGCGCGGTTGGGTGAAGATCACGTCGGGCGAGCCGGATTCCAGGATCACGCCGCCGTCCATCACCGCCACCACGTCGGCCACGTCGCGGGCGAAACCCATTTCGTGCGTGACCACCATCATGGTCATGCCTTCCTTGGCCAGCAGCTTCATGACCTGCAGCACTTCACCCACCAGCTCCGGGTCCAGCGCCGAGGTCGGCTCGTCGAACAGCATGACCTTGGGCTGCATGGCCAGCGCGCGCGCGATGGCGACGCGCTGCTTCTGCCCGCCGGACAGGCTGGCCGGCATGGCCGACATCTTCTGGCCCAGGCCGACCTTGTCCAGCAGGTCTGCCGCCAGCGCGTGGGCTTCTTCGCGGCCCATGCCGCGCAGCTTGCGCGGACCGACCGTCACGTTGTCCAGCACCGACAGGTGCGGGAACAGGTTGAAGCCCTGGAACACCATGCCCACCTGCATGCGCAGCTGGTTGAGCTCGGCCTCGGGCAACAGCTTGCCGTGGTCCAGCAAGGTCTGGCCGCAGATGTCGATGGTGCCGGTCTGCGCCACTTCCAGCCCGTTGCAGCAGCGCAGCAAGGTGCTCTTGCCCGAACCGCTGGGCCCGATCACCACCACCACCTGGGACGGCAGCACGTCGAAGTCGATGCCGCGCAGGACTTCGTGGTCGCCGTAGGACTTGCGCAGGCCGCGGATGCGGATCATTTCTTGCGGGTCCGCGGCCCGGGTCGTAGCGGAGTTCATTGCGGAGTTCATTGCACCATCCCTCCCGCGCGCAGGCGGTGTTCAACCTTGCGCAGCACCAGCATGGTGGCCGTGGTCAGGATCAGATAAATCAGCGCCACCACCAGATAGGTTTCCAGCGAGCGATAGGACACGCTGATGATCTTCTGGCCTTCATGCATCAGGTCGTGGATCGTCAAGAGCGACACCAGGGCCGAGTTCTTGATCAGCGCGATGAATTCATTGCCCAGCGGCGGGATCATGCGCACCACCGCCTGCGGCAGCACGATGATGCGCATGGCCTGGCCGGACGACATGCCCAGCGAGCGCGCCGCTTCGGTCTGGCCGCGGTCCACCGACTGGATCGCGCCGCGCACGATTTCGGACACGTAGGCGCCGGAATACATGCCCAGCCCCAGCACGCCGCAGGCGAACGCCGGCAGGGTGATGCCGAAATGCGGCAGGCCGAAGAACCAGATGAACAGCTGCACCAGCAGCGGCGTGCCGCGGAACAGCAGCAGGTAGACGCTGCACAGGTTGTAGATGACGTAGCGCTTGGGGTTCAGGCGCCCCACGCCCACCAGCAGGCCGATGACGCAGGCCAGCAGCAAGGCGCCCGCGGTCACCTCGACGGTGACCACGGCGCCATTGATCAGCGCGCCGAAGTCGGCAAAGACGGGAGAAAAATCCAGGTTCATTTCGCGGGGGCCTCGAACCACTTGTTGACGATGGCCTGGTAGCTGCCGTCGGCCTTGAGCTTCTGCAGCGCGGCGTTCAGTTCACGGGTCAGCTCGGGCTTGTTCTTGGGTACGGCGATGCCGTAGTCCTCGGTGGTGATCTGGTCGTTCAGCACCGTCAGGTCCGGCGTGCTCTGGGCGAACAGCTTGGCGGCGGGCTTGCCGGTCACGGCGGCTTCGGCGCGGCCGATCTGCACCAGGTTGAACATTTCCTGGTTCTTCTCGACTTCCACGCGCTGCACCGCCGGGTAGTGTTCCTTCAGGTAGTTGACCGACTTGGTGCCGACCTGCACCGAGACCTTGCGGCCGTCCAGGTCCTTCAGCGTCTTGACCGGGCCGTCCTTCTTGGTCATCACGACCAGGCCGCCCGCGTAGTAGGGATCGGTGAAGTCCACCACCTTGGCGCGCTCGGGCGTGATGTAGATGGCGGACACGGCGATATCGGCGCGGCCGGCCTGCAGCGCGGGAATCAGGCCCTTGAAGTCGATGTCGATCCACTCGACCTTCTTGCCCATGGCGCCGGCCAGCGCTTCCACCAGTTCGATGTCGAACCCGGTGCGCTTGCCGTCCTTGACGAACTCCATCGGCGGGAAGGTCGCGTCGGTGACGGCGCGGATGGTTTCCTGGGCGAACGCCGGACCGGCGCTCCAGGCGAGGCCCAGCGTCAGGGCGGCGGTCAGCAGTGTGCGGCGAGTGGTCATGGTGGGTCCTCTATGGAATGGGGATACGGCGGTCGGGTGGGTATGGGTACGGCGTGGAATGGAAGAAGGCTGTTTCAATGAACCTGCAACTTCGCCGAGATGCGCCGGGCCGCGGCCACGGTCATTTCGGTCAATGCCTCGGGCCGCTGGGCGGCCCGGGTCGATGGCGCCATCAGCGTGATCGAGGCCACGGCCTGATTGGCGCGTTGAAAAATAGGGACGCTGACACCCCAGACGCCGGCATCGACTTCGCTGTCGGTGACGGCATAACCCTGGGCGCGGATGGCTTCCAGCTCGTGGCCCAACCGGCCGGCGTCCACGTCGGCCTCGGCCGCCAGATAAGCCAGCGCGGCCTGCTGCCGGGCCAGCGGCATGAAGGCCAGCAGCGACTTGGCCGAGGCGCCGCGCGCCAGCGGCAGGCCGCGCCCCTTGGTGAAGGAACAGCGCAGCGGATGCTGGCTTTCGATCATGTCCAGGCAGACCGCCTGGTCCTTGACCGCCACCAGCAGGCCTATGGTCTCGCCGGAGGCGGCGGCCAGCGCGGCCATGTCGGGCTGCGCTTCATGGATCAGGAACGAGGACTGGTCAAAGCCCCAGGCCAGCTGCACGCATAGCGGGCCGGGGCCGTATTCGCCGTCGTGCTCGGCGACAAAACCCCAGCGCTTGAGCAGCGCCACCTGGCGGTACAGGGTGCTTTGCGCCAGGCCGGTCTGCTCGGCCAACGCGGCAATGCTAAGGGGGCCGTCGTGCCTGGCCAAGGTGGCCAGCACATACAGCACGCGATCCGCGCCTGCCCCGACTGATAGATCCGCTTTCAACATGTGGCTCCAAGCTAACGGAGCGCAGATTATCAATTTATGGCTCTAACTCTGCTTTTTATTCCCGAATACTGAGAATAGCTGGGGAAAACCCCGAATGGCGGACGCAAAAAAAGCGCCCGAAGGCGCCAAAGCGTCCGCCGCGCCCCGGCGGCGCGCGTCGGACCTGACCCTTTCCTGGGGCCGGTCAGGGTTGGTGGGCGGTCGACCCCAGGATGCGCTCGGCGCAACGCGCCCAGTACAGCAGCCGCGCATCTTCCTTTACGAAGCCGACCATCTGGAAGCCCAGCGGCAGCCCGTTGGGGCCGCGCGCCACCGGCAAGGTGATGGACGGGTTGTGCAACAACGACCAGATGCGGATGAAGGCCGAGCTGCCGGTCGAGCTGGCGAGCGGCGCCTCGCCCAGCGTGGACGGCATGGCCACTGCGTCGACCTCGCGCGCAACGTCGTAGAACGCCCGGCGGCAGGCGTCGGCGGCGTCCAGCGCGCCGGCGTAATCGGCCGCGGACAGGCCCTCGCCCATCGTCAGGTACTCGATCAGCCCGGGATCGCACAGCGCCGCATGGTCGCGCTTGATGGCGGCATACTCGCGCGCCAGGTCGTAGGCCATGATCACGTCCTGCGCCTCGCCCATGGTGTCGAAGGCCGGCGGCATGACCAGCTCCGTGACCTTGACGCCGGCGGTCGACAAGGCGCGCAGATTGGCCTCGAAGCTCTCGCGCATGCAGGGTTCGGTGTCGGCCCAATCCTTGGGGCGCCACACGCCCAGACGGAAGTCGTTGCGCAGCGAGGACGCCGGATCAAACCGGGGATCGCCCGTAAACGCACGCATGAACAAGGCCGCGTCGTCGACCGAACGCGAGATCGGCCCGATCACGTCCAGTACCCGCGAATAGCGCCGGATCGCCACGTAGGGAATGGCGTCCAGCGTGGGCTTGAAGCCGACCGCGCCGCAGAATGCAGATGGCCGCAGGATGGAGCCCGCCGTCTGCGTGCCGATGGACAGCGGCGCCATGAAGTCGGCGACGGCCGCCGCCGAACCGGCCGAGGACGCGGCCGGCGTGCGGGTCAGGTCATGCGGGTTGCGCGCAGGCCCGGGCAGCATGATGGCGTGGCGCGACACGGTGTTCTTGCCCAGCACGTTGAAGCCCAGCTCCTGCGCCTGCGTCACCACGGGCGCATCGGCCTCGGGCTGGCGGCCGGGGAAGATCTCGGGGTCGCCCAATTCGGTGGGCATGGCGGCGGTGTCGATGGTGTCCTTGATGCCCAGCGGCACGCCGTCCAGCGCGCGCTGCCGGCCATGGCGGTCCCATTCGCGGGCGCGGGCCAGCGCGCCCTCGGCGTCCACCCGGACCCAGGCCTTGACGCCGCCGTTGCGCTCCTCGATGCGCTCCAGGCAGGCGCGCGCCCAGGCCTCGCAAGTCAGCTTGCCCTGCTCCAGCGCGGCCAGGCCCTCGGTGGCGGTCAAAGCGGCGATGGCGCCAGGCGCCGGACGGCGCGCAACGGGCGCCGGGGAAACCATGGTTTCGGAAATAGGCAAGATACGGCTCCTGCAAAGAGATATGGGAATATGGATTTGCCATCCGCGACGGCGGCTGCCGGCGGGATGGCTCTGGCGGTTTCAAGCGGGGACGCTGCCGCTGGGCGGACGGTCCGCGCCCGCATGGCCGCCCCGCCCTATGTACAGATCGCTCATGTGCTGGTTGGCCAGCAGCGCCTGCCCCGTGTCGGTCAGCACGATGCGGCCGGAATCCAGGATGTAGCCGCGGTCGCTGAATGCCAGCGCCTGGCGCGCGCGCTGCTCCACCATCAGCACGCCCACGCCGATCTGGGGCAAGCGCCGCACTTCGGCGAACACCTGCTCGGTCAGCGCCGGCGACAAGGCGGCGGACGGTTCGTCCAGCACCATCAGGCGCGGCGAGGACATCAGCGCGCGGGCAAAGGCCAGCTGCTGGCGTTCGCCGCCGGAGAGGTTCTCGGCATGGGTCTTGCGCCGCCCGGCCAGCGCGGGAAACAGGTCGAACATGTCGCGGATGCGCTTTTCGCGCGCCTGCACGTGCTCCACCACCTGCAGGTTTTCCAGCACCGTCAGCGCGCCGAACACGTTGCGCACCTGCGGCACGTATGAGATGCCGATGCGCACGCGCTCCTCGACCGGCAGCGCGAGCAGGTCGCGGTCATCGAAGGTCATGGTGCCGGCGATGCGCGGCAACAAACCCATCACCGCCTTGACCAGCGTGGACTTGCCCGCGCCGTTGGTGCCGGCGATGGTGACGATCTCGCGCGGCGCCACGTGCATGTCGATGCCGGACACGATATCGACCTCGCCGTAGCCCCCGGACAGGCCTTGCATGACGAGCTGGCTCATATCACTCCCCCCATGTACGCTTCGCGCACCTGTTCATTGGCCAGCACGCTGTCGGGCGTGCCTTCGGCGATGACCCGGCCGCGGTCCATGACGTACATGCGCGGCACGATGCGCGACAGCTCTTCCAGGTTGTGTTCGATGATGGCGACGGTCAGGCCGCGCTGGTTCAGTTCCACGATGCGCGCCGACAGCTCTTCGATCAGCACCGGATTGACCCCGGCGAACGGCTCGTCCAGCAGGATGCAGCGCGGCTCCAGCATCAAGAGCCGCCCCAGCTCCAGCAGCTTCTTCTGCCCGCCCGACAACTTGCCGGCGGGCTCGTCCGCCACCCGGGACAGGTTCAGGAAGGCCAGCAGCTCGTGCACCCGCTCCGCGTTGCGCGCTTCTTCGCGGGCGACTTCGCGGCGGGCGAAGACCAGCGCCGCCAGCTTTTCGCCGCGCTGGTCCGGCGCGGCCGCCATCATGTTGTCAAAGACCGTCAGCTGGCTGAACTCGCGCGGCACCTGGAAGGTGCGCGCCAGGCCCCGGCGCACGCGCTGGTGCACGGCCACGCCCGTGATGTCCTCGTCGGCGAAGCGCACCGACCCGGAACTGGGCGGGATGTAGCCCGTGACCACCGAGAACAGCGTGCTCTTGCCCGCGCCGTTGGTGCCGATCACCCCGACCATTTCACCCTTGCGCACTTCCAGCGATACGTCGTCCAGCGCCTTGAAGCCGCCGAAGCTGGCGCTCAGCCCTTTGATGCAAAGCAGCGTCATGCCTTTCTCCTGCGCGTCGTGCCCGCGTTGCCAAAAATGCCCTGGGGCCGGTAAAGCACCACGCAGATGAGCGCCAGGCCGATGACGCCGATGCGCACGCTGGCCATCTGCACCTCCGAGATGCCGCCGACGAAGTCGCGCACGAAGCGCGAGCCTTCCAGGAACCCGACCAGCAGCACCGTGCCGGCCACCACGCCGCTCAGGCGCCCCACCCCGCCCAGGATGATGGCGATCCAGATGTAGAAGGTGATCAGCGGCACGAACTGCTCGGGGCTGATGAAGGTCAGGTAGTGCGCCTGGAAGGCGCCCGCCAGGCCGGCCAGGCCCGCGCCCAGCATCAGCGAACGGGTCTTGAAACGGGCCGGGTCCTTGCCCAGCGCCCGCACCGCGACTTCGTTGTCCCGCACCGCCTCGATCACGCGGCCAAACGGGCTGCGTATCACCAGGTGGATGAGGAACAAGGCGCCGGCGTTGACCGCCAGAAGCAACAGCATGATCCACAGGTCCACCGTCTGCGGCGAGGCCCAGCCCGCGAACAGCCGCGGGATGCCCGGCAGGCCGTGCATCCCGCGCGTCAGCCATTCCTCGGTCTGCAGCATCATGCGCACCGACTCCGAGAAACCCAGCGTCACGATGGCGAGGTAGTCGCTGCCCAGCCGCAAGGCGATCATGCCCAGCGGCCACGCGGCCAGCGCCGCGAACGCCGCGGCCGCCGCCATGGAGATGGGTATGGGCACGCCCTTGAGCGACAGCAGGGCCGAGGTGTAGGCGCCGATGGCGAAGAAGCCAACGTGGCCGAAGTTGATCAGTCCGGTGAACCCGTAGTGCAGCGACAGGCCGAAGGCCAGCAGCATGTAGATCAGGATCCCGATGGCGATAGCAATCAGATAGGCTTCCATGATTTCACCTCGCCGCCATCGGACGGCCGAAGATGCCCTGGGGACGCAGCAGCAGCACGCACAGCAGCACCGCGAAGGCAAATACGATCTTGTAGGCAGGTCCCACCACCAGGCTGGCGACTTCCTGCGCAATGCTGAACACCATGATCCCGACGATGGCGCCCACCGGATTGCCGATGCCGCCCAGGATCACGGCCGCGAACATGGGCATCAGCAATTCCCAGCCCAGCTCGGGGATCACCACCGCCTTGATGCCCAGCAGTACGCCGCCCAGCCCGCAATAGGCGCCCGCGATGCTCCACAGCGTGATCATCACGCGCCGTCCGCGGATGCCGCTGGCCGCGGCCAGCTCGGGGTTGTCCGCCACCGCCCGCATGCGCCGCCCGGTGGGCGTCATGTGCATCAGGGCGAACACCAGCGCCAGCGCGGCCACCGCCGTGCCGACGATGTACAGGTCGGTAGGCAAAATGCGCACGCCGCCGAAATTCCAGGCGCGCGTGAGCGGCAGGTCGAAGGTGTACTGGTCTTGCCCGGCGAAGAAGGTGATCGTGCTGCGCAGCGCGAACGCCACGCCGATGGACGCGATCAGGCGCGACACGTTGGAGCGCGACTCCAGCGGCCGGAACACCCAGGCATAGAAGAACAGGCTGACCAGGGTGGTGCCGGCGACGGCGGCCAGGCCGCCCGCCAGCATCGAGCCGCCGGCCAGCGCCTGCGTGAAGACGGCGGCGTAGGCGCCCAACGTCATGTAGTCGCCGCTGGCGGCGTTGGGAAAGCGGGCGATGCCGAACACCAGCGTGATCGCCAGTGCCGGCAAGGCCAGCAGCATCCCGATCACAACGCCGTTGATCGCGGCGTTGATGACGGTGATTGCATCCATACTTGTGTTCCCCTAGTGTTTTTATCGTCAGACTTTGCCGGCGATGACTTCATTGAGCACCAGCTTGCCGTCGCGGATGTCGAAGACGCCAAAGTCCGGCACGGTCTCGCCCTGCTTGCCGAAGTCCAGGCGCGAGGACGCGCCGTCGTAGTCCACCGGCTTGCCGGCGCGCAGCAGCGCCTGGCCTTGCGCGAAGCCGCTGACCTTTTCGCCGCCGCCCTGCGCGGTCACGGCGCGGATCTTGCCGTTGATGGCAGCCACGTCCGCGGCAGCCCCCGCCGCCTCGATCGCCAGCGCCAGCGTGATCACCATGTCGTAGGACTGCGACGCGAAGATGTCCGGTTCGCGCTTGGTGCGCTTGCGGAATTCGGCGGCGAAGTGCTTGTACGCCTGATGCTCGTGGGCGGCGACGTTGGAGATCGAGATAATGCCTTCGGTGGCCTCCTTGCCCAGCGCCTTCACCAGGTCTTCGTTGGCGGTCCAGCCCGGCATGATGAACTTGCAGTCCTGGCCGGTCTGGAACCACTCCTTCAGGATGATGGTGGCGTCGGGCCGGTAGGCGCTCAGCGAAATCACGTCGGGCTTGGAGGCCAGCACCTTGGTCAGTTCGGTGCGATAGGTGGTCTGGTTGGGCTCGTAGATGGTGAAGGCGCTGACCTGTCCGCCCTTTTCCTGCCAGGCATCACGGAAGTAGTTGGCCTGCCCCACAAACGTGGAGTTATTGAAGGCCATGACCGCCGGCCGCTTGAAGCCGCGCTGGCGCGCCACTTCCGCGAAGGCGCGGCCGAACACCGCGTTGGAGGCCTGGAACATCCAGGCCAGCCCCTGCTTGTTCTCGGTCAGCATTTCCGGCGCGCCGCAGGTGTTCATGGTGATGAGGCCCGCGGCATTGGTGATGGGCATGGCGGCCAGGCCTACCGACGAGGGCCAGATGCCGACTACCGCCTCGACCTTGTTGATCTCGATCAGCTTCTTCACGGCCAGAACGGCCGCGTCGGGCTTGGTCTGGTCGTCTTCGGCGTAGAGCTGGATCTTGCGGCCGGCGGCGCCGCCGGCGGCGTTGACCTCATCGATGGCGATCTTGATGGCTTCCAGCATGGCCGGCCCGTAGGGACCGCCGACGCCGGTGATGGAATTGAGCGCCCCCAGGCGGAACGGCTGGGCCGATTGCGCCCGGACCAGGGAGGGCGCGGCGGCGCAAGCGGCCAGCGCGGCGCTGGCCGCGATAAAGCCGCGGCGGGAAAGATGGATGGGCTGTGTCATGAAGGTTCCTTGCGGCGTGAACATCTTTGTTCAACTTCGAATAGCCGCCGGCGTCGAAAACGCCGGCGTCCCCTTGGAGCTTGGATGCGACTTCGATACTGCCTGCTGCGGTTTGCCTGCTACGCGATGACTCCTCGGGCGCGCATGCCTGCAATTCTGTCTTCCGCCACGCCGAAGCGGCGCAGCACCTCGTCCGTGTGCTGCCCCATCAGCGGCGCCGCCGTGCGCAAGGCGCCGGGCGTTTTGGAAAACTTGGTCGGAATGCCGATGGTCTTCATCTTGCCCAGCGCGGGATGGTCCAGTTCCTGCACCATGCCGCGCGCCAGGTAATGCGGGTCCTGCATGGCCTGGCCGAAATCGTTGATCGGGCCGCAAGGCACGGAGGCCCGTTCGCAGCGCTCGATCCATTCAGCCGCGTCGGCACGCGCGAATTCGGCTTCCAGCAACGGCTCCAGCTCGGCGATGTTGGCCAGCCGGTCGGAGTTGGTGATGAAGCGCGGATCGGTGATCAGTTCGGGCCGCTCCAGCACATCCGCGCACAGGCGCTCCCAGGTGCGCTGGTTGGCCGCGCCTATCATGATGAAGCCCTGGCGCGTGCCGAAGGCCTGGTATGGCGCCGACACGCGGTGGCGGCTGCCGGTGCCTTGCGGCACCGTGCCGTCGGCGAAATAGGCGGCGGCTTCCCAGACGAACCAGGGCAAGCCGCACTCGGCCAGCGCGATGTCGATGTGCTGGCCTTCGCCCGTCTTCATCTGGTGGATGCAGGCGGCCAGGATGGCGTAGACCGCGGTCAGCCCCGCCCCCACGTCATAAATGGCGATGCCCGACTTCAAGGGCCGCCCGTCGGGCTCGCCCGTCATGCTCATGATGCCGCTCATGCCCTGGGCCACCAGGTCGAAGCCGCCCTTGCCCGCGTAGGGTCCGGAATGGCCGTAGCCGGAGATGGAGCAATACACCAGGCGCGGATTGATGCGCGACAGCGTTTCGTAGTCCACGCCCAGCGACTTGGTCACGCCCACGCGGTAGTTCTCCACCACCACGTCGGCCCAGCGCGCCAGCTCGTACAGCACCTCGCGCGCCTCGGGATCCTTCAGGTTCAGCGCCACGCCCTGCTTGTTGCGATTGATCTGGGCGAAACAGGTGGATTCGCCGTTCACGTAGGGGCCCATTTCGCGGGAGTCGTCGCCGGCGCCGGTCTTCTCGACCTTGATGACCTCGGCGCCCAGGTCGGCCAGCACCATGGTGCAGTACGGGCCGGCCATGATCTGCGAAAGATCCAGGATCTTGATGCCGGCAAGGGGGGATGCAGCTTGAGTCATATGCGGTCCGTCTTGGGTCGGTGGCCGGATCAGCGGCCGATGAATTCGGGAATGCGCTTGGCGGCAAAGGCCTCGCGGCCGCGCCGGTAGTCCTCGGTGCCGAAGCATTCGTAGGCTTCGCTGCGCTCTTGCGCGCTCAACGCGCGTCCTTCGCGCAACTGGCCCACGAAGCGCTTGTGCCAGCGGTTGACCAGCGGCGCCGCCGCGGCGATGCGGCGGGCGGTGGCGTAGGTTTGTTCCGCCACGCGCTCGTCATCCACCACGCGGGTCAGCAGGCCCTTGGACATGGCTTCTTCGGCGCCGAAGATGTTTCCTTCCAGCAGGATTTCCAGCACGCGCGCAGCGCCCACCACGCGGATCAGGTCGGCCAGTTCCTGGTGGTCCACGGTCAGCCCGATGCGATTCACCGGGATGCCGTAGCGGCTGTTGCGCCCGCCGATGCGGATGTCGCACAAGGCGGCCAGTTCCAGCCCGCCGCCCACGCACACGCCTTCGATGCAGGCCACGGTGGGGTGGCGCAGGTGCTTGAGCGTGTCGGTCATGGAAAGCGTGAAGAGCGCGTACTCGGCCGCCTGCGCCGCGCCGTCGCGGTCTTCCTCGAAGCCGCCGATATCGCTGCCGGCGCAGAAGGCGCCGCCCGCGCCCCGCAGCACCACGCAGCGCACGCTATCGTCGGCATCGAGTTCACGCATGACCCGGCCGAATTCGCGGTACATGTCCAGCGTGAACGCATTGCGCTTTTCCGGGCGGTTCATCAACACGGTGGCCACGCCGTCGGCGTCGCGGCTCAGGTCTATGCTCATGCCACGTCCTCCAGGCGCAGTTCGGTGCCCTTGAGCACCACCCTGCCGTCCAGTTCCAGCGTGGCGTCGGTGACGATGGTGTCGTAGTGGGCGGCGGCCTTGACGGTGCCGCCGATGTAGGCGCTGGTGCCCAGCGCCAACTGGATCGAGCCGTAGACCGATTCGTCGGACAGCATGGTGCCGTCCAGCTGGCAGCGCGGGTTCATGCCCACGCCCAGCTCGCCCAGGTTGTAGACCAGCGGATCGTTGAAGCTGGCCAGCAGTTCGCGGAACTGGCGCGCCACCGCGCCGCCCTCGATCGCCACGGCCATGCCCTTTTCCATATGGATGCGCACGGGTTCGTCGCGGATCAGCGAGACGCCGGGAATGCTGGCGTTGACCACGATCACGCCTTCGGCCGTGCCTTCCACCGGCGCCAGGCTGGACTCCAGGCAATAGCCCGCCGAGATGTCGGTGGTGTTGGCGAAGCCGTGCAGCGCGCGGCCGCGGCGGCCGGCGATGCTCATGGTCACGTCGGTGCCGAGCTCGCTGGTGACGCGGGCCGTGTCGGCGCGGGTCAGCGCGTCGGCCAGCCCCTGGATCTGCGGGCGCAGCGCGTCGAAGTCGCAGTCCCAGCCTTCGGCCAGGAAGAAATCGGGCAGATGCGATTCAGGCAGCACGATCACGCCGACCCCGGCGCGCGTGGCCTGCTGGCGCGCATCGGTATGCGCGGCGTTGGCGCGGGTCAATGCAATCACCAGGTCGGCCGCCTGCATGGCCTGGGCCACCACCGGCGACAACTGCCGGCCATGGCGCGCGGAACCGGCGATCTGCAGCAGGTGCAGGCCGGCGCCCGCCTCGTCCACCGCAATGGCCAGGGGCTCGACGTTGTGGTGGGTATGCAGGTCATACAGCACCAGCACTTCCATGCCTGGCTTGGCCGCGCCCAGCTGGCTGACCACCTTGCGCGCGTTCTTCAGTTTCAACAGCGTATGCATGGTGTGCTCCTCAAGCCGCTTGCGACGCGCGCGCGTCGGCGATGCGCTGGGCATCCGCCACCGCGCGCCCGAGGATGTCCAGGCCGCGGGCCAATTCCTCATCAGTAATGGAAAGCGGCGCCAGGAAGCGGATCACGTTGCCGTAAAAGCCCGCCTTCACCAGCACCAGCCCGCCCTGGTAGGCGGCCTGCACGATGTGGGCCGCCAGGTCGCCGGCGGGACTGTCGTCGCCCGCGCCGCGCACGACTTCAAACGCGACCATGGCGCCCTGGCCGCGCACGTCGCCCACGATGCCGTACTGGCCGGCCCAGTCCGCAAAGCGTGCGCGCACCCGGCCGCCGAGGTCGCGGGCGCGCGCCGCGTAGTCTTCGCGCTGCATGACCGCGATGGTGGCGAGCGCCGCGGCGCACGCCAGCGGGTTGCCGCCATAGGTGCCGCCCAGGCCGCCCACGGCCGGCGCGTCCATCAGGTCGGCGCGCCCCACCAGCGCCGCTATCGGCAGCCCCCCGCCCATGGACTTGGCCAGGGTATAGAGGTCGGCTTCGATGCCGGCATGCTGGGTGGCGAACCATTCTCCGGTGCGGCAGAAGCCCGACTGGATCTCGTCGGCGATCAGCACGATGCCGTGTTGGGTGCAATAGGCGCGCAGCGCCTGCAGAAAGGCGGGCGGCGCGGCATGGAAGCCGCCCTCGCCCTGGACCGGCTCGATGATCACTGCGGCGACCTGCTCCGGCGTGACCTCGGTTTCGACCAGGCGGCGGAATTCATTGAAGGCGGCCTCGGCGCATTCGGCTTCGGTCAGCCCCGAGCGGTAGCGCACCGGGAACGGCGCGCGATAGACCTCGGACGCGAAGGGACCAAAGCCGGTCTTGTAGGCGGGCGCCTTGGCGGTCAGGGACAGCGCCATGTAGGTGCGGCCGTGGAAGGCGTTCTCGAAGGCCACCACCGCCTGCCGGCCGGTGGCGCGGCGGGCCACCTTGATGGCGTTTTCCACGGCCTCGGCGCCGGTGGTCTGCAGCATGGCCTTCTTCGGCCAGGATCCGGGCACCAGGCCGACCAGCGTTTCGGCCAGCTCGATGTATTCCGGATACATGACGATGTTGAAGCAGGTGTGCAGATAGCGCGCCGCCTGCGCCTGGACCGCGGCCACCACCTCGGGATGCGCGTGGCCCACGTTCAGGGTGCCGATGCCGCCGGCGAAATCGATGTAGGCGTTGCCGTCCAGGTCGGTCAGCGTGGCGCCGCGGGCAGCGGCCGCGAACACCGGGGGACCGTTGGCCACGCCCAGCGCGACGGCGGCATTGCGCCGGGCCAGATATGCCTGGCACTGCGGGCCGGGAAGTTGAGGGGACTGCACGGCGTCTTTCATTGCCCAGGGCTCCTTGAATGAGTGGGTACCGCGACGAAGTGGAGCCACTATATTCTTGTGCGTTTTATTGTGTCAATGCTGATTTACAACTACGCACTCTAAATTGTGCACAATCTTGCGTTCAAAATGTGCTATGCTTTGCTCCACTCAACCCAGGTGCCTACATGCCCACTAAACGCGCGACTGCCTCTGCTGACGCCGCCGCCCCCGAAACACGCAAGGCGGCCTCCACCCACGAAGTCATACTCGATATGCGGGAACGCATTGCGTCGCAGGCCTTGCTGCCCGGCACCCGCGTGCCGGAAGAAGACCTGGCGCAGGCCTACGACATCCCGCGCGCCAAGGCGCGCGAAGTGCTGGCGACGCTGGAAGACCGCGCGCTGGTGGAACGGGTGCCCAACAAGGGCGCCGTGGTGGCCCTGGTCGACATGGAAACCACCTACCGCCTGTACCAGGTGCGCGAAGCCCTGGACGGACTGGCGGTACGGCTGGCCATGGCTAACGCCACCCCCGCCGACTGGGAAGCGATGCAGGCCCTGCTGGGCGAGCCTTTCGAACAAAGCCTGAAAAGCGGCGACATCGAGGCCCACGTGGCCACGATCGAACAGTTCCGCAACCACATCAAGAAACTGGCGCGCAATCCGGTGCTAAGCGACATGATCGAGCGCATCTACGACCGCACCCGCGTGTCGATGCGCCGCGTGGCCCTGCTGCCGGGCCGCTCAGAGATGGGGATCAAGCAATACCGCGCCCTGCTGGACGCCATGGTGCGCGGCGACGGCGACGAGGCCGAGCGCTGCGTGCGCGAACTGAACGGCAGCGCCCGCGACTACATCGAGCGCTACAAGAACTACGTGATCTGAATCGGGCCGGCCCCTTGCGGGCCGGCCTCGGGCAAGCCCGCGCCTCAGGGCGCGGCGGGCTCGTCGTAGTTGTTGAGCTTCACGCCCGAAACGCCCTGGACCGCGGACGACGCGGCCGGGGCTTTCTTTTCCGCGGCGGGAGCCTGCGCGGCTGCCGCACCCGGCTCCGGGCTGGCCGGCGCGCCCACTGCCGCGCCTGCCTGCGCACCCGCCGCCTCGGCGCCCTCTTCGGCCGGCCGCGCCGCGCGCAGCTTGCGGCGCGCTTCCTCTTGCTGCGCGATCAGCTTATCCAGTTCCGCCGCCACCGCCGTGGACTTGCCCGTCCTGGCCCAATCGGCCGGAGTCTGGCCCTTGGTATCACGCGAGCCCACATCCGCCCCTGCCTTGAGCAACAGGTCCACCATGGGCTTGCGGCCGGAAAGCGCCGCCATCATCAGCGGCGTTTCGCCATTGGGCGCGGGCGCGTTGACCATGGCCTTGTGCGCCAGCAGCAGGCGCGCCATTTCCAGCTGCCCCTTCGAGGCCGCGTAGTGCAGCGGCGTCCAGCCCAGGCGGTTGACCTGGGCGCCGCGCGCGATCAGCTTCTTGGCGCGTTCGGTTTGGCCGGCGATGGCCAGGTACATCAGCGGCGTCTCGCCCGCCGGGTTCTCGGCGTTGACGTCGGTGCGCTTGTCGGCCGCGATCACGTCGAACACCTTCCAGGCGCCGTCCACCACCGCGCGCATCAGGGCCGGTTGGCCGTTCTTGTAGCGCACGTTGGGATCTTCGCCGCGCGCCAGCAGTTCCTTGATGTCGTCCGGGTAGTCATTGGCGACATAGACCCACCAATCGCCGGGATTGGCGGCCTGCGCCGCGGCGGGAACCGCCATGCCCATGGCCAGCGCCAGCAGCGCTCCACGGCAACACGACAAGAGGGTGTTCTGGACGGAAGCGTTGCGGGCAGCCATGGGTTTCCTATAAATCACTTTAAATAAATAAGATTAGATTATTTCTTTATCTTATTGAAAAGACGGAAGAAATTATCCGTTGAAGCGCGTGCCACATCAGCCACCGGTATACCCCTGAGATCCGCGATCTTTTCGGCCACGTGAATCACCTTGGACGGATCGTTCAACTTGCCGCGGTACGGCACAGGCGCCAGATACGGCGAATCGGTTTCGATCAGCAAACGGTCCAGCGGCACCTTGGCAGCCACTTCATGCACGATCTGCGCATTCTTGAAGGTCACGATGCCAGACAGCGAAATATAGAAGTTCTGGTCCAACGCAGCCTGTGCCACTTCCCAATTTTCGGTAAAGCAATGCATCACGCCGCCGACCTCGGCCGCCTGCTCTTCGCGCAACATGCGCACGGTGTCCTCGGCGGACGAGCGCGTGTGCACGATCAGGGGCAGGCCCGTATCGCGGGCGGCGCGGATGTGGCGGCGAAAGCGCTCGCGCTGCCAGTCCAGGGGTTCGGACAGGCGGTAATAGTCCAGCCCGGTCTCGCCGATGGCCACGACCTTGGGATGCTCGGACAGGCGCGCCAGCTCTTCGGGCGTGGGGTCCGGGGTGTCTTCGTAATCGGGATGCACGCCGACCGAGGCCCACAGATTGGCCTGCGGCTCGACCAGCGACATCAGGCCCGGCCATTCCGGCATGTTGACGCTGACGACCAGCGCGTGCGTGACCTGGTTGGCAGCCATCCGGTCAAGTATGGCCGGCAGGTCGGCGGCCAGTTCCGGGAAGTTCAAATGGCAGTGGGAATCGACGTACATGATGAGTCTGGATACAAGTGCCGCGGCGCCGCGCCCTTTACCGGACGAAGCGCCGCCGGATCAAGGGCTTACGCCAGGCAGGATAGCACCACGCGCTGCAAGGTCGCGTGGGCGAAGAGCTTGGCGTTCAAGGGATGGGTGGCCAGCGCGCGCTGGCGCGTTAGCCAGCGCGCGGCCTCGGCCACCTTGGCCGGATTCATGCGCGCGGCGACCCGCGCGACCGCGCTGCCCAGGGCCGGGAAGTAGCGCGACGGCGCCCCCGCGCCGGCCAGCATCAGGTCCGTATATAGGCGCTGCAAGGCGTCGATCCATTCGCTGGCCGCCACTTTTTCCAGGGCCTCGGCCAGCGTGCCGACGTCGGGCGACTGGCCCTTGGACAGCGGCCCGACCAGCTGGGTCAGCCAGGGCGGACAAGCGGACTCGTTCGACTGGGCCAGCCTCAACGCCGCCAGCGGCGCGCCGCCGGCCGCCGCCAGCCATTCGCGGGCCGGTTCCACGTTCTGCTCGCGCAGCCATTGCAGCGCGGTGTCGGGGTCCGGCGCCGGCAGCGGCAAACGCCGGCAACGCGACACCAGCGTGGGCAAAAGGCGGTCCGGCGCATCCGCGACCAGCAGAAAGACCGTGTGCGGCGGCGGCTCTTCCAGCACTTTGAGCAAGGCGTTGGACGACACCACGTTCAGCGCATGGGCCGGGTACAGCAGCGCTACGCGCCAGCCGCCGCGGTGCGTGGCGGTGTTGAACCAGGATTCCAGCGAACGGATCTGGTCTATGCGTATTTCCTTGGACGGCGCGCGCTTGGCCGCGCCCGTGGCGGGTTCGGCGTCTTCCGAGGGTTCGGCGGCGTCCGCGCCCTCTTCCACCGCCACGGCCTCGGGGCGGATGCGGCGCAGGTCGGGATGATTGCCGCTGGCGAACCAGGCGCAGGCGGCGCAACGGCCGCAAGCCAGGCCATTGTCCGGCGTTTCGCACAGCAGGCTGGCCGCCGCGGCGACCGCGAAGTCCAGTTTGCCGATGCCGGCCAGCCCATGGATCAGCCAGGCATGGGCGAAGCGATCGCGGTTGCCGAGCCAGTTGC
This sequence comes from Achromobacter sp. Marseille-Q4954, assembly GCF_943737025.1. Classification (NCBI taxonomy): domain Bacteria; kingdom Pseudomonadati; phylum Pseudomonadota; class Betaproteobacteria; order Burkholderiales; family Alcaligenaceae; genus Achromobacter; species Achromobacter sp. Marseille-Q4954. The sequence goes on from NZ_CALSFQ010000002.1 coordinate 981,607, forward strand.
GCGCCGTCTCGGCCTGCCAGGGCAGGAACTGCGGCGCGTTGGACGCCGTGACGTCCTCGTCTTTGGCGGCGCGGGTCGCATTCATGCCGACTGCCCCAGCAGTTCGCGCAGTCCCGCCTCCAGGCCGGTGCGGATCTGGGCGATGGACTGGGTGGAATCGACGATGCGGATGCGCTGCGGATCAGCCTCGGCGCGGGCGTGGTAGGCCTCGCGGGTGCGTTCGAAAAAGGCCGCGCCCTCGCGCTCGAAGCGGTCCGGCTCGCGCGCGTCGGCCAGCCGGGCGCGCGCCACTTCCAGCGGCACGTCGAAGAGCCAGGTGCGGTCGGGCTGGCCGGCCTGCATCCAGGCCTCCAGCGCGGCCACGCGCGCCGCGCCCAGGCCGCGCCCGCCACCCTGATAGGCATAGGTGGCATCGGTGTAGCGGTCGCAGACCACCCAGGCGCCGCGCGCCAGGGCTGGTTCAATGACCTGGTGCAGGTGCTCGCAACGGGCCGCGAACATCAGGAGCGTCTCGGTGTCCAGTCCCATGGAGTCGGTCAGCAGCAAGGCGCGCAGCTTCTCGCCCAGCGGCGTGCCGCCGGGTTCGCGGGTGGACACCACGTCCAGCCCCTGCGCACGCAGGAAATCGGCGATCCAGACGGTATGCGTGCTCTTGCCCGCGCCGTCCACGCCTTCCAGCGTGATAAAGCGTCCGCGCGTGGTCATTGGTCTTGTCCTTGTACTTGTGCCTGTCCCTGGTCCGGCTCGGGCGCGGCGTCCGGCGCCGGGCTGGCGCTGGGCGCGGCTGCGGGCGTGCCGTTGGCCGGATTGCCATTGGCCGCGCCGCGGCTCGAAGCCGGGCTGGGCGCGGCATTCTGGCCTTGGCCCTGGCCCAGGATGTAGCGGGAAACGTTGCGGTTGTGCTCGTTCAGGTTGACCGAGAACTCGCTGGTGCCGTTGCCGCGGGAAACGAAAAAGAGGAACTTGTGCTGCTCCGGCTGCACCGCCGCCAGCAGCGCCGCGCGGCCAGGCGCCGCGATCGGCGTGGGCGGCAGGCCCGGACGCGTATAGGTGTTCCAGGGCGTGTCGGTCTGCAGGTCGCGCTTGCGGATGCGGCCTTGGTAGGCGTCGCCCATGCCGTAGATCACCGTCGGATCGGTCTGCAGCAGCATGCCGATCTTGAGCCGGTTGGTGAACACGCCTGCCACGCGGCGGCGGTCCGGCCCATGGCCTGTTTCCTTTTCAACGATCGATGCGAGCACCAGGGCCTCGTAGGGCGTGGTCACCGGCAGGTTTGGTTGGCGCTTGGCCCAGGTGTCCTGCAGGATGCGCTGGCCTTCCTGGTAGGCGCGGCGCAGCAGATCATAATCGGTGCTGCCGGGCGTGAAGATGTAGGTGTCCGGGAAGAACAGCCCTTCCGGCTGCTTGATTTCCGAGCCCAGGCGTTCCATCAGTTCTTCATCGGTGGTTTCGCCCAGCGTCTGCTTGACGTCGGGATTCGCGCGCAGCGCCTGGCGGATCTGGCGGTAGGTCCAGCCTTCCAGGAAGGTGATCTGCCGCTGCGTCATGTCGCCGCGCGCCAGGCGCTCCAGCAACTTCCAGGGCGAGTCGCCGTTGATGGCCTGGTAGCCGCCCGCCTTCATCTGCTTGTCGAGTTCGGACAGGCGCGCCATCCAGATGAAACCCGGCTCCCAGACCGGCACGCCGGCCTCGTTGAGCACCCGCGCGACCGTGCGCGGACTGCTGCCCGGATCCACCACGAAATCGATCCTGTCGGCTTTCAGCTGCATGGGCTTGTGGGCCCAATACCAAGCGCCGCCCACGGCTGCGGCGGCAGCCAGCGCGATCAACAGGAAAAACCACAGGACGTAAAAAAAGAGTCGCTTCTTCATAAGTGTCGGAAGTTTAATTGATCGCGCGGAACTCTTGCGGCTAAAGAGGGGCGGAACGTAGCGCGCGTCCCTGCGCGCGGCGGGGACATGGCCCAGCCCGGAGGGGAACGCGGCTATCATCAGCACTTTGATGACGCGATAACACCGCCTCCATGCACGCTTTCCATTCTTCGATTCCCGTCCGCGCAGAAGGTTGCGCGCAAATTGCGCCGCTGGACGATTTCCTGGTCTTCGCCGCATCCGGCGCGGACGCCCTCGGTTTCCTGCACGGCCAGCTCACGCAGGACGTCACCGGCCTGCCCCAGGACGCCGCCCGCCTGGCGGGCTACTGCACCGCCAAGGGCCGCCTGCTGGCCACCCTGGTGATGTGGCGCGCCGCCCCGGGCGCGGACGACGCGCCCCAGCTGTACGGCCTGGTGCCTCAGGATCTGGCGCAGGCGTTGCTCAAACGCCTGTCGATGTTCGTGCTGCGCGCCAAGGCCAAGCTCGCCGCCACGCCGCTGCATGTGGCGGGCGTGACGGCCTCGCCCACGGACGCGGCGGCGCTGGAAGCCGCCGCCGGCGCGCTGCCGCGCGCGCCCTGGCAGCGCGTCGACCTGCCGTCCGGCACCTGGATCGCCGCGCCGTCCGCCAACGCGCATCTGCGCTGGTGGTGGATCGCATCGGACGAACAACTGGACCAGTCGGCCGCGCTGGCCGGCGCGCTGGGCCTGGCGCCCGCCGCGCAATGGCGCGCCGCAGACCTGGCGGCGGGCATCCCGTGGATCACTGCGGCCACGCAGGATGTCTTCATCCCGCAGACGGTCAACCTGGACCTGATCCAGGGCGTGAGCTTCACCAAGGGCTGTTACCCCGGCCAGGAAGTGGTGGCGCGCAGCCACTACCGCGGCACGGTCAAGCGGCGCATGGCCTACGGCACCATTGCCGACGCCGCCGTTCAAGGCCAGGCGCTGGCCGGCGTGGACGTCTATGACGCCACCCAGCCCGGCGAACCCACCGGACGGATCGTGGATGCGGCCGGCACGCAAGGCGTGGTCTCGGTGCTATTCGAAACCACGCTGGCGGCCCTGCCGGAAGGCGATCTGCGGCTGGGCGCCGCGGACGGTCCGCGCATTGCGGCCGCCGCGCTGCCCTATTCCATCACGCCCTGAGCTCCCCGTCCCGCGCGGACCGTGGCGGTCCTAGGCCGCCACGCCGAACAAGGCGCCCACGCCCGCCGTCACGGCCATGGCCAACGCGCCCAGAACCGTGACGCGCAACGCCGCCGGCCCCTTGGGCGCCCCGCCAGCCCCGGCGGCCAGGGCACCCAGCGCGGCCAGGCAAACCACCGATGCGCCGATTACCCAGCCGATGAGTTGCGGCCCTGGCGTCACGGCGGCCACCGCCAGCGGCAGCGCCGCGCCTGCGGCGAACGACGCGGCGGACGCCACGGCGGCCTGCACCGGACGGGCGCGGTTATGAAGAGAGATGCCCAATTCGTCGCGCGCGTGCGCATCGAGGGCGTCGTGGCTGGTCAGTTGGCGCGCCACCTGCTCGGCCAGGTCGCGGGTCAGGCCGCGGTCCACGTAGATATCGACCAGCTCGGCCAGTTCCTCGCCGGAATTGCGCTTGAGCGAACGCTGCTCCATGCGCAGGTCCGCCGCCTCGATGTCGGCCTGCGACTTCACCGACACATACTCGCCCGCCGCCATCGACAGCGCGCCGGCCACCAGGCCAGCCAGCCCCGAGGTCAGGATGGCGCCCTGCGTGGCCTGCGCCGCCGCGACGCCGGTGATGATGCTGGCGGTGGACACGATACCGTCGTTTGCGCCCAGCACGGCCGCGCGCAGCCAGTTGCTGCGAAAAATCCGATGATGTTCTTTTGAAGGCATTGCCACAAACCCATGCGCCGCGTGATGAACGCGCGGCAGGTCCGGCTTGCGCAGGACCCGCCGCGCGCGGGATTCAGCGCGGCGTCACGCGCACCGCGGTAAGCAAGCCTATCACGCAAAGCGTAGCTTGCTCGCCGTCGTACGCATGCACCTCGACCTGGCAGACGGACAGGCGCTTGCCGGGTTTGACCACGCGGCCGCTGGCCACGTAGCGGCTGCCCTTGGCCGGCGCCAGGAAGTTCATCTTGAACTCCGAGGTCAGCACGTCCTCGCCTGGCGCGAACAAGGTATACGCGGCATAGCCGCCGGCGCTGTCGGCGATGGTCGTGGAAATACCGGCGTGCAGAAAACCGTTCTGCTGGCACAGGTCGGCGCGGTAAGGCAGCACGATGTCCACCCTGCCCGGCTCGACCACGTCCAGCGCCGCGCCCAGCAAGGTCATGATGCTTTGCCGGGCGAAGCTCTCCTGGACCCGTGCGGCTGGGTCCGGCTGCGCTTGCGATGCCGCCATGTCAGTCCTGCTCGCGCTTGACCAGGTTGACGATGCTGGAGAAGTCCAGTTTGCCCGAACCGCCGGAACTATGCAGCGAATACAGGTTGCGCGCCAGCTCGCCCAGCGGGATCGAGGCCCGCGCCGACAAGGCCGCCTCGGCCGCCAGGCCCAGGTCCTTCAGCATCAGGTCCACGCCGAAGCCGCCCGCATAGCCCTTGGAGGCCGGCGCATGCTCCATCACGCCGGGCCAGGGGTTGTACAGTTCCGTGGCCCAGTTGCGGCCCGAACTCTTGGCGATGATGTCCGACAGCACCTTGGGATCCAGCCCGTTGGCCACGCCCAGCGCCAGGGCTTCGGACGTGCCGGCCATCAGGATGCCCAACAGCATGTTGTTGCAGATCTTGGCCACCTGGCCAGCGCCGGCCGGACCGGCATGGAAGATGTTCTTGCCCATCTTTTCCAGGATCGGGCGGGCGCGCTCCAGCGCCGCGGCCTGCCCGCCGACGATGAAGGTCAGCGTGCCTGCGGCCGCGCCGCCCGTGCCGCCGGACACCGGCGCGTCGATCATGGCGATGCCACGCACCTCGGCCGCCTGCGCCACCTTGCGCGCCGAGTCGGGCGCGATGGTGCTGCATTCGATGACCAGCGCGCTGGACGGGATCTTGCCCAGCAGGTCCTCGCCCAGATACAGACCTTCGACGTGCTTGCTGGCGGGCAGCATCGAAACCACCACCTCGGCGCCCTTGACTGCTTCCGAAGCGGACGCGGCAGCCTTGGCGCCGGCGTCCGTCAAGGTCTTCACCGCCGCCGGCACCAGATCGAAAACCGTCACGCTATGTCCAGCCTTGACCAGATTCAATGCCATGGGCGCGCCCATATTGCCCAAACCGATAAACGCGATGCTGCTCATGATGTCCTGTCTCCTGTTGCTATAGCTATAGGTGTGAAACCATCGTGGTACTAGCGTTGCCGCGCCGGCGGGCGGCGGCCGGTCCGCCGCCGCGTGGCGCCTAGCGGCCTTCCTGGCCCAGGTCCGCCAACGGGTGGGGCTCGCCCTCGGGCCAGGGTTCGTCAAAGAACTTCTGCACCCAGGCGTCGGTCGCCATGTCGATGACGGCGGGATTCCAGCGGGGCTTCTTGTCCTTGTCGATCAGCAAGGCGCGGATGCCCTCGGCGAAATCGCCATGGGCGGTGCAGGCCAGCGCCGCGATGTACTCGGCGCGGAACACGTCGTCCAGCGAACGCAGGCGCAGCCGCTGCTGCAGCGCGAACGACAGGCGCACCGATCCGGGCGAGCCGGCCAGCATCGTCTGGGCCGCGCGCGCCAGCCAAGGATCCTCGTGGTCCTTCAGCGCGGCCAGCTCTTCGTAGATATCGTCCAGGCGGTTGCCGCTGCACAGGCTGTTGATCAGGAACGAGTGTTGGCGCAGGCTGCCAGGCGCCAACGGCGTCTTAGGCTCCAGCGCCGTCAGGGCGCGGCGCAGCAGGCCGTCGTTGATCGCGCGCGGAGGAATGGCATCCTCCGCCGTGCCGGCTGCCTGGCCGGCCCAGGGCTGCTCTTCCAGCGAAGCCAGCAGCTTGGGCCAATCCGCGTGATCCAGCCGGAAGTCCGCCAGGCCGGCGAAGAAAGCGTCCGAGGTGCCCAGCTGCGCCCCGGTCAAGGCCAGGAATAGTCCGATCCTGCCCGACATGCGATTCAGCAGCCAGCTGCCGCCGACGTCCGGGAACAGGCCGATCGTGACCTCCGGCATCGCCAGGCGCGAGGTCTCGCTGACCACGCGGTGGCTGGCGCCCATCATCAGGCCGATGCCGCCGCCCATGACGATGCCATGGCCCCAGCACAGCACCGGCTTGGGATAGGTATGGATGCGGTAGTCCAGCCGGTACTCGTGCTCGAAGAAGCGGCGCGCATAGGCGTTGTTCCAGCCTGACTTGCCGGCGTTTTCCGTCATGCTGCGGTACAGGCCATGCAGGTCTCCGCCCGCGCAGAAGGCCTTGTCGCCCGCGCCCTGCAGGACCACCAGGGCCACGCCGGGATCACGGGCCCAGGCGTCCAGCCGTTCGGCCAGCAGGTCCACCATTTCCAGCGACAGGCCGTTCAGGGTCTGCGGCGAATTCAGCGTCGCGATCCCGAACCGTACTCCATTGGCAGCGGTTTTTTCTTCGAACAGCACCGGTGCATTCATCTTATGTCGGCTCCTTTTTCCAACAATTGGCGGGCGATGATCACGCGCATGATCTCGTTGGTCCCCTCCAGAATCTGATGAACGCGAGTATCGCGCACCAGACGCTCCAAGGGATAGTCCCGCAGGTATCCGTAGCCGCCGTGGATCTGCTGCGCGTCCAGGCAAATCTGGAAACCCATGTCGGTGGCGAAGCGCTTGGCCATGGCGCAGTAGGTCGCCGCGTCCGAAGCCCCCGCATCCAGCTTGCAGGCCGCCAGGCGCACCATCTGGCGCGCCGCCACCAGGTGCGTCGCCATGTCGGCCAGCTTGAATTGCAAGGCCTGGAACTCGGCCAGGCGGCGGTTGAACTGGCGCCGTTCGTCCATGTAGCGCCGGGCGGCATCGAGCGCGCCTTGCGCCGCGCCCACCGAGCAGGTGCCGATGTTGATGCGTCCGCCGTCCAGGCCCTTCATCGCGATCTTGAAGCCCTCGCCCTCCTGGCCCAGCATGTTGGCCGCCGGCACGCGCACGTTCTCGAAGGTGATGGGACGGGTGGACTGGCTGTTCCAGCCCATCTTCTCCTCCTTGCGGCCGTAGCCTATGCCCTCGCTGTCGGCCGGAATGGCGAACGCGCTGATGCCGCCCGCGCCCTCGCCGCCGGTGCGCGCCATGACCACCAGCAGGTCCGTGTCGCCACCGCCCGAAATGAAGGCCTTGGCGCCGTTGACGATATAGTCATCGCCCTGGCGCTGCGCGCGGGTCGACAGCGACGCCGCATCCGAACCGGCGCCCGGCTCGGTCAGGCAATAGGATGCCAACTTCTGGCCGCTGGCCAGCAACGGCCCCCAGGCTTCCCGCAGCGCGGGCTGGCCCCAGTTGCCGACCATCCAGGTAGCCATGTTGTGGATCGTGAGGAAAGCCGTGGTCGACGGATCCACCGCCGCCATTTCCTCGAACACCAGCGTGGCGTCCAGCCGCGGCAGGCCCAGGCCGCCGATGTCCTCGCTGGCATAGATGGCGCAGAAACCCATCTCGCCCGCCCGCGCGAAAGCCTCGCGCGGGAAGATGCCTTCGGCGTCCCAGCGCGCGGCGTTGGGCGCCAGTTCGCCCTCGGCGTAGTCGCGCGCCGCCTGCGCAAAAGCGCGTTGCTCGTCGGTCAGTTCAAAGTCCACAGCCTGTCTCCTGTTGTACTGAGTATTGTCTGTTGGCGTTGCTGCCGTCTCGTGAACGCCAGCCCGTCGATTTTGACATGACGTTGACGTAAACGTAAATGCGTGACGATGCTTATGTTACGCCGGAAGCGGCACGGCGATTTGTCCTATTTGCGACATTGTGCGGGGCGGCGCGCCGCCCCTCTGAGCGCTGCCCTACAGCAGCCCGGCCGGGCGGACCCTGCCGTTCTTCGCCGTCTTGGCGCGGCGGTGTTCGGCGCGGCGGCGCCGCGACTCCTTGGGATCGAAACTCAGGCCGCGGTAGATCTCTACCCGGTCACCATCGGCCAGCCTGGCCTGCGGCTCGGTGGCGCGGCCGAAAATGCCCACGCCCCGGGTCCAGGGTTCAACCACGGGAAAGGCCTCGCCAAAGCCGCTGGCCGCCAGCGCGTCGGCCACAGTGGCGCCGTCGGGCAGGCGCAACTCCCGCAGCCAGACATGGCCCGGCAAGGCGTAGCAGACGCTGACGCCGATCTGCGGCCCCGCGAACGGCTCATTCGCCATACTTGGCCTGCGCGCGCTTGGTGAAGGAATCGATGAAGCTGGTGGCGATGCGGTTGAACACCGGCCCCACCACCATTTCCAGCGCGCGGTTGGAAAACGCGTACTCCATGGTGAACAGGACCTTGCAGGCGTCCTCGGCCAGCGGCTGGAACTCCCAGTGTCCCACCAGGCTGGAGAACGGGCCGTCGACCAGCTCCAGGTCGATCCGGTCGGGATAGGCATGGGTGTTGCGGGTGGTGAAGCGCTGCTTCATGCCCGCGAAGCTGATCAGGATGGAGGCCTGCATGCCGTGCTCGTCGCGGGTTTGCACCTCGGCGCCGCCGCACCAGGGCATGAACTCGGGGTACTTCTCCACGTCGGCGACCAGATCGAACATCTGGGCGGCGCTGTAAGGCACCAGGACGGATCGTTGTACTTTGTGCATCGACTATCGCAAATGGCTAGAATGGCACGATTTTACCGGCACAACACGACCTGGGGCCAGAATACGCCTCTAGCCATAGCGCGCGGCACCCAGGCACAAGGGCTTTATGAGCATTATCGACAACCGCAAGGCCACGCACGACTATTTCATCGAAGACCGCTACGAGGCCGGCCTGGTGCTGCAAGGCTGGGAAGTCAAGGCGATCCGCGATGGCCGCGTGCAGCTCAAGGAAAGCTACGTCATCGTGCGCGACGGCGAGCTCTACCTGCTGGGCATGCACGTCAGCCCCCTGCCCACGGCCTCCACCCATATCCACCCCGACGCCATGCGCACGCGCAAGCTGCTGCTCAAGGCCGAGGAAATCAGCAAGCTCATCGGCAAGGTCGAGCAGCGCGGCTACACGCTGGTGCCGCTCAACCTGCACTACAAGAACGGGCGCATCAAGCTGGACTTCGCGCTGGGCCGCGGCAAGAAGCTGTTCGACAAGCGCGACACCGCGCGCGAAAAGGACTGGCAGCGCGAGAAAGAGCGCATCATGAAGCACGACACCCGCGCGCCGCGCAAAGGCAAGGACGACTGATCAGGCGGCCTCGGGCAGCATCTGGCGCTCGGCATCCTGCCCCGGTCCCGTGATGCGGTTGCGCCCGGCCGACTTGGACCTATACAGCTTGCGGTCGGCCCGCTCGAAAAACGCCTGCAGGCTCTCTCCGGGCATCCAGTCCGCCACCCCGGCGCTGAACGTATAGGACATGGTGCTGCCGCCGTGCGCACAAGGCGTGCGCCGCACCGAATCCAGCAGCCGCTCCGCCACATCCAGCACGGCATCGCTGCGCATATCCGGAAACAGCACCGCAAACTCCTCGCCGCCCACGCGTCCGACATGATCGCCGGTGCGCAGCGTGGCGGTCGCCAGCAGGCCGAAATGGCGCAGCACCGCATCGCCGGCTGCGTGGCCATGGGTGTCATTGATACGCTTGAAATGGTCGATGTCCAGCAACAGCAGCGTCAGCGGCCGCCGCGTGCGCAGCGCCTGGGCGCAATAGCGCTCGGCCTGCAGCCACCAGGCCTTGCGCGACATCAGGCCAGTCAGGAAGTCGGTGCTGGCCTCCTGTTCGCGGTCGGCCAGCATGCGGTCGTGGATGATCATGATGGTGCCCAGGGTCAGGCATGGCATCGTCAGCACGCCCAGCGTCATGAATGCGATGTTCCAGGCCGAGGGCAGCAACAGGGCCTGCGCGATGGCGATGTCGAACATGTAGACGACGGCCCGCGTCGCGCACACCAGCGCCGAGATCAGGGCCACCACGCACACGAAATGGTAGCTGTAGCGGGACCGGTTCATCGGCATGCCGCGCCTGACCGTCATGGCGATGGCCACCATGAACCCGAACATCAGCCAGGACATGACCACCATGCGCGGCCCGATCTGAGGATCGATGTAGGTGTAGTACGCCAGCGCCAGCAGCGTGGCACAGGACACCAGCGCCATCAGGCGCTTGGGCACGGTCAGGCCGACCAGGCGGCGCAATCCGGTGTAATAGGCACAGAGGGCCAGGGCAACGGCGGTGTTCGCCGCCATCACCGACACCCATAGCGGCGCCTCGGTGATCTGGAAGGCGTAGAGCCCGAACGCCGCCAGCGTCAGCAGGTTGGCGCGTATCGTCTCCTTGATGCCGGCCATGCCGCTGCGGGCCAGCGACCCCAGCACGCACAGCGCAAGCACTCCCGCCAATGCTGCTATCAAAAGCAAGTTAACGGGAGCGATCATCGTCAGGCGCCGCCGGGCGCGGTTATCAGCTGTTGCGAGTGGACTTCACGATGGTCATGGCGGAGGCGATCATGCCGCCCACGTCCGCCAGGTTCGCCGGCAGGATCAAGGTGTTGCCTTCCTTGGCGACATTGCCGAAGGCCTCGACGTAGCGCTCGGCGACCTTCAGGTTCACCGCTTCCATGCCGCCCGGCTGGCGCACGGAGTCCGCCACCTGGGTGATGGCCTTGGCGGTAGCCTCGGCGATCGCCAGCACCGCGGCGGCCTCGCCCTGGGCCTGGTTGATCTGAGCCTGCTTCTCGCCTTCGGAACGGGCGATGGCGGCTTCGCGCTCGCCGGTAGCGATGTTGATCTGTTCCTGGCGACGGCCTTCCGAGGCCGCGATCAGCGCGCGCTTTTCACGCTCGGCGGTGATCTGCGCCTGCATCGCGCGCAGGATCTCGTTGGGCGGGGTCAAGTCCTTGATCTCGTAGCGCAGCACCTTCACGCCCCAGTTCAGCGCCGCCTCGTCCAGCGAAGAAACGATGTTGCTGTTGATGGAGTCGCGCTCTTCAAAGGTGCGGTCCAGTTCCATCTTGCCGATGACCGAACGCAGGGTCGTCTGCGCCAGCTGCGTGATGGCCGAGATGTAATTGGACGAACCATAAGACGCGCGCATCGGATCGGTCACCTGGAAATACAGCACGCCGTCGACCTGCAGCTGCGTGTTGTCGCGCGTGATGCAGACCTGGCTGGGCACGTCCAGCGGGATTTCCTTGAGCGAGTGCTTGTACGACACGCGTTCGATGAACGGAATGACGAAGCCCGCGCCGGGCGACAGGACCCGGTCGAACTTGCCCAGCCGCTCGACCACCCAGGCGTGCTGCTGAGGCACGATGGCGATCGACTTGATGACTATCAGTATCGCCAGCGCGACGATGACGAGCAGGACGATGGTGGATGTATCGATCATCATGATTCGGAGCCTCTCCTTCTGGTAAATAGGTGCACGGGCGCCGCGCGGAACTGGCGCGGGCGCTGCTTAGGCCGAGCCGGGCTTGCCCTTGGGGGTCAGAACCAGAGTCGAACCGCGCATTTCCGTAATGGTCTGTTCGCCCGCGACCGGCGCATGCCCCCGCGCCAGTTCCGCGTGCCAATGCGCGCCGCGATACCAGACGCGCGCGGTCCCCTGGCCGGACCAGGCCTCGACCGACACCGTCTGGCCGATGTCCAGATTGACGTCGGCATTGCGGGCGGAATTGACCTCGCGCTTTTTCAACACGCGGGTCTTGCGCAGCACCAGCAGCCCCAGCAGCAATACGATGCCGCAGCCCAGCAATTGCCACTCCAGGCCGGCGCCGAACCAGGCGGCCACGCCCCCGGCCGCCAGCCCCAGGGCCACCAGCAGCAGATAGAAAGTGCCGGTCGCCAATTCCCCGATCAGGGCCAGCGCGGCCAGTCCCAGCCAAATCCACATAGTCTTCGTTCGCCCGAAAGGATGAGTCTCTGAGCGCGATTGTACGTATTTCCGGGACGGAACGGAAAAGCGGCTTTCATCATGGATCCGGGCGCTGGATTATGATGTGCGCTGGCGGTGGATCTCCCCCTGGAACCCGGCGCCCGCATCCTTTACGCACTAGCCCCCAATGACCGCTGCAATACCCACCGTTCTCCCCGTTCTGATCCTGCACACCGGCGATCCGGACGACACGCTCAAAAGCCAGTTCGGCGGCTATGCCGAACAACTCGCGCAGGCCGCCGGCCTGACCGCCGAGGCCATGGAAATCGTGCCCGTCCACGAGGGCAAGCGGCCGCAGGCTCCCGCCCGCTATCGCGCCGCGCTGATCACGGGTTCGCCTGCCATGGTGACCGACAAGGAACCCTGGAGCGAGGACACCGCCGCCTGGCTGCGCGAAGCCGCCGCAACCGGCCTGCCCATGTTCGGCGTCTGCTACGGCCATCAGTTGCTGGCCTACGCGCTGGGCGGCAAGGTCGGCTACAACCCCGCCGGGCGCGAAGTCGGCACCCAGACCGTTGAGCTGCTGCCGCCCGCCGCCGGCGACAAGCTGCTGGCCGGACTGCCGTCCACCTTCCCCGCCCAGATGCTGCATGCGCAGACCGTGCTGCAACCCCCGCCCGGCGCCGCCGTGCTGGCGCGCTCGGACCTGGACGAACATCAGATGATCCGCATCGGCCGCAACGTGTTCTCGACCCAGTTCCATCCCGAATTCGGCCCTGACTTCATCCGCGCCCATCTGGAACGCTTCGGCCGTCGCTACGCGGCTGAAAACCTGGACGTCCCGGGGCTGTCCGCCAACGTCCGCGCCACGCCCGTCGCGGGCGGCCTGCTGCGGCGCTTTCTGGACGCCTACGCCCCCGCGTAGCGCCCTGCGCGGCCCCCGCGCAATATACGGAGTGCGGCGGCGGCAGGCTTTTGAGACGATGGGTCCAAGCGCGCGAATCCACGCGCAACAGGAGCTTTTTCATGAACCAAGCCGCCGCCCTGAGCAAACAGCACGCCGCCGCCGTCGAACGCGCCTGCCGCGCCCTGGAAGCCGAGCAGCCGCCGGATCTGTCCACCCTGGCCGAACAGGCCGGCATGAGCCGCTTCCATTTCCACCGCGTCTTCAAGGCGGCCACCGGCATCACTCCCAAGGCCTACGCCGACGCCCTGCGCGCCAGCCGCGCCCGCCAGCATCTCAAACAAAGCGCCAGCGTCACGGACGCCATGTACGACGCCGGCTTCAATTCCAGCGGCCGCTTCTACGAAGCCGCCCCCGCCATCCTGGGCATGACGCCCACCGCCTTTCGCAAGAGCGGCGAGGGCGTGGATATCCGCTTCGCGGTGGCGCAATGCTCCCTGGGCGCGCTGCTGGTGGCGGCCAGCGACACCGGCATCTGCGAGATCGCGCTGCACGAAGACCCGGAACAACTGGTGCGCAACCTGCAGGACCGCTTCAAGGCCGCCCGCCTGATCGGCGCGGACTCGCAGTTCGAAGGCTGGGTGGCGGCCGTGGTGGGCTTCGTCGAAGACCCCTCCCGCGGCCTGGACCTGCCCTTGGACGTGCGCGGCACGGCCTTCCAGCGCCAGGTATGGCAAGCCCTGCGCGAGATCCCCGTGGGTGAAACCGCCACCTACACCGATATCGCCGAACGCATAGGCTCGCCGCGAGCCGTGCGCGCCGTGGCCCGCGCCTGCGCCACCAACAACATCGCGCTGGCCATCCCCTGCCACCGGGTGGTGCGCACCGACGGCTCGCTGGCCGGCTACCGCTGGGGCATAGACCGCAAGCGCGAACTGATTGCACGCGAAGCGCTGGCGGCATAGTCCTTTCCCGCTTGCACGCGTAAAAAAACCCCGCGCCCTTGCAGGCGCGGGGTTTTCACATCAGCAAGCCGATCAGTTCTTGGCCAGACGCTGCCAGGTATCGACAACGGTATCCGGGTTGAGCGACATCGACAGGATGCCCTCTTCCTTCAGCCATTGTGCGAAGTCCGGGTGGTCGCTGGGGCCTTGGCCGCAGATGCCCACGTACTTGTTGGCGGCCAGGCAAGCCTTGATCGCGCGGCGCAGCATGAACTTCACGGCCTCGTCGCGTTCGTCGAAATCGGCAGCCAGCAGTTCCATGCCCGAATCGCGGTCCAGGCCCAGCGTCAGCTGGGTCATGTCGTTCGAACCGATCGAGAAGCCGTCGAAGTACTGCAGGAACTCGTCGGCCAGGATGGCGTTGGACGGCACTTCGCACATCATGATGAGCTTCAGGCCGTTTTCGCCGCGCGCCAAGCCGTGCTTGGCGAGCAGGTCCACCACCTTGGCCGCCTGGCCCAGGGTGCGCACGAAGGGCACCATGATCTCGACGTTGGTCAGGCCCATTTCATCGCGCACCTTCTTCAGCGCTTCGCATTCCATGCGGAAGCACTCGGCGAAGTCCTCGGCGATGTAGCGCGACGCGCCGCGGAAGCCCAGCATGGGGTTCTCTTCCTCGGGCTCGTAGCGCGAACCGCCGACCAGCTTGCGGTACTCGTTGGACTTGAAGTCCGACATGCGCACGATGACGGGCTTGGGGTAGAAGGCAGCGGCGATGGTCGCCACGCCTTCTGCCATCTTCTCGACGAAGAAGGCGCGCGGGCTGGCGTGGCCGCGAGCGGCCGATTCCACGGCTTTCTTCAGTTCGCCATCGACGTTCGGATAGTCCAGCACCGCCTTGGGGTGGATGCCGATGTTGTTGTTGATGATGAATTCCAGGCGGGCCAGACCCACGCCGCCGTTGGGGATCTGGGCGAAGTCGAAAGCCAGCTGCGGGTTGCCCACGTTCATCATGATCTTCAGATCGATGGGGGGCATGTCGCCGCGGCGCACTTCTTCCACTTCGGTTTCGATCAGGCCGTCATAGATGCGGCCTTCGTCGCCCTCGGCGCAAGACACGGTCACGGCCTGGCCTTCCTTCAGGAGGTCGGTCGCGTTGCCGCAGCCCACGACTGCCGGAATGCCCAGCTCGCGCGCGATGATCGCCGCGTGGCAGGTGCGGCCGCCGCGGTTGGTGACGATGGCGGAAGCGCGCTTCATCACGGGTTCCCAGTTGGGATCCGTCATGTCGGTGACCAGCACGTCGCCCGGCTCGACCTTGTCCATGTCGGAGATGTCGCCGACCACGCGCACCGGACCCGCGCCGATCTTCTGGCCGATCGCGCGGCCGGTGATCAGGACCTGGCCGGTGGCCTTCAGGCGGTAGCGCTGCTGCACGTCGTTGACGCCCTGCTGCGACTTCACGGTTTCCGGGCGCGCCTGCAGGATGTAGATCTTGCCGTCGATGCCGTCGCGGCCCCACTCGATGTCCATCGGGCGGCCGTAGTGCTTTTCAATGATGACGGCGTAGCGGGCCAGTTCGTTGACCTCGTCGTCGGTCAGCGAGTAGCGGTTGCGCTCGGACACCGGCACGTCGACCGTGCGCACGGCGCGGCCTTCGGGACGCTCGGGATCGAACTCCATCTTGATCAGCTTGGAGCCGATGCGGCGGCCCACGATCGGGTAGTGGCCCTGGGCCAGCGTCGGCTTGAAGACGTAGAACTCGTCGGGGTTGACCGCGCCCTGCACCACGGTTTCGCCCAGGCCGTAGGACGAGGTGATGAACACCACATCCTGGAAGCCCGATTCGGTGTCGATGGTGAACATGACGCCGGCGCTGCCCTTGTCGGAACGCACCATGCGCTGGATGCCGGCCGACAGCGCGACGTCGGCGTGGGCGTAGCCCTTGTGCACGCGATAGGAAATGGCGCGGTCGTTGTACAGCGACGCGAACACGTGGCGGATCTTGTCCAGCACGTCGTCGATGCCGACGACGTTCAGGAAGGTTTCCTGCTGGCCGGCGAACGAGGCGTCGGGCAGGTCTTCGGCGGTGGCGGAGGAGCGCACGGCGAACGAACCCTTGCCATCAGCGTCGAGCTTGGCAAAGGCGGTACGGATCTGCGATTCGAACTCGGGCGAGAACGGCGCGTCGATGATCCACTGACGGATCTGCGAGCCGGCATTGGCCAGTTCGCGCACGTCTTCGGGGTTCAGCGTGGTCAGACGTTCGGCGATGCGCTTGTCCAGGCCGGAGGCCTTGAGGAAGTCGCGGAAAGCATCAGCGGTCGTGGCAAAGCCGCCCGGCACGCGGACACCCGCGCCAGACAGCTGGCTGATCATTTCGCCTAGTGATGCGTTCTTGCCTCCTACCGAGTCCACGTCCGTCATGCGGAGCTGCTCGAACAAAACAACGTACGACATTGAAGTCACCTTTTACAATGGAATGAAAGCGAGTTTGGTCAATGCATCAGGAAGCTGGATCACAGTCGGATCACAGCCCCAATTTACGCGCTGACCAAACTGGCCTTGGACCGCCCTTGGGGTGACTTATAGGGGCCTGATTGTACTCGGTGGAGTGCGTCCGGCCATCTGCCTGGTTGGAATTTTTTACACATGACATCTACCCCGATCATACGCACGGTATACATCGTTTCCGACAGTACCGGCATCACCGCAGAAACCTTCAGCCAGTCAGTGCTCTCACAGTTTGAAGAGGTCAATTTCAAGCCTGTCCGCCTGCCCTTCGTCGACACGCTGGAAAAGGCCGCGGAAGTGGCCATGCGGATCGACCGCAGCGCCCTGGAGGCCGGCGTTCCCCCGATCGTGTTCAGCACTCTGGTCAATCCGGACATCCTGGCGCGCGTTCGCCAGGCGAACGGGGTTTTCCTGGACTTGTTCGGCACCTTCGTCAGCCATATCGAGCAGGCGCTGGGCCTGAAGTCCAGCCATTCCATCGGCCGCTCGCACATGCAGGCCAACTCGGAAAAGTACCGCAACCGCATCGACGCCATCAACTTCAGCCTGGCGCATGACGACGGCCAGTTCGTGAACCAGCTGGACCAGGCGGACGTGATCCTGGTCGGCGTGTCGCGCTGCGGCAAGACGCCCACCAGCCTGTATCTGGCCATGCAATACGCCATCAAGGCGGCCAATTTCCCCCTGACGCCGGACGATTTCGAGCGTGGCACCCTGCCCTCCACCATCGCCCCGCACCGCGGCAAGCTGTTCGGCCTGTCGATCCAGCCCGAACGGCTGGCCGAAGTCCGCAACGAGCGCCGCCCCAACAGCCGCTATGCGCAGCTGGAGCAATGCCGCTACGAAGTGGCCGAGGCCGAACGCATGATGCGCCGCGAGGGCATTTCCTGGCTATCCAGCACCACTAAATCGATCGAGGAGATCGCCACGACGGTGTTGCAGGAAGTGGGCCTGGATCGGGGCTGAAAACGACAAGGGCGCGCCCATGGCGCGCCCTTCCTTGCAGCGTAGTCCGGATCAGGGACGCAGCTTGACGCGTTCGCGCGAGCCGGCGCCCCAGTACTTCAGCGGCCCCATCTCCTGCTGGGCGGTCGCCTCCGAGTCTTCCAGGCGCATATCCTGGCGGCCCATGTTGGACGAATTGCCGCTCACGCCTTCGATGCTCAAGCGCACGTAACGGGTCTGGCCCGGGGCCAGCGTGAACGACAGTTGCTCGTCGTCGCGCAACGTGTCGACCACGTACTTGCCGGCAGGCCGGTTCACATAGAAGAAGCTGCCCGGCTTGGAACGGCCGACCTTCAGACCGTTCACGCGCAGGTACGGCTGGGCCGACACCACGCCAACCGGCGCCGGCGGCTGGTAGAAGTAGATGCGCCCGGTTTCCGGCACCATCATGGGGATGGTGCTGGCAACGTCCTTGTACCGGGGACCGCCGCAACCCGCCAACAAGGCCGCGCCCAGCACGGCGGCAGCCACCATCTTGAACCTGCGCTTCATTCCGTCTTCTCCGATGTGCCAGCCCCACAGGCCATCAGCTCGATGGATCCCGCGAGAACGTATATGAATAAGTCTAAAACCTACATATTGTAATTTTACTCATAGCGCAGCGGCTCTCGCTCGCGCCGTCCGGCGCCCCAGTAGCGCAGGTCCGACATCGCCTGCACGGCGACGTCAGCAGAGGCCTCCAGCCGCAGAACCTGCCTGCCGCCCGCAACATCCACGCGCACGTATTGGGTCTGCCCGCCGGCCAGCGGAACCTTGAGCGCGTCCTTGCGCTCCTTGCGGTCGGTGGCGGTGATGACTTCCACCTCGCCGGGCGCGCGGTCCACGAAGAAGAAACGGCCGGATTTGGAGCGGCCGACCTTGCGGCCGTCGACCAGGATCGCGGGCTGCGCGACCTTGTCGCCATTGGGCGTTGCGGGCTGGTAGAAGTAAATCCGGCCTTCGGCAGCCTCCAGCGCCGGGATGCGGTCCGCCACATCACCATACCGGGGGCCGGCGCAAGCGGAAAGCAACACCGCCGCGCCCAGCGCGGCAAGACTCGATTTGATCCAGCTTTTCATGTCCCGTCCTTGATCGGATCCTGGCCTCGAGGCGCGGCTCAAGACCGCCCGGCTCAGGCAAACGGGGCAGTATAAACAGGGGACGGTGCCTGCAATTGGCGGAAAAGCGGCGAAACGATGGCCAGATCGGCGTTCAGTCCAGCTTGCCGCGCAAGGCTTGGCGCCGCTGCTCGAAGAGGCAGATCGCGGCTGCGGCGCCCACATTGAGCGATTCCACCGCCGCCATGTCGTGCGGTATGCGCACCTTGAGGCGCGCCGCGGAAAGCAGTTCCGCGGCCACGCCCTGGCCTTCGTGACCGAATACCCAGGCGCAGCGTTGCGGCAACGCGTCCTCGTACAGGTCGCGCGCGCCATCCAGCGCGGTCGCCACCAGCGGCACCCTCAATCTGGGCAGCAAGGCAGCCAGATCGACGTGTTCGTGGATGGCCAAGGCGAAATGGGCGCCCTGGCCGCTGCGCAACACCTTGGGCGACCAGGCCGCGGCCGTGCCCGTCGCCAGAAAGACGCGCTTCACGCCCGCCGCCGCGCAGGTGCGCAGCAGCGTGCCGACATTGCCGGGATCCTGGATGCGGTCGAACAGTACGCAGTTTTCGTCCACTGCATCCGGCAGGTCCAGGACGGGCGGCGTCACCTGAAAAGCCACGCCCTGCCCGCTTTCCACGGCCGCCAGGGACTGCATCAGCCGCGCGTCCAAGGCCAGGCAGTCGCGGTCCGGCACCGCGGCCGCAAGCGCCGCGATGTCGGGCTGGGACAGGCGCTCCACGTCGAAGATCGCCTGATCGGGCGCGCCGTGATGCTGCAGCCACGCCTGGCACAGGTGCACGCCGTCCAGCAGCACCGGCGCGCCGCGCTTGCCCGCCGTGCCGGCCAGCTTGGCCAGCGCCTTGACTGCGGGATTGTCGCGAGAACTGATGTGCTTCATGGATTCAGGCCGAAGGCCTTGATGGGTGCGAAGCTGCGCCGGTGCTCGGCGCATGGGCCGTGCTCGCGCAGCATCTCCAGATGCAGCGGGGTGCCGTAACCCTTGTGCTGATCGAAGGCATATTGGGGATACAGGGCATGCAGGCGCAGCAGGTCCGCGTCGCGCGCGGTCTTGGCAAGAATGGAAGCCGCGGAAATCGCGGGCACCAGCGCATCGCCCTTGATGACGGTCTGCACGGTGCAGCCCAGCTTGGGAGCCTGGTTGCCGTCCACCAGCGCCAACTGCGGCATGGTGGCGAGGCCCTGCACCGCACGCTGCATCGCCAGCATCGTGGCGCGCAGGATGTTCATGCTGTCGATCTCGGCCACGCTGGCGCTGGCGATGCACCAGGCCAGCGCGAATTCCTGGATTTCGAGCGCCAGCGCCTCGCGCGTGGCAGCCTTGAGCACCTTGGAATCCGCCAGCCCGGCGATCGGTCGGGCGGGATCCAGGATGACGGCCGCGGCGTACACGGCGCCCGCCAGCGGGCCGCGGCCCGCCTCGTCCACGCCTGCCGTAATCATGGCAGGCTGCTCGGGCGCCGCGAACAGGTCAGGCTGCTCCACCCGCCACCTCCAGGATCGCCTGCGCAGCCAGCGCGGGCGTGTCGCGCAGCAGCTCCTGATGCAGGGCGGTAAAGCGGGCTTCGATGCGCGCCCTGCCCGCGTCGTCGGTCAGGGACGTCCAGGTCGCCTCCGCGAGTTTCTCGGGCGTGGCATCGTCCTGCAGCAGCTCCGGCACGGCGAAATCGCGCAGCAGCACGTTCGGCAGGCCCACCCAGGGCAGATAGGGACGCTGCTGGCCGGACTTCCAGGCCATGATGCGGCGCATCCAGGGCGACAGCACGTAGGAAATCACCATGGGCCGCTTGTACAGCGCCGTTTCCAGCGTGGCCGTGCCGCTGGCCACCAGCACCGCCGTGGCCGCTTCCATGACGGACCAGGCGACGGGCGCCTGGCGCTCTCCGCCCTCGCCGTGCAGATCATTCGCGGTGACGCAGCGCAGCCCCGGTACGGGGTACTGGGCCAGAATGGACTGGAACTCCGCGCGCCGCTGGTCGTTGACCATGGGGACGACGCATTGCAGGGCCGGGTCCTTTTTCTGCAGGATCTGCGCGGCTTGCAGGAAGCGCGGCGCCAGCAGACGGATCTCGGACGAGCGGCTGCCCGGCAGGATCGCCAGCACGCGCGCATTCTGGTCGATGCCCAGGCGCGCGCGCGCCGCGGCGCGGTCCGGCTGCATGGGCACGGCCCCAGCCAGCGGATGGCCCACATAAGTGACCGGAATCCCTTCCTTGCGGTAGATCTCTTCCTCGAACGGGAACAGCACCAGCATGTGCGATACCGACTCGCGGATCTTGTGGATGCGCTCATAGCGCCAGGCCCAGATCGACGGTCCAACGAAGTGCACCGTGGGCGTGCCTGCCTGGCGTAGCTGGTGCTCCAGCCGCAGATTGAAGTCCGGCGCGTCGATGCCGACGAACACGGCGGGCGGCTCCGCCAGCCAGCGCCGCTTGACGTCGCGATAGGTGCCAAGCAGGCTGGGCAGGCGCTTGAGCGCGTCGACATAGCCGAAAACGGTCAAGGCATGCATGGGGTGCCAGGTATCGAAACCATGGGCCTGCATCTGCGGCCCGCCGATACCCTCGCAGCGTACGCTGGCGTCGCGCGCTTGCAGACCGGCAATGATGCGACCAGCCAGCAGGTCGCCCGAAGGCTCGCCGGCCACCATGCCGATCCGAGCGTTCATGGGCGGATGATGCCGCGGCTTGCGACGTCCAGGAAGTCGAGCAGGGTCTGCAGGTGCGGGGCCACCTCGGGCTCCGCCTCTTGGCGGGCGCGCAGTTCGGCCCGCGCCGCGTCCAGGGACAGGCCACGGCGGTAGATGATCTTGTAGGCGTCGCGCAGCGCCGAAATGTCGGCGGCCGTAAAGCCGCGGCGCTTCAGCCCTTCGACGTTGACGCCCACCGGACGGCACGGATTGCCCGCGGCCAGCACGAACGGCGGCGTGTCCTGCATCAGGGAGCTGTTGCCGCCCGTCATGCTGTGCGCGCCGATGCGCGAAAACTGGTGCACGCCGGTCAGGCCGCCCACGATGGCCCAATCGCCAACATGGACGTGGCCGCCCAGTTGCACCGAATTGGCCAGGATGGTGTTGCTGCCGATGTGGCAATCGTGTGCAACGTGCACGTACGCCATGACCCAGTTGTCGTCGGCAATCGTCGTGACGCCGCCGTCCTGCACGGTGCCCGTGTTGAGCGTGACGAATTCCCGGAACGTATTGCGGTCGCCGATTTCCAGGCGGGTAGGCTCGCCCTGGTACTTCTTGTCCTGCGGCATGCCGCCAATCGAGCAGTACCGATAGAAACGGTTGTCGCGCCCGATGGTCGTCACCCCGTCCACCATGCAGTACGGGCCGATCTCGGTGCCCGCGCCTATGGTCACGTTGGGACCGATGGTCGCGAACGGACCGACCACGACGGTCGGGTCGAGCTTTGCCGCCGGATCAATGACGGCGGTGGGGTGAATGTTTCCTGCCATTTACTCTTCCAGGCTGCGAATCGCGCACATCAGCTTGGCCGAAGCGACTTCCTGGCCATCCACCGTCGCGCGCGCTTGGTACTTACAGATGCTGCGGCTCAGGCGTTCGGCTTCGACCTCGATGCGCAACTGGTCGCCCGGCACCACAGGGCGGCGGAAACGCGCGCCGTCGATGCCGACCAGGTAATACGCGGTCTTGGAACCTTCGCACTTCAGCCCGCCATTCTCGTCGGTGAACGAGAACAGGGCGGAGGCCTGAGCCATGGCTTCCACGATGAGCACACCCGGCATCACCGGGTGGTGCGGGAAATGGCCGTTGAAAAACGGTTCATTGATCGAGACGTTCTTGATGGCCACGATGGACTTGCCAGGCACCATTTCGACGACGCGGTCAATCAGCAGCATCGGATAACGATGCGGCAGTCTCTCCATGATCCCCTTGATGTCGAGTTCCATTTTTCTATGCTTTCCTGCGAAGTAAAGTAATCATGCGGCGCGGACGCGCCAGGGGCGGCAGTGCGCCGCCCTAGTCTTTTTCCAGCGTCCGCACGCGCCGGCGCAATTGCGCCAACTGTTGTATCACGGCGGCGTTGCGCTGCCATTCGCCATGTTCCGCGTACGGGAAGACCCCGGTATAGCGGCCAGGCTTCGAAATGCTGGACGTCACCGCGGTGCCGCCGGAAACATGCACATCGTCGCCCAGCGTGAGGTGCCCGGACAGCATGGCGGCGCCGCCTATGGTGCAGCGCTCACCGATGGTGGTCGAGCCGGCCACGCCCACGCAGGCCGCAATCGCGGTATGCGCGCCGATCCGGCAGTTGTGCGCCACCATGATCTGGTTGTCCAGCTTCACCCCGTCGGCCAGGACGGTGTCTTCCAGCGCGCCCCGGTCAACGGTGGTGTTGGCGCCGATTTCGACGTCGTCACCGACGGTCACGCCGCCGAGCTGCGGAATCTTGCCCCAGGCGCCCTTGCCCAGCGTGGGATCGGGCGCGAAGCCGAAGCCGTCCGCGCCCAGCACCGCGCCGCTATGGATGATGGCGCGCGCGCCCACCTTGACCCCGTCATACAAGGTGACGTGGGCGTACAGGCGGCTGCCGGGACCGACGGACGAGCCTGCGCCGATGACGCAGCCAGGTCCGAGCACGGTATCGCGGCCAATGCGGGCGCCGGATTCGACGACGCAATTCGGGCCGATGCGCACGCCTTCTTCGATGATGGCGTCAGCGGCGACCACGGCGGAAGGATGCGTGGATGCGGGCAGCTCGGGCCGTCTCGCGGCATCGAACCATTGCGCCACGCGGGCATAAAGCAGATAGGGATGCTGACAGACGACCAGCGCGAACGGCGGCCGGGCGTTGCCCTCGGCCTCCAGAGCCTGCGCCACGTCCGGCGAGACGATGACCGCCCCCGCCTGCGTGGCGCCTAACTGGCTCTGGTAGCGGGGGTTGGCCAGGAAAGCGATTTCCTGCCGACCCGCCGATGACAGGGTTCCGATGCCGCAGACCCGCATGGGGTCCGCGCCGGGAACCGCGCTGATACGCCAGTCCATCCCCTGGGTGTTGGCGGCGCTCAACAGTGTTTCCAGCGTTGGCGCGCGGGCAAGATCCAGTAGAACCGGCATAACGTGACGGGTGCTGCTTACTTGCCCAGGCTCTGGATCACCTTGTCGGTGATGTCGATGCGCGGGTTGACGGTCACTGCGTCCTGGATGATCAGGTCGTAGCTTTCCTGTTCGGCGATGCGCTTGATGGCGTCGTTGGCCTTCGTCACGATGCCCGAGAACTCTTCGTTGCGGCGGCGGTTAAAGTCTTCCTGGAACTCGCGGCGCTTGCGCTGCAGGTCGGTATCCAGGTTGGACAGTTCACGCTGGCGCTTGACGCGATCGGACTCCGACAGGACAGGCGCGTCCTTGTCGAACTTCTCGGCTTGCGAACGCAGGCTGTTGTTCAGGCGCTGAAGCTCATCGTCGCGCTTCTTGAATTCGGCTTCGATCTTGCTTTGCGCAGCCTTGGCCGGACCCGACTCGCGCAGGATCCGCTCGGTATTGACGAAACCGATCTTCGTGCCTTGGGCCTGCGCGGGAATCGCAGCAGCCGAACCGAGAATGAGCGCACCTACCAGGGCAATGGAGCCGCCCAGTTTGCCGCGGCGCATGGTGCGCAGCGATTTCGAGGTTTTAAGTGCGGAATCAGACATCATGAAAATCTCACCTTCCAGTAAGGCAAAGCCAAAGTGTGTATTGTGCCACTAAACAGCAAGGGAGCCGGCCGTACGCCCTTCTCCCTTGTTTTCAAGCGTAACGAGGCGCTTAGAAACCGGTCCCGATCTGGAACTGGAAGCTTTGCTTGTCGTCGCCAGGCTTCGAATTGAGCGGACGCGCATAAGACAACTGCAGCGGCCCCATCGGCGACTGCCACGACAGCCCGATACCTGCCGAGAACCTCCAGCCGCAAGGATCCTCGACCTCGCTGCCAGGCTTGCCGCCGGTGCATTGCAAGCCGCTGCCCGACGAAACCTGGCCGGCATCCGAGAAGATGAACCAGCGCAGGGTGCGGTCCTTCGAGGCGCCAGGGAACGGCAGGTAAAGCTGCGCGTTGGCGATGACGCGCCGCGTACCGCCCAGGTAGTCGCCCGTCTTCGTGTCGCGCGGACCCAGCGACGAGCCCTCGTAGCCGCGAACCGTGCCGATACCGCCGGCATAGACGTTCTTGATGACCGGGTAGTCCTTGCCGCCGTAGCTCTGGCCCCAATCGACCATGCCGTTCAAGGCCAGGGTGTAGGAGCCGCCCAGCGGCACAAAGTACTGTTGCTGAGCCGTCAACATCGTGTACTTCAGGTCCACGGTCGACAGGTCCGCCTTCAGGCGGGTGTAGCCGCCCTTGGTCGGCGCCAGGCCGCTGTCGCGGGTATCCTTGGTCCAGCCGGTGGTGAAGATCACCGAGTTGGTCGAATCGCCGTAATCGTTGACGAATTTCTCGTAGGCTGCCGGCGAGTTGTTGAACAGATCGATCTGGTTGCGTTCGAAGTTCGCGCCCAGCATGATGCGGTCATACTCGGAAATCGGCACGCCGAAGTTCATGCCCAGGCCCATGGCCTTGACACGGTAGTCGCCGTCGTTGTTGTTCCAGGGCTCGGTCACGCGGTAGTAGGCGGACGTGGTGCGGCTGATGCCGTCCTTGGTCCAGTACGGGTCGGTGTGCGACAGCACCACGGCGCGGTTGGTCTTGCTGGTGTTCAGCTGCAGGGTCAGGTTGGTGCCGCTGCCAAAGACGTTGTCTTCGCTGATACCGGCCGACAGAATGGCCTTTTCGGACGAGCCGTAGCCCACGCCCAGGTTGATCATGCCGGTGGGCTTTTCCTTGACGTCGACGTTGACGTCGACCTGGTCGGGCGAACCCGGAACCGGATCGGTCTTGACGTTGACGTCGCTGAAATAGCCCAGGCGGTCGACGCGGTCGCGCGAGGTCTTGATGTCCTTGGCGTCGTACCAGGCGGCTTCCTGCTGGCGCATTTCGCGGCGCACGACTTCGTCGCGGGTGCGGGTATTGCCGCCGATCTGGATACGGCGCACGTACACGCGGCGGCTGGGGTCGACGTAGAACGTCAGATCGGCCTCATGCTTGGCGCGATCCAGCTGCGGGTTCGGGTTGACGTTGGCAAACGCGTAGCCCAGTTCGCCCAGGTAGTCGGTGATGGCCTTGGCCGAGCCGTTGGCCTTGGCGGCCGAGAACGTCTCTTCCGGCTTGATTTCCAGCAGCGCGTTGATTTCCTTGTCCAGGCCCAGCAGATTGCCGGCCAGCTTCACGCTGCGCACCTTGTAAGGCTCGCCTTCGTGCACGGTAATCGTGATGCGGATGTCCTTGCGGTCCGGCGAAATCGTGACCTGCGGCGGCTCGACCGAGAACTCGAGATAGCCGCGATCCAGGTAGAACGAGCGCAGGCGCTCCAGATCGCCCTCGAGCTTTTCGCGCGAGTACTTGTCGGTATCCGTATACCAGGTCAGCCACCCCGGCGTGGTCAGCTTGAACTCGTCGAGCAGATCGCTTTCGGAGAAAGCCTTGTTGCCCACGAAGCGGATTTCCTGGATGCGCGCGACCGAGCCTTCGAACACGTCAAAGCTCACGCCCACGCGGTTGCGCGGCAGCGGGGTCACGGTGGAAGTCACTTCGATGCCGTACTTGCCCTTGGACAGGTACTGCTGCTTCAGTTCGTATTCGGCGCGCTCGAGCATGGAGCGGTCGAAGATGCGGCCTTCGGCGAAGCCGACCTGCGCCAGCGACGTGGTGATCGCCTTGGAGTCGAACTCGCGCATGCCGTTGAAGTTCACCGACGCAATCGTGGGGCGTTCCTGCACGACCACCACGACGACGTTGTTGTCCGTCTGGATCTGTACGTCGGTGAAAAAGCCTGTGCCGTACAAGCGGCGGATGGCTTCAGTGGCTTCTTCTTCGGTGAACTTTTCGCCCACTTTGACGGGGAGATAGCCGAAGACGGTGCCGGCGTCAGTTCGTTGAATACCCTCTACGCGGATATCCCGCACGACAAAAGGGTCGAAGGCGTGGGCGATGGCCGGAACCAGCAGTGCGGCGATCAAACCCGGCAGTACACCCTTTTTGTGATGAAACATCCGGCGAAAAGACATCCTTGAGTATCCTCGGTCGTGCAAATGGCGGGGGATTTTATGCTAAATCGCGTTCAAGTGAACAAACGCGTGAAATCATTGAACAGCGCAAGCCCCATCAGGCTTGCCAATAAACCTATGCCGGCGCGCTGTCCGATATCGATCCACCTTGCTGGCGGCGGGCTACCCCGCACAATTTCGACGAGATAGTACAGCAGATGGCCACCGTCCAGCATGGGAATGGGCAGCAAATTTAGTACGCCCAGGCTGATACTGATCAAGGCGATATAAGCGATGTACGCAACAATTCCGATTCTGGCGGTCTGGCCGGCGTAATCCGCGATGGTCACGGGACCGCTGACATTGCGCCAGGAAACGTCGCCCGTGACCATGCGCCCCATCATGCGCAGGGAGAACCAGGCGGTGTCCCAGGTGCGCACGGCGCCCTTCCACAGGCTTTCGAATACACCGTAGCGCACGGTCACCATGGGAATGTCGCCGCCCAGCTGGACGCCCAGGCGGCCTATTACCTGGCCGTTGACCGTCTCGGCACGGGGCGTGACGTTCAGGGAAACATTGGCGCCGTCGCGCGCCAGGGTCATGGCCAGGGTCTTGCCGGCGCTTTCCTGGATCTGCCGGACCAGCGCGCTGGTGTCCGGGGTGGGAACGCCGTTCACGGCCAGGACCAGGTCACCCGCCCGCAGGCCGGCCGCCTGCCCTTCGCCGCCGTCGTTGACGACGCGCACAGCGGGCTTGGGCTGGGCCAGGCGCACGCCGGCTGCGGCCAGCGGGTCGCCGCCAGCCGGATCCATCGTGTTCGACGGCAGCACCAGTTCGCGCTGCTGGACCGCGCCCGCAGGCGTCTTGACCTCGATCCTGGCGCTGCCGCCGGTAGCCATGACGTCCATCAGGCGCCAGCGCGCGTCGGACCAGGAGGCCACCTCTTCGCCGTCGATGGCCAGGATGCGGTCGCCCGACAAAAGGCCGGCGCGCGCGGCCGGCGTGTCGGCCGCGGGCTGGGCGATGACGGCCACGGGCTCTTCGGTGCCGGCCATGTTCAGGCCGGCGTAGAGGAAGACCGCGAGTATCAGGTTGAAAATGGGGCCGGCGGCGACGATGGCGATACGCTGGCCGACGGGCTTGCTGTTGAAGGCCCCTGCCACTTCCGCCGGGCTCGCGCCGGCGGGGGGATCGTCCTGCATCTTGACGTAGCCGCCCAGCGGCAGGGCCGAAACGGCCCATTCCGTGCCGTGGCGGTCGGTGCGGCGCAGAATGACCTTGCCAAATCCCACGGAGAAGCGCAGCACCTTCACGCCGCACAGACGGGCCACCCAATAGTGCCCCAGTTCATGGAAGATGATCAGGGAGCCAAGCGCAACCGCAAAGGCCAGCAGGGTGAAAAGCATCGGAATCGGAGAAATCTAGGAAATCAGAGGCAGGCGGACGGTGGCGACCGAGCCTGCGTCAGGCCAGGCCCAGGTTGCCCGCGAAGACGCGCGCGTCGGAATCAAGCGCGAGCACGTCGTCAAGACTGTTGAGCGTAACAGATGCTTGCCGCGCCTGCCACTCCAGGGAAGCCTCGATTACCCGCGGAATCCAGGTATAGGGCAGCCGACCGCTCAGGAAGGCCTCCACGGCGATCTCGTTGGCGGCGTTCAGCGCCACGCAGGCTCCCTGCCCGGCGCGCAGCGCCGCGAACGACAGAGCCAGGCACGGAAAGCGGGCCAGATCCGGCTTTTCGAAGTCCAGCCGCCCCAGACGCGTCAGGTCCAGCGGACCGACGCCGCTATCCAGGCGTTCGGGAAAGCCCAGGCCGTAGGCGATGGGCGTGCGCATGTCGGGCTGGCCAAGCTGAGCCAGCACCGAGCCGTCGTCGTACTCGACCATGGAATGCACCACGCTCTGGGGATGCACCACCACCTCGATGCGGTCAGCAGGCATCGCGAACAGCCAATGCGCCTCGATCACCTCCAGGCCCTTGTTGAGCATGGTGGCGGAATCGACCGAGATCTTGCGGCCCATGCTCCAGTTGGGATGAGCGCAAGCCTGGGCCGGCGTCACATCGTGCAGGTCTTCCAGGTCGCGTCCGCGGAAAGGGCCGCCGGAGGCGGTCAGCAGCAGACGGCGCACGCCGGGCGCCGGGCGATCCGGCGCGACGGCTCGCCCGCCATGAGGCAGGCATTGGAAAATGGCGTTATGTTCGCTGTCGATAGGCAGCAGTTCGGCGCCGTTGTCGCGTACGGCCTGCATGAAGAGCGAGCCGGCTGCAACCAGCGCTTCCTTGTTGGCCAGCAATACGCGCTTGCCGCTGCGGGCGGCCGCCAGGGCAGCGGGCAGTCCCGCCGCCCCCACGATGGCCGCCATGACGGAGTCGCATTGGGGATCGGCGGCGGTATCGGCCAACGCCTGAGCGCCGACCCGGATTTCCGGCATGGGCTGGCCGCCCGCCCATGCGGCAATGAATTTCTCGCGGGCCGCCGAGTCCGGCACCACCACCACGGCAGCGCGGCTGGCCTGCGCCTGCTCCGCCAAGCGCGCCATCCGGCTGTACGCCGACAGCGCGTAAACCGCCAGGCGCTCGGGGTGGCGGGCGATCACATCCAGCGTGCTTTCACCGATCGAACCGGTCGATCCCAGCACGACGACGCGTTGAAAAGCCGTCAAAACAACACTCCAGACAAAAGTAGCGCAAACGGCGCGACCGGGAGAATCGCGTCGATGCGGTCATAGACCCCGCCGTGGCCAGGCAGCAGCGTGCTGGAATCCTTGCGGCCGGCGCGCCGCTTGAGCAGCGATTCGAACAGGTCGCCCACGATCGACAGCACGCCGAGCACGGCGGCAATGGGTAGCGCCAGCCAGAAGCTCCAGCGCTCGACCAGCGCATGGCCGTAAGTGCCTTCCCACAGGCTGGAAAGACCGATCCAGACCACCGCGCCCAGGACGCCGGCGACCGCGCCCGCGACCGTCTTGCCCGGGCTGACCCGCGGGGCCAGTTTACGCTTGCCAAAGGCTCTGCCGGCAAAATAGGCGGCAATGTCGGCGACCCAGACCAGTGCCAGCAGCGACACCACGAAACCGGCGCCATGCGCCACGAACATCTGCGCCAGCACGGCCCAGGCGGCAAACGCCGCGGGCACGGAAAAAACCGACCAGCCCAAGCTGGCGGGAGGCGCATCGGAGCGCCCGCGCACCACCGCCGTCAGACCGCCGAACAGCCAAACCGCGGCCACCGCCGGCACCACGTAACGCAGCACCCAGACGGGATCCGCGATGCCGGCATTCTGCCCCGCGAGCCAGGCGGACGCCAACGCCAGCATGCCCCCGAACAGCAGGACGGCGACGCCGACGGCAATGAGAGGGGAAGGCGGTTGCGGCAGGGTCAGGCGCAGCCACTCCCAATTGGCGCAGGCGGCAGCCAGGGCCAGAAGCGCAACGAACCACCAGGGGTTCGCGCTGACCATCGCGGCGGCCAGAACGGCCAACAGAACGACTGCGGTAACGATACGCTGGCCCAACATTTGACGGTCTCCTCGTGTACAGCCCTGGAAAGACGCGCTAGTCGCCGTCCGTTTTATTACGCGCCGTTTTCGCTGACTTGCGCGCTGGTACGGCCAAAGCGGCGTTCGCGCGTGCGGTACCAGTCAAAGGCGGCCGCGAGCTCGGCGGCGCCGAAATCCGGCCAGTAGCGATCCGTGAAGTAGAACTCCGCGTAAGCCATCTGCCAGATCAGGAAATTGGAAATGCGCTGTTCGCCGCCGGTGCGGATGAACAGATCGGGTTCTGGCGCCCAGGACATGGACAGATGGCGCGCCAGGCGCTCCTCGTCCACCAGCTGGGGCTGGGTGGCCAGTGCGGGCTCGGCGGCCAGCATGGCGCGGGTCGCCTGCAGGATGTCCCAGCGACCGCCATAGTTGGCGGCGACCGTCAGGTGCAGGCGGTCGTTGTGGGCCGTGCGCTCCTGGGCCGCGAAGATCAGCTCCTGCAAACGGGGCTCGAAGGCCGATAGGTCGCCGATGACGTGCAGGCGCACGCCCTGCTCTTCCAGCTTGCCGATCTCGCGCTCCAGCGCCTGCACGAACAGGCGCATGAGCAGCGACACTTCCTCGGCCGGACGGCGCCAGTTCTCGGAACTGAAGGCGAACAGGGTCAGATAGCGCACGCCGGCGCGGCCGCAGGCCTCGACCACGCGCCGCACCGCCTGCACGCCCTTGGCGTGGCCCGCGGTGCGCGGCAGCAGCCGCCTAGTCGCCCACCGGCCATTGCCATCCATGATGATGGCCACGTGCTCGGGAATGTCGCGGGTAGCGGGAACCGCCTGGGTCGAACTGGTTGCCATTGGTCTGGGGCTGCGCGCGGTGAAACGGCGAAAACGGAATTACGTGAAGAAAAGCCTGCGCCGTCGTTCCACCGCTAGGCAGCAAGGCTGCGAATCAATGGACAGGACGGCGCTCAGGCAGGATATCCCGGTCGCCAGGGAGATAGGGGCTAGCCTGTCACCCTGACGGCATCCAGGAATTATACGGTCATGATTTCCGCTTCTTTCTGCGTGACCATCTTGTCGATGTCAGCCACGCTGCGATCGGTCAGCTTCTGGACGTCGTCCTGCGAACGGCGTTCGTCGTCCTCGGAGATTTCCTTGTCCTTGACCAGCTTCTTCAGCGCTTCGTTGGCTTCGCGGCGCAGGTTGCGCACGGCCACCTTGGCGTCCTCGCCTTCGCTGCGGACCACCTTGGTCAGGTCGCGGCGGCGCTCTTCGGTCAGCGCAGGCATCGGCACGCGGATCGTGTCGCCCATCGACATGGGGTTCAGACCCAGGTCCGATTCGCGGATCGCCTTTTCGATCGCGGAGGCCATGCTCTTCTCGTAGGGCTGCACGCTGATGGTGCGGGCGTCCACGAGGTTCACGTTGCCAACCTGGCTGATCGGCACGGGCGAGCCGTAGTACTCGACCTGCACGTGGTCCAGGATGCCGGTGTGGGCGCGGCCCGTACGGATCTTGGCCAGGTTGGTCTTGAGCGTGTCAAGCGACTTGGCCATCCTGGCTTCGGCGGATTTGCGGATTTCTGCGACGCTCATGGAATTTCCTTTTCTTTAGACGTGTACCAAGGTGCCTTCGTCTTCGCCGCTGACGACCCGCTTGAGGGCGCCGGACTTATTGATCGAAAACACTTTGATCGGCAGCTTCTGGTCACGGCACAGCGCGAAGGCGGTGGCATCCATGACTTCCAGCCGGCGGACGATCGCTTCGTCGAAGCTGATGCGCGAGTAACGCGTGGCGGTGGGATCCTTGTTGGGATCCGCGCTGTAGATGCCGTCGACCTTGGTGGCCTTCAGCACGATCTCCGCCCCGATCTCGGCGCCGCGCAACGCAGCAGCCGTGTCCGTGGTGAAGAAGGGATTGCCGGTACCTGCCGCGAAGATGACGACCTTGCCCTCTTCGAGGTAGCGCAGCGCCTTCGGGCGGATGTACGGTTCGACGACCTGATCGATATTCAAGGCCGATTGCACGCGGGTGTCGACACCCTTGTGCTTGAGCGCGTCTTGCAGCGCAAGCGCGTTCATGATGGTGGCCATCATGCCCATGTAGTCGGCGGTCGCGCGGTCCATGCCCTGCGCGCCCGGGGCGACGCCACGGAAAATATTGCCCCCGCCGATGACGATGGCCAGCTCGACGCCCGTGGCGGCGACTTCAGCGACCTCATCGGTCATGCGGACGATGGTGGAGCGGTTGATGCCGAATGCATCGTCGCCCATCAGCGCCTCGCCGGAAAGTTTGAGAAGAACCCGTTTGTATGCTCTGCTGCTCATAGGTGATATCCCGAAGAACAATCCGACGAAAGTGTAAGACAAGAAATAGGCCGGACTAGAATTTAATCTAGCGCCGGCCCTTAAGCACTACCCTGGGTCAGGCGCGGCCGGCGGCGGCAGCGGCGACCTCAGCGGCGAAATCGCTGGTCTTCTTCTCGATACCTTCGCCGACAACGAACAGCACGAACTTGCTGATCGAAGCGCCCTTTTCCTTGAGCATCTGCTCAACGCTGTGCTTGTCGCTCTTGACGAACGGCTGCGACAGCAGGGTGACTTCCTTCAGGAACTTCGCGACCGAGCCTTCGACCATCTTGGCGACGATGTCAGCCGGCTTGCCCGATTCGGCGGCCTTCTGTTCGGCGACCGAGCGTTCGGCGGCGATGTCGGCGGGGTTCACGCCGTCGGCGTTCAGAGCCTTGGGCTTGGTGGCGGCGATGTGCATCGCCAGGTCCTTGCCCACTTCTTCCGCGCCGGTGTATTCGACCAGCACGCCGATCTTGCCGCCGTGCACGTAGCTGGCCAGCGCGTTCGGGGTCTCGATGCGCTCGAAGCGGCGGATCGAGATGTTTTCGCCGATCTTGCCGATCAGGGCGGTGCGGGTGCTTTCAACCGTGCCGTCGCCGTAGGGCAGCGCCGACAGGGCTTCCACCGTGGCGGGGTTCTGCGTGGCGACCAGTTCGGCCAGCTTGTTCACGAAGCCGACGAAGTCGTCGTTCTTGGCGACGAAGTCGGTTTCGCAGTTGATTTCGATGACGGCGCCCTTCTTGGCGTCGGCGGAGATGAACAGACCGATCAGGCCTTCAGCGGTGACGCGAGCGGCAGCCTTGCTGGCCTTGTTGCCCAGCTTGACGCGCAGGATTTCCTCGGCGCGGGCCAGGTCGCCCTCGGCTTCCGTCAAGGCCTTCTTGCACTCCATCATGGGCGCGTCGGTCTTTTCGCGCAGTTCCTTGACCAGGGCAGCGGTAATTTCAGCCATGTTTGCTCCAATTTGCTAGAACATGCCCCGGCGCACCGGGACAGTGGTTTGATTCGATGGGACATCCGCGACTAGCGGATCAGGAAGATGGGAGCCCACCTTCGCATTGCCGGCGAGGCGGGAGCGGACCGATTTCGGCACCGCTCCCAGACGCTAACCGCCGGACATGACAACAGGCTTAGGCCTGGTTGTCCTGCACTTCGACGAACTCTTCCTGGCCTTCGCCCAGTTCTTCGACCAGACCGTTCAGGTTCTGTTCGCGGCCTTCCAGCACAGCGTCGGCGATGCCCTTGGCGTACAGCGCGATGGCCTTGGCCGAGTCGTCGTTGCCGGGGATGACGTAGTCGATGCCTTCGGGCGAGTGGTTGGTGTCAACCACGGCGACCACGGGGATACCCAGGGTCTTGGCTTCGGCGATGGCGATCTTGTGGTAGCCGACGTCGATCACGAAAATGGCGTCAGGCAGACCGTTCATGTCCTTGATGCCGCCGATCGACTTGTTCAGCTTTTCCAGTTCGCGCTGGAACAGCAGGCCTTCCTTCTTGATCATGCGCTCGGCGCCGCCTTCGGCGACAACGGCTTCCATGTCCTTCAGGCGCTTGACCGAGGTCTTGACCGTCTTGAAGTTGGTCAGCATGCCGCCGAGCCAGCGGGCGTCGACGAAGGGCATGCCGCAACGGGAGGCTTCAGCGGCGACCAGCTCGCGGGCAGCGCGCTTGGTGCCGACGAACAGGATGTTGCCGCCGCGAGCAGCCAGCTGCTTCACGAACTTGGTGGCTTCCTGGTACTTATCAACCGTCTTTTCCAGGTTGATGATGTGAATCTTGTTGCGATGGCCGAAGATGAAGGGGGCCATCTTGGGGTTCCAGTAGCGGGTCTGGTGACCAAAGTGGACACCCGCTTCCAGCATTTCGCGCATCAAAGACATAACTTTCTCCAAGGGTTGATTTCTTGCGCCGCACCTGCATCAGCCTTTGACTGACACCCTGGGTGGTGTTGCGCGCGATTTCCCGCAAATGCGGGATGACAAAATTTTAACCGGGCCGACCGATCACTGCCGCAATAACTACGACGCCCTGGGGCGCCTTCTACTACGCTGCCGCGATAAACCCAGACGGCCGCCACGACCAAGAGCCTTGCACCGCTTGCTTGCAGGCGCTTTTCCAGACCCACCAGGAATTTCCTGGAAGTTTCCGGCGGTTTCCCGAAAGCGCACCCGGACCTGTTTTGTTGGCGGCGAAATCCAGCTCTGGAAAATCCAGCTCTTCGCGTTCAAGCAGGGGTTTTTACACCCAGACTTCAGTTCGACCGCGCATCAGACCATCGGGGCATTTCTTAAGAAAACGCGAACGTTTTCAAGAACTTAAGCCGACATCCACACCGAGTCCAAACCCTGAGCCTGCATCGCCGCTCTAAAACATGACCGGGCTTACAAGCACGCCGCGTCCCCAGCCTGGCGCCTGCTCCGGATTTGCCGCTGTCCCCGCCCGCCCGACTGGTTTCCTGTTCGCGTATCCACCCACGGAATCAACGGCCTGCCCGATTTCGCTCCACAACCTTCGCTTGCGGTGAAACTTCAGGGCGCGCCGCCGATCACTATGAAAGGACCCGCTGCCAGAACAACTGCCGGGTTTGCGAGGCATCGGTTCCGCTGCCTGCACCCGCCGGGTTCAGCCTTTGCCGTAACCCGATTGCTCCCCAAAATTTTAGGGAAGCCTATAATTCTACTATTCTTTCAAGCAGACATTCAAGCGAGACATCGCCAAGCTATTCCATGGGCACTATCACCAATCAAGCCGACCTGGCCAAGATGCGCGCCGCCTGCCAGGATGCGGCCAAAGTCCTCGATTTCATCACGCCTTACGTCAAGCCTGGGGTCACCACCGGGGAGCTGGACCGCCTCTGCCTGGAGTACCTGACCGATGAACTGGGCGTGAAATCCGCCACGGTGGGCTATGCGCCCCCGGGCTATCCGCCCTTCCCCGGCGCCATCTGCACCTCGGTCAACCACCAGGTCTGCCATGGCATCCCGGGCGATAAGGTGCTGAAAAACGGCGACTCGCTGAATATCGACGTCACCATCATCAAGGATGGCTGGTTCGGTGACACCAGCCGCATGTACGCGGTAGGCGAACAGTCCATATTGTCGCGCCGCCTGACCGAGATCACCTTCGAATGCATGTGGAAGGGCATCCAGCAGGTGAAAAACGGGGCCACGTTGGGCGACATCGGCAACGCGATCCAGAAGCACGCCGAGGCCAACGGCTTTTCAGTGGTGCGCGAGTTCTGCGGCCACGGCATCGGCCAGCGCTTCCACGAAGACCCGCAGGTGCTGCACTATGGCAAGCCGGGTACGGGCGTGAAGCTGACGACGGGCATGCTGTTCACCATCGAACCCATGATCAATGCCGGACGCCGCGAGATCCGCCAGCTGTCCGATGGCTGGACGGTCGTCACCCGCGACCACAGCCTGTCGGCCCAATGGGAGCATGCTGTCTGTGTCACCGAGACCGGCTACGAAGTATTGACCCTGTCGCCAGGAATGCCCAAGCCGCCCGCCTTCGTCACCGAACCCCTGGTCATCCCAGCCGTCTGATACACAAGCTTAGCCACCATGACCGCCGCCATACTCAGCGCCCTGCGCGAACGCATCCAGGAAGCCCGGCGGACCGCGGTGGCGCAATTCCGCACGCACCTGCGGCCGGACACCCTGCTGTCCGAGCTGCGCCGCATCGTCGACGCCGCGCTGCGCGACCTGATCAAGCATTGCCCGCTGCCCGCCGGCGCCACGCTGGCGGCCGTGGGCGGCTATGGCCGGGGCGAGCTTTACCCGCACTCCGACGTGGACCTGCTGATCCTGCTGCCGCACGCCCCCACGCCCGAGGACGAGTCGGCCATCGAGAAGCTGGTGGCCTCGCTGTGGGACCTGGGCCTGGAGCCCGGCCATAGCGTACGCACCATCGAGGACTGCGAACGCGAGGCGGATGCCGATATCACCGTGGAAACGGCTCTGCTGGAATCCCGCTGGCTGGCCGGCAGCCGCACGCTGATGAAGGCCTTCGAAGCCGCGACCAAGTCCCGCCTGGACCCGCGCGCTTTTTTTCGCGCCAAACGCGTCGAAATGCAGCAGCGCCACGCGCGCTACCAAGACACGCCCTATGCGCTGGAGCCGAACTGCAAGGAGTCGCCGGGCGGACTGCGCGACCTGCAGGTCATCCTGTGGATGGCCCGGGCGGCCGGCTTTGGCAACAGCTGGCGCTCCGTGGCGCAGGCCGGCCTGCTTACTTCGTCCGAGGCGCGCGACCTGCGCAAGGCCGAACAAGCCTTCAAGCGCCTGCGCATTGAATTGCACCTGCTGGCGAACCGGCGCGAAGACCGCGTGCTGTTCGACCTGCAGCCCGCCCTGGCCGAGGTCTACGGCATCCACGCCACCGCCACCCGCCGCGGCAGCGAGCTACTGATGCAGCGCTACTACTGGGCGGCGCGTCTGGTGACGCAGCTCAACGGCATCCTGGTGCAGAACATCGAGGAACGGCTGTTTCCGCGCCCGGACAGCGACGCGCGCGACATCGACGACGACTTCCGCAATCTGCGGGACCGCCTGGACATCATTCGCGACGACGGTTTCGAGCGCAATCCCACCCTGCTGCTGCGCGCCTTCCTGGTGATGCAGCAGCACCCGGAACTGACCGGCATGTCGGCGCGCACGCTGCGCGCCATCTGGCATTCGCGCCACCGCATCGACGCGCAGTTCCGCCGCAACCCGGTCAACCGCAAGCTGTTCCTGCAAATCCTGCAGCAGCCGCGCGGCATCGTGCACGAGCTGCGGCGCATGACCATGCTGAACATCCTGCCGCGCTATCTGCCGGTATTCCGCCGCATCGTCGGCCAGATGCAGCATGACCTGTTCCACGCCTACACGGTGGACCAGCACACGCTGGCGGTGGTGCGCAACCTGCGCCGCTTCACCATGCCGGAGCACGCCCAGGAATATCCGCTGGCCAGCCAGCTGATCGCCGGCCTGGACCGGCACTGGCTGCTGTACGTGGCCGCGCTGTTCCACGACATCGCCAAGGGCCGCGGCGGCGACCACTCCGAGCTGGGCGCGCGCGAAGTGCGCAAGTTTGCCCAAGACCACGGCATGGAGCCCGAGGACACCAAGCTGGTCGAGTTCCTGGTCCGCCAGCATCTGCTGATGTCGGCCGTGGCGCAAAAGCGCGACCTGTCCGATCCGACCGTGGTGCAGGACTTCGCCGCCACCGTGAAGGACGAGCGCCATCTGACAGCGCTGTATCTGCTGACGGTGGCCGATATCCGCGGCACCAGCCCCAAGGTCTGGAACGCCTGGAAGGGCAAGCTGCTGGAAGATCTTTACAAGCTGACGCTGGCCGCCCTGGGCGGCGCCCATGCCGACGCCCACACTGTCCTGACCGAACGCAAGGAAGAAGCCGCCCGCCTGACCCGCTTGGCGGGCCTGCGCGACGACGCCCGTGAGGCCTTCTGGAACCAGCTCGACGTGGCGTACTTCCTGCGCCACGACGCCTCGGACATCGCCTGGCACACCCGCCACCTATACCACCAGGTCGCGCCGGCGCAGGCGGTGGTCAAGGCCCGCCCGACCGAACACGGCGAAGGCCTGCAGATCATGGTGTACACCCGCGATGCGCCCGACCTGTTCGTGGCGATCTGCGGCTATTTCGACGCCAAGTCGCTTTCCATTCAGGATGCCCGCATCCACACCACGCGCCACGGCTGGGCGCTGGACAGCTTCATCGTGCTGCTGCCGGAAGGCGCCAGCGACCTGCGCGCCCAGGCCACCCTGGTCGAACACGAACTGGCCGAACGCCTCAAGGACCCGCACGCCGCCGCCTTGCAGCAGCCCGCTCGCGGCGGCTACTACAGCCGCGGCCGCCAGTCCCGCGTGTCGCGGGTGTTCCCGGTCATGCCGCAGGCCGAACTGCAGCCCGACGAGCGCAGCACCTCCTGGCGCCTGTCCGTGACTGCCACCGACCGGCCCGGCCTGCTGCACGCCCTGGCCCGCGTCTTTGCCAGCCACGAGGTGAACCTGCTGATGGCCAAGATCATGACGCTGGGCGACCGGGTCGAAGACGTCTTCATCGTCGACGGCACCGCGCTGACGCGCCCGCGCAGCCAGATGCAGTTCGAGCGCGACGTCCTGGACGCCCTGGCGGGCGAGGAAGCCCAGCAGCGCGCCGCCTGACCGCGGGCGCCCGGCATCGCCAGCGCCGCCGGGACCGCATACAATCCCGGTTTTCGGCTAGGCGATGCCCTCCCCATGGAGCTAAACGATTATCTGCGCGTTTTCGGTACCAGCTTCTTTTTCGCGCTGGCTACCCTGTTGCCGTTCCTCAACCCGCCCGCGATCGCGCCGATCTTCCTGTCGCTGACCGAGGGCGCGTCGTCGTCCACCCGGATGGTGCTGGCCAAGCGCGTGGCCATCAATGTCTGCCTGATGCTGATCGTCGCCATGGTCGCGGGCAACGTGCTGCTCAGCTTCTTCGGCATTTCGCTGTCCATCGTGCGAGTCGGCGGCGGCATGCTCGTGATCGCCAGCGCCTGGCGGCTGGTGAATTCACCCGACGCCGACACCGAACGCGTGGCGCGCATGGCCGAGTCCTTCACTCCGGAAATGGCCAAGGCCCGCGCGTTCTATCCCCTGACCTTCCCCATCAGCTGCGGCCCCGGATCCATCGCCGCGGCCATCACCGTGGGGGTGTCGCTGCGCGACCAGAACCACGTGCTGAGCCTGCTGCGGCTGGGCGGATCGATTCCGGGCATCATCGTCGTGTCGGTCACGCTCTACATCTGCCTGCGCTTTGCGGCGCAGATGCTGCACCGCCTGGGCGACAATGGCACCGCCGTGTTCATGCGCCTGTCGGCCTTCATCATGCTGTGCCTGGGCGTGCAGATCTTCTGGGAAGGTTCGCGCGAACTACTGCTGGGCGTGTTGCAGCAAGTGATGCAACCAATTCCGATTCCCAAGGCCTAAGCCTGGCTCGGGGCCGAGTCCGCCCCCTTTTCCAACCCTTGCAAAGCAACAATGACCTCTCGCTCAGAACGCCTGCTCCGCCTGATCGCCCTCTTCTGCTTCGGCGCCGTCGGCCTCGCCCTGGTTTCCCAGCATGTCTTCGACATGCCTCCCTGCGCCTGGTGCGTCATGCAGCGCCTGATCTACCTGGTGATCGGCCTCATCGCGCTGGTGGGCGGATTCGGCGGCGGACGCGCGCTGACGCGCCTGTGCGGCGCACTCGCCGCGCTGCTGTCCCTGGGCGGCATCGCGGCCGCCTGGTATCAGTACAGCGTAGCGGCCAACATGCTGTCCTGCGACCAGACCTTCGCCGACCGCTTCATGACGGGCATCGGCCTGGAAAGCGCCGTGCCGTGGCTGTTCGGCATCTATGCCACCTGCATGGACGCCAAGGTGCCGGTGCTGGGCATCGAATACGCGCTTTGGAGCCTGGCGCTCTTCGTCATCATTTTCTTCATGGCGCTGCCGGTCGTATTCCGGCGCGGCGGTACCCAGTAACAGCCCCTTCCCAATGCCGCCCGCAGCCTCGCGGGCGGCAGCCGAACGCCGGGTAGCCTGGCCGCGCCCGGCAGGCCGCTCCCGCATCGATCATGTCCACCCTGAAATACCTGACCGGATACCCGGAATCCCTGCTCGCCCAGGCCCAAAAGCTGCTCGACCAAGACAAGCTGGGTCCTGCGCTGCTGGCACGCTATCCTGCCGGCCCTCACGACGTGCGTACCGACCGGGCGCTCTACCAATATGTGACGGATCTGAAGAACGCCTATATGCGCAATGGCGACCAGATCAACAAAGTCGCCTTCGACAGCAAGATCCACGTGATCCAGCATGCGCTCGGCCAGCACACCTATATCTCGCGCGTGCAAGGCGGCAAGCTCAAGGCCAAACATGAAATCCGGGTGGCGACGCTGTTCAAGACCGTGCCGGCGGAATTCCTGAAGATGATCACGGTGCATGAGCTGGCCCACCTGAAGGAAAAAGACCACAACAAGGCCTTCTACAGCATGTGCCTGCGCATGGAGCCGCAGTACCACCAGTATGAGTTCGACCTGCGCCTGTACCTGACGCACTTGGAAGCGACGCGCCAGCCCTTGTGGGATTCAAAGGCATAGTTAATCGCATCGAATATCGCCCAGGCCATGCGAATCGATTAATTCTTGGTTTTTTTCTGAAACCATATTCTGAATATTTTCTGAACGAAATCTGACGCCATGCTGACTGATTTCTTTAACTCTCCTTTCTCTCCACTTAATAAAAGCTGAATATCGCATTTCGGCAGAAAAAATTTACACCCC
Source organism: Achromobacter sp. Marseille-Q4954 (assembly GCF_943737025.1). Taxonomy (NCBI): domain Bacteria; kingdom Pseudomonadati; phylum Pseudomonadota; class Betaproteobacteria; order Burkholderiales; family Alcaligenaceae; genus Achromobacter; species Achromobacter sp. Marseille-Q4954. The sequence continues at coordinate 1,022,030 of NZ_CALSFQ010000002.1, forward strand.
CCTTAGGGTTAGCGAGGATGAAATCTGAAATTTCTCGCTAAAAACCGAAAGCGGAGTGAAAGTGGCCGTTATTAGACTCTCTCAGGCGTTTGTAAGGGGGTCGAAAATTCCAGCTCCTTGTAAGCGTATTCATATAACAAGGAGAGCATGGTGCTTCAAGAAAGCAGCGGCAATATAAATGTGGAGAGGGGTATTCATAGACATATGAATAACCAGAATTTTGTCAGGGGCGTATTCATGATGATATTCGCCCTTGTATTCGGAGTGACAGCACTCAAATATCAAGTCGGTACATTTTCCAGGGGCGGACCGGGCCTCTTTCCGCTGATGGCAAGCTCGGCGCTATTTGTCATCGGCCTGATCACGGTAATCACCTCGTTCTTCACGCCGCCGGTTCCCATGAGCCACAGCATCAAGAACATTTCCATCATCATGCTGAGCCTGGTGGGCTGCGCCGCCATATCTGGCGCAGTCAATATGATCGTCGGGATCATTTTCCTGGTTTTCTGCGCCTCGCTCGCCGCCACTTCATATTCAACCCTGAGAAACCTGAAAATCTCAGGAGGGCTGATCGCCGTGGCTTTTGCATTCAAGAGCTTTCTCGGCCTTAACCTGCCCTTACTCTGAAGCGAGCGCGCGATGGAAATCATAGATAACTTGATGCTCGGCTTCGAGCATGCCTTGACCTGGCAAAACCTGCTTTATTGCGCGATGGGCTGCGTCATCGGCACCCTGGTCGGACTGCTGCCCGGATTGGGTCCGCTGTCCACGATCAGCCTGCTGCTGCCGTTGACCTATTCCATTCCCACCGGCGGCGCGCTGATCATGCTGGCCGGCATTTATTACGGCGCGCAGTATGGCGACAGCGTCAGCGCCATTACCATGAAGATCCCGCATGCAAGCAGTATCGTCGCCTGCATAGACGGCTATCAGATGAACCTCAATGGCAAGACCGGCCTGGCCCTGTTCACTGCGGGCGTCTCCAGCTTTATCGGAGGCACGGTAGCTATCGTGGTGCTATCCACCATGACGCCGATTCTCGGCGAAGCCGCCTTTCTGTTCGGCCCGGCGGACTACACCGCGCTAATGCTGATGGGCTTCTTCTGCGTCAGCTTCGTCAGCAGCGGCAATATGCTGACCGGCCTGGCGATGGCCATCGTCGGCGTGCTGCTGGCGTCGATCGGCACCGACGTCAACAGCGGCACTGCGCGCTTCACCATGGATTTCGCCTTCCTGCAGGATGGGATCGGCCTGATCAGCATTGCGCTGGGCTGCTTCGGCATCGCGGAAATCGTCAAGAACCTGGATAACCGCAACGAGCTCACCCCATTCAACGGCAAGATCAAGCTCATGCCGACCTGGGCCGAGTTCAAGCGGATCATCCCGAGCGCCCTGCGCGGTAGCGCAATCGGCGCGGCCCTGGGCATCCTGCCCGGCGGCGGTCCCACGATTGCGCAGTTTGCGGCCTACGCGGCCGACAAGCGCTTCAGCAAGTACAAGCATGAGATGGGGAATGGCGCGATCGAGGGCGTGGCCGGCCAGGCTGCCGCCGACGAAGCGGCCGCCCGCACCAGCTTCATCCCGCTGATGGCCATCGGCATTCCCGAGAATGCCGTGATGGCGCTGATGCTGGCCGCGTTCATCATCAAAGGCGTGCAGCCCGGCCCCAACATGATCGGCTCGCACCCGGACCTGTTCTGGGGCCTGGTGGCCAGCATGTGGGTGGGCAACTGCTTCCTGCTGATCCTGAACGTGCCGCTGGTGCGCTACTGGCTCTCGGTGTTCAAGATCCCTTACACGGTCCTGTTCCCGTCGATCCTGTTCTTCTGCATCGTTGGCACCTTCAGCATCAACAACAGCCTGGATGACATCTACATCACGGCGGTATTCGGGCTGATAGGCTACGCCTTCCTGCGGCTGGGCATGGGCGCGGCGCCGCTCATGCTGGGCTTCATCCTGGGACCCATGCTCGAGGAGAACTTCCGCCGGGCGATGCTGCTGAGCCGAGGATCGTTCGACGTCTTCGTGACGCGGCCGATCAGCGCCACCCTGCTGGGCGTCATCGGACTGGTGATCGTCTGGAAGTTCGTCAACTTCGTGCGTAGCCTGCGGCAACCCAAGATGGCGGAAGCCACGCCCGCCCCTTGATACACGACCGCTCCGCGCCGCTCGCCCAAAAGGCAGGGGCGCACGAAATTGCCGGGCAAAAAAATGCCGTCCCTCGGGACGGCATTTTTATTGCATCCGACCGCTGCAATACCGTCAGGCGTCGCTGGCGGCGTAGCCCATGTTGAACTGCAGGCCGCTGGCCCCGCCTTCCTCGCCCGGTTCGCCACGGGACTGGCCCAGGCGAGCCAAGTACTCGGGGGTGATGTCGCCCGTAACATACTGGCCGTCGAAGCAGGACGCCTCGAAGCGCGACAGCTTGGGATTGATATCCCGGACCGCCTGCTGCATGTCGTGCAGGTCCTGGTAGACCAGCGAGTCGGCGCCGATCGCGCGGGCGATTTCCTCGTCGTTGCGGCCGGTGGCGATGAGTTCGCTCTGCGTGGGCATGTCGATGCCGTAGACGTTCGGGAAGCGCACCGGGGGCGCCGCCGAGGCGAAGTAGACCTTGTTGGCGCCGGCGGCGCGGGCCATGTCCACGATCTCGCGGCTGGTCGTGCCGCGCACGATGGAGTCGTCCACCAGCAACACGTTCTTGCCCTTGAACTCCATGCCGATGGCATTGAGCTTCTGGCGCACGGACTTACGGCGCACGGCCTGGCCCGGCATGATGAAGGTGCGGCCCACGTAGCGGTTCTTGATCAGGCCTTCGCGATAGTCCAGGTTCAGCCGCGCGGCCAGCTGCATGGCGGCGGGACGCGAGGAATCCGGAATCGGCATGACCACGTCGATATCGCCCAGGCGCATGTTGCGCGCCACCTTGTCGGCCAGGTACTCGCCCATGCGCAGGCGGGCGTCATACACCGACACGCCGTCGATCAGCGAATCCGGACGCGCGAAATACACGTATTCGAAAATGCAGGGCACGAGTTGCGGATTGTCGGCGCACTGGCGGCTGACGAAGCGGCCGTCCAGGTCGATGAACACGGCTTCGCCGGGCTCGACGTCCCGCACGAAGGCAAAGCCGCTGCCTTCCAGCGCCACGGATTCCGACGCGACCATCCACTCCACGCCCTCTTCGGTTTCCTGACGGCCGATGCACAGCGGACGGATGCCGTTGGGATCGCGGAAGGCCAGCAAGCCGTAACCGGAGATCTGCGCCACCACGGCATAGGCGCCGCGCACGCGCTTGTGCAGGGCCGAGACGGCGCGGAAGATCGCGTCGTCATCCAGCGACACGCCGTTGGCCGACGATTGCAGCTCGTGCGCCAGCACGTTCAGCAGGACTTCGGAATCGGAGTTGGTGTTGATGTGGCGGCGGTCGACGCGGTAGAGCGATTCGCGCAGCTCGCGCCAGTTGGTCAGGTTGCCGTTGTGGGACAACATGATGCCGAACGGCGCGTTGACGTAGAACGGCTGGGCCTCTTCCTCGCTGGCGCTGGAGCCCGCGGTGGGATAGCGGACCTGGCCGACGCCCGACGTACCCGGCAGCGCGCGCATGTTGCGCGTACGGAAGACGTCGCGCACCAGGCCGTGCGCCTTGTACATATTGAATTGGTTGCCTTGCGATGTCGCGATGCCCGCGGCGTCCTGCCCGCGATGCTGCAACAGCAGCAAGCTGTCATAGAGCAGCTGGTTGACCGGCCCGCGCCCGATGACCCCTACGATTCCACACATGGTGAGAGTTCCTGGTTGATTTAAAGCTAATCAATACGGCAGCCACGTCGCCAGGGACGGCGGCAGCCACGTCTTGATATGTTTGATGGCCTCGATGGCCGAATGCGAAAACATGGCGTCCTTCCACCACGGCTCCTGCGGCAGCGGCGTGTAGCCTGCGGCGGCGACCAGCGCCAGCACGATCAACAGGCCACGGGCCAGCCCGAACATCCCGCCCAGGCCGTGGTCGGCGGGACTCAGTCCGGTGCTGCGGATCAGGGCGGCAAGCGTCATGTTGACCAAGCCCACGCCGAGCAGCACGATGATGAACACCGCAGCGTACGAAACTCCCATGCGCAGCAGCGTCGTTTCAATATAGGGCTCCAGCCAGGCATAGACCGTGGGCCCCCACCATATCGCGGCCACGAAGGCCAGCAGATAGGCGACCAGCGACAGCACCTCTTTGAGCAGGCCGCGCACCAGGCCCAGCACACCCGAAACCACCAGGATGGCCAGCACGACGAAGTCGAAGCCGGTCACTATTGGGCGGCGATGAAACCATTGTCATAGCCCAGGGTGCGCAACCGCGCCTGGGCCGCCTGCGCCGCCTCGCGCGAGGGGAACGGCCCCACCCGCAGACGGTACTGCTGTTTGCCATTGATGGTGGCTTGTTCCACGAATGCGTTGGTGACGCCAGCCTGGTGCAGCTTGCTGCGCCGCGACTGGGCGTCCTCGGATGTGGTGTAGGCGGCGATCTGCAACACGAAATTGCCCTTGGCGGCCGGCTTGGGCGCGGGCGCCGAAGCCGCGGGCGCCGGACGCCCTTCCAGCAAGGCCAGTGCGCGCGCGCCGTCATCCGAACGGTTATCGGGCTTGGCCGGCGTCGCGGGCTTGGGTTCGGGCTTGGGCGGCGTGGCCGGCTTGGGCTCGGGCTTGGGCGGCGTGACGGCAGCGGTCGCGGGCGGCGTCGCGGGCTGAGCGGCCGGAGGCGTCGTCGTTGCCGGCGGCTGCACGGAGGTGACCGGAGGCGGCGTGGGAATGGCCGAAGGATCCGTCGGCGTGGCGCTGCCCGGCGCGGGCGTCTGCGGCGCGGCGACTTGCGGTTCGGTCACTTGCGGCTGGAACGGCGTATTGCGGTCCGGCACCCTGATGGGAATGTTGTCGTCCACAGGCGTGGGCTGCGAATCGAGCACCATGGGCAGGATGATGACGGCTGCCAGCACCAGCGCGACAGCGCCTGCCAGCCTGCGCCGCGCGCGGCCGCGCAGCTCCGCAGCCTGCACCTCGCTGGGCACAGCCGCCCGTTTGGAGGACTGCGCCTGGTCGGCAGGATCTTTGCGTTTGAAAAAACCCATGGAGGAGAATTCCTTGCGGCGATATGGCGGCGGGCCGCCTGGACGCGACTGACCCGCTGCTGCCTATGCCTTGCGACCCAGAGCCTGCAAAACCGAGGCTACGGTGAGAAACGAGCCGAACACCACGATTCTATCATTCTCCCCTGCCCGTTCGCGCGCTGCCGCAAAGGCCTGGGCGGGATCCGGATAAGCGGAGATGCCTGGTTTTTCGCCATCCGCCGGCGCAGGCGGCAGCGCGGCGGCGACCTGCTCCGCCAGCGCGTCTCCAGAGGTGCCGCGCGGACCCGGCAGGCCGGCGCAGTACCAGTTGTCGATGCGCGTGCCGAGCTTGGCGATGACGCCGGCCAGATCCTTGTCGTTGAGCATGCCGAACACCGCGTGGGTGTAGGGATGGAAGCCCATGTTGTCCAGGTTCTGCGCCAGCACCGCCGCGGCATGCGGATTGTGCGCCACGTCCAGGATCACCGCGGGCTGGCCCGGCAGGATCTGGAAACGGCCAGGCAGGGACGCCTGCAGCAAGCCCAGGCGCACGGCCTGCTGCGGCACCGGCAGGCGGTCGCGCACCGATTCCAGCGCGGCCAGCGCGGCCGAGGCGTTCAGCAATTGGTTGGCGCCGCGCAGCGCCGGATAGGCCAGTGAATTGCGCCGCTGCTCGCGGCCGCCGTAGGCCCATTGCTGGCGGTCGCCGGAATAGTTGAAGTCGCGCCCGAACAGCCACAGGTCCGCGCCGATTTCCTGGACGTGGTCCAGCAACGATTGCGGCGGCATCGGATCGCTGCAGATGGCCGGCCGGCCGCTGCGGTAGATGTGCGCTTTCTCGAAGCCGATCTTCTCGCGTGTGTCGCCCAGCCAGTCGGTGTGGTCCAGGTCCACGCTGGTGACGATGGAGCAATCGGCATCGACGATATTGACCGCATCCAGCCGTCCGCCCAAGCCGACCTCCAGCACCACGGCGTCCAGCTTCGACTGCGAGAACAGCCGCAGGATCGCCAGCGTGGTGAACTCGAAATAGGTCAGCGACACGTCGCCGCGCGCGGCTTCGACCGCCTGGAACTGGGCGATCAGGGCCTCGTCCGTGGCGATCTGGCCGTTGATGCGGGCGCGTTCGTTGAAATTGATCAGGTGCGGGGATGTATACAGCCCGACCTTGTAGCCGGCCGCAAGCAGGATTGCCTCCAGCATGGCACAGGTGGAACCCTTGCCGTTGGTGCCGCCGACCACGAACTTCACGCCAGAAAGCTCCAGCCCCAGGCGCCCCGCCACTTCGCGCACCCGGTCCAGACCCATGTCGATGGCGGTGGCGTGGATCGATTCCAGGTACTGCAGCCAATCGGACAGGGTGGCGGAAACGTCGGGCGTGCGGGCAGAAGACATGACAAAGCCGGTAGTGAGGTCAGCCTTCGATTTTAGCAGTCCGCGCCCGGTGTTTTCCCTAATCCCCCAGGGAGCGGCAAGGTATCCGCAGCGAAAAACTGCTTGCCACTATTTTTCTCATACATAAAAATAATTTCACGTATGAAAACTTAAACGGATCAACCATGACGCAAGGCAAGACCCCCGCCTGGCTGGTGCGCGAGGCCGACGTGCCCGGCTACCACCCCGCCAATCACACCGGCACCCTGAACCGGCGCCTGATCGGCCCGGACACCGTCGGCTCCCGGGGCGTGGAAGTGCTGCTGGGCGTGATCGACAAGGGCAAGGGCGCCCTGCCGCACGCCCACCCCGGCATCGAGCAGGTCTGCTATCTGCTGTCCGGCACGGCGCGCGCCCAGGTGCAGGACGAATGGGCCGACATGGGACCCGGCGACTGCTGCTACTTCCCTCCGGACATTCCGCACGTCTTCACCGTCACCAGCGACGAGCCCGCCCGCCTGTTGGTGATCTACACGCCCCCTTATGAAGAATCCCCAGACCGCGTGATACGCGGCTTTCCGGCGCCATCCCCAGCCGCTTGACGCGGCGCAGCCCCGGGCAGCGGACGCAGAAACCGCGCCTGGACCCGAAGCACACAGGAGACAAACCCATGAGACCACTAACAGGCCGTTGAAAAACTCGGCTTCAACTGCCCCAACCCGTCCGGTTTGGCGCTTTTTCAAGCGCTTTGGCCTAACGGAGTCCACACAAGGCCTGACTTCAGGCCTTTTTGACAGGTTTCAGCACCACGTTCACGCCTTTCGGCGTTTTTTGGGCGTAACTCGCCCTATACATGCGATCCTCGCCACCAACCCGACAGGCTACCCAGTCGGATCAGGTTGTAGACCGAGAAACCCAGCAATAACTGAGCACTCAGCTTGGCGCGACCGATCAGCTTGGTCTTGCGCAGGCCGCCAACCGTCTTCAGCCAGCCAAAACCTTCTTCGATCCGCTTGCGGATCTTCTGGCTGGCGGCATACCCCGGATGCCGCGTGGTGCGCCCATCGATGGCGCTGCCCTTGCGCTTCTGCGCCACATGCGGTGTCACTTTCAGCTCGCGCGCCCTCTGCACGAAACGCTTCTGGTCGTAATTCTTGTCTGCACCTACCGTGCTGCCCGGCTTGGCCGTGCGCTCCAGCATCTCCAGCGCCGCCTCTACCTCGGCACGTCCATTGAACTCGGTGCATTCCACATCCACGATCAGACCGTTGCGGTGCTCCATCATCGTGTGGGCCATGTGCGCCAGACGACTGGCATCGCCATTGCTCTTGCGCGCCAGCCGGGCCTCGGGATCGCTGGTCGATTGGTGGGTCGCGTTGCTGCGCTTCTCGCCCTTGAAGTCGGCATCGGGGTTGCGCGTGCCATCCTCCGGTGGGTCGCCGCCATCCTTCTTGATAAAGGACTTGTGCGAGGCCCAGGCGTCGATCAGCGTGCCATCGACGCTGAAATGCTCGTTGCTGGCGTACTCGGACCATGCGGCCAGCGACTTGATGCGCTGGAAGAACAGCCGCGCTACATCCTGGTTGAACAAGCGGTCACGGTTCTGGCTGAAGGTCGAGTGATCCCACATGCGCTCGTCCATCGACAAGCCGACGAACCAGCGAAACAGCAGGTTGAAATCAATCTGCTCGACCAACTGCCGCTCGGAGCGAATGGTGTAAATCACCTGCAGCAACGAGGCGCGCAGCAGCCGCTCCGGCGCAATCGAGGCCCGTCCCAGGGTGGAGTACAGCCCGTCGAAGTCCCGATCCATCGAAGCCAGAACGGTATCGACCAGGCCTCGCAGGGGACGCAGCGGGTGATCGTTCGGGATGCGCTGCTCCAGCGTCGTATAACTGAACAGCTCGTTTTGTTTGAGGTCGAGTCCACGCATCGGCTTGGGCTGGCTTCGGCAGAAGAGGATGGCCGCCATTTTGCCAGAGCCACGCGGGCTCTGGCTTTTTTCAACGGCCTGCTAAGCCTGCTGGGCGCCGCCCTCATCGGCGGCGCGGCGCTGTTCGCCGGCCCCGCCGCCCACGCCACCGACTACCCAGCCAAACCCATTACCCTGATCGTCCCCTTTCCCGCCGGGTCCGGCACCGACGCCGTGGGCCGCATCTTCGGCGCCGAATTGGGCAACATCCTCGGCCAGCAGGTCGTGGTGGAGAACAAGCCCGGGGCCAACGCCACCATCGCCGCCAACTACGTGGCGCGCGCCAAGCCCGACGGCTACACGCTTTTCGTCACCACCAATACCTCGCATTCGGCCGCGCCCTGGCTGATGAAGAACGTGCCCTACGATCCGGTCAAGGATTTCACCCCCATCGCGCGCGGCGGCAACCTGCCCTTCATCCTGGTAGTGAACCCGAAACGCCCCTGGAAAACCGTGGGCGAACTGGTCGCCGACGCGCGCCAGCGTCCCGGCCGCATCACCTACGCCAGCGGCAACAGCACGGGCATCGTCGCCGGCGCCACGCTGGCGAACCGCGCCAAGATCGACATCCTGCACGTACCTTATAAAGGCACGCCGCAAGGGTTGACCGACGTGGTCGGCGGGCAGGTCGATTTCATGTTCACCGACCTGGCTTCCGGCCTGCCCTTCGTGCAATCGGGCCAGTTGCGCGCCCTGGCGGTATCGACCGCCGAACGCAGCGCCATCGTCCCGGACCTGCCGTCCATGGCCGAATCCGGCGTGCAGGATTTCGACCTGAACTCCTGGAACGGCTACTTCGGCCCGGCGGGCATGCCCCCGGAGATCGTGGCCAAGCTGAATGCCGCGATCAACCAGGTGGTCGCCAAGCCTGATGTGAAAAAGCGCTTGGCCGGCCTGGGATTCGACGCCTTCTCCAGCACGCCCGAGGCCTTTTCCCAGTTCGTCGGCGCCCAGCTGGACCTGTGGGGCAAGCTGATCCGCGACGCGGGAATCGAACAGCAATGAACGAGCGGCCGCAATCCGAAACCCCCGGCGGCCCGCTGGCGGGCGTGCGCATCCTGGACCTGAGCACCGTCGTGATGGGCCCCTATGCCACCCAGGTTCTCGCCGACCTGGGCGCCGACGTCATCAAGGTCGAGCCGCCGGCGGGCGACAACATGCGGGCCGTCGGCCCCATGCGCAACCCCGGCATGGGCCATATCTATCTGCACCTGAACCGCAACAAGCGATCGGTCGTGCTGGACCTGAAGACGCCGGAGGGACTGGAGGCCTGCCTGAAGCTGGCCGAAAGCTGCGACGCCCTGCTCTACAACATCCGCCCGCAGGCGATGGCCAGGCTGGGCCTGTCCTACGAGACGGTCGCGGCGCGCAATCCGCGCATCGTCTACCTGGGCGCCTACGGCTATGGCGAGGCCGGCCCGTACGCCGGGCGTCCCGCCTACGACGACCTGATCCAGGGCCAGACCGGCATCGCCGCCCTCTCTGCCCAGCACAGTGGAGACGTGCCGCGCTACGCGCCGCTGACCCTGGCCGACCGCGCGGTCGGGTTGCACGTCGGCATCGCGCTGGTGTCAGCGGTGCTGCATGCGCGCGGCACGGGGCAAGGCCAGCAGGTGGAAATCCCCATGTTCGAGGGCATGGCCCACCTCGTGCTGGGAGACCATCTCGGCGGCGCCACCTTCGATCCCCCGCTCGGCCCCACTGGTTACGCACGCCTGCTGGCGCCGCATCGCCGCCCCTACGCCACGGCCGATGGCTACATCAGCCTGCTGATCTATAACGACAAGCACTGGCGCAACTTCTTCGACCTGATCAACCGGCCCGAATTGTCGCGGGACCCGCGCTTCAGCACTCACGGCGCACGCGCCGCCCATATCGGCGAGGTCTACGCCTTCGTCGCCGACGTCATCGCCACCCGGAGCAGCCAGGACTGGCTGGAAGGCCTGGCGCAGGCGGACATTCCCGCCTCGCCGCTCTATTCCGTGGACGACCTGCTGCAGGACGAGCATCTGGCCGCGACCGGCTTCATCCGGACCATGGACCACCCCAGCGAGGGCCCGATACGCACGACCGCGCCGCTGGGCAGATACGAATGCACCCCCACCTCGATACGCCGCCCCGCTCCCAGGCTGGGCCAGCACAGCCGCGAGGTGCTGGCCGAAGCCGGCTATGACCCCGCCCGGATCGACGCCATGGCGGCCCGCGGCATCACCCTGAATGGAAACGACTGATGGACTTTGAATTCACCCCCGACCAGTTGGCGCTGCGGGACGCCGTGTCCCGCATCTGCGAACGCTATCCGGACGAATATTGGCTGGAACGCGACCGCGAAGGCGGCTTTCCGGAACCCCTGCATGCCGATCTGGCGCGCGACGGCTGGCTGGGCATCGCCATGCCGCAGGAATATGGCGGCGCAGGCTTGGGCATGACCGAAGCGGCGTTGATGATGCAGACCATCGCGGCCTCCGGCGCAGGCTTCACCGGCGCCTCGGCGGTCCATATGAATATCTTCGGCCTGAACCCGGTGGTGGTCTTCGGCAGCGACGAGCAGCGCCAGCGCTGGCTCGGCCCCCTGATCGCCGGCCGCGAAAAGGCCTGCTTCGCCGTCACCGAGCCCGACGCCGGGCTCGACACCACCAAGCTCAGCACCCGCGCCGTGCGCCAGGGCGACGAGTACGTGGTGCATGGCCGCAAGATCTGGATCTCGACCGCCCAGGTCGCCCACAAGATGCTGCTGCTGGCCCGCACCACCCCGCTGTCAGACGTCGACAAGCCCACCCAGGGCTTGTCGCTGTTCTATACGGATCTGGACCGCAGCAAGATAGAAGTGCGTGAAATCGAGAAGATGGGCCGCAAGGCGGTGGACTCGAACATGCTGTTCATCGACGGCCTGCGCATCCCCGTGGCCGACCGCATCGGCGAGGAAGGCCGCGGCTTCGAATACATCCTGCACGGCTTGAACCCCGAACGCATCCTGATCGCGGCCGAAGCGGTGGGCATCGGTCGCGCCGCATTGGACCGAGCGGTGAAATACGCCGGCGAGCGTACCGTGTTCGGACGCCCCATCGGGCAGAACCAGGGCGTCCAGCACCCCCTGGCGCAAGCCTGGATGCAGCTCGAAGCCGCCGACCTGATGGTATTCAAGGCCGCCAGCCTGTATGACGCCGGCAAGCCCTGCGGCCCCTACGCCAACTCGGCCAAGTACCTAGCGGCCGAGGCCGGCTACAACGCCTGCCAGACCGCGGTCATGACCCTGGGCGGCATGGGCTACGCCAAGGAATACCACGTGGAGCGCCTGCTGCGCGAAAGCTTCATTCCTCGCATCGCGCCGGTCAGCCCGCAGCTGATCATGTGCTTCATTGCGGAAAAAGTGCTGGGGCTGCCCAAGTCCTACTGAGTAGCGGCGCTCGATAGGCGCCCAGGCCTGCCCGTCAGGCCTGCTGCTCCAGCGCGGTGCAGGCCGAGCGCAGGATACGCGCGTAGGCCTCCTGCTGCGGCTCGATCCGGTAGATCGGCCCGCCCACCGAAATTGCATAGTGTTCGCCGGACAGCGTAACGGGCCAGGCGATCGCACCCACGTCCGCAATGGATTCACCGCTGTTCATGAACCAGCCGCGCTGACGCGACAGCTCCAGATCCGCCAGCAGCGCCTCGCGCGTGACCAGGGTGCGCTCGTTGTGGCGGGTCATGGTCATGTCCGCGAGCATGGCGTCGCGGGTCGGCGCGTCCAACAGCGACAGCAGCGCCTTTCCCAGCGAATTCGCGTGTACGTCCTTGAATTCACCCGCAACCGGCGCGTATCTGATCGTATGCGGGGAGTCCAGCACATCCAGGTAGACCACCCGCCCGTCCTGGCTCAGCTTGGCGAAAACAATCGTTTCGCGCGTAGCGTCCCTCAATTCCGTGAGGCTGGGATAGACCCGGTCCAGCACCGGGTCGGCGCGGGCGATGCGCTGCGCCATGGCCAGCAACCTGCCGGTCGGGTAGTAGCCCTGGCGTCGGCCGGTTTCATACAGATAGCCCAGCCCCGTCAGGGTACGGATCAGGGCCAGGCAGCTAGACACCGGCACATCCAGCAGCCGGGCCAGTTCCGATAGCGGCAGCGCGCGCTTTTCGCGGGCATAGGTTTCGATGATTTCGATGACTCGCAGCGCCGTCTTGACACTCATTACCCGATCCGAACTATTTAGCACGTGAAACATCTGGACCGCCGGTGGCTAAAGTTCCCTACGGGCCTGCCGTTATCGTAGCTGAGAATTCCCTGAAAACAGCGCGTTCCTCCGAGACGCCCACATCGCCGTTGGAGTGATCATGGCCGTAATTCCCATAGCTCCCCCATCGTTTGCACCGGCGGCGGCCGCGGCAGGACCCATCGCGCCGGCTCCGGCCGTGAGCGTCCTGCCCGCAGCCGCAGCAACAAACAGCGGGGCTTCAGACAGCGCGACATCGGAGCAGTCCGATTCGCAAAAGCCCCCGCTGGACAAGGCGCTGAACGAAATCAACGACCAGATGAAAGCCTGGTCCACCCAGCTTCAGTTCGAAATCGACCCCGACGTGCACCAAGTGGTGGTGTCAGTGCTCGATGCGGAATCGGGCGAGGTCATTCGCACCATTCCCAGTGAAACAGTGCTGAAAATCGCCAAAATGATCGTGAACATGCAAGGAAATGGCATCAAAACCACAGCCTGATTCGACCCTTATTTCATGCTCCGTCCGCTGCAACTGTGCGGACCGGCCATGGAAGCGTCGAAATAGGCCCGCCTAATGCCCTTACCCGGCCAATCGCCGCCACCGTATTTTTGACAGAATCGCATCGCTAGGAAGGAATTTCACATGGCCTCTATCACCAACCTCGGCTCGACCACCGGCTTGCCCCTCGAAAAGATCCTGACCGATCTGCAGGCGGCCGAGGACAAGAAGCTCAGCCTCTACACGACTCGCCAGGCCAGTTACGAGGCCCGTGTAAGCGCCTATGGCCAGATTCAAAGTGCGGTTGAAGCCTTGCAGAAAGCTGCCGCCGCATTGGGCAAGACATCCACGCTGGATGCGGTCAAACCCAATGTGACGGGTGATGGATTGACGGCGACGATCGGTGAAAACGGCGCCACGATGGGCGAATACGCCATAAAGATAAATGCTCTGGCGACCGCCCAGACCCTGCAATCTGGCAAGGTCGATGATCGAAAGATCTCCAACGGCGCATCGGGTTCGTTTGAAATCGAGTTGACCAACGGCGATAAGCACACTATCGATCTGACGGGCGACACCTCGCTGGACGGTATCGCCAAAGCGATCAACAGCGATGACAAAGCAGCCGTACGAGCGACCATCATTACCAATGAGAGCGGCAGCTACCTGATGCTCAGCGCCAAGGACACGGGCGTACAAGCGTCGGTGAGCTCGATCACGGTAACGGGCGACCAGAAACTGAAGGACATCCTGAGCTACAACTCTGGCACTGGCGCGCAGATGACGCAGCAGACGCCGGCTGCCAATGCCGAAATCGAGATCAACGGTATCGTGGTCAAGAGCGGCAGCAATACTATTTCCAACGCCATCGATGGCGTGACGCTCAACCTCACCGCCAAAACGCCCGCCGACAAGCCGATCACTCTCAAGCTGCAGAGCGACACCAGCGTCGCTTCCAAGGCGGTCCAGGACTTCGTCAACGCATACAACTCGCTACAAAGCACGATTGCCAAACTGACTGCTTTCGACGTCACCGCACAAACGAACCAGGCGCTGACAGGCGACAGTACGACACGCAGCATACAGTCCTCCATGTCCAGCGCCCTTCAGGTCGTAACCGGTGAGGGCTCGCTGCGCTCGCTGGCAGACCTTGGCATCGCCATGGACCCCAAGACCGGCATCCTGAAGCTTGATCAAACGGAATTGAACAAGGCTTTGGCGGCCAACCCGGCCGACATCAAGCGCATCATGACTTCGCCCGACGGCCTCGCCGCCAAGTTCGAAGCGGCGACCAAGAGCATTCTCGGCACCAATGGGTCGATCAAGATCAGCCAAGACGGCCTGAGTGAATCGATCAAGGACGTGAAGGAACAACTGGTGCGCGCAAAGGCTTCCAGCGCCGCATCCATGGCCGCCATGCGTGCCCAATTCGTCGCGCTCGACAAGTTCGTCTCGCAACAGACCGTCACGGCAAACTACCTGACCCAGCAATTCGCGGCCATGAACAAGTCCAAGTAATTTATAGAAGATGTATTGATGACTTACGCCGCCCGACGCCCGACCGGATCTCACTCCGTACGTTCCTACACCGATATCGGCCTGGAAACCCAAATCCTTGGGGCCAGCCCTGAACGGCTGATTTCGCTGCTGTACATGGGCGCGCGGGCGGCAATCGGGCAGGCTCGCTTGCACCTCCAGGAAGGCAGAATCACCGAACGGGGAGCAGCCATCTCGAAGGCGATCAAAATCGTCGACGAAGGCCTGAAGATGGGCCTGAACATGGAGGCTGGCGGCGAGATCGCGGCGAACTTGGCCCGCTTATACGACTACATCATCCGCACGCTGCTATTAGCAAACTTGAAAGCAGACGCGGAAGCGCTCGAAACGGCAGACCGTCTCTTGGCCGATCTGGCCGAGGCCTGGCAAACATCCATTGATCGCCCTGCCGGGGGCGTGCAGCCTTGACGGCATCGCATACGCCCCAGCCAGCCATCGAACGCCCGAGATTTCCATGACGTCCACGACCCAGTACACCTCCCCTATCCTGGAACACTACCAGGAGATCGCTCTCATCACGGGAGAAATGCTAGTGGCCGCGCAAGCCGGCGACTGGGATGGCGCCATGGTCCATGGACAGCAATACTGCGAGCTGGTGGAACGCCTGCGCCAGACCGAACATTCCGTGCCGCTGGACGAAGCCGGCCGTGCCATGAAGTACGACCTGCTCGTGCGCATCCTCGAAAACGACGCGCTCACCCGCGACCTGGCGCTACCGCAACTGGCCCGCCTGGGCGACCTGCTGGGACGCATGAAGCGCCAGCAAACCCTGCTGTCCGCCTACGGCTACCAGGCGCCTGAAGAATGAGCGTAGGTCCCGCCGCACTCGGTAACGTCCTGGTGCAGCGGCTGGACGCCGTGCTGGGCACGACGATGTCCGCCGCCAGCGCCAACCAGGTATCCGGCGCCCGCCCCGACGCAGTCAGCCAGCCTGGCAGCCTGGAGAAACCCGGCGCTTCGGACGGATCGACACGCGATCCGCGGCAAGGCATACAGCCCGGCGGCGCCCGCGGCGACCGCCCCAATACTGTCGTCGACCCCAAAATCGCCGCGGCGCTGGCGCTGGCCGCGCGTGGCCTGGTCACCAGCAGCGACACCACCGCCTCGGCCCCAACCACGCTGGGCACGACGGCGCGCACGATTCTTGCCTTGCTCGCCCAATTTCCGGAGGCCGCGCCAGCGGTACAGGGCCGCGCGCCCTTGTGGACCGCCGATGCGCAGCCGGGCCAATCCGCCGCCAGCGCCAACCCCACGCCCGCACCGCAAGCAGGCCAACAAACAGCGCAAACCGCTACGCAAACCCTCCAGCCGATGCCTGGCCAGACATCGGCACAGGCTCCCTCCCAGCAAGCCTCCGCGCTCGCCGCCTCGGCCGCGGCAACCCTTGACGGCGACACGCCGGCGACCGGCGCCAAACAGGATCGGCCCGCCGGACCCGGCGTAAATCCCGGCGCAGCCAAAGGACCCGACGCCGCAGCGCATGCCGCCCTGGCGGCTGGCGGACCTTCCGCGCGCGCGCTGGGACAGGCTCTGCGCCAGGCGCTGCAAGGCAGCGGCCTGTTTTACGAGTCCCATCTGACCGACATGGTCTTCGGTCGCGCCAACCCTGAGCAATTGCGCAACGAACCGCAGGCCGTGCTCGGCAAGAATCCGCCAGCGCAAGATGCCGCGCCCTCGCGGCCGCGGGCGGGCAACGCCCCCAGCGGCCGCGCAGGCGCCGACCCCGCGCCGGGCGGCGCAGCCTCCTCTACCTCATCGGCCCCCGGCACGCCCATCACCGGCATACACCAGGACCTGACCGTACTCGTCCGCCAGCAACTGGACGTGCTGGCCAACCAGGCGCTGACCTGGCAAGGCGAAGCCTGGCCCGGCGCGCCCATGGAATGGGAAGTCGAGCGCGACCCCTACGGCGGCGACCCCGAGTCGACAGTTTCCACCTGGGCCACGCGCCTGAAGCTGGACCTGCCCCGCCTGGGCCTGGTCGATGCCCGACTGAACCTGGCCGGCGATCAGATCGTCCTGCAACTCGTCGCGCCGCACAGCGCGGCCGAGATCAATGACTCCTCGGACGCGCTGCGTTCGCGCCTGCTGGCAGCCGGCCTGACCTTGAGCAATCTGTCGGTAAGCGTGGTCGAACCGCGCCTCGACATTCCCGCCGATATCTGATGAGCCGCCTCACCCCCCATCCGGAATCGGACCCGAACGCCGGCCGCAACGCGGCGGTCGCCATTTCCTACGAAGAAAAGGACGGCGCTCCGCGCGTCGTCGCCAAGGGCTACGGCCAGCTCGCGGACACCATCGTCCGCGCCGCGCAGGAAAACGGTCTCTACGTCCACGAGTCGCGCGAACTGGTCGGCCTGCTGATGCAGGTGGACCTGGACGCACATATTCCTCCCCAACTCTATGTAGCGGTGGCAGAATTGCTGGCCTGGCTCTACCGCCTGGAATCGCGCGAGTTCCCCGAACCCGCCCCACCCGCCTGACCCTATTACCTGAGGAAGACCAAAGTGTTGGATGCCAGCGACCCGGAGTTCCTGCTGACCCGGCCTGACGAGATGCGTTCGGCCCTGTTCGAACTCACCCACCCCGACAGCCACATCCTGGTACGCGACGCCGCGGACCGGGAGATGGCCGTGCTGATCCTCGGCGTGGACAAGCAGGCCGGCGAATTCTTCTGGAGGCCGCGCGATTACGCCGGCGCGGACTTCGAGCAGTCCGACTCCATGGGCTTGCTGAGCGGCACCACCTTCCACTTCCATGCCACCGCCTATGGCGGCGTGCAGATCCGCTTTCGCGTGCAGCGGCCCCAGATCATTCATTTCGACGACGGCAGCGCCGCGCTGGTATCGCCGTTCCCGGAACGCCTGGCCCGCATCCAGCGCCGCAAGATGTTCCGCGCGTCCCTGATCGCGGCCGCCAACGTATGCCGCGCCAGTTGGCAAGCCACGCCCAACGACAAGCCCTACGCGTTCACGATACGCGACATCTCGGTCGACGGCGTAGGCCTGCGCGCAGGACTCGCGGTCTCCGCCCTGCCGGAACGCGGCACCGTGTTGGAAAATGTGCAACTGGATTTTGGCGACCAGGGCAAGCTCAACGCCAGCCTGGAAGTGCGCAATGTATACCCGGTTTCCGGCCAGCCCATGGTCTCATCCGCCGATCCGGACGAACCGGCGGCAAGGCATGTTTCGCTGACTGGCGAACCGCCCGTCAGCCACCTGGGAGCCGTCTTCCTGAATCTGGATGCGCGCCAGGAAAACTGGCTGCAGCAGGTAGTCTGGCGCCTGGAAAGAGGCGCCCAGCGCAATTGATACCTGGTTTGGCGGGGCCATGCGCTGCAAGCGCCCCGCCCCTGATGCCTGCTGCGCTTGCGGCGTACACGCAAGCGCTGTTCCCGCGACGGGACTCAGACCGCCATCGAGGAAATTTCCTTGTAAGCCGCAACCAGCTTGTTGCGCACCTGCACCGCCGTCTGGAAGCCGATGCTGGCCTTCTGCATGTCGATCATGACGTCGTTGAGGGAAATATCGGGCGCTCCCAGCTCGAACGCCTTGGCCTGGGCCGTGGCGGCATTCTGGGCGGAAGTGACGCGACGGATGGAGCGTTGCAGCTCCGCGGCGAAGCCGTCCGGCTGACCGACCATTTCACCCGCGCTGAGATTACCGGTCTCCGCCTTGCTCACTACCGCGCGCATCTGCTGAAGCATGCTTTCGATGCCGGACAAGCCTGATACAGCCATTACCTGATTCCTTGCTGGTTGGGATTACACCAATTGTGCGCACAGCGTAACGCCAACTCCGCCGGTTCATAGCCGACAAGAACCGCCAAAAAACCCGACATTTCCACGAATGCAGCCGCTTGCCGTCAGGGCGGCCGCGGCTTTGTCCGCCTTGTCGGGGACATAGGAGATAAGTAACGCCAAAAACCGGCCGTTTTCAACGATTGGGATGGACGTCTCAGGGGCAATAATCCACGCTCTCCCCAGACCAGAAGCACGTTGCATGTGTAATCTGCCCTACCCAGACATGAAGTCCCAATTCCAGCTCCGCGTGGCCAGCGGGGGCCGCCAATGAACCAGCAGGCCACCCTGAGTTCGTCGCTGCTGACGAAGTTCCCCGTGCTGGAGAAGGTGCGCGCGCTGCCCAAGCCTGTCCTGCTGGGCGCGGCGGCGGCTCTCGTCGCGGTCATCGTCGCCGTGGCGATGTGGAGCAGCGAGCCCAAGTACAAGGTGCTCTTCTCGAACCTGGACGACCGCGATGGCGGCGCCATCGTGGCGGCGCTCGGCACGATGAACGTGCCCTACCGCTACAACGAAACCGGCACCGCCGTGCTGGTTCCGGCCGACCGCGTGTACGACGCCCGTCTGCAACTGGCGTCCCAGGGGCTGCCGCGCGGCGGCTCCGTCGGTTTCGAACTGATGGACAACGCCCGCTTCGGCGCCAGCCAGTTCACGGAACAAATCAACTACCAGCGCGGCCTGGAAGGCGAGCTGGCACGTTCGATCGAAGCCATGCACACCGTGCAGCACGCCCGCGTGCACCTGGCCATGCCGCGCCAGTCGCTGTTCGTGCGCGAACGCCAGGCGCCCACCGCCTCGGTGCTGCTGAACATGCATCCGGGGCGCAGCCTGAGCGACGCCCAGGTCTCCGCGATTTCCTGGCTGGTGGCCTCGAGCGTCCCCGAACTCACCGCCGAAAACGTATCCATCGTGGACCAGAACGGCCGCCTGCTGTCGGCGCCGATGGGCGAAGGCCGCGGCATGGACGCCGACCAGATGCGTTTCGTGCGCGAAATGGAACAGCGCACGGTCGAACGCATCCTCACCATCCTCAATCCGCTGGTCGGCCCGGGCAATGTGCACGCCCAGGCCAGCGCCGACGTCGACTTCGCCCGCCGCGAAGAAACCTCCGAGGTCTACCGCCCGAACCAGGAGCCCGGCCAGGCCGCCGTGCGCAGCCAGCAAACCAGCGACTCGACCCAGCGCGGCATCAATCCCGCGCAAGGCGTGCCTGGCGCGCTGTCGAACCAGGCGCCGGCCAATCCGCAGGCTCCCATCGCCAACCCGCCGCAACCCCAGCCGCCCCGCCCCGGCCAGCCGCAGCAACCGGCCAATGCCCAGCAGCAGACCGGCACGCAGGCGGTCACCGGCAACCTCAACGAACGCCGCGACGCCACCACCAACTACGAAGTGGACCGCACGATCAGCCACATCAAGCAGCCGGTTGGCAACCTCAAGCGCCTGTCGGTCGCCGTGGTCGTCAACTACATGCGCGACAAGGACGGCGAACTGCAGCCCCTGCCGCCTGAAGAACTGAACAAGCTGACCAACCTCGTGCGCGAAGCCATGGGCTACTCCGAGACCCGCGGCGATTCGCTCAACCTGGTCAACAGCCAATTCAACGACGGCCCGCCGCCGGTGCCGATGTGGCGCGATCCGGAAATGATCTCGCTGTTCAAGACGATCCTGGCCTGGCTGATCGGTGGCGTGCTGGCGCTGTGGCTGTATCGCCTGCTGCGCCGCACGGTGGGCGACTACCTCTACCCGCCGGTCGATCCGGAACAGGCTGAAGCCGAACGCATCGAAGCCGCACGCGAGGCCCAGGACGCGGCCCGCGCCAAGGAAGTGGACCGCTACCAAGACAACCTGGAACGCGCCCGCACGATGGCCACCAAGGATCCGCGCGCCGTCGCGATGGTTCTGCGCACCTGGATGAACAAAGATGAAAAATGATTCCACCCCGCTGGACGGCATGACGCGCAGCGCCGTGCTGATGATGTCGCTGGGCGAAGATGCGGCAGCCGAGGTCTTCAAGTACCTCGGCGCCCGTGAAGTCCAGCAGGTCGGCGCCGCCATGGCCAGCCTCAAACAGGTCACGCGCAGCGACGTTGCGGTGGTGCTGGAAGAATTCCGCCAGGAGGCCGACCAGTTCATGGCTGTAACGCTGGGTTCGGACGACTACATCCGCACCGTGCTGACCAAGGCCCTGGGCAGCGACCGCGCGGCCGGCCTGATCGAAGACATCCTCGAAGCCGGCGAAGGCGGCAGCGGCATCGATGCGCTGAACTGGCTCGATCCGAACACCGTCGCAGAACTGATCGGCGACGAACACCCTCAGATCATCGCGACCATCCTGGTGCATCTGGAGCGCGACCGCGCCGCCGGCGTGCTGGCGCTCCTGACGGACCGCCTGCGCAACGACGTGATGCTGCGCATCGCCACTTTCGGCGGCGTGCAGCCAGCAGCGCTGTCCGAGCTCACGGAAGTCCTGAATTCGGTCCTGGCCGGCCAGGGCGCAAAGCGCAGCAAGATGGGCGGCGTGCGCACCGCGGCCGAGATCCTCAACATGATGAACTCGACCCAGGAAGAAACCGTGGTCGCCAGCTTGCGCGAGCGCGACAACGACCTGGCGCAGAAGATCATCGACGAGATGTTCGTCTTCGACAACCTGCTCGACGTCGAGGATCGCGCCATCCAGCTCATCCTCAAGGAAATCGACAACGACACGCTCATGGTTGCGCTCAAGGGCGCCCCGGAAGAGCTGCGCGCCAAGTTCCTGCGCAACATGTCCAGCCGCGCCGCCGAAATGCTGCGCGAAGACCTGGACGCGCAAGGTCCGATCCGCATGTCCAAGGTCGAGACCGAGCAGAAGAAGATCCTGCAGATCGCGCGCCGCCTGGCCGAGAGCGGCCAGATCGTCCTGGGCAACCAGGGAGACGACACCTATGTCTGAGGTCGACAGCGGCGCCACGGCGCTCATCTCGCGCAGCGCCGCCTGGCGGCGTTGGCAGATGCTGTCGTTCGACGAGCCCGCGGTCGTCGAAGCCGAGCCGGAACCCGAACCCGACCCCGGGCCGGATCCCGAAGTGGTGATGGCCCAGCTGCGCGCCCAGGCGCTTGCCGAAGGCCGCGAGGAAGGCCACGCGCTGGGCCACGCCGCCGGCCTCGAAGTCGGCCAACAGGCTGGCTATGAGGCCGGGCTCGCCGCCGGCCGCGAACAAGGCTACGCAGAAGGCCTCGTCCAGGCCCGCGAACAGGGCGCCGCGGAAGCGCAGCGCCTGCATGCGCTGGTAGAGGCTTGCGCCGCGTCCCTAGGCTCGCTCGAAGAAAAAATGGGCCAAGGCCTGCTGACCCTGGCTCTCGACATCGCCCAGCAGGTCGTGCGCACCACGCTCGCCGACCAGCCGGAAACCGTTGTCAACGCGGTGCGCGAAGTGCTGCACATCAATCCCACCGCCGGCGGCCAGATGCGCCTGTGGGCCAACCCCGACGACATCGAACTGATCCGCCTGCATCTGGCGGACGAGCTCAAGGAAGGCCACTGGCGCGTTCTGGCCGATGAGTCCATCTCGCGCGGCGGCTGCCGCGCCGAAACGCCCTTCGGCGACATCGACGCCACCTTGCAGACGCGCTGGCGCCGGGTCGCGGCCTCGCTGGGCCGCAACGTCTCCTGGGAGGAGCCGGTGTGAGCGCCAATCCGGCTCCCGCCCTGCCCGGCCAGCCGGCCGCGCCCGCTACCGCGGTGCCGGTCATCGACCGCTGGCAGACTCAGCTACAGATCGGCTCGATCCGCGCGGCCTCGACCGACCCGTGGCTCGTCAGCGGCAGGATCACGCGCGCCACCGGCCTGGTGCTGCACGCCACCGGCCTGCGTCTGCCCGTCGGGGCGGCCGCCCGCATCGAAATCGCCCGCGGCCACGACCACTGGGCGGATGCAGAAGTCGTAGGCTTCGACGGCCACACCCTCTATCTGATGCCGCAGGCGGATATTTCCGGCTTGCCGCCCGGCGCGCGCGTCGTGCCTGGCGAGCCTCCCGTGCAACGCCAGATCCCGCTGCCGCGCAAGGCCGAACTGAACGGCAACGCCAAGCCGCAGCTGGGCCGCCACCTGCCGGTCGGCAACGCCCTGCTGGGCCGGGTGCTGGACGGCGCCGGCCGGCCGCTGGACGGACTGGGTCCGCTCAATGGCGCCGAACTCGCCCCCCTGTCCGCCCAGCCGATCAACCCGCTGTCGCGCGCACCCATCGATACGGTGCTCGACACCGGTGTGCGCGCCATCAACGGCCTGCTCACCGTGGGCCGGGGGCAGCGCATGGGCCTGTTCGCCGGTTCCGGCGTCGGCAAGAGCGTGTTGCTCGGCATGATGGCTCGCTACACCAAGGCCGACGTGATCGTCGTCGGGCTGATCGGCGAACGCGGCCGCGAAGTCAAGGAATTCATCGAGCACAACCTCGGCCCCGAAGGCCTGGCGCGCTCGGTCGTGGTGGCTGCGCCGGCCGACGTGTCGGCGCTGTTGCGCCTGCAAGGCGCCGCCTACGCCACGCGCCTGGCCGAACACTTCCGCGATCAGGGCCTGGACGTGCTCCTGATCATGGATTCGCTGACCCGCTACGCCATGGCGCAGCGCGAAATCGCGCTGGCCATCGGCGAGCCGCCTGCCACCAAGGGCTATCCGCCCTCCGTCTTCGCCAAGCTGCCGACGCTGGTCGAACGCGCGGGCATGGGCGCGCCCGGACCGTCCGGCAAAGCCGGCTCGATCACTGCGTTCTACACCGTGCTGGCCGAAGGCGACGACCAACAGGATCCGATCGCGGATTCGGCCCGCGCCATCCTGGACGGCCACGTCGTGCTGTCACGCCACCTGGCCGAAGCCGGCCACTACCCGGCCATCGACATCGAAGCGTCGATCTCGCGCGCCATGACCTCGCTGATCACGCCCGAGCAGTTCGCCGTGGTGCGACGCTTCAAGCAAAGCCTGTCGCGCTACCAGCGCAACCGCGATCTGATCGCGGTGGGCGCCTACGCCGCCGGCAATGACCCGCAGCTGGACGACGCCATCGCCCGCTATCCGCGCCTGGAAGCCTTCCTGCAGCAAGACATAGGCGAAAACGTCGGTTATGAAGCCGCCGTCAACCAACTGCAGGCCAGTTTCGAATTGAGGAACGCTTATGCCTAGCCAATTGCCTTTGGACATGCTGATCAACCTGGCCAAAGAGAGCACGGACGAAGCCGCCCGCCTGCTCGGCAGGCTCAGCGCCGAACGCACCAACGCCGAACGCCAGCTATCCATGCTGCACGACTACCGCCAGGACTACCTGGAACGGCTGCAACAGGCGATGACCAGCGGAATGTCGGCCAGCGACTGCCATAACTACCAGCGCTTCATCAGCACGCTGGACGACGCCATCAGCCAGCAACAAAGCGTGTTGCGCCAGGCGGACGACAACCTCGCCAAGGGCCGGCTTTACTGGCAACAGGAAAAACGCAAGCTCAACTCCTACGACGCCCTGGCGCAGCGCGAACTGCGCGCCCAGGCCGTCGTGGAATCCCGCCGCGAACAGCGCGCCAACGATGAATACTCCGCCCGCCTGGTCCAACGCCAGACCGGCATGCATTAAGCAATACCTCACAGGAAGCCCCAGATGAACGCTCCCCTGCCCCTGCCCTCCATCGCGCCCGCCGCGCCCTCGTCGATCGCCGACGCGCTCGGCGCCAAGAGCGCGCCTGTAAACAAGAAGGGCCCCAGCTTCTCCGACGTGCTGGCCCAGCAGCGTCCCGCGCAACAACGCCCCAGCCAGGCCGCCGATTCGCGGCCCGCGAACAACGGCGCCAAGACGTCCGCTGATGGCAAGACTTCCAGCGACCCGGCCGCCCGCGCCGAAGGCGCCGCCGCCGGCGCCATCGACGAGGCGGTGCAAACCGCCGCGCAGGCCGAGGCAGGCGCGCTGGCCGTCGCGGCCGCGCAACCCGCGGTCATTCTCCCGCAGCAAGCCCTGGAAATCGCGGCCCAGGCCGCAGAACAAGTGCAGCTCGCACGCGGCAACGCCGCCGCTGCCGCCGCAGCGATGAGCAGCGGCGCCGCCGTTCTGACCGCCGTTCTGACCGCCGCGCTGAATGCCGCCGACGCCGCGCCCGCAACGCAGGCGCAGACCGCTGCCATCGCCGCCTCTGGCGCTGTCGGCCTGACCGCTCCGCAAGCAGAGGCTGCCGCCGCGCTTGCCGCCCGCGAGGCCGAAATCGCCGTGCCGGTCGTCACCGCGGCAGCCAAGCCCGGCACTGACGCGGCGGCAGTCGCGCAAGCGCCGATCCGCACCCCGGCTGCTGCCGCGCCCGTCAAGGCCGAAACGCCGCGACTCGCCGCGGAAGTCGCGCTGCCCCGTCCCGCGCGCGATGCGCGCCCGGCTGCGGACCACGCCGCCATGCCTGAACAGACCGACGAAACGCCGGCCCTGGCCAGCGCCCAACAGCAATTCCAGGCGCCGCAACATGGCGCCTCGGCCCAGGACCACCTGGCCCAGGCGCTTGCCGCAGCCGCGCAGCGTCCTGCCGCCGCTCCGGTTGCAAATCCGGCAGCTGTCGCCGCACCCGTCGTACCGGTGGTGCTTCAGGTCGCCACTCCCGTGGGCGGCACCCATTGGGGCACAGAGCTCGGCCAACAAGTCGTCATGATGAGCCACAGCGCACGCCAGGGCATGCAAACTGCCGAACTGCGCCTCGATCCGCCCGATCTGGGTCCGCTGCGCGTCAGCCTGAACCTGACGGACGGCGTAGCCAGCGCTTCGTTCGTGTCGGCCCACGCCTCGGTCCGCCAGGCGATCGAAACCGCGATCCCGCAACTGCAGCAGGCGCTGGCCCAGGCTGGCATCTCGCTGGGTCAGACCAGCGTGGGTGAACAAGCCGCCCAACAGGAGTTCGCGCAGCAAGGCGGCAACGGCTCGCAGCGCCATGCCGGCGGCAGCCAGACTGGCGCCGAAGCCGTAGCTGAAGCACCCGCTGCAGTGACGGCCCCGCGCAACGCCAACGCGCTGGTGGACACCTTCGCCTGACAAAGCAACGCATCGCCTCTGGCCACGGCTGCGGGCGGTGCAGCAATAGCTTGAGATACGCGGCTTTCGCCCTGTTTTTCGCCTCCAAGCGGAAGCGGCATTTGGGGCAGAATGCTTTCATCCACTAAGAACCCGTTTTCATCAGCGGCAAAACACGCATCGACACCGAGATGGCGACTTCCAAACCTTCACCCATGCCTGCGCGCGGCGCGCCTTCTTCCCGCTCCGGCGGCATGGGCCGTATTCTTCGCCCCTTGCTGGCAATCCTGGTCCTGCTCATCGTTGCCGCGGCCAGCGCCGGCGCCACCTGGTTCATCACCCAACGGATGCAGCCGCAGAACAGCGCAACCGTGCAGCTCGGCGTCGGTCAAGTGCCCGCCGGACAGCCTGGCCAACCCGGCCAGCCGGGTCAGCCGGAACAAGGCCCGCAAGCCACCCCGACCACCTTTGTCGCGCCGCCGGCCAACCCGGTCGCCGTGCCCGCTCCGATCTTCGTGCCGATCGAACCCTTTACCGTCACGCTGCAAAATCCGGATACGGAACGCATCATGCATGTGGGCCTGACGCTGCGCGTCAGCGACGAGCAGACCCGTACGCGCCTCGAAAAGTACATGCCTGAAGTGCGCAGCCGCATCCTGATGGTGCTGTCGTCGCAATCGCCCACCGGCGTGCAGACTCAGCAAGGCAAGACCGACATGGCCAACGCGATCAAGCAGGCCGTGAATCGCCCCTTCTCGCCCCTGCCGGACGGCCAGTATGTCACCGACGTACTGTACACGGCGTTCGTGGTGCAATAAGCATGGCCTACGAGGCATTTCTTTCGCAGGACGAGGTTGATGCGCTGTTGGCGGGCGTCACCGGCGAAAGCGACAGCAAAACTACCGCCGCGGACCCGAACGCCGGCGCCCGCGCTTACGACCTGAGTTCGCCGGACCGCGTCGTGCGGCGCCGCATGCAGACGCTGGAGCTCATCAACGAGCGTTTCGCCCGGCAGATGCGCCATGTGCTGCTGAACTTCATGCGCCGCAGCGCCGACATCACGGTAGGTTCGATCAAGATCCAGAAGTACGCGGATTTCGAACGCAACCTGCCCGTGCCGAGCAATCTGAACATGATTCAGATGAAGCCCCTGCGCGGCACGGCCCTCTTCACCTATGACCCGAACCTGGTGTTCCTGGTCATCGACAGCCTGTTCGGCGGCGATGGCCGCTACCACACGCGCGTCGAAGGCCGGGACTTCACCACGACCGAACAGCGCATCATCCGGCGCCTGCTCAACCTGACCCTGGAAAGCTACGGCAAGTCCTGGGATCCCGTCTACCCGATCGAATTCGAGTACGTGCGCTCGGAGATGCACACCAAGTTCGCCAGCATCACCGGCAACAATGAAGTGGTGGTCGTCACCTCGTTCCACATCGAATTCGGCGCGACCGGCGGCGACCTGAACATCTGCCTGCCCTATTCCATGATCGAACCGGTGCGCGACCTGCTGACGCGCCCGCTGCAGGAAACCACACTCGAAGAAGTGGACCAGCGCTGGGCGCAGCAGCTCTCGCGCCAGGTGCGCAGCGCCGATATCGACGTGGTTGCGGAATTTGCCCGCATTCCCTCGTCGATCCGCGAACTGATGAGCCTGAAAGTCGGCGACGTCCTTCCCGTGACCGTACCCGAAACCATAGTCGCCAGCGTCGACGGCGTGCCGTTGATGGAATGCGGCTACGGCGTCTTCAACGGCCAGTACGCCTTGCGCGTACAGAACATGTTTACCCACGATACAGAATCCAACGAGGCCTCTGACCATGACTGACAAGAACGAGCCCGGTACCGGCTCGTCCCCGGCCGACGACTGGGCCGACGCGCTCGCCGAACAATCCCGCGCCAATCCGCCCACCCAGGCCGACGGCCTGAAGCCCCAGGACGACTGGGCCGCAGCCATGGCCGAGCAGACCAGTGCGGCGGCGCCCGCTGCCGCGCCGGCTCCCGCAGCGGCGGCGCCTGCCGCTCCTGCCGCAGCCGCCCAACCTGCCGCGCAATCCGTATTCAAACCCCTGGCCGGCGCCACCGGCGGCGCGGGCGCGGATATCGACCTGATCATGGACGTACCCGTCCAGTTGACGGTCGAGCTGGGCCGCACCCGCCTGACCATCAAGAACCTGCTCCAGCTGGGCCAGGGTTCCGTGGTCGAGCTGGACGGCCTGGCAGGCGAGCCGATGGACATCTTCGTCAACGGCTACCTGATCGCCCAGGGCGAAGTCGTGGTCGTGGAAGACAAGTACGGTATCCGCCTGACCGACATCATCACGCCGTCCGAGCGGATCAACCGCTTGAACAACCGCCGCTGATCCTGGCGTCATGGACGATTCCGCCCTCCTGCGCGTCTTTGCCGGCCTGATCCTGGTCGTGGCCGCCATCCTGGCCTCGGCCTGGCTGGCGCGCCGCGCCGGGCTGACACAGCGCGGCGGCGGCAGCCTGTTGCGGCAGGTCGCAAGCCTGCCCGTCGGTCCGCGCCAGAGCATCGTGGTGGTGGAAGTCGACAACACCTGGCTGGTGGTGGGCGTCGGCCCGAACCAGCTCAATACCCTGCATACCCTGCCCGCCGGCCAACTGCCGGAGGCTTCGACCTTGCCCGCGGCCGCCTTCGCGGCCAAGCTGGGCCAGGCGCTCAAGCGCCGCTAGCGCTGCCGCGCCCTCCAAGCGACACCCATGAGTTTGCTCACCAGCACGACACCCGTCCGCGCCCGGCCCGGCGCGCTACACCTGCTCGGCGCCGCCGCCCTGCTAGGCCTGGCCCTGTTTCCCGCAGGTGTCGTCGCACAGGCCACCTTGCCCGCGCTGACCGCAACGCCGGGTCCGAACGGTTCCGAAACCTATTCGCTCAGCATGCAGACCCTGCTGCTGATGACCTCGCTGTCGTTCCTGCCCGCCGCGCTGCTCATGATGACGGGCTTCACCCGCATCATCATCGTGCTGGGCCTGCTGCGCAGCGCCATGGGAACGGCCATGTCGCCGCCCAACCACGTGCTGATCGGCCTGGCGCTGTTCCTGACCTTCTATACGATGTCGCCGGTGTTCGACAAGATATACACCGACGCCTACAAGCCGCTGTCCGAAGGCTCGATCCAGTTCGAGGCAGCCGTCGAGCGCGCCGCCGCGCCGCTGCGCACCTTCATGCTGCACCAGACGCGCGAGAACGATCTGTCGCTGTTCGCCAACCTGGCCAAGCAGCCCGCCCTGGAAGACCCTACCCAGGTGCCTCTGCGCATCCTGGTGCCGGCGTTCATCACCAGCGAACTCAAGACCGCCTTCCAGATCGGCTTCACCATCTTCATTCCCTTCCTCATCATCGACCTGGTCGTCGCCAGCGTGCTGATGGCGCTGGGCATGATGATGGTTCCTCCGGTGACGGTGGCCCTGCCCTTCAAGCTGATGCTTTTCGTGCTGGCCGACGGCTGGAACCTGCTCATGGGCTCCCTGGCCCAGAGCTTCTATCAATAACGCCTGGAGGAGAATCGCCATGACCGCCGAAACCGTCATGACCATGACCTACCAGGCAATGAAGATCGTGCTTGCGATGGCTGGGCCCTTGCTGCTCGTGACACTGGTGGTGGGCCTGGTCATCAGCATCTTCCAGGCCGCCACGCAGATCAACGAAATGACGCTGTCGTTCATTCCGAAGCTGTTGGCCATGTGCGGCGTGCTGGTGCTGCTCGGTCCCTGGCTTATCGGCGTCATGGTCGACTACATACGGCAGCTGATCGGCCAGATCCCCATGCTGGTGTCCTGAGCGGCGCCCGCCGCCGGACACCGGACCTTTCCCCATGATCGCCTTCACGCTCGAGCAGCTCAACGGCTGGATCGGCCAGTTTCTCTGGCCGTTCGTGCGCATTCTGGCGCTCGTGGGCACCGCCCCGCTGTTCTCGGAATCGCTGATTCCCATCAAGGTCAAGGTCGGGCTGTCCTTCGTCCTGGCCGTTGCGATCAGTCCGGCGCTTGATCCCGTGCCGCCCATTGCGCCCGGTTCGTTTGCCGGATTGTGGATGGTGATGCAGCAGGTGCTGATCGGCATCGCGCTGGGATTCACCATGCGCCTGGTGTTTGCCGCCGTGCAGACCGCCGGTGAATTCGTCGGCCTGCAGATGGGCCTGTCGTTCGCGTCGTTCTTCGACCCGAGCTCCGGCGCCAATACCGCGGTGCTGTCGCGCCTGTTCAACATCATTGCGATGCTGACATTCCTGGCATTGGACGGCCATCTGCTGGTCCTGGCGGCACTGGTCCGCTCCTTCGACACCTTGCCCGTCGCCATGATCCAGCTGCATCAGAACGGCTTTGGCGTGGTGGTGGAATGGGGCAAGACCATATTCGTATCGGGTCTGCTGCTGGCCCTGCCCCTGATCTGCGCGCTGCTGACCATCAACCTGGCCATGGGCATCCTGAACCGCGCGGCGCAGCAGCTATCCGTGTTCTCGATCGGATTTCCCGTGACGCTCATCATCGGCGTCACCATTCTGGCGGTCGTCCTGCCGCACGCCGGGCCCTTCCTGGAATCGCTGTTCGAATCCGGCCTCACCGCGATGAGCCGCGTCGCCGACGCCCTGGCGGGCAAGTAGGGCTGGACTCATAGGGACCGCCGGGGCGGTGTGTGACACCGCCCCGCGCCCGATCACTGTTGCCCGGTAAGACGGAACACCCGGATCGTCTCGCGCAGCGCGCCGGACTGGTTACCCAGTTGGACCACCGCGCCGCCCAGGTCCTGGACCAGCGCGGTGTTCTGCACCGTCATCACGTCCATCTGCGACACCGCCGTATCCACCTGCTCGATGCCGCTGGACTGTTCCTGCGAGGCCTGCGAAATCTCGCCAATGATGTCGGTGACACGATGCACGGCGGCCACGATGTCCTGCATCGTCGCGCCCGCCTGCTCGGCCTGCAGGGAGCCTTCGGTCACGCGTTCCACCGAGTCTTCGATCAGGCCCTTGATCTCCTTGGCTGCCTGGGCGCTCTTCTGCGCCAGGCTGCGCACCTCGCCCGCCACCACCGCGAAGCCCTTGCCCGACTCTCCGGCGCGAGCCGCTTCCACGGCAGCGTTCAACGCCAGGATGTTGGTCTGGAATGCAATGCCTTCGATGATGCTGACGATGTCGGCAATTTTGCGGGAACTGTCCGAAATGCCGTGCATGGTGCTCACCACCTGCCCGACCGCCACACCGCCCTTGCGCGCCACTTCCATGCTGCTGGCGGCCAGCTGATTGGCCTGTCGCGCATTGTCCGCGTTCTGCCGCACCGTGGAGGTCAGCTGTTCCATGCTGGCCGCGGTCTGCTGCAAGGACGCCGCCTGGCCTTCGGTACGGCCCGCGAGTTCCTGGTTGCCGCGCGCGATATGCGCCGCGGCATGGGTCGTACCCTCGATGCCGCGATACACATCCTGCGCGATCCCGATCAGGCTCTTGCGCATTACATCGAGCGAAAATTTCAAGCTTCCGACTTCATCATCGGAATCCGCCACGATCTGCGTGGTCAGATTGCCTGCCGCGACCTGACGCGCCATATTGGCGGCATCCACCATCGGATCCAGCAGCGAGCGCGACAGGCGCCAGCCCATGCCAAAGATGGCGATAACGCCCAGCGCGATGGCCGCGCAGCCGACGCTCGCGCCCAAGCTGCCCAGTTCCGCCCAGTTGGCCCGCAGGCCGTAAATACCGGCGCCGGCCATGATTGCAGATGACAGCAGCGCGTGGCGCAGCATGCGGCTGCGGACATTGCGCCGGAACGGAAATGCCAGCACGTCCACGCCGCGGCGCCAGCCTGCCCGCACGGGACGCCCGCGCAGGATGCGCACGCCCTTGGCCGTGCCCTCGCGAATGCGGGCATACAAATCCTCAGCCATTTCGATCTGTTCTTCGGAGGGGCGCACCCGCACCGAGGAATACGCCACGACCTCGCCGTTTTCGACGATGGGCGTCGCGTTGGCCAGCACCCAGTAGTAACCGCCGTCCTTGCGCCGGTTCTTCACCAGCCCCAGCCAGGACTCTCCGGCCTGCAGCGTTTCCCACAGATCTTCGTAGGCTTCGGGCGGCATGTCGGGATGACGCACGATATTGTGCGGCTTGCCGATGAGCTCTTCTCGGGAAAAACCGCTGACTTCGACAAAGGCCGGGTTCGCATAGACGATCCGGCCCTTGGTATCAGTACGCGAGATC
Source organism: Achromobacter sp. Marseille-Q4954 (assembly GCF_943737025.1). NCBI lineage: Bacteria > Pseudomonadati > Pseudomonadota > Betaproteobacteria > Burkholderiales > Alcaligenaceae > Achromobacter > Achromobacter sp. Marseille-Q4954. The sequence continues at coordinate 1,053,739 of NZ_CALSFQ010000002.1, forward strand.
AGGTATTGATCCTCGCGCAGCTTGGTTTCTACATTGTGGACAGGTAGGTTGACGCGCACAGCTTGTCTCCGGATACATCATGTCGAGCAGCGAATGAATATCGGCGAGCAAACCGGATCTGACGCCCCGCATAGACGTGTTCCCCCGCCAGGTTCGTCAGGCTCCGGGACGGCATGGCCCCCGCGTTTTCGAACACTGTTCACCGCCCTTTTCAGGCGTTATTGTTGTTAACGACCAAATTTTCGAAAACTTAACGTGCGCATGAATTTTGCGCACACCAAGGCGTAAAACACATGGACCGCGGCCGCGCATCAGCGCGGCCGCGGTCCTGTTGCAGACGTTAGAAGACGGGCATCAAGCCTGCGTCAGCGTCGGCGCGGCATAACCGCCCGACAACTGGTGCGCGGGGACCTCGATCACTTCACCCGTGTTGATCTTGAACACGGCCACCGCTTCGGCCAGGCGCTGCGCCTGCTCTTGCAGAGACCCCGCAGCCGCTGCAGCCTCTTCCACCAGCGCCGCGTTCTGCTGCGTCACCTCGTCCATCTGCGACACCGCGCGGTTCACCTGGTCGATGCCGCTGGACTGTTCTTCCGACGCCGCCGAGATCTCACCCATGATGTCCGTCACGCGCTTCACCGACGCCACGATCTCCTGCATCGTTGCGCCCGCGCGCTCCACCTGCTGCGAGCCCGCGCCGACCTTGCTCACCGAATCCTCGATCAGGCCCTTGATTTCCTTGGCCGCCTGGGCGCTGCGCTGCGCCAGCGAGCGCACCTCGCCCGCCACCACGGCAAAACCCTTGCCCTGCTCGCCCGCGCGCGCCGCTTCCACAGCCGCGTTCAGCGCCAGGATGTTGGTCTGGAACGCAATGCCGTCAATCACCGACACGATCTCGGAGATCTTGCGCGAGCTGGCCGAGATGCCTTGCATCGTGCTGACCACTTCCGACACAGCCGAACCGCCGCGCTCCGCCACGTCGGACGCGCTGGCCGCCAGCTGATTGGCCTGGCGCGCGTTGTCCGCGTTCTGCTTCACGGTCGACGCCAGTTCTTCCATCGAGGCCGCGGTTTCCTCCAGCGAAGCCGCCTGCTCTTCCGTGCGGCTGGACAAGTCCGTGTTGCCGGCGGAAATCTCGCGCGAGCCCACCGTGATTTCGTCCACGCCGCTGCGTACCGCGGACACGGTACGAGTCAGGCTTTCCTGCATGCGCTTGAGCGCGGCGAACAACTGGCCGATCTCGTTGTGCGAACGCACTTCCACGCGGCTGGTCAAGTCTCCGGCAGCAATCTTGTCGAAGTGCTGGCCGGCTTCCACCAAGGGGCGCACCACCAGGCGACCAAATACCAGACGCGCCAGAATCATCAGCAACACCGCCAGACCGACGGCGACGCCCACCGCCACCATGGCGAGGTTGAAATTGGCTTCCGCTTCGTTGATCGTCTCCTGCTGCTGGTCGCCGATGTACTTGCCGAACTCGCTGAGCGCCTCGATGAAGGCTGCGCTACGCGGCGTGCCGTACTCGTTGTTCACCATGTAGAAGGTGGAATAGTCTTCGCTGCGCAGGGCTTCGACCATGGTATCCACGCCATCGTCGATGTAAGAACGATAACGACGGACCAGGTTCATCGACAACTGACGGCCCGTATCGTCCTGCAGCATGTTCTTCTGGAAATCGGCGAAGCGGCTACGCACGCCGGTCAGCAGGTCCGTGGCGCCCTTCAAGGCCGCCGCGGCATCGCGGGCCGAGTTCTCGCCGCTGCCCCAACCGGATTCCTGCAGGTGGCGCGCGGCGACCATCAGCGCAACGCGCGCGCGCAACATGTCGCTGTTGATCACTTCGACCTGCTTCGCACGCTCGGTCAAGGCATTGACTTCGCGGATCGACTCATAGTTGTTCTGCAGGAAATACGCGGCCAGACCGCCCACCGCCGCGATCAACACGGCGAAAAACGCCATGACCCACAGCAACATGGTGCCGACGCGGGCATCGCGCAACCGCAGCTTGCGCTTCACCTTGGGTGCGCGCGCGGCCTTCTTCTTGCCGACTTTTCCGGATTTCGTACCGGACTCGAGACTCGCTTCCATATTATTTCCCCATCCCTCAGGAACTACTCTGACCAAATGAAAAACCACCCGGTGGACATGCCTTGTTACACGAGGCACGAACTCCGGGCGACGTACATCGCGGCGCGCGCCGCGATGCTCCCCGCTGGACTACAGGGCGTTATTTGCCCTGAGGCTGCAAGCCGGCCGGTTCACCCGGACCCGGTATGTAGATGGTCTGCACCTCGGGGGCCGCAGCGGGCGGCGCCATATCCTGACGCAGGTCAGGCACAGGCGCGGGTCCCAGCAGCTTCTGGCGTTCCCAGGGTTCCAGCAAGATATTGGTGCTGTCGACGAGGCGCAGCAGCCGGCCATCCGGGCCGAACTGCAGCAGCGCTTCCTTGCGGCTGTACAAGCCGTCCGCGACGAAGGTGATTTTGAAGGCCCAGAGCGCGAGCAACGTACCGTCGGTCTGCTTATAGAGTTTGTCGGGCGGGGCGGTCAGCGCACGAGAGGCCTCTTCCAGCGTCGTTTGCCCAGGGGTCAAGGTCGACAGCTTGTCCGGGTCGAAATTGTGCCCGGTCGCCGCGCAGCCAACCAGAAAGACCGCCAACACGGCCGTTGCCAGAAGATGTATATAGCCTCGCATACCCTACCCATTTACCGGCAAGGCCGGTGTCAGAAAGATTCCCAATCGTCATCCGCAGGCGCCGATCGGCGGCTTGGCGTCGTCGCGGGCTTCGCCGCTGGCGCAGCGGCCGGACGCACAGTGGGACGGCGCAGCGGCCGTGCCGCAGTCGCCCCTTCGGCCGCAGCCGGCTTGGCCCGCGCGGAATGCGTCAAACGCACGGCCGGTACCGCCTTGGCCTCTGCCGCGGGCGCGTCCGCCTGCGCCGCCGGGGTGGAGGGAGCAACCGGGGCAGCCACGCGCGCCGCCGGGCGTCGCCCCGCCAACTGATGCGCGGGGACTTCGATCACTTCGCCCGCATTGATCTTGAACACGGCCACCGCTTCGGCCAGGCGTTCGGCCTGTTCCTGCAGCGAACCTGCGGCGGCAGCCGCCTCTTCCACCAGCGCCGCGTTCTGCTGCGTCACCTCGTCCATCTGCGACACCGCGCGGTTCACCTGGTCGATGCCGCTGGACTGTTCTTCGGACGCCGCCGAGATCTCGCCCATGATGTCCGTCACGCGCTTCACCGACGCCACGATCTCCTGCATCGTTGCGCCCGCGCGTTCCACCTGCTGCGAGCCCGCGCCGACCTTGCTCACCGAATCCTCGATCAGGCCCTTGATTTCCTTGGCCGCCTGGGCGCTGCGCTGCGCCAGCGAGCGCACCTCGCCCGCCACCACGGCAAAACCCTTGCCCTGCTCGCCCGCGCGCGCCGCTTCCACAGCCGCGTTCAGCGCCAGGATATTGGTCTGGAACGCAATGCCGTCGATCACCGAAACGATTTCAGAAATCTTGCGCGAGCTGGCAGAGATTTCCTGCATGGTATTGACCACTTCCGACACCGCCGAACCGCCACGCTCGGCCACGTCCGAGGCACTGGCGGCCAACTGGTTCGCCTGGCGTGCGTTGTCCGCGTTCTGCTTGACGGTCGAAGCCAACTGTTCCATCGAGGCGGCGGTTTCCTCGAGAGAAGCCGCCTGTTCCTCCGTGCGGCTGGAGAGATCCGTATTGCCCGCGGAAATCTCCCGCGAACCCACATTGATTTCATCCACTCCGCGACGCACCGACGCCACGGTGCGTGTCAGGCTTTCCTGCATGCGCTTGACCGCCGCCATCAGCATGCCGATCTCATTGGTGGAGGTCGCGTCCACGCGCACGGTGAGATCGCCGCCGGCGATCTTATCGAAACTGTCGCTGACAGCGCGCAAGGGACGCAGCACCACGCGGTTCATGAACAGGAAGGCTCCCATCCATACGGCCAAGATCAGCACGGCGAGCGCGACGTACACAATCGCCATCGTCGCCGCCTGCGAACGCGAAGACGACACCATCTCTTCGCTATAGGAGGTGATGTCCTTGGCAAATTCGGTCAGTTGCTTCGAGAATGCCCCACTCGCGGCGCCGGCCCTGGTGTTCTTCAGATCCAGGTAAGCCGCCGAATCGCCCTTGTCCAAGGCCGACATCATGGCCTGCAGCGCGTCGGCGAACCCGTTGAAGGACGAAATAAGATCGCCTTCGGCGCTCTTGCCAAGCGCCGTAGTCTTCGGGATGGCCTTGAAGGTTTCCATCTTCTTCTTGGCATCGGCGACCAATTGCTGCACCGTGCGCGTGTTCTCGCTGGCGCCGTTGGCGTCGCCCGTGGCCCGCTGCGCGGCGGCGATGTCGGCGCGTATGGTCGCGCGCAACATCTGCGTGTAAGCGTCCTTGATCAGATTCGCCTGCTGCACGCTCAAGGTGTCCAGCGCATTGATCGCCTCGGAGTTGGAACGCATGCTGTTCCAGCCCAGGACAATGGACACCAGCGCGGCCAGCGCCACGGCCAACTGGGCGAGCATCAAGCCCGTGCGCACCTTCAGATTGCTAAACATTTCCGTATATTCCGGTAGTCGTCCCGGCGGCATCCATGCCGCCAAGCCGTAAATAGGGGGTAGCTTTACTGCGTGTGCTGCGCTGACGGATCCCTCCGTCAGAAAGACTCCCAATCGTCGTCCGCCGCAGGCGTTGGGCGTCGGCTGGCGGCTGGCGCCGCAGGCGCGGCGTCCTTGGCACTCGTCGGCCGGCTGGCCGGCCGGCGTAGCGGACGAACGGTAGTGGCTGCTTCCGGCGCTGGCTTGGGTCGGGCGACCTGCGTCAGGCGGGGCGCAGGCGCCGCCTTCGGCGCAGGTTCCGCCGTCTGAGGCGCTTCTGCCTTGGCAGGTTCGGTGGACACCTTGCTTGCCGCTGCTGCCTGCGGCGCGGACGGAGCCGGCATGCGCGGCGCGGCGCGTTGCGACGCCAATTGCTGCGCGGGGACTTCAATCACTTCGCCCGCATTGATCTTGAACACGGATACTGCTTCGGCCAGGCGCTGCGCCTGCTCTTGCAGAGACCCCGCAGCCGCTGCAGCCTCTTCCACCAGCGCCGCGTTCTGCTGCGTCACCTCGTCCATCTGCGACACCGCGCGGTTCACCTGGTCGATGCCGCTGGACTGTTCTTCCGACGCCGCCGAGATTTCGCCCATGATGTCCGTCACGCGCTTCACCGAAGCCACGATCTCCTGCATCGTTGCGCCCGCGCGCTCCACCTGCTGCGAGCCCGCGCCGACCTTGCTCACCGAATCCTCGATCAGGCCCTTGATTTCCTTGGCCGCCTGGGCGCTGCGCTGCGCCAGCGAACGCACCTCGCCCGCCACCACGGCGAAACCCTTGCCCTGCTCGCCCGCGCGCGCCGCTTCCACAGCCGCGTTCAGCGCCAGGATGTTGGTCTGGAAGGCAATGCCGTCGATCACCGACACGATCTCGGAGATCTTGCGCGAGCTGGCCGAGATGCCTTGCATCGTGCTGACCACTTCCGACACAGCCGAACCGCCGCGCTCCGCCACGTCGGACGCGCTGGCCGCCAGCTGATTGGCCTGGCGCGCGTTGTCCGCGTTCTGCTTCACGGTCGACGCCAGCTCTTCCATCGAGGCCGCGGTTTCCTCCAGCGAAGCCGCCTGCTGCTCAGTGCGGCTGGAGAGGTCCGTGTTGCCCGCCGAGATCTCGCGCGAGCCCACGTTGATCTCGTCCACGCCACGGCGCACCAGCGCCACGGTGCGGGTCAGGCTTTCCTGCATACGCTTGATCGCGCCAAACAACTGGCCGATCTCGTTGGTGCTGCGCACATCGATGCGACCGGTGAAATCGCCGGCCGAAATCTTTTCAAAATGATCCCCTGCTTCACGCAGCGGGCGCAGCACGGTCCGGCTGATGAACAGCCAGCACCCAACTGCCAGGGCCAGAGCGATCGCCAGCATCACGATCATGACCGTGCGCGACACGCCGTGGGCCGTCTCGGCCTGCACCACCAGCTCGTCGGTGGTGGAGTCGATATGCGCCAGCACACCGCCCACCGCTTCCCTCAGCGCGGTGTTCGCTGCGCTGCCGGCATCGTTCAGATCCAGGTAATCCTGCACGGCCATGGTCGACAACGCGGCCGCCTGACGCTTGACCACGCCGTCGAACTGTTTGTAGGCGCTTTCCAGCTTTTGATTCAGAGCATCCGAGCCTTCCAGACGCGGTGCCTTGCGGTACGCATCCAGCGCCTGGGCGCCCTCCTGCATCAAGCCTTCCGCACGCTTGGCCTGCGAGATTGCCTGTTCGGTCTTTCCTTGTTGCAGATCCATCAGGGAAGTCGCCAGCAACAAGCGCCCGCGCAGGAACAGGATGTAGGCACGGTTCAGTTGCGAGGCTTGCGTGGAGTAGGCGTCGTTGACCCGCTCCAGCTTCTCATTGCTCGAGTTCAGCCCCATCCACGCCACGCCATTGGATATGAACATGGCGCCCGTGAAGAGCAGCAACACCAGAACGAGACAGGTGCGGACTTTCAAGTTGACAAGCATGGAATATCCGAGCGTTAAGCAATGTGAGACGACAATTTCCTACCCTGCACGCACACACGGACGCCCCGGCCCCTGGCCAGTAGCGTCCGCAAAGGCGCAACTCTACGCACCCGAGGGCGCGTTTTTTGGACCTACCGCAGTGCTACTTGCGGCTGAACAGACTTGATCCCTGGATGGTCATGAATGCAGCCGACGCCGCTTGCAGAGCCACCTGGCGCAAGGCAAGCTGGCTGGCGCCCTGGTAATAGTCCAGTTCTTCCAGATCAGACAGGGACTTCGAGTAAGACAGGCCTTTCTGCGTGCCCGTGGCGTTCAGTGCGTCCAGTTCGTTCATCCGGGCGCCCACCGAAGCCTGCACCGTCAGAACGTTGTCGTAGGTGTTCGCCAGTTTCTTGTTGGCCGTCGCCAAAGCGTTGTTCAGCTTGGCGGTCGCGACGGGGTCGCCAGCGCTGGGCGCATCCAGGGCAGCGATGACGTTGTCCAGGGTCGCGAACACGTCCATATCGATAGCCTGGACGCTATCGACGTTAATCACGTCACCCGCATTCGGGGCGCCCTTGATCGATACGGATACACCGCTACCCAGATCGATCGTGGCGCCATCAGCGTAAGCCGCAGGTGATCCGGCCGCCGGAGCGGTCGTGCTGGAACCATCGGGATTCGTCGTCGTGACCCGATACCCCATCTTTCCAGTAGTCGCATCGGTTTCAAACTGCACCGAGAACTTCTTGCCAGCGTTGGCCGAGCCCGGCGTCACGGATGCCGAGCCAAACTCGGCAGTGCCAGTATTGGAGTTGGCAGCCGACGCGACAAAGGCTTGCGATCCCGGATTGGCGCGACCAAAAATATCCTTACCCAGATCGCTGGTGGACAGCTGGCGACTCTGATCGACCTGAATGGTCCGTTCACCTACCGAATTGCTATAGACGATCTTGCCCGTGGCGTCCTTGGAGTACGGAATCACGCTGCCATCGTTGCCCGAGAACAGATACTGGCCATTGCCATCCGTCGTGTTCGCAAGGCCCAACAATGCATCGCGCGTGCTCTTGAGCGCGGCCGACAAAGTCTGACGGTCGCTATCAGAGAGCACGCCGCCGGCTTGAATGATACGGGTCCTCGCTTCTTGCAAAGCGTTTGTCACCGCCGTCAAGGTGTTGCCTTCCTGACCCAAATTCGTGTTGGCCGTCTGGCGATTCATGCCATACGTACTGTTCATGCTCTGCGTCTGTGCCACGCTAATGGCCAGCGCGGCGGCCAGGGGATCATCCGCCGGAGTCAGGTTCTTGCGTCCGCTACCGACCTGCTCGACCAGGCGGTTCATGTCGGATTCCTGAGAGAGAACGCCCTTCAGGCCGTTCGAGTACATCATCGAGGTGCTCAGGCGCATGGTGAAGCTCCGAAAATTTCTTTATTGGTCACGATTCAACGATCCGATCAGCCGCGCAGACCCAGCAGCGTGTCGAACATGGTGCTGGCCACATCAATGATGCGAGCACTGGCTTGATACTGTTCCTGGTAGAGCGACAGGCTGACGTATTCTTCGTTCAGGTTGACGCCCGAGACAGCCTGCTGCGCCGCGGTCTTCTGCGTAATCAGGTTTGCCTGCGCGGTCGCGGCGGACTTGAGTTGAGCAGTCTGAACCCCGACCGTATTCACCACCTGCCCGAACATGTCGTTCACGCTCATCGTGCCGTTACCCAGCACCTTGCTGTTCTGCAACTGCGCCAGCTTCAGCGCGTTCTTGCCGTTGGCGTCACCACCGGCTGCGTCGGCCGCCGCCACCTTATAGGGATCGCTGATCAGCACGGTGATGTCACGTGCAGCATCACGTGTGGGCGCCAGCGACCATTTGTCACCAGCCTGGGGCGGTTCACTGATGGTCAGGGTCACGCCCATCTCGCTGTCGAGATTCAGCGTGCCCGGTGTACCCGTGGCCGGACCGTTATAAACCTGCGAACCTTCCGGCATGCGCAGCACGCGGTAGTTCGTGCCATCAAAGGAAATCTCGTATTCCTTGGCGTTGATGTTGTTCACGTTCGTGAACTGACCCGAAAGCGACGCGTTGCTCTTGTTCTGCGCATTCGGCACGCCCTGCGGCGAACCGATGCCAAAGAAATCCGTGCCAGGATTACCGTTCTGGTCCAGGCCCTGCTTGTGCTGCTCGTTGAAGGACAGCGCCAGGCCGACGGCCATCTGACCCAACTGGCTTTGCATGACATCCAGCGAAGTCGCGCGGAATTGCAGCAAGCCGCCCAGCGACCCACCGGTCACTTCCGCATCACCCAGCTCCACGGCAACCGTCTTACCCGAGCCGGCCGGCAGCGTGTAGGCAATGGCGGTACGCCCCGTATCCTTGGAGGAAGCCACCGCTTGCAACGGATAGATGGTGTTGCCGGACAGCAGCGCTTGGCCGCCGTTGGCCAGCGTGATGTTGATCTTGTCGCCTTGCTCGTAGGTGGTGATGCCTACCAGCTGGTTCAGTTCCATGACGGCTTGGTCACGCTGATCCAGCAGATCATTCGGAGGACCGCCGCCGGCCTTGCCCGTAGCCAGCGAGATTTGCTGGTTCAGGTCGTCGATACGCGTCAGATAGCTGTTGACCTGCTCAACCGTGGTCGTGATCTGCGTATTCAGGCCGATGCGCTGATTCTGCATCTCGGTGTATGCCGAGCGGATCTGGGTAGCCAGGCTGTTGGCCTTGCCCAGCAAATCCTGGCGCGCAGCGGGGTCGGCAGGCTTGCTGGCTACCGCGTTCATGCTGGTGAAGAAATTTGTCAGGCCTGGCGCGATACCGACGGTGCGGTCGGCAAACAGGTTGTTGATTGCCGAGACCTGATTGTATTGCGTCTGCAACTGGGCGCCGCTGCCCTGAGCGCCGACCAGTTGCTTGTACAGGAAGCTGTCGTAGCTGCGCACGACCGTGTCGACCTGCACACCGCGGCCGATATAGCCGTTGCTGGTCGCCTGGGCGCCTGCGGTCGAGACCATGACGCGCTGGCGGTTGTAACCAACCGTGGTGGCATTGTTGATATTGTGGCTGGTGGTGGCCAGCCCTGCCTGAGCGGCGTTCAGCCCGCCCAGCGCCAATTTATACATGTTCATGCTGACAATGCCCCGTATTTAACCGCTGATATGCCTGGATATCCAATTAACGGCAGGAGATGATCCGAATTTAGAGTCCTTCCAACATCTGGCGAGAAATTTCCACCTTGGATGCCGCGCCCCGCAACTGGCTCATCACGCCGATCAATTTTTGCGCGTACTGCGGATCCGTCGCATAGCCCGCGTCCTGGATCCGGCGGGCCGCCTCGATCTCGTTGCGCGCCTGCGTGACACCCTCGTAGCGCGGGCTGTTGCCGATCAGACGGGCGTAATCCGCGAACGATTCCTCATAGGACGCGTAGGCGCGGAAAGGTTGCGTCACCTTTTTCGCGACGCCATCTTCGTATTCGGTGGTCAGCACGTTGACGACCTGACCCTTCCAGCTGGAACCCGCCTTGATGCCGAACAGGTTGTAGCTGGTGCTGCCGTCCTGGTGCTTGATCTCGCGCTTGCCCCAGCCCGACTCCAGCGCCGCCTGGCCCATGATCAGGCGGGCCGGCACGCCGCTTTGCTGGGAAGCGAGATTGGCGGCGCGCGACATTTTGGACACGAAAGAGACCACGTGGTCGGGCGCGCCTTCCGCGGCGGCCAGCGCCCGGTTCTGCGCGCTGTTGTTGCGCATCACATTCAACAGGGCCGAGACTTCGCGCGAGCCGGCCGAGCGGAAATCGAGATCCGAACCCTCTCCCAGGCGCTTGACGGCATCCGCGCCCAGCTCGCCGGGCTTGCCCTGCTGCATCTGCGCCAAGATGGCACCAGACAATCCGATGCCGGGCGACGCCAGATGCAAGGCCAGTTGCTCGTCCGCCATGGACTGCAGCATCTGCGTCTGCTGCGAGTCGAACAGCCCCTCCTTGGGCGTCGCCTCGCGCATGCGCTTGACCATCATCTGCAGGAACAGGGCCTCGAACTGCTTGGCGACCTGCTTCTGCTGCTCGGTCCCCTCAGGATCTTTCTTGACGTCGCGCTTCAAGTCCGACAGGCGGCCCATGTCGAAGACCGAATCCTGCCGGCTGGCGCCGCGCGCCGCATCATTGGTGTAAGCCATGGCCGTCAGATGATTTCCAGTTCGGCGCGCAAGGCGCCGGCGGTCTTCATGGCCTGCAGAATCGCCAGCAGGTCCTGCGGCGTGGCGCCCAAGGCGTTCAAGCCCTTGACCACGTCCGCCAGATTGGCGCTGGTGCTCACGCGCTGCAGGGAGCCGTTTTCCTGGCGCACCTCGATCTGGGTATTGGGCACCACTACCGTCTGCCCTTCCGTGAACGGCGTGTCAGGCTGAGACACCTGGTTCTGGCGATTGATGATGACCGACAGATTGCCGTGGGCCACGGCCGCCTCTTCGATCATGACGGTACGATTCATGACGACCGAACCCGTCCGGGCGTTGATGATGACCTTGGCCACGGTGGGCGCGCGCGTCACCTGCAAATCTTCGAGCTGCGACAGGAAACGCGCCTGCGACGCCTGGTCCATCGGCGTACGGACCTGCACCACGCGCCCGTCCAGGGCGGTAGCGGTGCCTTGGCCGAACTTGCGGTTCAACGCCATGGACACATTCTGCGCCGTGCCGAAATCGGTGTTGTTCAGTTCCACGTAAACGTAGCCGTCGCGCGAGAACGTGGTGGGCACGCCGCGCTCGACAATGGCGCCGGCGCTGATGCGTCCGCCGTTCAACTGGTTGATCTGCACGCTGGAACCGCCGGCGGAGGCGCCCGCGCCGCCCACCAGGATATTGCCCTGGGCGATGGCGTAGACCTGGCTGTCGGCGCCTTTGAGCGGAGTCATCAGCAACGTGCCGCCGCGCAGGCTCTTGGCGTTACCCATGGACGACACCACCACGTCCAGCGTCTGCCCCGGGCGGGCGAAAGCCGGCAGCGTGGTCGTGACCATGACCGCGGCCACGTTCTTCAACTGCATATTGCTGCCGGGCGGAACGGTGATGCCCAGCTGCGACAGCATATTGGTCAGACTTTGCTGCGTGAACGGCGTCTGCCGCACCTGGTCACCGCTGCCGTCCAGGCCCACGACCAGGCCATAGCCGATCAGCTGGTTGCCCCGCACGCCCTGGATTGAAGCCAGATCCTTGAGCCGTTCGGCGTGTGCCGCGCCCGCGCCGGCCACCAGCCCGACCGAAATGCAGACGCGCGCCAACAAGGACACCAAGGCGGATATCGGATTCGGTTGTTTCATGTTCAGAACGGCGAAGCGATCAGGAAGAAGCGTTGCAGCCAGCCCATGGTCTGGACTTCATCCATGACGCCTTTGCTGCGGTACTCGATGCGGGCGTCGGCCACCTGCGTGGACGACACGGTGTTGGTGCCGGTGATGGAGCGCGGATCGACCACGCCGGAGAAGCGCACGAATTCGCTGCCCCGGTTGATGGCGATCTGCTTTTCGCCCGCGACCTGCAGGTTGCCATTGGACATCACCCCCACCACCGTGGTGGTGATGGTGCCGGTAAAGGCATTGTTCGCCGTGCTGTCACCCTTGCCCTGCGACACATTGCCGCCCTTGGCGTCGGTGTTCAGGTTGGCGTTGGCCCAGCTGTCCATGAAGGACGGCGCGGCGGCGATGCCCAGGGAGGCGCTGCCGCTACGGTTAGTGTTGGTGGCGACGTTCTTGGAAGCATTGGTCTTCTCGTTCAGGACGATAGTGACGATGTCGCCCACGTTGCGCGGCCGGCGGTCCTCGAACAAGGGATAGTTGCCGTAGGTCGTCGGCTGATAGATCGAGCCCGTCGGCTGCGCCATGGGCGTGGGCGGCGGCGGCGGCGCCGCCGTCGTCGGCCCGGTCACGATGGGCTCGGGCGGGATCATGGCGCAACCGGCCACCAGCATAGCCAGGGCCGCACTCGATACCAGGCGCAGGACAGACATGGACATCACAGTTGAGTCAGGCGAGCCAGCATTTCGTCCGAGGTCTTGACGGCCTTGCTGTTCATTTCGTACGCGCGCTGTGTGGTGATCATGTTGACCAGTTCTTCGGCGACGTTGACGTTGGAAGTTTCAACGTACTTCTGCATGATCGAACCGGCGCCATCCACGCCAGGCTGCAACAGGTTGGCGGGTCCCGAAGCGTCGGTTTCCAGATACAGGTTTTCACCTACGCTCTGCAACCCGGTGGGGTTGATGAACGTGGCGATCTGCAGCTGGCCGATCTGTACGTTGATGCCGGCGGCGCCGGGCTGCGTAACCGAAACGATGCCGTCGTTGCCGATAGAGATCGACAGCGCATTGTCGGGGATGTTCATCGGCGGCTGGATCACGTAGCCGCTGACGGTCGTCAACTGGCCGTTCTGGTCACGCTGCAACGCGCCGTCACGGGTGTAGGCCTGGGTGCCGTCAGGCAGTTCGACCTGCAGGAAACCACGGCCGTTGATGGCGATGTCCATCTCGCTGCCGGTGTTGTTCAGGTTGCCCGCCGTGTGGATGCGCTCGGTCGCGGCAACGCGCGCACCAGTACCCAGTTGCAGGCCCGACGGCAGCTGGGTGGCGTCGCCGACCTGGGCGCCGGGCTGACGCAGCGTCTGGTACATCAGGTCCTGGAACACGGCGCGGCCGCGCTTGAAGCCATTGGTCGAAACGTTGGCCAAGTTGTTCGAAATCACGTCCATGGAGGTCTGCTGACCTTCCAGGCCCGTCTTGGCGATCCACAACGAACGCATCATGATGAAGTACTCCTGGTGTCGCGGCCCGGCCGCGCGCAAAAATTGTTTCTAGTTCAGTTGCCGTATCAGGCGCTTACCGACAGGATGCCGTTGGCGCGTTCGGCGTTGCGGTCCGACTGCTGGATCACCTGCATCTGCTGTTCGAAGCGGCGGGCGTTGGCGATCATGCCTACCATCGCCGCCATCGGATTGGTATTGCTGCCTTCCAGTACGCCCGACAACAGCCGCAGGCTGGGGTCGGCGGGTACCGGAGGCGCAGGCTGGCCATTGACGGGCGCCATGCGAAATACGCCGTCGTCGCCGTGCACCAGCTGCTCGTTCTGCGGGTTGGCCAGTTTGATCCGGCCCAGGTTCAGGATGTTGTTCGGCGCGTCGCCAGCGCCGATGGCGGTAATGGTGCCGTCCGCCGTGATCGTCAGCGCAGCCTGGTCGGGCACGTCGATGGGACCGCCCTGGTCAGACAGCACGGGCTGGCCCAGCGAGGTCTGCAACAGGCCATTGATGCCGACCTGCAGGCTGCCGGCGCGAGTGTAGGCCTCGCCTTGCGGCGTCTGCACAGCGATCCAGCCGCGCTCGCTGGACAGCGCCACATCCAGATCCCGGCCCGTGGTCTGCATATTGCCCATCTGGAAGCTGTTGCGCGGCGTGGACGCCACCGTCGAAACACGCGTGGGCAGGCTCGTCCCATCCGTGACCGGCACGGAGCGGTACAGCGCGATCTGCTCGCGGAAACCCGCCGTGTTCACGTTGGCCATGTTGTTGGAAAGCGCGGCCTGATGCTCGGTGATGCGCGCCGCGCCATTCATGGCGGTGTAGATGATACGGTCCATTGCCTATTCCGTCGGTGTCGTCTCGTGCCTGCCGGGCTTACTTCAAGTTCATCAGGACTTGCATGATTTCGTCCTGGGTCTTGATGGTCTGCGAGTTGGCCTGGTAGGTGCGCTGGGCAATGATCATGTTGACCAGTTCCTTGCTCATGTCGACGTTGGACGACTCCGTGGCCTGGCCCACGACCTTGGAGAGGCCGTTGGTGCCGGGCTGGCCCAAGATGGGCTGGCCGGACGCGGAGGTTTCCGTCCAGGCGTTGTTGCCCACGGGCTGCAGACCCTGCAGGTTGGAGAAGTCGGCCAGCACGATGGTACCGACGACCTGGGTCTGGCCGTTGGTGTAGCTTGCCACCAGGCTGCCGTCGCCGCCGATGTTGATGCCGCTGAACTCACCGGATGCGTAGCCGTCCGGCTTGGCCACCAAGGTGTAGGCGCTGCCAAACTGCGTGGTGCCCGCGTAGTTCATTGCGATGTTGATGGGATCGGCCGGAGCAGCGCCTTCACCCGGGGTTGCAAACGACAGGTTCACCACTGGCGCGCTGGTCATCACACCCGCCTTGTTGAAGGTGAACTTCTGCGGATTGCCCCATACACCACCAGCTTCGGTCGTCGGCGCCATGGCTTTGCCATCTATCGTGTAATAGACGTCATAGTTGCTGATATCGGGACCGGTCGAAGGACGCTTCACGAAGTACTGCATGACCTGATGCGAGTTGCCCAGCGAATCGAACACCGTCATCGGCGATGCGTTCGTGTAGGTGCTGGACTGCTTCGGATCGAACGGCTTGCCGACCTCCACGGTGGGGGCCACGTATTCGCTGTAACCGGCCATGGTCTTGATATCGCCGGTGACTACTCCGCCAGTGATAGTGACACTATTGGCGCCGTTCGTGTATGTGCCGTCGGCCGGGGCAGCTCCGGCCCATACCAACGCTCCCGTCCCGTTCCTGGTAAACGTGTACGGCAAACCATTGAGCGTGACAGTGCCATCGGAACCAGGATCCGTCGTCGTATTGGTTTCGTAGATAACCTTGGCATTGGCGTTCAGGTTGGCAACGGTAGTGCCGGCTGCGGTCGCCTTGGGCGCCACGTTGGCAGTGGGCAGCTGCAATTCCACCGGGTTGGCTCCAACCGAGCCCGGCGGATAGCCTGTCAGGCGATAGCCCTGAGCGTTCACGATGAAGTTGTTCTTGTCGACCAGGAATTCGCCGTTGCGGGTGTACATCACCGCACCGCTCTGGTCGGTGACGCGGAACATGCCCTTGGCGCCGTCAATGGCGATGTCGTACTCGCCGCCGCCGCCATTCACCGTGCCCACGGTAAAGCGCTGGTTGATGGCCGCGACCTTCACGCCCAGGCCGACGCGCGAGCTGGCGTAGACGTCGGCGAACGAGGCGGTGGCGGACTTGAAGCCGACCGTGCCAGAGTTGGCGATGTTGTTGCCGATGACGTCCAGGTTCTGCGCTGCGGCGTTCAAGCCGCTCAATCCTTGTCCGAAACCCATGTTTATTCTCGCTAATCTTTAACTAGGGGAAGCCGCCGCCCATGCGCCGGCACCGATACATTGCGCACGCTTCAGGCGCCGATCACCTTGCGCACGTCCAGCATGCTGGTCTGGCCATCCAGGCCCAGATCCAGCCTCAGGCCTTCAGTGGAGTACGCCACGCTCTTGACCTGGCCGTAGCTCAGGACTTCTGCGTTCACCTTCTTGCCATCGGCATCCGTGGCCAGAACGGACACGGTGTAAGCACCCGGCTCCAGCGCAATGCCTTGATCGTTCTTGCCATCCCAGGACAGCGTGTACACGCCAGGCTTCTGGTCCTTCGTTTCGATCGTGCGCACGACCGCGCCGTTGGCGTCGGAGATACGGATCTGCACCTTCTGGGCATCGCCCTGCAGATCCAGACCGTAAGGCGTGACGACGCGGCCACCCGGATCCGTTGCATCCACGCCGGACTTGATCTTGGAGCCGGGAATCAGCACGCCCTTGCCTATCATGGCCACGGCATTCATCGACTGAGACACGTCGATCTGGCCGCTGATGGCGAGCATGGTGTTCTTCAGGTTGGTGATGCCTTCCACCGTGGAGATCTGCGCCAGCTGGGAGGTCAGCTCGGCGTTCTGCATCGGATTCAGGGGATCCTGGTTCTGCAGCTGCGTGACCAGCAGCTTCAGGAACTGGTCCTGCAAGCCTTGCGCCGTGCTGCTGCTATTGGCGCCCGTTTGAGCCAGGCCCAAACCGGTCTTGCTCGTCGATTGGTCGATAGTGGTCATGGATTAACTGGTTCCGGAAATTAGGACTGGCCGATGGTAAGGGTCTTCTGCATCAGCGCCTTGGCGGTGTTGAGCACCTCCACGTTTGCCTGGTAAGAGCGCGAGGCCGCGATCATGTTCACGGTTTCGGCCACCGGGTCAACGTTGGGCATGCTGACGTAGCCCTGAGCGTCGGCCATGGGGTGCTGCGGGTCATAGACCTGCTTCAAGGGAGACTGGTCTTCTACCACCCCAGCCACGCGCACGCCGCCTATTTCTTGGCCCAGCGCCTGGCCGGCCGGGGGATTCACCTGGAACACGACCTGGCGGGCGCGGTAGGGTTTGCCGTCGGGGCCAACCACGCTGTCGGCGTTGGCCATGTTGCTGGCCGCCACGTTCATGCGCTGCGATTGCGCGCTGAGCGCCGAACCGGCGATATCGAAAATGCTCAACAAGGACATTGCCTGCCGCTCCCTTTAAAGAATCATTCCTGAATTGCGGCCATCATGGTCCGGATACGGCCAGACAGCATCTGCATCGTGCTTTGGTAATGCAGGGTGTTATCGGCGAACTGCACGCGTTCGATGTCCATGTCCACCGTGTTGCCATCCATGCTCGGCTGGTACGGCAGGCGGTACAGGAGTTCCGTCGGACCTTGCGATACAGCCTTGGCCGGAATATGGCGAGCGGCAGTCAGCGTGAGCGCGGTGTCGGGCAGGCGTTTCGTGCCTTCCATGGCGTTGGCCATGGCCGTCTTGAAGTCGAAATCGCGCGCTTTGTAGTTGGGCGTATCGGCGTTGGCGATGTTCGACGACAGCACTTCCTGGCGTTGCGCGCGCAGTCCCAGGGACTGCTGGAAAAACCGGAAATCTTCATTAAGCCTGTCTAGCATCGGGGCGCCTTGGTGCGTTGCAATTCAGATAAAGCCAGGGATGCCGGACAGACCGTTATCCCATTGGATGACGGCATCATAGGGGCCGGTGGCTCAACACAATCAGCCAAATAACCCGCCATTTCTCATCCAATTCACGTATTGCCGAATGCCGCGGACTTCTACAATTCCTCCATCATGAAAATATCCGCCCCTCGACTCCGCGCGCGCGCAAGCTGCCTGGCAGCCCTGCTGTTGCCCCTGGCCGCCGCGCAGGGGCAGGAAACCGCCACCCAGGCGCCCGAGGCGATCGCTCTTGTCGCGCAAACCTATCTGCTGGATCAATTGGCCGGCCTTCCAGGGCAACCCTCGATAGCGATAGACCCGCCGCGCGCGGAACGCCTGGCGCCTTGCGACGCCATGTCCCCTTTTATGCCCTCGGGCATGAAACTGCGTTCGCGCATGACCGTCGGGGTGCGCTGCAACGCCCCCAAACCTTGGACGGCCTATGTTCAGGCGACGGTGAGCGTGCCGGGCCACTATTACGTCGCCGCACGCATGATTGCCGCAGGGCAGGCCCTGACGCCGGACGACCTCGCCCCACGGGACGGCGACCTGGTCGCCCTGCCCCCGGGCGCGATTACGGATCCGCAGACGGTGGTGGGCATGACGGCCGTGCACCGGATCAATGCCGGGCAAGCAGTACGGGGTTCCGGGTTGCGCAACGCACAATCGGTGGTGCGCGGCGCCAACGTCCGCATCAACGCGCGCGGCAACGGCTTCGTCGTCAGCAGCGAAGGCCAGGCGCTCGACAACGCGGCGCCCGGCGCAACCGTGCAGGTCCGCACCGCGGGCGGCCAGGTGGTCAGCGGCGTGGTGCGCAATGCCAGCCTGGTGGAAATACAACTGTAATTGTTGTTACATGTCGCATTGCACCAACACACCGCCCTCCCCTAAAGTTCCTTCCGGCCCTGCCGTTACTGAGGCATAAGTAGGCGAAACCGTCGCACAACCGACCCAGGACGCCCTGCGGAGAAAATCTTGAAGATCAATTCCACCACCAACCGCCCCCTATCGGCTGACGCCGTCGTGCCCCGCGCCGACTCGGCGGTTGCCCAGGCCTACGGCGCCGGCAGTGCCAGCGGCTCCAGCAGCTCGCAGGTGGCGCTGAGCTCGGCGTCGCGCAAACTGCTGGCGCTGCAGGACGGGTCCAATGACATCAACGTCGAACGCGTGGCCGCCATCCGCGCGGCAATCGCTTCGGGTCAGTTGAAGATCGACACCGGCCGCATCGCGGACAGCCTGATTGCCAGCGCCCGCGATTTGCTGAAGTAACCCCGAACCTCCCGAGCCGAACAGCATGACCATGAGCACCGTCGAATCCCTGCAATCCTGCATGCGCCAGGAAGATGCCCTGATCACCGAGTTCTCCGCCATTCTGGAAGAAGAGACCGAAGTGCTGGTGGGCTTGGGAAGCGTCGGCACGCTGCAGGAAATCACCGAGCGCAAGGGCGACGTCGCCCGCAAGCTCGTGGACCTGAGCCAGGTCCGGGACTCCCTGCTCGCGGAGATCGGCCTGCCCGCCGGGCATACCGGCACCGAACAGGCAGCCGTTCTGCATCCACAGCTGTCGGGCGTCTGGCAGGCTTTGCTGAGCAAATCGGCATCCGCCAACGAAATCAACTTGCGCAACGGCGCGCTCATCGACGTGCATCTGCGCTACACGCAGCAGTCACTGGACGCCCTGCGCGGCTTGGGTGCGGCGGGTGGTACTGTATCCACTTACGACGCCCGCGGCCGTGGCGCACGCAGCGGCCCCGGCCGCAAACCCATCGTAGCGGGCTGAACCGACGTAGGATAGGTAAAGCGCGCCGGTTTCGCGCGCCGGAACCCACCTCGCTATCGCGCGCAACCCATCACGCACTTGCGCAAAACCACCCCAGCCACGGCCTTCGTTACCCCGCTGTCATCTCCAGCATCGCATACATCTTCAGCAAAGCCAGCGGCAACATGCGCCCGGACAGCTTGCGATCCGTTCCCATGATGCCCGACAAGGGTCCGCGCAGCACTTCCGCCGCCGACGTGTGCGCCAGCTGCCAGCATGCCGCGCCCATCTGACCGGCCATCAGCGATTGGCGCGCCAAGGCATGGGCGCCGTCCACCGCCGGCAAAGCCTGCCACGCATTAGCCATATAGCGGAACCCCGCCTTGGCCTCGTCCTGCAGCACCAGCCAGCGCGCTACGGTGGCCGCATCCGCTTGGGACGCGGGCAGATTGGTCATGCCAAACAGCTGCCCGGCCACCTCGCCGCTGACCGTGTCGATCAGTCGGGCGCAGACCAGCCGGACGGGTTCGCCGCCGCTACGGCCAGGCAGGGTCACTTCCGTACCCGAAGCCCACAACGCCAGGGGCACGCGCTTGCTGCCCTGGACGCTGTGCAGCCCCGGCATATCGCCGGGCTGGCCGACGGGCAAATAGCCCACGCTCTTACCCACGGCATTCAGATTGGTCGGGCAGTCATCCTGGATGACGCGCTGGCCGCCGGCGCTGCGCGCAACCCAGGCGACGCCCTGCTCGCTCAAAGCCGGCCACAAGGCGGATGTGCCCGTTTCCAGCATCTGAACAACCGGGACGCGCTCCAGCTTCTCGGCCAGCCAGGTAACACGCCCCTGCAACGCCAGGGCCGCGTCTGGCTGTGCCGGCGCCGCCGGCGCAAATGAAGAGAGCAGCCCATGCGGCAAAACCAATTGCTGCGCGGGTGCCGCCAGAGCCGTGCCACGATCGCTCATCAACAGCGTGCCCAACACGGCTCCGCCAGGAAGACCCTCTCCCTTCATGGCGGCCTTGCCATGCATGGCAAGCAGGTGCCGTCCGCAGACCGCGGAAAATTCTCGGCGCACCATCGCCAAGGGTTCATCGCCCAGCGCAGCTACGCTCGCGCCCGAACTGTCGCCGACATAGCCGCGCCAGGACGCGCGAGCCTGCACGCAGGCCGGATCGCTTTCCAGCCAGGAAATGGCGTCGTCCAGGTTCTGGGCCGCCTCGATGGAACTCGCGCCACCTTGCGGACGCAGGATGGCGGAAGCCAGCAATTGCCGCTTGCGCGCCGGATCCGCGCTTTCGGGCTCCCGCGACGCGGACACCAGCGTCGCAAGGTCTGCCTCGCTGGGGGTGTATAGCGCGCGGGCGCGCTCGACCATCGAGAAAGCGCGGTCGATCAGCACGTCGGCGCGAGCCAGCTCCATGTGTTCAGGCACCTTTTGCCCGACCGACATGTAATGGATCGGCAAACGATGACGGATGGCCGTATCCAGCGCCGCGCCCAGGCGGGTAGCCTCGTCCAGCTTGGTAATGATGCAGCCGGCGACATCCTCGCCCACGCCATTGCGATACGCATGCGCCACTTCGTCCAGCGTGTCGCCCTGGCTGGCCGCGTTGAGCACCAGCAGCCGGCGCACCGGCTTGCCCGCATTGCACAGCATGGCCGCCTGCTCCGCCACCTGGCGGTCGCGCTGGCTGATGCCAGTGGTATCGATCAGCACGATCTTGCGGCTGCCCAACTCAGCCAGGATGCGGCGCAGCTCGCCCGCATCGCGCACCGAATGGGCGGGCACGCCCATCAAGCGTCCGTAAATCTGCAACTGTTCCAGCGCGCCGATCCGGAAATTGTCGGTGGTCAGCATCGCGACCTGCTCGCGGCCCTCGCGCGCCACGCAACGCGCGGCCAGCTTGGCCAGCGTGGTCGTCTTGCCCACCCCGGTCGGACCGACCAGGGCGTATACGCCGCCGGCCAGGAACTCATCTTCGGAACGCAGCACCGGGAGGTGGGTCACCAGCTCGTTGCGGGCCCAGCTCAGCGCCGCTTCCGGCGTCATTCCTTCCGGGAGGCGCTCCACCAGGGTGCGCACCAGCTTGGTGCTGAACCCCGCGTCCAGCAGGCTGCGGAACAGCGCCGCGCCCGCGGGTTCCCGGCCCGGTCCTTGGCGGCCGCCCCAGAGCAGGCCGTCCATGCGGCTTTCCAGAGCGCCACGCAGTGCGCTGATGGCGTCCTGCAATCCCGCTGCGGCGTCAGCCGGCATCGCCGCAGGCGGCAAAACCGGCGGTTGGCGCAACGGCGCATCCGGCATGCGGGCCATCGTAGGCGCGGGTGCCGGTTGAGGGGCGGCCGGCGTGTAAGGCGCCGGTGCCGGTTGGGGCGTGGCTGGCGTATAAGCCGCAGGCGCCGGAGCCGCGCTTGCAGGCACGCCCGAATAGGCAGCGGCAGCCGCCGGGGCCTGCCCGGCGGGCGCAACAGCATACGCGGATGATGCCGCAGGAGCGCCAGGCGCGGCAGCGGATGCGGCGGACTGATCAGCGGGGACCTGGCGCAACGGTGGCAGGGATGGCAATTCAACCCGCACGGGCGCCGCCGGCTGGGGCGCTATAGGAGCAACCCGGGGCGCTTCATCTTCAGGCTGTGTCGAAGATGCGTAAGCGGTCTGGTATGCGGCGATAGAACGCGACGGCGCCGCGTATCCGCCCTGGGGCATCACGGGCGCGGGCGCACGTCCTGCCTGCTCAGACGCATCGAAGCGCATGCCTGCCGGCGCGCCCGCAGGTGGCAGCGGCCGCGCTTCGAGCGGCCGGACGGGCGCAGCTTCCTGGCGCGGCGCGGGCTCGTGGGCGGCATCGTCAAAAGCGCCTTCGACGGTAGCCAGCACCTCGACGCCGCCATCGACGCTACGGTTCGACACGATCAGCGCGTCCGGTCCCAGCACCTGCCGGACCTGGCGCATCACATCGCGGCTGTTCGCCCCGAAAAATCGGCTTATCTTCATGCCCCATTACCTCCGCCGATCAGCGCGGTAACACGCACCATGCGCTCATCGGGTATTTCCGTATTCGACAACACGCCCAGCTGCGGCAGATGGTGCCGCAGGAAGCGCGACAAAGGCGCACGCAAGACCGGAGACACCAGCAACACCGGCGCATTGCCTTGCGATTCCTGGCGCTCGACCGCGGCCTGCGCTTCGCGCAACAACGTATCGGCCAACCCGGGTTCCAGGCCGCCGCTGGTCGTCATCGCCTGCGAAAGCACGCGCTCGAGTTTCACGTCCAGGCCGATTACCCGCAGCTCGCCCTCTCCCGGGAACCATTGCTGGGTAATGGCGCGGCCCAGCGAACGGCGCGTCAGCGCGATCAGTTCGTTGATGTCGGGCTGGCTGCCGGTGCCGGCGGCCAGCGCCGCCAGGCGCGGACCATGTTCGGACAAGGTATCGATGATGGTGCGCATGTCGCGGATCGGCACTTCTTCCGACAGCAGGCCCTGCAGCACCTTCTGCAGCGCCGTCAGCGACAGGGTCTTGGGCACCAGGTCCTCGACCAGCTTGGGCGCGTCGCGTCCAATGCGGTCCAGCAATTGCTGCACTTCCTGGCGGCCCAGCAGATTGGAACCGTGACGGTGCATCAGGTGATTCAGGTGCGTCGCGACCACGGTGCCGGCATCCACCACCGTATAGCCCGCCACCTGCGCCTGATCGCGCAGGCTGCCGTCGATCCACAGCGCCGGCAAGCCGAAGGCGGGATCGGTCGTGGGCGTGCCCTTGATCTGCACGGTCACGCCGCCCGGGTCGATGGCCAGCCACTGGCCCGGCATGGCGACGCCGTGGCCGACCTCCACGCCGGACAGCAGGATGCGGTAATCGTTGGGCTTGAGTTCCAGGTTGTCGCGGATATGCACGACCGGCGGCAAAAAGCCCACGTCCTGAGCGAATTTCTTGCGCAGGCTGCGGATCCGGTGCAGCAGCTCGCCGTTTTGGGCATGATCCACCAGCGGGATCAGGCGGTAGCCGACCTCGAGGCCCAGCTGGTCCACCATGGACACGTCGTCCCAACTGGCCTCGGCCGCCGCGGCCTGAGCCTGCGTAACGGCCTGCGGCGGCACCTCGGCCGCCGCTGCCGCCGCCGCAGTTTGCCGCTTGTACAGCATCCAACCGCCCCAGCCCAGCGCGCCGGCCAGGGTCAGGAACGCAACGTGCGGCATGTTGGGGATCAGGCCCATGATGCCGACGATGCCGGCCGTCAGGAACAGCACGCTGGGGTTGGAGAACAGCTGGCTGAGAATCTGCTGGCCGATGTCCTGGTCGGTCGAGACGCGCGATACCACCACGCCCGCGGCGGTGGAGATCACCAGCGCCGGGATCTGCGCCACCAGACCGTCGCCGATGGTCAGCAGCGTGTAGACGCGCGCCGAATCACCCATCGACATGTCATGCTGGGCCACGCCCACGATCAGGCCGCCGATGATGTTGATCGCCATGATCAGCAGGCCGGCGACGGCGTCGCCCCGCACGAACTTGCTGGCGCCGTCCATCGAGCCGAAGAAGTCGGATTCCTGAGAGACTTCCGCGCGGCGCTTCCGCGCCTCGTCTTCGCCGATCAGGCCGGCATTCAGGTCCGCATCGATCGCCATCTGCTTGCCCGGCATCGCGTCCAGGGTGAAGCGCGCGCCCACTTCGGCGATACGGCCCGCGCCCTTGGTGATGACGATGAAGTTGATGATGGTCAGGATCACGAAGACGATGATCCCCACGGCAAAGTTGCCGCCGACCAGGAAGTGGCCGAAGGCCTCAATGACCTTGCCCGCAGCGTCGGGCCCGGTATGGCCATGGAGCAGCACCACGCGGGTGGAGGCGACGTTCAGCGACAGGCGCAGCAGCGTGGCGAACAGCAGCACGGCCGGGAATGCCGCAAAATCCAGCGGCTTGCGCGTGAACATGGCCACCAGCAGGATCATCACCGACAACGCGATGTTGAAGGTGAACAGCAGGTCGAGCAGGAACGTGGGCAGGGGCAAGACCATCATGCCCAGCACCATCACGATCAGGATCGGCCCTGCCAGCAGCCGCGCATGCGTGGCCCCGTTACTCTTCAACATGGTGAGCAAAGCGCTCATTCCTTAAGCTCCTTGTGCTGCGGTTTTGGCTTGCGGGTCCAGCTCGACCGGCACGAGCAACCGGGTCGGGGCCGTCGGTTCGGCGCCCCAACCGGCCCGCCAGGAGCGCAGCTGGAAGACCCATGCCAGCACTTCTGCCACCGCGGTGTAGAGTTCGGACGGAATTTCCTGCCCAATCTCCACGTGTTGATGCAATGCGCGCGCCAGGGGCGGCGCTTCCAATGTCGGGATGCGGTTCTCGGCGGCAAGCTCGCGGATCTTGGCCGCGATCAGGCCCGTACCCTTGGCCAGCACGCGCGGCGCGCCGCTCTTTTCCTCGTCGTACTTGAGAGCCACGGCGTAGTGCGTGGGGTTGGTCACCACCACGTCCGCCTTGGGCACTTCCGCCATCATGCGGCGGCGCGCCGCCTGGCGCTGCTGCTGCCGGATGCGCGCCTTCACGTGGGGGTCGCCTTCGCTTTCCTTGTGCTCCTGGCGCACGTCTTCCTTGGACATGCGCAGCTTCTTCAGGTGGCTCCAGATCTGCCACGGCACGTCCAGCATGACGATGACCATCAGGGAAGCCACGATGAAGGCGCAGCACATCGCCACCAGCGTCAGCGCCTTGATCAGCGCCGCCGACGGCGCCACGTGCATCAGGCTGAGCATGTCGTCGTGGTAGCGCCAGATGACCCAGACCGCCACCCCGCCGACCAGCGCGGCCTTGGCCAGCGCCTTGATCAGTTCCACCACCGTCTGCGACGAGAACATCCGCTTCACGCCCGCAATGGGGCTGAGCTTGGAGAAATTGAACTGCAGGGGCTTGCCCGAGATGACGATGCCGCCCAACAGCACGCTGGACAGCACCGCGATGACAGCCAGCAGCCCGAAAATCGGCAGCAGCACCAGCAAGGCCTCGCCGAAACCTTCGACCGCGCGTTCGACCATCACGCCGGGATCGAGGACGATACGCTGATCAAACGCCAGGCCGTTTCGCAACACGCCGCTCAGGGTCTGGTAGAGCGAACTGCCGCCCACCCAGATGGCGCCCACGCCCGCCGCCAGCATCATGAACGTTCCCAATTCGCGGGAACGCGCAATCTGCCCCTCCTCGCGCGCCTTTTCCAGGCGCCTGGGAGAGGCGGCTTCGGTTTTTTCGAGGTCGCTTTCTTCGGCCATGCTCTGCGGTATTGTCGCGGCTCGCGGATTATGGAATGACGAGCTGCCCGCCGAGATTCTAGGAGGCCCAGGGGCTCGGCGATAAGCCAAGAAACGGGGGGAAAGCGGCGCTATTCCCGGATGCGTTTCAGGCAGCGCGTTCCAGGCCCGCCCGGAACGCGCCCGGCCCCGGGCGGGCCAGCGGCGTCAGCCGCCCGTGGCGACCGCCAGCCGGTCTGCCTCGCCCTCTCCGGCCGCCGCTTGGAAGCGGCCGAAATCCAGGCCGATCCGCACCGCGCCCCAATGTTCCGACCCCAGATAGACCGGAATGGATATGTCATTGACGATTTCGCCCGTATCGCGGGAATAGGTCTGCAGCAGCATTCCGCCGGTATTGGTCGCCAGGCGCAAGCCCACCGGATCATCGAAGATGCGCTTGTTGCGCACCCGCAGGATGTCCTGCTTCGGATCGCCGGTAGGCGCCTGGGAAAAGCGGCGATTGTGGGCCGGCGCGTAACCCCGGCCGTCCACCAGGATCGTGTAGATCCCGCCCGGCACGCCATCCAGCACGCTATCCAGCAGCTGCGTCACCGTCTCGTCGATCTGCCGGTCGTAACTGGTGTGGTAGCGCGCGGGTTCGCTGCCGGGAATGCGCCGGTAGTGGCGGTCGAACACGTCCGCTCCGCGGCTCCTGGCGTCTTCCAGCAGGTTGACGGCGGCATCCCGGAAGGCTTCGAGAGCCTGGGACAGGCCGTCAAAAGCGGTATTGCCGGTGCGCATGTCGGCCAGCACCTCCTGCACGCTTTCCGTCTGGCGGCGGATGCGGTCGATCTCGCCGGACATGTGGCCCACGCGTTTCAACACGTCGGCGCTCAGCGCGGCAATCCGCCCCACCTCTTCGCTCATGCCGTGGTTGGTCGAGTCCACCTCGCCGATGGCCTGAACGACGTCGCCGACCTGGCGGTTCATGCTGTCGAAGTCGCGCACGAAACGCTCAAAGCCTGAGCATGTCCGATCCAGCACTACGCCGGAAGCGTTGACGTCCTCGCGCAGCGTGCCGGTCTGATGCTGGGTCGTCTCCACCAGCTCCAACATCTCGGCGGTATGTCGGCCGATATCGCTGGTGGCCGAGTTCACGCGTTCGGCCAGCCGCCCGACCTCGCTGGCGACCACCGCGAACCCCCTTCCCGCGTCCCCTGCCCGGGCCGCCTCGACCCCGGCGTTCAAGGCCAGGAGCTGAGTCTGCAGGGCGATCTCCTTGATCAGCTTGCTGATGTCGCCGACCGACTGGGCGCGGTCCGTCAGTTGCCCGACCACCTCGGTGAATGAAGCCATCTCCCGCGTCATGCGCTCTACCCGCGCCTTGACGTCCGACAGTTCGGCCAGCGCCTGCTGCGCCGCGTGCAGATTCTGCCCCGACACCTCGGCAATCTCGCGCGCATGGGTGGATGTTGATGTCGACAAGGCGGCGATTTGCGCGCCGCTGGCGGCGAGCGCCTCAGCAGCCCGCGCCTGCTCCTGCGCCAGGATCGAGCAATGGCCCGCCTGGAACTGCGTGCGCGCGGCATTCAGCGCGATTTCTATGCTGGACTGGCGTACGGTCATGATGCGGCTGCGTATGCGCGTCATGAAACCGTACAGCGGCCAAACAGCCGGACTGATGGATAGCGTGCGTTCCGACAGTGTCGCGTCGCCGCGATTGAGCCGCCGCAACAACCGCCACATGCCGCCCAGGCGGAATACGGATCTGGCCATGATCAACCTCCTTGTGCCGGCCCGGATCGCCTTCTATGGGCATCCGTTGCCTGGCGCGCATTGCGCGCCATGATTCACGCTGCACAGCCCCTGATTATTGTTCTGGAGGGGAGTCTATCCATGAGGCGCTCTTTGCGCCCTTAGGGACTACCTTCATGCGGACTACCTTCATGCGCGGCGGCACCACCAGGAAAACGCGCCGCCGGAGACCCTGTCCGGCGGCGCGGCTCCCGGCTAGAAGCCCAGGCTGGCCAGCAGGTCGTCGACCTGATCCTGGCTGGTCACCACGTCGGTCTTGCCTTGCGGACTGATCTGCGGCCCGTTGAGCAGGCTGTTCGCTTCGTCGCGGCGTTCTTGCGGGACGTTGTCCAGCAGCACCTGCAGCAGTTCGCGCTCGATCGCGCCCACCACGTCCATCATGCGCATGATGACCTGGCCCGTGAGGTCCTGGAAATCCTGCGCCATGATGATTTCCATCAGCTGGGATTGCGTCTGCTGCGCCTGTTTCGGCACATCCTGCAGGTAGGCGCGGGTGTCCTTCACCAGTTCGCGCGCCTCGGGCAGTTCCAGGGGCTGGTCGTACCACTGCTGCCAGCGCGCATCCAGCGCCTGCGCCGAACGCGACAGGCCGTCCTGGATGGGACCGGCTTGCTCGGTGGCGTTCAAGACGCGGTTGGCGGCCTGCTCCGTCATCTGCGCCACGTAGCGCAGACGATCGCGGGCGTCGGGAATGGCGTTGGCGGCGTCCTTGATGGCCTGATCCAGCCCCAGCTCGCGCATGCTGTCGCGCAGCATGCGCGTCAGCGACGCGATGCGATGGATCAGGTCGGGGGATTCGCCCGGGCTCTCATGTTCCGTCGTGCTCATGGCTCACCTCAACCGGCGATTTTCTCGAAGATCTTGTTGAGCTTCTCTTCCAGCGTCGCCGCCGTGAAAGGCTTGACCACATAACCGTTGGCGCCGGCCTGGGCCGCGGCAACGATGTTTTCCTTCTTGGCCTCGGCCGTCACCATCAGCACGGGCAGCGAAGCCAGCGCCGCGTCGGCGCGGATCTGCTTGAGCATCTCCAGGCCGTCGAGATTGGGCATGTTCCAGTCGGACACCACGAACTGGAAACCGCCGTTGCGCAGCTTTTCCAGGCCGATGGCGCCGTCTTCGGCTTCATCCACGTTCTCGAAACCCAGCTCCTTGAGCAGGTTGCGGATGATCCGCCGCATGGTGGGGAAGTCATCCACCACCAGAATCTTCAGGCCCTTGTCTACCATCTTCTACTCCAGAAAAAATTTAGCTTGGACCGATCGGGGAGCCTTGCGCGTCAGACGCGGTGCCCGCGATCGCCCAGGCGAGTCAGAATGCGTTCGCTTATCGCCGACAACGAAACCACTTCATCCGCGGCGCCCAAGGCGATCGCTTCGCGGGGCATGCCGAAGACGACGCAACTGGCCTCGTCCTGCGCAATCGTGTGGGCGCCCGCGCGGTGCATGGCCAACATGCCAGCCGCGCCGTCCTTGCCCATGCCGGTCAGGATGACGCCGATGGCGTTCTTGCCGGCGGCGACGGCGGCCGAATTGAACAGCACGTCCACCGACGGACGGTGGCGGTTGACGGGTTCGCTGGCTTCAAGTTCGATCACGTAGTTGGCGCCGCTGCGGCCCAAACGCATGTGCATGTCGCCGCCCGGCGCCAGATACACGTGTCCGGGCAGTACGCGGTCGCCATGCACGGCTTCGCGGACGGTCACGGCGCACAGGGCGTCCAGGCGCTGCGCGAAGGAACGCGTGAAACCCGCCGGCATGTGTTGCGTAATCAGGATGGCCGGGCTGTCGGGCGGCAGCGGCTGCAGCACCTCGCGGATCGCCTCCGTGCCCCCCGTGGACGCGCCGACGATCACCAGTTTTTCCGAGCTGGCCAGCGGGCGGCGCAACATGGGTGCGGGTGCGGCGGGCGCGGCATGCGCCGTGGGCGCGCGCAGCTTGGCGCGCGAGGCGGCGCGTATCTTGTCGGCGATGATCTCGGTATATTCGAGCAGGCCGTCGCGGATGCCCAGCTTGGGTTTGGTGACGAAGTCGATCGCGCCCAGTTCCAAGGCCCGCAGCGTGATTTCGCCGCCGCGTTCGGTCAGCGACGACACCATCACCACCGGCATGGGACGCAGGCGCATCAGTTTTTCAAGGAAATCCAGCCCGTCCATGCGGGGCATTTCCACGTCCAGCGTCAGCACGTCGGGGTTGTGGCGCTTGATGAGTTCGCGCGCCACCAGTGGATCGGGCGCGGTTGCGACCACCTCCATGTCCGGCTGGCTGTTGATGATCTCGGTCATCAGGCCACGCACCAATGCCGAATCGTCCACACACAAAACGCTAATTTTCTTCATTTTTTGCTGCCTCGTCCCGCTCAGGACCTGCCCGCGCATTCATAGACGGTCTGCCCGCGCAGACGAAAATCCCGGCTGATGTAGGTGAAGTTTTCGGAATGGCCGGCAAACAGCAAGCCACCCGGCTTGAGCAGCGGCACAAACCGCTCCAGGATCCTGGCCTGGGTGGGTTTGTCGAAATAGATCATGACGTTGCGGCAGAAGATCACATCGAACTGTTCATTGATCTGCCAAGCCGGCGCCAAGAGATTCAGGGTCTCGTAGCGGACCATGTCAGCGATTTCCGGGCGCACCCGCACCTGCCCTTCGTTGGCGCCGCGGCCCTTCAGAAAGAAACGCCGCAGACGCTCGCCGTCCATTTTGTCCACGCGCTCGGCCGGATAGACTCCAGCCCGCGCGCGGTTGAGCACATTGGTGTCGATATCGGTGGCCAGCACCGAACTTGCGCTGGCCCTGGGGCCCAGCGCTTCCACCAGCGTCATGGCGATCGAATACGGCTCTTCCCCGGTGGAGGCCGCACAGCACCACACCGACACCGGACCGCCACGCCGCTTGGCGAAGTCGGCCAGGATGGGAAAGTGATGGGCTTCGCGGAAGAAAGCGGTCAGGTTGGTCGTCAATGCGTTGACGAAATCTTCCCACTCGGCCGCATTCGGCTCATTTTCCAGCTGGTCCAGATAGCTGCCGAAATCCTGCATGCCCAGCGCACGCAGGCGCCGGGCCAAGCGGCTGTAGACCATTTCGCGCTTGTGCGTGCCCAACGAAATGCCCGCGTAGGCGTGGATCATCTTGCGCACGCGCGAAAAGTCCGCATCGCGAAAATCGAATTGGCGTTCCACCGAAATGGACGGCGCCTGGGTTGCCGCTGCTGTAGCCACTGCTATCCTCAGTGCCCAAGCGCAAGCGCGTCAGGCGCCTGCAAACGTGTATCGTCGCCGGAAGAACGCGCCGACGACAGGCGCTGGGCCGGAACTTCGATGACCTCGCCCGCATTGATCTTGAACACGGATACCGCTTCGGCCAGGCGTTGTGCCTGTTCCTGCAGGGAACCCGCGGCAGCCGCCGCCTCTTCCACCAGCGCCGCGTTCTGCTGGGTCACCTCGTCCATCTGCGACACGGCGCGGTTCACCTGATCGATGCCGCTGGACTGTTCTTCCGACGCCGCCGAGATCTCGCCCATGATGTCCGTCACACGCTTCACCGAAGCCACGATTTCCTGCATCGTCGAGCCAGCGCGCTCCACCTGCTGCGAACCCGCGCCGACCTTGGTCACGGAGTCCTCGATCAAACCCTTGATTTCCTTGGCTGCCTGGGCGCTACGTTGCGCCAGCGAGCGCACTTCGCCCGCCACTGCGAAACCCTTGCCTTGCTCACCGGCGCGCGCCGCTTCCACCGCCGCGTTCAGCGCCAGAATATTGGTCTGGAAGGCGATGCCGTCGATCACCGATACGATCTCGGAGATCTTGCGCGAGCTGGCCGAGATTTCCTGCATGGTGCTGACCACTTCCGACACCGCCGAACCGCCGCGCTCAGCCACGTCCGAGGCGCTGGCCGCCAGCTGGTTGGCCTGGCGCGCATTGTCTGCGTTCTGCTTGACGGTCGAGGCCAACTCTTCCATCGAGGCCGCGGTTTCCTCCAGCGAGGCAGCCTGCTGCTCGGTGCGACTGGACAGGTCCGTATTCCCCGCCGCGATCTCGTGCGAGCCGACGTTGATCTCATCCACCCCGCGGCGCACCGACGCCACGGTGCGCGTCAGGCTTTCCTGCATGCGCTTCAACGCGGCGAACAACTGGCCGATTTCGTTGGTATTGCGCACGTCCACGCGGGCAGTGAGGTCGCCACCGGCGATGCGGTCGAAATGATGACCGGCTTCCTTCAACGGCAGCAGCACGCGGCGGCGCAGGAACACGTAGGTGGCAAACACCAGCAACGCGGCGATCACGCCGCCAGCCGCTACCGCCATCAGGACGAACTGGTAACGCACCTGCGCCACCTCGTGGGCATCCAGCGTCTTGCTGGCGCGCCAGAAGTCAAAGCCTTCGATGGCTCGTGCGTAGCGTCCCTCGAGCGCGTCCTGTACCGTCTGGACCTGCTTCTGGTAGGCGGGCATGTCCGCCTTTTCCAGGGCGGCCACCAGCGGCGCCAGTCCTTGCCGGACCAGCGCGTCATAAGATTCGTCGATTTCCTTCAGGGCATCGGCCGCTTCGGCCGGCCGGGCCAGGCTCTTGTAATACTCGTACTCGGCCTGCCCCTTGTTCATGGAGGCCTTGGCGCGCTCCAGCAAGCCGGCCGCCTCGGATGACAGACCCTGGGTCAGCAAGGTCGGCTGCCCCACGCTCTTCACGATGTCAGCATAGTTGGCCGCAGCCGCGCGGCCCAGGCCGGTCATGGAGTCCTTGTAGCTGGAAACCACACGGCCGACCGCATCATCCAGCTCTTGCGATTGCTTGATCTGCGCCAGAGTGCCATTGCTGATGCGCAGGGACAGCACGCCCAGCGCGGCCCCTATCACCAACATGAATGAGAAAAACGCCAGCACCCACAACAGGCTGCTGCGTATCGTCATGTTTGCGAAGAACTTGCGAATCACAAGAACCACTCCCAGATTGAAGTCGTTAAAGGAAAGCGCCACATTGGGTTCAATATGGCGCTTCTACCTCCCAAGCAGGCCGTTCCGATCAGGACGCGGCCTTCTCCACCAGCGCCATTTCGTCGCTGGTCATCATTTTTTCAATATCCACCAGGATCAGCATGCGCTCGTCCACCGTGCCCAGACCCGTCAGGTACTCGGTGGACAGGGTTGCGCCAAACTCCGGCGCCGGGCGGATCTGCCCCAAATTGAGCATCAACACATCAGACACGCCATCCACCACGATGCCGACGACGCGGCGATCGAGGTTGAGAATGATGACCACGGTCTGTTCGTTGTACTCGACGCGCCCCAGATTGAACTTGATGCGCAGGTCGACGATAGGCACGATGATGCCGCGCAGATTTGTCACGCCCTTGATGAACGGCGGCACATTCGCGATGCGCGTGACCGAATCGGCGTCGTAGCCGCGGATCTCCTGCACCTTCAGGATATCGATGCCGTACTCTTCGTCGCCCAGCGTAAAGACCAGGAACTCGCTGCCGACATCTTCCTTGCGTCGGGCTTGCGTTTGCGGGTTAGCTGCCATGAGGTTTATTTCTCCGTCAATTCAGAATGGCTTCGGGCTGCGACCAACGCTCGCGGTTGGCGCGCGCAAGCGCAAATACGTCGACAATCAAGGCCACGCTGCCATCGCCCAGGATGGTGGCGGCGGAAATGCCCGGCACCTTGCGGTAATTCGATTCCAGATTCTTCACCACGACCTGGTGCTGGCCGATCAGGTGATCCACCAGCAGCGCAAAACGGCGGTCTTCGGCCTGCATGATGACCGCGATGGCCTGCGTGGGATCGGTCTGGGCGTCACCGACCGAAAACACCCGGTGCATCTCAACCAGCGGCAGGTACTCGCCGCGCACGTGCATCACACGCTCATTGCCCGCCACCGAGTAGATCTGGTCATTGGTGGGCTGCAGCGATTCGGTTACGTGATTCAGCGGCAGGATGAAGGTCTCCTCGCCGACGCGCACCGACATGCCGTCCAGAATGGCCAGCGTCAGCGGCAGGACGATGCGCGTCGTGGTGCCGTTGCCCGGCTCGCACGACAGCTGCACGTGGCCGCCCATGTCCTGGATGTTCCGGCGCACCACGTCCATGCCCACGCCGCGGCCGGAGATATCCGTCACCTTTTCGGCGGTGGAGAAGCCCGGCGCGAAGATCAGTTGCCAGATTTCGTCGTCCGGCGAATTCTCGTTGACCGGCAGGCCCTGGGCGATTGCCTTTTTCAGAATTTTGTCGCGGTTCAGCCCGCCGCCGTCGTCGCTGACTTCAATGACGATGTTGCCGCCGTTATGCTGGGCGGACAGCACCAGTTGCCCGACGGGGTCCTTGCCAGCGGCAACGCGCTTTTCGGGCGTCTCGATGCCATGGTCCAGGCTGTTGCGCACCAGGTGCGTCAGCGGATCGATGATGCGTTCGATCAGGCTCTTGTCCAATTCCGTCGCGCGGCCGTGGGTCTGCAGTTCGATCTGCTTGCCCATCTTGCTGGCGATGTCGCGCACCAGGCGCGGGAAGCGGCTGAACACGTAGTCCATCGGCATCATCCGGATGGACATGACCGCTTCCTGCAGGTCGCGGGCATTGCGCTCAAGCTGTTCCATGCCATTGAGCAGGCGGTCGTGCAGCACCGGATCCAGGGTGGAAGCGGTCTGCGCCAGCATGGCTTGGGTGATGACGAGTTCGCCCACCAGGTTGATGACCTGGTCGACCTTCTCGACGCCGACGCGGATCGAGGTGGATTCCTTGTCCGCGTGCGCCGGGGCCGCCGCGGCAGGCCGCGCCACGCGGGCGGATTGTGTGATGGCCTCGGCGGCCGCGGCCGACTCGGCCACGGCGGGCGCTTCGGCTACCGTAGGCGCAGGGGCTGGCGCAGGCGTCGCGGCCGCAACCGGCGCTGCAGCCTGCGTCACGCCCGCCGGAGCGGCTTCGCGGCTGATTTCCAGCTGGTCGCCGTCGACGATGAAGCAGCATACGGCCTCGATATCGTCCGGCGTGCAGGTGCTGTCCATCCATACGGTCAGGGCGCCGTCGGCGCGTTCGCTGGCCTTGACGTTGCCGAGATTGCCCATTTCCTCGAGCAGGGAGGCGGCGTCCTTGTCCGAAACCTTGGTGATCCGCACACGCAGAGGCAGGCTGCCCGCTTCCGCGGCCGGCGCTTGCGCTGCGGGCTCGGGGGCAGGCGCCGGGGCAACCACCGGTGCGGGGGCCGGAGCCGGCGCTGCCACGGCTGCAGGGGCCTCGGCCGGCGCGGCTGCCGCGGCGGGATCCTTATGCTCCAGCGCAAGCTGCCTCAGTACGGCGCAGATACGCTCAAACACGGCTTCATCGGGCTCTTCGGAGGCCCGATAGGCATCCAGTTGGCTTTTGAGCACGTCTTTTGTTTCCAAGAAAATATCGATCATGTCCGTGCGCAGCGCCATTTCGCCGCGACGGATCGCATCCAGGAGGTTTTCCAGCAAATGGGTCGTGCCCGCCAGCTGCGTGAAACAGCCGAACGTGGCCGCCCCGCCCTTGATCGAGTGGGCGGCGCGGAAGATCGCGTTGAGCTGTTCGATGTCGGGCGCGCCCACATCCAGCTCGAGCAGCAGCTGCTCCATTTGCGCGAGCAGCTCGTCCGCCTCGTCGAAAAAGGTCTCGTAAAACTGACTGAGGTCCAAACCAGAACTCATGACCCGTACGCCTTCAAAAATGAACTTGCTTACGCGCCGGCCTGCTCGTCGAGCAGTTCAGACGCCAATTCCACCAGCACATCAGGATCGACCGGCTTGGAGAGCCAGCCACAGACCCCCAGATCCCGGGCGGCCATCTTGCTGTCCACGTCGTCCTCGGTGGTCAACACCAGCACCGGCACGTCCAGGTACTCGTCTTCCTGGCGCAGTCCCTGGATCAGCTCCAGGCCGCCCATGACCGGCATGTTCCAGTCGCTGACCACCAGATCCACCGGGTGGCTCTTGGCCAATTCCAGCGCTTCCTGGCCATTGCCGGCCGTCAGGACTTTCCATCCCGCGCCCGTCAACGTCGCCTGGACGATCATGCGCATCGTCGCCGAGTCGTCCGCCACAAGAATCGTTGCAGCCATTGCTATCGAACCCCTTCCGCGGGCGGGTTGCTCTCCGCCTCGCCTGGTTTGGTTGCCGTCGTGGCCTGGGCCGCGGCTTGCGCCGCTTCCACTGCCGTTCCTACCTCGCGGGCATCCTTGGCGCTGACGTCCGCAGCCGCGGCGTTCTCGCTTTCGATGCGCCGCTGGGTGCTCTGATTGAGCACCACAAGGCTGATACGTCTATTAACGGCCGCATACGGGTCATCTTTAACCAGACTCATGCTGGACGACAGCCCCTGGATGCGCAGGACCTTGCTTTCGTTCATGCCGCCCGCCACCAGCTCCTGGCGCGACGCGTTGGCGCGGTCGGCCGACAGCTCCCAGTTGCTGTAGGCACGCTCTCCGCGGGCGTACTGCGAGGCGTCGGTGTGACCGGAGATGCTGACCTTGTTGGGCAATTCGTTCAGGACCGGGCCCAGTTCCCTGAGGATGTCGCGCATGTAGGGCTGCACTTCCGCGCGGCCGGTGGCGAACATCGGACGGTTCTGGTTGTCGATGATCTGGATACGCAGGCCTTCGGTGGTCAGGTCGATCAGCAGTTGCGGCCTGAACGTTTTCAGCACCGGACTGGTCTCTATGACGTTTTCGATGCGCTTCTTCAGGTTTTCCAAGCGATGCTGTTCGCGACGCTCGGCGTCGCCCATGGGTTGGGCCTCGACACGGTTTCCCTGCGCACGGCGCACGTCGCCCTCGCTGCGCAGCGGGTCTCGGCCGCCGCCAGGCACCGCGCTGGTCTCGGCCGAGCTGCTGGGCCCGCCCGCGATGGCAACGCGCAGCGGCATGCGGAAATACTCCGCGATGCCCTTGAGTTCCTCGCGCGGCACGATGCTGATCAGCCACATCACCAGGAAGAACGCCATCATCGCGGTGATGAAGTCGGCGTACGCGATCTTCCAGCTGCCCCCGTGGTGCCCCCCGCCATGCCCCCCCTTCTTGCGGCGGATCACCACGCGGTGATTGTTTACCGTACTCATGGCCCGCTCCGTCAGGCCTTGCCGGTCGTGGCGGACTTGGCTTGCCGAACGTGCTCTTCCAGCTCACCAAAGGTCGGGCGCACAGCCGAGAACAGCACCTTGCGGCCGAATTCCACCGCCAACTGGGGCGGGTAGCCATTCATGCTGGCCAACAGCGTGGTCTTGATGCACTCCAGGACCTTGGTGGCCTCGTCGCTTCGGCGATCGATGCGCGAGGCCAGAGGACCGACAAAGCCGTAAGCCAGCAGAATACCCAGGAACGTGCCCACCATGGCCTTGGAAATCAGGTCGCCCAGGATCGCCGGAGGCTGGTCCACGGCGGCCAGCGCCTTGATCACGCCCAGCACGGCGGCCACGATACCGAAGGCCGGCAGGCCGTCGGCCATTTGCTGCAGGGCGCGCACGGGAACTTCGCGCTCATGGCGGTAGGTTTCGATTTCCTCGTCCATGAGCGTCTCGATTTCAAACGAGCTCATGTTGCCGCTGATCATGATGCGCAGGTAGTCCGTGATGAACTCCATCAGCTTGGCGTCTTTGGCGATACGGGGATATTCGCTGAAGATCGGACTGGATTCCGGGTCTTCGATATGCGATTCGATGGCCATGAGGCCCTCGCGGCGCGCCTTGTTCAGCAACACATACAGGAGCGCCATCAGCTCCATGTACACGTCCTTGCCGTAGCGCGAGCTTTTCAAGGCGTCGGGCAAGGCGGCCTTGACCAGCATCAGCGACTTTTTGCTGTTGCTGGCGAGGAAGGCGCCGAAAGCCGCCCCAAAAATCAGCGTGAGCTCGAACGGCTGGTATAGCGCGCCCAAATGGCCGCCCAGCGCTATGAAGCTGCCGACGACCGACACGGCCACCACGAGAAAACCGATAACAATCAACACATCAGGCCCCTGCCAACGAAGTCTAAAACTGGCGTCAATGATCCCCTGTTCCCCTCGACCCAAAAAGGCGGGTTACGGGGGGTTTTCCAGGGCTTTTGATGTATTTGAATACCGCCGGTCAGAGCCGGGCGGCATTCGCAACGGGTGCGGGGCGGGTGCCGGAGCGCGTCTTGGCCGCAGCGCGCGTCTTGCCGGCGCGGGGTGGCGGCCGGCAGATCGCGCACACGAAATCCGACTGGGGATCGTGCGCATGGGCGATGAAATGCCCCCCGCACTGGCGGCAGGCGGACATTTGCAGCATGCCGCTATCGAAAAAACGCACCAGCATCCAAGCGCGCGTGAAGCTCAGGACGGGCTCTGCGCCTTCAGCGGCATCGGTGCCGGCGTTTTCGAGATAGAGGCGATAGGCGTCGATGGTGGCGCGTATGCCTTTGCTGCTGGTACGCGTATTCAGGAACGAATACACGTTGTAGAAGAGCGAGGAATGGATGTTCGGCAGCCAGGTCATGAACCAGTCAACCGAAAAGGGCAGCATGCCCTTGGGTGGCGAGCAGCCGCGGATTTCGCGGTACAGGCGTGCCAGGCGGTCGTGGCTGAGGCTGGTTTCAGCCTCCAGCACCTGCAGCCGGGCTCCCAAAGTGATCATGGAGCTGGCTAGCAGAATGTCATCCGCTTCCTGCGAAACGCTCTTGGTGGCCATTACACGTGCTTCCGGATGGAATGATCAGGCCGTCAGGCCAATTCTTCGACAGGCTGCTTGGCCAGCAGGATGGTGGCGTGCGCTTGCTGCAACGCACCGCCCAGAACGTCATGGGTCAGCGCGGACAGCAGGCTGTAATCATCAAAGCGGAACCGGCACAGCAGCGAGCTGGAGCTGGCCAGCTTGACCAGCTGAGCAGGCGAAAGACGCATCAGGATATCGGCAACTTCGTTGCTGAATCCAAGGCGGAACATCGATGCCGCGTAATCGTCCCGCAACATACGTTGCGCCAGTAACAAATATGACAGATTCACTTCGCGAATGTCTGTCAGCAATGAATTTTCGACTTGTTGCACGCCCAACTCCCTATTCCCTATCCCGCCGACGGGGGCTTGTGTAAGCAAAAGCACCGGAATTCCAATGCTCTTCTGTCAGATACGCCTCGCATTGATGCGAAATGTATCATTTATTCGCAATTTAAGTAAAATTTACCACACTCAATGTTAGTTTCTATAACTTATATGACAGATCTTTGTTGATGTTGCTCAAAGTACCAAATTAGATACACCTTGACATATAGGATCCCTCTGAAAGTGCGCCAATCAGGCAAATAAGCATTCAAAACATTGCGTACTTTGAGGAATGAAACGGTGTTGTTTGCCGACAATGGCAACTTGCAGATCACTAAATCCACCTAGCTTCAGCGCCGCCGCGCGTTTGTCGACAATGTCGCAAATTGACAACAACAGACCACGCGCCACGATGGACACCGCCCGACACTCCCGCAATGCCTCACGCAGATGACAGCCTGGTCGAATATGCCCCGCTAGTGCGGAAGCTGGCCCTGCAATTGCTCGCCCGGCTACCCGCCAGCGTAGAACTCGACGACCTGATCCAAGCCGGCATGATCGGCCTGCTCGATGCCGTGCGCCGCTACCAGGAAACAGCCGACGCCCAGTTCGAGACCTACGCCACCACCCGCATCCGCGGCGCGATGCTGGACGAGTTGCGCGGACAAGATTGGCTGCCCCGCAGCGTGCGCGCCAAGGCGCGCAAGATCGAGCAGGCCATCCAACAGCTCGAACAACGTTTGATGCGCGCGCCGACCGAGGCCGAAATCGCGCAGCAGCTCGATATGCCGCTGGGCGACTACCAATCGCTGCTGCACGACGCCCAGGGCGTGCAGATCGTGCACTACGAAGACTTCACCACCGAGCCCGACTCGGCTGGCGGTCAATCCGACTGGGCGGCCACCCTGAACCATGGCGCGGCCGGCGGCAACCCGCTGGATTCGCTGCTGGCCGGGGACTTCCGCCAGGCGCTGATCCACGCGATCGACGCCCTGCCCGAGCGCGAAAAACTGCTGCTGTCGCTCTGCTACGAGCAAGGACTGAACCTGAAGGAAATCGGCGCGATCCTGAATGTGACCGAGGCCCGGGTGTGCCAGCTGCGGTCGCAGGCGACGGCGCGGATACGGGCGAAGCTGAAGGAACAGGCTTGGCAGGAGCTGCCCCAGGACGGGCAGATTGCGCAGGTGATATAGAAGGAGGTCGGGCGGCGAGACACCTTTGCCGCACGCCTCTAGCCACGAAAGACTCTCTCAACACAGCGGACGCACCTGGCGTCCGTTTCTCATTGCGCGACGCATAAAGAGACCAAGGATAGAGAACTGAGGGCATGCGTTGTCTGCCAGCGTCCAAGGACCAACGTCTTTACATTAAGGCCGCCGCCGCAGCGGCAGTTGCCGGACCCAGGTCGGATGTCCGCCCTATCCAACCGGATAGAAGAAAAATGTCGACTTTCGCGAATTAGCGCTAAAGATTGATTTTGGACTGCCGTAATCCTGGCAACGGAGAGATTCCCAGACACAACGTCGACGAACTTTCCCGTTAACACCAGTGGGCGGCCTTGCTGCCCAGTTTGAAGAAGCCTTTCTCTCTCGGGAGCCTCACATGGCAGTCATCAATACCAACTACCTGTCCCTGGTTGCACAGAACAACCTGACCAAGTCGCAATCGTCCCTGGGCAGCGCCATCGAGCGCCTGTCGTCGGGCCTGCGCATCAACAGCGCCAAGGACGACGCCGCTGGCCAAGCCATCGCCAACCGCTTCACCGCCAACGTCAATGGCCTGACCCAAGCCGCCCGCAACGCCAACGACGGCATCTCGATCGCCCAAACGACCGAAGGCGCCCTGAGCGAAATCAACAATAACCTGCAGCGCGTCCGTCAGTTGTCGGTGCAAGCTGTCAGCGGCACCAACTCCCCCTCCGACCTGCGCTCGATCCAGGACGAAATCCAGCAACGCCTGGATGAAATCGACCGAGTGTCGGCCCAAACGCAATTCAACGGCGTGAAGGTCCTGTCGGCCGACAACAAGCTGACGATCCAAGTTGGCGCCAACGACAACGAAACCATCAGCATCGACTTGAAGCAGATCACCGCCGGCACGCTGGGCCTGGGCAGCTTCAGCGTTGCGGGTCCGACTGTCAATGCAGCTGGCGCGATCACGGATGCGACTGGCGCTGCTGCTGGCAACGTGGCTGCTGCCGACTTCAAGAAAGTCTTCGGTAACGATACCCAATTCACGGCATCTTCGGTTGCCTTCGGCTCCGGCGCTCAGGCGGACTTCGCCCAGAAGCTGGGTGTCGACTCGGGCAGCATTACGCTCGGCGCCAACCTGAAGTCCGATGGCCGCGGCAACTGGTACGCCACCGTGACCGTAAACCCCGGCTCGGACACTGAAGTCGAAAACCTGAAGAGCCGTGGCATCACGGTCGGCGCGGATGGCAAGGCACTGGTGTCTGGCACTGGCTCCGATTTCTACATCGCCGTGAACCCGCAGTCGACGACCTCGACGGGTGTCGCCACTGCAGCATACACGCTCAACACCAGCGACCTCAGCGTTGCCTCGTTGACCACCGGCTCCACCGCCAACCCGCTGGCCAAGCTGGACAAGGCCCTGTCGGACGTCGACTCCCTGCGCGGTGAACTGGGCGCTGTTCAGAACCGTTTCGAATCGACGATCGCCAACCTGAACAACACCATCACCAACCTGTCCGCCGCCCGTTCGCGTATTCAAGACGCCGACTACGCCACGGAAGTGTCGAACATGACCAAGGCCCAGATCCTGCAACAGGCTGGCACCTCGGTTCTGGCGCAAGCCAACCAAGTTCCGCAAACCGTTCTGTCGCTGCTGCGCTAATCACGCCGCAACGCCTGACGGTCGGGCAGACGCAGGGCCTCTGGCCCTGCCCTCCCGGCACCGACTGAGGCCCTCACGCCCTAGTCGAGACCAACAAGCCGGCATCCGCCGGCTTGTTTCTTTTTCAGCCGACTTGTCGCTCGCGCTCCATGCCGGCGCAATTTGTTCACCGCGTCCATGAAAGTGGATCAACCCGGCAACGATTCGGACCTGGCGCCGAACCGGCATACCCCCAGTCCCAATCAAACCCCTTTTTTTCGGACTGTTCCCCTTTTTCACTTCCTCCGATTGCCTCATACTCGCGGCTGCACGTTTTTGTATCCATAGTTTTCACAACATGACCGCGACGCCTCCCGATCCACTCGCTACGCAGCACGGCAGCACTCCGGATCCCGATACCCAGGCGCCGATGGACGAGCAGACCCTGCGTCTGCGCGAAGAAAACCGCGCCTTGCGCGAGTTGCTGGTTGCACAGGCGCAGGCCGCGCCCGCTCCGCAGGAACCCGGTCCGCTGCGGCGGATGTTCTGGTGGTTGATATCGGCCCCCGGCGCGGCGCTGGTCCGCTGGCGCGCGCTGGTGGGACGCGAAGACGCCCGGCCGATCACGGGTAGGCGCGTGGGATATGCCACGCTGACCGTGCTGTATACGCTGGCGATCTACGGCGCGCTGGTGCTGCTGGTGGTGTCGTGGAGTTCGCCGAATACGACCGTTTCGGGCGCCACGGCTGCCGGCCCGGTACGGATACCGCTCACGCCGGCGCCGCCCCAGTCCGGTGAACCCGTACCCGCTCAACCCGAACTGCCGTCGGGTGTGGTGCCGATGCATGTTCCGGATGCCGATTCGCGTTCGAGTTCCGAGCCACGGTCGGGTTGGACAGACCCCCAACCTGAGCCCAACCCAGCCCTGGAAACCACGCCTGCCGAACCGCAGCCTGCCCCGCGCGCGCAGGGCGAGCACGCAGCGGCAACGAACACGGCAGACGCGACAAGCGCCGCACCCAGATCGACCCTGCGCGTTACCGAAATCCCCGCCGAAGATCCCATGGCCTGGGTCGAAGCGCTGAAAGGCGAATTGGCGCATTGCGCAACGCTGGGGTTCTTTGAGCGCCCTGACTGCGCCTGGGCCGCGCGCAAGCAGTTTTGTGAGCAGAATCGCGCGTGGGGCGCCATCAAGGAATGCCCCAACCGGCCCTAAGCGCGCCGGTTTTCATTCAAGGCTGCGGTCGCCTCGACCGCACCGGATCTTCATTTGAAAATTGAACCAGGCGTGAACCCGGCCCGGTCTGCGCGGGCCGGCATCCACGTCACGCCGGCATAGGTTGGCAGTCCGCCCCCCCTAGCGCGGCCAGTGCTGAATCCATCCATCTCTGCCAGAACACAGGCCTATGAACCTCTATCCTGCCTGCTGCGCAGCGTTTTCACCCGCAGCCATGGCAAGGCCCACTCGCTCACTTTTCGTGCGCACATCCCTGCGTGCCAAATCGTTCGGCCGAGCCGTTCAATGCTCGATGGATAGCATCCAGCGCTTGTTGTTTATATCTGAACGGATATAATTATGGACAGGAAGATACTGCTTTGGGAAGGCAGCAGCAAGAAGGACTTCAAGAAGTTCCCGATCGAAGTCCAGAAGGATCTGGGCGTGGCGCTGTTCATCGTGCAGTTGGGTGGCACGCCGGTCTCGGCCAAGCCGTGGAAAGGACTGGGCTCGCGAGTGTATGAACTGGTCGATGACTATCTCGGCGATACGTTTCGAGCTGTGTATACCGTGCGAGTGGGTGATGCCGTCCACGTGTTGCATGCTTTCCAGAAGAAATCAAAATCCGGCATAGCCACGCCGCAACCGGACATCGGGCTCATCGAAAGACGTTTGAAGGCGGTACTGGCCCGGCACGAGTCCGACAGGAGCAAGCAATGACACGCAATGATCATTCCCCAGGCACTGACAACGTATTGCTGGACCTCGGTTTCGAGGACGCCGAAGAACTGTCAGCCAAGGCTGCGCTCGCGCTCAAGATCAATGAACTGATCGATCAGCGCGGCCTCAGCCAGCTTGAAACCGCTGCGCTTACGGGCATGACCCAGCCCAAGGTTTCGCAGATTCGGCGCTACAAATTGCAGAACATCTCGCTGGAGCGCTTGATGCGGGCCTTGGTATCGCTGGACCAGCATGTGAAGATCGTGGTGGAGCCTGCGCGACGGGCGCATGTGCCGGGAATCACGGTCGCTGCGTGAATATTGGCTTACATCGCGACGAATTCCGTGCATCCGCGCACCGTCCGCGCGATAATCCGACGTCGGCTTAAGCCGCTTTCCAAACACTAGGACACCCCGAGCATGGACGCATCGATCAGCAACACCGTCAATACCGCCCTGGCTTTGCAGGACGCGAATGTCATGCAGGAAGTGCAGGTCCGCGTGCTGAAGAAGGCACTCAATGCGCAAGCGGATACGGCCTTGACGCTGATGCAGTCGCTGCCGGTGCTGGCCGTGGACGGCACGCTGGGTTCGCGCATCGACACGCACGCCTGAACACCGCGCCGTAGGCGCACAAAAAAAGCGCCGGGTCCCTATCCAGGGCCGGCGCTTTTGCATTGCGCGGGCGGCATGGCCGCCCTTGCGCATTACTTCTTCTTCATCGGCGGCAAGTCGGTGCAGACGCCTTCCGCGACTTCGGCAGCCATGCCCACCGATTCACCCAGGGTCGGGTGCGGGTGGATGGTCTTGGCGATGTCGACGACGTCGGCGCCCATCTCCACGGCCAGGGCCAGTTCGCTGATCAGGTCGCCGGCGTGGGTGCCGACGATGCTGCCGCCCAGGATGCGATGCGTTTCAGCGTCAAAGATGAGCTTGGTGAAGCCTTCGTCGCGGCCATTGGCGATGGCGCGGCCGGAGGCGGCCCAGGGGAACACGCCCTTCTCGATCTTGATGCCCTGCTTCTTGGCCTCGTCTTCGGTCAAGCCGACCCAGGCCACTTCCGGATCGGTGTAGGCCACCGACGGAATGACGCGGGCGTCGAAGAAGGACTTCTGGCCTGCGGCGGCTTCGGCGGCGACGTGGCCTTCGTGCACGGCCTTGTGCGCCAGCATGGGCTGGCCGACGATGTCGCCGATGGCGTAGATGTGCGGCACGTTGGTGCGCATCTGGCGATCGACCTCGATGAAGCCGCGGTCGGTCACGGCAATGCCAGCCTTGTCAGCGCCGATTTTCTTGCCGTTGGGGCTGCGGCCCACTGCCTGGAGAACCAGGTCGTAGCGCTGCGGCTCCTTGGGCGCGCCTTCGCCTTCGAAGCTGACGTAGATGCCATCCTTCTTGGCTTCGGCGCCCACGGTCTTGGTCTTCAACATGATGTTGTCGAAGCGGTAGGCGTTCTTCTTCTGCCATACCTTGACCAGGTCGCGGTCGGCGCCCTGCATCAGGCCGTCCAGCATTTCGACCACGTCCAGGCGCGCGCCCAGC
This sequence comes from Achromobacter sp. Marseille-Q4954, assembly GCF_943737025.1. NCBI lineage: Bacteria > Pseudomonadati > Pseudomonadota > Betaproteobacteria > Burkholderiales > Alcaligenaceae > Achromobacter > Achromobacter sp. Marseille-Q4954. The sequence continues at coordinate 1,098,198 of NZ_CALSFQ010000002.1, forward strand.
GTGGAGTACACCGTGCCCATTTCCAGGCCGATGATGCCGCCGCCGATGATGAGCATCTTCTTGGGGACTTCACGCAGCAGCAAGGCGCCGGTGGAATCGACGATGCGGTCGTCCTGGGGCAGGAACGGCAGCTTCACCGACTGGCTGCCGGCGGCGATGATGGCTTGCTTGAAGCGCAGGGTCTGGGTCTTGCCGTCGGCGGCCTTGACGGTCAGGTGGTTGGCGTCGGCGAACTCGCCCACGCCATGCACCACGGTGACCTTGCGCGCCTTGGCCATGCCGGCCAGGCCACCGGTCAGCTTGGCGACCACGCTGTCCTTGTAGCCGCGCAGCTTGTCCAGGTCGATCTTGGGCTCGCCGAAGCTGATGCCGTGGGCGGCCAGTTCGCGGGCTTCGTCGATGACGGCGGCGTTGTGCAGCAGCGCCTTGGACGGAATGCAGCCGACGTTCAGGCAGACGCCGCCCAGCGTGTCGTAGCGTTCCACCAGGACCACGGACAGGCCCAGGTCGGCGGCGCGGAAGGCGGCGGAGTAGCCGCCGGGGCCGGCGCCCAGCACCAGCATGTCGTACTCGCCGTCGGCCGAGCCCTTGAAGCTGGCTGCGGCAGGCGCGGCCGCCGCAGCGGGAGCCGCCTGCTTGGGCGCCTCGGCGGCAGCCTTGGGGGCTTCCTTGGCGGCCGGTGCGGCGGCGGCACCCGAGGCTGCCGCGTCCACTTCCAGCACGACCGTGCCTTCGGCGACCTTGTCGCCGACCTTCACGTTGATGGACTTCACCACGCCGCCCTGCGACGCGGGGATTTCCATGGAGGCCTTGTCGGACTCGACGGTGATCAGGCTTTGTTCAGCCTTGATCGTGTCGCCCACCGCCACCAGCACTTCGATGACTTCCACTTCCTTGAAGTCGCCGATGTCCGGCACTTTGATTTGAACGGTATTGCTCATGGGGCTCCCCGTTTACAGCGCGATGCGGCGGAAGTCGGCCAGCAAGGCGCCCAGATAGGCGTTGAAGCGCGCGGCGGAGGCGCCGTCGATGACGCGGTGGTCGTACGACAGCGACAGCGGCACGATCAGGCGCGGCACGAACTGCTTGCCGTCCCACACGGGCTTGTGTGCGGAGCGCGACACGCCCAGGATCGCCACTTCAGGGGCGTTGATGATGGGCGTGAACGAGGTGCCGCCGATGCCGCCCAGGGACGAGATCGAGAAGCAGCCGCCCTGCATTTCGGCGGGCGAGATCTTGCCGTCGCGCGCCTTCTTGGACAGGTCGGTCATTTCCTGGGCGATCTGCAGGATGCCCTTCTTGTCGGCATCGCGGATCACCGGCACTACCAGCCCGTTGGGCGTGTCGGCGGCGAAGCCGATGTGGTAGTACTGCTTGAGCACCAGGTTGTCGCCGTCCAGCGAGGCGTTGAACTCGGGGAACTTCTTCAGGGCCGCGACCACGGCCTTGATCAGGAAGGCCAGCATCGTGACCTTGATGCCCGACTTCTCGTTTTCCTTGTTCAGCGTGACGCGCAGCGCTTCCAGGTCGGTGATGTCCGCTTCGTCGTTGTTGGTGACGTGCGGGATCATGACCCAGTTGCGGTGCAGGTTCGCGCCGGAGATCTTCTTGATGCGCGACAGCGGCTTGGCTTCGATCGGGCCGAACTTGGTGAAGTCGACCTTGGGCCACGGCAACAGGCCCAGCGCGGCGCCATCGGCCGAACCGCCCGTAGCGGCCACCGGACCGGCGGCGAGCGCCTGCTTGACGAAGCCGCGCACGTCGTCGGCGGTGATGCGGTCCTTGGGACCGGAGCCCTTGACCTTGCTCAGGTTGACGCCCAGTTCGCGCGCGAACTTGCGCACCGACGGCGACGCGTGCGGCAGCTGGCCCGGCTTGAGGTTGGCGTCTTCGAGCGCGGCGGCCGGAGCCGGACGCTGCGCGGCAGGCGCAGGCGCTTCGGTCTTGGCGACGGGCGCGGCAGCGGCTTCCGCCTTGGCGGCCGGGGCGGGGGCCGCGGCGGCAGCGGCGGCGGGCGCGGCGCCCTCCACCACGACCACGACCGAGCCCTTGGCGACCTTGTCGCCGACCTTGACCTTCACTTCCTTGACCACGCCGCCTTGCGAGGCGGGGATTTCCATCGAGGCTTTGTCGGACTCGACGGTGATCAGGCTTTGCTCGGCCTTGATGGTGTCGCCCACGGCGACCATGACTTCGATGACTTCGACTTCCTTGAAGTCGCCGATGTCGGGCACTTCGATGTTCACCGGACCGCTGGAGGCGGCCGGCGCAGCGGCGGCAGCGGCCGGCTGCGCGGCAGCCTTGGCTTCGGCCTTGGGAGCCTCTTCCTTGGCCGGGGCGGCCGCGCGGGCCGCAGCTTCGCCCGCGCCTGACGCTTCCACTTCCAGCACGACCGTGCCTTCGGCAACCTTGTCGCCCACCTTGACGCTGATCGACTTCACCACGCCGCCTTGCGACGCGGGAATCTCCATCGAGGCCTTGTCGGATTCGACGGTGATCAGGCTTTGTTCGGCCTTGATCGTGTCGCCCACCGCCACCAGCACTTCGATGACTTCCACTTCCTTGAAGTCGCCGATGTCGGGAACCTTGATTTGCACGATGTTGCTCATGTCTCTTTACCCTCAGGCGTATTGCGGGTTGGCTTTGTTCGGATTGATGCCGTACTTCTTGATGGCTTCAGCCACCTTGGCAACCGGCACCTTGCCTTCGTCGGCCAGCGCGCGCAGCGCGGCGACCACGACGAAGTGGCGGTCCACTTCGAAGTGCTCGCGCAGCTTCGAGCGGAAATCCGAGCGGCCGAAACCGTCGGTGCCCAGCACCTTGTATTCGCGGCCCTTGGGCACGAACGGGCGGATCTGGTCGGCGAAGAGCTTCATGTAGTCGGTCGACGCGATGATCGGGCCTTCCGTCTTGGCCAGCTGTTCCGTGACGTAAGCCACCTGCGGCTTCTTTTCGTCGGGGTGCAGCATGTTGTGGCGTTCGGCGTCCAGGCCGTTGCGGCGCAGTTCCGTGAAGCTGGTGACGCTCCAGAGGTCCGAAGCCACGCCCCAGTCGGCTTCCAGCAGTTCTTGCGCGGCCATGACTTCGCGCAGGATGGTGCCCGAGCCCATCAGCTGCACGCGGTTCTTGCCCTTGCCGTGCGACTTGAGCTTGTACATGCCCTTGATGATGCCTTCCTCGTCGCCCTGGGTCAGACCGGGCTGCGGGTAGTTTTCGTTCATCACCGTCAGGTAGTAGTAGACGTTTTCCTGGTCTTCCACCATGCGCTTCAAGCCATGCTGGATGATCACGGCCAGTTCGTGGCCGAAGGTCGGGTCGTACGAGACGCAGTTCGGGATGGTGGACGCCAGGATGTGGCTGTGGCCGTCTTCGTGCTGCAGGCCTTCGCCGTTGAGCGTGGTGCGCCCGGCGGTGCCGCCCAGGAGGAAGCCGCGCGCCTGCATGTCGCCGGCGGCCCAGGCCAGGTCGCCGATGCGCTGGAACCCGAACATCGAGTAGTAGATGAAGAACGGGATCATGATGCGGTTGTTCGAGGAGTACGACGTGGCCGCCGCAATCCAGGAGCTCATCGCGCCCGCTTCGTTGATGCCTTCCTGCAGGAGCTGGCCGTCGGCCGCTTCCTTGTAGTACATGACCTGGTCCTTGTCGACCGGGGTGTACTTCTGGCCTTCCGGCGCGTAGATGCCGATCTGGCGGAACAGGCCTTCCATGCCGAAGGTACGCGATTCGTCGGCCAGGATCGGCACGACGCGCGGACCCAGCTCCTTGTCGCGCAGCACCTGGTTCAGGATACGCACGAAGGCTTGGGTGGTGGAGATTTCACGGCCTTCGGCGGTGGGTTCCAGCACGGCCTTGAAGGCGTCCAGGGCGGGAGCCTTGAGGTGCTCGTCGGCCTTGGCGCGGCGGCGCGGCAGATAGCCGCCCAGCGCGGCGCGGCGCTCGTGCAGGTACTTCATTTCGGGCGAGTCTTCGGCCGGCTTGAAGTACGGCAGGTCGGCCAGCTGGTCGTCCGGAATGGGGATGCCGAAACGGTCGCGGAATTCGCGGATCGAGTCCAGCTCCAGCTTCTTCTGCTGGTGGGTCGGGTTCTTGGCCTGGCCGACGTGGCCCATGCCGTAGCCCTTGATGGTCTTGGCCAGGATGACGGTGGGCTGGCCCTCGTGGGTGGCGGCGGCGTTGAACGCGGCGTACACCTTGTGCGGGTCATGGCCGCCGCGGTTCAGGCGCCAGATGTCTTCGTCGCTCATGCGCGACACGGCTTCCAGCAGCTTCGGATGCTTGCCGAAGAAGTGTTCGCGCACGAACTTGCCGTCGTTGGCCTTGTACGCCTGGTACTCGCCGTCGACGGTGTCTTCCATGATCTTGCGCAGGATGCCTTCCTTGTCGTGCGCCAGCAGCGGATCCCAGTAGCCGCCCCAGATCAGCTTGATCACGTTCCAGCCCGAGCCGCGGAAGTCGCCTTCGAGTTCCTGGATGATCTTGCCGTTGCCGCGCACCGGACCGTCCAGGCGCTGCAGGTTGCAGTTGATGACGAAGATCAGGTTGTCCAGCTTTTCGCGGGCAGCCAGGGCGATGGCGCCCAGCGATTCGGGTTCGTCCATTTCGCCGTCGCCGCAGAACACCCAGACCTTGCGCTTGCTGGTGTCGGCGATGCCGCGGGCGTGCAGGTACTTCAGGAAGCGGGCCTGGTAGATGGCCATCAGCGGGCCCAGGCCCATCGACACCGTCGGGAACTGCCAGAAGTCCGGCATCAGCTTCGGATGCGGGTACGAGGACAGGCCCTTGCCGTCCACTTCCTGGCGGAAGTGGTTCAGCTGGTCTTCGGTCAGGCGGCCTTCGAGGTAGGCGCGGCCGTACATGCCGGGCGACGTGTGGCCCTGGAAGTAGACCAGGTCGCCGCCGTGGTTTTCGTCTTCGGCGTGCCAGAAATGGTTCTGGCCGCAGCCGATCATGGTGGCCAGCGAGGCGAAGGAGGCGATGTGGCCGCCCAGGTCGCCGCCGTCCGGCGGGTTGTGCTTGTTGGCCTTGACCACCATGGCCATGGCGTTCCAGCGCACGTACGAGCGGATGCGCGATTCCAGCTCCAGGTTGCCCGGGTGGGCCGGCTCCAGGCCGGGGGGAATCGTGTTGACGTAGGCGGTGTTGGGCGAGAACGGGATATGCGCGCCGGAACGGCGGGCTTCGTCGATCAGGCGTTCGAGCAGATAGTGGGCGCGCTGCGGTCCTTCACGATCAAGGACAGCCGCCAGGGCTTCGAGCCACTCCTGGGTTTCAAGGGTGTCTTCGTCGTTGGCAGCCTGTACGGCGCCAGCCTGGGCGTAAGAGGACATCGTGTGTCTCCTGTTGGATTGTTCGTGACCGCACCCGCTTACTTATCTACTCGCGGACCTTGCATGGTAGCCGGGATCATCCGGGCTACCATGCAAGGCATGGGGTCGGGTTGTTCTAGAGACCTGCTACTGGGTCGGTTCCCTATCAGCGGGCATTCTAAGAAAGAAGGTTAACCGGTCGCAAGCAAAATTTCATGTTGCGGTACGGCATTTCATAATACGAAAAATTTAAAGCAAGCTGAACGCTTTGGCGTCATACTTTTACCCAGGGACTCCAAAAGGACGAGTCGATTCCCGGCAAATCCCTGCCAACACGCACTAAAATGCGCGGTCTATCCGGCCCGAATTCCATGTCCAGCGCGCCCAAGTCCAATATTCCTACGCCATTCCACGATCACGCCCGCACTCGCCGACGCGGGGTGTACTGGGTCACGCCAGCCATGGTGCTGATCCTCTATATCTGTGTGATGGCGGTGTTCTTCTGGCTGCAACGCATCCATGACGACAGTGTCATGTTTGTCACCATCGACCAGGAAATGCGCCAGCAGCGCCTGATCTGGGTGGTGCTGGCCCTGTCCTGTGTGATCGTCATCAGCCTGCTGATGCTGTGGCGCTATACCCGTTTCCGCTCGGCGGCCGAAGCCGCCCTGATCGCCGAGACGGGCTTCCGCCGCGCCATGGAGAACTCCATGTCCACGGGCATGCGGGTGCTGGACATGGAAGGCCGCATCGCCTACGTGAATCCGGCCTTCTGCCGCATGATCGGCTGGAACGAGGCCGATCTGATCGGCCGCAGCCCGCCCTTCCCTTATTGGGTGCCGGGTCGCCACGAACAGCACCAGCACACCCTGGACGTGCTGATGTCCGGCAAGACGCCCAGCAGCGGCCTGGAAGTCGAGGCGCAGCGCCGCGACGGTTCGCGTTTCACGGCGCGGATGTACGTGTCCCCGCTGCTGGACCCGAACGGCAACCAGATCGGCTGGATGACCTCCATGACCGACATCACCGAGCCCAAGCGCATCCGCGAGGCCCTGACCGCCGCGCACGAACGCTTCATGACGGTGCTGGAAGGCCTGGACGACGCCATCTCGGTCACCGCCGACACCCACGACGGCCTGGAGCTGCTGTTCGCCAACCGCACCTACCGCCGCGTGTTCGGCGCGCAGACCGGCGGCCACGACGAGCTGCTGGCCGGCCGCCGCGGCCGCTTCACCGACGAATCCGTCGAAGTCTTCGCGCCCTCGGTTCAGCGCTGGTTCGAAGTGCACCACCGCATGCTGGCCTGGACCGATGGCCGCCGCGTGCGCATGCAGGTGGCGCGCGACATCACCGAGCGCCGCGTGCACGAGGAAGCCTCGCGCGTGCAGCAGGAAAAGATCCAGCTCACCAGCCGCCTGACCACCATGGGCGAAATGGCCTCCTCGCTGGCGCATGAACTGAACCAGCCGCTGACCGCCATCGCCAACTACAGCATGGGCGCGGTCGCCCTGGTCAAGGCCGGCCACACCAGCCCCAACATGCTGCTGCCGGCCCTGGAAAAGGCCGCCTCGCAGGCCGAGCGCGCCGGCAAGATCATCAGCCGCATCCGCGAATTCGTGAAGCGCAGCGAGCCCCGCCGCCAGCGCGTGACCATCAGCCGGATCGTCGACAATGCCATCGGCTTCGCCGAGATCGACGCCCGCAAGCGCCGCATCCGCATCGACCGCTTTGTGCCGTCGAACGCGCCGGACGTGCTGGCCGACCCCATCCTGATCGAGCAGGTGCTGTTGAACCTGCTGAAGAACGGGCTGGAGGCCATGGAAAACAGCGAATCCGACGAACTCAAGGTCGCCGTGATCCTGCACGAACAGCACATCGAGGTCGCGGTCGTGGACCGCGGCCACGGCCTGGCTGAACCCGAACGCCTGTTCGAACCCTTCTTCAGCACCAAGACCCAGGGCCTGGGCATGGGGCTGAACATCTGCCGTACCATTATTGAATCGCACCATGGCCGCTTGTGGGCGGATCCCAATCCCGCCGGCGGCACCATTTTCCGCTTTACCCTGCCCTGCGCTGCACCCCAGTCGCAGGCCCAGAACGATCAGTCCGAGGAGTTGCACGCATGAACACGCCCCACCTGTCGAGCACGGTTTTCATTGTTGACGACGACGAAGCGGTCCGCGATTCGCTGCGCTGGCTATTGGAGGCCAATGGCTATCGCGTTCGCGCCTACGCCAGCGGCGAGTCCTTCCTGGAAGACTACGACGCCAGCCAGATCGGCGTGCTGATCGCCGACGTGCGCATGCCCGGCATGAGCGGCCTGGAACTGCAGGAACAGTTGATCGCCCGCAATGCCCCGCTGCCCATCGTGTTCATCACCGGCCACGGCGACGTGCCGATGGCCGTGTCCACCATGAAGAAAGGCGCGGTCGACTTCCTGGAAAAGCCCTTCAATGAATCCGATTTGCGCGAGATCGTGGCGCGCATGCTGGAGCAGGCCACGCAGCGCGTGAGCAAGCACCAGGCCCAGAAAGACCACGAAGCCATGCTGGCGCGCCTGACCGCGCGCGAGCAGCAGGTGCTGGAGCGCATCGTCGCGGGCCGCTTGAACAAGCAGATCGCCGACGACCTGGGCATCAGCATCAAGACCGTAGAGGCGCACCGCGCCAACATCATGGAAAAACTTGAAGTGACCACCGTAGCTGATTTGATGAAAGTGGCCTTGGCCAAACCCGAGGCGACGGCATGAGCCGCCGGGCCGATCCCAAGGCGAATACCGCAGCGCGTAGCGCGGAGGCCGCCGAATGACTGCAAGGATTATCGACGGCGCGGCCCTGTCGGCGCGCATTCGCGAAGAAGCTGCCCAACGCGTTGCGGCCCTGGCCGCCAAGGGTACCCGCCCCGGCCTGGCCGTGGTGCTGGTGGGTGAAGACCCCGCTTCCCAGGTGTACGTCCGCAATAAGGTGGCGGCCTGCGAAAAGGCCGGCCTGCATTCCGTCAAGGAACAGTACCCCGCGGACATGACCGAGGCCGAGCTGCTGGCCCGCATCGCCATCCTGAACCAGGACCCCACCATCCACGGCATCCTGGTGCAGTTGCCGCTGCCCAAGCACATGGACTCCCACAAGGTCATCGAAGCCATCGCGGCCGAGAAGGACGTGGACGGCTTCCATATCAGCAACGCCGGCCTGCTCATGACCGGCCAGCCCCTGTTCCGCCCCTGCACGCCCTATGGCGTGATGAAGATGCTGGAATCGGAAGGCGTGACGCTGCGTGGCGCCGAAGCCGTAATCGTGGGCGCGAGCAACATCGTCGGCAAGCCCATGGCGATGCTGCTGCTGCAGGCCGGCGCCACCATCACCATCTGCAATTCCAAGACGCGCGACCTGGCGGCCCAGACCCGCCGCGCCGACGTGCTGGTGGTCGCCACCGGCAAGCCCGGCATGATCGACGGTTCGATGATCAAGCCCGGCGCGGTCGTGATCGACGTGGGCATCAACCGCGGCGCTGACGGCAAGCTGTGCGGCGACGTGGACTTCGCCTCGGCCAAGGAAGTGGCGGGCGCCATCACCCCCGTTCCGGGCGGCGTGGGTCCCATGACCATCGCCATGCTGCTGGTCAACACCATCGAAGCCGCGGAACGCGCCGCAGGCTGATACTTTGCATGTCATGGGCGCGGCGCGGGAGTTCTTCTGCCAGAACTCCCGCGCCGCGCCCATCGCACTTGCATTCCGGGGAATCGCCCCAAACTGATTCTTGTCCCTATTCCCGCCGCTACCGCCATGTCCCAGAATCCCCTGCTCGCCCCTGTTTCCGACCTCGTCGACTATGCGGCCGTCAAACCCGGACACATCGTGCCGGCAGTCGAGGAGCTGCTGGGCATCGCCCGCCTGGCCGTGGACCGCGCCGCCGACCCTGCGCTGGCGCCCACCTGGGAAGCCGTGGTTGAGCCGCTGGATACCGCCTCGGAACGCCTGTGGCGCGCCTGGTCGGTCGCCGGCCACCTGAATGCCGTGGTCAACACCCCGGAGCTGCGCGAAGCGTATAACGCCGCCCTGCCCCTGGTGACTGAATTCTCCACCTGGGTCGGCCTGCACGAAGGCCTGTACAAGCAGTACCAGCGCCTGGCCGCCGCCCCCGATTTCGCGTCCTGGACGCCGGTGCGCCGCCGCATCGTGGAAATGGCCCTGCGCGACTTCCGCCTGAGCGGCGTGGAGCTGCAAGGCGCCGACCGCGAACGCTACGCCGCCATTTCCGACCGCGAGGCCCAGGCCTCGCAGAAATTCTCCGAAAACGTGCTGGACTCGATCGACGCCTGGTCGCTGCTGGTCGAGGACGAGGCCCGCCTGGCAGGCATTCCGGCCGACGTGCGGGCCGCCGCCCGCGCCGCGGCCGAGGAAGACGGCAAGCCGGGCTGGAAGCTGACGCTGAAGATGCCGTGCTACCTGCCCGTGATGCAGTATGCCCAGGACCGTACGCTGCGCGAAGCGCTGTACCGCGGCTACGGCACCGTGGCGTCGGAACACGGCGATGGCAAGTTCGACAATTCGCCGCTCATCGAAGAGCTGCTGTCCCTGCGCGCCGAAGAAGCCGGCCTGCTCGGCCTGGGCACCTTCGCCGCGCTGCGCCTGCAAACGCGCATGGCGCGCGACGCGCAGGAAGTCACCGTATTCCTGCGCGACCTGGCCGCGCGCGCCAAGCCCTACGCCCAGCGCGACCTGGCGGAGCTGAAAGCCTACGCCACCGGCGAGCTGGGCCTGGACGACCTGCAGCCCTGGGACGTGGCCTACGCTTCCGAGCGCCTGCGCGAATCGCGCTATGCCTATTCCGAAGACGAGGTGAAGCAGTATTTCACCGAACCGCGCGTGCTGTCCGGCCTGTTCGAGGTCATCGAGACCCTGTTCGACGTGCGCCTGGCGGAAACGCCCGTCTCGTCCTGGCATGGCGACGTGCGCGGCGTGCGCGTGGAAAGCCCCAAGGGCGAACTCATTGGTTATCTGTACCTGGACCTGTACGCCCGCGCCGGCAAGCAGAGCGGCGCCTGGGTCGACAGCGAACGCACGCGCCGCGTCGTGGCTGGCAAGGTGCAGACGCCCATCGCCTACCTGACCTGCAATTTCTCGCGCCCCAACGGCGACAAGCCGGCCGTCCTGACGCATGACGACGTCATCACGCTGTTCCATGAAACCGGCCATGCGCTGCACACCCTGCTGTCCGAAGTGGACGAACCCGGCGCCGCGGCCTTCGCCAGCGTCGAATGGGACGCCATCGAACTGCCCTCGCAGTTCATGGAGAACTTCTGCTGGGAATGGGCGGTGGTGCAGAAGCTGTCCGCCCACGTCGACACGGGCGAGCCCCTGCCGCGCGCGCTGTATGACCGCCTGGTCGCCGCCCGCAATTACCAGAGCGGCATGCAGACCGTGCGCCAGATCGAGTTCGCGCTGTTCGACATGCTGATGCATGACCGCGCCCAGGGCGCGTCGATTGCCGAAGTGCTGGCCCTGCTGCAGGAAGTGCGCCAGGAAGTGGCCGTGCTGTTCCCGCCCGCCTGGCACCGCCTGCCGCACGCCTTCTCGCACCTGTTCGCGGGCGGCTACGGCGCGGGCTATTACAGCTACAAGTGGGCGGAGGTGCTGTCGGCCGACGCCTACGAAGCCTTCGAAGAGGCGGCGGCGCGCCAGGCCGGCAACGCGCTGGGCACGCTGGATCCCGAAACGGGCGCACGCTTCCGCCGCGAAGTGCTGGCCGTGGGCGGATCGCGCCCGGCGGCAGAGTCCTTCGCCGCCTTCCGCGGGCGCGCGCCGCGCATCGACGCCCTGCTGCGCCATAGCGGCATGACGCCTGCCTGAGCGTCCGCGCCTCCGCGCGCAATCCGACGGCCCGCCCTGGCGGGCCGTTTTCTATGCCGCGGCGGAATCGTCCACCGGCCGGCGCGCCGACATCACCAGCCAGCGCCCGTGTACGGACTGGTCGGAACCGGCCTGCTTCCAGTAGCGACGGCTTTCCTCGTCCTGCGCCTGCTTGAGCCTGCGGCCGTAGTAGAGCCGCGACGGCACGGCCAGCACATGCTCCGCCATGCGCTTGGGCTTGTTCTCGTCCACGTCGTGCAAGGTGATGTCGGTGTAGCCGTAGTGCTTGAACAGCAGATGCAGCTGCGGAAAGCTCCACGGAAAGTACGTGACGTAATCCTCGCCACGCTGCCGTCCGACCATGGGCCGGAACCCCGAATGAAAGCCGCGCAGCAGGAACTGCAGGCGCGAACGGAAGTACCAGGTGTTGGGCGTGGTGACGATCAGCGTGCCGCCCGGCCGCAGCGCGCGATAAAAGCTCTGCATCAGCACGCCGGGGTTGGTCAGCAAGTGGATCGCCTCGCAGCAGACCACGGCATCGTAGGCAGCGGAAACCGTCAATGGCGTTTCCAGGTCGTGCTCCGCCACCTGGCGGTAGCCGCCGTCCGCCGGCGGAAACTCCCACAGACCCACGCCATCGATATCGACCTGCCGGCCGCTGGCGGCGGGCAGCATGTCGCCCAGCCAGCCCAATCCGCAAGGCGCGTCCAGCACCGAATCCGCCAGGCGGCTGCGCAGGATGTCGAGCACGACGGGGTAGTACGGATAGTAGGGATAGCCCAAGGAATTCCTGACCGGCATGTCCATATGTGGCGCCTCTAGATCTTGAAATCTGACACGGCCCTGAATGTAGCGGCAGCCATGGCACCCGGTCTGGAGAATTCGCCACTTCCAAACAATAACTAGACAAAGCTTTACAAGTGGACGGGGCGGCCCCGCAGCTTGCGCCAGGACAAGCCGCCCCCAAGTTGGCGCCCCTTGCCCGCTGCGCCCTGCCCGCGGCTTGCGGGTAGAATCAAAAGGTTTACCCCCTACCGGCCCTTGGACTCATGCGACACCTCATTTCCGGCCGCGCCCTGCGCAGCCTGCTGCTGACCCTGTGCGTGTTTCTCGCTGCCTGCGGCGACAGGAACGTCGATTGGACCCTGTACAACGTGAAGGGGCACCTGCCCGACCTGAAGTTCTCCCTGCCTGGCGCAGGCGGCAAGATGGTCAGCAGCGACGATTTGAAGGGCAAGACCGTGCTGCTGTTCTTCGGCTACGCCAGCTGCCCGGACGTCTGCCCCACCACCATGGCGCAGTTGACGGCCGTGCTGCAGAACCTGGGCGACAAGGCCCGCGACGTGCGCATCCTGTTCGTCAGCGTGGACCCGCACCGCGACACGCCGGACATCCTGCAGGCCTACGTCAACGCCTTCAACAACAACGCCATCGGCGTGACCGGCGATGAAAAGCAGATCGCCGACCTGGCGCGCCGCTACCGCGTGGCCTACCAGATCGAGAAGCCGCGCCCCGGGGACGACGCCGATATGTACGAAGTCACGCACAGCCGCGGCGTGTATATATTCGACAAGGACGGCAAGGCGCGCTTGCTGGCTTCGGATACCGACAGCATCGAGGCCATGACCAAGGACGTGCGCCAGTTGATCGACCTGACTTCCTAAGCGCCAGCGGGGCGCGATGTTGCCCGCGCGCCCCATACACCAGTTGTTACAGCCGCTGTGCGCGGGGCGTGAGTATCATCTAGCCACACTGCCCCCTTTTACTTCCAGCAAGGAGTACGCGCATGAGCATAATCATCATGATCATCGTCGGGTTCGTCGTGGGCCTGATCGCCCGCGCCATCATGCCCGGAGACCAGAACATGGGGATCATCATGACCACCATCCTGGGTATCGTCGGTTCGGTCGTCGCCGGCTTCCTGGGCCAATCGCTGGGCTGGTACGCGCCAGGCGAACCCGCCGGGTGGATCGGATCGGTCGTCGGCGCGATCGTCGTGCTGTTCGTGGTTGGCCTGATCGCCAAGAAACGCGCCTGACGTTCTGCTGGACCTGAAATGAAAACGGGCCGATCGAAAGATCGGCCCGTTTTTTTCGCCTGCCCTTACTGCTGCTGGGCCTGCGCGGTCGCCGTGCGTTCGGTCCAGCCGCCGCCCAGCACCTTGTACAGGGTGACGAGATTGGACAGCCTGGCCCGGCGCGTATCCACCAGCGCCTGCTGCGCGGTGTACAGCGAACGCTGCGAATCCAGCACGCTCAGGTAGTCGTCGATACCCTGGCGGAAACGCTGGTCCGACGCGTCGTAGGCGCGCTGGTTGGCGGCTACCAGAAGCCGCTGCGCCTGGATTTGCTCGTCCAGGGTGCCGCGTCCGGCCAGGGCGTCCGCCACTTCGCGGAACCCCGTCTGGATCGACTTCTCGTACTGCGCGACCTGGATGTTCTTCTGCACCTTGGCCAGATCCAGGCCGGCAAGCAGCGAGCCGCCCGCGAAGATCGGCACGGTGATCTGGGGCACGAAGCTCCAGGCGCCCGAGCCGCCTTCGAACAGCCCGCCCAGGCTGGCGCTGGCGGTGCCGGCCGAGCCCGTCAGGCTGATGGTCGGGAAGAAGGCGGCGCGCGCCGCGCCGATATTGGCGTTGGCGCCCTTCAACTGGTGCTCGGCCGCGCGGATGTCCGGGCGGCGGGCCAGCAGGTCCGACGGAAGGCCGGCGGGCAAGGTGGTCGGCAACATGCCATCGTCGAGCTGGACGGCGTTGTCCAGCGCCGCCGTCAGCTCGGGCGACAGCGGCTGGCCCACCAGCAAGACCAGCGCATTGCGGTCCTGCGCGGCCTGGCGCGTGTATTGCGACAGGTTGCGCTCGGCGGTACGCAGCGACACTTCCGCCTGGCTCAGGTCCAGCGCCGTGGACAGGCCCTGGTCGTAGCTCTGCTGCGTGAGCTTGAAGGAATCCTGCTGGCTCTTGAGCGTGTCGCGCGTCAGGCCGACGAGTTCCTGGTCGGCGCGCAGGGTCAGGTAGGCATTGGCCACTTCGGCGATCAGCGTCAGCTGGGTCGCAGTGCGGGTTTCATCCAGCGCCAGATAGGATTCCAGCGCCTTGTCGCTCAGGCTGCGGATGCGGCCGAACAGGTCCAGCTCCCAGGCCGACATGGCGGCGCCGACCTGGTAGCTGTGGCTGGTGGTGGCGCGGCCGCTGGCCGACAAGTCGGCCGGCGAGCGCTGGGCCGATTCCTGGCCGGCGATGCCGATGCTGGGCATCAGGTCGGCGCGCTGGATGCGGTACTGGGCGCGCGCCGCCTCGACGTTCAGGGCCGCCACGCGCAGGTCGCGGTTGTTCGCCAGCGACTGTTCGATCAGCTGTTGCAGCAGCGGATCCGAGCCGAAGAAATCGCGCCAGCCGATATCGGCCGTCATCAGGCCGCCCGCGTCGGCGGGCTGGGTCGCCTGGTAGGACGGACCCGTGGGATAGGCCGCATCGATCGGCGCGTCCGGCCGTTCGTAGGTGGGGGCCAGCGAGCAGCCCGCCAGGGCCGCCGCCAGGGAAACAGACAGCAAGGTTCTCATCGGGAATGTCATTGCGGTTGGCCCTCCGTCGAGACGCCCTGCGTGCCGTTGGCGCTGGTGTCGTGCTCGTCGACGTTTTCGCTCATGCGCTTGACCTTGAAGACGCGCAGCATGATCACGAAGAAGGCCGGAACAAAGAAGATAGCCAGGAAGGTGCCGGTCAGCATGCCGCCGATCACGCCCGTGCCGATGGCGTTCTGGCTGCCCGAGCCCGCCCCCGACGAGATCGCCAGCGGCGTCACGCCCAGGATGAACGCCAGCGACGTCATCAGGATGGGACGCAGGCGCTGCCGCGCGGCGTGGATGGCCGATTCCGTCAGGCTGGCGCCATGCTCGTAGTGCTCCTTGGCGAACTCCACGATCAGGATGGCGTTCTTGGCCGCGAGACCGATGGTTGTGAGCAGGCCCACCTGGAAGTACACGTCGTTGGACAAGCCCCGCATCATGGTGGCGAGCAAGGCCCCGATGATGCCCAACGGCACCACCAGCATCACCGCCGACGGGATGGTCCAGCTTTCGTACAGCGCAGCCAGGCACAGGAACACCACGATCAGCGAAATCGCGTAGAGCGCGGGCGCCTGGGCGCCGGACAGGCGTTCTTCGAACGACAGCCCGGTCCATTCAAAGCCCACGCCCACCGGCAACTTGCTCGCCAGGCGTTCCATTTCCTCCATGGCCGCGCCCGAGCTGTAGCCCGGCGCCGCCTGGCCCTGGATGTTGTACGACGGCACGCCGTTATAGCGGTTCAGCTTTTGCGGGCCGTAGCTCCAGGTGGCCTTGGCGAAGGCCGAGAACGGCACCATGTCGCCCTCTTTGTTGCGCACGTACCATTTGTTCAGGTCTTCCGGCAGCATGCGCGACGACGCCTCGCCCTGCGCGAACACCTTCTTCACGCGGCCGCGGTCGATGAAGTCGTTGACGTACGACGAACCCCAGGCCGTGGCCAGCGTGCTGTTGATGTCCGAGACGGCCACGCCCAGGGCGCGCGCCTTCTCGCGGTCGATGTCGAGCTGATACTGCGGCGCGTCTTCGATGCCGTTGGGGCGCACGCCCTGCAGGACCGGACTCTTGGCGGCTTCGCCCAGCAGCTGGTTGCGCGCGGCAAGCAGCCGCTCATGGCCCACGCCCGCGCGGTCCATCAACTGGAAGTCGAAGCCAGTGACGTTGCCCAGTTCCATCACGGACGGCGGCGGCACCACGAACAATTGCGCACGGCGCTCCGTCTTGCGGAAGTGCGCGTTGGCCCGTCCCGCCACGGCGCCGGCCTTCAGACGCGCGTCGCCGCGTTCTTCCCAGTCGCGCAGCTTGATAAACAGGATGGACGCGTTCTGGCCGCGGCCGCCGAAGTTGAAGCCGTTGACGGCGAACACCGAGGTGACGGCGTCCTTTTCCTCGGTCAGCAGATACTTGGTGGCGTCGTCGATGACGGCCTTGGTGCTTTCCGCCGTCGCGCCGGCAGGCGTCTGGATCTGGGCGAACAGAATGCCCTGGTCTTCGTCCGGCAGGAACGCGGTCGGGATGCGGGTGAACATCCAGCCCATGGCGATAACCAGCGCCAGGTACACCACCATCAGGCGTTTGGTACGGTTCAGGCCGCGTGCGACGGTATTGGCATAGCCGTGGCTGCTGCGGTCGAACGCGCGGTTGAACCAGCCGAAGAAACCCTTCTTGGAACCATGATGGCCCTTGGGGATGGGCTTGAGCAAGGTCGCGCACAAGGCCGGCGTGAACACGATGGCCACGATCACCGACAGCACCATGGAGGACACGATGGTGATGGAGAACTGGCGGTAGATCACGCCCGTGGAACCGCCGAAGAAGGCCATGGGAATGAACACCGCCGCCAGCACCATGGCGATGCCGATCAGGGCGCCGGTGATCTGCGACATGGACTTGCGGGTGGCCTGCTTGGGCGACAAGCCCTCTTCGGCCATCACGCGTTCGACGTTTTCCACCACCACGATGGCGTCGTCCACCAGCAGGCCGATGGCCAGCACCATGCCGAACATGGTCAGCGTATTGATGGAATAACCGAACGCCGCCAGCACGCCGAACGTGCCCAACAGCACCACCGGCACCGCCAGGGTGGGAATGATGGTGGCGCGGAAGTTCTGCAGGAACAGGTACATCACCAGGAAGACCAGGATGATGGCCTCGATCAGCGTCTTGAACACCTCGTGGATCGACAGGCTGACGAACGGCGTGGTGTCGTACGGATAGACGACGTCCATGCCCGGCGGGAAGTAAGGCTTCAGGTTGTTGATGGTGTCGCGCACCGCCTGGGCCGTATCCAGCGCGTTGGCGCCCGGCGCCAGCTTGACCGCCAGGCCCGAGGCCGGCTTGCCGTTGTAGAAGCTGTCGATGGCGTAGGTCTGCCCGCCCAGTTCGATGGAGGACACGTCGCCCAGGCGCACTTGCGAGCCGTCGGCGTTGACCTTGAGCAGGATGCGGCCGAAGTCTTCCGCCTTCTCCAGGCGCGACGGCCCGATGATGGTGGCGTTCAGTTGCTGGCCGCGCACGGACGGCAGGCCGCCCAGCTGGCCGGACGACACCTGCACGTTCTGTTCCTTGATCGCCGCCACCACGTCGACCGTGGTCAGGCCGTAGTTGACGAGCTTGGCGGGATCCAGCCAGATGCGCATCGCATACTGCGAGCCGAACAGCTGGAAGTCGCCCACGCCCTGCGTGCGGCTGATGGGATCCTGGACATAGGAGGCGACATAGTCGGCCAGGTCGTCCTTGGTCATCGAGCCGTCGGTGGACACGAAGCCCGCCACGATCAGGAAGTTCTTGGTGGCCTTGGTGACGCGAATGCCCTGCTGCTGCACTTCCTGCGGCAAGAGCGGCTGCGCCAGCGACAGCTTGTTCTGCACCTGGACCTGCGCGGTATCAGGGTTGGTGCCCTGCGTGAAGGTCAGGGTGATGGACATGCTGCCGTCGGAGTTGCTTTCCGAGGAGATGTACTGCAGGCCGTCCAGGCCGTTCATCTGCTGCTCGATCACCTGCACCACGGTGTCCTGCACGGTCTGCGCGGAAGCGCCCGGGTAGGTCACCGCAATGCCGATGGCTGGCGGCGCGATGTTGGGGTATTGGGAGACCGGCAGCTTCAGGATGGACAGCGCGCCGGCCATCATCAGCACGATCGCGATCACCCATGCGAAGACCGGTCTATCGATAAAAAACTTTGCCATGCAAGGCTCCTGACTACTACTGCTTGGCCGCCGCGGCGGCTGCTTGCGGCTGCTGCGCCGGCTGCGCGGCACTGGCTTCGGTGGCGACGACTTCAGCCCCCGGACGCACCATCTGCAGACCTTCCACGATGACCTTGTCGCCAGCGGCCAAGCCGTCGGTGACCAGCCACTTGTCGCCGATGGCGCGGTCGGTCTTCAGTTCACGCAGTTCTACCTGGTTCTTGGCGTTGACCACCAGCGCCGTCGGGACGCCGCGCTGGTTGCGCGTCACGCCGCGCTGCGGCACCAGCAGGCCGTCGGCGGCCACGCCGTCGGCCAGGCGGGCGCGCACGAACATGCCCGGCAACAGGCGGCGTTCCGGATTGGGGAACACTGCGCGCAAGGTGACCGAGCCCGTGCCCTGGTCCACCGTGACTTCGGAGAACTGCAGCTTGCCCGGCTGGGCGTACTGCGAGCCGTCTTCCAGGGTCAGCGTCACCAGCGCGGCCTGCTCGCCGTCGGCCTTCTTCAGCAGGCCGCTGGCCAGCGCGTTCTGCAGGCGCAGCAGCTGGACGCTGGATTGGGTCACGTCGACGTAGATGGGATCGATCTGCTGCACCGCGGCCAGGGCGGTGGTCTGGTTGGCCGTGACCAGCGCGCCTTCGGTCACCGCCGAACGGCCGATGATGCCGTCGATGGGCGACAGCACCTTGGTGTAGACCAGGTTGATGCGCGCCGTGTCCAGCGCCGCCTTGGCCGACAGCACGTCGGCGGCGGCCTGATCGCGCGAGGCGACGGCGTTGTCATAGGTCTGCTGGCTGACCGCGCGGGTGGCGACCAGCGGCTTGTAGCGCTCGGCCAGCAGCGCGGCCGTCTTTTGCTGCGCCTGGGCGCGCGCCAGGGCGGCCTTCTGGCTGTCCAGGCTGGCCTGGTAGAGCGCGGGATCGATCTGGTAGAGCTGCTGGCCCGCCTTGACCTCGCCGCCTTCGGTAAAGAGGCGCTTCTGGACGATGCCATTGACCTGGGGACGCACTTCGGCCACGCGGAACGGCGAGGTGCGGCCAGGCAGTTCAGTCGTCAGCGAAACGGGCTGCGTGGCAAGCGTCACTACCGTTACCTGGGGCTTGCCCGCCTGGGGAGCGTCTTGCTTCTTGCCGCAAGCGGCCAGCATGAGGGCCGATGCCGTCAGCGTGACGACTGCCGCGCTGCGCCACATAGCGCTTTTCTTATCCATAGATTGCATTCCCGATTTCAACAAAAAAAAAGCCCGCCCCGGATCGCGTAATGAGCGTTCCGTGCGCATCGATTGGGTGGATTTGCCTCGAACACGCAGGCTGGGCTTTGTCGCATTGCTGCATTGCAGAACTCGCATTCTGCGTTATCCCGCCCCAGAAACAAAGAGGCATGTTGAGAAAACATCATTCCATTTATGGGACAATGGCTTCACCGTTGAATATGACAAAATTCCGCCATGAAACGCTTGCAAGGCATGGAACTATTCGTCGAAGTCGCCAAAACGCGCAGCTTCAGCCGCGCGGCGGCGATGCTCGGCGTGCCGAAATCGACACTGTCCCGCCAGGTGGCCGAACTGGAGCGCTCCGTGGGCCTGCGCCTGCTCAGCCGCACCACCCGCAAGGTCGAACTGACCGACGCGGGCCGCCTGTACTTCGACCGCTGCCAGCGCATCGTGGCCGAGGCGCAGATCGCCCATGAGGAACTGCAGAAGCTGGTCGATACGCCGGCCGGGCCGCTGCGGGTGAACATGCCCGCGGATTTCGGCACGGACTTCCTGGCTGAATCGTTCATGGAATTTTCCCGCCGCTACCCCGACGTCACGTTTTTCCTGGACCTGGCCAATCCGGATCACGCGCAGCGCGTGTTCCAGACCTGCGATATTTCGATCGAAATCGGCGAACTGCCCGATTCGTCACAGATTGCGAGGCTCTTGGGCATGCTGCCGGCCCATCTGTACGCCTCGCGCGAATACCTGAAGAAGCACGGCGAACCGCGGCATCCCAGCGACTTGACCCGCCACGAGTGCATAGAGTTCCGCGCCAAGGGCGCCGGACAGGTGACCCGCTGGCCCCTGACCGACGGCCAGCAGCACATCGAATTCACTCCCGGCAACCGCTTTTCCGTCAACGGCGTCGCCATGGCCCGGCGCCTGGCCCTGCTGGGCGCGGGCATCGTGGTGCTGCTGGGCGACCAGTCGGCCGAACAGCAGTCCGGCCAATTGCAGCGTGTGCTGCCTGACTGGCAACTGGGTCCGTTTCCGGTCTACGCGGTGACGGAGACGCGGCTGCTGCCCGCCAAGACCCGGATCTTCATCGAATTCCTGATGGAGCGCCTGGGCGATGTCGGGCAGGCGAAGAATACTCCCGCTTTCATGAAATAAACGGAAGTCGGAAACAGATTGAAAAATTTAGGACTGCCCGACAACACCTGTCGGCCAGTTCGGCCAATCAGAAGCGCTCGTCTTCGCGCAGGTAGCGCCATTGGCCCAGCGGCAGGTCACCCAGCGACACCCGTCCGATGCGCACCCGTTTCAGGCCTATCACCTTCAGGCCTACCAGTTCGCACATGCGGCGGATCTGCCGCTTTTTGCCTTCCCGCAGCACAAAACGCAGTTGGTCGCTGTTCTGCCAACGCACCTGCGCCGGCTTGAGCGCCTTGCCGTCCAGGGACAGGCCGTGGTTCAACAGCGCCAACCCGTTTTCGGACAGGTTGCCCTGCACCCGCACCAGGTACTCCTTGTCCACGCTGGAATCTTCGCCGATCAGGTGCTTGGCGATGCGCCCGTCCTGGGTCAGCACCAGCAGGCCTTGGGAATCGATGTCCAGGCGGCCGGCCACGGCCAGCCCGTCCAGGTGCGCACGCTCGAAACGCTGCGGCGCGCGGTCGCCGGCATAGCGGGAGCGGGAGTCGATCAGGGCCACGGCGGGCGTATAGCCCTTTTCGGCCTGGCCCGAGACGTAGCCCACGGGCTTGTTGATCAGGATGGTGACGCGCGAGGTCTGGCGCGCCTGCGCGGCGCGCTCCAGGGTGATGACCTGGTCAGGGTAGGCCCGGGCGCCCAGTTCGGATACCACAACGCCGTCCACGCGGACCCAGCCGCGCTCGATATAGGTGTCGGCCTCGCGGCGCGAACACAGCCCACGCTCGGACATGAGCTTGGAGATACGTACTTTTTCCATGGCCGGTATTGTATGCGGACGCCATGCCCCCCTCTTCAGGCCGCGGGGTCGTAGTCCGACGGCGCCATGGGATCCAGCGGATGGAGCGGCCGGCTGCGCCGCTGATAGGGAAACAGCGCGAAGTCCGAGCTGGTGACGCCCGCGCTGGCGCATTCCACCAGCGCCTGGGAGATAGGTTCGAACACAGGGCGGCAATACATGCGCGACTTCACCAGCACGAAGCGGGCCCGGCGCGGATCCAGCCCCATGCTCTCGAACACGCCCAGATCCCAGGGCTCGTGGGTTCTCTCGGTGATCACCAATTGCGCGGCGCCTATGTCCAACACCGCGCTGCGGCCCATGCATGCCGTCTGCCCCGTGTACGTCGGACCGGTAATGACATACTCGCCGCCAGTCACGGCGCGGACCACTCCGCGCAGCAGCATGGGCGCCGCCGGGCGGCCGATGGCCGGAATCGGCCGTTTGTTGCCCACCGCCAGCTCCACCTGCGCGCCCTCGCCCGCCGCGGCCAGCGCGGCGACTGCCTCTGGGTCGCAGTACAGGCCCGCAATGATGCCCGTCAGGCCGGCGTCGACCGCGGCCGTCAGCACCTCCATGGTGTCGCAGGTGCCGCCGGACATGCAGTTGTCGCCATGGTCCAGCAGGAGCACGGGCTTGTCCGCGCCGCGGGCCAGTTGCGCCGCGCGGGCCAGCGACTCGCCCAGGGGCTCGCTATCGTAGAAGTAGCCGTCGCGCTCGGCCCAGATGGCCTGCGCCATATCGCTTGCGACCCGTTCCGCCTGCTCCCGCGGCCCGGAGCCCACCACGACCACGCTCAGGCATGGATTGGGGATGTCAGCCAGGGCGAAGCCCGCCAGCACGGAGACGCCCAGCATGCCGTCCGCTTCCGCGCCCCGCGCCGCCTGTACCGCGCGGCGCATGGCGCCCTGGGCCGTGGCGCTGCGCAGGGTGTGCGTCATCAGCGGCAGGCGGCGCCAGGCCATCACCGGGCGCGGGCCGCCATTGAGCCAGTCGTACAGGATGCGGCCCGCGTGCTCGCCGGTCTCGTACATGTCCACGTGCGGATAGGTCTTGAAGCTGATGATCACGTCGGCGTTGGCCATCATCTTGGGCGTGACATTGCCGTGCAGGTCCAGCGCCACGGCGATGGGTACGTCGGGCGTGCGGCATCGCAGGCGTTCGAGCAGGTCGCCTTCGCCGTCGTCGGTAGTTTCGGCCACCATCGCGCCATGCAGATCGAGCAGGATGGCGCCGCAGCCCTGAGCGCCGGCCACGATTGCATCGCACAGTTGGCTATAGGCTTCTGCCGACACCCGGCCGCTGGGGTAGGCCGTGGCGGAAACCGGCGTCACCACCGTCGCGCCGTTGGCCTCGGCAATATCGATGAAGGCGGACATGGCCGTGCGCTTGCCCTTGTTCTCTGCATAGGCCTGGGCGCCGAAGGCGGGGCCGTCATTGCCGAATGCGGACAGCGGCGTGGGCACCGGCGAGAACGTATTGGTCTCGTGGTTCAGGCGGGCGATCATGACCTTCATTGTCCGGCTCCTTCGGCATGCGCATTCAGTTCGTTCAGTTGTTCTGGGACGGCCCCGGGCGCAAGGCCCCCAGGCCAAGCTTTTCCATGGCCTCGCTGGCCTCGACGATCATCGCGGCCACTTCCGCCACGCTCACGCGCAGGCCCGTCGCCCGGGTTCGCATGTGCTCATAGGCGGCGCGCTCATCCAGGCGCTGGTGGTCCATCAGCACGCGGATGGCCTTTTCGATGACGCGCCGCGCCTTGATCGTGCTTTCCAGCTTGTTGATCTTGGACTGCTGGCGACTCTGGAACTGCTTGGCCGAACGCGCCAGCACCAGCGTGCTGAGCACCCCCGCGGAGCGGAACGGCCGCGTCAGCACGCCGTGCGCGTTGGTCTTCAGCAATTGCTTCAGCGTGGTCGGGGTTTCGTACTCGGACAAGGCGATCAGGGTGGCCTCGACCTCGCTGGCCGTCCAGGCGGCGCTGTTGCGGCCGCATTGCGATACCTGGAAGAAGATGACGTCCACGCCGGCGGGCGGGCCATCCGGAAACGGCCAGTGCAGATGGATGCGGCAACCGATGCGCTTGAGCTGTTCGACCAGCAGGTCGCGGTCCTCGCCCGGCGGATACACCACGGCGACGGCCACGCTGCGCAGGTCCTCGTAGAGGCGGCGTAGGCTATGGTCCATGGCTATTTCAACCAGAACTCGTCCAGGCCGAACGCGGTGAGGTACGGGTCCGGCTTCACGGGTTCGTCGCTTTCCCAGACGATGTCGAAGCGTCCGTCCTCGCGGCACACGCCTATGCGCGGCGTCAGCACGCTATGGTTGTTTTCCGCCAGCACGGACATCTGCCCGTCCGGCGCGTCGAACTGCACCTGATGCACCGCCTGCACCAGTTTGCGGGTGTCCATGCTGCCCACGCGCTGCAAGGCGCGCGCGAACAGGTGCATCTGGCTGTAGCAGGTCTCGGCGTAGACGCTGGCGGGATGGTCGCCGAAGCGGGCGCGCCAGCGTTCCAGGAAATGCGCGTTGGCGGGCGTATCCACCGTATTGAAATAGGTCGCAGCTGTGATGTGGCCCACGCAGCGCCGCGGCCCGATCTCCGCCACCTCCGACTCCGCCATGGTCAGGCTGGCGATGGGGATGTGGGCGGTGGCCGCGCCTTCGGCTTGGCAGGCCTCGTGGTAGCGCTGGTAGAAGCGCTGCGCATCGGAGCCGATCAGGGTGGAAAACACCACGTCCGGCTGGATGCGGCGAATGTCAGCCACCACGTCGTTGATCTCGCTGTCGTCGCATCCCAGGGGCAGATAGGTTTCATCCAGGATCTCGCCGCCATGCTCCTCGACCGTCTCGCGCATGATGCGGTTGGTCTCGCGCGGGTAGATGTAGTCCGCGCCCACCAGGAAGATGCGCGAGCCGCAATTCTGGATCAGGTACGCAGCCAGCTGCATGCTGCCCTGGTTCGGCGCCGCGCCGGTATAGATGACGTTGGGCGAATATTCGAAGCCTTCGTAGACCGAGCCGTACCACAGCAGGGAATTGCTGCGCTCGACCACCGGCAGCATGGCCTTGCGACAGTGCGAGGTGCAGCCGCCAAAGATGACGCTGACCTCGTCGTCCAGCAGCAGCCGGGCCGCCAGCCGGCGGTACTCTTCGGCGTCGCTGCGCGGGTCATACACCACCGGCGCCAATGGCCGCCCCAGCACGCCGCCCAGTTCGTTGATCTCCTCCACCGCCAGTACCGTGCCGAAGAAGTGCTGCGACTCCGTGGTTCCGGTGACGCCGCTGCGCGAATAGAGCACGCCGATGCGCCAGTCCGGCCGCTCTGCGTGCTTGTCCTGGGGCGTACTCATGAGGGAATCCTTGAACGTGTAGTGCGCGTGTGCGTCATGGCGAATCCGGGCCGCATGGCCTTCATACTTTCAGATGAGCAATGATATTGCCCGCCGCCTCGGGCGCGCCAGCCTCGCCTTCATCGACGATGCTGCCCTGCTTGAGCACCAGATAGCGATCGGCCACGTCCAGCGCGAACGCCACGTTCTGCTCCACGATGAACATTGTCGTGCCGTGCCGCTCGCGTTCCCAGTTCAGCGCGCGGCCCAGGCGCTCGATCACCGAGGGCTGCAGCCCTTCCGTGATCTCGTCCAGCAGCAGCAGCGCGGGCCGCTGCATCAGCCCGCGCGCCACCAGCAGCATCTTCTGCTCGCCGCCCGACAGGGTGCCGGCATGCTGGCGCAAGCGGCTCGTGAACACCGGAAACAGCTCGGCGATCTGGGCGAAGCGTTCGTCGAAGAGTTGCTCGCGCGGCAGTCCCAGGCGCAGGTTGTCGCGGATGCTCAGGTCAGGAAACAGCGGCTGTTCCTGGGCGGCGTAGGCCACGCCGCAGCGCGCCACTTCGTGCGGCCGCAGCCGGGTGGCGTCGACCCCGCCCACGCTGACCCGCCCGCGCTGCTTGGGCAGATAGCCCATGACGGTCTTGAGCAAGGTGCTCTTGCCCATGCCATTCTTGCCCAGCAGCGCCACGCAGGCGCCGCGCTCGACCGTGAGCGACACGTCGTGCAGCACCATGGCCCGCTTGTAGCCGCTGGACACCGCTTCCATGCTCAACGCCGGCGCTGCGATGCTCGTCATTGCCCTGCTCCTTGCGCGGCCGGCGCGCCGCCGGCGTAAATGGTGCGCACCAGTTCTGATTCCACGACCTCGCGGAATCCTCCGTCCATGACGATGCGGCCCTGGTGCAGGACCACAATGCGCGTCGCGATCTCCTTGACGAAATCCAGGTCATGTTCCACCAGCAGGCAGCACAGGCCATAACGGTGCGCCAGGGACGACAGCACGTGGCCGATCTGCAGGCGTTCGGCCTTGCTCAGCCCGGCGGTCGGCTCGTCCAGCAGCACGATGCCCGGTTCCAGCGCCAGCACCATCGCCAGCTCCAGGGCCTGCTGCTGTCCATGCGACAGGTCGCGCGCCACGTGGTCCAGGCAGTGGTCCAGGCCGGTCACGCGCAATGTCTCCAGCGCATAGGGCGGCAGATGCAGCGTGGGCGACCGGCGCCACCACGACGGCCGTTCGCGCAGCGTGGTCGCGATGCGCAGGCTTTCGGCCACGGTCAGCGTATCGAACACGTTGGCATTCTGGAACTTGCGGCCCAGCCCATGGCGCACGCATTGCTCCGGTCCGTCGCGCCGCACTTCGTGGCCATAGAGTTCCAGCCTGCCCTGGGACCGCTCGGCGCCGTCCGCGATGCAGCGCATCAGCGTGGTCTTGCCGGCGCCGTTGGGGCCGATCAGCCCGACCAGTTCGCCGCCGCGGGCTTGCAGGTCTATGCCTTCCAGCACCTTCAGGCTCCCGAAGTGCTTGGACACGCCCGCCAGGCTCAAGGCCTGGGCCGCGCCGCCGGCTTGCCGCGCGGGGATGGCGCGCTCACCCAGCGCGGGTGTGGCCGCCCTACCCGACCTTGCGCGCCAAGGCGCGATCAGCAGGGGCAGAAGCCCCCGCGGCAGCAGCAGGATCACCAGGACGAAGGTCACCCCCAGCAGCAACTGCCAGACGAACGGCATGTTGCCGCTGAGATAGGAGCCCGCCACATTGATGAGTATGGCTCCCAGCACCGGCCCCCAGATGGTGCCGCGCCCGCCCAGCGCCACCCAGATGATGAGTTCCGTGCCGAAGACGAAGCCCGTGAGTTCCGGCGCCACCACGCCGCTGAACGCGCCATAGCCGAAGCCCGCCAGGCCGGCCACCGCGCCGCAGGCCACCAGCAGCGCGATGCGCCAATGGGCGGTGTTCAACCCCAAGTAGCTGCACCGCGCCTCGTTGTCGCGCAGCGCCACCAGGATGCGGCCGCCATCGCTGCGCACCATCACCCAGGCCAGCAACGCCACCGCGGACAGGCCGCCCGCCGCGATCACATACCAGGCCTCCAGCGACAAGTCGAAGGTTTCGTACCCCGTCAGGCCGGACGAAGAGCCGGTGTAGGTGCCGCCGGACAGCACCAGCTGCATCAGCACGATGGGCAGCACCAACGAGATCACCGTGGCGAAGAATGGCGAGGCCCCACGGTAGAACGACAGCCAGCCGGTCACCAGCGCCAGCAACGCCGCGGCGCCCACTGCCGCCAAGGCGGCCAGCGCCGCTATCGCAGGCGAGAATCCGTAGTGCGTGAAGGCCAGGCCCGCGGCATATGCGCCCACCCCGAAAAACGCGGACTGGCCGAAGGTCAGGTAGCCGGTGTAGCCCCACAGCACGTCCACGGTGACCGCCGCCACGGCGAAGAACAGCGCCTTGATCAGCACGTTCAGCAGATAAGTGTCGAACAGCCAGGGGCCGGCCGCGGTCAGCACCAGGCAGAGCCCGGCCAGGCCCAGCAGGCTGCGGCTGCGCGCGGCCTTTTGCGCCGAGGCGTCGTCAGCGGCGCCAGCCAGCGTTTGAGGGGTCAATGCGCGGTCAGTCATGGGCGAATCCTTGAGGACGCAAACGCAGCGTCAGCGCGGCCAGGACGGCGATGGTGACGCCGCCCAGGATCGGGCTGACGTAGACGCTTACCAGCACCTGGCAGGCGCCGTAGACCAGGCAGGTCAGCAGCAGCGCGGTGATCGAATGGCCCGACACCATGACCAGCATGAAGGCGCTGACCAGCCACGGCAGCCCCATGTTCGGGTCGACGCTGGACAAGGGCGTGATCAGCGCGCCGGCCAGCGCGCCCAGCCCCGCTCCCAGGCCGAAGGTGGTGAAGCGGATGCGCTCGGCATTGATGCCCAGGCCGCGCGCCAGGTCCTCGTTCATGATCACGGCCCGGGTCCGCACGCCAAAGCGCGTGCCGCTGAGCAGCAGCGTCATGGCGGCATACATCAGCAAGGCCGCGGGCACCAGGAACAGGCGGTACGCCGAATACTCCGTGCCCAGGAAGGACACGGCGCCGTGGATGGGCGAATCCGCGAACTTCACTTCGCGCCCGAATGCCATGGTGATGAGCTGGCCGATCACGATGCCCAGTCCCCAGGTGGCCAGGATGGCGTCCAGCGGCCGCTTGTACAGCGGCTGCACGATCAGCCGTTCCACGCCCATGCCCACCAGCACGCCGACCGCCAGCGCGAACGGCAGCGCCAGCCAGGGATTCAGCCCCAGCTGCGTCACCACCAGGCTGGCGTAGCTGCCCAGCGTAAGAATCGCGCCATGCGCGAAGTTGACGATCTTCATCACGCCGAAGATGATCATCAGCCCGGCCGTCACGATGAACAGCATGGCGGCCGTGCTCAGGATGTCCAGCAGCAAACCCATATCGCTCTCCGGCGCCGCCGGCAGGACCGGCGGCGCTTGTCATGGCATGGCCGTCACTTCAGGTCCGGACACTGCGCGCCCGGGTCGACCTTGTCGAAGGTCTGCAGGATCTTGATGGAGCCGTCCTGCTGCACCTGCCCCAGGCGCATGGTCAACGCCGCGTGGCGCTGGCGGTCCATGGTCACCGGGCCGCGCGGGCCGTCGAACGTGACTGCGCTCAAGGCCTGCACCACCTTGGGCGCATCGGTGCCGCCGGCCTTTTCGACCGCCGCCTTGTACAGGTAGAAGGCTTCATACTGCGGCGCGGAGAATTCGTTGGCGGTCTTGGCGTCGTTGCCGAACTTCGCCTTCAGGCCGTCCAGGAATTTGCGGTTCTGCGGCGTGTCGATGCTGGTCAGGTACGAGGCCGACATGTACATGCCCACCGCCGTGTCGCCCATGGTCTTGGCCGTGCCTTCGTCGATCGCCAGATTGCCGTAGGGCATGGACAGGCCAGCAGCCTTGACCTGCTTGGCCAGGCTGACGTTGGGTCCGCCGCCGGCCGTGGAGCTGATCAACGCATCCGGGTTGGCCGAGCGTATCTTGGAGACCACCGGCGTCCAGTCGGAACCGTCGATCGGCAGGTACTCTTCGCCCACCACGCGTCCGCCCTGCTTTTCGATATATTCCCGCGTGAACTTGAGCATGCCGCGGCCGAAGGCGTAGTCGCTGCCCACCAGGAAGAAGGTCTTGGCCTTGCGGTCCTGCATGAAGTGGTCCACCACCGGCGCGACCTGCTGTTCCGGCACCCAGCCATTCACGTGCAACCAGCGGTTGCAGGAACGGCCTTCATAGAATGACGTGTAGATATAGGGCACCTTGCCGCGCGACACGATGGGCAGCGCGGCATTGCGCGCCGCGCTGGTTTCCATGGCGATGATCGCATCCACCTTTTTCTGGAACACCAGGGTGTCATACGCCTTCTGCGCCCCGACCGCGCCGGAGGCGTCATCGGCGATCTCCAGCACGATCTGGCGGCCCAGGATGCCGCCGGCCGCATTGATCTCGTCGGCAGCCAGTTGCGAGGCCTGCACCACGCCCGGCGCGACCACGCTGTTTGCGCCGGACAGGCCGACGGGCACGCCGATGCGCAACGGTTCGGCGGCATGCGCGCTGGCAGCGCCAGCCAGCAATGCGACAAACGACAGGCGGATCCGGCAGCTATTCAATAGGCTCTTCATGGGTTTTCTCCTTGGGGGGAACGGCCGTGGACCGTCGTTCAGCGTTGCCGCAGGCCTGCGGCGGCGCCCAACTGCTCGTCATAGATGTCGCGGCGCCTGTCGCGCAGCACATGGTTGAAATCATTCAACTGGCGCGCGCGGCGCGAGGCCTTCAGGTCTATGGGCGCCAGCAGCACCTCCTCCTGGTCGATGCTGGCGGGTCCTGCCGCCGTCCAACCCTGGGACCCCACGATCAGGCTGCGGCCCACGAAGGGCTGGCCGCGCTCGGTGCCGACCCGGTCGGCGCACACCACCGTCAAGCCGTTGCTGTGGGCGCCGCTCATGGTCAGCGCATGGGCCATGACCGGCCCGTCGCGGGTCTGCCCCGGCATCGGCACCCAATTGGTCGGCACCGCCACGATGTCCGCGCCGCGCACCGCCAGCAGCCGGTAGACTTCAGGAAACCAGCCGTCGTAGCAGATGGCCACGCCGATGCGGCCCAGCTCGGTGTCGAATACCGGCAATCCCAGGTCGCCCGCCTCGAAGTACAGGTTCTCGTCGCCCCAGAGGTGCAGCTTGCGATAGGTCCCCAGATAGCCATCCGGGCCCGCGACCAGCGCGGAGTTGTAGAGGCGTCCGCCGGCGCGTTCCGCAATGCCCGCCACCAGGTAGATGCCCAGGCGCTGCGCCAACGCGATCCAGGCCTGCGAGCTGGGGCCTTCCGGCACGGCTTCGGCCAGGGCGTAGGCCTCCTCGCGGCTATCGAACATGTATCCCGTGTTGGCCAGTTCAGGCAGCACCACCAGCCGCGCGCCCTGGGCCGCGGCCTGCTCCACCAGTTCGATGGAACGCGCGATGTTGGCGGCGGTTTCGCCGATCGCGGGCTCCATTTGCACGCTGGCCACCCAGGTCACGGCGGCGGGAGAACGTTGCGGTTCCGACGCTTGCATGCGAGCTCCATATTCAGAAATTGAAAACGAAAAAGCCCCCGACCACGCATTGCGTGCAAGTCGGGGGCTTCTATAGCCAAGACTGTATGTTCAGGCAGCAATCATTGCTGCGGGGTACTGCAAGCCGTTCAGGTCAATGTTGACCGTGTGCGAATGATAGGGAGACGCGGGTTCCTGGGACAATAAGTGCTTTCCCGGACGGCAGGACGGTCCGCCAAAACGCGCGTTCCGGCGCTGCGTCATTGCGACGCATTGGGTCGTCCCACCCGGCTTGGCATAATACGCAGCCATGAGCAAACCCGCAGCACACCACCCTCCCCTTGCCGCAGGCTGGCTGGCCAGCGCGCCTCCCATCCTGCCTCCTGCCCCGCGCCACTGGCTGTTCCGCCCCGGCGCGCTGACCGCCGGCTTGCGCCAGGTTGGCCAGGTGCGCCTGCGCGTGCTGGCCGAATACGCGGATGGCGCGCCGCTGGATGAAGCCCGGGCGATGGGCATCGCGCCCGGCGCGCCGGTATGGATCCGTGAGGTGCTGATGTCGGTGGACGGCGTGGACAGCGTGCCCGCCCGCAGCCTGACGCCGCTGCGCGCGTCCCACGGCGCCTGGCAAGGCATGCGCCGCCTCCTGACCCGGCCATTGGCGGACATGCTTTACCACGACAGCACGGTGGTGCGTTCGCCGTTTGCCTGCCGCCGGCTGGCCTCGCCGGTGCCGTTTCATGCCACCGCGCTGGGGGTATTGCCGACCGGGCAGCGCGACCGCGATGGCGGGCGCATCTGGGCGCGCCGCTCGGTGTTCTGGCGCCAGGGCCAGCCGCTGCTGGTGGCCGAGTGCTTCCTGCCGGCGTTCTGGGAGCTGGTTTCTGATCAACCCGTGCCGCCGCTGGTGCCGCATCAGCGCACGCCGCGCTGACACCCCGGCCTCAGCCTTCGTAGCGGCGCCCGCGCTTCAACAGTTCGGGCGTGCCGATCACGGCGTTCAGACCGTCGAAGTCCAGCATGCCCTCGCGCCACGGCGCGGTCGTGCCATGCTGGCGCAGGCTGGCGTAGTAACCCTGCAGCGTGTGCGCCACCGCGCGCGCCGTGCCGCCAGGAAAGATGACGATGCGGAATCCCAGCGCGGTCAGCGCATCGGCGCTTTGCACCGGAGTCTTGCCGCCTTCGACCATATTGGCCAGCAGCGGCACGCGATGCGCAAAACGGCTGCACGCCGCCTGCATCTGCTCCGGCGTGCGCAACGCCTCGATGAACAGCGCGTCCGCGCCCGCTTCCAGATACGAGTCGGCGCGGTCCAGGGCGGCTTCCAGCCCTTCCACGGCCAGCGCGTCGGTGCGCGCCAGGATCAAGGTGGACGCCTGCGCGCGCGCATCCACCGCGGCGCGCAGCTTGCCGCACATTTCGGCGGCCGGGATCACGGACTTGCCGTCCAGGTGGCCGCAGCGCTTGGGGAAGGTCTGGTCTTCCAGCTGGATCATGGCGGCGCCGGCGCGCTCCAGTCCGCGTACGGTGCGTTGCGTGTTCAAGGCATTGCCGAAGCCCGTGTCGGCGTCCACGATGACGGGCGTGGCCACCCGCTCGGTGATGCGGGCCAGCGTGTCCTCGACCTCGCTGTACGTGGTGAGGCCGATATCCGAGCGGCCCAGCCGCGTGTAGGCTATGGACGCGCCCGACAGGTATAGCGCGCCGAAACCCGCCTGTTCGGCGATGAGCGCGGACAATGCGTCGTAGACGCCGGGAGCCAGCACGGCGCCGCCGGCCAGCTGTGCTTGCAGATTCTGTTTGTGCATGGTTTGGAAAGTCCTAGGAAAGCTCGCGGCCCAGCAGGGATGCGGCCGTCGCCGCGGCGATATGGCCGCCCGCCACCGCGCTGAGCAGGCCGTTGCCGGACAGGTAGCCGGACACGTCGTTGCCCGACACGCCGCGCGCCGCGCCGCCTGCCGCCAGCAGGTTGGGCAAGGGGTTGCCCATCTGGTCCAGCACGCGGCAATGCGCGTCGATGTCCAGGCCGCCCTGCGTATGGAACAGCGCGCCCGTCACTTTGATGGCGTGGTACGGCGCTTGCAGCGCGCGCTCGAAGCGCCGGCCGAGGGCGTCGGCGGCGCCGGGCGACACCCCCGCCAGCGTCGCGCGCAGCGTGGCTTCGTCGCAGCCGATCAGGGCCGCCAGCGCCCCGACGTCGGCGCAAGTCTTCAGCGCCTGGCCCATCTCTGCCTGGACGAAGTCCGGAAAGCCGCGCGCCAGCGCCAGCGTGCGGTCGTCGAATACGTTCCAGGCCACTCCGCCGGGTTGCGCCAGCACATGGACCGCGGCCTCGGAATAGCCGTGGGTCTCGTCATGAAAGCGCCGCCCCGCGCCATTGACCTGCACGCCGCCGTCCATCATCACGGCCCAGGAGATCAGTGCGCCCTGCGGCGTGGCCCAGGAGCCGTGCCCCTGGTAGCCGCCCAGGTCGGCCAGGCGCGCGCCCAGTTGCACTCCCCATTCGATCGCGCTGCCGTCGTTGCCGACATGGCCGCCGTAGACAGCCCCCCGCATGGCCGGCAGATGTGCGCCCACCATCGCGGCATTGCCGCCAAAGCCGTTGCAGGCCAGGATCAGCACGTCGCAGCCGATCACGTCGATGGAGCCGTCCGGACGTTCGCAGCCCACCGCGGTGACGCGGCCGCCCTCGTCCGTCCAGATCGGCCGTGCCAGGGCGCGGGTCAGCAGATAGGCGCCGGCCCCGGTGGCGGCGCGCTCCAGCGCGGCAACCAGGGCCGCGCCCGTGCGCTCGGGCAAGGTGTGCATGCGGCGGGCGCTGTGGCCCGGATACAGGAAGCCGTCCAGCACCTGGAAATCCAGGCCGTGGCGGGCAAGATTGTCCACTGCGGCAGCTGCCGCGGCCGTGTAGGCATCGACCAACTGCGGCGCGGCCGTGCCGCCCGCCTTGGCCTGGATGTCCGCGGCAAAGCGCTGCGCGTCGTCCTCGATGCCAGCGGCCCGCTGTACCGCCGATCCCGCCGCCGGAATGAAGCCGGACGACAAGGCGGTGGAGCCGCTGGGCGCGGCATCGCGCTCGATCAGCACGGTCTCGATGCCGGCATCGGCCAGGCGCAGCGCGGCGGTCAGGCCGCAAGCACCGGCGCCGATGATGGCCACCGACACATGCATCGCGTCCGCGCCGGGAGCCAAGCCCCGCAGGACTTGCGGCGCGCTCACGAAGCCAGCCTGCCCAGGAAGTCCTGGCAGGACAGCACGTCGGCCACGGTGCGCAAATCCGCCAGCGCGGCATCGTGCATGGCCGGCGTGGGCGCGGCGCAGCCGTCGGCCAGCACCGCTACGTGATAGTCCCGCATGTGGGCATCGCGCGCCGTGCTGGCCACGCCGCCATTGGTGACGATGCCGGCGATCACCACGTTGGAGATGCCCGCGCGCCGCAGCACCCAGTCCAGCTGGGTATTGAAGAAGGCGGAGTACGCCACCTTCCAGACCGACACGTCCACCAGCCCATCCAGCTCGGCCACGTTGGCCTGCCCCTTGGAGCCGGCGACGAAATCGCCCTTGCGCAGGAATGGGCGCAACTGCCGCAGATGCGGCGAAATCATGGGTTCGCCGTGGGCGTCCGGCCATAGCGTGAACTGGCTAGCCGCCACGAAGCCGCCTCGCGCCTTGAGCGCGCGGGCCACGGGCGCGACCCGGGCGGGCAAGGCCCGCGCCTGCGGGCTGACGGCGCCGCCGCGGTCATAGGCGCCGCCGGGCGCGAGGAAATCGTTCTGCAGATCGATGACGACCAGCGCGGTGCTGCGGGGATCGAAGGCTGACATGGGCTCTGCTCCTAGGAAACCTGGCGGGCGATCAGCAGATTGCCCAGGGAATCGACCTGGCCGGCAAAGCCGGGCTCGATCCAGATCGTGGTGTCCGGCTGCTCCAGGATGGCGGGCCCCGCCACCTCCGCGCCCACCGGCAGATCCAGCCGCGCGTAGCGCATGGCGTCATGCCATTGCCCGCCGTGGAAGACGGGTTGCGTGCCCAGCGCGTCCGGCATCGCGGTGCTGGTCGGCGCCAGCAGCGCCAGATCGAACTTGGGCCGCTGGCCGATGCGCGCATAGCGCAGGTTCAGGATGCGCACCGCGATGCCGTCCAGGCTGCGGCCGAAGGCGGCGCGGTAGGCACGCTCGAAGGCTGCGCCGATGCCGGCGCGGTTCAGTTCATCACGCCCGACTTCCACCCGCACCGTATGGCTCTGCCCGACATACAGCATGTCCAGCTCGATGCTCTCGCGTATGCCCTGAAAGCCCACGCCCGCGGAATCCAGCCGCTCCTGGCAGGCCAGCGCCAGGCCGTCTATGCGGGCCAGCAGGTCGTCGGCGTCCAGCGCGGCCAGCGCCACGTTCAAGGTCTGCACGCCGTCATGCCGCATGTCGGCCATGACGCAGCCCAAGGCCGAGGTCACGCCGGGATAGCGCGGCACGATGCCGCGGGCCGCGTCCACTTCGTTCATCATGGCGCAGACGTGCAGCGCGCCGCCGCCGCCAAACGGCATGTAGGCGAACTTGCGCGGGTCATGGCCGCGCTCGATGGACACGACGCGGATCGCGCCCGCCATCTTGGCATTGGCCACGGTCAGGATGGCCTCGGCCGCGGCATGCACGTCCAGGCCGAGCGGCTTGGCTACATGCTCTTCGATGGCGGCGCGCGCCAGCGCCACGTCCATGGTGGCAAGCAGCCCGCCGCCCAGCGGGCGTTCGGCCGCGATGCGGCCCAGCAGCACGTTGGCGTCGGTCACGGTGGGACGGGTATTGCCCCGGCCATAGCAGGCCGGCCCCGGCACGCTGCCGGCGGATTCGGGACCCACCTGCAACAGGCCGCCCGCGTCCACGCTGGCGATAGAGCCGCCGCCCGCGCCGATGGTCTCGATCTGGATCATGGGCGCGCGCACCACCATGCCGAAGTCGATGGCGGTCTGCGCCGACAGCGAGGCCTCGCCGTCGGCCACCAGCGACACGTCGAAGGAAGTGCCGCCCATGTCGCCGCTGACCACGTTGGGAAAGCCCGCGGCGCGCGCGATGGCGGCGCAGGCGATGACACCCGCGGCCGGACCGGACAGCGCGGTGCGCACCGGCACGTCGCAGGCCGTCTGGCGCGACATCACGCCGCCGTTGCTCTGCACCACCAGCAGTTCGCCGCCGAAGCCGTTGTCCTTCAGGTCCGCTTCCAGCCGGGTCAGATAGCCGCCGACCACCGGCTGCAGCGCGGCGTTGAGCACGGCCGTGGAGCAGCGCTCGAATTCGCGGATCTCGGGCAGCACCTCGGTGGCGGCGGTGACGTTGCCGTTGGGCCACAGCGCGCGCACGCAGGCCGCGGCCTGCGCCTCGTTGGCCGGATTGGCATAGGCGTTGACGAAAAAGAGGCAGACCGCCTCGCAGCCCTGCTCCAGCAATTGGCGGGCCGCGGCCTCGACCTGGGCCAGGTTCACTGGCGTATGCAAGGTGCCGTCGGCCAGCACGCGCTCTTCGACTTCCAGACGCAGGTCGCGCGGGACCACCGGCTCATAGTTGCCGCGCAGGCCCCAGGTCTGGGGCCGGTCGCGCCGGCGCATTTCCAGCACGTCGCGAAAGCCGGCCGTGGTGATGATGCCGGTGCGCGCCACCTTGCGCTCCAGCAGCGCGTTGGTGCCTACCGTCGTGCCGTGCACGATGGTGGCGATGGCGTCCGCGCCGTCGGCCACTCGGGCGATGCCGTTCATGAAGCCGCGCGCTTCCTCGCCGCGAGTGGAAGGCACCTTCACCACGCGGGCGCTGCCGCCCGCCTCGTCCAGCACGAATATATCGGTGAACGTACCGCCCACGTCCACGCCTACGACCAAACCTTGTGCCGCGCTCATGCCGACTGCTCCTTCAGATTTCCGCTCACGTAACCCATCTTGCGGTCATGCTCGCGCGCCGCCTGCGTGCGCGCGGCAGGCTCGCCATAACCGCCTCCTCCCGGTGTTTCCAGGCGCACCCGGTCGCCGCGCTTGAGCTGGATGCCCAGCATCTTTGAACGCATGGGTGGCGTCTGCCAGCCGCCGTCCTGCTGATAGCGGAAGACGTTCAGCGCCGCTTCCCTGCCGCCGGCGATACCCTTGGGCGCGCTCTTGCCGCGTTCGCCGAAGATGAAGGCCTCGGCGCTGTCTTCCAGAAGTTCGATTTCATAGATGGCGCCCAGCCCGCCGCGGTGCTGGCCGTCGCCCGCCGAATCGGGCCGCAGCGCCCATTGCGTGAAACGCACGGGATAGGCCGCTTCCAGGATTTCCAGCGGCGGAATGGTGGCCGTGGAGATGGGCGCGTTGCCATGGCTGAGCCCGTCGCCGTCCGAGTGGCCGCCATGGCCGCCGCCAAAGAAGCTGAACATCACCCAGCGCTGGCCGCGCCGGGCGGGGTCGCTACGGTAGCCGGCGATCGACAAGGCATTGATGGTGCCGTAGGCCTGCGCCAGCGCGCGCGCTGGCTCGGCCTGGGCCATGGCGCAGAAGATCACGTCGATCATGCGCAGAATGGTTTCCGTGTAGCCTCCGACCGGTCGCGGGCGGTCCGCCGAGATCACCAGGCCGTCCGGAAGCACCACGTCCACCGCGTCCAGCACGCCGGCATTGGCCGGCACGTCCGGGAACAGGTGTTTCAGGGCCACATAGCAGGCCGCGATCGCCGTGGCGCGGGAGATATTCACCGGCCCGGCGCAGGCAGGCGAAGTGCCGGTGAAATCCAGCGTCAGGCGGTCGCCCTGGACGATGAGCTTGAGCGCGATGCGCAGCGGCTGGTCGCGCACGCCGTCGTTGTCCAGCATGTCCTCGAAGGCGTACTCGCCGTCGGGCAGGCGCGAGATGTGGTCGCGCATCAGGCGGCGCGCCCGCTCCCGCAAGGTGTCCAGCGATTCCAGCACGGTGGCGTCGCCGTATTCGTCGAGCAGGCCGTCCAGCCGGCCCGCGCCCAGTTCGAGCGCCGCCAGCTGCCCGTTCAGGTCGCCCCAAAGGCTGTCCGGCAGGCGCGTGTTGGCCTTCAGGATGGCCAGCACGTCCAGGTCCAGCACGCCCGCGCGCACGATGCGCACCGGCGGAATCTGCACGGCTTCCTGCCAGCATTCGGTGGCGGCGGGGTTGTAGTTGCCCGGCACCGCGCCGCCGACGTCATGCCAATGGGCCGCCGAGGCCAGGAAGCAGAACAGCTTGCCGTCGCGGAACACCGGACGCACCAGCTTGAAGTCATTGGCGTGGGTGCCGCCTTCGTAGGGATCGTTGAACAGCCAGACGTCGCCGTCGACCATGCCGCCGCGCTCGGCGGCCGCCTTGGCCGCGGCCTTGACGGCAAAGGCCATCGCGCCCACGAATACCGGCAGGCCGGACTTGCCCTGCACCAGCGTGGCGCCGGTGGCGGCATCGTACATGCCGTGGCAGGCGTCATGGGCCTCGGCGATGATGGGATTGAACGCGCTGCGGTACAGCGTGGCGTCCATCTCGTCGGCGATCTGTTCCAGGCGGCCTTTCAGGACCGCGAGTGTGACGGGATCAAGCATGATGTGGTTCCTAATGAGTCTTGCGCTGTTTCAGCAAATTCAGCAGTCCGCCGGCCTGCACCATTTCCAGCAGGAAGGCGGGCACGGTGTCGCAATGCAGTTCCGCGGGTTGCCCCGCGGCGCGGCGGATGCGGCCGGCGGCGGGGTCCAGGGCGATGCGCTCGCCCTCTTGCAGGGTTTCGGCCTGTGGGCAGGTCAACAGCAGCAGGCCCACGTTGAAGGCGTTGCGGAAATACAGGCCGTTGAAGGATGGCGCGACCACCGCGGCGATGCCCAGGCGCACCAGCGCCGCGGCCGCCTGCTCGCGCGAGGAGCCGATGCCGAAGTTGGGGCCGGCCACCAGCACGTCGCCCGGCCGCGCGCCGGCGGCGAACTCGGGCCGCACGCGCTGCAGGCAATGGCGCGCGATCTCGTCGATGCCGAACTTCATATAGGCGCCCGGCGCCAACGCGTCGGTGTCGATATCTGCGCCCACGCGCCAGACGCGGTGCGTCACGGACTGCTCGGTCATGCCATGAACTCCCGGGGATCGACGATGCGGCCGGCTACCGCCGATGCCGCCACCGTATAGGGCGAGGCCAGATAGACCTGGGCCGTCTCCGAGCCCATGCGCCCCTTGAAATTGCGCGCCGTGGTGGCGATGACGCTGGCGCCGTCCGGGATGGACCCGCCATAGCCCGCACAGGCGCCGCAGGAGGTGGCCAGCACATCGGCGCCGGCCTCGCGCAGCGTCTGCATCACCCCTTCCGCCTCGGCCTGGCGCTGGTCCTGCTGGCTGGCCGGCGCCACCATCAGGCGCATGCCGGCGGCCAGCCGGCGGCCGCGCAGCACGCTGGCCGCGGCGCGCAGGTCCTCCAGCTTGGCGCCGGTGCAGGCGCCGATGTAGGCCACCTGCAGCGGCACGTCGCCATACTGATCCACGTCGCGCGCATTGGCCGGGCTGTGCGGCGCGGCAACCTGCGGCGCCAGCGCCGCGGCGTCGAATTCGTGCCACTCGGCCTGCGCGCCTTCGTCGCTGCGCCAGCGCGCCAGATCGATCTCGTCCGTGACGCCTGCCTCGCGCAGGTAGGCAACCGTGGTGGCATCCGGCGCAATCAGGCCGACCTGCGAGCCCAGCTCCGCGCTCATGTTGGACAAGGTCATGCGTTCCTGCATCGACAAGGCGCGCACCGCCTCGCCGCAGAATTCCACCGCCTGGTAGCGGCCGCCGTTCATGCCATAGCGGCCTATCATGTGCAGCATCATGTCCTTGGCGGTCACGCCAGCCGACAGCCGGCCGTTCCAGCGCATCATCAGGGTCTGCGGCACCTTCACCCAGATCTGCCCGGTGACGGCCACGCCCAGCATCTCGGTGCTGCCGATGCCGAACATGTAGGCGCCGAACGCGCCGCCCGTGGGCGAATGCGAGTCCCCGCCTACGCAGAACATGCCGGGACGGATATGCCCGTGCTGCGGCACCACCACGTGGCAGATGCCGAGCGAGTCATAGACGTTGGGCAGCTGCTGTTCGGCCGCCCAGTCGCGCGCGATGCGCACGATGCGGCGCGATTCGTCGTCGGATTCGGGCACGTAGTGGTCGATGACCAGCACGATCCTGGACGGATCCCACAGCGTGGCGCCCAGTTCCTGCAGCATGGGCTGCAGGCGGCGCGGGCCGCTGGAATCATGGAACATGGCCAGGTCGACCGCGCAGGTGACGATTTCGCCCTCGGCGACGCAAGCGCGGCCACAGGCCGCCGCGATCAGCTTCTGCGCCAGTGTTTGAGGCTCGGCCATGGCTACATCCCGAGATAGGCCCGGCGCACGTCGTCGCTGGCCATCAATTCCGGGCAGGCGCCGCTATAGCGCACCGCCCCGTTTTCCAGCACGTAGGCGCGCTGTCCCGTTTCCAGCGACTGGCCCACGTTCTGCTCCACCAGCAGGATCGCCAGCCCCTCGCCATGCAGGCGCGCGATCAAGCCGAACAGCTCTTCGACCATCAGCGGCGACAGGCCCAGCGACGGCTCGTCCAGGATCAGGAGGCGCGGCTCGGCCATCAGGCCGCGGCCGATGGCCAGCATCTGCTGTTCACCGCCGGACATGGTGCCGGCCAGCTGGGCCAGGCGCTCGCGCAGGCGCGGGAAGATGTGCAGCACTTTCTCCAGGTTGGCCGCGCGGCGCTCGCGGGCCCGGGTGAACGAACCCAGTTCAAGGTTCTCGCGCACGCTCAGGTTGGGGAACACGCGGCGGCCTTCGGGCACCTGGATCAGTCCGGCCTTGACCACGTCGCGGTAATGGCGGCCGGTCAGGTCCTGGCCTTCGAAGCGCACCGTGCCGCCCCAAGGCCGGCACAGCCCGCAGACCGTGTTGTTCAGCGTGGACTTGCCGGCGCCGTTGCTGCCCAACAGCACCACGATC
The DNA here is from genome assembly GCF_943737025.1 of Achromobacter sp. Marseille-Q4954. Taxonomy (NCBI): domain Bacteria; kingdom Pseudomonadati; phylum Pseudomonadota; class Betaproteobacteria; order Burkholderiales; family Alcaligenaceae; genus Achromobacter; species Achromobacter sp. Marseille-Q4954. The sequence goes on from NZ_CALSFQ010000002.1 coordinate 1,138,152, forward strand.
TCGCCCTGGTCCACCCGCAGGTCGACGCCGCGCAGCACTTCCATGCGGCCGTAGCCGGCGCGCAATCCCTGGACTTCCAGCAGCGCGCTCATGCCGGCGCTCCCTGCGCGGCCAGCCTGGCCGCCGCGCCCTGGCCCAGATAGGCCTCGACCACCGCCGGATCGCGCGTGACCTCGCCCGGCGTGCCCGAAGCGATCAGGCGGCCCTGCGCCAGCACCCAGACGTGCTCGGCCAGGCTCATCACCGCGCGCATCACGTGTTCGATCATCAACACGGTCACGCCGTCGTCGGCCAGCTTCTTCACCACCGGTATCATCTCGTCGATCTCGCTGGGGTTGAGCCCCGCCAATACTTCGTCCAGCAGCAGCAGGCGCGGCCGCGTGGCCAGCGCGCGCGCCAGCTCCAGTCGCTTGCGTCCGGCCACGGTCAGGTCCGCCGCCGGCCGGTCCAGCAAGGCTTGCAGGTTCACACGGGCGGCCACCTCTTCGGCCGCTTCCAGCGCCTCGCGGCGGTTGCCCAGGCGCAAGTGCGCGCCCACGGCGATGTTCTGGCGCACCGTCTGCGCGCCGAAGGGCTGCACGATCTGGAAGGTGCGGGTCAGCCCGAGCCGCGCCGACTCATGCGGCGGGCGGCCGGTGATGTCCGCGCCGGCGAAATGCACCGAACCGGAACCGGGCTTGAGGAATCCGGACAAAAGGCCGAACAGCGTGGTCTTGCCCGCGCCGTTGGGGCCGACCAGGGCCGTCAGCGAGCCCTGGCGTACGTCCAGGCTCACGTCCTGGACTGCCTTCAGGCCGCCGAAAGTGATGGAAAGATTGCGCGCTTGCAGCAGGATCTCAGACACGGGCGCGCTCCTTGGCATTGAACAGCCGGCTCAAAGCCTGACCGCTGCCGGTGATGCCGCGGGGCAGGAACATCACGATCACGATGAGCACCACGCCGTAGATGACCATGCTGATGCCCGGCAGCTCGCCGAACAGGTTGCGCGTCAGGTCGCTCAGCGCATGCAGCGTGACCGCCCCCAGCAGCGGTCCCCACAGAGTGCCCAGGCCGCCGACGATGGCGCCGACCAGCGCCTCCACCGACACGGCCGAGCCGAAGGCGATGCCCGGATCGATGTACTGGAACACCTGCACGTAGAAGGCCCCAGCCGCGCTCATGAAGGCGGCCGACAGCGCGATGCCGCCGAGCTTGACCCGCAGCGGATTCACGCCGATGGCGCGCGCCGCGTCCTCGTTGTCGCGCACCGCCTGCAGATAGGCGCCGAAGCGCGAATGCCGCAGCCATGCCGTAACCACCAGCGCCAGCAGCACGAAGCCCAACAGCAGGTAGATGTAGCCGCGGCGCGAAGCGAACTGCATGTTCGCCACGCCCTCCTGCAACGGCACCATCAGACCCACGCCGCCCCCGGTGAACGACACCGACAGCGCCAGGATGCGGAACACTTCCGCAAACGCCAGCGTCACCAGCGCGAAATAGGAGCCTTTCAGGCCATAGCGGAACGTCAGCCCGCCCACCGCCAGCCCGACCAGCGCGCCCAGCGCGATGGCCATGGGCAGCGCCAGCCAGGGGTTGATGCCCAGGTTGAGCTGGCCCAGCGCCTGGGCATAAGCGCCCACGCCGAAGAACAGCGCATGGCCGAACGACAGCTGGCCGCCGTAGCCGCCCAGGATGTTCCAGGCCTGCGACAGCAGCGCCGCGTACAGCGACATCATCACGAAGGTCAGGGCGACGCCCGACTCCGTCAGCGCGGCGGCGGCCGCCAGCGCCGCGCCGAACAGCGCGATAGTCAAAAGATCCTTGCCCATGCTCAGCCCCTCGCCCCGAACAGCCCCTGCGGGCGAAACAGCAGCACCGCGATGAAGATCGCGAATATGCCCATCTGGCCCAGAGAGTCGCCCAGGAACAGGCCCCCGATGGACTCCACCACGCCAATCAGCAGGCCGCCGACCAGCGCGCCCACGAAGCTGCCCATGCCGCCCAGCACCACGATGGTGAAGGCCACCAGCACGAAGCCGCCGCCGACCTGCGGATTCACGTAGTACGCCGGCAGCAGGAAGCAGGCCGCCGCGCCCAGGCAGGCCATGCCGATGCCGAACGACAGCGCGTAGACCTTTTCCACGTCTATGCCCATGAGCTTGGCGCCCTGCTTTTCCTTGGCCACCGCGCGGATCGCCCGGCCCAGGTCGGTGCTGCGGATGATCCAGAACAGCACCGCCGCCACCGCCAGCGCGCCCCAGAAGGCGATGATCTTGGGCAAGGCGATCATGGCCGGCCCGATCTCCACCGTGGACAGCGTGTAGGCCGTGTCGATGGTACGCGTGTCCGACTTGAACCACACCAGCGCCAGGTTCTCCAGCACGATGGCCAGGCCCAGCGTCACCAGCAGGATGTTCTCGTCCTTGCCGTGGCTGGCACGGTTGATCACGTAGCGCTGCAGGGCATAGCCCAGCGCGAACATGCCCGCCACCACCAGCGGCAAGGCGGCGTAGGGGTCGATGCCGAGGCGGTCCTTCAGCAGATACACGGCGTACAGCGCCACCATCAACGCCGCCCCATGGGCGAAGTTGATGATGTGCAGCACGCCGTAGATCAAGGTCAGGCCCAGGGCGATCAGCGCGTACACCGCGCCCGTGGTCAGGCCGTTGAGCACCGAGGAAAAGAGGATGGCGGGATCGAGCACGCTCAGGCCTTCAGCGGGAAGATGGCATCGGCCTGGCGGTAGTCGGCCGGGATGACGACCTTGATGTCGCCGCCGATCACTTGCGTCAGCAGAGGCTGCGCGCCGGTGTTCTGGCCGTCCACGAACTTGGTCGGGCCGTAGGGCATGATGTGGTCCGAGAAGGTGCTGGAGGCCAGCGCCTCGGTGATGGCCGCGCGGTCGGCGGACTTGGCGCGTTCCAGCGCGTCGGCCAGCAGCAGCACCGAGGTATAGGTCATGAAGACCTCGTAGCTGAAGTAGGCGCCCTTCTCTTCCACGCGCGCCTTCAGCGGGGCAACGCGCGCGTCCTTGGGGTTGAACCAGTGGTTGCAGTCGAGGATGCCGTTGGCGATGTCGGGAAATTCCTTCAGGAACTTGTAGCTGGAGGCCGCGCCGCCCAGCACCGAGTAGATCGCCTTGGGCTGCACCTTCTGCTGCTTCATGGCGCGCAGCAGCAAGGCGTATTCGTTGTAGTAGTTGGCCGGGATCACGATGTCCGGATTGAGGGACTTCATGCGCAGCACGATGTTGTTGAAATCGCGGGTCGGGTTCGGATGCTTGACCACGTCCTTGACCTCGAAGCCATGCTGCGGCAGGGCCTTGGACAGCAGCGCCGCGGTGCCGGTGCCGAACAGCGAATCCTCGTGCACGATCATCACGGTCTTGGCCGGCTTGCCCGCCGCGTCGTTGAGCGCGGCCAGGTCGGTGATGGCGCGTTCGCTACAGGCGCGGTAGCCCGGGCCGAAACGGAAAGTGTTCTTCAGGCCCCGCTCGACGATCTGGTCGGCCACGCCCACGTCCACCACGTGCGGCAGGTTGTACTTGGCCGCGGTCTGCGTGGTGGCCAGGCAGATCGCCGACGCATAGGCGCCGACGATGGCCGACACGCCCGCCTCGTTCATTTTCTCGACCTCGGCCGAACCCGCCTCGGGGCGCGACTGCGCGTCGCCCAGCATGGCTTCCAGCGGCGCGCCGCCCAGCGACTTGATGCCGCCGGCCTTGTTGATGTCCTCGATCGCCAGCAGCGCGCCCAAGCGGCATTGCTGGCCCGAATAGGCCAGCGCCCCCGTCACCGGATGCAGGATGCCGACCTTCACGGGTTTGGCGCCCTGGGCGCGGGCCACCCATGGCGCCGACACCAGGGCAGCTGCGGCGGCGGATTGATAGAGGAAAGTGCGGCGCGAATTCATGGGCGATCTCCGAGAGTTCAATGGAATTGGGCGGACAGCTCTTCGCTGACCCATACCTTGGCGTCGATGCTGCCGACGCGTGACAGCTGCAACTGGTACTGATAGCGATCGGGGCGGTACAGGCCTTGCAGCAGCTGCACCGGCCGCTCGTTCACGTCGCGCACGATGCGCGTCACGGCCAGCAGCGCGGAGCCCACGGCCACGTCCAGGTGGCGCGCCACCTGCGCATCGGCCAGCCGCGCCGAAATGGTCTGGGTCGCGCCGCCGAACTCCACGCCGGCCGCTTCCAGCAACATCAGCAGGGGTTCGCGCTCCAGGTCTGCGCGCGTGAAATCGGCCACGGCCTGCGGCACGTAGGTCGTGATGTGGGACAGCGGCCCGGCCTCGGTGCTGCGCACGCGCAGGCTCTTGTGCACGGGCGCGCCGGGCGCCAGGTCCAGCGCCTCGGCCACCACGGGCGGCGCCGACACCAGGGCGCTGTCCAGCACCTGCACCGAGGTGCGCAGGCCCATGTTGACGATGTTCTCCAGCAGGCCGGTGAGGTGCGCCTTCTGCGGCGGATTGGCCTTGGGCGCGCTGGCCGGATTCGCCGGCGCGCGCAGCGGCCAGGTGCCCAGGCCGGGCCGGCGCGACACCAGTCCGTCTGCCACCAGCATCTCCATGGCCTTGCGGATGGTGATGCGGGCCACGTCGAACTGGTGGGCCAGCGCGTGCTCGCCTGGCACGCCGTCCTGATCGAAGCGCCCTTCCTGCACCTGTTCGCGCAGGACGAGGTAGATCTGGTGGTACTTCGGCAGAGGTAATGAGGTTCCCATGACGGGAACTCTAGGAGTGTCCTAATGTACCGTCAATGGAACAAATGGCTTGGACGGTTGTTCTATCGGGAAAACACTGAGGGCGCGGACTCGATCCGGTTGCGCCCGCGCTGCTTGGCGTAATACAGGGCGCGGTCGCTGCGGCTGAGCGCCAGCTCGGCGTCCGCGTCCATGGTGTGCATGGTCGAGATGCCGATGCTGACCGTCAGCGGAATATGCCGGTCGTCGCCCAGCGAAAATGGCGCGGCCGCAATGCGCTGCTGCACGCGCGTGGCGAAGGCGTGCGCGCGCTCGATGTCGGTATCCGGCAGCACCACGGCGAATTCCTCGCCGCCGATGCGCCCCACCAGGTCGACCGCCCGCAGTTGGGCCCGCAGCGTATTGGCGAAGTGCTGCAGCACGCCGTCGCCGATGGCGTGGCCCCAGGTGTCGTTGATGCGCTTGAAATGGTCCAGGTCGCACATCAGCACGGCGGCGCAATCGCTGCCCTGGCGCTTGATCCGGGCCAGTTCCGCGGCGATGCGCGACATGAAATGGCGGCGGTTCGGCAGCGTGGTCAGGGCGTCGGTGGCGGCAAGTTCGCGCAGTTCGAAGTCGGCGCGCTTGCGGTCGGTGATGTCGGTCACGAAACCGTGCCAGACCACGCTGCCGTCGGCCGCCTTGCGCGGACTGGCGTCGCCCTGGCGCCAGCGCAGGCCCTGCTGCGGCAGGCAGACGCGGAACTCCAGGTGCCAAGGGGTCTGCGCCGCGGCCGCGGCCTGCAGCGAGGCGTGATAGGTGGCCAGGTCCTCGGGATGGACGCGCAGCTCGATCGCCGCGGGGTTGGTGCGCACCTCGTAAGGCGTGAGTTCGAACATGTCCCAGATGCCCGCGCTGACATACAGGAAGCGCGACCCGCCCCCGGGCCGCTGGCCGCACTGGAACACCATGCCCGGCACGGCGTCGGTCAGGTTGACCAGCAGGTCCGCCGTGCGCCGCAGGCGTTCCGACATCGCGCGCATCGCGCTGATGTCGGTGGTGGTGCCCATCATGCGCAAGGCCCGCCCCTGCGCGTCGCGGCTGACGACCTTGCCGCGGCTGCAGATCCACTTGTAGCTGCCGTCCTTGCAAAGGATGCGGTGCTCGACTTCGTAGCTCTCGGTCTTGCCCTCGAAATGCGCCTGCATGGCGGCGCGCACATAGTCGGCGTCGTCGGGGTGCAGGCGTTTGTAGGAGTCCTCGATGCGGTTGGTGACTTCGGATTCGGCGTAGCCCAGCAGGGCCTTCCAGCCCGGCGAATAGGTGATTTCGCCGGTTACGACATTGCGGTCCCAGATGCCCGTGCCGCTGCCTGCAATGGCCATGGACAGATTGCGCGCCTCGGTGCGCCAGCCGTCTTCCGCCGCCCGTTCCGCCGCCAGGGCCTCGCGCTTCTCGACGGCCGCGACGGCCAGTTTGGCGAAATCGTGCAAGGCATCCAGGTCTTCGTCGCCGAAGTCCCGCGGCTGGCCGTGCAGCAGCCGGAACGTACCCAGCCGGCGGCCGTCGCAGGCGTGCAGCGGGCAATCCACGGAGAAAGGAAGCGTGCCGGCCGCGGCGGCAGGCAAGGCGCCTGCCTGGGCCTGCCAGACGCCGTCGGCGTCGCTGCAGGCGACCAGCGCCATGTCCACGCCGAACTGCCGCCTGGCCAAGCGGACGAGCCGGTCCAGGGGGCCGTCGAGCCCGGTTTGCACATTCTCCGCGCCGCCGGCGGGCGCGCATGCAGGGGGAACGTCACCTGTTGCTGGCATGTCTGGACCTGACTCAACACGAGATTCATAGACATGGCCATGCCGGTGGCCATGACTGACATTTTGTCACGCTCTGCACCAAAATAGCATCATTTTGAACGATATGATCACCGGCCTATGGAACACCCTACCCGCCTGCTGCAACGCGCCTGGCTCCTGCTACTGGCCATCCTGATCACCCTCCACGGCGGCCTGGCCCACGCCCAGGCGTTCGACCGCCAGGCGGAGAACGCCCGTTACCGGCAATGGCTGGAGAACTTCCGCGCCGACCTGCAGCGCCTGCGGCAATCGCCCGATCCGGCCAAGGCCGACATCGACAGCCTGTTCGCGAAGACCATCGTGCCGGCTTCCCGCGGCACCCAGCTGGTCAGGACACTGGTGGAGGCGCCCGGCGACTCCACCAGCGGCGAGGTCCACTACGCAGGCTTGCAACGCGTCTTCCTGGCCGCCCTGGCCAACGCCGTGGTGGCGGGCGACGGCGGCAACTACCCCGAAACGCAGGCCAAGTATCAGAAACAAGTATTGCGCGTGCGTTACATGCACGTGGACGGCGGCGGCCGGCTGGAGTCTTTTTTCAACGACCCCGAAAACTTCAAGCCCTACCGCCTGCCCGCGCCCGGCACCCTGGAGCGCGACGCCTACCCCTTCCTGCTGTTCGAGGAACATGAGGGCAAGCTGCGGCTGGGCGGCGTGTCCAAGGAATTCTGGGATCTGGTGAAGTTCATGGATACGCAGCAATATGCGTAAGCGACTGGTCCTGCTGCTGGCGGCCATCGCGCATGCCGGCCCTGCCCTGGCGGCCTGCGGCCCGGCCGCCGTCGATTTCGCCGCGCCCGTGGCGCTGAAGGCGGTGCCCGTCTCGGTCGGCCTGGGCGGCGACCGTGTCCTGCTGGGCCGCCAGGGCGAACGCGTTGCCGCCCGCAACAAGCCGGTATGGGTCGACGAAACCGGCGATCCTCTGCCCCGGACCTGGATGGACAAGGTCGATTGGTCCGCCTACCGGCTGGAGAGCGCCTCGCGGGCGCCCACGAGGTTGTACTTCGACGACGATGGCCGGCTGTGCCGCGCGGAGTCCTACGACCTGCCCCGGCGCGGCGACGCCGCCCCCTTCCTGTCGGGCGGTTACACGCTGGAATACGACGGCAACGGCGCCCTGACGCGCGTGGTCGAGTACGAACAGACCGCGGTGCGCCGGCCGGCCACCTACGAGGCAAGCGGCCAGGCCTGCCTGAAACGCGATGCCCGGGGCGCACTGACCGCCTTCAGCGATGGAGCTTGCGACGCCAGGCAAGAGCCGGCCGCCGGCCGGTTCTACGCACGCGACGCCGCAGGCCGCCTGCTGCGCGCCATCGATACCGCCGCCCAAGGCGGCGCATTCCAGGTCCAGACCTATGATGCCGAGGGCCAGCCAAAACAACGTTATGTGCGCCGCTATTCCCCCGGGGATGGCGCCAAATCCTACGCCTCCGTCGCGCACGCCTCCCCGGACTCCCGCCCTTATCCGGTGCACCAGGCAGAGTTGAACCAGCTATCCACCGAGGTTCCGGGCAATGACTGGCGCATCGTCAGCATCGCCGACGAGGTGGCGCTGGACGATCCGGACATGCAGTCCTGGAATCCGGACACGCAAACCATCCTGGCCCAGGGCGTGACCGATGCGCAAGGCCGCGCGCCGCTCTCGGCGGACGCGCAGGCGCGCGTCTGGCAGGCCATGCGCGACAAGCCTGGCAGGATCTTCTGGTATTCGGACCTGATGAGCCGGGTGCTGCTGCTGCCCGCCATGGACGAGGCCCGCTGGCGCGCCTGCGCCGATCCCGGGAATCAGGCCGCCGACGCCTGCGGCTGAGGCGCGCGGCGCGGCCCGGGCCTCACGCTCCGCGCTGCTGCGTCGCGATCGCTCGCCACAACGCGGACATCCGCTCCGCATCCTGCATGAAGCCCACATTGAACCGGAACCACGGCGAGACGGCTCCGGGCTCGGGCAGGAATATGGCCCCGGGCGTCAGCGCGAAGCCGCGTTCCAACAGAGCACGGGTGCATGCCGCCGCGTCCTCCACGCCAGGCAGCTTGACCCAGAGAAAGAGCGAATGTTCGGGCGTGCAGAACACGGTCGCGCCATGCTTGCCAAACTGCCTGAGCGCATCCTTCACGGCGCGCCGGGTCCGCTGTTGCAGGTCCAGCACGTGCTTGTGGAATCGTCCTTCAGTGATCACCGCATGAACCGTGCGCTCGGCGAACGGGGAGCTGTTGAGCGACAGCACGGTCTTGACCGACACCAGTTCCCTGACATGCCGCGGCGCACAGGCCAGGAAGCCGACGCGCACCACGCTGGACAGCGACTTGGAAAAACTCCCCACATATATCGTGTTTTCCAGCTGGTCCAGCGAGGCCAGGCGCGCGCAATGCCCCGGCTTGTAGTCCGCCAGCGCATCATCGTCGACGATCGTCAGCCCCGCCGAAGCCGCCAGCGCCAGCAGCTCGCGCGCTGTTTCCGCAGAAATGTCGCTGCCCGTCGGGTTATGGCCCACGGACTGCGTGAAGAACAGCTTGGCCCGGCTGGCCCGCAGCGCCCGCTTCAGAAAAACCAGATCGGGCCCTAGCGGCGTTCGGGGCACCCCAATGATTCTTGCGCCTTGCAGGCTGAGCTTGTTGAAGGTGGGATAAAAGCCGGGCGCGTCGACCAGCACGGTGTCTCCCGGCCGGACCATGTGGCGGATCAGGATATCGACCGCCTGGTAGGCGCCCTGGGTGAGGATGATCTGGTCCGAACGCGCCTCGATGCCATAGGCGCCGAGCTTTTGCGAAATGCTCTGGCGCAACGGCAGATAGCCGTAGGGGTCGCCGTAGCGGAACACGCTGCCCAGCCCGCTGCGCCCGATCTTGTGCATGTAGCGGTCGAGCCGGCAGTTCTCCAGCCAGGCCGAGGGCGGCAGGCCCTCGCCCACCGAATGGCCGCCTCCAGCCAGATGAAACGCCGACCGGTCTATGCCGATGCCCGCCAGCGCGTGATCCAGGGCCGGCGCCCAGCGCTCCGCCGAAACCGGCGCCTGCGGCACGCCCACCACGTAGAACCCCGAACCATGGCGAGGCTCCACATAGCCATCCGCCACCAGCAGTTCATAGGCCTGCACCACCGTGTTCTTGGCGACCCCCTTGATCTGCGAGTAGTGCCGCAGCGAGGGCAGCTTGGCGCCTGGGGCCAGATCACCCTGCCGTATCTGCAGCTTGATCTGGTTGGCGATCTGCTCGGAAAGAAGGTCCGGCGGGAAATGGGTGGCCATGGCGGATATCCAACTGTAGCGGCCAACTGTACCACTGGCTTTGCGGTACAGCGGCCTACGATGCAGGCACAACGAATCGATACCCACGGAGACCGCGCAATGCCTCACCCCAACGACCACTCGTTCAACGGCGTCATCGGCAAGACCTACCGCGATTCGACGCCGGACTGGCCGCGCAAGCCAGCAGCTCCCGAACAGGCGCCGAACGTCCTCTTCCTGGTGCTCGACGACGTAGGCTTCTCCGACCTGGGCTGCTACGGCTCCGAGATCCACACCCCGAACATGGACCGGCTGGCTGCGGGCGGGCTGCGCTATACCAACTTCCATGTCACCGCCATGTGTTCGCCCACCCGGGCCTGCCTCATGACCGGGCGCAACGCGCATTCGGTCGGCGTGGGCATCATTTCGGAATGGGCCAACGGCTATCCCTCTTATCAAGGGCGGATCACCCGCCAGGCCGCCACCTTGCCGGAGATCCTGGGCGACTATGCCTATGGCTGCTACGCCACCGGCAAATGGCATCTGACCAATCTCGCCGATTACGGTGCATCGGGGCCGCACGGCGACTGGCCGCTGGGCCGCGGGTTCTCCCGCTGGTACGGCTTTCATGGCGCCCTGATCGACCAATGGAATCCCGAGCTCTACGAGGACAACCACCCCATTCATATCGCGCCGCAACCGGGATACCACCTGTCATCCGACCTGGTCGACAAGACCATCTCGCAGATCCGCGATCACGTGACCTCGTCCGACAACCGGCCATTTTTCAGCTACCTGGCTTTTGGCGCCTGCCACTGGCCGCACCAGGTTCCCGCCAACTACATCCAGAAGTACAAGGGCCGTTACGACCAGGGTTGGGACGCCGTGCGCGCCGAACGTTTCGCCCGGCAAAAGGCCATGGGCGTGGTTCCGCAGAATGCGGAGATGGCTCCCCGCAATCCCGGCATAGGCGCATGGGAAGATCTGTCGGAAGACATGCGGCGCCTGGGCTGCCGTCTGCAGGAAACCTACGCGGCGTTCCTGGACCATACCGATGCCGAGATCGGCCGCCTGGTGGATTATCTGCGGTCCATCGGACAGCTGGACAACACGCTGATCGTGCTGCTGTCGGATAACGGCGCCAGCGCCGAGGGCGGCCCCACGGGCGCGATCAATATGCGCAAGCACATGACCCACGAACAGGAAACCGTGGCCTCCGCCCTGCCCCATATCGACCTGATTGGCAGCGAGCATTCATTCAGCCATTACCCGATGGGATGGGCGCAGGTTTCCAACACTCCGCTCAAGTGGTTCAAGAAGGACACCCATGGCGGCGGCGTGCGCGCCCCGCTGATCATGCACTGGCCGGAACGCATCAAGCAGGCCGGCGGGCTGCGCACCCAGTTTCATCATGTGATCGACGTCGTCCCGACGGTGCTCGACTGCCTGGGCGTGGAGCCGCCATCCGTCCACCAGGGCTACAAGCAGCTGCCGCTGCATGGCGTGAGCATGCGCTACAGCTTTGCCGAGCCCGATGCCCCCACCGCCAAGACCACCCAGTATTTCGAACTGCTGGGCGACCGCGCCATCTGGGATCGCGGCTGGAAAGCCGTGGCGCGCCACGTCAAGGGCCAGGACTACGACACCGAGGACCGCTGGGAACTCTACAAGCTGGACGACGATTTCACCGAAACGCGCGATCTGGCCCAGTCCCATCCCGACAAGCTGCGGGAACTGCTGGACCTGTGGTGGCAGCAGGCGGACGAGTTCGGCGTGCTGCCGCTGGACGACCGCGAGGCCGAGCGCGCCCGCGACTTCCTGGGCACGCAAACCCGCACGCACTACGAATTCCAGCCGGACATGGCGCGCATCGACCGCTTCATGGTTCCGGAAATCAGCGACCGCAGCTACTGCATCACGGCGGAATTGGCGGACCTGTCGAGCGCCACCGAAGGTGTGGTCTTTTCCTGGGGCAGCAGATTCGCCGGCTTTGCCTTGTACGCCCTGGGCGGTGAACTGGTCTACGAGTACATCTATACGGAAACCGTCGCCCATCGCCTGGCGGTCCCGCTGCCGCAAGGCACCGCCACCGTCACGCTGCAATTCACGCGCACTGGCCAGAATGCCGGACGCATCGCGCTACGCGTCAACGGCGAACTGATGGGAGAACTTGAGCTGCCGAAAACCTGGTGGACCTACAGCACCACCGCCGGTCTGACCTGCGGGTTGGCGGGCGTGCCGCTGACCGAGGCCTACCGTCCCCCTTTCCGCTTCAATGCCGCCATACTGCGCCTGGCCGTGGACCTGGAAAACGACGGCGGCGACAGCGCCGACGGCAAGCTCTGGACCGTATTCAAACAACAATAGCCCCGCCACACGGAGACAAACCATGAAAGGCATACCACTGGGAAAAACGCTGCTGGGCCTGGCGCTGTCCATCCTCGCCGCTGGCGCCACGGCGGCGCCGCCGGATTACCCCTCCAAACCGATCAGACTGCTGGTGGGGTATCCGCCGGGAGGCACGACGGACCTGCTGGCGCGCGCGCTGGGACAGCAATTGATGCAGGCGCTGAAACAGCCGGTCGCGGTCGAAAACAAGCCCGGCGCGGGCGGCGGGCTGGGAGCGAACCAGGTTGCCCGCGCCGAGCCTGACGGCTATACGCTGGGCGTGGGCAGCGCGGGCAACCTGGCGCTGAATTACGCCACCTACGCCAATATCCCCTATGACTCGCAGAAGGACCTGACCGCGCTGAGCCTGGTGGCCAGCGTGCCGAACGTGCTGGTGGTCAATCCCGCCACGCCGGCCAAGACCGTGCCGGAACTGATCGCCTACTTGAAAAACAAGAAGGGCGGCGGCTTTTTCGCCTCTACCGGCACGGGTAACGGCCCGCATCTCACGGGCGAACTGTTCAAGGCGCGCACCAGCCTCAACCTGACCCACGTGCCCTACCAGGGAGGCGCGCCGGCCATCACCGCGCTGCTCGGCGGCGAGGTCGACCTGCTGTTCGACAACCTGCCGTCTGCGCTGCCGTTCATCCAATCTGGAAAATTGCGCGCCCTGGCCGTCACCAGCGCCCACCGCGCGGCCATCCTGCCCGACGTGCAAACCATGCAGGAGGCCGGCATCGACAATTTTCAGGTCGATGCCTGGTTCGCCTTGTTCGGACCGGCCGCCATGGACCCGGCGGCGGTCGCGGAAATCGGCGCGGCCATCCGCGGCATGTCTGGAAACACGGCCTTTCTGGACGCGCTGAAGAATATGGGCACGGTACCGGAGCTCACCGATGGCGCGGCGCTGTCCAAGCTCATAGCCATGGAACGCCAACGCTGGCCGGCCCTGGTCAAGCAAGCCGGCATCAAGCGCGAATAGCGTGCCCGCCGGGAGCCTAGCGCCAGGTTTCCGGCTCGACGCTGACCTCGCCCTTGTCGGCCGAGAAATACACCACGCCGTCCGAAATGTTGGCGTTCAGACGCATGGTGCGCTCGGCCAGCTGGGCCAAGGCGCGGGTCTGGTCGGACGGCAGGTTCACGATCTTGAGGTTGCGCGTGCGTTCCAGCTTGTTCTTCACGCCGTCCCACCAGATCTTGCTGGCGGAACCGCCATAGCAATAGACGATGACTTCGTCGGCGCGGCCGCAGGCGCGCAGGATGCGGCGCTCTTCGGGCTGGCCGACTTCGATCCAGAGCTTGACCGCGCCGGTCAGGTCCTTGACCCACAGGTCGGGCTCGTCGGTGTCGCTCAGGCCCTTGGTGAAGGCCAGTTCCTCCTGCGCGTGCAGGGCGTAGGCGACCAGCCGCACCATCATGCGCTCGTCGGTTTCCGAGGGATGGCGGGCGACCGTCAGCGAGTGGCTGCCGTAGTAGTGGCGGTCGGTGTCGGCGACGTTGAGCTCGGCCTTGTAGATGGTGGCGCGCAGGGCCATGGCGTAAATCCGGTGAATGTAGCGAATTGCTGAAGGCCGCCATGATAACGCCTGCGGCGCTGCGCCACGGCGACGGACGGCCGCGGACGCCGGCCCGGCGGCGCTACACTGGCCAGCTCCGCCTTGCCACGCCCGCTACCGGACCCCGCCCATGACCGCCACCGCCGCCCTGCTCGCCTTTACCCTGGCCGCCGCCATCCTGACCGTCACGCCCGGCATGGATACCGCCCTGGTGCTGCGCACCGCCGCCGTCGAGGGCGGCCGCCGCGCGCTCATGGCTGGCCTGGGTATCGCCGCCGGATGCCTGGCCTGGGGCGTGGTGGCGGCATTCGGCCTGGGATCGCTGCTGCTGGTATCGACCCTGGCCTACGACGCGCTGCGCATCTGCGCCGCGCTATACCTGTTCTATCTGGGGGTGAAGCTGCTGTGGGGCGCCCGGCGAGGCAAGCAAGCCGCCCCCGATTCCGCGCCGCCCGCCCCCGCCGCGGCGGCCAGCGCCGGCGGCTGGTTCATGCGCGGCTGCCTGACCAATGCCCTCAATCCGAAGATCGGGATCTTCTACATCACCTTCCTGCCGCAGTTCATCCCCGCGGGCGCGGACGTGCTGCGCTTCAGCCTGCTGCTGGCAGGCATACACGCGATGCTGGGGATAGTATGGTTTGGCGTGCTGGTGGCGGCGACGCGCCCGCTGGCGCGCTGGCTGTCGCGGCCTGCCGTGATGCGCGGGCTGGACCGCATGACGGGCGCGGTCTTCATCGCCTTCGGTCTGAAGCTGGCGCTCGAAAAGCGCTAGTTTCGGCTCCCCCTGCACGCAGCGGGGGGGATGCCGCCGGCTGCCAGCCGGCGGCCTTCTGCCTCAATAGACCCCGATCGAATGGCGGGCCACGAAGTGGCCTTCGCCCACGGCGACCAGGGGCTCGACCAGCGGATCGTCGCCCAGCTTGCGCATCGGGCTGGGGATCTCGTCGACCAGCAGCGAGCGCTCGCGGTGGCGGCGCTGCGGGTCGGCGATGGGCACCGCCGCCATCAGCTTCTTGGTGTAGGGATGCTGCGGGTTCTCGAAGATGGCCCGGCGCGGGCCGATCTCGACGATCTGGCCCAGATACATCACCGCCACCCGGTGGCTGACGCGCTCGACCACCGCCATGTCATGCGAGATGAACAGGAACGACACGCCCAGTTCACGCTGCAGGTCCAGCAACAGATTGACGATCTGCGCCTGGATCGACACGTCCAGCGCCGACACGGATTCGTCGGCGATCACCACCTTGGGGTTCAGCGCCAGGGCGCGCGCAATGCAGATGCGCTGGCGCTGGCCGCCCGAGAACTCGTGCGGATAGCGGTCGATCATTTCCGGCAACAGGCCGCACTTGTCCATCAGCCAGCGCACCCGGTCCTGCGCCGCCTTGCCGCGCGCCACGCCGTGGATCAGCAGCGGCTCCATGATGGAGTAGCCCACCGTCATGCGCGGATCCAGCGAGGCGAACGGATCCTGGAAGATGAACTGGATGTGCTGGCGCAGGGTCTGCATGGCGCTGCCGCGCAGCGCGCCGATGTTCTTGCCGTCGAATTCGATGCTGCCGGCCTTGCTCTTGACCAGCTGCAGCAGCGAACGGCCGGTGGTGGTCTTGCCGCAGCCGGACTCGCCCACCAGCGACAGCGTCTCGCCCGGATACAGGTCGAAACTGACCTTCTCAACCGCGTGCACGCGCTTCTGCACCCGGCCCAGGATGCCGCCGGTGATGTCGAAGCTGGTGGTCAGGTCGCGCACCTTCAGCACGGGGCCGTTTTCGCGGCGCACGGTGGACGCGGCCGCGACGGGCGCGGCGGCTTGCGGTCGCGCCGTGGCGTCGTCCACGCGCAGCAGCGGGAACGGCGCGGGCTCGTCCGTGCCCTGCATGGCGCCCAGCCGCGGCACCGCCGACAGCAGCGCGCGCGTGTAGGCGTGCTGCGGACGGGCGAAGACCTCGTCCGAGCTGCCCTCTTCCACCTTGTCGCCGCGATACATGACCAGCACGCGGTCGGCCACTTCCGCCACCACGCCCATGTCGTGCGTGATGAAGATCACGCCCATGTCCATTTCTTCCTGCAACTGGCGGATCAGCTGCAGGATCTGGGCCTGGATGGTCACGTCCAGGGCCGTGGTCGGCTCGTCGGCGATCAGCAGCTGGGGCTTGCACGACAGCGCCATGGCGATCATGACGCGCTGGCGCATGCCGCCCGATAGCTGGTGCGGATAGCGGTCCAGGATGGCGCGGGCCTCGGGGATGCGCACCCGCTCCAGCATGCGCAGCGTCTCGGCGCGGGCCGCGGCGGCGTCCAGCCCCTGGTGCAGCTGCAGGGCTTCGGCAATCTGGTTGCCGGCCGTGAAGCTGGGGTTCAGGGACGTCATGGGCTCCTGGAAGATCATGGCCACGTCCGCGCCGCGCACGCGCTGCAGCGTGCTGTCGGGCGCGTTGAGCAGGTCCAGCACTTCACCGCTGCGCCGGCGCAGCAGCATGCCGCCATTGACGATACGGCCGCCGCCATACTCGACCAGGCGCATCAGCGCAAGCGAGGTCACCGACTTGCCCGAGCCGGATTCGCCGACGATGGCCAGGGTTTCGCCGCGGTCGACGTGGAAGGAGACTTTGCGCACCGCTTCCACGGTGCGCTCGGGAGTCTTGAAGCGCACGGTCAGGTCGTTGACCTGGACGACGCGCTTGGGGTCCATTGTTGTTGCCATGGTGATTACTTTTCCTGACGCGGATCGAGCGCGTCGCGCAGGCCGTCGCCCAGCAGATTGAAGCCCAGCACCACCAGGAAAATGGCCGATCCGGGGAAGATGGACATCCAGGGCGCCTGGGTCATGAAGTTCTTGGCGGTGTTCAGCATCGAACCCCAGGACGGATTCGGCGGTTGCAGCCCCAGGCCCAGGAACGACAGGCTGGCCTCGGCGATGATGGCCGTGGCGATGGTGATGGTGGCCTGCACGATCAAGGGCGGCATCACATTGGGGAACACGTGCCGGCCGATGATGCGCAGGTCGGACGCGCCCAGCGCGCGCGCGCTCTGCACGTAGTCCTCGTTCTTGACCGCCAGCACCTGTCCGCGCGTGAGGCGGATGAATTTGGGCGCGGCCGAGACGCCGATGGCGATCATGGCGTTGGTCAGGCTGGGTCCAAGGAACGCGGCCAGCGCGATGGCCAGGATCAGGAAGGGAATCGCCAGCAGCGCTTCGGTGGCGCGGGAGATGATGCTGTCGGTCCAGCCGCCGAAGTAGCCGGCGGCCAGGCCGAAGGGCACGCCCACCGCCAGCGCGATCAGGACCGACACCAGGCCCGCCATCAGCGAGGCGCGGGCGCCATAGACCATGCGGCTGAAGATGTCGCGGCCCAGCTCGTCCGTGCCCAGCCAGTAGGACGCCGAGGGCGCCTTGCGGATGGTGGTGAAGCTGGTCTGGAAGGGATCGTGGCTGGCGATCAGCGGCGCCAGGATGGCGATCACGACAAAGAACAGCACGATCCCCAGGCCCAGCATGGCGATGTGGTTGCGCTTGAATTTGCCCCAGGCGCGGTTGCGGCTGCGGGGCGGCGTGACGGCTGCGGCCGTTGCAGGAATTGCGCTCATGAGTGCCTCAGGCGGGGATTGACCAGGATGTACAGGATGTCGGCCAGCAGGTTCATGATGATGAAACCCACCGCCACGCAGAGCACCACGCCCTGCACCACCGCGTAGTCGCGCGTAAAGACCGCGTCGACCACCAGCTTGCCGAAGCCCGGAATCGTGAAGACCTGCTCGGTCAGCACGGCGCCGGCCAGCAGTTCGCCGAACAGCAGCGTCACCAGCGTGACGATCGGCATGAGCGCATTGCGCAGGGCGTGGCGCAGCACCACGCTGCGCGGCGACACGCCCTTGGCGCGCGCGGTACGCACATAGTCGGCCGACAGGGCTTCCAGCATGGCCGAACGGGTATGGCGCATGAGGTAGGCCGCGATGGCCGTGGACAGCACCAGGGACGGCATCAGCATGGTCTTGATCGACAGCCAGAAGTCCTCGGACGGCGACACGTAGCCCGAGGCCGGCAGCAGTTTCCACTGCACCGACACCACCATGATGAGGATGATGCCGAGCCAGAAGTTGGGGATGGACATGCCTGACAGCGCGGCGATGTTGGCGCCCATTTCGATGGGCTTGCCCTTGCGCACCGCGGCGACGATCCCCATGGGAATGCCGATCAGCAGCGCGAAGAACATGGCCATGGCGGCCAGTTGCAGCGTGACCGGCAGCTTCTGGCCGATCAGCGTGGTGACGGGAACGTCGGTGCGCAGCGATTTGCCCAGGTCGCCTTGCAGGACCTGTCCGGCCCAGGCGGCGTACTGCACGGGCAGCGGATCGTTGAGGCGGTACTTGTCGCGCAAGTAGTCCAGGACGGCCGGATCGCGTTCTTCGCCGGCCAGTGTCAGCACCGGGTCGCCGGGCAGGATTTTCTGCAGCATGAAGACGATCATCGACACCAGTATCAGTGTCGGTATCGCGACGAGCACGCGGCGCAAGATGAGTTTAAGCATATGAGAAACCGTAAGACAGGAACGGCGGACGGGGCGCGGAAGATAAACCGCGGCGCCCTGCCGCCGCAAACGACAACCGGACGCGCGAAGCGCGTCCGGCTGGCGCGGCGCTTGACTGCCGCGCCGCGATCACTTCTGCGCGAACGTCACGCCTTTCAGGCGGATCATGCCGTCAGGATAAGGCGTGAAGCCCTTGACCTTCTTGGCCATGGCGAAGGGCCAGGGCTGATAGTAGTTATACACCCCGGGCAATTCGTCCTGGATGATGGTCTGCGCCTGGTCGTAGATGGCCTTGCGCTTGGCTTCGTCGGGCACGGTACGGGCCTCGTTCAGCAGCTTGTCCACTTCCGGGTTGCAGTAGTGGCCGTCGTTCAGCGCGCCCTTGCAGGTGACGAAGGCGTGGATGTTGCCGTCCGGATCGACCCGGCCCGACCAGCCCAGCATCACGACCTGGAAGTTGCCGCCGGCCGATTCCTTCTGCAGGGCCGCGTACTCGGTCGGGCGCAGCGACAGGTCGAAGCCCGCCTCGGACGCCATGGCCTGCACGATCTCGGCGATCGAGGACGTGGTGGTGTTGTTGCCGAACATGACCTCGGCCTTCACGCGGTCGAAGCCCGCCTGCTTGAGCAGCGCCTTGGCCTTGGCGACGTCGCGCTTGGTCGGCGGGAACTTGTCGCTGTGGTAGGGGCTGGCGGGCGGGAACGGCTGCTGCGCCGGATCGAAGATGCCGCCGCCGGCCACTTCGCTGATGGCGTTGCGGTCGATGGCGTACTGGAACGCCTGGCGCACCAGCTTGTTCTTGAACGGATTGTCCTCGGCGCGCTTGCCGTTGGCGACGTTGAACATGAACTGCTGGAAGCCCAGGCCGGCCACCGGCGCGAAAGTCAGGCTGGCGTCGCTCTTGACCTGCGGCACGTCGGAGGGATTCAGGCGTTCCAGCATGTCCAGGTCGCCCGCGCGCAGGTTGGACAGGCGCACGGTGGTGTCCGGGATCGGCAGGAAGGTCACGCGCTTGAAGGCGAAATCCTTGGCGTCGTAGTACTGGTCGAATTTTTCCAGCACGATGCGGTCGTTCTGGATGCGTTCGACGAACTTGTAGGGACCGGAGCACACCGGCTTGCGGCCCACGGCGGCGACGTCGTCGGTGAAGGTCTTGGGCGACAGCATCATGCCGGCGCGGTCGGACAGTTGCGCCAGCAAGGTGGCGTCGGGCTTTTTCAGCGTCAGCACCAGCGTCGCGGCATCAGGCGCGTCGACCTTTTCGACCGAGGCCAGTTCGCCCTTGCGCAGGCTGTCCGGCAAGGACATGGCCCGTTCCAGGTTGGCCTTGGCCGCGGCGGCGTCGAACTTGGAGCCGTCATGGAACAGCGCGTCTTCGCGCAGCTTGAAGGTCAGCACCTTGTTGTCGGGACTGAACGACCACGAGGTGGCCAGCTGCGGCACGAAGTGCAGCTTGGGATCGATGTCGATCAGCTTGTCGCACAGCGAGGTGAAGACGATGCGGCCCACGTACGTGCGCGCCCGGTGCGGGTCCAGCACGTCCGGATCTTCCTGCAGGCCGATCCGGATGTTCTGGGCGGAAGCCGCGCCCGCGGCCAGCGCCAGCAGGCTGGCGCCGAAGGTCAAGGTCAAGCGTTTCATTATTTAAATTCCCCTTGTGGCTGCGCTATTGCGTATTAGAAGCCGACCGCCTGACCATCGCGCCGGCTGTCGCTGGCGGCGACGTAGCCAAGCTCGTTGTCGTTTTCGGACATGCGCCAGATGAACTGGCCCGCGCCGAAATCCATGTACGGATCGTCGACCGACTTCAAAGCATGCCCGAGGTCTTTCAGGCCCGCAATGGTGGAAGCCTTCATATTGGTCTCGATGTCCAGCGTGAAATCGCGGTTGACCTTCCAGCGCGGCGCGCAGCAGGCGGCCTGCGGATTCTGGTGATAGTCCAGCATGCGCACCACGGTCTGCATGTGGCCTTGCGGCTGCATGTCGCCGCCCATCACGCCAAAGCTCATGACCGGCTTGCCGCCGCGGGTCAGGAAGCCCGGGATGATGGTGTGGAAGGGACGCTTGCCGCCTTCGACCACGTTGGCCGACTTCGGGTCCATCGAGAAGCCCACGCCGCGATTCTGCATGCTGATGCCGGTGCCCGGCACCACCACGCCCGAGCCGAAGCCCATGTAGTTGGACTGGATGAACGAGATCATCATGCCGTTTTCATCGGCGGCGGTCAGGTAGATGGTGCCGCCGGCGTGCGGACGGCCCGCCTCGAAATGGGTGGCGCGGTCCAGGCGGATCAGTTTGGCGCGGCTGTCCAGGTAGGCGTCCGACAGCATCTGCTCCGGCGTCACCTGCATGGAACGCGGATCCGCCACGTACTTGTACAGGTCGGCGAAAGCCAGCTTCATGGCTTCGATCTGGATGTGCTGCGACTGCACCGAGTCCACCGGGATGTCGGCCATGTCGAAGCGTTCGACGATGCCCAGCGCGATCAGCGCGGCAATGCCCTGCCCGTTCGGCGGGATCTCGTGCAGCTCGTAGCCGCGATAGGACTTGGAAATGGGCTTGACCCATTCCGGGCGGTAGTTGCGCAGGTCTTCCAGGGTCATGGCGCCGCCGCATTCCTGGCTGAAAGCGGCGATGCGCTCGGCCAGTTCGCCTTCATAGAAGTCGCGGCCCTTGGAGGCGGCGATGCGGCGCAACGTATTGGCAGCGTCCGGGAAGCGGAAGTGTTCGCCGACCTTGGGCGCGCGGCCTTCGGGCAGGAAGGCCTGGGCGTAGCCCGGCTGCGATTTCAGTTCCTCGGCCGCGGCGGCCCACTTGTGCGCCACCACCGGCGGCACGGCGTAGCCGCGCTCGGCGATTTCGATGGCGGGTTCGAACAGTTGCTCGAACGGCAGCTTGCCCAGCTTTTCATGCAGCGCGGCCCAGCCAGCCACCACGCCCGGCACCGTCACGGCGTCCCAGCCGCGCTTGGGCTGGATCGCCAGGCCGTTGGCGCCCACGCCGTGCTTGCGCTTGAAGTATTCGGTGCTCCAGGCCGCCGGTGCCACGCCCGAGGAGTTCAGGCCGTGCAATTCCTTGCCGTCCCAGACGATGGCGAAACAGTCGCCGCCCAGGCCGCAGGACACGGGTTCGACCAGGACGATGGTGGCGGCCGCGGCGATGGCGGCGTCCACGGCATTGCCGCCCTTGAGCAGCATGCGCAACCCTGCCTGGGCCGCCAGCGGATGCGACGTGGACACCACATTGCGGGCGAACAGCGGAATGCGGACGGAAGGATACGGGTTGCCCCAGTCGAAGGATTTCATGTGGCTAGTCTCATAACGGGTAAGCGGCCGAAGTTACTCCCGTGGTTTAATTAAATCAATTTGAAATTTTGTTCCGTCATAAAAGAGATTTTTGTGAGTACCATCCGCTTTCTGCGCACTTTCCTGGCGGTCGCACACCACGGTTCCTTTTCGGAAGCGGCTGAACAGGTGGCGCTGACGCAGGCCGCCGTCAGCTTCCAGATGCGCTCCCTGGAAGCGGAACTGGGCCGCGAACTCTTCGACCGCAGCGGCCGGCTCGCCATCCTGAACGCCGCCGGCCGGGAATTACTCCCTGAAATCAAGCACTTGCTGGACCTTTACGACCGCATGCGGCTGCCGCGCACCGTACCGGGCGAGCTGGCCGGGTCAGTCGCCGTGGGCAGCATCGTGTCCTGCATGGGCACCCTGTCCAAGGTCGTATCGGGCATGAAGAAGCAGCACCCCAAGCTGGACGTGCGCATCCTGTCGGGCAAGGCCAGCGAGCTGGCGGGCAAGGTCGAGGACGGCGAGCTGGACGCGGCCTTCCTGGTGGAGGCCGGGCGCAAGATGGCCAGCACGCGCTGGACCGCGCTATATGAAGAGCAACTGGTGGTGATCGCGCCGCGCTCGGCGCCAGGCGAAGACGCGCGCCAGGTGCTGGCGCAGAACCCCTTCCTGCGCTTTGACCGCACCCAGCGCACCGGCCTGCAGATAGACCGGCTGCTGCGCCGCCTGGCGGTGCCGCTGAATGAATTCCTGGAACTCAACGCGATCGAGACCCTGGTCGAACTGGTGCGCCAGGAAGTCGGCGTGACGCTGTTGCCGCTGATCAACGGCTCCAACTGGCAGCACAGTCCGGAACTGCGGATTCTCACGCTGCCGCAGGACCTGGGGCCGATGGCGCGCGCCATCGGCATGCTGGAGCGGCGCGAGCATGCGCGCCAGGGCATCACGGCGGCGATCTGCGCAAGCTGCGCCGCGGCGTTCCGCGAACGCGACGGGCAGACTGCCGCCTGACCCCGCTGGACGGGGACTGCCAGCCAGTGTTGCCGGCCCAGGAACGCCGGGGGCCTGGCACCGATCGGGCCCGGGCTCCAGCAGGGAAACCCAAGGCTCCATGCGCTCCATCAATCTGGGTTTTCCACCCCTTTTTCCATAGATTGACTGGGGGTAGCTTTTCCTATACTGCATCACGAAATTTAGAGCCGTTTCCCGGCCCTTCCAGATGCCGCGCGATCTGATAGGAGGACGGGATTCCTTCTTCAAAGGCATCGACGTGAAGGCAGTCATTTTGGCCGGGGGTCTGGGCACCCGGATCTCCGAAGAAACGCACCTGAAGCCCAAGCCCATGGTGGAAATAGGCGGCAAGCCCATCCTGTGGCACATCCTGAAGATGTATTCGCATCATGGCATTCACGACTTCGTGATCTGTTGCGGCTACAAGGGATATGTCATCAAGGAGTACTTCGCCAACTACTTCCTGCATATGTCGGACGTCACGTTCGACATGAGCACCAATCGCATGGAAGTTCACCAGCGGCACGCCGAACCCTGGCGGGTGACGCTGGTCGACACGGGCGAAAGCACCTTGACGGGCGGACGCCTGAAGCGCGTGCGCGACTACGTCAAGAATGACGACGCTTTCTGCTTCACCTACGGAGACGGCCTGAGCGACGTGGACATCGGCGCGTCGATCCGCTTTCACCGCGAGGCCGGCCGCCTGGCGACGGTAACGGCGGTGCAGCCGCCGGGACGTTACGGCGCGCTCAAGCGCGAGGGCAATCAGGTGACGGGCTTCACCGAGAAACCCCGCGGTGACGGCGGCCTGATCAATGGCGGCTTTTTTGTGCTTTCGCCCGCTTGCCTGGACCGTATCGAGGGCGACCAGACCAGTTGGGAGGGCGATCCGCTGACTTCGCTTGCGCGCGACGGCCAATTGATGTCATTCGAACATGAGGGTTTCTGGCAACCCATGGACACCTTGCGGGAAAAGAACCTGCTGGAAGACCTATGGGCGTCGGGTCAAGCGCCGTGGAAGGTCTGGGCGTGAAACAGCCGGACGACACTGTCCTGGCCAATCCCGATCCCGCCTTCTGGCAAGGCCGACGGGTGCTGCTGACCGGGCACACCGGTTTCAAGGGAAGCTGGCTCGCCCTATGGCTGCATCGCCTGGGCGCCCAGGTAACGGGTATCGCGCTGGCGCCAGCCGGCGAACCGAATCTGTACGAGTTGGCGCGGGTCGGCGATCTCTGCGACAGCCACTACATCGACATCCGCGACGCGCACGGCTTGGCTGACCAAATCCGCCGGTCCAGGCCCGAAATCGTTTTCCACCTGGCCGCGCAAGCGCTGGTGCGCACCGGATATGCGGATCCCCTGGGAACTTACGCCGCCAACGTCATGGGCACCGCGCATGTGCTCGATGCGCTGCGTGGCCTGGACAGCGTAGCGGCCGCAGTGATGGTGACGACGGACAAGGTCTACCGCAACCTGGAACACGCCTATCCTTACCGCGAGGACGATGCGCTGGGCGGGCATGACCCCTACAGCGCCAGCAAGGCGGCCAGCGAACTCGTAATAGCCAGCTACCGCGACACCTGGCTTTCCCCGCAGGGCCTGGCCATGGCGTCAGCGCGGGCGGGCAATGTGATCGGCGGGGGCGATTGGGCGGCCGACAGGCTGATTCCCGATGCGATCCGTTGCTGGCAATCAGGTCACCCCTTGCCGATACGCCGCCCCCAGGCCATCCGGCCCTGGCAACACGTATTGGAACCGGTAAGCGCCTATCTGCGCCTGGCTCAAGCCCTGCATGCCCGGTCGGCGCCCGCCGCCGCATACAACTTCGGCCCCCACACGCACGAGGCCGCCACGGTGCGTCAGGTCATCGCCTTGGCGCGGCAGGCCTACGGCCACGGAGACATCCAGTGGGGCGACGGCACCGAAGGGCCGCATGAGGCCGGCTGGCTGGCGCTGGAGATCGCCCGGGCGCGCGAAACGCTGAACGTGCACCCGCGCTGGGACCTGGAGACGTCGATCCGCAGAACCATGACTTGGTACCGCAACCAGCGCGCGGGTGCAGATGCCCGTGCGCTATGCGAGGTCGACATTCAGGCTTTCGAGGCGCTGGGAGCAGCGCCATGAGCCGTTTTGCGGTCACAGAAATCGGCATCGAAGGCTTGCATGTCGTCGAGCGCCAGCGCCTGGGCGATGAGCGAGGATTCCTGTCGCGGCTGTTCTGCGCCGAGGAACTGGCCGCGGCCGGCTGGCACAAACCCATTGCGCAAATCAATCACACCTGGACCCGCACCAAAGGCACGGTGCGGGGCATGCATTTCCAACGCCCGCCGCACGCCGAGATGAAGCTCGTGAGCTGCGTGCGCGGCGCGGTATGGGATGTGGCCCTGGACCTGCGGGCCGGGTCACCCACCTTCCTGCAATGGCACGCCGTCGAGCTATCGGCCGACAACGCCCGCGCCCTGCTGATTCCCGAGGGGTTCGCGCACGGTTTTCAAGCGCTGAGCGAGGACTGCGAACTGCTGTACCTGCACTCCGCCCCCTATGCCGCCCAGGCCGAAGGCGGCATATCAGCCACCGACCCGGCGCTCGCGATCGAATGGCCCCTGCCCCTCGCCCTGCAATCTGAGCGCGATCGAGCGTTTCCCAGGCTGCCCGAGGACTTTACCGGATTGGACCTGAATCAATGAATTGCCGTCATTGCGGCGCCTTGCTGCGTCATGCATTCCTCAACCTGGGCTACGCTCCGCCCTCCAACGCCTACTTGAAAGCCGAGGATCTCGCACAGCCCGAGACCTACTATCCGCTGAGCACCCGCGTCTGCGACCAGTGCTGGCTGGTGCAAACCGAGGATTACGCGCAGGCAGACGAACTGTTCGGCCCGGAATACGCCTACTTTTCCAGCACGTCCAGCGGATGGCTGGCCCATGCGCGCCAGTATGCGCAGGCCATGACCCGACGTCTCGGACTGCATCAAGAGAGCTTCGTGATCGAGGTCGCCTCCAACGACGGCTATCTGCTGAAGAACTTCGTCGCGGACGGCGTTCCCTGCCTGGGCATCGAACCGACGGCCAGCACCGCGGCCGCGGCTGAAAGCATCGGCGTACCAGTGCTGCGCGAGTTCTTCGGCGAATCATTGGGCCGCCAATTGGCCAGCGAGGGCCGTCAGGCCGACCTGATCGCGGGCAACAACGTCTACGCGCACGTGCCCGACATCAACGACTTCACGCGGGGCTTGGCTGCGGCCCTGAAGCCCGAAGGCACCATCACGCTCGAGTTCCCGCACCTGCTGCACCTGATCCAGAACAACCAGTTCGACACCATCTATCACGAGCATTTCTCTTACCTTTCCGTGCATGCAGTGCGGCGGATCTTCGAAGCCTGCGGGCTGCGCGTCTACGACATCGAGGAGCTGCCCACGCACGGCGGCAGCGTGCGGATCCACGGCTGCCACGCCGAGGCGGCGCTCGAACAACAGCCCGACGTCGAGCGCGTGCTGCGGCTGGAAAAGGAAGGAGGCCTGCTGGACCTGGCCACGTACCAGGCCTTTCAGGCGCGCGCCGACCGCGTCAAGAACGATCTGCTGGCCTTCCTGATCGAGCAAAAGCGTTTGGGCAAGACCGTAGCGGCCTACGGCGCGGCAGCCAAGGGCAATACGCTGCTGAACTACGCCGGCGTCAAACCCGACCTGCTGCCATTCGTCTGCGATGCGGCGCCGGCCAAGCAAGGCCTGTACCTGCCAGGCAGCCACATCCCCATACTTGCGCCGCAGGCGTTGGCCTCGCAGCGGCCGGACTATGTGCTGATCCTGCCGTGGAACATCGCGGCGGAGGTCAAGGAACAAAACCGGGGCCTTGCCGAGCAGGGAACGAAATTCGTGGTGGCAGTACCGGAGTTGAGACGCTTATGAACCAGACGGTTCTACTGACGGGCGGCACGGGTTTTGTGGGCCGTCAGATCCTTAAGTCGCTGACAGCGCAGTCCATAGGAGTGCGCCTGGTCGTACGTGCCGGCAAGGAAAAGCAAATACCTGCGGATGCACCCGTCGAGAAAATCCTGACGACCGACGATTTGTTCAACGAACCCCACGACTGGTGGGTTTCCGCGTGTCAGGGCATTGATACCGTCATCCACGCGGCCTGGTTTGCGGAACCAGGCAAGTACTTGAAATCGCCCAGGAACCTGGATTGCCTGATCGGAACCCTAGCACTGGCGAAAGCCTGTGGCGAAGCCGGAGTGCGCCGGTTCGTCGGCATAGGGACTTGCTTCGAATATGACCTGGGCCCGGGCCGCCTATCCGTGGATACGCCCCTCGCGCCCGTCACGCCGTATGGGAGCGCGAAGGCTGCAGCGTTCTTGGCGCTATCACAGTATCTGAAAGAAGTGGGCGTGGAGTTTGCCTGGTGTCGGCTGTTCTATCTCTATGGTGAAGGCGAGGACGAGCGACGTCTGGTGCCGTATTTGCACAAGAGCCTTGCAGCCGGACAGACCGTCAGTCTGGGCAGCGGCGATCAGATCCGAGATTTCATGGATGTCGGCGAAGCCGCCGAGGTGGTGGTCAATGTCGCTCTGAGTGCTAGGCAGGGCCCGATCAATGTCTGTTCAGGCGTACCCGTCACCGTGAGAGCCTTGGCGGAACGCATTGCCAATGAGTATGGACGACAGGATCTGCTCGCCTTTGGGATGAGGGCTGGTAATGACGTCGATCCGCCTTGCGTAGTTGGAGTAAGAAACGACACATGATGAAAGACCGAATGAATCGCCACCGCGTGCTCTACGAACAGCGGCAACTGCCAACCTTCCAGAATCGCATGTACACCTCGCGGCATGAAGCCTTGACCTGCCCAAAGGGCGACGTGGTGCTGGTGGAAGACCTAGAAACCGGCCTGATTTACAACGCGGCCTTCGATCCCACGCTCATGACCTATGATGAGCATTACCAGAACGAGCAGGCCCACAGCCCCAAGTTCCAAGCGCACCTCGCGTCTGTCGCGGAGGTCGTGGAACGTGGGCTAGGCAGAAGTGATTTGGTTGAGGTGGGATGCGGCAAGGGTTATTTTCTGGAAAAACTGCGGAATAGAGGGATTGGTATCACTGGCTTTGACCCCGCCTATGAGGGCGACAACCCAGATATCAAGAAGCACTATTTCCAACCTGGCACCGGCATCCGGGGTAAGGGAATTGTCCTACGCCATGTGCTCGAACATGTTCAGGACCCCCTCTCCTTTCTCGGGCAACTCAAACAAGCCAATGGCGGCCATGGCCGGATCTATATCGAAGTACCCTGCTTCGACTGGATATGCGCGCGCAATGCCTGGTTTGACGTGTTCTACGAACATGTGAACTATTTCCGACTGACGGATTTCGAGCGCATGTTTGGCCAGGTAATCGAAAGTGGCAGACTTTTCGGCGGGCAATATATCTACATCGTGGCCGAACTGGCGTCCTTGCGCGCTCCAACATACCAAGCCGCGCATGCTGCTGCGTTTCCGGAGAACTTCACTAGCCGAATTGCAGTGGATTTGCCGCAAGGGCGACCGGCCGCCGTTTGGGGGGGCGCATCAAAGGGCCTCATCTTTACCCTGCTCAAAAATCGGGCGGGACAAGCGATCCATACCGTCATCGACATCAATCCAGCCAAGCAAGGACAGTATCTGGCGGCAACAGGGGTACAAGTGCGCTCGCCCAAGCAAGCTTTGTCCGAACTGCCATCGGGCTCAGTGATCTATGTCATGAATTCCAATTACCTAGACGAGATTAGAGCCATGTCCAACAATGCGTATGAGTATATCGAAGTCGACCACGAATGCGCGGCCGCGCAAAAGCCAGACGGTGAAAAGTAGAACTCCGCGAAGGACGTTCTAAGGCGGGAACAGTCAGCAACCCAGAGGACGTGTTCCCGTGGACTGCGGACACAAACGCCGGCTTGCCACCGGCGCCCGCAACTGCCATCCCGGTGCAGTCAGCCCCGTCCCACCGCCCAGCTGGAGAACATTTCGCGATAGGCGGCTTCAAGCTTCGTTATGAATGCCTCCTGATCCATGAAATCACTGCGCATGAAGCGATCCGGCAGGGCCTTCCGGATCGCCGCCAACGCTTCCACGTCGGACGCCAGGGCAACAGCCTTTTCCACGTAGTCCGCCTCATCATCCGCGATCCATTCCGTATGTCCCAGGCTGTGCAGCGGAGATGAACCTAAGCGCCCAACACTCGGTCGGTCCATCAGCGTAATGAACGGAATCCCGACACAGAGCATGTCAAGCAAGGTAGTACCCGAATTATGTGGAAAGCAATCGAGACCGATGTCGGCGTGGCGCAAGGAATGCCAAGGAGGGCTGGTGTAACCCATCATTAGCCGATGTGCAGCGATTCCCTGTTCGGCGAACTTTGCTTGCAATGAGGCACAGGTTTCAGCGTCGGCAAAATCAAAGCTGTTGAGGACCAATCTCGAACGTGGAACGCCTGCCAGGATGCGAGCCCAAGTGCGGATCACCCGATCATTAATACGGACAACGCGCGACAGGCTAACAAAAGTAATAAAACCTTCTTCCAATGCCGGCAGCGAACCCGGTTTGGGAACATCGGCCCAGTGCGGCTGGTAAACGCCCCAACTGCCCTCGAGCCGCCACGGCTTTTCGGCGAACAGGTGCTCCGACCCTGTAGGGCACAACACTTCGTTGCCCAAGAAATAATCGATGGCCGATACGCCCGTGGTGTAGCCACAGCCAAGCCACGCAAGCGAAACAGGGGCGGGCTTGCGCGCAAAAACCCCTAATCTGTGGCCACCCGTATGCCCAGACAAATCCACCAGAATATCAATGCCGTCGTCTCGTACGCGCCGGGCGGCCTCGTCGTCCGTCATACCATACAGAGGCACCCAATGATCAGCGCGCTGGCGATAGCGCGTGGTAGCAGAATCTTCAACCGCCATGTTGGCGTAGGCATAGATCTCGAAAGCCGATTTGTCGTGACGCGCGAAGACCGGCTCCAGGAAACGGGACACGGCGTGCTCCTTGAAATCCGCGGATACGTAGCCGACCTTAAGCTTTCTTTTCAGGTTGCGCGAATTTCTGTGCGCTTTCCAGTTCGCGTAATGCGGTCGGCACAATTCGTTTTCGAATGCCTGGAAGTCCTGGAAAATCTGGTCGGCGCTGCGGTCGGGATCGTAGTTCGCAAAGAACAGGAGATTGTGATAAATCGCTGCCCGGTAATCGCCAACCGCGTCGGCACGACTCAGTAGCTCGCGGCAAAGGGCGATGCCCTCGCGGATCTTGCCCTGGCGTGTATAGACGGAAACCAAATTGACCCCCATGGTACGAAATGCCGGATCGGCGGCCATTCCATAGGTCAGATACTGCTCCGCCGCCGCAATACGGGCCGAGTGCAGGCAAGCCAGCGCGACCGCATTGATCAGCTGTCCCGATCCGGGCCGGCCATACATTGCAAGGCGGCCCACGCGGATGGCTTCCTCGTTATGCCCAGCCTGCGACAACGCAATAGCGAGTTGCTCGGCATAGGCTGGATCAGCCCGAAAGCGGTCGCGCATCTGGCTGAGGACACCAAGCGCTTCGTCGTGCCGTCCCAGCCCCGAGAGGCTGCGCACCAGCGCCGTCCAGCCTTCCATGCGAGCAGGCTGTCTTTCAATCTCACGGCGGGCCAGCGGTTCCACCTGGCCGTAGGCCAATTCATCCAGGAGTCTTTGCAGATGATCCAGCCGCGCCTGTTCCTGCGGCGTGCCAAGTCCGGAAGAAACCACCGGCGTGTTATCGACCAGGGCTGCCTGGACATAGAGCGACCAGCACGCGGACTTCCCGTGGTGTCTATCGAGATTCCGCCCAAGCAAGTCCAGCCATGCAGTCTTCGAACCGGTTAACAGCCCGAATTTCCAGAGTTTGGACAGGACGCCGATGTGCACCACTTCTTGGGCACTTGCTAAATCAGACAAGTCGTGGGCGCTCTGCTGAACCCTATCGAGGGTCTGGGCAAGGAATGCGTCTGCGTCGTTCCGGACAGTCTGGTAGGCCACGAACTCTCGTTCAGGGCCCGTCAATTCGGGATCGACCGCGACGCCCCAGAAGTTCCACTGCACCACGGCCTGCGTCGGACCGCCACTGCCCTCAGCCTGGTCGCCGGCTGGGGACGGGCGCGGTTGCGTCAGCGAAGGCGCCAAATACAGGTGGCCGTCTTCCAGCCCGTCGCAAGGACCGGCGCCCAGGCAGTAATGCAGCATGTCCTCGGCGAACAGCAGGCGCAGGAAGGATTGGACTTCATCGCGGGAAAGCCCGGCAGCATTCGACCACTGCTCAACCGACAGACTACGCGGCCAATGGGCGGCCAACGTGTCCAACAGCCGGGCGTCATTGGCGCCGGCAATCGTCCAGAAGCGTCCCTGCTCATTCCGGTAAATCTGGCCCGCCTGCGCCGGCCGCCAATCACTAGGTTCGGCGTAACCCGCCCAGCGCAGGTCGGCCAGGCGTTCCAGGTCGGGTTGAGTCCGGATGCCGGTGCCACGATCCGCGCGCGCCAGCAATGCGTGGCGCTGGGCGCGCCCGCTGGCGAAATCCAGGTACTGCAAGCGGGTGGCCTCGGCCTGACCGAGACCCAGCAAGCTGTTGGTGGCCCGCACGCCATCGCCCCAATGCCGCGCCACATCCAGCTGAGGACGGGCATCGCCCACGCAGGCCAGGCCAGCCTGCAGGGCGCGTTGCGCGAATTCCACGAAATAGCTGCCCGCGACAGTGGGGCTATTGAGGATGACGTCCAGATGGCCTCGCTGGATGTCGGCTTTCATGACGCCAGCGGCTTCGCGCAGCGCCGGCGCCAGCGGATTGGCGTTGGCCAGGCCATCTTCGAACAGGCTCAAGGCGGCCAAGGCCTGATCACGCAGCGACTCGGGCGACGTGTCTGCGGAGATGTTGTGCAGATGCAGCAGGATCGCGTCGCGGACGATCTCGAATGTCTTGGCGCCGGGATAGACCGGATAGCCGATGCAGGCCAGGCCGGAGGGCGAGAGCAGGCTTTCGCAGGTCTGCAGCAGGTAGGTGGCCGCTTCGGCCGGAAGGTAGCCGTACAGGCCCGGGACGAGGATGTAGTCGAACCGGCCCAGGTTCCCGTCGATCTGGTCCAGGCTGGTGGACAGATACTGCAGGTTGTCCGGCGTGGCCTGAGCCGTGGCGTGTTCAGACCCGCCGATGCTCACGACCAGGAATTGCGCCCGCGGGTACGCCAGGGCGAGCGGCGCCAACGCCGGCTCGGGTCCCATGCCGATGCACAGCACGCGCGCCTGATCTATTGCCGGGGCATCGATGCCATA
This sequence comes from Achromobacter sp. Marseille-Q4954, assembly GCF_943737025.1. Taxonomy (NCBI): domain Bacteria; kingdom Pseudomonadati; phylum Pseudomonadota; class Betaproteobacteria; order Burkholderiales; family Alcaligenaceae; genus Achromobacter; species Achromobacter sp. Marseille-Q4954. Next base: position 1,169,971 of record NZ_CALSFQ010000002.1, read on the forward strand.
CAGATAGGCGGCTGCGCGCAGTCGATCCAGGCTGGGCAAGGTGGCAATAGGTGTCGTGGACATGATTCGTGCGTGATTGTGGGAATACGGGAATGCGCACGATGATACAGAGCGGACCTAGCGCAGAAAGCCTGGAAAAGCGGCCTAAGATGGGTGTACGGCGTGCAATCGAACGGCGACGAATGATTTGCGCCTTCACCCGACGACGCCGTAGCGCGCCAGGCCCGATGCCTGTATAAGCACCGGGCCTGGTTGGTCTGAGCCGCTGGCGGCAAACCTCTCAATGGCCGTGAAGACGGCTTACAGCCCCATCGCCGGATCCGTCACCGACGAACGACCGGTTTCCACGCGGCCGGCGTAGCGGCGCAGATAGGCCGGATCCTCGGCCAGGCGCACGGTGAAGTCGTACCAGCCCTGGCTGCCTTCCAGCGCCCAGTGCTGTTCGACCTGGCCGCCCGCGGGCACGGTGAACTTCCAGCGCTCGTGGTTGGCGTAATAGGCATTGGGCGCGACTTCGAAGGTGCAGGGATTCTGGCCGCCGTTGATGAAGCTGACGTAGACGTCGCCCTTGGCGATTTCATAGCAGACCCGGATTTCCGCCGCCAGCGCCGACGTGCGGGCCAAGGCCAGGTCGCCCGCGAAATGACGGTGGTAGCCGTTGGGGCCCAGCACCCAGAGGTCGTACTTGCCGCCGTCGGCCGCCGCGTCCCAGCTGCCTTCGAGCTGCTTGTCCGGCTCCACCGTGTAGCGGCGCGGCAGGCGGTCCAGGTGCAGGCGGTCATAGACATGGAACACCGCCGCCTGCTTGCCCGTATTGGAGAACACCAGGCGCATGGCGCCCGTGTCGGGCTGGGCGCGGCCGCTGGTGTGCAGTTCGTAGGGCAAGGCGCGGGAATAGCGCACGCCCTGCTCCTGCACCGGCTTGGCCTGGGTGCTGGGGTCGGGCAGCGGCACGGCCTGCAGCGCTTCCTGCGCGCTGCGCTCACTGTCGGAACCCGCGCGGGTCAGCAGATTCAGGTCGGGCAGCTTTTCGTTATTGGGCGTGGCGAAGTTGAAGGCCGAGGTCAGGTCGCCCAGCACCGCGCGGCGCCAGGGGCTGATGTTGTCCTCGGCCACGCCGAAGCGGGCTTCCAGGAAGCGCAGCACCGAGGTGTGGTCGAAGGCCTGGGAATTGACCCAGCCGCCACGGCTCCAGGGCGACACCACGTACATGGGGACGCGCGGGCCGGGGCCATAGACGCGGTCGTCGGCGGCATCCTGGGCCGAGGCATGGGTGTGGCGCTCCAGGTCGGTGTTGACGGTGGAGGCGCCGGCCATCGAGCCGTCCGGATTCAGCGAGGGCGCGGCGGGCGGCGGCACGTGGTCGAAATAGCCGTCGTTCTCGTCGAAGTTGATGAGCAGCACGGTCTTGCTCCAGACCTCGGGATTGGCCGTCAGCGCGTCCAGCGCTTCCTGGATGTACCAGGCGCCCTGGATCGGGCTGGACGGACCGGGGTGCTCGGAATACGTGGCGGGCGCCACGATCCACGACACCTGCGGCAGCGTGCCGTTGAGGGCGTCCTCGCGCAGCGCCTTCAGGAAGCCGCCGTCGGGCATGGTGTTGGCCGTGCCCTTGTAGAGCGGGTTGGCGGCGTCCATGGACGGGGTCCAGGCCGGGTACGGCGCGCCGTTGGCGCTGTTGCCGGCCAGCTCGTTGGCGCGGCGGTACTGCTTGAAGCCGGCCAGCGAGTTGTCGCCGAAGTTCTCCGGCAGGTTTTGGTAAACCTTCCAGGTGACGCCCGCTTCCTGCAGGCGTTCGGGATAGGTCTTCCAGGTCCAGCCGGTGGACGAGGCGCCCAGGCTGTCCCACTGGTTGCGGGTCGAAGGACCGTTGCCCAGGGACAGCGGGTCGTTGGTGCCGGTCCAGAGGAACAGGCGGTTGGTGTTGGTGCCGCCGTGGGTCGAGCAATGGTAGGCATCGCACAGCGTGAAGGCTTCGGCCAGCGCGAACTGGAACTCCACCTCCTTCTTCTTGTAGTAGCCCATGGACTGGTTCTGCTTGTAGCGCGGCCAGTGGTCCATGCGGCCGCCGTCCCAGGCCATCTGCGCGTCCATGTAGTCGTGCGGCGTGCCGGCCACGCGCTGGGCGTTGCCCTGCGTGCTGTCCAGGTGATACGGCATGACAACGCGCGTGCCGTTGCTCTGCTCCCAGACCGAGCGCTTTTCAGGCAGCGGGATGGTGATGCGGTCGCCGAAGCCGCGCACGCCCTTGAACGTGCCGAAGTACATGTCGAAGGAGCGGTTTTCCTGCATCAGGATGACCACGTGCTCGACGTCGTTGATGGTGCCGGTGCGGTTGTTGGCGGGGATGGCCAGCGCGCGGCGGATCGCCGGCGGGAACATCGACAGCGCGGTCAAGCCTGCGGTCGAGGCGGCCGCGTTGCGCAAGAAACGGCGCTTGCCGGCGTGGACCTGGTCTTTATCGAACGTCACGGATTCTATTCCTATGGATCGGGTGGACGCGCGGCTCAAGGCGCGCAACGCAATTCGGGTTTGACGGGCTCGGGCTTCGGCGTCTCGGGTTGGCCCGTGCCGGGGTCTTTGCCGCCGTCGCTGTCGCCGTCATCGCCGCCGCAGGCAGCCAGCGTGGCGCTCAGCATCAGCACCGCGCCCAGGCGCAGGAAACCGCGCAAGATCATGGACATGCTCATTTTTTTATCCTCGATACATCAGGGAAACAGTTCGGAAACGGACTTGCCGGAAAGGGCGAGCGACTTCACTTCAGCTTCGGTGAGCGCGCGCGACCAGTACGCCAGGTCGTCGAAGTACATCGTGTAGGGACCCTTGGTGCCGGCGCAGCAGACGCCATAGGTGCCGCGTCCGTCTTCATTCAGGCCCAGGTGCGGACCGTAGACGCCGGCGATCTTGGTCAGGTCGACCGAGCCCGTGCCGATGGTGCGCTGGGAGAAGCCCAGTTCGCTGTCGTAGACGGACGCCGTCAGGGTCTTGGCCGTCTTGTTCACGGTCATCGCGACGTAGACCGGCTTGTTCGGGGTGAACTTGACGTTGTTGATGTCTACCCGCGAGCCGCCGCCAGCCAGGTTGAAATACAGCACCGGACCGGCCCACTGCGCGATGGTGATACCGGGGTTGCCGCCGGAGTTGTAGTCCTTGTTGCCCAGGATGGAACGGTCATTGGCGGTGCCATCGGACTGATACCAGAAGCCGATGGTGAAAGCCTGGGCCGCGTCCAGCATGCCGGCCGGATAGTCCAGCTTGAAGCCGCCCAGGGCCGCCGCGCTGCGGTCGTTCTTGAACATCTTGCCGAACACGCCTGCATCCGCGTAGGCCGGCGCCTGCGTGCCGTCGAACGGCGTGATGGCTCCGCCGCCGGCGGCGAGGTCGGTCATGTTGCCTTCGAACGGGAACAGCATCGTCAGGCCGGTGCGCAGCGAAGCCAGCAGCGGCAGCGGCTTGGTGTAGGCCACGGTAGTGCGCGCCGCGCTGACCGCGTTGCCGACCGCCACGCTGTAGTTCAAGGTGTGCACGCCCTCGGTCTCGAACTTGAAACCCTTGTCGACGTACTCGGCGGCCGTGCCGGGCACGCGCGCGATCTCCACGCCGTCGCGGCTGACCACGATGTCGCCGGCGGGTTCGCCCACGCGCACCCAGCTCAGCGTCACGCTCTTGTTGTCGGTGGAGGTGCGGGCCGCGGTGTGGCGCAACGCCAGCTTGCCGGCAAGCGACGTGCCCGCCATGTCGTACTTGGCGGCGGCCGGCAGCGCCTTCAGATGGTCCAGCACCGTCGGCGTCACATCGGCCGCGCTGGGCAGCGCGTACCAGTTGTTGTCCCACAGGCCGTCAAACGATGCATCGTCGGCGCTGCCGCCCAGCAGCGCAGGCTGGTTGGCGGCCAACAGGATGGTCTTGTTCGAGGACATGGGACGGCCGTCGCTGGCGCCGGTCTTGCCCAGGCCGTGGCTGGAAGCCACGATCACCAGCCACTTCTCGCCCGGATGCTCCGCCTTGCGGTCGGCGATCTGCTTGGCCAGCGCGCCGATGGCGGCATCGGCCTGGCGGATCGCGCTGTCATAGGCCGAGCCGAAGCCGTTCTCCGAGGCCACGCGTTCCGGCGCGCCGAACTGCGCCACCACCACGTCATAGCCTTCGGTAATGCGGTCGCGCGCCTGGGCGGCGACGCAATCGTCCGCGCCTGCACAGTCGGTCAGCGACTGCAGATAGCCCGCGTCGCGTTGACCGGCGATCAACCCGGCCAGCACCGTCGAATTGAAGGCGGCGGCGCTGCGCGCTTCGGGACGCGCCTGCTTGACGCGCTGGAACAGGGTCGGCGATTGCAGCGTTTCGCCCTGCACGCTGTAGCGCACGCCATGCTGGTCGGCCCATTGCCCGGTCAGCAACGTCGCCCAGCCCGGCGCCAGCAGCGTCGGCTGCTGCGTGGGCGCGTCCGTCACGCCGCCGGTCCAGGCGCGCGTGGCATTGAACTGCGCGATGTTGGGCAGGAACTTGTCGGCCACGCCGCGGCGCATCGCGTCGTAGGTCAGGCCGTCGACGCCGATGAACAGCACCTTGTCGGCGGGCGTGGGGTCCGGCTGGGTCACCGGCGGCTGGGTCGGCGGCGCTTCGGTGTCGTCGTCATCGTCGCTGCCTCCGCAGCCCGCCAGGGCGCTGGTCGCCAGCAGGGCCGCGCACCATCTTCTCCAATTCAATGCTTGCATGCTTCTCTTCTCTAGTCATGAACAGGGTTTTATGCAGGGCTACATGATGGCCAGCCAAGGTGAAAGCCCCGTGAAGCAAAGAAGAGAAACCTTGATCGACGGATCAGGATTCTTTTGCGCGCGATCCGCAAAAAAAAACGGCTTCCCGAAGGAAGCCGCGGCACAGCCGGAGGCAGGCTGGCGCCTGCCGCAAGCCTAGGCGCCGATCTTGACGCCGGTCAGATAACCCACCGACGCGCCAAAGCCGTCCTTGTAGTTGGCCTTGACCAGGGGTTCCAGCGTGGGCCGCACCACCGAGTGCACGCTGCCCCAATCGGCCGCGTGCTGGAAGTTGCTGGTGATGTAGGTCCAGCCGTTGATCTCGTCCACGGCCTGCAGGCCGGTGGATTCCGCGGCCACCGGGCAGGACAGCAGGCGCGACAACTGCCTGGTGTCGACGTTGTAGGCCCACAGGAAGTTGTTGACGTGGCCGCCGCTGTCCTCGCCCACGAAGAGCGTGCGCAGCTTCTCCGAGAACTTGAGGTTGTCGGGGTTGGAGATCTTGTCGGCGGCGTGGGTATTGCCCAGCGCATCGCGCGCGGCCAGCACTTCGCCCACCAGTTCCGGCACCGCGGCCATGTCCACCGGCACCCAGGCGCTGTCGATAGCCTTCCCGTCGGTGTCGACCTGGCCTTCCTTCATGTGCAGCTGGTAGACCGCGCCCGCCGCCGGGCCTTCGACCTTGAAGCCGGGCGACAGGCCGTCGGTCATCGAGCTGTCCACGCGCGACATCGCGCTGTAGGCGATCTTGTCCTTGGCGTTGACGGTGGTGCCCTCCATCTTGGAGAAGGCCAGCGTGCCGCCCACCATGGCGGCGTAGCGGTGGGTTTCCAGAAAGGCCGCGGCCACGTTGCGCCCCGGCTGCAGCTTGACCCAGTTGTCCTTGCCGGAATAGCGGATCTTGGTGAAGGCGGCATCCAGCGGGTCGGCGGTGCGCACGTCCATGATGTCGGCGGCGCTCAGCTGGTCGGCCAGCGCCTGCACTTCCGCGCTGGTCGCGTGGCCCAGCTTGATCCAGGTCAGCGTGCCGGCGCCGGGACCGGTGCCCGAGGTCTGGTTCCACTTGGCGACATACAGCGTGCCGGCCGACAGATCGGCCTTGCGGTCGGCCACGAACATGAACAGGCCGCCGTTGGTGGCGTCGTCGCCCATCAGCGCGGTGCGCTGGTCCGGCATGACCTGCACCAGCTCGTGCGAAATGCGGCCCATGCAATAGTGCTTCTTGATAGTGCCGGTGCCGTCCGGGTTGACGGTGACCTCGGGCATGTGGCCGTAGTGGTAGGGATTGGCCTTGGCCGGATCGCCGTAGAGATTCTGGCTGTAGGCCTGGAACGAGGACGACGCCTTGGCCGTGGTGGCGTCGGGCTCGTACTCTTCGCTGGACAGATGGGTGTTCCAGGGCGAGAGGCTCGCGCCACAGGTGATCCACAGGCCATGCACCGACGACGTGTCCACGGTGTGGTACTTCACCAGGCTGAGCTTGCCGGTGTTGGGGTCCTGCGACAGCGTCAGCACCGCGATCTGCGACGGCAGCAGGCCGTACATGTCCTTGCCGGCCTGGTCCATGGACTGGTACTCGAACTGCACCACCGCGTACAGCGCGTTGCCGGCCACGCCCGCCACCTTGGTCGGTTCCGACAAGGACAGCAGCGACATGCCGTCCGGACAGTTCGAGAAGAACTGCCGCGCCTTCGCGGGCACCGAATTGTCGACGATGGGCGCGCCGGCCAGGTTGTAGTAGCCGCCGGCGACCACGGTGCCGCCCTTGCCGTCCGGCACGGCGTCGCCCGTCATGAAGAAAGGCTCGTAGCCCAGCTCGACGCTGCGCTTGGAGCCGTCGCTGAACGTCAGCTCCAGCGCCGAGGCGACGGTGGTACGCGCCATCAGTTCAGGCTGGGACAGCGAGGGCGCGGCCATGGACCTGAAGGAGGCGGACTTGAAGGTGACCGGCGCGACGGGCGGCGTGCTGTCGTCATCGTCATCGCTGGAATTACAGCCGGCCAGCAGCGCGGCCAGGCTGACGCCGCCCAGCGGCAGCATCGGCGCGCCTCCCAGCATTTTGAGGAGTCGGCGGCGATTGGCTTGGTTCAGGTCTTGCATGCGGGTTCCCTGTTGGAAAGGAGGTCTGCCCGGATGCGGCATCCGGACTTCAGCGCATGCTAGACATGGGGCATGTACGAACGATGACAGAAGGCCCCGCGCAACAGGAGCGATGGCAGATACCGCGGGTCATCGCAAGCCTGTCATGTAGCGACGCTATAGTCGGCCCGTCGCAACCCGCCCTGCCCGCCTGTTCCATGCCCTTCTCCCTGCGCCCGAACCTGCCCGCCGCGTTCCGCGTTCTTGCCGTGCTGGCCCTGGCCGCGGGCCTGGGCGTATGGGCGTCGATCCTGCTTGCGCCCAAGGCCGGCGCCTTGCCTGCGGCGGTATCGGCGGGAGCGCCGCGCGCCGCCGACAACACGCCCGTGGCGCTGTGGTTCGGCAAGGACGAAGCCATGCGCACGCAGATCACCGTGCTGGGCGTGATCGCCGCGGGCGCCGACGGCGCCGCCGTGCTCAGCGTCGACGGCGGCCCGCCGCTGGCCTGGCGCGCGGGCGGCGAAGTGGCCCCCGGCATCGTGCTGCGCGCAGTCGCCGCGGACGCGGTGACGGTGGAACAGGCCGGACGCTCAAGCCGCCTGCCAGCGCCGGCCGCCCTGCCCGCGCCCGCCGGCATATCGCGCGAAGAGTAGGCCGCGCCGCGCGCGGGCCGGCTCTTTGCGCATTTGGCGGCGGCGTGAGTATTGCTGTCATATTTCATGTCCACAATCCTCCGCTCCTACTGAAAGACCGGAGTCATCAAGTGCGTCAGTTACCGCGCGGGCTTGCCCGCCAGCAAGGTTTCACCCTCATCGAGATCATGGTGGTGATTGTGATCATGGGGATACTTGCGGCGTTGATCGTCCCCCGCGTGCTGGACCGCCCCGACCAGGCCCGCCAGGTCGCCGCGCGTCAGGACATCGCCGGCATCATGCAGGCGCTGAAGCTGTACCGCCTGGACAATGGCCGCTACCCCAGCACCGCGCAGGGCTTGCGCGCGCTGGTGCAGAAACCCGAGGGCGCGAACAACTGGCGCGGCTACCTGGACAAGCTGCCCAACGATCCCTGGGGCCATCCCTATCAATACCTGAGCCCTGGCGTCAAAGGCGATATCGACGTGTTCTCGTTCGGCGCCGACAACAAGCCCGGTGGAGAAAGCGGCGATGCCGACATCGGCTCCTGGGAACTCTGAGCGCGGCTTCACGCTGGTCGAAGTCCTGGTGGTCCTGGTGATCGTGGCGATCGCGGCCAGCATGGTGAGCCTGTCCGTCGGCCGCGGCGACAACCGTCTGCGCGGCGACGCTCAGCGCCTGGCCGACGCCTTCACCGTGGCCCAGAGCGAGGCCCGCAGCGACGGCCGTCCCATCCGTTGGCTCGCCAATGGACAGGGCTGGTCGTTCGAACGCCAGGGGCGGCTGCCGGGCCCGAACGCCGAGGAAGACAGGCCGCTGCCGCCGGACCGGCTGGAACGCGACGAGGTGCTGCGCCCGCAATCCTGGTCGACGGCGCCGGTGGCGCTGCGGCTCGATCCGGACCGGCCGCTGGTGTTCAACACGGAATGGGTCGCCGCGCCCGTCACGCTGACGCTGAGCGCGGGCGATGCCCGCGTCACCTTGCGGCGCGACGCCGCGGGCCGCTATGAAATTCAATGAACCGCCCCGCCCGCCCGATCGGCAACGCGGGTTCACGCTGATCGAAGTGCTGGTGGCCCTGGCCATCATCGCCGTCGCCATGGGCGCCGCCCTGCGCGCGACCGGCGTCATGGCGGAGAACAACCGCGCCCTGCAGGACAAGACGCTGGCGCTGCTGGCCGCGCAGAACGCGCTGGCCCAGTTGCGGCTGGAACAGGCGCTGCCGCGCGCGGGCACGCGCAGCGCGCCCTGTCCGCAGGGCGGCCGGGCTTTGCAGTGCGAAATGGAGTTTACGAATTCGATGAACCGCAGCTTCCGCCAGGTGTCGATCAAGGTACGCGACGCTGGCGCCTCGCAGGCGGACGCCGTGCTGCTGCAGCTGGACGGCCTCTTGTCCAGCCTGCGATAGCCATGCGCCGCCCTCCCCGATCCCAAGCGGGCTTCACGCTGATCGAAGTGCTGGTGGCCCTGGCCCTGATGGCGCTGGTCAGCCTGATGGCCTGGCGCGGCCTGGCCAGCGTATCCGGCGCGCGCGAGCGGATCGAGGCGCAGGCCGAGGACATCGATGCCATCGTCCGCACGCTGGGCCAGATGGCGCGCGATGTGGAACTGTCGTACACCGGTCCCGGCTTCGAGCCGGCGGGCCTGGATGTGCAGGCTTACACCAGCGGCCTGCGCCTGCTGCGCCGCGCAGGCGGCGGTCCCGTGTTCGAGATCCTGCGCCCCGACCCGGACGACAACGGCCTGTGGCAGCGCGTGCAATGGCAGGTGCGCAAGGACGGCCTGTGGCGCGCCAGCGGACCGTCGGCGGCGCGCAGTCCGCTGCCCGCGACGGACAACGGCATCCTCCTGCTGCCCGGCACGCGGGCCTTGACGCTGCGCGCCTGGGTGCCGGGGACCGGTTGGGTGAATGGCGAAGGCGGTCAGGCCGCGGCCCCGAGCGGCCTGGAGATCGCGCTGGAACGCGGCGCGCCGGGATCCCCCGAGCGCTACACCCGCGTGCTGGAGCTGCCATGAGCCGTCCGCGCAACGCAGAACGCGGCGCGGCGGTCATCAGCGCGCTCATCATCGTCGCCATCGTCGCCGCCCTGACCACCGGACTGTTCCAGCGCCAGACCGCCAGCACGCGGCGCGTGGAAAACGAGATGGCGCGGGTGCAGGCGCGCGCCATGCTGGCCGGCGGCATAGACTGGGCCCGCCTGATCGTGCGCGACCACAGCAAGCGCGAACCGATCACCCGCGGCGACCAGATATGGGCCACCCCGGTGCTGGACACGCGCATCGAACGGCCCGGCGACGAACGCGTTGCGGTGTTCTCCGGCCGCGTGCAGGACGAGCAAGGCAAGTACAACCTCTATAACCTGGCGAACAATGGCGTGCCGCAGCCCGAGCAGGAACTGGTGCTGCGCCGGCTGCTGAACACGCTGCAGCTGCCCGACACCCTGGCCGCGCGCATGGTGGACATTATGTCGGCCGCGCAGCCCGTGGCGCCGCCGGCGGATGCGGCTTCGGCGCCGCAGGGACGGCCCGCGCCCGACGCCCGCGCCCCTTTGCCGCGCGGCGTGGACGAAGTGGCGGCCCTGCTGGCGCTGGAGCCGTCGGCGCGCAACGAGCTGCGCCGCACGATGACAGTGCTGCCCGTCGCCACCAGCGTCAACGTCAACACCGCGCCCGCGGAGGTGCTTGCAGCGCTGGTGCCCGGCCTGTCGCTCAGCCAGGCCCGTTCCATGGCGGGCGAACGCGACCGCGGCAACTGGTTCAACAATTCCGGCGATTTCGCCAACCGCCTGGCCGGCGCGGGCGTGAAGACGCCTGCGCCGGCCGTCGCCACCACCAGCGGCTGGTTCCTGGCCAGCGGCACCGTGGCCTATGAGCGGGCGCGCATCTCCATGCAGGCGCTGCTGCGCAGCTCGCCGCCCGCCGCCCCCGACACCTTATGGACCAGAGAAATTCCTTGAAGAACATCCTGCGCATCGCGCTGCCCCCGCTGGACGAGTTCGGCTCCGGCTCTCTCCTGCCCTATGCCTGGTTCGACCGGCGCGGACGCTGCGCCCGCCAGGGCGAGCTCACACTTGAAGCCCTGGGACACGCCTACCCCCACGCCGCCTGCGAAGCCGTGCTGCATCCTGCCGACGTGATCGCCGCCAGCGTACAGATCCCCGCGGTGGCGCGCGCCCGCTTTGCGGCCGCGGTGCACAGCGCGCTGGAGCCGCTGGTGCTCAGCGACCTGGACGCGCTGGCCATCGGCCACGGCCCGCGCTCGGCCGACGGCACGGTGCCGCTGGCCTGGGCCGCGCGCGAACCCGTGCGCCGCGGCTGGAGCCTGCTGAATGCGCAGGGCTTGCGCACGCAGGCGCTCATCGCGCCGCAAGCGCTGAGCGCCGAGACCACGGAACCATTGCGCGACCCTGCCGATCCCCGCTGGCTGGCGCCCTCGCCTTCGTGGTCGCTGGCCATGCCCCAGCTGGCGCCGGCCCGCGTTTCGGCCTGGCGCCCCGCCTGGCGCTGGGCCGCGGCCGCGGCAGTCGTCTGGATAGGCGGGCTGAATCTGTACGCCTCGCAGCTGCAAGCCGAAGCCGACGCGTTGCGCAATGGCATGCACGCGCAGGTCCTGGCCGCGTTCCCCGACCTGCCGGTGATCCTGGACCCGCCGCGCCAGGCGCAGCAAGGCCTGGACGCGCTGCAAGCGAACCGCGGCGCGGCCAATGCCGCCGACTTCCTGCCCCTGGCGCGCGCCGCGGCCCAGGCCCTGCCCTTCGCCGCCGACAAGGTGGCCCGCCTGGGCTACGCCGAACAGGCGCTGACGCTGCAGCTGGCCGACGTCGGCGAGCAGTCGCAACGCGTCGCGGAAACCCCCGCGCTGATCCAGCAAGCCGCCGCCCTGGGCCTGAAGCTCGAACGCGGCGATAACGACAACACCTGGCGCATCGTGCGCGCACAACCATGAAACTCCCGCAAGCCCTGCATGCGGCCAGGCAGTCGCTGGCCAAGACCCTCACGCCCGCGCTGACGCGCGCCGGGCAACGCTATCGGGCGCTGGCGCCGCGCGAGCGCCGGCTGGTGACCGCGGCCGGCCTGCTGCTGGGCGGCGCGCTGGTCTTCGTCACCCTGATCGAACCGCCCTTGAACACGCTGCGCAAGCTGCAGGCGGAATTACCCGCGCTGCGCGGCCAGGCCGCCACGGTCGCCGACCTGACCGCGCAAGCCACGGCATTGCGGCACAAGTCGGCCGCGCCCGCCGGCGCCATGCCCAGCGCCGCGGAGCTGGGCGCCTCGCTGGAACGCGCCGGACTCGCCGCGGAGCTATGGACGCTGGGCGAGCCCGAGCAGGGATCGGGCATGCTGCTGACGCTGAAGCAGGCGCCCTCTTCGGCCTTGCTACGCTGGCTGGACGGTGCGGCGCGCGACTGGGGCCTGGCCGTCAAGGAGGTGCAGCTCACCCGTGCCGCCAATGTCAACGGGCGGCCGCTGCCCGGCCTGGTCAATGGCAAGGTGAGCCTGATCGCGCCGCAAGCGTCGGAGCGTGGCTGAGATGTCTGGCGTCCGACTTTCCAAACGTTCCGCCGCGCTGCTCCTGGCCGGCACCGTCTGTGCCGCCGCAGCCGCCATCACCGTACTGCCCGCGCGCTGGCTGCTGGCCGTGCTGCCGGACAAGGCGCCGGTCACGCTGGCCGACGCCAGCGGCACCTTGTGGCGCGGCAGCGCCTGGATCGCGCTGGGACCTCCCGGCGCGCGCCGCATGTTGCCGCAACCGGTGCAGTGGCAATGGCGCTGGGACGCGCTCGCGCTGGATATCTCCCACCCCTGGCTGCAAGGTCCCTTGCGCGCGACGCCCGCCTGGAACGGCGTGTCGGTGCCGGCCCAGTCGCTGCGCGCGCCCGCCTCCATCCTGTCCGCGCTGGGCGCGCCGTGGAACACCATCGCCCCGCAGGGCACGCTGGAAATCCGCTGGCAGCCGCTGCGGCTGGGCGCGGCCCTGCCCGCAGGCCCGGTGGCCGAACTGCGCTGGCGCAACGCCAGCACCGCGCTGACGCCGGTGGCGCCCGTGGGCTCGTATCTGCTGCGGGTGCAAGGCGGCAAGTCAGGCGCCACGCTGGCCCTGAGCACGGAAAGCGGCCTGCTCGAGGTCACCGGCCAGGGCAGCGCAGGCGGGCGCGGCGGCCTGAAGTTCCGGGGCCAGGCGACCTACGCCGACGCCGCGCGTGAAGCGGACCGGGCGGCGCTGGATGGACTGTTGTCGGCGCTGGGGCGGCGTTCGGGGGATGTTACGACCTTCGGGACATGAACCAGAGAAGGCAAGCTCGGCACTAGACTATGCGTTGTTAGGTACAAGTAATTAGCCCACGGAGCCTGTCATGAGCATCTCGTCCGCCAATGTGATTCCGTTGTCCCAAGCTCGAGCCAATTTGTCCCAGTTCGCTGATCAGGTCAAGTCCGGAGGTGAGAAGATCATCACCAAGAAAGGTGAAAGCTACGTCGCGCTGATCGACGCCGAGCGGCTGGACCACTACCAGCGACTGGAACAGGAACGCATCCACCTGCTGTTGATCGACGATGCTAGCCGGAGCTTGTCCGATGTTGCGGCCGGCAAGCTCAAGGACGCGCTAAGCGCGGTGTCGGCCCTCAAGCACCGCCAGCTTTCCTTCGACTTTCCAGACCGCTGGCGGGTATAGACACTAGGCATCCCGCGTCACCCGCAGGATTTCCTCGGGCGAAGTCTGCCCGCTGTCGACCCAGCGCTGTCCGTCCTCGCGCATGGTGCGCATGCCTGACGCGGCCGCCGCGCGCCGCAGTTCGCGTTCGTCGCGTCCTTCGTGGATCAGCCGGCGCGCCTCGTCGTCCACCGTGAAGAGTTCGTGGATGCCGGAACGCCCGCTGTAGCCGGTATGGTTGCAGGCGTCGCAGCCCACGGGACGGAACACGCGAGCGCCGTCCTGCATGGCGGGCTGCTTGCACGCCGGGCACAGCTTGCGCACCAGGCGTTGGGCCAGTACGCCCAATAGCGACGACGCCAGCAGGAAGGGTTCGACCCCCATGTCCGTGAGCCGGGTCACGGCGGACACCGAGTCGTTGGTGTGCAGCGTGGCCAGCACCAGGTGGCCGGTGAGCGAGGCCTGCACCGCGATCTGCGCGGTCTCCAGGTCGCGGATTTCGCCGATCATGATGACGTCGGGGTCCTGCCGCAGGATCGCGCGCAGGGCCAGCGCGAAGCTCATGTCGATCTTGGCGTTGACCTGCGTCTGGCTGATGCCGGCCAGGTCGTACTCGATCGGGTCCTCGACCGTGAGGATGTTGCTCGTAGAGGCGTCCAGGCGGCTGAGCGCCGCGTACAGCGTGGTGGTCTTGCCGCTGCCGGTGGGTCCGGTCACCAGCACGATGCCGTGCGGCTGGCGGATCAACCGGTCCAGCTGGCCCAGCACGCCCGCATCCATGCCCAGCTTTTCCAGCTGCAGGCGCCCCGCTTCCTTGTCCAGCAGGCGCAGCACCGCGCGTTCGCCGTGTCCGGTGGGCAAGGTGGACACGCGCACGTCGATGGGCCGTCCGCCCACGCGCAGCGCAATACGGCCGTCCTGCGGCAAGCGCTTTTCGGCGATGTCCAGGTGCGCCATGATCTTGATGCGCGAGATCAGCGCGGCATGCAGCGCCTTGCGCGGCGACACCACGTCGCGCAGGGTGCCGTCGACCCGGTAGCGCACCACCGAGTGGGTCTCGAAGGGTTCGATGTGGATGTCGCTGGCGCCGTCGCGCGCCGCCTGGGCGAACAGCGCGTTGATCATGCGGATCACGGGCGCGTCGTCCTGGGCCTCCAGCAGGTCAGCCACCTCGGGCATGTCCTGCATCAGGCGGTCCAGGTCGATCTCGTTCTCGGCCACGCCCATGACCGAAGCCGCGTCTTCCGAGTGGCTGTAGGCCGCGGTCAGCAGGGTTTCCAGCGCCTGGTCGTCGACCTGCGCCAGTTCGATGTCGCCGTGGCAGCGGCGGATCTCGCGCACCGCCCATTCCGGCGTGCGCGGGCTGACGGTCAGGCGGGCCTGGCCGCCGCGCAGCGACAACATCGCGCGCTGCGCCCGGGCCCAGGCATAAGGCAAGGGATGCGCGCTCATAGCAGCGTATCGGGGTCCACGGCCACGCTGTGCATCAGCGTGCGCGACACGCGGATGGCGTCCGAAGCGTCGCGCGCAGACTCCGTGCCGGGATACTGGCGCACCGCGAAGGACTGGGCCGTGACCGGCGCCGGCCGGCGCAACGTTTCGGCCTGATGTTCCGGGCGCAGGTCATAGGCGTTGTTCGACACCGAAGGCGCGGAGCCCGGCGCCGGCAGCATCGGCGCCTGCATGTCGGGCAGCGCCCAGTGCTGGCCTGGCTGCACCGCCGCCTGCGCGCGGCGCATGTAGTCGTAGCGGTCCATGGTGACGCCCGCCGTGCGATTGGCGTCGCGCACCACGTAGGGACGCAGGAACACCATCAGGTTGGTCTTGGTGCGCTTGCGCGAATCGTAGCGGAACAACGAGCCGATCACGGGCAAGGATCCCAGGAGCGGCACGCTGTTGGTGGAGAGCGTGACGTTGTCTTCCAACAGGCCGCCCAGCACGATGATCTGGCCGTCGTCGATCAGCACGCTGGTGTCGATGGCGCGCTTGTTGGTCACGATGCCAGTGGTGGAGTTGGAGCGGCTTTCGTCGATGCTGCTGACTTCCTGGTAGATGTCCAGCTTTACCGCGCCGCCCTCGGAAATCTGCGGCCGGATGTTCAGCTTCAGGCCCACGTCCTCGCGTTCGATGGTCTGGAACGGATTGGTGCTGCCGTTGCTGCCCGACGTCACGTACTGCCCGGTCACGAACGGCACGGTCTTGCCCACCAGGATGCTGGCCGATTGGTTGTCCAGGGTCAGCAGGTTGGGCGTGGACAGGATGTTGGCTTCGCCGGTGTTCTCCATGGCGCGCGCCAGCACGCCCAGGTTGATCACCTTGTTGCCCAGCACGTCGACCGTGCCCTTGACCACCCCCAGGCTCAGGCCGCTGCCGATGCCGTCGATGGTGGTCGGCCCCTTGCCGGTGATGCCGCTGCCGCCCAGGTTGGTGCCGCCGATGAAGCTGGTGCCGTCGCTGTTGATGTTGCCGG
Source organism: Achromobacter sp. Marseille-Q4954 (assembly GCF_943737025.1). NCBI lineage: Bacteria > Pseudomonadati > Pseudomonadota > Betaproteobacteria > Burkholderiales > Alcaligenaceae > Achromobacter > Achromobacter sp. Marseille-Q4954. The sequence goes on from NZ_CALSFQ010000002.1 coordinate 1,185,557, forward strand.
CGCCCGTCATCCACTGGATGCCGAACTCCGCCGCCTTGGCCTCGCTGACTTCCACGATCAGGCTTTCCACCAGCACCTGCGCGCGACGCTGGTCGAGCTGGTCGATGACTTCACGCAGGCTGCGGTACAGCGGCTCGGGCGCGGAGATGATGAGCGAGTTGGTGGCCGGGTCGGCCTGGATGGTGGCGCCGCCGGCCGAATACGACACGGCCTGCGTGCTGTTGTCTTCGCGCGAGATGCGTTCCTGCTCGCCCGACAATCCGCCTTTGTTCGAACCCGACATGCCGGCCATGCCCGCCGCCTGGGCAGCCATGCCTGGCGCGGCGTTCTGCGTGCGCGCTCCGCCCTGCGCCGCCGCTGGCGCCACCCGTGGCGCCAGGCGCGGAATTCGCCTGCCCGGTCAATAGCCCGCCCAGCACCTCGGCGATGCGCGTGGCCTGCGCGTTGCGCATGTAGACCACGTGCAGATTGCCGGCGCGGTTCTGCTGCGCGTCCAGCTTCATGATGAGATCGCGCGCCAGCCGGGTGCGCGCCGGGCTGCCGGAACGCACCAGCACGCTGTTGCTGCGCGGATCGGCCACCACGGCGATGCGCTGCGTCGGATCGCTGCTTTGCGTATCCAGCAGTTGCGAGGCCAGGATGGCGAGGTCGGTGGCGACGGCCGAACGCACCGGCACCACGTCCGTGTCGATCGAGCTGGGCACGTCGATGCGCGCAATGACCTGCGCGATCCGTTCCAGGTTATCGGCGTAGTCCGTCACCACCAGCGTGTTGTTGCCGGGATAGGCGTTGATCGGGTTATTGGGCGGCACCATGGGGCGCAGCACCGGCACCAGGTTGGCGGCGTTCTCGTACTTCAGGGGGAACACGCGGGTCAGCATTTCGCCACTGCTGCCCTTGGCGAACGCGGACACCGGCACGGGACCACGGCCCGCGCCGCCGGCAGGCGCGCCGCCCACGGCTTGCGCGGGACGTGCGCTGCCCGCCACCACGCTGCCTTGCAGCTTGCCGTCGGCCTCGGGCACCACGCGCGTCACGCCGTCCACATCGACGATGGCAAAGCCCTGCATGCGCAGCGCGCCCGTCAGCATCGACAACGCCTGCGCGCTGTCCACGGGACGGTCCGACACCAGCGTCAGCTTGCCCTTGACGCGCGGATCCACCAGGAAGTTGCGCTGCGTGAACAGCGACAGCGCGCGCAGCACGGCGGGGATGTCGGTGTCGACGAAATTCAGACTGACGCGATTGTCGGTCTGTTGAGCATGGACTGTGCTGGCCGCGGGTCCGAGCTGGCTTGCGGCGAGCAGTACCGCAAGGCTGAATTGCGCAATATGACGCATGACGGGATAGGTGCCTGAAACGTGAAATCGTGTGAAAAAACGTGAAAGCGCGTCGGAGTATACGGGGTGACAGTGCAACACTACGGTCATAATTCGCAGGCATCGTAGCGGCCTTGAAACCCTTTAAATTCGGGGCTTTGCGCGTTTTTTTCATGCGCGCTGGCCATGCTTTCCAGATGCCTTCCTTCCGTTACGAAGCCACCGACGCGTTGGGGAAGATCGTGCGCGGCACGATCGACGCCGACAGCGAACGCGGCGCCCGCAACCAGCTGCGCGGCCGCGGCCTGCTGCCGCTGTCCACGTCCCTCGCGGCGCGCGCCGAAGGCTTCGGCGCATCGCTGCGCACGCGCCTGTCGGATGCGGATCTGGCCTGGCTCACCCGCCAGCTCGCCAGCCTGCTGGCCGCGAGCCTGCCGCTGGACGCGGCCCTGAGCGCCACGCTGGAGCAGGCCGAGAAAAAACACATCGCCGCTACGCTGGGCGGCGTGCGCGACGATGTGCGCGCGGGCCACAAGCTGTCGACCGCCCTGGCCGCGCGGCCGCGCGACTTCCCGGAGATCTACCGCGCGCTGATCGGCGCCGGCGAAGAATCGGGCGATCTCGCGCAAGTGATGGAGAAGCTGGCGGACTACATCGAGGAGCGCAACGCCTTGCGCAGCAAGGTGCTGACCGCGTTCATCTATCCGGCGGTGGTGGCCTGCGTGTCGGTGATCATCGTGATCTTCCTGCTGGGCTATGTGGTGCCGCAGGTGGTGTCGGCGTTCAGCCAGGCCAAGCAGGAGCTGCCGCTCCTGACGCGCATCATGCTGGCGCTGTCGGACTACGTGCGCGAATGGGGCGTCGCGACCGGCGCGGCGCTGGCGGCCGCAGTTGCGCTGTGGCGCTACGCGTTGCGCGCGCCCGCCGCGCGGCGCGCCTGGCATGCGCGCGTGCTGAAGCTGCCCTTGGCCGGGCGCTTCGTACTGGGCGTGAATGCCGCGCGCTTCGCGTCCACGCTGGCGATCCTCTCGGGCAGCGGCGTGGCGTTGCTGACGGCCCTGGAGGCGGCGCGCCGCACCCTGGGCAACGATGTGCTGCGCCAGGCCGTGGACGAAGCCTCGGCGCGCGTGCGCGAAGGCGCGTCGCTATCGGCATCCTTGGGCGCGCAAAAGGTGTTTCCTTCGCTGCTGGTGCATCTGATCGCCAGCGGCGAGAAGACCGGCCGCCTGCCTGAACTGCTGGACCGCGGCGCGCAGAACCTGTCGCGCGATCTGGAGCGGCGCGCCATGGCCATGACGGCGCTGCTGGAACCGGCGCTGATATTGCTGATGGGGGGATTCGTGCTGCTGATCGTGCTGGCGGTGATGAGCCCGATCCTGGAGATGAACCAGCTCATCCGCTAGGCCGGAAAATGCGTTGCGGGCTTGGTGCGGCAGGATCCTCGCCGCGCCAAGCCCGCAACATCCTGCCGCGGTCTCGCGGCCGCCGGCGGATCCGGCCAGCCGCAAGTCCCGTGGAACTTATAGCGCCTCTTCGTCGCTCTCGCCCGTGCGGATGCGGATGGCCTGTTCGACCGGAGTGACAAAGATCTTGCCGTCGCCGATCTTGCCGGTGCGGGCAGCCTTGACCACAGCCTCGATGGCGGCTTCGACCTGGCTGTCGGGCAGCACCACTTCCACGCGGATCTTGGGCAGGAAGTCCACCACGTACTCGGCGCCGCGGTAAAGCTCGGTATGGCCTTTCTGGCGGCCAAAACCCTTGACTTCGGTAACGGTCAGGCCGCTGACGCCGACTTCGGCCAGCGCTTCGCGGACTTCGTCGAGCTTGAAGGGTTTGATGATGGCGGTGACTTGTTTCACGTTGGTCGTCCTGGGTTTTGATCTGTTGCGGCGCCCTGGCTAGGTATGGCTGCAGGGCGCATCGGATAAGAGAATACCACCCGCGGGGACCCGGACGCCGGGTCCCCCTTGGGCGGGAAATCCCGGTCAGGCCTCGTCGGGAATGCGTTCGGCGTCGCGCATCCACACCGCCGACTCGGAGTCGCTGGGCGCGCGCCAGTCGCCGCGCGGCGACAGCGAACCGCCGGAGCCGACCTTGGGCGCGTTGGGCACGCAGGTGCGCTTGAACTGGCTGAGGCGGAAGAAACGGTCCAGGAAAATCTTAAGGTTGCGCTTGATGGCCGTCAGATCGTACTGGTTGCGGGCCACGTGGCCGCCCTCGGGCCAGGCGCCGGCCTCGCGGTCGCGCCAGGCCGCCAGCGCCAGAAACGCCACCTTGGTCGGCGCAAAGCCGTAGCGCAGCGTGTAGTACAGGTTGAAGTCCTGCAGTTCGTAGGGGCCGATGGAGTCTTCGCTCTTTTGCACCGGCTTGTCGTCGGCTCCGCCCGGCACCAGTTCGGGACTGACGTCGGTGCCCAGCACGTCCAGCAGCACCTGCGCCCCCTCCTCGCCCAGGCGGCCGGATTCGGCGACCCAGCGCACCAGGTGGGTGATGAGCGTCTTGGGTACGCTGGCGTTGACGCTGTAGTGCGACATGTGGTCGCCCACGCCGTAGGTGCACCAGCCCAGGGCCAGCTCGCTCAGGTCGCCTGTGCCGATGACGATGGCGTTGTTGAAATTCGCGATGCGGAACAGGTGGTTGGTGCGTTCGCCGGCCTGCACGTTCTCGAAGGTGATGTCATAGACCGGCTTGCCGTCGGCATAAGGATGGCCCAGGTCCTTGAGCATCTGCAGGCAGCTGGGCCGGATGTCGATCTCGGAAGCCGTGCACCCCACCACCTCCATCAGCTTGCGCGCCTGCTGCAGCGTGCGCGAGCTGGTGGCAAAGCCCGGCATGGTGACGGCCAGGATATTGGCGCGCGGCAGGTCCAGCGCGTCCATGGCCTTGGCGCAGACCAGCAGCGCATGGGTGGAATCCAGCCCGCCGGAAATGCCGATGACGACCTTGGACATGCGGCTGGCCGACAGGCGCTGGACCAGGGCCTGCACCTGGATGCTGTAGACCTCCTTGCAGCGGGCATCGCGGCGCTGCGGGTCGGCCGGCACATAGGGAAAGCGCGCCACGCGCCGCTCCAGCGGCAGCTCGGCGTCTTCCAGCGGCGGATTCACGGGCACCGCCACACTGCGGAATTTGCGGACTTCGTCCTGATGGCGGCGCACGGACTGGCCGAAGGTGGTCTGGCGCATGCGTTCGCGCGACAGGCGTTCGAGGTCCACGTCCGCGAACAGCAGATGGGAATGACCGAGGAAACGTTCGGATTCGCCCAGCAGTTCGCCGTTTTCGTAGATCAGCGCCTGGCCGTCCCAGGCCATGTCGGTGGAGGACTCGCCCCGCCCGGCGGAGGTGTACATGTAGGCCGACAGGCAGCGCGCCGACTGCTGCGCCACCAGTTGGTGGCGATATTCGGACTTGCCGACCACGATATTGGAGGCCGACAGGTTCACCAACACGGTGGCGCCCGCCAGCGCGGCGTAGGAAGACGGCGGGATCGGCACCCAGACGTCTTCGCAGATTTCGACGTGGAACTGGAACAGCGGCAGCTTTTCCATCTGGAAGACCAGCTCGGAGCCGAACGGCACGGTCTGCCCCAGCAGGCTGATCTCGGACACGGCTGCGCAATCCCCGGCGCTGAACTGGCGCGCTTCGTAGAATTCGCCGTAGTTGGGCAGGTAGCTCTTGGGCACCACGCCCAGCACGCGGCCGCCGGCGGCGACCACGGCGCAATTGAACAGCTGGTGGGCCACGCGCAGCGGCGCGCCGACCACGACGGCGATGTCCATTTCCGCGGTTGCCGCCACCACCTGGGCCAGCGCGGCCTCGCATTCGTCCAGCAAGACCTTCTGGTGGAACAGGTCGTCGCAGGTATAGGCGGACAGGCCCAGCTCGGGAAACGCCGCCAGCACCGCGCCGCCCTGGGCGGCCTGCTGCGCCAGCGCGATGGTCTGGGCGGCATTGAACGCGGGGTCCGCGACCTTGCATTCGGGCACGCCGACGGCCACCCGGGCAAAGCCGTGGGAATACAGGTTGAAGAACGGGTTCGACATCGGGTCTATCGCCTGGGATTTCAACGCCTGGATTATCTCACGGGGCCACCCGCCGGCCCCGCCCCGGCGCCTTGCCGCGCCCGCTGTCCGCTAGCGCGGCATCTTCTCGTCGGTCAGTCCGCGTTCCGACGGCGCGGCCAGGCCCGGACGGCCGCCTTCACCGGCCAGCGCAGCCTGCAAGGCGCCTTCGCGCAGGTGGACGCCCATCGCGCCGATGTCGGCGCCGGACGGCTGCTGGTACAGGCGCAGGCCCAGTTCGGGCAGGATGGCCAGCAGATGGTCGAAGATGTCGCCCTGGATGCGCTCGTACTCGACCCAGGCGGTGACGGCGGTAAAGCAATAGACCTCGACCGGGATGCCCTCGGAGGTGGGCTCCATCATGCGCACCATCATCGCCATGTCCTGGCGGACCTCGGGATTCTGCTTCAGGTAGGCCAGCGCATAGGCGCGCAAGGTGCCGATATTGGTCAGGCGGCGGCGGTTGGCCGGCACGCTGGCCAGTTCGCCCATGGTCTGGTTGGCCTGGGCGATATCGTGGGTCTTGGCCTGCAGGTAGTCGTGCAAGAGGCGAAAACGCATCAGCCGCTGCGCCTCGTCGTCGGTCAGGAAGCGCACGCTGGCCGAGTCGATGCGGACGGTGCGCTTGATGCGCCGTCCGCCCGATTCGAACATGTGGCGGTAGTTGCGGTAGCTCTCCGAGAACAGCTTGTAGGTGGGCACCGTGGTGACGGTGTTGTCCCAGTTCTGCACCTTGACCGTGTGCAGCGCGATGTCCTTGACGAAGCCGTCGGCGTTGGACTGCGGCATTTCGATCCAGTCGCCGATGCGCAGCATGTCGTTGCTGGTCAGCTGGGTGCTGGCCACCAGCGACAGCAGCGTGTCCTTGAACACCAGCAGCAGCACGGCGGACAGCGCGCCCAGGCCGGAAATCATCCAGAGCGGCGAGCGGTCGATCAGGATGGAAAGCACCAAAACGGTGCATACCGCCATCAGGATCAGCTTGCCGATCTGGATATAGCCCTTGATGGAGCGGGTCTGCGCCCGGGTGGTGGCGGAATAGGTATCCTGCCAGGCGCTCAGCACCCCGGAAAACGCCATGAACACGCAGATCCAGGCGCCGGCATGCGCCAGCCGCCCGACGATGGTCACCGCCCGCTCGACATGCGGCACCAGGTCTATACCCAGCGACACCACCGCGAACGGCACCGCATACCAGAGGTTCTGGTAGGCGCGGCGGCGTTGCAGGGCCTTGTCCCAGTCGCCGCGGCCGCTCAGCACCAGCACGCGGTGCGCCAGCAGCAACACGACCCGCGCCACCACCCACTGCACGAACAACGCGGCCAGGATCAGCGCGCCGATCCCGATCAAGGTCTGCGCCCAGGCTTCGCGCGGCAGATGGGTATCCAATTGGGTGACCAGTTCTTCCCATTCCAGGGGCATAGACTCTCTTCCTGCTCTAAGGTCTTGAAACTAATCCAGGATTATCCGACAAAGGCCAGGCTCGAGGGTTCGCCCCCGCGGAACCTGCGGCCGGCGCCGCCGGCCTTGCGCGCCAGGCCCTATAATTCTGTCCATCATGGCAAACACTCCCTCCCCCGATCAAAACCAGTTCGCCAACAAGGCGCAGGCCTGGTCCGCCCGGTTCTCGGAACCGGTTTCCGAACTCGTCAAGCGCTATACGGCGTCCGTGGATTTCGACAAGCGCCTGGCGCGCTACGACATTCAAGGTTCGCTCGCGCACGCGGACATGCTGGCCGCCCAGGGCATCATCGGCGCCCAGGACCTGGCCGACATCCAGCGCGGCATGACGCAGATCCTGTCCGAAATCGACGCCGGCAGCTTCCAATGGCTGCTCGACCTCGAAGACGTGCACCTGAACATCGAAAAGCGCCTGGTGGAACTGGTGGGCGACGCGGGCAAGCGCCTGCACACCGGTCGTTCGCGCAACGACCAGGTCGCCACCGACATCCGCCTGTGGCTGCGCGCCGAAATCGACAACCTGCTGGACCTGCTGCGCCAGCTGCGCCACGCCCTGGCCACGGTGGCGCTGGACAACGCCGGCACCATCATGCCCGGCTTCACGCACCTGCAGGTCGCCCAGCCCGTCACCTTCGGCCATCACCTGCTGGCCTATGCCGAAATGTTCGGCCGCGACGCCGAGCGCCTGGCCGACTGCCGCCGCCGCGTGAACCGCCTGCCGCTGGGCGCCGCCGCCCTGGCCGGCACGTCCTACCCGATCGACCGCGAGCGCGTCGCCAAGACCCTGGGCTTTGACGGCGTGTGCCGCAATTCGCTGGACGCCGTGTCCGACCGCGACTTCGCCATCGAATTCTGCGCCGCCGGCGCGCTGATCATGACGCACGTCTCGCGCCTGTCCGAAGAGCTGGTGCTCTGGATGAGCCCGCGCGTGGGCTTCATCGACCTGGCCGACCGCTTCTGCACCGGCAGCTCGATCATGCCGCAGAAAAAGAACCCCGACGTGCCCGAGCTGGCCCGCGGCAAGACCGGCCGCGTCAACGGCCACCTGGTCGCCCTGCTGACCCTGATGAAAGGCCAGCCCCTGGCCTACAACAAGGACAACCAGGAAGACAAGGAAGGCCTGTTCGACACCGTCGACACCGTGCGCGACACGCTGACGATCTTCGCGGACATGGCCGGCGGCATCAAGGTCAAGGCCGACAACATGCGCGCCGCCGCCCTGCAGGGCTTCGCCACCGCCACCGACCTGGCCGACTACCTGGTCAAGCGCGGCGTGCCGTTCCGCGACGCCCACGAAGTGGTGGCCCACGCGGTGCGCGACTGCGAACAGCGCGGCTGCGACCTGGCCGACCTGTCGCTGGACGAACTCAAGGCCTACCACGCCAGCATCGGCGACGACGTGCACCAGGTCCTGACCCTGGAAGGCTCGGTCGCGGCCCGCAAGCACGTGGGCGGCACCGCCCCGGAGCGCGTTGCCGAGGAAGCCCGCCGCGTGCTGCAGGAAACGGCGGAATAAGCCTGGCTTTTCGATGCAAGATGATCGGCCCCGTTATCGGGGCCGATTTTCATTGGAGCGCGGGACTTGCAGGTGTGCCAGCCTCAGGCAATCGACACGTCCAGACGGCGCCCTAGCTGCCCAAGGGCAGATTCGACTTGCTCGATCCGGGATGCGTGCCGCACGTTGAGCAAGCGGTCCACTTGCGGCATGTGAACCCCCATGCGCCTCGCCAACTCGGCCTTGCGCACCCCCTGAAGAATCATCTCGTTCGACAGAAAGACCTTGCTGGTGACCAAGGCGGGCAAGGTTACTGACGCCTGACCCTTGGCAGGCTTGGAGGGCATGGGAATGGGGCGGCGCGCCTCGAAGTAGATCTCCAGCGCAGCTTCGAGCGCCTCTTCGGCGTTGATCGCCGCCTCATCGGCGTCCTGTCCCACGGTGAGCGCTTCTGGAATATCAGGAAACTGGACTAGCCACGTATCGTTGGTGTCGCGAGTCAGGGTGTAGGGATAGGTCAGCATTCAGGCTTCCTGTTCGATGAGAGTGCCAGGCAAGACCGTTTGCGTGACGCGCATCCGGCGTGCTGAACGCACAACGTCATTTCAAACCGAGCTGTTTCTTGATTTCGCTTTCCAGATGCTTGCCCATTTCCTTGGACCCGTGATGTGGAAAGATCGTGGTCACGCCGTTCAAGGTAACCCGGTAATGGCTGCTGCCTGACTTGTGCGGCACAAACACAGCCCCTTGTCGTTCCAGCCATCTCTTGAACTCGCTGTACTTCATGACCAATGGCCACGGCTTGATTGAGCATAAACAAAAATGTTGAATAAATAAACAGAAGTGTTTACTTGAGCCGTTCTCCTCCCGCTATGAGCGTAGAAGACGTAGGGACAACGCGGCGTAGAGGTGTCACTTTCTCGGACCGAACGATATTGCGGCCACCCGCTAGACGATACTGAGCGACTCCCCCAGCATCTCCACCACCGCATCCACCTTGGGCAACAACTGCTTGCCCAGCGGCCACGCCAGGTACAGCGGCAGGCCTTCGGTGGCCAATTGCGGCAGCACTTCGACCACCCGCCCATCGCGCAAGGCGTCGGCCGCCAGCCAGGTCGCCAGTTGCGCGATGCCGAAGCCGGCGGCGACGGCGTCGACCTGGGCTTCGGCGCTGTCAAGCAGCATCACGCCGTCGATCGGCCGCAGGCTGGCGGGTCCGGCGTCCTGCGCGATGCGCCACACCGGGGACTCCCCGTCCGCGCGGCCGTAGGCCACCGCGTCATGCTGCGCCAGGTCGTCGGCGGTGAGCGGCGTGCCGCGTTGCGCCAAGTATTGCGGCGAAGCGCAGAAAATCACGCGTTCCGAACCCAGGTAACGATGGCCCAGGCCGGGCGCCCACTGCTGCGGCCCGCCGATGCGCACGGCCACGTCTATGCCTTCGGCGGCCAGATCCACATGACGGTCCGTGAACGACACTTGCGCCCGCAACAGCGGATGGCGCTTGGCGAACTGCAACAGCAGCGGCAGCGCGACCCTGCGGCCGAAGGTCGCGGGCAGGTCCAGGCGCAGGCGGCCGGCCGGTTCCTGGCGCTGCGCCGCCAGCACCGCTTCGGCGTCCTGCAATTCGGCCAGTACGCGCACGCAGGTGCGGTAGTAGGCGCTGCCCGCATCCGTCAGCGCCAGGCGGCGGGTGCTGCGTTCGAACAGGCGGGTGCGCAGGCGGGCTTCCAGCCGCGCGACGCTCTTGCCCACCGCCGACGCGGTGAGGTGGAGCCGGTCAGCGGCGGCGGTGAAGCTGCCCGCGTCCGCGGTGGCGACGAAAGCTTCGATGCCTTTCAGGCGTTCGGACGGGATCATGGCGGCGATTATTAATGAATCAGATTCCTTAATCCAAGGAATAAATACCTGAGATAAGAAATTCTATCTCCAATATCGTTCAAGACCGTCTTGCTCTTGAACCCATCCATGCTCGAAACCTCCCTGGCATCTCCATCCGTCCCCGCCCGCTCCGCCACGCTATCCATCGCCATCCTCGCCGTCGCGGCCTTCGTCATCGTTTCCACGGAGTTCCTGATCGTGGGACTGCTGCCCGAACTGGCCCGCGACCTGTCCATCTCCGTATCCGCTGCGGGCCAGCTTGTAACCCTGTTCGCATTCACCGTGATGCTGTCGGGGCCCTTGCTGACGGCGGCGCTATCGCACGTGGAGCGCAAGCGCCTGTTCGTCGCGATCCTGCTGGTCTTCGCCGCCGCCAATGCGCTGGCCGCTGCCGCGCCCAACATCTGGGTGCTGGCAGTGGCGCGCTTCATACCCGCGCTGGCCCTGCCGGTGTTCTGGGGCACGGCCAGCGAAGCCGCGGCGCAACTGGCCGGCCCCCGCCGTGCCGGACAGGCGGTGGCGCGCGTCTACCTGGGCATTTCCGCCGCGCTGCTGTTCGGCATTCCGCTAGGCACCCTGGCGGCCGCGTCCATAGGCTGGCGCGGCAGTTTCTGGGGACTGGCAGCGCTGTCCCTGGCGCTGGCCGCCTTGATGTGGGCCTGCATGCCGACCTTGCCGCGCCCGCCGCGCGCGGGCCTGCGCGAGCAGGCGCGGATACTGCGCGACCCTCGCATGCTGGCCCACATCGCCCTGTCCGTCGCGGTGTTCACCGCGATGTTCACTGCCTACACCTATCTCGCCGATGTGCTGGAACGTATCGCCGGCGTGCCGCCGGCGCAGGTGGGTTGGTGGCTGATGGGGTTTGGCGCGGCGGGCCTGGCGGGCAACTGGCTGGGCGGACTGGCGGCGGACCGCAATCCGCTGGCCGCGACCCTGGCGTTCACGCTGCTGCTGGGCCTGGGCATGATGGCCGCCGTGCCGCTGGCGTCGACGCCAGCCGGGCTGCTGCCGGCGCTGGCCGCCTGGAGCATCGCCAATACCGCGCTGTATCCGGTGTGCCAGGTGCGCGTGATGCAGGTCGCGCCGCAAGCCCAGGCCATGGCGGGGACGCTGAACGTGTCGGCAGCCAATGCCGGCATTGGCGCCGGCGCCATGCTGGGCGGATGGGCGATCGCGCAATGGGGGCTGGGCAGCGTGGGCTATATCGCCGGGGCCGTGGCGCTGCTGGCGGCCCTGGCGGTTCCTGCCGTCGCCCGTCCGCGGCCATCCGTCAAGGTCTGATCCCGAATCGCACGAGCGGCCACCGGGCGCCCGGAGGCTGGAAACCCGGCAGCAGCAGCTGCAACCCCGAACGCAGGCGTGTTGCTCAGCGCCTGCCCGCCTCCGGCATACAGGCCGGCACGGCGCATGCGGCCGGCGCCTTGATCAGGAACTCCTTCAGGCTGGCCACGTTGTTCTTCTTGAAGATGCGGTTCTTGTAGGTGACCACGGTGGTGGGCGACAGGCCCAGCTCGCGCCCCACTTCCTTCGCGGTATGGCCCTGGCGCAGCAGGTCCGCCACCTGGATCTCGCGCAGCGACAGTCCGCTGCACCAGGACGGCGCGCGCGGCGCGTCCGCTTGCACGCGGCACAACTGGTGATGGCGCCGCGCCAGCGCGATCAGCAAGGGCGCACGCCCGCGCATCAGCTCGGCCACGTTCGGCGAATGGGCGTGCGAGAAATACAGGTTCAGGTAGCTGATGCCCTCGTCGCGGCAGCCGATGAGCGAGATCTTGCTGGCGAAGCCCGGGCGCTCGAACAGCAGGCGGCGGTACTCGTCATCCGCGATGCGTTCGGGCGACGCGGTCTGGACGACCAGGTCGGGATGATGGCCGGGCCGGCAGGCCATGTCGCGCAGCAGGCCGTAATTGGGGTCGCGCCGGTAGAACTCGTTGTCCACGAATACGTTGGTGGTCCATTCGATCAGGGACTGGTTCAGCAGGCTGGCGGCCGACGAATACTGCACCGAGCCTTCCTGGCCGTAGAACACGTGCGACACGTGGTCGGCGGCCACGGTTTCGCGCAGCGCCAGCAGCAGCGCGGCATGGAACATCGGACCGCCCAGGTCCATGACGGCGGACTCGGCCCAACGGTCCGGCCCCCCGCCCGCGGGCATAGGGTTGTTTGTCTCTTCCATGGTGTCGTTTTCCCCCGCTTGCGCGTGTTTTCCCGATTCTAAGGTCATCCCCCGCCGCCGCGATGTCCTCTTCCGTGAGGACATGACGGGCCCGCGCGGCGCTCCTAGAGTGGGGCCTGCAACAAACCACATCGAACTAGGGAAAACGATGAAAGAGCTTCCCATCTATCCATACGTCAGGCCCGAGGAAATGGACCGCCCGCGCCGCGATCCGCATCCGGTGGCGGTCGTGGGGGCCGGATTGACCGGGCTGACGCTGGCGCTGGACCTGGTGCGGCGGGGCATCCCCGTAGTCGTGCTGGACGACGACAACACCGTCGGCGTGCGCGGCCTGGCCTCGCGCGGCATGGTCTGGGCGCAGCGCACGCTGGACATCTTCGACCGGCTCGGCATGGCCGGCGACGTGGTCGGCAAGGGCGTGCGCTGGAACGTGGGCCGCGTGCTGTGCCGCGACATGGCGGTGGCGTCCTTCACGCTGCAGGACCAGCCCGACATGCGCCACAACGGCTTCGTCAACCTGCAGCAGTACTACCTGGAAGCCTTCCTGGTGGACGCGCTGATGCGCGAGCCGCTGGCCGAGCTGCGCTGGCTGAACCGCGTCGCCGGCATCGAACCGCAAGCGGACGGCCCGGCGACGCTGCAGGTGGAGACGCCCGACGGCCCCTACCCGTGCCGCGCGCAATGGGTCGTCGCCTGCGACGGCGCCAAGAGCGCGGTGCGCGGCATGCTGGGCCTCAGCCCGCGGGTGTACGACCAGACCGAGGACCGCTGGATCATCATCGACATCGTGCTGCGCGACACCACCTGGCCGGAGGAACGCTGGACCTGGCTGGACGCGCGCAGCAACCATGGCCGCGCGGTCTGGCGCCACAAGATGGCCGACGATACCTGGCGGCTGGATTTCCAGCTGCGCGCGGACGAAGACCCGGCCGAGGCGGCCACCGACGCGGCCATGCGCCAGCGCGTCTGGGACCTGCTGGGCGAACGCGTGGAATTCGACATCGCCTGGCACGGCGTCTGGGCCTACCGCCATGAATGCCTGGACAGCCTGCGCCACGGCCGCGTGCTGTTCGCGGGCGACTCGGCCCACCTGGTCGCGCCGTTCGGTGCGCGCGGCGGCAACGGCGGCATCCAGGACGCCGACAACCTGGGCTGGAAGCTGGCCCTGCTGCTGCAATGCCGCGCGGGCGACTCACTGCTGGACACCTACAGCGTGGAGCGCAAGCACGCGGCGATGGAGAACATCCGCCAGGCGCGCCGCTCCTCGCGCTTCGTCTACCCGGGCGCGGCCCCCTCGGCCGCGCTGTGGCGCGACGCCATCATCGACCTGGCGCCGCGCCACGCCACCGCCGCCCGCATGATCAACACCGGCCGCCTGTGCATGCCGGCCGTCTATCCGGCGTCGGCGTTGGCGCGGGGCGCGCACGCCCTGGCCGGGCGCGCGCTGCCCAACGTGGTGCTGCGGCAAAGCGACGGCCTGACCCTGCATGGGCTGCTCGGCCCCTGGTTCACCGTGCTGGTGTTCGGCGATGCCCTGCCCGCCGGCGCGGAGGACGGCGACGGCCTGCTGCGCTGGATCGCCGTCGGCCCGCTTTGCGATGAGCGCGGACGCGCCGCCCTGGCGCACCAGCTCGGCCAGACGCTGGACGGCGAGGCCTGGCTGCTGCGCCCCGACCAGCATGTCATGGCCGCGGCCACGCCCGAGACGCGCGATCCCGAGGCCGTGCAGGCCTGGATCAACGCGGCGCTGGATGCCCCCGGTGCCTGTCCCGAACCCCTGCCCGAGGCCCGCGGCCTCTACCGCTCAACCGGAGGCGCCAGCCATGCCGCTATCCCAGCAACAGCTTGACGACCTGCTCGAGCGCCTTATCGCGCTGACCAACGTGCCCGACCCCGCGGCCCAGCGCGACAGCCTGGCCCGGCTGTCGCTGCTGCTCATCGAAGCCGTGGACGACGCGGCCCGGGTGCAGGCGGCGGTCGACGAGATGCTGGCGAGCCAACCCGGTTCGCCCGCCTTGAACATTCCATGAACCACGGAGACGGCGCCATGACGCTGCAATCCCCCCCCGCCTGCCCCGCCATCCAGGGCCTGCATCACTTCGCCTGGCGCTGCCGCGACGCGGAGGAAACCCGGCATTTCTACGAAGACATCCTGGGCCTGCCACTGGTGCATGTGGTCAAGGAAGAACGCGTGCCCTCCACCGGCGAACACTGTCCCTTCGTGCACCTGTTCTTCGAATTCGCCGACGGCTCCCACATCGCCTTCTTCGACCTGGGCGACAACGGACTGAGCCAGCCCGATCCCGCCACGCCGCGCTGGGTCAACCACTTCGCCATGGAAATCGGCGGCGAAGCCGAGCTGGAACGGATGCGCCAGCGGCTGCTGTCCCACGGCGTCGACGTGGTGGGGCCGACCGACCACCACTTCATCCGCTCGATCTATTTCTTCGACCCCAACGGCATCCGGCTCGAACTGACCCTGCGCCTGCCCGTGGACGACTACGTGGCTCGCAAGCGCCGCAGCGCCCATGACGACCTGGCCGCCTGGACCCGCGACAAGGCCGCCGGGCTGATGCCCGGCGCCAGCGGCACCAGCAGCCAGCAGCGCGGCCAGGCCCACGCCAGCTGAAACGCCCACTTTCCATTCATCAAAGGAACACCATGAGCAAACCCTTCGCCTCCCAGGCCGACCTGGCGGAAAAGAAGATCTCCTTCGAGCGCCTGTCCGACAACGCCTACGCCTACGTGGCCGACGGCGACCCCAACTCGGGCGTGATCATCGGCGACGACAGCGTGATGGTGGTCGACGCGACCGCCACCCCGGCCATGGCGCAGGCGCTGATCCAAGCCATCCGCGGCGTCACCGACAAGCCCATCCGCCACGTGGCGCTGACGCACTACCACGCCGTGCGCGTGCTGGGCGCGTCCGCCTTCGTGGCCGAGGGCGCGGCCAACGTGTACGCCAGCCGCGGCACGCATGAGCTCATCGTCGAACGCGGCCAGGCCGACATGGACTCGGAGATCGGCCGCTTCCCGCGGCTGTTCCAGTCCGCCGAGACCATCCCCGGGCTGACCTGGCCCACCGTGGTGTTCGAGCGCGAGCTGACCGTGTTCCTGGGCAGCCTCGAAGTGCGCATGCTGCACCTGGGCGCCGGCCACACCCGGGGCGACTCCATCGTCTGGATTCCGTCGCAGGGCATCTGTTTCTCCGGCGACCTGGTGGAATTCAACGCGGGCGTGTACACGGGCGATGCCTACCTGTCGGACTGGCCCGCCACGCTGGACGCGTTGCAAGCGCTGCAACCGCGCCAGATGGTGCCGGGCCGCGGTCCCGCCCTGACCACGCCCGCCGCCTGCCGCGAGGCCATCGGCTACACGCGCAGCTGGGTCGAAACGCTGTACGGCTGCGCCCGCCAGGGCGTGGAGCAAGGCAAGAGCCTGAAGCAGGTCTATGAAGACACGCGCCGCGTCATGGACCCCGAGTTTGGCCACGTCGTCATCTACGAACACGCCATTCCCTTCGACGTTTCGCGCGCTTATGACGAGGCCAGCGGCATCGCCGATCCGCGCGTCTGGACCGCCCAGCGCGACCGCGACATGTGGGCGGAACTCACCGCCTGATCCCCGCACGACGAGGCCCCGCCGCGGGCCTGCCTTTCCGATACGGAGCACCTGAAGATGAAACTCGCCACCCTGACCAACGGCGCCCGCGACGGCGCCCTGGCCGTCGTCGACCGCAACCTGACCCGCATGCGCACCGTGCCGCACATCGCCGCCACCTTGCAGCAGGCGCTGGACGACTGGGCCCGCGCCGCGCCGCTGTTGCAGGCCGAATACGAGTCGTTGAACGCAGGCGACGGCGCCAGCCTCCCCTTCGACCCTGCCCGCTGCGCCGCCCCCCTGCCGCGCGCCTACCAATGGCTGGACGCGTCGGCCTACCTGAACCACGTGGAATTGACGCGCCGCGCCCGCGGCGGCGAGATGCCGCCTTCGTTCCTGACCGATCCGCTGATGTACCAGGGCGCCTCGGATGACTTCATGGGCCCTTGCGAAGACATCACCGCCGCCAGCGAGGAACTGGGCGTGGACCTGGAGGCGGAGATCGTGGTCGTGACCGACGACGTGCCGCTGGGCGTGGACCCGGACGCGGCGCTCGAACACGTCGTGCTGCTGGGCCTGGTCAACGACGTGACCCTGCGCAACGTGGTGCTGCCCGAGCTGTCCAAGGGCTTCGGCTTCCTGCAGGGCAAGCCGGCCTCGGCGCTGTCGCCCGTGCTGGTCACACCCGACGAGCTCGCGCCCTACTGGCGCGGCGGCAAGCTGCACCGCGCCATGCAGGTGTGGCTAAACGGCCGGCAGATCGGCCAGCCCCAGGCGGGCGAGGAAATGCAATTCCATTTCGGCGAACTGATCGCGCACGCGGCCCGCACGCGCCGCCTGGGCGCCGGCACCCTGGTGGGCAGCGGCACCATTTCGAATGCCAGCGACGCCGCCGGCGTGTGCTGCCTGGTCGAGGCGCGCGTGCGGGAAAAGCTGCGCGACGGCGAAATGCGCACGCCCTTCCTCAAGCACGGCGACCGGGTGCGCATCGGCATGCGCGACGACGCGGGCGCAAGCCTGTTCGGCGACATCGACCAGCAGGTGCGCATTCCCGGCACGCGCCCAATGCCTGGCGCCGTATCGGCCGGTACGCCCGAAACTGCCGCCGCCTGACCGGAGACCGCCGTGGCCGATACGCCTGCCCTCACCCTGCACAGCTACTGGCGCAGTTCCGCGGCCTACCGGGTCCGCATCGCCCTGGCCTTGAAGGACCTGCCTTACCGGCAGGTCACCTGGCACATGGTCAAGGGCGAACACCAGCAGCCCGCCTACCGATCGCTGGCGCCCTTCGGCCTGGTGCCCATGCTGGAAATCGACGGCCTGCGCCTGCAGCAGTCGCTGGCCATCATCGAGTACCTGGACGAGCGCCATCCCGGCGCGCCGCTGCTGCCGGCCGATCCGGCGCTGCGCGCGCAAGCCCGCGCACTGGCGCAATTGATCGCCTGCGAAATGCATCCGCTCAACAACCTGCGTGCGCTCAAGCGCCTGCGCGCCCAGTTCGGCGCGGATGACGAACAGATCCAGGACTGGTACCGCCACTGGTGCGCCGAAGGCTTCCAGGCCTTCGAGGCGGCGCTGCCCTCGGCGCAGGACGGCCGCTACGCGCTGGGCGCCGCGCCCACGCTGGTCGAGTGCTACCTGATCCCGCAGGTCTACAACGCCTTGCGCTACGGCGCGGACCTGACGCCCTTCGAGCGGGTCCGCGCCATCGTCCAGGCCTGCGCCGGCCTGCCCGCGTTCGTAGCGGCCCGTCCGGAAAACCAACCCGACGCGCCGCAGAGCGCGGCGGCCTAGGCAACACCCCCGAATAAGAAGCTGAACCGCCGCATTCCCCCCACGGAGACAATCATGCAGACAGAAATCCCCGCCGACGGCGCCGCCGTCGCAGCCCCCGGCCGTTCCGCGTCCGGCCCGCTGGTCAGCGCCGACGACCGCAAGGTGCTGGCCGCCACGCTGGTCGGCTCGGCCATCGAGTGGTACGACTATTTCATCTACGTCCAGGCGGCCGGCCTGGTGCTGGGCTCGCTGTTCTTCGCGCCTTTCGCCAAGGAGAACCCGGAACTGTCGTTGATCCTGTCGTTCGCGACCGTGGGCGTGGCCTTCCTGTTCCGGCCGCTGGGCGCCATCGTCTGCGGCCATCTGGGCGACCGCTACGGCCGCAAGCGGGTGCTGGCGGCCACGCTGATCCTGATGGGCGTGTCCACGGCGCTGATCGGCGTGCTGCCCACCTATGCGCAGATCGGCATCTGGGCGCCGGTGATGCTGGTGACGCTGCGCGTGCTGCAAGGCTTCTCCGCTGGCGGCGAATGGGGCGGCGCGGCCCTCATGGCGGTCGAGCACGCGCCCCGCGACCGGCGTTCGCTGTTCGGCGCCTTTCCGCAGATCGGCGTGCCGCTGGGCATGATCGTCGCCACCGGCGTGCTGTGGTGCATTACCTCGTTGGTCGGCCCCGACAATTTCATGGCCTGGGGCTGGCGGGTGTCCTTCCTGCTGTCCATCGCGCTCATCGTCGTCGGCGTCTTCATCCGCCGCGCGGTCGAGGAATCCCCCGTGTTCCTGGAGATGCAGTCGCGCCGCAGCCATTCCTCTGCGCCGCTGGGCACGCTGTTGCGCAAGCATCCGCGCCAGATCCTGCTGACCACGCTGATCTTCGTGGGCAACAGCACGGCCGGCTACCTGCTGGTCGGCTTCTTCATCAGCTACGGCAGCCGGGCGCTGCGCATGCCGCCGCAGCAGGTGCTGATGATCTGCACGCTGGCCGCGGCCTGCTGGCTGGGCACCACGCTGCTGGGCGGCTGGCTCGGCGACCGCATCGGCCGCGTGCGCACCTTCCAGCTCGGCTACGTGCTGCTGGCGCTGTGGGCGGTGCCGATGTGGTCCTTCGTCGACTCCGGCGACGTCATGCAATTCGCCTTCGCCCTGGCCGTGCTGTCGGTGCCGCTGGGCCTGACCTATGGCCCGCAGGCCGCGCTGTACGCCGAGATGTTTCCGGCCGACGTGCGCTACTCGGGCGTGTCGGCGGGCTACGCGCTGGGCTCCATCCTGGGCGGCGCCTTCGCCGCGATGATCGCGCAGTCCATCATCACCGCCACCGGACAGTCCTGGCATGTGGGTGTCTACGTCATCGCCATGGCCTTGGTGTCCTTCGTGGCCGTGAGCCTGGTCAAGGACCGGCCCGGCGTCACGCTGCACGCCGACTGAACTTGATCCTCTGCTGACGCCACCTACCCACGCATGCCATGAGCACCTTCATCCGCCAGGACGACCTGATCGAATCCATCGCCAGCGCGCTGCAGTACATCAGCCACTACCATCCGGCCGATTACATCGCGCACCTGGCCCGCGCCTACGAATGCGAGGCCAGCGCGCCGGCGCGCGACGCCATGGCGCAGATCCTGGCCAGCTCGCGCATGGCCGCCATCGGCCGCCGGCCGATCTGCCAGGACACCGGCATCGTCAACGTCTTCCTGGAAGTCGGCATGGACGTGCGCTGGGAGGGCTTTACCGCCAGCCTGGAAGACGCCGTCAACGCCGGCGTGCGGCGCGCCTACCTGGACCCGGACAATCCGTTGCGGGCCTCGGTGGTGTCCGACCCGCTGTTCGGCCGCGGCAACACCCGCGACAACACGCCCGCCGTCATCAGCACGCGCATCGTGCCGGGCGCCAGCGTGGCCGTCACGGTCGCGGCCAAGGGCGGCGGCTCGGAAAACAAGGCGCGGCTGGCCATGCTGAACCCGGCCGACAGCATCGTCGACTGGGTGCTGGCGCAGATACCCGCCATGGGCGCCGGCTGGTGTCCGCCCGGCATGCTGGGCATAGGCGTGGGCGGCACGGCCGAAAAGGCGGTGCTGCTGGCCAAGGAAAGCCTGATGCAGCCGCTGGACATGCATGAACTGCAGGCGCGGGCTCGGCGCGGCGACGCGCTGGCGCCCGAGGACGCGCTGCGGCTGGAACTGCACGAACGCATCAACGCGCTGGGCGTGGGCGCGCAGGGCCTGGGCGGCCTCACCACCGTGCTGGACGTGAAGATCAAGACCTACCCCACGCACGCCGCCGCCAAGCCCGTCGCGCTGATCCCCAATTGCGCGGCCACGCGCCATGCCCGCTTCGTGCTGGACGGTTCCGGCCCCGCGCACCTGGCCCCGCCGTCGCTGGACCTGTGGCCCGACCTGGGAGCCGCGCGCGGATCCAGCGCCGGCCGGCGCGTGCACCTGGACACGCTCACCCGCGAGGAAGTCGCATCCTGGCGCGCGGGCGAAACCCTGTTGCTCAATGGCCGCATGCTGACCGGACGCGATGCCGCGCACCAGCGCATCCGCGAAATGCTGGCGCGCGGCGAACCACTGCCGGCCGACTTTCGCGGCCGCGCCATCTACTACGTGGGGCCGGTGGACGCCGTGCGCGACGAAGCCGTCGGACCCGCCGGCCCCACCACGTCGACGCGCATGGACGGCTACACCGGCATGATGCTGGAGCGCACGGGACTGCTGGCGATGATAGGCAAGGCGGAGCGCGGTCCCCAGGCGGTCGAGGCGATCCGGCGCCACCGGGCGGCCTACCTGATCGCCGTGGGCGGCGCCGCCTATCTCGTGTCCCGCGCCATCCGCAGCGCACGCGTGGTCGCCTTCGAGGACCTGGGCATGGAAGCGATCCATGAGTTCGAAGTCCAGGACATGCCCGTGACCGTGGCGGTGGACGCCGAAGGCGGCAACCTGCATGTGTCGGGGCCGGCGCAGTGGCGCCGGACGGCGGGGGCCAGGGAAATACCGGTGGCGTCGACGGGGACCGCCTGACGACGAAGGTCGAAGCCGTCCTGGTAGGGGCAGCCTGGATCCCGCCGCGCCCCGGCGCGCCCTCAACCCACCTTGAATTCCACCACCGCCCCGCCGCTGCCATACAGCGGCGCATATTCCAGCACCTTGGCGCCGCGGAACTGCTCGCCCAACGCGCCCAGCAGCCAGGACATGTGCTTGAAGCCCATCTCCGCCTTGGCCTGCCCGGCGTACTCGGGCATGAGTTCACGCAGTTGTCCGGCATCGCCGCTTTCCAGCAACGCCAGCATGCGGCGGTTCCACTCGTCGTCGGCCGGCGAGATCACACAATCCGAGTCCGGCGCCACCGGCTCGCGGAACATGGTGTTGGACAGTCCGCCTATGCCGATGACCGCTGCCCGCTTGTTCTGGAGCGCGGCCGCCTGCAGGGCGATGCGGCTGAGCTGCTCCGTCTGCGCATGATCGTGGTAGAGGTTGTTGGCCGCCAGCGTCACCGGTAGCTGATCGGTGCCGAAGCCCATCAGCGTGCTGACCGTGATGGTGCCCGTGTCGATGGGAAAGTGGTCGTAGTCCACGCCGCGCGCATGGATGCCGGCATCGCGGCAGCCCTGCACACAGGCTTCGGCCAGAACCGTGTCGCTGGCGATGTCGAAGGGCAGCTCGCCATACTCGTGCCAGTTCTCATCCACGTGCACGCCAGTGCTGCGCGCGCGGGTGATCCATAGCTGGTCCAGCACTGCCATCCACTGGGTCGAATACACCAGCACCACGTCGGGCCGGGAAGCCGCCAGCGACTTGCCGGCCGCGCGCAGCGCCTGGTTCAGCCGCCCCCAGGGCGCCACGTCGCTGCGCAATTGCGGCAGCGGGCTGCCGGGAACGAGAAATGCGGAAACGAGGGTCATGGCATGTGTCCTTCGAGGGCTAGGCGGTCGCACCGGCGGATGCTTCGAGGCGGGACAACCCGGCCTCCTGAAGATTCCATTCCATCACCGCGTTACCGGTGCCGATCACGGTGCCGTAGCCGTGGAACTTGCCCGCCAGCTGCGGATAGCCCATGGCCGCGTGCATCCAGGTGAAGGCGCCGGATTTCACTTCAGCGAAGGCTTCGTCGATGAACTGCGGCAGCAGCTAGAACACCTCGCCCATCCTGCCCTTGCGCATCAGCTCGATCATGCGGATGTCCCACAGATAGCCGTCGTAGCGCGCCGGATGCTCCTTGGACATGTCCTCGGGCACCTCGGGCTGTTCATGAAAATGCCAGTGTGACAGCGTATTGCTGGCCAGCAGCACCGCGCGCCGCCCGCTCTTGCGTATGGCTTCGCGCGTGGCCCGGCCCAGCAGGTCCATTTCCTTGAGCCCCTCTTTGGTGTTGAGGTAGTACGGCGTGTTGTTCGCCGACAGCCCCACCACCGGAATGTCCCATTGCGGCCGCACCATGTGCAGCGTGGTGATGGTGCCGTAGTCCACCCTGAACTTCGGGTTGCGCATCATCTTGGTGACCAGGCCCAGCTTGCGGCCTTCCTCGCAGCAGGCTTCGGCCAGCTCTACGTCCACGTCCATGCCGAAGTCGTAGCGGAACAGGTCGGGAAAGATCGGGTCCACCGAGCGGCCCGCCAGGCGCGGCACGCCCAGAAAATGGTGGCCCACCTGCGTGATCCAGTGCGGCGAATGCACCAGCAGCACATCGGGCCGCAGGCGTTCGATGCTCTCGCGCACATGATCGTAGGCCCAGCGCAAGGTTTCCCAGCCGCCGCGCGAGCGCGGCTCGTTCTGCGGCGGGTTCTCGCCGTACACCAGGTGCGGCGGATGGGGAGCCAGGAATCCGGAAAGAATTTCGCCGTCCTTCATTGCTTACTCCTTTGCGAGAGCAGTGGGAACCCGATGTCGACCGATGCTGCGAGGCCCATTATTTTGTACGTATACGTACTGGATCCGAGTATCGAGTCACTGCAGGCCGCTGTCAACGGGCGGCACGCCCTCAGCAGCTAGGGAATTTCCCGAGCAGGCGAAAAAAAAGAGCAGCGATAGCTGCTCCTTAAAAAAGACCTTGCGGAAAAACCGTCTCCATCCTCTCGTACGGAGATGGCCGGTTTCTCGCGGCGCCGGCGGGCGCGATCAAGCCTGGGCGGAATTAGACGCCATTCCTGGCCCCAGGCACATCACTGAAATTGGGTATTTTGCGCCCCGCAGCAACGTCAACGCATAGTTGGCCACATCCAGAAACAAACGCCGGCGGCACTCCGATATCATCGCGGCTCCCTGCGCCCCGCCCGCCCGTTCATGAGTCCATCTTCCGCCCGCCGCCTTTCGTCCCGCCACCTGACCCGCCTGATCGTCCTGGCCGCGCTGGGCGCGGCGGCGGCCAGCTTTGGCCCGCCCGTCCAGTCGCAAACCGCCCGCAAGCCTTCGCCCTATGAAAACTCGCGGCCGTTGACCGCCGACGAGCGCGCGGCGCAGCAGGCGGAAGACGCCAGGAAAACCGGCCCCGCCTTCCTGGGGAAAATCCAGACCCAGGCCGAATTCCAGCAGCTTGCCCGGGTCTACAACCCTGGCACGCCGTTGGAGATCCCCCACGTGCTGTTCGTGATCGACCGGAAACAGGGCGGCAAGATCTACTACGTCAATACACCGCGCTACTCGCTGCACGAGAACTTCGCGCGTGAACGTCGCCTCTTGCCCGCCAACGACAAGGCCACGCTGATCGCGCAGTACAAGGAGCCGCAGCGGCGCCTGCTGTTCGGCACGCTCAGTTGGCAGCGCGACCTGCCCGGCTACACCTATGAATTCTGGGAAGGCGACCGGCTCACCCCGGAGCTGTTGAAGCTGACCGAGGAAAAACTGCAGGCCAGCTTCTACGAACCCGTGCGCTTCAAGGCCAATTCCACGCTGCACGAACAGGTCGCGCAGAATTCTGGCCTGAAGCCCGTGACGCAGGAATCGCTGCTGCGCGAACAGACCTTCCTGCCGCTGAACACCGGCCAGGCGCAAGGCCGGCTGCGCATCGTGGCTTCGGTGGACGACACGCCGGACCTGGCGCCGACCGACATCCTGGTGCTGGACGAGGTTCCGGTGGCGCTGCCGCCCGTGGCCGGCCTGGTCACGCAGCGCCCCTCCACCCTGCTGTCCCACGTCAATCTGCTGGCAAAGGGCTGGCGCATTCCCAACGCCTATGTGCGCGATGCCGTCGCCGCACTGCGCGAGCACGACGGCCAATGGGTCGAGCTGACCGTCACCAGCAGCGGCTATCAGGTGCAACGCATCGCCAAGCCTGAAGCCCCGCCGCCCAGGGCTGCCCAGCCGCTGCCCAAGCCCGACCTGACGGTCAAGGCGATCAAGCCGCTCTCCGGCATGGTCACGCGCGACAGCCGCCATTGCGGCGTGAAGGCGGCCAACCTGGGCGCGCTGAAGTCCACGCTGCCGCCTGCGGCCACCGTGCCGGACGGCTTCTGCATCCCCTTCGCGCAGTACGCGGCCTTCATGGCGCAGCTGGGCGTGCCGCAGCGCATGGCCGCGCTGGAGCAGCGGGCGGACTTCGCCAGCGATGCCAACGTGCGCCGCGCCGAACTGGCCGCGCTACGCCAGGACATCATCCAGGCCCAACCGGATCCGGCCTTGGCCGCCGCCTGGCGCGAACGCTGGCAAAAGCAG
Source organism: Achromobacter sp. Marseille-Q4954 (assembly GCF_943737025.1). NCBI lineage: Bacteria > Pseudomonadati > Pseudomonadota > Betaproteobacteria > Burkholderiales > Alcaligenaceae > Achromobacter > Achromobacter sp. Marseille-Q4954. Next base: position 1,209,967 of record NZ_CALSFQ010000002.1, read on the forward strand.
TTGCAGGGCCGCGGCGTGTTCGTGCGCAGCTCGTCCAATTCCGAGGACCTGCCGGGATTCAGCGGCGCGGGGCTCTACACCACCGTGCCCAACGTGACGCAGGCCGACGCGCTGGCGCAAGCCGTGCAGACCGTGTGGGCCTCGGTCTACAACTACGAAGCATACGAAGCCCGGCGCGCGGCCGGCATCGGCCAGGACGGCGTGGTGATGGCGGTGCTGGTGCAACAGGCGGCGGCATCGGACAGCTCGGGCGTCATGATCACCCGCGATCCCTTCGACGCCTCGCGCCGCTACGTCACCTACATCTCGGCCAAGCGCGGCCTGGGCATCAAGGTGGTGGAAGGCAAGCGGCAGGCCGAACAGCTGATGTACTCCAGCTGGTCCAAGGCGGTGCAGGTGCTGACCCGCTCCGCCGAAGACACCCAACTGGTGGCGGACGCCGCGGGCGGCGTGCGCGAAGTGCCGATCGAGGGCGCGCGCCAGGTGTTGAACGATGCCCTGGTGGCGCGCCTGGCTGCCGTGGGCAGCCAGGTCAAGCAGCGCCTGGGCGGCGCGGACCAGGATATCGAATGGGCCGTGCAGGGTGACGACATCCTGATCCTGCAGGCCCGGCCGTACATCGACGGCAGCCGTTAGGCCTTAATCCGGACTCGCTCCCGAGGCCTGCACGACCTGCTTCCACTGCATGAACTCGGCCTGCTGGCGCGCCGCCAGCTCGGCCGGCCCGTCATGCATCATGGTGACCCCCAGCTGGTCGAACTTCTGTTGCAGCGCCTGGTCGGCCAGGACTTTGCGGATGGCCTGATGCAAGGTCTCGATAGTCGCGCGGGGCGCCTCCTTTGCGCCATAGAACGCTACCCACAGGTCGCCGCGGAATCCTGGTATGGCTTCGTTGATGGCAGGAACATCGGGCAGCAAGGCGTTGCGCTTTTCGCTGCTGACGCCCAGCGCGCGCAGCTTGCCGGCCTTGATGCCTTCCACCGCCGAGGGCAGGCTGGCGAACAGCATCGGCACCTGATTGCCCATCACATCCGCCATGGCCGGCGACACGCCGCGATAGGGAATGTGCTGCATGCGCAGCCCGCCCATCTGGTCCAGCATGACGCCCAGCAGATGGTTCAAGGTCCCCGCGCCGGCCGAGGCGTACTGGTACTTTTCCGGGTGGGCCTTGATCAAGGCCATGAACTCCTTCATGTCCTTCGCGGGAAAGGCCGGGTTCACGCACAGCACGTTGGGCACTTCGCCCACCGCGGCGATCGGCGCGAAGTCCTTGATCGGATCGAACTTCGCATCTTTGTAGACCCAAGGCACGATCAGCTGGTTGCTGTTCGCCGTGAACAGCACGGTGTAGCCATCCTGCGGCTCGCGCAGGAACGCCTGCGTGCCGACGACGCCGCCGGCGCCAGGCTTGTTGATGACAACCACGGGCTGTCCCAGCTCGGCGCCGAGTTTTTCCGCCATGATGCGCGCAACGATATCCACCGTGCCGCCGGCCGCCGTGGGCACGACGACATTGATCGGACGGTCGGGAAAGGCGGCGTGGGCCTGCCCCAATCCTGTCACCGCTGCGGCGGCGCACAGGGCCAGCACGCCCTGCCTCAGTTTCTTGAATCCCATTTCATTCCCCTTGCTGTTTCAGCAGATGATGTAAATCCCGGCCGATGGCGAGCAAGGCCAGGTCCTTGCCCAGATCGCCGACCAATTGCATACCCATGGGCAGTCCCGCGCGGCTGAATCCGGTCGGCAGGTGCAGGCATGGCCACCCCAGCACCGACCAGATCTTGTTGTATGAAGCGTCGCCGGTGTGCTCCAGCCCAAGGGGCGCCGGCCCCGGCGTGCTGGGCGTAAGCACCAAGTCGGCGCCGCCATAGAGCGCGCCCCAGCCCTGGCGCAGCGCTGCCTGCATCCCAAGCATCTCGTGGTACTCCCCAGCCCCGATGGCCAGGCCACGCGTCACCGCCTGGCGCAAGACGGCGCTCAGGGCATGGCCTTGGCGCTCCACTACCGGCGCCAGACTGCGTGCGAACTCGTAGTGCATGATCACATCGTGCGCCTGGAGCAAAAGCGCCGTCTCGCGTTCGGCTTGCACGGTCACGCACTGCACGCCATGCGCGGCCAGCACCGCAAGGGCGCGATCGATCTCGGCACGGCTCTCGACACACAATCCGGCTTTCGGATTGTTCAATTGCACCGCGACGGTCAGTTGGCGACCGGATGGTACGGGCGCATGCGCGCCGCCCACGAGCACGTCCGCGATGAGCTGGGCGTCCGCCACGCTGTTCGCGTACCAGCCTATGGTGTCCAACGATTCGCAAGTGAGCTTCATGCCGTCCCGGAACACTCGGCCGGCGCTGGGTTTGAACCCGACAACGCCGCAATAGGCCGCCGGACGGATCATGGAGCCCCCCGTCTGCGTGCCCAACGCGGCCGGCACCATGCCGGCCGCCACCGCGGCGGCGGAGCCGCTGGAGGAGCCGCCGGGCGTATGCGCCAGGGCATGGGGATTGCGGGTGGGGCCCGGTGTCCTGAACGCGAACTCGGCTGTCACGGTCTTGCCCACGGGGATCGCGCCGACCGCCCGCAGCATGCCGACGCTGCAGGCGTCGAACGCCGCCTTGCCGGTAATCAAGCCAGGCGCGCCGAAACCTGTGGGCATGTCCGCTACGTCGATCACATCCTTGATGCCGATAGGCACGCCGGCCAGCGCGCCAACGGCGTGCTGCGCCGGGTCCATCTGCTCCAGCGCCGCGGCGGGCAGCACATGGCTCCAGGCGCGGATTGCCGGGTCTTGCCGCGCAATGGCCGCCAGGCTCTGGCGCGCCGCCGCGAACGCCGCCACCTCGCCTTCCCTCACGCTTTGAGCGATGGCGGCGACTGAGGCAGGAATGGAAGCGAGGGACATGTGCGAATCCGGAATGCCGGCGGTGTGTAGCGATGCGGCATCTTAGGAACTCGACTAATCTATGTCCAATATGTAATTTCGCCCTGATTATGTCGAAATCCGAATTAATCTTCCTGGACGGTCGCTTGCTGGTCCTGTTCTGCGCGCTGGCGGAAGAACTGCACTTCGCGCGGGCGGCGGCGCGCCTGTTCATGACCCAACCGCCCCTCACGCAGCAGATCAAGCGGCTGGAAGCGATCGTCGGCGTGCCGCTGTTCGTACGCACCACGCGCTCGGTAAAGCTGACGCCTGCTGGCGAAATCATGTATGAACGAGCGCGCAAGATCGCAGCCGACACCCAGCTGATGCTGCGGCAGGCGCGGCGCACGGCCCGCGGCGAGACCGGGTCGCTGGTGATAGGCATCACGCCCAGCGCGGCAAGCTCGCCGCTGGTGTCGGCGCTCAGCCATTACCGCGATGCACACCCGGAAGTCCGCATCGATCTGCGCGAAATGAATTCCGTCGACATGGAGCCGGCGCTGCGGTCGCGCGCCGTCGATGTGGCGCTGATGCGACCGCATCCGCTGGATGCGGATATCGTGACCCGCGTCATCTACGAAGAGCCCCTGCGCGTGGCGCTGCGCCATGATCATGCGCTGGCGCATCAGCGTGATGTTTCGCTGGAAGAACTGCTGGAATATCCCTTGGTGGGTTACCGCCAGGACGTCTCGCCGTACTTCCGCAGCATGATCCAGGCGCTGTACGCGCGCGCGCAGCTGAAGCCGGAAATTGCGCAGGAAAGCGTCATTCCGACTTTGCTGACGCTGGTGGAAGCCGGCGTCGGCCCTGCACTGGTACCCCAATCATTGTCCCGCATGCGCTCGGATTCATTGCGCTTCCTGCCTTTGCGCGCTGTGGCGGGAGCCACGGCCCAGGTGGTGCTGGCGGCGTTGCGCGACCAAGGCAATCCTGCGGTGGAAGGATTCAGCGCCGCATTGGCGCAAGCCGTAACCCCTCGCTAGGCACTTGTCCGGGCTTGCGTTGGAACGCCGCGCAAGCGCGGCGTTCCATTGCGCCTAGATGTGCAGCGCGTGGCCCAGCGCCTTGAGCGCCGCTTCCTGCACCGCTTCGCCCAGCGTCGGATGCGCGTGAATGGTGCCCGCCACGTCTTCCAGCGTGGCGCCCATTTCCAGCGACTGGCCGAAGGCCGTCGACAGCTCGGACACGCCGCGTCCCACTGCCTGCCAGCCCACGATCAGGTGGTTGTCGCGGCGCGCGACCACGCGCACGAAGCCGTCGGTGGATTCCAGCGTCATCGAGCGGCCGTTGGCGGCGAACGGGAAGGACGCCGTCAGGCAGTCCAGCCCCGCGCTTTCCGCCTCCGCGGGCGACAGGCCCGCCACCACGACCTCGGGGTCGGTGAAGCAGACCGCCGGGATGGAGGCAGGCTGGAAATGGCGGCGCTTGCCCGAAACCAGCTCGGCCACCATCTCGCCCTGCGCCATGGCGCGGTGCGCCAACATGGGTTCGCCGGCGATGTCGCCGATGGCCCAGACGTCGCGCATGGAGGTGCGGCACTGGTCGTCGATGCGCAGCGCGTTGCCCTTGCGGTCCAGCTGCAGGCTTTCCAGCCCCCAATCCTGCGTGCGCGGACGCCGTCCCACCGCGATCAGCACGCGGTCGGCCGGCAGCAGGGTTTCGACGCCCGCCGCGTCCTGCACGCGCACTGCATTGCCGGCGCCGTTCAGGCCCAGCACCTTGCGGCCCAGGTGCAGGTCCACGCCCATTTTGCCTAGCGCCGCCGCCACCGGCTTGGTAAGTTCGGCGTCGTAGGTCGGCAGGATGCGGTCCTGCGCTTCCACCACGGCCACTTCGGCGCCCAGCTTGCGGTACACGGTGCCGAGTTCCAGGCCGATGTAGCCGCCGCCCACCACCACCAATTGCCTGGGGATGCTGGCAGGCGACAAGGCTTCGGTGGACGACACCACCATGCCGCCGAAAGGCATGGACGGCAGCGGCGTCGGTTCGGATCCCGCCGCCAGCAGCAGATGTTCGCACTGGATGCGGATGGCGCCGGACTCGCCGCCTTCCACTTCCACGGTCTTGCCGTCCAGCAACCGGGCCCAGCCGCGCACCACTTCCACGCCGTTCTTCTTCAGCAACGCGGCCACGCCGCCGGTCAGCTTGCCGACGATGCCGTCCTTCCAGGCCACGGTCTGGGCCAGGTCGATGGCGGGCGCCGACACGGAAATGCCCAGCGCCGACTTGCCCGCGTAGTGGCGCGCCTTGTCAAATTCCTCGGCCGCGTGGATCAGCGCCTTGGAGGGGATGCAGCCGATGTTCAGGCAGGTGCCGCCCAGCTGGGCGCCTTCGACCAGGATGGTCGGTACGCCCAGCTGGCCGGCGCGGATGGCGGCGACGTAGCCGCCGGGGCCGCCGCCGATCACCAGCAAAGTCGTAGTCTTAGTGATCTGGCTCATGCTTACTCCACGAAAAGCAGCGCGGGTTGTTCCAGCAGCGCGCGCACCGCCTGGATGAAGCGCGCCGCGTCCATGCCGTCCACCACGCGGTGGTCGAAGGACGACGACAGGTTCATCAGCTTGCGCGCCACCACGGCGCCATTGCGGATAGCGGGCCGCTCGACGATGCGGTTCACGCCCACGATGCCGACCTCGGGATGGTTGATCACCGGCGTGGTGACGATGCCGCCCAAAGGCCCCAGGCTGGTAATGGTGATGGTCGACCCCGACAGCTCGTCGCGGCTGGCGCTGCCCGTGCGCACCGCCTCGGCCAGGCGGACGATCTCGGCCGCCATGGACCAGAGGTCGCGCGCCTCGGCGTGGCGCATGACCGGCACCATCAGGCCGCCGTCGCTCTGCGTGGCGATGCCGATGTGGACCCCGCCGTAGCGCGTGACCACGCCGCCCTCGTCGTCGTAGCGCGCGTTGATCTGCGGAAAATCGCGCAGCGCCACCACCATGGCGCGCGCCAGCAGCGGCAATAGCGTGAGCTTGCCGCGCGTCGCGCCCCACTTCTGGTTGAGGCTGGCGCGCAGTTCTTCCAGTTCGGTCACGTCGATTTCCTCGACGTAGCTGAAGTGCGGAATGCGGCGTTTGGACTCCGCCATCTTCTGCGCGATCTTGCGGCGCAGGCCGATGACCGGCACGTTTTCCTCGTCGTTGCGCTCGGCGTAGGCCACGCCGCCGCGGGCTTGGGCGCCCCCGCCCTGCCCTTGCAGGTAGGCGTCCAGGTCTTCGTGCAGGATGCGGCCGGCCGGGCCGCTGCCGTGCACGTAGCGCAGTTCGACGCCCAGGTCCCAGGCGCGCTTGCGCACCGCGGGCGACGCCAGCGGCTTGTCGCCGGGCTGGCGCGCCAGGACGGCGGTCGCCTGGCGCGCGGGCTTGACCGGCGCGGCTGGCGGCGCGGCCGGCTTCGCGGGCGCGGCGGCCTCTGCCTTCGGCGCAGGCGCAGGCGCGGGCTGCGGAGCAGGCGCTGCGGCGGCAGGTTGTGCCGCCGCGGGAGCCGCAGCCGCCTTGGCCGGCGGCGCATCGGCGCCGGGCTTCAGGTTGCCCTCGCCTTCGACTTCCAGGCGGATCAGCTCGCCGCCCACCGCCATGACCTGGCCCACGTCCCCGCCCAGCGCGACCACGCGGCCGACCACCGGCGCGGGAATCTCGACCGTGGCCTTGTCCGTCATGACGTCGGCCAGGGGCTGGTCCTCGGCCACCATGTCGCCGATCTTCACGTGCCAGGCGACCAGTTCCACTTCCGCGATGCCTTCGCCGATGTCGGGCATCTTGATGACATGAATACCCATCTCTCAACCCTCCATCGCGCGCTTGAACGCTTCGCCGACCCGGCGCGGGCCGGGGAAGTACGCCCATTCCTGCGCGTGGGGATACGGCGTATCCCAGCCGGTCACGCGTTCCACGGGCGCCTCCAGATGATGGAAGCAGTGTTCCTGCACCAGCGCGATCAGCTCGGCGCCGAAGCCGCAGGTGCGCGTGGCTTCGTGCACCACCACGCAGCGGCCGGTCTTCTTGACCGAGTTGACGATGGCGTCCAGGTCCAGCGGCCACAGGCTGCGCAGGTCGATGATCTCGGCGTCGATGCCGGTTTCCTCGGCGGCCGTCAGCGACACGTGCACGGTGGTGCCGTAGGTCAGCACGGTCAGCGCGTTGCCGGGCCGCACGATGGCGGCCGAGTCCAGCGGCACGGTGTAGTAGCCGGTGGGCACCACGCTGCCCGGCCGCCCGGTCCAGGGCGTGACGGGCCGGTCATGGTGGCCATCGAACGGGCCGTTGTAGAGCCGCTTGGGCTCCAGGAAGATGACCGGGTCGTCGTTCTCGATGGACGCGATCAGCAGGCCCTTGGCATCGTACGGATTGGACGGCATCACCGTGCGCAGCCCGCAGACCTGCGTGAACATGGCCTCGGGGCTCTGGCTGTGCGTCTGGCCGCCGTAGATGCCGCCGCCGCAAGGCATGCGGATGGTCATGGGCGCGACGAATTCGTTGACCGAGCGGTAGCGCAGGCGCGCGGCCTCGGACACGATCTGGTCCGAAGCGGGATAGAAATAATCGGCGAACTGGATCTCGCAGACGGGGCGCAAGCCGTAGGCGCCCATGCCCACCGCCACGCCGACGATGCCGCCTTCGGAGATGGGCGTGTCGAACACGCGCGAGCTGCCGTACTTGGCCTGCAGGCCTTCGGTGCAGCGGAACACGCCGCCGAAATAGCCGACGTCCTGCCCGAACACCACCACGTTGTTGTCGCGCTCCAGCATCACATCCATGGCCGAGCGCAAAGCCTGGATCATGGTCATCGGCGCGGAGGCCGGACCAGCGTTGTTATCGATAGCCATGATCAGACTCCGAGCTGCTGACGCTGCCGGCGCAGATGCTCCGGCATGTCCTTGTACACGTCTTCAAAGATGCTGGCGGCGCTGGGGACGTGGCCGTCCACCAGGGTGCCGTAGCTTTCCGCTTCCTTCTGCGCCGCCAGGATCTCGGCGTCGAGCTCGGCCTTGACGGCTTCATGCTCTTCGTCGGACCAGATGCCCAGCAGGATCAGGTGCTTCTTGAAACGCGCGATCGGATCGCCCAGCGGGAAGTGGCTCCAATCGTCGCCGGGACGGTACTTGGAGGGATCGTCGGACGTCGAGTGCGGCCCGGCGCGGTAGGTCACCCATTCGATCAGGGTCGGCCCCAGATTGCTGCGGGCGCGTTCGGCGGCCCAGCGCGAGGCGGAGTAGACCGCCAGGAAATCGTTGCCGTCCACCCGCAGCGAAGCGATGCCGCAGCCCACGCCGCGGCCCGCGAAGGTCGCGCCTTCGCCGCCGGCGATGGCCTGGAAGGTGGAGATGGCCCACTGGTTGTTGACCACGTTCAGGATGACCGGCGCGCGGTAGACGTGGGCGAAGGTCAGTGCGGTGTGGAAGTCGGCCTCGGCGGTGGCGCCGTCGCCGATCCAGCCAGAAGCGATGCGGGTATCGCCCTTGATGGCCGAGGCCATGCCCCAGCCCACCGCCTGGATGAATTGCGTGGCCAGGTTGCCGGAGATGCTGAAGAAGCCCCGTTCGCGGTCGGAATACATGACCGGCAGTTGGCGCCCCTTGAGCGGATCGCGTTCGTTGGACATCAGCTGGCACATCATGGTGACCAGCGAGGCGTCGCGCGCCAGCAGGATGCTCTGCTGGCGGTAGGTCGGAAAGCACATGTCGCCCTGCTCCAGCGCCATGGCGTGGGCCGTGCCGATGGCCTCTTCGCCCAGGCTCTGCATGTAGAACGAGATCTTCTTCTTGCGCTGGGCGGTCAGCATGCGCGCATCGAACAGACGCGTCTTCAGCATGTTGCGCATGCCGGCGCGCAGCTGCTCATGGCTGAGTTCCGGCGCCCACGGTCCGACGGCGCTGCCGTCGTCCGCGATCACCCGGACCAGGCTGTAGGCCAGTCCGCCGGTATCGACCGCGGCAACATCAATGGGGGGTTTGGGCACATCGCCGGGCGGCGACAGGTGCAGGTAGGAAAAATCGGTCTTGCAACCCGGGCGCCCTGTAGGCTCCGGGACGTGCAACTTCAACGGCCCATATTGGCTCATGTATTGTCTCCACGCTTGATCGTGTCATGCGCATTCTTCTTACCAAGACACTGCCCAAGGGGGTGACCTCGGACATTGCCATCGTCGGCCGGTGCAAAGGGATGAACATGCACGACCGGCAGCCAGAGTAGCACAGGGCGCAGCCCCGAAACAGGGGCCGCGCCGGGCCTCGTTGCCCGCGCCGGTCGCGGGCCATGCGGCGCTGGCGGGGTCGCGGTGGCGGCGGCCGGCGACGTCATATACTGCCTGTCCCTGATCCGCTGGAAACCGACGTGCCCCGATTGACCGCCTCGAAATGGTTCAGCTGGACCGGCATCGTGTTCGCCGCGCTGTACCTCGCCATCGTCATCCTCTGCGTTGCCGCCGCGCTGTCGGCCGGCGGCGACGACAAGGGGCGTTTCGTGCTGCTGCAATTGCCGCTGGCGCTGCAACTGGCGCTACTGCATGAACTGAACTTGGACCGTTTGCTGGAAGGCCTGTCCTGGGTCGGCGGCTACCTGCTGATCGGACTGCCCACGCTGGCCCTCTTCTACTTCGCGGGCTGGAGCCTGGAGCGGCTCGTGCGCCTGGCCTTCCGGCCGTTCGGGGACCGGCGCCAGGCACGCCGCCCATGAAGAATTGCCGCCGCCCGGTTTTTCCTTGCGCGCGCAACAGCAAGACAGGCCATGCGGGGCCATGGGTCAGGCTTGGTTCTTGCGATTGCCGGTCTTCCTCGCATTGCCGACCATGGGCAGTATGAATGCACCGCGATGACTAGCCCTGAAGCCGCGCGGCGGTCAGTGGCCTAGTCCGCGAAGGACATTGCCATCTCTAGCTTCCTTTTTTGGTCAAGAAGTAATGCGCTGGCGAATCTCCGAAGGCGCGGCGGAACATGGCAATGAAGTTGCTTGGCGAGGCGTAACCCAATTGATCGGAAACATCCGTTACTGATGCACCGCGCGCCAGCATTTCCAGCGCATGTCCCAATTGCGCCTGCTGGCGCCATTGGGCGAAGCTCAAGCCTGTTTCCGACAGGATCAGCCGCCTCAAGGTTCGGGCCGACATGGCTCCCCACTGCGCCCAGTCCTCCAACGTGCGCGGATTGCCAGGGTTTTCCAGAATCGCCTGCGCCACACGGGCCAGCCGCAGGTCGGAAGGCATGGGGATGTGAAGCGACTCATGCGGCGCTCGGCGGATTTCGTCGAGGATGACCGCGGCGATGCGAACCTGCTCCGGTGCCAGCAGCGCATGCTTATCCCAATTCTCGGCACGCCGCACCAGAGCATGCAAGACCTCCGAAATGCCGATGACGCACGGCTGTTTCGGTAGCCGTCTGCCTCCATGAGGAGTGATCAGCAGGCTCCAGCCCGTCAGCGCGCCACTTACCCGCACCTGATGCGGAATGTTCGGCGGTATCCAGCCTGCACGGTGCGGGGGCAGCAGCCACGAGCCATGCTGTGTCCTGACCTGAATCATCCCCGCTTCGACACAGAAGACCTGGCCTCTCGCATGCTGATGCCAGTCGTACTCCCGCGTCCCGAGCTGGAATTCATTGTCGGGATTGTCATTGCCTCTCAGCGCGATCAGGAAAGGTCCTTCGAGCCACTCGCTGAGATCAACGGTTGGAGAGACTCGGGCCGGTTCGGGCGTATTGGCCATTTTTCACTATTTTTAGTCCATTTGCCGTTATATCAGTTTAGCTCCCGCCAACCACAATGGCCTATCTGCAGGTTTCACAACGATAGATTGACCATTGTTCATTCGGGATCAAGTACACATGTCTTCCACCTCTACGCCAGTCATGCCCCCACCGCTTTTACGCGATGGAATTTCAACTTGGGTTGCCACCCTGGTCGCCAGCCTGTGCGCCTTCATGGTCGTGATGGATGGCGCCATCGTGAGTGTCGCGCTCCCGGCGATGCGGGACGACCTGGGGCTATCTGCGGTACAGCTTCAATGGGTGGTCGATATCTATCTTTTGCTGCTGGGTGGCTTCATGCTGCTGGCGGCTCGCGCCAGCGACATCTATGGCCGGCGAAACGTGTTGCTATGGGGATTGGCGTTGTTCACTGGCGCCAGCCTGATGGGTGGCTTGGCGCAATCAGGAGCGATCCTGCTGGTTGCTCGCGCAGTGCAAGGATTTGGCGCCGCAGCGCTGGCAACATCGCCGCTGGCTGTGATCGTGGCTGCTCATCCCCCTGGAGCCGGCCAAGATCGCGCGATTGGTTGTTGGGCAGCGTGTGCCGCGATGGGCTCTGCTTTCGGCGTGGTGATCGGCGGCGTGCTGACCAGTCTGGTCGATTGGCGCTGGGTCATGTTCGTCAATGTGCCGCTGGGCCTGATTCTGTTCGTAGCGGTCATGCTCAGCCTGAGTCCGCTGCATCCGGATACGCCAAGGGCCAAGCTGGACATACCGGGAGCCATCACGGTGACGCTGTCCTTGGCATCATTTCTGTACGCCATATCGCAATCGGCTCATGCAGGCTGGAGCGACACGCTCGTATTCAATGCAATGGCTTTTGCACTGATCATGTTCCTGGCGTTCGTGTTCCGGGAATTTCGCGCCAAGCAGCCGCTGGTCCGATTCGGCATCTTCCGATTGCGCAATGTTCCCATCGGGATGGTTATGGTCTCGGGGCTCGGCGCAATTCTCACGGCCTCGGCGTTCTTCCTGTCTTTGGCGCTGCAGCGCATTGATGGACGCAACCCGCTGGAAACAGGCTTGGCACTGTTGCCAATGGCCCTCGCCCTGGCAATCGCGGCAATGGCTTCCCGCTCTTTGCGCGATGCCGGTTTCACCCGCTTGCCTTTGACCGGCGGCTTAATCGCTGCGGGCGGGTTGATCTGGCTCTATTGGCTGCCCATGCATCCAGCGCATGCGACCGAACTTCTGCTACCAACCCTGCTGGTCGGCGCAGGTAACGGCCTGGTGATGATGAGCGCGACCCAGGCCGTGCTGGCCGGGGTACCCCGCCAGGATTCTGGATTGGCGGCAGGTCTGCAAAACACCTCACGCCAATTGGGCGGCGCCGTCGGCATTGCCATTCTGGCTTCTGTGGCCCATGGCGTGACGACGGCTCACCTGGCCGGCGGCGAATTACCGCAAGTGGCTGAACTGGCCGGGTATCACGCGGCATTCCTGATCGCGGGGCTGCTCAGCATCGTCTCTGCCCTGGCTTCGCTGCTGCTTCAGCGTACGCCCGTCTCGGGCAGCCAGGGAGAAACACAGCGGACTCAGACCGGACCGGTCCACTCCGTGACGAATTCCCGGTAGTCCGGGCGGTTGGCCGGCGGCACCGCGCAAGCCGGCGTGCCAATGGCCAAGAAGCCCAGGAAACGGTAGTCCAGCGCGTCCAGGCCCAGCGCGTTCTGCACGTCTTCGACGTAGGTGCCGATACCGGTGCTCCAGAACGCGCCGTAGCCCAGCATGTGCACGGCGTTCAGCAGGTTCATGGTGGCGGCGCCGGTGGCCAGCAGCTGTTCCTGCTCCGGAATCTTGGTGTTGTCGTGCGCGATCTTCTGCGCCACCGCGACGAAGAGCGGCACGCCGGCCATCCATTCGCGCACCGACTTTTCCTTTTCCGGCGTCATGCGCGGATCGCCGCTGCGCTTGACGGCGTCCAGCGCCAGATCGGCCAGCTTGCCGATGGCCTCGCCCTGGATCACCACGAAACGCCACGGGCGCAAGGCGCCATGGTCGGGCGCCGACATGGCCGCCTGCAGGATCTGTTCGAGTTCCTCGGGCTTGGGCGCCGGGGCGCGGAGGAACTTGAAGGAACGGCGCGTATTCAGGGCGTGCAACGGGGTGGCGGTCGGGGTGGCGTTCTGGCTAGTGGTCATCGGATCAGGCGTCAATGAGAAAGAAACACAATTCATATTACGCCACTCCGCCGCCACGGGCCGTCATCCCCCCGGACCGCCAGAGGTCATTCGATCTGGATGCCGACCTCTTTGATGACGCCCGCCCAGCGCGCCAGCTCCGCGTTGACGAACTGGCCCAGCTCGGACGGGCTGCTGGCGCCGGGCGTGGCGCCCTCGCCCTTGAAGCGGGTCTGCAGGGCCGGCACCGCCAGCGAGCGCGCCACCGCCTGGTTCAGCACCGCCACCACCGCGTCGGGCGTGCCCTTGGGGGCCATCAACGCATTCCAGGTGTTGATCTCGTAGCCCTTGAACATCGGGTCCTCGGCCACCGTCGGCACGTCGGGCAGTTCTGCCGAACGGTCACGCGTGGTCACGGCCAGGGCGCGCAAGGCGCCCGCGCGAACCTGCGGCAAGGCCGCAGGCAAGGTGGCGAAGCTGAACTGGGTCTCGCCGCTCATGACCGAGGAATTGGCCAGCGACCCGCCCCGGTACGGCACGTGCTGGATCTGCACCTTGGCCTCCGAGGCGAACATGGCGCCAGCCACGTGCACCGGCGAGCCATTGCCGCTGGAGGAATAGTTCAGGTCGCCCGGCTTCTCGCGCGCCAGCTTGACCAGATCGGCCACCGAGGCGACCGGCAGCTTGGGATTGGCGACCAGCACCAGCGGGATGGACGCGATCATGCTGACCGGCGTGAAGCCGCTCACCGGGTCGTAGCCCAGCGACTTCTTGTACACGACCGGATTGATGCCATGGCTGGACACGGTGGCCATGAACAAGGTGTAGCCATCGGGCGCGGCCTGCTGCACGGAGGCCGCGGCGATGTTGCCGGCGGCGCCGGCCTTGTTTTCGATGATGACGGGCTGCTTGAGCTCCTTGCTCAACTGCTCGCCCAGCGCCCGCGCCAGGATGTCCGTGGTGCCGCCGGCGGCGTAGCCCACCACGATGCGCACCGGCTGGCTAGGGTACGCCCCCTGCGCGTGCAGCGGCGCCGCGCACAGCCACGCCGCCAAACCCGCCAGGCCTGCCCTCAGATGAACCGCTTTCATGTCTGTCTCCTCGTCGCCGCGCTTCTGCTGCGCGGTCTATGGCCTGGCCGTCCCCGGTGGGATCGGTGGCCGGGTTGATCCGGTCCGCGACGGATTCAGGACGCAAGCCTCCCCCGGGCCGCGCCGGCGACGGCGCGGACCTGCAAGCCGCGTAGGGAATCCGGCCCGCGGCCGGAGATCAGGTGCCGGTGAACACCGGCGCTCTCTTTTCCGCGAACGCCTTGCGGCCTTCGCGGTAGTCATTGCTTTCGAAACACTCCAGCACCAGGCGGCGCATGCCCTCCACGTCGACTTCCGGCCCCAGCTGCTGGAGCTGCCGGATCATCTTCTTGCCGGCGCGCAGCGTCAGCGGCGCGTTGGCCTGGATCTGCGCCAGCATGGTCTCCAGCACCTGCGGCAGTTCGTCCGCCGGGGCCACCCTGCGGATCAGGCCCAGTTCCTTGGCCTGATGGGCGTCGTAACGCGCCGCCGTAAGGAAAATCTCCAACGCGTTGGCCGGACCGACCGCCGTCACCAGGTTGCGGATCGCGGTCAGGCGGTAGCCCAGGCCCAGCTTGCCGGCGGGAATGGCGAAGCTGCTGTTGTCCGAGGCGATGCGGATGTCGCAGCACAGGGCGATGTTCAGGCCGCCGCCGATGCAATAGCCCTGGATGTACGCAATCGTGGGCTTGTCGTAGTCGTACAGCGCCAGCTGCGCGGTTTCGGCCACGCGTTCGTATTCCACCACGGCGTCTTCGCCGCTGCGCAGCTTGTCGAACTGCGAGATGTTGGCGCCGCTGACGAAGGCCTTGCCGCCCGCGCCCTGCAGCACCACCGCCCGGATCTCCGGGTCCTGGCGGAAGGCTTCCAGCACCACCGGCACCGCCTCCCACATGGCGAACGACACGGCGTTGTGCCGCTGCGGATCGTTGAAGGTCAGCCAGCCCACCGCGCCGCGCTTTTCGGCCACGATGCTGTCGGTGATATCGCCCTGCAGGATGCGTTGTATGGTCACGGTTGCTTTCCTTGTATGACTGTCTGGTGCCGTTGAATGCCATTGGTCAGGTGGGCGCGCATGGCAAGGCGCGCGGCCTCGCTGTCGCCAGCCACGATGGCATCGAAGATGCGGTGATGTTCGCGTTCGATTTCCGGCACGCGCTCGGTGCCCGCGCTGGTGTAGCGCAGCGTGCGCACGGCGCCGCGGAACACGTGGCGCAGGTGCGCCAACAGGCGCACGAAGTAAGGGTTGTTGGTGGCCTCGCCCACGGCCATGTGGAAGTCCAGCGCGTGGTCGGCGCCGGCCTGCCAGTCGTTGCCAGCCGCGTCTACCCGTTGCAGGGCCTGGCGCAGGGTTTCGATCTGTTCGGGGGTGCGGTGCAAGGCCGCCTGCGCGGCCGCGCCGGATTCCAGCTCCACGCGCAGTTGGAAGATGTGCGCCAGCGGCTCGGGCTGCAGCAGGTCTTCGGGCGCGATCTCGAAATTGCGCGTGCCCACGTCCTGCGCCACGAAGGAACCCACGCCGCGCCGCGTATCCACGTACCCCGACAGCTTCAGCCGCGCGATCGCCTCGCGCACCACGTTGCGGCTGACGGCGAACATCTGCGCCAGCTCGAACTCCGTGGGCAGACGCTGGCCGGGCTCGAATTCGCGCGCCACGATCTTCTGGCGGATCTGCGAAGCGATCTCGTCCGGCAGGTTGTCGGGGCGTCCCAGGCTGGAAAAGACCTGGTCGGCGGCGGTGGATGGTGCGTTCATGGGGGCTGTCTCCGTCTGGGCCGCCGGATACGCGGGCGGCCTTGGCGGCGATTTTATGCTCGGTGCCTGGACGGATCCCTTAAATGACGCCTTCGCGGGCCAGCTGCTGCAAGTCGGCGGGCGCCAAGCCCAGCATGCCGCCGTAGACGTCGCCATTGTGCTGGCCGCGCTCGGGCGCGGGCGCCATTTCCCCAGCGCTCGAGCGGCTCAGGATCATCGGCTGCCCCACCACCGAGATCGGCCCCAGCGCGGGATGGCGGATCTCGCGGCTGAGTCCCAGGTGGCGCACCTGCGGATCCTCGAAGGTCTGGTCCATGCCCAGGATCGGACCGCAAGGCACGCCTTCCTTGTTCATCAACGCGATCCATTCGGCGGTGCGTCGGGTCGCGGTGCGCGCGCCGATGGCCGCGTTCAGCGCCGGACGGTTGCGCGCCCGCAGCGGCACGGTCAGGAAGCGCTCGTCCTCGATCAGTTCCGGCAGTTCCAGCACGCGGCACAGGCGCGCATAGATATCGTTGCCCATGGCCGCGATGTTCATATAGCCGTCACTGGTGGGAAACACGCCGGTCGGGCTGCTGGTGGGATGGTCGTTGCCGCTCTGGCCCGGCACCTCGCCGTTCATCAGCCAGCGCATCGCCTGGAAATCCATCATCCAGACCTGCGATTGCAGCAACGAGGTCTGCACCCACTGCCCCTGCCCCGACACCTCGCGCTCCAGCAGCGCGATGAAGATGCCGATGGCGCAGAACAGGCCGGAAGTCAGGTCCGCCACCGGGATCCCGGCCCGCATGGGGCCACGGCCGGGCTCGCCCGTCACCGACATCAGCCCGCCTATGCCCTGTGCGATCTGGTCCAGCCCTGGCCGTCCGGCGTAGGGGCCGTCCTGCCCGAAGCCGGACACGCTGGCGTAGACGATGCGCGGGTTCACCTGGCGCAACGTCTCGTAGTCGATGCCCAACTTGAACTTGACGTTGGGCCGGTAGTTTTCCACCACCACGTCGGCCTGGCGCACCAGGTCCAGGAACAGCGCCCGGCCCTGCGGGTGCTTCAGATTCAGCGTGACGCTGCGCTTGTTGCGGTGGGTGTTCTGGTAGTCGGCGAACTGGGCGGAACCGCCCGGCTTGTCGTCCTGCTCGTCACCCGGCTCTTCGATCTTGATGACGGTGGCGCCCCAGTCCGCGAACTGGCGCACGGCGGCGGGTCCCGAGCGCACTCGCGTCAGGTCCAGGACGGTGAATCGGCCCAAGGGCTTGGAATCCATGCTTGTCTGCCTCTCTGTTCGGCGTCGCTGGGGGGTGAACCGCGCCGCCTTGTCATTATTTGTTGGATGTTGGACATCTTATATGTTGATTTTGGGCGCAACAAGACGCCGCCGCGCTTTTTGCGCGGCGGGTTTTCCCTAGGCCATCAGGCCTGTATTCCGTGATGCCGCCCTTTGCAGGGCCGGTGTCAGCCCAGGTGGGTGTGGCGTTCCTGGCGCTCTTCGACCTGCATTTCGCTCAGGCCATGCAGGATGCCGCAGTCTTCCGTGTCGGGCCGGGCCGACAGGCAGCGCTGGCGCAGTTCGGTGAGCTGGGTCTTGAGCTGGGTCAGCTCGGCGATGCGCTCGTCCACGTGGGAGATGTGCTCGTCGAACAGTTCATTGATGGGGCCGCAACCGCTTTGATGGTTGTCCGCCAGCGACAGAATGGCGCGGATCTCGTCCTGCGTCATGTCCAGCGCCCGGCAATTGCGAATCAGCCGCAGCCGCTCCAGATGGGGCTGGCCGTAGCTGCGGTAATTGTTCAGCCCCCGTTCCGGGGCCGGCAACAGCCCTTCTTTCTCGTAATACCTGACGGTCTCGACCGTGGTCCCGGCCGCCGTGGCCAATTCGCCGATACGCATCGCTGCCTCCCGGATCGCATCCGATTGATATAGGGGGTTGACCCTATAGTAACTCCAAGGTGTGGAATAGCGTCACCAGCTTATTTCAAGGCAGAGGACGATGTCTTTACCTCCGGTCAAAAAACACGAACATATGCCCGCCGGGCAAGGCGGCGCCTGCTGCGCGCATGACGCATGCGACGCTCCCGCCAAGAACGCCCAGGCGCATGCCGGACACGATCATGCGGGGCATGATCACGCGGATCACAGCCACGCGGGCCACGATCACAGCCACGACCACGCCGGCCACGATCACGCCCACGGTCGCAAGCACGACCACGGCGGCGACGCTTGCTGCGGCCACGGCGACGGCCAGCCCTTCAGCGTCTCGGGCGCCGGCGCGGCCGCGCTTACCGCCGGCCCCGGCCAGTCGCTGGCGCGCCTGCGCATCGGACAGATGGACTGCCCCACCGAGGAAACGCTGATCCGCAAGAAGCTCGACAACATGGCCGACGTGCACGCGTTGGACTTCAACCTGATGCAGCGCGTCCTGACGGTGGTGCATGCCGAAGGCGCGCTGGACCGCGTCATGGCCGCCATCAAGTCGCTGGACATGACGCCCGAGCCCCTGGCCGACAACGCCCCCGGCACACCCGCCCCCGCCGCCAAGCCGGTGAACTGGTGGCTGATCGGCGGCGCCGGCGTCCTGGCGGCGCTGTCGGAACTGTCGCATTTCGCCGGCTGGCCGCTGGGCGTCACCGCGGCCCTGGCCGTGGCCGCCATCCTGGCCTGCGGCGTCAGCACCTACCGCAAGGGCTGGATCGCCGTGCGCAACGGCAACCTCAACATCAATGCCCTGATGAGCATCGCCGTCACTGGCGCCGTGCTGATCGGCCAATGGCCCGAAGCGGCCATGGTGATGTTCCTGTTCAACGTGGCCGAACTGATCGAAGCCCGCTCCCTGGACCGGGCGCGCAACGCCATCCGCGGCCTGCTCGACCTGGCGCCGGAAACCGCCACCGTGCGCCAGGCCAATGGCGACTGGCTGGAAGTGCCCGCCGCCAAATTGCAGGTGGGCGACATCGTGCGGGTGCGCCCGGGCGAACGCATCGCGGCCGATGGCATCATCGTCAGCGGCAGCTCGGCGGTGGACCAGTCCCCCATCACCGGTGAAAGCCTGCCGGTGGAAAAGACACAGAACGACCCGGTCTACGCGGCTACCGTGAACGCCGCGGGTTCCTTCGAATACCGCGTCACCGCAGCGGCGGGCAACACCACGCTGGCGCGCATCATCCACGCCGTCGAACAGGCGCAAGGCGCGCGCGCGCCGACCCAGCGCTTCATCGACCGCTTCTCGCGCATCTATACGCCGACCGTGGTGGGCATCGCGGTGCTGGTGGCGGTGCTGCCCCCGCTGTTCTGGAGCCAGCCCTGGTTCGACGCGATCTACCGCGCCCTGGCGCTGTTGATCATCGCCTGCCCCTGCGCGCTGGTCATTTCCACCCCGGTCAGCATCGTCAGCGGCCTGACCGCGGCCTCGCGCCGCGGCATCCTGGTCAAGGGCGGCGTGTATCTCGAAGAAGGCCGCAACCTGAAATGGCTGGCGCTGGACAAGACCGGCACGCTGACCCACGGCAAGCCGGTGCAGACCGACATCCAGGATTGGGACGTGTCCGACCAAAGCCGCCAACCGGCCGCGCTGGTCGCCGCCAGCCTGGCCGCCCGCTCCGACCACCCGGTGTCGCTGGCCGTGGCCAATGCCGCGCGCGACGCCGGCACGGCCTTGCTGGACGTGCGGGACTTCACCGCCCTGCCCGGCCGCGGCGTCAGCGCCACGCTGGACGGCGTGACCTTCCAGCTGGGCAACCGCCGCCTGATGCGCGAACTGGGCGTCTCCAGCCCCAAGCTGGAAGCGCGCCTGGATGAACTGGAACGCCAGGGCAAGAGCGCCATCGCGCTGACCGACGGCAGCCGCGTGCTGGCCGTGGCCGCCGTGGCCGACACGGTCAAGCCGACCAGCGCCGCCGCCATCGCGGACCTGCACGCCCTGGGCGTGCGCACCCTGATGCTGACGGGCGACAACACGCCCACGGCGCAAGCCATCGCGCAACAGGTCGGCATCGACGAAGCCCGCGGCGACCAGTTGCCCGAAGACAAGCTGACCGCCATCGAAAGCAAGCTGGCGTCGGGCGGCCGCGTCGGCATGGTGGGCGACGGCATCAACGACGCCCCCGCCCTGGCCCGCGCCGACATCGGCTTCGCCATGGGCGCGGCCGGCACCGGCACCGCCATCGAAACGGCCGACGTCGCCCTGATGGACGACGACCTGCGCAAGATCGGCACCTTCCTGCGGCTGTCCCACGCCACGCATCGCGTGCTGGTGCAGAACATCGCGCTGGCGCTGGGCATCAAGGCCGTGTTCCTGACCTTGGCCATGACCGGCAACGCCACGCTGTGGATGGCGGTGTTCGCCGACGTGGGCGCCAGCCTGCTGGTGGTGGCGAACGGCTTGCGGCTGTTGCGGGCGGCGCCTGCCGCCCACTAGGACCAGCCCGCCCTAGGCGGGCTCGACCGATACGCGCCAGCCCGCGCCTTGCGGGACGGCGGCGAACTTCACCGGCAAAAACTGCTGGATGACCGCGAAGTTGCTGTGCGCATGCGCGGTCAGTTCGGTACAGGTGTAGCACGCGGGCCGGCCACGGCGCCAGACGGCCAGGGCCAGCGGCAAGGCCCACTGATCCGCCAGGTACGGCCCCAGCGCCGCGTCACTGTCCAGGTAGCCGCGCAGGTCCTGCGCCAGCTCCTGGGCCACCTGCTCAGCGCCCACGCCCTTGGCGCCAAAACGGGTGTAGACCTCGCAAACGTGCTCATGCTCCAGCGTCGCCAGCAGCGCGTTGCCCGGCCCCTCGTGCTGGCGCGCGGGCGCGACGCGCAACTGCTCCGCGGTCCAGCCCAGCGCCTCGCCCAGATGCTCCAGTTCGCGCCGCGCGACCGCGCGCGGCAGGGCTGGCGCATAACACTCGGCGTAGCGCGCGGCGGGCGCGCCGCGCTCGGTCAGGTCGAACGGCTCCAGCGCGTCGGCGGCAGGCCAGATCGAGACGTCGATCTCGCCGCCGCCTGCGGGGTAGAAGCCCAATCGGCGCAGGTTCAGTTCCGCCCGCGCGCCGAGCCGCCCCAGCAGGGGCGCATAGCTGCGCGCCAGGAAATGGAACGGCGGCGCGGCCGGGTTATGGGTGCCGCCGCCCAGCGACAGGCGGCTGGGCGCGTCCGCCATCATCAGGGCCGGCCACAGCGTCTGCAGCAGCAGTCCGCAACTGCCCGCCGTGCCCAGATGGAAACGGTAGTCACCCGCCCGCGGTTTGCCTGGCGCGAAGCTCAGCGACTGCGAGTTCAATTCCGCGCCCTGCGTGCGCGCGCCGCTGATCTCGGCCGCGGCGTTGACGCAGCCCAGATGCTGCCGCATCAGCCCGGGCTTGGCCCGCCCCGCCCGGATGCGGGTCATGGCGAACGGCTGGCCCGTGCACATGGACAGCGCCAGCGACGTCCGCAGGAGTTGGCCGCCGCCCTCTCCGGCGGCCCCGTCGATTTCTATCACTTTCATACACATCCAATTCTGTTTCACTCGAGTCCGGCATCGAAATGCAGGACGGCATCGTGCAGGTACTGATCCAGCCGCGACAGGTCCGGCCTGTCGCCCGCAACCGGAACGTGCGCCTGCGCCGTTTCCAACTCGCGCAGGATGAAGTCATGCAGGCCCGGCCAGCGCGGGCTGGTCGCGGCCTCTCCCGCGCGCATCTTCACCGCCAGCAAGGCGTTGAGTTCATCGAGCAGCGCCTGGTCGGTCAGCGTCGCGCTCGCCAGCTCGGCAAAGCGCATGGGCGGCGCGCCGCGTCCGTCCCTGATCCAGCGCGCCGCCAGCAGCGGCCGCAGCACGTACAGGTACTTCTTGTAGCGCACGACCTCGCCCAGCAGGTGCTCGCGCAGATTCTTGCGGGCCATGGACACGTAATGGTGATAGCCGCGGACCAGCGAGAACTCCTCTTCGGCCAGCGCCCGCAGGCGCGGCGCCCAGGGCTCGACGGCGCGATAGACGATAGGCGAACGCAGCCATTCCAGCAGCGTCGGATTGGAATCGCGCAGCAGTCCCAGGGTCTTGCGCAGGTCCCAGCCGTTGATGTCCAGGTCGCCGCTGATGGGTTGTTCGATGACGTCGCGCCCCGGCAGCACGGTCAGGTACCAGGACAGCCGGTGCACGTAGACGAAACGCACGTCGTAGTCGCTATCGGGCGAGGCGAAACCCCAGCCCCGGCTGCCCGACTCGCAGGCGTACAGCACCGTCACCTGGTGCTGGCGCTCGATGTCGGCGAGTTTCTCGGCGATGAGCGCGCGCATGTCGTCCGACACCGGATGCGCGCTCATGACGCTTTCCTGCTTCATGTTCTTCTCCTTGGGGAATGGGGCCCGCGCCCCGCTCCGTCAGCCTTTCACGCACACCACCTGCTTCAGGGTGTGCACCACTTCCACCAGGTCGCGCTGCGCCGCCATGACGGCGTCGATGTCCTTGTAGGCCATCGGAATTTCGTCGATGACATTGGCGTCCTTGCGGCATTCCACGCCTTCTGTTGCGCGGACCTGGTCTTGCACCGTGTACATCTTCTTTGCCTTGGTGCGGCTCATGACGCGGCCCGCGCCGTGGCTGCAGCTCTCGAAGCTCTCCGGGTTGCCCAGGCCGCGCACGATGTAGCTGCGCGCCCCCATGCTGCCCGGGATGATGCCCAGTTCGCCGCGCTTGGCGCTGACCGCGCCCTTGCGGGTCACGAACACGTCCTCGCCAAAGTGGCGTTCGCGCTGCACGTAGTTGTGGTGGCAGTTCACCGCCTCCACGTGCGACTCGAAGGGCTTGGCGATGACCTTGCGCACCGTCGCGATCAGGTTGGCCATCATCACCTCGCGGTTGCGCAGCGCGAACTGCTGCGCCCACGACACGGCGCGCACATAGTGGCCGAAATACTGGGCGCCTTCCTCGAAGTAGGCCAGGTTCTCGTCCGGCAGATTGCTCTGGTGGCGCTGCGCGTCCTTCTTGGCCAGCTCGATGAAATGCGTGCCGATGGCGTTGCCCACGCCGCGCGAACCCGAGTGCAGCATGAACCACACAAAGCCCGCCTCATCCAGGCAAACCTCGATGAAGTGATTGCCCGTGCCCAGCGTGCCCAGGTGCTTGCGGTTGTTGGTGTTGCGCAGACGCGGATGCAGCTCGCACAAGGCATCGAACTCGTCTGCCAGCGTGGCCCAGACCTGGTCCACCGACACGGGCGGGTTCTCCCAGCTGCCCGTGTCGCGGCGTCCGCGCGGCGCCGAGCCGTGCGGCACGGCCTGCTCGATGGCCGCACGCAGCGGGCCCAGGTTGTCGGGCAGGTCCTCGGCGCGCAGCGTGGTCTTGGCGGCCATCATGCCGCAACCGATGTCCACGCCCACCGCCGCCGGGATGATGGCCTTGACCGTCGGGATCACCGATCCCACGGTCGCGCCGATGCCCAAGTGCACGTCCGGCATGGCCGCGATGTGCTTGAACACGATGGGCAGACGGGCGGCGTTCGCCAGCTGGCGCTTGGCGTCGTCTTCGACGGGCACGCCCTTGGTCCACATTTTCACCGGCACGCCGCCAGCGATTTCCTCGACGTTGTAGTTCTGATTCGACATGTTGATCTTCTTCTTTTCTATTGAACAATACTGTTGCATAAGGCAAGCAACGGACGACTAGTTCGTGGGCGAGACGGACAATTTGGAATGTAGTCCCGCCCGCATTCGTCCAACTCGCCCCGGAGGAACCTCCTCCGGAGCAAGACAATGCGCGACCAGATTGGCAAGACGTAGCCTGCTCCGGTTTCCCGGCCTGGGGATTTGAACCCCGTGGCATCCGATGTAGTCCTGCCGGCATTCGCGCGTAATCGGTACATCAATTTCCTGCGGCGGCCTGGCCGCCTACTGGACTCCCAGCGACACGGCCTCGATCTCGCCGATCCAGTGCTCGGCGCCCATCCGTCCTTCGGCGAAGCTTGCCACCATCTCGAACACGGCGTCGGAAAAACCGCCCACGTTCAGAATGTCGGAACGCTCCGCCGCCTGCGTGGTCGCCTGCGGCTGGATATCGATACACACCAGCCGCGCGCGCGGGTTGCGCTGTTTCAGCGCCTCCCACTGGCGCATGGTTTCGGTCGCTCCCTGGCGCCGCGCATCCATCCAGGACTCGTTGTCCGAGACCAGGATCACCAGGTCCACCTTGGCCCGTTCCCGGTTCAGGCAAGCCAGCGGTGCGCTGCAGCTGGTGCCGCCTCCGCCGACTTCAGCCAGCTTCTGGGCGTTGGTCATGACTGAATCGCGCGGGTTCAGCCGCACATCGACCACGTCGCACTCGAACGGCAGCACCCGGGCGCGGCCGTTCTTGCGCAGCACGGCGGCCGCCACCAAGGCCGCCACGTCGATGCAGCGCACCGCCGACGTCGCCGACCCGGCCCAGCCCGTTACCGCGGACTGCATCGAACCCGACACGTCGGGACACACGACCACACGACCGCTGAAGCGGGGCACGTTGGCGATCGCCAGCTCCATCGCGTCCTGCAGCGCATCCCGCACCACCGCCGGAACCGCCTCGCCCGTCGCCTTGAAGGCCGACATGAGCTGGTACGGCAACACCCGCGCCTGGGTCACGGCCTGCGGATCGCGCAGCTTGGCGGCAATGGCCTTCGCCATGCCCGGCAGTTCGAACACCCCGTGGCGCGCAAAGGTATTCAGGTTCTGGCGCACCATCTGCCAGGACCCGGCCCGCGCGACCTGGGCCCACTGCGCCGGCCCAATCTCGAGCGAGGTCAGCATCTGGAACGGCACATCCGGCGGCACGCCCGTGGCATCGCGCTTGTAGCGCTCAAACGCCTGCGTCGCGGGCGGCAACGCGGCTTCGTCATAGGGCTTGCCGATCAGCCAGGCGAACCAGGCCGCGCGCCATGCCTCGGCAGGCTTGGGATGCACCATCTTCACCACGTCGGCGAGCGACGGCGCATTGCCCACGGCCGCGTTAAGCAACTGTTTTTCCGTGGCTTGCAGCAACCAGCGCTGCACCAGCTTTTTCGGCCGAGTGCCCAGCGACTTGCGGCCCACGGCCCCGCTGCGCAGGATCTGCACGAAGTTGCGCAGCATCTTGCCGTTGTCCACCACCCGCGGGAACACCTGGGCCAGCAGGCTGAGGTCGCGCACGGCCAGGATTGCGGCCAGCAGCGCCGGCATGTCCTTCATGTAGCCGGATTCGCGGGCATGGATCGCCGTCTTGGCCACGAAGGCCGGATCTACGCTCGCGGCCAGTGCCAGCACGCGATCCAGCTGATCCTGCGCCTGGGCGTAGAACGTCTGGCGCAGGCAGCCGGTAACGGCAAGCTGGGCCAGTTGATGGCGCGGGCCGAATTCATAGGCCGGCGCCCGTTCCTGATTGGCGTCCAAGGCTGCCGGCAGCAGCGCGCCGCGCAGGGATTGGAAGAGTTGCGTGTTGACCATGGAGCGTTCTCCTTCTTGCATGCGATTCGTTGTCTATGCATCTCCTTATGCAAAGGGCGTGCCAACTTTGCCAGATCGCTCGGAAATTTTTCTCAAGCCATTGATTCTTAACTATTAATTAATTTCCAAAACGGGCAGAAAGAAAATCTCATCTCATCGTCTCTAGGATTTATATAGAATATTAGCTAGTCATTTATCCAAAAAACTATGCAAAAGAAGAACGTCGTCATCGGCTTCCTCGGCACCCAGCTGGATGCCGGCCAGGGTGCAGGCCGCTGGGCGAAATGGCGGCCCACGGTATCGCTGGTCCAGCACGAAGACACGCTGATCCACAGGCTCGAGCTGTTCTATCCGACGCGCTACAAGGCGCTGGCCCAGGTGATGCAGCAGGACATCGCCAACCTGTCGCCCGACACCATCGTGAACCTGATCCCGATGGACTTCGCCGATCCCTGGGATTTTGGCGAAATGTACGGGGCGCTCTACGACTGGACGCGCGGCTATCGTTTCGACCCGGAGCGCGAGCAGTACTGGGCGCACATCACCACCGGCACGCACGTCGCGCAGATCTGCATGTTCCTGATGGTGGAGTCGCGCGCCATTCCTGGCGTGCTGCTGCAGACCGCGCCGCCCAGGAAGCAGGCGGGCGAAGGTCCCGGCAAGTACACACTGATCGATCTGGACCTGTCGCGCTACGACGTGCTGGCCCGCCGCTTCAGCCAGGCGCGCGAGGACGCGCTGCAATTCCTCAAGAGCGGCATTGCCACGCGCAACAAGGCGTTCAATACGCTGATCGAAGAGATAGAACGGGTGGCGGTGCGCTCGCAGGCGCCCATCCTGCTGACCGGCCCCACCGGCGCGGGCAAGTCGCACCTGGCGCGCCGCATGTACGAATTGAAGAAGTCCCGTCACCAGGTCCAGGGCGAATTCGTCGAGGTCAATTGCGCCACGCTGCGCGGCGACGGCGCCGCCTCGACGCTGTTCGGCCACAAGAAAGGCGCTTTCACCGGCGCGGCCGCGGACCGGGCAGGCCTGCTGCGCACGGCCCACCAGGGCGTGCTGTTCCTGGACGAAATCGGCGAACTCGGCCTGGACGAGCAGGCCATGCTGCTCAAGGCCGTGGAAGAAAAGCGCTTCCTGCCCATGGGCAGCGACCGCGAGACCAGCAGCGACTTCCAGCTGATCGCCGGCACCCTCCGCGACCTGCGCGTGGACGTCGCGCAGGGGCGCTTCCGCGAAGACCTGTATGCGCGCATCAACCTGTGGTCCTATGACCTGCCCGGACTGGCGCAGCGGCCCGAGGACATCGAGCCCAACGTCGACCACCTGCTCATGCGGTCCGCCGAGGAAACCGGCGCCGTGGTCCGATTCAACGCCGAAGCGCGCACGCGCTACCTGAAGTTCGCCAGATCGTCCGAGGCCAAATGGATCGGCAACTTCCGCGACCTGTCGGCCAGTATCACGCGGCTGGCGACGCTGGCGGACGGCGGCCGGATCCCGCTGGAACTGGTGGAAGCCGAGATCCAGCGTCTGAACTGGCTATGGCAGCGCGGCGCGCCCGCGGACCGCGACGGCGACAGGACGCGCCTAGACGCGCTGCTGCCCGCCGACGCTGTCGATGGCCTCGACCTGTTCGATCGCCTGCAGCTCCAAGCCGTCATCGGCGTGTGCCGGCAATCAGACTCGCTGTCCGAGGCGGGACGCAAGCTGTACAACCGCTCGCGCGCGCAACGCACCGTGGTCAACGATGCTGACCGCCTGCGCAAATATCTGCTGAAATTCGGCTTGAACTGGGAAAGCGTTTCGGGCCGGGAAGGCTGAAGCCGCCCAGCCGGCAAGGAACAAGCGCCGGGCAACTCTGCCCGACGCTTTGCTGGCAACCATGCCCGCCTCAGCCCGCCTGCTCTTCCTGCGGCCAGTCGCGCAGCACCGGCGCATCCGGCGCGCCAGGCCCCACGTCGCGCAGATGGTCGTGCTGCAGCAGGGCCATGCGGTAGGCGTCGCGGTAGCCGCCGTTGGAAAAGAACTCTTCCTTCAACAGCCCTTCGATCTGGAAGCCGCAGCGCTCGTAGATGTGCACGGCGGCGGTGTTGTCCTTGTCCACCACCAGATAGACCTTGTGCAGGTTCAGCACGCGAAAGGCATAGCCCACCGCGATGCGCGTCGCCGCCTTGGCGTAGCCCCGGCCCTGATAGCTGGGCGCGATGATGATCTGGAATTCGGCGCGGCGGTGGATGTAGTCGATTTCCACCAGCTCGACCAGGCCGGCGGGCTGCCCGGTGTCGTGCTCGATGATGAAGCGCCGCTCGTTCTGGTCGTGCAAGTGGCGGTCATACAGGGCGACCAGTTCGTCGTAGGCCTCGTAGGGCTCTTCGAACCAATAACGCATGATGACGTCGTTATTGTTGATCTTGTGCACGAAGTGCAGGTCGCCACGCTCCAGGGGGCGTATTTTGATATCGGTTGTGACCGACATGGTGATACCTCCGAAAGTGCGCCCATTGTAAGCGGGCGCGGCCCGACGCGCTGGCGCTCAGCCGCCCGAGAACGCCGGCAGGCGTTGTTCGATGCGCCGCATGACCTCATTGGCGGCGGACGACAGCGGCCTTCCCAGCCGCAGGAGCGCCTGGCATTCGGGCGCGCTCAGGATGGGATGCGCGATCGGAATCGCCACCAGTTCGCCGCTGGCCAGCTCATGATGCACGCCCAGGTTCGGCATCAGCGTCACGCCGGCCCCCGTCATTGCGTACTGCTTCAGTACGCGCAGCGAATTGGTGGTGAGGCTGGGCGTCAGGTGGATGCGCTCGGTGAATTCCAGCAGGTCCACCGCCTGGCGCAGCCCGTAGGGCGCGGACATCAGCGCGAAGGGATACGGCATGATGTCGGCGATGGTCAGCGGCCCTGGACGCGAGGCCAAGGCGTGGCCGCGCCCCGCCAGCAGGCAGACCGGATGCTTGCGGCTGGCGCGGCAGCGCAGCCGCGGGTCCACCGGCGGGTTGTAGGCCAGCCCGATGTGGGCCGCGTCCGAAGCCACCGCCTCGACCACCTCGTTGACCGAACCGACGTTGACGCTGATGTTGATCTGCGGATATTCGATGCAGAACGGTCCGACCACGTGCTCCATCAAGCCGTCGATGAAGCCTTCGCTGATCATCAGCTGCACGTTGCCGCGCTGCATGCCGCGCAATTCCTGCAGGCGCGCGTTCAGGTGTTCCTGCTGGGCGCGGCAGCCGCGGTGGTACTCCAGCAGCATGTCGGCGGCCTCGGTGGGCGTCAGTCCGCGCGAGCGCCGCTCGAACAGTTGCACGCCCAGCTCCTTTTCCAGCAGCTGGATCTGCCGGCTGATGACTGAGGCCGCCGTATCCAGCTTGTCGGCCGCGCCCCGTATCGAGCCGCAGGCCATGACCTCGTTGAAGTACTTCAGGCGGACCTGGCTGATTTCCTGCATATCCCGCGTTCCTGGGGCGCTATGCCGCGCCAGTTGAAAGTGATTCGCGTGTTGCCCATAGGGCAACGATAATTTATCACCCCGGTCATTGTTCGGAACGCCGCAGTCTTCCAATATGGCGGCCCGGAAGCCATGAGGATTCCGGCCCAACCCCAGCCACCGCGGGCGCCAGACCCGCGCGAGGAGACATGCAATGCCCCATCCGACCACGCCGGGCGCGGACCCGCGCCTGGCCCCGCTCTATCGCAAGATCACGTGGCGCCTGCTGCCCTTCTTGCTGCTCTGTTACGTCTTTGCCTACCTGGACCGCATCAACATCGGCTTCGCCAAGCTGCAGATGCAACAGGACATCGGCATCTCCGACGCCGTCTACGGCCTGGGCGCCGGCATCTTCTTCCTGGGCTACGTCATCTTCGAAGTGCCCAGCAACCTGTTGCTGACCCGCATCGGCGCGCGCCGCACGATCAGCCGCATCATGGTGCTGTGGGGCCTGACCTCCGCCTCGATGCTGTTCGTGCAGGGCGAATGGAGCTTCTACATCCTGCGCTTCATGCTGGGCGTGTTCGAAGCCGGCTTCGCGCCCGGCATGATCTTCTACCTGACCTACTGGTATTCGCAGTCGCGCATGGCCGGCGTCATGGCGGTGGTGATGCTGGCCGGCCCCATCGGCGGCATCGTCGGCGGTCCGGTATCCGCCTGGATCATGACCGCGTTCTCGGGCGCGCACGGCCTGGACGGCTGGCAATGGATGTTCCTGCTGGAAGGCCTGCCCTGCGTGCTGCTGGGCGTGATCGCCTACCGCTACCTGGACGACAAACCCGCCGAGGCCAAATGGCTCAGCGCCGACGAAAAGGCGCTGCTGGCCGCCGACCTGGAAACCCGCGGCGCGCAGCAGAAGCATGCCTTCAAGCAGGTGCTGCGCGATCCCGCCATCTACCGCATGGCGTTGACGTACTTCTGCCTGATCTGCGGCATCTATGCCGTCAGCTTCTGGCTGCCCACGCTGCTCAAGCTGGCCGGCGTGCAGGACACTATGGAAATCGGCCTTTATTCCGCCGTTCCGTACATCGCGGCGGCCGCCTTCATGCTGTGGTTCGCGCGCAGCTCGGACCGCATGCAGGAACGGCGCTGGCACACCCTGGTGCCCGCCCTGCTGGCCGGCGTGTCGCTCTGCATCGCCACCGCCGCGCCGACGCAATTCGCGCTATCCCTGACGGCCATCACGCTCGCCACGGGCTTCATGTGGGCCTCGTACACGGTATTCTGGGCGATTCCTTCGCAGTACCTCAAAGGAGAGGCAGCAGCCGGCGGCATCGCCCTCATCAACAGCATCGGCCTGCTCGGCGGCTTCCTTAGCCCGTCCATCATCGGCTGGTCCAAGGAAGCCACCGGCACGCTGGCTGGCGGCCTGTACGTGATTTCCGCCTTGCTGGTGGCAGGCGCCCTGCTCCTGCTGGTGAACCGTCCGCCCCGTTCCGCGCCCGCCCGCGCCTGAAGTCCAACTCACAGGAAACGATCATGCATATTCTGGTTGCTGGCTTCCAGCACGAAACCAACACCTTCGCGCCGTCGCTCGCCGCCTACGACAACTTCGTGCGCGGCGAAGGCTTCCCCGCCATGGTGCGCGGCAAGGACATGCTGGCGCTGCGCGAGGTCAACATCCCCGCCGGCGGCTTCATCAACGCGATGACCGCGCAGGGCCACACCATGGAAACCGTGATCTGGGCCGGCGCCAGCCCGTCCGCGCACGTGACGCGCGACGCCTACGAACGGATCGCCGGCGAAATCCTGGACGCCGCCCGCAAGGGCGCCTATGACGCCGTCTATCTGGACCTGCACGGCGCCATGGTGGCCGAGCACCTCGATGACGGCGAAGGCGAACTGCTGGCACGCATGCGCCAGATCGTCGGCCCGACGGTGCCGGTAGTCGCCAGCCTGGACCTGCACGCCAACGTGACCGCGCAGATGCTGCATGAAGCCGACGGCCTGGCCGCGTTCCGCACCTACCCGCACGTGGACATGGCGGATACCGGCGTGCACGCGGCGCGCCTGCTGCTGGCCCGCATCGCGGCCGGCGGCAACTGGCACCGCAGCGAGCGCCGCCTGCCCTTCCTGATTCCCATCAACGGCATGTGCACGATGCTGCAGCCCTCGCAAGGCGTGTACGAGCTGCTGGAACGCCTGGAGCGGACGCCCGGCGTGACCTCCATCTCGTTCGCGCCGGGTTTTCCGGCGGCCGACTTCCCCGAGTGCGGCCCGGTGATCTGGGCCTACGGCACCGATGCGGCAGCCGTCGAAAGCGTGACCGAAACCCTGTACCAGCGCGTGCTGGAACTGGAGCCGCAATGGTCGCCCGACTTCCTCGAACCGTCCGAGGCCGTGCGCCGTGCGCAGGCCCTGGCGGCGGGCGCGTCGCGCCCGGTGGTCATCGCCGACACGCAGGACAATCCGGGCGCGGGCGGCGACGCCAACACCACCGGCATGCTGCGTGCGCTGGTTCAGGCCGACGCCCAGAATGCGGCGCTGGGACTGTTCTACGACCCCGAGGCGGTGCGCCAGGCCACGGCGGCCGGCGTCGGCGGCAAGGTCCGGCTGAGCCTGGGCGGCCAATCCGGCGTGGCAGGCGATTCGGCTTTCGAAGGCGAATTCGTGGTCGAAACCCTGTCGCCCGGCAAGCTGCGCTTTGACGGACCGATGATGAACGGCATGGACGTCGACCTGGAAGCCGTGGCCGGCCTGCGGATCGGCGGCGTGCGGGTGGTGGTCAGCGCCACCAAGTCGCAGATGCTGGACCGCAACCTGTTCCGCGTCGGCGGCGTGCAGCCCGAGGAGATGGCGATACTGGTGGTGAAGAGTTCCGTGCACTTCCGTGCGGACTTCCAGCCCATCGCCCACGAAGTGCTGGTGGCCAAGGCGCCCGGCCCGATGCAGGCCGACCCGGCCGACCTGCCCTGGACCCGGCTGCAGCCCGGCATCCGCGTGCGTCCGCAAGGCAAGCCGTTCTCTGACTGAGCCCCCCACCCCGCCGCCAGCCGGCGGGGTTTGCTTTCGCGCGACGCAGTGGCAGACTGGAGGCATGAAAAAGCTCCACACGCTCGCCTATCCGCGCCTCAGCGCGCCGGACTCCGCGTTCATCGAGGAGTGCCGACGCCAGCATGACGGCCAGCATCCGCTGGTGCAAGCGCACTTCACCATGGCATTCGGCTGCGCGGGCATCGACGAACAGGCCTACCAGCAGCACCTCGAAGAAGTCGCCGGCCTGCACGGCCCGATAGACTTCGTATGCCGCTACGCAATGCTGGGCGCCGACCCCGCGCACGCTTATGCGTACCTGGTTCCCGATGAAGGCCACAGCCAGCTGTCGCGCCTGCATGACGCCCTGTACCGCCAGGTGCTGGCGCCGACCTTGCGCCTGGACATTCCTTATGTGCCGCACATCACCATGGGGTCGTCCACCAATCGCGCACTGATGAAATCGCTGTGCGACGAACTCAACCGCAACGGACTCGAAATCCGCGGCACGGTCGACAGGTTGACGATGGCCGTCCTGGAAAATGGCGTGCTGACCGATCTGACTTCGGCCCGGCTTTCCGGCTGAGGGGCCAGGCGCGGCCTGCCCCGCCCCCGCTCACTACTTCAGCTTGCCCTGCGGACTGACGAAGTCTTCCAGCGTCAGGCCCTTTTCCTTCAGGATGGCTTCCAGCAGCGGCTGCAGCCTGCCCAGGCTTTCTTGCACGGTTTCGCGCACGGTATCGACCACCACCTGGGTGCTGCGTTCGATTTCGATGTTGACGAAATCGCCCACCTGCTTGTCCTCGAACACCGTCATGCGACGGGTTTCCGGAATCAGCCAGACCTCGAACCAGCCCTCGGCGCGATTGACTTCCGATACGGTCAGGCTGGCGCCGTTGATGGCGATATAGCCCTTGGCGAAGACATACTTGCGGAAAGCCTCGGGGATGCTGAAGCGCATCAGACGGTTGGTGTCGGACGACTTCACCATCACCACTTCAGAGGTGAAGTCCACGTGCCCGGACAAAGGATGGCCGCCGATCTCGGCGCCATCCTTGGCGGCCCGCTCGACGTTGGCGCGGTCGCCCTCCTGGTAGCTGCCCAGGGTGGTGATGGCCAGGCTTTGCAGCATGACGTCGAAAGTCGCCTGGTTCTCGGACAGGATTTCCGTGACGGTCAGGCAGACGCCATCCGTGGACACGCTGGCGCCGATGGCCAGGTCCACGCAAAAACCAGGGGGGAAATCCAGCGTGAAAGTGCGCAGGCCTTCGCGATCCGCGATCTTGGCGATCTTCGCGGTGCCTTGAACAATACCGGTGAACATACGGATCCTGAATGCGGGGCCGGGCCCCTGAAGCAAAACATCAACGTTAACCGATATTTTGCCAGGGGCCGGACTGCCCGCAAGCCAGGATCAG
This sequence comes from Achromobacter sp. Marseille-Q4954, assembly GCF_943737025.1. Lineage (NCBI taxonomy): Bacteria > Pseudomonadati > Pseudomonadota > Betaproteobacteria > Burkholderiales > Alcaligenaceae > Achromobacter > Achromobacter sp. Marseille-Q4954. Next base: position 1,242,856 of record NZ_CALSFQ010000002.1, read on the forward strand.
TGGCGGATGGCGATCGTCTTCAGGGTGGTGAAGCCGTACAGCGCTTCAAAGCCCTTCTCGCGGCCGTAGCCCGATTGGCGCGAACCGCCGAAGGGCAGCTCCACGCCGCCGCCGGCGCCGTAATTGTTGATGAACACCTGACCGGCGCGCAGCTTGCGCGCCAGGCGCAGCTGGCGGCCGCCGTCGCGGGTCCAGACGCCGGCCACCAGGCCGTACAGCGTGCCATTGGCGATTTCCAGCGCCTCTTCCTCGGTGTCGAACACCATGGCGGCCAGCACCGGACCGAAGACTTCTTCCTGCGCCAGGCGGCTGTTGGGCGGCACGTCGCGGAACAGTACGGGCGGCTGGTAGAAACCGGCCTCGGGCGTGCCTTCCTTCAACTTGCCGCGGGCGGCGACCTTCATGCCTTCGGCCTCGGCTTCAGCCAGGAAGCCGCGCACGCGGTCCTGCTGGCGCGCGTTGATCAGCGGACCCACGTCCAGGTCGGCCGCGGCCGGACCGGTGACGGTGGCCGAAAACGCGTCGGACAGGCGCTTGAGCACCGTTTCGTACACGCCGCGCTGGATCAGCACGCGGCTGCCGGCCGAGCAGGTCTGGCCCGCGTTCTGGATGATGGCCGCCAGCAGCACCGGCATGGCGGCGTCCAGGTCGGCGTCGTCGAACACGATCTGGGGCGACTTGCCGCCCAGTTCCAGCGTGACCGGCACATGGTTCTCGGCGGCGGCATGCGCCACCATCTTGCCCGTCTGCGGCGAACCGGTGAACGAGATATGGTCGATGCCGGGGTGGGCGGACAGCGCCGCGCCGGCTTCATGGCCATAACCCGTGCAGATGTTCAGCGCGCCGGCCGGCAGGCCGACTTCGGCGGCGATCTCCGCCAGCTTCAGGAGCGACAGGCAGGCGTCTTCCGCCGGCTTGACCACGCAGGCGTTGCCGGCGGCCAGAGCCGCGCCCACGCTGCGGCCGAAGATCTGCAGCGGGTAGTTCCAGGGCACGATGTGGCCGGTGACGCCGTGCGCTTCGCGCACCGTCAGCACGGTGAAGCCCGGGGTGTAGGGAATGGTCTCGCCATGCAGCTTGTCGACCGCGCCGGCATAGAACTCGAAGTAGCGCGCCACGGCGGCGGCATCGGCGCGCGCCTGCTTGATGGGCTTGCCGGTGTCGGCCGATTCCAGCTGTGCCAGTTCTTCCTGGCGGTCCAGCAGCACGAAGGCGATGCGCATCAGCAGGCGGCTGCGCGCGGCGGGCGCCATCTGGCCCCACTCCCCTTCGAAAGCCTCGCGCGCCGCGGTCACCGCGCGATCCACGTCCGCGGCGCCCGAGCGCGCGATCGCCTCGAAGGGCTTGCCATCGGACGGGTTCAGGACGGGAATGGTTTCACCGGTGGCGGCTGCCACCCATTGGTTGGCGATAAAGTTCTTCTGAGTCACGATGTGCGGAGTAAAGTAGCGGCCGGACGGCCGGTTGCGGGGATATGGCGTCGCGCGCGGATTGCGTTTTGGTTTCGGGTCAAGGTACGGGAGCGGCCCGCAACTTGTCAATTGAATTGACAGCTTTTGTCCCAAGAGTCAGGATATTTCCTGATCACCTCGGGTAATCCCTAATAATTCAGCGGCTTAACGCCACCCCGGATTTGTCATGGTGACTGACAAGCCCGGCAATGCATGTAGGAATGACGATGAGCAATGTGCGGGATCCACAGCTGGAATCGCTGCTGCAAGCCGTGGACCGCCCCCGGCCGGAATTGGACGTGCTGGCGGAAGTGGCCTCGGGCCTGGGCTACGTGCGCGCCGAGCGCTTTGCGGAGCGCGTCTACGAAAGCCTGTTCTATGCCATTGCCACCGGCAAGATCGCGCCCGGCAACAAGCTGCCGACGGAACTGGAGCTGGCCGCGCTGTTCGAGGTATCGCGGCCAGTGGTCAGGCAGGCGCTGGATCGGCTGCGCGAAGACCAGCTGGTGGACTCCATCCGCGGCTCGGGCACCTACGTGCGCGCAAAGCCCGACCTGATGGGCGGCATGCCCGCGGTGGACCCGGCGCGCCGCGTTGGCCACATCCTGGAAGGCCTGGAACTGCGCATGGTGATCGAGCCCGAATGCGCCTACCTGGCCGCCTTGCGCCGCACCGACGAAGACCTGCGCGAAATGGACCGCATGCTGACCGGCTACGAAGAAGCCGACGCTTCCGGCGCCATCGCCCACCATCACGATTACGGATTCCACCGCGCCATCGCCGCGGCCACCAGCAACCAGCGCTTCGTGCAGGTGCTGAAGTCCCTGGAGTACGACGTCAGCCACGCCGTAAACGTCATGCGCCACCTGGTCCACAGCGAACCCTGGAAGCGCACCCGCGCCGCCATCGAGGAACACCGCCACATTTACCGGCTGATCCAGGAACAGGACGCCGAAGGCGCACGCAACGTCATGCGCGCCCATATTGAAAAAGCCCGCAGCCGCATGCTGAACAGCGGCTCGGAACACTGAGCAGGAAGCCTTAACGACATGTCATCGCAGCAACGCCCCTCCCTGGACCTGAACCAGCAACTCGTCGTCGTCACCGGCGCCAGCCGCGGCCTGGGCGCCGCCATCGCCCGCGCCTTCCTGCGCGAAGGCGCCAAGGTCGTCGTCAACTATCTGAACAGCGCCGAACGCGCGCAGGCGCTGGCCGCCAGCGCGCCGGACCGCGCCATCGCGCTGCAGGCCGACGTGCGCGACCCGGCCGCCGTCGCCGCCATGTTCGCGCAGGCCGCCAAGCATTTCGGCCAGCCCGTTGCCACGGTCGTCAACAACGCCCTGCCGGCCTTCCAGTTCAACGGCGACGCCCGTCCGCATGCCGGCGCGCTGGACTGGACGCAGATGAACGCGCAGCTGGAAGGCAGCGTGCGCGCCGCGCTCAACACCACGCAGGCAGCCCTGCCCGGCATGCGGACAGCTGGCGGCGGACGCATCATCAACGTCGGCACCAACCTGGTCCAGAACCCGGTGGTGCCGTACCACGACTACACCGCGGCCAAGGCCGCGCTGCTGGCTTTCACCCGCACCTTGTCGCATGAATTGGGGGCCGATGGCATTACCGTCAATATGGTTTCGGGCGGCTTGCTGCGCACCACCGACGCCTCGGCGGCCACGCCGGACGCGGTCTTCGACATGATTGCCGCGGGCACGCCGCTGCGCGAAGTCACCACGCCCGAGCAATTCGCCGACGCCGTGCTGTTCTTCGCCAGCCCCTGGTCGCGCGCGGTGACGGGACAGAACCTGATCGTCGACGGCGGGCTGGTAAAAGGCTGATGCAAGACGCGACGGCCTGACGCGCCATGGGCCGGCAAACCCTAGGCCTGCAGCCGTCGCGCGCTGATTTCCACTGCGGCGTACTTGATGCCCTTGAGCGCGGCATCCTCGCTCACGAAGGCGGAATCGCCCACGCCTATCCGCGTCCATTCGCGGCCTGGCGCTGTGCGTACCCAGGCTTCGTAGCCTTGCTGCGCCGCCAGCGGCCTGAGTTCATATTCGAGCTGATGCCCGTTGAGCCTGATCACTCCGGTTTTCATTGTTTTCTCTCCGCGCCCGAGCGCTTTCCCGCGAGGCCGCAGGCGCGCATCAGGATGAGCCCAGGCCCCGTCGCGGGCGCTCCCCGGCAGTCCTGGGCCCGCACCACTTCGGACACGCGCTGCCCGTCCGCCATCCATTGGCGGGCAACGCTGACGATATCGGTGAACTCGGGCTGCGGCCCGTCCAACAGCCAGCCGACGATGGGGATGCCGGGAACTCCGGCCACGCCAGGAGGAACCTGATCCAAATCAAGGGGCTTCATACTCCTCTCCGTTCAGGAAACTGTAGGGAGCGTAGACGCCGCGTCAATTCTCAGGCATTAGAAAACCGCAAAAAATAGAACATTTTGTGTACTTCCCCGGCCGCGGCCTGGAGCGAGCCATCCCAGGCTGCGCCATCCACTCAGGGTGGAAATAAAAATTCACACATAAACTATCTGGGCGACGCCGAGGAACGACAGCCTCTCATTGCACGGCAACCAGCTCGGCGGGCGCCAACTTCGCCAGATCCCCTCCAACCGATGTCTCGATCGCCGTGATCTGACCGTTCTCCATCCGTATCAGGCGGTCGGCCAGATGGAAATAGCGCTCGTCGTGGCTTGCCATGCTATGGCCGGCTTGCATCGCCGCAGATTGTTCGTCCATCCACGTGCGCAGCGACAGCGGCCGCATGTCGGTCCAAGTCTTCTCGACATAATCGAGAACGGTTTTCTTGTCTCCCTTGACGCCGTCGACAGCGCGCCAGCCGCCGGTCAAGCAGCGCGCGAACATGTGCAAGCGCATCCTTGCGGATGCGGCGCTGATCGAGCGTGCAGGGGGAAGGAGATGCAAACCGCGCACAGCGGCATGGCGTCGATGGCTGCAAACGTGGCGAGAACAAGCCTGAAAACTAGGCCTTGCCGCCGCGCTCCTCGGCGCCGGGGATATCGATATCGTTCGCGGGAGGAACCAAGCCCACCATCAACCACAGGCGGCCGGCCTTGTCGTAGGCCTGACGATGGGCCGCATCGACGGCAAGCCATTGCACCAACTCGGCTTCAGCGTTTGCGTCGAAGCTATCGTGCTCGTGCTGGCGCAGCACCCAGGACCAGGCAGCATCCCAGACCGGGTCTTGCTTCGAATCGATGTCATCGCCCATTGGCTACCGTCGGGCCTGAATGGCTAGTCGGCGCTATGGTATAGGAAAAGGCTATCCACGATAACTTCTTTGGGCGGCGGCATACCGTCCGAACCGCATGCTTGCGCCAACCAAGCCCAAGGCGCAACTGCGCAGCCCGATGCCTGCGGACTCAGACCTCCAACAAATCGCGGCAGCTGGCGACGGCCTCAGTGGCATCCCGGAGCATAAAGTTCACAAGCGTGGCCGAGCAGCCCATTTGCCGCGCCACCTCACGTTGCGTCAAACCGCCGAGCCTATAGAGTTCGAAGGCGCGCCGCGTCCTGGGCGGCAAGGTGCCGAGGATCTGGTCGATGGCATCGATCACCTGCCGCTCCTGGAAGCGACGCTCCGGCACGCAGCCGCCAGCGACCTGCGGCAATTCCCCATCGTCCGTATAAATGCGATACGTGGATTCGACGGCCTGACGGCGGCAATGGTCCAACGCCAGATTACGGACCACCTGGCAGCAGTAACCAAAAGGTTCGCTGACGTCGCGCGCGCATGCCCCTTCAATGAGCTTCAGGTAGGCGTCTTGCGTCACTTCATCCGCGATCTCCGGCGTGCCGACGATTCTTTGCGCGATGCGACGCAGCTGCGCCCGATGTGCAATGAAAACGTCTCCAAGCCCCGCTCCCTGCGAACCCATGGACATCGAAGTGCCTCCGCGCACAGATCTATGGTGACTTGAAATAACTCAATCTATTGAGAAAAATTATTATTAATGGAAGATCGAATATCTAACGCCGCGCCCCCTTTGTTCGCCCAACCCAGCTCTTTTTATAGGGCCTCAAGCTAGCTACTGCATGGCGCCCTGAAAGCCTGAGAGTCAGCTTCAGCGCGGACAGGCCGCGGGCCCGGGCGGCGCAGCCACGGTATCATCTGCGTCTGTCCCCGGCGACCGCCGACCACGCCCCGGATGCATGGCCAGAAGATCAACTGGAACCGGGATCGTGGCGGGCGACGCCGCCGCAAGCCGCATGAATGAACGGTCTACGAAAATCATGAAATTAGCCACCTGGAACGTGAACTCCCTGAATGTGCGCCTGCCGCAGGTGCTGGACTGGCTGGCAGCCAATCCCGTCGACGTGCTGTGCATCCAGGAACTCAAGCTCACGGACGACAAGTTCCCCGAAGCCGCCTTCACCGAGGCCGGCTACCGCGCCGTCTGGGCCGGCCAGAAAACCTATAACGGCGTCGCCATCATTTCGCGCGTGCCCGGCACGTCCATGGTGCGCAACATTCCCGGCTATGAGGATCCGCAGCAGCGCGTCCTGGCGCTGACCTTTCCCAGCGCCGAAGGCGACGTACGCGTCGTCTGCGCCTACTGCCCCAACGGCCAGGCGGTGGGTTCGGACAAGTACGCCTACAAACTGGACTGGTTCGAAGCCATGCGCGCCTGGCTGGCCGACGAGATCAAGCAGTATCCGCGGCTGGCGGTGCTGGGCGACTACAACGTCGCGCCAGCCGACGAAGACGTGCATAACCCCGAGAAATGGGAAGGCCAGGTGCTGGTGTCCGAGCCGGAGCGCAAGGCCTTCGGCGCCCTGATCGACCTGGGACTGGCGGATTCCTTCCGCCTTTTCGAGCAGCCGGAGAAATCCTTCAGCTGGTGGGACTACCGCCAGTTCGCGTTCCGCCGCAATGCCGGCCTGCGCATTGATCACGTCCTTCTGTCCGCGCCGCTGGTCAAACGCTGCACCGCCTGCGTCATCGACAAGGAGCCGCGCCGCAACGAGCAACCGTCCGATCACGCCCCCGTGGTGGCAACCTTGGAATTCGCCTGATTTTTTGCACGACGGCATATTGCGCAGGCCAAGAACATTCCTGTATAGTCTTGGTCTTGCTTCATTGGGGCGGTAGCTCAGCTGGGAGAGCGTCGCGTTCGCAATGCGAAGGTCGGGAGTTCGATCCTCCTCCGCTCCACCAAAATTCCCGCCAAGACAGGGCACTACATTTAGCGATGTGGTGCCCTGTTTTGCTTTATGCGCCGGGTTCCGGCGCCTGCGGAATCTCGATCCCGCAGCATGCGGAGATCGGCGGGCCGCCAATGCGCCGCCCACCTATCGCAAGAGTCCGAGCAGCGCGGCGCGCGCCACGGCTGCAGTCCGATTTCGGGCGCCGAGCTTGGAAATGGCGTTCTTCGTGTGAAATCTGACCGTCGACTCGGCAATCGCCAGTATTTCGGACACGTCGCTGCTGGTCTTTCCGTCCGCCGCCCATTTTAGAATTTCGGTCTCGCGACGCGTCAATGGAGTATCCGGCGCCAATTTGAATCGCGGCAGCGTGACCCTGCTCAATGCCAGGTGCGCAGCGGTCACCAGCCATCGCATGCGCAATTCCTTGCTAATCAGTTCCTCGTCGGAGAGTTGCTCCTTCTGTCTGGCCAGCGTCAGCATCCCCCCGGTTCCGTAAGCGTCCAGGTTCGACTGAGACCACCCCACACAAAGGCCCGCCGCCTGCGCCTCGTCCCAAAGCTCAGGCGTTCCCGCAAACACCCTGTCCGACCAGACGATGGGTATCGCGGACTGGCCGCAGTGCTTTACGGTGGGGTCGATCTCCACGTAACGCGCCTGCGCGTAACGCTCCTGCCAGGAGATTGGATAATTGCTGATCATGACGACCTGGGGATTGGTAAACGGCAAGGCCGCCCCCACCACATACCCGCAATAAGAAAACCCCAGATTCAATGCAGCGGTGGCCACCTCCGTGAAAACGGCTTGCTCAGTGGTCGCGCTATTAGTCGCCAATAAAAGGTCTTGTGCCCACGGCTTCATTCCGAATTCCACCCTCGTGCATTTGCATCGCCATCATTTGAAAATCGCACGGCTGAAAATCAATAACGCCGCAGTCACAATATAGTTAAACTCCTGAAATATTTCAAAATTTAAACAAATATAATTACTTGTTCATTTTTTATTTATTGACAGGCGATATTCAAACGTTTGCATCGACGCGCATCGTCGTCGCGGCGTCTCGCAACGCATCCAGGAACAACGATGCCGCAGCCGCAGTGCGCACGTCCCGCCGCGTCATGATGCCCACGGGGTGCAGCCGCGCCTGCAAGGCCAGCGGCAGGATGGCCAGTTGCCCGTTGGCCGCCAGAGCACGAGCCACACGCAGCGGAATGGCCGACAGCAGCGAGGTCCGCTGCAATAGCGAGACGATCGTCAGAATGGCGCTGGATTCGATGGCAACCTGCGGGAAGCCCGCGCCGCGCGCCGACACGGCGGCGGCGACCATGCTGTAGAGCGCCGCGTTGCGCGACGGCAGCACCCAGCGGCATTTGTCCAGCGCCGCGCCGCTCAACCGGCTGCGCGAGGCCAGCGGATGGGCCGGGCCGCAGACCACGGCGGTGGCCTCGTCGTAAAGAATCTCGCATTGCAGGTCGGCGTCCGCCCCCTCCACCCCGAGCCGTCCCACCACGCAGTCCAGCTCGCCTGCGCGCAAGGCGGGCAACAACTGCTTTTCCAGGCCTTCGGACAGCTCGATGCGCAGCGCCGGATGCGTCTCCTGCAGGCGTTGCGCCGCCAGGGGCACGAGCAGATGCGCCACCACCGGGAAAATGCCCGCCCTCACCTTGCCGCTTGCGCCGTTGGCAGCGGCGGCGAGTTCGGCGTGCGTCGCGTCGAGTTCGTTCAGCAGCAGGCGGGCGCGGTCGATCATCAGCAAACCCAGCGCGGTCGGCGCGACGCCGTGATGCGAACGCTCGAACAAGGGCTGACCGGCCAGCGCTTCGGCCTCGCCCAGCAGCTTGCTCAGCGCGGGCTGGCTGAGGTGCATCGCTTCGGCTGCCCGGTGCAGATTGCCGACCCGTCCCAGCTCGTCCAGCAAGACCAGGTGGCGGATGCGCAGGCGCGACCGCAGCTGCTGCAAAGGGGGGATGTCCGGCATGGAATACGCCCGGCAAGTTGGTTATCGATTGATAAGGAATCGCAATTATCCAGTTATCGCCAACACGCCCATACTAGGGTCATCCCGCTAACCGGGTGATATCCAAAAAAAGGGGAATAGCCATGTTTCATCGTCTTGCCGCGCTGGCGCTGGCCTGCGCCCTGGCGCCCGCCGCCGCGTCCGCCGACATCCGCATCGGCGTGATCGCCAGCAGCACCGGCCCCGGAGCCTCCATGGGGTCGCTATACCGCAGCACCGTGCCGCTCCTGCCCAAGACGCTGGGCGGCCAACCGGTGGAGTACATCGCGCTGGACGATGCGACCGATCCGTCGTCCGCGGTCAGGACGGCGCGCAAGCTGATCACCGAGAACAAGGTGGACGCCATCATCGGCCCGAGCAATGTGCCGACCTCGATGGCGGTCACGGAAGTCGCCCGCGAAGCGCGCACGCCGCAGCTCTCGTTGGCGCCCATCACGGTCAGCCCCGACCGCGCCGAATGGATCTTCGTGGTGGCCCATGGCATAGACCTGATGGTGGACTCGCTGACCGCCGACATGGCCAAGCGCGGCGTGAAGAGCGTGGCCTACATCGGCTTCTCGGACGCCTGGGGCGACGCCGTCTACCGCGCGTTGCAGGAATCGGCCGTCAAGCGCGGCATCACGGTGCTCAGCAACGAACGCTACGCGCGCACCGACAACTCGGTCACGGCGCAGGTGCTGAAGATTGTCGCTCTCAACCCCGGCGCGGTGTTGGTCGGCGGCTCGGGCACGCCGGGCGCCCTGCCCCATCTGTCGCTGCGCGAACGCGGCTATCAGGGCGTCCAGTACAACACGCATGGCGTGATCAACAAGGATTTCCTGAAGCTGGGCGGCAAGGGCGTGGATGGCGTCATCGTGCCCAGCGGCCCGGTGCAGGTGGTGGAACAGCTGCCCGCGGACAGCCCGATCAAGCCGGTCGCCACGCGCTACGCCCAGCAGTATGAATCGACCTACGGCGCCGATTCGCGCAACGCCTTCGCGCCTTACACCTACGACGCCTATCTGTTGCTGGACGCGGCCGTGGCCAAGATTCCCGCGGGCACCCAGCCCGGCACCCCCGCCTTCCGCCAGGCGCTGCGCGACGCCCTGGAAAGCCTGCAGGGCACCGTCGGCACCCAGGGCATCTACATGATGTCGCCCACCAACCACAACGGTCTGGACGAGCGCGGCGTCGTGCTGATGCAGGCCCGTTCGGGCGCCTGGCAGTTCCTGCCGTAAGCCGCCCTTCTTGCAACAGGAGTCCGCATGACCGGCGTACACATTCCCTATGGCGTGTATTGGAGCACCCCATTCTCGCGCTGGCAGGGCAGCCTGTCGCGCCTGCACAGCCTGCGTTTCGCGGCCTGGACCGCCAGCCGTGAACTGGAGCGCCGCGGCATCTCGCCCGCGGCGCTGCAAAGCGCGGTGCTGGGCTGCTCGGTGCCGCAGCAGGGCTCGTTCTACGGCCTGCCCTGGGTGGCCGGCATGCTGGGCGCGCCCCATCTGGCGGGGCCGGTGGTCTCGCAGGCTTGCGCCACCTCGGTGCGGGGCCTGGCCGCGGCCGCGGCCGAACTCATGCTCGGCAACGCCGAAACCTCGCTGGTCCTCATGGCCGACCGCGTGTCCAACGGCCCGCAGCTCTACCATCCCGATCCCGCCGGCCCCGGCGGCTCCGGCGCGCATGAAAACTGGGTGTTGGACAATTTTTCGCACGATCCCTGGAGCGGCCTGTCCATGCTGCAGACCGGCGAGCGCGTGGCCGAGCGCCATGGCATCTCCACGGACGAACAGAATGCCGTCACGCTGCGCCGCTACGAGCAGTACGCGCAGGCCTGCGCCGGCGGCCGCCGGTTCCAACAGCGTTACATGACGCTGCCCTTCGAGGTGCCCGACCCGCGCTACGCCAAAATCGCATCGGTGCTGGAAGGCGACGAAGGCATCCATGCCACCACAGAAGCGGGTCTGGCGCGCCTGGCGCCCGTGCTGCCCGGCGGCACCATCACCTATGGCGGGCAGACGCATCCGGCCGACGGCAACGCGGGCATGGTTCTGGCAACCGCCGCGCGTGCGCGTGAGTTGTCGCGCCGCCCCGAGATCGGCGTCGAGATTCTGGGCTTCGGCCAGTCGCGCACCGAAAAGGGCTATATGCCGCAGGCGCCGATCGAAGCCGCCGGCCACGCGCTGCAACGCGCCAACCTGGCCGTGTCCGACCTGCATGCGGTGAAGACGCACAACCCCTTCGTGGTCTCGGACATTGCGCTGGCGCGCGCCACGGGGTTCGACGTCATGGCCATGAACAACTATGGCTGCTCGCTGGTGTGGGGCCATCCCCAAAGCCCGACCGGCCTTCGGTCCGTCATCGAGCTCATCGAAGAACTGGCCGAGCGTGGCGGCGGCCTGGGCCTGTTCACGGGCTGCGCGGCCGGCGACAGCGCGATGGCCGTGGTCTTGCGCGTGGACGCTGGCGGAGCGGCACGATGAGCCAATCCAGCCTTGAAGGCGTCCTGCGTATTCCCGCCGTGCTGGCCCGCGCGGCGCGCGACTGGCCCGAACGCACGGCCCTGGTTTGCGGCACACGTCGCGTCGATTACCGGCGCTACGCCGCCGAAGTCTGGGCGACGGCCCGCCATCTACGCGTCCACGCGCCTTGCGGCGCGCGCATCGCAACGCTGCTGGGCAATTCGGACCTGGCCTGCGTGGTGACGCTGGCGCTGCAGTGCTCCGGCAACCAGCATGTGCCGCTCAATCCGCTGTATACCGCGCGCGAACTGGAGTTCATCCTGCGCGACGCGCAGCCCGCTCTGCTGATTGCGGACGCGGCATCGGCGGCCGTCGCGGCGTCGCTGGCCGCGGCGCTGGGCATCCCGTTGGTCGCCGAAGACGAGGCCCGTGAGTGGCTGAAGCCGGAGCCAGGCCTGGACGATACGCCGCTGGACGATGCCGACGCCCAGGCGCCGGCCTTGCTCCAATACACCGGCGGCACGACCGGACACCCCAAGGGCGTGATCCTCGGACGCGACGCCATCGCCACCAATGTGCTGCAGCGGGAATTGGCCCTGCCCACCCGCTACGGCGCCGACAGCGTGCTTTGCGCCATGCCGCTGTTCCATTCCTACGGCATGGCCATGGGCCTGTTCCTGGCCGCCAGCGCCGCGGCCACGCTGGTGGTGCTGCCGCGTTACCGGCCCGACGACGTCTGCGACACCGTAGAGCGCGAGCGCATTACGTTGTTTCCCGGCAGCCCCACCATCTACACCGGCTTGCTGTCGCACCCGCGCTTCGCGGCCACCGACTGGTCCAGCGTGCGCGTCTGCTATTCCGGATCCGCCCCGCTGGCCGAAGAAGTGCACCGGCGCTGGGAAGCTGCGGTAGGCGCGCCGATCTACGAGGGCTACGGCCAGACTGAAGCGGGCCCCATCCTCACCTACAACGGCCCGGCCGGCGCCCGCCATGGTTCGGTCGGCACGCCCGTGGCCGGCACCGAGGTGCAGGTGGTCGACCTGGAATCAGGCACGGTCGTGCTGCCGCCCGGCCAGCGCGGCGAAATCCGCGCGCGTGGGCCGCAGATCATGCAAGGCTATCTGGCCAGGCCGGACGCCACCGCTGAAACCCTGCGCGACGGCTGGCTCTATACGGGCGATATCGGCGAGTTCGCGGAGGACGGTTTCCTGTACATCCGCGACCGTAAAAAGGATCTGGTGATTTCCGGTGGCTACAACGTCTACCCGCGCGAGATCGACGAGGTGCTGTACCTGCATCCGGACGTGGCCGAAGCCGCCGCGGTGGGTTGGCCGGACAGCTATCGCGGCGAGGTCATCCGCGCCTTCGTCGTCCTGCGGCCGGGCGCGGTAATCGACGAAGCCGGGCTGATCGCGCACTGCCAGTCGAACCTGGCGCGCTACAAGGTGCCGGCGGTAGTCTGCATACTCGACGCCCTGCCCTACACGGGCGCCAACAAGGTGGACAAGAAGGCGCTGCGCGCGCCATAAAGGCTGCGCGGCGCCCCGGCAGGGGCGTCACGCGGCCGGCCCGCTGCTCACGCCGGGTCCCGATCCAGCCTGCGCACCGCCGCGCTCAGGGTCGAGAAATCGAACTCCTTGCGGCCGCGCAGCAGGCATCGCATCAGCACCGTCGTCACCACCGGCACCACCGCCGCCAGCAGGAAGGACTCCAGCAGGAACGAGGGCTTGTCGCCCGGCGCCGGGAAGTAGAACAGGCCCGCCGCCAAGCCGGAGAGGGTCGCGACAGTGGCGGTGAGGCCGTCGTGCTTGCGGCTGAACAATCCATAGAACACCGGAAAGGCGGCGGCGGAGCACAGCAGGTCGGCCAGCAGGAACAGGTACAGCACGCTGTAGCCCTGCGAGGCCACGATCATGACCGGAATGGCCATCAACAGCACCAGCCAGCGCGCCAGGCGCTTCATGGTCATGGAACTGGCGTTGGGCATCAGGCGGCGCATGTCGACCGCGATGATGCTGGAGACGGCGCTGATCGCCGTGTCGGCGGTGCTCATGACCAGCGACAGCCCCAAGGGAATCAACGCGATCACGAACCACGCCGGCGCATGCGGCATGATGACGCTGAAGAGCGCGATGGAGCTGTCGCCCTGGGGCGCCAGGCCGACGAAGGCCAGGCCGAACAGTCCCATGAGGAAGATGAAGGGCGCGACCAGCAGGCCGCCCAGCAGGAAGCCGTTGCGCATGGAGCGGGCATCGCGGGCGGCATAGATGCGCTGCCAGTTGCCCTGGTGGAAAATCCCCGTCAGCAGGATGGCGACGAAAAAGGTCAGCCCCGCCTTGATGCCCACCGGATCGGTCAGGTCCAGCAGCTGCGGCGCCTTGGCCTGCAGCGCTTCGATGGTGGGCATGGCGCCGCCCGCGGCCTGCCAGCCGACCACGCACAGAATCACCAGCAGGGGCACGATCACCATCATCTGCACCTGGTCGGTGAAGATCGACGAGCGCAGGCCGCCGTAGGTGGTGTAGAGCAAGGTGGTGCCCATCACGATGGCGGCGGTGGCCCACAGCGGCACGGGCGCCAGCATGGTGACCAGCTTGGCGATCGCCGTGACTTCGGCCGACAGGGCAATGAAGAGATAAAACAGCATGATGAACAGCGCCAGGCCGTACATGGGCCGGCCGTAGCGCGCCATCAGGAACTCCGTCAGGGTGTGTCCGTGGGGAATCAGTTCGCGCATGCGCCGTCCCAGCGGAATCATGACCAGGCGCGGCGACATCGATCCCAGCGCGTAGCCGATCACCGCCGCCAGGCCGCCCCAGGTGGCAGCCTGCGCGGGCGAGAACAGGATCCACGCGCCCAGGGTCGAAGCCATCAGCGTCAGGATGGTGCCGAAGGCGCCCTGGCTGTTGCGGGCGACGATGTAGTCCTCCAGCGTGCCGCGCTTGCGGCGCGTGTACAGCACGCTGGCCACGGCAAAGCCGCCCGAAAACAGCAGCAGCCACATCAGGGCGGTGGATTGGGTCAACATGGGTTTCGGTCCTCCCGCTGCCGGCGGGCAGCCGGACGCGCAACGCGGCGGCCCCGCTGGTACGCAGGCCGCAAGATGAATGAAAGTCTAGGGAGGGCGCGCGGACTGCGCGATGTCCTTCCCTTCGCCGGCATTACCCGGATCAGGTTCAAAGGGTTACCGCGATGTCGCGGAATCTCAGCCCTTGCAGGGCTCCCCCAGGAATTGCCGCAAGATTAGGAGAGCGGCACGCCAATGTCAACGCGCCGGGCGCGGACGCCCGCCAGCGGCTTTTGTGCTAAGTTCGCCCGCGTGCGGCGGCCGTTTTCCTGTCCGCCGCTGCAATCGTAGAGCCTGACCATGCCTATCGCGCCTTTTACCGCCCCTGTCCGGGCCGGATCGCCATGCTGCATCTGAACCTGTTCATTTTCGGCTGCGGCCATCACCGCGCCGCCTGGCGCCATCCGGACTCGGCCGCCGAGCGGCTGGGCGACATCGCCTATTACGAAGAACTGGCGCGCACCGCCGAACGCGGCAAGCTGGACGCCATCTTCTTTGCCGATGGGCAATCGGTCGACAACATCGGCGACGGCCCCCGCTGGCACCTGGAACCGCTGACCGCCATGGCCGCGATCGCGCGCGCCACCTCCCGCATCGGCCTGATCAGCACGGTCTCCAGCACCTTCTTCACGCCCTTTCACGCGGCCCGCATGGTGGCCTCGCTGGACCATATTTCGGGCGGTCGGATGGGCTGGAACGTGGTTACGTCCATGTTCGACGCGGAAGCGCGCAATCATGGCTACGAGTCCATGCCGGGGCATGACTGGCGCTATGCGCGCGCCGAGGAATTCGTCGACGTCGCCTTGAAGCTGTTTGACTCGTGGGACGCGGATGCCCTGGCCATCGACCGCGCCGGCGACTACGGCGTGCCCGCGCGCGTGCACAAGATCGGCCATCACGGCGAGCATTTCCTGGTGGATGGCCCCCTGACGGTGCCGCGTCCGCCGCAAGGCCGCCCGGTGCTGTTCCAGGCCGGCGCCTCGGACCAGGGGCGCGATCTGGCCGCCCGGCGCGCCGAAGCGATCTACGCCGTCGCCTACGACCTGCCCGCTGCCCAAGCCTACTACCGCGACATCAAGCGGCGCGTGCTGGCCGCGGGACGCCAGGATTTCGTGCCGATCATGCCGGGCCTGGTCACCTACGTGGGTTCGACCGAGGCCGAGGCCCGGGCCAAGCAGCGCGAGCTCGACGTGTTGCTGCCCAGCGACGCTTCGCTGCGACAGCTGGGCATGTTCGTGCTGCAGGACTGCTCCGCCTGGGAGCTGGACGCGCCCGTGCCGGCTCTGCCGCCCCTGGCGGAATTCACCGGCCCCAAGGGCCGCTACGCGACCATCCTGCGCATCATCGAAACCGAAAAGCCCACCGTGCGCCAGTTGCTCGGACGGCTGGCGGCCGGCGGCGGCCACTGCACCATGGTGGGCACGCCCGAACAGATCGCCGACCGGATGGAGCATTGGTACCGCAACGAAGGCGCAGATGGCTTCAATCTGATGCCGCCTTCCCTGCCCGGGGGGATCGATGATTTCGTCGAGCACGTGATTCCGGTGCTGCAACGCCGGGGCTTGTTCCGCACCGAGTACCAACACAGCACGCTGCGCGGGCACCTGGGACTGGGATCCCGATAGGCCGGCGCGGCCGTCCCCGGCGGGCCATCTCGGCGCGCCGCTCAGGGTTATCCGGCTTGCGTGACAGGCGGCCGGCCGCGCTTGGCCTTCGCGGCATCGCGCGCCGCCGCCTCGACGATCAGGGCTTGGCGTTTGCGCAGGACGGCCTGACGCCTGGCCGCCGCGCGCGTCGCGATCCAGTCATAGAGCAGCACGCCCGGCTGGCGCAACAGCGCCGCGATCAAGATACCGGCGGCAGCGCCCAGCAGGCCGAACAATAACCCGTGCATCAGCGCGCCCCCTGTTCCAGCTGCAGCCGCAAAATGCGCCTGAGCTCCAGGATCGCCTGCGGCGTCTCCTGCACGCTATGCGAGAAGTCGATGATCTTCTCGGATTCGGCCCCGTCCAGATGCGCGCTGCGGTACGGGACCAGGCCGTCATCCGAATCCGCCAGCGGGACGCCGGGCGTGTTGTTCGCGATGATGCTGTGGTAACGCACCGCCGGCGAAATCGGCATGGACGCGGTCAGTCTCACAAATTGGTCCTTTTCGCTCAGGTTGTCCACGCCATTGGATATCCGGATCGAGGATTCGCGGGCCGGCCCATCGCCGTCGGCCAGCCTGTTGAGCTTGGCGAACTGCCTGACTACGGTCACGGGCAGCGTGATCAGGTTGGACAGCCAACGCGACAAAGTGTTCTCGGCAAAGGGCGTGCCCCGGTGCGGCGCCGCGATGAACACCGCGCGTGAAATACCGGGAAACGCCTCGAAGCTCAACACCGGATCGAATTCGGCGCGCGCCTGGGCCAGGCGGGCATCGTCCAGCTTGGCGTGGTCGCGCAGCGCATCCCACAGCACGGTGCCGGAGGAGGATACCAGCAACCGGCTCAATACGCCGCCCATGCTGTGCCCGATGATGACGGCGTCGCGCGAAGCCTGCGCCGCGCCCATGGGATCGAAATGCCCGATCGTCTGGCGCAGCGCGTCGCGGATGGCGCGGTTGTTCAGCGCCAGCGGCGCGTTGGTCGGGTAATAAACCTGCCAGATCTGGTAATTCTGGCGCAGGGTTTCGTCGCCCAGCACTTCGTTGGCGACGTTGATCCAGGCCTCGGGGCTGCTGGCCAGGCCGTGCAGCATGACGACCGTGCGCCGGTCGGGGTCGTAGGGCTGCAACAGATAGACATGCGGCGCGTCGATGCCCTCTTCATTGCCCAGCACGTTGCGCAGCGCCTGGGTGGCGAAGCCCGAGCGCGCCAGCCACAAGCCGTAGCCGGAGGTGAAGTTGGCGGCCAGCGGCACCGTCGTGCCGGCCAGTTCCACCGTGTCCCGCTTGTAGGGGTCGTAGGCTGCCAGGGTCGCGTTTTGCGTGGCCATGACCTGTTCCAGCGTATCGCCGGGAAAGCCCATGATGACGGTCACGGCGGGAAACGGCGTTTCGCTGTACGGCGTCTTGAAGGTGTCGGCATCGTTCACGCGGCGCGCCGTGACCGCCACCAGTTCGGCGCCGAAGCCGTCGCGCCGGTACATGCTGCGCAGCCCGCGGAAGGTCAAGTTCGCCGCGGGCACCAGTTCGTGCGGAAACTGCTTGCCGCCAGGCAGTTTGACGTCGGACATCTCGCCCACCACCTGCCAGGGCCCCGCCGCCATGCTGGCCCCGGGCTCCGGCGGACGGCCGCGATGCTGCTCGAACAGGCGCGTGACGGCCTGTTGCACCGCGTAGTTGTAATAGTCGCGCACCTGCGTCTGGCGGTCCTCGAAGGCGCGGTCGCTGGGCGAGCGCGGCGTGAAGAACAGATAGGCGTAGGCGGCCCGCGCCGTCTGCAGATAGGCGTCCAGCAGCTCGTCCTGGCCGGCCTGGCTGTCGGGGCGCTGTTTTTCCGTGGCCAGCGCCTCCATCAGCCAGACTTCGGACAGCGTGGAGAGGCGCCGTTCGCTGTCCAGTCCATCCATGGTGGCAAGCGCATGGGTGCAGGCGTCGCGGTCCTTGCGGCATTCCTGCGCGTTCAGGCCCAGCACGGCCATGGACTCGCGCGCGGACGCGCTCAGCTGGCCGGTGGTGAGCACGTCGCCGCGGCGCTGGGCGATGTAATCCTGGGTGCTGACAGACGATACCTTGACGCCTGCGCAGCCGGCGCACGCCAGCAGGGCCAGGATCGCGCAGCCCTTCGCGCCGGCCGTCCAGATTCCGCTCATTGCGCGGCCCCGGCGGCGGGCGGTTGGCGGATGGCGCGCGAGAACTCAACCGGATCCGGACCGGGCAAGGCCGGCTTGCCGAGGTAGGCTTGTTCGCGCAACTGGGCCAGAGGCTTGCTGGTATCCAGCCCCCCTTGTTCGTAGAGGTATTCCGGCAGGTAGCCCGACAGGAGGATGCGGTAGTCCATTGGCAGGCCCGGCACGATGGCGCGCACCATGCTGTAGACCAGCGTCGTGCAGTTGGCCGTCACCGTGTGATAGAAGCGCGGCGCGTCGGCCAGCTCGTTGGCGGTACGCACATAGGACAGGAACAGTTCACGCATGGCGGCCACGGGCATGTCGACGGGATACAGGTACACGCGTTCGGCGCGCGGCCCGGCTCGCACGTAGAGGATGTCGCGCTCCTGCGCTGCGATCACGCTCAGTTCGAACTGCTTGAAGAAGCCGCCGACCTCGGAAAACTGTTCGCCGCGCTCCTTGCGGATCTCGACCGAGAACACGACGTGGCGGCCGTCGGTGAAGCCGAAGGAGACCAGCGTATGGGCGATGGCCGGGCTGCCCCAGTACGACAGGACCATGTCTACGGAAACCAGCTCGTTCAGGTTGTATTGCTGGCTTTCCCAGCGCGCCGTGTAGCGCGTGTCGGTATCGGCCTGCCAATCGAAATTGCGCACGCTGTCCAAGGTGACGATGGATCCGGAGACGCTGCCGCGCAGCGTGCGCGCCACGTCGTCGGCCCAGACGCGGTCGTTGGACGGGGCCAGTGTCTGCCACCAGACGCATAGCGCGGCCATGCCGACCAGCCAGGTCCAGGCGGCGCGCCGCGCGCGCCCGCGCCACAGCGCGATGGCCGCGTACAGGCACAGCCCGGCCCAGGCCAGCGCCGCCGCGCCTTGCACTACCGCGCCGCCCGGCAAGCGGTAGGCCAGGGCCAGGCCGCCCCACAGCGCGGACAGAATGAGAACAAGGCTGAAGATGACGCGCCCGGCAATCGCCAGGCAGCCGCGCCGGGCCCGATCAGATGCCGCCATGCTGTTGCACGATTTCCAGAACGCCGTTGATCACGAACTGCACCGCCATGCACACGAGCAGGAAGCCCATGATGCGGGAGATGGCCTCCACCCCGCCCTGGCCGATCACGGCCACGATGCGGCCCGCCGACCGCAGGCAAATCCAGAACAACAGGCCAAGCAGGGAGAACACCAGGATGGGCGTCACCGCCATCACCCAGGGCGCATAGGTCTGCGTCACCGAGGCATCAAGGGTTGCCGCGCCGCTGATGATCATGGCGATGGAGCCCGGACCCGCCGTGCCCGGCATCGCCAGCGGCACGAAGGCGATGTTGGGCGTCTGCCGGTTGGCCTGGGCGTCAGCCACGTCGGCCTCGGAGGCGGTCGACGGCGCGGACGGGAACACCATGCTGAAGCCGATGCTGGCTACGATCAGCCCGCCCGCGATGCGCAGCCCCGGAATCGAAATGCCGAAGGTATGCATGATCCAGGCGCCGGCGTAGTAGGTGACCAGCATGATGCCAACCACGTAAAAGGCGGCCTGCGTGACCTGGCGTTCTCGCTCTTTATAGGGAATCTGCTGGCCCAGGGACAGCAGCAATGTCATGGAGGTCAGGGGGTTGGCCAGGGGCAGCATCAAGGCCAGCCCCAGGCTGACCAGTTTTCCCAATTGAACCAGGTCGTCGATCATGGTGATGAGCGCTGCAGGCGACGCCGTTGCGGCGGGTCACAGCTGCTTGAATGAAGTCAAGTGCGTAATGTACTATACATTACACATTTTTAGCCAGGCACCCGCGTGGCGCTAGAGAGTCCGCGACCGACACGCGGCCATGGGAATGAAGTGAACACGATTCCAGACGATACGGCGCCGCGCGCGCTGACCAGCCGGGGCGAGGCGCGCCGCGAGCGCCTGCTCGAAGCCGCGACACAGTCACTGCTGGAGCACGGCTACGCGCAAACCTCCATCCAGAGCATCGTGCGGCAGGCCGGCGGATCGGCGGCCACCGCCTACCAGTTGTTCGGCAACAAGGAGGGGTTGCTGGTCGCGGTGCTGGAGCATGAATTGAACGACATGCGCGCGACGGTATTCCCGGACACCATGCTGGACCAGCCCGTCGGCCCCGCCCTGCACGAGCTGTCGCGACGCCTCTTGAACTACTCCCTGCTACCCAAATCGGCCGCGCTCTACCGCCTGATCGTCTCGGAATCGCATCGCCTGCCGCACCTGGCCGAATCCCTGCGGCTGGCGGTGGAAGTACAGCTGCATGCGCCCCTGGAACAGTGCCTGAAACGGGCATGCGATCGCGGAGAACTGCGCATCGACGATCCGCGCCAGGCGGCGCGCACCCTGGGCAACCTGATCGACGGCATCGCGTCGCACGCGCGGCTGACCGGCGGCCGCGCCGAAGGCCCGAACGAAGAGCATCTGGCTACCTGCCGCTACGGCGTGGACACCCTGTTGCGCGCCTTTCGCGCGTAGCCGCCGCGCCACTCGCCCCACCCTGCCCGCGCCAGCATCAACGCCGGCCACAGCATGCAGGCCGCGGCCAGCCACAGATTGGTCCGCAGCCCCAGCGCGTCCACGCTGGGCACGCCCAGCAGCGAACCTGCCGCGATGCCCAGGTTGAACACCGCGACGAACAGCGAGGTGGCGGCTTCCACGGCATCCGGCGCGGCCTTCATCATCCAGGTTTGCAGCGACACCGACACCGCGCCATAGGCCAAGCCCCACAGCAAGAGCAAGGCCGCGGCGGCCGGGCGCAGTTGCCCCAGTACGCCCAGCAGCAGCAAGACCACCAGCAGGCTGAGCGCGATCAGCAGCAGCGTCGCGGCCGGCCGCCTGGCGGCCGCGGCCCCGCCCAGGAAGTTGCCCGCCACGCCTGCCGCGCCGTAGGCGAAAAGCAGCGGTCCGATCCAGTTCTGGCCGAACGCCGCGTGGATCTGCAGCAGCGGACGAACGAAGGTGTAGGCCATGAAATGGCCCGCGACCAGGAACAGCGTGATCAGGAGACCCCGCCGCAAGCTCGGATTGGCCAATTGCGACACCAGTTGGCGCGGACGCAGCGTGCGCGCCGCGGGCAACGGCGGCAGGCTGAGCAGATTCAGCAGCAGCACGGCCGCGCACAGCGCCGCCATGGCGCCGAAGGCCGCGCGCCAGCCGGCCAGCTCGCCGATGAAGGCGCCCAGGGGCACGCCCAGCACGGACGCCACCGCGACGCCGCCGAAAATGACGGACGTGGCCAATCCCACCGAGCCCGGCCCGACCAGCCGGCCCGCCAGTCCGCCAGCGATCGCCCAGACGCCGCCGATGCAAAAGCCCACCAGCACCCGCGCCGCCAGGAACCAAGGCATGCTGGGCGCCCAGGCGCTGGCCGCGTTGGCGCAGACCAGCAACGCCAGCAGACCGCCAAGGATCACGCGGCGGTCCGCCCCCTTTGCGCCGATGACGACCAGCGGCGCGAACAGCGCCGCCAGGATGGCGGGCACGAACAGCATGAAGCCGCCCATGCCCACCGAAACGTCCAGCGCCGCGGTGATGGGCACGAACAGCCCGACCGGCAGCATTTCGGTCGTGACCACGCAAAAGGTCGCCAGGCCCACGGCGATCACGCCCAGCCACGCGCGCCAGCCGGCGCGCTCGGGCATGGGTTCGGTACACGAAGCGCCAGCGAGGGCGTGGTCTTCAGGGGAAATGCCGCGGGTCATGATCAGGGGTTCCAGTAAGGCCCTTGCCGGGCCGACCCCTAGGCAGTCTACTGTTTCCATTTCGCTGATAAAGTAGGAAGATCAATAAATACAAGGGACGAATCGTGCGCAATTCATCCTACCCGGCCGCCCGGTTGGATCACATCGGCGACCTGCTCGCATTCGTGCGCGTGGCTGACACGCAGAGCTTTACCGCCGCGGCCGAAAAGCTGGGCCTGTCGCGTTCGGCCGTCGGCAAGTGCATCGCGCGCCTGGAACTGGGCCTGGGCGCCCGGCTGCTCCATCGCAGCACGCGCAGCGTCAGCCTCAGCGATGAGGGCCGCGTCTTCTACGAACACGCGCAGCGCATCCTGTCCGAGGTCGACAACGCCACCGACGCCATGGCCAGCCGCAAGCAGGCGCCGCGCGGCCGGCTGCGCATCGACCTGCCGGTATCGCTGGGGCGGCTGCACATCATGCCGCTGCTGCGCGAGTACCTGCGCGATTGGCCCGAAGTCGAGGCGGACGTCGGCTT
This sequence comes from Achromobacter sp. Marseille-Q4954, assembly GCF_943737025.1. Lineage (NCBI taxonomy): Bacteria > Pseudomonadati > Pseudomonadota > Betaproteobacteria > Burkholderiales > Alcaligenaceae > Achromobacter > Achromobacter sp. Marseille-Q4954. The sequence continues at coordinate 1,265,021 of NZ_CALSFQ010000002.1, forward strand.
TTCCGACGACTACATCGACCTGGTGCGCGACGGCGTGGACGTCGCCATCCGCATCGGCGGCGAAACCGACAGCCGGCTGGTGCGCCGCGTGCTGGCGCCGCACCGCCTGATCACCTGCGCCGCCCCCGGCTACCTGGACCGCCATGGCGTGCCGGCCAGCCCGGACGATCTGGCCGGCCACCACACCCTGGCCTACACCCATGCCGGCGCGCTGGTCCCCTGGCGCTTTGCCGTCAACGGCCAGGAACGCAGCGTGCATATCGCTGGACGCCTGCGGCTGGGCAACACCGAAGCGCTGCGCGACGCCGCGCTGGCGGGCGAAGGCATCGTCCAATTGGGCGCCTTCCTGGTGGGCGAGGACTTGCGCGCCGGCCGGCTCGCGCCGGTGCTGGAATCCGTAGCTCCACCTGGCGCGCCGGTGTGCGCGGTCTATCCGCACCGCCGCCATCTGGCGCCCAAGGTGCGCGTCCTGATCGACGCCATCGCCGACAGATGGCGCGGCGGCGCGCCCTGGGCCGGCGACGCCGCGCCGCCGCGGCCTTAGGCATGCGCCCGATCCACTATGATTGCCGGCATTGCCCCGCCGGGCGCAATACCGGATACCCAGGGACGCTGCCAGGCATGCCCTTGCCTGCGCCCCGCCATTTCCCCCGGAGTTTTACTTGAGCGATATCTACCAATTCAGCCGCGGCACGGCGCCGCTGCTGATCTCCATTCCCCACCTGGGCAGCATGATCCCCGACGCGCAGCGCGCGCAGATGACGCCGCTGGGGCTGCAGTCGGGCGACACCGACTGGCACCTGGACACGCTGTACAAGTTCGCCGAGACGCTGGGCGCGTCCGTCATTGGCGCGCGCTATTCGCGCTACGTGGTGGACCTGAACCGTCCGCCCAACGATGAAAGCCTGTATCCCGGCCAGACCAAGACCGGTCTGTGCCCGACCCAGACTTTCCGCGGCGACGCCCTCTACCGCAACGCGGCCGTCCTGACCGACGCGGAACGCGAGCACCGGCTACAGACCTACTGGAAGCCCTACCACGCCAAGCTGTGCGAGGAAATCGACCGCATCAAGGCCGAGCACGGCACCGTGCTGCTGTGGGAAGCGCACTCGATCGCCAGCGTGCTGCCGCGCCTGTTCGAAGGCAAGCTGCCCGACCTGAACATCGGCACCGCCGACGGCGCGGCCTGCGCGCCCGACATCCTGGCGCCAGTCGAAGAGCGGCTGCGCGAAAACACCGCCTACACCTGGGCGGTGAACGGCCGCTTCAAGGGCGGCTACATCACACGCCACTACGGCAAGCCCGCCGACAACGTCCACGCCATCCAGCTGGAAATGTGCCAGTCCACCTACATGGACGAAACGCATCCCTACGGCTATCGGCCCGAGCTGGCGGACAAGGTCATTCCGCTGGTCGAAGGCATGGTGCAGTCGGCGCTGGAGCAGACCAAGGCGCGCCAGCGCTGACCGCAAGCCGGCCTCCACCCCAAACCGCCCCAGGCGCTAGCCGCCTCGGGGCGGTTTTTTTGTCTGGGCGCTCGGGTATTCCCCAATTTTTCACATCACAGTCCAAAACGTAGTATTTCAACTGAGCTATGTAAAACATTACGAGCCATAATGAAAAATACGTGGAGACAAAAATGAAGACATGGAGTCACGCCGCCTGCGGCGCGCTGGCGCTGTGCGCCCTGTATGCGACAGGGGCGCGCGCCGCCGATCCCGACACGTTCAAGATCGGCGGCGTGGTCTCGCTGTCGGGGACCTACGGCATCTTTGGCGAAGACATGCGCAAGGGCGTCACCATCGCCATAGAGCAGCGCGGCGGCAAGGTGCTGGGCAAGCCCATCCAGGTCACCTGGGAAGACGATGAAACCAAGCCGCAGCCCGCGGTACAGAAAACCACCCGCCTGATCTCCGATGGATCGCAGATGATCTTCGGCGCGGTCAGCTCGGCCAGCACGCTGGCCATCATGAACATCGCCAAGCAGCGCAAGATTCCCCATCTGGTCACCATGTCGGCCGACGACAAGATCACGGTGCCGGGCGGCTCGCGCTACACCTTCCGCACCTCCAACACGCTGGGCATGGAGCAGCGCATGGCGCTGGCCTACTCCAAGGAGCAGAAGCTCAAGCGCATCTACGGCGTGACGGCCGACTACCAGGCCACGCGCGACAGCTGGGACTGGTACCGGCGCGAAGCCGAGAAGGCCGGCATCGAGATCGTGGGCGCCGACTTCCCGCCGCTGGGCAACCGCGACTATTCCTCAATCGCCGACAAGATCGCGCGCTCCAACGCCGACGGCGTGGCGCTGTTCATGACGGGCTCGGACGCCGTCACCATGGTCAAGCAGGCCGGCCAGATCGAACTCGGCAAGACGCGCAAGATCTTCGGTCCGGTGATCGCCGACGAGACCATGGCAGCCGGCGTCGGCCCCACCGCGGTCGGCGTGCAATCGGGCGTGAGATATCACTTCACCGTCGAGAACGACGCCAACAAGGCCTTCGTCGAGGCTTTCCGCAAGAAATACAACGAGTTCCCCTCGGCCGCCGCAGGCGAAGCCTACGACGGCATGAGCTGGTGGCTGGACGTGGTCGACAAGACCGGCACCTGGGACAAGGAAAAGTGGGTCGAGGCGTTTGCCGCCAGCGAACGCGCCAACTCCGTGGAAGGCAAGAAGACCATGCGCGCCTGCGACCACCAGGCCATGCAGAACGGCCTGTGGGGCGTGGTGGCCACGGGCAAACCGCCGCAGCCGGCCTACGTCATGGACATCGTCAAGGTGTTCCCGCCGGATCAGGTTTTCGAACCCTGCGCGGGCTGAAGCCACCGCGTCACGCATCCGCCGGTCCCCGCGGACCGGCTCTCCCCCCGGCGCGCCCTGCGCGCCGCCTGACGGATTTCTGCCATGTCCACCGTGATCATCGGCCTGAGCCTGGGAATGCTGCTATTCCTGCTGGCGTCCGGCCTTACGCTTATCTTCGGCATGCTGGGCGTCATCAACTTCGCCCATGGCGCGCTGTACATGCTGGGCGCCTACCTGGCCTTCGACATCCAGTTGCGCACCGGTTCCTTCATCGCCGGGCTGGTCGTGGCAACGGTGGGCGTCGGCCTCGTCGGCGTGGCGATGGAAAGGCTGGCCCTGCGGCCGCTGTACAACCGCCCGCACTTCTATCAGCTGATCCTGACCTTCGGCTTCATCCTCGTCATCAGCGAGGCCGTGAAGTTCGTCTGGGGCCTGGGCTACCAGGAAACGCCGATGCCGGCGCTGCTGGCGGGCACGGTCGAGCTGGCCGGCAGCACCATCCCGGTCTACCGCCTGTTCGTCATCGCCTTCGGCCTGCTGGTGTCCGCCGCGCTGTTCTTCGTGCTGGAGAAAAGCACCTTCGGCATGCTGGTCCGCGCCGCCAGCAGCGACGGCGAAATGGTGCGCATCCTGGGCCTGCCGGCCGCCACCATCCGCAGCGCGGTGTTCGGCGTGGGCGCGGCGCTGGCCGGGCTGGCCGGCGCCATCTCCGCGCCGCTGTTTCCGATCGAGCTGGGCATGGCCACCAACACCATCATCGACTGCTTCATCGTGGTGATCCTGGGCGGGCTGGGCAACATCCGCGGCGTGGTCGCGGCGTCGCTGCTGATCGGCATGGTGCGCGCGGTGGGCTACACCTTCATGCCCAGCTGGGTCGACATCCTGACGTTCGCCATGCTGATCGCCACCCTGCTCACCCGTCCGCAAGGACTGTTCTCCCGCCAAGCGAGGCTGGCATGACGACTTCCCGCCAAGATGCCGCCATCGCGGCAGGCATGGCCGCCGCGGTGATCGCGGTGCCCTTCTGCACGCAAAACGACTTTCTGTTGAACCTGACCATCCTGATCATGGTGTGGTCCATCTTCGCCGTGGGTTTCGACCTGGTGTTCGGTCTGCTGGGCATGGTGTCCTTCGGCCACGCCGCCTTCCTGGGCGCGGGCGGCTACGCGCTGGCGCTGGCGACCCAGCGCTACGGCCTGCCGTTCGAGGCGGGGCTGGCGCTCGCCATCGTGGCGGGCGCGGCCTGCGCCTGGATCTTCAGCGTATTCGCGCTGCGGGTCTCGGGGATCTTCTTTGCGCTGGTCACGCTGGCGCTGTCGCAGCTCATGTACATCCTGGCCGACAGCAAGCTGCGCGAATGGACCGGCGGCGCGGACGGCCTGCCCGGCATCGGCCGGCCGGAACTCGCCGGCATCGACTTCTTCGATACCGTGAACTTCTATTGGTATGTCGCCGCCGTGTTCGCCCTGGTGATGGCGCTGATGACGATGCTGCGCGCTTCGCCCTTCGGACGCGCGGTCGCGGGCGTGCGCCAGAACGAGATCCGCGCCGCCCAGCTGGGCTACAACGTGCAGCGCCTGAAGCAGATCACCTTCCTCGTGTCGGGCGCCGTCGGCGGCCTGGCGGGCGGACTGCTGGCCGCGGTGCTGATGTACATGAATCCGCAGATGCTGCATTGGACCACCTCCGGCGACGTCATCATCATGACCCTGCTGGGCGGCGCCGGCACGCTGTGGGGGCCGGTGGCCGGCGTGCTGCTGTTCGAAGCCCTGAAGGAATGGCTCAGCGGCTGGACGCCCTATTGGTACGGCATCCTGGGCCTGGTCTTCATTCTGGCCACGCTGTACTTCCCGCAAGGGGTGCTGGGCGCGCTGCAGGCACGCTGGAGCCGCAAGCGCCCCCCGGCGTCCGCCCCCGCCAGTCCATCCGCGCCCGCCGTGCCGCTGGCCCCGCGCGAAGGGAGCCCGTCATGAGCGACATCGCCCTGCAATGCGAACAGGTCAGCGTCACCTTCGGCGCGCTGCGCGCCATCGAGGACTTCAGCTACGCCTTCGAAACCGGCCGCGTCTACGGCCTGATCGGCCCCAACGGCGCGGGCAAGACCACCCTGCTCAACGTGCTGTCCGGCAACCTGCCCGGGCATGGCGGGCGCATCCTGTGCCACGGCGCGGACATCTCGCGCCTGCGGGCCCATGAGCGCGCCAGGCACGGCATCGGCCGCAGCTTCCAGATCACCAAGATCTTTCCTGAAATGACGGTGCTGGAGAACCTGCGCATCGCCGCGCAGATCAGCCACTCCCATCTGCTGCCGTTCTGGCTGGCGCCACGCTACGACCGCCGCCTGGCGTCCACCATCGACGCCATGCTGGAGCTGACCGACCTGACGGCCTGGCGCGACACCGTGGCGGGCACCTTGTCGTATGGCTTGCAACGGGCGCTGGAACTGGGCCTGACCCTGCTGCCCGATCCGCGCATCCTGCTGCTGGACGAACCGCTGGCCGGCGTCGGCCACCACGAAATCGCCGCCGCCAACCGCCTGATCCGCCATGCGGCCGCCGGCCGCACGGTACTGCTGATCGAACACAACATGGACGTGATCATGACGCTGTCGGAACACATCGTGGTGCTGTCCAACGGCCGCAAGGTCGCCGAGGGGCCGCCCGCCGCCATCCGCGACGACGCCACCGTGCGCGCCGTCTACCTGGGCGAAGAGGTGGCGGCATGATCGAACTGCAACATGCCAGCGTGCATTACGGCCAGGCGTTGGCGCTCAAGAACATAGGCTTGCGCGCGGCCCAGGACGAAATCGTCGCCATCGTGGGGCGCAATGGCGCCGGCAAGTCCACCGTGCTCAAAACGCTGATCGGGCTGCTGCCCCTTTCGGCCGGCAACCGGCTGATCGGCGGCCAGGACGCCACGCGCCGCGCCGTCGAACAGATCAGCCGCGACGGCATCGCGCTGGTGCCTGACACCCGCCGCATCTTCCCCAACCTGACCGTGCGCGAAAACCTGCGCATGGGCGCGCTGGCGCACCAGCCCGGCTACTGGACGCAGGACCGCGTGCTGCGGGTCTTTCCCCGGCTGGGTGAACGCATAGGCTTCCATGGCGACCAGTTGTCCGGCGGCGAACAGCAGATGTTGTCGATCGCGCGCGCGCTGCTGGGTAATCCGCGCGTCCTGCTGCTGGACGAACCGACCGAGGGGTTGGCGCCGCGCATTGTCAACGAACTGATCGAAGTGTTCGCCGAAGTCCACCGCCAAGGCACCGGCATTGTGCTGGTCGAGCAGAACCTGAAGGTCCCCGCCCGCCTGGCGCACCGCCAGTACGTGCTGGACCACGGCGAAATCGCCTGGAGCGGATCGGCCGCCGAAGTCGAGACCAACCGCCACATCATTGAATCCATCCTCACCACGGGCATCCAAGCATGAGCAACGACACCACCTACATCGCGGGCGTGGGCATCACCCGCTTCGACAAGCAGCCTGCCAAAAGCGTCAAGGACCTGGTGCGCGACGCCGTGACGCAGGCGTTGGCCGACGCGGGCTGCGACGCCGCCGACCTGCAGGCAGCGTACTTCGCCACCGCTGGCCAGGGTTCCATCGAAGGCCAATACATGGTGGCGGGCCAGGTCGCGCTGAAGGCCATGGGCATTGCCGGCATCCCCGTCACCAACGTGGAGAATGCCTGCGCCAGCTCCAGCACCGCGTTGAACGCGGCGCACCTGTACGTGGCCTCGGGCGCGGGCGACATCTGCCTGGCCGTGGGCGTGGACAAGCTGTTTTCCGAGGACAAGGCGAAGAGCTTCGCCGTGTTCGACGGCGCCTGGGACGTGCACGACGCACAAGCGCAGATGGCGCGCCTAATGGCGCTGGCGCCCGACGTGACGCCCCCGCCCGGCTTCGAAGAGCCTGGCAAGCGCAGCGTATTCATGGACATCTACGCCAGCCTGGCGCGGCTGCACATGAAGACTTTCGGCACCACCCAGCGCCAGCTCGCCGCCGTGGCCGCCAAGAACCACATGCATTCCACCCGCAATCCGCTGGCCCAGTTCCAGTACCCCATGACGATAGACGAGGCCCTGGCCGCCCGTCCCGTGTCCTGGCCGCTGACCTTGCCCATGTGCGCGCCCATCAGCGACGGCGCGGCCGCCGCCATCGTCTGCAACGCCCAGGGCCTGAAGCGCCTGCAACGCGCCCGCGCCGTGCGCCTGTACGCCAGCGTGCTGCGCACCGCCACGGACCGCCCGGCCGACCGCTACGACCAACACCTGTGCCACCTGGCCGCGCTCGAAGCCTATGAACGCGCCGGGGTCGGCCCGCAGGACATGTCGCTGGCGGAAGTGCACGACGCCACGGCATTTGCCGAGATCCAGCAGACCGAGGCGCTGGGCTTCTGCGCCTTCGGCGAAGGCGGACCGATGGCCGAATCCGGCGCCACCAGCCTGGGCGGCCGCATCCCCATCAACGTATCCGGCGGCCTGCTGTCGCGCGGCCACCCCATCGGCGCGACCGGGCTGGCGCAGGTCCATGAAATGGTGATCCAGCTGCGCGGCGAAGCCGGCGCCCGCCAGGTCGAAGGCGCGCGCTTCGCCATCGCCGAGAACGGCGGCGGCTTCAACGGCGTGGAAGAGGCAGTGACCTGCATCACCCTGCTTGGCCGCTGATCCACGCCCCCATCAACCCAGAAACCGCCATGCATCTCAGCTCTCTCTTTCACCGCAGCGCCACCACCTATGCCGACCAGCCGGCGCTGGCCGCTGGCACCCGCGATCCCCTCAGCTACGCCCAGCTCCAGGCGCGGGTGCAGGCGCTGGCCGGCTGGCTGCGCGGCCCGCTGGGCCTGGCGCCCGGCCAGCGCGTCATGCTGGCGCTGCGCAACCACCCCAGCTATATCGAATCGATGCTCGCCATCTGGCACGCCGGCCTGTGCGCCGTGCCGGTCAACGCCAAGCTGCATCCCAACGAACTCGAGTACATCCTGCGCGACTGCGATGCGCGCCTGTGCCTGTCGCAAGGCGAATTGCTGCAGGCGCTGGCGCCCGTCGCTCGCAGCCTGCCCGCGACGCGCGTGGTGGACGTGGAATCGGCCGACTACGCGGCCGGCGCCCTGGGTCCCCGGCTGCCCCTGGAAACGCGTCCGCCGCAGGACCTGGCCTGGCTGTTCTATACCAGCGGCACCACCGGCAAGCCCAAGGGCGTCATGCTCAGCCACGCCAACCTGTTCGGCATGTGCCTGAACTTCTATGCCGACGTGCAGTCGGTACAGCCTGGCGACGCCATGGTCCACGTGGCGCCGCTGTCGCATGGCGGCGGCCTCTACAGCATTCCGTACTGGCTGCACGGCGCCCTGCAGATCGTGCCGGACAGCGGCGGCCTGGACGAAGACGAACTATCAGGGCTGCTGACGCACTACCGCAATGTCAGCCTGTTCGCCTCGCCCACCATCGTGCAGCGCATGGTGCGCCACGCCCGCCTGGCGGGCGGCGCGCCCCCCGGTCTGCGCACGCTGATCGTGGGCGGCGCGCCCTTCTACATCGAGGACATCAAGGACGCGGTGGCCTGCTACGGCGCGCGCGTGGCGCAGATCTACGGACAGGGTGAAAGCCCCATGTCGATCTCGGCCCTGTCCGCGACCCAGATTGCCGACGCGGTAGCTCGCAACGATGACGCGCTGCTGGGTTCGGTGGGATACATCCAGTCGGCCATGGACGTCGAAATCCGCGAGGCATCCGGCCGGCCCGCAGCCCCTGGCGAATTGGGCGAAGTCGTCGTCAGCGGACCAACGGTCATGCAGGGCTACTGGAACAATCCGCGCGCCACCACCGACACGCTGGCCGGCGGCTGGCTGCACACGGGCGATATCGGCATCCTGGACGAGCGCGGCCTGCTGCACCTGAAAGACCGCTCCAAGGACGTCATCATCAGCGGCGGCACCAACATCTATCCGCGCGAGGTCGAAGAGGCGCTGATGCGCCACGACGCCGTGCAGGAAGTCTCGGTGGTCGGCAGCCCCGACCCCGAATGGGGCGAGTCGGTGCTGGCCTTCGTGGTGTTGAAGCCCGGCGCCCAGGCCTCGGACAGGGACCTGGACCGGCTGTGCCTGGAATCCATCGCGCGCTTCAAGCGCCCCAAGCGCTATGTCTTTCTGGATGAATTGCCGAAAAACAGCACCGGCAAAGTGTTAAAACGCGAACTTCAACAACGCGCGCTTCCGACTCCATGACCCAAGCTTTCCCCCTCTTTGGCCGCACCGCTGTCAGCCAGACCGAAAAGGCCTATTGCGCCCTGGAGGAAATGATCGTCACCGGCGAACTGCCGCCCGGCAGCCAGTGGTCGGAAACCACCCTGAGCGAACGCGTCGGGATCGGCCGCTCGCCGGTGCGCGACGCCCTGCAGAAGCTGGCGTTCCAGCGCCTGGTGGAAATCGCCCCGCGCCAAGGCATCTTCATCTCCGAGATCGACTACCAAGGCCAGTTGAAGATCATCCAGGCGCGCCGCGAGATCGAACGGCTGATCGTGGCGCAGGCGGCGCAGTGGGCCGACGACGGCGAGCGCGCCGAACTGGCGCGCCTGGCCCGGGAGCTCGAAGACCTGAAGGCGGTCAACGACATGCGCATGTACATGCGCCTGCATTTCAGCCTGACCAGCCAGATCGGCGTCGCCTCGCGCAACAGCTACGCGGCCGAGTTCCACGCCATGCTGCAGACGCTGGCGCGGCGCTTCCTGTACTTCCACCAGAAGCGCCACCCGGACCTGGTGCAGATCTGCGAGCTGCACATCCAGCAGATCAACGCCATCGTGGAGGGGTCGGTCGAACGCGCCATCGCCACGGCGGAGGCGCGCAACGACTATGCCGAAAACCTCGCGCGCAACATCCTGATGGAGCTGATCGTCACCTCGGCGGTCACCATCAGCTCTCCGCCGCGCGGGCGGGGCAGCGCGGACTGACGCCCGGACGCGGGCTCAACGCCCCGCGTCCGCCAGGTTCTGCCAGGCGCCGGTGCTGCGCCCTTCTTCCGCCAGGAACTCCACCAGCGTCGGCAAGGCGGCGTCCATCGGCCGGTTGGCCTGGATCCGCATCACGTAGCCCCAGGAGCCTGCCATGCGCAGCTGCGGCACCAGGGGTACCAGCCGGCCGCTGGCCAGTTCCTCGTCGATCAGCGGCGCGCGGCCCAGCGCGATGCCGACGCCGGCGGCCGCGGCCGCGGCGACCGTGCTCAGGCCGCTCAGCACCATGGGCTCCTGCCAGTCCGATTCGGCCAGTCCCAGGCGCGGGCTCCAGGTGCGCCAGTCGGTCTCGGGGCTGTCCACGTGCTTTTCCTCCAGCCAGCGATGGCGCAGGAACACGGCGGGATCGCCGCGCTCGGCCGGATCGACCAGGGACGGACTGCAAACCGGCACCACCGTTTCGGTCATGAGCGGAATGTCGCCGGGTTCCGCGATATGCGGCCCCATGGCGCGCACGTGCAGGAACGCCAGGTCTATGTCCTGGCTTTTCCAGGCCGGGTCCTGGCTGGCGTGCAGGTACACCTGGATGTCGATGCCGGGGTGCAGCTCGATGAAACGTCCGATGCGCGGCGCCAGCCACATGGCGGCCAGCGACGGGTTGGCGGAAACGTTCAGGGTATTGCGCCGTTTGCCGCGGGCCGAGGCCCGCACGTTGCGGCAGGCGGTCTCCAACAGGGTCAAGGCCTGTTGCACCGACGCCAGCAGATCCGCGCCCGCCGCGGTGGTTTCGGCGCGGCGTACCGTGCCGCCGCGGCGCAGCAGCGCCACCCCCAGATCCGCCTCCAGCGCCCGCAGCTGATGGCTGACGGCGCTTTTGGTGACGTGGAGTTCGGCGGCGGCGCGGCTCAGGCTGCCCAGGCGGGCGACGGCCTCGAAGGCGCGCAAGGCCGCCAGGGGCGGCGTGTGGTTGGGGAGATCGGCCATGGGTCAAGTCTAGCTCAACCCTAGATTGAAAAACTATCGCTTTCGCCGGGTCGCGGGATCGGGGACCATGCAAGCACTGAAAGGAGTTTGCTATGTATTTCGATTCGCGCCTCTGGCAGTTGACGGCGGGCCTGCGCGCCGGCATGGCGGGCGGCATCTGCCTGGGCCTGCTGGCCCTGGCCGCCGGCATCGCCCGCTACGTGTTCCTGGGCCAGCTGCTGGCCCGCGTGTTCGACGGCGCCCCCTGGCAGGACTGGCTCGCCCCCGCGCTGTGGGCCGCCGCCATGGTGCTGCTGCGCGCCTTCCTGGACCACTGGCGCACTGTGCAGGCCAACCGCTGCGCCGCCACCGTGCAGCATGCGCTGCGCGCCCGACTTTATGACCGCATCGTGAGCCTGGGCCCGGCCTGGTTCGCCAACCAGCGCACGGGCGGCGTGATGCTGACGGTGGTCGACGGGGTCGAGCAGTTGCAAGCCTTCTTCGGCCAATACCTGCCGCAAGTCGCGATCGCCGCCGCGGCGCCCTTCGCCATCTTCGCCGTGATCGCGTTCTGGGACGTGCCCACCGCGCTGGTGTTCCTGGCGGCCGCGCTGTTCGCGCTGTTCGGGCCGATGGCGGTGCACATGCTGGACCGCCGCGCCAGCCTGGCCCGCAGCAAGTCCCTGAACGATTTCGGCGAGGACTTCCTGGACGCCGTGCAGGGCCTGCCCACGCTGAAGTCCTATGGCCAGGGCAAGGCCTGGGGCCAGCGGCTGGCGGCCCGCGCCCTCAGCCTGTCGGACAACACCTTCTGGGTGCTGTCGGTCAGCCTCTTGACGCGCGGCATCAGCGACCTGGGCGTGGCCCTGGGCGCGGCGCTGGCTCTGACGCTGGGCGCCTGGCGCGTGGCCCACGGCGACATGAGCGTGGAGGCCCTGCTGATCGTGCTGATGGCCGGCACCGAGATCTTCCGCCCGCTGCGCGACCTGCGCTCGGTGCTGCACCGGGGCATGCTGGGCCAATCGGCCGCCGCCAGCATCCATGCGTTGACGGACGCGCAGCCGCTGACGCCCGCGCCGGAGGCCGGCGGCAAGACGCCCGGCCGGCTCGCGCCCACCATCGAATTCGACAACGTGGCGTTTTCCTACACGCCCGAGCGCCGCGCCCACCAGGGCTTGAGCTTCCGCATCGCGGCGGGCGAACGCGTCGGCGTGGTCGGCCCCAGCGGCGCCGGCAAGTCCACCATCGTGCGCCTGCTGCTGCGCGAATGCGTGCCCCAGTCCGGCCGCATCCGCATCGGCGGCCATGACGTGAACGAACTCGACACGCAGGCGCTGCTGTCGCACATCGCGCTGGTGAGCCAGGACATCACGCTGTTCCACGGCACCATCGACGACAACCTGCGGCTGGGCCGCCCCGACGCGACCCACGAACAGGTGCGCGCCGCCGCCCGCGCCGCCAATATCGACGACTTCATCATGGCGCTGCCCGAGGGCTACGCCACCCGCATCGGCGAGCGCGGCCTGCAGCTGTCCGGCGGCCAGCGCCAGCGCGTGGCGATCGCCCGCGCGCTGCTGCGCGACGCGCCCATCCTGATCCTGGACGAGGCGCTGTCGTCGGTGGACACCGAAAACGAGGCGCTGATCCAGCAGGCGCTGGACCGCTTGATGGCCGGCCGTACCACGCTGATCCTGGCGCACCGCCTGGCCAGCGTCATCGGCGCCGACCGCTGCCTGGTGCTGGACCAGGGCCGCGTCGCGGAAGAAGGCCCCCATGCGGAACTGATGCGGCAAGGCGGCCTGTACTACCGCCTGATGCACGAACAGGCGGCCGCGCACCGCAATCCGTCGGCGGGATCCGCCGCCCCGGCCGCCGCCGCCCCTGCGCAGACGACGGACCGCGATGATCCCGCTCAGGAATCCGGCGGACAAGGCCCGGCCCTGCGCGCGCTGGACGCGGACGCGGTGCAGGTCGGCTGGCGCGCCACGCTCGGCACCCTGCTTTCAGTGGTGCGGCCCTGGCGCGGCACGCTGACCGCCACGATCCTGCTGGGCGTGGCGCGGGTCGCGGCCTACATCGGCGTGGGCGTGTTCAGCGCGCTGATCGTCGCCGCCATCCGCGACGGCCGCGACTATTCGGCCCTGATCGCCGGCCTGCTGGTCGCAGCGCCCCTGGCCGCGCTGTTCCACTGGCTGGAGTCCTGGCTGGCCCACGCCATGGCGTACCAGCTGCTGGCCGACATGCGGGTCAAGCTCTACGACAAGCTGGAGCGCCTGGCGCCGGCCTACCTGTTGCAGCGCCGCTCCGGCGACCTGGTGGCACTGGCCACCCAGGACGTGGAAATGGTGGAGTACTTCTACGCCCACACCATCGCTCCCGCCATCGTCTCGGTGCTGGTGCCGCTGTCCGTGCTGGGTTTCCTGGGCGTCTACAGCTGGCCGGTGGCGCTGGCGCTGCTGCCCTTCCTGGCCTATGCGCTGGTGTCGCCGGTGCGCGGACGCCGCAAGGTCGACGCGCTGGGCGACAAGGCGCGCGAGGCGCTGGGCGAGATGAGCGCGCACACCACCGACACCATCCAGGGCCTGGCCGACCTGACCGCCTTCCAGGCCACCGGCCGCCGGCGCGATGAATTCCTGCGCGTGGCGGACCGCTACCGCACCCGCCGCCTGGACATCCTGGACGACCTGTCGCGCCAGACCGCGGGCTTTGAAATCGCGATGGGCCTGGGCGGCCTGGCGGTGGCCGTCGTGGGCGCGCTGCAGGTATCGGCCGGCGCGCTGTCGGCCGGCATGCTGCCCCTGTTGGTGCTGATCGCGCTGGCTACTTTCCTGCCCGTGTCCGAGATCTCGCAGGTCAGCCGGCAATTGGCGGACACCATCGCCGCCACCCGCCGCCTGCACGTGGTCGCCAACGAACCGGAACCGGTGACGGACGGACCGCTGCCGGCCCCCGTCTCCGCCCACGGCCTGTCGCTGGCCTTCGAGCACGTCAGCTTCGCTTATCCGGGCAAGAACGCGGACACCTTGCGCGACCTGAGCTTCAAGGTGCCGGCCGGCGCCACCGTGGCGGTGGTGGGCGCATCGGGCGCGGGCAAGAGCACGGTGGCCAGCCTGCTGCTGCGCTTCTGGGATCCGCGCGCGGGACAGGTCAAGCTCGATGGCGTGGACCTGCGCGAACTGCAGCTCGACGGCCTGCGCGAGCGCGTGGCGCTGGTGACGCAGGACACCTATCTGTTCAACGACACGCTGGAAGGCAACATCCGGCTGGCCCGGCCCGAAGCCAGCCCCGCGGACCTGGCGCGCGCGCTGGAGCAAGCCGCGCTGGCGGACTTCGTGCGCGCTCTGCCAGAGGGCCTGGCGACGCGCGTGGGTGAACGCGGCATGCAGTTGTCGGGCGGCCAGCGCCAGCGCATCTCGATTGCCCGCGCCTTCCTGAAGAACGCCCCCGTGCTGATCCTGGACGAAGCCACCTCGCACCTGGACACGCTATCGGAAATGCAGGTACGCGGCGCGCTGGACGTGCTGATGCGCCACCGCACCACGCTGGTCATCGCGCACCGCCTGTCGACGATACGCGATGCCGACCTGATCCTGGTGCTGGAACGCGGCACGCTGGCGGAGGCCGGCACGCACGACCAGTTGCTCAAGCGGCAAGGGGTCTATGCGCGCCTGGCCAGCCACCAGGGCGGCTACGCCGTCAATAGCGCAACGTCTCTACCGACTTAGCGTTGGCGCGCACTTCCGCGTCCGTGAACCAGACCCGCTTGTTGCCGAAGCTGGTGTACAGGTCGAACTGGTCGCGGGTGTGGGCCGACGGCGTGCCGTCCGGGGCGACGAAACCGCTCTGCCCCGGCGCCACCACGTCCACCGCGCGCACGCCCTGGCCGTCGAACACCGTCATGTTGTTCTCGGTGCCGCGGTTCTGCGTGGCCGGGAAGCTCAGCACCGCCTTGTCGTCCGCCTGCGGCACGCCCAGGAAGTTCTTGGGCGCGAACACCATGGGCGGCGCGGGTATGCGCCAGCTTGCCGGATCCTGGCCGTAGGCCTTCTGCAACGCCGCCAGCGCATCATCCAGCGCGGCCAGGCTCACGTCCTGCGGCCGCTGGCCGTTGAAGAAGTCGTACTTCTGCGGCACGCCCGAATCGCGGCCGGCCAGCGCGTTGAACAGCGCCTTCACCCCCACCGTCAAGTTGACCGATCCCGTGGCGGGTGCCGCCTGCGTCGGATAGCCGGTGGCGCTGTACCACTTGAAGAAGTCCGCGGGCATCTCGTCGGCCAGCGTGCGCTTGAGCATGGCGCGCAGCCAGGCGTCCATCACGGCAGGCCCCGCGTTGTCGTAATAGCCGGCCTGCTTGTCGCTCGTGCCCATGCCGTCCCAGGACGCCAGCCCCGCAACCAGCCTGGCTCGCGCATCGTCCGCCGGCAGCCCCTGCACCGCCTGCTGCAGGAACGGCAGGAAGTGGCGCCGGTTCACGTCGGCATAGCTGGTGGTGCGGATCAGGTCCCACATTTGCTGCGCGCTGACCTTGCCGCCATTGGCCG
This sequence comes from Achromobacter sp. Marseille-Q4954, assembly GCF_943737025.1. Classification (NCBI taxonomy): domain Bacteria; kingdom Pseudomonadati; phylum Pseudomonadota; class Betaproteobacteria; order Burkholderiales; family Alcaligenaceae; genus Achromobacter; species Achromobacter sp. Marseille-Q4954. The sequence goes on from NZ_CALSFQ010000002.1 coordinate 1,280,276, forward strand.
TCATGGCTTTCAGGCGGGTCTCGATCTCGGCGTAGCGGTCGGCCTGGCCCCACACGATGGCGAACAGGTCGGTGGACGGATAGCCGCGCATAGGCTGGTTGTTCCAGTTGGCGATGAAGCCTTGGCGCGGGTTGTAGACCTGAGGATTGGTCGAGAACGGCAGCATGCCGTCCCAGTCCATCTCGCCCGTGCCCGGCACGGGCAGGCGCGGATCGTGGCCCGGACGGCGCTTGGGATAGAAGCCCGTGTGCGCGTAGCCGATATTGCCCTTGTCGTCGGCGTAGTACCAATTGATGGTCAGCGCATGGCGCGCCGCCTGCTGCTTCCACTGGTCCCAATTGCGCGACTGCGCCTTGTGGGTCCAGGCCATCAGCGATTGCAGCTCAAAGCCTTCCCAGGCGCGCGCCTTGGCATAGGCCACGTGCTGCTTGTCATCGAACTTGGTGACGATGCCGTGCACCGTGCGGTACACGTCCATCACCACCGGCTGCCCATCCTTGACCTCGATGAGCTCGGTGCGCTTTTCCAGCGTCTTCCAGACGCCGTCGTGGAAGTAGCGCGTGCGGTCGTTCGGATCGAGTTTTTCGGCGTAGATGTCCACGTCGTCGCCAAAGCCCGCGGTCGAGCCCCAGGTCACGTGCGCGTTGTGGCCGAACAGGATGCTGGGATAGGCGAACGGCGTGTTGCCAACCACGTCGAAGCCCGCGCCATGCAAGCCGATGCCGTAGGTGTAGGCGGGATTCCACCAGCCGAACTGCGGCCCGTTCAGCAGGATGGAACGGGCGTCCTTGGCATGGTCGCGGCCCACGATCCACATATTGCTGGTGGTCGGAAAACCGGCGATGCCGGGTTGCCCCGATTCCGCGAACTGCGCCAGCAGGCGCGCCGACGCGGCCGCGGGCGCCTCGTCCAGCACGCCGCGCGTCTGCGGATCGCGCGCCACGCGTTCCAGCATGGGCGGCGTGCCGTCGTAGCGCGGCAGCGCATAGGACAGCCTGGCGGAGGGCTTGGCGCCATCGGGCCGGTACACGCCCTCTTCCTCGGGCACGGTGGTCGGCGCGCGGCTGTCGGTCATCCAGCGCAGCTGATTGAAGATCTGCATGGCGCGCTCGTCGCCATGCTGGTCCTTCAGGGCGGTCAGCAGCGCCAGGTTGTCGATCTCGCTATTGGCATCGGAGAAGCGGTTGGCCATCGTGCCCACGAACACCATCGCCACGTCATAGGCCGTCCAGTCCGCGGGCTGGAAGCGCAGATCGTTGAACTCCTTCGGCATCAGGCTGCCGGGCTCGGCGCGCACCCGCGCGATCCAGGCGTTCATGCCGGCCGCATAGCCGTCCAGGATCTGGCGCTCGGATGCCGGCAGCGCGGCCAGTTGGCGCTGGATGCGCTCCGGCGAGAAATTGCCGCGGATGGATTTGTCGAACGCCACCATGGACTGGCCCAACACCTCGGCCACGCGGCCCTGGGTACTGCGCCGCGCCATTTCCATCTGGAACAGGCGGTCCTGCGCCACCGCATAGCCATAGCCGTAGAAAATGCCGTACACGGTGTTGGCGTAGACGTGCGGCATGCCATAGCCGTCGCGCCGTATCGTGACCTGGCCGCTGGCCGCGCCCGCCGGGCGCATCGCGGCCTGGGACTGCTTCTGCGCGTTCTGCTGGACTTCCTGGGCCTGGGCTTGAGCGCCCATGGCCGCGCAGGCCGCCAGGATGGCGGCCGACAACAAGTGCTGCTTCATTCGAATCTGTCTCCGTATTTGACGAGCCGCGCCGCGGTGCGAGTCCCGGACGCGGTGTGCGGGGCCTCTGCGGGCGCCGTCTGCGGACCATGATACGAACAGCTTATCTATAATTCCAATGCATTTATTTCATAGTATTTATGCGGCCTGAGCATGGATTTTCAGAAACTCAAACACCTGCTGGCGGTGGTCGAACACGGCACTTACTCGCGCGCCGCAGAGGCGGTCAATCTGTCGCAACCAGCGCTCAGCCGCAGCATCCAGGCGCTCGAAGCCGAACTAGGCCTCCCCTTGCTCGACCGCGGCACCCGCCGCGTGCGCCTCACGCCCTACGGCGCCTGCGTGGCCGAACGCGCGCGCCGCATGCGCTTCGAGGAAGCCGAGCTGCAGCGCGAACTGAAAACCCTGCATAGCGGCGAATCGGGCACGCTGTCCATCGGGCTGAGCCCGGCGCCCGCGTCCCTGCTGCTGTCGCCCTTCCTGGCCCACATGGCCGAGCGCCACCCCCAGGTGCGCGTGGGCGTCGAACTGGGCGCCACCGCCGCCTTGCTGGAAATGCTGCGCGACGAACGCATCGACGCCATGGTCTGCGACGCCCGCATGCTGTATGACGCGGCCGACCTGGAAACCCGCGCCCTGCCTGCGCTGCGCGCGGGCCTGGTCTGCCGCAAGGGCCATCCCATCCTCGCCCACAAGCGGCCAGGCATAGAACAAATCCGCCAATACCCCGTGGCATCCACCACTCTCAGCCCGGAAGTCTCGCTGCGGCTGGCGGAAACCCTGGGGCCAGGCGGCGCGCCGGAACAAATGGTCACGCACCGCTGCGAGAATCTGGACGCGCTGGTGGAATTGGCGCTGCGCACGGACGCCTTGCTATTGGGCGTGATCTGCGTCACGCGCCAGCAGCAGGAAGCCGGCCTGCTGGTCGAAGTGCCGATCCCGTCCGACCCGCAGCGCCAGGGACACTACGCGCTGGCCCGGCTGGCAGGGCGCACGCCGTTGACGGCGCAGGATGCGTTGTATGAGTTCACCCGGGAATGCTGGGACGGATTCTTGGCGCCTATCGGCGCGTCGCCAGCCTGAAAAGGACGAGGCTGAGCAGCGCGGCGGCAATGTTGTAAAGCATGGCCGCCGCCAGCGCCCGCCCATGGACCGATGCGCCATCGCCGGCGGACAGGCTTCCCGCGGCCTCGAGCATTGTGAAGATAACGCCGCCCACCACCGCCACGCCGGTGGACGTCCCCACGACTTGCAAGGTGCTGAGCATGCCGGAAGCCATGCCGGCCTGCTCCTCCCGCACCGAACCCAGAATGGCGTTGAATGCCAGCGGGATCACCAGCCCTTGCCCTGCGCCATTCAGCACCAGCGAGGCCACCAGCAGCGCCAGGTTCTGGGGCTGCGTCGCGGCGGTAACCGCAGACAGCGCCAAGCCCGCGGTGAAGACCAGTACACCGAACAGCAGCGCCCCGCGTCCGTGGCGGGCGGCCAGTTTCGGACCGGCAAGCGACGCGCCAAAGAACGCCAGCGCCGAAGGCGTGAACACGGCGCCCGCCGCCAGCGGCGCGAATCCGAGCCCGAACTGCAACAGCAGCGTCAACGCGAAGAAGAACGAACTGATGGCTGAAAAAAAGAAGAACACCGCGCCTATGCCAGCCACGAATGGCCGGTTGGCAAACAGCGCCATATCCAGCACAGGCACGCCACCGCGCCGGGCCAGCGTTTTCTCATAGCGGACGAAATACGCCAGCACGCCCAACGCCAGCACAGGCCCGGCAAGCGACCACCAGGGCCAGCCATGCTCTCGTCCCTCCATGACAGGCACCAGGATCAGGGCCAGCCCGGCAGCGCCCGCAAGCGCGCCGCGCAGGTCCACCCGCGTCGGAACCGGCGCGCGCCATTCGGGAAGCGCCCGGCGCCCCGCGAGCAACGCGGCAATGCCTATCGGCACGTTGATGAGAAACACCAGCCGCCACCCCAGATCCAGCGGATTCAGCGTGATGAGCATGCCGCCCAGCAGCTGCGAGATGCTTGCGGCCACGCCCTGCACCGCGCCCATGATGCCGAACGCGCGCCTGCGCGCCTCGCCCTCGAACACCACCCTGATCGAAGCCAGCACCTGCGGCATCAGCACGCCCGCCCCCACGCCCTGCAAGGCGCGCGCCAGGATGAGCTGCCACGGCGTGACCGCCACCCCGCATAGCGCCGAAGCCACGGTGAACAGCCCCATGCCGGCCAGGAACAAGCGCCGCCGCCCGAACAGATCGCCCAAACGCGCGCCATTGATCAGGCACAGGCCATAAGCCAATGCGTAAGCCACCACGATCAGCTGCAGATCGGTATCGGATGCCGACAAGCCGCTCTGGATGCTGGGCAACGCGACATTGACGATGAAGAGATCCAGGATCGTCACGAAGTTGCCCGTCAACAGCACCGCGAGGGCGCGCCAGGGGTGGTTCTTTTCAGCTTGCAACGCGGATTCAGGGTTCATTCTTTACATTTATATATGTACGATCGTATTTATAGTATCGTGAAAGAATGAAACCCGCGCAAGCAGAAAAACAAGGTCCGATGAACCCGTTGCCCCCCTCTCCCCCAACCGATGGCCGCCGCTTGCGCGGCGAGCGCGCGCGCACCCGCGTGCTGGACGAAGCCGTAAAGCTCCTCTCCGTCGAAGGACTGGGCGGCCTCACCTTCGGCCAGGTGGCCGACATGGCCGAAGTGGGGAAAAGCAATCTTCAGGTTCTGTTCGGCGACAAGGAAAACCTGCAACTGGCGGCCTTGGCCCATGCGATAGGCCTGTACCAGACCCAGGTCGTCGAACCGGCCATGCGCAAGCGCACGCCGCTGACGCGGCTGCGCGCCCTGATGACCGGCTGGTTCGACTTCGTGGAGACCCGCCAACTGCCGGGCGGCTGCGTCATCACTGCGGTAAGCAGCGAATATCGTGCGCGTCCCGGCCCCCTGCGCGACGCCATCCAGCAATACCGCGAGGCAGGACGCGCGCGTCTTCACGAATTGATCCGCGAAGCCCGGGCGCAAGGGCAAATCGCGGCCGACGCCGACGAGGCGAAACTGGTCATGGAGCTACTGGCCTACCAGGCATACGCCAACGTCGCCGCGTCAATGGACGACCATGCGGAGTTCGGCCGCGCCAAGGCAGCCGCCATGGAAGTGCTTGCAAAAGCGGCTCGCTGACAACCGCGAACCAGGCTCCCGATCAGCCCGCCTACGCTTTCTTGCGACCCGGCTCGTGCGCCGCCGCCTGCATGCGCAACCATTGCGCCACGGCCTGGACAGGCGCCGAGGGCGGCCGGTCGGCGGGCATGGCCAGATGGTAGGTATGCCCGGCGATCACCGGGCCGAAGGGCTGCACCAGATGGCCCGCTTCCAGCTCTTCCGCTATCAACGCCAGGCTGACCAGCGCCACGCCATGGCCGGCCACCGCCGCCTGTATGGCATGGCCCTCATCGGAAAAGCGCAGCTGGCTCGCCTGCCGCGGCAGGGAACGGCGCGCAACCTCGAACCAGCGCTCCCAGGTCGGATTGTCCGGATGGGACCGCTTCCAGTTGAAACGGATCAACGGCACGCCGGCCAGATCGTCCGGTGAGGCCACGCCCAGCCGCGGATTCGCCACGGGCGCGAACCGGTCCGTGAACAGCGGCTGCGCGACGAGGCCCGGATACGGCCCGCGGCCATAGCGGATCGCGATGTCGACCGCGGCCGATCGCAGATCGACCACGTCGTCGCTGGCCTGCAGCTGCAGGTCGATGCCGGGATGCTTGCCGCGGAAATCCGCCATTCGCGGCACCAGCCACTTCACCGTGAAGGCGTTGGTCGCGGAGATGCTCACCTGCATCCGCGTGCGCTGCTGCGTCAGGCGCGCCAGCGCCGCCTCGAAGGCATCGAAGCCATCCCGCAGCACGGGATAGAGCTGCGCGCCCGCCTCGGTCAACGACACCCTGCGCACGTGGCGGTCGAACAGCACCAGCCCGGTCTGCGCTTCCAGCGCGCGGATCTGATGGCTGACGGCGGTCGGCGTCACGGCCAGTTCCTCGGCCGCGGCCTTGAAACTGCCCAGGCGCGCGGCGGCCTCGAATACGCGCAGTCCGGAGAGCGGAAGAGATCGGCGTTGCATGATCATGGATGAGATTTTCTCATCTTATAGCTGATAAATGAACCTTTGTCAGCATGCCCGCATATTCCTACATTTACGACATGGGTCAGCGATTTTCGCGCTGATTCACCTCCAAACCATAAATGAAGGAAATCGCATCATGCTACAGCGCGTCGTCACCCAGCCCGACAACTACGAACCCTTCCTGCTGTCGCAGGGCATCCAGTTCGGCAACCTGCTTTTCATCTCCGGCCAGGCGGGCGCCGGCGATGACGGCAAGATCGTCGAGGGCGGCTTTCTGGCTCAAGGCGAACAAGCCTTCCTGAACTTGCGCCGCGCGCTGGAAGCCGGCGGCTCCAGCCTGAAGGACGTCATCAAGGTCACCATCTTCGTCACCGACATGGGGCACTTCCAGGACGTGGTCACGCTGCGCCGCCGCCACTTCTCGGCCCCCTACCCCGCCGACACGATCGCCGAGATCAAGGCGCTCTACGACCCGGCCGCCATGATCGAGATCGAGGCCATCGCCGCCGTGCGTCCGCAGGAGGGCCGTTGACATGGGCGCGCTCGACTATCGTACGAACGATGCTGCGCAGGTCGGACTGTTCACGCCGCTACAGCTGGAAAGGGGCTTGACCCTGGCCAATCGTCTCGCCGTCGCCCCCATGACTCGAGTCAGCGCCACGGAAGATGGCCGCGCCACGTCGCAAATGGCCGATTACTACCAAGCCTTCGCGGCCGGCGGCTTCGGCCTGGTGATCACCGAGGGCATCTACACCGACCGGGCGCATGCGCAGGGCTACCTGTTCCAGCCCGGCCTGACCGACGACGCGCAGCGCGACGCCTGGCGCACCGTGGTCGACCGCGTGCACGCGCACGGCGGCCGCATCATCGCGCAGCTTATGCATGCGGGCGCGCTGTCGCAGGGCAATCCTCATTGCGGCACGACCAAGGGTCCGTCGGCCGTACAGCCCAAGGGACAGCAAATGGCGTTCTATAGGGGCGACGGGCCGTACCGGATGCCTGAAGCCATGTCGGACAAGGACATCGCAGAGGCCATCGACGGCTTTGCCCAGGCTGCGCGCAGGGCGCAGGAGGCCGGCTTCGACGGCGTCGAAATCCACGGCGCCAACGGCTACCTGCTGGACCAGTTCCTCACCAGCTACACCAATCTGCGCGCGGACCGCTATGGCGGCAGCCTGGACAACCGGCTGCGCTTGACGGTGGAGGTCATCCAGGCCGTGCGCCGGGCTACGGGACCGCGCTATGTCGTGGGCGTGCGCAGCTCGCAGGGCAAGGTCAATGACTTCAGCCACAAGTGGGAAGGCGGCGAGGCCGATGCGGCGCAGATCTACCGCACGCTGGGCGCGCAGCCCATCGACTACCTGCACACGACCGAGTTCGAGGCTTGGCGTCCGGCTTTTGGAGATCAGGGTCCAAGCCTCGCGGCATTGGCGCGGCAGCACGTTGCGGTCCCGGTACTGGCCAACGGGTCGCTGCATGACCCGATGGCGGCCGGCGGGATGATGGCGCGGCAGGAGGCAGACTTCGTCTCGCTCGGACGCGGCGCGCTGACGCATTCCGATTGGCCTGCAAGATTGCGCGCGGGCGCGGCGCTGGAGAGTTTTGATCGGGGGCTGCTGGCGCCGATTGCGGACCTGGCCAATGCGGCGCGACATCGTGGGGAAGCCTTGATACCTGTTCTTGGACCTTGTTCCAAATGAAGCGACCAGCGAACGGCGACGTTTGCTGGGCCATCGAGTCCGTCGATGGCCCAGCAGACGCAGTCTCTGCGCACCGACCCGAATCCTTGGGTGCGATAGGTCATCAATGTCTTTGCTCCCGCTACTATCTGCAAGCGCATCGTAGGGCAAGGTGGTTGGAATCCGAAATCCCCGCTATACTCTTCATTGGCTCTCCGACGCCTGTCCGCCTGCGTAAATCGCAGGCGAGCCGAAGCAGCACGACTCCTGCCGGATGTTTTGATGCCACACCACTGTGTGGATTAGCAATCCTGCATCTATGGAGTCAACATGTCGCTTATTTCCCCCTTTTCTTCCGAATTGGAAGCTCAGAAGGCAGACATCGCCAGCGCGTTGTCCGTCTTCCCGAAAGTATTGATCCCTCACCTTCGTTTCGCGCCTCCAACGCCAAAACCGGCTCATGATGTGCGTGATATCGAGGCACTGGCGTCTTGGGCCTATTACGGCCACCAGACTATGCCTCTAAGCCGTGAGAACTTCGCCGAGATCGCCGGCGTCAAGAACTTTTCGTACAGGCTAAGCGAATCGATCCGGGCTCTCTCGGGCATCCGCCGCTCTGCGACCGAGCAGGCTGAGTTGGAACAACACGAGGCAATGCTGCAAACGATCCAGAATGGTATCGGCAACCAGAAGCGCATCGAGTTGTTGGCACGATTCAACGGCTACGCAAACTTCAATGAGTACTTGGCGATCCTTGAACGCACGAATGCCTTTGCCAAGGAGCGCGGCGCCTTCAGTTTTGTCACGATGGCAAAGTCGCGTTCGTACTTCCTTCACCGCTTCCCTAGCGAGGAACGCGCTGTGCTTTTTGGCGCGAGGCAGGCTGAGTATGAAAAAGTCCTTGCAGACATGGCGCCTTACTGGCAGGACGCCGCCCTACTGACCTTGCGGGGTGGTTTTCCGGATGTGGTCATCGAGCCTATGGACGGGCTGCTCGTCATACATCAGAAACTCGATTCGACGACCGTACTGAGCAATGCGATCGGCTCGTCTTATCAGGAAAAGGCAACGCGCCACTTCACCGACCGGGCAACCCTTCCCGGTGACGTAGCCGCTTTCGACCGCAAACTCAAACAGCGGTCTGCTGAGCTCTTCAGCGGCACGCCTGATACCTCAAGGGAGCCGTGAATGTTGATCCCCAAGCCCTCCCTGCGCGAGGTGCTCGCATCCCTGAGGAAACTGGCAGCCGTCACGGTCCCCGAAGGTGACAACGAAGGCGACTCGTACAATGCCTGCGCCTACTCGCTCTCCGATTCGGACTATGAGACATATAGCGAGGCACTCGAGCTGGCCTACGCCTACAGTCGCACTGCTGCCGGCGAACCTGACAGGCGCTCCATTAGGGCTCTCAGCCGCAGCGGCAGGCCAGCCAGCTTGAATTCCGACCAATACGATCCCATGCGCCTGGCGGGCCGCATCGAGATCGATGATCGTTGGTTGGATATCGGCGACCCACAGCGCTAAGACGTCCCGCAACAGCCGACGCGTATTACACCGTTGGGGCCTGGAATGTCCAGGCCCCTACTCTTTTGAAGCTCACCATACAAGCCAGGCATGCCCAGAACAATGATCCTATACAATTAGCAATCATTCCCATTAGCATTTGAACGGAACCCCCCCTTGCCCCCCGCCGACTTTGCCTCCTCCGACGATTTCGTCAGCCTGTATCGAGAGCATCACGGCTGGCTCGTGCAAATGCTGCGCCGCCGGCTCAGCGGCAATACCGAAAACGCCGCGGATCTGGCGCACGACACCTTCGAACGCGTCATGCGCAGCGAGTCGCGCGCGGCGTTTGCCGAGCCGCGCGGCTTTCTCACCACCGTCGCCAAGCGTCTTCTGATCGACCAGTCGCGCCGCCGCGCCGTGGAACAGGCCTATCTGGAAACGCTGGCATCGCGCAACGAGGCCGTCGAGCCCAGCCCCGAAACGCACGCGCTGGTGATGGAAGCGCTGAACGCCGTATGCCGCATGCTGGAGCAGTTGCCGCCACGGGCGCGCCGGGTCTTCGTGCTGGCGCAGGTGGAAGGCCTGCCCTACCGCGACATCGCCCGGCAACTCGATATTTCGGTGGCGGCCGTGCAGCGCGACATCGTCAAGGCCTGGGAGCATTGCTACGCGGTGCTGTACGCATGAACGCCGCCCAGGCCGAACGGCTGCATCCCGACATCATCAGGCAGGCGGCGCGATGGATGATGCGGACCGGGGATGCCCCCGACGCGGCCACGCAGGCCGCCTGTGCGGCATGGCGCCAGGCAGACGTGCGCCACGAGCTCGCGTGGCAACGCCTCCAGGGCATCGGGCGCGAGATCAATGCCACCACAGTATCCGAGGGCGCCGCCAGCCAGACCATCCTGCGCTACTGCGAACAGCGTTCGCGCCGCAGCGTCATGAAATGGGCGGCCGGCGGCTTCTGCCTGGGCACGTTGGCATGGGCAGGCGCGCGCGAGGGCTGGTGGGAAGGCAGCACCGTCTATCGCACCGCCACCGGCGAGCAGCGGACCATGACCCTGCCCGACGGCACCCTCCTGACCCTGAACACCGATACCGCGGTGGCGCTGCGCTACGACGCGCAGCAACGCCGCGTCACACTGCGCAGCGGAGAAATCCTGATCGCGACGGCCGCGGATGGCGCTGGACGCCCCTTCAGCGTACAGACCCGGCACGGCCTGCTCACGCCGCTCGGCACGCGCTTTGCCGTGCGCCAACTGGACGACAGCGATGGCTCGACGCGTCTTGCCGTCTTTGAAGGGGCTGTGCGCGTGGACCCCGCCGGGCGGGCCGTGCATGCCGGCGAACAGGCGGAATTCAACGACCGCACGCTGTCTCCCGCAACCCGGGTCGACGGCACCGAGCCTGCCTGGGCCGCAGGCATGCTGGTCGCGAACCGCATGCGGCTGGATCAGTTCCTCGCGGAACTGGGACGCTATCGCGTCGGCATCCTGCGCTGCTCCCCCAGGGTGGCGGACCTCGAAGTCACGGGGGCCTTCCGCATCGACGACACCGACCGGGCTCTGGAAGTGCTGGCCGGCGTACTCGACCTGAGGCTGCGATACCGCACGCGCTATTGGGTCAGCGTCGATCGCGCCTGACGCGCGGAGCCGCAACCCGGGCGCTCTCCCGGGAAATTTGTAACGCCAGCGAAGATTTTCGGATGTGGTTCGTTAGACATAGAGACAGACCCGAGGCGCCCGCGGTCTGGCCCTACCCATCGACGAACCAGGAAGCCCTCATGGCCGCACGCCATACACCCTCTACTCTTGCCGCGCCCCAGACGCCCGGGGCAGGTCCGGCGCGCTTGCGCCTTGCCGTCCATCTGGCTTTGGCCGCAATGGCTCCATTCGCCGCGCCCGCCGCGTCCTGGGCTCAGCCCGCGACCGCGCAAGGGGTCGCTTTCGCCATCGCCCCTACGACGCTGGATGAAGCGCTGGGCCAGTTCGGAGTCGCCGCCAACATCACCGTGGCCGCGTCGCCGACGCTGACCCGCGGGGTGATGACGCAAGGGCTTACGGGCCGCTACACCGCGGAACAGGGCCTCACGCGCCTGCTTGCAGGCACGGGCCTGCAAGCCGTGGCCAACGCCAACGGAGAGGGTTATCACCTGCGCCGCATTCCGCAAGGAGACGCGACCACTCTCGCGCCAGTCACGGTGACGGGCATGGCCGACCCGGCCGTCACGGAAGGCACGGGCAGCTATACCAGCGGGATCGTGACCATAGGCAAGGGCGAGCAGACCCTGAAAGAGATCCCGCAGTCGGTCACGGTGGTGACGCGCCAGCGCATGGACGACCAGAACGCCAACACGCTGGACGACGTGCTGGCCAACAGCACCGGCATGACGCTCTACAAGAGCCCGATGGGCGGAAACTATGTGTTCTCGCGCGGCTTCCGGGTCGACAGCTATCAGTTCGACGGCGTCAACCGCGCGTTCTATTACCCCCAGGCCAACAGCTTCACCAGCAGCACCGTGATCCTGGACCGCGTGGAAATCATCCGCGGCGCCACCGGCCTGCTGCAGGGCGCCGGTTCGCCCAGCGCCGCGGTCAACCTGGTGCGCAAGCGCCCACTGGCCGAAAACCAGGTGCAGCTGTTGGCCAGCGGCGGCTCCTGGAACAACTATCGCGCCGACATCGATGCGACCGGCCCCTTGAACGCGTCAGGCTCCCTGCGCGGCCGCGCCGTGGCCAGCTACAACGACCGGGAATACTTCTACGACAACGCCGACAGCCGCACCGGCGTGCTGTACGGCGTACTGAGCTACGACCTGGGACCCGCCACCACCTTGACCGGCGGCATCAGCTACGAAGAACTGCGATCCACGCCGTTCTTCCACGGTCTGCCCCACTACACCAACGGCGACGACATCGGGCTGAAGCGTTCGACCTCGCTCTCGCAAGACTGGAACCGCTGGAACGGCAAGCAGACCACGGTGTTCGCCGAACTCGCGCACCGCTTCAACCAGGACTGGTCGCTGAAACTTACCGGGACTTCCACCCAGGAGTCCAACGATTCCAAATACGCCTTCACCGAAGGCGCGGTCAATCCGGCCACCGGGCTCGGGCCGACGATGTACGCCGGCATCTTCGATTTCTCCACGCACAACAAGGCGCTCAACCTGGACGTGGACGGCGCGTTTGAGGCGCTGGGCCGCAAGCACTCGATCAGCGTGGGCGCCAGCATCAACGAACTGACCAGCAAGAACGATTTCGCGACTGCGCGCCTGAACCGCGCCGTGAACGTCTGGGATCCGGATCACCACGTGCCCGAACCCACCGATGACTGGCTGCGCGAGAACGCCTACCGCGGCGCCGCGACCGTCATCACGATGAAGCAGACCGGCGTCTACGGCGTCGGCCGCTTCAAGTTGGCCGATCCGTTGACGCTGGTGGCGGGCGCCCGCGTCAGCTGGTACGAAAACACCGGCAAGTACCGGGACGATGGCAAGCAGTACACCGACCCCTACAAGGAAAATGGCGTCGTTACGCCCTACGGCGGCCTGATCTACGCCTTCAATCCCCAGTGGTCCGGCTACGTCAGCTTTGCGGAGATCTTCGAACCGCAGAACGCCGTGGACGCGTCGGGCCAGATACTGGACCCCATCCTGGGCAAGAACTATGAAGCGGGCATCAAGGGCGAGCTGCTCGACGGCCGGGTCAACGCCTCGGTCGCACTCTTCCGCGTCGACCAGAAGAACCGCGCCCAGCAAGACCTGGTCAGCGCATGCTCCGTGGGCGACATCTGCTATCTGTCCAGCGGCAAGGTGCGCAGCCAGGGCGTGGACGCCGAAATCAGCGGCGAGGTGGCCCCCGGCTGGCAGCTGTTTGCCGGCTACACCTTCAACACCCTGAAGTTCCTGGACGACACCGAGGTATCAAGCACCAACTTCGGACGCACGGTAACGCCCAAGCACATCCTGCGCCTGTGGTCCGACTACCGCCTGCCCGGCGAATGGTCGGCATGGACCTTGGGCGGCGGCGTGAACTACCAGACCGGCAGCTACACGGAAACCCGCTCGGTGCGGGTCTCGCAGGCGCCTTACGCCGTCTGGAATGCGCGCATCGGCTACAAGATCAACAAGAACTGGTCGGCGGCATTGAACGTCAACAACCTGTTCGACAAGACCTACTACCAGACGATAGGCGCGCCGGGATGGGGCAGCTTCTATGGTGAACCGCGCAACGCGACGCTGACGGTACGCGGGACCTTCTGATAGGGCGAAACGATTAAGTAGAATGGTTTTATCTCAATAAACCATGAATTTTCATCATGCTTGATCGTATCCATCTATCCATCGTGCAGGAGGTCGAAAAGCAGGGTTCGCTGACTGCCGCCGCAGGCGTCCTGCACGTGACGCAGTCGGCCCTGAGCCACAGCATGAAGAAGCTGGAGCAGCAACTGGGGACCGACATCTGGCTGCGTGAAGGCCGCAGTCTGCGACTCACCCAAGCCGGTCAATACCTGTTGGCGGTGGCCAACCGGGTGTTGCCGCAACTGGCTCTGGCCGAAGAGCGTCTGCGCCAGTTCGCCCAGGGGGAGCGCGGGTCGCTGCGCATCGGCATGGAATGCCATCCCTGCTACCAGTGGCTGCTGAAGATCGTCTCCCCGTATCTGGCGGCCTGGCCGGATGTGGACGTGGATGTGAAGCAGAAATTCCAGTTCGGGGGCATCGGGGCGCTGTTCGGCTACGAAATCGACCTGCTGGTCACACCCGATCCGCTGAACAAGCCCGGACTCGTGTTCGAGCCTGTATTCGACTACGAACAGGTGCTGGTCGTCGCTGGCAACCATCCTCTCGCCCGGGAGGAGTACGTCACCCCCAAACAACTCTCCAACGAAGTGCTGGTGGCCTATCCGGTGCCGGTCGACAGGCTCGACATCTACAACATGTTCCTGACGCCGGCCGGCATCACGCCCAGGCGGCACAAGGCCATCGAGACCACGGACATCATGCTGCAGATGGTCGCCAGCGGCCGCGGGGTGGCGGCGTTGCCACGCTGGCTGGTGCTGGAGTACGCGGACACCATGAATGTGGTGCCAGTCCGGCTGGGCAAGAAAGGCATTGCCAAGCACATTTATCTGGGCGCTCGCGAGGCGGACGTGGGAATCGACTACCTGCGTGCATTCATTGAACAAGCCAAAAGGCCCGCCGCGGCTTGATTCTTCACGGTAGCGTCTGCTCGCCAGGCGGTCGGATCCGAGACCGATCGACCGCAAATCCATCCATGAATGAAGCTAATGGCTTCATGAGATCAATTCACTTTTATTCATGGATAGCCCGACATAAACTACGCCTCCTATATCGTCAATGTCAAGACTGCTGAATAAAAAAAGCAGCGCTGAAAAAGCAGGAAATAGACGCGGGTTTTATCCAGGATTCAGGGCAGCAGAGCACCATGAGTAACGAGTTTGCATTTGCCATCAAGAGCATTTGTTTCGATGAGGACTATCGTCCTTCAGACAATACGCGGATCACGACCAACTTCGCCAATCTGGCCAGGGGCACGAGTCGCCAGGAGAACCTGCGCAACACCCTCCGGATGATTGACAATCGCTTCAATGCCTTGGCGCATTGGGACAATCCCAAGGGCGACCGCTATGCCGTCAACCTTGAGATCATTTCCGTCGAGATGAGCATAGACGGCGCAAGCAGCGGCAATGCCCTCCCCTTGATCGAAATACTGAAGACCAGCATCGTCGACAGCAAGACCAACGAGCGCGTTGAAGGCATCGTAGGGAATAATTTCTCCTCGTATGTGCGGGATTACGACTTCAGCGTGCTGCTGCTGGAACACACCAAGAATCAAGCCACGTTCAGCACTCCGGACAATTTTGGAGACCTCCACGGCAAGCTGTTCAAGTGCTTTGTAAATTCAAGCACTTACAAAGAGCACTTCAGCAAGCCGCCCGTCATATGCCTGAGCGTATCCAGCAGCAAGACCTATCATCGGACTGAAAATCAGCATCCTGTATTGGGCGTGGAATACCAGCAGGATGAATACTCGCTGACGGATGAATATTTCAAGAAGATGGGGATGAAGGTTCGTTACTTCATGCCGCCGAACAGCGCCGCGCCCTTGGCTTTTTATTTTTCCGGCGATTTGCTGAGCGACTACACCAATCTTGAGCTCATCAGCACCATCAGCACGATGGACACTTTCCAGAAGATTTACCGGCCAGAGATCTACAACGCGAATTCCGCGGCCGGAAAATCCTATCAGCCCAGTTTGAAGCACCAGGATTATTCGTTGACCCGGATTGTCTATGACCGAGAGGAGCGTAGCCAGCTGGCTATAGAGCAGGGACGGTTTGTCGAAGAGCATTTCATCAAACCATACCAGGCGATTCTTGAGCAGTGGTCCGCAAACACCCCTCTTTGATCATCAAAAGCACCAAGGCATCTATTGTGAAAAAATTGCTACCTACTTCCACTGCCGGCAGCCTGCCTAAACCCTCCTGGCTCGCAGAACCTGAAAAACTCTGGTCTCCCTGGAAATTGCAGGACGAGGGCTTGGCCGAGGGCAAGCAGGATGCGCTGCGTTTGTCTCTGCAGGAACAGCAGCACGCCGGCATCGATATCGTCAGCGATGGCGAACAAACGCGTCAGCATTTCGTGACGACGTTTATCGAGCACCTGGAAGGCGTTGATTTCGAGAACCGCAAGACGGTCAGGATCCGCGACCGCTACGATGCCAGCGTGCCGACGGTCGTGGGCGCCGTGGCGCGCCGCAAGCCGGTGTTCGTCGAAGACGCCAAGTTCTTGCGCCAGCAGACCAAGCAACCGATCAAATGGGCCTTGCCGGGTCCCATGACGATGATCGATACGCTTTACGACGGCCACTATCAAAGCCGCGAAAAGCTGGCGTGGGAATTCGCCAAGATTCTCAATCAGGAAGCCCGGGAACTGGAGGCTGCTGGCGTCGACATCATCCAGTTTGACGAGCCCGCCTTCAACGTGTTCTTTGACGA
Organism: Achromobacter sp. Marseille-Q4954; assembly: GCF_943737025.1. Classification (NCBI taxonomy): domain Bacteria; kingdom Pseudomonadati; phylum Pseudomonadota; class Betaproteobacteria; order Burkholderiales; family Alcaligenaceae; genus Achromobacter; species Achromobacter sp. Marseille-Q4954. Next base: position 1,296,354 of record NZ_CALSFQ010000002.1, read on the forward strand.
AGTGAATGATTGGGGCGTGGCCACGCTGGAAAAAGCCATTGAAGGGCTCAAGTGCGAAACCGCCGTCCACATCTGCTATGGCTATGGCATCAAGGCCAATACGGATTGGAAGAAAACGCTGGGATCGGAGTGGCGGCAATACGAAGAGGCTTTTCCCAAGCTGCAAAAATCCAGTATCGACATCGTCTCGCTGGAATGCCAGAACTCTCGCGTTCCCATGGATCTGATCGAGCTGATTCGGGGCAAGAAGGTGATGGTCGGCGCCATCGATGTGGCGACCAATACCATTGAAACTCCCGAGGAAGTCGCCGACACCCTGCGCAAGGCGCTGCAATTTGTCGATGCCGACAAGCTCTATCCTTGCACCAACTGCGGCATGGCTCCTCTGTCCCGCGCAGTCGCACGAGGCAAGCTGAGCGCCTTGAGCGCCGGCGCTGAAATCGTCCGCAGAGAACTCTCGAACTGATTCCCAGGCGGAAATGGTCGTCGCGAGCGGCTCGCGGCGACCAAATCGAGCTGCACCCAGTATTCAACCCCCACTATGTCACTTTCCAGTACTGCGATCGAGCCCAGGCGCTTTCGCGAAGCTCTCGGGCACTACGCGTCCGGCATCACGGTAATAACGTCGCACATCGAAGGCGAGCCGATAGGCTTCACCTGCCAGTCGTTCCATAGCGTTTCGATGAATCCGCCGCTGGTGTCGTTCAATGTGATGACCAGTTCGGCCAGCTACCCCAAGATTCGCCGGGCAGGCCGGTTCGTAGTCAATATCCTGTCAGACGAGCAAGTCAGGATTTCCAACCAATTCGCCCAGCGCGGCACGGACAAGTGGCACGAAGTCGCGTGGCAGGAATCGCCGCTCGGCAATCCCATCATCGCCGGCAGCCTGCACTGGCTTGATTGCGAGATCTATGCCGAACACGCCGCAGGCGATCACCTGATCGTGATTGGCGAAGTGAAAGCGTTGGATCTGCAAGAAGCTGCTTCCACGCAGCCGTTGCTGTATTTCAAAGGACAGTATCGGAACATCGCCGCGCACGGCGCGGCTTGAAGGTTTGCCTCCGCTGCCCTCTTCTACGCTTCAATCAATCGGGAGCCTTGCCAGGCCGGATCGAGAAGAACCGCCACCGGCTCCTTGCTCTCCGGCCTCTTGTCGGCGCGTCGCGACTCATCTTAGAATGCGGATGATTCTCATTATTTCCGGGCACCAGTTTCCTCCTGGCCCGCGACGAGCCGGAGGGCCGCATGTCCGCGACCGAGTTTGCAGTGCCGCCCCAGGGCATCGATGTGCTGTACGCGAATCACCATGGCTGGCTGAAGGGCTGGCTGCGGCGGCGGCTGGGCAATTCCTCTGACGCGGCCGATCTCGCACACGATACGTTCATGCGCCTGCTGGTCCGGGGCGAGACCGTCGCGGTGCGCGAACCGCGCGCGCTGCTGACCACGGTGGCGCAGGGCGTGGTGTCCAATTTCATGCGGCGCCGCAGGATCGAAGAGGCCTATCTGGCCAGCCTGGCCAACCTGCCGGAGCGGGAAGCGCCTGGCCCCGAGACGCGCGCCATCCTGCTCGAGACGCTGATCGAACTGGACCGCCGCCTGGATACGCTGGCCGCGCCGGTGCGCCAGGCATTCCTGCTCTCGCAGCTTGAAGGCATGAAGCAGGCGGACATCGCCGCAACGCTGAACGTCTCGCTCGCTACCGTGCAGCGCCATATCGCAAAAGCGGCGCACCTTTGTTTTTTCGGCGCCTGATCGCCGCCCTCCCGCGGCCGCGACCCACACCGCCATGCCCATCGCCTCCACGGACCCGAGCCCGACCGCATTTCCCCTGCTGGACGGCCCGCCGCTGCCCGCGAGTGTCAGCCTGCGCGCCGTGGAATGGCTGGTCGCATTGCAAGCCGCCGATGCCAGCAACGCCACGCGCGAAGCCTGCCAACGCTGGCGCCAGGCGCATCCCGACCATGAGCGCGCCTGGCGGCACATCGAGATGTTCGGCCAGCAACTGCGGGAATTGAACACGCCGCTGGTGCGCGGCACGCTGGCGCATGATGAACGAGGCGGCCGGGCGCGCCGCCGCGCCGTCAAGACGCTGGCCCTGGCCCTGTTCGCCGGCGGCGGCGCCTGGCTGGCGCGCGACAGCCTGTGGCGCGGCTGGCAAGACTGGCAGTCCGACTATCACACGCGTACCGGCGAACGCCAGGGCATCACGCTGGCCGACGCCAGCCGCATCGACCTGGACACCGGAAGCGCCATCGACGTGCGCTTCGATGGCGCGCAGCGCCTGGTCCGGCTGCTGCGCGGCCAGATACTCGTCGCCACCGCTCCCGATCCGGTCTCGCCTGCTGGACGCCCCTTCATCGTGGAGACGGCCCAGGGCCGCGTGCGCGCCCTGGGCACCCGCTACAGCGTGCGCCAGTTCCCAGGCCGCAGCCACGTCGCGGTGTTCGAGGGCACAGTGGAAATCCGTCCCGCGCTAGATGTGGACGCGCCGCGCCTTATCCATGCTGGCGAACAGGCCTCGTTCACCCAAGACTCGATGGGGCCCAGCCGCCCCTCCAGCCCGCGTGACGCCTCATGGTCCGTGGGCATGCTGGTCGCGCAGGACATGCCTCTGTCCGATTTCATTGCTGAACTTGCGCGGTACATGCCCGGCCGGCTGTCCTGCGATACCGATGCCGGCCGCCTGAAGGTTTCCGGCGTCTATCCGCTGGACGACACCGACCGGGTGCTGGACATGCTGCGCCGGACTCATCCGATCGTAGTCGACCGGATGACGCGGTATTGGGTCACCGTGCGCCTGCGCACGATCTAGCGCCGCGATGCGCAAGACATCCGCCTGATTTTTTGGGCAAACGTGAGGGGTTTCCGATTCTCAAGTGGCAAACCTAATAGAAGCCACATTTTTCTACCGGAAACCGTATCTCTCATGGACTACCGCCTGTCTCGGCGCGCCGCGCGCCTCCTTACCCGCAGCACTCTGGCGCTGGCCGCAAGCCGCGCCTTCTGGTTCACGGCAACGGGCGTCGCCTTGAGCGCCGGCACGCACCCTGTCCTGGCCCAAGCCAGCGCCAGGACCTACGCGATCCCCGCCGGCCCGCTGGAAAGCGCGCTGACCCGCTATGCGCTCGAAAGCGGATTGATGCTGTCCTATTCGGCCAGCGATATCGCGGACAAGCGCAGTTCCGGCCTGCAAGGCAGCTTCCAGGCGTCCGAGGGCTTGGCCAGGCTGCTGGCGGGCACCGGACTGGCGGCCCGCCTGCAGCCGAATGGCGGCTACGTGCTGCGCCCGCTGCCCGGCGGGCAGACGGGCCAGGAGTCCGCGCAGACCTTGCCCGCGGTCACGGTCACGGGCATCCATGAGTCCGCCTCCGGCCCGGTGCAGGGATTCGTCGCCCACCGCAGCGCGACCGCCACCAAGACCGACACGCCGCTGCACGAAACGCCCCAGTCCGTATCGGTGGTTCCGCGCGACCAGGTCGTCGCGCAGGCTGCGGACTCGCTCGACCAGGCGCTGGGCTACACCGCCAGCGTCATGTCGCTGGAAGGCGGAGCGCTCAGGCACATAGGCACACGCTTCACGGTCCGCGGCTTCAACATCACGGGCGCGGCCCCGCTGTATCTGAACGGCACCAAGTTCCCCATCAATTCGCTCAGCGGCGCGATCGAGCCTTACAACTTCGAGCGCATCGAACTGCTCAAGGGGCCGGCCTCGATCCTGTACGGCCAGGCCGCGCCGGGCGGCATCATCAACCTGGTCAGCAAGCGCCCCACGGCGGAACCCTTGCGCGAATTCGAATTGCAGACAGGCAGCTGGAACAAGAAGCAGATCGCCATGGACCTGGGCGGCCCGGTGACGGAGGACGGAAACGTGCGCTACCGCCTCACTGGACTGGCGCGCGACAGCGACACCATGATCGATTACATCAACAATGACCGCAGGTCGCTTGCCGGCGCGCTGGAGTGGCAGATCAGCGACGCCACCTTGATCACGCTCCTGGCCAGCTACAGCCGGACCGACAGCCCCTACGATTCAGGCAAACCGCTGGAAGGCACGCTGCTATCCAATCCCAACGGCCCCATATCGCGCTCCCGCTTCGTCGGCGAACCCGGCTTCGACCGCTATGTCGTCAAGGGCACGACCCTGGGCTACCTGCTCGAACACCGGTTGAACGACGACTGGCAGGTGAAACAGAACCTGCTGGCCTACGAACACAAGGCCGACAACCAGTATGCCGCCGTGAGCGCGCGCGTGAATCCGTCGACCCCCGCCCTGGGCAATCGCTATGCCATAACCCGTTACGACACAGACAAGGGACTCGCCGTGGACAACCAGCTGCTGGGCAAGCTGCGCCACGGCAGCGTCGAACACACGCTGCTGTTCGGAATCGACTGGAGCAAGAGCGAATTCACGCGTTCCCAGGAGTTCGGCAGCATCGCGCCGATCGATCTGTACAAGCCCGTCTATGGCGCCCGGCCGAATCTTGGCCCCGCCAACTATTCCGAAAACAGCATGCGCCAACTGGGCTTCTACGCGCAGGACCAGATCAAGTTCAAGGACCGCTGGATCGTGCTGCTGGGCGGCCGCTACGATTCGGTCCGCACCGACACAAGGCCGGGTACGGGTGAAGAGAGCTCCCATGCCTTCACGCCGCGCGCCGGCCTGATGTACCTGTTCGACAACGGCCTGGCCCCCTACTACAGCTACAGCAAGTCCTTCCAGCCCACCCCGGGCCTGGACTTCAACGCCAATCCCTTCAAACCGACCACGGGCGTGCAGCACGAGATCGGCCTGAAGTACGAACCCAAGGGCGTGGACGCGTCCATCACCGTGGCGCTCTACGAAATCACGCAACGCAATGTGCTGACCAGCGATCCCGCCCACGCGGGCTTCCTGGTGCAGACCGGCGAAGTGCGTTCGAAGGGCGCCGAGATCGAGGCCCGCGCCAGCCTGAATCGCCAACTGGACCTGGTGGCGGCGCTGGCAACGACGGATGCCCGCGTCACCAAGAGCAATCTGGGCAATGAAGGCTCGCGGCCCGCTTCGGTCCCGCGCAACATGGCCTCGCTCTGGATGGACTACCGCTTTGCTTCCGTGCCGGGCCTGAGCGCGGGCGTCGGCGTGCGCTACGTGGGACGCCAGGAGATCTACGACCTGGCGGTGCCGTCGTACACCACGTACGATGCCGCGCTGCGCTATCAATGGGACAAGTGGCAGTTCGCCCTGAACGTGAAGAACCTGGCCAACAAGACCTATGTGGCCGCCTGCCCCGGCACCTGCTTCTATGGCGATGAACGCAACATCACGCTGACGGCACGCATCAACTGGTAAGCAGCCGCCCCCAAGCCTAGGGCGCAACGGCAATCGCAATCTTGCCGCGCACCCCGTGATTGGGACTCTCCAGCCGCGCATGGGCGAGCGGGATCTCGGCAAGCGCATAGACCGCGCCCACGTGCGGCCGTAGTTGGCCGCGCGCAACCAACGCGCTCAGTTCATCGAGCTTGCCGCGGTTCTGCCGCGTGAACACGAAGTGGTAGCTCGCATTCTTGCCCCAGGCCTGGATCAGGTTTTGCGGCTGGGCGATGTCCACGATCGAGACGACCCGTCCCAGTTGCGCCAGCGCATCGGGGCTGCGCGCCAGGCTATTGCCACCAATGGTGTCGAACACGACGTCGACGCCGCGCCCGCCCGTCTCGCGCATGACGGCGTCGACGTAGTCTTCCTTTTCGTAGTCGATGACCCCGTCGGCGCCCATGCTGCGTGCGAATTCCGCGTTGGCTGCGCGCACGGTCGTGTACACCTGAGCTCCGATGGCCTTCGCCAGCTGGATCGCCACATGGCCGACGCCGCCCGCGCCGCCGTGCACCAGAACGCTCTCCCCGACTCTCAGCCCCGCGCGCACGACCAGCGCTTCCCAAGCGGTCCCGCCGACCAGGCTCAGGCTTGCCGCCTCCAGATGGCTGAGCGCGGGCGGCTTCCTGCCGACGATGCCTTCTGCTGCGACGTGGTACTCGGCATAGCTGCCCGGCCCGTCGAAGATTTGCGGGGTGTACCAGACTTCGTCGCCAGGAACGAAAGCCGTCACGCCCGGCCCCACGGCTTCAACCACGCCCGAGACGTCGTGCCCGGTGATGGCCGGCAGCGGCACCAGATCGGCATAGTCGCCGCGCCGGACCTGGTAATCCAGGGGATTGATCGAGGTGGCGTGTACCCGGACCAGGACTTGTCCCGCCTGCGGCACGGGCTTGGGCAGGTCGCGGAGTTCGAACGACTCCGGGCCGCCGAATGATTGGAGTGTCATCGCTTTCATGGTTTTCCTTGATTCGAAAAATAGGGATATCGGGAAATTCCGATATTTACCTGCAAAAAAATTACAGCTCTTTCCCGATGAGCCCGGCAAGAGCGCGTATGGTTGCTTCGTTCCGCTTGTAGTAGGTCCACTGACCAATGCGCCTGGCTTCCACCAGGCCGGCGCGTTGCAGCGTCGCCAGGTAGTCAGACACCGTGGACTGCGACAGCCCCACGCCTTCCTGGATGCTGCTGACGCAGACGCCCACCGTGTGAACATCGCCTTCGTCCTGCGGCGGGAAGTTCTTCGCGGGGTCCTTCAATCCTTTGAGGATCTCAAGGCGCGTACGGTTGGAGAGGGCTTTGAATATTTCGAGCAGATCCATGCCGTCATGATATCGGGATTTCCCGATATGTCAATAAATGGGACTCGCGCGAACGCCTACTCGCCTGCTCACTTGTCCACCGACCGCATATCGCAAGTCGTCTCCGACGACGAGCAGATGCCGCGAAACCACGCCTGCCCGCGCGTGCGGTCCTTGGGCGCCAGCGGCTCGAACGTGTCGCTGTTGCGCAGCTCGTAGTCCAGCAACAGCCATTCGCCCTGGCAGGCGACGATGCCGCGCAGCGTGGCGCGCTCGGTCAGCCAGTCGCCGCCCAGGTCCAGCAAACGTTCACTGCCTGCATCCGGCCGGGCGTAGCCTCGCGCCGACTGGATGCCGACCTGCGCATCCGCGGCTTCGATCCAACCCTCGCCCCGATACACGGGCCGCGGCTTGCTCTGTTCGTCGCCGGTCTTGTCGTCGCTAGCGTTCCTGATCTTGAGCCAGCCGTCGCGCGCCTCGGTCACGTCGAAGGTCACGCTGTAGTAGTCGATCTCGGGATCGGGGCCGTCGCCGCGCGTCGTCGGCAGGCTGCCCAGCACCGCCGCCTGAGCGGATGCCGCCGCGCGCACCTGGATGGCCGGCTTGTCGTTCGTCGTCCAGCCGGAGAAGCTGCATGCGGTCGGGCCGGGCGGGGTCCAGGCGGCAGGCTTGGAAGTGGTTTGGGCATTGATGGCGGGCGACACCGCCAGCGCGGCAAGCGCCAGGAGTATCCATCGCATGGTCATGGGCTTGGTCATGTGTCAGTTGCTGTTGATCCATTCCTGCGTATCCCGGACGAACCAGGGCAGATTCAGGCGCTCGCCTTCGCCGGATTGTATGGTCAGGCGTTGGTCCGAGGATCCAGGCGCGTTGTTCGTGCCCTGCCCCGTGGACGGAGAGCGGCTGCGATAGTCCAGCTCGGTTTGCTGGGGAGGTTTGGCCGCGCAAGCGGCGATCAAGGTGCATGCGGCTGCGGCAAGAACGGTCCGCAGCGCCGGACGAAGTATCTTCATGGTGTTCGGGTTCCCGCTGAAGGGCACAGGCCTGGGTGCCGGAAAATCAGGGCCTCCAGCCCATACCTTACTCGCAATGCGAGGCTCGCGTTGGCGTCTCAGATCGGCATGTTGAAATAGACGACCCGCTCCGTCTCCCTGAATCCCAGACGCGCATGCGCGGCCTGGCTTACGACATTGTCCAGCGCGGTATCCGAGGCCAGCTCCTTGCACCCCCTGTCGCTGGCCCATGCCCGGACGGCAGCAATCAAGACCCTGGCCGCGCCCTGCCGCCTGGCCTCGGGCATGACGTACAGGCCTTCCAGGAACGCCACCGGACTGGAGTCCGTTCCATTGACGTAGTCCGTCCTGATGGAAGCTTCGGCCAACCCAATCGCGAGCCCGTCGTCGGCGCGCACCAGGAACTGAACGTACCGGTCCGGCGCGCAGACCTGATCGTCCATATCGTCCTGATGCTCGGCAGCTGACGCGTCAGGCCAAAGCGCCATGCGCAGTTGGAGCCAGGCGTTATCCCGGGAGGAGGTAATTGCGGCGGTTTTCATGGACAGGGTTCGTTTTCCAGGTGACGCCCGAAAATTTATCACCCTGCCCCGCCCGCTGTCGAAACCCATCCGGCGTCGGCACGCGCCCCCTACTCCTGCACCGGCACCGTATAGTTCAGCGCCAGCCTGCCGCCATCCGCGTACACCGTCTGCCCGGTCACGTAGCTGGCGTCATCGCTGGCCAGGAACACCGCCACCTTGGCGACTTCGTCGGTCGATCCCAGGCGCTGCATCGGAATGCGCGACAGCACGGTCCGGCGGGCTTCGGGGTTGCTGGTGATCGTGGCCAGGATCTCGGTGTCGATGCTGCCGGGGCCGATGGCGTTGACGCGGATGCCGTGCGGCGCCAGGGACAGCGCCATCGACTTGGTCATCTGGCGCACCGCGCCCTTGCTGGCGCCGTATGCCAACTGGTCTGGCATCGCCAGTTCCGCCGTCATCGAGGACAGGGTCACGATGGCGCCGTTGCCGCGTCCGCCCGCCACCATGGCGCGCGCGGCGGCCTGCGCCACCAGGAAGGTGCCGCGCACGTTGACGTTCATGACCGCATCCAGGTCTTCCAGCTTCAGGTCCAGGAAGTCCGCCGCGCGGATCACGCCGGCGTTGCAGACGCAGATGTCCAGGCCGCCCCAGCGCCGCACGCACTCGTCGGCCAGCTTCTGGGCGTCGGCAGGGTCGGTCACGTCGGCCACCAGCGCGGCGGCGCGATCGCCCAGGGCGCGGGCCGCGGCCATCAGTTCGGCCTCCTTGCGGTCGGCCAGCAGCACGTATGCGCCCTCGGCCGCGAAGCGCCGCGCGATCGCCAGTCCAATGCCCCCGGCCGCGCCGGTGACCAGCGCCACCTTGTCCTGCAATCTCATTTCAGACTCCTACGTAGGCGGCCACCAGGTCGGGCCGCTGGGACAATTCCGCCGAGCTGCCGCGCCACACCGTCACGCCCTTGTCGAGGATGACGTTGCGGTCCGACAGGCGCAGCAAGGCCGTGGTGTTCTTGTCCACCACGATCATCGACAAACCTTCGGCTTTCAATTGGGCCAGCACGCGCCAGATTTCGGCGCGCACCACCGGCGCCAGCCCTTCGGTGGCTTCGTCCAGCACCAAGAGGCTGGGGTTGGTCATCAGCGCCCGGCCCAGCGCCAGCATCTGCTGCTCGCCGCCGGATAGTTGCGTGCCCAGGTTGGCGCGGCGTTCGTGCAGGCGCGGAAACAGTTCATACACGCGTTCCAGCGTCCAGCCGCGGCCGCCGCCGCGGTGTATCGCCGTGGCGATCAGGTTCTCTTCCACCGTCAGGGTCGGGAAGATCTGGCGCCCTTCAGGCACCAGCGACAGGCCCAGCCGGCCGATGCGGTACGGCGCCAGTCCGCGCAGGGACCGTTCGCCGTAGCGGATGCTGCCCTGGCTGGCCGGCAGCAGGCCGAACAGGCATTTGATGACGGTGCTGCGGCCCATGCCGTTGCGGCCGATCAGGCCGACGACCTCGCCCTGGCCCACGTCCAGGTCTACGCCGAACAAGGCCTGGCAATGCCCGTAGGCCGCCGTCAATCCGCTGATGCTCAACATGGCGGGGCTCCTTATGCGTCGGCGTCGTCGCCCAGATAGGCGCGGCGCACGTCGGGATGGTTGCGTATCTGGTCCGCGCTGCCGGTGGCGATGACTTTGCCGTAGACCAGCACGCTGATGCGGTCGGCCAGCGCAAACACGGCGTTCATGTCGTGTTCGACCAGCACGATGGTGTAGCGGCCCTTCAGGCTTTGCAGCAAGGCGATCACGCCGGCGCTTTCGGCCGCGCTCATGCCCGCCATGGGCTCGTCCAGCAGCAGCACCGACGGCTCGCCCGCCAAGGCCATGGCAATCTCCAGCTGGCGGCGCTGGCCGTAGGCCAGGCTGTCCACCTGCGCCTCGGCCACGTCTTCCAGCTTGCAGGCCCGCAGCGCCTCGGTCGCGGCGTCGACCACGTCGGCGCAATCGCGCAAGGCGGTCCAGCCCGACAGGCGCCGGCGGCGCTTGCGCAAGGCCGCCAGGCAGGCGTTGTCCAGCACCGTGTAGCTGTCGAACACCGAGGTCACCTGATAGGAACGCAGCATGCCCAGCGCCACGCGTTCCTGCACCGAGGCGCGGGAAACGTCCGAGGCGCCCAGGCGCACGGCGCCGCCATCGGGCCGCAGCTCGCCCGACAGCAGGTTGATCAAAGTCGTCTTGCCCGCGCCGTTGGGGCCGATCAGCGCGTGCAGTTCGCCAGGGGCCACGTCCAGCGACACGCCGTCGGTCGCCTTCAGGCCGCCGAAGCGGCGCACCAGGTCCTGCGTGGACAGTCCAACGGGCGCGGCAGCGGTTTGCGTGCTCATGCCGAAGCCTCCTTGGCGATCGCGTCCGGCGGGCGGCGGTCCTGTTGCTCACCTGCGGCCGGCGGCTGAGCTGCGGGCGCGGCGGGCGGCGGACGCCGCAGCCAGGCCAGCGAATTGGCATAGCCGCCCTTGGCCACCATGGCGATGATCACCACCGCCGGCCCCATCAGCAGCATCCAATGCTGCGTCATGCTCTTGAAGGCCTCTTCCATCAGCAGATAGGCAACGGCGCCGAAGATCGGCCCCAGCACATTGCCCAGCCCGCCTATCACCACCATGACGATGAGCTCGCCCGACACCGGCCAGGACATGTAGCTGGGCGAGGCGAAGGCGGTCAGGTTGGCCAGCAGCAGCCCGGCCACGCCGGTCAGCACGCCAGAGGCCACGTAGGCCGTCAGACGCACGCCGAATACCGAATAGCCCAGCGCGTCCACGCGGCGCGGGTTGGCATGGGTGGCGCGCAGGATCATGCCGAAGGGCGAGCGGCGCAGGCGCAACATCGCCAGGCTGGACACCAGCAGCACCGCCCAGGCCGCCCAGTACACCGGCTGGCTGCCGCCCAGGTCGAACAGGCCGAAGGAACTGGCTTCGTAGATGTTCAGGCCGTCGTCGCCGCCATACTCGCGCAGGCTGACCGCCAGGAAATAGAACATCTGCGCAAACGCCAGCGTAATCATGATGAAGCCTATGCCCGAGGTGCGCAGGCAGACCGTGCCGACGATCAGCGCCACCAGCGCGCACACCGCGATGCAGACGGCCAGTTGCAGCCAGCCGTTGCCGAAGCCGTAATAGCTGAGGATGCCCACGGCATAGCAGCCCAGGCCCAGGAACATGGCGTGGCCGAAGCTCACCAATCCGGCAAAGCCCAGCACCAGGTTCAGCGCCAGCGCGGCCAACGCATAGATCAGGATGCGCGCGCCCAGCGTCACGTAGAACGGTTCGCCCAGCCATTGCGCCACGAAAGGCACGCCGGCCAGGACCAGGAACAGCAAGGGCAGCGCCCAGCGCCGGTATGTGTGTTCTTGCATGATGATCCAACCCCAGTACAAGCGCGCGTCAACGACGCGCCGAGAAGACCAGGCCTTGCGGCCGGAATGCCAGCACCACGGCCATCAGCACGTAGATCAGCATGGAAGCCAGGGCCGGCCCGACCGCGTTGGCGACGGAGGCGTCGAACACGGCGCGCAGCAGGTCGGGCAGGAAGGCCCGGCCCAGCGTGTCTATCATCGCGATCAGCAGCGCCGCGACCAGCGTGCCGCGCACCGAGCCGATGCCGCCGACCACGATCACCACCAGCGCCAGGATCAGCACCGGCTCGCCCATGCCGGACTGCACCGAAAGGATCGGCCCCGCCAACGCCCCCGCCACGCCGGCCAGCACCGCGCCCAGCAGGAACAGCAGCGTCTTCTGCAGGTCCACGTTGGCGCCCAGCACGCTGGCCATGGGCGCGTTGCTGGCGCCCGCGCGGATCAGCATGCCGAAGCGCGTGCGCTGGATCAGGAACCAGGCGCCCACCGCCACCAGCGCGCCCACGCCGATGATCATCAGGCGATACACCGGATAGTCGTTGCCGAACAGGCTGACGGCACCTTCCAGCCCCTGCGGCACGGCGGCGTAATACGGCCGGCTGCCCCAGATGACGGAAGCCAGTTCATTGAAGAACATCATCAGCCCGAAGGTGGCCAGCACTTGGTACAGGTGGTCGTGCTTGTACAGCGGCCGCGCGATCAGGCGTTCCAGCGCCACGCCCACCAGGCCGCTGCCCGTCACCGCCGCCAGGATGGCGAAGGCGAACGAGCCGCTGGCGTTGTAGGCGGTGGCGCCCAGGAAAGCGCCGATCATGTACAGCGACCCGTGCGCCAGGTTGATGAAGTTCATGATGCCGAAGATCAGGGTCAGCCCCGAGGACAGCAGGAACAGCAAGGCGCCGAGCTGCAGGCCATTGAGCATCTGCGACAACAGCAAGGATCCGTTCATGGGGCGTCTCCCGGGACGGTTACTTCAGCGGGCAGTCCGCCACGTAGGCGTCCTGGTGGTCGGTGAACACCTTGGCCAGCTGCTTCAGGCCCACGCTGTCGCCTTCCTTCACGACCTGATAGGCATACAGGTCCTGCACCGGCATGTTGTTGCTGTTGAAGCGGAACTTGCCGCGCACCGTGGGGAAGTTGGCGCCGGCGGCCTTTACCGCCGCGGCCAGCGCCTTGCTGTCGCCGACCTTGCCGCCCTGCTGCTTGATGGCGGCATCCAGCAGGAACGCCGCGTCATAGCCGCCTACCGCATATTCCGACGGCAAGCGTCCGTACTTGGCCTTGAAGGCCTCGACGAACTTGCGGTTCTGCGGGTTGTCCAGCGTGGTGGCCCAAGGCGTGCCGTAGATCGCGCCCACCGCCTGTTCCTTCAGCGCGGTCAGCGTGTTGGAGTCGATCAGACTTTCCGAGAAGAACGGCAGTTTTTCCATCAGGCCGGCCTGGCGCAGCTGGCGCACGAAGTTCACGCCCACCCCGCCGGTGTAAAACACGAACAGCGCGTCGGGCGAGGCCGACTGCATGCGCGAGATCTCGGCCGAATAATCCAGCTGCCCCAGCTGGGTGTAGATCTCGTCGGCGGGCGCGGCGCCATAGAAGCGCTTGAAGCCCGCCAGCTTGTCCTTGCCGGCCTGGTAGTTGGACGACATCAGGTAGGCGCGCTTGTAGCCCTGGTCCTTGACGTACTTGCCCATGGCTTCGGACATGCTGTCGTTCTGCCAGCCGAGTACGAACAGGTTGGGCAGGCACATGCGGCCGGCGATGGGCGCGGGCCCGGCATTGGTGGACAGGGCCACCACGCCCGACTCCTTGATGCGCCGCAGTTCGGCCATGAGCACATTGGAGAAGCCCAGGCCGACGATCACGTCCACCTTGTCCTTCTCGATGAACTTCTGCACGATCTGCGCGCCCACGTCGGGCTTGAGCTGGTCGTCGTCGCGGATCACCACGGCCTTCTGGCCGCCCAGGCTGCCGCCCAGCTGCTCGATGCCCAACATCAGGCCGTCGTACTGATCCTGGCCCAATGCCGCCTGGGGGCCGGACAGCACCCCGGTAAAGCCGATGCGGATGTCCGCCATTGCGGCGTTGGCCACGGTCAAGGCCGCGACCGCGGCCAGCGCGGACAGGCCGCGTGCGTATGCTTGCATGCTAAGTCTCCTTGGGGGATGGACGGCGGCGCCGTTCTGCGCGGCGCCTGCCGGTACTAAGGCTTGCTTACAGGTCAGAGCTTCACGCAGACATTGCGCAGCTCCGTGTAGAACTCGAGCGAATGCACGCCGCCCTCGCGGCCGATGCCGGACTGCTTGGCCCCGCCGAAGGCCGTGCGCAGGTCGCGCAGGAACCAGGAATTGATCCAGCAGATGCCCACTTCCAGGGCCTGCCCCATGCGATGGGCGGTGCCCACGTTGCTGGTCCAGACCGAGGCCGCCAGGCCGTAGGGCGTGGCGTTGGCCAGCGCGACGGCTTCTTCTTCCGTGTCGAAGGGCGCGATGTGGCAGCAGGGGCCGAAGATTTCCTGCTGGATCACGGCCGAGGTTTCCGGCAGTCCGGTCCACACGGTGGGCTGGATCCACGCGCCGCCGGCCAGCTCATCCGGCATGTCCGGCACGCCGCCGCCCGCGACCACCGTGGCGCCCTCTTCGCGGGCGCGGGCGTAGTAGCCCAGCACCTTGTCGCGGTGACGCTGCGAGATTAGCGGCCCCAGGTTGACGCCAGGATCCTTCGGACGGCCCAGCTTGAAGCCGCGGGCGCGCTCGCCCAGCGCCGCCACGAAGCGGTCGAAGATCGGCCGCTGCACGTAGACGCGCTCGGTGCCCAGGCAGACCTGCCCGGTGTTGTCGAAGGCGGCGCGCGCGATGCCGGCCACCGCCTTGTCGAAGTCCGCGTCGGCGAACACGATGCCCGCGTTCTTGCCGCCCAGTTCGAAGGACACCGGGCGCACGCCCACCGCCGCGGCCTGCATGATGGCTTCGCCGGTGCGGGTTTCGCCGGTGAAGGTGATGCCGTCGACCAGCGGATGGCGCGTGAGCTTTTCGCCCGCCGAACCGGGGCCGCGGCCATGCACCACGTTATAGACGCCGGGCGGCACGCCGACCTCGTTCATGACTTCGCCCAGCAGCGTGGCCGTGGCCGGGGTGTCTTCGGAAGGCTTGACCACCACGGTGTTGCCGCAGGCCAGCGCCGGCCCCACCTTCCAGGTCATCAGCAGCAGCGGCAGGTTCCAGGGGCAGATCACGCCGATCACGCCGCGCGGCACGCGCACGCCGTAGTTCAGGGCATGGCCGCCATCCGGCGTTTCCAGGTCGAAGGTCTCGTTGGGAATGTTGCGCACCAGGTCGGCGAAGATCTTGAAGTTCGCCGCGCCGCGCGGAATGTCCAGATGGCTGGCCAGGTCGTAGGGCTTGCCGGTGTCGGCGATCTCGGCATCGACGAACTCGTCGAAGCGGCGGATGATGCCGTCGGCCACCGCGTGCAGCAGCTCCACGCGCTGCTGCGTCTTGAGTTTGCCCCAGGGGCCGCGCAGCGCCGCCTTGGCGGCCCGCACGGCGGCGTCGACCTCGGCGTCTCCGGCCTCGTGGATGCGTCCGATCAGGCGGTTGTCGACCGGATCGCGGTTGTCGAACGTCTTGTCCGTGGCGACCCATTCGCCGTTGATGAAGTTGCGGAAATCGGTCATTGCGTCCTCGGTTGTGACAGGTCTGCCAGCGCCGCTTCAGGGTCGCCGGCGGTCAGGTATTCCCACATGCGCTCGTAGATGCGGCCCGTGCCCACGGCGCGGGTAGCCGCCTCTTCCGGCGAGAGCGTGGGCGCGCCTTCGGCCAGGCCGGCCGAGCGCAGTTGCCATTCGATGCGCGCGGCATCCTCCAGATACCAGGTCAGCACCACGGCATGCATCAGCGATTCGGCCGCCACCACCGCGCCGTTGCCGCGCATGGCCACGGCGCGCGCCGCGCCCAGGGTCTGGGCCACGCCGCGCGCCTGGGCGTCGCTGCGCACCAGCTGCGGATCGTCCCAGAGCGGCACGGACGGAGAAAAATACGAGCCCATGCCATGGCGCGGCTGCGGCGTCAGCCGGGCCGAGGACAGCGTCATGACCGTGGGCGGCATGGAACGCACCACCCCGCCCACTTCGGGGCGCATGCGGTAGATGTGCTGATGGATGCGGACCTCGCCCAGCACGCCCTCGGGCAGCTCGCCATGCACCGGCACCACCGTGCCCGCCTCGCCCGGTTCGATCAGGCCCATGGGCCGCGCGGCGCATACCAGGAAGTGACCGGCGTCGAGGCGGCTGCTGCAATGGCCGTAGGCATGGACCAGGCCGGCGCGGGCCAGGCCGCGCGCCGCCGTCCGCACCAGGGCTTCCTGGCCGGCGTCGGCTTTCATCGGCGCGGCGCTCACGTCTTGAACTCCGGGATGTCGGGCTTGGCGCCCCACATGCAGAACGAGGACGGCACCGCGGGAAAGCTGCGCGGCCGGTAGGTCTTCTCGTCTTCGGCGGTGATCAGGCGCACGCCGGTGGAGTATTCGTAGATCATGCCGTCGGGGCCGTCGAAATACAGGAACATCGCCCCCGAGGTCGGATGCCGCCCCGGGCCGAAGCGGATCGGCACCTGCCATTCCTTCAGCTGATACCAGGCGCGCATGATGTCGTCGATGCTCTCGACCTGGTGGTTGATGTGCTGCACGCCCGGATAGCTGGACGGGAACAGCGCAATCTTGTGGTGCACTTCGTCGATGCGCAGCAGCGGCGCTTCGCCGATGCGGTCGCTGACCCGGGCCGACAGCAGACCGGTCCAGAAGGCTTCGTCGCGCCGCGCGTCCAGCGTGCGCAGGCCGATATGCGAAAAGCCGGTCACGCCCGCATCGCGGCTGGGGAAGTAGCGGCGGCCGCTGTGATGCGGCGCGTGCACCAGCTCGATGCGGTTGCCGGAGGGGTCGATGAAACTGAGGAAATCGCGCACGTAGCGCTGCTCGGCGTCCTCGCGCTTGCCTGCGGCGACCTGATAGCCGCTGCGCTCCAGCACCGCGCCGGCATGCTCGAGTTCTTCGGACGTGTCCACTTCGAACGCGGTGGTGTGGTCGCGCGGATCGCCTTCGAAGTAGCAAAGGGTGTGGTCGCGCGAGTCGGACTTGAAGTAGACCGCGCCGTGCTCCTTGCGCGCCACTTCCAGCCCCAGCACCGCGGTCGCGTAGCGGACCGCGGATTCCAGGTCGCGGGTACCCAGCCGGACGTACCGGATGTCGTGTAGCCGTATCACTGCTTGTCTCCAGGTTGCGCCTGCCGCCGGCTCCGTGCCGGTCGTGGTCTCGACGCTTTTTTTCTACGATAAGCAGCATAAATCTCGGCGTCAATAATTTTTATCGAGATTTTTTGAACGCAGTGATAAAGTAGCTCCCATGTCAGACGGCGCCACCCTCCCCCCGCTCGCCCATTCCGCCTCGGCCAACACCCTGGTCGGCGCGGCCTATGTCAATCTGCGCCGCGACATCATCCAGGGCGTGCATCCGCCGGGTTCCCGCCTGCGGGTCGAACACCTGAAGGACGATTACGGCGTGGGCGCGGGCACGCTGCGCGAGGCGCTGGCGCTGCTGGTGTCGGACGCGCTGGTCATCGCGCAAGGACAGCGCGGCTTCCACGTCACGCCGATCTCGCTGGAAGACTTCCGCGACATCACCGAGAACCGCGTGCTGCTTGAAACCCAGGCCCTGCGCCAGTCCATCGCCCTGGGCGACGACGACTGGGAAAGCGCGGTGCTGGCCGCCTTCCACCGGCTGAGCAAGGCCGAACAGCGCCTGGCCGCCGACCCCGACACCCGCTTTGAAGAATGGGAACAGCGCAACCGCGAATTCCACCGCGAACTGATCCGCGCCTGTCCCTCGCGCTGGCTGCATCATTTCCTGGGCATCCTGTACCAGCAGGCCGAGCGCTACCGCCGCCTGACGGTCACGCGCAAACCCATCGCGCGCGACCTGGACGATGAGCACAAGGGCATCCTGGACGCCACGCTGGCGCGCGATGCCGACCGCGCCTGTGAACTGCTGGCCGCCCACATCCGCCTGACCTACGACGCCGTGGCGCGCCTGCCGCCCACGCTGTTCACCCCAGGCTGAACGCCGCGCGCAGTTGAAAAAAACCCACACCGGCGCGCGCCTACCCGTTGCTTCGCCTACACCACTTCTATAGAATCTTCAATTCGGGCCTCTGCCCATTCCTTTTCCCCCACATCTCACACCACTGGGAGGCGCAAGATGATAAATCCGCATACCGCCATCCCGCGCGTGTCCCCGCGACGCCATTAAGTCGTCGCCCGCGCGGACCCATCGCTGGATGCCTATCTAGCGACTGGTCCTCCGTGCCTGCCCCAAAAACCTGAACGCAATCGCCCGCGCCTCGCCGCGCAGGCCGCTCCTTCCTCTTTCCACACAAGGACTCCCGGCGTCCTGGTGACGCCGGGCCATTGCAATGGCCAGAAAAAAAATCGATCTACGAGGACAGACCTTCAAGGATGTCCTTGGCTTTACCTTCCGCCATTGGCGCGCGCAGCCCTGGCGTACCTCCGGCATCATCGTGCTCGCCCTGCTGTCGGCGGTGACCGATGTGCTGACGCCGCTGTACGCCGGCAAACTGGTTGACGCAGTGGCCTCGGGCGCGGCCGGCGACGAAATCGTCTGGAGCGCGGCCGTCACCGCGTTCTGGCTGCTGATCGCGCTGGGCATCGGCGGCACGCTGCTGCGCCAGGCCATATTCCAGAACATCATCACCTTCACGCTGAAGATGATGAATGGGATCGTGTCCAGCGCGTTCTACCGCGTGCAGCGCTTTTCCACGGACTGGCACGCCAACAGCTTCGCCGGCTCCACGGTGCGCAAGATCACGCGCGGCATGTGGGCGGTGGACATCCTCAACGACACGCTGCTGATCGCGCTGTTGCCGTCGGTCGTGATGCTGGTGGGCGCCACCGCCCTGCTGGGCGCGCACTGGCCCATCATGGGGCTGGTGGTGGGCCTGGGCTCGGTGCTGTACATCGCCGTGACCGCGGCGTTGTCGCTGGGCTATGTGGCGCCGGCCGCGCGCCTGGGCAACGCCTGGGACACGCGCATGGGCGGCGCGCTGGCCGACGCCGTCAGCTGCAATGCGGTCGTCAAGGCCTTCGGCGCCGAAGCGCGCGAAGAAGTCAGGCTGGACCGCGTCGTCGACAAATGGCGCCGCCGCACGCGCCGCACCTGGATCCGCGGCACGATCAACGGCGGCATCCAGGGCGCCATGCTGGTCGCCATGCAGGCGGGCATCCTGGGCGCGTCGCTGCTGCTGTGGTCGCGCGGCCAGGCCAGCGTGGGCGACATCACCTTCGCCCTGACGATGTTCTTCATGCTGCAAGGCTATCTGCGCGACGTGGGCATGCACATCCGCAACCTGCAGCGCTCGGTCAACGACATGGAAGAACTGGTCGCGCTGGAAAAGCAGCCGCTGGGCGTGGACGACCGGCCCGGCGCGGGCGAGCTACGCGTGACGGCTGGCGAGATCCGCTTCGAGGATGTGACGTTCCGCTATGGCGCGCACGACAAGGCGCTGTATGACCATTTCTCGGTGCGCATCGCCCCGGGCGAACGGGTCGGCCTGGTCGGCCATTCGGGTTCGGGCAAGACCACGTTCATCAAGCTGATCCAGCGCCTGTACGACGTGAACGATGGCCGCATCACGATCGACGGGCAGGACATCGCCCAGGCGCGGCAGGCGTCCTTGCGCAGCCAGATCGCCATCGTGCAGCAGGAACCCGTGCTGTTCCACCGCACGCTGGCGGAGAACATCGCCTATGCCCGCCCCGGCGCCACGCAGGCCGAGATCGAGCAGGCGGCAAGGCTGGCCAGCGCCCATGACTTCATCATGGCGCTGCCCAAGGGCTACGACACGCTGGTCGGCGAACGCGGCGTCAAGCTGTCGGGCGGCGAACGCCAGCGCGTGGCCCTGGCCCGCGCCTTCCTGGCCGATGCGCCCATCCTGATCCTGGACGAAGCCACGTCCAGCCTGGACAGCGAAAGCGAAGTGCTGATCCAACAGGCCATGGACCGCCTGATGGTGGGCCGCACCACGCTGGTGGTGGCGCACCGCCTGTCCACGGTGCGCGCGCTGGACCGCCTGCTGGTGATGGACCGCGGCCGCGTCATCGAGGAAGGCAGCCACGACGCGCTGATCCGCCTGAAGGGCGGCCTGTACCGGCGCCTGTTCGAACGCCAGGCGCTGGAGCTGACCAAGGGCCTGACGCAGTCGGAATTGCTGGAGGACGGCGCGGTCCCGCCGCGGCCGAAGGACGAGGAAGCCGACGAGTCCTCGTACGCCTACGCCAAGTAAACCTGGCGGCCGGTCCCGCGGCGCAAGCTGCGGGGCCGGCGGTTCAGGCCGGACGCTGGGCCACGGTCAGGCGCAAGCCGAAGCCGATCAACGCCAGCCCGAACACCCGGCTCTGGATCTTCTGCGCACGGGGGCTGGCCGACATCCAGCGCCCCACCGCCCCGCCCGCCAACGCGCACAGCACGTCCAGTGCCAAGCCCAGGCTGACCAGGATCACGCCCAGCACGGCGAACTGCTGGCCTATCGGCCCCTGGGCGGGCGACACGAATTGCGGCAGCAGCACCGAGCAGAACAACAAGGCCTTGGGATTGAGCACATTGGTCAACACGCCGCTCAATAGCGCCGGCCCCAGTCCCGCGCGGCTCGCGGGCGCCTGCCCGGAAGCATCGTAGGACACGGGTCCTGCGCGCAATAGCCGCAAGCCCAACCAGACCAGATAGCAGCCGCCCACCGTGCGCGCCGCATCGAACGCCCAGGGATGGGTCTTGAACAGCGCCGCCAATCCCAGCGCGGCCAGGGTCACGTGGGCGGCCCGCGCGATGGCCAGCCCCGCGGCCACCGCCAGCGCCTGCCCTCTGCCGCGCAGCACACCGGTTTCCAGCAGCAGGATCATGTCGGGTCCCGGCACCACGTAGACGATCAGCAAAGCCCCTAGAAACATCGCCATATCCGCCATTTCCCCGCTCCTTTCCGTCCTGTCTCAGGCGATCATTCTAGGAAAATGGCGCTGGCATGTGCATCCTATTCATGCCATTGGATTTATGATGATTGGCATATTCAGCCAATCAAACAAACCTAATCCCAATTTCATGCCAAAACGCGAACTGGACGCCTACGACCGCCGGATCCTGGAAGCCCTGCAGCAGAACGGCCGGCTGACCAATGTCGAACTCGCCGAACAGATCGGCCTGTCCCCTTCGCCCTGCCTGCGGCGGGTGCGGCTGCTGGAAGAAGCCGGCGTCATCCAGGGATACGAAGCCCGCCTGGCGCCGGACGAAGTCGGCCTGGGCCTGACCGTCTTCGTCGGCATCAAGGTGGAGCGGCACCACGAGCGCGACTCGGCCCTGTTCCGCGAGGAAGTCAGCACCTTGCCGGAAGTCATCGCCGCGCACCTGGTGTCGGGCGAGTCCGACTTTCTGCTGCAGGTGGTGGTGCCCGACCTGCGCGCCTACGAACGCTTTCTGCTGGGCACGCTATTGAAGCTGCCCGGCGTGAAGGACATCCGCAGCAACTTCGCCATCCAGACCGTCAAGCCGCAAAGCCCGCTGCCGCTGGATCATCTGGCGAAGTGAGCGCGCCGCGCGCACGAACTCACGCCATCGCGGCCGCGGCCCGGTCCACCGCCTGCGAGCGGCGCTCGAAGCGCGCCTGCGACATCTCCAGATAACGCTGCACCACGGCCGGCTCCGAAGTCTTGGGCGTGCCGCCAGGAAACGGCGGCTTGGGGTCGTATTCGATCTGCAGCTGGATCAGCTTGGCCACGTCCTCGCCGCACAGGTCCGCCACCACCTTCAGCCCCATGTCGATGCCGGAGGTCACGCCGCCCGCGGTGTAGAACTTGCCGTCCACGCACATGCGCTCATCGCTGGGAATGGCGCCGAAGCGCGACAGCAGTTCACGTGCGCGCCAGTGGCTGGAAGCACGCCTGCCGCGCAGCAGGCCAGCCGCGCCCAGCAGCAGCGAACCGGTGCAGATGCCGAATACATAGCGCGCCGCCAGGCCTTGCGCACGTGTAAACGCTACCCAGTCGGCGTCGACAATGGCATCATCCGTGCCCGGCCCGCCTGGCACCACCAGCAAGTCGCAGGGCGGCGCCGATGCGATGGTCTGCGTGGGCACGAAACACAGCCCGCGATCGCTGCGCACCGGATCGCGCGTTTTTGCGACAAAATCCACGGTGAAGCCCGGCGCGCCTGCCAGCACTTCGTACGGTCCGGTCATGTCCAGCTGGGTCAGCCCTTCGAACAAGAGAAAATTCACATGCATGACGATGCTCCGTTAGAAACGACGACTTCCAGCATAGGCGGACGCGCCCGGACGCGTGCGCCAAATACGCCGCCCGATGCGCCATTGCGCGTGCAATTCGTCCTGTACGACGGCTTCCAGCCGCTGGATCTGGCCGGACCATGGCAAGCCTTCAGTTCGGCCAACGAGGAAGCCGGCCGCAAGCTCTACCGCCTGGGCACCATCGGCGCCACGCCGCAGGTTTCCACCTGGGAACAGGGCCTGCGCATGCAGGTGGACGGCACTTTTGCCGACGACGACGATGAGCGTCTGGACATGATGTTCGTACCCGGCGGCCCCGGCGCCGATTTCGCGGGCGCCCATGGCGAGACGCGCGCCTGGCTGCGCCGCCGCGACGCGGACGCCGGACGCACTTGCAGCGTCTGCACCGGCGCCTTCGTGCTGGCCGCCGCCGGCCTGCTGGACGGTCGCGCCGTCACCACCCACTGGCGCTCGGCCGATCGGCTGCGCCAGCTACACCCGGCCCTGCGCGTCGAAGACGACCGCATCTACATCGAAAGCGGCAAGTACTGGACCTCGGCCGGCGTCACCGCCGGCATCGACCTGGCGCTGGCGCTGATCGAACGCGACTTCGGCGCCGACCTGTCGCAGCGGGTCGCGCGCCGGTTGGTCGTATTCATGCGCCGCAACGGCGACCAGCGCCAGTACAGCCAGGCGCTGCGTATGCAGGACCGCGTGGCCGCGCCGTTCCGCGACCTGGTGGAAAAAATCGAGGCGCAGTTGTCGGCGCGCTGGTCGGTCGACGACATGGCCGATGCCTGCCAGATGTCGCGCCGCACCTTCCAGCGGAAATTCGCCGCGCATTTCGGCGTCGCGCCCACCGAAGTGCTCAAGCGCCTGCGCCTGGAGCGGGCGCAGGCGCTGGCGGCATCCGGCAAGATGTCCAGGAAGGAAATGGCGCGGCTCGGTCAGGCGCTGAGCGGCTAGCCGGCCAGCCCCACCGACACGCCGCCGCACACGTACAGCATCTGTCCCGTCATGAAACCCGCCCGCCGGTCCATGAACATGGACACCGCATGCGCGACCTCTTCGGGCCGGCCCACCCGCCCCGCTGGAATCGCCGCCTCCAACGCCAGCGTCTGCGGCGCGCCCGGCGGGTTGGACTGGTTGAACAGTTCGGTCGCGATGGGTCCGGGCGCCACGGTGTTCACCGTGATGCCGCTGCCCGCCAGCTCCAGCGCCCAGGTGCGCGTCATCCCGGCCAGCGCCGCCTTGGAAGCGCCATAGACGGTGCGCCCGTCCTTACCCAGGGCGGCGCGGCTGCCGATATTCACCACCCGCCCGTAGCCCGCCGCCCGCATGCCGGGCAGCAGGGCCTGCATCAGCAGGACCGGCGCCGTGACGTTCAGCGCCATGATCCGCGCCATCTGTTCCTGGGTCACGTCGCCGATGCGCGCGACCTGGATCATGCCGGCGTTGTTGACCAGATGCAGGACCCGGCGTTCGGCCGCCAACTCCTGCGCGGCGGCCACGGTGGCTGCGGGGTCGCCCAGGTCGACCGAGCGGAACGTCTCGCCAGGCAAGAGGGCTTCGGGCGCGCCGCGGCTGAAGTTGACGACCTGGAAGCCATCGTCGATCAGGCGCGCGATGATGGCGCGGCCTATGCCCCGGCTGCCGCCGGTGACCAGTGCGGTGGGCGTGTTCATTGCGCGGTGATTCCCTTGTCCTTGATGAGTCCGCCCCACTTCTTGCGTTCCGCGGCCTCGAAGGCCGCCAGGTCCGCGCCGAAGAGCGTGCCAGGCTTGGCGCCCATGCCGGCGAAGTTGGCCGCGACGGCCGGATTCTTCAGCCCGCTGCGCGCGGCTTCGATCAGCTGCCGGACCACGGGCTCCGGCGTGTTGCGCGGGGCGTACAGCGCAAACCAGGCGGTGACGTCAAAGCCCGGCAGGCCGGATTCCGCGACGGTCGGCAGGTTGGGCACCGAAGCATCGCGAGCCGCGGACGTGACCGCCACGCCCCGGATCAGATTGCCGTCCTTGATCTGCGCCAGCGCGCCCGGCAGGTTGTCGAACAGCAGGTCGACCTGCCCGCCGGCCACCGCCGGCAGCGATGCGGACGTGCCCTTGAACGGCACGTGCAGCATGGTCACGCCCGCCATGGCTTCGAAATAGGCGCCGGTCAGGTGCACCGAGGACCCGATGCCGGGCGACGCATAGGTCAGCTTCTTGTCCTTGGACTGCTGGGCCGCCTTGATCACGTCCGCCACCGTCTTGTAGGGCGACTTGGCGCTGACGGCGATGACGTTGGGCGTGGTGGAAACCAGCGCGATGGGCACCAGGTCGCGTTCGGGGTCGAACGCCATGTTGTTGTAGAGGAACTGGTTGATGGTCTGGGTGCCGATGGTGCCCAGGCCCAGCGTGTAGCCGTCGGGCTTGGCGCGCGCCACGTAGGCCATGCCGATGTTGCCGCCGGCGCCGGGCTTGTTCTCGACCAGCACGGTCTGCTTCAGGCCCGGTTCCAGCGCGTGGGCGATGGCGCGGCCGAAGATGTCGGCGCCCCCGCCCGGCGGATAAGGCACGACGACGGTGACGGGATGATCGGGATAGCCGGCGGCGTGCGCCGCGGGCAAGGTCAGGAAGGCCAGCGCGGCCAGGGCCGGCGCAGTGATCGCCAACCTGCGCTGCAGGAATTGCGTCATGGGCTTGTCTCCTATCGAACCCGCTGATTGCGGATTTCTTTTTAAAGTACGTAAATACGTACTATATTCATAAGAACATAGAAAACCTCCAGGAGACAAGCAGATGAAACGCTGGACCCAACGCCCCGAAGGCTCCACCTGGGGCGACTTCGGCCCGGATGACGAGATCGGCCGCCTGAACCTGCTGACCGAGGAAAAAGTGCTGCAGGCGGTGCGGGAAGTGCGCGCGGGCAAGGTGTTCTGCCTGTCGCTGCCGCTGGACCTGCCGGGCGGCAACGTGCTGAATCCGCGCCGCCACGCCCCCACACTCAAGCCCACCTTCCGCGAAGGCACGCCCTACCTGAACTTCCAGATGTCGCAGGTGCAGCCCGAAGCCGTGGACGTGCTGTCCGACGACCAGGTCACGCTGTCCATGCAGTACTCCACCCAGTGGGACGGCCTGTGCCACGTGGGCGCGCTGTTCGACATCCAAGGGGACGGCGAGGCGCGCCGCGTCTACTACAACGGCTACGCGGCCGGCGTGGACGTGTTCGGCGGCGCGGATCCCGACAACTCGGACGACGCCTGCTGCCCGCCCGGCGGATCGTATGCGCGCAAGCTCGGCATCAACCGCTATGCCGAAAAAGGCATGCAGGGCCGCGGCGTGCTGGTGGACCTGGCGCGCGCGTACGGTTCCGGCCGCACGGTCGTCGACCTGGCGGGCCTGCAGGCCGCCATGCGGGCGCAGAACGTCACGGTTGAACGCGGCGACATGCTGGTGCTGCGCACCGGCTTTGCCGAGGAAATCGTGGCCATGGACGGCCAGCCCGACCCGCACAAGCTGGAACAGACCGGCGCCGTGCTGGACGGCTCCGACCGGGCGCTGCTGGACTGGATCACGCAATCCGGCATCGCCGCGATCTGCGCGGACAACTATGCCGTGGAAGCCTATCCGGCGCGCACGTCCGGCCCTGGGCATTCGATCCTGCCGCTGCACCACCATTGCCTCTTCAAGCTGGGCCTGCCGCTGGCCGAACTCTGGTACCTGAAAGACCTGGCCGACTGGCTGCACGCGCAAGGCCGCAACCGCTTCCTGCTGACCGCCCCGCCCTTGCGCATGCCTGGCGCGGTGGGTTCTCCCGTGACGCCCATCGCCACGGTGTAAGCCATGAACATGCCGTACTCGACTTTCTCCGAACACCTGGACGCCTTGGCCGCGCGCCAGCCCGATGCGCCGCTGCTGATCGACCAGGACCAGCCCATCGGCGCGGCGCAACTGCGGACGCACAGCCGCGCGCTGGCCGCCGGCCTTGCCGGCATCGGCGTGCGCCCGGGGCAACGCGTGGCGGTCTGGCTGCCCAATTGCGCCGCCTGGGTGGAATCGTTCCTGGCCTGCGCGCACCTGGGCGCGCTGGTGCTGGCGGTCAACACGCGCTTCCGGGCGCTGGAGCTGGCCGACATCCTGGGACGCGGCAAGGCGGACTGGCTGGTGTTCTGGCCGGGGTTCAAGGGCATAGACTTCCAGGGCATCCTGGGCGAGGTCGCGCCGGAACATCTGGAGCGCCTGCAAGGCGTGATCGCGCTGACGAATGCCGACGAGACGCTGCCCGCCAGCTTTCATGGCAAGCCTGCCCACCGCTACCAGGACCTGCGGTCCTGCACAGACGCGGCGCCGCCGGCCCAGCCCAATGCGGGCGTGCTGTGCTTCACCACGTCCGGCACCACGTCCAAGCCCAAGTTCGTGCTGCACGACCAGCGCACGCTGTTGAACCACGGCGCGACCGTGGCGCGGGCCTATGGCTATGACGGCCGAAGCTGCGTGCTCGCCAGCGCGCCCTTCTGCGGCGCCTTCGGCTTCGCGACGCTGGCCGGCGGCCTGGCGCAAGGCGCGCCCGTGGTCTGCGCGCCGGTGTTCGACGCCGCCCAGTCCTCTGCCGCGGTACGCCGCCACGCGGTGACGCACACCTACGCCAACAACGAGGCCCTGGTCGGCATGATGCGGGCGGGAGCCCAAGGCGACTTCGCCTCGGTGCGGCTGTTCGGCTTCGCCAGCTTCACGCCGGCGCTGGACAACATGCTGGACCTGGCCCGCGAGGCCGGCGTGCCGCTGACCGGCCTGTACGGTTCCAGCGAGCTGGTGGCCCTGGTCGCCGGCCAGCCGCGCGATCCCGCCGAGGGCGACGTGTCCGCGCGCCACCAGCCGGGCGGCACGCTGATCTACCCCGAGGCGCGCGTGCGCGCCCGCGATCCCGCCACGGGCGAAATCCTGCCGCATGGCCAGTCCGGCGAACTCGAAATCCTCTCACCCAGCCTGATGCAGGGCTATCTGGACAATCCCGAGGCCACCCGCGGCGCCTGCACGGATGACGGCTACTTCAAGACCGGCGATCTCGGCTACACGCTGAATCCGCGCCAGTTCGTGTTCCAGACCCGCATGGGCGATTCATTGCGCCTGTCCGGCTTCCTGGTCAATCCGGTGGAAATCGAACAGGTGGTCGAAACCCTGCAGGGCGTGCGCGCCTGCCAGGTGGTCGGCGCGACGCAAAAGGGCAAGACCGTGCCCTACGCCTTCGTGCTGCTGCAACCGGGCGCCGCGGCCGACCCGGCGGGCTGGACCGCCGCGTGCAAAGCCGCGATGGCGGGCTTCAAAACGCCGGCGGGCTTTACCGTGCTGGATGAATTCCCCTCGGTGGAAAGCGCCAACTCGGTCAAGATCCAGAAGCACCGGCTGCGCGAAATGGCCGATGCCATACTCGCGGCTCCGACCACGACGCCTTCCGCCTGAACATGCCCGACCCCAAGCTCTTCTCGCGCAGCCCCCAGCCGCTGTATCTGCAGGCGGCGGCGCTGTTTCGCAGCAATATCCAGAACCGCACGTGGCGGCCCGGCCAGCAGATTCCGCCGCTGGAAGCGCTGATGGAAACCTATGGCATTTCGCGGGCAACCATCCGCCAGGCATTCGGCCTGCTGGAAGACGATGGCCTGATCCGCCGCTCCCGCGGGTCGGGCACTTTCGTCAATGCCGAACTGCCTGAAACGCCCACCCTGCTGATCCCCAAGACCTGGGCCGAAACCGTGGAGCTGAGCAACCAGCTGGGCACGGTTTCACTGGTGGAGTCCAGCGCCGATTCGCCCCTGCCCGACACCCTGGGCATGCCTTGCGACGCCGACCGCGGCGGCAGCTTCCAGTACCTGCGGCGGGTGCACACCACTGATGGCGCCCCCTTCTGCTACAGCGAGGTCTTCCTGGACAGCGCGCTGTTCCGCAAGCACCGCGCCCAAATCCGCAAGAGCACCGTGGCGCCGGTGCTGGACCAGTTCTACGGCGCGCGCATCAGCGAAGCGCGCCAGGTGCTGAACGTGATCGAAGCCGGCCAGGAATCCGCCGAGTCCCTGCAGATTCCCGTGTCCTCGCCCGTGGCGGAAATACGCCGCTACGCCTGCATCGACGGCCGCGTGGTGTATTACGCGCGGCTGGAGTTCCCGTTCAGCAAGGTGCGGATGGAATTCGACCTGCTGTCCCATCGCTAGACCACATTCAAGACAAGGAGTCCCCCACCTCGACCCGCCAGCGTAAAGCCAGAACAGAGCGCCGCAGCAGATCCCCAAGCGCCAGCAGTATCCGAACAAGATCCGGCATAAAGGAGACAACCATGCAATGCCGTAGAACCCCCCGGATTTCCCTGAAGTTGCGCAGCACGCTAGCCCTGTTATCCGCCTTTGCCGCCGCGCCCAGCGCCATGGCGCAGGCAATCTCCGACGACGTGGTCCGCCTGGGCCTGATCCTGGACATGAGCGGCGTGTATGCCGACGTCACGGGCAAGGGCAGCGCGACCGCCGCCGAAATGGCCATCGCCGACTTCGGCGGCACGGTGCTCGGCAAGAAGATCGACCTGATGGTGGTGGACCACCAGAACAAGGCCGACATCGCCGCCGCCAAGGCGCGCGAGTGGTACGACACCCAGAAGGTCGACGCCATCATGGACGTGGCCGGCTCCGCCCCCGCGCTGGCCGTGCTGGAAGTGGCCCGCGAGAAAAAGAAGATCGTGGTGTTCAGCGGGCCTGGCACCGAACGCATCACCAACGACCTGTGCTCGCCCTATTCCGTGCACTACACCTACGACACCTGGTCGCTGGCCAACACCACGGCGCGCGCCACGGTCGAGCAAGGCGGCAAGAGCTGGTACTTCCTGACGGCCGACTACGCTTTCGGCCACACCTTGCAGGCGTCCGCCACCGAAGTCGTCAAGGCCAACGGCGGCACCGTGCTGGGCGCGTCGCGCCACCCCCTGGGCTCCAGCGACTTCGCCTCGTACCTGCTGCAGGCCCAGGCCAGCCGCGCGCAGATCGTGGGCCTGGCCAACGCCGGCGGCGACACGGTCAACGCCATCAAGGCCGCCAGCGAATTCGGGCTGACCAAGGGTGGCCAGAAGATGGCCGGACTGCTGCTGTACATCAACGACATCCACGCCATCGGCCTGGACGCCGCCGCCGGGCTGACGCTGACCGAAGCCTTCTACTGGGACATGAACGACCAGACCCGGGCCTGGTCCCAGCGCTACTACGACAAGCTCAAGAAGATGCCCAACATGAGCCAGGCGGGCACATATTCATCGGTGATGCACTACCTGAAGGCGGTGCAGGCGGCCGGCACCGACGAACCCACGGCGGTGATGAAGCAGATGAAGTCCATGCCCATCAACGACTTCTTCGCCACCAACGGCCGCATCCGCGAGGACGGCCGCATGGTGCACGACATGTACCTGTTCGAAGTGAAGAAGCCGTCCGAGTCCAAGCGCCCCTGGGACTACTACAAGCTCGTGGCCACCCTGCCCGGCAACCAGGCCTTCATGCCGCTGTCGCGCTCGTCCTGCCCGTTGGTGAAGAAGTAGCGGTTTTGCGGGCGCCCGGCAGGCGCCCGCCTCGCTATGCCCGCAGCTTGCGGTCCAGTTCCAGCACCGACTGGTACAGCACGCGGGTGCCGTCCAGCAGCTGCGCGGGTTCGATCCATTCTTCCGGACAGTGGCTGCGGCCGTTCAGGCAAGGGATGAAGATCATGCCGATGGGGCCGGTGGGCGCCATGTAGACCGCGTCGTGGCCCGCGCCGCTGGGCAGGCGCATGGAGGCGTAGCCCAGCTGGTCGGCGGCGGCCTGCACCGCGTCCATCACCAGCGGCGTGCAGTCGGTGGGCCGCGCGCGGCTCAGCTGGGTGAAGCTTGCGGACAGGCGCAGCGCGGTCAGGTCCGTGGTCACGCCGGCCATCAGGGTCTCGGGGAAGGCGTCCAGCACGGCGTCGCTGTCGCTGCGCATTTCCAGCGTCAGTTCGACGCGGCCCGGCACCGCGTTGGCGGCGTTGGGCGTCATGGACAGCCGGCCCACGGTGGCGACCACGTAATGCGGATTGCCGCTGGCGGCGCTGGCCTGGCGGTGGGCGGCATCGATGATGCGGGCCGCGCCCACCAGGGCGTCGCGGCGGATGTCCATGGGCGTGGTGCCGGCATGGTCGGGCTGCCCTTCCACCGTGATCAGCACGCGGCGGATGCCGACGATGTTGGTGACCACGCCGATGGGCAGGCCGCGGCTTTCCAGCACCGGGCCTTGTTCGATATGCAGTTCCACGAACGCCGCGGTGCCGTCCGGGCCGCGCAATGGCGCGCCCAGCGCCGACGGGTCGCCGCCGATGCGCGCGATGCCGGCCGCCAGCGTTTCGCCCTCGGGGTTGCGGGCCGCCAGCATGTCCGGCGTGAGCTGGCCGCACAATGCGCGGCTGCCGACACAGGAAATGCCGTAGTCGCTGGGCTCCTCCGACAGGAAGTCGATGACCTCGAAGGGGTGTTCCAGTTGCACGCCCTGTTCACGCAGGGTGTGCGCGACTTCGATGCCGGCCAGCACGCCGATGATGCCGTCGAAACGGCCCCCGGCCATGACCGTGTCGCAATGCGAGCCGGTGGCGATGGGCTTGCGCGCCGGGTCGCGCCCGGCCAGCGTGCCTATCAGGTTGCCGCCGGCGTCCAGGCCGGTGGTGAGGCCCGCGGCCTCGAATTCGCTGCGCAGCCAGGCGCGGGCTTCGTCGAACAGCGGCGAGAACGCGCGGCGGGTCCAGGGGACCTCGGGCAGGGTGTAGCGGGAAAGGGTTTCGACGCGGGCCCAGAGGCGCTCGGCGTTCAGGGGGGGAAACTGCACAGACATAGCCGTTTCCCTCAGGCCTGGCGCGGACGCAGGAAGCGGCCGTCGCCCTTCTGGTTGACGATGCCCTTGCCGTCATAGACTTGCTGGCCGCGGCACCAGGTGCCCGCGACACGCACGGTGAACTCGCGGCCTTCGAACGAACTCCACTGCACCGCCGACAGACTGGTGGACGGATCAAAGGCATAACGTTCCGGCTTGAGGATGACGATGTCGGCGTCCTTGCCCACCTCCAACGAGCCCTTGCGGTCATCCAGCAGGAAGTGCTGCGCGGGGTTGCGGCTCAGTTGGCGCACCACCATGGACGGCGCGATGCCATGCTCTTCGCAACCGGTCCAGAAAGCGGGCAACAG
Source organism: Achromobacter sp. Marseille-Q4954 (assembly GCF_943737025.1). Classification (NCBI taxonomy): domain Bacteria; kingdom Pseudomonadati; phylum Pseudomonadota; class Betaproteobacteria; order Burkholderiales; family Alcaligenaceae; genus Achromobacter; species Achromobacter sp. Marseille-Q4954. The sequence goes on from NZ_CALSFQ010000002.1 coordinate 1,327,461, forward strand.
CGTTTCCAGGCCCGGGCCGCCGGACGAGTTCTTGAATACGTTCGGGTTCTGCTTGCGCTCCAGGCCCCAGCTGACATGGTCCGACGACACGAAGGTACATTCGTCGTTGGCGATATGGGTCCAGAGCAGATCGACCTCGGCCTTGGGCCGGATCGGCGGATAGTGCTTGGTCTTCGCGCCGAAGCGGCGGGTGTGCTCTTCATGGTTCAGCATCAGGTACTGCACGCAGGTTTCAATACTGGCGCGATGGCCGTTGCGGCGATACATGTTGCAGATCTCGAAACCGCGGGAAGTCGACACATGCACCGCATGGGCGCGCGCGCCGGTTTCGGCGCCGATCTCATAGATCAGCGCCGTCGCCAGGTTCTCGATCAGCGGCGTATGCGCCCGCATGAACGCGTCCCAGCCGGTATCGTCGGCCTCGACCAGCCGCGCGATGTTCTTGCGGGTCAGTTCCTGCATCTGGTTGTGCACGCCGCAAACCAGTCCGGACGGAGCAATCAGGCGGAAGGCTTCATACAGGTCGTCTTCTTCGATGCGGGGAAAGCGGCCCGGGGTGGCTTCGAAGGTCGAAAACTTGAAGGCGCATACGCCGCCTTCGATGAGACCCGCCGCAGCCGCCAGGCCGTGCTGGGTGTTCAGGGTGCCGAACAGCGCCACGTCCACATGGCAATCGCGCTCCACCTCGGCGATCTTGGCGTCCAGCTGCGGACGCGAAGCCACGGGTTCCGGATCGTCGTAGGGCATGTCCACCATGACCGTCACCCCGCCGGCGGCGGCCGCACGCGACGCCCAGCCCAGTCCTTCCTGGTTCAGCTGGCTGCCCGAGTGCACCTGCCCGTCGACCACGCCGGGCACGATCCACTGGCCCCGCGCATCCACGCTGTCGCGGCCCGCGGGGGCCTGGCCAGCGCCGCGCGCCGCGATCCTGCCGTCTCTCACCGCCAGCCAGCCATCCATCACCACGCCATCCGGGTCGACGATATTGCCGCGCACCACCAAATCGAAATCGCTCATGACCGCTTCCATCCTGTGTTGAGTGCAGGCAGTGTAGGAGCGGCCATCCAAAACGTCTTATGCTTATATGTGCGTGAGAATTAACATCAGGTTAATCCTATGAAATTGAATCTACGGCAGATCGAGGTCTTCCGGGCGATCATGCTCAGCGGTTCCATCAGTGGCGCCTCCAAGCTGCTTTTCGTGTCCCAGCCCGCGGTCAGCCGGCTGATCGCCTATACGGAGCAGCGCCTGGGCCTGATGCTGTTCCAGCGCATCAAGGGCCGGCTCTACCCCACGCCTGAGGCCCACCGCCTGTTCGTGGAAGTCACGGCGCTATACCAGAACGTGCAGCGCGTGAACGAGGTCGCCGACAATCTCGCCGAAAACCGCGAGGGGCAACTGCGGCTGTCCTGCAGCCCCAGCCTGGGCCAGTCCTTGCTGCCCCGCGCGATCGCGCTGTTCCGCAAGCGTTATCCCCAGATGCGCATCGTGCTGCAAACTCAGATACCGGCAACACTGCAACAGGCCTTGCTGACGCAGCAGATCGAATTGGGCGTGGCTTATATGCCGGTGGAACACCCGAGCCTGGCCTCTCAACCTCTCTACGAAAACAAGATCGTCGCGGTCCTGCCCAAGGGACATCCGCTGGCGGCGCAAGGCCAGGTAGAGGTGCCCGATCTGGTCAACGAGCCCCTGATCGGCTACAGCGCCGACATCCCTTTTGGCATGCTGATCAACCGGCTATTCGGCAACGAGGACTCGCGGCCCGAGCCGCTCATCGAGGTGCAGCAGGCCCATGTCGCTTGCGCCCTGGTGCAGGCGGGCGCAGGCGTGGCGCTGGTGGACGAAATCACGGTGGCTGGCCCTACCTGGTCGAACGTGGTGGCGGTGCCCATCCGGGGCACCGTCAACGCGCCAGTGAACGTCTTCTACTTGCAGTTGCAGCCCCTGTCGCGCCCCGCGCTGGCTTTCATCAACGTGCTGCACGAGTTGGAGCGGCACAACTAGGTTCTCCTGGTCCGCTCAAGCCTCCTGGGGTTATCCCTTATCCTGACCTGAACCGTCCCCCACGCCCCGCTATGGCGTGGGCGAATGATTAATGTGATGTTATGGACCAGGAACAAAAGGTAATACGACATTATCGGCATTGATTTCTATGATGCGCTCGTCTGTTCCGGGGAACTGGTCATCTATGCGCCAGGACGCCCCCCGAACGCTCACGATCTGAACTGGGAAACAATGAAGGACATATCGATGAACCTGGGAGCCGAGGCCGTGCCGACCCGCAACGCGACCCAATCCGCGCAGCATCACAGCGGACGCAAGGCAGTCATTGCCGCTTCGGCAGGCAATGCGCTCGAATGGTATGACTTCACCGTCTATGCCCTGTTCGCGGTCTACATCGGACAGAACTTTTTTCAGAACGCCAACCCGACCGTGCAATTGATGACGTCGTTCCTGGCCTTCGGTCTGGGCTTTGTGGTCCGTCCGCTGGGCGCGCTGGTGCTTGGCTCCTATGGCGACCGGGCCGGCCGCAAGGCGACCCTGACGCTAACCATCATGCTGATGGCCCTGGGCACGCTGCTGATCGCTGCCGCGCCTCCCTATGCCGCCATCGGCGTGGGCGCCCCGCTCCTGATCGTCTGCGGCCGAGTGTTGCAAGGCTTCTCGGCCGGCGGCGAAGTCGGCGGCGCCACGGCCTTCCTGGTGGAGCACGCCCCCGCAGGCAAACGCGGCCAGTACGCTTCCTGGCTGCAGGCAAGCATGGGCATCTCCAATTTGCTGGGCGCGCTCGTGGCAACCCTGGTCACCACCCTGCTTACCGAAGAACAGGTTGGTGAATGGGGCTGGCGCATACCCTTCATCCTGGGCCTGGCCATCGCGCCGGTGGGCTTGTGGATGCGCGCGGCGCTGGACGAAACGCCGCACTTCCGCGAGGAACAGGAACGCCAGGCCCGCCAGAATGCCCGCGTCAAGGCGCCCCTGTTGGCCGTCATCCGTGACTATCCCAAGGAACTGCTGACCGGCCTCTGCATGTCAGTGCTCTGGGCAGTCGGCCCCTATGCCCTCATCATTTTCATGCCGATCTACGTACAGAAATCGATGGGGTTCACGAGTTCGGAAGCCTTCCTGGCGGCGCTGGTGGGCAATCTGTTCTTGACTGGCGGCTGTGTGTTCTCCGGCACCCTGTCGGACCGCTACGGACGCCGCAACATGCTGCGCGCCGCCGCCGCAGTGCTGATGGTCGCCGTCTATCCCCTGATGATGTGGCTGCAGGCATCGCACACACAGATGACGCTGATCGTGGTGCAGTCATTGTTCTGTCTGATGGTGGCTATGTATGTCGGCGTGGCGCCCGCCGCGCTGTCCGAGGTCTTTCCCACCGCGGTACGTTCCTCGGGCATGTCCCTGACGTACAACACGGCGGTAACCGTGCTGGGAGGCTTCGCTCCGGCCATCCTGACCTGGATCACTTACACCACGGGCGTGGCCTTTGCCCCGGCGCTGTATGTCATGGCCGCCAGTCTCGTCGCGCTGCTAGCCCTGACCGTGCTGCCGCAGGGCAAGCATATCTGACATCGCCCTGGCGGGCCGTCGAGCAAGAAGTTCACAACGGCCCGCCAACTCCTGCTTTATTCAGGCCGCCACGGCCTCCTCCAGCATCTCCAACCGGTCCTGGCCCCAGAACACCTCGCCCCGGTACACATACGAAGGCGATCCGAACACCCCGGCCGCGACCGCGTCGTTGGTGTTGCGGCGGTAGACGGCCTCGATGCCGGGCTCGTCCGCCGCGGTCAGCAATGCCGGGGCGTCCAGCCCCTGCTGCCGCAGGATGGCGCGCAGGGTGGCCTCGTCGGAGATGTCCTGCTCGTCGCACCACTCCGCTTTCAGGATGGCCTTATACAGCGCCGCCACCGGCAGGCCGGCGTGGTCGGCCGCGATCACGATGCGCGAAGCCAGGCTGGCATCCGGGCACATGTAGGCCGGCTGCGGATTGACGTGGATGTCCAGCTTGCGGCACCAGCGCGCCAGCTCCGTCACGCGGTAAGCCTGGCGCTCGGGCGCGCGCAGGCCCAGCAGGATGCCGCCGGTGCGGGCATAGACCTCGGGCAGGTCCACCGGCAGATAGCGGATCCGCGCCTGCTGCCGGGCCGCCAGCGCCTCCAGCCTGTCGGCGCCGAGGTAGGCCCAGTCGGAGTTCATCCAGAAGTAGTAGTCGATGGTCTTCATGGCGTCCTCAATCATGGCGTTCTCAGGTTGGCGCGGGCAGGCACCCGCAGGGCCGCAACCGCAGGCGCCTCGCTGCGCATCAGCCAGGCGCTGAACAAGGCGATCACACCGAGAATGCTCAAGTACCACACCACGTACTGCGGATCGCCCCCGCCCTTGGCCAGCAGCCAGGTCGCCACGATGGGCGCCAGGCCGCCGCCGATGGCGCCGGACACCTGCACCGCCAGCGAAATGCCGGTGTAGCGCACCTCGGCCGGAAACTGGCTGGAGAACAAGGTGCCTTCGGGCCCGTAGAGGCAAGCGTAGACCAGGCCGACCGCCAGGCAAACCGCCAGGATGATCCACCCCGTGTCCCGTGTGCCCAGCAGATGGAAGAACACCGGCGCGCAGGCCAGGATGCCCAGGGTGCCGACCATGAATACCCACTTGTGGCCGATCTTGTCGCCCAGCATGCCGAACAGCGGCATGGTGAACAGCGCCACGGCCGCGCCCCAGATCGTGGCATCCAGCATCACCGAGCGCGCGATGCCCAGGGTGCCCGTGGCGTAGGCCAGCGAGAAGGTCACCACGGTGTAGAACCAGGTCACCTCCGCCAGCCTGGCGCCCACCACCACCAGCAGCGCGCGGCGATGGTGCTTCAGGACTTCCGCCACCGGCACCTCGACCTTGGCGCCCTTCTCCTTCATCTGCTCGAAGTCGGGCGACTCGGCCACCTTGACCCGGATGAACCAGCCCACCAGCAGCAACACCACGCTGGCCAGGAACGGCAGGCGCCAGCCCCAGGCCAGCATGTCGGCCTCGGGCAGGCTGGCGACCGCCCCCATCGCCAGCGACGACAGGATCAGGCCCGGCGCCACGCCGGCCTGCGGCAGGCTGCCGAAAAAGCCCTTCTTGCCGTCCGGCGCGTGCTCCACCGCCATCAGCACCGCCCCGCCCCACTCGCCGCCGACGGCGATGCCTTGCAGGAAGCGCATCAGCACCAGCAGCACTGCGGCCCAGTAGCCGATCTGCTCATACGAAGGGATCAACCCGATCAGGATGGTGGGCACGCCCATCAGCAACAGGGTGATGAGCAGCATGGATTTGCGGCCGATCTTGTCGCCGTAATGGCCGAAGATCACGCCGCCCAGCGGCCGCGCGAAAAAGCCCACGGAATAGGTGGCGAACGCCGCCAGCGTGCCCGTCAACGGGTCGAAGGACGGAAAGAAGATTTTGTTGAAGATCAGCGCGGCAGCGGTGCCGTAGAGAAAAAAGTCGTACCACTCGATGGTGGTGCCCATCATGCTGGCCAGTCCGGCCGTCACGTAATCGCGGCGCGAGCGCGCAGCCGCAGGCTTGGTCGTCATCATCATGACTCCCCGGAAAAAGTGCTGGAAGAATGGAGCTGCGCGTATCAGGCGGCGGGCAGCGGCAAGGGCGCAATGCCATGCGTCTGCCGAGCCCAGTAATTGAACGTCGCGTTGACGATCGAGGGCTTGAGCAGATAGTCGTGGGCTTCGCGCGCCAGCGCGTCATCGACCGGCGTCAGCGGACCGAACGCCTGCGCGCGGATCTGCATGCGCGCCGCGCGCTCCAGGTAGACCGACAGGTAGGTCGCCTCTTCGCACGAAACGCCGGCCGTCAGGTAGCCGTGATGCGCCAGGATGATGGCGCGCTTTTTACCCAGCGCGCCGGAGATGATCACTCCTTCCTGGTCCGCGATCGGCACGCCCGGCCATTCGCCCAGGAAGGCGCAGTCGTCGTGCAGCGGCGTCATGTCCATCTGCGAGATCACCAGCGGCTGGCGCGCCGCGGCCAGCGCCGAGGCCCAGGGCGAATGCGTGTGGATGATGGACTGCACGTCGGGCCGCGCCTCGTACACCCACAGATGAAAACGCGTGGCCGGGTTGGCCATGCCCTCCCCCGTCAGCGTGTGCAGGTCGCGGTCGACTTCGATGAAATCGGCCGGCGTGGCTTCGTCAAAGCCCAGCCCGAAGCGCAGGGTCCAGTAGGCGCCCGGACGCTGCGAGCGCACGCTGATCTGGCCGGCCAGCCCGGCTTCCTGCTCGGTCATGGCCAGGATGCGACAGGCATAGGCCATGGTTTCCTGGATGCTGCGCGGCACGGCGCGCAGATGCTGCGCCATTTCCTGCGTGGCGCGGGAGTCGAAATAGGATTTCTCTCTTAATGCGGTGCTCATGTCTTCCCCTGTGTAATGCCCGCGTCATCGGCGCCACCGGACGCCGCGCGAGGTATGCACAGTATGGAAAGCCAGCCGCGATACAGCCATGCAGCCAGGGTCATAGCTGCTATTCGAGCCTGCCGGCTCCGCTACTGCAGCGCGATGCGGTGGGCGACGGCCAGCAGTTCGCTCACCAGCGGCAAAGGCTGGCGGTTGGCCAAGGTGATGGCGACCACGCGGCGCCGCAAGATGGGGCTCTGGACCCGCACCTTGCGCAGGCCGTATTCGGTCAGCAGCTTGTCGGGGATGCGGGACGGCAGGATACAGGCGCCCACGCCCGAGGACACCAGCTTGAGCATGGCGTCTATGGTTTCGGCCTCGGCCACGAACTCCGGCTCCAGCCCCGCGCTATGGATCATCTTGCGCAGCGCGTAGTGCGGTGGAAAGCCCACCAGCCGCAGGTCCATGCCGGCCAGGTCGACGTCGTCCGGCAGTTCCACGTCGCCGCGCACGATCAGGCACATGTCGTCGTCGAACAGCGTGGCCGACGCCAGGTTGTCCGAGGCGACCGCCGCGTCGTAGACAAAGCCCACGTCCGCCTTGCCGCTTTCCACCAGCGCCACCACCTCGGGCGAACTGCGGCCCATCACGGACAGGTTCACGTGTTCATGGCTGCTGACGAAACTGGCCACCACCTCGGCCATGAAGTAGTAGCTGAGCGTATGCACGGTAGCCAGCCGGACTGTGCCCTGCGTCACGCCTTCGCGCTGGCGCACGGCCTCCAGCACCCGGTCGATGTTCTTGTACGCGGGCTGGATGCCGTCGAACAGCCGCGCGCCCGCCTCGGTCAGCTCGACTCCGCGGCCGGTGCGCACGAACAGCGGCTTGCCCACGTGGGCTTCCAACGCCGCCAGTTGCCGGCTCAGCCCGGACTGGGTCTGGTCCAGGTCTTCCGCCGCGCGCGATAGCGATTTGAGTTCCGCGATGCGCAAGAAATAGCGCAACTGCCGGTCCGGTGTATCCATGCTGCCCTCCCGCCCCCTTTTCGATGCGCTCGTGCGGCGCGGCTGACAGTGTGCACCAGGGGCCGGTCCGGCACCACGGGGATTTGCGCTAAGCCCGGCTTGGCGTACCCTGGCATACCCGGCCCCCAGCTGCGCAAAGGAACCCCGCATGACCGCGCCCCCGCCCCAACGTCCCATCGCCGCCCCCATCGCCGCAGTCGTGCGCGACGGCCGCGTGCTGCTGGTGCAACGCGCCAACCCGCCCGACCAGGGCCGCTGGGCCTTTCCCGGCGGCAAGATCGACGCGGGCGAAGGCGTGCTTGCCGCCGCCGCGCGCGAACTGCTGGAGGAAACCGGCGTGCGCGCGCAACCGCTGCAGGTATTCGACGCGGTGGACGTCTACGACCGCGACGACGCGGGCGCGCTGCGCCGCCACTTCATCCTGATCGCGGTGCTGTGCCGCTGGCAATCCGGCGAACCGGTGGCGGGCGACGACGCTGCCGACGCCCGCTGGGTGCCGCTGGAAGCATTGGAAGATCATTCGCTCGCGACCAGCTTCGGCGTGGCCGAACTGGCGCGCAAGGCCGCGGCGCTGTCGTCCGCCGCGCCGTAGCGCTTCAGGCAGGCGCCCCCAGGCCGCTTTCCAGCAGCCAATCGCGAAACACCCGCGCCTTCTCCGGCATGGCGCCCCTGCCCGGCCACACCAGGTAGTAGCCGAACTCATCCAGCCAGGCGTCGCCGGCCAGCCGGACCAGACGTCCGGCCGCCACGTCGTCCTGCACCATCGCCACGGGCAGCAGGCCCGCCCCCTGGCCCGCGGCCACGGCCTGCAGCAACAGGCTGCCATCATCGAAAGCGGGGCCTCTAGGCATGCCCGCGTCCTCCACGCCCTGGGTCGCGAACCACAGTTGCCAGCCGTTGCGCGCTTCATCGTGCACGCGCGGCCAGCGCAGCAAATCCCGCACACCGGCCGGCATGCCCAGCTTGGTTACCAAAGCAGCCGATGCCACCGGCACCACTTCCACGGTCAGCAGGTGTTCGCTTTGCAGTCCCGCATAGCGGCCCAGTCCGTGGCGGATGGCGATGTCCGCGCCGTCCCGGCCGAAAGCCGCCAACGCGTTGCTGGTGACGAGCTGCAGATCGATCTCCGGATGGCGGGCTTGGAACTCGTGCAGCCGGGGGATCAGCCAGGCCGATGCGAAGAACGCGGTGGTGCTGACGGTGAGCACGCGGCTTTCGGGCGGTTGGGCAACGCGGGCGGACGCGGCCAGGATCTGGCGGAAGGCGTTGCGCACCGGCGGCAGGAAACCGTGACCGGCGTCCGTCAGTTGGATGCCGCGGTTCACGCGCAGGAACAGGGCCACGCCCAGATGCTGCTCCAGCGACTTGATCATCTGGCTGACCGCCCCGGGCGTCACGCACAGTTCCTGCGCCGCGTCCTTCACCGACAGATGGCGGGCGGCAGCTTCGAAGGCGCGCAGCGCGTTGAGCGGAGGCAGTCGCGGAGTGGTCATGTCCGAAAAATTCAATGATTTAGTTTTTCTAATTCAAATCGAATAGAAATCATGGTTTGTACCCACGCCATACAGACATTAACTTGATCGGGTCTGTGACATGTACAAGATGGATAAAGAATAGATGAACTATACGGAAGACATCAAGGCCGCCGACCTGCACCACCTCGACCTGCTGGCGCTCGCCGCCCTGATCCGGTCGGGCGAGGTCTCGCCGGTGGAGATCACGCGCGCGCAACTACGGCGCATCGAAGCGCTGGACGGCGACCTGCGCAGTTATGCCCATGTAACCGCGGCCTCCGCGCTGCAGGAAGCGCAGGCCGCCGAAATCGAAATACGCCAGGGACGCTACCGCGGCCCTCTGCATGGCGTCCCCCTCGCGCTGAAGGACCTGTTCCGGCGCAAGGGCGTGCCGACGGCTGCCGGCACCGCGATTCACCGCGGCGTGCCCGCCGACCATGACGCCACGGTAGCCCGCCGCCTGCGCGACGCGGGCGCCGTGCTGCTGGGGCAACTTCAAATGACCGAAGGCGCGTACTCCGACCATCACCCCGACGTCGCGCCGCCGCGCAATCCCTGGCACGCGGATTACTGGATCGGCATCTCATCCAGCGGATCGGCGGTGGCGACGGCCGCCGGCCTGTGCTTCGGCGCGACCGCCTCGGACACCGGCGGTTCCATCCGCTGGCCTTGCGCGGCCGCAGGGCTGACCGGCATCAAGCCGACCTGGGGCCGCGTCAGCCGCCACGGCGTGTTCGAACTGGCGGCCTCGCTGGATCACGCCGGCGTCATCGCGCGCAGCGCGGCCGACGCCGCGGCGCTGCTGGAAGCGATAGCCGGCCCCGATGCGAAGGATCCGACCGCGCTGCAAGCGCCCGTGCCGCGCTACACCCTGGAGGCCGCCGTTCCGGTCGCCGGCCTGCGGATCGGCGTGGATGTGAACTGGAACCACGGCAACGTCGATGCGCGGACTCACCGCATGATGGAAACGGCAATGCGGGTCTTCGAACAGCTGGGCGCGGCCTTGGTGCCGCTGCAGTTCCCCATCGAGGACGCCGCGCAGGCCGTGCGCGACTGGGCGCCGCTCTGCGCGGTCGAGGCGGCGGTTGCGCACGCCGGCACCTATCCATCCCGCAAGGCGGAGTACGGACCGGTGCTGGCCGGCGTGATCGAAGCGGGAAGCGCGCTCTCCGGCCTCGAATACCAGCGCATCCTGTTGCGCCGCATGGCCACGCGAGGCAAGGTCGATGCCTTGCTCGGCCGGGTCGATGCGCTGCTGACGCCGGTGCAGCCCATGGCGCCGCTCACGCTCGAAGCCATCAGCGTCCTGGGACTGCAGCCCGGACTGGTCGAAGCGCTGCAACGCTACACCTGCGTGTTCGACATGACGGGTCATCCCTGCCTGACGCTGCCCGCCGGGCAGTGCGAAGCCGGCATGCCCATGGGCATGCAACTGGTGGCGGCCCATCTGGACGAATCCGTGCTGTTCCGGCTGGGCGCCGCGTTCCAGGCGGCGACAAGCTGGCATCTGCGCCGGCCGGCGCTGTGAGGCCGGCGATGAACCTGCATGCGCAACACGGCGCCAGCGCGATCTTCCATGGCTGGCGGGTGGTGACCGCGGCCTTCGCCATCACCTTGCTGGGCTTTGGCAGCGCCTATTCCTTCAGCGCCTTCGTCGACGCCTTGCAACGCGACTTCTCGGCCACGCGCGGCGCAGTGTCGCTGGTGTTCTCGCTGGCGGGATTCCTCTACTTCGGTTTTGGCGTCGTCAGCGGTCCGCTGGCGGACCGCTACGGCTCGCGCCGCATGGCCTGGATAGGCATGCTGCTGGTGGCGCTGGGCCTGGCGCTTGCCAGCGCCGCGCAGAGCATGATGCAGATCTACCTGGCCTACGGCTTGGGCGTCGGGCTGGGCGTGGGCTGCGCCTACGTGCCGGTGGTAGGCGCGGTGCAGCGCTGGTTCCTGCGCCGGCGCGGGCTGGCCTCGGGGCTGGCGGTCAGCGGCATCGGCGTGGGCACGCTGCTGGTGCCGCCGCTCGCCTCTGCCTTGATCGACCTGTGGGGCTGGCGCGCCGCCTATCTGGCGCTGGCCGCCGCCGTGGCGGTGCTGGGCTGCGCCGCGGCGCGCTGGGTTGAAAATTCGCCGCAAGACCGGGGACTGCAGCCCGATGGCGACGCCGCGCCCCCCGTCCGCGCGGCGCCTGCATCCGCGCCTGCCGGCGTGCCAGTGCTCGCCGCCATCCGCAGCAGGGTCTTCCTGCTGCTGTACCTGGCAGCCATGGCCGGCGCCTTCGGCGTCTTCGTGCCCTTCGTGCATCTCATCCCCTATGCCCTGGATCACGGCATCGCGCCGGGACGGGCCGTGCTGCTGCTGGGCATGGTCGGCGTGGGCAGCACGGCGGGCCGGTTCCTGCTGGGTTCGCTGGCCGACCGGCTGGGCCGGCGCGCCTCGCTCGCCACGATGTATGGCGGCATGGCGGCGTCGCTGGCGCTATGGGGCGCTTGCGGCCAGTTCTGGACGCTGGCGCTGTTCGCGCTGGTGTTCGGCGCGTTCTACGGCGGCTGGGTGGCCTTGATGCCGGCGGTGGTCATGGATTACTTCGGCGGCCGCCACGTCAGCGGCATCATCGGCGCGCTCTACACCAGCGTGGCGTTCGGCACGCTGATCGGCCCGGTGGCGGCGGGCCATGCGTACGACCTCAGCGGCTCCTATCTGCTGCCCATCGTCGCCAGCGCGGCAGGCAATGCGCTGGCGGCGGCGATTACGGCATTGCTGCCGCGGCAACGCGCGACGCAGGCCATGCCGCACCGGGTTCTACTATAGAGGTCCGTCCCAGCACTCCCCGCAAGCCCATGTTCGACACCTACCTTTCCCGCTGGCAACTGACCCCCGACGGCGCTCCCATCATCACGCGCGCCGCCCAATTGCTGCCCGTGCGCCATCGCGGCCAACCCGCCATGCTCAAGGTCTCGCACGAGGAAGACGAGAAGCAAGGCGGCGTGCTGATGCGCTGGTGGGACGGCCAGGGCGCCGCGCGCGTGCTGGCGCACGACGACGCAGCCATCCTGCTGGAGCGGGCCACCGGCACGCGCTCGCTGGCCGACTACGCCCGCAATGGGCGCGACGACGAGGCCACCCGCATCATCTGCGGCGTGCTGCAGGATCTGCACGCGCCGCGCGCCCGGCCGCTGCCCGCGCTGCGTCCGCTGGAAGAATGGTTCGAGGAACTGTGGCCCATGGCGCAGGCGCAAGGCGGCATCCTGGCGCACAGCGCGCGCCACGCCCGCGCCCTGCTCGACAGCCCGCGCGACCCGACAGTGCTGCACGGCGACGTGCACCACGACAACATCCTGGACTTCGGCGAGCGTGGCTGGCTGGTCATCGACCCCAAGCGCCTGCACGGCGAGCGCGCCTTCGACTACGCCAACATCTTCTGCAACCCGGACCTGGCGGATCCGATCCCGCCCGTCGCCATCGTGCCAGGACGCTTCGAGCGGCGGCTGGAACTGGTCGTGGCGCAGTCCGGCCTGGAGCGCCGCCGGCTGCTGCAATGGATCCTGGCCTGGTGCGGCCTGTCCGCCGCCTGGTTCATGGGTGGAGGCGAGGACGCCGCGATCGACCTGGATATCGCCCGCCAGGCGCAGGCGCTGCTGGATCGCTGAATCCCGGCCGTTGCAAACAAGGTATCCGGTTTGATGCGGTAAGGTGTAGCCCCACACCCCTTATCTCTTCATTCCCGGAGTACCGAATGACCGGATTGTTCATCGTGGTGGCGGCGCTGGCGTTCCTGATGCTGGCGGCGTATCGAGGCTATAGCGTGATCCTGTGCGCGCCCATCGCGGCCATGGGCGCGGTGCTGCTGACCGACCCGTCGGCGCTGGCGCCCGTGTTCTCGGGCATCTTCATGGAGCGCATGGCGGGCTTCGCCAAGCTCTACTTCCCCGTGTTCTTGCTGGGCGCCGTGTTCGGCAAGCTGATCGAGCTGTCGGGCTTCTCGCGCGCCATCGTGCAGGCGGTGCTGCGCCTGATCGGCGCCGAACGCGCCATCATGGCCATCGTGCTGGTCTGCGCGGTGCTGACCTACGGCGGCGTGTCGCTGTTCGTGGTGGTGTTCGCGGTCTATCCGTTCGCGGCCGAGATGTTCCGCCAGGGCGGCATCCCGAAGCGGCTGATGCCGGGCGCGATCGCCCTAGGCGCGTTCACCTTCACCATGACCGCCCTGCCCGGCACGCCGCAGATCCAGAACATCATCCCCACCACCTTCTTCGAAACGACCACCTGGGCCGCGCCCTGGCTCGGCCTGATCGGCGCCTGCTTCACGCTGACCGCCGGCATCGCCTATCTGGAGTGGCGGCGCAAGCGCGCGGCGGCCGCCGGCGAGACCTACGGCACCGACCTGCGCAACGAACCGGTCACGCCGCCCAATGAACGCGAGCACCATCCGCTGGTCGCCCTGCTGCCGCTGGTGGTGGTGGGCGTCGTCAACTACCTGCTGACGCGCTGGATACCGGGCTGGTATCCGGCCGGCTCCGAAGTCGCGCTGCCCGGCCTGCCCAAGCCCATGCCCGTCAATGCCGAAGACCAGGTGGCGCTGTGGGCGGTGATGGGCGCGCTGATCGCAGGCATCGTCACCATCCTGCTGTTCTCGTTCCGCGGCATCAAGGCGCACTTCGCCGAAGGCAGCAAGAACGCGGTGTCGGGCGCGTTGCTGGCGTCGATGAACACGGCGGCGGAATACGGCTTTGGCGGCGTGATTGCCGCCCTGCCCGGCTTCCTGCTGGTGGCCGACGCGCTCAAGGCCATCCCCGACCCGCTGGTGGGCGAGGCAGTGGCCGTGACCTCGCTGGCCGGCATCACCGGTTCGGCCTCGGGCGGCATGAGCATCGCGCTGGCGGCCATGGCGCAGACCTTCATCGACAGCGCCCACGCGGCGGGCATCCCCATGGAGGTGCTGCACCGCATCGCCGCCATGGCCAGCGGCGGCATGGACACGCTGCCGCACAACGGCGCGGTCATCACGCTGCTGGCGGTCACGGGCCTGACGCACCGCCAGTCCTACGGCGACATCTTCGCCATCACGCTGATATCGACCGCTTCGGTCTTCCTGGCGATCGCGGTGTACTACCTGACCGGCATCGTCTGAGCCAGGCCGGCGGCGATGACCTCCGCCAGCCATTGCGTGAAGACGCGCACCCGCGCCGACACCTGGCGGTTCTGCGGATACAGCACCGACACGGGCATGGGCGCGGGCGGCGCGCCGGGCAGCACGATCTTCAGCTCGCCCGCCGCCAGCTCGCGCTCGACGCGGTAGCGCGGCACCTGCACCAATCCCAGTCCGGCCAGCGCGGCGCTGGTGTAGAGCTCCGCGCCGGTCACGCTGACCACGGCCCTGGGGCGCACCTGCACGTTCTTGCCATCGACCGTGAAATCCAGCGGCAGGCTGCGCCCCGTGGCGCTGGACAGGTAGTCCACCGCCCGGTGGCCTTCCAGGTCTTCCAGCCGCCGCGGCTCGCCGTAGCGCGCCAGATAGGCGGGGCTGGCCACCGTGACTTGCGGCATCAGCGCGATCTGGCGTCCCACCAGCGAAGAATCCTGCAGCGTGCCGGTACGCAGCACGCAATCCACGCCTTCGCGCACCAGGTCCACCAGCCGGTCGTCCTCGCCCAGCTGCAGCACGATGTCGGGATAGCGTTCCAGGAAGGCCGGCAGTCCGGGCATGACGAAGAACCTGGCCAGCGTGCCCTGCGCGTTGACGCGCAGCAGGCCCTTGGGCGAGGTGTCCAGGAACGCGCCGTCGGCCTCTTCCAGATCCGCCAGGAGCCGCACGCAGCGCTGGTAGTGGGCCTCGCCGTCATGGGTCAGCCGCACCTGGCGCGTGGTGCGTTCAAGCAGCCGCGCCCCCAGGCGCGCTTCCATCCGCTTGACCAGGTTGGTGACCGTGGGGCGCGGAATCTGCAGGTCCTCGGCGGCCTTGGAAAAGCTGCGCCTTTCGGCGATGCGCACGAACACCAGCATTTCCTGGAACCGGTCCATCGTCACTTACCTATTATTAATGCAGATGAAATTATGTTAGCGAATATAGAGTAATTATCTTTCTTCTGGAATAGTTCAAGATACGCCTCACCCCCCAATCCAACCGGAGATACGACATGAACACCCAGGCCACGCAACGCATCGCGCTCGTCACCGGCGGATCGCGCGGCATAGGCGCCGCCATCGTCCGCCGCCTGGCGCGCGACGGCCACGCCGTCGCCATCAACTACGCCTCCAGCGCCGCCGAGGCCGCAACCCTGGCCGATGACATCCGCGCGGCGGGCGGCCGCGCCCTGGCCGTGCGCGCCGACGTGTCGCGGTCGGACCAGGTACGCGCCATGTTCGACCAGGTGGAAGCGGAGCTGGGGCGCATCGACGTGCTGGTCAACAGCGCCGGCATCCTGAAGATGGTGCCGCTGGCCGAAACCAGCGACGAGCTCTACGACCAGACCTTCGGCATCAACACCCGCGGCACCTTCAACACGCTGCGCGAAGCCGCCACGCGGCTGGCCGACGGCGGCAGCATCGTCAACGTGTCCAGCACCACCATCGCGCTCAACCTGCCGAACTACTCCGTCTACATCGCCAGCAAGGCGGCGGTGGAAAGCCTCACCCAGGTGTTCGCCAAGGAATTGCGCGGCCGCCGCATCACCGTCAACGCGGTGGCGCCCGGCCCCGTCGCCACCGACCTCTTCCTCAACGGCAAGAGCCCCGAGCTGATCGAGCACTATGCCAAGATGCCGCCGCTGGAGCGCCTGGGCCAGCCCGATGACATCGCCAACGTGGTGTCGTTCCTGGCGGGCCCCGAGGCGGGCTGGGTCAACGGCCAGATCCTTCGCGCCAACGGCGGCGTCGCCTGACCTGGCGCATTCCAGAACCGCAAAACGCAAGCCCGCGCGCGGCCGCCCGGCCGCGCCATCCCTCATCCCTACGCATGAGCGCGCCGACTTCGGCGCACGCGCGGCGCATCGCCCCGATAGCCGCGAAATTGCGTGTACCCCTCATCCGTTTTACCCATGCCCCCATCGCCTGATGGGTTGAGCGGCTGCGTCCGCTCATCGCGTTTCTCCGTTGATCACTCGGGCCTTTGACTTACGGACAAGTCTGGCCAGCTGGACGAGTTTTGCATGAGACGAGAGCCGGAAGGTCTGTATTAGGCTGATCCCGTAGTACTCCGACTCACCTTGATCAATTGGACGAAAGTAAATGAATCAACTCATTCATCCGGATTGCCACCCCTTCACCGCCGCCGGCAACCTGAAGCAGCTCTCGGCGTTCTACGAGGAGGGACGTCGGGTCATGTGGATGATGCTGCGCGCTCAACCGCGTCCGTGCTTCAACCATGAACTGATCGACGAGATCATGACCCTGGCGCGCGCCGCCAAGGACTCTGGCCTGCCGATCGACTTCTGGGTCACCGGCTCGCTCGTTCCTCAGATCTACAACGTGGGCGGCGATCTGAATTTCTTCGCGGAAGCCATACGCACCGGCAAGCGCGAAGCGCTGCGGGCGTACGCCCGGGCTTGCGTGGATTGCGTGCATGCCGCCACCCGCGGCTTCGACACTGGCGCGATCTCGCTGGCGATGATCGAAGGCACCGCCCTGGGCGGCGGCTTCGAGGCCGCGTTGGCGCACCACTTCGTGCTGGCGCAGAACACCGCCCGCATGGGCTTTCCTGAAATGGCGTTCAACCTCTTCCCTGGCATGGGCGGCTACTCGCTGGTGGCGCGGCGCTCGGGCATGAAGCTGGCCGAAGAACTGATAGGCACGGGCGAATCCCACACCGCCGAATGGTTCCATGGCCGCGGCCTGGTCGACGTGCTGTTCGAGCCGGGCGACGCCTACAAGGCCACGCGCACCTTCATCGACGTGATGCGGCCCAAGCTCAACGGCATGCGCGCCATGCTGCGCGCGCGCCAGCGCGTGCTGAGCCTGTCGCGCTCGGAGCTGATGGACATTACCGAAGATTGGGTCGAAGCCGCGTTCTCGATCGACCCGAAGGACCGCGCCTACATGGAGCGCCTGGTGATGGCGCAGAACCGCCGCAGTTCTTCCAGCGCGGAGTCCGCCCTGGAAGCCACCATGCATTGATGCGGTAAGGCGCTGCCGGCTGCGTCAGGCAATGAGATGCAGCCGGCGGCGCTGAGCCAGCCAGGCGGTGAACTCCGCCGCCGGCATGGGCTTGGCGTACAGGTAGCCCTGTTTGGCGTCCACGCCCAGGGTGTCGACGAACACGGCTTCTTCGGTCGTTTCCACGCCCTCGGCGATCACCTTGAGCTCCAGCGTGCGCGCCACCGCGACGATGGCGCGCGCCAGCGCCTGCGACACCGGGTTCTCGTTGACGCCGCGCACGAAGCTGGCGTCCAGCTTGATCGCGTCCAGCGGAATGCGGGCCAGCTGCGACAGCGAGGAATAGCCGGTGCCGAAGTCGTCCAGATGGACCCGCGCGCCAAGTTGGCGGAACTGCTTGATCAGTTCGATGGCGGCGCCTTCGTCGTCGATCAGGCAGCTTTCGGTCAGTTCGATGTCCAGCAGGCAGGGATCCAGGCTGGCGTCGTTGATGGCGCGCATGAAGTCGCTGACCACGCCCTTGTCATTCAACTGCCGCGCCGACATATTGATGGCGATGCGGATGTTCAGGCCGTCGCGCTTCCAGGCCGCGGCCTGCCTGGCCGCTTCACGCATGACCCATACGCCCAGCGGCGAGATCAGGCCCGACTCCTCGGCGTACGGAATGAAGACGGCGGGGCCGACCATGCCGCGTTCCGGCGAACGCCAGCGCACCAGGGCTTCGACCCCGTCGACCTCGCCATTGCGGCCGGCCAGCTTGGGCTGGTAGTACAGCATCAGATGGTCTTCGGCCAGCGCCTTGCGCAGATTGGTGTCCAGCCAGACGTAGTCCGCGTTGCGGCGGTCCATCTCGGGCTGGAACACGCGGTAGGTATGGCGCCCCGCTTCCTTGGCCACATACATGGCGATGTCGGCGCTGCGCACCACGCTGTCCAGGTCGGCGCCGTGCTCCGGATACATGGCGATGCCGATGGAGCAACTGGTGTAGACCTCGATCAGCCCCTGGCGGAAAGGCTCGCGCAGCCGTTCGATGATGCGCTGGGCGGTCGCCTCCAGCTCCCAGGTCTGCGCGGCCTCGTGCAGCACGATGAATTCGTCCCCGCCCAGCCGCGCCAGGGTCTGGCCTTCGGCGAGGCAGGACGAGATCGCGACCGCCACCGACTTCAACAGACGGTCGCCGAAGCCGTGGCCGTAGTGATCGTTGATGCGCTTGAAATTGTCCAGGTCCAGGAACAGCACGCCGCCCCGCCCGTCCTCGCCCGCCGCCAGCGCCGCCTTCAGCCGCGTCGTGATCGCGTGGCGGTTGGGCAGGTTGGTCAGCATGTCGGTATTGGCCAGCACCCGCAGGCGCTCCTGCGCCTGGCGTTCCTCGGTGATGTCGGTGCCCGAGCAGATCAGGTAGACGCGCTTTTCGCCGCTGCCGCTGGTGACGAACTTGTTGCGGAACAGGAAGAGGCGCGGCCCCTTGACCGTATTGATGAGGCGCTCGGCCTCGTAGGATTGCCCGCGCTTGTAGAACTCGGCGATATTGCGGCGCGAGGCGATCGCCTCTTCGCGCGTCATGAACATCTCGAACACGCTGCGGCCGATGATGTCCTGCTCGCGCTTGCCGGTGTATTCCTCGCTGAGCTTGTTGAAGCGCTGCACCCGGCCGTTCTGGTCGACGATGACGATGACCGAGTTGGCCTCGGACACCACGGTCTCGGCAAACGACAGGCCTTCGACCAGATCCTTGGCTACGGATTCAGTGTCGGAATGGGCGGACGCGGTGCCGGCCCATTCGTTGGGATTGATCTTGCGGCCCACCAGGTGGAGCCTGAGCATGTCGCCGTACAGCGAGATGTCGATGCGCACGCTGGACGTGATGCCCGTCAGGCTGCGTATCGTCTCGGCTTGTTCCGGGCGCAATGCCATCGCGATATTGGCTGCGCCCTTGACTGCTGCAAGTTCGAACGCGTCGCTATCGGCGGACAGACGCCAATACGGACTATGCGTTCCGAAATGCGTGTACAGAATCGACTTTTCGTCCTGGTCGTCTGTCATTGTTATCCCCCTTCTGCCGTCCTGGGAAGGCCCGCAAACTACATTACGGCCTAGTCTATTCGGGGTCAACCACTGTATACAATCTCGCGAGAGCTTTATTGCGGTTTATTGCGTCCCTTTTGGCGGTTCATAGCGCAAAACTTTGCATGCACCCTTTTTTCAGTGCGTATTCCTCAGTTTGCGCGCAAGCCTTGTTGCGTCTTTCGCGAGCGCGCGCACAAACAAAATCGCCGGAGGTTCCCGGCGGAACTTCCGGCGTGTGACGTATAGCCACAACTTTAGGGGTATTAATCCCCCTTCACGCCCGCTTCGTCGATGACCTTGGTCCAACGCGCCAGTTCGGCCGACACGCGGGCGCCGGCGTCGGCCGGCGTGGTCCAGGTGGCGATGGCGCCCTGGTTCAGCAGCGAGGCCTGGACCTCCGGCTTGGCCAGGATCTTCTTCAGCTCGCCATTCAAACGCTCGATCACCGGCGCCGGGGTATTGGCCGGCGCCACGATCCCGAACATCGAACTGACCTCGAAATCCTTCAGGCCGGCTTCGGCCGCGGTCGGCACGTCCGGCAGCGCGTCCACCCGTTGCGCCGACGTCACCGCCAGCGCGCGCAGCTTGCCGGCCTTGATGCTGCCCTGCGCCGCGGGCACGGTTTCGATCATGCTGAGCACCTGCCCGCCCATCAGGTCGGTCATGGCCGGGCCGCTACCCTTGTAGGGCACGTGCAGCACTTCCACGCCAGCGGTGCGCTTGAACATTTCGGCGGCCAGATGCTGCGGCGAACCGTTGCCGGCAGAACCCATGGTGATGTAGCCGGGCTTGGACTTGGCCAGCGCGATGAACTCGGCCAGCGTTTTCGCCTGCACCGACGGATTCACCACGAACACCAGCGGCACCGTGCCCACGATGGACACCGGCGCGAAGCTCTTCTCCACGTCATAGGTGACGCGGCCGCGGTACAGGGCGGCGTTGATGGAATGGCTGGTCAGCGCGCCCATCAGCAGCGTGTAGCCGTCGGGCTGCGCCTTGGCGACCTGGTCGGCGCCGATGTTGCCGGCGGCGCCCGCCCGGTTCTCCACGATCACCGACTGGCCCAGCGCGCCGGTCAGCTCCTGCGCCAGCACGCGGCCGATGACGTCGGTCGCGCCTCCGGGCGGGTACGGCACGATCATGCGGATGGGCTTGTCGGGGTAGGCGTCGGCGGCCAGGGCGGGAACGGACATGCCGGCGCACAAGGCCAGCAGGGAAAACAACACGGCGCGGCGCGGCCGCAGACGCAGGTCTGACATGTAGGTCTCCTGCCGGGATGGGTATAGGAATGAAACGGACGCCCGGCTCGTCAACCGGGCCAGTGTAGGTTCGGCAACTTGATTGAAGAATCAGAATTTTTCTATCGACTGATCTATTAATAAGATCAATTGAACGGCACTGATAAATCGCTTGCGGGTGTTTTCAAAGGCTGGCTATGATGCCGCCATCAGATTATCAATAATATTATCGAGATCAAAAATGAAGGACGAGACCAAGAACGACGCAGCTGCGCCGGACCCTTTCAGCAGTGACGGCGCCACGGCGCGCGGCGTGGCCCGCGGGCTCACCAACTACGGCGACACCGGCTTTTCGCTGTTCCTGCGCAAGGCCTTCATCAAGGGAGCGGGCTTGACCGACGACGCCTTGTCGCGCCCCATCATCGGCATCGTCAACACGGGCAGCAGCTACAACCCCTGCCACGGCAACGCCCCGCAACTGATCGAGGCGGTCAAGCGCGGCGTCATGCTGGCCGGCGGCCTGCCCATGGACTTCCCCACCATTTCGGTGCACGAGAGCTTCTCCCAGCCCACCAGCATGTACCTGCGCAACCTCATGTCCATGGACACCGAGGAAATGATCCGGGCCCAGCCCATGGACGCCGTGGTATTGATCGGCGGCTGCGACAAGACCGTACCGGCCCAACTGATGGGCGCGGCGTCCGCCGGCGTGCCCGCCATCCAGCTGGTCACGGGATCCATGCTGACCGGCTCGCACCGCGGCGAGCGCGTGGGCGCCTGCACCGACTGCCGCCGCTACTGGGGCCGCTACCGCGCCGAAGAGATCGACGCGGCCGAGATCTCGGACGTGAACAACCAGCTGGTCGCCAGCGTGGGCACCTGTTCCGTGATGGGTACGGCCAGCACCATGGCCTGCATCACCGAAGCCCTGGGCATGATGGTGGCCGGCGGCGCGTCGGCCCCGGCCGTCACCGCCGACCGCGTGCGCGTCGCCGAGAAGACCGGCGCCACCGCCGTGGCCATGGCCGCCTCGCGCCTGACGCCTGAGCGCATCCTCACCGGCAAGTCCATCGAGAACGCCCTGCGCGTGCTGCTGGCCATCGGCGGCTCCACCAACGGCATCGTGCACCTGACGGCCATCGCCGGCCGCCTGGGCATCGACATCGACCTGGCCGGACTGGACCGCATCAGCCGCGAAACGCCCGTGCTGGTCGACCTCAAGCCCTCCGGCCAGCACTACATGGAAGACTTCCACCACGCCGGCGGCATGCCGGCGCTGCTGCGCGAGCTGCGTCCCTACCTGCACCTGGACGCGCTGACCGTGTCGGGCCGCACGCTGGGCGAGGAACTCGACGACGCCCCGCCCGCTTTCCCGCAGGACGTGATCCGCACGGCGGCCTCGCCCATCTACCCCGTGGGCGGCCTGGCCGTGCTGCGCGGCAACCTGGCCCCCGGCGGCGCCATCATCAAGCAATCCGCCGCCAACCCCAAGCTGATGGAGCACGAAGGCCGCGCCGTGGTGTTCGAGGACGCCGAGGACATGGCGCGGCGCATCGACGACGAGGCGCTGGACGTCACCGCCGAAGACATCCTGGTGCTCAAGCGCATCGGCCCGACCGGCGCGCCGGGCATGCCCGAAGCCGGCTACATGCCCATCCCCAGGAAGCTGGCGCGCGCCGGCGTGAAGGACATGGTGCGCATCTCCGACGGCCGCATGAGCGGCACCGCCGCCGGCACCATCGTGCTGCACGTCACGCCCGAAGCCGCCATCGGCGGCCCGCTGGCCTACGTGCAGAACGGCGACCGCATCCGCCTGTCGGTGGCCAACCGCGAGATCGCGCTGCTGGTGGACGACGCCGAACTGGCGCGCCGCGCCGCGGCCCAGCCCATCGTCCGCCCCGTCGCCGAACGCGGCTACCGCAAGCTGTTCCTGCAGACCGTGACCCAGGCCGACCAGGGCGTGGACTTCGACTTCCTGCGCGCCGGCGTCACGCGCGACACCGTGCCCAAGAAGTAGGCGGCAAGCCCATGGACGCCCTCGCCCCCGACTCCGCGCCGGTACTGGCCCCGGACGCCGCGCAGGCCGCGGTCGCCATCCTGGAAGAAGACATCGTCTTCGGCCGGCTGCATCCGCGCCAGCGCCTGACCGAAGACGAACTCATGGCGCGCTTCTCGCTCAAGCGCCACGTGGTGCGCCAGGTGCTGGCCGACCTGGAGGCGCTCGGCGTGGTGGAGAAAAAGCGCAACATCGGCGCGGTCGTGCGCGCGTACGCGGTGCGCGAAGTCATGGAGCTGTACGCGCTGCGCCAGGTGCTGGAAGTGCATGCCGCCAGCCAGATCCCGCTGCCCGTGCCGCAGGCGCGGCTGGCGGCGCTGGTGGCCGTGCAGCGTGAACACGATGCCGCGGTCGCCGATGGCGACGCGCGTCGCGTGTTCCGCAGCAACCAGCGCTTTCATCGCGAGTTCTTCAGCCTGCTGGACAACGCGGTGCTGTGCCAGGCCATCGAGGAATACGCCCGCCGCACCCACCCCATCCGCTTCGGCTCGCTGGCCGCCGCCGGCTACCGCGAACGCGCCCGCCAGGAACACTGGGCCATGATCCACGCGCTGCGGGATGGCGACCGGGAGGGGTTGATGGCGCTGTGCCGGGAGCATCTGCTGCCGTCGCGGGACGCTTATCTGGCGGCGGAACAGGCGCGGCTGGGCGCTTAGGCGAACGCAACCGCCATTCTTGCCCATCGCGCGGGAGACCTCGACTTCCGTTCATGGACATGACGCCGCTACCCTCGTTCGTCATGTCCGCTTTCGGGCGGGCGGAGCGATCATTTCAGAACGTCCTATAGCCGCGTTGGCGGACGCTGGAACATCTGGCGCCCCGAGCCCGGCATTCTCTATGGCAGCTTCAAGTCCGCGGTACTTCCTTTCCAGTTGAACGCTCCGAAGCGAGCACATGCCCTCATTCCAAGCATGCACCATCTGTCTGGCGATCCATTTCCATCGCGGTTCATTCTTGGCCGCTTCTATGATCTCCTTGCCGACCTCCACAGCAGACTCACAGAGTTGTTCGACCATGTCCTGGTAGTCCCTGGGCGAGATATCCAGCCGAGCGGTGCAAAATCGCGAGAGCGCCTTGCCCGGCGACCAGGTCTTCCGGCCAGCCACGGCCAAGCCCGGCGCGCTGCTGAATTGTGGATACGCCTGGGTCGTCACCACGTCATACACCGGCGTGTAGCGCACATCCCCAAGGGTTGAGTAGTACACGGCAATGTTCTTGGCGTGGCAATCGGAGTTTCGCACGACGTAGTTTGCAAGCGTCTGCCAAGCAAACAGCAAGTTCTGCTGGCGTCTGATGGCAGACGGAATATATGCCCTGGTCGCGCTCAGCGCCCGTTCTGTCGACGGACTGTATTTTTCGTGCGGCGGCAGGCCGAGCAGATTGCAGGCGTCCTCCACCCCATAGGCAGGCCGTCCTTCAGTGTCCACATCGAAGCGATCCACCACCAGGATCCGTCCATCCGCGGACATCTGTGTTTGAACCACCGGCACAACGTTCAGGCGTGCGAGCACTTTCAATGTGTAGTGCTCGTTGAAACCCAGGAAGTCGGTCGCCTTATCCGAACCTTTGATGATGTGCTGGGCAGTGCGCAACGTCGTCTTGCCTGCGTCCTTCCCCGCGCCCAACCGTTCTTCTGGTGCAAGAAATTTTGGCACCACGCCTGATACCGCACTACGCGCGTAACGGCGCACCAGCTCTTCAAAAAGGGCAGCTGATTTCTCGGCGGTAAGCAGCTCGTCAATGTTCAACGGACTGAGGTCGACACCCGGCGCGGCACCTTCCACAGTCACGGCCACCCGGCCGATACCGGCCGCCCCGACCACGGCCAACAGTGAAAGATCAGTCCCATCCAGAAGAGGTCCGAACAGTTCGCGGATCACGCCGAGCAGGTAGCCTTCGGGCAGGTTCTGGCGAAAGAATGGATGCAGATCGCGTGGCCAACGCCACGCCTCTTGGCGTACCGGCATCGCCAGACTGACGAAACTGCTGTCCGGCGTGTCCGGCTCATATTGAAGAACATACTCGTCAGCCTCGCGATAGAGCTTGGCGACCTGCTGCCCGAGAACGTACACGTCCAGCCGCATAGCTCACTCTCCGCGTCGCTGTTCAGCAAGTATGTCTTCAACGGTCCGGCCATGGCCGCGCTTTACGAATTTGAGGTCATAACCCGCAGCATCCAGTAAACGAACCAGCGCGGACACACTCATGTCCCCACGCGCCACCGTTTCCATGCGCGTAACCGTCGTACGAGCAACGCCAGCGCGAGAGGCCAGTTCGTCTTGGGAAAGGCGATTCTGCTTACGGACGTTCTTCAGCATTTCCGCCACATCACCTAAAGTCGTCATTTGTAGCCCCTGGGCATCAAAACAAGGACATTCTATCCATTTTGTAGCCCAAAAGGCACAAAATGGATCGAACTAAACTATATGCGCCAGCCAACCATTCCGCTCCCCAGGGGCTACAAAATCAGGCTGACTCGCGGAATATGAGGCCCAGGGGCTACAAGGATGTAAGCCTCTCGCATCGTTCCTCTCTTCGCCACACCTACTCGCATTGCCTAAAATAGAATTCCCGTCCGGCACCGGACGAGGGCAAGTTCAATCTGAAGACCGCTCCGCGCGGCCGCTTTGGAGTCGAACATCATGAACACCACCCCTGGCGATCGTGTTTTCTCCGGATCCATTCCGCAGTTCTACCAGCGGTACATGGTTCCTCTCGTCTTCCAACCCTATGCGGCGGACATCGCCGCGCGAACCGCAGCGCTGCGCCCTTCCGCCGTGCTGGAGGTCGCCGCAGGCACCGGCGCGGTGACGCGCCAGCTCGCGGACCAATTGCCCGCTGGCGCGGCCATCGTCGCGACCGACCTGAATCCGGCCATGCTGGAACAGGCCCAGGCCCTGGGCACAAGCCGCGCCGTCACCTGGCGCCAGGCCGACGCCCTGAAGCTGCCGTTTGAGGACCAGGCCTTCGATGCCGTGGTCTGCCAGTTCGGCTACATGTTCCTGCCGGACAAGGCCGCAGCCTACGCCGAAGCGCGCCGGGTCTTGCGGCCCGGCGGCGCCTTCCTGTTCAACGTCTGGGACCGCATCGAGGACAACGCGTTTGCCGATACGGTGGAGCAGGCCCTGGCTCGGCTGTTCCCCGGCGACCCGCCCCGTTTCATGAGCCGGATTCCCCATGGCTATTACGACGCGGCCGTCATCAGAGCCGACTTGGCCCGCGCCGGATTCACCGACCGGCAGACGCTGGAAACCGTTGCCTTCGAAAGCCGTGCGGACACGCCCCAAACGGCTGCCATGGCCTATTGCCAGGGTACGCCGTTGCGCAACGAGATCGAGGCCCGCGGCGCGGACATGCTGGATCAGGCCGTCAATGCGGCGGCCGACGCGCTGCGTGCGCGCTACGGCGCGGGTCCCATCACAGGAAGAATCCAGGCGCATGTCATCACGGCGCCGCGCGGCGCGTAGTGGCGGGTCCGGCGCCGCGTCGAGCCTGCGCCGGTTCCAGACTGTCATTTGTCCCCGCCGCGCCGCCCGGGTTAAGCTTGCAACCCTCTCCCCTTCCACCGGAGCACTCAGAGTGAACAAGTAAATGCCGGGATGCCCACGCGCATCTTGACTCCCCGCGCTGCCTGGCGCGCGAGCCGCATTGCTTGTTCCATTCTGATGTCTTGCAGGACCCGGCGCCCATCGGCGCGCCGCGGACTGCCCCCGCAAGGCTCAGGCTCGCGGATTCCGCGCATCGGCAGTTTTCCCCTTCACACAAGGAAAACGCAATGCCTGCGACTGACACCACCATCGATATCTATCAACACAACCGCGCCGCCTGGGACCGCCAGGCCGCGCAGCAATGCGCCTGGTCGCAACCGGTCGGCCCCGAAACGATCGAGGCCGCGCGCCGCGGCGACTGGCGGGTGCACATCACGCCGCGCGCCCTGCCCGCGGATTGGCTGCCGGCGATGAATCCGGCTCCGCGCATCCTGTGCCTGGCCTCCGCCGGCGGCCAACAGGCGCCCGTGCTGGCCGCGGCCGGCGCGGACGTGACCGTGTTCGACGCTTCGCCGCTGCAGCTGGCCCAGGACGAGATGGTCGCGCGCCGCGACGGCCTGGCGCTCGTAACCGCGCAGGGAGACATGCGGGATCTTTCGGCGTTCGCCGACACGTCCTTCGACTGCATCGTGCATCCGATCTCCAACCTGTACGTGCCTGACGTGCGGCCCGTATGGCGGGAGTGCTTCAGGGTGCTGAAGCATGGCGGCAGGCTGCTCAGCAGCTTCTACAACCCGGTCGTGTTCGTCGGAGACCGCGCGCCGGAACTGGCCGAACAGGGTCTGATCCGGCCGCGCTTCCGGCTGCCCTACTCCGACCTGCGCGACCTGAGCGCATCGGAACTGGCGGAAAAGCAGGGCCGGGGCGACGCGCTGGTGTTCGGGCACAGTCTGGGCGAACAGATCGGCGGCCAGCTGGAAGCCGGATTCCTGTTGAAGGGATTCTATGAGGATGAGCAGCCTCAGCCGCGCTTCCTGATCGACCGTTTCCTGCCGACGTTCCTGGCCACACACGCGGTCAAGCCCTGAAAGTCAAGGGGCGCCCCCTGGGCGCCCCTGCCGCATCACTTGAACGGATTGGCATCCGCGCCGTAGGCGCTGCCCCCGTAGCCGCTGCCCCCGACCTCCAGCGAAACCGAACTGGGATCGACGACCGCAGCCGTGCCCTTGTAGTGCATCACCATGCCCGGGAACGCCATCACCGCGGCCACCATCAACAGCTGGATCACGATGAACGGCACCGAACCCCAATAGATCTGTCCCGTGGTGACCGGCTCGATCATCTTGCCCGTGACCCGGTCCTTGTAGCGGTCGCGCGGCGCCACGGATCGCAGGTAGAACAGCGCGAAGCCGAACGGCGGGTGCATGAACGAGGTCTGCATATTGACGGCCAGGATCACGCCGAACCAGATCAGGTCGATGCCCAGCTTGTCGGCCACCGGCCCCAGCAGCGGCACGATGATGAACGCCAGTTCGAAGAAGTCCAGGAAGAAGGCCAGCACGAAGGTCAGGATGCTGACCACGATCAGGAAGCCCCACTGTCCGCCCGGCAGGCCGGTCAGCAGATGCTCGACCCACAGGTCGCCGTTGACGGCGCGGAAAGTCAGGCCGAACACGGTGGAACCCACCAGGATGAACACCACGAAGCAGGACAGCTTGGTGGTCGTGTCCATGGCCTGCTTGAGCAGGTCCAGCGACAGGCGGCGGCGCGCCACCGCCATCAGGATGGCGCCCACCGCGCCCATGGCGCCGCCTTCCGTGGGCGTGGCCACGCCGATGAAGATGGTGCCCAGCACCAGGAAGATCAGCGCCAGCGGCGGGATCATCACGAAGGTTACGCGCTCGGCCAGGGCCGACAGCAGGCCCAGGCCCAGCGCCTTGTTGACCAGCGCGATGACGAAGGCCGTCGCGCCCCAGAACAGCAGCGCCACCACGATGCGCTCGTCCATCGGCGCGGTGTTGTTCTCGACCCAGAGTCCCAGGAAGTAGGCCGACACGGCGGAAATCGTCATCAGCACCAGCAGCGAACGTCCGCCGCGGCCGCCGTTCGGCTCCTGGAAGCGGCGCGCCTCTTCCGGCAGCGCGGGCGCCGAATCCGGCTTCAGCAGGCTCATGATGACGACGTAGACGATGTACAGGCCCGCCAGGATGAAGCCCGGCACCATGGCGGCGCGGTAGATGTCGCCGATGGAACGTCCAAGCTGGTCCGCCAGGATGATGAGCACCAGCGAAGGCGGAATGATCTGCGACAGCGTGCCGGACGCCGCGATCACGCCGCTGGCCAATTTGCGGTCGTAGCCGTTGCGCAACATGATGGGCAGCGAGATCAAGCCCATGGAAATGACCGAGGCCGACACCACGCCCGTGGTCGCCGCCAACATCGCGCCCACGAAGACCACCGCGATGGCCAGGCCGCCACGGATCGAGCCGAACAGCTGGCCTATGGTCTCCAACAGGTCCTCGGCCATGCCGGATCGTTCCAGCACCAGGCCCATCAGCGTGAAGAACGGCACCGCCAGCAGCGTGTCGTTGGAAATGATGCCGAACACGCGCTGCGGCAGCGCCTGGAACAGCGAGGAGTTGAGCAGACCCAGCTCCATGCCGACCAGGCCGAACAGAATGCCGTTGGCCGCCAGCGCGAACGCCACCGGAAAGCCCAACAGAAGAAAGATAATCAGCGTCGCGAACATGATCGGCGCCAGATTGGCAATGAGAAACTCCATGATCAGCGGCCCTTCTTATCCAGTTCGTTCTGCGCGGCCGCTTCGCGCGCCTGCGCTTCGCGGGCGATTTCCTCGGCCAGTTCTTCTTCCGCGCTCTTGGCGCCTTCGCGTTCGCGCGGATCGCGGCAGCGTCCCATCAGGAAGCCCACGCACTTGATCAGGTGCGACACGCCGGCCAGCACCAGCAGCGCGAAGCCCACCGGAATCAGCAGCTTGACCGGCCAGCGGATCAGTCCGCCGGAATTGGAGGAATGCTCGTTGCTGAGGTACGAATCCATGAACACCGGCCAGGACAGGTACATGATCAGCAGGCAGGCGGGCAGCAGGAAGAACAGCACGCCGAAGATCTCGATCCCGATCTGCGCGCGGCGCGACAGCCGCGACGCAATGATGTCCACCCTGACGTGGTCGTTCTTCAGCAGCGTGTAGCCTGCGGTCAGCAGGAACATGGCGCCGAACATGTACCACTGCAGCTCCAGCCAGGCGTTCGAGCTGTCATGGAATATCTTGCGCATGATGGCGTTGCCGGCGCTCACCAGCACAACCAGCAGCGTGACCCAGGACACAGCCCGGCCCATGCGCAGATTGATCGCGTCTATGCCACGCGACAAGGCGAGTAGTGCTTGCATCTGTTTTCCCCAGAATCGTTTCTAATCACGCACCTGCCCCACATTCAGCCCGTGGTGCCCCGGGCTTGAACCTGTCAGTCGTCTTCGCGGTGGTGGCGCAGCCAGGGCGTCACGCGCCTTTCCAGCCACCCCAGCAAGGCGAACAGCAGCATGCCCATCAGGGCCAGCACGAAGATCGCGGCGAACACCCGCACCGTGTCGAAGGTGCCCTGGGCGCTCATGATCACGTAGCCCAAACCGCGCTGCGAGGAGACGAACTCGCCGACGATGGCGCCCACCAGCGCCAGCGAAATCGAGACCTTCATGCCCGCCAGGATCGAAGGCAGCGCGCTCGGCAGCCGCACCTTGAAGAAGAAATCGCGGCGCGAACCTTTCAGCACGCGGCCCAGGTCCAGCACGTCCTGCGGCACCGAGCGCAGGCCGTGGACGGTGTCCACGATCATCGCGAACACGGCGATCAGGAAGGCAATGGCGATCTTGGGTTCGGCGCCCGTGCCCATCCAGATCACGAACAAGGGCGCGATGGCGACCTTGGGCACGCTGTTCAGGGCCACGATCAAGGGATAGATGAAGCGTTCGAACCAACGCGATCCCACCAGCATGACGGCGATCGCGACGCCGCCCACCACCGCCAGCGCAAAGCCGGCCAGCGTGGTCATCAGCGTATAGGCGGCATGGCCGGCGTACCAGCTCCATTCCGCGGCCAGCTCCAGCGCCACCTGGCCAGGCAGCGGCAGCATGATGGCGCGCACATGGAAAATCCGCGCCGCGGCTTCCCACAGCAGCAGGAAGACCAACACCGACACCAGCCCGGCCATGCGCCGGCCCGCGCCTTTCAAGAGCGCGCTCATTGGACGGACTCCACGCCGGACGCGGCGCGCGCGCCCTCGTCTATCAGGCCCATGCTCTGGAACATGCCGCGGATGTGCCGCA
Source organism: Achromobacter sp. Marseille-Q4954 (assembly GCF_943737025.1). Lineage (NCBI taxonomy): Bacteria > Pseudomonadati > Pseudomonadota > Betaproteobacteria > Burkholderiales > Alcaligenaceae > Achromobacter > Achromobacter sp. Marseille-Q4954. The sequence continues at coordinate 1,357,666 of NZ_CALSFQ010000002.1, forward strand.
CGTATTCGCCGAATTGCGGCGTCTCGCGCAGCGCCAGCGGCCGGGGCCGCGGCAGGTCGATTTCTATGGTTTCGAGGATGCGGCCCGGGCGCGGCGAGAACACCATCACCACGTCGCCCAGGAACACGGCCTCGGCGATGCCGTGCGTCACGAACAGCACCGTGTTGCGGGTTTCCATCCAGATCCGCTGCAGCTCGACGTTCATCTGGTCGCGCGTCAGCGCATCCAGCGCGCCGAAGGGTTCGTCCATGAGCAGCAGCTTCGGATCGTCCACCAGCGCCCGGCAGATGGCGGCGCGCTGGCGCATGCCGCCGGACAACTCGCGCGGGTAGCTCTCGGCGAACTTCTCCAGCCCGGTCAGGGCCAGCAGCGCGCGCACCTTGTCGGCATAGGCGGCCACCGGCTTGTGTGCGAATTCCACCGGCAGCAGGATGTTGCGGCGCACGCTGCGCCATTCCAGCAGCGCGTCGCGCTGGAACACCATGCCCATGCCGTCCGGCGGCCCCTGCACCGGCACGCCCTCCACCCGCAGCTCGCCGCTGGAGACGGTCTCCAGCCCGGCCACGCAACGCAGGAACGTGCTCTTGCCGCAGCCGCTGGGTCCCAGGATGCTGACGAAGCGGCCGCGCGGCACGTCTACCGACACCGACGCCAGCGCTTCGACGCCTGCCGCGCCCGGGTAGCGCTTGCGCACGTCCTTGGCGGACACGGCCCATTGCGTCATGGCTGCACCAGGCTGTCGTAGCGTTCCGGATGCACCAGGTCGGGCGCATAGAACGTGGCGGGCTGCGCGCTGGCGCTGATCAACCCGACCGTCGACAAGGTCGTTACGGCCTGCGTCCAGTCCTGCGGCACGATGGCGCCCAGCCGCGCGCCCGCCGCCGGCTGGCCGAAGTACGGCTGCAAGGCGTCGATCTGCCCGCGCAGCACCTTCTTGTCCAGCCGCGCCTGCGGCCGCTGCGCCAGGATGGCGGCGACCGCCTCGTCCTGGTGTCCCGCGTAGATGTACTCCCAGGCCCGCGCGCTGACGCTGGCAAAGCGCGCGATGGCATCGCGCCGCTGTGCCAGCTTGGACTCATTGGCGAACAGGCCGAAGCTGGGCATGTTCAGGCCGTAATCGGCGAAGCGCACCGCGCTGGACGGGCGGTTCTGCGACACCACGGGCAGGAAGAACGGAATGGTGGAGAATGCAGCGTCGGCCCGCCCCACGGCATAGGTCGACGCCTTGCTGGCGGCATCCACGTTGATGAGTTCCAGGTCGCTCTTCTTGAGCTTGCCCGCGGCCAGGAAGGCGTCGATGAACGGCGCTTCCAGCGAGCCCGCCGTATAGGCCACCTTCTTGCCCTTGAGCTGCGCCGGGCCGGTGATGCCGGCGTCGGCCGGGACCAGCAGCCCGATATCGCTCTGCCGGGCGAACACGGCCACGGCCTTGACCGGCATGCCTTTCTCGCGGGCGATCATGGCCGAAGCCAGGGCGGCATGCCCCAGGTCGAAGCTGTCGCCGGCGCCGACGATCTGCACCGTCGTGACGGATCCGTTGCCGTCTTCCAGCGTCACGTCCAGGCCGGCCTGCTTGTACCAGCCCTTCTGCTGCGCCAGGTGGAACGCGCCGTGCACGCCCCAGGGCGTCCAGTCCAGCCGCACCTTCAAAGGCTCCAAAGCCTGGGACCAGGCGGGCGCGCTGAGCGCGACAGCGGCCAGGCCCAACAATGCGTTGCGCCAGTTTCTTGCGAATACCGCGAGCATGATTTTCCCCGTTATGTGTCGACACTGTGCGGCCGCGCCCGCGGCCGCCGGTACCACGCGTGTTCAGCCGCCGCGGCCGAACCACCGCTTGATGCGCGCCCACAGCACGCTGAAGAACATGGCCGTGGGATTGAAACTGGCCTGGACCGGCGCTTCGCCCGCGGCGGCGGGCCGGCGCAGCCGGGCGGTAACGTTGTTGCCGAAATCCGCGATCATGCGGCGCACGAAGTCCTGCACCAGGCCGGAACGCGAGAACTGCGCCAACGGTCCCTGCAGCGAATACAGCAGGTTCACGTGGACCTGCGTTTCCGTAGGCGACAGCGCCTCCACGCGATACGTGATGTCGCCGTTGGCGCGCGACTGGCTGAGCGAGTCCTGCCCTGCCCCGCGGAACACCGCCTGCATGGCCGCGTCGTCGCGTTCCAGGCGGGCCGCGCCATTGAAGGCGGCGGACATGGGGCCGAACTTGATCGCGATCTTGCCCTTGACCCGGTCGCCCTCGTGTTCCTCGATCGAGGCGCCCGGCAGGCAGCTGGCCAGGGCCGGCAGATCCACCATGAAGGCCCAGACCTCCGCAGCCGGGAAAGGCACCTTGAAGCCGCCGTCGATCTGGCTGCCACGGCCTTCCTTCTTGCCTTCCTTTCTACCGGCCGGAGCGGCTGCCGGAGCCGGCGCCGCAGCGGCGCTTGCAGCCGGATGGCTGGCCACGGCCGGCGTGAACCCCGCGAACGCCACCGGCTTTTCCGCCGCAGGCGCGGCGCCGCGGCCCTGCGCCTGGGCGGCGCGCAGCGCCTCTACCGCGGGGTCGGGCTGTTCCCGCAGCTCGGCCAGCACCGACATGACGGCGGCGACGATGCCCATGTAGCCGGTGCAGCGGCACAGATTGCCGGACAGCTCGACACGCACCCGGCCTTCATCCGCATCCGGCAAGCGCAGCACGATATCGCGCGAGGTCGCCAGCATGCCCGGGGTGCAGTAACCGCATTGCAAGGCGTGGTGCCTGGTAAAGGCGGCGCGCAGCCGCTGCATCACCGGATCGGCGTCATAGCCTTCGATGGTGGTCACCTGCCGGCCCTCGCAGGCCACTGCGAAGGAGATACAGGAGCGCACCGGCGCGCCGTCCACCAGCACCGTGCAGGCGCCGCAGACGCCGTGCTCGCAGCCAAGATGGGTGCCGGTCAGGCGCGCCTGATCCCGCAGGAAATCCCCCAGATGCATGCGCGCTGGCGCCTCGTGCGACACGCGCTTGCCGTTTACTTCCAATGTCACCTGAACCATGCTCATTCCTGTCAACCCAAGGCCTGCGCCAGGCAGCGCGTCACCGCGGTCCCGTGCAGCTTGCGATGGTGTTCATCCTTGTCCTGCATGACGCCGGCCAGCTCGCTGGCCAGCAGCGCGTCATCCAGGCCCGCCAGTCCGTGCTGCGCGATGCGCGCGGCCAGTTGGGGCAGCAATCTGGGCGCACCGTCCAGGGCCCCCACCGCGATGCGCGCCGTCTTCGAGGACGGATCGAACCACGCGGCGCAACTGGCCTCGGCGAATTCGCCGGTCTTGCGGCAGAACTTGTAGTAGCCCCAGCGCGCCTGCGGCCCGGCTTCCGGGATGTGCACCGCGGCGATCAGCTCGTCTTCGCGCAGCCCGGTGGTGTAGGCGCCCTGCATGTAGTCTTCCGCCGGCAGCATGCGCACGCCGTCCGGCCCGGCGATCTCCAGCGTCGCGCCCAGGCCGACCACGGTCAGCACCCAGTCGGCCGCCGGATCGGCATGCGCCAGGCTGCCGCCCAGCGTGCCGCGGTTGCGGACGGCGCGATACGCGATGCCCGGCGCCACCTGCTGCATGGGCGTCCCGCGCAACAGTTCGTGCACGCCGTCCTCGATCTCGGCATGGGTCACGGCCGCGCCGACGCGCAGCCTGCCATCCTGCCGCGAGACCGTGCGCAGTTCGGACAAGCCGGAGATATCGATGACGACGGGCGGACGCGCCAGGCGCAGGTTCAACATGGGACCCAGCGATTGGCCGCCGGCCATGAGCTTGGCGCGGCCCTCGTGCCCGCGCAGCGCCCGCAAGGCGTCCTGCAGCGTGTCCGGGCGGGAATATTCGAATGCGGCGGCCTTCATGCCGTCACCTCCGCGGCGACGGTTGCGGTTTTGCGGCTGCCCTGAGCGATGGCGGCCAGCACCCGCGTCGGAGACAAGGGCGTGCGCAGCAGTTCGGCCGCGCCCAACGGCCGCAGCGCGTCGTTGACCGCATTGAACAGCACCGCCGGCGGCGCGATGGCGCCGCCCTCGCCCATGCCCTTGGCGCCGAATTCGGTATGCGGCGACGGCGTCTCGAAGTGGTGCAGGCGCATGTTCGGAACCTCGGTGGCCCCAGGCAGCATGTAGTCCGCCAGGGTCGAAGCCAGCGGCTGGCCGTTGTCGTCGTAAGGCGTTTCCTCGTAGAACGCGGTGCCTATGCCCTGGGCCACGCCGCCTATGGTCTGGCCTTCGACCACCATGGGGTTGATCATGGTCCCGCAGTCCTCCACCACCACATAATCCAGAATTTCCACGCCGCCCGTGCCCGGGTCCACCGCCACCACCGCCGCATGGGTGGCATAGGTGAAACAGCCAGTGTCGACCTTGGGCTTGTAGCCCACGGTGACTTCCAGGCCAGCGGGGTCCACGTCGGGCGGCAGCAATTGCGGCCGCAGGTACCATGCGTCGGCCACGTCCTTGACCGACACCGATTTGCCGCCGGCTTCCAGCCGGTCGCCGTTCCAGGCCACGCTGGCGGGGTCGGCCTGCAGCAGATGCGCGCCGATATGCGTGAGCCGCGGCAGCAGGCGCTTGCAGGCCTGCGACACGGCGCCGCCGGACATCACCAGCGAACGCGAGGCGTAGGTCCCGGTGGAAAACGGCGTCTGCCCCGTATCGCCGTGCAGCAGCTTGATGCTGGCGACGTCCACGCCCAGGATCTCATTGGCGATCTGGGCGAAGGTGGTTTCCATGCCCTGCCCGTGCGAATGCACGCCGACCCGCAGTTCCAGCCCGCCGTCCGGCGTGACCCGCGCGGTCGCCTGGTCGAAGCCCGGTATCACGGGCGTGCCCCAGGCGGCGAACACCGAAGTGCCATGCGCGGCCTGCTCGGTGTACGTCGCCAGGCCCACGCCGATGAGGCGGCCGTCCGCCTCACCCTGGCGCTGACGCTCGCGGACGGCGTCCACCCCTATCATGTCCATGGCCTGCTGCAGGCTGGCCGGATAATCGCCGCTGTCCAGGTGCTTGCCGGTGACGTTGACATAGGGCATCTGCTCGCCCTGCACCAGGTTCTCCTGGCGGATTTCCCAAGGCTCGCGCCCGACCTCGCGGGCGATCGCGTCCATCGTCAGTTCCATGGCGAAACACACGCCGGTGCGCGCCACGCCGCGATACGGCACGAAGCCCGGCTTGTTGGTGGCCACTGCCCGCGTCACGCAGCGATAGCCCTTGAATGCATAAGGTCCCGGCAGGTTGCCGATGGCCTGGCCCGGTTCCAGGCCGATGGTGAACGGCCAGACCGAATAGGCCCCGCCGTCGATGGTGATCTTGGCGTCCAGCGCCAGCAGCTTGCCGCGGCGGTCGGCGTAGGCCACCATTTCATAATGGTGCTCGCGCGAATTGGCGCCCGCGGTCAGGTGTTCGCGGCGGTCTTCGATGAAGCGGAACGGCTTCTTGAAGGTCTTGGCCAGCCAGGCCACGCACAGCTCTTCCTGCTGCAGCACGCACTTGTAGCCGAAGGCGCCGCCCACGTCCGGCGACACCACCCGCACCCGGCCCTGCTCCAGGTCCAGGCACTGGGCCAGCACGCTGCGGATCATATGCGGCACCTGGGTCGCGCTGACCACCACCAGCTGGTCGGCCTGATGGTCCCAGTAGGCCAGCACGGCCTTTCCTTCCATCGGCACCATGCATTGCCGCGACAGGTCGATCTTGCGGCGCACGACCACGTCGGCCTGTGCCGCCAGCTCGTCGAACTGCTTGTCGACGTTGAGCGTGACGAAGACATTGTCGCGCCACTGCTCGTGCACGAAATCGCCCTGGGCGGCCTGGGCGCTGACGACGTCCGCATACACCGGCAGATCGTCGTAGTCGACCTCGATCATCTCGGCGTAGTCCTCGGCTTCGGCGCGGGTCGGCGCGAACACCATGGCTACGGGCTCGCCCACGAATCGCACCTTGCCCGAGGCCAGCGGCGGCTGGGCCGAGACCTGGTAGCTGGGCAAGGTGGAATCCGCCACGATGTCGCGCGCGTCGGCCATGGCCTGACGCACAAACGCCTTGTCCGCGATCTGCTCGGCCACGCGCACCGAGGCGATGCGCGCATGCGCCAGCGGACTGCGCAGGAAAGCCACCTCGCAGAGACCGGGCATGGCCATGTCGGCCACGAAATTGCCCTTGCCGTGCAGATGGCGCGCGTCCTCCTTGCGCGGCACCCGCGCGCCTACTCCCTGCGGCTTGCCTGGCCGGCCGTGCGTATCGGCGTTTGCTGTCGTCATGACTACCCTTTATCTCCTGCTTGTTATTTGGCCTGGGCCTTCGCCACGGCGGCGAAGGTGTAGTTGTCCAGCGGGCTTTCAGCCACGCGGAACCAGGCCGCCTGCTCGGCCTGGAATTTCTTCCAATCGGGGAAGATGGCGGCAAAGTCCGGGTTCTTGGCCGAGAGCTCGACCCACAGTTCCTGCGAGGCGTTGTACGCCGCGTCCATCACTTCCTTGGGGAAGAAGCTGACCTTGGCGCCGCCGGCGATCAGCTTGCGCAGCGCCAGCGGATTGCGCGCATCGTAGTTGGCCAGCATCCGCATGGTCTGCTCGCCGGCCGCCGCCTCGAACGCGGCCTGGTAGGCCGGCGGCAGGGCTTCCCATGCCTTGTCGTGCACCATGCTGGTGATCGAGGCGCTGCCTTCGAACCAGCCCGGCGAATAGTAGTACGGCGCCACCTTGTTGAAGCCCAGCTTCTCGTCGTCGTAGGGGCCGATCCATTCGGCCGCGTCGATGGTGCCCTTTTCCAGCGCGGGATAGATGTCGCCCGGCGGGATCTGCTGCGGCACCGCGCCCAGCTTGGACAGCACCATGCCGCCGATGCCGCCGATGCGCATGTTCAGGCCCTTCAGGTCGGCGACGGACTTGATTTCCTTGCGGTACCAGCCGCCCATCTGCACGCCGACGTTGCCACAGACGTGGTTGACGATGTTGTACTTCTTGTAGAGCGCGCGCAGCATCTTCAAGCCGCCGCCGTAGGCGATCCAGGCGTTGTGCTGGCGCGCGCTCAGGCCGAAGGACAGGCCGGTGTCGAACGTCAGGGCGGTGTTCTTGCCGATGTAGGCCGTGCTCAGCACGTGGTTGCATTCCACCGTGCCATTGCTGACCGCGTCCATGTTCTGCGCCGCGGGCACCAGTTCGCCGCCGGGAAAGGCGCGGATCTCGAACTTGCCGTCGGTCAGCTGCGCCACGCGCTTGCAGAGTTCTTCGGCCGAGCCGTAGATGGTGTCCAGGCTCTTGGGCCAGCTGGTGGACATGCGCCAGCGCACCGACGGCGCGGATTGCGCCACGGCAGGCATGCCCACAGTGGCGAGGCCCGCGCCGGCTGCGCCGGCGGCTTGTGCGAGGAAACGGCGTCGTTGCATTCATTGCTCCCGATCTGGTTCGATTGAGTCCCCTTGGACCCGCCTCAACTCATGCCAACGCCACTCGCGTACACCCGAAAAAAACGTTAGCACACTGAATTGTTGATCAGCATACTGACAGTAATTTTGAGTGTCAACAAGGTAAATCCCCACTGCCGACGCCCGCGAAACGCCTGGGTTTGCACTCATTTCAGCGAATTTTTTTCACGGCTCCGAGGGCTATTTGCGGGTACTCCTTACATATAGCGGACGGCCGCGATTGCGGGCTGCGAACGCCGTGCATAATAGGCCCCCGCCGCCGCCCTTCGACCCGCCGCCTGTCGGGGAAATCCCTAGCTCCTGACTTGTTTTTTTAGGCAGTACACTGACGACAATTACTCAGCATACTGACGAGCGAGTTGATATGAACTGGATCCGCATTGCCTCTACCGACCAACTGACCGAAGACGACGAGGTGATCCCCGTCGCCGCCGGCGAAAAACAGCTTGCGCTGTATCGCATCGAAGGCGAGTTCCACGCCTCCGACAATGTCTGTACCCACGCCTACGCGCTGCTGTCCGACGGCTATCTGGAAGACGGCTGCATCGAATGTCCGCTGCACCAGGCCAAATTCGACATCCGCACCGGCCAGGCCATGTGCGCGCCCGCCACCACCGGCATCCGCATCTATCCGGTCAAGGTCGAAGGCCAGGACATCTATGCCAACCTGCAAGGCTGACCATGGCTGACGCAGATCCGATCCTCATCATCGGCGCCGGCCAGACCGGCGCGGTGGCGGCGGCCACGCTGCGCGGCCTGGGCCACGCTGGCCCCATCACGCTGATCGGCCAGGAAGCGCACGCGCCCTACGAGCGTCCGCCCCTGTCCAAGGACGTGCTGCAGAACCCCGGCGCGCACGGCCAGACCGCAGTCCACCCCCAAGACTTCTATGAACAGCAAGGCGTCACGCTGCTGACCGGCATCGAGGCCTTGCGGATCGACGCTGCCAAGCGCCTGGTCGAACTGGCCGACGGCCGCAGCCTCCCCTATAGCCGCTGCCTGCTCGCCACCGGCGGGCGCGCGCGCGAACTGCCCAGCCTGCCGCGCGGCACGCCGGGCGTGCATTACATCAGGACGCTGGACGATGCCGCGGCGCTGCGCGCCGGCCTTACGCCGCAGGCGCGCGTGGCCGTCATCGGCGGCGGCTTCCTGGGCCTGGAGGTGGCGTCCACCGCACGCGCCCTGGGCGCCGCAGTCACCGTGCTGGAAAGCGCGCCCCGCCTGCTGGAACGCGTGCTGCCCGCGGCCCTGTCGGATTGGCTGGCCGAACGCGTCCGCCACGCCGGCGTGGACCTGCGCCTGGATGCGCGCATCGTCCGCACCGACTGGCAGCCCCATGCGGATACCGCTGTGCGGCATCAGGCGCGCTTCAACATTGAATTGCAGGGCGCCTCCGCCATCGAGGCCGACGTCGTGGTCGTGGCCATCGGCCTGGTGCCCGACGTGTCGCTGGCCGCGCAGGCCGGCCTGGCGCTGGACCCCGCCAATGGCGGCATCGCGGTGGACGCCGCCTGCCGCAGCAGCGACCCTTATCTATATGCGGCCGGCGATTGCGCCAGCCAGCACCGGCGCCACCTGAACATGGCGCTGCGGCTGGAATCCTGGCAGAACGCCAACGAACAGGCGCGCGCGGCCGCGGCCGGCATGCTGGACCAGCCCGCGCCGGCCGAGCCCTATCCGTGGTTCTGGACCGACCAATACGGCTGCAACGTGCAGATGCTGGGCCTGCCCCAGCCGGACCTTGTCTATGCCTGCCGCGGCGTGCCCCAAGCGCAGGCCGAGGCGCCCAAGTTCATCTGGCTTGGCCACCGCGACGGCGTGCCGGTGCATGCCATCGCCATCAACGCCGGCGGCGACCTGCGCCAGCTACGCGTGCTGTTCGAACAAGGCATCGCCATCGATCCCGAGCGCTACGCCGACGAAACCGTGGCGCTCAAGCCGCTGGTGAAAGCCTGCCAGCAGAACGCCGCCGCGTCCTGAACCCCACCAATACCGCCCCCGCATCGACAGGAGCTTTTCATGTATCAATCGCAAACCGTCATCGGCCTTACGATGGCGTCCAAGGACACTGCCCTGGCCGACTGTGTCTGGCCGGAAGACGCGCTGCACTACATCCCGGACTGGGTCTACACCAGCCGCGCCGTCTACGACCAGGAAGTGGAGAAGATCTTTCACGGCAAGACCTGGAACTACGTGGCCCTGGAAGCCGAGCTGCCGAACGCGGGCGACTACAAGCGGTCCTACGTCGGGCCGACCCCGGTGGTGGTGTCGCGCGCCGAAGATGGCTCGGTCAATGTGTTCGAGAACCGCTGCGCCCACCGCGGCGCGGAGTTCTGCCGCCACAGCCAGGGCAACGCCAAGGAATTCGTCTGCCCCTACCACCAGTGGTCCTACGACCTCAAGGGCAATCTACAGGGCATCCCCTTCAAGCGCGGCGTGAACCGCGAAGGCGGCATGCCCAAGGACTTCAAGAACGAAGACCACGGCCTGCGCAAGCTGCGCGTCACCACGCGCAACGGCGTCATCTTCGCGTCCTACAGCGATGAGGTCGAACCCATCGAGGAATACCTGACGCCGGAGATCCTGGCCGATTTCGATACCGTCTTCCCGGGCAAGAAGCTCAAGATCCACGGCTACTACCGCAACGAGCTGCCGTGCAACTGGAAGATGTACCACGAGAACCTGAAGGATCCGTACCACGCGACGCTGCTGCATTCGTTCCTGGTGGTGTTCGGGCTGCTGGTGGCGGGCAACAAGTCCGCCATGCTGGTCGACCCGGTGCATGGCCGCCACGGCACCATGGCCTCGGCCAAGAGCGAGGACAAATACGCCAACGTCAGCGAAGAAAACAAGAAGGAAATGCGCTCCTTCCACGATGGCCTGCACCTGCAGGACGACCGCTTCCTGGAGTTCGTCAAGGAATTCGATTCGCCCTGGTCGGTCACCATGCAGACCGTCTGGCCCAACCTGATCGTGCAACGTGAAATGAATACGCTGGGCGTGCGCCAGATCGTGCCCAACGGACCCGACAGCATGATCATGCAATGGACCATGTTCGGCTACGAGGACGACACGCCCGAGATGGAGCGCCACCGTCTGCGCCAGGGCAACCTGATGGGGCCGGCGGGCTTCCTCGGCCTGGAGGACAACGAAGCCATGAAGTTCGTGCAGGAAGGCGTGCGCCGCGCCAGCACCGACGTCAACGTGCTGAAGCTGGAGTCCGGCAAGCAAGGCACCTCCAACACGCTGATCTCGGAAGCCGCGATCCGCTCCATGTACAGCTATTACCGCAGCGTGATGGGCTTCTGAGGCAGGAACCAGGAAACATGAGAACCCGATTCGAATACTCCCCCCGCAAGATCGATCCCGCGCGCGCCATCGCGCTGCGACTGGAGATCGAGGAATTCCACGCCGACTACTGCGCCGCCCTGGATGCGGGCCAGGTCGAGGCCTGGCCGGACTTCTTCACCGAGGACGGCCTGTACCGCGTCACCGCGCGCGAGAACGCCGAACTGGGTCTGCCCGTCGGCCTGGTGTACTCCGAAGGCCGCGCCATGATGCATGACCGCGCCGTGGCCATTTCACGCACCCAGATGTTCGCCCCGCGCTACATGCTGCATCTGGTCAGCAACACCCGCGTCATCAGCGAATCCGCCAACGGCGAGATCGAGTCCCAGGCCGCGTTCATGCTGATGCAGACGCTGGTGGAAGGCCCCACCACGCTGCACCTGGCCGGCACCTACTACGACCGCTACACGCGGCAGGACGGCGTGCTCAAGCTGAAGGAACGGCAGGTGGTGTATGACACCACCATCCTGGCCAACGACCTGGTCTATCCCGTCTAGAACGCGGGAGACCAACACAAAAGGGTTGCGCCGGCGAGGCGCAACCCTTTTTTTTCCCGCACGCCGCGCCGGTTCAGGCCTGCGTGGCGCGCACGGCTTCGTCCCGCGTCAGCACGGTGGCGTACTTCTGCTGCATGTCGAAAAGGTTGGCGTCATGCGGGCCGATGGCGCGGTCGCCCACGCAATCCGACACCACCAGCGGCCGGAAGCCGTACTGCATGGCATCCACCACGCTGGCCCGCACGCAGCCGCTGGTGACCGCGCCCGCCACCAGCAGCGTCTGCACCCCGCGCTGCGACAGCCAGGCCGCCAGGCTGGTGCCGAAGAACGCCGAGGGCACCGTCTTGCGCACCACCAGCTCGCCTGCCGCGGGCGCAAGCAGCGGCACGATGGCGCTGTTGTGGTCCGCTTCCTTCAGCGTCAGCATGCCCGGCACCTTCAAGGTGAAGATGTTGTGGTCCGCGTCGTCATCGGCGAACACGATGCGGCTGTGCGCCACCGGCCAGCCCTGCTTGCGCGCATGCGCCAACAGGCCCACGGTCTGTTCGATGGCCTGGGGGATATTGCCGCCGCCAAACACCGCCGGATCGGCAAAGCCGTTGACCAGGTCCACGATCAGCAGGCCGTAGGGCGCCTTGGGCGCCATCGCCGTGCCGAAGCCCTGGCGCGCGTAGGCCGAGATATCGTCATTCATGTAGGGAACTCCTAGTACGGTGATTGCGTGCTAAGCCTGGGGGCCGGCGCCGTCCAGCACCTTGCCCTGGCGCACTACGTCTTCCCCGTCCAGCCGCACCGTGCAGGCGCGCAGGGGGATGTCGATGTGGCAGGTGGTGGTCCGGTTGCCGCCCGCTTCGTTGTTGGGGCCCAGCGAGAACAGGAAGTTGCCCTCATAGGCCCGCGCGTCCATGCCTATGGTGGCTTCGCGGTCGTACAGGCCCAGCGTGGTCCAGTGCGCGCGCGGCTGCAGGCCCCAGCCTATGTGCGAAATCGCGTAGGCTTCCGGGTCCTTGAACGAGGCCACGTACTCGCGCAGCAGTTCCGCATCCACGCCGCCGTCGATGCGCGTGGCGTAGCCGTTCTCTACGGTCAGCTCGATGGCCGAGCGCACGTAGAGCTTCTGCGGCAGCAGGATGTCGCCGACGTCGATCACGATCTTGCCGTTGGCGCCGCCTTCGTTCGGCCAGGTCAGCACGAAGCCGCTGGGCCAATGGTCCCAGCGCCCGGGTTCGTCGACGAAGCCATACTCGCTGATGGCCGGGAACTCGCCCAGCGGGCAGCGCAAGTCCGTGCCCGCCTCCGATACCACGCTCATCTCGCGCGCCGCGCCGATGCGCGCGGCCGCCGCCTTGACCCGCGCGCGGTCGGCCTCGGTCGGCACCAGCCGCGCCAGCACTTCCGGCGGCTCCACCGCCAGCAGGATCTTGGTGCCGGTGGCCAGGATCTCGTGCTGTTCCGGGGAGAACAGCAGCGTCATCAGGTCCAGCACCAGGTCGCTTTCCTTCAGGGCCGCAATGGCGGCCTTGTTGCCGGTCAACGGCGTGGTGCCCAGGTAGGCCAGCGAGTCCCGGCTCAGCGCCCGCTCGCCATTGACGGGCGGCAGGTCCAGACGGTTCACGATGGCGCCCATGGCTTGCGTCGCGATCAGCGCCGTCGCCAGGGTTTGCGGATGGGTAGCCGCGCTGGTCAGCACCGTGACGGTCTGCCCCGCTTGCAGCTTGGACAGGGTCAATACCTGCTGCCAGGCCTTCACCATTTCGTAGTCGCTTATAGGCATGATGCCCTCCTTGCTTGACGGTCGCGCGCTTCAGCCGCGCGCCAGCGGCGCGCCCAGGAAATCGCCGAAGGCGGCATAGAAGCCTTCCTCGTTGTCCCACGGAATCATGTGGCCGGCGGCGGGCACGCGGTGATGTTGCGTGCCGGGAGCCAGGCGTTGGATCTCGGCCACGTCGGCGTCCAGCACCACGTCGCCCCGCTCCGCCGTGATCAGCAGGACCGGCACGTCCAGGAGCGGCAGGTCGGCGTGGATGTCGTCGCTCTGGAAGGCCTCGAAGCTCTGGATGATGGCGCGCTCGTCGCAGGTGTGCAGCCATTCGGCGCGCAGCTGGCGCTGCTCCTCGGTCCAGGTCGGGCAGAACGCGCGCATGGCCTCGGCGTCCATGCCGTGGCGCGCCTGCGCCATGGAATCGACATACCAGGGCAGTTTGGCGGGATACGGCCGGCGGCCGGGACCGGACACCGGCGGGTCCACCAGGACCAGGCGGCTCAGTCCTGCCGGCTGGCCGCGCCCGGCGCGCACGCCGATGCGTCCGCCCATCGAATGGCCGACCACGCTGTAGCGCGCCAGGCCCAGCGCCTCTGCGAAGGCCAGCACGTCGGCGGCCTGCGCGTCCAGGCTGTAGTCCAGCGTGGCGCCGGCTGCGGACAGGCCGCGGCCGCGCACGTCCAGCACATAGGTGTCGAAAGCCGCGCCGAAGCGCTCGCCGACGAAACCCCAGGTGACCGCCGGGCTGGTGATGCCCGGCACGATGATGACTGGATCGCGCCCAGCGCCGCGTTCGCCGCCGTAGCGCAGGTAATGCTGGCGGATCCCATTGGCATGGACGTTGCCGCCATACAGGAAGTTGCTCATGTCAGTCTCCCGGGCTGGGCTCAGAGTTTGAACAGGCGTCGCGCGTTGCCGTTGCAGATCAGTTCGCGGGTCGCGTCGTCCATCGGCGTCTGCTCGATGAATTCCACGGCCAGCGCGGTCGATTCGTAGGGATAGTCCACCGAGAACATCACGGCCTCGCGGCCCATTTCGGCGATGGCGGCCATCAGCGTGGGAGGCGAACAGACCCCGGACGTGGTGATGAGGATGTTGCTGCCCAGGTATTCGGAAGGCGCGCGCGCCAGCTTGATGCCGTGCGAATAGACCGCGAAGCGGCTGTCGAAGCGCCAGCGCAGGAACGGCAGGCCTTCGCCCATGTGGCCAAGGATCAGCTTGACCGCGGGAAACCGGTCGAACACGCCGCCGAACAGCAGGCGCAACGCATGGGTGGCGGTTTCGACGCCCCAGCCCCAGCACGCGCCCACCAGCTCGGGGTGGCCCGAGTAGGCCTGCGGAATGACGTAGGGATCGGACGGGTGCAGGTAGACGGGCACGTCCAACTCCTGCACCTTTTCCCAGAACGGGTCGTAGGCGCGGCCGTCGTAGTACACGCCATTGGTGTGGCCGTTGATCAGCGCGCCCTTGAAGCCCAGCTGCTTGACGCAGCGCTCCAGTTCGGCGGCGGCGACCAGCGGATCATGCATGGGCACGGTGGCGAAGGCGCCGTAGCGCGTCGGGTGGCGGGCCACCTGCTCGACCAGAAAGTCGTTGTTTTCCTTGGCGCGGCGCAGCGCGACGGCGGCGTCGGCTTCGGCCTGCACGCCCGGCCCGGTCTGCGACAGGATGACGTAGTCGATGCCGCCGCGGTCCATTTCGCCCAGCCGGACTTCGTCGAAATCCACCAGGCGCGCGGCCAGGTCGGCCAGCACGGCGGGATCGATGTGCTGCGCGAAGCTCTTCGAATAGTCCTTGAATCCGACCGCGGTGTAGTGCTCCTCAAACGCGATCTTGCGTACTTTGCTCATTCCCCTACTCCCAGTTTGATGGCGCGGACCCTGTCCTGCCACGGCGCGTCAGCATTGTTTATCAGTACACTGACTATTACATCGGAACAATCGGAATCGCGCGCAGCCGCTTTCCCATTGGGAAAAGTCCTGCGAGGGCTTCCAAATTTACGTCAGTATACTGACTTTATAGTCAGCGTACTGACAAATTAGGGAAATCCCGGAGCGCAAAAAAAGGCCGCCACGGCGGCCTGGCCTACAGGCGGTGTTCAGCCGCCTTCGTCCAGGTCGGCAGGCGTGTCGACATCACGCAACACCCCGGGATCTTCGGTGGGGACCCATTGCAGTCCGGGTTGTTTGAGCAGCCGCCGCGCGCCTTCGTCCCCGCTCAGCGCCGCCAGCTGCGGCAGCAATTCCGCGCGAAATCCCACCGGATGGCCGCGCTGCCCCTGGTACGCGGGCGCGGCCATCGGCGCATCGCGCAGCGCATCCAGCACGCTCTCCAGGCTTGCGCGGCGGATCCAGGGCATGTCGGCCAGCGCGACCAGCACCGCGGCAGGCGTGCCGGGCAGGCCCTGCAGATACTGCGCTGCCACGGCCAGGCTGGCCCCCATGCCCTCCTCCGCCCGGTCCGTCTCCAACACCACGCAGTCTTCCGCCCGCAACAATCCGGCCAGCGCGGCGCGGCCGGGCCGCACCACGGCGACGACCATGTCCACCGCCGCGCGCAGCGTCCGGGCGCTGGCTGCCGCCACGCACACGCCCTGCGGCAGCGGCGCCAGCAGCTTGTCGGCGCCCGGCCGCTGCGCGGCGTAGCGCGAGCCCTGCCCCGCCGCCAGCAGGATGCCGGCGCGCGCGGGGCCCGGGTAGGGATAGACACTAGAGACAGTCGCCATAATGATCAGTATAGTGAATATAAGCCGTGGCAGCACCGCGGCCTTTCACTGTGAGAAGCCGATGAACGCTCTGGATCTGGACGTATTGCAACATGCGCGGGACTGGGTAGCCGCGGGCAGCCGCGTGCACCTGGTGACCGTGGTGCAGACCTGGGGCTCGGCCCCGCGCCAGGCGGGCGCCATGCTGGCCGTGCGCGAGGATGGCCGCATGGTCGGTTCGGTTTCCGGCGGCTGCATCGAAGACGACCTGATGCTGCGCGCTCGCGAAGGCACGCTCGAGGACGCCCCGGCGCGCCTGACCTACGGCGTCACCCGCGACGAGGCCGCACGCTTCGGCCTGCCTTGCGGCGGCACGCTGCGCCTGATCAGCGAACCGCTGCGCAACACCCAATGGCTGGACCTGGTGCTGCAAGCCATACGCGGCCATGGCCTGATCCAGCGCACGGTGGACCTGCAGGACGGCAGCAGCTCGGTGTCTCCCGCCGGCCCGGCCGACGGCCCGGATTTCGACGGCCGCATCTTCCGCAGCGTCTACGGTCCGCGCTGGCGGCTGCTCATCATCGGCGCCAACCAGACCGCGCAGGTGCTGGCCAACATCGCCGCCACGCTGGATTTCCACGTCACGGTCTGCGACCCGCGCGAGGAGTTCTACGGCGACTGGAATCTGTCCCAGGCAACCCTGCTCACCAGCATGCCCGACGACGCCGTGCTGGAAATCGGCACCGACGAACGCACCGCCATCGTGGCGGTCACCCACGATCCCAAGCTCGACGACATGGCCTTGCTGGAAGCGCTGAAATCGCGGGCCTTCTATGTGGGCGCGCTGGGTTCGCGCGCCAACCAGCAGAAGCGCCGCGAACGGCTGCGCTTGTTCGACCTGGACGACAGCCAGATCGCGCGCCTGCACGGCCCGGTGGGCCTGCGCATCGCCAGCAAGACGCCGGCCGAGATTGCGGTGGCGATCGCCGCCGAACTGATCTGGGTCCGTAATACGCTGGGCGACGGCGAGGCCGCCCGCAGCGCGCCCCAAACCAGCGCGCTGCCAGGCTGAAGCAGACAGGCCCCTGTCCTACATGGGCTTGAGCGTGGTGCGGCTGTACTGGTTATTGGCTTCCACCAGGGTGGAAAGCAGCTTCATGAAGATTTCCTGGTTGCGCGTGGACAGCGGCTCCAGCAGGCGCTGCTGGGCGCGGGCCATGCCCTCCTGCAAGATGCCCATGATGCGCAGGCCTTCCTGGGTGATGACGGCCTGGCGCGAGCGCTTGTCGTTGGGATTGATGCGCCGCTCCACCAGGCCGCGCTCCTGCAGGCGCTTGACCACATCCGCCGTGGTGGTGCGATCCAGGCCCAGCTCCATGCCGATGGCGGTCTGGTCCAGCCAGGGGCTGAGCGACAGCGCGGTCAGCACGCCATACTGCACCGGCGTCACGTTCTGCGTCTTGCACTCCTCGTAGAACATGGCGTAGTGGATCTGGTTCAGGCGCCGCACCAGATATCCAGGACGCGACCAAAGCACCTGCTTGGCCGGATCGAAGATCTTGGTGTCTGCCTTATGAGTTGCGACGCGCTTCTGGGACGTCGTCTTTTTCTGTACATCCGGCACGTTGAGGCAGCTCCAGTTTAGTTAGTGTACTGAGGATAATACCACCGCCTCCCGCCTGTCGAGCGGCACACTGCCGACGCTTGCGTGAAATCAAAACCGCACAGCACGCAGCCGCGGAACCAGCCACCCGGCCTATCGCGCCTGCTGCGCCAGATATTCCTTCAACGTCTGCACCAGCGCCGCCGCGGCGGGCGACAGGCTGCGGTTGCGCGCCGTGACCAGCCCGATCGAACGCTCGGCCACCGGTCCGATCAGGGGACGCTGCACGATGCCATTTTGCGCCACCGCCGCGGCAGCGATTTCGGGCAGCGCGGCGACGCCGAATCCGCATTCGACCATGGCGACGATGGTGGTCAGATGCTCGGCCTCGAAGGCAGGCGTAAAGCGTATCCGGTTCTGCAGGAAAGCCCATTCCGTGTACTGCCGCACACTGCTGGGCTGCACCATGGACACGTGCGCCGCATCCGCCGTATCGGCCCAGCGCAGCGGCCCGCGGGCACGCGCCAGCGGATGGGCTTCGGGGATCAAAAGCAGGAAACTGTCGGACATCAGCGGCACGTAGTGCAGATCCCCGTGCTGCGGGTCGGCCGCGGTCAGGGCGAAGTCGACCTCGCCCGCGCGCACCAGGTCGAAAGCCGGACCCGACAAGGTGTCCCGCACCTTCAGGGCGACCAGCGGATGGGCCTGGCGATAGGCCATGAGCACCCGCGGCAGCAGGCGGGCGGCAATCGAGGGCAAGGCCGCCACCGATACCTGGCCCTGTTCCGCATTGACGATGCCGCTGACCGCGGCAATGGCGTCGCGGAAGGCCGCTTGCAGGGCGGCAGCCTGCTGCATGAAGACCTCGCCCGCGGCGGTGAGGCGGACGGTGCGCGTGGTGCGGTCGAACAGGCGCACGCCCAGCGCGTCTTCGATACGCTGGATCTGCGTGGACAGGGCCGACTGCGACAGGTGCAGCTGCGCCGCCGCCTGGCGGAAGTTGAGCGTGCGGCCCAGCACCAGCGTGGTATCGATATCGCGCATCGAAAGATTGATCTGCATGCCGGGCGCGGCCTCTCTATTGATCTAAATACAAGATCATTCTATCCAAAAAATCTGATTCATCAATCAAAGCGGGTTCTCTACACTCGCCTGCAGCGTAGTTTCAGATGAAGGAGCAAACCATGCAGACGGACGCGATCGCGCTGCCCAATCCGGGCGCGGCGCATGCGGTGGTGGTGGGCGGCGGCACCATGGGAGCCGACGTGGCCGTGGTATTGACCCGCGCGGCCTGCCGCACGACGGTGATCGAATCGAATGCCGGGCGCGCGGCGGGCGTGCCCGCCCGCGTCGCGGAAAACCTCAAGACCATAGGCCGGGAGGCGAACGCCGCCCTGCTGTCCACCGCCGCCAGCCTGGACGAGGTGGACTGGTCCGGCGTGGACCTGGTCATCGAGTGCATCCCCGAACGCCTGGACATCAAGCAGGCGCTGTTCGCGGACCTGGCGCAACGCGCCCGGCCCGACGCCATCCTGGCCAGCAACAGTTCCAGCTTCCCGATCAGCGCCATCAGCCAGGGCCTGGATACCCGTGGCCGCATGCTGGGCCTGCACTTCTTCATGCCCGCGCATCTGGTGCCGCTGGTGGAAGTGGTGCTGGGCGAAGCCAGCGACAACGCCTGCGCCGACACGCTGATCGAATTCATGCGGCGCTGCGGCAGCGTGCCGGTGAAGGTGCGCCAGGACCTGCCGGGTTTCCTGGCCAACCGCCTGCAGCACGCGCTGTCGCGCGAAGCCTTCGACCTGATCGACCGCGGCATCGCCTCGCCGGAAGACGTGGACGCGGCGGTGCGTTTCGGCTTCGGTTTCCGCTTCCTGGCGGCCGGCCCCGTGATGCAGCGCGACCATGCCGGCATCGACGTGCATGCCGCGGCCGGCGCCACCATGTACCCCACGTTCTGCAACGCCAGCGAACCGGCGCGCTGCCTGACCGAACGCGCCCAGGACGGCCGCCACGGCATGAAGACGGGCGAGGGCTTCTACGCCTGGACGCCCGAAACCATCAGTGCCGAACGCGCGCGCTACGACCGCCTGTTGCGCGCGGGCCTGGACCTGATTGCCCCCGAACTGCCGGAGATCAAGCCGTGAGCAACACCCCCCTGCCCCGCGCCGCGCTGGCCGACTCGCCCGTCATCATCACCGTGGCGCCCAATGGCGCCTACAAGAAGGCCGCCGACCATCCAGCCGTGCCCCTTACCGCCGAAGCCCTGGCGCGCGAAGCGCGCGCCTGCCTGGACGCCGGCGCCGCCATGATGCACATGCACGTGCGCAAACCCGACGGCAGCCACCTGCTGGACGCCCAGGCCTACCGCGACGCCCTGGCCGCGGTGCACGGCGCCGTGGGCGACGAACTGCTGGTGCAGGTGACCAGCGAGGCCGCCGGCGTCTACAAGGCGGCAGAGCAGATCGCCCTGGTGCGCGAGCTGCAACCCGAGGCCGTGTCCATCGGACTGCGCGAGATCGCCGTGCCGGATATCCCGGAAAGCGAGCTTGCGGCTTTCCTGGCCTGGATCGCCGAACGCCGCATCATGACGCAGATCATCTTGTACGACGAAGGCGACGTGCGCCGCTGGCTGTCGCTGCGCGCGCGCGGCCTGGTGCCGCCGGGAGCGTGGTCGGTGCTGTTCGTGCTGGGCCGCTACAGCGCGGGCCAGACCTCTTCGGCCTATGACCTGCTGCCCTTCCTGGCCGCGTACGACCAGTCCCTGCCCTGGGCAGTATGCGCCTTCGGCCCCGAGGAGAACGCCTGCGTCACCACCGCCGCCGCGTTCGGCGGCCACATGCGCGTGGGCTTCGAAAACAACTTGAAGCTGCGCGACGGCAGCACCGCGCCGGGCAATTCGGCGCTGGTGCTGCAGGCCGCGCAAGGCGCGCAGGCGCTGGGCCGCCCGCTGGCCACGGCGGCCGACGCTCGCCGCATCTATGGCGCGGTCGGCTGACGCGGCCTGGGCGGCGCTACTGCGCCGCCCCTTCTATCGCCTGCGCAACGTTGATTGCCTGTTCCTCCGAGTTCATCGTCAGGTTCAGGATGCCCTCCTCCATGGGGCCTGCGATGCGCGGCACGCCCACCAGCCTGCCGTCTATGGTGAAGACCAGCCACTTTCCCGGGTACTGGCGGCCGATCTGCGCCAGCTTCTGCGCACCGGGCGGCGTGAACCGCAGGCTGACGAAAGGCTGTCCATCGCGGGTCTTCATGGGCGTGGCGGCATTCAGATCCGCCCGGGTAAGCGCGGGCGCCAGCAGGAAGTAGTAGGTCTTGTCGGACATCCGCAGCTCGCGCAGATCGGCGCCCGGCCGGTCCTGGGCCAGGCGGAACTCGACCGCCGGCGTGGCAGTCCGCGCCTGCGCCGCGGTGTCTTGCGGCGCAGGCTGGATGGCAGGGGTCGCGGCATTCGCGCCCTTCTGAGGCGCCATGGGCTGGCAAGCCGCCAGCAATGCGCTCGATGCAATCAAAGCCGGAAGAATGATGCGACGTGTCATGGCTGTATACCTCTCATGAATCATTGAGGCCGGGGCGGCAGGCCGCGAGCCTGCGTTCGTGCGGCATGTATTCACCATTGATATCCCACTCCCACGCTCGCGCCGTAGTCGCCGCGCGAACTGCTGCTGGCCAGGCCCTTCACCACCCATCTGCCGCTGTCGGACACCGTGGACAGCCCCATGGCGAAGCCGCTTTCCCCGCGCCACGTGCCGCCGCCCATGCTGAGCATGCTCCTGCCGGGCAGATAGGCCTGAGGCAGCGCCGACATGGCCATGGCGGAAGCGACGCCGGCGCTCAACCGGTTGTCCAGCCCTTGCACGTCCTTGCGCAAGCCCGCCACCTGGTTGCTCAAGCCGCTCGCGACTTCCCGCAACTGGTTCACGTTCACCGCATCGGTTCCGGCGGTGCCGCGGGCCACGTGCGTGATCTGGCGTTCGGCCCCGGCCGAGCCCACCGAAACCGTGTTGTCGCGGTCGGCGACAGACCCCGCGCCCAGCGCCACGGCATTGCTGCCCGACGCCTTGCTGCCGTTGCCCAACGCGGTGGTTCCCGCGCCGGTTGCCTGCGCGCCATTGCCGATCGCGGTGCTGTTCTTGCCCGAGGCCACCGCGCCTGCACCGCCCGCCGCCGAATTGCTGCCGCTGGCCTTGGGCGGCTTGGCCGCCTTTTCCTCCTGGCTGGTCTGGAACATGCCGGCGGCGCCATTGCTGATGCTCGTCACATCGTCTTCGACATTGGCCACGCGCTCATCCAGCGCGGTGAGCTGGTCGCCGACCTGCAGCACATTGCCTGCCACATCCTGCAAGCGCTTGTCGGTATAGTCGTTGGCCTGCTTGAGCGCGCCGTCCAGCTGCCGCAGATTCACGCCGTCCGTGGCCTCGCGGCCATCGGCCAGATTGCTGAGCGTGCGCTCCGCCCCCGACGAGCCCACGGATACCGTGCCGACCGACTTGTTTTGCGTGTCCGAATACTTGCCGGCGTAGTTCTCCGCGCCCCTGTCCGCCACGGCGCCTGCGCCCAGTGCGACATCGCCATCCTTGCCCGCTGCCGCGCCATTGCCCAAGGCAACCGAGTTGGCGCCATTGGCCGCCGCGCCCGGTCCCATTGCAATACTCCCGACGCCGTTGGCCTGCGAGTCCGGCAGCATCGCCGACGCCCCGCCATTGGCATGGAAGTATTTGATCCCAGCGCCTCCCTTGGTGAAGTTATCGACCGTATCGCCGATCGACTTGACGTACTGATTGGTCTCGAACAGCTGCGAGCCATTGACCGCCTCCGTGCTGTCCGCCGACAGCGCGCCCCGCGCCACGTTCCTCAGCACCGAGGCTGCGCCGCCGGGGTTCAAGGTCACCATGGCGTAGTTGGTGGTGCCGTCCGCATTGAGGTCATATTTCACCCCTCCCGCTTCGAGCCCGCTCACATTCGAGGCCAGCGCCTTCAACTGGCTGACGTTCACAGCGTCGGAATCCACAGTACCCGCAGCCACCCCGTTGATCTGCCGATACATACCGGTATCGGCGTCACCCACGGACAACGCGGCCAAGGTGCTGCGCGTGGCGTTCACGGCCGCGCCATTGGCGCCCAGGGGCACATACCCTGCTGCCCCGGCCACCGCCTTGGCGACCGATCTCGCGCCCAGCGCTACGCCACCGCCCGCGACGACCTGGCTGCCCGCGCCCAAGGCGACTCCCTGGGCCGCGTCAGCCAAGGCTTGCGTTCCCATCGCGATGCCATCCGCCGACGTCGTGCGCGCCTGCTGTCCCAGGGCGATGCCGCCGGGCGCGCCCTGATCCACCACAGCCCGATCCCCGATCCCCAGACCGCGGTCGCCATTGACCACCGCCTGCGGTCCGACCGCGATCGACTCAATCCCCACCGCCAGGGAATCGGAAGCCGCCGAGTTGACATGGAAGTACTGAGTCCCCGTGGTCGTCAAGGAGCCGATCGCGCCGGTCAGTTGCCGCAAGGTCACCGCATCATGCTCGTCTGTACCGTCCGCCACGTTGGTAATCTGGCGGTACGCGCCATCGTGGCCCACGGATACCGCACCCAGCAAGGTGAGATCCGCCGTGTTGAACGGCACCAGGGCGCCGCCGCTGCCGACCGCAAGACTGCCCGTGGTCGGCGTCAACGCCCGGGCGGACACGGAACCGGAACCCAGCGCCACGCTCCCGTCCTGGCTCGCCTGGGCCTCACGGCCCAGCACCAGCGCGTTGCCGGCAGAGGCCCGCGCGTTGTAGCCCAGCGCCGTGCTGCCCACGCCCTGCGCGTAGGCGTCGTCTTCCGCCAGCCCCGATTCGTTGGTCCGCGCATAGCGTAAGCCCAGCCCGTTGTCGGCCTTGTTGGTCAGGTTGGGGTTCCCCGTCAAGTGTGTGTACGTGTCGCCCATGGTCGTCAAGGTATCGCCATGGTCGGTCAGCCTGTCGCCCATGCGCTGCACGTCCAGGTTCGTCTCGTGCAGTTGCGAACCATTCACCGCATCGGTGCTGGTGGCCGACAACGTTCCCCGCGCCACGTTGGTGAGTTTGGTGCCCCCTGTCATGCCGCCGTCCAGGGACGCGGATCCCGCCAGGGTGACAAGGCTCTTGGGATCACCTGCAATGCCGTCATAGGTCACCGCCCGGTCGCCCAGGCTGCCGACATTCTCGGCCACGGACTTGAGCTGGCTTACGTTCACCGCATCCGTGTCGGACGCGCCCGCGGCCAAGTGAGTGAGGCGGCGCTCCGCGCCCGTCGAGCCTATGCTCACCTCGCCCACCGGTGCCGCGCCCGCCACCGCCGCCGTACCCGACCGGTACGCCGCCGCGCCCAGCGTCGCGCCGTTGGCGACCGCGTTCGCGCCCAACGCCACGCTACCGGCATGGCTTGCCTGGGCTTCGCGCCCAATTGCCAGCGCATTGTCGGCCGTGGCCCGCGCGTTGTAGCCCAGCGCCGTACCACCGGGGTTCTGCGCGTAGGCGTCGCTGGGCGTGAGTCCGCGTTCGTTGGTCCGCGCATAGCGGATGCCCAGGCCATTGGCATCGGTATACGTCCCGCTCGTATCGCCGGTCAGGTTCGCCAACGAGCCGCCAAGGCTGGTGAGCGTATCGCCCAGGGTCGTCACGGTCCCCCCGATGGTCGTGACCGTGTCGCCGAGGTTCGTCACGGTATTACCTATGCTGGTCACCGTATCGCCCATGGTCGTCACCCTGTCTCCCACGCGCTGCACTTCCTGGTTTGTCTCATGCAGCTGCGAACCGTTCACCGCGTCGGTGCTGGTGGCCGACAGCGTCCCCCGCGCCACGTTGGTGAGCTTGGTACCGCCCGTCATGCCGCCGTCCGTGGATGCCGATCCCGCCAAGGTGATGAGGCTCTTGGGATCACCCGCGATGCCGTCATAGGTCACCGCCCGGTCGCCCAGGCTGCCGACATTCTCGGCCACGGACTTGAGCTGGCTTACGTTCACCGCGTCCGTATCGGACGCGCCTGCAGCCAGGTGAGTGATGCGGCGCTCTGCGCCCGTCGAGCCTATGCTCACTTCGCCCACCGGCGCAGCACCCGCCACCGCCGCCGTACCTGACCGATACGCCGCCGCGCCCAGCGTTGCGCCGTTGGCGACCGCGTTCGCGCCCAACGCCACGCTGCCGGCATGGCTTGCCTGGGCTTCGCGCCCAATTGCCAGCGCATTGTCGGCCGTGGCTCGCGCGTTGTAGCCCAGCGCCGTACTACCGGGGTTCTGCGCGTAGGCGTCGCTGGGCGTCAGCCCCCGTTCGTTAGTCCGCGCATAGCGGATGCCCAGACCGTTGGCGTCCGTGTACGTCGCACTCGTATCGCCGGTCAGGTTCGCCAGCGTGCCGCCAAGGCTGGTGAGCGTATCCCCCAAGGTCGTGACGGTGCCTCCGATGGTCGTGACCGTGTCGCCGAGGTTCGTCACGGTGTCACCCAGGGTCGTCACCGTGTTACCCATCGTCGTCACCGTGTTACCCATACTGGTCACCGTATCGCCCATGGTCGTCACCCGGTCTCCCACGCGCTGCACGTCCTGGTTCGTCTCGTGCAGTTGCGAACCGTTCACCGCGTCGGTGCTGGTGGCCGACAGCGTCCCCCGCGCCAGGTTGGTGAGCTTGGTGCCGCCCGTCATGCCGCCGTCCGTGGATGCCGATCCCGCCAAGGTGATGAGGCTCTTGGGATCACCCGTGTTGCCGTCATAGGTCACCGCCCGGTCGCCCAGGCTGCCGACATTCTCGGCCACGGACTTGAGCTGGCTTACGTTCACCGCATCCGTGTCGGAAGCGCCCGCGGCCAAGTGAGTGAGGCGGCGCTCCGCGCCCGTCGAGCCTATGCTCACCTCGCCCACGGGCGCAGCGCCCGCCACCGCCGCCGTACCCGACCGGTACGCCGCCGCGCCCAGCGTCGCGCCGTTGGCGACCGCGTTCGCGCCCAACGCCACGCTGCCGGCATGGCTTGCCTGGGCTTCGCGCCCAACTGCCAACGCGTTGTCGGCCGTGGCCCGCGCGTTGTAGCCCAGCGCCGTACTACCGGGGTTCTGAGCATGGGCATCGCTGGGCGTAAGCCCGCGCTCGTTGGTCCGCGCATAGCGGATGCCCAGGCCATTGGCGTCGGTATACGTCCCGCTCGTGTCGCCGGTCAGGTTTGCCAACGAGCCGCCAAGGCTGGTGAGCGTATCGCCCAGGGTCGTGACGGTCCCCCCGATGGTCGTGACCGTGTCGCCGAGGTTCGTCACGGTGTCACCCAGGGTCGTCATCGTGTTACCCATCGTCGTCACGGTGTTACCCATGCTGGTCACCGTGTCGCCCATGGTCGTCACCCGGTCGCCCACGCGCTGCACGTCCTGGTTCGTCTCATGCAACTGCGCGCCGTTCACGGCATCGGTGCTGGTGGCCGATAACGCCCCCCGTGCGAGATTGGTCAGCCTGGTGCCGCCGGTCGCGCCGCCGTCCGTGGACGCGGAACCCGCCAATGTGATCAGGCTCTTGGGATCGCCCTCGTTGCCGTCATAGGTCACCGCCCGGTCGCCCAAGGCATTCACCGCCTGATTCGTGGCATGAAGCTGCGAGCCGTTGACGGCATCCGTGCTGAGAGCGCCGAGCCGCCCTGCCGCAACGTTCGTGATGGAGCGCTCCACACCCGTGCTGCCCACACTGACCGTGCTGGCGGGCGTCGCCCCGGCGAACGAGTAGGATCGCCCCGCGATTGCGGCGCCGGACGTGCCGACGGCTGCCGAGGTGGCGGATCCCGCCCCCAGCGCGACGTCGTCCGAGTTGGTTGCGACCGAATCGAACCCCAACGCCATGCTGCGCGCGGCCAGCGCGTTGGCATCGTTGCCAACAGCCAATGCCGCGGCGCCCGCAGCCGCCGAGCTATTGCCCAGCGCGACGGCCCCGGCTCCGGTGGCCCGATTGGCGTTGCCCAACACCACCGAGTTTTCACCGATCGCCGAACTACCGCGGCCGATGGCCACGGCCGAGAAATTCCCTGTGGCGCCATCCGCCACGCTGTCGATGCCGACGGCCACATCGCCATCGCGCCGAGCCTGCGCACGCGTGCCTATCGCAACGGAATCCGCCCCCATGGCACGCGACTCCCCTGCGATCGCGACGGCATTGAGACCCGAAGCCTGCGCCCCCGCCGCCGCGGTATTGGAGGAGTTATTGCCGCCGATGGCGACGCTGCCGACCGCCGTGGCGCGCGCCCATTGGCCAAGAGCGGTCGAGCCCAGGGCGAGGGCTCCCGCCTGCATGCCTACGGCTGTGCTGCGGATTGCCGCCGTAGCCGCAAACCCCAGGGCGGTCGCCGCATTGCCCGTCGCCGTCGCTTGAAAACCCAGGACCTGCACGCCTACGAAATTGCCGCCATCGGCATCGCATCCAATCACGTTGGACCACAGGCCGGATCCATCGCGCGGACCCTTACCCGCAGGATAGGCTATGCCGTCAGGTCCCGTCCCTTTGGGAGAAGCGCAACCATTCGGGTTGTACGTTGCTGCATGACCTTGCGGACTCGTTCCCATCAGGCTCGCCAGTACCGCAAGTCCCGCTGCAATATCGAGCCTCATGTTCAGCTTCGGGCGCTTCCGAACGGATTGCCCGCCTGCCCCCCTGTCTTCGTCCGCACTGATCCAAACGTTCCTGAGTATCTTGTTCATGAATGGGTGCTCCAGTTCAAAAACTCTAGGGAACTTCTCGTCTTCGCAGCCATTCCCTGCGGCGCTGACGGCACCGTGAACACGCTGCGGCGACTCACGCCACCCGGCTACGCAAGCGCTCTGGCCGAAGCCGGGCTCTCGCCAACTGCGCCACGCAAGCGGTCGATCTATTGATGGAGATGGAAAAGGAAATGCGTCGGAACTATCGCGGGACGCCTCGCTTGCCGGCGGAGGAGTCCCGCAGCGACTGCATCGGGTGATGCATTGAGACCAAGACTACGGCGCGCAATTGCAATCGCACATTGCACTTGGGCCTATGGGACGTATCGGCTTAGCCTGCCTATACCGGCAGGCCGCTAGCGGGTAACAGCGGGAACTGACATGCCCGCCGCTGCGCCCACTAAACAAATGGACCGCTCATCCGTCTGTGGATCGGGGCATGGGTTTCTTGAGGAGCGGTTCCGTGGATTTGCTGGCAGCGATACGCATCTTTCTCCGCGTGGTGGAACGCGGAACCATCTCGGGCGCGGCACGAGATCTCGATCTGAGCCAACCGTCAGTGAGCGAACGCATCGACAAGCTGGAGCGTTTCCTCAGTGCCCGCCTCTTGGTGCGCAGTTCGCGCAAACTGAGCTGCACCGCTGAAGGCCGGACGTTCTACGAACAGGGCAAGCAGTTGTTGGAAGCGGCGGAAATGACGATAAATTCCGTATCATTGAGCAACCTTCAGATACAAGGAAGTTTGAGACTCGCCGTGCCGCAGTGCCTGGGCGAGATCGTGGTTCCCAAAGCCCTGATGAACGTGCGCACGGCCCACCCCGATCTGCACATCGATCTCATGCTGAACGACACCATCGCCGACCCGGTCACCGAAGGCCTCGACATTTCGCTGCGCCTGGGCCGTCTCAACGAAAACGGGGGCTACATTGCCTTTCCGCTTGGCTGGGTGGCTCGCAAGCTGGTAGCGGCGCCTTCTTATCTTGCTGCTCACGGCCCCATAGAAGCGCCGGCGGACCTGGCGTCCCATCCGTTCATCCGTTTGAAGGCTATTTTCGCGAACGATCAAGTGCCGCTGGCGCGCGAGAACGGCCCGGTGACCCAGACGCGCATCAAGACCGCCATGACCGTCAGCCACTGGCGCCCCATGTACGATCTGATCCTCGCTGGCGGCGGCATCGGCATCCTGCAGCATCCCGCGTGCGCCAGGGCATTGGCGCAAGGACGCCTCGTCGAACTGCTGGACGGCTATCGCGTGCCGCCGCTTCCGCTCAACGCGCTGCTTCCGCCCCTGCGTCCGATGCCGCAACGCGTGCGGGCGGTCCTGGAACTGCTGAAGCGGGACATTCCGGCGCTGCTCCAGCCCGCGGTTTGAACCGCGCGTCGGTCTCTGCGCCTTGGCGCGCCTTCGGGTCATCCATCTGCAGCCAGATCTTTCAATGACGGATTTTTTTCATCGCCAGCCTGACCGTTTTGCATCTTGCTATACAGCGCCGCGCGCACATTGTTACGCCGTGGTGCAACATTGACGCCTTTCAAAGCCATCTGCTAAAAGCTTCGATATCCGCACGTTAAACGCAATGCCCCAACTGTCGTAGTGAGGTGCTGTGTGCAAAACGAGTCCGATGGCTACACCAAGCCTCAGGAACTTCGAAGTTTCCTGTTCCTGACGGCCGTCATGGCCCCCGTCCTGTCGGTCATCATCGTGGCAGGTTACGGTTTCCTCGTCTGGTTCTATCAGCTGATCGCCGGCCCCCCCGGTAGCTGATGCGACGCGACGGAACCCCTCCCATGTCCGCGCTCCCCCATTCCGCGCCGCCTGCGGCGCCGCCAGAGCTGCATATCGCCAGCATGGTGGTGCACGCCGCGCCGCGCCGCTTGCCCGACGTCCGCCTGGCGATTCTTGCGATCTCCGGAGCGGAAATCCATGGCGCTTCCGACACCGGAAAACTGGTGGTCACCCTGGAAGCCCCCTCCACCGACGACATGATGGCCCGGATCTCCGAGATCCAGCGCCTGGATGGCGTGCTGGCTTCGGCGCTGGTCTACCAGCACGCCGACTCGCTGGACGCGATGAACGAGGAGATTGACGATGGCAATGGCTCGTAGAGACTTCATCAAGCAATCCGCCGCCGCAGCAGCCGCCACCGTGGCCGGCATACCCATCGTCGGCTACACGCAGAACATCGTCACCGAATCCGAGGCCGCCAAGCTCAAGTGGTCCAAGGCGCCCTGTAGGTTCTGCGGGACCGGCTGCGGCGTGAACGTCGCCGTGAAGGACAACCAGGTCGTGGCCACGCACGGCGACTTCAACGCCGAGGTGAACAAGGGCCTGAACTGCGTCAAGGGCTATTTCCTGTCCAAGATCATGTACGGCAACGACCGGCTGACCACGCCGCTCCTGCGCATGAAGGACGGCAAGTACGCCAAGGACGGGGAATTTGCGCCGGTGTCCTGGGACCAGGCCTTCGACGTCATGGCCGAGCAATTCAAGCGAGTGCTGAAGGACAAGGGCCCCGAGGCCGTGGGCATGTTCGGCTCGGGGCAATGGACCATCTGGGAAGGCTACGCCGCGCTCAAGCTGATGAAGGCGGGCTTCCGGACCAACAACCTGGACCCGAACGCGCGCCACTGCATGGCCTCGGCGGCGGTGGGCTTCATGCGCACCTTCGGCGCCGACGAACCCATGGGCTGTTACGACGACATCGAGAACGCCGATGCCTTCGTGCTGTGGGGCTCCAACATGGCGGAGATGCACCCCATCCTGTGGACCCGCGTGACCGACCGCCGGCTGTCCGCCCCCAAGACCCGGGTGGTGGTGCTGTCCACCTTCGAGCACCGCTCCTACGAGCTGGCCGACATGGCGTTGACGTTCACGCCGCAGACGGACCTGGCGATCCTGAACTACATCGCCAACCATATCATCCAGACCAAGCGCGTGAACCGCGACTTCGTCGACAAACACACGACGTTCCGCGAAGGCAATACCGACATCGGCTATGGGCTGCGCCCCGACCATCCGCTGCAAAAAGCCGCCAAGAACGCCGGCGATGCCGGCGGCTCCAAGCCGATGACTTTCGACGAATTCGCCAAATTCGTCTCCAAGTACGATCTGGACTACACCGCCAAGCTGAGCGGCGTGCCCAAGAAGCAACTGGAGGAACTGGCCGAACTCTATGCCGACCCGAAAGTACGCGTGACCTCTTTCTGGACCATGGGCTTCAACCAGCATACGCGCGGCGTGTGGGCCAACAACATGGCCTACAACATCCATCTGCTGACCGGCAAGATCTCCACCCCGGGCAACAGCCCATTCTCGCTGACCGGCCAGCCCTCTGCCTGTGGCACCGCCCGGGAAGTGGGCACGTTCTCGCACCGTCTGCCGGCCGACCTGGTGGTGACCAATCCCAAGCACCGCGCGCACGCCGAGGAAATCTGGCAACTGCCCGACGGCACCATCCCCAGCAAGGTGGGCGCGCATGCCGTCCTGCAGAACCGCATGCTCAAGGATGGCCAGATCAACGCCTACTGGGTGATGGTCAACAACAATATGCAGGCCGCGGCCAACCTGATGAACGAAGGCCTGCCCGGCTACCGCAACCCCGAGAACTTCATCGTGGTCTCGGACGCCTACCCCACGGTCACGACGATATCGGCCGACCTGATCCTGCCCACCGCCATGTGGGTCGAAAAGGAAGGCGCCTACGGCAACGCGGAACGCCGCACCCAGTTCTGGCACCAGCTGGTCAACGCGCCGGGCGAGGCCCGCTCGGACCTGTGGCAGTTGATGGAGTTCTCCAAGCGCTTCAAGGTCGAGGAGGTCTGGCCCGCGGATCTGCTGGCCAAGAAGCCCGAGTACCGGGGCAAGACACTGTTCGACGTGCTGTTCGCCAACGGCAAGGTCAATCGTTACCCCAACACCGAGCGCGACAAGGACTACGCCAACCAGGAAGCCGAGGCTTTCGGCTTCTATGCGCAAAAGGGGTTGTTCGAGGAATACGCCGAATTCGGGCGCGGCCATGGGCATGACCTGGCGCCGTTCGATACTTACCATGAAGTGCGCGGCCTGCGCTGGCCCGTGGTCAAGGGCAAGGAAACGCTGTGGCGCTACCGCGAAGGCAGCGACCCCTACGTGAAGCCGGGCGCCGGCTTCGAGTTCTACGGCAACGCCGACGGCCGCGCGGTGATCTACGCCCTGCCCTATGAACCGCCCGCCGAATCGCCGGACAAGGAATACCCGTTCTGGCTGTCCACCGGACGCGTCCTGGAGCACTGGCATTCCGGCTCGATGACGCGGCGGGTGCCGGAGCTATACCGCGCCTTTCCCAACGCGGTCTGTTTCATGCACCCCGACGACGCCCAGGAAATGGGCCTGCGGCGCGGCGTCGAGGTGGAGGTCGTGTCGCGGCGCGGCAAGATGCGCACGCGCCTGGAGACCCGCGGCCGCGACAAGCCGCCGCGCGGCCTGGTGTTCGTGCCTTGGTTCGACGCCGGCCAGCTGATCAATAAGGTCACGCTGGACGCCACCGATCCGATCTCGTTCCAGACCGACTTCAAGAAGTGCGCGGTCAAGATCGTCAAGGTCTGAAAGGCGAACCGGAGACAGCCATGAACCTACGCGCCCTTACTCTCGCGACATGCGTCATCCTTGGTTCGGCCGCCTGGGCGGCGCCGCCGCTGGAGGTCGAAGACCCCATGCGCGGCCCCACCCCCGTCGCGCAGGAAACCGACCCGCCGCTCATCAGCCCGGTCGAAAACAAGGACATCCGGCGCATGCGCACGTATTCGATGCAGCCGCCCACCATTCCGCACAAGATCGACGGCTACCAGGTCGACAAGGACTTCAACCGCTGCCTGGCCTGTCACGCGCGCGTGAACACCGAGGAGACCCAGGCCCCGCCCCTGAGCGTGACCCACTACATGGACCGCGACAGCAACGTGCTGGCGGAAGTCTCGCCGCGCCGCTACTTCTGTGTGCAGTGCCACGTGCCGCAGACCGAGGCCAAGCCGCTGGTGTCCAATACCTACCAGGACATCGATGTGATCCTCAAGCGCCTGACCGCCCCGGCGCCCGCCAAGAAGTAAGCGACGGAGGCAGCCATGCTCGGACTCATCAAGCGCTACTGGAACATCATCCGACGGCCCAGCGTGCATTTCAGCCTGGGCTTCCTGACGGTCGGCGGATTCATCGGCGGCATCCTGTTCTGGGGCGCCTTCAACACCGCCATGGAACTCACCAACACCGAGAAGTTCTGCACCGGCTGCCACGAGATGCGCGACAACGTGTACGCCGAGTTGAAGGGCACCATCCACTTCACCAACCGCTCCGGCGTGCGGGCGCTGTGCTCGGACTGCCACGTGCCGCACAACTGGACCGACAAGATCGCGCGCAAGATGCAGGCGTCCAAGGAGGTCTGGGGCAAGATCTTCGGCACCATCGACACGCGCGAAAAATTCGTGGAAAAGCGCCTGGAGCTGGCCCAGCACGAATGGGCGCGCTTCAAGGCCAATGACTCGCTGGAATGCCGCAACTGCCACAACTACGAATACATGGACTTCACGCGCCAGAGTCCGCGCGCGCAGAACATGCATTCGACCTATCTGGCGGACAAGAGCAAGACCTGCATCGACTGCCACAAGGGCATCGCCCACAAGCTGCCCAACATGGGGCCGGGCCCGACCTCCATGGCGCCGGCGCCGGCAGGCCCGGCGAAGGAAGTGGCGCATGCGGCCCGCTGACGCGCCGCCGCCCATGCTTTGCGCGCGCGGCCTGGCCAGCCGCCGCGGATGTTCCGCGCCCGTGGATTTCGAGCTGCATGGCGGCCAGTTGCTGCACGTGCGCGGCGCCAACGGCAGCGGCAAAACCAGCCTGCTGCGCATGTTGGCCGGCCTGCTGCGGCCGCTGGCGGGCAGCGTGCTGTGGCGCGGCGACGATGCGCGCCGCGATGCCGCCGGCTACCGCGCCTGCATGGCCTACCTGGGACACGGCAACGGCCTGTGCGGCGAACTGAGCGCCGCCGAGAACCTGCGCTACGCCCTGCACGTCGCCGGCACGCCGCAGGCCGAAGCTCGGTTATCGGGCACCCTGCGCGCATGGCGCCTGGAATCCTGTGCCGACATGCCCGCCCTGCGCCTGTCCCAGGGACAGGGCCGGCGGCTGGCGCTGGCGGCGGTCGTGCTCGGCGCCAAGCCCCTGTGGCTGCTGGATGAACCCGACGCCGGCCTGGACGCGGCCAGCCTGGAGCAGCTGCGCCTGGCGCTGGAAGCCCACCTCGCGGCCGGCGGCGCCGCCGTGCTCGCTTCGCACCGCGAACCCGGCACCGCCGCCACGCATACCCAAACCCTGAACATGGATGACTACGCGGATGCTGGCTACGCTGTCGCAGTTGGCATTGCGTGAAATCCGTTTGGCCTGGAGACGGCCCGCGGACACGCTGGGCGCCACCCTGTTCTTCATCGTGGCCGGCACGCTGTTCCCCCTGGCGGTCGGCCCCGACCCCGCGCTGCTGCTGGCCATCGGACCGGGCGTGCTGTGGGTCTGCGCCCTGCTCGGCATCCTGCTGACGCTGAACCGGCCTTTCGCCCAGGACTACGACAACGGCGCGCTGGAACAGCTGCTGGTGTCGCCGCACCCGCTGCCGCTGCTGGTGGGCGCCAAGCTGGCGGCGCACTGGTTCAGCAGCTGCCTGCCCCTGATCCTGGCCAGCCCGGTGCTGGCGCTGCAGTTCGGCCTGTCGCCGCAGGCCATCGGCATCCTGGTCCTGTCGCTGCTGCTGGGCACGCCGACGCTGGCGCTGGTGGGCGGGCTGGGCGCGGCGCTGACGCTGGGCCTGCGCGGCGGCGCCCTGCTGCCGCTGCTGGTGCTGCCGCTGTACGTGCCGGTGCTGATCTTCGGCGCGGGCGCGGTGTCGGCCTCGCACGCGGGCATGGGCGCCGGACCGCAATTGTCATTGCTGGGCGCATGCCTGTGCCTGGCCATCCTGTTGTGCCCCTGGAGCGCCTCGGCGGCGCTGCGCGTGGCGCTGGACTGAGGACGCCATGCACAAGCACCCTGCCCTGAACGCATATCCGCCCGCCGCGGCAGCCGGCGCGGGCTGGCTGCGGTACGCCTCGCCCGCCGCGTTCTATCCGCTGGCCGGCCGCATGATTCCATGGCTGGCGCTGGGCGCCGCGCTGTTCGCGGCCGCGGGCCTGTACGTGGGGCTGGCGGTCGCGCCCACCGACAGCCAGCAGGGCGAGGTCTACCGCATCCTCTTCATCCACGTCGGGGCGGCATGGATGTCGATGTTCCTGTACCTGATCATGGCGCTGTACGCCGCCCTGGGACTGATCTTCAACACCCGCCTGTCGTTCATGATGATGCGGGCGCTGGCCCCCACCGGCGCGTTGTTCACCTTCCTGACCCTGTGGACCGGCGCGCTGTGGGGCAAGCCGACCTGGGGCGCCTGGTGGGTGTGGGACGCCCGGCTCACCTCCGAACTGATACTGCTGTTCCTGTACCTGGGCTTCATGGCCTTGCAGGCGGCCGCTGCCGACGACGCGCAGCGGGCCGACCGCGGCGGCGCCATCCTGGTGCTGGCGGGCGTGATCAACGTGCCCATCATCTATTTCTCGGTGCGCTGGTGGAGCACGCTGCACCAGGGCGCGTCGATCAATCTCACCACCGCGCCCAGCATGGCCCACATCATGGTGACCGCAATGCTGCTGATGGTGGCGGCGTTCTGGCTCTACAGCGCGGCGGCGGCGCTGGCGCGTGTGCGCGGCATCATTGCCGAACGCGAGCCGGGCGCGGTCCGGGCGGACAGGACGCGGCGGGAGGCGGCATGAGCTGGGACGCGCTGTTCTCGCTGCAAGGCCACAGCCCCTATCTGCTGGGCGCGTATGGCGTGACGCTGGCGCTGATCGGCCTGGAAGCGTTGGTGCTGTGGCGGCGCAGCCGCGTCCGGCGCGCGGCGCAGGCTGCCGCCCGCGTGGACGGGACGGCGCCATGAGCCCGCGCAAGCGCCGCGCGCTCGCCATCGTGGGCGGCCTGGGCCTGCTGGCCGCGGCCGCCGCGCTGGTGCTCAACGCCCTGCAATCCAACCTGGTGTTCTTCTTCAGCCCTACCCAGGTGGTGGCGCGGGAAGCGCCCGCCAACGGCAGCTTCCGCGTCGGCGGCCTGGTGGAGCAAGGCTCGCTGCGCCGCGAGGCCGACGGCCTGACGCTGCGCTTCGTGGTGACGGACACCGCGCACACCGTGCCGGTCACGTATCAGGGCCTGCTGCCCGACCTGTTCCGCGAGGGCAAGGGCGTGGTGGTGGCCGGCAAGCTGGGACCAGAAGGCGTGTTCCGCGCGACCGAGGTGCTGGCCAAACACGACGAAAACTACATGCCGCCCGAGGCCGCCGATGCGATCAAGCGCGCGGGCGCCGGGCCTGACGCCATGCGCGCGGAGGCGCAATGATTCCCGAGATCGGCCTGTTCAGCCTGATCCTGGCGCTGCTGGTGGCGCTGGCGCAGGGCGTGCTGCCGCTGGTGGGCGCCGCCACCGGCTGGCAAGCGGGGTTGCGGGTGGCGCGGCCCGCCGCCATCGGCCAGTTCGGCTTGACCACCGTGGCCATAGGCTGCCTGGCCTGGGCGTTCCTGGACAACGATTTTTCCGTGCTGTACGTGGCCGCCAACTCCCACGCGGACCTGCCGGCCGCCTACCGCTTCGCGGCCGTCTGGGGCGGACATGAAGGATCGCTGCTGTTGTGGCTTTACCTCTTGACCGCCTGGACCCTGGCCGTGGCGCTGTGCAGCCGCCGCCTGCCCCTGCCCTTCGTCGGCCGCGTGCTGGCGGTGATGGGCTGGATCAGCGTGGGCTTCCTGCTGTTCCTGCTGTTCCTGTCCAACCCCTTCGAACGCCTGATGCCGCCCGCCATGGCCGGCCGCGACCTGAATCCGCTGTTGCAGGATCCCGGCATGATCGTGCATCCGCCCATGCTGTACATGGGCTACGTGGGCTTTTCGGTGGCCTTCGCCTTCGCCATCGCGGCGTTGCTGTCGGGCGAGCTGGACGCCATGTGGGCGCGCTGGGTACGCCCCTGGACGCTGGCGGCCTGGACCTTCCTGACCATAGGCATCCTCCTGGGCAGTGCCTGGGCCTATTACGTGCTGGGCTGGGGCGGCTGGTGGTTTTGGGATCCGGTGGAAAACGCCTCCTTCATGCCCTGGCTGGCGGGCACCGCGCTGATCCATTCCCTCATCGTCACGGAGAGGCGCGGCGCCTTCCGCAGCTGGACCGTGCTGCTGGCGATCTGCACGTTTTCGCTCAGCATCCTGGGCACTTTCCTGGTGCGCTCGGGCGTGCTGACGTCCGTCCATGCCTTCGCGGTGGACCCGGGCCGCGGACTGTACATACTGGGATTCATGCTGGTGATCGTGGGCGGATCGCTGGCGCTCTATGCCTGGCGCGCGCCCACGGTGGGCCTGGGCGGAGGATTCTCGCTGCTGTCGCGCGAATCCCTGCTGCTATCCAACAATGTGGTGCTGACCGTGGCGGCGGGATCGGTGCTGCTGGGCACGCTCTACCCGGTGGTGCTGGACGTGCTGGAGTGGGGCAAGATCTCCATCGGTCCGCCCTATTTCGAAGCCGTATTCGTGCCGCTGATGACGCCTGCCA
This sequence comes from Achromobacter sp. Marseille-Q4954, assembly GCF_943737025.1. NCBI lineage: Bacteria > Pseudomonadati > Pseudomonadota > Betaproteobacteria > Burkholderiales > Alcaligenaceae > Achromobacter > Achromobacter sp. Marseille-Q4954. The sequence goes on from NZ_CALSFQ010000002.1 coordinate 1,394,333, forward strand.
TCTTCCTGATGGGCGTCGGTCCGGTGGCGCGCTGGAAACAGGCCGAGCTGCCCGACCTGGGCCGCCGCCTGCGCATCGCCTTCGCGGTCAGCGTGGCCACGGCCGTGCTGCTGCCACTGGCCATGCCGGGCCCGGCGCGGCTGGGCTCGCCCATGGTGATGCTGGGCCTGTGGTTGGCCGCGTGGTCGGTCGCCAGCGCCGCCGCGCACGCCTGGCAGCGTCTGACGGACGGCGACGGCAACTGGCTGCGCCGCTTGGGGCGCCAGCCGCGCTCCTGGTACGGCATGCTGCTGGCACACGCGGGCATGGGTGTCTTCATCGCCGGGGTCACGCTGGCCAATGGCTATGAGGTCAAGCAGGAGCTGCGGATGGAGCTGGGCGCCACCCAGGAAGCCGGCGGCTACGCCTTCACCTTCGCCAGCATCGCCCCGGCTGCCGGGCCGAACTACAGCGCGCAGCGCGCCGTGTTCCCGGTGACCCGCGACGGCAAGCCGGTGCTCACCCTGTATCCGGAAAAGCGCCTCTACACGGTGCAGGACATGGCGCTGAGCCAGGCCGACATCGACAGCGGCTTCACCCGCGACCTGTTCGTGGCGCTGGGCGAACCGGTGGGCGACAAGGCCTGGACGGTGCGCCTGCAGGTCAAGCCCTTCATGACCTGGATCTGGACGGGCTGCATCCTGATGGCGCTGGGCGGCCTGCTTGCGGCCGGCGACAAGCGCTACCGCCGCGCGCAGGAGCCGGCGCGCGCGCCGCAGGCCACCATGCCCGGGGCCGCGCGGCCCACGCGGGAGGGCGCCTGATGCTGCGCTACCTGGTGCCGCTGGCCGCTTTCCTGGCGATGGCCGTGTTCCTGGCGATGGGCCTGTCGCGCGATCCGCGCGCGGTGCCATCGGCCATGATAGACAAGCCCGCCCCCGCCATCGGCCTGCCCGTGCTGCTGGACCCCGGCAGGAAACTGGAAGTGCAATCGCTGCGCGGCCAGGTCTGGCTGCTGAATGTGTGGGCGTCCTGGTGCGGGCCGTGCAAGGACGAACTGCCGGTGCTGCGCGAAGCCGCCCGGCGCCACGGCATTCCGCTGTATGGCTTGAACTACAAGGACAAGCCGGAAGAAGCCGAAGCCTGGTTGGCGCGCAACGGCAACCCCTACATCGCGTCCGCCAGCGACATCGATGGCCGCGTCGGCATCGAATATGGCGTCTACGGCGTGCCCGAGACCTTCGTGATCGACCGCGACGGCCGTATCCGCTACAAGCAGTTGGGCCTGATCACGCCGGAGATCTGGCGCGACCGCATCCAGCCCGCCATCGAGGCGCTGCAATGAAACGGCCCGCCGCCCTGCCTTGCCGCTTGTTGCGGACCGCCCTGCGCGCCTTGCTGCTGGCGCTGGCCTTGACCGCTGCCGCGCGCGCCCAGGTCCACGCCGGCGCCGCGCAGCCCTTGCCCCCTGTCCTGGAACAACGCGCCGACAAGCTGGCCCACGGACTGCGCTGCCTGGTATGCCAGAACCAGACGCTGGCCGAGTCGAACGCGCCGTTGGCCCAGGACATGCGCAAGCTGATCCGCGATCAATTGGCCGAAGGCCGCAGCGACGCGCAGATCATGCGCTTCTTCGAAGACCGCTATGGCGACTTCGTGCGCTACGACCCGCCCTTCAAACCCATCACCTGGCTGCTGTGGCTGGGGCCGTTCGCGCTGCTGGCGCTGGGCTTCGTGGTGCTGGTGCGCACCTTGAAGCGCCGCGCCGGCGCGCGCGCGCCCCTGACCGCCGACGAACGCGCGCGCGCGGCGCGCTTCCTGGATACCGGCTCATGACCGCACCCTGGATCATCGTGGTGCTCCTGCTGCTGGCGACCCTGCTCTGCCTGATTCCGCCCTTGCTGCGGCGCGCGCCCGCCGCACAACCCGCGTCCGAGGCCAATGTGCGCGCGTTCTATCTGGCGCAGCGCGAGCAATTGCGGCGGGACATGGACAACGGCAGCCTCACTGCCGCCGCCGGCATGCGCGCGGAGGAAGAGCTGCAGCGCGACCTGTTGCAGGACCTGGACTTGCGGCGCAACCGCGGCGCGCCCTGGGCTGGACAACGCGCCGGGATCACCGCCGCCTGCCTGCTGACCGTGCTGATTCCGGTGGCGGCCGTGCTGCTGTACGGCCAATTGGGCAACCCGCGCGCGGCGGCCAGCGCCAGCGCGGGCCAACCCGCCGAACCGCATGCGGCGGACGCCGGCAACGACATGACGCTGGCCATCAATGCCCTGGCCCAGCGGCTGCGGACCGCGCCCGATGACGCCGACGGCTGGTACATGCTGGCGCGTTCGTATGAAACCCTGGGACGCTATACCGATGCGGTAGCGGCTTACCAACAGGTGCTGCGATTGGTTCCTGGCCAGCCCGCGGTACTGGCCGACCTGGCCGACGCGCTGCTATCGGCCAACCAGGGCAACCCCGACGACGCCTCCATCGCGGCGGTGGCGCAAGCCCTGGCCGCGCAGCCGGACCAGCCCAAGGCCCTGGCCTTGGCCGGCATGATGGCGTTGCGCCGCGGCGACGCGGCCGAGGCGCTGGCGCATTGGGAACGGCTGCAGGCGCAATTGCCGCCGGACTCGGAGGCCGCGCGCCAGATCCAGTCCAACATCGCGCAGGCGCGCGCCATGGCGGGCGCGCCTGCCAGTGCAACTGCCACGGCCTCGGCCCCCGGATCCGCCCCCGTCTCGGCGTCGGCTCCTGCCGCTGGCGCAGCGACTACGCCCGCAGTCACCGCCGCCCGCATCAGCGGACGCGCCAGCATCGCCGACGCGCTGCGCGGCCGGGTCCAGCCCTCCGATACCGTGTTCATCCTGGCGCGTCCCGAGGAGGGATCGCGCATGCCGCTGGCCATCCTGCGCATGCAGGTCTCGGACCTGCCGCGGGATTTCGTGCTGGACGATAGCAGCGCCATGTCGCCGGACGCGACCTTGTCGCGTGCCAGCAAGGTGCGCGTGGAGATCCGCGTCAGCAAGTCCGGCACGGCGGCCGCGCGGGCGGGCGACCTGGGCGGCGCGCTATCCGGCGTCGGCGTCCATGCGGAAGGACTGACGCTGGTGGCCGATACCGTCGTACCCTGAGGCTCACGATACCGGCCGCCTGCGCCCTCAGACCCGCTCGATCCGCGCCGGCAGCCCCTGGCGCACCGCCGCGCCGGACACCCAATCGATCCAGACGTTGGCATGCTCGCCGCGCGTGGCGTCGCCGAATCCCAGGTCGTTCAGGTTCACGCCCGCGGCCAGCGCCGGGTCGTGCGCCATGGGCTTGCCATCCACCACGTGGGCGCGCGCGCCCAGCTCGGTGTGGCCGTAGCCGTGCTCGATGCCCACCGCGCCCGGCTGGATGCCGTCGCGCAGCAGCGCCAGCCCGGTCACCGCGCCGCCCGGCGTCACGATGCGCACCGCATCGCCGTTGCGGATGCCCAGGCGTTCGCCGTCCTGCCGGTTGATCGACACCGGGTTGTGCGGATGCACCTGGCGCAGGCGGTTCACGCCGATGGACATGGAGCTCATCAGGTTGGATTTGAACGAGCTGAGCAGGAAGGGCCAGTCCTGCCGCGTGTATTGCGCGCGCATATCACTGCCGTCGGCCAGCCGCGTCGGGTACCAGGTCGGACAGCCGCTATAGCGCTCGCCCGTCATGGAATGGCGAAAGCCCGCCAGTTCCTCGCTCCAGACCTGCAGCGGCTTGGCGTAGGCGGCGCGCGTCTGACGCGTCCCGCCCTCTTCCACCCAGGCGTCCTGCATCTTGTCGAAGCGCCCGCCGCGGCTCATCACCATGGCCACCTGGCGCCATTCGCCCGGCTTGAGCTTCTGCTGCAACAACGGACCGTAGCGGTCCACGCCGGTGAGCGCCATGTCGTCATCGCTGGCCTCCGGCACCGGCTTGCCGGCCGCGAAGGCGATGTTGGCGATGCCGCGCAGGAAGAAGTCCTCCGGCGTGTCCAGCGCGTACTTGACGCCGTCCTTGTCGGAGATGGCGCCCGCGCCGAAGCCCGGCATGCCCAGCCGCTTGGCGCAGGCGATCAGGAAGGTTTCCAGGCAGACCGGCTCGCCCGTGGCCGTGCGGGCCACGCGCGGCTGCACGGCAGGCCAGCGCACGGTGGACGCCTTGGCCACCACGTCCGCCCAGGGCGCCGAGACGCCCCAGCTTTCGTAGGTCACCGTGTCCGGCACGATGTAGTCGGCCAACGCGTTGGTCTCGTTGATGAAGGGGTTGATCGATACCGACAGCGGCAAGAGGCGCGGATCCTTCATCTTGTCGATGATGACGCTCTTCAAGCCGGCGATGCCGTAGATCGGGTTGCTCATGTGGTTGAACCAGACCTTGGCATGGTACGGATAGCCCGCCAGCGCGGACGCCAGCATTTCCGAGCTGAGCCCGCCGGTGGCCGGATACCAGGGCGCTGCGGCCGGATAGGCCGGCTGGCCGGCGGCCTTCTTGCGCTTGAACTCGCTGGACTTCTCGTACGGAAAACGGTTGCGCGACAGGCCCACGCCCTTGGGCGTGGCGCGGTTGGCGAAGCCGGCGATGTTGTAGCGCGGCCCCTGCCCGTAGGGCGGGAACGGGCCGGCATCCAGCACCAGGCCGCCTTCGACGTTGAGGTTGCCCACCAGCGTGTTCAGCATGGCGATGGCATAGGCCGTATAGAAACCCGAGCCACTCATGGTGCCGCCGTGCGCGTCGGCTACGGCGCGCTTGCCGTAGCTGGTGAAACGCTCGGCCAGCGACGCGATCTTGGCGGCCGGCACGCCGCTCAGTTCCGCGTATTCGTCCAGCGTCTTGCGGCGCGCTTCCTCGCGCAGCAGCGACAGCGAACTGCGCACGCGCAGCGCTTGCGGCGCGCCGTCCATGCCGGGCGCGGCGACCGTGTCGTCCACGAACAGCGTGGCGGGCGCGGCCGCGGTATGCGGCGCCAGCGTGCCGTCTTCGAGGCGCACGACGTACACGTCTTCCCACTTCTCGCCGGCATCGGCCGGGCGCGGCCAGCCCAGGTCGGCGCCGCGCAGGAAACTGCCCAGACGCGGATGGCCGGGTTCCGCCACCACCAGATGGGTGGCGTTGGTCCAGGCCGCCTCGCCCGCGGCCTTCATGGCCGCTGGGCCGGGCTGCGCCAGCGCGCGGGCATCGTAGCGCTCGTTATCCAGGATCCAGCGGATCAGGCCCATGGCCAGGCCCAGGTCGCCGGCCGGATTGACCGGCACCCACTCATTGCCCGATCCGGCCGACAGGCTGGACGAGGCCGGCAGCATCGGCGACACGACCACGTAGGTGAAACCAGTCTCTTCCGGCCGCACGCGGGCCTCGGCCAATTGGCGGGCCTGGCGCTGGAACGGGTTGCCGGCCTGCGCCGGCGCCGCGCCGATGAACAGGCCGAAGCGCGCGTTGTCCCAATCTGGCTTGCCGTGAGGCATCCCCTTCAGGTCGCCCAATGCGGCGCCCGCGCCCACGCGGAAGCTCTGGCCGCAATAGGAACCGTGGTTGCTGAAGTTGACCGTGCCGAACGATTGCCCGGCAAAGCGCTGGATCAGCGGGGTGCGGCCTTCGTTGGATGCATCGGTGAACAGGAACTGGTTGACCTTGGCGCCGTACTCGGGATTCTGCGGGTCCAGCGGCGTTTCGCGGTCGAAGATGGCGCGCAGGCCGTCCACCTGGCCTTCGCCGAACAGGTCGCCGCCTTCACAGACTTCCTGCACCAGCTGTTCGAACGAGATCGTCTGCCACTTGCCCTCGCCGCGCTTGCCCACGCGCTTGAGCGGCTGCAGCACGCGGAACGGGCTGTTCATCTGCTCCAGCATGGCCGAACCGCGCGCGCAGGACGTGGCGCGCCCTTCCAGGCCGTTGTCGCCGCCCAGTTGCGCGTAGACCTCGCGCACCGGCGCTTCCATCGCGGCCGGCCGGGTCGTGGCCAGCGGATGGTAGGGGTTGCCGGCCACGCGCAGGATGCGGTTTTCCTGCGTATCCACGCGCAGGCGCACGCCGCACTGGGTCCAGCAGCCCAGGCAGCTGGAGGGGCTGACCGTCTGGCCCGGCTGCGCGCTGAGCACGCCGGTCAAGGGATCGATGCGGAATTCCGGCGTCAGCGAATTGCCGCGCACGGCATGCGCCGTGGGCACGCCCGCCGTGCCTTGCGCCAGGCCCTTCACGGCCCGGACCACGGTCTCGCCGTAGCCCGCCGCGAACGCCGCCATGCCGCCGGCGACCACGCCGCCGCGCACCATCATCTTGCGCCGCGCCTCGTCGCGCGGTTGATCGGCGGCCTCGTCCGGCGGGGCGCCGCGCTTGTCGTCTTCGTGTTGCTTGTCCATTGCTTTCATTCCATGTTCTTTCGTCTAGGACCTGTGCACACACAGGCCCAGGCGGCGGCGCTCAGGCCGCCAGGCCGCGCGTGCGCGCCGGAAACAGCTCCAAGGCGTAGGTCACGGCGGCGATCAGCGCCACGCACAGGCCCAGCACGCCCACCATGCCCAGCAGTCCATCGCTGCCCCAGGGCATGTCGTACAGATAGAGGCCGGCGCCGTACTTCGGCACGCCCTGCACGCTCATGAAGACCACCCAGCGGAAGATCCACGCGGCCGCCAGCATGGTCAGCGCCAGCGCGGCTGAAGGCAGCGGCGCGGCCAGCGTGCGCGCCGGACGCTGCAACAGCGCGATCATGCAGAAGCCGGTCGCCACCGCACCCGCCAGGCTGACGCGCCAGATCGGAAACTCCGCGAACAGCCGCAGCGCGGCGTCGAACGAAGGATCCATGCCCAAGAGGCCCAGCAGCGCCCAGGCGCCGGCGCCCAGCGCCATCATCACCACCGCGGTCACGCTCAGGCTGCGCAACAGTTCCACCGGCATGGCCTGCGTACCGCCGCGCAGCCAGCGGCCCACCAAAAACATGGCCCCCAACGCGCCCAGCCAGGCTGTCAACGCGAAGTTCACCGGCAGGAACACCGTGTGCCACAACGGCCGCGAACGCAGCACCATCACTTCCGCGCCGGTATAGACCAGGATGGACAGCGCCGACACCGCCAGCGCCATGCCCAGCACGCGCACCCAGCCGATGCGGCCCCACCACCAGGCGGCGCAGAACAGCAGCGCCAGGGTCACGAACACCGGCAGCAGCAAGGCGCCCAGCCACATCCAGGACCAGGGCGTGACATGCGCGTAGAAGTGCCAGAAGCGGCCCGGCTGGTGCAAGTCCGCCAACAGCGACACGGGCGCGGCGATGGCGCTGACCAGCAGCACCGTCACGGCCGCGGGCAGCAGGCGGCGGGCAGGCGAGCCCGCGCTGCCAAAGGCCGCAAACGCGGCGGTCAGCGCGGTGGTGGCGCTGATGCCGATGAGGAAGAAGTACTGCACGGCCCACGGCAGCCAGGCGGCGTCGTAGACCGGCGTCAACAATTCAGAGATCTGCATGCTCATCCCCTTCGATGGCTCAATGGCCGCCAGCCAGCCGCACGCCGGCCTGGCCGTCGACCTGATGGACGAACGCATCGGGCAGGCCGATGTAATAGACGTGGGGATCGGTCTTCATTTCGGGCTTGAGCACCTTGATGTCTTGCTTGTGCTCGACCAGCAGCCTGGAAATCGCGCTGTCGGGATCGTTCATGTCGCCGATGACGCGCGCGCCGCCCACGCAGCTTTCCACGCAGGCCGGCAGCAGCCCCGCTTCCAGGCGGTGCTCGCAGAAGGTGCATTTGTCGGCGGTCTGCGTTTCGTGGTTGATGAAGCGGGCGTCGTAGGGACAGGCCTGCACGCAATAGGCGCAGCCCACGCAGCGCTCGTTGTCGACCAGCACGATGCCGTCTTCGCGCTGGAAGGTGGCCTGCACCGGACAGACCGGCACGCAAGGCGGGTTGTCGCAGTGGTTGCACAGGCGCGGCAGCATCACCATGGAGGCGGGGCCGCCGGCGTCGGGCAGGACTTCGTATTGCAGGACGGTGGTGCGGAACTGCCCGATGGGAGGCAGGTTCTCCATGGAACAGCTGACCGTACAGGACTGGCAGCCGATGCACTTGCGCATGTCCACGACCATGCCGTAGCGCTTGCCCGCCATGCCAGGACGGCGCGGCGGCTGGCCGTTGATGCCGGCGGCCTCGGCGCGGATGGGTATGACGGTGGCCGCGGCCCCCAACCCCAATAAGCCCTTCAGGAAGCCACGTTTACCCGGGAGTGGCGGTTCCGGGGGGCTGGCGGGGGTACTCATAGTGCTTCTCCAAGCGTTAATTCTGTTACAAGAATTAACTTATCACTTGGAGTTATATAGAGGCTTGATAAGTATCAAACCGGGGACGGATAAGTGTAAACCCGGAGCCGGTCTGCGGCCCAACCCGTCAATCCTCGATCTTGAGCGCCCGGCCCCAGGCAGCCAACTTGTGCTCGAACGACGCCGCCGCATGCGCCGGGCTGGTCGACGGCAGGTCCATGTATTCCAACGGGACGGCCAGCCCGGGCAGCACGTGGCGCCGGTACATCGCCGCGGCCTTGGCGCCGTTGAAGCAGACCCGGACGATGCCAGGGTGGCGTTCCAGGAAGGTTGCGAAATCGTTGGCGACCAGGGTGTCGCCGCGGATATCGGCGTCCAGGCTGCCGGGACGCTCGCAGGCTTGCAGCACGTCCCACAAGGCGACGCCGGCGGCTTGCAGGGCCTGCAAGCGCAGCGCATAGTCCAGGCCGGGATCAAAGCCGAAGACGCTGGCCGCGATGGGCCAGAAGGCGTTGCGCGGATGCGCGTAATAGCGGCCCTGCCGCAGCGATGCCACGCCAGGCATCGAACCCAGCACCAGCACGCGCGCGCCAGCCCCCGCCACCGGGGCAAAGCCCTGGACCTGATCGTTGTTGCCGCCCGCCAGGGCCGTATTCATGCCGTCTTCCATGCCCGAAGGATACGCCAGCCGCGAGTTCCGGCCCCACTGTCCGATTCATGGAACAGTGCTTATCAATGCCGGGGACTACCGCCGAAGAGGTGGCGCCCTTATCTTATTAATCATGACGAACGGCCCCGATGGGGCCGCGCAACAGGAAATACGACCATGAAGAAGATCCTTGGATTGCATGCCAGCCCCCGTCCCCACTGGGTGGGCGACGGCTTCCCGGTGCGCTCCATGTTCTCCTACAACGACAAAGGCAAGAACACCAGCCCGTTCCTGCTGCTGGACTACGCCGGACCGGCGCAGTTCGAGCCGGCCGAGCATCCGCGCGGCGTCGGGCAGCATCCGCACCGCGGCTTTGAAACCGTGACCATCGTCTATAGCGGCGAAGTCGAGCACCGCGATTCCACCGGCAACGGCGGCGTCATCGGTCCCGGCGACGTGCAATGGATGACGGCGGCCTCCGGCATCCTGCATGAGGAATTCCATTCCCACGCCTTCACCCGCAAGGGCGGCGAGCTGGAAATGGTGCAGCTCTGGGTCAACCTGCCCGCCAAGGACAAGATGGCGCCGGCCGGCTACCAGGGCATCCTCGACGCGGACATCCCGGCGGTGGAACTGCCTGACGGCGCGGGCACGCTGCGCGTGATCGCGGGCAATTACGCGGGCCACGCGGGACCGGCGCGCACCTTCACGCCGATGGACGTGTGGGACGTGAGGCTGGCCGCCGGCAAGTCGGCGACCTTCCCCGTCGCCGAGGGCCGCAACAGCATGCTGGTGGTGCTGCGCGGCACGGTGCTGGTCAACGGCGAAACCGTGGCGCGCGATGCGCAGCTGGCGCTGTTCTCCCTGGAGGGCGAGGACATCACCGTCGAAGCCAACAACGACGCGGTGTTCCTGGTGTTGAGCGGCGAGCCCATCGACGAGCCGGTGGTCGGCTACGGCCCCTTCGTGATGAACACGCAGGCGGAAATTGTTGAAGCGATCCAGGACTTCAACGCCGGACGCTACGGCAAGATGCACTGAGGCAACAGGGCCGGCTGGCCTCTCGTCCCGCGCAACGGGACGGGAGGCTAGGACCGGCCCTGTTCTCGCGCGCCCCGCCGCAAGCGGCCCAGCCTGAGGCCGTCACGGATGTTCAATCCGATCAGCGTCAGGTTGGCCGCGCCTGCCGCCAGCTCCACCGCCTGCACCCCGTAGAACACCCCATCCAGCAAGCCCGCCTGCGCGCGCAGCGCCAGGAACACCGCCGCGGGAACCAGAATCAGCAAACCATTGGCCGCGATGAAAGGCATGCGTTTGCGCTTGGCCAGCAGCAGCGGATGCCTGCCCTTGCCGCCCATCAGGAAACCGCTGGCGGCGGTCAGCATCATGACGGGCACGAAACCCAACAGCGCATACGCGATGGCAAGCTTGACCTGGGCCACCGCGGACGCGGTCAGGAACAGTTCGGACACCACCGTCGAAATCCAGAACGCCGCCAAAAACAGCAGCGTCGACATGGCGGCAACAGCATGGATTCTATGTTTCATGACCTTGCTCCCCGTGCGCGGGAACGTGCGCGGCCAGCAGGCCCGCCAGCACCCTCCCCGCCGTTTCCAGTTCAGCGGCGCTGAAGCCGCCGGCCAGTTGGCGCGCGCGCTCCTTCCAGCGCGCGTCGATGGCGCCATAGACGCGCCGCCCCTCATCGGTCAGCCGGTACAGCGGCGAGCGCTTGTGTTGCGGATTGGGGCGGACCTCCACCAGTTGCGCCTCGGACAGCAGGTTGAGCTGCTTCTGCGCGCCCTGGCGCGTCACGCCCATGGCGGCGGCGACCTGCGGCGCGCTCAGAGGCTGTCCCGCCAACGCCAGGGCGCCCAGCATCTGCCAGCGCGCGCTGGTCAGCGCCTGCGGCGCGACGAAGGCATCGCCCCAATCGAGCAGCGCGCCGTTCAACTGGAACAAGGTCAGGATCACCCCGGTGAGCCGTTCTTCCTTGGTTGGATTCATTGCTGGCCTCCCGGTCTTTCGGTTTAATTGACAACCAGTTTCCAACTATGGAAACTGGTTGTCAATATAAATCTCGACTGTTTTTCTGCGTACACCGGACAGCCGCCGCAAAAAACGGATAGCGCCCCCTGCCTCTGGACGGGTTTTCCACCAGTCCGCCCTGTCCGGCGCAGCTTTACTATCAAAGCCTTCAAGGCCCCGGCAGTGGAGTTTCCCCATGCTCGACACGATGCAGTCCGCCACCAGCACGACTTGGCCGCCGGCCGCGCCGCGGATCGAGTCGGTCCTGGGCCTGCCGGCGCAGCAATTGTTCGCCTCCGGCGATCTGGACGAAGCCCGTTCCATGGTCGGCCGCGTCATGCGTCCGCACCACCTGGGCGTGGTCGGCGCGCTGCAGCGCCTGGACGCCCGCATGCACCACCAGCCGCTGGGCGAGGTCTCGCTGAACCGCCTGCGCTACGGCGCCAACGTCGAGATCCGTCCCGGTCCGCTGGAGGACTTCTTCCTGGTGCAGATGCCACTGTCGGGCTGCGCCCGCATCAGCAGCGGCCCCCAGCAGCTGGATTCGACGCCCGAGGTCGCCTCGGTCGTCAGCCCGGACGACGACCTGGCCATGCGCTGGGCCGACGACAACGACCAGTTCATGCTGCGCGTGGGCCGTTCGCTGCTGGAACGCACGCTGGTGGGCCATCTGGGCTGTGCGCTGGACCGGCCGCTGCGTTTCCAACTGGGATTCCGCTGGCGCGAATGTCCCGCCTGGCGCTGCCTGATGAGCTATCTGCTGGACTGCTCGACGCAGCATGCCAACCTGGCCGAGCACAAGCTCATCGTGCACCAGATGGAACAGCTAGTCGCCGCCACCCTGCTGTCGGCCCAGCCCCACAACTACACCGGCGCCCTGCCCGGCCGCCGCGGCGCGGTGCTGCCGCGCCACGTGCGCAGCGTCCAGGATTACCTGCAGGCGCACGCGCACGAACCCGTCAGCGCCGAACAGCTGGCACGCATCGCCGGCGTCAGCGTGCGCAGCCTGTACACGGGATTTAAGGAATTCCTGGGCGTGAGTCCCATGCATTACCTGCGCGACCTGCGCATGGAGCGCGCGCACGCCGAGCTGGTCTCGGGCGAAAGCCGCAACATCGCCGGCGTGGCGCTGCGTTGGGGCTTTGCTCACATGGGACGCTTCAGCGCCGGATATAAGGAACGCTACGGCGTGAGTCCAAGTCAGAGCCTGCGGCGGCGCGGGTGAAGCGGCGCCGCTTCAGGGTCGGGCTGGCCCGGCCGGCTTGGCCTTGGCAGAGGCATCCTGCGCCATGACCTCACGCGCGAGCTGATTGATCTTGGGAGCGGCCTTCATGGCGCCGTCCTTGTGCTTTGTCAGGAACTGACGCGCGTAGTGCCGTTCAAGCTCGCAAGGATTCGGATTCTTGCCCGTGAAACCCACGGAGGCGTCTATCAACTTGCCCGCATGCGCCTGCTCGGCAAGGACCCGCTTGCGCATGGCCTGGATTTTTTCCGCCGCGTCCTTGCGCCCTTCCTGGGAATTCAAGCGCTGGGAGAGCCTGGCGCGCAGCGCGGCCGGGTCCGTCGGCGCGCGGGCCAGGTCCATGCCCAGGCTCGCTTGCGCCAGGGCCATGGCCACCATCCCCTGGACCTCCGGCCCGTCTGCCGGATACAGCTTGCAAGCGGCAATGAAACCCATGTGCGCGACCGCCTTGTCGCCCAGCCACTCCTGACCGCCATCGCTCCCCATCGGAAAGCCCAACGAGTCGCGCATCGGCTCCCGCACTTCAAAACTGCTGCCCGTGTTCTGTGCCGCGGCAAATCCGCCGCACAAGCAAAACGCCAGCGCCGAAATTGTTCTTTTCATCATGTTCCCCGTGCGCATCTGCTGCGCGAATCCCCAAGCCGCATGCTATTCCAACATCGGGCGGATTGATGAGTGAAGCCCGAAGCCCCCATGCGGGAGCGGACTTGCAGTTGCATCCCAACAACGCGTGCTTGGCTGGTTTGCCGGCCTCTATGGCGCGGAGCCCGTGTTTCCACGAAACTCGCGCAGAAGAAAGTCCGCCGGTCCGGCGCAGCCCCTGCAAGGAAACGCGATGAAAACACTGAAAAGCAGTCTTCTTCTTTGCGTGTCGCTGGTCATGAGCCCTGCATCTGCCGGGGAGGATGCCGAAATGAAGGCGTTCGAGGCTTCGAGTGACGCCTTGCGCTCGGGCGAGGCAAACGCCAAGGCCAGGCGCGCGGCCGTGGATGGCTTGTCACCCCGCCTGCAGAAACTCTCGCAAGGCCAGCGGGCCGCCTCGCACATCGCAGCTGCTGGCGCCTGCGCCATCGAGGTTCCAAGCGCGGACCTCGATAAACTGTCGTCGCTGGCAACGGCGGAAGCGATCCTGGACAAGCCACTCTCTCAGGCGCCCCTGGATGGAAGAAAGCTTGCGCTCCTGACGATGGATGCCGTGGGCACTGAAGAAGCGGTCGCGGCGGCAAACAAGCGTCAAGTACGTCTGGGAAAATTGGCTCAGGCCGAGCGTGACTGGGTCTCCCGGATACGGGTCGAGGTAAAGAAGATCAATCCCAAAGGCGAACCCAGCGACTGCCGCTATCTACGCGCGCAGATCGATGACCTGCTGGAAAAAGCCGACAGCGACGACTCGCTGGTCAAGGCCGAAGTCATCCTGTTGGCCGTAGCGGAGATCGAACGGCGGAACAGGTCTGCACGCTGAACGCCCCGGGCCTACGGCTGTTCAATCCACGGCGCCATCGCCTCGTCCCGGCTCCAGTGACGCCAGCCGTACCGGTAAGCGTGCTGCAAATAGGGTCCGCGCAGGATGCGAGGCTCACTGTCCGTGGCCTGTTCCGTGCCAAGCAAGTGCAGAACCTGGGCCCAGTCCGCCAGCCCGCCCCGGGCGCCGCGCAATGCCGCATCCGCAAGCCGTCCGGCCTCTTCGACAGATTCCGCCCGCACCAGGAAGCAGGTATCCGCGCCATCCGGACCACCTGTGTACGGGTCCTCGGATTCGTTGCCCCAGCGTATCGCTTCGTACAGATTCATGTCCCTGCCCCGTCCCGTCGACAGCGCAACGATACCAGCAGAACAGCCCTGCAGAGACCGACAGCCAGGGCCTTCCAGTGCAGCCGCCAGGCCTAGAACGGTATCCCCAGCTTCACATACAGCTGCGCGCCCTCGGGCCGGTTCTTGACCTTGAAATCCTGCTGCCACTTCGCAGTAAACAGCCAGCCCTTTTCATTCATGTACCGCACCGAAGGGCCGAAGCCGAAAGCCCGGGCGCGGCCGGCGGCGCTGTTGGGGCCGCTGTCGTCCGTGACCTGCTGGAAGGCGTAGCCGCCCACCCCCAGCACCCAGCCCTTGCCCACGCCCCAGCCCAGCGCGTAGTCGGCGTGCAGGGCCTGGCCCGAGCGCGTGTCAGTGGCGGAATTGGTGAAGTTGAAGTCGTACATGACTTTCAGGTCGGCGTTGAAACCGTCCGGACTGATGCGGCTCAATGCGAACACCGGCTGCGCGGTCCAGTAGTTCTTGCCCAGGCTGGACGGGTCCTTGCGGTCGTACTCGCCGGTGGGTGCGTACATGTCCAGCCCCACTACGTAATGCAGGCTTTCGGACGGGTGATAACCCAGCGCCACGCCCAGCGTCATGTCGCCCAGGCCGGTGCTGCGGTTGCGCTGTCCGGCCGCCTTGGCGGTCACGTCCAGCAGCGGCGCGATGGCGTGGAAGGCCAGCTGTCCGCCCATGACCTGCTGCTGCGTGACCCAGATCAGGCGCGGGGCCAGCACGTTGACGTCCACCTTGAAGCCGGGCACCGGCACGCGCTGGCCGTCATTGCCGCGCAGCGTGTCGTAGCGCGCCCCGCCGGCATAGACCAGCATGTGCACGCCCGGCGGCGGCAGCGCGCCCGACATGAAGTTTTCCAGGCCGTCCGGGTAGATGCCCAGGCCGCCGCCCTCGGTGGCCTGGGCCCCCGCGCTGGCCAGCGCCAATGCCAAGGCGCTGGCCAGCCGCCGGAGTTTCAGGTGTCCGTTCATGTTCCCCTCCTGCCTATTTGTTGTGCGACGAGATAGCCGGAGCCGCCGCCCAGGCCGGGGCCCGGGTGGGTGGCGGCGCCAATGTGAAAGAGATTGCGCAGCGGCGTGCGGTGGCCGCGCGCGCCCTGGCCGCCGGCAAAGGGCCGCAGCCAGAAGAACTGGTCGGGCGAACACACGCCCGAGTAGGGATCGCCGCCCACCAGATTGCAGTTCAGCCCTTCCAGGTCCGCCGGCGAGTACGCGCGCCGGCCGACGATGCGCCGCGCCAGGCCTGGCATCACGCGCTCCATGCGCGCCTGCACCCGGTCGGCCATCGCCTCGCGCAAGGCCTCGTTCCAGCGGCCGTCGGCGGGCGCGGCCAGCTCGCCCGCGGCATCGCCCTTGATCCGCGCCGGCAGTTCCTGCATCTGCACCCATAGGATCCAGCCGCCGGGCGGCGCGCGCGTGGGGTCGACCGCGACGGGCTGGCCGATGGCCAGCGTGGGACGCGCGGGCAGCAGGCCGTTGTTGGCCTCGGTCACCGAGGCGCAGACCTGCTCCATGCTCTCGGTCAGGTGCACCAGCGGCACGTGGCGCAACTCCGGCGTCAGCCAGTCCGGCGGCGCGTTCAGCGCAAAATGGATCTGCATGCCGCCGCGGCCGTAGCGATAGCCGGCGGCGCGTTCGCGCACGGCGGGTGGCGCATCGGGCAGCAACCGCCCGTACAACTGGCCGGGCGTCACGTTGCAGACCACGGCTTCTGTCGCGCGATACTCGCGTCCCCCCGCCAGCACGCCCACCGCGCGGCGCCTCTTGCCCTGGCCGCTAGTGATGACGCGTTCGACCTCGACGCCAGTCTGCAAGCAGCCGCCGTGCCGTTCGATGACGGCGGCCAGCGCGTCCACCACGCCGCTGCCGCCGCCCTTGACCACCGGCATGCCGCCGGCCACCACCGCGGCGAAAGTCAGCTTGCCGATCAGCGCGGAACAGGCGTCGTCCGGACCCAGGCCGGTGTGCAGCACCCAGGGCGCGATCAGCGCGCGCGCGGCATCCGACTGCAGCGCGCGTTCGGACCAGCGGCGAAAGCTCTCCATCGAGTCGGCGGCAAAGGCCGCCAGGCCGTCCATGCCGCGCTTGCGCCATTCGCCGAACAGCAGTTTGAGCATGCCCGCGCCGTAGGGGTTCTGCCCCAGCAGGCCGAAGGTCAGCGCCGCGTCCTCGCCGAACAGGCGCTGCGCCATCGCACCGAAGGCCGCGCCGTCGCCGGGCGCCCAGGCATCCAGCCGCCGCGCGCTGTCCGCCACGTCCTGCTTCAAGGCCAGGCCCGAGCCGTCGGGCAGCACCAACCCGGTGGCGTACTCGCCCTGCATGAATTCCAGCCCGGCCTCGTGCAGCGCGGGCTTGAGCGCCGCGTAGGCCGGGCTGCCCATGAACAGCGGATACCAGCAGGACAGCACGTCGTGGCGGTAGCCGGGGAACAGCTCCTCGGTGCGGATGCAGCCGCCCAGCCTGTCGTTGCGTTCCAGCACCAGCACGGACTTGCCGCGCTGCGCCAGCAAGGCGGCGCAGACCAGCGAATTCATGCCGCTGCCGACGATGATGACCTGCGCCTCTGACTCCAGGGGCATGATGCGCTCCGATGAAAGTGGGCCGCTATGCGGCGGTCAGCGCGGTAAAGCGCCCGGCATGGAACACCAGGGGCGTGGCCGCCACGCTGGCCACGCGCAGCACCCGGCCGAACAACAGCAGATGGTCGCCCGCGGGGCTTTGCTGGTCGTTGGCGCAGACCAGGGTGGCCACCGCCCCTTCGATGGCGGGCACGCCTTCCGGCACATCGTGCACGGGTGCCCCCGCGAACTTGTCCGGCACCGCGGAACTGGCAAAGCGCATTGCCAACTCTTCCTGGCCGCAGGCCAGAACGCTGATGGTGAAATGACTGCAATCGCGGAACGCCGCCAGGTTGGGCGAATGGTTCACCAGGCTCCACAACACCAGCGGCGGGTCTAGCGACAGCGAGGCGAAGGAGTTGATGGTGAGCCCGACCCGGCGGCCGTCCGGACAACGCGTGGCGACGATGGCCACGCCGGTCGGATAGCTGCCGAGCACGCCGCGCAGGACCTTGGGGTGCAGATCGGTGCAGCCCCAGTCCAGGGGCAGGCCCGCCGCGCAATCGGGCTTCATGCCGCCGCCCGCGCCGGCTGCGCCGCGATGAAGGCTTCGCAGGCCGTGGCGTCGCCCCACCAGGGGTACAGCGACGGCGGATGGTTGAAGCCGTTGGCGATGGTACTGGCGATCGCCGGCGTGTGGTCCGCGGCCTGCAGCAGCTTGAGCAGGTGAGGCGGCGGCGGCAACAACATCGAATTGGTCCATTCCACCACCGCGCCCGCGTAGTCCCAGAAACGCTCGAAGGTGCGCTGCATCCATTCCGCCGTGAAGGTGGCGTCGCCATGCGACAGGATCGCGTCCAGGTACACGGCGCAGGCCTTGGTGGCGTTGTTAGAGCCCTGCCCCGTGATCGGGTCGTTGGTCACCACCGCATCGCCCAGGCCGAACACCAGCCGGCCCGACGGCAAGGTCAGCACCGGCTTGCGCACCGTGGGCGCGAAGCTGCCGGCCAGGATGCCGTTGGCGTCGGTCAGCTCCACCGCGCTGCAGCGCTCGGCCTCCCAGGGCAGATAGGCGTGCAGGATATGCAGGCTTTGCGCCAGATGCTCCTGCGGCGACTTGATGTCGCGCCAGCAATCCATCGGACCACCGGGTACGCCTTCGAACACCATGATCTCGCAGGGACCGCTGACGGTCAGCGCCGGAAACACGAAGTACTCGCCCACGCCCGGAATCAGGTTGAAGGCGACGCGCGAATGCTCCGGCGCCGGGCGCATGCCGTGCACATAGGTCAGCGCCAGCGCGCGCTGCGGCCGGTCAAAGCGCGAGCGCAGCGCATCGCGCTCGAACAGTTTGACCACCTCGCCCTTGCCCGCGGCCAGCAACACCAGGTCGTGCGAGGCCGCCAGCAATTCGAGTTCGGCCACGCCGCCGTCCTGGATCAGCAGCCGGCCGCCGCGCGCGGCGAACAGCTCCATCCAGGCCGGCATCTTGATGCGCTGGTCCACCGCCTGCGCGGGACGGTCCAGGCGCGCGACCCAATCGATCAGCTTGTGGCCGGGCCGCTCAGGATGCGGTATCGCCAGGCCGATGCCGTCGACGGTCGGACAGTCGGCCTCCCACTGGTTCAAACCCAGGTCACGCTCGACCTGCAGCGAGGCATCGAACATGCACTGGCTGGACATCACTTTGCCGCGCCGGATATCGTCCGGCTCGCGGTTGGTGACGACAGTCACTTCATATCCTTTGTCCAGCAGTCCCAACGCCAGGGGCAGGCCGGCCTGCCCTCCACCCACGATCGCGATTCGACGCATGTCTGTTCTCCTTTGTATGGCTAGGCGGCCAGGCGCGGAATCGCGGGCTTGGCCTGTTCGGGGCCCATGACGGAATAGCCGCCGTCCACCGCGTAGTCGGCGCCGGTGACGAAGCTGGCATGGTCTGAAAGCAGGAAGGCAACCACCTCTGCCACTTCGGCCGGATCGCCGGCGCGGCCCAGCAGGTGGTAGTCCGCGGCCACCCGGTCGGTCTTGGCGCGGTCGCCCTGCGTCAGCTCGTCCATCACGCGCGACCAGGTCCAGCCTGGCGACACGGAGTTGACGCGTATGCCGTCGGCGGCATAGTCCATCGCCATGTTGCGGGTGACCTGCAGCAGCGCCGCCTTGGACACCGGATAGAGCCAGCGTCCGGTCTGCGCGACGCGCGAGGAGATGCTGGTGAAATTGACGATGGCCCCGCCGCCGGCGGCAAGCAGATGCGGATGGACCGCGCGCGCGGCCATCACGGCGCTGACCACGTTCACGTCGAGCGCGCGCAGCCAGTCGGCGCGGCCCGATGCGGCGCCGTCGTCCAGGTAGGTCGCGGCCAGGTTGACGAGAAAATCGATGCGGCCGAAATGCGCCGCGGCATCGGCCACGCCGCGTTCCAGTTGCGCGTCCTCCGCGATGTCCACCGGCCAGAAGCGCGTGCCGGCCGGATCGGCGGCGGCCACGCGTTCGCCGCCGGCCGCGTCGATATCGAACAGCGCCACGCGCACGCCGTAGGCGCGCAGCGCGGCGACCACGCCCGCGCCGATCAGCGTGGCGCCGCCGGTCACGATGGCCACTTTATTGTCCAGACCCTTCATCGCATCACCTCACCGTTGGCTGATTGAGTGAGGCGAATACTGGCGCCGCGCGCCGCGGCCGCGTTAGCCGGATCCGGCCGACGCTATCCGCAAACTGCGTTTATTCGAGGCAAGCTTGCGCCAGGTCCAACAGGCGTGTCCGAAAAATGCGCCGGCTGTCCGTTCCCTGCGGATGCCGGCTACGCAGCCGGCCGGGCGCGGCCCGGCTTGCGCGAGGTCCGCGCGTGCTCTTTGATCAGGCGCACGAAGCGCTGCACCTGGCGGCCGGGGCGCTCGAAGCGCGAACGCACCAGGCTCAGCGACAGCGGGATGGACTCGCGCAGCGGCCGCGTCACCACGCCGGGCCAGCCCTGCTGCCCGACCGAGAACTCGTCGACGATGGCCACGCCCGCGCCCACCCGCACCAGGGCGCAGGCCAGTTCGGCGCGCACGATTTCCACGGCCGGATTCCAGCTTACCCCGGCACGCTGGAAGGCCGCGGCCACCAACTGTCCGAACGGGATGTTGCGGTTGTAGAGGATCAGCCGGCACTCGGCCAGCTCGGCCAGGCTGACCGCCCGTTTTGCGGCCAGGGCATGGCCTTGCGGCAGGATGCAGACCATCTCGCCGGTGGCCAGCGGCTCGACCACCAGGTTGGGATGGTCTATCGGCAGCACCGACACGGCCAGTTCCGCCTTGCGTCCCAATAGCTCATGCGTCATGTCGGACAGCAGCGTGGTGTGGAACTTGAGCCTGACGTTGGGATAGAGCTCCATGTACTGCGCGATCACGGGCGGCACGAAGTTCAGCGCCAGGCTGGGGCTGGAACACAGGGTCAACGCGCCCTCCGGCCGCTCGGCCAGGTCGCGCGCCAGTTCGTCGATGCGCAGGGCTTCGTCGAACAACGGCCCCACCTCCTGGAACAGGCGCTGCGCTTCAGGGGTGGGCGTGAGCTTGCCCTTGTCGCGTTCGAACAGTTGCAGGCCCAGGCTTTGCTCGGTATGGGCGATGAGGCGGCTGACCGCGGGCTGCGACACGAACAGCAGCTTGGCCGCACCGTTCATGGAACCGGTCAGCATCACCGCCCGGAACGCTTCCATCTGCCTGAGCTTGAATCGCATGGCTGATCCGATAATCGTTTGTTATAACCCCTGGCCAACTTAGCATAAGCGCTGAAATCACGCATTCATTAGCATCCCAGATGGCTCCTGGCGCGCTTTCCAGGACGATTCGATAAAGGGAATGCATGACACTCACAGTAGGTTTCGTGGGCTTGGGCATGATGGGCCTGCCCATGCTGGAAAACCTCGCCCGCGGCGAGGAGCGCTACAACATCCTGGCGTATGACCGCGACCCCGCGCGCCTGGAGCGCCTGGCGGACCACCCCGCCTGGAACCAGACGCTCAAACCGGCCGCCGGCCTGCAGGCGCTGGCCGCCTGCGACGTGGTCATCACCATGCTGCCCGACAGCGCCATCACCAACGCGGTGATCGAAGGCGAACACGGACTGGCGGGCGTGATGCGCCCCGGCTCCGTGCTGCTGGACATGGGTTCGTCCAACCCGGCCGAAACGCTGCGGCTGGCGCCGCTGTTGCGCGCGGCGGGCGTGACGCTCATCGATGCCCCGGTGTCGGGCGCAGTGGCCAAGGCGGCCGCCGGCACCCTGGCCATCATGGTGGGCGCCGATGCCGAGGGCCTGGCGCGCGTGCGCCCGCTGCTCTCGCGCATGGGGGCTTCGCTCATCCACACCGGCGCCGTAGGTTCCGCCCATGCCATGAAGGCGCTGAACAACTACGTCTACGCGGCCGGCCTGCTGGCGGCCAGCGAAGCGCTCCTGATCGCGCAGCGCATGGACCTGGACCTGGAAGTGTTCACCGACGTGCTCAACGCCTCCAGCGGCCGCAACGTCGCCACCGAAACCAAGCTGCGCCAGTTCATCGTGCCCGGCAGCTACAACGGCGGCTTTGCCCTGGCGCTGATGGCCAAGGACCTGCGCACCGCCGATGCGCTGCAGACCCTGGCCGGCGTTCCGGCCTCGCAGCTGTCGCTGTGCACGGCGCTGTGGCAGCGCGCGCTTGCCGACATGCCCGCCGGCGTCGACAACACCGAAATCCACCGCTACCTGCAAGGCCTGGAAGCCCCGGCGCCGGCCTGAAGCGCCGGACGCCAACGATAACGAGATCCACAGGAGACAAGCATGAAACGATCCGCCGCCGCGCTTGCGCTGGCGCTGGTTCTGGGCGCGCCGCTCGCGCCCGCCGGCGCCGCGGGCTATCCCGACCACCCCATCCGCATGGTCGTGCCCTTTCCGCCAGGCAGCATCACCGACGTGGTGGCCCGCAGCCTGGGTAAGGCCATGGCCGACGATTTGGGCCAGCCGGTTGTGGTGGAGAACAAGCCCGGCGCCAACGGCATCATCGGCACCCACGACGTGGCCCGCACCAAGCCCGACGGCTACACCCTGGTGGTGGTGGGCGTGTCCACGGCGGCCAGCGGCGTGAGCCTGTTCAAGGACCTGCCCTACAACCCCGCCACCGACCTCACGCCCATCGGCGCCGTCGCCGAAACGCCCTATCTGCTGGTGGGTTCGCCACGCATGCCGGGCACCCAGGTATCCGATCTGTTTGCCTACGGCGCCCAGCATCCGGGCAAGCTGACCTATGCCTATGGCTCGGGCAGCGCGCAGGTGTTCGGCGCCAAGCTCGCGGCCATGGGCAAGATCAACGTCACGCCAGTGCCTTATCGCGGCGGTCCGCAGGCGCTCACCGACGTCATCGGCGGCACCGTCGACCTTACCTTCACCGATATGGCCAACGGCCTGCAGCAGGCGCGCGCCGGCAAGGTCAAGACCTACGGCGTCAGCACCCCCGAACGCTTTCCGTTGGCCCCGGACATTCCCACGCTCAACGAAACCGGCGCCGCCGGCTTCGACCTGACCGTGTGGTTCGGCCTGATGGGTCCGGCCGGCCTGCCCGCGCCCGTGGTCGAACGCCTGTCGCAATCGCTGGGCAAGGCCCTGGCCAACGGCGAACTCAGGCAGACCTATGAACGCCAGGGCCTGACCGTCAAGCAGCAGACGCCGGCCGAATTCGGCGGCTTCGTGCGCGCCGAGATCGACAAATGGGCCGCCATCGTCAAGGAAACCGGCATTCCGCCGCAATAGAACACCCTCTTTCAACCGCTACCAGGAATTCCCCGCATGTCGCTGATCGATATCCGCAAACGCTGCCTCATCGTCGAGACCACTTACCACGAGAACGGCCCGGCGCCCGAACGCCCGCTCAAGCTGGCGGCTTCCTGCGCCGTCATCCGCAATCCCTACGCCGGCCGCTACGAACCGGACCTGATGCCCTTCATGGCGGAACTGCGCAGCCTGGGTACGCTGCTGGCGACCGAGTTGGTCGAGACGCTGGGCGGCAAGGACCAGATCGAGGTCTACAGCAAGGCCGCCATCGTCGGCCTGGATGGCGAAATGGAGCATGGCGCGGTCTGGCACGAGGCCGGCGGCTGGGCCATGCGCAGCGTGCTGGGCGAACCCAAAGCCATGGTGCCCGCCGTCAAGGCCGTGGCCGTGGCCGGCTACCGCATGATGGTGCCGGTGCACTACATCCACGCTTCGTATGTGCGCAGCCACTTCAACAGCATCGAGATCGGCATCCAGGATGCGCCGCGTGCCAACGAGATCCTGTTCGCCCTGGTCATGGGCACGGGCGGCCGAGTGCATTCGCGGCTGGGCGGACTGACCAAGCAAGCCGTGTCCGTGCACGACGGACAGCGCTAGGGAGACTCAGGCGCCCGGGATCGTCAGCGACAGGCCCGCGCGGTCGGCCACGTTGCAGATGTGGGCGCGCATGGCGCGGCGCGCGGCGTCGGCGGAACCGGTGGCCAACGCGTCGATGATGGCCGCGTGCTCGTAGATCGGCTCGCGCACGCGCGCCGGATCGGCGAACGCGACCTGCCGGCTGCCGTCCACCACTTCGGCGATGTTCTCGGCCAGGTCCAGCAGCATGGGGCTGCCGGCGATCTCGTACAGGCAGGCGTGGAAGGCGCGGTCGCCTTCCGACATGGCCACCAGGTCGCCAGCGTCGGCGGCCTGCTCCATGTGCGTGATGGTGGCGCGCAGGCGGGCCAGCCCCGCCTGGGTGACGACGCCCGCGGCCAGGCCGGCGGCCAGCTCCTCCAGCTGGTTGCGCACCAGATAGACGTCGCGCAAGGCATAGCGGCCCTGGAAGCGCCAGCGGCCGTAGGCGCTGCCCAGGCCTTTTTCGCCGGGCCGGGCGATGAACACGCCGCGGCCAGCTTCGCTGCGCAGCAGTCCCAAGCCTTCCAGCATGGTGATTGCCTCGCGCAGCGAGGCGCGGCTCACGCCCAGTTCCTCGGCCAACTGGCGCTGCCCCGGCAGCTTGCCGGCCTCGGCCCAATCGCGCTGGCGGATGCGGGCCTGCAACTGCTGGGCTATGTGTTCGACGGTGTTCATCGCGGAATTCTCAAGGCAGGGGTGCGCGGCTACCGCCCGGTTTGGCGTTGACAGCCATATACTGCCTGGGCATTATGACATTCAACTGGTCTGACCGGTTAGGATAAAGCCGTACTGCAAAGCGCCCCGGCACGGCCGCGGGCCCCACGCACTCTCTCGTACATAGCGCCGCTCATGACCGACCTCTACGATCGATTTGCCCGCGCCGTCGACGCCATGGCCCGACTGGCTGACTACCCCTATTCCGAACGCCGCCAGGCCTGGCTGGACCGGCTGCGCGTCAATCTGCCCGAACTCACCGTGCTGGACTCGCTGGCGCCGGAAGCCGAGCTGGGCTACCTGGCGCCGCCGCCCGCCGCGCCCGCTGAACGGCTGCCCGCTGCGCAGGCCGGCCGCGGCGTCGCGGTGTCGCGCCATGCGCGCGGCATCGCCGCGATTGCCCGCGAATGCCGCGAGGACCCGGCGCGCGCCGCCGACGCCGCCCGCGCCGCGCTGGCCGCAGCCCGGCAGCAGGCCGGTCTGAATGCCTTCATCAGCCTGTCCGACACCCCGGCGCTGGACGGCGCCGCGGCCGCGGCCGCGCGCAGGCTGCGCGAAGGCGCGGCCATGCCGCTGATGGGCGTGCCGATCGCCGTCAAGGACCTGATGCAGGTCGCAGGCTTTCCCCAGACCAACGGCAGCGGCGGCCTGAAGCCGCCGCCCGCGTTGCACGATGCGCTGGCCGTGGCGCGGCTGCGCGAAGCCGGCGCGCTGGTGGTGGGCACGACCAACCTGCACGAGCTGGCCTACGGCATCACCAGCGAAAACCCGCATTACGGCTGGGTCGGCAATCCGCGCGGGGCGGGCTATACCGCGGGCGGCTCCAGCGGCGGCTCGGCCGCGGCGGTGGCCGCCGGCATCGTCCGCCTGGCCATCGGCACCGACACCGCAGGGTCCATCCGCATCCCCGCCGCCTGCTGCGGCGTGGTCGGCTTCAAACCCACCTTCGACGCCATTTCGCGCGAGGGCGCGCAGGCGCTGGGCGCCAGCCTGGACCACCTGGGTCCCATAGCCGCCAGCGTGGCGGATGCCGCCCTGGCCTATTCGATCATGTCGGGCCAGGCCGAACGCACCGTCAGCGCCGGCGCGCTGACGGGCCTGCGCGTGGGCGTGCCGCGCAATTACTTCTACGACCCGCTGGCCGAGGACGTGGCGCAGGCAGTCGACCATGCGCTGGCGCAGATGCAGGCCGATGGCGCCACGCTGGTGCCGCTGGACCTGCCCGGCGTCGAGCACAGCGCGGCGCTGCAATTCGCCACCCTGTGCAGCGAAGCCACCGACATCCACTGGCGCCGGCTGGTCGACCAGCCCGAGACGCTGGGCGACGACGTGCGCGTGCGCCTGGAGATCGGCCAGTTCTTCCCTGCCACCTGGTACACGCGGGCGCAGCGCGGCCGCGCCGCGCTGGCGCGCATGTTCGACCAGGCGATGCAGTCGGTGGACGTGCTGGTCACCCCCACGCTGCGCATCGAGCCGCCGCGCTCCGGCGCCGGCGCGGTCACCATCGGGGGCCGCGAAGTGCCGCTGCACACCGCCGTCACGGGCCTCACCATGCCCTTCAACCTGACCGGCATGCCGGCGTTGACGCTGCCCTGCGGCAGCGGCCGCAACGGCTTGCCGCTGGGCTTGCAGATCGCCGGTGCGCGCGGCGCCGATTGGCGCGTGCTGAACACCGCCGCCCGCGTGGAAAGCCTGCTGGCGGCCTGACGCCGCCGCCGGGGCCGGCGCCATCGCCGGCCCCAGTCTCCATGCTGGTAAGCCCTAACTGGTCAGACCGGTACTACAAGATTACAAACAAGCAGAGTTCCCGCCCGCCGACGCCTCGCCCGCGCGAGCGACGGCATCGCCGTTGATCCTTTCCAAAAGGAAACCACGATGAAACTGCTCCGCTTAGCCGCAGCCGTATCCGCGGTCGTACTTGCCTCTGCCGCCCACGGCGCCGATCCTGTCGTCATCGGCGTGAGCATCGCGCAGTCCCCGCCCGGCTCGGTGGTGCAAGGCACCCAGGTGAAGGACGGCGTGGAAATCATCGCCAAGATGATCAACGACAAGGGCGGCGTGCTGGGCCGGCCGCTGAAGATCGTCTACGAAGACAACCAGGGCATTCCGGAAAAAGGCCGCGCGGCGGCCGAGAAACTGATCTCGCGCGACAAGGTCGTGGCCGTGACGGGCGGCCACCAAAGCTCGGTCTGCCTGGCCGAAATCGAAGTCGCGCACCGCTACAAGGTGCCCTACGTCAACACCAATTGCTGGTCCGACGACGTGCGCGCCAAGGGCTATCCGGAAGTCTTCAATCCGGCCAACTACAACACCCGCGTCTCCAGCGCCATGGCCGACACCATCGCGGCGCTGAAGGTCAAGAACGTGATCGCCTTCGCCGAGAACACCGACTACGGTATCGGCCAGGCCAAGCTGCTGGGCGAGTTCCTCAAGAAGGCCGCGCCGCAGACCCAGTACAAGTACGTGGCGCTGGACCGCGCCGGCAAGGACTTCACGCCGGCCGTGCTGCCGTTGCGCGCAAGCCCGCCGGACCTGGTGGTCAACATCATGCTGCCGCCGGCCGCCTACATCCTGATGAACCAGCTCTACGAACAAGGCGTGGCGCCCAGCGCCAAGACCTGGTTCTACGACGGCGCCGGCATCGCCGACTATCCGGACTTCTGGAAGAACGTGAAGGAAGCCGGCAAGTACATGCTGGCCTTCGGCCTTTACCACCCGCAGATGCCCATGCCGCAGATGGGCCTGGACGTGGCCGCCACTTACCAGAAGCAGGCCAAGACCGAACCCAACCGCCTGATCTTCCAGGCCGCGGACTCGGTGCTCCTGATCGCCCGCGCCATCGAAGAGGCCAAGTCCACCGACAGCGCCGCCATCATCAAGGCGCTGCAAGGCATGCAGTTCGAAGGCGTGCGCGGCAAGTTCGGGTTCTCGCAGCAGCCCGGCTACACCTACCAGCAGTGGGTCGACATTCCCTACGTCACCTATCAGCTGACCGAGGTGGACCAGCCACTGAGCAAGACCACGCTGATCCAGGCCACCGGCCAGCCGCTGCAGGTCGACAAGCTGGTCAAACCGAAATAGTGGCGCCCCCACGCTGCGTCTTCGGCTTGCTGCCCCGACAGCAAGAAGGCTGGATCGCCTCCACGCCGTGACCGCAACACGCGCCGGGGCCGCGCCCCGGCGCCAGGGAGAATCGAGTGCTGGCATTGGACCTGTTCGTCAACGGCCTGATCATCGGCCTGTACTACGCGCTGATGGCGGTCGGCCTGACCATGATCTTCGGCATCCTGAAGGTCGTGAACTTCGCCCATGGCGAGTTCTACATGATAGGCGCCTACACCTACACCCTGGTGTCGCTGGCCCTGGGCGTACCACCCTGGCTGGCGCTGCCGGTGGCGGCCGCCGCTGGCGCGCTGCTGGGCTGGGCCACGGAACGCTGGCTGATGCGTCCGCTGTATGCGGGCTACGGCTCCTGGGGGCTGATGAAGGACGAGTACGCGGTGGTCGTTACCTTCGGCCTGTCGCTGCTGCTGATCAACCTGGTGGACAAGGTCGTGGGCCCCTACCCCATGCGCGGCCCGGCGCTGTCCGACGTGACGCGCATGGCGATCGGCCCCTTCATGATGAGCGGCCAGAAGCTGATCACCGCGGGCCTGTCCATCGTGCTGCTGATCGGACTGGCGCTCTTCATCAAGCGCTCGCTGTGGGGCCGGCAGGTGCAGGCGGTGGCGCAGAACCGGCTGGGCGCCTCTATCGCCGGCATCGACACGGCGCGCGCCAGCAGCATCATCTTCATGGCCTCCGGCGTGCTGGCGGCGCTGGCCGGCGCGCTGCTGGCGCCGGTCATCAACCCGGCGCCGGACGTGGGCGCGTTTCCGGCGATCAAGTCCTATGTGATCGTGGTCATAGGCGGCATGGGCTCGATTCCCGGCAGCATCGTCGCGGCGCTGGCGCTGGGGGTGCTGGAGAGCTTCGGCGCGGTCTACCTGTCCTATGACTACCGCGACACCTTCGGCCTGGCCTTGCTGATCCTGATCCTGCTGTTCCGGCCCAAGGGCCTGTTCGGCGAACGCGCGCGGGAGGTCTGAACATGGATCCACTGACCCATCCCAATCTGCTGCGCAACAAGCTGACCCAGGAAATGCGGCTGTCGCTGGCGTTCCTGGCCGTGCTGGCGCTGCTGCCGCTGGGCGTGTCCTCGCCGTACTGGCTGGGCGTGCTGATCGTCAGCATGTACTTCGCCATGCTGGCCTGCGGCTGGAACCTGCTGGCGGGCTATGCCGGCCAGTTCTCGCTGGCGCCGGCCGCCTTCGCCATGCTGGGCGGCTACACCACTGGTCTCCTGGCCTATCACTGGCAGGTGCCGCTGTGGCTGGGCCTGCCGCTGTCCGCGGTGGTGCCCGGACTGGTCGGCTTGGTGCTGGGCCGCATCGTGCTGCGTCTGTCCGGGCCCTACCTGGCGCTGACCACGCTGTCCTTCGCCGAGATCGTGCGCCTGGTGATCTACAACTCCATCGACTTCACGCGGGGCGACCAGGGTCTGCACGTGCCGGCGCTGCTGGAGAGCCGCGTGGGCAACTATTACCTGTTCCTGGCCGCGCTGGCGGCGGTGACGCTGCTGATCTTCCTGCTGCTGCGGGCGCGCCCGGGGCGCTTCCTGCAGGCCATCCGCGACGACGAGATCGGCGCGGCCAGCCGCGGCATCGACGTGGTGCGCTACAAGACGCTGGCCTTCCTGGTCAGCTGCGCCATCTGCGGCTTCGCCGGCGGCCTGTACGGCACCTTCGCGCAGCTGGTCAGTCCGGAACTCGGCATCGTGACGCAGACCGGCATGGTGATTGCCATGGTGGTGATCGGCGGCATGGGCACGCTGGTCGGGCCGCTCCTGGGTGCGGTGCTGGTGTACGTCGCGTCGGAACTGCTGCGCGACGCGGGCAACATCCAGATGATCGTATTCGCGCTGCTGGTCATCATCTTCGCGCGCTTCTTCCGCGAAGGGCTGTGGGGCCTGGCGCGCCGCGCCTTCCTGCGCCGATCCAGCGACGCCCGCGCCAGCGCCAGGGGGGCCTGATGCCACTGCTGCAGATATCCGGAATACAAAAACGCTTCGGCGGCCTGCTGGCCGTGAACGGCGCGGGCATGAACGTCGCCGACGGCGAGCTGCTGGGACTGATCGGCCCCAACGGCTCCGGCAAGACCACCCTGCTCAATGTGCTGTCCGGCCACCTGGCGGCGGACGCGGGACAGGTGCTGCTGGACGGCCGCAGCGTGATGGGCCTGAATCCCACGCGGCTGACGCGGCTGGGCGTGCTGCGCATGTTCCAGATGACCCGCGTCTTCAACCGGGTCAGCGCCTATGACAACCTGATCGTATGCGGGCTGGCCATGGGCCTGGACGAAACGGCCGCCAGCCGCCGCGCGCTGGATCTGCTGGACGAGCTCAAGCTGGCCCACGTCATGCACCTGGACGCCGGACAGCTATCGGGCGGACAGAAGAAGCTGTTGGAGTTCGGCGCCTGCTTCATGGCGCAGCCGCGCATCGCGCTGCTGGACGAGCCCTTCGCCGCGGTGCATCCGGTCATGAAGGAAACCATGTCGGAATTCATCCGCCGCCGCAACCAGAGCGGCCAGACCTTCATCCTGGTCAGCCACGACATGCCGGTGGTGGTGGACTTGTGCCCGCGCTCGGTGTGCATGAACGCCGGCCGCGTGCTGGCCGACGGCCCCACGCAGCAGGTGCTGCGCGAACCCGCGGTGATCGAAGCCTATCTGGGCGAACCGGGACAAGAGGAGCAGGACCATGCCTGACACGCTGCTCGCCATGGAAGGCGTGACCGCGGGCTACATGGGCGACATCGACGTGCTGCGCAACGTCTCGCTCACGGTGCAGGCCGGCCGCATCAGCGGCCTGATCGGCCTGAACGGCGCGGGCAAGTCCACGCTGATGAAAGCCATCTGCGGCTTCCTGCGGCCCAAGTCCGGCCGCGTCACGCGCGCCGGGCGCGACATCTCGGGCCAGCCGCCGCACCGCATGATCGACGACGGCCTCTGGTACATCCCGCAGGAGTCCAGCCTGTTCCCCTACCTGACGGTGGAAGAGAACCTGCGCCTGCCGCTGGAAGGCCGGCGCAAGCGCTACGGCGACGTGCTGGAGCCGCGCTTCAAGGAAACGCTGGAGCGCTTTCCGGTGCTGAAGGAAAAGCTCAAGGACCAGGCCGGCAACCTGTCCGGCGGCCAGCAGAAATCGCTGGAATTCGCCAAGGCCTACATGGTGCAGCCGCAGGTCTGCCTGATCGACGAGCCCAGCATCGGCCTGGCGCCGCGCGTCGCGGCCGAAGTCTTCCAATGGATCCGCGCCTTCGCCGACGCCGGCATGGGCATCCTGCTGGTGGACCACAACGTGCGCCGGGTGGTGGCCATGTCCAACCACATCTACGTGCTGAGCCTGGGCGAGATCACCGCCTCGGGTTCGCCGGAGGACTTCGCCGGCGACCTGCACGAGCAGGTGCGCGAATGGCTGGGGATCAATTTCTGATGGCCGCCCGCACCCTGATCGCCCAGCCCCTGACACCCGAGACCTTCGCTCCCTATGGCGAAGTCGTCAGCAGCGCCGGCCGCGCCGGCCGTTCCATCAACGCCGGCACCTCGCTGCGGGTGGAAATGGGCGAACCCGATCTGCTGGACGCGGAAGGCCGGCCTTCGCTATCGGTTTTCCGCGCGCAGGCGATCGCCCTGCCCTTTGCCGCGCGCATGCTGGAACGCCACAGGCTGGGCAGCCAGACCTTCCTGCCGCTGGCAGGCACGCCTTATGTGGTGCTGGTGGCACTGGGCGCGGAGGCGCCGGACCTGGCCACGCTGCGCGCCTTCATGGCGGGCGCGGGCGTGGGCATCACGCTGCGCAGGGATGTCTGGCACCACCCGCTGATGGCGCTGGCGGACGGCGAATTCGCCGTGCTGGAGCGCGCAGGCCCCACGGTGGATTGCGAAGTGATCGATCTGCCGGATGCGCCCTGGACCATCCAGGCCGCCTGAACTACACCGTACGCCGCCAGACGCTGGCCAGCCAGGGCTGTTGCTCGCGCGGCAGGCCCTGCGGCCGGTAGTAGTGTTCCAGCGCCTCGAAGCCGGCCGCCGTCAGCAGCGCGCTCCAGCCTTCCAGGTCATGGTAGGCGCCGTAGCGCCCGCGGTTCCAGCCTTCCTGGTTGCCGCCGCGCGGGTTGGAGCTGAACAGCACGCCGCGCGGCTTGAGCGCGCCATGCAAGGCGCGCAGCACCTGCGGCAGTTCCTGGCCAGGCACGTGGAACAAGGCGGCGTTGGCAAAGATGCCGTCGAAGCGCTCTGGCGGCAACGCCAGGCGCAGGAAGTCCTGCTGCCAGACCTCGCAGCCAGTGGCCTGCCGCGCCATCTCGACAAAGCGCGGCGTCCCGTCCAGGCCGACCGGCCGGTGGCCCAGGGCCGCGAACGTTTTCAGGTCGCGGCCCGGCCCGCAGCCGAAATCCAGGATGTCGTAGGGAGGATCGCCTTCGATGTGGCGCAGAAGCGCCGCAATGTTCTGGCTGACGTCATGGTCGCGCGTGCCGGCCTCGAACGATTCCGCGTTCTCTTGGTAGTGCGCGACGGTCAGGGAGCTGATCTTGGCGAGGTCTTCGGCGTCGAGTTTCATGGGGTGATTGTGCAGCAAAAAACCGCATGCGGCCGTCGCCGGAAGCCGGCTCCGTCCGGCTGTCTGGCAACCGGGCGGATCCGTCTCAACCTGCGCAAGCTTCCCATGGAGTGTCAGACGCCGGCAGTGCGCCAGCGTCGGACACCCTCTCGACGCCCTGCCGGCCTCAGGCCGCCAGGCGGCCTTCGATGCTGGCCTTGGTGGCCGGCAGGTCTGCGGGCAGGCCCTGCTTGAGCTGGGCGAAGAGCTCCTGGTGCAATGCCAGTTCGTCGCGCCAGGCGGCGGCGTCGACCGACATGACCTGTTCGAACTTGTCCGGGCTGAACTCCAGGCCGGTCCAGTCGATGTCCTGGTAGCTCGGCGAAATGCCGAACACCTGGTCCACGCCCTTGGACTGGCCGTCGATGCGGCCCAGCATCCAGCGCAGCACGCGCATGTTGTCGCCGAACCCCGGCCAGACGAACTTGCCGTCCGGACCCTTGCGGAACCAGTTGACGCAGTAGATGCGCGGCAAGGTGGCGCCGGCGGCTTCCAGCTGCTTGCCCAGCTTCAGCCAGTGGCTGAAGTAGTCGCTCATGTTGTAGCCGCAGAACGGCAGCATGGCGAAGGGATCGCGACGCACCACGCCCTGCTGGCCGGCAGCGGCGGCGGTGGTTTCCGAGCCCATGGTGGCGGCCATGTAGACGCCTTCGACCCAGTTGCGGGCTTCGGTGACCAGCGGCACGGTGGTGGAGCGGCGACCGCCGAAGATGAAGGCGTCGATGACCACGCCTTCGGGGTTTTCCCATTCGGGGTCGATGGACGGGCATTGCGCGGCCGGCGCGGTGAAGCGCGCGTTCGGGTGCGCGGCCTTGCGGCCGGTTTCGCGCGCGATGGCGGGCGTCCAGTCCTGGCCCTGCCAGTCGATCAGGTGCGCCGGCGGTTCGTCCGTCATGCCTTCCCACCAGACGTCGCCGTCATCGGTGAGCGCCACGTTGGTAAAGATGACGTTGGCCTTGAGCGTGGCCATGGCGTTGAAGTTGGTCTGCTCGCTGGTGCCCGGGGCCACGCCGAAGTAGCCGGCTTCCGGGTTGATGGCGTGCAGGCGGCCGTCCTTGCCGGGCTTGATCCAGGCGATGTCGTCGCCGATGGTGGTGACCTTCCAGCCGTCCATGCCTTGCGGCGGGATCAGCATGGCGAAGTTGGTCTTGCCGCAGGCCGACGGGAACGCGGCTGCCACGTGATACTTGCGGCCCTTGGGCGAGGTCACGCCCAGGATCAGCATGTGTTCGGCCAGCCAGCCCTGGTCGCGGCCCATGGTGGAGGCGATGCGCAGCGCGAAGCACTTCTTACCCAGCAGCGCGTTGCCGCCGTAGCCCGAGCCGAAGCTCCAGATTTCGCGGGTCTTGGGGAAATGGACGATGTACTTGGTCGGGTTGCACGGCCAGGCCACGTCGGCCTCGCCTGCGGCCAGCGGTTTGCCCACCGAATGGACACAGGGCACGAAGTCGCCGTCGGCGCCCAGCACGTCATAGACCTGCTTGCCCATGCGCGTCATGATGCGCATGTTCACGGCCACGTAGGGGCTGTCGGACAATTCCACGCCGATGTGGGCGATGTCCGAACCCAGCGGACCCATCGAGAACGGCACGACATACAGCGTGCGGCCGCGCATGGCGCCGTCGAACAGGCCGTTGAGCGTCTCGCGCATGGCGGCGGGCTCGGCCCAGTTGTTGGTCGGGCCGGCGTCCTCGGCGCGATCGGAGCAAATGAAGGTGCGGTCCTCCACGCGGGCGACGTCGGAAGGATCCGAGCACGCCAGGAAGGAATTAGGCCGCTTGGCGGGGTTCAGCCTGCGCATCGTGCCCGCCTGGACCATCTGTTCGCACAGCCGGTCATATTCTTCCTGGGAACCGTCGCACCAGACGACCTGGTCCGGCTTGGCCAGCGCCACAAAGCTGGCGACCCAGTCGATCAGGCCGCGGTGCTTCACATAGGCAGGCACGTTCAAGGCTGCCAATCCCCCATCCAAAGGCTTATTCATCGGGGTTTATCTCCATACTAGTAAGGCTAATGGTGATACGGCCCCAATTGGCATGGGGCCGTATCAATTTGCGCCATCATACTTGCAGCGGCTGGTTGCCCGTCAACCCATCCTCTTGGACGACATTGTCACCGGTTGAGACGGGTCAGGCGTAGCGGCCGTCGCGCAGCTCGCGGCGGATGATCTTGCCGGTGGCGGTCGTCGGCAAACTGGTTACAAAGCGGATCGCGCGCGGATACTCGTGGGCCGCCAGGCGCTTGCGCACGTGGGCCTGCAGCTCCTGCACCAGCGCGTCGCTGCCTTCGTAGCCGGCGTTCAGCACCACATAGGCCATCACGATCTCGGTGCGCTGGGCGTCCGGCACACCCACCACCGCGGCCATGCGCACGGCGGGATGGCCGATCAGGCAGTCCTCGATGGGTCCCGGGCCGATGCGGTAGCCGGCGCTGGTAATGACGTCGTCGTTGCGGCCGACGAAGCGGATGAAACCCTGCGCATCGCGCACGCCCTGGTCGCCGGTCAGCAGGTAGTCGCCCGCGAATTTTTCGGCGGTGGCCTCGGGGTTGTTCCAATAGCCCAGGAACATGACGGGGTCCGGCCGCAATACGCCGATATTCCCCTCCTGTCCATCCGCCACTTCGACACCACGGTCATCCACAATAGCAACCCGGTGGCCCGGCGCCGCGCGGCCGATGGCGCCAATGCAGGGGGCGAACAGGGACGAGCAGGACGACACCAGCATGTTGCATTCGGTCTGGCCGTAGAACTCGTTGATGGTCACGCCCAGCACGCGCCGGCCCCAGTCTATGAGTTCGGCCCCCAGCGACTCGCCGCCGCTGGCCACCGAGCGCAGCGCCAGCGCGCCGGCGCCGGCCGGCAGCTCGGCGCCGCGCATCATCTTGAGTGCGGTGGGCGGCAGGAAGGTGTGAGTCACGCCATGGCGCGCCATCAGCTCGAAGGCGCTGGCGCCGTCGAACTTCTCGAAGCGGCGCGCCAGCACCGGCACGCCGTGGTGCCAGGACGGCAACAGCACGTCCAGCAGGCCGCCGATCCAGGCCCAGTCGGCCGGCGTCCACATCAGCGCGGCATTCTCCGGGAAAAATTCGTGCGACATCTCCACGCCCGGCAGATGGCCCAGCAGCACCCGGTGCGCGTGCAGCGCGCCCTTGGGCTTGCCGGTGGTGCCCGACGTATAGATGATGACGGCCGGGTCGTCGGCCGCCGTCGCCACCGGCGTGTAGTCGTCGGATTCGGTGGCCAGCGCAGCGTGGAAAGGCACGGCGTCGTCCGGGCAGTCCGGGTCGATGCAATAGACCACCTTCAGGTCGGGCAGCCCGGCGCGGATCTCGCGCAGCTTGCGGCAGCCTTCCGCGTCGGTCACCAATGCGGCCGCGCCGCTGTTGGCCAGGCGGTACTGGATCGCGTCCACGCCGAACAGCGTGAACAACGGCACCGCCACCGCGCCCATCTTGTAGACCGCGATATGGGTCACCGCCGTTTCGGGCGCCTGCGGCAGGTAGACGGCGACGCGGTCGCCGCGCTTGACGCCGTGGCGCTCCAGGCTGTGCGCCAGGCGGTTGGACTGGGCCCTGATCTGATCGAAGGTGTAGCGCGATTGCGCGCCGTCGCTCTGCTCGTAGATCAGCGCCAGCCGGCCGCTGCCGTCGGCCCACTTGTCGCAGGCGTCGACGCCGATGTTGTAGGCCGCCGGCACCTGCCATTGGAACTGGGACGCGAGCTGCGCGTAGGAATCGGCTCTGGACAGCATGGTTTGTCTCTGATGTTGTTGTCGAACGCGCCGGCGCCCGGCGCCAGCGATGTAACGTCTTGCCTCAAACTTGACCCTGGCTCAATAATAAGCCCCCGCCCCTCCCCAGCCCACTCCCCGCCGCATGGAAAAAGCCGCCACCGTCCCGATGCGCCGCCCGCCGGCCAGCGCCAAATCCGAACAGCGCATCCGCGACATCCTGCGCGTCGCCCGCCAGGTCTTTTCCGAAGCCGGCTTCCAGGCGGCCACCACCACCGAAATCGCGCAGCGCCTGGGCGTGTCCGAAGCCACCGTGTTCACTTACTTCGGCGGCAAGCGCGAACTGTGCGTGCGGGTGATCAGCGACTGGTACGACGAGATCATCGCCAAGGTCGAGGACAGCCTGCCCCACGTGCACGGCGCGCGGGCCCGGCTGCATTACCTGGTGCATGCGCACCTGCGCCACCTGTTGGCCGAAGGCACCGGGCTGTGCGCCTTCATCCTGTCCGAAGGGCGCGCGCGCAACGACGATTTCGGCGAGGTCTACGCGGAACTGCAACGCCGCTACACCGCGCCGCTGATGGGCATCCTGGCCCAGGGCCAGGCCGACGGCGATATCCGCCGCGACATGCCGCTGCGGCTCTTGCGCTCGGCCGTCTACGGGCCGATGGAGCACGTGCTGTGGGACGCCATCCTGCGCGGCGCGCGGGTGAACGTGGCCGCCACCGCCGACCAGCTGGTCGGCTTTCTGTGGCAGGCGCTGCAACCGCCCGCGCAGGACGCGCTGGCGCTCGCGCAATTCCGCGGCGAAGTACGGGACGCCCTGCATCGGCTTCAATCGTCGGAAAACAAGGACGGCGGCTCGTACAGAGGAAAGCCGTTGTAGGCCTCGCCCCGCTCGGCGGGCGCCAGGGTCCAGGAATGGCGGGCGTTGGGCACGCCGCCATCCACCCGGATGACGCTGCCGTTGATGAAGGCGGCGGCCGGCGACAGCAGGAACACCACCGCCGCCGCCAGCTCGGCCTCGGTGCCGAAGCGCTGCAGCGGCACCTTGGTGCGCAATTCGCGCAGCACGGCGCGGTAGTCCTCGTCGTAGCTGTCCATGCCGCTGGAAGCGATCCAGCCCGGCGCCACCGCGTTGACGCGCACGCCCGCATGGCCCCATTCGCAGGCCGCGGTTTCGGTCAGGTTCCAGACGCCGGCGCGGGCCGCACCCGAATGCCCCATGCCCGGCATGCCGCCCCAGATGTCGGCCAGCATGTTGACGATGGCGCCGCCATGCTGGCGCATGTGCTGGGTATAGACCTCGCGCGACATCAGGAAGGTGCCGTGCAGATTGTTCTGCACCACCGCGTTCCAGCCGTTGTAGCTGATGCGGTCCAGCGGCGCGGGGAACTGGCCGCCCGCGCAATTGAACAAGCCGTCGATGGCGCCATGCCGCGCCAGCGCATCGGAAACCGCGCCGCGCACGCCGGCCTCGTGGCGAATGTCGCAGGCGTGCACGCTGATGCGGCTGGCGGCCTCCGGATAGATGCGGGAGATTTCGTCCTGCGCCGCCTGCAGCTTGTCCAGCTTGCGCCCCACCAGCGCCAGGCCTGCGCCCAGCGACGCCAGCTCGTGCGCGGTGCAGCGGCCCAGGCCGCTGCCGCCCCCGGTCACGACGATGGTCTTGCCTTGATACAGGCCCGGCCGGAATACCGACGCGTAGCGCTGGCCGGCGGCCGCGCCGCCTGCGTTCTGGCTCATGTCTCGCTCCATTATTTTTTTTGAGGATAACTCAATATTTGTTCCGATTCGATGGCCGGAACAGAAATTTCAACCTAGAATCGATCGTTAGTCCCGTTGCTTTGTTGAGCTTGAATCAAGAAAACTGGAGACCAGGAATGACCACGCCCGCCCCGCTGGACGTCGCCCACGACGGCCCCATCGCCCGCCTGACGTTGAACCGCCCCGACATGCGCAACGCGTTCGACGACACGCTGATCGCCGCCCTGACCGGCGCCGTGCAGGCTGCGGTGGACGATCCCGCCGTGCGCGTGCTGCTGCTGACCGGCGCCGGCAAGGCCTTCTGCGCCGGCGGCGACCTGAACTGGATGCGCAAAATGGCCACGCTGACCGACGCCGAGAACCGCGCCGATGCGGCCAAGCTGGCCCGCATGCTGCACGCGATCTGGTCCTGCCCCAAGCCCGTGGTGGCCTGCGTCAACGGCGACGCCTATGCCGGCGGCATGGGCCTGGTGTCGGCCTGCGACATCGCCATCGCCGCGGACAGCGCGCATTTCTGCTTGTCGGAAACCCGGCTGGGGCTGCTGCCCGCCACCATCAGCCCCTACGTGCTGCGCGCCATGGGCGAGCGCGCGGCCAACCGGTACTTCCTGACCGCCGAGCGCTTCGACGCCGCGACCGCGTTCCGGCTGGGATTGGTGCACGATATCGCGCCCCTGGCCGAGCTGGCGCAGCGCGCCGAGGCGCTGTGCCACGCCCTGTGCGACAACGGCCCCGGCGCGGTGCAGGCCAGCAAGCGGCTGGTGCGCGATTTCGCCGGCCAGGAGATCGACGCCGCCCTCATCGCCGACACGGTGGAGCGCATCGCCGCCGTGCGCAGCACGGACGAAGCGCGCGAAGGGGTCAGCGCCTTCCTGGAAAAGCGCGAGCCCGCCTGGCGCGCAAAGCGCTAGGCGCCCAGCCGCTCGGCCAGGAAATCCACGAAGGCCCGCAGCTTGGGCAGCGGGTGCCTGCTGTCCGGCCACAGCACGGAAAAGCGGCCACCGGCATCGAGACAGTCGTCCAGCACGGTGGCAAGACGGCCTTCGTCCAAGGCCGCCCGCAGCGCAAAATCGGGCAGATAGGCCAGGCCCAGCCCAGCTTGGGCCGCGCCGATCAACGCCTCCACGCTGTTGAAGCTCAGCGCCGCCGGCGCGGGTGCGACAGGGCCGTCGCGGAACTGCCATGGCTGCACCTGGCCCGTGCCCGGATAGCGATAGGCCAGCCTGGCATGTCCGTCCAAGTCGCCCGGCGCTCGCGGCGTGCCACGGGCGGCCAGATAGGCGGGCGCGCCCGCCACCACGAAGCGGTAAGGCCGCAGCGGCCGCGCCCTCAAGCGCGAATCCGCAAAGTCGCCGCTGCGTATCACCGCGTCCAGCCCCTCGCCGATGACATCGACGATGCGGTCGTTGAAATCCAGTTCCAGCTCGATCTCGGGATAGCGGCGGGTGAACTCGGGCAGCAATGGCAGCAGCAGGCGGTAGCCGATGGCCGGCACGCTGACCCGCAGCCGGCCGCGCGGCGCCTCGCGGCCCCGCGTCACCTCGGCTTCCGCTTCCTCCAGTTCGTTCACGATGCGCAGGCAGCGCTCCAGGTAGAGCGCGCCCTCTTCGGTCAGGCTGATGCGCCGCGTGCTGCGGTTAAGCAGGCGCACGCCCAGCCTGTCCTCCAGCCGTGCCACGCTCTTGCCCACGGCCGAGGCCGACAGGCCCAGATGCTCCGCGGCCGCGACATAGCTGCCGCGCTGTGCGGCGTGGACGAAGGCGTGTATTCCGTTCAGGCTGTCCATTTCCGCCCCATTAAGGATTATTTATCCGCTCAGACAGGATATCGGCGGTGTTTTTGTTTCATTGACGCAATTTTATCCTTCATCGACGCCTATCCCGGCTATTCCAACCTGATTCGTCGATGCCTTCTTCTTCCTCAGTTCCTGTCTCCCCGGGCTGGACCGTGCTTGCCGTCTGCACGGCCGCCCTCATCCTGCCCTTGAGCTTTTCCGGCGGCGCCGTCGCCACGCCCGCCATCGGCCGCGACCTGGGCGGCGGCGCCCAGGCGCTCGGCTGGATCACCAACGCCTTCATGCTGAGCTTCGGCAGCCTGCTGATGGCGGCGGGCACGCTGGCCGATGCCTATGGCCGCAAGCGCCTGTTCGTGTCCGGCGTGGCCTTGTTCGCGCTGGTATCGGTTGCGCTGGCGCTCGCTCCCACGGTGGCCTGGCTGGACGGCCTGCGCGCGCTGCAAGGCGCGGGCGCCGCCGCGGCCCTGGCCGGCGGCTCGGCGTCCCTGGCCCACGCCTGCCCGGGCCCGGCGCGCACCCGTGCATTCGGCCTGCTCGGCGCCAGTTTCGGCGCGGGCCTGGCGCTGGGGCCGATGCTGGCCGGCCTGCTGATCGACAGCCTGGGGTGGCGCTCGGTCTTTCTGTCGAGCGCCGCGGTCGGCGCGCTGGCGCTGGCCGTCGCCCTGCCCCGGATGCAGGAATCGCGGGACCCGCAAGCGGGCCCGCTGGACTGGGCCGGCAGCCTGACCTTCACCTGCGCGTTGGCGCTCTTGACCTGGGGCATCCTGGAAACGCCCGCCGCGCGCGACGCGTCGGCGCTCGCCTGGAAGCTGCTGGCGGCGGCGGCGCTGTGCCTGCTGGCCTTCGTGGCAATCGAGCGGCGCGTGCGCCGGCCGATGCTGGACCTGGCGCTGTTGCGCTATCCGCGCTTTGTCGGCGTGCAGATGCTGCCCGTGGCCACCTGCTATTGCTATGTGGTGCTGCTGGTGCTGCTGCCGATCCGCTTCATCGGCATCGAGGGGCGCGGCGAAGCCGGCGCGGGACTGGCGATGGCGGCCCTGTCCGCGCCGCTGCTCTTCATGCCGGCGGTCGCCGTCTGGACCACGCGCTGGATGAGCGCGGGCCGTAGCTGCGCGCTGGGCCTGCTTGCCGCCGCCCTGGGCCTGTATTGGCTCAGCCGCATCGGCGTCGCACAGCCGGCCCAGGCCGCGCTCTGGCCGATGCTGCTGATCGGCGCGGGCACCGGCCTGCCCTGGGGCCTGATGGACGGCCTCTCGATGAGCGTCGCGCCGCCCGAGCGCGCGGGCATGGCCGCCGGCATCTTCAGCACCACCCGCGTGGCCGGAGAAGGCATCGCGCTGGCCAGCGTCAACGCCTTGCTGACCTTGTTGGTCGCCCACCGGCTCGGCGCGGATCCAGGCGCCGCCGCGCAATACCTCGCGGCCGGCGACATGGCGCAGGCCCTGGCCCACCTGCCCGACGCGGGTCCGGCGCTGCTGCGCCAGGCTTATGACGAGGCCTTCCGCCAACTGCTGCACGCGCTGATCGCGATCACCCTGGCCTGCGCCGCCGTGGTGGCGCTGTTCCTGGATGCGCCGCGCAGCCAGACGCTGCAGGCACGCATGCCATAATTCCTGGCGCAATTTCAGGAAGTCTCATGCCACACGCTTTTCCTCCCCTGAACGCCGAGCGCCTCTGGGCCCGCGTCGAAACCCTTTCCCGCTACACCCTGCCCGAGGTCCCCTGGACCCGCCGCGCGTTCTCGCCGCTGTTCGACGAAGCCCGCGCCTGGCTGCGCAGCGAATTCGAGGCCGCGGGCCTCACCACCCGCCTGGACGCCGGCGGCAACCTGATAGGCACGCTGGCCGGGCGCGACCCGGCGCGCAAGCCCATCGCCACCGGCTCGCACTGCGACACGGTCATGGCCGGGGGCCGTTTCGACGGCATCATCGGCGTGCTGGCCGGCATCGAAGTCGCCCACACCTTGCGCGAACAGGGCGTGCAGCTGGAACACCCCTTCGAGGTCATCGACTTCCTGTCCGAGGAGCCCAGCGACTACGGCATTTCCTGTGTCGGCAGTCGCGCCCTCTGCGGCCAGCTCACGCCCGACATGCTGACCGCCCGCAACCCCGAGGGCGAAACGCTGGCGGCCGGCATCGCCCGCATCGGCGGCGACCCGTCGGCGCTGGGCGCGCCGCTGCGCGCTGCCGATGGCACCGCGGCGTTCGTGGAACTGCATATCGAACAAGGTCCGGTGCTGGAAAGCCGCGGCCTGCCCATCGGCGTGGTCACCAACATCGTCGGCATCCGCCGCGTGCTGATCACGGTGGAAGGCCAGCCCGACCATGCCGGCACCACGCCCATGGACATCCGCCGCGACGCCCTGGTGGGCGCGGCCCGCATCATCGATGCCGCCCACCGCCAGGCCAGCGCCGCCAGCGGCAATCCGCATTACGTGGTCGCCACCGTGGGCCGCCTGTCCATGACGCCCAACGCCGCCAACGCGGTGCCGGGCCGCGTCGAACTGACGCTGGAAATGCGCAGCGACAGCGACGCCGTGCTGGACGCCTTCCCCGAGACCCTGATGGCCGGCGTGGCCACGGACCTGACCGCGCTGCGCCTGTCCGCAAGCTTCACCCAGCTGAGCCGCGCGCGGCCCACCGACTGCACGCCGCTGGTGATGGACGCGGTGCAGGCCGCCGCCGACCAGCTGGGCTACGCCTCCATGCGCCTGCCCAGCGGCGCGGGCCACGACGCGGTCTACATGGCGCCCACCGGCCCCATCGGCATGATCTTCATTCCTTGCCTGAACGGCCGCAGCCATTGCCCGGAAGAGTGGATCGAACCCGCGCAGCTGCTGGACGGCACCCGCGTGCTGTACCAGTCGGTGCTGGAACTGGACCGCAAGCTGCGCGCCGGCTGAGGCCGGGGCGTCCCTGCCAGGTCCGCGGGTATCTCCCGCCCACGGGCGGGGCGCTGCCATAATGGGCGCCTCGCGCCGCGACCGGCGCCCCTCTCCCGCCTTGCCCGCCCCATGGAACAGATAGAACTCAACGACAGCACCGCCGACCGCTACCTGCTGGACGCGCCCGGGCTGTCCCTGCTGGTCTTCCACAGCCGCACCTGCGGCACCTGCCGCATCGCCCGCGAACAACTGCCGCAGCTGGAGCTGCCCGTGGAACGCGTGTGCTGGGTCGATGCCGGCGACAACCGCGGCCTGGTCGAACGCTACGAAGTCTTCCACCTGCCCGCCATGTTCGTGACCCGCGACGGCGCCTTCTTCGGCCCGGTGCAATCGACGCTGGCGGAATGGGACCTGCGCCAGCAGATCGGGCTGGCCCTGGACAGCTACCCCGCCGAACTGCCGTGAGCGCCGCCAAGCCCCTGCGCCAGCCGCTGGACGGACTGGCGACCGGCGCCATGCT
Source organism: Achromobacter sp. Marseille-Q4954 (assembly GCF_943737025.1). Classification (NCBI taxonomy): domain Bacteria; kingdom Pseudomonadati; phylum Pseudomonadota; class Betaproteobacteria; order Burkholderiales; family Alcaligenaceae; genus Achromobacter; species Achromobacter sp. Marseille-Q4954. Next base: position 1,436,349 of record NZ_CALSFQ010000002.1, read on the forward strand.
GCTCTTGTGCGTCTGCTGGGGCTTCCAGCAGATCGCCATCAAGCTGGTGGCCGCGGACGTGTCGCCCATCATGCAGATCGGACTGCGCTCGACGTTCGCGGCGCTGGTCCTGGCCGTGGCAGTGTGGCGGCGCGAAGGCCTGCGCGCCGTCATGGACGGCACGGCGCTGCCCGGCCTGATCGTGGGCCTGCTGTTCGCCGGGGAATTCCTGTTCGTGGCGCAGGGCCTGGTCTACACCACCGCCTCGCACATGTCTGTGTTCCTCTACACCGCGCCCATCTTCGCCGCGCTGGGGCTGCACTGGCTGCTGCCCGAAGAACGCCTGAAGCCGCTGCAATGGGTCGGCGTGGCCATCGCCTTCTGCGGCATCGCCGTGGCCTTCCTGGGCAAGGGCCAGCCCGCGGGCTCCGACGCCGCTCCCAACATGCTGCTGGGCGATGCGATGGGACTGCTGGCCGGCCTGTTCTGGGGCGCCACCACCGTGGCGATCCGCAAGACCTCGCTGTCCGAAGCCGCGCCCGCCAAGACGCTGTTCTACCAGATGGCGGTCGCGGCCATCACCCTGCTGGCGTACGCCGCGGCCACCGGCAACGCCGGTTTTCGTTATACGCAGGCGGCGGTGCTCAGCGTCGCCTTCCAGTCCGTGGTGGTGGCACTGTCCAGCTATCTGGCCTGGTTCTGGCTGCTGCGCCGCTACCTGGCTTCGCGCCTGTCCGTCCTGTCGTTCATGACGCCGCTGTTCGGCGTGAGCTTCGGCGTGCTCATCCTGGACGAACCGCTGGACGCCGGCTTTGTGCTGGGCGCCCTGCTGGTGCTGGCCGGCATCACCCTGGTGAGTGGCGCCGAACTGCTGCGCGAGAAGCTGCGGCGCGCACGCTGAACCGCCCGCGCCTATGGCCTGGATCGCGGCGCGGGCGCCGCGCCCAGGTTCAGCACGATCAGCGCGGCGCCGCCCAGCACCAGGGCGAACCCCCACCAGTCCAAAGCCGCGGGCCGGTCGCCCACCAGCGCCATCGCGCCCAGCACTCCCACCACCGGCACCATCAATGTGGTCAGCGCGGCCACCGTGGCGCTGACGCGCTCGCTCAGCACGAACCAGAGCCAGTACGCGACGGCGGTGCCCAGGATGATGTGGAACGACAACGCCGCCACCACGCGGCCGTTCCAGCCCTGCGTGGGAAACGATTCGCCCGCGATCAGCATGCCGCCCAGCGCGCAGGCCGCACCCACCGCCAACTGCCAGGCCGTGACGACGATGCGGTCGCCGGCCACCGGCCAGCCCTTCAGGTAGACCGTGCCGGCAGCCCAGCCGAAAGCCGCCACCAGCGGAAATACCAGACCCTTGGCCGCGGCCGCGTCGTGTTCGCCGAAGACCGCGCGCAGCACCGGCCAGGCCAGGATGGACACTCCCGCCGCGCCCAGCAGCAGCGCCAGCGCCCGGCGCCGATCCAGGCGTTCGCCCAGTACCGCCCAGGCCAGCAGGGCCGACATCATGGGCATGGTGAAGGTCAGCACCGCCGCGCGCGAGGTGCTGGTGCTGAGCTGCGCCCAAGCCACCAGCAGGTTGAAGGCCGCGACGGCAAGCAAGCCGCCCACGATGATGCCGCGCCACGACTCGCGCGGCGGCAGCAAGCTGACCCGCTTGGCGCGCGCCAGCAGCAACAGCAATACCGCGCCGCTGCCCAGGCCGAGCAGGCGCAGCGTGAACGGCGGGAAGATCGACAGGATGATCTTCACCGCCGGCCAGTTCAGACCCCAGAACAGGGCCAGCGCAATCGGGATCAGGCGCACGCGGCGCGCGCCTCGGCCGTCAGCTCGGACAGGCCCTGGCGCTGGCGCCCTTGCGCGTCGAAGTTGTCCGGGCTCAGCCAGCGTTCATAAGCGGCGCGCAGCGCGGGCCAGTCGCCGTCGACCATCGCGAACCAGGCCGTGTCGCGGCTGCGGCCCTTGTACACCGTGGCCTGGCGGAAGATGCCCTCGAACTGGAATCCGAGGCGGGCGGCGGCCGCGCGCGACGGCGCGTTCAGGCTGTCGCACTTCCATTCGTAGCGGCGATAGCCCAGCTCATCGAAGGCGCGGCGCATCAGCAGGAACTGGGCCTCGGTGGCGATGCGGGTGCGCTTGAGCTGGCGCGAGAACGACACGAAGCCGACTTCGATCGCGCCGTTGGCCGGGTCGATGCGCATCAGCGCCAGCGTGCCGATGGCGCGGCCCGTTTCCAGGTCGATGATGGCGTGGTGCAAGGGATCGTTGCCGGCCTGCGCCTTCTCGGCAAATTGGCGGTAGGCCGCCAGGTCTGCGAACGGCCCCACCGACATATAGGTCCAGTCGCTGTCATCCGGCGCCTGGCTGAACGCGTGATACAGATCCTCGGCGTGGCGCTCGGCCGACAGCGGCTCCAGCCGGCAATAGCGGCCGACGATGGGCGTCAGGGGCGGACGCGGGCGCGTGGTCCAGCCCGTCATGTCCGGGCCGATGGGTTGCTGGTAGGCGTTGACGCGGGGTTGCATGCTACGGGGCCTCTTCAGGTTGGCGCGCCGCCCAAAGGGACGGACGCAGTACGCATGCCCTCACGATATCGGAATCGTGGCATCATAAAAAGCACCACGATCCCGAATTTTAATAGGGCCAAGATGAACACCCCCGCCCTGCTGTCCAGCCCGCTCACGCGCGGCCCAGGCGCGCTGCCGCGCCAGCGCCAGCTGATCCAGCGCCTCAAGCAGGCCATCCTGGCCGGCCAACTGCCGGCGGGCGGCAAGCTGCCTTCGTCGCGCGCCCTGTCCGAGGAACTGGCCATCTCGCGCAACACGGTGCTGATCGCCTACGAGCAACTGACGGCCGAAGGCTACGTGATCGCCGACCGCCAGGGCACGCGGGTCGCGCCCCTGTCGGCCGCCGCGGCCATCGCCGCCAAGCGCGCGACACCGCCCACGGACCAGCCCTCGCTGACGGCCAAGCGGCTGACGCGCATCGTCTCCACGCGCTACGCCCATGACGGGTCGCTGCCCATGACGCCCGGCACCCCGGCGCTGACGCAATTCCCAATAAGCGCCTGGCGCCGCGCGCAGGACCACGCGCTGCAAGCGGCGCCCGCCACCGCCCTGGGCTACGGCCATCCGGTAGGCGAACCCGCCCTGCGCGAAGCCATCGCCCAATACCTGCGCGTGTCGCGCGGCGTGCGCTGCGACGCCTCGCGCATCGTCATCACCGAAGGCGCCCAGGGCGCGCTGGCGCTGTGCGTGCAGCTGCTGACCAACCCCGGCGACACCGCCTGGCTGGAAGACCCCGGCTACCGCGGCGCCAAGTCCGCCTTCCATGGCGGCGACCTGGACGTGGTGGCCATGCGCGTCGACGCGGATGGCATCGTGATCCCCGAAAGCGCCTGGCAGGAACGTCCGCCCCGCCTCATCCAGACCACGCCGTCGCACCAGTACCCCACGGGCGCGGTGCTGTCCTTGCCGCGCCGCCTGGGCCTGATCGAACGCGCCCGCCAGGCCGGCGCCTGGATCATCGAAGACGATTACGACAGCGAATTCCGCCATCAAGGCGAACCCATCGCCGCGATGCAAGGCCTGGTCGAAGACGCGCCGGTGCTCTACGTGGGCACCTTCAGCAAGACCATGTTCCCGGCGCTGCGCCTGGGCTTCCTGGTGCTGCCCGAAGCCATCGCCGCGCAGGCAATGCCGTCCATCATCGAGATGCTGCGCGGCGGCCACCGGCTGGAACAGCTGACCATGGCGGCCTTCATGGAAAACGGCCAGTTCTCGCGCCACCTGGGCCGCATGCGGCGCCTGTACCGCGAACGCCAGGGAGCGCTGCGCGAGGCGCTGGCGGCGCATCTGGGGATCGAACACGAGGTCCTGGGCGGACATTCCGGGCTGCATCTGACGGTGCGCCTGCCTGCCGCGTATTCCGACCGGGAGATCGTGGAGCAGGCACGCAAGATCGGCATGAATCCGGGCGCGTTGTCGTCGTTTGCGGTGGCGCCGCGGGCGGAAGATAACGGCCTGGTGATCGGATACGGCAACACCGGGGCCGAGCGGTTCGCGGGCCTGGTGCGCAGGCTCCGCGACGTGGCGCTGGGCCTCAAGGGCTCCCGTAGCGGACCATGATCAGCCAGTCGGCGTGCACCGACGGCCTGGGCGTCCCCTCGGCCTGGATCGCGACCTTCCAGGCGCAGCGAGCCACGCCTGTGCCGTTCTCCACGACCTCGGCCAAGGAAAAGCTGGCGGCCACGCGCGTGCCGGAAACCACCGGCGCGGTGAAGCGGACCTTGTCGAATCCGTAGTTCAGCAACATCGCCGCGCCCGGAAAGGCGATGCAGCTGTTCTGCCAGTGCGTCAGCAGCGACAGCGCCAGAAAGCCATGCGCGATGGTGTCGCCGTAAGGGGATTCCGCCTGCGCGCGCAACCGGTCCACATGGATCCACTGCGTATCGAGCGTGACCTGCGCGAACCGGTCGATCATGCCCTGATCGATCAGCAGCGCATCGGAAACAATGGGAGGCTGCCCCACGGCGTCCAGCAAAGACTGGACCGAGCCGAACGGCAGCGGAGAGGCAACAGGATTGTGTGTCATGGCGACTTCAGATGCGTTCGAAAATTGCGGCGATGCCCTGCCCGCCGCCTATGCACATGGTGACCAGCGCATACCGTCCGCCAATGCGCTCGAGTTCGTGCAAGGCCTTGACCGCGATAATCGCGCCCGTGGCGCCCACCGGATGCCCCAACGCGATGCCCGACCCGTTGGGATTGACCTTGGCCGGATCCAGATCCAGTTCGCGCGCCACCGCGCAGGCCTGCGCCGCGAAGGCCTCGTTGGACTCGATCACATCCATATCGGCGGCGGACAAGCCCGCTTTGGCCAGGGCGCAGCGCACGGCGGGAACCGGGCCCATGCCCATGTAGCGCGGGTCCACGCCGGCATGGGCATAGGCAAGCAGGCGGGCCATGGGACGCGCGCCACGGGCCAGCGCCTCAGAACGTTCCATCAGCACCAGCGCGGCCGCGCCGTCATTGATGCCGGACGAGTTGCCCGCCGTGACCGTGCCATCGTCGGAAGAAAATACGGGTCTGAGGGCGGCAAGCTCCGACGGCGCGATATCGGCGCGGACGTGCTCGTCCCGCGCGAACACGACGGGCTTGCGGCCGGGTGTCGTGATGGCCACGAGCTGCGCGTCGAAGCGGCCTTCGGCCGTGGCGCGCGCGGCGCGGCGGTGGCTCTCCAGCGCCAGCGCATCCTGCGCGTCCCGCGTAATGCCGTAGCGCCTGGCGACGTTTTCCGCCGTGACGCCCATGTGGATGCGGTGGAACGGATCATGCAAGGCGCCCAGCAGCATATCGGTCATCGGCGCATCGCCCATGCGCGCGCCAAAACGCAGCGCCGATGTGGCGTACGGCGCGCGCGACATGCTCTCGGCGCCGCCCGCCACCGCGACCTTGCAGTCACCAAGCAGGATGGATTGCGCCGCGGAAACGACCGCCTGCAATCCCGAACCGCACAAGCGGTTGACGTTGAATGCCGGCGTGCCGTCGGCGCAACCGGCCTCGATCGCCGCCACCCGGGACAGGTACAGGTCACGCGCTTCGGTGGTGATGACCTGGCCGAAGCAGACGTGCTCGACCTGCGCAGGCGCAAGGCCTGCGCGCGCCACGGCGGCCTTCAGCACCTCGGCGGCCAGCGCCGTGGGCGGGACGTCCTTCAAGCTCTTGCCGAAACTGCCGATGGCCGTGCGCACGCCCGACAGGACTACAACTTCTCGGTTTCGCATGCCTGGGCCTTGGCGATCTCGTGGCGCAACTGGTCGAAACCAGTGGCGGGAACGGTTTCTTGCGCGCGGTCGGAAACCTCGTCCAGGCGGTCGATCAGTGCCTGGGCGGACAAGTCCGCGCCGTTCAGGTGGATACCGCGGGTCATGGTGATGTGGGCCTGCTCGAAACTGCCCGCGCCCGCCATCAGGATGGTCCGGGTCGGCGCGTTTTCCGTCACCAGGGCAACCAGGGCGGGACTGACCGAGCCCGGCGTCAACACGGCCAGCGCCTGCTCGTCGAGCAGGCCTTCGGTCATGGCCGTGGCAGCCGTCGGCGCCAGGCAATTCACGCGCACGCCGTAGCGTTCCCCTTCAAGGGCCAGGGTCTGCATCAAGCCGACCAGCGCCATCTTCGCCGCGCCGTAATTGGCCTGGCCGAAGTTGCCGTAAAGCCCGGAGGACGACGTGGTCATGACGATGCGGCCGTAGTTCTGTTCACGCATGGCGTTCCACACCGCCTGGGTGCAGTGCACCGCGCCCATCAGATGGACCTCCATCACGAGCCGGAAGTCCTCCAGGCTCATCTTGGCGAACGTCTTGTCGCGCAGGATGCCTGCATTGTTGACCAGGATGTCGACGCGCCCCCATCTTGCGATGGCCGCCTGCACCATCGCCTCGACCTGCTGCGGCTGGGTCACGTCGGCGCCATGCGCCATGGCATCCCCGCCTGCCGCGCGGATCGCGTCCACCACGGCCTGGGCCGGCGCGTCCGGCTGGTCCGCGCCCATGTCGTTGACCAGCACCTGGGCGCCGTGCTGCGCAAGCTCCAGCGCATGCGAGCGGCCCAATCCACGCCCGGCTCCGGTCACGATGGCGACGCGGCCTTGCAAAAGTTGAGTCATAGAGTCTCCGGATGAATGGTTGTTCAGGGGATCAGGGGAAGCGCGGTGTCGGCCTGGGTCCGCAGGACGCCGGCGCGCTCGAGCTCGGCAATCGCGGCGTCGTCCAGGCCCACTCGCCTGAGCACCTCGCGCGTACCCTCGCCCAGCGCGGGAGCACCTGCCTTGGTCGGACCGCCGTCCTGCTCGAAGGCAAAGCCTAGCCCATGCGTGCGCAGTTCGCGTCCACCCTGGTGAAAACGATGATCAGGCAGGCTCACGCAGCCGGTGACGTCCGCCTCGTCGAGGAACTCCTCGAGCTTTCTCACCTTGGCCGCGGGCACGCCGGCCTGGCTGAGCAGGTCCTCGAGCTGCGCGGCGCTGCGGGTCGAAAACGCGGCTCTCAACTGTTGCACCACGTACTCGCGGTCGTTCGGCACCACGAATCCGTTGGGCAGGTTGAAGGCTTCCAGATCCAGCGCCCTGGCGTCGCCGCATAGTGCTTCCACCCCAATGGCGGCGGTGAGCTTGCGGAATTGTTCCGGCGTGTTCGCGGCCACCGCCAGCCAGCCGTCGGCGCAGCGGTAGGTGTCGGCGGCGGGACTGCCGGTGTAGCCCCGATTGCCGACCCTGCGCGTCGGCGTGCCGTCGCTCAGGTAGGCGCAGGTATTGGTGTACATCAGCGCCAGCGAGGCCTGGACCATGGACGCGTCGATGTACTGGCCAGCGCCTTCGCGCAACCTGCGGTGCAGCGCCGACACGATGGACAGCGCGCCCAGCATGCCCACCGCCACGTCGATCACCGGGAAACCCACTTTCAGCGGCGGCGCGTCGTCACCCTCGCCCGACATCATCATCATGCCGGTCATCGCCTGGACCACATGGTCGTAAGCGCCGCGCTGCGACCAGGCCCCTTGCTGGCCGAAGCCCGAGATGGAGCAGTACACGATGTCGGGCTTGACCGCCTTGATCGAGGCGTAATCCAGCCCGTAACGCGCCACCACGCCGGGCCTGAAGTTTTCGATGAACACATCGGCCGAGGCGGCCAGCGAGCGCAGCAAGTCCGCCCCCTGCCGGGTCCGGATGTCCAGCGCCAGCGATTGCTTGCCGGCGTTGATGGCCGCGAAGCCGGTGGGCGTGTCGGTGTCGACGCCGTTCTTCATCGAACGCAGGACTTCGCCCGCCAGCGGCGGTTCGACCTTGATGACTTCGGCGCCCAGCTGCGCCAGATAGAAGGAAGCGAGAGGACCGGCGATCACGTGCGACAGGTCGAGCACGCGTACGCCTTCGAGAGGCTTGGCCATAAGTTTCCTGCGGATCAGCCGGCGGTGATGCCGGTCAGTTTGATGATTTCGGCCCATTTGCGGGCTTCGGCGCGCACGAACGACGCGGCGGCTTGCGGGCTGTCGCTATGCATCACGCTGACGCCGGCCGCCTCGAAATTGCTCTTCACGCCCGGATCCTTGAGCGAAGCCGTGGTCGCGCCATAGAGCTTGTCGACCACCTCGGCGCTCGATTTGCGCGGCAGCCAGAAGGCGAACCAGAATTCCTGGACCGCCAGATCGCTGCCCAGGATCTCCCGCAGCGTGGGCACGCCGGCAAGCTCCGCCATGGGTTCGCGGCTGGTCACGGCCAGCGCGCGCAGCCGGCCGCCCTGCACCTGCGGAACGGCGGTCCCGGCAATAGCGAAGGCGAAATCCGTGTCGCCGCGCAGCAGAGAGGTCGGGATCTCCACCGACCCCTTGAAGGGAACGTGCGTGGCTTCGGCGCCCAGCAGCGTGACGAAGGTCGCGCCGCCCAGATGCGCGGCCGAGCCGATGCCGCCCGAGGCGTAGTTCATCTTGCCCGGTTGCGCCTTCAGGGTGGCGATCAGATCTTGCGCCGTGCGGTAGGGCGACTTGGCAGACACGACCAGCACGCTGGGCGAGGCGCCGATTACCGTCACCGGCAGAAAGTCCTGCTCGGGATCGAACATCAGGCTGGGCTGCAGGGCTTTCTGGATCAGATGCGAGTTGGAACCCAGCAGCACGGTATAGCCGTCGGGCGCAGCCTGGGCCACGTATTGGGCGGCCAGCACGCCGCCCGCGCCCACCTTGTTCTCCACCACGATGGGCTGACCCATGCTGGCGCTGAGCACCGGGCCGAATTGGCGCACCATGATGTCGGGCCCGCCGCCCGCGGCATAGGGAACGACGACGCGCACGGCCCGCGACGGATAGCTCTCTGCGGCGTTCGCCATGGCACGGAACATCATGCCGGCGCCGAGGGCGCCCAGGCAAAAAGTACGGCGTTGCATGTTGTCTCCTTGTTATGCGGGCAGGATAGGCGATCGCAGTTAATCGAAAAATTGATATATTTTGATATAGCGATAACTTTCAGTTCTATACCTACCCATGACCGGCGCCATCGAACCCGACCATCTGGTATCCAAGCTGCGCTTCCGCCATCTGCGCATGCTGCAGGTAGTGCAGGGAACGGGCAGCCTGCGGGCCGCGAGCCAGGCGCTCAATCTGACGCAACCCGCGCTCAGCAAGGCGCTGACGGAAGTCGAAAGCGCGTTCGGCTTTGCCTTGTTCCTGCGCACCGCGCGCGGCCTGAAACCGACCGCGCAAGGAGAGGTGGTGCTGCGCGGCGCCGCGCTGTTGCTTGAAGAGCTGGGACATCTGCGCGCCGACGCCCAGACCGCCGATCGCTATGCAGCGAAGATCCGCATCGGCGCGCCTCCCTTCCTCGCGCAGACCTACCTGCGCGGCGTGGTCGAGAAGCTGGTGAACCATGCCAGGCCGATGCGCGTGCAATTGCTGGAGGAGCGCGTGCCCGCCCTGCTCCACGCGCTGGAGCTGGGCGAAATCGACGCGCTGATTTCCACTTTCCCGCTGCAGATGCTGGAATCCGGGGCGGCCGCGTTTCAGTACGTCAAATTGTTTGAAGTGCAGTTCGCGGTGATCGCGGCGGCCAGCCATCCGCTGGTCCGCGCACGGCGCGTGGACTGGACTCGCCTGGCGCGGGAACGCTGGATCATGCCGGCCGAAGGATCCATGGGCCGCAAGCTGATAGAAGACTGCTTCATCCATGCCGGTCTGCCCGCGCCGCTACCCGTGGTGGAATCAACCAGCCCCACCACCGGCGTGCAGTTCGTCGCCAGCGGCCTGGGCATCGGCATCGTGCCGGACATGGCCCTCATCCGCCACGATGTCGCGCTTGCAGGCGCGGTCAGGCAGATACGCGTGCTTCCGGAACCGCCTTCCAGCGTGGTGGCCTTGATAACCCGGAAGGGACCGGCCAACCCCCGCATCGCCCTCTTGCGGGAAGCGCTGGGAGAGGCGCTAGGCGCCCAGTCCGCCCAGCAGCAGTAGCGCCACGACCAGCCAGAACAGGAAGCCGATGATGGAACGGCGCAGCAGCGCCTTGACCGCGGCCCACAGGCACATCAGCCCCAGCACCAGCAGGATGAAATTGAAGATCGAAGGGCTCATGCCCATTGCGCCGGCCAGCCCCGAGTAGAAATCGCCGAAGGCATGGCCCAGGCCGCCCAGCAGCCACTTCAAGCCGGCGACGACGCTGCGCAGCGCCTCGCCCAGCATGCCGCCCAGGGAAGCGAAGAAACCGTCTTCGGCCTGCATCAGCGGCGATTGTCCATCAGCATGCGCACCGCCAGCCCGGCCAGCACCGTGCCCATCAGCCAGCGCTGCACCACCATCCACAAGGGGCGGCCCGCCAGGAACCCGGCGATGGAACCGGCCATGATGGCGATCAACGCATTGACCGTCAGGCTGATGGCCACCTGCGTCATGCCCAGCGCCAGCGACTGCGTGAACACGCTGCCGCGTTCGGGCTGGATGAACTGCGGCAGCAACGACACATACATGATCGCGATCTTGGGGTTGAGCAGATTGGTCACCAGCCCCATCGTGAACAGCGTGCGCGGGCTGCTCTTGGGCAGTTCGCGTACCTGGAACGGCGAACGCCCGCCCGGGCGCAGGGCCTGCCAGGCCATGTACAGCAGGTACAGCGCGCCGCCGATGCGCAGCGCGTCATAGGCGTAAGGCACCGCCATCAGCAGCGCCGTGATGCCGAAGGCCGCGCAGAGCACGTAGAAGACAAAGCCGACCGCCACGCCCCCCAGCGAAATCAGACCCGCCTGCGCGCCCTGCGAGATGGAACGGGAGACCAGGTAGATCATGTTGGGCCCGGGCGTGAGCACCATGCCCAGGGCAACCAGGGCGAACGTCATCAGATGGGTAAGGTCGGGCATGATGGGCCGGCGCGAGGCCGCGCGGAAAGTGGAAACGTGAATCCACACCTTAGCGCAAAACTGTATCGGAACAGCGAACTTCCGGCAGCGGTTTGCGGACCAGTGGCGCCGGCGATACAGTTGTCCGGTTCCCACGCCTGGAGGGCCGGACATGCCGCAAGCGCATCCTCATCCGAAAGACGGCGCCATCCGCATCGGTATCGGCGGCTGGACCTACGCCCCCTGGCGCGGCGTCTTCTACCCCGAAAACCTGCCGCACGCGCGCGAACTGGAATACGCCAGCAGCCAGCTCACCGCCATCGAGATCAACGGCACCTACTACAGCACCCAGAAGCCGGCCACCTTCGCCAAATGGCGCGATGAGACGCCCGAAGGCTTCGTCTTTTCGCTGAAGGCCTCGCGCTACGCGACCAACCGCCGCGAACTGGCGGGCGCCAAGGACTCGATCCACCGCTTCGTGCACAGCGGCATCGCCGAACTGGGTCCGAAGCTTGGGCCCATCGTCTGGCAGTTCGCGCCGACCAAGGCGTTCGATGCGGACGACTTCGCCGCCTTCCTCGCGCTGCTGCCAGACAAGGTGGACGGCTTGCCGCTGCGCCACGTGCTGGACGTGCGCCATGCCAGCTTCGCCTGCGAGGAATACCTGGAACTGGCGCGGCGCCACGGCGCAGCCACCGTCTATACGGATAGCGAGGACTACCCATCCATCGCCGACCGTACCGCCGATTTCGTCTATGCGCGGCTGATGCGCGCCAGTACCGCCTACAAAGCGGGCTACGCGCCCAAGGCGCTGGACGCCTGGGCGGACCGCCTGCGCGGCTGGGCCCGCGGCAGCCACCCGGCCGACCTGCCGCTCGCCGGCGCCCCGGAAAAGACGGCGCGGCCGGGAAATGTCTTCGCGTTCTTCATCAATGGCGCCAAGGAACTCGCGCCGCTGGCGGCGCGCGCCATGATCGAACGCCTGTAGCGCGCCCTATTGGGCGACCGGGGTGCGCAGGGTCACGAACTCTTCGGCCGCCGTGGGATGGATGCCGATGGTCTCGTCGAACACCTGCTTGGTCGCGCCGGCCTTCAGCGCGATGGCGATGCCCTGCACGATCTCGCCGGCGTCCGGACCGACCATGTGCACGCCCAGCACGCGGTCGGTCTTGGCGTCCACGATCAGCTTCATCAGCGTCTTTTCCTGCGACTCGGTCAGCGTCAGCTTCATGGGCCGGAAGCGGCTTTCGAACAGCTTGACCTCGTGCCCGGCGGCGCGCGCCTCTTCCGTCGTCATGCCCACCGTGCCGATGTTGGGCAGGCTGAACACGGCGGTCGGGATCAGCTGGTAGTCGACCTTGCGGTATTCCTCGGGACGGAACAGGCGCCGCGCCACTGCCATGCCTTCGGCCAGCGCCACGGGCGTCAGCGGCACCCGGCCGATCACGTCACCGATGGCCAGGATGGAAGGCTCGGCCGTGCGGTATTCGTCGTCCACCTCGATGAAGCCGCCCTTGCCCAGCTTGACCGCCGTGTTCTCCAGGCCCAGGTTGTCCAGCATGGGCCGGCGGCCGGTGGCGTAGAACACGCAATCGGCCTCGACCACGGAACCGTCCTTCAGGGTGGCGGCCAGCGTGCCGTCGGCCTGCTTGTCGATGCGCGTCACTTCCGAGTTGAAGCGCAGGTCGATGCCTTTCTTCACCAGCTCGTCGCGCAGATGCTCGCGCACGCCCTGGTCGAAGCCGCGCAGGAACAACGGGCCGCGGTAGACCTGCGTGGTCTGCGCGCCCATGCCGTTGAAAATGGAGGCGAATTCCACGGCGATGTAGCCGCCGCCCACCACCAGCACGCGGCGCGGCAGTTCCTTCAGGAAGAAGGCTTCGTTCGAGGTGGTGGCGTGTTCCTTGCCCGGAATGTCCGGCACCTGGGGCCAGCCGCCGGTCGCCACCAGGATATGAGCGGCGCTATGGGATTTGCCGTTGATCTCGACCGTGTGCGGATCCAGGATGCGGGCGTGGCCTTCCAGCAGGGTCACGCCGCTATTGACCAGCAAATTGCGGTAAATGCCGTTAAGACGCTCGATTTCCCGATTCTTGTTCGCGATCAGCGTGGGCCAGTCGAAACTGGGCTCGCCGGCGCTCCAGCCGAAACCGCGGGCCTGCTCGAAGTCCTCGCTGTAATGCGCGCCATAGACCAGCAGTTTCTTGGGCACGCAGCCCACGTTCACGCAGGTGCCGCCCAGGTAGCGGCTTTCCGCCACCGCCACGCGCGCGCCGAAGCCCGCGGCGAAACGCGCCGCGCGCACGCCGCCGGAGCCCGCGCCGATCACAAACAGATCAAAATCGAATGCCATGGTGTTTCCTTCGCGTCGCCTTGCGGCGCCGCGTTCACTGTCCGGGAAAGCTGTATTTAACACCACCCGGCGCTGACGCCCGGCCGCGCCCGGTTTGCAGGCGGCCGCGATTGCTATACAGTGGCCCGCAGGCTGGCCGCCGCGCACAGCCCCACCCCTGGAGCAGATCCCATGTCGCTTGAAACCTGGCTGGCCTTCCTGGGCGCGTCCGCCCTGCTCTTGATGCTGCCCGGCCCCACGATACTCACCGTCATCAGCTACTCCATCGCGCAAGGCCGGCGCGCCCGCCTGCCGCTGGTGCTGGCGGTGGCGCTGGGCGACTCCACCGCCCTGTTGCTGTCGCTGCTGGGCCTGGGCGCCCTGCTGGCGGCGTCGGCGTTCTGGTTCACGGCGGTCAAGGTCGTGGGCGGCCTGTACTTGCTGTACCTGGGCTTCAAGCTGCTGCGCGCCGGCGTCTCGCCGGCGACGCTGCCCGCCGCCAGCGCCGCGGGCTCGCGCTGGAAACTGTTCGCCAACACCTATCTGGTGACGGCGCTTAACCCCAAGGGCATCATCTTCTTCGTGGCCTTCCTGCCGCAGTTCATCGATCCGGCGGGCGACGTGACGCGCCAGCTCTGGATCCTGTCGGCCACCTTCGTCGCCTGCGCCGGCATCAATGCCACGGCCTACGCCATCTTCGCCGGGTCGGCCCGGCGCCTGCTGGCCTCGCCCCGCGCGCAGCGCGGCTTCAACCTGGGCGGCGGCGCCCTGCTGTCCGCCGCCGGGATCTGGGCCTTGCTGGCGCGGCGCGTCTAGCCTGCCCCTAGGGCCGCGCCGCGGACACGGCCTCCGGGTCGATGCCGTAGCGGGCGATGGCGTCCGCCGCGCAGTCGCGCGGCATCAGCCCGTCGTCCGCCAGCGCCTTCAGGGCCGCCAACGCGATGTGATGCTGGTCCACCTCGAAGTAGGCGCGCAAGGCCGTCCGCGTGTCGGACCGGCCAAAGCCGTCGGTGCCCAGCGTGACGTAACGGCGGTCCTGCATGAACGGGCGTATCTGTTCGGCCACCGTCTTCATGTAGTCGGTGGCCGCCACCACCGGCCCCTCGCTGTCCGCCAGGACCGTTTCCGCGTAGCCGCGGCGCCTGCCCTCCAGCGGATGCAGGCGGCTCCAGCGTTCTGCCTCCTGGCCGTCGCGGCCCAGTTCCGAATAGCTGGTCACGCTCCAGACGTCGGCCGCCACGCCGAAGTCCTGACGCAGCAGATCGGCCGCCGCCAGCGTTTCGCCCAGGATGGCGCCGCTGCCCAGCAACTGCACCCGCAACGCGCCATCGCCACCGTCGCGCAGGCGGTACATGCCGCGCAGGATGCCTTCCTCGGCGCCTTGCGGCATGGGCGGATGCGCGGTCTTCTCGTTGATCAGCGTCAAGTAGTAGAAGACGTCTTCTTCGTCCTGGTACATGCGGCGCATGCCGTCCTGCACGATCACCGCGATCTCGTAGGCGTAGGCCGGGTCGTAGGCCACGCATGAGGGGATGACCGAAGCCAGCACGTGGCTGTGGCCGTCGTCATGCTGCAGGCCCTCGCCTTCCAGCGTGGTGCGTCCGGAGGTCGCGCCCAGCAGGAAGCCGCGCGCGCGGATGTCGCCCGCCGCCCAGGCCAGGTCGCCCACGCGCTGGAAGCCGAACATGGAATAGAAAATGTAGAACGGAATCGTCGCCACGCCGTGCGTGCTGTGTGCGGTGGCGGCCGCGATCCACGAGGCCATCGCGCCCGATTCGTTGATGCCTTCCTGCAGGATCTGGCCGCGCCGGTCTTCGCGGTAGACGCTCAGCTGGTCGGCGTCCTGCGGCGTGTACAGCTGCCCCACGTGCGAATAAATGCCCACCTGCCGGAACATGCCGTCCATGCCGAAGGTGCGCGACTCGTCGGGCACGATGGGCACCACGCGCTGGCCGATGGCCGGGTCCTTGAGCAATTGCGCCAGCACCCGCACGAAGGCCATGGTGGTCGAGAACTCGCGGCCGTCGCTGCCCTTCAGGTGCGCGGCGAAAGCCTCCAGCGGCGGCGTGGCCAACGGGCCGGGCCCGGCCGGCCGCCGCGGCAGATGGCCGCCCGCGCGCGCGATCGCGGCGTCGAAATAGGTACGTTCGGCGCTGCCGGGCGCGGGCTTGATGTAGGGAATCTGTTCCAGCAGATCGTCGGGGACCGGGATGGAGAAGCGGTCGCGAAAGGCGCGCACCGCCGGGTCCGCCATCTTCTTCTGCTGGTGGTTGGTGTTGGCCGCCTCGCCCGCCGCGCCCATGCCATAGCCCTTGACGGTCTTGGCCAGGATGACGGTGGGCTGGCCGCGATGGGCCAGCGCCGTGGCGTAGGCGGCATAGATCTTGGCCGGATCGTGGCCGCCACGGTTCAGCGCGCCGATCTCCTCATCGCTCAGGTGCGCCACGCGCTCCAGCAGCACCGGGTCCGCGCCGAAGAAATGTTCGCGCACGTAGGCGCCGCCGCGCGCCTTGAACACCTGGTACTCGCCGTCCACGCACTGCATCATGCGCCGGCGCAGGCGGCCGTCGTGGTCCTGGGCCAAGAGCGCATCCCAGCCGGCTCCCCAGATCACCTTGATGACGTTCCAGCCGGCGCCGCGGTACACGCTTTCCAGTTCCTGGATGATCTTGGCGTTGCCGCGCACCGGGCCGTCCAGGCGCTGCAGGTTGCAGTTCACCACGAAGATCAGGTTGTCCAGTTTTTCGCGCCCGGCCATCGCCACCGCCGCCAGCGTCTCCGGCTGGTCCTGTTCGCCGTCGCCCAGAAAGCCCCATACCTTGCGGCCCTGCGCGGGGATCAGCTCGCGGTCTTCCAGGTAGCGCATGTAGCGCGCCTGGTAGGCGGCCATCAGCGGCCCCAGGCCCATCGACACGGTCGGGAACTGCCAGAACCCGGGCATGGTGCGCGGATGCGGATAGGACGCCAGTCCGCCGCCGGCCGTCTCGCGCCGGAAGCGGTCGAGTTCTTCCTCGGAAATGCGGCCTTCCAGATAGGCGCGCGCATAGATGCCGGGCGCGGAGTGGCCCTGGATGTACAGCATGTCACCCAGAAAATCCGGCGTGGCCGCGCGGAAGAAATGGCGAAAGCCGGTTTCGTACAAGGTCGTGGCCGAGGCGTAGGTCGCGATGTGTCCGCCCACGCCCGAGGTCTTGCCCGCGCGCAGCACCATGGCCATGGCGTTCCACCGCAGATAGGCGTCCAGCCGCAGCTCGATGCCCATGTCGCCCGGGAACAGCCCCTGGTCCGCCGGCCGGATGGTGTTCACGTAGGGCGTGGCGTTCGGCGCGGCGTAGCCGCCGTGGCCGGCGCGGTCCTGGCCGATCAATTGGTCCAGCAAGTAGTGGGTGCGTGGCCGGCCCTCGTGGGCCAGCACGGCCTGCATGGCCTCCAGCCATTCCTGGGTTTCCTGCGGATCGGCGTCGGTCGGTTCTATCGGGGTGTCCATGGCGTCCTCCTGGTGGGCGCGAAGGCGGCATCCCGGTGTACGGCCGCCGTCATTTCGCATCGTGAATTGCAATTGCATCATGTGCAATTGCAATCGTATGGAGGATTCTTAATAATTGCAAGTGCAACTATTAATCCGCCCGCCCGCCGCGCGCGGCGGCTAGCGGGACGCGGCCATCATGAATTCCACCGCGGCCCTGAGCGTGGGCTCGTCCGCCGATGAGCCGCCGCGCGGCGGCATCGCGCCCTTGCCTTTGAGCACGGTCGCCAACAGCGCGTCCGCGCCCTGCGCGATGAATGGCGACCAGGCCTGCTTGTCACCCAGCCTGGGCGCGTTGGCGACCCCGCTGGCGTGGCACACGACACAGGCGGACTTGTAGAGTTTTTCTCCGGCAGGGTTGATGGCGGCCAGCGACTCGGCGCCCGCTTGCGGGACGGGCAGGCTGGCCAGCGCGGCGGCGAACGCGATTCGATAAAGCGAGGACATGGAATGGCTCCGGAAGGAAAATGCGTGACGGCGTGGCGGACCGATACGGGCAAGGCGCGCTGAGCGCGCCCTGCCGCAGCGCTCAGCGCGGGATCGGACCCGGCGCCTTGATCTGCTTCATCAGGTCGTCATTCCATTTACCCTCGACCTTGATATGCCCGGCCGCGCCCAGTTCGAAGGCCTCGATCAGGTTGTGGTTCAGGTAGGCGTACACGCCGGGCTGCTTGAAGGTGTAGAGCGCGGCGCCCGCCGAGCCGCCGCGAATGAACCAGGTCTCCAGGTCCTTCTGCGGCGGATTGGCGAACTTGCCGGTTTCCCAGACCCAGTCGCCATGGCCGCCGATCAGATGCGGGCGCGTGTCGCGATTGGCCTGCGAATGGATCAGCAGCACCGTCTCGCCGACCTTGGCCGTGAGCGCGTTCGCCCCCGTCAAGGCCCCGACCTTGCCATTGAAGACGATATGCGATGGCGTCAGCGTGCGCATGACTTCGACCGTGTCGCCATAGCTTTCCGCCAAGGTCGCGTAGTCCTTGTACTTGCCGTTCGCGTCCTTGGGGATGTACAGGTCGAACTCGCCTATCGTGTAGACGCGGTCGTAGCGCAGCGGCTTGCCCTGCGGATCCTTCAGGCCGTCGCGCGGCAGCACCATCAGCGTGCCGCTCATGCCCGCCACCACGTGCCAGGGCACCATGCCTTCGGGCGCACAGTGGTAGACGAAGGTGCCGCTGCGGTCCGCCTTGAAGCGCAGCGTGGCCTGCTCGCCCGGGTTCACGTTGGTGAGCTTGGCCCCGCCCAGCGCGCCGGTGGCGGCATGGAAATCCACGTTGTGCGGCATGGCGTTGGTGGCCGGATTGACCAGGGTCAGCTCGACATAATCGCCTTCGTGCACCACCAGGGTAGGACCGGGCATGGACCCGTCGAACGTCATTGCCTGCAAGGTCGTGCCCTTGTCATCGATGACCATCTTCTTTTCTTCGATGGTCATCGTGAATTCGATCACCTTGGGGCCCGAACGGGCCACCTGCTCATGCGGGTGGACCATGGGCGGGGCGACCAGCGCAACCTTGGCGCGTTCCAGCTGATCGGCGTTCTGGGCGGCGGCTGGGCCGCCCGCCATCGCTGCGATCAATGCCATGGCAAGCAAGGTGGGGCGCAAAGCGTTCATGTGCAACTCCTGTTCGGGTTTCTGCAACGCCGAGTCTGTCGGCGGTTCCATTGAAGGCCGGGCATCGCTCGTGTTCTTTGCTGTAGCGCAAACTTCGAACCAACCCGCGGCCCGGCGCGCATTGCCGCTGCGCGGATGCGATGTCACCATCGGGGCATGGACCCTCCACACGCTTCCGGGCGGCCTGCGGCCTCGTCGCCCCTGTGCCATGCCCTGCTCCGCAACCTGGATCTGTTCAGGCCCTTGGCCGATGCGCAGCTGGACGCCGCGCTGCGCGGCGCGCTGCCCTGCCGCCTGGAGGCCGGCGCATTGGCCTATCGCCAGGGCGCCGCGGCCGCGCACTTTTTCGTGCTGCTGCATGGCTGTCTAAAGGTGGCGCAGCTGACGCCGGAGGGCGAACAAGTCGTGGTGCGCTACGTCCATCCCGGCGACCTGTTCGGGCTGGCCTGCGCCATGCGGCAGCCCTGCTATCCCGCCACCGTGCAGGCCGTGCAGGAAAGCGTCTGCCTGGCGTGGCCGGCCGCGGCCTGGGAACGCTTCATCGCCTGCCATCCCCAGCTGGGCGCGGCCGCGCTGCAGACCATGGGGCAGCGCCTGCAGGACGCCCACGTCCGCATCCAGGAACTGTCCACCGACGAAGTCGAACAGCGCGTGGCGCGCGCCATCCTAAGGCTGGTGCAGCAATCCGGCCAGCCCATGCAGGACGGCATCGGCATCGGCTTTCCCATCACCCGCCAGGACATCGCCGAAATGACCGGCACCACCCTGCACACGGTCAGCCGGCTGCTCAGCGACTGGAAGCAGCGCGGCATCGTCTCGGCCGGACGCAAGCGCGTGGTGCTGCGCTCGCCCGCCGCGCTGGCCCGCCTGGGCGAGCACGCCGCGCCCGCCGTGGACTGTTCGGCCTGCCTGTCCTGTCGCCAGGGATCGCCGGCCGCGGACGAGGCCTGCGACGCGAGCGCCGAGCTGGCCGGCGCGTAGCGCGCAGGCAACATGGCCTAGCCGGGTTCCAGCACCAGCCGCAGACCCAGGTTCGCCGGCGGCACGCCTACCGAACACGCCCCGCCCTTGGGATCGCGGATGAAGTCGGGCAGATAGGCGATGTGCCTGCCCGCCGCGACGCGTATGCCGCAGTTGCGGCTTTCCTGCTCCTGCGCAGCGGTGACGCTTGCGCCATCGCGCAGCCCGTCCAGCACGCGCCGCGCATGGCAATCGTCAGTCCAGTCCCACACGCTGCCCGCCATGTCCATCAGGCCGGCGCGATTGCGGCCGTAGGCCCCAAAGGTCCGCACCGTGGCGTCGCCCTGCGCGCCGCGGCGGCTCTGCTGCTCGTATTCCGCCAGCCAGCGCTGCGCGGGGTCGCTGCCGCCAGGCAAGGCCGGCAAGGCTTCCTCGCGATAGGCTTCGCCCGCCGCGTAGACCCATTCCGCATAGCTGGGCAGGCGCAGGCGCCTGCCGGTGCGCTCGGACAGCCAGGCGGCATAGGCGGACGCGTCGGTCCAGCTGATGCCCACCGCCGGCAGCTCGGGCGCAGCCGCCTGGCGCTGTGCGGGGTCCAGCGGCTTGCAGCCGCCGGCGCGCACGCAGGCCGCGTAGTCGGCCTGGCTGACCTGCCGCGTCATGATGGCCAGGCCATCCGGGTAGCGCGCGCTGCGGGGCGCGGGCGTGGCGGGATAGCCGTTGCGCAGCGCCTCGCCCGGCGGCACGTAGCTCACCTCGCCCGGCGGCAGGCGCGTGATTTCCGGCAAAGCCAAGCGGGCCCCGTCCTGGGGCCCGCAAGCGGTCAACAGCAATAGAACAATGACGGTCGGCAGGATGCGCATGCGGCGGTGCTCCGGAATGCCCGCGCCGGTCGGGCGCGGGCTGGATTCCATTGGACCGGCTGCGGCGGCCGGGCTCTTTGCGCTGAAGCAAAGAGCCCGGCGCTTGCCTGGCGTCCTGCCGCGCAAGCGTGCGCCACGCCTGCGCGGGACGGGACGCTAGCCGCGCGCCGCCTTGGCCTGCAGGCGCGGCTCGGCCAGCGCGGGCTTGCCGCTCAAGAGGCCCAGGATCACCTGCATCACGATGGCCAGCGCGCCCAGCAGGAACACCACGTCGCCGAAGGTGCGGCCCCAACGCAGGTTCTGCAGCAGCTCCTGCTGCATGAAGCCTTCGCTGCGGGCGTACCACATGCCCTCGCTGACGCTCGCGTGGAACTGGATCAGCCCCACCGGCAGCAGGCTGGTGAAGATCATCAGCGCCAGGCCCAGGTTCATGCCCCAGAACGCCAGCTTCATCAAGCCGGGGCTCAGCGCATACTGCGGACGGATGTAGCGCAGCACCAGCAGGGTGAAGCCCAGCGCCAGGAAGCCATACACGCCGAACAGGGCCGCGTGCGCGTGCACCGGCGTCGTGTTCAGGCCCTGGATGTAGTACAGCGAAACGGGCGGGTTGATCATGAAGCCGAAGACGCCCGCGCCCAGCATGTTCCAGAAGGCGACGGCCACGAAGCACATCAGCGGCCACTTCAGGTTTTCCATCCAGGGCGCGCGGGTCTTCAGGCGCCAGTTTTCCCAGGCCTCATGCCCCAGCACGATGAGCGGCACCACTTCCAGCGCCGAGAAGCTGGCGCCGATGGCCATCACGGGCGTGGTGGTGCCGGCGAAGTACAGGTGATGGAAGGTGCCGGGTATGCCGCCCAGCATGAAAAGCGAGGCCGAGGCCAGGCTGGCGGTGGTGGCCATGCGGCGCGACACCAGGCCCAGGGTCGAAAAGATGAAGGCCAGCGCCGTGGTTGCGAAGACTTCGAAGAAGCCCTCCACCCACAGGTGCACGATCCACCAGCGCCAGTACTCCATCACCGTCAGGTGCGTGCGCTCGCCGTAGAAAAAGCCCGCGCCGTAGAACAGGCCGATGGCGCCCACCGAGGCGGTCAGCAAGGCCAGCAGGTTCTTGTCGCCGCCCGGCGTGCGCAGCGCGGGCACGATGCCGCGCAACATCAGCACCAGCCAGAAGCAGATGCCCGCGAACTTGCCGATCTGCCACAGGCGGCCCAGGTCCACGTATTCATAGCCCTGGTGACCCAGCCAGAAGTTCAGGTCCGGCGGCATGATCTGCGCGATCGCGAGATAGTTGCCGGTGAACGATCCGACCACCACCAGCACCAGCGCCCAGAACAGGATGTCGACCCCGAGCTTCTGGAATTTGGGATCGCGCCCACCATTGATCAACGGCGCAAGAAACAGACCAGCGGCCAGGAAACCCGTGGCGATCCAGAACAGCGCGCTCTGGATATGCCAGGTGCGCACCAGCGAATACGGGAACCATTGCGACAG
Source organism: Achromobacter sp. Marseille-Q4954 (assembly GCF_943737025.1). NCBI lineage: Bacteria > Pseudomonadati > Pseudomonadota > Betaproteobacteria > Burkholderiales > Alcaligenaceae > Achromobacter > Achromobacter sp. Marseille-Q4954. Next base: position 1,457,994 of record NZ_CALSFQ010000002.1, read on the forward strand.
GTCGATGCCGTAGAACTTCTGCCCTTCGACGGTGTAGTGCGCGGTGAAGGCGCCCAGCAGCACCTGGAAGCCGAACAGCGCCACCACCAGGAACAGGTACTTGCCCAGGGCGCGCTGCGACGGCGTCAGGGCGAAGGTGGTCAGCGGATCCTTGGCCGGCGCCAGCGGCTCGTCGTCTTCCTTGCCGCGCAGGAAGGCCCAGGCCCAGACCAGGAAGCCGATGCCGGCCAGCAGCACCACCACGCTGAGGATGGACCACATGACGTTCTCGGCGCTGGGCACGTTGTCGATCAGCGGCTCATGCGGCCAGTTGTTGGTATAGGTGACCGCCTTGCCTTCGCGCTCGGTGGCCGCGGCCCACGCTGTCCAGAAGAAGAAATGCGTGAGCTGGGTGCGGCGCGCGGCGTCGGGCAGCGTGTTTTCCTTCATCGCGAAATTCTCGCGGCTGCGATGCAACGCGGGCGCGTCGGAGAACAGCTGGTCGTAGTAGGCCGCCGTCTGCGCCATGGCGCGCGCGCGCCGCGGGCTCACCGCCAGCGTGTCGGTGGCGGCGTCGCTGCGGTTGGCGCGGTACTCGGCCTTCAGTTCCGCGCGCAGCGCGGCCTGGGCGCCCGCGTCCAGCTGCGCATAGTCCCGGCCGTGCTGCTCGCGCGCGGCCAGGTCCAGCCAGGCCGTCAGTTCGCGATGCAGCCAGTCGGCCGTCCAGTCGGGCGCCTGGTAGGCGCCGTGTCCCCAGACCGATCCCAGCTGCATGCCGCCGACCGATTGCCAGGCGGTCTGGCCGTCCAGGATGTCGTCGCGCCCGAACAGCGGTTTGCCGTCGGTCGTCACGACCTGCCCAGGAATCGGCGGCGCCTGGCGATAGACCTCGCCGCCGTAGAAACCCAGCAATGCGAACGTGACCGCCAATACGGCGATCAAGGTGAACCATAATTTCCGATACGGACCCATGATGGGAACGCCCTCCAGTGTTGCGGTTTTGGGGTACGTACCCATATGCGAATTTCGTGCCAGGAAAAATCCCATGAAAATCAGGGCATTGCGATTCACCCGGTCTTTTTCACCATTGCCGGCCAGGGTATAAATCACCGATAAAGGGTTGTTTGGACCACGAAATGCCGGCGTCGCGCCAGGCGCCCGCCTCTTACAATCCCCGCTGCATTCCCACCTCTTTCAAAGGAACCGACCGCATGGCCAGGGGCAAGCCCGATGCGTGGAGCCTCTTCCTGACCGCGCATGCGCTGGTGGTGGAAGAAATCGAAAAGCGCCTGTCAGCCGCCGGCCTGCCGCCGCTGGCCTGGTATGACGCCTTATGGGCGCTGGAGCGCGCGCCTGACGGCACGGCCAGGATGTTCGAGATCGCCGAGCGCATGGTGATCGCGCGCTACAACCTGACGCGCCTGATGGACCGCATAGAGGCCGACGGCCTGGTCGAACGCTTCCGTTCGGACGAGGACCGCCGCGCCACCTACGCCCGCCTCACGCCCAAGGGGCGCGCGCTGCGCCGCGAGATGTGGAAGGTCTACGGCCCCGCCGTCGACGAACTGTTCCTGTCGCGGCTGCCGCAGGCGCAGCAGGACGCCATGGCGGCAAGCTTCCTGGACATTGCGCGCCACGTGCGCGCCTCCAGCAAGGAGTCTGCTGAATGAACGCCACGCCCCTGCATATCGGCATCGTCGCCTGCTCGGCGGAAGGCGCCGCGCTTTGCTACCGCACGCTGTGCGCGGAAGGCGCCCAGCGCCTGGGCCCGCACGCGCATCCGGAGATTTCGCTGCACACGCATTCGCTGGCGGATTACGTCGCCTGCCTGGACCGCGCCGACCTGGCCGGCGTGGGCGCGTTGATGCAGTCCTCGGCGGGCAAGCTGGCGCGCGCGGGCGCGGATTTCCTGATCTGCCCGGACAACACCATCCACCAGGCGCTGGGCCATGTGCTGCCGCAGTCGCCCCTGCCCTGGCTGCACATCGCCGAGGAAGTCGCGGCCGAGGCCCAGGCGCGCGGTTTGCGCCGCATCGGCATCCTGGGCACGCGCTGGCTGGTGGACAGCACCGTCTATCCGGACAAGCTGGAAGCGCGCGGCCTGCAATGGCTGCGGCCGGCGGAACCAGACCGCGACACGCTGGCCCGCGTCATCATGGACGAGCTGGTGTACGGCGTGTTCAAGCCCGAATCCGTGGCCCGGCTGCAAGCCGTGATCGAGCGCCTGCGCGAGGCTGGCTGCGACGCCGTGGTACTGGGCTGCACCGAGTTGCCGCTGGTGCTGAACGACGGCAATGCCGCCCTGCCCACGCTGGATTCGACCCGCATCCTGGCGCGCGCCGCGCTCAGCCGCGCCTTGCGCGGCGCCTAATCCGGCGTCTTCAGATCTGGTCCAGGCCGAATTGGCGCAGACGCTCCAGATCCAGCACCTTGATCTGGTTGTAGGCCAGCGCCAGCATGCCCTGGTCCGCCAGCACCTGCAGCGCCTGATTGACGCGCTGGCGCGACAGGCCCGTCAGATAGCCTAGTTCTTCTTGCGAGATCGCCAGCGTCAGATCGGTGGACGGATACAGGTGCGGATTGAACAGCTGCGCCAGCGACTGCGCCACGCGCGCGTCCGCATCCAGCAAACGGTGGTTCTGGATGGAAGCGATGAACTCGCCCATGCGGTTGTTCAACTGGCCGATGACGAAATGCGAAAAAGGCAGGCTGGCCGATAGCAGCGCATGGAAGGTGGCCGTAGGCACCAGCAACACCAGCGACGGCTGGATCGCCACCACGTCGTACTTGCGCAGTTCGCGCTTGATGACGCTGCCTTCGCCGAACCAGCCGCCCGGCGGCACGCCCGACAGGGTGCAGCTGCGGCCCGACTCGTTGTAGATGGCCAGCTTCAAAAGACCCGTATGCACGCCCAGCCAAAAGTCCGAGGGCGCATTGCGCCGCGCGATCCAGGCGCCGTTGGCCACGTGTTCGGCGCGCGCGGTCGCCAGCACCAGGTCCTGGTGGCGGGCCTCCAGCGCGTCGAACCAGGCGCAGGCCCCGAACAGGCCGGCCAGTTCCTCGGCGGAAACGATGTTTGAAACGTCGGACATGGGAATAACTGTGTAAAACTTGGGGAAGCCAGGTCGGCCGGCCGTCTGTCATGCAGGTGACAGACAGTATTTTCGGCGGCCCCGTAAGCTAGGGCAAGCGACGGGGATCAAACTCCCGGCATACGGATAAGGGACGCCTGCGCGTCCCAACTGGAGACAAGCATGAGCGGTATGTTCGACCGCGGCCTTGAGCGCCGCGACGCCAACTACGAAGCCCTGACCCCGGTGGATTTCATCGCCCGCGCGGCCCAAGTCTATGGCCAGCGCCTGGCCATCGTCCACGGCGAGGTGCGGCGCAACTGGGCCCAGACCTACGAGCGCGCCCAGCGCCTGGCCGGCGCGCTGGCGCAAGCCGGCATCAAGCGCGGCGACACCGTGGCCGTGATGCTGCCCAACATTCCCGCCATGGTCGAAGCCCATTTCGGCGTGCCCATGCTGGGCGCGGTGCTCAATACCCTGAACACCCGCCTGGACACGCCCAGCGTGCTGTTCATGCTGGGGCATGGCGAAGCGCAGGCGCTGATCGTGGACACCGAGTACGCCGAACTCGCCCAGCGCGCGCGGACCGAATTCCCGCACCTGAAGCTCATTTCGGTGCACGACCTGGAAAGCGCCCCGGCGGAACTGCCCGGCGCGGTCGATTACGAAGCCTTCCTGGCCGGCGCCCCCGCCCGCTACGACTGGAAGCCGCCCGCCGACGAATGGGACGCCATCGCGCTGAATTACACGTCCGGCACCACCGGCGATCCCAAGGGCGTGGTCTACCACTACCGCGGCGCCTACCTGAACGCCATCAGCAACATCCTCGAATGGGACATGCCCAAGCACCCGGTCTATCTGTGGACCCTGCCGCTGTTCCATTGCAACGGCTGGTGCTTCGCCTGGACGGTGGCCGCGCGCGCCGGGGTCAACGTGTGCCTGCGCAAGTTCGATCCGCAGACCGTGTTCGACCTGATCCGCAATGAAGGCGTCACCCATTATTGCGGCGCGCCCATCGTGCAGAGCGCGCTGGCCAATGCGCCGGCCGAGCTGCGCGCCGGCATCGACCACACGGTACGCACCATGGTGGCGGGCGCCGCGCCCGCGCCCGCCGTCATCGCCAAGATGCGCGACATCGGTTTCGAGCTGACCCATGTGTACGGCCTGACCGAGGTCTATGGACCCGCGGCCGTGTGCGCCCGCCAGGAAGCCTGGGACGCGCTGGACGAGGAAGAGCGCGCGCTGCGCAATGCGCGCCAGGGCGTGCGCTACCACCTGCAGGCGGGCGTGTCCGTGCGCGATCCCGACACCATGGAAGAGGTGCCGGCCGACGAGCAGACCGTGGGCGAGGTCATGTTCCGCGGCAACATCTGCATGAAGGGCTACCTGAAGAACGAACGCGCCACCGACCAGGCCTTTGCCGGCGGCTGGTTCCGCACCGGTGACCTGGGCGTGATGACGGCCGACGGCTACGTCCGCATCAAGGACCGCAGCAAGGACATCATCATTTCCGGCGGCGAGAACATCTCCAGCATCGAAGTGGAAGACGCGCTCTATCGCCATCCCGCGGTCGCGGCGGTGGCCGTGGTGGCCATGCCCGACCCCAAATGGGGCGAAACGCCCTGCGCCTTCGTCGAGCTCAAGCCCGGCTGCAGCGCCACCGCCGAAGAGATCATTGCGCATTGCAAGCTGCTGCTGCCCGGCTTCAAGGTGCCGCGCGCGGTGCGCTTCGGCGAACTGCCCAAGACCTCCACCGGCAAGATCCAGAAATTCGAACTGCGCGCCGCCGTCGGCGCGACCCAGGCCATCGACGTGGCCGGTTCCGGCAAGAAGACCGGCTGAATTCCACGTCCCCAAATCCCATCCAGGAGCTCCGACGCCATGACGTACCAAGCCCCCGTGAAAGACATGCTGTTCGTGTTGAACCATCTTGCCGGCCTGCCGCAAGTCGCCGCGCTGCCAGGTTTCGAGGAGGCCACGCCCGACACCACCCAGGCCGTGCTGGAGGAATCCGCGCGCTACGCCGGCGACGTGCTGGCGCCGCTGAACCATGCCGCCGACCGTGAGCCCAGCTCCTGGCGCGACGGCGCGGTCACCACCTCGCCGGGTTTCAAGCAGGCGTTCAACCTGTACGCGGAGGCCGGCTGGCAGGGCATGACGCATCCGGTGGAATACGGCGGCCAGGGCCTGCCCGGCCTGATCGGTTCGCCCTGCTCGGAAATGCTGAACGCCGCCAACCTGTCGTTCGCGCTGTGTCCGCTGCTGACCAATGGCGCGATCGAGGCGCTGCTGACGGCCGGTTCGCCTGAACTGAAGCAGCGCTTCATCGAGCCCATGATTTCCGGACGCTGGACCGGCACCATGAACCTGACCGAACCGCAGGCAGGCTCGGACCTGGCCATGGTCCGCTCGCGCGCGCAGCCCGTGGGCGACGGCACCTACCGCATCTCCGGCACCAAGATCTTCATCACCTACGGCGAGCACGATCTGGCCGAGAACATCCTGCACCTGGTGCTGGCGCGCCTGCCCGACGCGCCCGAAGGCGTCAAAGGCATTTCGCTGTTCCTGGTGCCCAAATTCCTGGTCAACGAAGACGGCACGCTGGGCGCGCGCAACGACGTCCATTGCGTGTCGATCGAACACAAGCTGGGCATCAAGGCCAGCCCCACCTGCACGCTGCAGTTCGGCGATGCGGGCGGCGCGCTGGGCTATCTGGTGGGCCAGGAAAACCGCGGCCTGGACGCCATGTTCATCATGATGAACGCCGCGCGCTACGCGGTGGGCGTGCAGGGCGTGGCCGTCGCCGACCGTGCCCACCAGCACGCGCTGGCCTATGCCGCCGAGCGCGTGCAGAGCCGCCCGGTGGACGGCTCGTCCAAGGACGCGGTGCCCATCATCCAGCACCCCGACGTGCGCCGCATGCTGGGCACGATGCGCGCGCTGACGGAAGCCGGCCGCGCGCTGGCCTACTACACCGCGGGCCACGCCGATCTGGCGCACGCCAGCCCGGACGCCGAGGCCCGCAAGCGCCATCTGGCGGTGCAGGAATACCTGGTGCCCATCGTCAAGGGCTGGTGCACCGAAATGTCCATCGACGTGGCGAGCCTGGGCGTGCAGGTGCACGGCGGCATGGGTTTCATCGAGGAAACCGGCGCGGCGCAGTACTACCGCGACGCGCGCATCCTCACGATCTACGAAGGCACCACGGCGATCCAGGCCAATGACCTGGTGGGCCGCAAGACCCTACGCGACGGCGGCGCCGTCGCCCGCGCCTTGCTGGCGGAAGTCGGCAAGACCGAAGCGGCGCTGGAGGCCCGCAGCGAACCCGCCGCCCGCCTGATGCTGACGCCGCTGCGCCAGGCCCGCGCGGCGCTGGCCGACGCCATCGACTTCGTGCTGGCCAACGCCGCCAGCCGCCCCAACGCGGTATTCGCCGCCGCCGTGCCGTATCTGCTGCTGGCGGGCACCACCTTTGCCGGCTGGCAGATGGCGCGAGCGCTGCTGGCCAGCCTGGACCTGCGCCAGGAAGACCCGGCTTTCCACGACGCCAAGATCGCCACCGCGCAGTGCTACGCGCTGCACAAGCTGAGCCAGGCGCCCGGGCTTGCGACGGTGGTGCTGGGATCTGGAGAGTATGAGGTGCAGCCTTGACTGCCGACGATTGGCGTCAGGCGGGCTTGATACAAGGGGCGTCTGAGGTTTTGCGGCTTTCGGGGTTGCGTTCCAGTGCTTCGTAGGCCGCTCGTCGACGCGATAGACCCCAATCCGCTGCCCACCGCATAGAACATCATGTACCCGCCGACCAATCGACTATGCGCCTGCGGATTCACGCTGAAGATCATGGTCTGATTCGTCACGTGCAGCGCCTGCAGGGCGATGTCCAGGACCAGCACGCCCAACGCCAGCAGCCACAGGCTTTGCTCCAGGAAGGCAATCGGCACCCAGGCCAGGCAAAGCAACGCCAGACCCGCGGCCGTGGTCCGCTCGCCCTGCCCGCTATCGGCCAACCGTCCCGCGCGCGCCGCCATCAGCACGCCCGCCACGCCCACCAGTCCGAATGCGCCCACCGCGCTATGCGTCAGCGAATGCGGCGGCGCGCTCAGGGGCAGTACCAGCGCGGTCCAGAAGGCGCTGAAGGCGGCGAACATCAGCAGCGCGATCATGCCGCGCACGCGCAGCACGCGTTCGGTGGCCAACAGGCCGTAGAGCGAGCGCAGCAAGGCCCAGTAACCCATGTCCACCGCGGGCAACTGGCGTTGCGGCAGGCGCCGCGCCAGCACCACCGCCAGCACGGCGGCCAGCGCCGCGGACACGACGTAGACCGCGCGCCAGCCCCAAAGGTCCGCCACGGCCCCGGCCAGCGTGCGCGCCAGCAGCAGGCCGATCACCACCCCGCCCTGCGCGGCGCCAACCACGCGGCCTCGCTCGCCCGGTGCGGCCAGCGCCGCGGACAAGGCCAGCAGGCCCTGCGTCATTGCCGTTCCCAACAAGCCCAGCGCCACCATGCCCATCAATAGCCAGGGCGTGCCGGCCGACAGCGCCACGGCCGCCAAGGACAGCACCAGCAGCGCCAACTGTCCCAGCATCAGGCGCCGGCGGTCCAGCAGGTCGCCCAGCGGCACCACGAACAGCAGCGCCAGCGCGCAGCCCAGTTGGGTGGCCGTGACCACGATACCCACCGCGCCTTCGGCGATGCCGAACTCGCGGCCGATGGCGTCCAGCAGGGGCTGGGCGTAATACACATTCGCCACGCTCAGGGCGCAGGCCACCGCCAGCAGCATGACCAGGGATCTGGGCGTCGGGCCTGGGGGTGCGGAATCGGCGGGTTCTGGTCGGGCTGACATTTCTTGCTCCAATTTGGTTGCTTTATAAAACCAGAATAGTAGTTTTCGAGGTTTTATAATGCAACCGAAATTTCGATACGCCTGCCATCACCGCCTTTCCCTCAGCAAGGATCCGATATGGTCAAACGCACTAGTCTCGAAGGCGCCGCCTGCCCGGTGGCGCGCTCCCTGGACGCGATCGGCGACTGGTGGTCGCTGTTGATCGTGCGCGACGCCTTCGACGGACTGCGGCGCTTCGGCGAATTGCAGAAAAGCCTGGGCGTGGCCAAGAACATCCTCAGCGACCGGCTGCGCACGCTGGTGGCGCACGGCATCCTGGAAGTGGCGCCGGCCTCGGACGGCAGCGCCTACCAGGAATACGTGCTGACGGACAAAGGCCGGGCTCTCTTTCCCGTGATCGTGGGCTTGCGCCAATGGGGCGAAGAGCACTACTACGGCCCCGCCGAACCCCATTCGACGCTGATCGACCGCAAGCGCGGCCAGCCCGTGCGCAAGCTGGAAATCCGCGCGCAGGACGGCCGCCTGCTCGGGCCGGACGATGCCGTGGTGCAGAAGACCGCGCTCGCGGGCTAGCTCCGCTGCGCAGCCCCAGCGGCAGGCCATTGCCCGGTTGCCAGCGCGGTGGGCGAATACGAATCGAAGCGCCAGCGCAACGCCAGCGCGCCGGGCCGGCGGACCACACGCCGCACATGCACCCGCCACAGCCGCTCGGCGCCCTCGAACTGCGCAATCTCCGGGCTGTCCAGGATGATTTCAGCGGCGCCCGTCAGCTGCAGCACGTCGCCGCGCTCGAAGTCCATGAACAGCAATCCGGCGCGCGGGTTTAGCACCATGTTGCCCAGGGTGTTGAAGAAGCGGTTGCCGGAAAAGTCGGGAATGGTCAGCACGTCGCCGTCCACCCGCACGAAGCCCGGCTTGCCGCCGCGGTGCGACACGTCGACCTTGCGGCCGCCTTCGTCCGCGTAGGTCGCCACGAAGAACGTGTCGGACCGGGCGATCAGCGCCCGCGCGGCATCGTCCAGTCCGACACGCTCATTGGGCACGCCCGGAAAGCGCAGCGCCGGCGAACGCGAAAACTGGAATTCCCGGGCCTGGATGTATTGCGGGCAATTGCCGAAGGACTGCGTCACCGCCACCTCGAAGCGCTTGCCGTCCCAGGCCGCGATGCGGCCGTTGGCGCGGTTGCGCCGGCGCGTGTGCAGCTCGATTCCCAGCAGGCCCACCTGCCGGTCCATCCCCAGGCCGGCCAGCAGCGGATCGTCGGCATCCGGCACGGCGGACACGCGCAGGCTGCGCGGATCGGGCGAGGACACGAAGCCGGGCAGGCCTTCCAGCACGCCGGCCCAGGGATCGCCCTGCCCGTCCACCGCGCCTGCTACCAGGAACGGCAACTGCTCAAAAAACAGGCGGTGCTGGTCCGGCATGTAGTCGCGGATGACTTTGGGTCCGGTCACCGCCATGCGTTCGGCGATCCCCACGTGCTGTTGCAGCAGGCGTTCGCCGGCATGCCAGGGCGACGGCGGGAGGGTGGCGGGCTCTGCGATGGACATGGCGTGCTCCTTGCGCGCGGCGCTCGCCCTCAGGCGGCCTGCAGGCCCACGGGCGAGCGGGGCATGGCCACGAAGCGCGGCAGGCTTTCGATGCGGCCCAGCCAGGCGCGCACGTGCGGATAGGCATCCAGCGAGACGTTGCCTTCAGGCGCATGCGCCACATAGGCATAACAGGCCACGTCCGCGATGGTGGGCGCCGCGCCCGCCAGGAAATCGCGCCCGGCCAGTTCGCCGTCCATGACCTTGAGCAAGGCATGGGCGCGGGCCAGCGTGCTGTCCACGTCATAGGCCGCGCCGAACAACGTCACCAGGCGCGCAGCCGCCGGGCCGATGGCCAGCGGACCGGATGCCACCGACAGCCAGCGCTGCACCGCCGCCGCGCCGGCGGGATCCTCCGGCAGCCAGGCCTGGCCGCCGTAGCGCTTGGCCAGGTAGACCAGGATGGCGGTCGAATCCGCGACCACCACTCCGTCATCGTCGATGACCGGCACCTGGCCGAAGGCGTTGAGCGCCAGGAACGGCGGGCGTTTCTGCTCGCCGCCGCGCAGGTCCACGTCGACCTTGCGGTGCGGCACGTCCAGCAGGGACAGCATCAGGGCGACGCGATGGGCGTGGCCGGACAGGGGAAAGCCATAGAAGGTCAGCGAGGGGGTCTGGGCGGTTTGCATGAGCGGGCTCCAAGTCGGATACAGGCTCCATCTTGTGCCGGCGCCGGGCGCGCGTGAACGGCCAGCGGCGGCAAGACACTCTTGCAGCGGATGAAAGAAAGATGGCGAGCGCGGGCCCGGACGCTACGCCGGCAGCGTCGCCAGATCGCGCCGCAAGGCCTCGACGCAGAACTCCACGAAGCTGCGCACCTTGGCCGAACTCTTGCGGCCTTCCGGATACACCAGGTGGACCGGCAGCGGCGGCAGCTCGAAGTCGCGCAGCACCACCTCCAGGGCGCCGCTGGCCAGGTGCCGCGCCACCTGGTAGGACACCACCTGCGTCAGCCCCCAGCCCTCGCAGGCCGCCAGCACCGCGGCCTGAAAGGACGTGACCGTCAGCTGCGAATCGACGCGCAGGCTGCGGGGCTGGCCGTCCTGCTGGAAGCGCCATTGCGGCGTGCGGCCCTCCATGGCGGCGGTGACGGTGCAAAAGCGCGGCAGCGACTCCAGGTCCCGCGGCACGCCGTGTTCGCGCAGGAAGGCGGGCGCGGCGCAGACCACGCGGCGCACCTGCCCCACCGGCACCGCCGTCAGCGTCGAATCCGGCAAGGCGCCGATGCGCACCGCGACGTCCACCCGTTCGTCCAGCAGGTTCACCACGCGGTCCACCAGCAGCGTGCGCACGGAAACTTCGCGGTGCGTGCGCAGATAGGCCAGCACCGCCGGCATCACGTGCAATTCGCCGAAGAACGCCGGCGCAGTGATGCTGAGCGCGCCTCGCGGCGCGGCCATCGCGCCGGCCACGGCGTCGTCGGCCTGCTCCACTTCGTCGAGGATGCGGCGGCAGTCGTCGGCATAACGCTGGCCGGCCTCGGTCAGGCGCAGGCTGCGCGTGGTGCGCACCAGCAGCAAGGCGCCCAGCCGCCGCTCCAGCGCCGAAACGCTGCGCGTGACGGTCGGCGCCGACATCTCCAAGCGGCGCGCCGCCGCGGCGAAACTCTGCGCTTCGGCCACCGCCAGGAATACGCTCATTTCATGGAATCGATTCACGCCTTGCGGCCTCCGCGCTGATTTTGGGAAAGAGAGTAGAAGCGCGCGCAGGGGCGCGTCAATCGAACTCCTTGCGCAACCACCCCAGGAAAGCCTTGACCGGCGGATGGCGTTCGCGGCCCGGCGCGCACAGCGCGGTGTAGGCGGCCCCCGCCACCCGCACTTCAGGGCGATACGCCGCCAGGGTGCCCGCCGCCACGCTGTCCGACACCATGACGGAGCTGGCCAGCACCAGGCCCTGGCCGGCAATGGCGGCCTGCAGGGCATAGTGCTCTTCCTCGTAGGCATGCAGCGCCGCCGGCTTGCGCCAGGACGGCAGGCCTGCCGCCTCGCACCAGTCCAGCCAGCCCTGCTCGTACAACTGCGAATCGCGCCAGCGCACGGTCACCAGCGACGGCGCGCGCCTGCCCGGCCGGGCGGCCAGCGCGGGCGCCCCATAGACGCCGAACCACTCCTGCAACGAGCAGGCGGCGTGCAGCCCGGGCCAGCGCGCGCGGCTGTAGCGGATGGCCAGGTCCACGCTGGCGTCGCGCAGCAGGTCCACCGTTTCGGGGCTGGTGTTCAGGTTCAGCTGGTATTGCGGAAACGCCGCGTAGAAGCGCCCCAGCCGCGGCACCAGCCATAAGGCCGCGAACGAATGCGTGGTGGACAGCGTCAGCGCACCCGAGGCCGGCGCGGCGCGCAAGGCGTCCAGGGTCTGCGCCACGTCGAGCAAGGCGCCATGCACGCCTGCAAAAAGGCGCGCCCCCTTCTCCGTCAGGCGCACGCCGCGCGGCACGCGTTCGAAGAGCGCGTAGCCCACGTGCCGCTCCAGCGCCTTGACCTGATGGGACACGGCCGTGGCCGTGACCGCCAGTTCGGCCGCGGCCAGTTTGAAGCTGAGCAATCTGGCGGCTGCCTCGAAGGTGCGCAACGCGGTCACCGGTAGCGTGGCAAACATGGATTCCTGGCTCTATGGATGAAATCAATTCATCATATTCAAGGATTCATCATTTGTCGCCTGTCAGTCCGTAAGACAGAATTTTCCTCACCACATGGAAGCGTCCATGCCAACAAGAGGAACCAGACATGAATTCAGATCATCCCACCAAGCGCCTGCTGATCCTGGTCGGCAGCCCGCGGCGCGACGGCAACAGCGCGGCCCTGGGCGCGGCCGCGCTGCGCGGGGCCGAGACGGCGGGCACCCAGGCCACGCTACTGTTCCTGGACGACTACATCGAGGCCTTCCTGCCGGACTTGCGGCGTTCGCCCCCGCCGACCGACCGATACTCCGAGCTGTTCCTGGAACACTTCCTGCCGGCCGACGGCGTGCTGATCTGCACCCCGATCTACTGGTACGGCATGTCGGCGCAGACCAAGGCGTTCTTCGACCGATCGTTCAGCCACTATGCCGGCCAGGGCCCCGAGCCCGACCGGGTGAAGCAGCGCATGACCGGCAAGCGCCTGGGCCTGGCGGTCGCGTCCGAGGAAACCTACCCCGGCGCGGCGCTGGGCATCGTGCACCAGATCCAGGAATACGCGCGCTACACCCATTCGGACTTCGTCGGCTACGTGCATGGCGCCGGCAACCTGCGCGGCGAAATCGCGGCGGATCCGCGCCAGCCGCTGCAGGCGGCGGCCGAACTGGGCGCCGCGTTCTTTACCCGCAAGTACTCCGACTACCGGGTGGAAACGCCGCGCGCCCGCAATGTCTGGGAGCCCGCCCCTGCGTTGCGCAGCACGCCGGGCGTGCTGCCGTAGACCTGCTTGAACACGCGGGTCAGATGGGCCTGGTCGGCGAAGCCCACGGCATGCGCGGCGTCGGCCAGCGCCAGGCCGTCGCGCAGCAGCGCCCGGGCCCGCGCCACCCGCCAGTTGCGCAGCCAGGCCTGCGGCGGCAGGCCGTAGCGCCGCGCGAACTGCTTGACCAGGGTGGTCCGGTGGCGGTCCTGCGCCAACGCCAGGGCCTCCAGGTCCGGCGCGCAGGCCGGGTCGGCGGCCATGCGTGCGCGCAGCAGCGCGCAGACGTCGGACTCGTCGCCGGCCGCTGCGGGGCTGGCCTGCGCATGCGCCGCCAGCAGGCCGAACAGCGCCGCGGAGATGCGCTCGCGACGCTCGGGGTCGGCGATGGGATCTGGCGTGAGTGCGTCCAGCCACGCCTGGCATAGCGCCGTATCGCGGATGACGGGCCCCGCCAGCGCTGCGCCGCCTGCGTACAGCGCAAGTTCGTGGTTCCTGAACCAGGCCTGATCGATATAGGCCATGCGGTACCCCAGCGGCGCATCCGAAGTGCCGCCGGTATGGACTTGGCCAGGCGCAATCACCACCAGATCGCCCTCGCCCGCGGCCTGCGGCTCGCCATGCACGGTGAAGGCGCAGCGGCCCTGCGCGATGGCGCCGATGGACCAGGCGTCGTGGAAGTGCGGCGCATAGCGGTAGCCGCGCAGGTCCGCGATCAGGACGTCGCCGGGCAGGCCGGCGCCGCAATGCCAGATGTGTCGGGAAACCGCCATGGATACGTGTGCGTGGGGCGCCTAGCCGAAGTAGCTCTGGTCCGAGGTCAGCGTGCGGGCCAGCAGCCATGCGTTGCGGGGATTCTCGCCCACGCGGCGCACGGCATATGGCCACCAGTCGCCGCCAAAGGGCAGATAGACCCTGACGTTATAGCCCAAACGGCGCAGCGCGAGCTGCCAGTCCGGCCGCACGCCGTAGAGCATTTCGAATTCGAAGGCTTCGGGCGGCCAGCCGCGCTCCCGCGCCAGCGCCAGGATGGCGCCGGCCAGGCGGTCGTCATGGGTGCCGAAGACGGGCTGGAAGCCGGAATCCAGCGCCTCGCGCGACAGCATGATGGCGGCGGCGTCCAGATAGGCCTGGTCGATGCGCGCGCGGCCGGCGTGGTCCAGCGCGCGCTCCGGAAACGCGCCCTTGACCAGCCGCAGCGACGTGCGCTGGCGAATCGCCCAGGCCAGGTCCTGCGGCGTGCGGCGCCGCTGCGCCTGTAGCGTCAGGCCTGCCGGTATGCCGGCTTGCAGCAGTTCGCGGTGCAAGGCGCAGGTGCGGTCGCAGATGGAGGAATCTTCCATGTCCAGCACCATCCAGTCGCGTCCCAGGCCGACCGTCCGGCGCGCCGCCAGGCCGATGCGCCGGGCATTGTCGCGGCCCAGCGCATCGTCGCGCATATAGCCGATGGCCGTGGGATCGACCGACACGTGCACGTCCAGCCCCGCATGCTCCAGCGCCCGGCAGGCGTCGAGCGCCTGGGCCACGTTTTGCTCGATGGCCTGGGGATCGTCCACGTATTCGCCCAGGTAGAAGAGCGAGGCGCGGATGCCGTGCGCCTCGCGCAGCCTGGCGGCCGTGCGGACCGCAGCGTCGACGTCCGCGCCGCCGACGAAACGGGCCGCCAGCGACGTGCGGGCCGCCATGGCCCGCATCGCCCGTCCCACGCCCGGGCTGCGCGCCAGCGCGATCGCGGTTCTCTGGAACATGCTCATGGGCTCTCTCCCTATAAAGAGAGCCACTGTGCCGGTGCGGCGCGCGCCCGTCTTGAACGCCAGTGAAAACTGCCTAATCCAGCGCCAGCCCGCGGGCGCGACCGAACAGCGGGCGCTGCACCGTCTGCGCCAGCAGCACGCCGGCCAGCGTCACCGCGCCGCCCAGCAGGTGGTACAGGTGCAGCTGCTCGCGCAGCATGACGAAAGCGGCCAGCGCGGTGAACAGCGGCAACAGGTTGATGAAGATGCTGCAGCGATTGGGCCCCAGCCGCTGCACGCCTTCGATCCACAGGAAGGACAGCAGCACCGACGAGAAGATGCCCGCGTACAGGATCAGCGGCACCGTGTTCATGTCCAGCGCGGCCTGCGCCGCCGGCACGCGCAGATACAGCGGCAGCATGTAGAGCAGCGCGAAGATCGATTGCACGAAGGTGGACTGCCAGGCCGGCAGCGGCACCTTCCAGTGGCGCAGCAGCACGCCGTACAGCGCATAGGACAAGGCGGCCAGCAGCATCAGGCCGTCACCGACGTGGATGCCGTGCTGGAACACGCTCAGCATGTCGCCCTGGCCCACCAGGTACAGCAGGCCGAGGAACGACAGCGCGCCGCCGGCAGCCATGCCCAGGGTCAGCGGATCGCGCAGGATCACCACGCTGAGCAGCATGCTCAGCAAGGGAATCAGCGCGGTCAGGATGGCCATGTTGGTGGCGGTGGTGGTTTCGGCTGCGCGATAGGACAGCGCCTGGAACACTGCCGACGACAGGGCGCCGTACAGCGCCAGCTTGGGCCAATGGCGCAGGATGGTCTTGCGGTTGCGCCAGGCCGGGCCGGCCGTGAACAGGCCCATCAGGAACAGGGCCAGCACCAGCCGGTAGAAGGTGATGGCGGTGGGTGAGATGGCGCTGGCGGCCATCTTGGAGACGATGACGTTGCCCGCCCAGAACAGGATGGCGAACAACGGAAACAAGTAGGACATGGTGGTTGCGCTCGGAGGATGAGAGATGGCCTCCTGCCGCCTGCGGCGCCCCTTTGGGGCGACGCAGGCGGCAGGAGTATCGCTATCCTATTGAGCGCGATCCGGTCCGTCTGCCGATGAAAAGGCAGCCACTATCGCAAAATGGACATCGCCCGTATCAGGGGCGGAACGGCGCCGGATCCAGCGGCAGCTCCAGCCCGCCCATCTGGGCCGTCAACAGCGCGGCGCTGCCGCAGGCCAGGGTAAAGCCCAGCGCGCCCTGCCCGATGTTCAGCCACAGGTTGTCGGCGGCATGGCTGCGCCCGATCAGAGGCTTGCTGGTGGGGGTGGCCGGACGCAGCCCCGCCCAAGGTACTGCCTGGCGCAGGTCCAGCGCCGGAAACGCCTCGTGCACCTGGCGCTTGAGCAACCCGATGCGCGCCGTGTCGATGCCGGCATCGGCGCTGCCGATGTCGACCATGGCCGCGATCCGCAGCACGCCGCCGACGCGGGCGTAGACGATGCGCCTTTCGTAGTCCGTGACGCTGATGCGCGGCGCCACCGAGTCGTCGTCCTCGGCCAGCGGCACGCTCAGGCTGTAGCCCTTCAGGGGATACAGCGGCACGTCATGGCCCAGCGGTTTGAGCAGCGTGCGCGTGCCGATGCCGGTGGCCAGCACGATGGCGTCGGCGCCGATGTCGCCATCGCGCGTGTTCACCGCCACGATGCGGCGCCCTTCGCGCTGCAGGCCGGACACCGGATTGGACATGGCGCATTGCACGTTGGCCATGGTCTGCAGGCGGTCGAACAGCGCCTCGGTGAACTGGCGGCAGTCGCCCGCCTCTTCGCTGGGGGTGTAGATGGCCCCGGCCAGGCTTGCGCCCATGCCGGCCAGCGCGGGTTCCAGCGCCAGCGTCTGGGCGGCGTCCAGCACCTGCTGTTCGGCGCCGTGGTCGGCCTGGTACGCCACCAGTTCGCGCGCCTTGTCCAGCAGGGCCGGACTGCGGTAGGCGATGAGCTTGCCGTTCTTCAGATGGCCGAAATCCAGGTCTTCCTGCTCCAGCAGCGAATGCATGACGTCCCGGCTCAGATAGGACAGGCCAGCCAGCTGGACCGTGGAAGCCTTGGCCACCGAGGCCCGGCACGCCAGCGCGAATTGCAGGCACCAGCGCCATTGATGGGGATCCAGCCTGGGCCGGAAACGCAGCGGGGAATCCTCGCGCAGCAGCCAGCCCGGCACGCTGGGCAGCACGCCGGGACCGGCCAAAGGCGCCACGTAGCTATAACTGAGCTGGCCGCCATTGGCGTAGCTGGACACCTCGGCCGGACGCGCCTGGCTGTCCACCAGCACCACGTCATGGCCCTGGCGCGCCAGGAAATAGGCCGACGTGACGCCCACGACGCCAGCGCCGATTACGCAAACCCGCATACTCTTAGATCCAGAAAGACAGGGACACCGCGCTATTCTGGGACGCGCCCCGCCCGTCCGGCAAATGCCAAACTCCGCAGGGTCCATAACAAAACATCATGCCCCGCCTCAGGCGGCGCGGTGCAGCTTGATGATGGCGGCGGCCGTGGGGTCGCGCACCAGATCGGCCAGGGTGTAGCCGTTAAGCGCCTCGTAGAAGGCCTGCAAGGTTTGCGCCAGCACGCCGGACAAGCGGCACGCACCGTCCAGCGCACAGGGAGGCTCGCGGCAGTCGATCAGCGGCCCCTGCTGCTCCAGCTGCCGGATCAGGTCGCCCAGCCGGTAGCGGTCGGCGGCCTGCGACAGCCGCAGGCCGCCGCCCTTGCCGCGCGAGGTGCTGACCCAACCCTGCTGCGCCATGAAGTGCACCACCTTCACCAGATGATTGCGCGACACGCTGAAGCGGTCGGCGATCTCCGGAATGGTGACGGCGGCGGACCGGTCGCGGCATTGCGTCAGGTACATCAGGACGCGCAGGCCGAAATCGGTGAATCGGGTCAGTTGCATGGCAGGGACGAAAGGAATGGGCGCTGGCGGCCCGGAAACTCAGGCCGCCAGGATACACCGCTCAGGCGGGCGCGCCGCCGCTGCCAAAGGCTTCGGCATGGATGCGGTCCGCGGGCACGCCCAGGCCGGTCAAGGCCTCGCGCTGCGCGCGCATGAAGCCGGCCGGGCCACACAGGTAGTAGTCCGCGCCAGGCACGATGACTTCGTCGCGGATGGCGTTCAGGTCCACCCGGCCAGCGTAATCGTAGTCGCGGCCCGGCTGGTCGCCGTGGCCGACCTCCTCGTAGAACACGGCCTTGCGCACGTTGGCGCGTTCGGCGGCGATGCTGTTGACGTGATCGCGCATGGCGTGGACCGAGTTGTTGCGGCAGCCGTGCACGAAACGGATCTGGCGCTCGTCGTTCAACCCCACCAGATGGTTCAGGATGGAGACCATGGGCGTCAGGCCCACGCCGCCGCTCAGCAGCACCACCGGCGCGCTGCCTTCGTCGCGCAGATGGAAATCGCCCTGGGGCGGCGCCACGTCCAGCACCCCGCCCTCTTCCAGGCGGTCATGCAGGGCATTGGAAACCCGGCCGGCCGGCGTATCGGCGCCAGCCGCTTCGCGCTTGACCGAGATGCGCAGGCGGTCCTGGCCCGGCGCGTCGGACAGGCTGTACTGGCGCGGCTGCATCAGGCCCAGTTCGGGCACGAACACGCGCACCGACACGTACTGGCCGGGGCGGTAGGCGGGTACTTCGCCGCCATCGGCCGGCGCCAGGTAGAAGGACGTGATCTCGGCGCTTTCGCGCTGCTTGCCGACCACGCGGAACGCACGCCAGCCGGTCCAGCCGCCCGGCTTGGCGGCCGACTCCGCGTACAGGCGCGCCTCTTCGGCGATCAGCAGGTCGGCCAGTTGGCCGTAGGCCGCGGCCCAGGCAGCCACCAGTTCTTCCGTCGCCGCCTCGCCCAGCACTTCGCTGATGGAGGCCAGCAGATGCTTACCCACGATCTGGTAGTGCTCGGGCCGGATGCCCAGGCTGACATGCTTGTGCACGATGCGCGTCACCACGGGCATCAGCACCGAGGGATCGTCGATGTGCTCGGCATAGGCCGCGACCGCGCCGGCCAGCGCCTGCTGCTGCTCGCCGCCGGCTTGGTGACCTTGATTGAAGACATGCTTGAGCTCGGGGTTGTGCTTGAACATGCGGGCATAGAAATGCTTGGTCAGCGCAACGCCGTGCGTCTTGAGAACGGGCGCCGTGCCCTTGACCAGGGCGCGGATTTGGGGACTCAACATCAACTGCTCCTTGTGGCGCGATCGGAATCGCCATTAAACATGCATTTATAATACATCTTTAAATGCCCGCTGAAAAACACCAGCCGATTCAATCCGGTCCGGAAGTCCACCCGCCCAGGATGGCAAGCGGCGGTAACACGCAATCGGCCCCGGCGCGCCATTGGGGTCGCGCTGCGTCGTCAGCCGGTCCGCGCCACGCCACGGACGCGATCCAGTCCTCGCCCAGGCGCCACGAACAGGCGCGCCACCGCCCCGGCGGCGCACGCAGGCGCCACCCCGCCTTGCCGTCGAACGCCAGGCCCACTGTGGCCATGTCTGCGGGGAAATCCAGTCCGGCCGCCTTGATGAAGGCTTCCTTCAGCGTCCACAAGAGATAAAAGCGTTCCAATTGGGCTGCGCCTTCCAGGCCGGCCAGCGCGGCTTGCTCGGCCGGCGCGCATACCCACTCGGCCAGGCGCAGGACCTCGCGCGGCCGCACCCGCTCCAGATCGGCGCCCAGTTGCCACCCCAGCGGGGCGGACGCGCAGACCGCGTGACCGCCGCTATGGCTGAGCGACAGGGTTGCACGCGGCATGGCCTGCCTGGCGTCCTGCAGCAGCGCCCTGCTGACCCGCCAATCGACCTGGGCCTTCGAACTGCGCAGCGCCGGCGCACGCGCGGCGTCCGCGGCCGACAGGTCCTGGCTGCGGTAGCCAGCAGCGGCGCCTTTGTCTGCCCACCAGATTAAAAGTTCCTGAACGCTCACGGGAGAAAGTAACAAATAGCAAGCTTAAGTGTAAGAAATACTGGAAATATTGTGTATTATGTAACGTTTTAAATCAAAATGGCCTGACATCGCCATAGTAGAATCGCGCGCTATGTTGACGTTTTCGATCGCGCAATGGCAGGGTTGGGCGCAAGGAATCGATGGCCCCAGCGACTGGTTGAAATGGGCCGAACATCCGTTCTGCCCGATCGGAAATCAGAATCCGCCCCGCCTGGACTTCCTGCCTCCCTTGCAACGCCGCCGCCTGAGCCCGCTGGCTCGCGGGGTGTTCGAGTGCGCGTGGCCGTTGGCCGAGGGACGCCCGCCCATGCCGCTGGTATTTGCCTCCCGCCATGGCGAAACCACCCGCAACTTCGGCCTGCTGCAAGCACTGGCGGCGGACGAACCCTTGTCGCCCACGGCCTTCGGCCTGTCGGTCCACAACGCCATCGCCGCGCAGTGGTCGATCATACGCCGCGAAACCACCGAATCCGTGGCCTTGTCGGTGGAAGACGACGGCCTGGAGCATGCCTGCATCGAAGCGTCGATGCTGTTCGACGCCGGCCACCAGGACGTGCTCGTGGTGCTGGCCGAGGAACGGCCGCCCGCGCCTTACGCCCCCTGGATGGATGACGCGCCCTACGCTTATGCGGTCGCCCTGCATCTGCAGCCCGGCGCCGACTGGACCTTGGCCCTGGCTCCGCAGGCGCCCGATGCCGCCCGCGGCGCGCAGGCCTGGCCCAATCCCCTGAACCTGCTGCGCCACCTCCTGCTGCGCACGCCCGGCTGGCGCCACGCCAACCGCTCCCGACTATGGAACTGGACACGCACGGCATGACGAGCGCCACACCACCGCGGCAGGACTTCTGGCTCTGGCGTCTGTTCGCCACCGGCATGGCCTTCACCCTCTTCGGGCTGGGCGGCGTGCTGCTGCGCGTGCTGGTGTTCCCGCCGCAGCGCTTGCTGCCCGGCGACAAGGCGGACCGCCAGCGCCGCGCGCGCGGCGCGCTGAACGGCACCTTCCGCCTGTTCATCCGTTTCATGGTCCGAACCGGCATCCTGACCGTGGAATTCAAGGGCGCCGAACGTCTCGGCAAGCCCGGACAGATGATCCTGGCCAACCACCCTTCGCTGTTGGACGTGGTGTTCCTGGTGGGCCACGTCAAGAACGCCAACTGCATTGTCAAGCACGGCCTGGCCACCAACCCGTTCACCCGCGGCCCGGTGGCCAATGCCGGCTACATCACCAACGACGAAAGCTTCGACATGTTCGACCGCGCCGCCGACGTGCTGCGCGCGGGCGAGACCCTGATCGTCTTTCCGGAAGGCACGCGCACGCCGCGCGACGCCATGCCGCGCTTTCATCGCGGCGCCTGCGCCATCGCGCTGCGCGGCGCGCGCGTGGTCACGCCCGTGGTCATCAGCATGAATCCCCGCAGCCTGACCAAGGGCGAGCCCTGGTACCGGATTCCGCCCTGCCGCATGCGCTACGTGATCCGCGTGGGCGAGGACATCGATCCCGCCGCCTGGAGCGGCGCGCACCCGCTGCCCATCGCCGGACGCAAGATGAACGATTACCTGCACGCCTATTTCGAAGCCGAGCTGGCGCCCGCCGCGCCCGCCGGCGCCATCATGAATGAACAACCGCCCCAGGCGGTGGAAGTGGAGTCCTGACCGGATGAACCAGCTGGAATTTGAACTCAAGACCCTCGTCATCGAATCGCTGGGCCTGGAGGACATCGCGCCCGACGATATCGACAGCGATGCCCACCTCTTCGGCGACGGACTGGGACTGGACTCGGTGGACGCCCTGGAGCTGGGCCTCGCGCTGCAAAAGCGCTACGGCATCACCATCGATCCCGAAACGCGCAACATGCGCGAGCATTTCGCCAGCATCGCCAAGTTGGCCGAGTTTGTCGGCGCCCAACGCCGCGCCTAATGGATATGGAGTCCAGGATGCATACCCGCGACGAAATCTTCAATACGCTGCGCGGCGCGCTGGTCGAACTGTTCGAGATCGAACCTGAACGCATCACGCCCGAAGCGAACCTGTACACGGATCTGGAGATCGACAGCATCGACGCCATCGACCTCATCGACCACGTGCGCCGCCAGACCGGCCGCAAGCTCGACGCCAACGACTTCCGCACCGTGCGCACGGTCGAGGACGTGGTGCAGGCCATGTGCCAGAAACAGGACCCCGCCGCATGAGACGCGGCGTGGCGGCAGCCCTGGCCGTGGCCGGCATCGCCTATCCCTTCGCCGTCCACGCGGCGCTGGGACGGGTGAGCCCCGCCTGGCTGGCGCTGCCGCTGGCCCTGCTGTGGCTGGCGCGCGGCCTGACCGCGGATGCCGCCCGGCCGGGCGCGCGCCTGCTGCCCGCCGTGGCGGTGGCGTTCTGCCTGATCCTGGCCATCTCGAATTCGCAAGACTGGCTGCGCTGGTATCCGGTGCTGGTCAACGGCATGATGCTGGCGATCTTCGGCGCCAGCCTGCGGCGCGGCCGCCCCGTGATCGAACAACTGGCCCGCCTGCGCCATCCCGACCTGCCGCCTGAAGGCGTGCGCTACACCCGCAATGTCACCCGCGTGTGGTGCGCCTTCTTCGCCCTGAACGGCAGCGTGGCCGCGGCGCTGGCGGCCTGGGGCCCCTGGAGCTGGTGGACCGCCTACAACGGCGCCGTGAGCTATGTCCTGATGGGCCTGCTATTGGCGGGCGAATGGCTGCTGCGCCCCGCCGCTGCCAAGGCGGCGTAAAGCATGGCCTGGACCGATCTCTCGCAGCTGCTGCTGCCCGCCCCGCCTGACTTGGCCGGCGCCCTGGTCGCCGACGAGCCGCCGCTGACGCGCGAGGCCTTTGCGTGCGCCAGCCTGCAGGCTGCGGGCGCCTTGCAGGCCAGACAGTTGCGGCGCGTCGCGATCTGGTTCGAGGACGCCGCGCAGATGGCCGTCGCCCTGTTCGCCTGCTGGCGCGCCGGCGCGGTCGCGGTGCTGCCGGGCGATGCCCAGGCGCAGACCTGCGCCATGCTCGACGCCACGGTGGATGCCTGGCTGAGCGACACCGAACTGCCGCTGCCGGCGCAACGGCTGTGCCGGCTGGCCGACCTGCAAGGCCACGCGCCGCTCGCGCCCGCCGAACTGGATTCCGCGTTGACGCTGGTACTGTGCACCTCGGGATCCAGCGGCACGCCCAAACATATCGCCAAGCACTGGCGGCAACTGATGGAAGAAGTCCGCGCGCTGCAACGGCAATGGCCAGATGCGCGCGGCCCCGTGCTGGGCAGCGTATCGGCGCAGCACATGTACGGCCTGCCCTTCAGGGTGCTGTGGCCGCTGTGCGCGGGACGCCAGCTGGACCGGCCGCAGCGCCTCTATCCCGAAGAACTGCAGCAGGCCAGCCTGCGCCATCCGGCCTGCACCTGGATCGCCAGCCCCGCGCTGCTGCGCCGCCTGGGACAGCGGCTGGATTGGAACCAGTTGCGTGGCCGCCTGACCCGCATCCACTCCTCCGGCGGCGAACTGCCCGCCGAGGCCTCCGACCATATCGCGCAGCACCTGGGCCTGCGCCCCAGCGAGATCTACGGCAGCTCCGAAACCGGCGCCGTCGCCTGGCGCGAAGGCGACAGCCCCTGGCAGCCGCTGCCAGGCGTGGCCGTCGAACTGAACGCCGAAGGCGCCCTGCGCGTGCAATCGCCCTGGGTCAACCCCGCCGAGGCGCAGACCGCCGACGGCGCGGAGCTTGCGCATGGCGGTTTCCGGCTGCTGGGGCGCCTCGACCGCATCGTGAAGATCGAGGAAAAGCGCATTTCGCTGCCCATGCTGGAACAGGCGCTGGCGCGCCATCCCTACGTTGCCGAAGCGCGCCTGGGCGGTCTGGCCGGGGCCACGCGCCTGGCCGCGCTGGTCGCCCTGTCGGCGCGGGGCCTGCATGCCTTGCGCAACCAGGGCCGCAAGGCGGTCGTGGACGCCCTGCGCGCGCATCTGGCCGCAGGCTTCGAATCGCTGGCCATTCCGCGCACCTGGCGCTTCTTCGCACAGCTGCCCGCCAACGCCCAAGGCAAGCTGCCGCGCAGCCTGTTCGACGCCGCCGCGGGCGCCCGGCCGCTTGCGCCCGAGGCGGTGGAACTGCCCCGCCCGTCGGAGCACGAACGCCGCTATGCGCTGGAAATTCCCTACGACCTCGCCCATTTCAGCGGCCATTTCCCCACGGCTCCCGTTGTGCCCGGGGTGGCCCAGATCGGCTGGGCCATGTCGCTGGCGCAACGCGACCTTCATCCCGAGCTGCGTTTCGCCGGCATGGAGGCGCTGAAATTCCAGCGGCTGCTGCGTCCGGGCGATACCGCCATGCTGGCGCTGAAATGGGACGCCGCGAAGCAGAAGCTGTATTTCACCTACACGGTCAACGACGCGCCCTGCTCGTCCGGCCGCATTCTGCAGGCAGGCGGCCATGCCCCCGCATAAGCTCTGCGCGCTCATTCCCGTGTACAACCACGGCGCCACGGTCGCCGCGGTGCATGCGCAGCTGGTGGCGCAAGGCTTGCCCTGCGTGCTGGTGGACGACGGCTCCGAGCCGTCTTGCGCGGCGGCGCTGGATGCGCTGGCGACCCAGCCGCATACGCATCTGCTGCGGCGCGCGGTCAACGGCGGCAAGGGCGCGGCGGTGCAGGACGGGCTGCGCGCGGCGGCGGCGCTGGGCTATACCCACGCCTTGCAGGTCGACGCCGACGGCCAGCACGCCCTGGCGGACGCGGCGGCCTTCGCGGCGGCCTCCCGGGCCCGGCCCGACGCCCTCGTCTGCGGCGCGCCGCTGTATGGCGACGATGTGCCGCGCAGCCGTCTCTACGGCCGCTGGCTGACGCGCGTGTGGGTCTGGATCAACACGCTTTCGCTCGACATCCCCGACGCCATGTGCGGTTTCCGCGTCTACCCGCTGGCCGCGGCGCTGCCCGTGATCGACGGCGCGCGCGTAGGCCGGCGCATGGATTTCGACATCGCCGTCCTGGTGCGCCTGCACTGGCGCGGGGTCGCGATGGTGTGGCTGCCGACGCGCGTGGCCTACCCGGAAGACGGCATTTCCCATTTCAAGGGCCTGCGCGACAACCTGCTGATCAGCCGCATGCATGCGGGCCTTTTCTTCGGCATGCTGGCGCGCTCGCCGGCGCTGCTGTGGCGCAGGCTTGCCGGAGGTCCGCGTCCATGAACGCCGCCGATCAGCATTGGGCCGATCAGCCCGAGCGCGGCAGCGCCCTGCTGATGCGCCTGACGGCCTGGGCCGCGCGCACCCTGGGCCGCCGCCTCGTCGCGCCCGTGGTCTGGCTGGTCGTGCTGTATTTCTATGCCAGCGGCAGCCGCGCCCGGCGTTCGATCGCGGCCTACCAGCGCCGTCTGGCGCAATCCGGCGCGCTGGCCGAGCCGCTGCCGCGCCGCATGCCGGTCTACCGCCAGTACCTCGCGTTCGCCAACGCCATCCTCGACAAGCTGGACGTCTGGCAGGGCAAGATCACGATGGCCCATCTGGACATCGCCGACCCTGACGGCCTGCATGCGCAAATGGGCAGGAACCGTGGCCAGATCCTGGTCGGCTCGCACCTGGGCAATATCGAGGTCTGCCGCGCGCTGGCGGCGCAAAGCGGCACCTTGAAACTCAATGTGCTGGTGCACGACAAGCACGCGGTTCATTTCAACCGCCTGCTGCACGAGGCCGGCGGCGGGCTGCGCATGATCCAGGTCAGCGAGCTGGATGCTCCCGCCATGCTGGACCTGGCGCAGCGCCTGGACCGCGGCGAATGGCTGGCCATCGCCGGCGACCGCGTGCCGCTGCAGGGCGACCGTTGCACGCCCGTGGACTTCCTGGGCGCCAGCGCGCTGCTGCCGCAAGGCCCCTGGCTGCTGGCCGGCCTGTTGCGCTGCCCGGTCAACCTGCTGTTCTGCACGCGCCACGGCGCGCGCTACCGCGTGGCGATGGAACGCCTGTCGGACGGCATCGAATGGACGCGCGCCACGCGCCAGGCCCGCATCGCCGAGCTGGCCCAGCGCTACGCCGACCGCCTTGCCGCGCACTGCCGCCTGGCGCCGCTGCAATGGTTCAACTTCTACCCTTTCTGGAAAGACGATGCGTAAACGGGGCGTCATCGGCGCTGAAGTCGAAATCCGCGTGCCCTTCTTCGACGTGGATCCCCTCAACGTGGTCTGGCACGGACACTACGTCAAATACCTGGAACAGGCCCGCTGCGAGCTGCTGGACCTGCTGGAGCACAACTACGACGCCATGCGCGCCAGCGGCTACGCCTGGCCGGTCATCGACCTGCATCTGCGCTATGCCCAGCCCGCGCAATTCGGCCAGCGCCTGACGGTGCGCGCCGAACTGGTGGAATGGGAGCACCGGCTGAAGATCAACTACCTGATCCTGGACGCCGCCAGCGGCCAGCGCCTGACGCGAGCCACGTCCGAACAGGTGGCGGTTTGCATCCAGACCCGCGAAATGCAATTGACCTCGCCCGCCGCGCTGGTCGACGCCGTGCGGCGCAAGCTGCAATCGATGGAGACGCCCGCATGACGCGCCGCCTGGTTTTCATGCGCCGCCTGTGCGCCCTGCTGGCCCTGGCCCTGCTGCCCCTGGCCGCCCGCGCCTTCGACCTGGCCGATCTGCAAACGCAACTGAACGCCACGCCTGTCGTGCGCGGCCATTTCGTGCAGCAGAAGTTCCTGCGCTCGCTACCGCAGCCGCTGACCAGCCGCGGCGATTTCACGCTGGCGGCGGGCAAGGGCCTGCTGTGGCTGCTGCGCACGCCGATCGCGCAGGACCTGCGCATCGACGCCCGCGGCATCTCGCGGCGCGACGAAGCCGGCAAATGGCAGGCCCTGCCGCAACACGCCGGCGCCGGCCGCGAGAACCGGCTGTTCCTGTCCGTGCTGGCAGGCGACACCGCCGGGCTGCGCGAAAACTTCGACCTGGCGCTCAGCGGCGACGCCGATGCCTGGCAGCTGCTGCTGACGCCGCGCTCGGCGCTGCTGCGGCAGATCTTCGACAACATCCAGATCAACGGCGGCAAGCTGGTCGACCGCATCGAGCTGCGCGAGACGCAGGGCGACCGCAGCGTGCTGCAGATGACGGATGCGCAGGCCGCCCAGGCCCTGACCGCCGAGGAGCAACGTGCGTTCGCCGATTGAGCGCTGGCTGCCGCGGCTGTTCAAGCTTGGGCTGCTGCTGATTCTCTGCGCCGGCGCCTGGCAAAGCCGCCATGGCTGGCCGGTGTCGGCCAACCTGATGGAGCTGGTGCCCCAGGCCGGCGCCGACGCCACGCGCCAATTGGCCGAGGCCCGCATCCAGGAACCCCTGTCGCGGCAGCTCATCGCGCTGGTCGCGGCTCAAAGCGCAAACGCCGGCGCGGATGCGACAGCCCCCGCACGCCTGCTGGCGCAGCGCTGGACCGACAGCGGCCTGTTTTCTTCCGTGCAGGTGGAACTGCAAGTCGACGTGCCCGCGCTGCGCGCGCAACTGCTGGCGGGCCGGCTGGCCATGCTCCCTGCGGCCGACCGGCATCAGCTCGAGACCGATCCTGCGGCCTACGCCCAGCGCCGCGCGCGCGAACTCTCCGATCCGTTTTCATCTTCGGGCCTGGTGCCGGCGGACCAGGACTGGCTGGGCCTGACGCGCCGCGCCGAACAGGCGCTGCGCCCGGGCGGCGCGGTGCAGTACGACATGGGCACGGGCACCCTGCAGGCCGAACACGCCGGCAGGCGCTGGATGCTGGTGCGCGCCGAAACCCGCGGCGATGCCTTCGATGCGGCCGCGCCCCAGCAAATCGCCGCGCAACTCGAACAGGACCGCGCGGCACTCGGCGCGGCCGGCGCCGAGCTGCTGGTGGCGGGCGGTCCCCTGTACGCGGCCGCGGGCCGGGCGCAAGCGGTTGCCGAAAGCAGCTGGATCGGTACCGGCGCCACCATCGGCATCGTGCTGGTCCTGCTGCTGGCGCTGCGGCGCGTGCGCGCGCTGCTGGCTTTCGTGCCGGTCGCCGTCGGGCTGCTGACGGGCGCGGTGGCCTGCGTGGCGGTGTTCGGCTCCATCCATGTCCTGACCCTGGTGATCGGCGCCAGCCTGATCGGGGTGGCGGTGGATTTCCCCATGCACTGGCTGGGCAAGAGCTATGGCATGACCGACTGGCAGGCCTGGCCCGCGCTGCGGCGCGTCCTGCCCGGGCTCACCATCAGCCTCGCCGCCAGCCTGGTCGGCTACGTCGCGCTGGCGTTCACGCCGTTTCCCGCGCTGACGCAGACCGCGGTGTTCTCGGCCGCTGGCCTGCTGGGCGCCTAC
This sequence comes from Achromobacter sp. Marseille-Q4954, assembly GCF_943737025.1. Taxonomy (NCBI): domain Bacteria; kingdom Pseudomonadati; phylum Pseudomonadota; class Betaproteobacteria; order Burkholderiales; family Alcaligenaceae; genus Achromobacter; species Achromobacter sp. Marseille-Q4954. The sequence goes on from NZ_CALSFQ010000002.1 coordinate 1,485,875, forward strand.
GCCTGCACCGTGTGCCAGTTGCCGGCCTGGATGGACGGCTGGCGGCCCCGCCCCTGGCAGCCGCTGCTGCGCTTTGCCGAGGCCGCGCTGCGCGCGCGTCAGCGCCTGGCCGGACGCCGCGCCGCGCTCTGGCTGGGCGCCCTGGCCCTTATCGCCGCCACTGCCGGCGGCATCAGCCGGCTGAGCATCCAGGACGATCTGCGGCAGTGGCTCAGCCTACCCGCGCCCTTGCTGCAGCAGGCCCGGCAGATCGGCGAAATCACCGGCTTCATGCCGACCAGCCAGTTCTTCCTGGTGCGCGCGCCCGACGCGGACGAGTTGCTGCGCAGGCAGGCGCGGGTGTCGCAGGCGCTGGACGCGCTGGTCGCGCGCGGCGATCTCGCCGCCTACAACGCCTTGAGCCAGCTGGCCTCGCCCACCGCCGACCAGAAGGCGCTGGGCGCGACGCTGGCCGGCCTGGCCGCACAGCCTGACGCCTGGAAGCCGCTTACCGACATCGGCATCCCCTACGCGGCCTTGCGCCAGGAACTGCAGTCCATGGCCGCGCTGCCGCCGCAGGCCATCGAGGACGCGCTGCAAGGCCCGCTGGCGGAGCGCTGGCGGCCGCTGTGGCTGGGCCTGCGCGACGGCCAGGCCGCGGGCATGGTGACCTTGCTGGGCCTGCGCGACGCTTCCGCGCTGGAGGCCATCGCCCAGGTTGCGCCGGACGTCACGCTGGTGGACCGCAGCGGCGAACTGAACCGCATGTTCGCGGCAACGCGCATCGAAGCCGCCGAACTCAAGCTGCTGTCCTATGGGGTCGCGGCGCTGTTGCTGCTGCTGACCCTGGGCCGCGCCGCCGCCTGGCGCATCCTGGCCGTGCCGCTGGCGGCCACCGCATGCAGCCTGGCCGCGCTGGGCTACCTGGGCCAGCCGCTCACCCTGTTCAGCCTGTTCGGCCTGCTGCTGGTGTCGGCCATCGGCGTGGACTACGCCATCTTCATGTACGAACGGGTCGCGGGCGCGGCCGCCAGCCTGGTCGGCATCCTGCTGGGCGCCGCCACCACACTACTGTCCTTCGGCCTGCTCGCCGTCAGCCACACGCCCGCCATCGCCAACTTCGGGCTGGCGGTCGCGCTGGGCGTGGCCTTCTCGCTGCTGTGGGCGCCATGGATCAATCCGCCGCGCGCCGTCGCGCCGCATCCTGCTTTCAATAACTAAAAGGACATCTCCGGCATGGAACATCGCGAAGTTGTAGTCATCGGAGCGGGACCGGCAGGCGCGGTCGCCGCCGCCCTGCTGAAGCGCCAAGGACATGACGTCCTGATGCTGGAGCGCCAGCAGTTTCCGCGCTTTTCCATCGGCGAAAGCCTGCTCGCCCATTGCCTGGAGTTCGTGGAAGAAGCGGGCATGCTGCCGGCCGTGCAGGCCGCCGGCTTCCAGGTGAAGAACGGCGCCGCCTTCGCCTGCGGCGAGCGCTACACCCACTTCGATTTCCGCGACAAGTTCAGCCCCGGCCCCGGCACCACGTTCCAGGTGCAGCGCGCGCGCTTCGACCAGGTGCTGGCCGACGATGCCGCCCGTCAGGGCGTGGAAGTGCGCTATCTGCAAGAAGTGACGGCAGCCGATTTCAGCAGCGCCGACGGCCCCTTGCTGGACGTGCGCAGCGCTGACGGCACGTCCTATCAGGTGCGGAGCCGGTTCGTGCTCGATGCCAGCGGCTACGGCCGCGTGCTGGCGCGCCTGCTGGACCTGGAGCGCCCGTCGTCGATGCCGCCGCGCAAAGCCATCTTCACCCATATCGAGGACCGCATCGACGATCCCGGATTCGACCGCGAAAAGATCCTGATCAGCGTGCATCCGCAAGAACGCGGCATCTGGTACTGGCTGATCCCCTTCTCCAATGGCCGCTGCTCGTTCGGCGTCGTGGGCGGCGAGAGGCTCTTTGGCAGCCCCGGCCAGGATCTGATGGCCACGCTGCGCGAGATGGCCGACGCCGCCCCCAATCTCAAGCGCGTCCTGAAGAACGCGGTCTGGGACACGCCCGCCAATACCATCGGCGGCTATTCGGCCAGCGTGACGCAGCTGCACGGCCCCGGCTATGCGCTGCTGGGCAACGCGGCGGAATTCCTGGACCCGGTCTTTTCCTCGGGCGTCACCATCGCCCTGCGCTCGTCCAAGCTGGCGGCCGACGCGCTGCACCGCCATCTGAGCGGCGCGCAGGTCGACTGGCAGGCCGAGTTCGCCGATCCGCTGATGGTGGGCGTGGAGACCTTCCGCGCCTATGTCCAGGGCTGGTACAGCGGCGAATTCCAGGACGTGGTCTTCTACGAGAACGCGCAGCCCGAGATCCGCCGCATGATCAGCTCCATTCTGGCGGGCTACGCCTGGGACCAGAACAACCCCTTCGTCGCCAACCCGCAACGCCGCCTGCGCATGCTGAGCGAGCTTTGCCGCGGCGCCGAAGCGCAGCCGCTGCCCGCCTGATCCCGACCATGGCCGCCGCCCGCTCCTCCTTCCTGTCCGCCGCACGCGCGTTGGGCGCGCTGTTGACGCTTGCCCTGCTGGCCGGCTGCGCAGGCACGCCGCCCCTGCCGGCGCGGGACGCGGACTTCCCGCTGCCGCGCCAGCTCCACGTGGTGCAGTCCGCCGCCGGCCAGCCCGCGCTGGACGCGCTCTTGGTGGTGCAGCGCGAAGGCGCCGCCTTGCGCTGGTCCCTGTTCGATCCCATGGGCGTGCCGCAGGCGCGGCAGATGCTGGAACAGGGCCAATGGCGCAACGACGGCTTCCTGCGGCCCAATGCCCAGGCGCGCGATCTGTTCGCCGCCCTGATCTTCGCGTGGACGCCCGAAGCGCAGCTGGATGCGGCCTACGGCGCCGGCAACTGGCGCGCCAGCCGCGAGGGCGATGCCGTACAACGCGAACTGCTGGACCGGGGCCGTCCGCGCTGGAGCGTGCGCTGGCCGCAGGCCGCGCAGGCCGGCACGTTCACCGTCACCACTGCCGACCAGGTCACCTGGCGGATCTCGCCTTTGAAGGAGCAGCCATGAACACCTGGTTGGGTACGCCCGGCGTGGTGTGCGCGCTGGGCGCCGGCATCGACGCGGTAGCTCGCGCCGCCTTCGCCGGCGACACCTCGGGCATGCGCCCGCAGCCGGATTGGGTCCATGGCCGCACGCTGACGCTGGGCGGCCATGCGGACGCGCTGCCGCCCATCCCCGACACGCTGCCCGCCCATCACCACAGCCGCAACAACCAATTGCTGCTGGCCGCCGCGTTGCAGATAGAACCGCAACTGCGCGCCGCCGTGGCCCGCCATGGCGCCCACCGCGTCGCCGTGGTGCTGGGCACCAGCACTTCCGGCGTCAACGACAATGCGCCCGCCTTCCGGCAGCTGGCGGCGCAGGGCGCATGGCCAGACAGCTACGACTACCGCCGCCAGGCGCTGTCGTCTCCCGCCGCCTTTTTCGCGGACTGGCTGGGCGCCACCGGCCCCGCCTATACGCTGTCCACGGCCTGCACCTCCAGCGCCCGCGCCCTGCTGTCCGCGCGCCGCCTGCTCGCCGCGGGCCTGTGCGACGCCGTGGTCTGCGGCGGCGCGGACACCCTGTGCCGCCTGACCATCAACGGCTTCGCCACGCTGGAAGCCATCGACGACACGCTGTGCCTGCCGTTCTCGGCCAACCGCCGCGGCATCAACATCGGCGAAGCCGGCGTGCTGTTCCTGATGGAACGCGAACCGGCGGCTGGCCCCTGCGTGGCGCTGCTGGGCGGCGGCGCCAGTTCCGACGCCTGGCATATGTCCGCGCCCGAGCCCAGCGGCGCCGGCGCGCGGGCGGCCATGCAGGCCGCGCTGCAATCGGCCGGCGTGGACGCGGACAGCATAGGCTGGGTCAATCTGCACGGCACCGGCACCCTCCACAACGACGCCATGGAAAGCCAGGCCATGCACGCCGTCTTTCCGCAGGGCGTGCCCTGCGCCTCGACCAAGGCGCTGACCGGCCACGCGCTGGGCGCGGCAGGCGCGCTGGAAGCGGCGCTGGCCTGGGCCACGCTGTCGCCCGGCAATGCCGCAGGACGGCTGATGCCCCACGTCTGGGACGGGCAGCCTGATCCCGCGCTGCCGGCGCTGGATTTCAGCACCGCGCAGCACCGCTACGCCCAAGGCCGGCCGCGCCTGGCCATGAGCAATTCCTTCGCCTTCGGCGGCAACAACGCCAGCCTGATCCTGGGAGCCCAAGCATGACGACCTGGCCAGTATCCAGCCTGCTGCCGCACGCCGGCGACATGATCCTGATCGACGAGGTCTGCAGCCACGACGCCGACAGCCTGACCGCGCGCGCCGTGGTCAAGCCCGGCCCCTACTCGCTGCCCGACGGCTCATTGCCGCCGTGGCTGGGCATGGAGCTGATGGCGCAGGCCGTGGGCGCCTGGGCCGGCTGCCAGGCGCGACTGGCGGGCGAACCCGTCAAACTGGGCTTTCTGCTCGGCACGCGGCGCTACGAAAGCCATGCCGACGCGCTGCCCGCCGGCGCCAGTCTGACCATACACGCGCGCCGCGGGCTGGTCGACGCCAGCGGCATGAGCGTCTTCGAATGCGAACTGCGCGACGACGCGCGTCTGCTGGCCGAGGCCAGGCTGAACGTCTATCAGCCCAAGGACCCCGCCGCTTTTATCCAGGAAGAATCACCCGAATGAGCGCTGCCCCCATACTCGTAACCGGCTCGAGCCGCGGCATCGGCCGCGCCATCGCGCTGGCCCTGGCCGACGCCGGCCACGACCTGGTGCTGCACTGCCGCCAGCAGCTCGACCAGGCGCTAGCAGGCCGTTGAAAAACTCGGCTTCAACTGCCCCAACCCGTCCGGTTTGGCGCTTTTTCAAGCGCTTTGGCCTAACGGAGTCCACACAAGGCCTGACTTCAGGCCTTTTTGACAGGTTTCAGCACCACGTTCACGCCTTTCGGCGTTTTTTGGGCGTAACTCGCCCTATACATGCGATCCTCGCCACCAACCCGACAGGCTACCCAGTCGGATCAGGTTGTAGACCGAGAAACCCAGCAATAACTGAGCACTCAGCTTGGCGCGACCGATCAGCTTGGTCTTGCGCAGGCCGCCAACCGTCTTCAGCCAGCCAAAACCTTCTTCGATCCGCTTGCGGATCTTCTGGCTGGCGGCATACCCCGGATGCCGCGTGGTGCGCCCATCGATGGCGCTGCCCTTGCGCTTCTGCGCCACATGCGGTGTCACTTTCAGCTCGCGCGCCCTCTGCACGAAACGCTTCTGGTCGTAATTCTTGTCTGCACCTACCGTGCTGCCCGGCTTGGCCGTGCGCTCCAGCATCTCCAGCGCCGCCTCTACCTCGGCACGTCCATTGAACTCGGTGCATTCCACATCCACGATCAGACCGTTGCGGTGCTCCATCATCGTGTGGGCGATGTGCGCGAGGCGACTGGCATCGACATTGCTCTTGCGCGCCAGCCGGGCCTCGGGATCGCTGGTCGATTGGTGGGTCGCGTTGCTGCGCTTCTCGCCCTTGAAGTCGGCATCGGGGTTGCGCGTGCCATCCTCCGGTGGGTCGCCGCCATCCTTCTTGATAAAGGACTTGTGCGAGGCCCAGGCGTCGATCAGCGTGCCATCGACGCTGAAATGCTCGTTGCTGGCGTACTCGGACCATGCGGCCAGCGACTTGATGCGCTGGAAGAACAGCCGCGCTACATCCTGGTTGAACAAGCGGTCACGGTTCTGGCTGAAGGTCGAGTGATCCCACATGCGCTCGTCCATCGACAAGCCGACGAACCAGCGAAACAGCAGGTTGAAATCAATCTGCTCGACCAACTGCCGCTCGGAGCGAATGGTGTAAATCACCTGCAGCAACGAGGCGCGCAGCAGCCGCTCCGGCGCAATCGAGGCCCGTCCCAGGGTGGAGTACAGCCCGTCGAAGTCCCGATCCATCGAAGCCAGAACGGTATCGACCAGGCCTCGCAGGGGACGCAGCGGGTGATCGTTCGGGATGCGCTGCTCCAGCGTCGTATAACTGAACAGCTCGTTTTGTTTGAGGTCGAGTCCACGCATCGGCTTGGGCTGGCTTCGGCAGAAGAGGATGGCCGCCATTTTGCCAGAGCCACGCGGGCTCTGGCTTTTTTCAACGGCCTGCTAGCCGTGCAGGCCGAGGTCCAGGCCCGCGGACGCCAGGCGCGCGTGCTGCAATTCGACGTGGCGGACCGTCAGCAATGCGCCGCCGCCCTGCAGGCCGACATCGACGCCCACGGCGCCTACTACGGCGTGGTCCTCAACGCCGGCCTGACCCGCGACGGCGCGTTCCCCGCCCTGACCGGCGACGATTGGGACCAGGTGCTGCGCACCAACCTGGACGGCTTCTACAACGTGCTCAGTCCGCTCGCCATGCCCATGATCCGCCGCCGCGCGCCGGGCCGCGTGGTCTGCATGGCGTCCGTGTCCGGCCTGATTGGCAACCGCGGCCAGGTCAACTACAGCGCTTCCAAGGCCGGCCTCATCGGCGCCGCCAAGGCCCTGGCCGTGGAACTGGCCAAGCGCCAGATCACCGTCAACTGCGTGGCGCCGGGGCTGATCGACACCGACATGATCGACGAGCACGTGCCGGTCGAGGAAATTCTGAAGGCCGTGCCCGCGCAGCGCATGGGACGGCCCGAGGAAGTGGCCGCCGCCGTCGTGTTCCTGATGTCTCCCGGCGCCGCCTACATCACGCGCCAGGTCATCGCTGTCAACGGAGGACTGTGCTGATGAAACGCGTCGTCATCACCGGCATGGCCGGCATCAGCGCGCTCGGCAATGACTGGGCCAGCGTGCAGCAGGCGTTCCAGACGGGCCGCAGCGCCATCCGCGTCATGCCCGACTGGTCGCGCTACGCCGAACTGAACACCCGCCTGGCCGGCCCCATCGAGGACTTCCGCACGCCCGCGCACTGGACCCGCAAGCAGTTGCGCAGCATGGGACGGGTTTCCCAGCTGGCGGTGCGCGCCGCGGAACTGGCGCTGGACGACGCGGCGCTGCTGGGCGATCCGCGCATCGCCGACGGCCGCATGGGCGTGGCCTGCGGCTCCTCGGTGGGCAGCACGGCGGAAATCCGCGCCTTCGGCAACATGCTGCTCAACGGCGTCACGGACGACCTCAACGCCAACTCCTACGTCCGCATGATGCCCCACACTACCGCGGCCAACGTCGGCATCTTCTTCGAGCTGAAGGGCCGCATCATCCCGACCTCCAGCGCCTGCACCTCGGGCAGCCAGGGCATCGGCTACGCCTACGAAGCCATCCGCTACGGCCGCCAGGAGCTGATGCTGGCCGGCGGCGCCGAAGAGCTCTGCGCCAGCGAAGCCCTGGTGTTCGACGCGCTCTATGCAACCAGCCAGAAAAACGACACGCCCGAACTCACGCCCCGCCCCTACGACCGCGACCGCGACGGCCTGGTGATCGGCGAGGGCGGCGGCATGCTGGTGCTGGAATCGCTGGACCACGCGCTGGCGCGCGGCGCGCGCATCCACGCGGAGATCGTCGGGTTCGGCAGCAATTCGGACGGCACCCATATCACGCGCCCCGAAGCCAGCACCATGCGCATCGCCATGGAAATGGCGCTGGCCGACGCCAACCTGCCGCCGCAGGCCATCGGCTACGTCAACGGCCACGGCACCGCCACGGAACAGGGCGACATCGCCGAAACGCAGGCCACGCACGGCCTGTTCGGCAGCCGCATGCCCATCAGTTCGCAGAAGAGCTACCTGGGCCATACCCTGGGCGCCTGCGGCGTGCTGGAGTCGTGGTTCAGCATTGAAATGCTCAACCGCGACTGGTACGCGCCCACGCTCAATCTGCGCAACGTCGACCCGCGCTGCGGCGAACTCGACTACCTCACCGAGGGCCGCAGCATGAACAACGAATATGTCATGAACAACAACTTCGCTTTCGGCGGCATCAACACGTCCTTGATCTTCCGCCGCTGGCGCTGATGTCCGCCACCCCCGCGTTTTCCCCTCTCACGAATGGAATGCCTGTCATGTACGTTTCTTACAAGCTGTCCGCCGCCCTGCTGCTGTCGCTCGCCTGCTCGGCGCAGGCCCTGGCGGCGGATCGTACCGTCCATCTGCCCATGCAGGCTGCGGTCGAAGCCGCCCAGGCCGCCGGCAAGATCGACGGCAGCGTCAAGTTCTACCTGGCCGGCACCGGCCCCAAGGGCACGGTGCTGGAATCCGGCGTCGTCACCAACCGTAAGACCAACGCCTTCGCCAAGAAGGACGAGGACGCCTGCCTGTGGGTGGCCCAATCCGCCATCATCGCCCTGCACGAAGCGGCCAAGAAGGCCGGCGCGAACGCGGTGACCAATATCATCAGCTACTACCGCAAGAACGAATACAGCAGCAAGACCGACTACGAATGCCATGCCGGCGCCATGGTGGCGGGCGTCGCCCTGCGCGGCGACCTGGCCAATGTGAAGTAAGGCGGATCGCCAGCCGAGGGAAATCGCCCGCCGCCGGTTTAAACTGCTTGTTTGTCGCAACACCACAAAGGTTTACCCATGAGCACTGCTACGCTCAAGACCCGCCTCTCCGATGCCGTCAAGGACGCGATGCGCGCCAAGGCCGCCGAACGCCTGACCACGCTGCGCTTCCTGCTGGCGGCCGTCAAGCAGAAGGAAGTGGACGAACGCCGCGACCTGAACGACGCCGAGATCACGGCCATCATCGAAAAGCAGGTCAAACAGCGCCGCGAGTCCATCGCCGCGTTCGAACAGGCCGGCCGCACCGAAACCGCTGAACAGGAAAAGGCCGAACTGCTCGTGCTGCAGGAATTCCTGCCGCAAGCCGCCACGCCCGAGGAAGTCGCGGCCGCCATCGACGCCGCGCTGGCGGAAGTCGCCGCCCAGGGCGTGACCGGCGCGCCCGCCATGGGCAAGGTCATGGCGCTGCTGAAGCAGGCCCTGGCCGGCCGCGCCGACATGACGGCACTGTCGCAGCAAGTGAAGGCCCGCCTGGCCTGAGCCCTGCCGGGGTTGGCTGCCGTTCAGGCTTCCAGCCAGCCACGGTAGCCAGCCGCCCCGCTCAGCTCAGAACGCGCCCCCGAACAGATCGGGCTGGCGCGACTGCTCCTGCGGGTCGGCGAAATTGCTCATCCCCACCCCCGCCAGCCGGTACAGCGTTTCCGGCGGCAAGTCCACGCGCTCGCACAGCAGCCTGGCGACGGCGGCCAGCTCCGCCGCCGATCCTGGCGGATTCAGGCTGGTCTGGCTGCGCGTCAGGATACGGAAGCGATCCGTCTTCAACTTGAGCACCACGGTGCGGCCCAGGGCGCCTTTCTTCAGCGCCTGATCCCACACGCGTTCCGCCATGCGGTCGATGGCCTCGCCCACCGCGTCCAGGCGGATGTCCTGCGAGAACGTCGTCTCCGACGATACCTGCTGCAAGGGCTGGTCCGTCTGCACCTCGCGCTCGTCAATGCCGCGGGCCAGTTCGTACAGGCGCCGGCCATAGCGGCCGAAGTAATGCTCCAGTTCCTGGGCGCTGTGCGTGGCCAGGTCGCCCACGGTATGGATGCCCAGCTGCTCCAGGCGCGCCTGCGTCACCTTGCCCACGCCCGGCACCTTGCGCACCGGCAAGGGCTCCAGGAAGGCCAGCACCTTGGCGGGCCGGACCACGAACAGGCCGTCCGGCTTGTTCCAATCGGACGCGATCTTGGCCAGGAACTTGTTGGGCGCGACGCCCGCCGAAGCCGTCAGTCCGGTTTCCTCGCGGATCTGCTGCCGGATGACCTGCGCAACCTCGGTGGCCGAAGGCAGGCCCAGCTTGTTGACGGTAACGTCGAGATAGGCCTCGTCCAGCGACAAGGGTTCGATCATGTCGGTATGGCGGGCGAAGATCTGCCTGACCTGGCGCGACACGTCGCGGTAGCGGTTGAAATCCGGCGGCACGTAGATCGCATGCGGACACAGGCGCTCCGCGCGGGCGGCGGACATGGCCGAATGGATGCCGAACCGCCGCGCCTCGTAGGACGCGGCGCACACCACCGAGCGCGGCCCGGTCCAGGCCACGACCACGGGCTTGCCGCGCAGATCGGGGTTGTCACGCTGTTCCACGGAGGCGTAGAACGCGTCCATGTCCACGTGCACGATCTTCCGTAATTCAATCATGGTGGTGATGCCCCCATGAGCCTTTCATCGCCTGAAACCCCGTGGCAAAACATATATTATGACCGGCGACAACCGACTTTCCATTCCTGCCCGCAACGGTCCATGACTGCAGCCTCCACGCCCCAAACCGACTACTTCGGCCTGACCATTCCCTTCATGCATTTCATCGGCCTGGTGCCCGAGAGCATTGCGCCGGCCTACGCCCGCACCTCGCTGCCCTGGCGCGCCGACCTGACCAACAGCCGCGGCGACGTGCATGGCGGCACGCTGATGAGCGTGCTGGACTTCACGCTCAGCGCCGCCGCGCGCGGCTCGGCCGACGGCACGGAAGGCATGGCCACCATCGACATGAACACCTCGTTCCTGTCGCCCGGCACGGGCGACCTGGTGATCGAAGCGCGCTGCCTGCGCAAAGGGGCCTCGATCGCTTTCTGCGAAGGCGAGGTCCGGCGCGCCGACGGCGAACTGGTGGCGCGCGCCACCGCCACCTTCAAGATCATCCGCCGCCGCCCGGGCGGCGACTGAGCGCGGCGGCGGCATGCCGCCGTCCGCGCATCAGTTGGGCAGGTCGCGCGAGGGCTTGACCGGCGGGCGCGGATCCAGCGGCATATAGCTGCTGCACGACACCAGGCTGTAATAGATGGCGTCCTGCATCGCGCGCATGGCGGCCGCGTCCCAGGTGCCCTTGCCCCACACCACGATGCGCACATCGGTGGTCTTGGGGCCGGCGGCCTTCAAGTCGACCCGCGTCATCTCATTGTCGCTATAAGGCGCCAGCACCTGCACCACGCCGGACTGCGCGCTTTCGTTCATGGTGTCCACCACGCGATAAGCGTTGTCAGTGCTGCGCAGGCAGGCATTGGCCTGCCGGATCGTCGCGTCGTAGGCGTCCTTGAAGGCCACCGGGGCCTTGAATTCGCTGTGCGGCGACGAACTGCCGGACGAAATGCCCATCGAGCAGCCTGCCAGGCCCAGGGCCAGCGCCGAAGCCGCGACCAGTTTCCAATGCATGTGTATCTCCAGATCAGTGCCCGCGATTATCCCGCATATCGGCTGCGCGCGATAAGCGCAGCCGCGTTCACATGATCCCGATGCGGTATTCCAGGTTTTTCACCAGGGTCCGCAGGCGCGGCCCCAGGGTCTCGTACACGTGCTTTTCGTCCAGGTTATCGGCCGGGATCGTCACGTTGAAGGCCAGCGGCAGGTCATTGGAGCGATAGCGCATCGGCGTGGCGATGCCGCACAGCTCGGCCCGCCAGTCCTTGCTGACGACGCAGAAACCGTGCTGGTCGATGGCCTCGAACGCGGGCTGCAATGACGGCCCGAAACGCTCCCAGTCCTCGGGAAATTCCTCCGCGAGCCGTCCGCAGATGAGCTCGCGCTCCTCCGGCGTCTGCGCATACAGCAGCGCCCGCCCGGTGGCGGTGCGCAGCAAGGGGCGGGCCGACCCGATGTCCGGGCGCGAGGCGTTCGACGCGCCGTCGTGCACCGTTTCCACGTACACCACCTGCAGGCGGTCGCGGATGGCCATGGACACCGGCCCCTTGGCATAGCGCGCCAGTTCGATCATGTCGTGCGCCGCCAGCTGCCGCAACGTCAGGTGCACCAGCAAGGGATAGCCCAGCGTCAGCACCGCCGGACCCAGCGAGTACTTGCCGGTGCGCTCATCACGCCGCAGATAGCCCAGCCCCACCAGCGTGAACGTCAATCTGGACACCGTCGGGCGCGTAAGGCCGAGCATTTCGGCGATTTCCTTGTTGCCCAACTGCGGCTCGGCCGCGGAAAAACACTTGAGCACGTCCAGCCCGTTGGAAAGCGTGGAGGCAAATCGCGGATGCGCTTCCAGGGAGGCGCGGGATTCGAGTTCGTAGTTGAGCGGCGTTTTCGAGTGCATGGCGGCCTAGGGTTCCGGAGCATTGACAGTATATCGCCTGTCGAAATACAAACATTCCGTTCACTATACACACTTGAATTCCATTTATTGAAATTGAAAGGGTAGTTGATGACGAATTCCCGCTTCTCCCGCCAGCCCTTGGGCGCCCGCCTCTTCAGCTTCGCCGTCGTGGCCGACACCCATGTCAATGAATCCGAAGACACCTGCGCGTCGCCCTTTGCCACCAATGCCCGCGCCAATGCCCGGGCGCGACACGTCTTCGCCGACATCGCCAGCCTGGACCCCGCCCCCGCCTTCACCATCCACCTGGGCGACATCGTCCATCCGGTGCCCAGCATGCCCTCGTTCGAAGTGGCCGCCAGCCGCTTCAAGGCCATCGCCGGCCAGATCGACATGCCGCTGCACCTGGTGCCCGGCAACCACGACGTCGGCGACAAGCGCATCGACTGGATGCCGGCCGACATCGTCTGCGACGACTACCTCGACAAGTACCGCCAGGTGTTCGGCCCGGACTATTACGCGGTAGACCATGGCGGCGTGCGCTTCCTGTTCCTGAATGCGCTGCTGTTCAACTCCGGACTGGCGGCGGATGACGCGCAGCGCGCCTGGATCGACGAGCAATTGGCCAGCGCCAGCGGCCGCGTCTTCGTGTCGTTGCATTACCCGCCCTATCTGCACGACGCAAACGAACGCGGTTCCTACGACAACATCGACGAGCCCGGCCGCGGCTGGCTGCTGTCGCGCCTGGCCGATCCGCGCGTGGAAGGCGTGTTCGCCGGCCACGTCCACAATTTCTGGTACGACGTCATAGGCGGCGCGGAGGTCTACATGCTGCCGTCGACCGCCTTCCTGCGGCATGACTTTTCCGAGTTCTACCGGGTGCCGCCTGCGGACGAGTTCGGCCGCGGCGACGTCGAGAAATTCGGCTACTTCATCGTCGATGTCCACGAGCAAGGCCACGTGGCCAAGCTGATCCGCACGCACGGCGCCATGCGCGGCGAGGCCGAAGCGGGCCGGGCTGCGGCGCGCACCCTGCCCACCGTCCATACCAAGACCGCCGCCTGCGACGGCATCGCGGTCGAGATGCGGCACCCCTGGGCCGAGATCGTCGAGATTCCCTGCACCGGCGGCGTGCAGGAGTTCGGCCGCAAGCTGGCGCGCAACGACTACCCGCTGATGTCCATGTGGGAAATGGGACTGCGCACGCTCAAGATTCCCGTGCAGGATCTGCGCGACGACAAGACCCTGCGCCGCGCGCGCCTCATGTCCGACGTCGGCCACCGCTTCGTGCTGACCTCGCTGGGGCTGCCGGACGCCAGGCTGCTGCAACAGGCGCGCGAACACGGCCTGGCCATCGCCGCCATCGAGATCAACCTGAACGCCCAGGCGCTGGAAGAGGCCGGCGCAGCCTTGCAGCGTCTGCGCGAGCACACCGACGCCCGCCTTGTCTATTGCAAGATCCGCACGGGCGCGGACGACGCCCACTTCGACGGCAAGCACTACAGCCATTTCGTCAACACGGGACTGCGCGCCTGCGAGCTCGAAGCAGCGCAATCCACCCTGCTGCCGCACTTCGCGCAGAAGAACCTGGACGGTTTCACCGTGCGCCTGGACTGGGGTTCCGACCTGATCGCCACGCACCAGCAACTGGCCGCGCAGGCGCGCGATTGGGGCGTGACGGTGAACGTGGGCGTCAAGCTGGCCGACCGCCTGGCGGCGGCGAACACCGACGACACCGCGATCGCCGCGCTGGTGGCCGAAGCCTTCCTGGCGGCCCGGACCACCGACGCGGTGAGCTATTCCTTCGACACCTTCATGGACGTGGACCGCGGCTACTTTCCGCGCAACGGCCTGATCGACCGCCGCTACGATCCGCGCGCCGCCGGACTGGCGCTGGCAGCGCTGAACGCGGTTTTTGCAGGCCAGGCCGCAGGCGCCGGATCTGCCGAGCGCATCGACGGCGAAGCCGGTTTGCGCCTGTGCCGCTACCGCTGCGGCGAGCAGACCTATGAACTGGCCTACGGCCCCGGTCCGGCCCTCAAGCGCCAGGTCGAGGCCGGCGCGTTCAAACGCGTCGTCGACCTGACGTCCCAGCGCGCGCTGCCGACCCAGAACCATTGGGACGAATACTCGCGCCTGCATCTGCCCGGCCAGTCCGTGCTGCTGATCCAGCGCAGCTGAACCCCCATCCCCCGCACAGGAGCCACCCCATGTTTCGATACGCAGTCAAACTCGCGGGACTGCTGGCCGCCGCCTGCCTTCCCCTGTACGCGCAGGCGCAGCCCTATCCCGACAAGCCGGTGCGCCTGATCGTCGCCTACACGCCCGGCGGCGCCACCGACGTAATCGCCCGCATCCTCGCGGCCAAGCTGAGCACCAGCTGGGGCCAGCAGGTCATCGTGGAGAACAAGTCCGGCGCCAGCGGCATGATAGGCGCCGAACAGGTCGCGCGCGCCACGCCCGACGGCTACACCCTGCTGCTGGCCTACACGCCCGAGGTCTCGATCAACAAGCTGGTCTACAAGCAGATGCGCTACGACCCGTTGAAGGACCTGCAGCCCATCGCCCTGGTGGCGGATGCGCCGCTGGTGCTGGTCAGCGGTCCCAAGCTGCCCGCCACCACCTACGCCGATCTCAAGCAACAGGGCGCAAAGGCGCCGCTGGTCTACGGTTCGCCGGGCATGGGCGGCCAGCAGCATCTGGCGGGCGAACTCTTGCGGGTGCGTTCCGGCATGAACCTGACCCACGTGCCCTACCGCGGCACGGCGCTGGCCGTGGCCGATCTGGTGGGCGGCCAGATCGACATCTTCTTCGCCACGGCGCCGGCCATCATCGGCCAGATCGGCGCCGGCAAGCTGCACCCGCTGTTCATCGCCGGTCCCCGGCGCCAGGACGTCCTGCCCTCTACGCCGACGGCCAAGGAAGTGGGCCTGGACGACTTCGACATTTCCAACTGGTTCGGTCTGTTCGGCCCCGCCGGCATGCCACCGGCCCTGGTGGAGCGCATTTCCAAGGACACGGCCCAGGCGCTGAAGGCCGCCGATGTAAAGGAAAAACTGCAGGGCCAAGGGCTGGCCATTTCCTATAAGCCGCCCCAGGAATTCAAAACCTTCATCGGCGCCGAAATGGCCAAGTACGGCGCCATCGTCAAGGCGACTGGGCTGGAGCCGCAGTAGGCCTGGGGCACGGCCGACAGCGTCCGCGGGCGGTTCGACACCGCCCGCGCCGCTATGGCATTATCGACGGACCACCCGGCGGCCGGCCCCAAGCGCCCGCCGCGGCAACTTCGGAGGTCCCCCTTGTTCTCATTCCTCAAGCGCACCGTCCTGGCCGCCAGCATCATCGGCGTATCGCTGGGCGCCAGCGCCGCGCAACCGCCGCGCGCCTATCCCCTCAAGGATTTCTTCCGCAACCCCGAGCGGGGCTTCTTCCGCCTGGCCGACGACGGCCGCACACTGGGCTTCATGCAGCCCACCAGCGTGGACGGCAATCCCGCCCGCATGAACATCTACGTGCAGCCGCTGCAAGGCAGCACGCCTGTCGGCGACGCGCGCCAGCTGACCAGCGAAACCGCGCGCGACATCAGCAACTTCTTCTGGAAAGGCGCCGACGTGGTGCTCTACCAGAAGGACTTCGGCGGCGACGAGAACTTCCACGTGCTGGCCGTCAACGCCAAGACCGGCAAGATCACCGACCTGACGCCCTATGAAGGCGTGCGCGCCGGCATCGAGGACGATCTGGAAGACGACCCCGACCACGTCCTCATCAGCCACAACCAGCGCAATCCGGAAGTCTTCGACGTCTACCGCGTCAACGTGCACACGGGCGCCGCGGAGCTGGTGGCGCAGAACCCGGGCAACATCGTCGGCTGGCAGACCGACCACGCCGGCAAGGTGCGCGCCGCCGTCGCCAGCGACGGCCTGAACACCACCCTGCTCTACCGCGACAACGAATCGGCCGAATTCCGTCCGCTCATTACTACCGACTACCGCACCAGCGTCAGTCCGGCGTTCTTCACTTTCGACGACAAGAAGTTCTACGCCCTGTCCAACCGCGGGCGCGACAAGCTGTCGCTGGTGGTGATCGACCCCGCCCAGCCCGAGGCCGAGGAAGAGATCTTCACGCCCGACACCGTCGACCTGGATTCCGCCGGCTACTCGCGCAAGCGCCGCGTGTTGACGGTGGCCGCCTACCAGACCGACAAGCCGCAATACAAGTTCTTCGACGCGCAGAGCGAGACCCTCTTCAAGAAGCTGTCGGCCCAGCTCACCGGCTACGACTTCGCCATCCAGGGCTCCAACCGCGACGAAGACAAGTTCATCGTCGCCGCCTACAACGACCGCACGCCCGGCTCGCGCTACATCTACGACGCCGCCGCCGACACCCTGACCAAGCTGGCCGACATCAACCCCGCCATTCCCGAGGCGGACATGTCGCGCGTGCAGCCCATCAGCTACCAGACCCGCGACGGCCTGACGGTCCACGGCTACCTGACGCTGCCCGCCGGCCGCGATCCCAAGAACCTGCCTTGCATCGTGAATCCTCACGGCGGCCCGTGGGCGCGCGACGGCTGGGGCTACAACCCCGAAGTCCAGTTCCTGGCCAACCGCGGCTTCTGCGTGCTGCAGATGAACTTCCGCGGATCGACCGGCTATGGCCGCGCCTTCTGGGAAGCCAGCTTCGGCCAATGGGGCCTGAAGATGCAGGACGACATCACCGACGGCGTGCAGTGGCTGGTCAAACAGGGCATCGCCGATCCCAAGCGCATCGGCATTTATGGCGCCAGCTACGGCGGCTACGCCACGCTGGCCGGCGTGGCGTTCACGCCCGACCTGTATGCCGCCGCAGTGGACTACGTGGGGGTGTCCAACCTGTTCACGTTCATGAAGTCCATTCCGCCGTACTGGAAGCCCATGCTGGACAAGATGCAGGACATGGTGGGCGACCCCGAACGCGACCGCGAACGCCTGGCCGCCACCTCGCCCGCGCTGCACGCGGACAGGATCAAGACGCCGTTGTTCGTGGCCCAGGGCGCCAAGGATCCGCGCGTCAACAAAGACGAAAGCGACCAGATGGTCAAGGCGCTGCGCGCCCGCGGCGTCGAGGTCGAGTACATGGTCAAGGACAACGAAGGCCACGGCTTCCACAACGACGAGAACAAGTTCGAGTTCTACGAAGCCATGGAGAAGTTCCTGACGGAACACCTCAAGCCCTGAGTTCCTCCTCCAGCACCGCCGGGCCGCGCTCCTGCGCGCGGCCCGCGGGACGACCGATCCAGGCCATCTCGACGCGGTCGCGCCCATGTGCCTTGGCGCGGTACAGCGCGTCGTCGGCGCGCGCCAGGATGCCGTCCGCGCCGTCTCCGGACTGATACGAAGCCAGGCCGCCGCTGGTGGTCATCCGCACTTCGCGCCCTTGCAGGTGGAAAGGCGTGTCGCGCAGGGCGTCGCAGACGCGCTGCGCCTGCACCAGCGCGCGGGCCGGGTCGCAGTCGTACATCAGCAGCACGAATTCCTCGCCGCCCAACCGGCCGAAGCGGTCGCTGGCGCGCACCGCCCGCTGCACCACCTTCGAAAAATGGCGCAGCGCCGCGTCGCCAGCGGCGTGGCCGTAGCGGTCGTTGATGGACTTGAAGTGATCGATGTCCAGCACCAGCACCGCCAGCTTGCCGCCGGCGCGCTGGCAGCGCTGCAGCTCGCGCTCCAGTTCGTCCAGGATGCTGCGGCGCGAATAGGCGCCTGTCAGGCCATCGAAGGTCAGCGCAGCTTCCATCTGTTCGGACAGGCTGGTCTGGATCAGAAGCAGCAGCGCCAGGAACAGCCCGGGCACGGTCACCGTCCCGCAGACAATGAAGAACAGGCCCCAGGGACTGGGTTCGAGCAACGACGAGGGTTCTTGTCCGCCGATGCTGTAGACCGCCAGCCGCAGGGCATGCAGCGCGGCCAGGCCGAAGCTCGCCAGCATCAGGTACAGCATCACCCCGCGCGTGTGCAGGCGCCTGCGCTGGCGGAAGAACACCAGGCCCGTCGCCATCATGGCCACGAAGGTGTAGGCGGAAAACAGCAGCATGCGCGCCCGCAAGTCATCCGCCACGTACAGCAGCAGCGCGAACGCGGAGATACTGAGCGCGCCCAGCGCCGCCGTGCGCCGCGCCAGCGGGCGCAGGCCGAAGAACTGCCGCACGCCGACGTAGACCAGGCTGACCGCGCAGACCCAGGCGGCGTTCGAGACCATCACATAGACAGCGGACGGCAGAATGGGCGAGGCGGCATAGGCCAGCAGCGACAGCACTGCCAGCGCGTTGCCCGCCGTGAACGCGCCGACCCCGCCCACGTCGCGGGCGCGCAACGGCGCCAGCAATGGCAATGCCAGAGCCGTGGCCAGGCCCCACATCAGGAAGAAAAGAGAAGTCGTCATGGTGTTTGCCGGCTTGCGCCCCGAGGGCGCCCGCCGTCGCTCGTCATTGCTGTTGCACTGGGTTCATGCGCCTGGAGGGGTTACATCCCACCACTCCTGACGCTTTTTGTTACCCGTACAGCGACAGACCGGCACTACCTGGCGCCCGTCCGTCGCCGCACGCCGTTTCGCCCTGAACCTTTACCGCCCGCGCCAAGACGATTGCGCGGCAAGCGACGAAGAATACGCCACGGCAGGACTTTCGCCATGGCCCTTTGCACTAATTGACAGTTGACTGACAGTTAACACACTTATAATTCGTGCCATTGACGGTGCCATGAAGAGCGCCGCAATCACGCCCTACGGGCGTGGCGCGTACTAGCCATGCACTCCCATTGCGCGAGTGCGAAGGTCCCCGCAGCGGGCGCCGCGCAGTCCTAACCCAATGTTCCTTCCCGTGCCGCCGGCGCCTTTGCGCCAGGTGTCGCCTCGGCTCGCGCCGAAAAAAGGCATGCCCCTGGGCGGCCGGAACAGGAACGCCCCGAGTCGCAACTGCGGAAGTAAGACAGATGCAAAACAGAGGATCGACACCCCTGGGTGCCGTTGGACCGAGACTGAGCCTGCTGGCGGCTTGCGCCATCCTGGCGCCCGCCATGGCGCTGGCCGGCCCCGGCAATGACTATGACGCCCTGATCGCCCGGGCGCGCGCCGGCGACTACGAGCCCGCCCTGACGATGCTGCGCCAGCAAGGTCCGGCCGGCGGCAGCCGCGCCATCCACGACCACATCATCATCGCGGGCTGGGCCGGCAAGCCGGCCGAAGCCGTTGCCGCCTACGAGCAGTTGCCGCAAGGCGCGGCGCTACCCGCCGACATCCAGCTTGCCGTCGCACGCGCCTACCGCGACCTGCAGCGCTGGCCCGAGGCGCTGGCCGCGTATCAGGCGGGCGCGCGCCGCCATCCCGGCCAGTCCGCCTTCCCCGCCGGCGAAATCATGACGCTGGCCGACGCCGGCCGCTACCCCGAGGCGCACGACGCCGCGGCGCGCTGGCTCAAGCGGCATCCCCGCGATGTCGACGCCCGCCTTGCCCTGAGCTACGTTCACGCCCGCCAGGGCGAGCCCTACGAGGCGCTGCACCAGGCCGACCTGGCCCTGGCCGCCGCGCCCAACACGTCTTACGTGCTGCGCGAATACATCTGGGCGCTGCAGCGCGCGCGCATGGCCGACGTGGCGCTGGACCTGGCGCGCCGCCACCAGGACCTGTTCGACGCCGGCCAGATGCGCGGCTTCGAGGCCGACGCGCTGGCCCAGCAGGTACGGCTGGCGGCCATGCCCACGCGGTCGGAGGCCGAGCGTTTCGTGTTGGCCGACAAGGCATTGGCCCGTTACGACGAACTGATCCCCGCCTGGCAGCAGCAGCAGGACGCCCGCGCCGACGCGCTGCGCGCCCGCATCGACCGCTTGCACGCCTTGCACGTCCGCGTGCGCATGGCCGATCTGGTCCGCGAATACGAAGCCTTGCTGGCCGAAGGCGTCACGGTGCCGCGCTACGCCTTGAACGACGTGGCATCGGCCTACCTGTACGTGCGCCAGCCCGAACGCGCCCGCGACATCTACCGCCAGGTCGCCGCCAACGATGCCCTGCGCGGCGACGATGCCGAACAGCGCCTGGCGACCGAAACCGGCCTGTACTACTCGCTGGCCGAGGGCGAGCAGTTCAACGAGACCGGCGCCGTCACCGACGAGGTCGAATCGGGCTATGCCCCCTGGCTGTACTACAAGGGCCAGGCCACCCGCATGCCCAACGACCTGAACCTGGAAAGCCGCCAGACCCTGGCGTCGGCCCGTCTGCAGGCCAATGACACCGTCGCCGCCCAGCAGCGCCTCGAAGAGATGGTCGCGAACGCGCCCAACAACTCTGGCCTGCGCAGCGATCTGGCCACCGTCTATCGCGCCCGTTCGCTTCCCCGCGCCTCGGAGGTCGAATTGAAGATGGGCGAGACGCTGGCGCCGCGCAGCCTGGGCGTGGAGAACGGCCAGGGCTTCACTGCGCTGGACCTGCAGGAATGGCGCCAGGCCGAAGCCCTGTCGCAGGACACCATGGCCCGCTCGCCCGAAAACCTGACCAGCCGCCGCCTGGCGCGCGAATGGGAAGTGCACAACAAGGCCGAGCTGCGCATCAACGGCTACCGCGGCCTGGCATCGGACAGCCCGGTCAACGGCAGCGGCGACTTCGGCGTCGACGCCGTGCTGTACTCCTCTCCGCTGGACTACAACTGGCGGGTCTTCGGCGGCGGCGGCTATGCCTCCGGCGACTTCGAGGAAGGCCGCGGCAACTACCGCTGGCTGCGCACCGGCGTGGAATGGCGCGGCCGCGACCTCACGGTCGAAGGCGAAGTCTCCACCCACGACTACGGCCACGGCGTGAAGCCAGGCGCGCGCCTGTCGGCCGCCTACGACCTGGACGATCATTGGCAGGTGGGCGGCTCGGGCGAAATCATGTCGCGCGAAACGCCGCTGCGCGCGCTGACCAGCGGCATCACCTCCAACAGCGTGTCGGCCTACGTGCGCTGGCGCGCCGACGAGCGCCGCGAATGGACGCTGGCGCTGTCGCCCTCGCACTTCAGCGACGGCAACAACCGCTGGGCGCTGGGCCTGGCCGGGCGCGAGCGCGTCTACACCGCGCCGCACCTGCTGGCGGACCTGGAGTTCGAAGCGTCCACCCAGCGCAACAGCCATGACAGCAACGTGCCCTACTTCAATCCCCGCTCGGATCTGATGCTGCTGCCCGGCGTGCGTCTCACGCACACCCTGTACCGCCGCTACGAAACCGCCTGGGAACAGATCGGCACCCTGGGCGCCGGCGCCTACACCCAGCAAGGCTACGGCACCGGCGGCGTGATCGCGCTGGGCTACGGCCAGCGATACCGCGCCAACGACGTCCTCGACATGGGCGCCATGATCACCGGCACCAGCCGCCCGTACGACGGCGAACGCGAGCGCGAACTGCGCATCGTGTTCGACCTGACGTACCGCTTCTGAACCCGGCACCGAGTAACGCCATGATGCTTAAAACCCATACCCGCCTGATTCTCGCCGGCCTGCTGCTGCTCGCGATCCTGGCGCTGACCGCCTGCGCCAAGGACATCCCGGTCTACACGCCGCCGCACCAGCGCCCGCTCGCCCCCGCCGAACAGCCCTGGGTCCAGGGCCAGTTCCTGGCCCTGGCCTACCACGACGTCGAAGACGAAGACCCCGACCAGGGCTTTCTCAGCGTGCGCACCGACCGCCTGGTCGAACAGTTGGCCTGGCTGCGCGCCAACGGCTACCAGGCCGTGACCGTGGACCAGATCCTGGCCGCGCGCCAGGGCGGCAAGCCGCTGCCCGAGCGCGCGGTGCTGCTGTCCTTCGACGACGGCTACCGCAGCTTCTACACCCGCGTGCTGCCCATCCTCAAGGCCTATCAATGGCCTGCGCTGCTGGCGCCGGTCGGCGTCTGGATGGACACGCCAGCCAACCAGCGCGTGGACTTCGGCGGCAGCCCCGAAGAACGCAAGCGCTTCCTCAACTGGGACGAGATCCGCGAGATCTCGCGCTCGGGGCTGGTCGAGATCGCCGCGCACACCAACGCCTCGCACTACGGCGCGCTGGCCAATCCCCAGGGCAATACCGAGCCCGCCGCCGCCATCCGCGCCTATGACGCGCAGACCCGCCGCTACGAAACCGAGGCGGAGTTCGACGCGCGCATGGGCGGCGACGTCGCCGCCATCACCGAGAAGATCCGCCGCGCCACCGGCAAGAAGCCGCGCGTCTGGGTCTGGCCTTATGGCGCCGAAGGCGGCTCCACCTTGCGCATCACCGCCGAACACGGCTATCAGCTGGCGCTGACGCTGGAGGACGGCCCGGGACGCGTCGGCCGCCTGATGTCCACGCCGCGCCTGCTGCTGTCCAGCGACCCCACGCTCAAGCCCTTCGCCAACAGCGTGGTCGGCATGGAAGCCCAGCCCTTCATGCGCGTGGCGCACGTGGACCTGGACTACGTCTACGACCCGGACCCGGCGCAGACCGACCGCAACCTGGGCGAGCTGGTGCAACGCATCCTGGACATGCAGATCAACACGGTGTTCCTGCAGGCCTACTCGGACCCGGTGGGCGACGGCCTGGTGAAATCGGTCTACTTCCCCAACCGCTGGCTGCCGATGCGCGCCGACCTGTTCAACCGCGCCGCCTGGCAGTTGCACAACCGCGCCAACGTGATGGTCTACGCCTGGATGCCGGTGCTGTCCTTCGACCTGGATCCCGCCCTGCCGCGCGTCACGCGCTGGCAGGAAGGCCAGGCGCAGCCGGAGCCGGATCCCGACCAGTACCGCCGCCTGTCGCCGTTCGACGCCACCGTGCGCGCGCGCATCGGCGACCTGTACGAAGACCTGTCCCGCTACGCGATCTTCGACGGCATCCTGTTCCATGACGACGCGCTGCTGTCGGACTTCGAAGACGCCAGCCCCGGCGCGCTGGCCGCCTATCGCGCCGCGGGCCTGCCGGGCAGCATCGCCGAACTGCGCGCGGATCCCGACACCCTGCAACGCTGGACCCGCTACAAGAGCCGCGCGCTGGTGGACTTCACCGCCGAACTCACGCAGCGGGTGCGCGCGGTGCGCGGCCCGCAGATCAAGACGGCGCGCAACATCTTTGCCGAACCCATCCTGAATCCGGGCAGCGAAACCTGGTTCGCGCAGAACCTGGACGACTTCCTCGGCGCCTACGACTGGACCGCGCCGATGGCGATGCCGCTGATGGAAAACGTGCCGGCCGGCCAGGAAAACGCCTGGCTGGACCGGCTGGTCGATACCGTCGCGCAGCGCCCCGGGGCGCTGGACAAGACCGTGTTCGAACTGCAGGCGCGCGACTGGCGCACCGGTCCGGGCCGTCCTGAAGCCACGCCGGTCGACACCGCCGTGCTCGCCGGCTGGATGAAGCGCCTGCAGTTGCGCGGCTCGCGCAGCTTCGGCTACTACCCCGACGATTTCTCGCAAGACCAGCCCCGGCTGCAAGGCATCCGGCCCGCCATTTCCGAAGCCTGGTATCCGATCAAATGATAGACCGACTGATTGCCCTGCTGATTCTCTGCGCGGTGCTTGGCGCGCCCTTCGGCTTCACCCTGATGCTGACCGGCGAGGCGTTGCTGGGCTTCGTGTTCTTCTACCCCCTGTTCATGTCCGGCATGTGGATGGCCGGCGGCATCTATTTCTGGTGGCATTGGGAGCGGCACTGGAAATGGGGCAAGGACAGCCAGCCGCCGGTCCTGGCCGGCAACCCGCTGGTGTCCATCCTGGTGCCTTGCTACAACGAGGCCGACAACGGCGAAGAGACGCTGCTGGCCGCGCTGGGCCAGAACTATCCGCACATCGAGGTCATCGCCATCAACGACGGCTCCAGCGACGGCACCGCCGACATGCTGGACCGCATGGCCGCCGCCCATCCGCGGCTGCGCGTGGTGCACCTGGCGCAGAACCAGGGCAAGGCCATGGCGCTGCGCATGGGCGCCATGGCCGCACGCAGCGAGTATCTCGTCTGCATCGACGGCGACGCCATGCTGGACCCGGACGCAGCCGCCTACCTGGTGGCGCCGCTGATCGACAATCCACGTGTGGGCGCCGTCACCGGCAACCCGCGCATCCGCACCCGCTCCACCATGATCGGGCGCATCCAGGTCGGCGAGTTCTCTTCCATCATCGGCCTGATCAAGCGCACCCAGCGCGTCTATGGCCAGGTGTTCACGGTGTCCGGCGTGGTCGCCGCCTTCCGGCGCGCGGCGCTGGACCGCGTGGGCTACTGGAGCCTGGACATGATCACCGAGGACATCGACATCAGCTGGAAGCTGCAGCGCGACCACTGGTCGATCTTCTACGAGCCGCGCGGCCTGTGCTGGATCCTGATGCCCGAAACCCTGCGCGGACTGTGGAAGCAGCGGCTGCGCTGGGCCCAGGGCGGCGCCGAGGTCTTCCTGAAGAACCTGCGTTCCATCTGGGTCTGGCGCCACCGCCGGCTGTGGCCGCTGATGGCCGAGTTCTGCCTGTCCACCGCCTGGGCCTTCGCCTTCGGCGTGTCGGTGCTGCTGTGGGCCGTCAGCCAGGTGGTCACGCTGCCCAACAACATGCAGATCGCCAGCCTGATGCCGCCCGCCTTCACCGGCATGATGCTGGCCGTGGTCTGCCTGCTGCAATTCGTCGTCAGCATCCTGATCGACCGCCGCTACGAGCCCGGCCTGGCCCGCTCGCTGTACTGGGTCATCTGGTATCCGCTGGCCTTCTGGATGGTGAGCCTGTTCACCACCCTGGTCAGCTTCCCCAAAGTCATGCTCCGCAAGCAGGCCCGGCGCGCGCGCTGGACCAGCCCGGACCGGGGCATCAAATCACCGGACGCAACGTCATGATCATCACCACGCAACGTTCCCGCGCAGGCTATCTGTTCGACCTGGTCCTGACCGCCATCGGCTGGTTCGCCTTCGTGTATCTGTTCGGCGCCGGCATCCTGGCGATCCTGCGCGCCGCCGCCGGCGGCCCCGATGTCTCGCTATGGCCGGTGTTCCTGCCCACCGTGCACACGCTCTGGGGCTATGCGCTGCTGGCGCTGATCAACGCGGGCGTGCTGGTGGGCTGGGCCGTCTACAACCACCGCAAGTTCGCCGGCCGCGACCGCCGCAAGCCGATCAAGCCGGTGGGCGACCGCCGCGTGGCGGCCAGCTTCGCGATCAGCACGGCGCAGCTGATGCAGGTGCGTTCCGCGCACACCTGCATCGTCCACCACGGCGCGGCCGGCGACATCACCAGCATCGAAATCGGCCGCCCTCGCCTGAACGCGGTGCAGGCCGGCTGATGTTATCGCTGCCTGGCGCCGCGAGCCGGATGGCTTGACCGCGCCAGGCCCGGCGCCCGCCTTCAGCGGCGCGCCTTCTCCACATCCGGCAGCAGGATCGCGACCACGCCCAGCAGCGGCAGATAGGCGCAGACCTGGTACACGTAGCCGATGCTGGTGGCGTCGGCCAGCTTGCCCAGCGCCGCGGCGCCCACGCCGCCCATGCCGAAGGCAAAGCCGAAGAACAGTCCGGCGATCATCCCCACCTTGCCCGGCACCAGCTCCTGCGCATAGACCACGATGGCCGAGAACGCCGAGGCCAGCACCATGCCGATGATCACCACCAGCACGCCGGTCCAGAACAGGTTCATGTAGGGCAGCAGCAGCGTGAACGGCGCCACGCCCAGGATGGAGACCCAGATCACGATCTTGCGGCCGATGCGGTCGCCGACCGGCCCGCCCACCACGGTTCCCACCGCCACCGCGGCCAGGAACAGGAACAGGTAGAGTTGCGCCTCGCGCACCGACAGCGCGAACTTGTCGATCAGGTAGAAGGTGAAATAGCTGTTCAGGCTGGCCAGGTAGAAATACTTGGAGAACACCAGCACGCCCAGCACCGCCAATGCGCCCAGCACCTGGTTGCGCGACAGCCCGTTGCCCGCGCCCTCGCGCCGCGCGCGCGGCTTGAGCAGCACGCGGTTGGCGCTGTACCAGCGGCCGATGCCGGTCAGCACCACGATGCCGAACAGCGCCGCCAGCGAAAACCAGGCCACGCTGCGCTGCCCGTGCGGAATGATGAACAACGCGGCCAGCAGCGGCCCCAGCGCCGAGCCCACATTGCCGCCCACCTGAAATAGCGACTGCGCCAATCCATGGCGTCCGCCGGACGCCATGCGCGCCACGCGCGAGGACTCCGGATGGAACACCGACGAGCCCGTGCCCACCAGCACCGCGGCCACCAGCAGCCAGCCGAACGACGGCGCCATCGACAGCAGCAACAGCCCCAGCAGGGTGAAGCCCATGCCCACCGGCAGCGAGTACGGCTTGGGGTTGCGGTCCGTATAAAAGCCGATGAAAGGCTGCAGCAGCGAGGCCGCAAGCTGATAGACCAGGGTGATCAGGCCGATCTGCGCGAACGACAGGCTGAACGAATCCTTCAGCATGGGATAGATGGCCAACAGGATCGACTGGATCATGTCGTTCATCAGGTGCGCCACGCTGATCGCGCCCAGCACCTTGAAGGCGGTGGACGGATCCGATGAGGCGGCGGGCGGTGGAGCCGTATTGGCGGCGGTGACGCCGGCGGCGGAATTCTGCGGTGGATTCATGGGTGGCGGACGGGGATAAAGTGGGAGCATGCCCGGCAGCGCGCCGGGACCTGTAGCCAGTGTAGGAATCCGGGACGGAACCGATCTGCCAATTTTCGTCGCACAAGTGACAAAATACGGTGACAAAAACCGCAAATCACGCCTGAGCCGCCCTGCTCATCCTTATGCCGGAAGTGACACGCATGCCCGCCCGACTCCTTTTGCCCGACCCCGCCCGCAGCGTCAATCCGCAGGACTACCAGCATCGGCCGCGCGCCGTCACGGCCATGGCCAAGGAATTCCCGCCGGGCACCCGCACGGGCACCCACTCGCACCCCCGAGCGCAACTGGTCTACGCGGTCGAAGGCGTCATGCGCGTCACCACGCCCAGCGGCTTCTGGGCCCTGCCGCCGCTGCGCGCGCTGTGGGTGCCTGCCGGCGTGCCGCATGGCGTGGACATGGTGGGCGCGGTATCCATGCGTTCGCTCTATCTCGAAGCCGAGACCGCCCGCGACTACTGGCCGCAGTGCCAGGTGGTCGAGGTCGGCGGCCTGCTGCGCGAGCTGATCCTGGCCCTGACCGCCGAGCCCATCGACTATCCGCTGGACGGCCGCGCCGGGCAGGTCGCCGCCCTGCTGCTCTCCGAACTGGCCGCCGCCCGCGTGGCGCCGCTGCAGATCCCCTGGCCGCGCGACCGCCGCCTGCAGACCATATGCGCGGCCATCCTGGACGATCCCGGACTGCAGCGCGGCATCGAAGACTGGGGCGACGAAGTCGGCGCCAGCGCGCGCACGCTGATCCGCCTGTTCCAGGCGGAACTGGGGCTGAACTACCGGCAGTGGGTGCAGCAGGTCCGGCTGGCCGAGGCGGTGTGCCGGCTGTCGCAGGGCGTGCCGGTCGCGCGCATCGCCGCCGACCTGGGCTACCGCAGCGCCAGCGCCTTCTCGGCCATGTTCCACCGCGCGCTGGGCGCGCCGCCGCAACGTTACCTGAACAATAGCTGACGCCTGCAACCGGATTTGGCGTCATCCGCGACGCAATTCATGTTTAGTTACTGAAACCTTATGACCCTCTGGGCGGTCCATCGTGTTCTGCCCTAGAATCGCCTGCAATGAGCACCCCCCAGCAATCCTCCGCCACCCCGGGCGGCAAACCGGGCCTCCCCTGGAAACGTATCCTCGTCAAGACCGGCGTGGCCGCCGGCGGCCTCGCCGTGTGCGGCGGCATCGCGCTCGGCCTGGCGCTGGCCCTGGCCTGGCCCAGCCTGCCCGACCTGCACGCCATGACGGACTACCGCCCGCGGGTGCCGCTGCGCATCTACACGGCGGACAAGGTGCTGATCGGCGAATACGGCGAAGAGCACCGCAACGTGCTGCGCTTTGACGAAATTCCGCCCGTGATGCGCCAGGCGGTGCTGGCGGCCGAGGACGACCGCTTCTACAGCCACGGCGGCGTCGACTGGATGGGCGTGGCGCGCGCGGTGCTGACCAACCTCGTCAAGGGCTCCAAGAGCCAGGGCGGCAGCACCATCACGATGCAGGTGGCGCGCAATTTCTACCTGTCGTCGGAAAAGACCTATTCGCGCAAGTTCTATGAACTGCTGCTGACGTTCAAGATCGAATCCGAGCTCTCCAAGGACCAGATCCTCGAGCTCTACATGAACCAGATCTACCTGGGCCACCGCGCCTATGGTTTCGCGGCCGCCTCGCGCACCTATCTGGGCAAGCCCCTGTCGGAAGTCACGCCGGCCGAGGCCGCCATGCTCGCCGGCATCCCCAAGGCGCCGTCGCGCTTCAACCCCATCACCAATTTCCCGCGCGCCGAGATCCGCCAGCACTACGTGCTGGGCCGCATGAAGACGCTGGGCTATCTCACGCCCGAACAGGCCGACGAAGCGCTCAAGCAGCGCCTGACCATCCGCGGCGCGGACGGCGCCAGCGCGCGCGGCTTCGCGATCCACGGCGACTACCCAGCCGAATTGGCGCGCCAGCTGATGTACGGCGTGTTCCAGGAACAGACCTACAGCAAGGGCATCGACGTCTACACGACCATCGATTCCAAGGACCAGGAAGCCGCCTACCGCGCCGTGCGCGACGGCGTGATGGACTACACGCGCCGCGCCGTCTATCCGGGTCCGGAAGACCAGATCGACCTGCCCGAGGGCGTCGAGCAGGACCCGGCCGCGCTGGATGAAATCCTGGACGGCGTGCAGGAAAAAACGCCTGACAGCGAAGACCTGCTGACCGCCGTGGTGCTGGCCGCCAGCCCCACCGAAGTGACGCTGGCGCGCAGCGCGCGCGACATCATCACCATCAATGACAAGAAGGCGCTGGCGGTGGTGGCGCGCGCCCTCAACCCCAAAGCCAGCGACAGCCAGCGGCTGCGCCGCGGCTCGGTCGTCTACATCCACAAGAACGGCGACGGCTGGGAAATCATCAACATGCCGACGCTGCAGGCGGCGCTGGTCTCGATGGTGCCCCAGGACGGCGCCATCCGCGCCATGATCGGCGGCTTCGACTACAACCGCGGCGGCTTCAACCGCGTGACGCAAGCCTGGCGCCAGCCGGGCTCCAACATCAAGCCCTTCGTCTACGCCGCGGCGCTGGAGCGCGGCCTGACCCCGGCCACCCAGATCTCCGACCAGCCCTTCATGCTGACCGCGGAGCAAACCGGCTCCAAGGCCTGGCAGCCCAAGAACGACGGCAACAAGTACGAACCCATGCTGACCCTGCGCCAGGGCCTCATGCGTTCCAAGAACATGGTGTCGATCCGCATCCTGCAGGCCATCTCGCCGCAGTATGCGCAGGACTACCTGACCCGCTTCGGCTTCGACAAGTCGCGCTGGCCGGCCGTGCTGCCGCTGGCGCTGGGCGCCGGCGGCGCCACGCCGCTGCAGGTGGTCAACGGCTACAGCGTATTCGCCAATGGCGGCTACCGCGTCACCCCCTATCTGGTGGACCGCGTCACCGACCGTTCGGGCAACGTGCTGATGCAGGCGCAACCGGTCGTCGCCGGCGACGCCCTGGCGCGCGCCATCGATCCCCGCACCGCCTGGGTCATGGACGACATCCTGCGCGGCGTCACGGTCAGCGGCACCGCCGCCCGCGCGCACCAGGTGCTCAAGCGCAACGACATCGGCGGCAAGACCGGCACCACCAACGAGGCCGTGGACGTGTGGTTCTCGGGCTTCACGCCCAGCCTGGCCACCACCGTCTGGATGGGCTTTGACCAGCCCAAGTCGCTGGGCACCAACGAATTCGGCAGCGGCCTGGCGCTTAGCACCTGGCTGGACTACATGCAGCCGGCGTTGAAGGGCGTGCCGGAAGCCAAGCCCGCGCCGCGGCCGGACGGCCTGATCGTGGACAACGGCGAATACTATTTCTCGGAATTCCCGCCGGGCCAGGCCGTGGCCTCGCTGGACCTGTCCTCGGGCGACGCGCTGACCGATTTCCTGAACAACAACCGTTCGACGGACGGCGTGGACACCTCGGTCAAGCCCCTGCCGCCCGGCGGCGGCGCAATGCCGCAAAGCAGTCCCGCCCAACCGCCGGTGGCCGTGCCCGTTCCCGTGGCCCCTGCGGGCGGCGCGCCGGCAGGCAACGCGCCGCCCGCCATCCCGCCCATCCCCGTGCCGCGCGTGGACGCGGACGCCCCCGCCCGCGCCAGCGCCGTCAGTGGCGCCGCGCCGGTGGCCGCCCGGCCGCTCTGACCGCGGCCGGCGCCAGCCGCCGGGAATCCAGGCCTGCTATTCCTGCTCCGCGAGTTCGGTCACGACCTCGCGCGGCCAGGCCCGCAGGGATTCCAGATCCAGGAAAGTGAAGTAGCCGGATTTCCAGCCTTCGGTATCGATGTGGTAGACGTTGCCCAGCAGCAGCGGCGCCGGGACCGGCGTGTGTCCGGCCACCACCGCCCGCACCCCGCGGATGCCGGTGCGGTCCATCTGCCGCAGGCGGTCGCGCGACCACTGGCAGGCGGCGCTGGTGCGCCGGTAGCGATCCTGCAAGGCGGATTCCAGCCGCGGCCAGAACAGCACCGGACAATCCGCGTGCAGCAGCCCCACCGCGCCGTCCAGGGTTTCAACCTCGATGGCGATGGGCAATTGCGCGAAAGCCTCGGCAAAGACCTTTTGGCGATCAGCAGGCAGATCCAGGAACCAGCCGCCGCCGTAGCCGCGCCAGTTGTCCACGTCCACCTGCCCCGTACGCACGTGGCGGATCGCGTAATCCTCGTGATTGCCCTGGACCGCGTGGAACCATGGCCGGGCCAGCCACTCCAGGGCGGCCTCGCTTTCCGGCCCCCGGTCCACCAGGTCGCCGACCGAAAACAGGCGGTCCCGGGACGGATCGAAGCCGAACTCGTCCAGGCTTTCCTGCAGGCGGGAAAAATGCCCATGCAGATCGCCCACCGCGAAATCGCGGCCTAGCTCGTTGCGCGGGACTTTGAGAAAACGCTGCTCCATGATGATCCGGGGCTACCACTGGTTGATGCTCGATCCCTCTTTTTAACCCGCTTTCGCGCCGCCCCATCCATCCCCTTTTGCCCCGTCATGGTCAAAATTTGGTTACGAGAATCGAAACTATTCGCGATAATATTCAGCTTTCTTAAATCCGCGCCTGCAAGGGCCCCGCCCTCCCCCATGACTGCCGCGTCCACCATCAAAACCTGGTATCTGGTCCATAAATGGACCAGCCTGGTCTGCACGATATTCCTGCTCGTCATCTGTCTTACCGGCTTGCCGCTGGTGTTCCACCACGAGATCGAACATTGGCTCGACGACGGCAAGCCGCTGTCCAACGTGCCGGCCTCGACCCCTCGCGCCGACCTGGACAAGCTGGTCGGCAGCGCCCGCGCCATGTATCCGGGCGAGGTCGTCGACTATCTGTTCTTCGATCCCGACGAGCCGCAGGTCTACGTGGGCATGGCGAAAACGCCCGGCGACGGCCAGGTATCCGGCCACGCGGTGCGCATGGACGCCCGCACCGGCGACGTGCTGCTGGACGGCCCGCTCTACACCCAGGACAAATTTTCCTTCATGGGCATCATGCTGGCGTTGCACGTGGACCTGTTCGCGGGGCTGCCCGGCGAGCTGTTCCTGGGCTTCATGGGGCTGCTGTTCTGCGTGGCGATCGTTTCCGGCGTGGTGCTCTATGGCCCCTTCATGAAGAAGCTGGAATTCGGCACGGTACGCGTCGCCCGCTCCACCCGCCTGAAATGGCTGGACCTGCACAACCTGCTGGGCATCGTGACGCTGGTCTGGGCCTTCGTGGTGGGCGTGACCGGCGTGATCAACGAACTCTCCACGCCGCTGTTCCGCCTGTGGCAGTCCACCGAGCTGGTGCGCATCCTGGAACCCTACAAGGGCCAGAGCGTCCCCACCGAGCTGGCCTCGGCCCAAGGCGCGGCCGATACGGCCAGAAAGGCGCTGCCCGGCAACGAGGTATCGTTCATCGCCTTCCCCGGCAACGCCTTCGGCAGTCCCCACCACTACATCACCTGGATGCGCGGCGACACGCCGCTTACCTCCAAGCTGAATACGCCCGTGCTGGTGGACGGCAAGACCGGCGAACTGACCACCGTGGCCAAGATGCCCTGGTACCTGACCGCGCTGGAACTGTCGCGGCCCCTGCACTTCGGCGATTACGGCGGCATGCCGCTGAAGATCATCTGGGCGCTGCTGGACGTCATCACCATCATCGTGCTGGTCAGCGGCCTCTATCTCTGGCTGGCCCGCCGCCGCGCCACCGAGGCGCGCATCGCCGAACTCGTGCGCAAGCACCAGGCCGCCGCCATCCCGAAAAGGACCCCCGCATGAGCAAGACGGCCCGTGGTTTCATGTTTGTCTGGGGCGCGCCGATCCTGCTGGGCGTGCTCAGCGTGTTCGGCCTGCTGGCCGCCCTGCTGGGCACGGGAGGCTGGCACTGGGCGTCCTGGATCGCCCTGGCCATCCTGCTGGCGGTCATCGTGCGCTACTGGGTGTTCCCGCTGCAGCGCTAGACGCGACCGCCAGGCCCGTGCCGGCGTCCGGCATTATTTGCCGAAGGTCTCGGGGTCCGGCCCCAGGCGCGCGCCTTGCTTGATGCCGTCGATGGCGGCCATGTCGGCCGCCGACAGTTCGAAGTCGAAGACGTCGATGTTCTCGCGGATGCGGGCGGGCGTCACCGACTTCGGGATCACGATCAGATCGTGCTGCAGATGCCAGCGCAGCGTCACCTGGGCCGGCGACTTGCCGTGCTTCCTGGCCAATTCCAGGATGACCTTGTCCTTGGCCACGCCGCCCTGGGCCAAGGGGCTCCATGACTCCGTCGCGATGCCGTGCTTGGCGTGGAAAGCCCGCAGCGCCTGCTGGGTAAAGCCGGGGTGCAGTTCCACCTGGTTCACGGCCGGCGTCACGCCGGACGCGTCGAGCAGCCGCTCCAGGTTGGCCTGGGTGAAGTTGGACACGCCGATCGAGCGCGCGCGGCCGTCTTCCTTCATTTCGATCATGGCCTTCCAGACATCCAGGAACTTCGTGCTGCCGGCGACGGGCCAATGGATCAGGTACAGGTCCACATAGGCCAGGCCCAGCTTTTCGAGGCTCTCGTCCATGGCCTTATGGGCCTCGTCGTAGCCGTGCCTGTCGTTCCAGAGCTTGGTCGTGACGTACAGATCCTTGCGCGCCACGCCGGCCGCGCGCAAGCCCGCGCCCACGCCAGCCTCGTTGCCATAGATGGCCGCGGTGTCCACCGAGCGGTAGCCTGCCGCCAGCGCCTCTTTCACGCTTGCGGCGGCCTGATCGTTCGGCACCTGCCAGACGCCCAGGCCCAGCTGGGGAATCTTGCCGCCGTCGTTCAATTGCATTGCCGGTACTTTCGCCATAAGACCCTCCGTAGCTTGCGACGCGACGTCCGCGCGGCGAATATGCGCCGGGTCGCGCAACCAAGGGGCAGCCAGGCTTCATCCTTGGTTGAGACAGTAAAGAACGGGCCCGCCAGGCTGCGCCCGAGTCACCATGCCGGATTGAAAACCCCCGGGAGAGGTCTACACATCCCAGGGGTCGTGAGGCCGATATTACCCCCAGAGCCGCAAAATCCCTGAATGCCCTCTGCCAAAGCAGGCGTTTTCGCCCCTGGGCGCGGTGCTGCGGCAGAATTGGCGCCTGTGGCCGATAATGCGCTTCCGACGGCCCGACGGCCCATGCATCCCCCCAGACCATGAACGCTCCTGACACGCGGCCCGAGCGCCGCGGCGGCTTTTCCACCCTGCGCACCCTCTTTCCCTATCTCTGGCCGCCCGGCGAGACGGGCCTGAAAACGCGGGTGATCGCGGCCCTGCTGTGCCTGTTCGCGGCCAAGGTGGCCACGGTCTATGTCCCGCTGCTGTACAAGCACGCCATCGACGAGCTGGGCCAGGGCGCCCCGGGTTCCGTCACCGTGCCGCTGGGCCTGATCCTGGCCTATGGCACGGCCCGGGTGCTTTCGCTGCTGTTCTCGGAACTGCGCGACGCCATCTTCGCGCGCGTCGGGCAGCACGCCATCCGCGCGGTCGGCCTGCAGGTCTTTCGCCACTTGCATGCGCTGGCGCTGCGCTTTCACCTGACGCGCCAGACCGGCGGCCTGAACCGCGCCATCGAGCGCGGCACCAAGGGCATCCAGACCCTGCTGTCGTTCCTGCTCTTCAGCATCCTGCCGACCTTCTTCGAGATCGGGCTGGTCTGCGTGGTGCTGTGGAAGATGTTCGACATCTGGCTGGCGCTGGCCACCGGCGCCACCGTCACGCTGTACATGGCGTACACGCTGTTGGTCACGGAATGGCGCGCCAAGTTCCGGCGCCAGATGAACGAAACCGACTCCGAGGCCAACACCAAGGCCATCGAGAGCCTGCTGAACTACGAGACGGTCAAATACTTCGGCAACGAGGAACACGAGGCGCGCCGCTACGACGCGTCGCTCAAGCGCTATGAACGCGCCGCCGTGCGCAGCCAGGTCAGCCTGTCCATCCTCAACATCGGCCAGGCCGCCATCATCTCGGTGGGCCTCACCCTGGTCATGTGGATGGCTGCCACCGGCATCGCCGAGGGCCGCTACACGCTGGGCGATTTCGTGCTGGTCAACACCTACCTGCTGCAGCTGTACCAGCCGCTGAGCTTCTTCGGCTTCGTCTACCGCGAGATCAAGCAAGCCATCATCGACATGGAGCGCATGTTCGAACTGCTGGGACAGGACCGCGAAGTGGCCGACCGGCCCGATGCGCAGCCCCTGCGCGTGGCGGGCGGCGCAGTGGAGTTCCGCGACGTGCATTTCGGCTACGACGCGCGCCGCCCCATCCTGAAGGGCGTCAGCTTCACCATCCCCGCGGGCAGGACCGTGGCCGTCGTCGGCACCTCCGGCGCCGGCAAATCGACCATCGCGCGCCTGCTGTTCCGCTTCTACGACGCCGACGGCGGCGCGATCCTCATCGACGGCCAGGACGTGCGCAGCGTGACCCAGGCCAGCCTGCGCGCCGCGATCGGCGTCGTGCCGCAGGACACCGTGCTGTTCAACGACACCATCCTCTACAACATCGGTTACGGCCGCCCCGGCGCCAGCGAGGAAGAGATCCAGGCGGCGGCGCGCCTGGCCCACATCCACGACCTGATCATGGCCATGCCGGACGGCTACCAGACCATGGTGGGCGAACGCGGGCTGAAGCTGTCCGGCGGCGAAAAGCAGCGCGTGGCGATCGCCCGGACCATCCTGAAGAACCCGCCCATCTTCCTGTTCGACGAAGCCACCAGCGCGCTGGACACCCACACCGAACGCGAAATCCAGGCCAATCTGCGCGAAGTCAGCCAGGGCCGCAGCACGCTGATCATCGCCCACCGCCTGTCCACCGTGGCGGATGCGGACGAGATCATCGTGCTGGCCGAAGGCCGCATCGTCGAACGCGGCCGCCATGCGCAGCTGCTGGCGCAGGACGGCATCTACGCCGGCATGTGGGCCCGCCAGCAGCAAAGCGCCCTGACCGGCGCGCCGGATTGACAAGCCCTTCCCCCTGTCCGAACATCGCACCCTTTGATTTCCAGGCCCACCATGCAGGATTCAGCCCCCGTCCCCGCCGTCCGCGTCTGCGCTTCCTCCGACCTCGCCAACGGCGGCCTGGGCGTGAAGCTCCCCGTGTCGGATGCCGCCGGCCGCACCACGGCCTTCTTCGTGCGCTATCAGGACCGCGTGCACGGCTATCTGAACCGCTGCGCGCACGTCGGCGTAGAACTGGATTGGGAAGGCAGCTTCTTCACCCGCGCCGGCGACCTGATCATGTGCGCGCGCCACGGCGCCACCTACCAGCCGGACACGGGGCTATGCGTGGGCGGCCCCTGTAAGAACGGCCGCCTGACCGCGTTGGCCGTCGAGGAACGCGACGGCGCGGTCTACTGGCAGCCGGCCGGCAAGATCCGTCCTTGGGAAGAGGCGGCCGCCTAGAACGGTACGCTCCAGCAGAACCCTTGCGCGGATTTCACGCCCGCGCCGCCGCCGCTTCCGCCGGCGCCTGCCGTTCCGCGTAGCGCCGCGCCAGCACCGCGCAGACCATCAGCTGCATCTGGTGGAAGATCATCAGCGGCAGCACCACCACGCCCATCTGCGAGGTGCCGAACAGCACCGTGGCCAGCGGAATGCCCGAGGCCAGCGACTTCTTCGAGCCGCAGAACACCAGCGTGATCTCGTTTTCCTTGGACAGCCCCAGCTTGCGGCTGCCCCAGGTCGTGATCAGCAGCACCGTTCCCAGCAACAAGGCGTTCACCAGCACCATGGAGGCCAGGTCGATGGGCGGGAACGCGTGCCAGATGCCCTGCGCCACCGCCTCGCTGAACGCGGTGTAGACAGCCAGCAGGATCGAACTGCGGTCCACTTTCGACAGCGTGCGGTTGTTGCGCTGGGCCCAGGCGCCGATCCAGGGCCGCAGCAGGCTGCCCACCGCGAACGGCAGCAGCAGCTGCAGCAGGATGCGGCCGGCGTCGGCCAGCCCGTGGCCCCCGCCCTGGCGGTGCAGCAGCACCGCCACCAGCAGCGGCGTCAGCACCGTGCCCAGCAGGTTCGACGCGGTGGCCGCGCAGATCGCGCCCGGCACATTGCCGCGCGCCATGGAGGTGAAGGCGATCGACGACTGCACGGTGGACGACAGGGTGCAGACGAACAGCACGCCCAGCCACAGCGACGGCGTCAACAGGTTGGGAAACAGCGCCCGCAAACCCAGCCCCAGCGCGGGAAACAGCAGGAAGGTGCAAGCCAGGATCAGCGCGTGCAGGCGCACGTCCTTCACGCCGGCCACGATGGCATCGGTGGACAGCCGGGCGCCGTGCAGGAAGAACAGCAGCGAAATGGCGATGTTGCTGGCCACGGTCATGAACGCCGCGCCCTTGCCCACGGCCGGGAAAAAGCTGGCGAAGACCACCGTGGCGATCAGGATGAGCGTGAATTGGTCGGGCAGGAAGCGGCGCATGGCAAAGGTTTCCGTAGGGATTGCGGAAACTATAGGCACGGCGCTTGCCATCGTGAAGCCCACTAGGTACTTTAACTGTCATCGGACTTTCCTATGACCAGGCCGCCATGCTCAATCCTCTGTGGCTCAAGACCTTCGCCGCTGCCGCCGCCGCGCCCAGCTTCACCGAAACCGCCCGGCGGCTGGGGCTGACCCAGCCCACGGTCAGCGAGCACATCCGTCAGCTGGAACAGGCCTTGAACCGGCGCCTGTTCCAGCGCGACACGCACTCGCTCGCGCTCACCAGCGACGGCCGCAGCCTGCTGGTGCATGCGCAGATCATCCTTGACGCGCACGAGCGTGCCGAGCGCCTGTTCGACGCGCCCCGCCTGCGCGGGCGCGTGCGCCTGGGCACCTCGGACGACCTGGCGATGGGCCCGCTGCCCGACGTGCTGGCCGCCTTCCGGCTGGCCCACCCCGAGGTGGAACTGGACCTGACCATCGGCGTCACCAGCGAGCTCTACAAGCTGCTGGACGACAATGGCCTGGACGTCATGATAGGCAAGCGCCGCAAGGGCGACCGGCGCGGCCAGACCCTGCACAAGGAAGCCTTGCTGTGGCAGGCCAAGGAAGGCCTGCGCGTGGCGCCCGGCGAGCCGCTGCCCCTGATCCTGCTGCGCGAACCCAGCGTGACCCGCAGCCTGACGCTGGACGCCCTGGCCCGCGCCGGCCGCAGCTGGCAGATCGTGTGCACCAGCACCAGCTACGCCGGCTGCCAGGCGGCCGCCCGCGCCGGCCTGGGCATCACGGTGCAGCCTTCGCACCTGTCCACCCTGGGCCTTGCCGCTCCGGCGGGCGCCGCGCAGCTGCCCGCGCTGCCACAGGTGGAATTCATCGTGATCTCGGCGCCCGCGCCCAACAAGCCCACGCGGGCGCTGACCGAGATCCTGATGCGCAGCACGCTGACCTGAGGCTTTCTTTCTGACTGCCTCGCTTGGGGTTGGCATGTGTTCGGGCAAGCGCCGCGGCCAATGTTCGCGGCGTCTATCCGGAACGACCACATGGCGATGCTTGCCATGCGGCATCATCGGCCTGCGCTCTGGGGCTCGACAAATACAAAGGCGGGATAACAATATGAGCGGCGCGTTGCCGCCCCATGGCCGGACTATTCGGGCAAGTGGTCCGGAACGCCGTCCTCATCGACCAGCTTGACGCGGTCCAGCGCGTTGCGCGCGGCCGACATGGCCTCGACCGTGCTGCGGAAGCGTCGGCTGATAAAGATCTCGAAAGCCTGGGTGTCGGGCTCGGCTTCCTGCTGCGCGGCTTCATCCGGCGGCGCTGAGGCATCAGCCTGGGTCGCGGCTTGCGCGTCCAGTTCGGCCTGGCTCTTTTTCTTCGGCAGCCGCCGCGTTTCGATGAAAGCGCGCGGCGGCACGCGCCCCTCGGGTTGGGTCGCGTACGCGAGCACCGAAAATCCGTTGATGATCTTCTCAGCCATTGCGGTTCCGTGTGGCCGCGCCCAAAAAAAGCGCGGTTCCTTGTTACCGACTACGGCCAGCCGCGGGGAAACTTAAGCCGGCGCCGCCTGGCGCGCGCGCACGTAGGCCGCCACCTGGGCCAGCACGTCGGACAGGTCGGTCTGCAGCGGCGCAAAGCCCGAGTTGCGCTCGCGCGTGGCTTCGTCCATGTACAGCGGACGGCGGATTTCCACCTGCAGGCTGTGGCGGTTCAAGGCCGGCTGGCCGATCTGCGCGATCAGCTGCACGCCCTTGTAGGGGTCGTTGCGCGCCACGGTGTAACCCTTGTCGCGCAAGGCGGTCTCGATCAGGGCGATGAACTCGGGTTCGCAGGTCGTGCCGTCGCGGTCGCCCAGCACGAAGTCCGCCAGCGGATGCTCGCTCTGGCGGCCCAGGCGCTCGTAGGCGTCGTTGGGCATGGAATGCAGGTTCAGATGCCAGACCGCGCCAAAACGCTGCCGCACCTGCTGAATCGCCTGGGACAGCGCAGCATGGTAGGGCTCGTAGTACGCCTGGATGCGGTGGCGCACTTCGGCCAGCGTCAGCTTGCGATCGTAGATCGGCGTGGACTTGTCCATCCTGCGCCAGATCAGACCCTTGCCCAGGCGCGTCTTCTCGCCCGGGTCCAGCGGTTCGGGCCAGGGCTGCGCCAGCAGCTCCGGGTCCAGGTCCTGCAACGTGCGGTTCGGATCGATATAGACGCGCGGAAAGTTCGCGGCAATCAGCGTCGCGCCCAGGGCCGGCGCCGCCGACCACAACGCGTCCACGTGCGTGTCCTCGCCCTGGCGCAATTGCGCCAGGGTGGCCGCGGCGCCGAAATCGTCGGGATAGCGCTCGCCGCTATGCGGCGAATCGCAAACCAGCGGCAAGGCCGGGCCGGTGGGCTCGTGTACGGAAACAGCGTCGAAGTCGGCGTGGGTCATCGTCAATCAGCCTGAATGTTGGCAGTCTTGGCGACCTTGGCGTAGCGCGCCAGGGCCTGCTGGATCTGCGCCTCGAATTCCTGGGGCGTGGTGCGCACCAGCGTACCACCCACTTCCTCGGCCTTCTTGCGGAATTCCGGATCGTCCTGGGCGGCGCGCACCGCCTTGTTCAGGCGCTCGATCACGGCCGGCGGGGTGCCGGCGGGCGCCACCAGGCCGAACCAGCCGCCCGTGCCCATGTCGGGGTAGCCCAGCTCGATGTAGGTCGGCACGTCGGGCAGCAGCGGCGAGCGTTCGGCGCCCAGCACGGCCAGCGCGCGCAGCTTGCCGCCCTGCACCTGCGGCAGGGTCGAGGACAGGTTGTCGGTGATCGCGTCCACCTGGCCGCCCATCACGTCGTTCAACGCCGGACCGGCGCCGCGGTACGGCACGTGCAGCAGCTTGATGCCGGACAGCATCATGAAGTTCTCGATGTTCACGTGACCCAGCGAACCCACGCCCGGCGAAGCGAAGCTATAG
Organism: Achromobacter sp. Marseille-Q4954; assembly: GCF_943737025.1. Lineage (NCBI taxonomy): Bacteria > Pseudomonadati > Pseudomonadota > Betaproteobacteria > Burkholderiales > Alcaligenaceae > Achromobacter > Achromobacter sp. Marseille-Q4954. Next base: position 1,525,856 of record NZ_CALSFQ010000002.1, read on the forward strand.
CGTTCCGGCTGCTTCTTGGCCAGGGCCACGAACTCGGCCATGTTCTTGGCCGGGAGACCCGGGTTGATCGCGAAGATGCTGGGCACGGCGACCACGTTGGCCACCGGCACGAAATCCTTCACCGGGTCGTAGTTCATCTTGCGGAACACGGCCGGATTCGAGCCATGCGTGCTCATCGTGGCCATGCCGATGGTGTAGCCGTCGGGCGTGGCGCGGGCCACCTGCTCCATGCCCATGGAACCGCCGGCGCCAGCCTTGTTCTCGACCACGATGGTCTGCTTCAGGTCACGGCCGGCGTACTCGGCCACCAGGCGCGCCACGATGTCGGTCGAACCGCCGGCGGCGAACGGCACCACCAGCTTGATGGGACGGGCGGGATAGTCGGCGGCTTGGGCGATGCCGGCGAAGGACAGGGTAGCGAACATGCCGGCGAGCGCGAAGCGCGCGGATCGGCCCAGAAGGCGGCGGGACATGGGGATGACTCCGAAAGTTGAAGGTCAGTCGACAAGGCCGCCAGTGTCCGAACTTTACGATCCCCTTTCAAACGACTATATTGCACGGCTTCATTACCAATGGTCATGCTAGATGCGACTGCACTCGCCCTCCATGTCCGAACTGCACGCCTTCGTGACGGCGGCACGCCTGGGCAGCTTCACCCGCGCCGCGGAGGTCTTGTGCGTCACCCAGGGCGCCGTCAGCCGCGCCATTTCCCGCCTGGAAGCGCATTTCGGCCAGCCGCTGATGCATCGCAACGCCCATGGCCTGACCCTGACTGAAACCGGACGCCGCCTGTACGACGGCACGCAAGGCCCGCTGCAGCAGATCGAATCGCTCAGCGCCGGGTTGCGCGCCAACGACCGCCGCCTGCGCCTGACGCTGTCGACGGTGCCGACGCTGGCCAGCGCCTGGCTGGTGCCCCGCCTGTCCGACTTTCACGCGCGCCATCCGGATATCCAGCTCGGCTTCGCGGCCTACCGCCGCAACGAGGACTTTTCGGGCGCGACGCCCGATGCCAGCATCCTGTCCGGCCTGCCCGAGCAATGGCCTGGCTGGCAGGTGGACTACGTGATCGGGCGCGAACTGGTCGTGATCTGCCACCCCGCCCGGCTGGCGGCGCGGCGCGCGCAGGGACTCTGGGACACCCCGGCCGGCCTGCTTGGGGAGCCGCTGCTGTATCACTCGAATGGCATGGACAACTGGATGCAGTGGCTGGCCGCTGCTGGCGTGCCGCGCGCCTCGGTCCAGCTGTCCAATGGTTTCGACCAGGTTTCCATCCTGGTCCGCGCCGTCATGGCCGACATGGGCATTGCCGTGCTGCAGCGCTGCCTGGTCCGCGACGACCTGCAGGCGGGACGCGTGGCGGCCCCGTTTCCCGACCTGCCCATACGCATCGCCCGCGGCTATCACTTATGCGCGCCGGCCCAGCGCCGCGACCACTATGCGCTGGCCTGCTTCCGGCTATGGCTGCTGGAGACTGCCGGGCAGGATCCCGACGTGGTCGCCGCCGGCCCGGGTTGAGCGGCAGCAAGCAACATGTGGTTTCGTGTGACGGAGAACAACTGCGACGAAATGAAAACGGGCTCCTGAGGAGCCCGTCTGGATGGCGCAGCGAATAGCTCAGGGTGCGAGCTTGAACCCCAGGTCCACGCCCCACTTGTCGGTTTCACGCAGCCATTTCGCCCCGCAATTCAGGCAGCGGAAGTGGTCTTCACGGCTTTCTTCCCGGCCCTTCTGCGTCGGGTTGGTGAATCCCTGATGCCCCAGATGGGCATGCGGCGCAACGCCAGCAAGCCCAGGGTTAATGCGTTGGCAAGCCAGGCACATAACGCTCATTGATGCTTCCCTACAAACATAGTAACCAAATTGTAAGGGATTCCACCAATACTTTTCTATCAATATATGACGATAAATCCAAAAATAATTGTTAACGCCACAATTAAACAACGGTCGGCATGGCGGACAGGCAGGTAGCCAGGTGGTATGGGGAGGTCGAAGGCATGTCCGCGCGCACCACCACCCCGTCCGCGTCCAGGCATTCGTACCAGCCGCCAGCGTGCAGGAAACGCGCGCGGAACATGGCCAGGCCGGCCTCCAGCGCGGGCAGATCCCCCAGCACGCCGAGCACCCGCAAATACTCGGTCTGCGCCCAGATCCGGCGCGTATCGTCGATCACGGCGCCGGACTCGTCCAGCGATGCCGCCACCCCGCCCGCGTCCACGCCATGGCGGCGCGACCAGCGCACCGCGCGCGGCAGCGACTCCGTCAGCTCCAGGCCGTCGAAAACCTCGGCCGAGCCTTGCACCAGCGACAGCCACTCGAACTGATGCCCGGGCTCCAGCCGGTTGCCGGCCGTACCCTGCCGCTGTTCCGAGATGCACTGGGAGGCCGCATGCACGAAAAAATGGCTGATGCCTTGCGCCAGGCCGCGCAGACGCTGCGCGTACAGCGCCGGCTCCGCGACCTGGGCCGCCGCCAGATATGCCTCGGTCAGATGCATCATGGGATTCTGCGCGGGCGGGCGCAGCGGCTGGCTCAGGTCGGCGCTGAGCGCCGCGTGATACAGCCCGTCGGCAGTCTTGAAGCGCGCCTCGATGGTCGACGACGTCGACAACATGAGCTTGCGCGCATCGGCATTGCGGCTGCGGCGGAAATAGGCGGCGCAGGCCAGCACGATGAACGCGTGGGTGTACAGGTCCTGCGTGTCGTCCAGCGCATGTGCGGCGGCGTCCACGCTGTAGCGCCATCCGCCATGGGACTCGTCGCGGAATACGCGGCGCAGCGATTCGAACAGCACATCGGCATGCGCGCGCGCGGCGGCGCCAGACGCTTCTGAAAAAACGTAGAGCTGGCGCGCGCAAGCCATGGCGCGGTAGCGCTCGGCCGGCAGCGGGCGGCCGGTAGCTGCGTCCAGCGATTCAAAAGGCAGACCCAGCGCGCCATTGAAACCCTGCCCCATCCAAAGAGGCAGGACAACGGAATCAAAATGGTCGCGGAATGCGCGGATGTGTTCCGCAAGTGAAGAGTTGGTCTGTGCGGCAGTCATCTTGGAACGGCGCATACCCACTGAGGGCCCCAGATTTTGGAGCAGCAACGATAACCGAAATTTTCGTCGCAAACCTTTGAGTATTCTCCGAAGCGTCATGCTCACACAGACCGGTCCAGCCAATCAGCTCCGTCCAGGGCGGGGCGCCCTATCGGAAGATGTTTTCCTCTACCCAGTTCTGCGCGAATACTTCCGCGCGATCGCGTGCTTCGTCCAACGAAGCGCAGTTGCCCAAGTGGGAAAACGCGGCATCCACTTCGGTGCCGCCCTCGGCCGTAACCGTCAGCAGTACGCCATATCCGCCGGTATCCATGGCCGCTGTGGAAACGTCGATCAGAACTTCCTGGTCACGATGCTGCATGTGCTACCTCCCAGTCGGTTACCTAAACGCGTGAACCACGCGTGACGTTGCGGGGGCAGAATCCCCGCGCAAATGAATAGACCTGCAAACGTCACGCAAGTTCATCTTACTGGCGACTCGTGGCCTGCGATACGTCGAAAAGCAGCCAAATCGCGCATTCCGTCTCAGGAAATTCCCGTAGCACGGCCCTAGTGGTCGCGAACTCGCGAAATACTGCGAAAACATTCGCAAATTGTGTGGAAATTCCCGCACCAAACGGTCAAGACGCAGCGAAACGCGGAGAGCGGCCCCGGGCCGCTGCTGTCGACATAATCGGATTTCGCGGGTCAGCGCACGTGGATGGCGCCTGGCTCTTCCATGCGCAGGGCGAGCTTGCCCTTCTCGGTGATGAGCCAGCGGCCGTCGGCGTCGGCTGCAATGCAACGCAGCGTCTCCAGCGCCTGCGCGACGTGCGCGGGCACTTCGGTCTGGACGGCGCCGGGCGCGCAATTGTCGGCCACGATGCGCAGCCAATGTCCCAACTCGCCTTTCTCGAAACGGTGCAATGCCATGCGGTGATTCTCTCTTGAATACCCAACGATAGCATGTCGCCGGTCCCGCCCCGATGACCGGTCAAGGACGCTAGGCAAGCAGCTTGGGCAAGGATGACGCCAGCAGCGCCACGCCCGAAACAGTGAGCAGGCCCAGCACGATGCGGCGAAACGACACGTCGCTGATGCCCACGTACACGCGCGTGCCCCATAAGGTTGGCACCAGCATCGCCGGCACGATCACCGCGAACAGCGGCAGCATGTCGCGCGTCACCACACCGGTGTAGACATAGCTCGCCATCGTCACAACCAGCATCGACAGGTTGAAGTTCTGGATCACCGCGCGCTGTACGTCGCGGTCAAAGCGGCGCAAGGTGCACCACAAGGTAGGAATGACGCCGGTGAATCCGCCTATGCCGCCCATGACGCCGCCCATCGCGCCCACCACGCCATCGGCCAATCGCCCCCCTGCCTTGATGGGGGGCAAGCGCGTCGCGAACAACATCACTGGACACCAAACCACCAGCAGCCCGCCCACCAGCGCTTTGAACATCAGCGGATCCAGGTATGGCAACAGTTTGACGCCCAACGGAATCCCCAGCAATCCGCCTGCCACGAAGGGCAGCAGATGCACCGCCGCGAATCCGCGGCGCATGGTAAAGGCGGCCAGCAACTGGCCAGTCAGCGAGCCGAACACCACCATGGCGGCAGCGAGTTTCGGATCTATCGTCCAGGCCCAGAACGACATGGCCACCATGCCGAAGCCGAAGCCCGAGAGGCCCTGCACGAACCCGGCGGCCATGGCGCCCGCCGCGACCAGCACATATAAGGAATCCATACCCGCCGCATGCCTGCTAGAGAAGCCGGAACGGTTCCGGCGCTCGACATTCTAGACCGCATCGCTGGCTGGCTTCGCGGCGGCGGCGTGCAGGCGGACTACGAAGCGCGCAGCGCCAAAGGCCGCTTCAGGCGCGTCGCCGCCGCCGACGCCGCCACGCTGGCGCCGATCAGGGCCAGGCCCAGCGCCAGGTCGGCCGAGATGCGCTCCTGGAATACCAGCGACGAAACGATCAGCCCGATCACCGGCACGCACAGCATGGCGATCGAGGTCGCCACCGGCGGCATCTTCTGCGTCATGCCCAGCACCACAATAAAGGTCAGCGCGGTAGCCAGCGGGCCGGTGTACAGGATCACCGGCCATGCCTCGGGCTGCGCCAGGAAGACGGGCGCGCCATCGCGCATCCACGCCAGCGCGGCCAGCGGCAGCGCCGCGATGGCGGTCTGCCAGGGAATCATGTCCGCGCCCAGACGGATATGCCGGTAGCCGCGCAGCTGGATGATGTTGCAGGCCCATGCAAAGGACGCGCCCAGCAGCATCGCCAGGCCGACCACCGTGTGCGCCTGCCAGGGGCTGAACGCGGGCGCGACGATGACGGCGATGCCGGCATAGCTCAGCGCCGTCGCGAGCCATTGCGCCATCGACAGGCGTTCCTTCAGGATCAGCGAGGACAGCGGAATGACCCAGATGGAAGTGGCGTAGGCGATCACGGACGCGCGCCCCGGCGCCACGTATTGCATCGCCCACAGCGCCAGCGCCGTGAACGCGCCCATCTGCAGCAACGCCACGCCGGCCACCAGCGGCATTTCCTGCCGCGTGGGCAGGCGCAGGCGGCCCAGCATGCCCAGCACCAGCGCGCTGATCAGCGCGGCCGAGCCGAAGCGGCTGGCGGCCAGCCAGAGCGGGCTCATGTGCGTCAGCCCCAGCTTCATGACGGGCCAATTGCCGCCCCAGATGGCTACCGCGCCGACCAGCGGCAAAAACCTGCCCAACGTGCTCTGCTGACTCATTACTGCCCAATCTACTGCTTGAATATTCCGCGCTTTGGCACAATTGCCAAACGATGGAATAGTCTATAGGGTTAACCCCAGCATATTTCACTGCATTCAAGGGCGATACCCGTCATACTCAGCACAGATGAATTGCTGAATGACCATACCTGGGTGACTTATGCCGGAAATCAACCTGGATGCCACCGACATCCGTATCCTCAACGAACTCCAACGCGATGCGCGGCTGACCAATGTCGAGCTCGCCGCGCGCGTGAACCTGTCCGCCTCGCCCTGTCTGGCGCGCGTGCGCCGGCTCGAAACCGAGGGCCTGATCGACCGCCGCGTCACCTTGCTCAATGCCCGCAAGCTGGGCCTGAAGGTCAACGTGTTCATCCAGATCTCGCTGGACAAGCAGCGCAAGGCGGCGCTGGACGTGTTTGAACGCGAGATCGCGGTCCTGCCGGAAATCATGGAGTGCTACCTCATGTCAGGCGACGCCGACTACCTCATACGCGCCCTGGTGCCCGACGTGGACGCACTGGAGCGGCTGATCGTCGAACACATCACCCGCATCCCCGGCGTAGCCAGCATCCGTTCCAGCTTTGCCTTGAAGCAGGTGCTGTACACCACTGCCGTCCCGCTCGCGTGAGGCCTGCGGCGGCAACTTGCGGGATCCGCGACGCCCCTCCACAATGAAAGCGCCGCGCCCCGCGCCGGCGCCCCTCCCATCGCCTAGCAAGGAGAACACCATGCCTGAAACCGACTGGTTCCCCGGCGGCACGCTACCCGATCGTCAGGGCTACTTCGAAGTGGAATTCGAAACGGGTCAAACCGAAATCACGCGCTACGGCCTGCTCGGCTGGGAGCCCGAGCAGGATCGCGGCCGCATCAAACGCTGGCGCGGCCTGGACCCGGACATCGAAGCTGCCGAAATGCAGCGCGAGAGTTCGGTGCGCAACAACGGCGATACGCTCATGGGCTGAAGCGCCGGCTGACGCGCCAAACAAAAACGCCGCAGAGACCATCCGCGGCGTTTTGCTTGGCAGGCAGCTCAAAGATCCAGTTTGGAGATCTTGGTGCCAGCCAGGGACACGCCTGCCATCAGGCCGCCGTTGTTCATCACGAAACCGACAATGGGCTGCTGCGCCGTGTTGGTGTCGATGCGGCCATTGGCGCCCACGTTGACGACCGCGACCGTCGCGTCGGCGCCCACGGTCCAGCCGCTGCTGTTGCGGAACTTGGCAAGCGCCTCGTCCGTCATGAACAACAGCACCATCGCCTTGGACTGCGCGCCCGCCTGGAAGCCGACGGAACCCGCCGTGGTGCTGTAGTAGCCAGCGGTGGAGCTGCCCACGCGCAGCACGCCCTTGCCATGTTCGGCGCCGATGATGAAGCTGCCGCTCAACACATCGGGAAAGATCAGCACGCCCCGGGCGCGCGCGACCAGTTCCCTGGACTGCGGCGAGGCTTGATAGAGCTTGCCCAAGGTGGCGTCGGCCGCGCTGTTCAGCGATTGGCGCTGTTCAGTCGCGGTTGCCGAGGATTTGGGACTGGTGGTGGTGCAGCCGGTAAACATCAGGCCGGCCACGCCGATCGCCGCGGCGGCCAGGCCAGCGCGGCGCAAGACAGGAAAAGTATCAAACATGGAACTCTCCTTTGTTGTTGTCACCCTACACCAATGTACCGGGCAAATCCGCCAGCGCAAAGCATGCGATTGTGTGAAAAGAAACAAAAACCTGCCTGCCGCCGCGGGTCGGGCCCGCCGCTACAGGATGCCGTAGCGCGGTTCGCCCGTGGCTTCATCCACCGACACGATGCCGGACAGCACCAGTTCGGCATGGCGTCTGGCCGTCCCGGGATCCTCGAAGGTCACGAAGCGCGGCAGCGACCAGCGGCGCTCGAATTCGCCTGCCACCCTGCGGCATACCGCAACCTCGATCGCCAACATGCCGGTATCCAGCCGGATGACCTGGCATTCCACCTCGAATCCATCAATATGACGCTGTGGCCACGCGCCCATTCCTTGCTCCTCGAAATTGCTTTTCCCGGCCGCAATATGCCAAAAAATTTTTGGCTTGAAAAGCAATGTTTTCAAGGAGTTATGGAGTACTAGAGCAGGTAGTGCGAACGCATCTTGCCGCGCCTCCAAATGGCCGAAAATCGGTCCGAATCCAGGCCTTTGGCACTCGCCGCGCACAACGGTGCGAGCCGCGTCTTTCAGCCGCCCGGCGGGCGTATCCATTGCGCATCCCACAAGCCTTCGCCGCGCTCCAACGCCGCGCCCAAGGCCTGTTTGCTGCGCTGCGCCACCGCCGCGAGCAAGGCATTGCAGACGGAAAAGGCCGCGGTGTAGGAATCGAAAGGCGATGCGCTGGAGCTGCGCGCGATCAGCACGTGGTGTGCCGACGCCGCAGCGGGCGCCGACGCCGAATCGGTGATCAGGATCACCTTGCCGCCGCGCTGCCGGAAGTACTGCACCGCCTTGGCCGCGGCAACTGAATAGCGCCTGAAGGTAAACGCCAGCAGCACGTCGGCCTCGTCGATCCAGAGCAGCTGGTCTTCCAGGAACAACGGACCGGCGGCGACCATGGGCCTGACCGAAGGCAGGCACAGGTTCAGGTACAAGGCCACGTGGCTGGCCAGCGGCGCGGCCTGGCGCAGCCCCAGCACGTGCACCCGCCCCTTGCGCTGCGTCAGCAGCCGCACGGCGGCCTCGAAAGCCGCCACGTCGATCGACGCGTAAGTCTCCTTCAGGTTGTGCTGGTCGTGCAGCAAGGCGTTGTGCAGGCAGGCGCGCGGCGACGGCTTGTCGGCGCCTACCGCGTCTGCGCGTTCGCCGGGCGAGGCCAGGCGCGCCGTCACCTCCGCACGCGCCTCCATCTGCGCCTGCGCATAGCTTTCGTAGCCGAGCTTGGCCAACAGGCGCACCACGGTGGAAGCGCTGGTGCCGACCTGCCTGGCCAGCGCCGTCGCCGATTCCAGCAAGCTCTGCGGATAGCGCGCCTGCATTTCCTCGACCAGCATTTGTTCGCTCTTGCTGAGCTTGCGGCCGTAGCCGGCGATACGTTGGTGCAGGTTCATCCTTGCATGGCCCTAGGTGATAACCCCAAATCTCACAACACACATTGCATCTTATATTGCAGCCTGCAATTTTCATTGCAAATTAGACCAAACCCGCAGACATCACAAGAGAGTTCCATGAAGCATCACCCCCAGGGGCCGTCCTTGACCCGCCGCAGCCTGGTCCTGGCCGGCCTGGGCGCCGCCTTGCTGCCGCTGGCCGCGCGCGCCGACGCCTATCCTTCGCGCCCCATCACGCTGGTCGTCCCCTTTCCTGCGGGCGGCTCCGTCGACCTGATCGGCCGGCTGTACGCGGACGCCCTGGGCAAGGCGCTGGGTACCAGCGTCATCATCGAGAACCGCGACGGCGCGGGCGGCGCCATCGGCAGCAAGCGCGTCGCGCGCGCCACGCCGGACGGCTACACCTTGGTCGCGTCCTCGCAAAGCTCGCACCTGGCCAACCCGCTGATGCGCAATGACCTGGGCTACGACCCGATCAAGGACTTCGTCTCGATCTCGCAGCTGTCGCGCACGCCCAATGTGCTGGTGACCAACGCCGCCGTGCCGGCCCGCAACCTGGCGGAATTCGTGGCGCTGCTGAAGGCGCGCCCCGACCAGCTGCACTATGCCACCGCGGGCATCGGCAGCATGGGTCAGCTCAACGCCGAACTGCTGAAGAACACCTTGCAGTTGCAGGCCGTGCACGTGCCCTATCGCGGCGGCGCGCCGCTGATCAACGCGCTGCTGTCCGACCAGGCGCAGTTCGCGCTGGACAACCTGGCGCCCTTCCTGCCCCACATCCAGGTCGGCAAGATGCGCGCGCTGGCGGTGGCCGCCCCCAAGCGCCTGGACTCCCTGCCCGACGTGCCGACCTTCGAGGAACTGGGCTATCCCGTGCTCAACTCCATGTCGTGGATCGGCCTGGCCGCGCCCGCCGGCACGCCGCCCGACATCGTCCAGAAGCTGCTGGCCGCCGTGCGCACCGCCGCCACCGAGGATGGCATGCCGCAATCCCTGGAAAAGGCCGGCGCGCTGCCCCCCGAGAACCAGACTCCGCAGCAGTTCACCGCCATGATGTCCGAGCGCCTGGCGTTGTACAAAGACCTGATCGACCGCGCCGGCATCCGTCCTGAATAGGCCCTACCCCCATGAAAAATCCCGCTTTCGAACCCGACACCGCTCCGCTCGAAGTCCTGCCGCGCGATCTCTCGGCCTACCGCGAGGGCAATGTCGGCATTCCCTACGTGCACCGTTTCGAGTCTGGCCGCCCCGGCCCGCACGTGCTGATCAACGCCATCACGCACGGCAACGAAATCTGCGGCATGGTGGCTGCGACCCATCTGCTGGACAGCGGCGTGCGCCCCAAGATCGGCACGCTCACCGTCAGCTTCGCGCACGTCGAAGCCTATGAAGCCTTCGATATCGAAAACCCCTACGAGAACCGCCAGCTCGTCCACAACCTGAACCGCATCTGGTCGGCAGCCATGCTGGACGGCCCGGAAGACAGCCCCGAACTGCGCCGCGCCCGCGAGCTGCGTCCGGTGCTCGACGCTGCAGACTTCGTGCTCGACATCCACTCCACGCGTGCGCCGGTGCAGCCCTTCTGGGTCTACACCGAGATGGACCGCAACACGGCGCTGGCCAGCGCCGTCGGCGTGCCGCAGGTGCATCTGGTGATGCCTCCCGACCTTTTCCCTGGCACCGGCGTCATGGGCTACGGCCGCCATGGCGATCCGCACTCGGACAGCAGCGGATCGCTGGTGGTCGAATGCGGCCAGCACTTCGCGCAATCCGCCGCCGACCTGGCCACGGACGTCACGCTGCGCTTCCTGGCGCACACGGGCCTGATCGACATGCCTGCCGGCACGCCGCCCCCGCCCGCGCCGCAGCGCTACCGCCTGCTCGAAGTGCATATGGTGAAGTCCGAGGACTTCACCTTCACGCGTCCGGTGATCGGCTTCGAGACCTTCGTCAAGGGTGAACTCATCGCCATGAACGGCACCGAGGAAATCCGTTCGCCCTGCGATGACTGCACCATCTTCATGCCCACCCGCATGCCCATCGTGGGCCGCGAAGCGGTATACCTGACCGTGGCGATCTGATCGCTGCCGCGCGCGCCTGGTCCGGTGCCGTCAAAGGTCCGGAATCAGGCGCTTGCCCAGGCTGATGACCTCGTCCTGCTGAAAGCCCAGGGTCGCGTAGAAATCCTTCACCGCGGCATTGCCGGACCGGATCAGCAGATTGATCTTGGGGCAGCCCATTTCCAGCAACCTGCGCTCGACTGCCTGCATCAGCGCAGTCGCGTGGCCGCGGCGCTGATGCGCGGGCGAGACCGCCAGGTAGTTGATCCAGGCGCGATGGCCGTCATAGCCGCCCATCAGCGTCGCGACGATCGCGCCGTCCGCCTCTCCCACCAGGAACAGATCCGCCTGCACTGCAAGCTTGCGCTCGATGTCCTTGCGCGGATCGTTCCATGGGCGGGTCAGGCCGCAGTCATGCCACAGCTGGATGATCGCGGCTTCATCGGTCGAATGGTAGGGCCGGATGGCGAAGTCTTGCGCACTCATGCTTCGTTCCTTCAAGGATGGCAACGAAAGCCTTGCGATACGCCTCGACAGCGGGACCAGCCAGAAACAGAAAAGCCACGAGGAGTATCGTGGCTTTCAGGGATAGGCGCCGAGGGTTCGGCGCCTGGACGTGACTGGCCACTCAACGTAAACGTCGAGCGATTCGTCGGCAGGTTGCGCCGGAGATCGGCGCGAAATGCGGTGCGTTCATGCGGTCAGCATACACGAGGCCACGCGGAGCCGCCAGGCTCAAGACACATCAGGCGCCGCCAGCGTACCTTCCATCACCACCACGGCCTCTCCCGCCACACCCGCCCAGACGCCATCTGCGCGCGGTTCGGCGTGGGCCAGCAGCACGCTGGCGCGTCCCATGTCCACGCCCTGTTCCACCCGCAGGCGCAGCGCGCCCGCGCCGCGCAGGGCCGTGCGCAAGGCCGTCATGGCCGCCGTCGCGCTGCCGGTCGCGGGGTCTTCGGTCATGCGACCCGTGAACATGCGAGCCTGGACATCCGCCTGTGCACCCGCGCCCGTATCGGTGGTGTAGGCATAGATGGACTTTGCGCCGTCCAGCGGCAGCAAGGCCGCGTAGCCTGCCGGGTCTGGCACGGCCCGGCGCAAGGCGTCGCGGCTGGCCAATTGCACCACCAGGAAGATCAGGCCTACCGACGCCACCTGCGGCGCATGCGTGGAGGTATCGATGTCCGCAGGCTCCAGGCTCAAGGCCCGCGCGACCGCGGCGGCCGGCGCCTCGCTGGCGCGCGACAGCGGTTGCGGCGCAAGCAGCTGCGCACCGGCCGCGCCGCTTGCGCCCGTGCGCAGCGCAATGCGCACCAGTCCCGCCTCTTCCTCGAACACAAAGGTTTCCGGCACAGTCCGGCCGGAGGCAGCCATTTCTCGTGCCAGCACCACGGCCGTACCGACGTTGGGATGCCCCGCGAACGGCACTTCGCGGTCGGGCGTGAAGATACGCACCCAAGCGGTATGGGCCGGATCCCGCGGCGGCAGCACAAAGCTGGTTTCGGAATAGTTGAACTCGCGCGCGATGCGCTGCATCTGCGCCCCGCTCAGCCCCTGGGCGTCGAACACGACGGCCAGCGGATTGCCGCCGTACGCTTGGCTGGTGAACACATCGGCGGTGACATAACGGTAGCGCATGGAACGTCCTCTCAAACCGCACGGACTGCGCGGCGACCTGTAAAGTTTGCGGGGCCAGCGTGTGGCCCGCCAGACACAGAGGCGGTGAATCGGGACCGTAACAGCGGGGGGATTTGGCATAGACTATTCCCCAAGACTGGCATGCTTGCCTTCCAGCCACCGGCACATGACGATTTGCTCACGCCCGGAACCCGCCATATGTCCACGGTACGCACCTACTTCGAGAACCGCCTGCCTGCTGGTGAACTTGTCCGCCTGATGCTGGCGCAGGAGCCGTTCTTTCTTGAGAACATCGTCGACATCGATCAAACCGCCGCGGCGATGCAGGCGTTCTGCCATGAACACGGACTGACCGCTCGGGTGCTCAAGCAGCCCTACAACACCGGCATCACGGGTTGGGATCTGGCCAGTTTTCTTCCCGCCTGGATCGGCGCCCTGGGCCTCGGACTGCTTGCAGCCACCGCCCCGGGCAGGCAACGAATGGACGTCACCATCAAATTGCGCAGCAACAGTCTGCTCGAAGTGTGTTTCTCCCGGCCTGCCCCAGGTCCGGGCGCCGCCCTGCCTTGATCTCCGCGGCGCATCGCCCTCCTGTCTTGCATCAACTCGCCCCCACGCAGGCCTAGTACAATGTCCCATATATGGGGATGAAAAAGATGAAAGACAGTGCAAGACCCGCGGGGGCTCTTACCGTCGAAGCGGCGGTACGTCTGGCAGAGAACTGGGCCCGCGCGCATCACGCGGACGCCGATCGAAGCCGGAAGTTCGCCACCCAATGGCATCGGGACACGAGCCCCGACGACAGGCAAGGCGACGTGCTCCTGAGGGATCTCGCCTTCTTTTTCCAGGCCGCATCCAACGACGCCGCTTACTGGCGCTCGGTCGGAGACTTCACCGAGGAAGCCACTGGCCCCTGGGGAGTCCAGGCGCTGAAAGCCTTGGCCGGCTTGAACCTCATCGGCCTGGCGGCGTCCCTTATCCTGTTCGCCGCGCGCGACAGCTCGGCCTTCACGGCGGGCGCAATCAGCGCCTGCGCCTTGTTCCTGGCCGGGCTGCTGCTGGCCTATCCGGCGCTGCGGCTCACCCGCATTTCCCGCTCCACGGCGAACGCCGCCTCGGCCTTGCAGAGCCGCGAAGCGGGCGCCGCGTGGACCTGGGAACAACTGCGCTCCGCCAACGTCGGCAACCCCAACGTCGGCCGCAAGGAACGCAAGATCGCCTTGCGCCTGGCCGTCATCATGGCAGCCACCGCGACGGCGGGCTGCGCGCTGTTGATTGCCACGGTGTGGTTCTAGCGGGCAGCCCAACGTCCAGCTACGCCACTGGCGTAACTGCCCTCCCCGTCGTAAAGAACGACACCAGGTTCCGTATCGCCAGCTCCGCCATCTGGCGGCGAGTCTCGTGCGTGGCGCTGCCGATATGGGGCGCCAGGATCACGTTGGACAGGTGCCGCAGCGGGCTCTCGCCCAACGGCTCGCTTTCGAAGACGTCCAGCGCGGCGCCCTGGATGATGCCGTTGGCCAGCGCATGGCACAGGTCGGCCTCGTTGATCACCGAGCCGCGGGCGACGTTGACGACCAGCCCCTCCGGCCCCAGCGCACTCAACACGGCGGCGTCGACGATATGGTGCGTCGCCGCCCCGCCGGGGCACGACAGGACCAGCACGTCCACATGGCTGGCCATGGCAGGCAGAGAATCAAAATGCCGCCACGGCGCCTCCTGGCGCGTGCGGCCGAAGTAGCTGAGGTCCACTTCAAACGGCACGAGCCGCTGGACGATCTCTTTGCCGATGCGCCCTAAACCGACGATGCCGACCTTCCTGCCCGCCAGGCTCGCCCCCAACGGAAAGGGCGAGGCCTCCCACGCGCCCGCGCGCACAAAGCTGTCGGCCGCAGGCAGCTTGCGCAGCAGGGCGAGCAACAGCCCCACCGCCAATTCGGCCACGGCCTTGTTCAACACGTCCGGCGTGTTGGTCACGACGATGTTCTTTTCACGCGCGCGGTCCAGCGCGATGCCGTCGTAGCCGACGCCGTTGGTGGCGATGATGCGCAGCCCAGGCAAACGATCCATCAGCTCGGCGGGAATCCGGTAGTTCGAGCGCGTGACGATGCCGCCGATCGCCTCGGCCTGCGCGGGATCGTTTTGCAGCGCCTCCTCGTCGATCAACGTGAACCTCGAACGGAACTGCGCTTCCACCGACTCGGGAAAAACCCCTACCTTGAGCAGAGGGGGAAACCCGCCGTCCCCCTTGCCGGGGCCATTTGCTGCTGCCTGGCGCGCTTGGGCCAGTTCATGCTCGATCATGGATTTCAACCTCGACGCTATAACATACGGAAAATTGGCGCGATAAGCCTGCAACCATCGCAGCCGGGTTCGTAGCGGTTCGTGCGATCTTCAACCTGAAGTTTCTCCTTTCAGGGCAATAGGCCCATCGCATCATGGACATCAAGTGCATGCAGAGCTTCGTCGCGGTCGTCGAAGCCGGTTCGTTCGCCGAAGCGGCGCGCAAGCTCGATCTGACCTCGGCCGCCATCGCCGCGCGCATCAAGGCGTTGGAGATGGACCTGGGCGTGGCGCTGGTCAAGCGCTCGGGGCGTTCGGTGCGGCCGACCGAGAGCGGCATGCGCATCCTCGAAGGCACCAAGGCGGCCATCCGCAATATCCGCGATCTGCGCGCCATGGCCGTCGACGGCGACCAGCCGGGCGAATTCCGCATCGGCTGTTTCGTGTCCGCGTTGACGAACGTGCTGCCGCCGATACTGAAATCGCTGTACCGCAAGCATCCGGACGCCTGCGTCTTCGTCACGCCCGGCGGCTCCATCGACCTGTGCGGCAAGGTGGTCAGCGGCGAACTGGACGCTGCCATCGTGGTGGAACCGCAGTTCGCCGTGCCCAAGAGCTGTCTCTGGCAGCCGTTCATGGAAGAGCCGCTGGTCGTGGTGGCGCCGTCCCATCTTGCGGACCAGGACGCCCACACCCTGCTGTCGACCCAACCCTTCATACGGTATGACCGCAACATCTACGGCGGCCAGTTGGCCGACCGCTATCTGCGCGACCATCAGATCTGGCCCAAGCAGCGGCTGGAAATCGACGGCCTGCTTGCCATCGTCGCGCTGGTGCACGAAGGCCTGGGCGTTGCGCTGATTCCGGACTGGTCGTCCATGTGGAAGTCGCTCGACGTAGCGCGCATCCCGCTGCCCAACCGCGCGCCCGTGCGCCGGAACGGCCTGATCTGGAATACCCGCGGCCATCATGCCAAGATGGCCGCGTCGATTTCCCAGGATGCCCGGACCCTCTTCGGCAACATGGAAGCACGCCGGGCAACGCCATAGCCCTACTTCGACTTGCCCGGCACGCCGCGCAGGAAGTCGAAATCCACGCCCTTGTCGGCCTGGGTCACCGTATCGAGGAAGAGCTTCTTGTAGCCGCGCTCGGCCGTCGGCGGCGTGACCGGCTGCTCGCGGCGGCGGCGGTCCAGCTCTTCGTCCGGCACCAGCAGGGAGATCTCGCGCCGGCTCACGCTCAGGCGTATGCGGTCGCCGTTCCTGACATAGGCCAGCGGCCCGCCTATGGCCGCTTCCGGCGTGACGTGCAGCACGATGGTGCCAAAGGCGGTGCCGCTCATGCGGCCGTCCGAAATCCGGATGATGTCCTTCACCCCCTGCGACGCCAGTTTCTTGGGGATCGGGATGTAGCCCGCCTCCGGCATGCCGGGCGCGCCCTTGGGACCGATGTTCTTCAGCACCAGGATGTCCTGCGGCGTGACGTCCAGATCGGCGGCGTCGATGCGGCCCGCCAGATCTTCGGCGTTCTCGAACACCACGGCGCGGCCTTCGTGCTCCATCAGCCCGGCGTTGGCGGAAGACTGCTTGATGATGGCGCCCTCGGGCGCGAGGTTGCCGGACAGCACCGCTATCCCGCCCTGCGGATAGATCGGATTCTGCCTGGTCCTGACCACGGTCTGCGGGAACCCCGGCCCCGCGCGCTCGATCTCCTCGCCCAGCGTCCTGCCGGTCACGGTCAGCGCGTCGAGCTTCAACAGCGGCTTGAGTTCGCGCAGCAGCGTGGCCATGCCGCCCGCCTTGTGGAAGTCCTCCATGTAGTGCTGGCCCGACGGTTTCAGGTCCACCAGCACGGGCGTCTCGCGCCCCATGCGGTCCAGCGCCTGCAGATCCAGGTCCAGGCCCAGCCGGCCGGCGATGGCGGTCAGGTGGATGATGCCGTTGGTGGACCCGCCGATGGCCAGCAGCACGCGCATGGCATTCTCGAAGGAATCCGCGGTCAGGATCTTCGAGACCGACAGGCGCTGCCTGGCGATCTCGACGGCCTGTGCGCCCGTGAGTTCAGCGATACGCATTCGGTCCGCAGTGACGGCCGGCGGCGTGGCGCCGCCAGGCACGGTCATGCCCAGCGCTTCGGCGATACAGGCCATGGTGCTTGCCGTGCCCATGACCGAACAGGTGCCCACGCTGGCCACGAGCTGGTTGTTGACGTCTGCGATCTCCTGAGCGTCGATCTCTTCGGCGCGGTACTTGCCCCAGTACCGGCGGCAATCCGTGCATGCGCCCACCCGTTCCGAACGGTGCGAACCCGTCAGCATCGACCCCGTCACCAGCTGGATCGCCGGGATGTCCGCCGACGCGGCCCCCATGAGCTGGGCGGGCACGGTCTTGTCGCATCCGCCTATCAGCACCACCGCATCCATGGGCTGGGCGCGTATCAGCTCCTCGGTGTCCATGGACATGAGGTTGCGCAAGTACATGCTGGTGGGAAAGGAAAAGCTCTCGTGGATGGAGATGGTCGGGAAGTCCATCGGCAGCCCGCCGGCGAACATGATGCCGCGCTTCACGGCCTCCAGCAGCTGCGGCGCGTTGCCGTGGCAGGGGTTGTAGGCGCTGCCCGTGTTGGCGATGCCGATCACCGGCCGGTCCAGCGCGCCGTCCGTGTAGCCCGCGCCCTTGATGAAGGCCTTGCGCAGGAACAGCGAAAAGCCGCTGTCGCCATAGCTGGTGAGGCCTTTGCGCAGGCCGCCGGCCTCGCCCTGCGACGCCTCGGTGTTTTTCTTGCTCATCTTGTTCAAGCTGCTTCCAGTTAATTTGCGGTAATGCCGCCGTCGCGGATGACCTTGGCCCACTGCTCGATTTCAGCGTTCAGGCGCGCCTTGGAGGCTTCGACGTCTAACGCGTCGGCGTAGACGCCTTGCTGCAACAGCTGGGCCTTGGCATCGTCCTTGGCCAGCGCCGTGGTCAGCGCCTTGTTGATCTTGGCGACGATGGGAGCCGGCGTGCCGGCCGGCGCCATCACGCCAAAGAGCGAACTGACGTTGAAGCCGCTGAAGCCTTGTTCCTCGGCGGTGGGGATATCCGGCAACATCGAAACGCGCTGCGGCGTCAGCACGGCCAGCGGACGCAGCTGGCCGGACTTGATGAAGGAGATCGCGGCGGGCACCGTCTCTGTCATCGTCTCCACCTGGCCGCCGACCAGGTCCGTCATGGCCGGGCCGCTGCCGCGATAAGCCACGTGCACGATGTTGACGCCCGCGATCTGCTTGAAGAGTTCCATCGCCATGCGCTGCGGCGCGCCCGCGCCCGACGAGGCGAAATTGAGTTTTCCGGGATTCGCCTTGGCGTAGCTCACCAGATCGGCCAGCGAGTTGATCGGCAGCTTGGGATTGACCACGGCCACCAGCGGCACGAAACCGACCACTCCGGCGGGCGCGAAGTCCTTGCGCAAATCGTAGGGAATGGTGTCCTTCTCCAGGGTCGCCATGACCGAATGCGAAGTCAGCGCCCCCATCAACAATGTGTAGCCGTCGGGCTGGGCGCGCGCCACTTCGGCCGCGCCGATATTGCCGCCCGCTCCGCCCCGGTTCTCGATCACGACCTGGCCGCCGATCTGTTCGCTCAGGCGCTGGCCGACGATGCGCCCGATCACGTCGGTCGCGCCTCCCGGCGGGTACGGAATGATCAGGCGGATGGGCTTGCCGGGATAGCTATCGGCGCCCTGTGCGTAGGCATGGCCAGGAACGGTGAAGGCGGCTGCCGCGATGAAGGCGGCCACGGCGATGTGAATG
Source organism: Achromobacter sp. Marseille-Q4954 (assembly GCF_943737025.1). NCBI lineage: Bacteria > Pseudomonadati > Pseudomonadota > Betaproteobacteria > Burkholderiales > Alcaligenaceae > Achromobacter > Achromobacter sp. Marseille-Q4954. The sequence goes on from NZ_CALSFQ010000002.1 coordinate 1,544,475, forward strand.
CGCTTGCGCGCGGCATTCTTACAGAACATTGTTGTCTCCCGATGCGTTCTTATGGCTTGAAAGCTCTAGGCGCATGTTCGCAAACTCTCGTCTGCGAAAAGAGAAAAAAATTTATGTTCTGTCAAAAAAATCCGTGCGAGTCCTGGGGCGTTCGGATGAGGAAAATCCGGGATCGCACTTCGGTGTTGTGAAGCAGGGTTCTTGAGTCGCCGGCGTCCGGGCTGCGGGATTCCGATGCTCGCCCCGGTGGGGCTGCGCTTCGGATCCCTCCGCCCGGCCACCGGCTCAAGGCATCTGCCCATGAAGGGGGCTGAAGCCAACGCATTAGGCGACTGTCAGCCGAGGTAGCCCGGAGCCATCCGAAGCGCAGCCCCATTGGGGCGAGCATCGGAATGGCGCAGGGCTGCCTTGGCGGCTAAAGAACCCTGACATCCGCAAGCTCGAAGCCCGGTCGCAATCTGCGTCAGGCCAACGCTTCCTCATCCTTCAGGATCTGCATGGCCTTGCCAAGGGCGACCTGGTAGCGCCGCTGCTCCTGGGCGACACGGTCCGGCGTCCATTGATAGAAGCCCTTCAGCGACGGCGACTTGACGCCGATGTTGCCCTGCTCGACCAGCTCGCGCATGAGCGCGCTGGGCCTGTCGTCCGTGCGCAGATGCGGATACATGGTCGCAGCCGCCGCGCAATGGATGTCGATGCCGGCCAGATCCTTCTGCAGCAGCGGGCCGGCCGCGATGTAGCGGAATCCGAACCCGTAGCGCACGGCGGTGTCCACGTCCTCGGCGGACGCGAAGCCTTCCTCGACCAGCGCGATCGCCTCGCGCATCAGCGCGTGCTGGATGCGGTTGGCAAGAAACCCAGGCACGTCGCGCTTGACCTGCACCGGCTTCTTGCCGGTATCGCGCATGATGCGGCTGACTTCCTGGGCCATGGCTTCATCGGTGGCCTCGCCGCGTATCACCTCCACGGCGGGCACCAAATGGGCCGGCATGAAGTAATGCAGGCCCACCATGCGTGCGCGGGTCTGCAAGCCCTCGCCGATGGCGCTGATGGGAAAGCTCGACGAATTGCTGGTCAAGGGAATGGAAGCGGGCGCCAGCTGTTCCAGACGGGCGAACACCGCACGCTTGGCTTCCAGCAGTTCCGGCACGCACTCGACCACGATGCGGGTATCGCGCCAGTCGATTTCCTCCATGGTCGCGCTGGTGACGATGCGCCCGGCGTCCGCCTGCCCGCCGATCATTTCGCTGGATGCGTTCACGCGCCGCGTCGCCGCCGCGCGCGCCGTCGCGTCGGGCTCCACCAGCCATACGCGCCAGCCGGCCGCATGAAAGCCGGCGGCGACGTCGGCCCCCATGGTGCCCGCGCCCAGCACAATTGCCTGATCCATCTTTTCCGTCCTTTTGGTAGTTGGGGTATGTGGTGTTCAGAGAGCCTGCGCCTGCGGCGCCGGCAGGTACATGGGTTTGCCCGCCACGTCGAGTTCGACGCGCAGGATGCTGGCCGAACTGGACTCGGTGATGTAAAGCGTGCGCCCGCCCTGCCCGCCAAAGGCCACATTGGTGGTGTGCAGCCCTTCCGGAGACTGGATGCGCAGGGCCGGCTGGCCCAGGGGGTCCATGCACCACACCGTGCCCAGGCCCACGTGGGCGATGCACAGCCCTCCCCGGGCATCCAGCGCCAGGCCGTCCGGGCCGCCGCCGCCCGACATCTGGATGAAGGTGCCGACCTTGCCGACCTGGCCGTTGCGCAGCAGCGGCACCTTCCAGATGGCATTGGCCCGCGTCGCCGCCACATACAGCGCGTGCTCGTCCAGATCCATCACCAGGCCGTTGGGGCTGGGAATGCAGTCGAGCAGGCAGTCCAGCTTTCCGTCCGGCCGCAGGCGGAACAAGCGGCCGGTCGGATCCTGCCAGCCGGTCATGCCCTGGTCGGTGAAATAGAGGTCCCCCGCTTGCGAGAAGAACAGGTCGTTCACGCCCTTAAAGCGCTCGATGTTGTAGCGTTCGAGCACCGGACGCACCTCGCGGCGCTCGAGGTCGAACTGCATGATGCCGTGCTTGTAGTCGGCGATGAAGATGCGGCCGTCGCGATGGAATTTCAGGCCATTGGGCCAGCCGTCGTACTGCACGAGCGGCTCGAACTCGCCGCGCGCGTCGACACGCAGGACGCGGCCGTTGATCACGTCCACGCAATACAACAGGCCGTCCGGCCCGAAGGAAGGCCCTTCCAGCAACGAGCGCGGCGGATTGCCCTGCGGCTGGCTGGCGACCCACTCGTTCAGGTCCCGGCCTTGCCACTTCAGCTCGTCGGGCAGCCGGGCGTATACGCTGGCCTGAATCCTGGGGACGGGATCGTAGAACATGCGGGTCTCCTCTGATTTTCCGGACGGGAATCTATGCCCCGTTTCGAGCAAAATTCTAAGGAGAGCCGAGCATTTAAGGAAATGAAATATATCGAACGTGTCTTTCCAAAAAAACGATCGTTGATTTCTGCCGTCCCGAGGTTGCCGCAGCCTTGCCAGCCGGGGTCACGCGCCAACGCGCCGCACGGTAGGCCTCGGCGCACGATACGATGACGCGTCCCCCACTTGTTGCTTGCCGCTACATGCTCCGTATTGCCCTGCGCGCCATTCTCGTCCTTGTCATCGCCAGCGCCGCCTTGGTGCTGCTGCGAGGCACGGGCGGCCCCCAGCTGATCCACAGCGAAGATTCGCAGTTCGGCAAGCTGCTCGTGTTCGAGGAAAACGGCGAGCGATGCATGAACTTCAACTCCATGCACGACGTCGGCCGCCAGACCTGCATGAGCCTTGCGCATCCCGGGCAGCTGGTGTTTTCGTACACGCGCATGATGATGACCGCGCTCTACATCAATCCCAAGCCGCGCAACATCCTGATCGTCGGATTGGGCGGCGCCACGCTGCAGAAGACCCTGGCCGCGCTCCTGCCCGACACCGTCATCGATACCGTTGAAATCGATCCCGCCGTGGGCAAGGTCGCGGCGCGCTACTTCGGCTATCAGGAAGGCCCCAGGCAACGCCTCTTCCTGGAAGACGGCCGCGCCCACATCGAACGCGCCCATCGCGACGGCCTGCAATACGACATGGTGATGCTGGACGCGTTCGACGTCGACTACATCCCCGAACACCTGATGACGCTGGAGTTCCTGCAGCACGTGCGCGGCATCCTCGCGCCGGGCGGCGTGGCGGTGGCGAACACGTTCACCGAGAGCCAGCTATACGCGCGCGAATCGGCGACCTATGCCGCGGTGTTCGGAGAGTTCTTCAATCTGCAAACAGGCAATCGCGTCATCATGGCGGTCAACGGCGAACTACCCGGCCGCGATCAGCTTGCCCGCAATGCCAAGGCGCTGGAGGGCGTCCTCGGGCCGTTGGGCGTCAATGCCAAGGAAGCCCTGGACATGTACTCGCGCCGGCAGGCGGTTGCCAACGAGGCGCCGGTCTTGCACGATTGAGCGCACGCGGCGAGTGCTTGCCGCGCGCTCACTTCACCGCGGAGTTGCCGCCATCCGCATAAAGCGCCGACCCCGTCACGAAGCTTGCCATCGGGCTGGCCAGGAACAGCGCCGCCGAGGCGATTTCATCGGCCCGCGCAATCCGCTTCATCGCGTGCAGACTGGCCGCCCAGTCCTTCTGCTCCTGATTCCCGGCCATCTCGGTGTCCACTCCGCCAGGCAAGAGCGCATTGGCGCGGATGCCTTGCGCGCCGTAGTCCGCCGTAATGCCTTTGACCAAGCCCATCAGCGCGGCTTTCGACGTGCCGTAGGCAGCCATCCCGGGCAGGCCCACGCTCGTCCCCACAAAGCTGGACACGAAGACCAGCGCGCCGCCGCCCCGCTCCAGCATCGCCGGGATCTGATGCCGCGCCCCCAGGAACGCCGCCGTGAGATTGACGCTCAGCGTGTGTTCCCATTCGTCCAGGGCCACTTCCGCAAGCGGCTTGAAGGGCCCGATGGTGCCGGCATTGTTTATCGCGATATCCAGGCCGCCGAACTCGCGCTGCGCGCTCTGCGCCGCCAGTCTGTGCGTGTCCGGCAAGGCGACGTCTCCCGCCGCAACGCAGGCCCGCCCGCCAGCGCTTCTGATCTCATCGGCCACCTGCTCCAGCGGATCACGGCGCCTGGCCGTCAGCACCAGCGCCGCGCCTTCGGCTGCCAGGCGCAACGCCACCGCGCGCCCGATGCCCGAGGACGCGCCCGTCACCAAAGCCACTTTTCCAGCAAGAGATAAAGACATCGGCGTCTGCTCCAGGCACATGAACAATGCCTGCATCCTACGAATGCCGGGGCGCCTTGTCCTCCCGTTTATTGCTGCGTTTGCTTATGGCCCCGGTCGCTGGCGCTAGCGCTCGCAACTCCAGTATGGGCAACCAGACCGGCTGATGACCGCCAATGCGAGTTCACCCGGCCGCCGGAGTATCGCCTTCAGGGCTGCTGCCTGCGCCCGCAATTGCGCCGAATCGGTCCGATACATCCCCTTCGTGTCGAGCAGGAAGTTCATCTTCAAACGTGTCTGGCGCGCTGTTTCAGGATCGATCTCAGCGCCGTCTTTTTGAAAGACCGCGCCATAGATCCGGGTTTGAAGTTCGCAGTACTGGTCTGCCGCGGTCAATGCCTCTTGCGCAGCGGCAGCCGTGTAGAGTTTCCGCAACCCTGCGATCTGCGCGTGGCAGCTTTGGTATTGCTGCGGCATGAACCTCGCCAACAAGGCCAGATCCCTGTCGCCGGGTTTCGCGCAACCTCGCAGATCCGGCGTTTGCGATCCGTCGCGCGCAGCGGCGGACAACGCGCCGGCAATGCACTCATCCAGCGACGGAGCCTTCCATAGCGCCTGATCCGAGCCCAGCAATCCCATTTTTCCCAGCGTGCGCCCGAACTGGGCGGCGGCAAGCTGTTCCTGCATGTCGCGGTCATGATTGGCTAGCGTCACCGCCGCCAGCGCCGCGGCGCTGAGCATGCCCGTCGCGGCCAGGACCACCGCCGCCGTCATCGGCCGCAAGCGCTCGGCGTATAGCGCGATACCCGCAAGCAGTGCTCCCGACAGCAAGCCGCCCAGGTGCGCCGCGTTGTCGACGTCGAACGCGAAGCCGGCGCCGAAGGTCAGCACCAGGCTGAACAGCAGATTGCCGGGAGGGATGTGCGGCCGGCCCATGCGCCGGTCATGCAGGCCATAAACGATCGCCGCCCCGAAAATGCCCAGGATCGCGCCCGAAGCCCCGCAGCTCAGGAAAAAATCGTCGCGATGCCATAGCGCCGTAGCCAGGCTGCCGCACAGGCCAGATAGCAGATACACGCCCAGGAACACCCAGGAGCGCATACGCGCCTCCAGAATGATCCCCAGCGACCACAGCGCCAGCATATTGATTGCCAGATGCAGGAAGCCGACATGCAGGAACATGCTGGTGAACAGGCGCCAGTATTCCCCGGACAAGGTCAAGGCGGGCACGTTTCCGCCCCAATCGATCAGGAACGAGGTTTCGCTCAGGCTCTCGAACGCCCGCGAGTCCAAAAATCCCGCCACGCCGTACACCGCGACATTGCAGGCAATCAGCAGAAGCGTGATCTTGCTGGCGAATATTCTTTTGAGCAGGGACCGGCGTTGGGATAGAGGCATCAGGTAGGCATATCGAAGAGTGGGCGTTATCTTAACCAAGCCGGGCGTGACGTCGCAGGGGTTCGCGGTGCGCGATTTACCACCGCGGTGAGCGACTCAACCGCCAGCCTTGGTTGCAGGCTTCTCGTTGCTGCATCCTTCGTATTGATATCGGCCCGGCTTGCCGAGCCTCGCCGTAAATGTGCAGGACTCGCCGGAATACGCGTGCGTGGCCTGCACTTTCAGCACATTGCCCCCGACGAGCACGCTCTGCTTGCCCTGCCCGCAACTCCAGAAGGTGGTTGAGAGTTCAGCAAAGGTCTGTTCCGCGACGGGTTTCGCGAGGCGGCCGTCGGCCGCGGACCCGATCCATTGAATCCGTACGCGGCAGCTGACGTGCTCGAAGCCGACCTCTTCCACGACAATCCGGTACGCGCCCGTGGCTGCGCCGTCGGTCCAGCGGCCGCCCTGCACCACGCGCGCGACCGACGTGTCCGCCTGCGTTTCGGCAACGGCGTTGGCCGCCTGTAGCGTCAGCAAAAGGAGCAACGCAAGAGTTCTCATGACTTTCATCCGCAGACCGCCTGGAGTAATCAGTGACCATCAAGCGCACCGTCGTTGCGCTGCCGAGCACTTATACCATTCAGGTACGCACCAGATCGTCGTCAATTTGACGACGCAAAAGGAAATCCAATACTCTGCGCCGATGATTACGATAAGAACCTCCCGCCCCGACGAAGGCGCGCGCGCCGTCGAAATCTGGCGCAATGCGGTGGACGCCACGCACGACTTTCTTTCACCCGAGGATCGCCAGGCCATCGACGAGATGGTGTGCGGCTTTCTCCCCCAAGTGCCGCTCTGGCTTGCGGTCGACGCCAACGATTATCCGCAGGCATTCATGCTGATCGACGACGGCCACATGCAGGCGTTGTTCGTCGATCCCGCCTGCCGCGGCACAGGCATCGGCGCCGCGCTGGTGCGGCACGGACTCTCGCTTCATCCCAACATGACGACGGACGTCAATGAACAGAATGGCCAGGCGGTAGGCTTCTATGAAAGGATGGGCTTCAAGCGTACAGGACGTTCGCCGCTTGATGATCAAGGCAGGCCATACCCGCTGATCCATCTGGCGTATCGAAGCTGATCGGAAGAAAATAAAAGCCACCTGCATCAGGTGGCTTTCTTTTGGCAGGCGCCGATGCATTGGACTTGCGTTGGTCGCATCGAAAATAGATGCAGCAAAAATGAAAAGGCCGTCAGTGATTTCTCACTGACGGCCTTTGGAACTACTGGTCGGGACGGCGGGATTCGAACTCGCGACCCCTTGCACCCCATGCAAGTGCGCTACCAGGCTGCGCTACGCCCCGAAAGAAAAAGAGTATAGCAGAACAAAAAATTGTTTGCACGCATTCGTGCAAAAAAAGTGCTGAATACTCAAAAAAAATTTCGCGCTGTGTTCATCGAGTGCATCAACCGCATGCGCGTCGATGATTGCAGCGCGAGGTACTGCTCAATGCAACGCGCGGCATAAGCCGCGCGTTGCAGGTACTGCGTTCAAACAATATTGGGAAAGACGACGCGCCGCGTTCAGGCCGCGGGGCTGGCGTTGCTGGCGCTTGCGCCTGCAACGTTCGCCGCCGTGCCCAAGGCTTCGGCCAGCATCGTCGAGACGTTGCCCAGCTCATTACGCAAGGCTTGCATCTCGGCGCCCGACAGGCGCACTGCCGCGTCCTGATCGTGCGGCACGTCGCGCGCATCGCCCAGGCGATTGCGCGCGCCGCTGATCGTGAAGCCTTGCTCATACAGCAGCGAGCGGATGCGGCGGATCAGCAGCACTTCGTGATGCTGGTAGTAGCGGCGGTTGCCGCGCCGCTTCACCGGCTTGAGCTGCGTGAATTCCTGTTCCCAATACCGCAAGACATGAGGCTTGACGCCACACAGGTCGCTGACTTCACCGATGGTGAAGTAACGCTTGGCGGGAATGGGCGGTAAGGTAACGGTGGATTCGGTACGTGTCATAAGGGGATTTTATGCCGCGATGCGTCAGGTGCCGATAACAATTGCCGACAAAGCGTATCACTCCTCGGCGTCGGGTGCTGCGGGCGCTGCCTGCTCCACCACGCTCTTGAGCTTTTGGCTCGCGTGGAAGGTAACCACGCGGCGCGCGGCGATGGGGATGGTTTCGCCGGTCTTGGGATTGCGGCCAGGGCGCGGCGGCTTGTCGCGCACCTGGAAGTTGCCGAAACCGGAGAGCTTGACGGAATCACCGCGCGCCAAGGCGTCGCGGATTTCCTCGAAGAAAGTATCGACGATGTCCTTGGCTTCGCGCTTGTTCAGGCCGACCCGCTCGAAGAGCAGTTCGGCCAGTTCAGCCTTGGTCAGAGTGCGCGGCTCGGCAGCAAGCATACTGTTCCCCATGGTTCAAGCGCGTTGGCGAGCGCCGTGCGCAGCCACCAAGGCTTCCTTGATGCGTGCCAGGCAATCCGCCACGCGGGCCTCGTCCAGCGTGACCTCAGTGTCCTGTAGCCAGAAACGGAAAGCAAGGCTTTTCTCCGAGACGGGCTCGCTGCCTTGGGCCTTCTCGCGCCACACGTCGAACAGGCGCGCGTCCTGCACCACCGACAGCTGCGGGTCCGCCTTGACGGCCGCGGCGACGGTGTCGAGCATGGATTGCGCCGACACATGAGCATCGACCCACAGCGCCAGATCGCGCACCACCACGGGCTGGCGCGAGAGTTCACGCACTTGCGGCAGTTCGCCTTCGGACAGCGCGGCGACGTCCATTTCGAACACGACAGGCGCGTGCGCCAGGTCGGCTTGTTGCGCCCAGCGCGGATGCAGCTCGCCGATCCAGCCGACATGCTTGCCGTCCAGTTCGATGCGGGCGCCGCGGCCCGGATGCAGAGCGGGATGCGAGGCGGCTTCAAAGCGCAGACGGCTGCCGCGCGCGCCGAACAGCGCCTCGACATCCATCTTCACATCATAGAAGTCCACCTGGCGCGTTGCGGCGCCCCACTGTTCTTCCACGGCCGGCCCCCAGGCCGCGCCCGCCAGTTTCATGGGCTGGCGCACGCCGGCCACTTCCAGCGGACCATCCTGGGCGGACGCATCGCGCATGAATACGCGGCCCAGTTCGAACAGGCGCACGCGCGTCTGCTTGCGATTGGCGTTGTGGCGGATGTTGGCAATCAGGCCGCCGATCAGGCTGGAGCGCATGACCGACAGATGGCTGGCAATCGGGTTGACCAGGCGCACCGGCGTCTCGTTGCCGGCGTAGTCGCGTTCCCAATCGGCTTCGACGAAGCTGTAGTTCACGACTTCCTGGTAGTCCTGCGCGGCGGTGAGGCGGCGCAGCGCGTGGGCGCCACGGCGGATCTCCGGCTGCGAGTACATCTTGGCGCGCGCCATGGGCGGCTCGGCCGGAATGTTTTCAAAACCGTAGATGCGGGCCACTTCCTCGATCAGGTCTTCCTCAAGCTCCAGGTCGAAGCGGTAGGACGGTGGCGTGACGACGAAGTCGTCGCCTTCGATCTTGAAGTCCAGGCCCAGGCTGCCGAAGATCTTGGCGACTTCGGCCTGCGTGACGGGCACGCCCAGCACGCGGTGGCAACGCGCCAGGCGCATGCGCACAGGTTCGCGCTTGGGCAGGTTGACGATCTGATCATCCAGCGGGCCGGCTTCGCCGCCGCAGATGTCAATGATCAGGCGCGTGATGAATTCGATGTGCTCGGGGATGGTGGCGTAGTCCACGCCACGCTCGCCGCGGTGGCTGGCTTCCGAGCTGAACTTGTAGCGGCGCGCGCGGCCGGCGAGCGACTGCGGCCACCAGAACGCGGCTTCCAGATAGATGTTGCGGGTATCGAGCGTGACCGAGGTGGCTTCGCCGCCCATGATGCCGGCCAGGCTTTCCACCTGGTCGCCGGCCACTACCACGCCGACCTTGGAGTCCAGCGCAACGGTCTGGCCGTTCAGCAGTTCGAGCGTCTCGCCTTCGCGGGCCCAGCGCACGCTGAGGTCGCCGCGGATCTTGTCCAGGTCGAACACGTGCGAGGGGCGGCCCAGTTCGAGCATGACGTAGTTGGAGATGTCCACCAGCGCCGACACCGAACGTTGGCCGGCGCGCTCCAGGCGCGTCTTCATCCATTCAGGAGTCGCGGCGCGGGCGTTGACGCCGCGGATCACGCGGCCGCCAAAACGGCCGCACAGATCGGGCGCTTCGACCTTGACCGGCAGGCGCTCATCCAGCGTGACGGGCACGGCGACGGCCGTGGGTACCGACAGCGGTGCGCCAGTCAGGGCGGCCACTTCGCGCGCGACGCCCAGGATGGACAGGCAGTCGGCGCGATTGGGCGTCATCTTCAGCGTGAAGAGCGTGTCGTCCAGATCCAGCGCCTCGCGGATCGACTGGCCCGGCGTCATGTCGGCAGGCAGTTCCAACAGGCCCGCATGGTCTTGCGACAGGCCCAGTTCGCGGGCCGAGCACAGCATGCCCGAGGACTGCACGCCGCGCATCTTGGCCACGCCGATCTTCATGCCGCCAGGCAGCTCGGCGCCGACGCGCGCCAGCGGCACCTTCAGGCCGGCAGCCGCGTTGGGCGCGCCGCACACGATCTGCAGCAGTTCGCCGGAGCCGTCGTCCACTTTGCAGACGCGCAGCTTGTCGGCGTCGGGGTGCGGCGCGATTTCGACGATGTGGCCCACGACCACGCCGGTAAAGGCGGGCGCGGCGGGCACGGTGTCTTCGACTTCCAGGCCGGCCATGGTAAGCCGGTGTGCAAGTTCATCGGTGGCGATGGCGGGGTTGACCAGCGTACGCAGCCAGGATTCGGGAAATTGCATGATCAGCCGTCTGTTATTCGTTGAACTGGCGCAGGAAGCGCAAATCGCCTTCGTAGAACTGGCGCAGATCGTTGACGCCGTAGCGCAACATGGTCAGGCGCTCAAGTCCGGAACCGAAGGCAAAGCCGATGTAGCGTTCGGGATCGAGGCCGAAGTTGCGCACCACTTGCGGATGCACCTGGCCCGAGCCGGAAATCTCCAGCCAGCGGCCGCGGTTCGGACCCGAGGTGAACATCATGTCGATTTCGGCGGACGGCTCCGTGAACGGGAAGAACGACGGGCGGAAACGCACGGCCAGGTCGTCGGTTTCAAAGAAGCAGCGCAGGAAATCGGTGTACACGCCCTTGAGGTCAGCAAACGAGATGTCCTCGGCGATCCAGAGCCCTTCCACCTGGTGGAACATGGGCGAGTGCGTGGCGTCGCTGTCGACGCGATAGGTGCGCCCCGGCGCGATGACCTTGATGGGCGGCTTGTGCATGCGGGCGTAACGCACCTGCATGGGGCTGGTGTGCGTGCGCAACAGCAGCGGCAGGCCGTCGGCGTCGTTCATGTCGACGTAGAACGTGTCCTGCATGGAACGCGCCGGATGGTCCAGCGGGTTGTTCAAAGCGGTGAAATTGGTCCAGTCGTTTTCCACTTCGGGGCCGTCGGCCACGTCGAAGCCTATGGAACGGAAGATCTCTTCCACGCGTTCCCAGGTCCGGATCACCGGATGGATGCCGCCCGGCGCGCGACCGCGGCCCGGGAGGGTGACGTCAATGGTTTCGGATGCCAGGCGGGCGTCCAGTTCAGCCTGTGCCAGCGCGGCGCGGCGCAGGTTCAGGAGCTCTTCGACCTGTTGCTTGGCCTGATTGATCCGGGCGCCCATCTCGCGCTTCTGCTCGGGTTCGAGCTTGCCTAGGGCTTTGAGCAGCACCGTCAGCGCGCCTTCCTTGCCCAGGAACCGAGCCTTTGCATTTTCCAGCGCGGCGGCATCGGAGGCCGCGGCGAAGCGTTCTTGCGCCTGGGAGACCAGGTCGTCAACCGTTTGAGTCATGAAATCCAGCCTTCAAAACGCAAACGGGGCCATTACAGCCCCGTTTGCAGCGATGCGCGATGAGTTAAAGCGCGATCAGGCAGCCAAGGCAGCCTTGGCTTGCTGCACGATGGCGGCAAAGCCGGCCTTGTCGCGCACGGCCAGGTCGGCCAGAACCTTGCGGTCGAGTTCGATCGAAGCCTTCTTCAGGCCGGCGATGAACACGCTGTAGCTGACGCCATGTTCGCGGACGGCGGCGTTGATACGCGTGATCCACAGAGCACGGAACGTGCGCTTCTTGTTACGACGGTCGCGGTAGGCGTATTGGCCAGCGCGCATGACTGCTTGCTTGGCAATACGGAACACATTACCGCGGCGGCCACGGTAACCCTTGGCGGCGGCAATGACTTTCTTGTGACGTGCGCGGGCGGTTACGCCGCGTTTGACGCGAGGCATAGTAGATCTCCCTTAGATCAAGCGAAAGGCATCATGGCCTTGACGGAGGCCACGTTGGATTCATGGACCGCCGTCGAGCCGCGCAGTTGACGCTTGGCCTTGGTGGTCTTCTTGGTCAGAATGTGGCGCTTGAACGCCTGACCGCGCTTGATGGAGCCGCTGCCGCGAACCTTAAAGCGCTTGGAGGCGCTTTTCTTGGTTTTCATCTTGGGCATGTTGATTCCCTAAACTAAACACTCATTGTTGATATGCATGACACCAGGTGCTTGACGCATGGACGGCCGATGAAACCTTCCATGGCGGCAAAACTTGGAGACCTGTTGCCACTTCTTGGGGTACTACTTGGGGTACTTCCGGGGGGTACTTCTTGGGATACTTCTCGAAGTACTTCCGGGGTACTTTCCGCCAGCATCGCTGCCAAGCGGATTCTCCCCAGAGAAGGTCAAATCTGATCCGGATCCGGGAAAGCCTTTGATTATATGGTGATTTCCTGCATTTTGTCGAGCCAGGCAGCCGGCAAAGCGCAACCCAGGCTCATTGGGCGTCCGCAGGGAGTCTCATACGCCCGGCCGCCGGTACTGCACAGCCTGGGCAATGTGGCGGGCGCCCAGGGCGTCCTCCCCTTCCAGATCGGCGATCGTGCGCGCCACCCGCAGCGCCCGGTGCATGGCGCGGGCCGAGCCCGCCAGGCGGCGCATGGCCTGCAGCAGCAGGGCCTGGCCTTCGTCATCCAGACGGCAATGCTCGTCCAGTTCCGCTCCCGCCAGCGCAGCGTTGGGCTTGCCCTGGCGGGCCTGCTGGCGCTGGCGGCAACGCGCCACACGTTCGCGGACCGGGCCGGACGCCTCCCCCGGCGGCTTGCCCATCCATTCGGGGTCGGATGGCGGCAAGGCCACGTGCAGATCGATGCGGTCCAGCAACGGACCCGATATCTTGCCTGCATAGCGCGCCACCTGATCCGGCGTGCAGGCGCAGGGCCGCCCCGGGTGCCCACGCCAACCGCAAGGACACGGATTCATGGCCGCCACCAACTGGAAACGGGCAGGAAACTGCGCTGCGCGCAGCGCCCGTGCGATGACCACCCTGCCCGTCTCCAGGGGTTCGCGCAGGGCCTCCAGCGTACGGCGGCTGAACTCCGGCAATTCATCCAGAAACAGCACCCCATGATGCGCGAGGCTGATCTCGCCTGGACGGGGACGGCTCCCCCCGCCCACCAGCGCCGCCGCCGTGGCGGAATGGTGCGGCGCCCGGAACGGAGGCTGGCCCACGGGCGCGTCGGACAAGCCAGCCAGCGCGGCAACGGCGGCCACTTCCAACGCCTCGCCGCGCGCCAGCGGCGGCAGCAGCCCCGGCAGGCGCGCCGCCAACATGCTCTTGCCCGCCCCCGGCGGCCCTATCATCAAGAGACTATGTCCGCCCGCCGCAGCAACCTCCAGGGCCCGCCGCGCCCCCGGCTGCCCCCGCACGTCCGACAGGCACGGCCCGGGCGCGGTCGCCGGCCAGGGCCGGGGTACGGCGTTGGGCAATAGACACGCACCGGCGGCGTGCGCAGCCACGTCGGCCAATGTGCGCGCCGACAACACGCGCAGCCCGGGAACCCAGGCTGCCTGCTCGGCGCTGCCCGCAGGCAGGATGAGCGTGGCGCCGGGCGCCTCCCGGGCGACGCTCAGCGCGATGACCAGCGGCGCCGCGACCGGCACCAACGCGCCAGTCAGGGATAGCTCGCCGGCCAGCACCAAGTCGGCCAGGGCCGGATCGCGAACGGGTGATTCCGGATCACGGACGTCCGCCGGCGCGGCCAACTGGCCGGAGGCCAGCAGCAGGCCCAGGGCAATGGGCAGGTCGAAACGCCCCGACTCCTTGGGGATGTCGGCGGGCGAAAGATTGACGGTGATCCTGCCTGGCGGGAACTCGAAACCGCTATTCAGGATGGCCGCGCGCACGCGCTCGCGGCTTTCGCGCACTTCGGTATCGGGCAGGCCGACCACATTGAAGCTGGGCAGGCCCGGGCCCAGATGCGTTTCCACGCGGACCGCATGGGCATCCAGGCCGCACAGGGCGCGGCTGGCAAGTACGGCTAGCGTCAAGGCGGCCTCCGAGTAAGAGCTGAGTCCGCCAGTATCCGCAAACGCGAGGCGTCCGCGGCGGCGGCCGTGACAGAAGCATCACGCCCGCCCGCCACAGATGCGCACGCGGAAATGGAAAACGGCCGCTGATCGCGGCCGTTTCCGGGAAGCGTTCCCTGCCGGCCGCGATGCGGCCGCCAGCGCTTACTTGTCCAGCGCGGACAAGCGCGACTCCAGCTGCTGCACCTGCGCGGCCAATTGGTCCACCCGGGCGCGGGTGCGCGCCAGCAGGTCGGCCTGGACGTCGAATTCCTCGCGCGTGACGAGATCCAGCTTGGAGAATGCCTGCGTCATCATCGCGCGCACGTTGCGCTCCACATCCGCAGCCGGGCTGCGGGCGATCAGGTCGGAGATGTTCTTCTGGATGTCTTCCATCCACTGGGTGCGATTGTTCATGACGGCCTCACTGTGTTCTTGATGCCTCAAGTGTAGTGCGTCGGAATGCCGTTTCCGGACCCGTCCGGCAAAAAAGGGCCGCCTCGATCCAAAAAAAGAGGGCGGGCCGCATGCGGTGACCGCCCTTCAAAGCACAGGAGAAAACCGGGCTGCCATGGCGGCAACCCCCTACCAACATCGTTACGGGCAACCCATCTGGCTTGCCGACTGCGTGAACGCATCCGACGACTGCTTGCATTGCGCCGCCAGCTGCGCCTTGTCGCTGACCGCACCCCATTGCGCCCTGGCCGCGTCAAGCTGCTCCTTGATCGCGGCGGCAGCCGGATTGCCGCTGCCGAGCTTGTCCATGCAGGCATTGATCTTGGCGACGTAGGCCTCGCACTCGGCGGGAACGGACGCCACAGCGCCTGCCGCTGGAGCAGCCGAGGAAGGCGGAGTTGCGGGTGGAGGCGGCGTCGCGGGAGCCGCAGGTGCGGGCGCAGGAGCGGTGGCGGCCGGCGCAGCAGCCTTTTCTTCGCTCTTGTTGCAACCGGCCAGCGCGGCGAGCGACGCGGCCAGGGCCAAAGTGCAGAAAGCCTTGCGGTGGATCTTCATGACTACCCCTTCCCGTTCCTGCTTTCTCTTGGAGATCCGTCGACGCGGAGGCTCCGCCTGCGGCCCAGCCTGTTTGGGGACAGGCTTGAACTGATATCGATTCTTCTGCAGCCGCTCTTCGGCAACAAGCCGACGGGTGTAAACCCTCGTATCACGCGACCGCGCCGGCCGCACCGATTCCGGCGCGCTCCGACGTCTCGCCGCATGTCTGTCGATTTGCGCCAGAGGCGCGCCACGCATGGCTCTGCGGGCAACAGGCGGTCCGTCGATGGCTCTATAAATAAGCTGATATGCCAATATAAAACGCAATAAAACACGCATCAATTTGCTACAAATATTGGTTGAGAAACATATCTTGTTGCTTGCCCCAAGGGCTGGCGCGGCGCACCAACTTGAAGCCGACCAGCGGTGCATGAAGCACCAAATCGGTGCAATCAGGCACACCTTCAGCGCACCAACCTCCTCCGCTGGGCCATGTCCGACATGGCATGGAATTTGCTTGATAGGTGAGGCCAACGTGCAACCATGAGAGGAAATGCCATGAAACTCATCATCGCCATCATCAAGCCCTTCAAGCTCGACGAAGTGCGGGTGGCTCTATCCGGGATCGGCGTCCAGGGTCTGACTGTCACTGAAGTAAAGGGATTTGGCCGCCAGAAGGGCCATACCGAGCTGTATCGCGGCGCCGAGTACGCCGTCGATTTCCTGCCCAAGCTGCGCGTCGAAGCCGCCGTGCCTGACCATCTGGTCGATCAGGTCATTGAAGCCATCGAACAGGCGGCCCGCACCGGCAAGATCGGCGACGGCAAGATCTTCGCCGCGCCGCTCGAACAAGTGATCCGCATCAGAACGGGTGAATCCGGCGAAGCTGCGCTGTAAATAAATAAAGACTCAATGGAGCCTGAAAATGGATAAAGCAGATATCTCCTGGTTGCTCGTCTCTACCCTGCTTGTATTGATGATGGCCGTACCCGGTCTGGCGATGTTCTATGGCGGCCTGGTGCGCAGCAAGAACGTGTTGTCCGTGCTGCTGCAGGTGCTGTGCACGTTCGTGCTGGGCCTGGTGCTCTGGTTCATCTACGGATATTCCCTTGCCTTCACCGAAGGCAACGCCTTCTTCGGCGGCCTGTCGCGCGCCTTCTTCTCCGGCATGTTCACCCCGTCCGACGGCAAGTACGCCATGTCGAACTCGCTGACCGAACTGCTGTTCGCCTCCTTCCAGGCCACCTTCGCCGGCATTACCTGCGCGCTGATCGTCGGCAGCTTCGCCGAACGCGCCCGCTTCTCGGCGGTGCTGGTGTTCACGGTGATCTGGTTCACGTTCGCCTACGTACCGATTGCCCACATGGTCTGGTTCGCGTCCGAAACGGCGCCGGGCCTGCTGAACGCCAAGGGCGCCCTGGACTTCGCCGGCGGCACCGTGGTGCACATCAACGCCGGCGTGGCCGGCCTGGTGGGCGCCTACGTGGTGGGCAAGCGCGTCGGCTACGGCCGCGAAGCCATGCAGCCGCACAACCTGCCGATGACCTTCGTGGGCGCGGCGCTGCTGTGGGTGGGCTGGTTCGGGTTCAATGCCGGCTCCGCCTTGGCCGCCAATGAGAACGCCACCCTGGCCTTCTTCAACACCATGATCGCGACCGCCGGCGCCGTACTGTCCTGGCTGTTCACCGAATGGGCCGTCAAGGGCAAGCCCTCGATGCTGGGCGCCGCCTCGGGCGCCGTCGCCGGCCTGGTCGGCATCACCCCGGCCGCCGGCCTGGTGGGTCCGGTGGGCGCGCTGGTTATCGGCGTCATTGCCGGCATCGTCTGCGTCTGGGGTGTCAACGGCCTGAAGCGCCTGCTGCGCGCCGACGACGCGCTGGACGTATTCGGCGTACACGGCGTGGGCGGTATCGTGGGCGCCCTGCTGACTGGCGTGTTCAATGCGCAGATCCTCGGCGGTCCCGGCCTGGCCGAGCCGGGCATGATCGGCCATCAACTGTGGGTCCAGCTGGAAGGCGTGCTGCTGACCATTGTCTGGTCCGGCGTGGTGGCGTGGATCGCCTACAAGATCGCCAACGCCCTGTGCGGCATGCGCGTGCCGGAAGACCAGGAGCGCGAAGGCCTGGACGTCACCAGCCACGGCGAATCGGCGTATCACAGCTAAGTCAGAAGCCTCTCCCCCCGCCGGCCGGATGGCATGGGCGGGCGGGGATAAGAAAGGCGCCGGGGCATTCCGCCCCGGCGCCTTTTTTCATGCAGCGGCGAACCGCCTCAGGCCAGGTCCAGCGTGTCCAGGTCTACCGGCAAGGCGCGGTTCAGGGCGCTGGCCACCTTCACGCGCAAGGCGTTGGAGTGCGCGCGCCGGACCTCGCGCTTGACGTCCAGCAGCTGCTGGGGGTGCATGGAGAACTCGGTCAGGCCCAGGCCCAACAGCAGCCGGGTCATGCGCGAATCCCCCGCCATCTCGCCGCACACGGCAACCGGCTTGCCGGCGCGCTCGCCCGCATTGATGGTGTGCGCAACCAGGCGCAGCACCGCGGGATGCAGCGGATCGTACAGGGACGCCACGTCGTGGTCGCCGCGGTCGATCGCCAGCGTGTACTGGATCAGGTCGTTGGTGCCGATGGACAGGAAATCCAGCGCCTGCGCGAACGGTTCGATGGCGATGGCGATGGCGGGCACCTCGACCATGGCGCCCACGTCCATGTGGGGCGCGTAGGCCTGGCCGCGCGCATCGAGCTCGCGGCGGGCGGATTCGATGGCAGCCTTGGTCGCCACCACCTCGTGCATGTGCGCGATCATGGGAATCAGCAGGCGCACGGGCCCGTGTGCCGAGGCCCGCAGTATGGCGCGCAACTGGGTCGCGAACATCTCCGGGCGCGCCAGGCAATAGCGGATGGCGCGCTGGCCGAGCGCGGGATTGGTGGCCACGGTGGCCTCGCCGTCCAGCGTCTTGTCCGAGCCGATGTCCAGCGTGCGGATGGTGACCGGCCTGCCGGCCATCACCTTGACCACCGACGAATAGGCTTCGTACTGCTCTTCCTCGCCCGGCAGGTCCGGACGTCCCATGAAGAGGAATTCGCTGCGGAACAAGCCGATGCCGTGCGCGCCGGAAGCCAGCGCCAGCGCGGCTTCCTCAGGCAATTCGATGTTGGCGTGCAGCACCACATCGATGCCGTCCAGCGTGACCGAAGGCTCGTCGCGCAGCAGGCTCAGCTCGGCGCGCTCGTCGGCATAGGCCGACTGGCGGCGGCGGTATTCCTCGAGAATGCGGCTGGACGGATTGACGATCACCGCGCCGGCCGCGCCGTCGATGATCAGCATGTCGCCGTCGCGAACCAGTTCCCGCACGTTGCCCATGGCGACCACCGCGGGCACGGCCATGCTGCGCGCCACGATGGCGGTATGCGAAGTAGGACCGCCCAGGTCCGTCACGAAGGCGGCAAAGCGGCCGCCGCGCAGGCGCAGCATGTCGGCGGGCGAAATGTCGTGGGCCACGACCACCAGCGCGTCGTCGCCGCCCATGTGAGACATGTCGGGCAGGATCGCCGAGGTGCCGGCCAGCACATGCAGTACCCGTTCGATGACCTGGCGCACGTCGGCCCCGCGCTCGCGCAGGTACTCGTCTTCCATGGCGTCGAATTGCTGGCCCAGGATCTGGCCCTGCGTCGTCAAGGCCCATTCGGCGTTGTAGTGGCGTTCGGCGATCAGCGCCAGGGTCTGCTCGGCCAGCAGCGGGTCGCCCAGCAGCAGGCTGTGCACGTTGAGCATGGCGCCGAGCTCGCGCGGCGCGTCGGCCGGCAAGGTATCGGCCAGCTGCAGCAGTTCCTGCTGCGCCGAAGCCAGCGCATCGGTGAGCCGGCTGCTTTCGGCAGGCACATCCTCGGGCGAGATGCGGTAGTGCGCGACCTCCAGCGCCGCCGCGCCCATGACGACCGCGCGGCCGATGGCATATCCCTTGGCGACGCCTTTGCCGTACAAACAGACAACGGGGCCGGCAAAGCCAGCCCCGTTGGGTGCATCATGGAGGGTCGTAGACGCGCCGGCCTGGGCGATGCTCAGGCCGGCGGATTCGGAAGAAATTCTATTCCTGCTCACCGAATTTGCTATCGAACAATGATTGAATTTCAGAAAGGGCCTGATCGGCGTCATTGCCGGAGGCCTCCAGCTTTACCGTCACACCGAGCCCGGCCGCCAACATCATGACGCCCATGATGCTCTTGGCGTTCACGCGCTGCGCGCCGCGCGAGATGAAGATCTCGCTGGAAAACTTGCTGGCCAGCTGCGTCAGCTTGGCCGCCGCCCGGGCATGCAGGCCCAGTTTATTGCTGATGACGATGTCTGTATTAGGCATAGGAAATATTATGGCTGCGGCATGAGGCCGCAGTGTTGATCACAGCAAACCGTCGAACCGTCAATCGGCCTGAATGGATAGCCGACATAATAGGGCAAACTTCCGCCCGTCAGTCTACACGTAAGACACCCTGAAGCCCCCCGGCCAGCGCCTTCTCGCGGGTTTCGGCCAAGGGCAGATTGCGATAGGTCAGGGCCCGCAGCAGCATCGGGGTGTTCAATCCGGCCAGCACGCAGCACTGAATGCCCTGGGCCTGGGCATCGGAGACGGCGCGCTTGGCAATATTGGCGGGCGTGGCGCCGATCAGGTCGGTCAGCACCAGTACGCCCGCGCCGTGCTCCTGCTCCAGGATGTCCTTGAGGACTTGCGGCGCCAGATCGTCCGGCCGGTCTTCAGGCTGGATGTCGTGTATGGCCAGCATGCCGTCCAGGTTGCCCATGACGTGGCTGGCGCAATCGCGTATCGCTGCGCCCAGGGGCGCGTGCACGACGATGACTATACCGGTGGTCATGACAGGAATCCTGGCGGGTCAAGCGGCAGCGGCAGGGGGCGCCACGGCCTTTTCCAGCGCCTGGACGAACATGCCCGCGACGTCGAAACCGGTTTGCTCCGCGATTTCCACGAAACAGGTAGGGCTGGTGACGTTGACTTCGGTAACGTAATCGCCAATGACGTCCAGGCCGACCAGCAGCAGGCCGCGGGCGGCCAGCTTGGGGGCCACGGCCTCGGCGATCTCGCGGTCGCGCGGGGAAAGTTCCTGGGCCACCCCGCGGCCGCCGGCCGCCAGGTTGCCGCGGGTTTCACCGGCCAGCGGAATGCGGGCCAGGGAATACGGCACCGGCACCCCGCCGATCAGCAGGATGCGCTTGTCGCCCTTGACGATGTCGGGAATGTAGCGCTGCGCCATGATGGTGCGCGCGCCATTGTCCGTCAGCGTTTCCAGGATGGCGTTGAGATTGGGATCCTTGGGCTGCAGCCGGAACACGCCCGTGCCGCCCATGCCGTCCAGCGGCTTGACGATGACATCGCGATGCTCGTCGTGGAACGCCTTCAGGCGGGCCATGCTGCGGGTCACCAGCGTAGGCGCGGTGAACTCGCTGATTTCGGTGATGGCCAGCTTTTCGGGATGGTTGCGGATCGCCGCGCCGCTATTGAAGACGCGGGCGCCTTGCGCCTCGGCGTACTCGAGCAGGTGCGTGGAGTAGACATACTCCATGTCGAACGGCGGATCCTTGCGCATGACCACCGCGCCGAATTCCGCCAACGGCAGATCCTGGGCGGCAGACTCGCGCCACCAGTCGTGGCCGTGCAGATCGGCGTCCGCGACCAATTCGATGGGGGTGGCCGCGGTCTTGACCGTGCCCGCCTCGATATAGAGATCGCCCTGCATGGCCACGCTTAACGTATGGCCGCGCGCCACCAGGGCGCGCATCATGGCGACAGAGCTGTCCTTGTACGCCTTGAGCAGCGGCAAGGGATCCAAAACGAACAATACATGCATCGCGACACCCTGAACGGACACCGCCTTCCCTCGCGGGAAGGCGGCTTTATGACATCGTAGCGCAGAGCCGCCCAATTAGCGAACCCGCCGGCGCCATGGCTGGCGGCAGATCGCACAAGCGGCGTAGCCTCCCTGGGGAGACTACGGCAGGAGCTCAGGCAGCCGATTCAGGCTTGCCCGCAGGCACGGCCTTTTTCTTCGGCGCCAGCACCATGACCATCTGACGGCCTTCGAGCTTCGGCATGGCTTCGACCTGGGCAAGTTCCAGCAGATCGTCGCGCACACGTTCAAGCACCCGCATACCGAGTTCCTGGTGAGCCATTTCGCGGCCACGGAAACGCAGCGTCACCTTGGCCTTGTCGCCTTCTTCGAGGAAGCGGCGCAGGTTGCGCAGCTTGACCTGGTAGTCGCCCTCGTCGGTGGCCGGACGGAATTTGACTTCCTTGACCTGGATGACCTTCTGCTTGGAACGAGCTTCGGCTTGGCGCTTCTGCTCCTGGTACTTGAATTTGCCGTAGTCCATCAAACGGCAGACCGGCGGTTCGGCGTTCGGCGCGATTTCCACCAGATCCACGTCGCTTTGCTCGGAAAGACGGAAGGCGTCGGCAATCTTGACGATGCCGAGCTGTTCTCCGTCCAGACCTATCAGGCGCACCTCGGGGACGCGGATTTCACCGTTGATGCGATTGGCTTTTTCAGTGGCGATGTTGAAAGCTCCTAGAAATGTTAAGCAGCGCTGCTATCAGGATGAACGACGTCGCGACGGGCGGAAACGTCCTCGGACAAACGCGCGACGAACTCGTCGTATGCGATGGCTCCAAGATCCAATCCGCCCAGTCCGCGTACGGCTACGGTGCCGTTTTGCTTTTCCTTGTCGCCGACGACGAGGATGTACGGCACCTTTTGCAGGCTGTGCTCCCGAATTTTACGAGTGATTTTTTCACCGCGCAAATCGGACTCTACTCTAAAGCCTTGTTTTTTCAGGCTTTGCGTGATTTCAGCCGCATAATCGGCCGAAGGTTCGGAAATGCAGCACACGACCGCCTGCACCGGAGCCAGCCAGGGAGGCATGGCGCCGGCGTGGTTTTCGATCAGCATGCCGATAAAACGCTCCAGCGAACCGAGGATCGCGCGGTGCAGCATGACCGGCGGGCGGCGCTGGTCGTTCTGGTCCACGTACTCGGCGCCCAGGCGCACGGGCATGGAGAAATCGACCTGGATCGTGCCGCACTGCCAATGGCGGCCGATGGCGTCCTTCAGGGTGTATTCCACCTTGGGGCCATAGAAGGCGCCCTCTCCCGGCGAGATCTCGAATTCGCAACCCGTGCGGCGCAGGCTCTCCATCAGGGCGGCTTCCGCCGTATCCCAGACTTCGTCCGTGCCGATGCGCTTTTCCGGACGCGTGGCGACCTTGTACAACACTTCCGTGAAGCCGAAGTCGCGGTAGACCTTTTGCAGCAACGCCGTGAAATCGGCGCACTCGTCCTGCAGTTGTTCTTCGGTACAGAAGATGTGGCCGTCGTCCTGCGTGAAGCCGCGCACGCGCATCATGCCGTGCAGCGAACCCGAGGGTTCGTTGCGGTGGCACTGGCCGAATTCGCCGTAGCGCAGGGGCAGCTCGCGATAGGAATGCAGGCCGGCATTGAAGATCTGCACGTGGCCCGGGCAGTTCATCGGTTTCAGGCCATAGACGCGGTTCTCGGACTCCGTCGTGAACATGTTTTCACGGTAGTTGTCCCAGTGGCCCGTCTTTTTCCAGAGCGAAATGTCGAGGATCTGCGGCGCCTTCACTTCCTGGTAGCCGTTGTCGCGGTAGACGGAGCGCATGTACTGCTCCACCTGCTGCCACAGCGCCCAGCCCTTGGGGTGCCAGAAGATCAGGCCCGGGGCCTCGTCCTGGAAATGGAACAGGTCCAGCTCGCGGCCGATCTTGCGGTGGTCGCGGCGTTCGGCCTCTTCCAGCATGTGCAGATAGGCTTCCTGCTCTTCCTTGGTCGCCCAGGCCGTACCGTAGATGCGCTGGAGCATCTCGTTCTTGCTATCGCCGCGCCAGTAGGCGCCGGCCACCTTCATCAGCTTGAAGACCTTCAGCTTGCCCGTGGACGGCACGTGGGGGCCGCGGCAAAGGTCGATGAAGTCGCCTTCACGGTACAGGCTGAGCGGCTCGTTCGACGGAATCGAGGCGATGATCTCGGCCTTGTACTTTTCGCCGATGCCCTTGAAGAACTCAACGGCGTCGTCGCGCGACCATTCCTCGCGCGTGACGACTTCGTCCTTCTTGGCGAGTTCGGCCATCTTCTTCTCGATGGCGGCCAGGTCTTCGGGCGTGAACGGGCGCTTGTACGAGAAATCGTAGTAGAAGCCGTTGTCGATCACCGGACCAATGGTGACCTGGGCATCGGGAAACAGCTCCTTGACGGCATAGGCCAGCAAGTGCGCCGTCGAGTGGCGGATCAGATCCAGGCCGTCGGCGTCCTTGGCGGTGACGATGGCGAGGCGCGCGTCGCCCTCGATGCGGAAGCTGGTGTCGACCAGCTTGGAATCCGAGCCCTCAAACGTCACGCGGCCGCCCAAGGCGGCCTTCGCCAGGCCCGTACCGATCGATTGCGCCACTTCGGCAACCGTTACCGGCCCCGGATATTGGCGCTGCGAACCATCGGGCAATGTGATCTGTACCATCGGGAGTGCTTCCTGGGGGGTTCTGGGAACTAAAAAACAAAATACGGAAACGAAAAACGCGGCCAGAGAGCCGCGTTTCTTGGATTGTCTTGCTGAGTCCTACCGCTGACCTGACACGGTGAAACCCGACGCACGAAAACTTAACGCGACATAGGGCGAAAGTTCCGGGTCGTAGTTCGTGCCAGCGGGAAAAACATGGTGTCTGGACCTAATGATGCTCGCCGCAGCGGCAGGGATCAAAAACAGCAAACAATGCACCGCGCAACAGAAGCTGTGCTTATCGTCCACGATTGTATCACTACTTACGCCTTTTCCGTGGCTAAAGCGCCACAACACGCCCTTCAGGGCGCGTCGGTTGCGCCCGCCGGCGCGCGCGGGCGCCATAACTCAAAACCTCATCTGCCGTCGCGGCCTAAATCCCGGCTGTTCCACGCGTGCTTCTCGCATATATGACAGGTCGACGGTGCAACAGTCTGATATTGGCGCGATTCACCTCCCGCAGGCCATGCGAAAACGTAATCTGCCTTCGCAAATTCAGGACACCCGCGACCTGCGCAATCGACCGCCGGCGTTCCCCCATCCTGCATGTGGAGCATCGATGAAAACTGTCTCAGCGCTCACCCTCAAAGCGCCCCCGCACCTCAACCCCGAGCCCGCCGACAGCGGCGACCGCCCGGGCACGCGCCGGCACCTGCTCCTGTCCCGGCCGCCGCCTCTCATCAAGGTGGCGATCCTGGACGACCACCCCGTGGTTGCCGTGGGCGTGGGCGCCTATCTGGAGAGCCGGCCGGGTTTCCGGGTGGTGCATCGGGAAACTTCGGCACGTTCCCTATTGGAGAAACTGTCCCACTCGCCCTGCGAAGTCGCCCTCGTCGATTTCTACCTGCCCCTGGAACCCTGGGATGGCGTGAACTATCTGCGGCGCCTGCGCCGCCACCACCCGGAAATGGCGCTCATCACCTTCTCGGCGGGCAGCCGCCAGGAAACCCAATACGCCGCCTTTCGCGCAGGCGCGAACGGCTACTTCGCCAAGGAATGCGGCATGGTGCTGCTGCCGGAAATGATCCGCGGCGTGCTGGCTGGCAAAGAGGCGTTCCTCACGGTGCAGGACGGCAAGGTCCGGCCGCAGCAGCCGACGCACCCTCATTCGGCCTTGACCACCTCGGAAGTGGAGGTACTGCGCCACATCAGCCAGGGCCTGTCCGTCACGCAGATCTCGGCGCGCCTGATGCGCAGCAAGAAGACCATCAGCACCCACAAGCGCCGCGCCATGCGCAAGCTGCAGCTGTCCGACGATTTGTCGCTGGCGCTCTATCTTCGGGAGAAGTTCGCCGAATGAACGCAGCCCCAGGCTCCGCGCGACGCCGCGGCTCAGATGATCCGCGAGTAACTCGCCGCGGTGCCCGGCGCCTGCAGGTAGCCGTCGAACGCCATGGCGACGGCTCGCACGAAGTACCAGCCCAGGCCGGTCACCCGCAGCTCGTCGGGGCGCAGGTTGACCAGGCCCAGCTCGGCCAGATTCGCCATCTGCCGCAGTTCCGGGCCAAAGCTGTCGGCGAACCGCAGTCCGTGGCGCGTCTCGATCCGGCTGTAGTCCACGCGGCCCTGGCACATGATGTCCATGATGATCTCGCGCCGAACCAGATCGTCCGTGCTCAGCGCCAGCCCTCTTTCGACGGCGAAGCGCCCCGCTTCGATCGCTGCGTAATACTCGTCCAGGACCTTGGCGTTCTGGCTGTAGGTATTGCCAATGCGGCCGATCGCGGACACGCCCAGCGCGACCAGGTCGCGGTCGGGCTGCGTGCTGTAGCCCTGGAAATTGCGGTGCAGTTCCCCCTTGCGCTTGGCGATCGCCAGCGCATCGGTTTCCAGCGCGAAATGGTCCATGCCGATGTAGGCATAGCCCTGCTTCAGGAAACCGTCGATGGCGGCGCTCAGCAGCCCCACCCGCGTCTCCCTGTCGGGCAGGTCGGCCTCGTTGATGCGGCGCTGCGGCTTGAAGCGCGCGGGCAGATGAGCGTAGGCATACAGCGCGATACGGTCGGGTCGCAACGCAATGACCTGCGCGATGGTGCGGGCAAAGGATTCCGTGGTCTGCAGCGGCAGGCCATAGATCAGATCCATGTTGACCGAGGCATAGCCCAAGGCCCGGGCGCTCAGCATCAGCGCCCGCACGTCTTCGAACGACTGCATGCGATGCACCGCCGCCTGCACCCGAGGATCGAAATCCTGCACGCCGAAACTCAGGCGGTTAAAGCCCAGTTCGCGCATATGGGCCAGGCGCTCGGGCGTGGCGGTGCGCGGATCGACCTCTATCGAGATTTCCGCGTCGGGCTCGAAGCGGAAGGCGCGGCGCAGGTTTGCCATCAGGCGCGACAATTCCTCGTCGGACAGGAAGGTCGGCGTGCCGCCCCCGAAATGCAACTGCGATACGGGCACACCCTCGCCCAGCTCGCGCACATGCAGCTCGATCTCCGCCGCCAGTGCGTCCAGATAGCGGGCGGCGCGGTCGTGGTGGCGGGTCACCACCTTGTTACAGGCGCAGTAATAACAGACCGACTCACAGAACGGAATGTGCACGTAGAGCGACAAAGGCTCAGCCGGCGCCGCCGCGCGGCGCTGCTGCAGCGCCTGCCGGTACTCCTGCTCGCCGAAACCGCCGTGATACCGGTCGGCCGTGGGATACGAGGTATAGCGGGGTCCGTTCTTGTCCAGCCGCGCCAGCAGTTGGGGCGGGAACAATGGGCTGGCGGCGGAGGGCTCGCGGGATTCTGTCTGTGACGGGCGTAGGGCGGCTTGCATACCTGGAATTATTCGCCTGCGCCGGCCAGTCCGGGTTGATCTTGCGCAAATGCCGGCGTCTTGCTGCCCCCCCTCCTATCCGCCAGCCCCCCTAGGGACTCCCTGCGGCGCTTGCGGCCTCGTCCCCGTAAAATGCGCCTGTCAAAAAGATGCACAACAAGGAAACCATCATGGGCACTGAACTGGACGGCCGCCTGCTCGCCATGCGCCAGGCGCTGGCGATCGCCATCGCCCTCTCGACCCGCAGCAGCCCCCAAGCCACCGACATGGCGCTGGAGCTGCTCAATGACCTGAAGGCAAGCATGGACAACACCCCTTCGGACAGCCCGTTCGAGAAACCGGAATGGGTGGCGGGCGCGCACGATGAACTGGACGGCATCGCGCGGCTGGTGCGCGCCTTCACGCAGACGCCCGAACCGGACGACGAGGCGCAGTAGTCTGCCCCTAGGGGCCACGCGCGCCAGGCGCCGCGCCGCAAAGCCGGGAGGCCGGCGTCACGCGCCAGTGCAGGCCCGGAAAATCCTGGCCGACTGCGACGAACCCCGCTCCGAGCGTTCTCGGTTCCAGCTCCAGCTCCAACGCGCCGCAAGCCTCGGCCACCTCCTTCGGCACCCAGGGACTGAAACGGAGCTGTCCATCTATCAGCACCAGCGGCTGTTCGGGCAGCCTCAGGGCCAGCGCGCCGGCTTCGGCGGGCGGCCCCGATATCACCTTGACGGGTCCGCCCAGCGCGGCCTTGGCGGGTTCATGCAAGGCCCGGGCCAGCGCCCGGGAATCGAAATAGCGCCAGTCCGACGCCTTGCGCACAAGCCCCGCCCCGCCCGGGGACGTCAGCCCGACCCGGACCATCAACAGCGCCTGGACCAAAGCGAACACCAGTACGGCATCGCGCGGCCGCACGCGCTCCCAGACGCCGCCACGCGCCAGCTCCATCATCGCGGGCGCCACGAATAGCAGATAGGGCGTGCCCCAATGCAGTTGCACATGGGAACCGCTGGCAAGCGTCATGACGCTGACGAACACCAGTGGCGTAAAGCCGAACGACAGCAGGATGGCGCGGCCAGCATCGCGCGGCGGCGCCTCCGTCCTCACAGCGGCCACGGTTGAGCGGCGGCGGGCCAGCCACCACAAGACGCCCAGGAACACCCACGCAGGCAGCGCGCGGTTCAGCATCTGATCGCCCCACCACCGCGCCACTTCCGCCACGCGTTGGGCCCAAGGCAGGCCAGCGGCCAGCGATGAGTTCATTGCGTAGTTCAGGGGCTCGAAACCGTTGTAGGCCAGCCAGCAGAGATGCGGCGCGAAGACCGCCAGCGCGGTCAGCGCCGCCACCTGCAGCCCGAACCGGTGCATGGAATCGCGCCAGCCGCGCTGGCTCAGCCAAAAGACCAGCACGGCGGCGCCCGCCACCGCGCTCTGGTATTTGGATAGCGCGCCCAGACCCAGGCTGGCGCCCAGCACGATCCACCACCCGATCCGGCGCGTGGTCCAGGCTTTCCAGCACGCAACGGCACAGCCCACCGCCAGGGGAATCAGTACGATCTCGTGGTTGTAGAAATGCAGGCGGCCGTTGTAGAAGGTGATGCACAGGCCGGCCAGCAACGCCGCCCGCGCATGGCCACTGCCGCGCATGCGCCGCAGCCAGCGCCACAACAACGCGAAAGCGCCCAGGGTGCAGAGCGCGCCGGCGATGTAGCTGGTCCACGCCGACCAGCCCAGCAATTGCACCGCTGGCCACAGCAACCAGGTCGGTAGCGGTGGATGCTTGTAATAGCCCCATTCCAGGCTGCGTACCCAGGTCAGTTGTTCGATGTTGTCGGTGGGCGGCACCAAGGTCGCCCTGTCCAGCAGCGTCAACCACGCCAGTGCGTACACCGCCATGCCCGCGCCGATCCACCAGCCCTCGGGCCGGAACGCCCGCTTCGTCACTTCCCGCACTTCCTACCCCTTCCTGCCGGCGCAGCGCACTGCCTTGCTTCACGCCCGTTATCGGGCGCAACGGAGTATGGGATGGCGCGGGTTCGCAACAGCGCTGTTTCTGTGGGGATTTGTCTGGAAACTGTAAAGCGCGCCAGGCATTCCTAACTGGCCTGACCACCTTAAAGAAAGAGGTGGAATCCCTGTGATCGTTTTCCCTTGAATTGGAAAATTTCCCTTCATATTCAAGGATCAGATGCCTATATTTGGTGGCCTGACCACTTGGCTCCAAGTTCCCGCCCCCACCGTCGATGAACACCTTCCAAGCTGCCGCCGTCACCCGCCTGTACCGCGTCATCGCCGACCAGATCGCCGGCCGGATTCGGGCCGGGGAATTCCCTCGCGGCGGGCGCCTGCCTTCCGAGCGGGAGCTGGCTGAACAACTGCAGGTCAGCCGCGCGTCGATCCGCGAGGCTTTGATCGCGTTGGAAATTGAAGGCTATGTCGAAGTGCGTGTAGGCACCGGAGTATTCGTCACCGCCTCCCGGGAAGCCTCCGCTCCCGCCACGTACGCCACGCCGGGACAGGACGGCATCGGCCCGTTCGACCTGCTCGAAGCGCGCATGCTGATCGAACCCGAGTGCGCCGGCATGGCCGCGCAGCATGGATCGCCCGCCCAGATTGCCGCCATCCGCGATGCCCACGAGGGCATGTCGCTGGGCAACTCGCCCGGCCGCCACGACCGCGAATTCCACAACGCCATTGCCGCGGCTTGCGGCAACGCCGCGGTAGCGGCCTCGGTCGCCCATCTGTGGGACTTGACGCAGACCAGCCCCGTGTACAGCCGCATGGAGGATTACTTCGTCGATACCAAGGTCTGGGCCATCGCCCATGCCGAGCACCAGCGCATCCTAACGGCCATCCAGGCGCGCGACCCGATCCGCGCGCGGCACGCCATGCATGCGCATCTGCTGGGCATCCTGGCGCGCCTGCGGGAAGACTTTGGCGACGAGAACGGCGCTCCGCAATGGTGCGCGGCGCGCTGAAGAGCACCTGTACGAAGCATTGTTGTAGCGGCTCCACCCGTAGTACCCCTGAAAACACAGGTGGCATGAGGTTTGCTTGCCAGTGCACGGCATCCGCGACGCGGACACCTGTCAGACCCTTTCCAGCCCGGAGGCTCGCAGTGAAATCGAAGAAATGGTTCTCCCTAAGCATCGGCGCACTGGTCCTCGCGGCCGCGCTGCCCGCCACGCAAGCGCTGGCGCAGACCAAGGGCGGCACGCTGAACATGATCGTCCAGCCCGAACCGCCGGTGATCGTCACCGCCATCAATCAGCAGGGTCCCACGCAATTCGTCGCCGGCAAGATCTACGAGAGCCTGCTGACCTACTCCACCGACCTGAAGCCCCAGCCCGGCCTCGCCAAGTCCTGGGACGCCTCGGCCGACGGCCTGTCCTACACCTTTCACCTGCAGGACAACGTCAAGTGGCATGACGGCAAGCCCTTCACCTCCGAGGACGTGGTCTTCTCGTTGGCGGACATGCTGCCCAAGACCCACGCGCGCGCCCGCGTGATCCTGAACAAGTTCGTGGAATCGGTGCAGGCGCCGGACGCCAAGACGGTGGTCGTCAAGCTGAAGACGCCCTTCCCCGCCTTCATGCTGATGTTCGAGCCGGGCTTTGCGCCCATGATGCCCAAGCACATCTATGCAGGCACCGACTACATGACCAACCCGGCCAACCAGAAGCCGGTCGGCACGGGTCCGTTCATGTTCAAGGAATGGAAGCGCGGCGAATACATCAAGCTGACCCGCAACCCCGACTACTGGAAGCCCGGCAAGCCGTATCTGGATGAACTGGTGTTCAACGTCATCCCCGACTCGGCCTCGCGCGCGGTGGCTTTCGAGCGCGGCAGCGTGGACGTGCTGCGCGGCGGCGACGTGGACAACGTCGACATCAAGCGCCTGCGCGCCCTGCCCAAGGTCGAGTACACGACGGCTGGCTGGGAGATGTTCTCGCCCCAGGCCTACCTGATCTTCAACATGCGCAAGCCGCCCTTCGACAACCTGAAGGTGCGCCAGGCGGTGATGGCGGCCATCAACCGCAACATGGTGGTCAACAACATTTTCTTCGGCCTGGGCAAGGTGTCCACCAGCCCCTTCGTCACCACCGAGATGTTCTACGACAAGAACATGCCGCCGCTGGCGTTCGACATGAAGAAGGCGCGCGCGCTGATCAAGGAATCCGGCATCAAGCCCGAGGACTACACGATCCGCCAGCTGAGCTTCCCCTACGGCTCCACCTGGGACCGCCTGGGCGAATACACCAAGCAGGCGCTGGAGCAATTGGGCTTCAAGGTCAACCTGGAAGCCACCGACGCCGGCGGCTGGGCCAGCCGCACCGGCAACTGGGACTTCGACATGACGACCACCTTCACCTACCAGTACGGCGACCCCGCGCTGGGCGTGCAGCGGCTCTATATCTCGTCGAACATCGTCAAGGGGTCGCCCTTCGCCAACGTGCAGGGCTACAGCAACCCGGAGACCGACAAGCAATGGGAGGCGGCCGCGTCCGAGGTTGACCCCGCCAAGCGCCAGGAGCTCTACACCAAGCTGCAGACGACGCTGGTCAACGAGATCGCCAACGGCTTCCTGGTCGACATGGAGTTCCCCACGCTATACCGCGGCAACGTGAAGAATCTGGTCAAGACCGCCATCGGCCTGAACGAGAGCTTCGACGACGTGTACATCGAGAAGTAAGCGCCGCAGGACGCCGCCGCGGCAGGCCTGCCGCGGCGGCGGATGCCGGCCGGACTACGGCTGCCCCAGGCAGGCCGCGCCCGACCAGAGAGGACCCCGAGCATGAAATTCCTGTCTTTCCTTGTTTCCCGCATCGGCAAGGCCCTGGTGGTCGTGCTGGGCGTGGTGATCATCAATTTCTTCCTGATCCGCCTGGCTCCCGGCGACCCCGCCGCCGTGCTGGCAGGCCAGGCCGGCGCGGGCGACGCCGCCTACGTCGAACAATTGCGCGTGGCGTTCGGCCTGGACAAGCCCATCCTGACCCAGCTGATGCTGTACCTGAAGGGCGTGGTGCAGCTGGATCTGGGTTTCTCGTACCGCAACCATGTGCCGGTGCTGGACCTGATCCTGGAACGGCTGCCGGCCACCTTCCTGCTGATGTCCTGCGCCTTCGTGTTTTCCATCGTGCTGGGCGTCTTCCTGGGCGTGGTGGCGGCCAAGGCCCGCTACCGCAACAAGCGCCGCTGGATCGACAGCTCCGTCATGACGGGCGCCCTGGTGCTGTATGCCACGCCGCTGTTCTGGTTGTCGCTGATGGGCATTCTGCTGTTCTCGGTGGTGCTGGGCTGGCTGCCGGCCTTCGGCATGGAGACCGTGGGCGCCAACCTGAAGGGTTGGGCGCGCGCAGCCGACATTGCCCAGCACCTGATCCTGCCCACCGTGACGCTGGGCTGCTTCTTCATGGCGGTCTACGTGCGGCTGACCCGCGCCTCCATGCTGGAAGTGATAGGCATGGATTTCGTGAAGACGGCGCGCGCCAAGGGCGTAAGTCCCGGCCGCGTGATCCGCGCCCACGTGCTGCGCAATGCGCTGCTGCCTGTCATTACCTTCGCCGGCATCCAGTTGGGGCAGATGGCGGGCGGCGCGGTACTGACCGAAACCGTGTTCGCATGGCCCGGCATAGGCAGGCTGATGTTCGACGCGCTGCTGCAGCGCGACTACCAGCTGCTGCTGGGCATCTTCCTGGTCACCTCCATCATGGTGGTGGTGTTCAACCTGCTGACCGACGTGCTGTACCGACTCATCGATCCGCGCATCGGCGCGGGCGCGCAGCAAGGAGCCGCCGCATGAAGTCATTTGCCCGGCGCTACATGCGCAATTACGGAGCGGTGGCCGGACTGGCCATCATGCTGGTCGTGATCGTCGTGGCCCTGGCCGCGCCGCTGCTGTATGAAGAATCCCCCTGGATGATGGTGGCCGACCCGCTGATTCCGCCCTTCACCAATGCCGACTACCCCTTCGGCACCGACATGCTGGGCCGCGACATCACGGCCGGGCTGGTCTGGGGCGCCCGGGTCTCGTTGATGGTGGGTCTCTTGTCCACCGCCGTGGCGCTGGTGTTCGGCATCGTGGTGGGCTCGGTGGCGGGTTACTGCGGCGGCCGGGTGGACGACGCGCTGATGCGCTTCACGGAGTTCTTCCAGACCATCCCGCAGCTGGCCATGGCCGTGGTGCTGGTGGCGATCCTGAGCCCGTCCGTCTACTCCATCATGGGCGCCATCGCGGTCGTCTCCTGGCCGCCGGCTGCGCGGCTGGTGCGCTCCGAATTCATGACGCTCAAGCAGCGCGAGTTCGTGCAGGCCGCCATCGTCATCGGGCAGACGCCGGCCCGCATCGTCGGCACCCAGATCCTGCCCAACGCCATGTCGCCCATCATCGTGTCGGCGTCCTTCATGGTCGCCACCGCGATCCTGACGGAATCCTCGCTGTCCTTCCTGGGTTTGGGCGACCGCAACCTGATGAGCTGGGGCTTCATGATCGGCGCGGCCCGCACCATGATCCGCGAAGCCTGGTGGATGAGCGTCTGGCCCGGCGTCGCGATCCTGCTGACGGTGCTGGCCATCAACCTGATCGGCGAAGGCCTGAACGACGCCCTCAACCCGCAGCTGCGCAAGCGCGGCGAATAGGAGGACGGCATGAACGCATCCCCCCCTCTGCTCTCCATCCAGAACCTGAGCATCGCCCTGCCCAAGGGCGGCGACCGCCCCTATGCGGTCCAGGAGGTGTCCTACGACATCCGCGCCGGCGAAATCCTCTGCATCGTCGGCGAATCGGGCTCGGGCAAGTCCATGAGCGCCAACGCCATCATGGGCCTGCTGCCCGACTACCTGACGCCGCAGCAGGGCCGCATCCTGTTCCGCGGCCAGGACCTGCTGCGGCAGGACGAAGCCACGCTGCAGGCCATGCGCGGCAAGGACATGGCGATGATCTTCCAGGAGCCCCTGTCGGCTCTCAACCCGCTGATGACGGTAGGCGAGCAGATCAGCGAAGTCATGCGCGTGCACAACGCCTATCCGGGCGCGCAGCGCATGGCACGCACGCTGGAGCTGCTGGCCTTCGTGGGGCTGCCCGACCCCGCCACGCTCTACCACGTCTATCCGTTCCGGCTGTCGGGCGGCCAGCGCCAGCGCGTGATGATCGCCATGGCCTTGGCGCTCGAGCCCGCGCTCCTGATCGCCGACGAACCCACCACCGCGCTGGACGTCACCACCCAGGCGCAAATCCTGGCGTTGATCGCCCGCATCCAGAAAGAGAAAGGCATGGGCGTGATGTTCGTCACCCATGACTTCGGCGTGGTTGCCGAAATCGCCCACCGGGTCGCCGTCATGGAAAAAGGCATCCTGGTCGAACAGGGGCCAGCCGAGGAGGTACTGAACCGCCCCCGCCACCCCTACACGCAACGGCTGATCGCGGCCGTGCCGCATCGCCGCGGCGCCGAGCGCGAGTCCGCCGCGCACGACCAGCCCGTGCTGGACGTGCGGGACTTGAAGAAGACCTACGTGGTGGGCCGCGGCTGGCTGGGCGGCAAGCGCGAGGTGCATGCGGTGGACGGCGTCAGCTTCAGCGTGCGGCGCGGCGAGACGCTGGGCATCGTGGGCGAATCGGGCTCCGGCAAGTCCACCATCGGCAAATGCCTGCTCAAGCTGGTGGGCATCAACGGCGGCCAGCTGATCTTCAACGGCCAGGACATTGCGGCCATGCCGGAATCGCGCTTCCGGCCGCTGCGCCACGATATCCAGATGATCTTCCAGGATCCGTTCGCCTCGCTCAACCCGCGCCATACCGTGGGCCGCATCATCAGCGACGGTCCCGTCGCCAACGGCGTGCCGCGCGCCCAGGCCGAGGCGCGGGTGCGCGAGCTGCTGTCGCTGGTCGGGCTGGACCCTTCCGCCTTCGACCGCTATCCCAACCAGTTTTCCGGCGGACAGCGCCAGCGCATCGGCATCGCACGCGCGCTGGCGCTGGAGCCCAAGGTGCTGGTGGCCGACGAATCAGTGTCGGCGCTGGACGTCTCGGTTCAGGCGCAGGTGCTGCAGCTATTGCACGATTTGCAGCAACGCCTGAAGATTGCGCTGGTCTTCATTACCCACGATTTGCGCGTGGCGGCCCAGATCTGCAATTCCGTTCTGGTCATGCATCGCGGCAAGGTGGTCGAGTACGGCTCGCCCGCGCAGATCTTCGACAACCCGCAACACGCCTATACGCGGCAGCTGATCGCCGCGGTCCCCGGCCAGCATTGGGACCCGACCAAGGCGCAAGCGGCCTGAAGCGCACAAGAATATTCATACCCCCAAGGAGAAGCTCCATGCAACGCCCCGCCGCCATACCGACCGTGCAGATCGACAATGACATGGTCACCGTCACCGAATGGCGCTTCCCGCCCGGCGGCGAAACGGGATGGCACCGCCATGGCATGAACTACGTGGTGGTCCCGCAGACCACCGGCCCGCTCTTGCTGGACACGCCCGACGGCGAAATCACCAGCCAGCTCACCGCCGGCGTGGCCTACTACCGGCCCGTGGGCGTAGAGCACAACGTGATCAATCCCAGCGACACGGAATTCGTGTTCGTCGAAATCGAACTCAAGCACGCATAACGCCAGCGAGGGCAGCCATGAAGGCGTTTTTCTCGGAAGAGCAGCTGCTGCATACGCCGCAGCAATTCATGCGGCTTGGGCGCATCAGCGCGCCCACCGATCTGCCGGCGCGGGCGGAAAGCCTGCAAGGCGCGCTGGCCGCGCGCGGCATCCGCGTTCAAGCGCCGGCGGACTACGGCCGCAAGCCGCTGCAGGACATCCATAGCCCGGACTACCTGGACTATCTGGAAACGGCCTATGCGCGCTGGCAGGCCTTGCGCTCGCCTGCCATGGACCCAGGCCCCGAGGTGCTGCCCAATCTTTCGCCTTACTACAACGGCCGCGTCGAGCTGGCTGGCCGCGGCCCCTGCCCGTCGCCCTCCATCGTGGCGCAGACCGGCTACTACCTGAGCGACCTGTCCTGCCCCATCGGGCCGCAGACCTGGCGCTCGGCGCTGCGCTCCACGCACAGCGCGGTGGCGGCCGCCGACCACGTCGCCAGCACCGGGGGCATGGCCTACGCCTTGTGCCGGCCCTCCGGCCACCATGCCCACCGCGATCGCGCGGGAGGCTTCTGTTACCTGAACAGCAGCGCGGCCGCGGCCAGCCGGCTGCTTCAGACCTGGTCCAAGGTGGCCGTGCTGGATGTGGACGCGCACCATGGCGACGGCACGCAGAACATCTTCTATCAGCGCGGCGACGTCATGACGGTATCCCTGCACGCCGACCCCGCCGCCTACTACCCCTTCTATACCGGCTATGCGCATGAGCGCGGCTACGGCGCGGGCGAAGGCTGCAACCTGAACCTGCCGCTGCCGCACGGTTCTGGCAACGACGCCTTCCTGCGCGCGCTGGACACGGCGCTCGCCGCCCTGGACGGCTACGCGCCGCAGGCGCTGGTGCTGGCCCTGGGCTTCGACACCTACAAGGACGATCCCATCAGCGTCCTCAAGCTCGACATCGATGCCTACCGCGACATCGGCGCGCGCGTCGCCAGCCTGGGGCTGCCCACCGTGATCGTGCAGGAAGGCGGCTACATGGTCGAGGCCATCGGCCCCGCGCTGGACGCGTTCCTGCAGGGCGCGGGCCTGACGGCAGCCTGAGCCCGTCCGCCGACATGAGCTCCGTTCCCATTGCGTTACCCTCGCCGGCCGCCGCGCGCCAGACCGGCATCCTGCTGTTCTTTGCCGCGCTGGTGGCCTTCGCCACCTTCGATGCGGGGTCCAAGCACATGCTGGCCCGCTACCCCGCGCCCTTCCTGAACATCATGCGCTATTCGGCGGTGGCCGTGCTGGCGCTGGCGCTGCTGTGGCGGCACCGCGGCGGTCCGCGCCTGCGCGATGCGCCCGAAAAACCGCTGTTGATCCTGCGAGGCCTGCTGCTGGCCACGGTGGGTACCTGCTTCATGACAGCGCTGATCTGGATGCCGCTGTCGGAAGCCACGGCCATCTACTTCACCTCGCCCCTGATCATGGTGGCGCTGTCGCCCTGGCTGCTGGGCGAGCGGGTGCGACCCGCCCAGTGGATGGCGGTGGCGGCGGGCTTTGGCGGCATGCTGCTGATCGTGCGGCCAGGCGCCAACCTGCCGTGGCTGGGCACGCTGCTGATGGCGGTGTCCGCGGTCAGTTACGCGGTGTTCCAGGTGCTGACGCGCAAGCTCTCCGGCAAGGTGCCCGGACCGGTCCAGTATGCCTACACGGCCTTCATCTGCCTTGTCGTCACGGGGCTGCCGGCGCCATTCTTCCTGCCTGACCCGTGGCCGGATCTCGCCGATATGCTTTTCATCGTCGGCTTGGGCGCCTGCAGTGGATTGGCGCAGATCTTCCTGATATCCGCCTTCCAGCGCGTGGCGGCGGCGACGCTGGCGCCCCTGAACTACTTCCAGCTGCTGCTGGCGGTACTGTTCAGCACCTTCTGGTTCCAGCGTCCGCCCGATGGGCTGGCCTTGGCCGGCATGGCGCTGATCATCGCCTCCGGCGTGTTCCTGGCGCTGCGCCGGGGCTGAGGATTGCGTTCAGCTGGTCTCGCGCTGGACCAGTTTGAAGCCCAGGTCCACATGACGCTCGGCGACGGCTTCGCCCGCCAGATGGCGCATCAACAGGTTCGCGGCCGATACGCCGATCTGGTAGCGCGGCGTGGCGATGGTCGACAGCGGCGGCGTGGTCCAGGCCGTGCCCGCCACGTCGTGGAAGCCGACGATGGCCATGCGTTCCGGCACCGGCACGCCCAGCCTTCCGCACTGGAACACCGCGCCCTGGGCCAGGTCGTCGTTGCAGAAGAACAGCGCGTCGCAGTCGGGATGGCGCGCGCGCAGCGCTTCCAGCAGCGAGGCTCCCAGGCCGATGGATGATTTCTCCGGCGTCATGATTTCCAGAGCCGGGTCATACAGGCCCGCATCCCGCAGCGCCTGGCGGCAGCCTTCGCAGCGGCGCAGCGACCGCGGATCCAGCTGCGCGCCGACGATGCCGATACGGCGGTAGCCCCGCTCCACCAGATGGCGGCCGGCGGCATAGCCGGAATCGAACTGCGAAAAGCCCACGCTCATGTGCTGGCCGCCGTCCAGCGTCTCGATCGTGTGCACGGTGGGAATGCGCTGCGTGTCCAGCAGGTCCCATACGCCCGGGTTGTGGTCGATGCCGGTCAGGATCAGGCCGTCGGGCGCGTGCTGCAGATACTTGCGCAGCAGAGCCTCCTCTTCGTCCGGCGCATAGCCGGTCACGCCGATCAGCATGTGGTAGCCGTGCCGGTCCAGCTCTTCCTTGATCCCCGCGATGATGTCGACGAACACCACGTTGCTCAGCGACGGAATCAGCGCCACGATGGTCTGCGAACGCGCCGACGCCAGCGCGCTGGCCGCATGGTTGGGCACGTAACCCAGTTCCTGGCACACCCGCGCGATGCGCAGCCGCAGTTCCTCCGCCACCTTGTCCGGCGTGCGCAACGCCCGCGATACCGTGATCGCGCTCACGCCCACGTGGCGCGCGACATCCTGCATGGTGACGCGGCCGGCGCGTGAACTGCGGGGTTTACGGATGGACATCGGTCCTCGGCATCGGTTGTTGAGCGCGTAGTCTGACGTAAAAAACTGGGGCTTGCCAAACGCAAAATGTTAGCGCTAACATTTCGCACAGCATAACCCTAAAAAATTCCGGGAAACGGATAGGAGACAAGCATGCAAGCTTCCCCCCCGGGGCGGCCTGGCGGCACGCCGCTGGCCCGCGCCGCCAATTGGTGCTTCGCGCTGCAGACCTGGCTGATGGTGGCCTGTCTGGCCGTCATGGTGGTGCTGCTGTTCGGCAACGTCGCGCTGCGCTACCTGTTCAATTCCGGCATCAACGTCTCCGACGAGATCTCCCGGCTGGCCTTCGTCTGGATGATCTTCCTGGGTTCGGTGATAGCGCTGCGCTCGCATCAGCACATCGGCGTCACCATGCTGGTGGAACGCTTCGGCCCCGCCGCCCGCCGCGCTACGCACGTGTTCTGCCAGTTGCTGACGCTGTGGGTGCTGTGGCTGATGGCCGAGGGCAGCTGGACCCAGACCGTCATCGGCCTGGACACGGTGCTGCCTGTGACCGGCATGTCGCTGGCGGTGTTCAACGCCGCGGCGCTCTATGCGGCTGCCGCCATGGGCATCCTGACCTTGATCGATCTGGTGCGCGTCCTTGCGGGCGGGCCCTTGCCGGCGGAATCCAGCCCCGAAGACCCGCTGGTCTGACGGCTCCGCCTCCAACTCCCCCACCCCGCCCGGACGCCCGCAATGATCCTGACCGTCTTCCTGCTCGTGCTGCTGGGGCTGATCGCCCTCGGCATGCCTATCGCCTTCGCGCTGCTGCTCAGCGCGATCGCCATGATGTTCCAGCTGGACTTTTTCGATACCCAGATCCTGGCGCAGAACATGCTGTCTGGCGCCAATAGCTTCACCCTCATGGCGGTGCCGCTGTTCATGCTGGCCGGCGAACTGATGAACGCCGGCGGCATTTCGCGCCGCATCGTCAATCTGGCCAGCACCTTCGTGGGCCACATCCAGGGCGGCCTGGGCTATGTCGCCATCTTCGCCAGCGTGCTGCTGGCCGCGCTGTCCGGCTCGGCCGTGGCCGACGCCGCGGCGCTGGGCTCGCTGCTCATTCCCATGCTGCGCGAAAGAGGCTACGACGCGGGCCAGGCCTCGGGGCTGATCGCGGCCGGCGGCATCATCGCGCCCATCATTCCGCCCTCGATCTCGTTCATCATCTTCGGCGTCGCCACCAACGTGTCGATCACCAAGCTGTTCTTCGCCGGCATCGCGCCCGGGCTGATGATGGGCCTGACCCTGGTTGCGGTCTGGACCTGGGTGGCGCGCAAGCACGGCAGCATCAAGCCCTCGCCGCGCGAGCCGTGGAGCAAGCGCTGGAAGGCGCTGCGCGAATCGCTGTGGGCCCTGATGTTGCCCGTCATCATCATCGGCGGCCTGCGCGGCGGCATCTTCACGCCGACCGAGGCAGCCGTCGTCGCCGCGGTCTACGCGTTGCTGGTGAGCCTGTTCGTCTACCGGGAAATCAGCGTGCGCGACCTGGCGCCGCTCTTCATCAACGCCGCCAGCACCACCGCCGTCGTCATGTTCCTGGTGGCCGCCGCCATGGTCTCGTCCTACATGATCACCCTGGCCGACATGCCGCAGGACCTGATCGCGTTGCTGGAACCCGTACTGGACCAGCCCAAGCTGCTGATGTTCGCCCTGCTGGTGCTGCTGACGCTGGTAGGCACGGTGATGGACCTGACGCCCACCATCCTGATCCTGGCGCCGGTGCTGATGCCTGTGGTCACCAAGGCCGGGATCGACCCCGTCTATTTCGGCGTGATGTTCGTCATGGTGGGTTGCGTGGGCCTGCTGACGCCGCCGGTGGGCACCGTGCTCAACGTGGTCTGCGGCGTCGCCCGCATCAATATGGAAACCATCTGCAGGGGCGTGTGGCGCTACGTCGTCGCCTACACGCTGCTGCTGGTCCTGCTGGTGATCTTCCCCGAGCTGATCACCGTCCCCGCACGCTGGATGCATTAGAAAAACCCCAAGGAGGAGCACCATGATCACCCGTTTCAAGACCCGCATGCTTGTCCTGGCGACGGCGCTGTCCTGCGCTATCGCCGGCGTCGCGTCCGCCGCCGACGTCAAACCGCGCCTGATCCGTTTCGGCTACGGCCTGAACGAAGAAAGCGTCCAGGGACGCGCCGCGCGCCACCTGGCACAGGAGCTGGAAAAAATCAGCGGCGGCAAGCTAAAGATGAAGACCTTCGGCTCGGCCAACCTGGGCTCGGACGAACAGATGCAAAGCGCGCTGGTGGGCGGCGTGCAGGAAATGATGGTGGGATCCACCGCGCCCCTGGCCGGCATGGTCAAGGAGTTCGGCGTGTTCGACCTGCCCTTCCTCTTCAACAGCGAAAAGGAAGCGGACGCCGTGCTGGACGGCCCGATGGGTCAGGACATGCTGAAGAAGCTGGAAGCCAAGGGCATCGTCGGCCTGGTCTATTGGGAAAACGGCTTTCGCAACATGACCAATTCCAAGCGCCCCATCGCGCGCGCGGAAGACCTGCAAGGCATCAAGCTGCGCGTGATGCAGAACCAGATCGCTCTGGGCGTCTTCAACACGCTGGGCGCCAACGCCGTGCCCATGCCGTTCTCCGAACTGTTCACCGCGCTGGAAACCCGCACCGTGGACGGCCAGGAAAACCCCATCACCACCATCCAGAGCAGCAAGTTCTACGAGGTGCAGCCCTATCTGACCATTACCCGCCACGTCTACACGCCCTGGGTGGTGCTGGCGTCCAAGAAATGGTGGGACACCCTGTCGCCGGAAGAACAGAAGCTGATCCGCCAGGCCGCCGCGTCCTCGCGCGACTTCGAACGCCAGGACAGCCGCGCCGATTCGCAGAAGGCCATGACCACGCTGGAGAAGGCTGGCATGAAGATCAATACGGTATCGCCCGAAGAGATCGCGCGCATGCGCCAGAAGGTGCAGCCGGTGGTCGACAAGTACACGCAGGACCTCGGCCCCGAGCTGGTCAAGCAGCTCAACGACGAAATCCAGAAGGCGCGCAACTAGGCCTTTTGCGGCCCGGACGCGCGCCGGGCCGCCACGCAACCGCTGTAAACGAGAATCCCATGTCCCAGACTCCCCGCAAGCTGCGCAGCCAGAAGTGGTTCGATGATCCGGCGCACGCCGACATGACGGCCATCTATGTCGAGCGCTATCTCAACTACGGCCTGACGCGCCAGGAACTG
This sequence comes from Achromobacter sp. Marseille-Q4954, assembly GCF_943737025.1. Lineage (NCBI taxonomy): Bacteria > Pseudomonadati > Pseudomonadota > Betaproteobacteria > Burkholderiales > Alcaligenaceae > Achromobacter > Achromobacter sp. Marseille-Q4954. Next base: position 1,585,659 of record NZ_CALSFQ010000002.1, read on the forward strand.
CAATCGGGGCGGCCGATCATCGGCATCGCCCAGACCGGCAGCGACCTGGCGCCCTGCAACCGGCATCATCTGGCGCTGGCCGAGCGCATCAAGGCCGGCATCCGCGACGCGGGCGGCATCCCCATGGAGTTTCCCGTGCACCCGCTGGCCGAACAGGGCCGGCGCCCCACCGCCGCGCTGGACCGCAACCTGGCCTACCTCGGCCTGGTCGAGATCCTGCACGGCTATCCGCTGGACGGCGTGGTCCTGACGACCGGTTGCGACAAGACCACGCCCGCCTGCCTCATGGCCGCGGCCACCGTCGACATTCCCGCCATCGTGCTGTCCGGCGGACCGATGCTGGACGGCTGGCACGACGGCCAGCGCGTCGGCTCCGGCACCGTCATCTGGCATGCGCGCAACCTGATGGCCGCGGGCAAGCTGGACTACGAAGGCTTCATGACGCTGGCCACGGCGTCGTCGCCATCCATCGGCCACTGCAACACCATGGGCACGGCGCTGTCGATGAACTCGCTGGCCGAAGCGTTGGGCATGTCGCTGCCCACCTGCGCCAGCATTCCCGCGCCCTACCGCGAACGCGGCCAGATGGCCTACGCCACCGGGCTGCGCATCTGCGACATGGTGCGCGAGGACTTGCGCCCGTCTCATATCCTGACGCGCCAGGCTTTCGAGAACGCCATCGTCGTGGCCTCGGCGCTGGGCGCCTCCAGCAACTGCCCGCCGCATCTCATCGCCATCGCCCGCCACACTGGCATAGACCTGAACCTGGACGACTGGCAGCGCTTGGGCGAAGACGTGCCGCTGCTGGTCAACTGCGTGCCTGCGGGCGAGCATCTGGGCGAAGGCTTTCACCGCGCGGGCGGCGTCCCGGCGGTGTTGCATGAACTGGCGGCGGCCGGCCGCCTGCATACCGATTGCGGCACCGTGTCCGGCAAGACCATCGGCGAGATCGCGGCCACGGCCAAGACCAACAATGCCGATGTCATCCGCAGCTGCGACGCGCCGCTCAAGCACCGCGCGGGATTCATCGTCCTGTCCGGCAATTTCTTCGACAGCGCGATCATCAAGATGTCGGTCGTGGGTGAAGCCTTCCGCCGCGCCTACCTGTCGGAGCCCGGTTCGGAGAACGCCTTCGAAGCGCGTGCCATCGTCTTCGAAGGCCCGGAGGACTACCACGCGCGCATCGAAGACCCTGCCCTGAACATCGACGAGCATTGCATCCTGGTGATTCGCGGCGCCGGCACCGTGGGCTACCCGGGCAGCGCCGAAGTGGTCAACATGGCGCCGCCCTCGCATCTGCTCAAGCGCGGCATAGACTCGCTGCCCTGCCTGGGCGACGGCCGCCAGAGCGGCACCTCGGCCAGCCCGTCCATCCTGAACATGTCTCCGGAAGCTGCGGTGGGCGGAGGCCTGGCGCTATTGCGCACGGGCGACCGCATCCGTGTAGACCTGAACCAGCGTTCGGTCACCGCGCTGGTGGGCGAAGCCGAAATGGAACGCCGCAAGCTGGAACCGCCGTACCAGGCGCCGGCTTCGCAGACGCCCTGGCAAGAACTCTACCGGCAATTGGTCGGTCAGCTTTCGACCGGCGGCTGCCTGGAGCCTGCGACGCTGTACCTGAAAGTGGTGGAAACGCGGGGCGATCCCCGCCATTCGCACTGACGCTGGCGGCTATTGGGGGGCCTGGCCGCTGCCGGCTTGCGGCCCTTGCGGAGCCGGCCGCGTAACGACGTAGGCCGCGCTGGCCAGGAAAAACACGGCGACGGCGGCGGCCAGCATCCACGACGGATGCGCGCCCCACCAGAACAGCACGTAGCCCACGGCCATGCCCAGGCAGGCGTAGGTCTTGCCCTTGCGCGATACGGCGCCCTGGTCCCGCCAGGCGCGCAGCGCGGGACCGTAGGTCGGGCTATCCAGCAGCCACTTCTCCAGCCGCGGCGAAGAGCGCGAAAAGCAGGCGACCGCCAGGATCAGGAATATGGTCGTCGGCATGACGGGCAGAAACGCGCCGATCACACCCAATGCCAGCATCAGGCAACCCAGGCAGAGCCACAGTACTCTCATCATGATGGGCAGCAGGATATCCCAGGTTTTCCAGTCGCTTCAAACGCGCTGCGCAAGTCGGCGGCGGCGCTCCGACGCCCCGGCCCGGTCGGTGGCGTATTTGGGACAAATATGAATAAATTGGAATATATATTCACAAATTGGAATTATTGAATAAAAATCGTACGTGCGCGGGGTTCCGCGCTTTCCGTCGCGAGGAAATGCCATGCGCAACGCAAGCGATTTGCTGGAAGACTCGTACCGCCGGACCGACCGGGCAATGTTGCCCCTGCTCTGGCTGCTGTTCGCCGTCGGATTGTGCATGGCCCCGCAGTACGGGCGTTGGGGCGCCGCCATCGCAGTCGGCCTGGCCGGCGCAGGCATTCCCTCGCTGCTGATACTCTGGCGACCCGGCCGGCTGAGCACGCGTTTGACCGTCGCCTGTGGCCTGATGGTGCTGGCCGCGCTCCATATCCATTTGATGTCCGGCATGGCCGAGATTCATTTCGGCATCTTCGTGTTGCTGTCGCTGCTCCTGGCCTATCGCGACTGGCGCACGATCCTGTGCGCGGCAGTGGTCATCGCGCTGCACCACCTGTCGTTCAATTTCCTGCAACAGTGGGGCTACGGGACGATCTGCTTCACGGAACCCAGCCTGCCCATGGTGCTTCTGCATGCGGTCTACGTGGTGGTGCAGGCCGCCGCGCTGGGCTGGCTGGCCTGGAAAATGGAGCGGGCCGCGGTAGCAGCCGAGGAACTGGCCCGGCTCAGCGCGCATATAGGCCGCGAGGTCGGCATGTTCGACTTGCGCTTCGGCGGCTTGAGCATGGATAGCCGCCTGGGGCAGAGCTTCAAAGCCACGATGGATGCCGTGCACCGGACCATGAGCGGGGTCCGGACCACCGCAACCGCCCTCTCGGCAGCGTCGCGCGACATCATGCAGGACAACCAGCAACTGGAGGAACGCACCCGCACCCAGGCCGATTCGCTGCAGCGCACCGTGACATCCATGCGCGACCTGGCGGCGAACGTCCACGACAACGCCACCAATGCGCAGCATGCCCGTGAACTGAGCGACGAAGCCCGGCGCATCGTCGACACCGGCAGCACGGCTGTCGCCGGCGTCGCGGCCGTGATGGGAGAAATCCAGCAAGAGGCCAAGAAGATTTCCGAGATTACCGGCTTGATCGACAGCATCGCCTTCCAGACCAACATCCTCGCCTTGAACGCGGCGGTGGAAGCGGCCCGCGCCGGCGAAAGCGGACGCGGCTTCGCCGTCGTGGCCACCGAGGTGCGCGCGCTGGCGCAACGCAGCGCCAGCGCCGCGCGCGAAATCCGCGGCCTGATCGACGGTTCGCTGACCAAGACCGGCGACGGTTTCCGCCAGGCCGACCATGCCGCCCACGTGATCCGCGAAGTCGTGGCCAGTATCGAGCGCGTAGCCGGCATCGTCAGCCAGATCGGCGACGCGGGACGCGCGCAGGCCACGGACATCGACGAAGTCAACCAGGCGGTGACCCAGATGGACGAGCTGACCCGGCAGAATGCGGCCCGGGTCGCGCAAGCCGCGGACGCCTCTACCGCCTTGCAAACACAGGCGGCCGAACTGTTGCAAGCCGTGGGCGTGTTTCGCCTGCGGGACGAGCCGTCGCCGCCAATACAGGCAGCGCCGCGGGTGACGCATCAGGGGCTCGCCGCGTCGGCGGCGCTGGCAGGCGGCTGATACAAAAACTGCAAGACGTCTGCCAGCGGCAGGCGCTGCGCCGTCCTTTGCAGGGTCCGGCTTTCGTGGAAGAATCAAAGCCTCCCGCGGCTTCAGCCTCCCAAACGATCATGACTCCTCTCGCATCCATACTCGCGATTCTCGGTGCACTGTGGCTCGGAGCCATGTTGCCCGGGCCAAGTTTCATCATCGTCGCGCGCAAGGCCATCGGCCAGTCCCGCTGGGACGGCCTGGCCTCGGCCTTCGGCATGGGCGCAGGCGGCATGCTGTTCGCCGGCCTGGCGCTGGCGGGCCTGTATTCTCTGCTGCAAAGCGTGGAATGGCTTTATGTCACGCTGAAAATCGCAGGCGGCGCCTATCTGCTTTACATCGCTGGCCGGATCTGGCGTAGCGCCAAGCAACCTTTCGCCTTGCCCGGTGGCGCCGCCGCGGCCTCTCGCAATGGACGGAGTTCCTTCTGGATCGGACTGACGACCCAGTTAAGCAATCCCAAAACTGCGATCTGGTATGGAAGCATTTTCGCCGCGTTGCTGCCCCAGCACCCGCCAGCATGGATTTACTTCGCGCTGCCGCCGCTGGTATTCCTGGTCGAGTTCGGCTGGTATGCCATCGTGGCGCTTTGCTTTTCGACCAAAGGCCCGCGAGAAGTTTATTTGCGCGCGAAGAAATGGATAGATAGAGGTGCTGCGGGCGTCATTTCCGCGCTGGGGTTACGCCTTATCCTGAACGCGCCCAAGAATGGGCTGTAATCTGAAGACGCGTTAATCATTGCACCAGGCCTTCGATTCCCCGCATTTTGCGAGGTTAAAACAAAAAAGCCGCCAGATCATGGATCTAGCGGCTTTCTTTTTGCCGTGCTTGACAGCACTTTGCAGGAATTTGGTAGGCGGTATTGGAATCGAACCAACGACCTCCACGATGTCAACGTGGCGCTCTAACCAGCTGAGCTAACCGCCTGCAAAGAAGAAGAATTATATAGTGCTTTTTTAAACTATGCAAATCGTCTAACAAGATTTTTTGCATTATTTATTGCGCTTCGAAATTTGCGGCGTTTACTTTCGCATGCCTTCAAACTTCCTTGCGCAACGCGTTTTGAAGAGTCCGTTCTTAGGAACTTGTTCCAAGAAACTTTAAGCGCCGCTTTTCAGCATTGCCGCACCGCTTCAAACCGCCTGCACTGCACTAACTAATTTCCCTTCAGCTTCGCGTCTGCCGCTTGCGCTGCAGCAACGAAGAACGAGATTCTATCAGAACTTTTAATTCCTTGCTCAAGCTCCACGCCGCTACTCACATCGACCGCCCAGGGCCTGATCAATTCCACCGCCTGCCCGACGTTTTCTGCGTTCAAGCCGCCCGACAGAATCAGGGGCCGCGACACCGGATCGGCCCTCACCTCGTCTAGCAGGGTGTAGTCGAAGCCATGGCCGCTGCCGCCGTATCCCGCACTGTAACTATCGAACAGCCAGCCCGCGGCTTCGCCATAGGCGCGGCACGAAGAGGCCAGGCTTTCCGCGGTATCCAGACCGGGCGCGCCGGCACGGAATGCCCTTAGAAAGCGATGACCGTAGCGCGCGCAATCCTGCGGCGTTTCATCACCATGGAACTGCAGCAGCTCCGGCTTGACCTGGTCCAGCACGGCCTGCACCTCGGCCTCTTGCGCATTCACGAACAAGGCCACCACGTCGACAAAGGCCGGCACCATGCGCCGCAACTGAGCTGCGCGCGTCGGCGTCAGGCAACGCTTGCTCTTGGCGTAAAACACAAAACCGATCGCATCGACGCCCGCCGCAACGGCGGCGTCGATGTCCTGTTCCCGGGTCAATCCACAGATCTTGATGCGTGTGCGCATGAAACTCTTCGCTTGCTTGGCCGCCCTGCGCGGCTGGTCGAATCAGTATATCCGGCGTGAAGGCACCGCCTACGCGGCGGGCTGGCCCATGGTGGCCACGAGATTGTCGAAACTGCCCTCGGCCAGACGGAACCAGGGCGTTTCCTTGTCACGAAACGCCGCCATGCTGTCGTACAACTTCTTGAACATGGGATCCTTGGCGCTCATTTCCTGGTAGGCGGCCAGCGACGCCTCGTAGCTCGCCTGCAGGACCGGCTTGGGAAACGCCTTCAACTGCGCACCGCGCGACACCAGCCGGCGCAGCGCGTCCGGATTGCCAGCGTCGTACTTGGCGATCATGTTGGCAGTCGCCATGCGGCATGCCAGCGTCAAAGCGGACTGATACGGCTTGGGCAACTCGTCGTAGGCGTCCTGGTTCACATACAAGGACAGCTGCAGCGTGCCCGCCCACCAGCCCGGAAAATAGTAATTCCTGGCCACTTTATAGAGCGCCAGGTTTTCATCGTCGTACGGGCCGATCCACGCCACGGCGTCCACGACGCCCTGCTCCAGCGCGCCATAGGCTTCGGCCACCGGAACGTCCACGGGCGTCGCGCCCATCCGCGCCAGCACATGGCGGGCGAACCCGCCGGCCTTCACCTTGAGCCCCCGCAGGTCGTCCACGGTCTTGATTTCCCCGCGAAACCAGCCGCCCATCTGCGCGCCGGTATAGCCGCAGGGAAAGTTCAGGATGTTGTACTTGTCGAACAGCACGCGCGTGAGCGCCAGGCCTTCGCCCTGCGTCATCCACGCATTCATCTGCCGCGTGTTCAGGCCGAACGGCACGCCGGCGTCAAAGCACAGCGCCGGGTCGATATCGAAGTAGCGGGTCGACGCCGTATGGCCGCAATCGACGACGCGGTGCTGCACGGCTTCCAGCACCTGGCCCGGCTGCACCAGGTCGCCGGCGGGAAAGATCTCGATGCTGAAGCGCCCGTCGGTCACCTCGTTCACGTAACGCGCCACGTCTTCGGCGCCGGCGAACAAGGTGGGAGACTCGTTGGGAAAACTGGAGGCCAGCCGCCATGCGACTTTGGATGGGGCTGCCACCACCGCGGGCGCTTCGGGCGCGGCCACCGGAGCGGGCGGCGGACTGGCCGGAGCCTCTTGCGGAGCCGACGGCGGTTCCGACGGGACAGCGCTGGCGTTTTCCTCGGTCGACGGGACTTCCTGCGCGAACGCCGGAGCGACCAGGGCGGCGCCGCCCAGGGCGGTCTGCTTCAAAAACGCGCGGCGTTGCATGGCAAGAGCCTCCATCGGATATGGACAGGCATCGCCGTTGCCGGCGACATCCCTAATAGGTTTGAGTAAACGGCGACAGCAACTGCGATCCCCCGTCGAGCTCATCCAGGCCGAACGCTTCCGGATAATCGATGGCGGACAGGTACAGGCCATCGGGCGCGAAGGTCGGCGCGCCCCGCTTGCGGTCGCGCCAGGACAGCAACTGCGCCATCCAGTCCACCGATTCGCGCCCTTGCCCGATCTGCAATAGTGCGCCCATGATGTTGCGCACCATATGATGCAGGAAGGCATTGGCCTTCAGGGTGAACACCAGGAACGGCCCGCGTTCATCGATGTCCAGCCGGTAGAGATGACGCACGGGATGCTTGGCCTGGCATTGCGAGGAACGGAAGCTGGAAAAGTCATGCTCGCCCAGCAAGGCGTTTGCCGCGGCCCGCATGGCATCGACGTCCAGCGGCTGAAAACACCAGCCAGCCCGCCCGGCCCACAACGCAGGCCGAACGCGGCCGCGCCACAACAGATAAACGTAGGTGCGGGCGCGCGCGGAAAATCGCGCGTGGAATTCGTCCGATACCGGCTGCGCCCACTGGACCGAAATACTGGGTGGCAGGAAGGCATTCACCCCCCGGACCCAGGATTCCATCCGGCGATCGAGCTCGGTGTCCAGATGGACTACCTGCATCGCGCCGTGCACACCGGTGTCCGTACGGCCGGCGCAGATGGTCGCCACCGGCCCTTCCACACCACAAAAACTGCCCAGGGCGGCCTCCAGCGTGTCCTGCACCGTTTGCCGATGCGGCTGTGTCTGCCAACCCTGCCAGGCGGAGCCGTCATACGCCAGCCCCAATGCAACTCTAGACATGTATCAAACCCGTGGCCCGCCGACACGGTGCGGTTCGTCCGTGGGCGGTTCGTCCAGGTCGAGATTGATGCTTCCGAGCTTGCGGTTCAGCGCCGCCGTATCCAGCGCTGGCTCGTTGAATTCGTAGGTTTCCTCGTCATCGTCCCCGCGCCGCGCGCCGGCCCGGCGCAAGAGCCAGGCAATCGCGAATGCGATCAGCGCCAGCACTGCGGTGACGATAACGAGCAGATTGTCGGCCAGCCACGCAGGCATGTCCGAGGCAGAATCCTTGCCTGCCGGCGTACCGGCGGCCTGATCTGGCGAAGGTGTCCCAGAAGCGCCGGCGGCGCCGGGAGTGCTCGCGGCTCCTGCCGTTCCTGTTGCGCCGGGAGCGCCTGCCGCGCCCGGAGCGCCTGCCGCACCCGAAGCGCCCGCTGCACCCGAAGCGCCCGCTGCACCCGAAGCGCCCGCTGCACCCGAAGCGCCCGCTGCACCCGAAGCGCCCGCTGCACCCGAAGCGCCCGCTGCACCCGAAGCGCCCGCTGCACCCGAAGCGCCCGAAGCGCCCGTTGCACCCGAAGCGCCCGTTGCACCCGAAGCGCCCGTTGCACCCGAAGCGCCCGTTGCACCCGAAGCGCCCGCTGCACCCGAAGCACCCGCCGCACCCGAAGCGCCCGTTGCACCCGAAGCACCCGCCGCACCCGAAGCGCCCGTTGCACCCGAAGCGCCGGTTGCACCCGAAGCGCCCGTTGCACCAGCGGCGCCCTGCTGTGCCACCGCCTTGTTCAAATCGTCGACATTACTCTGCAGTTGGCTCACACGCCCCTGGACATCGGCCATGGCGCGCTCGCTCGACGTCCTGGCGTCAGCCTGCGCCTCGGCTTGAGCCGACGCGCTGTCTTGCGCCTGCCCGGAGGACAAGCGAACGCGATCCTGCGGCGGCGATGCGCTGGCCGCCCCGGCATCAGCGGGAGGCGCAACGCTGCCTGAAGCCGCGCCCTGCCCCTGGACCACGGACGGATTCGCGCCGGCCGCCGCGCCGATGCGCGCGCGGTACTTCGCGAATGCCTCGGCATGCTCATTGAAGATGCGCCGCGCTTCGGCCGGATCCACCGCGCGCACGGTGGCCGCGTCGGGAATCGTCAACCTCTGGCCAGCCTTCACCAGATTCATATTGTTCTGGATGAATGCCTCGGGATTGGCGCGCCACAAGGCCACCAGCATCTGATAGACCGACGCGTTGGGCACGGCATTGCGCTGCGCGATCGCGAAAAGATTGTCGCCGGACTTCACGTTGACCGAACGTGATCCCGCCGCACGCCCCGGCGTGCCGACCGCGGCCGGCGTCACATCGGCCGTGGTGCCGCGCAACGGCACCAGGATGCTGACCTGCACCTGGCGCTGCCCGGAGCTGGAGCTGATATCCAGCAGCAGATCAACCGCGCCGCTGGCCGGCGGCTGCGAGGCCCGCACGCGCAGATTCTTGCGCGTGGCGTCCAGGCCGTCCTCAACCCGGACCACCATGCTTGCCAGCGGGACCGGCGGTTTCAGGCCCGCGCGTTGCCAGGACGCCTCGTCGGCCACCGACACCTTGAGCGATGCGATTTCCTCGGGCGTGAGTTCCTGCAATCCCACCACCGCCTGCAGCGGCGCGCCCGGCACGGAAACCACCCGCGAATGCCCCACGCGCATGGCCATGGCGGTACTGCACACGCTTGAGCCAATCGCCAGCGCAATCGCCCACTGCAGGGCTTTTAAACGGCGGGCATGCTTCACTTGGCGCGAACGCTGGGTCATAAGCTGGAATTCCGTCTTGTAGTCGACTTGCGGGCTGGAGCCGGATCACGCCATATCGGTGAGAACTGGCATCAATTCACGGGAAAAGTGTAATGGATCATGCGCATTTCACAAACCTGAAAGGCCCGGCCGCGCTTGCTGGCGGGCCTGTCCGCCGGCACGGTACAGACGCCCTGCAAACGGCAAGGGCACCCTGAGGTGCCCTTGCTTGCCTTGCGTGCCTGCTCAGGCGGCGCCGAACGCCGCCTGCAACGGCGTCAGGCTTCGGCCAGCGCGATGCGCAGCATGCGGCGCAGCGGCTCGGCGGCGCCCCACAGCAGCTGGTCGCCCACGGTGAAAGCACCCAGGTACTGCGAGCCCATCGACAGCTTGCGCAGACGGCCCACGGGAATGTCCAGCGTGCCGGTAACAGCGACCGGCGTCAGCGCGGAAACCGTGGCTTCCTTGGTGTTGGGCACGACCTTGGCCCACTGCGTGCCTTCGGCGATCAGCGCTTCGATCTCGTCCAGCGGCACATCGCGCTTGAGCTTGATGGTCAGCGCCTGACTGTGGCAGCGCATCGCGCCGATGCGCACGCACAGGCCGTCGATCGGCGTGGCGGGCGTGCCGAAGGCGGCGCCGCGGCCCAGGATCTTGTTGGTCTCGACCTCGCCCTTCCACTCTTCCTTGGACATGCCGTTGCCCAGGTCCTTGTCGATCCAGGGAATCAGGTTGCCACCCAGCGGCACGCCGAAGTGCTCGTGGGGCAGCGCCGGATCCTTTTGCTTGGCCAGCACGCCGCGGTCGATTTCCAGGATGGCCGACGCGGGATCGTCCAGCAACGACTTGACCGACCCGTTGATCTCGCCGAACTGGGTCAGCAGCTCGCGCATGTGCTGCGCGCCACCGCCGGAAGCAGCCTGGTAGGTCATGGAGGTCATCCATTCGACCAGGTCGTTGTTGAACAGGCCGGCCAGGCCCATCAGCATGCAGCTGACGGTGCAGTTGCCGCCGATGAAGTTGCGCACGCCGCGCTTGAGCGCCGCGTCGATGACCGGGCGGTTGACCGGATCCAGCACGATGATGGCGTCATCGGCCATGCGCAGGGTGCTGGCGGCATCGATCCAGATGCCGTTCCAGCCTGCGCCGCGCAGCTTGGGATAGACCTCGGAGGTGTAGTCGCCGCCTTGCGCCGTCACGATGATCGGCAGTTTTTTCAGAGCGTCAATGTTGTAGGCGTCTTGCAGCGGGCCTGCGCCAGTGGCCCAAGTGGGCGCGGCGCCGCCAGCGTTGCTGGTGGAGAAAAACACCGGTTCGATCAGTGCGAAGTCGTTCTCGTCGCGCATGCGTTGCATGAGCACCGAGCCGACCATACCGCGCCAGCCGACAAGGCCTACTGCTTGATTCATTTCAATCGCTCTTTAAAGGTGTGGAGACTAGGGTCCAGGGGAAAAAGCCGTGCAATTCAACAATTTATCAGAATGCACGGCCAGATGTTGCGGCGCAGCTAGAAATAATAGGGGCCGCAATGGATACAGAGCGCTTTCGAGGCGATGCCACAACAGCAAAACAAGGGGCGACCCAGCCGGGCTGCCCCTTGTTTTACGGCGCTTCAACCGCCAGGCGCACGGGCGCCCGGCGGCTCGATCCCGAGAAGATCAGGCCAGCGCTTTCAGCACTGCGTCGCCCATCTGCGCCGTGCCGACCTTGGTCGTGCCCGGCTCGAAGATGTCGGCGGTGCGCAGGCCGTCGGCCAGCACACGGCGCACGGCGGCCTCGATGCGGTCAGCCTGCGGCGCCAGATTCAGCGAATAGCGCAGCAGCATGGCCGCGGACAGGATGGTCGCCAGCGGATTGGCGATGCCTTGGCCGGCGATATCGGGCGCGGAACCGTGGCTGGGCTCGTACAAGCCTTGGCCGCCGGCGTTCAGCGAAGCCGAAGGCAGCATGCCGATCGAGCCCGTCAGCATGGCCGCTTCGTCGGACAGGATGTCCCCGAACAGATTGCCGGTCACGATGACGTCGAACTGGCGCGGGTTACGCACCAGCTGCATGGCGGCGTTGTCGACATACATGTGCGACAGTTCCACGTCGGGATACTCGCGCGCCACTTCGATGACGATGTCGCGCCAGAACTGCGAGGTCTCCAGCACGTTGGCCTTGTCCACGCTGCACAGCTTCTTGTTGCGCTTGCGCGCCGATTCGAAGCCGATGCGTGCGATGCGGCGCACTTCGGATTCCGCGTAGCGCATGGTGTCGTAGCCTTCGCGTTCGCCGGTGAAGGCGCCGTCGGGCGAGGAACGCACGCCGCGCGGCGTGCCGAAATAGATGTCGCCAGTCAGTTCGCGGATGATCAGGATGTCCAGGCCGGACACGATCTCGGGCTTCAACGACGAAGCGCTGGCCAGTTCCGGATACAGGATGGCCGGACGCAGGTTGGCGAACAGGCCCAGCGCCTTGCGCAGGCCCAGAATGGCCTGCTCGGGGCGGAACTCGCGCGGCAGGCTGTCGTACTTCCAGTCGCCCACGGCGCCGAACAGCACGGCGTCCGATTCCTTGGCCAGGTTCAGCGTGGCCGGCGGCAGCGGATGCTCGAACGCATCGAAGGCGGCGCCGCCCACGGGCGCTTGCTTGATATCGAAGGACACGTCCAGCGCCTTCAGGACGCGCACGGCCTGTTCGACGATTTCCGGGCCGATGCCGTCACCCGGCAAGACTGCGATGTTGTGAGTCATACGAAAACGATCCTGTAATCAGAAGAATGGTGGCGTCAGGCGATGGGACGGCTTTCCAGCCACGGATGACGGGCCAGGCGCTCGGCCTCGAAAGCGCGGATCTTGTCCGACTGGCGCAGGGTCAGCCCGATATCGTCAAAGCCGTTGAGCAGACAGTACTTGCGGAAGGGTTCGATGTCGAAACCCATCTCGCGCCCATCCGCCGCCACCACGACCTGGCGGTCGAGGTCGACGCGCAGCTTGTAGCCGGGGAAAGCCTTCACTTCGTCGAACAGGCGCGCGACTTCCAGTTCCGACAGGACGATGGGCAAGAGACCGTTCTTGAAGCTGTTGTTGAAGAAAATGTCGGCATAGGACGGCGCGATGATGGCGCGGAAACCGAACTGCGTCAGCGCCCAGGGCGCATGTTCGCGGCTGGAGCCGCAGCCGAAGTTCTTGCGCGCCAGCAGCACCGACGCGCCCTGGTAACGCGGCTGGTTCAGCACGAAATCCGGATTCAGCGGACGCTTGCTGTTGTCCATGCCGGGTTCGCCATGGTCCAGATAGCGCAGTTCATCGAACAGGTTCGGACCAAAGCCGGTGCGCTGGATGGATTTGAGGAACTGCTTGGGAATGATGAGGTCCGTGTCCACGTTTTCGCGGTCGAGCGGAGCCACCAGGCCTTCGTGAGTGGTAAATGCTTGCATGATGTCGATACTCGGTGCGTGACGCTTAACGGAAAGTGCGGACGTCGACGAAATGGCCGGCGACGGCGGCTGCGGCGGCCATGGCCGGGCTGACCAGATGGGTGCGCCCGCCCTGCCCTTGCCGGCCCTCGAAATTGCGGTTCGAGGTAGAGGCGCAACGCTCGCCCGGTTCCAGGCGGTCGGCGTTCATGGCCAGACACATGGAGCAGCCCGGCTCGCGCCACTCAAAGCCCGCCTCGATGAAGATCTTGTCCAGCCCTTCGCGCTCGGCCTGCTGCTTGACCAGGCCCGAGCCCGGCACCACCATGGCCTGGCGCACATTGGAGGCCACATGCTTGCCGCGTGCGACCGCCGCCGCCGCGCGCAGGTCTTCAATGCGCGAATTGGTGCAAGAACCGATGAACACGCGATCCACGCGGATATCGGTAAGCGGCGTGTTCGGCTTCAAGCCCATGTACTGCAAGGCGCGCTCCATGCCGCTGCGGCGCACGTCGTCTTTTTCGCGATCGGGGTCCGGCACGCGGGAATCCACCGGCAGCACCATTTCCGGGGACGTGCCCCAGGTGACCTGCGGCTTGATGTCGCGGGCGTTGACTTGCACCACGGCGTCGAACTTGGCGCCCTCATCGGTATGCAGGGTGCGCCAGTAGCCCACCGCCTGATCCCAGAGCACGCCCGTGGGCGCGAAGGGACGGCCGCGGAAGTACTCGACGGTCTTGTCGTCCACCGCCACCATGCCGGAACGAGCGCCGGCTTCGATGGCCATGTTGCAGACGGTCATGCGGCCTTCCACGGACAGGGCGCGGATCGTGCTGCCGGCGAACTCGATGGCGTAGCCCGTGCCGCCGGCCGTGCCGATGATGCCGATGATGTGCAGGACCACGTCCTTGGCCGTACAGCCGAAGGGCAATTCGCCGTCGACCTTGATCAGCATGCTCTTGGCTTTCTTCATGAGCAGCGTCTGGGTCGCCAGCACGTGCTCCACTTCGGAAGTGCCGATGCCGAAGGCCAGCGCACCCAGGGCGCCGTGAGTGCTGGTGTGCGAGTCGCCGCAGACCACGGTCATGCCGGGCAGGGTCGCGCCCTGCTCCGGGCCGATCACGTGCACGATGCCCTGGCGCAGGTCATTCATGCGGAATTCGGTGATGCCGTACTTTTCGCAGTTGGCGTCCAGCGTGTCCACCTGCAGGCGCGAAATCGGATCGTCGATGCCCTGGGCGCGGTTCAGCGTCGGCACGTTGTGGTCCGCGACTGCCAGGTTGGCGCCCGTGCGCCACGGCTTGCGGCCGGCCATCGCCAGGCCCTCGAACGCCTGCGGGCTGGTGACTTCGTGCACCAGGTGGCGGTCGATATAGAGCAGACAGGTGCCGTCTGATTCCTGATGGACGACGTGGGCGTCCCAGAGTTTGTCGTAAAGAGTTTGGGCCATGGATGCGCTCTGCAAATAGACAATCCGGCTCGTGCCGCGCGCGGTTCAAACAACGATCCCGGGCGCCAGCCACTGCGGCATGAGCGAATTATGCACAGGGTCTCAACCTAGTACAACTGCACCTTACATACCAGTACTAGCACTACCATGCTAAGACATGACGAGGTCACTTCGTCTTATTTCCATACCTCAATCGAACCGCAACCAAACAGTTACAGATACAAATTCGGGTATTTAAAACAGATACAAAATTATCAAACCGATATAATCGTTGTGCGCCGTGTTCACCCAAACCGCGAAATAAAGCGCAATAAACCGCATTTATCCTGCATTAAACCGGATCACAAATCTGGAATATCGCGAAATTAGTGCAAATTCAAGCTAATTAAGAGATGATGCGCGAAGAAACCCAAACTGCCGACCGGAAAACTTCGTCAAGAATTAACAAATATTGACTCGTCAAATCTGACATTTCCACACAATATGGCGGCCATTAATTCCTAACTCGACTCGCGAATAATCACTATGGCTTCGTTTTTGCTCAAAAGCACGACTTCGGTCCTTGCCCTGGCATTCGTTCCTGCGGCATTTGCACAGTCAGCAGCCCCCGCCTCCGGGGCAGCTGGGGTCACTCTGAACCAGGTCGTCGAGCAGACCCTGCTCAGCAACCCGGAAATCCAGGCCAAGTACCATGATTTCCAGGCTTCGCTGGAAGGCCAGGCCGTCGCTCGCGGCGCGTTCTTCCCGCAGATCAATGCGCAAGGCTACGTGGGCCGCGAATACCGCAACAACGTGCCCGGAGTCGGGTCGCAGAGCTGGAACCGCCCCGGCTATAGCGTGGAATTGCGTCAACTGATTTTCGACGGTTTCCGTACGAGCAACGACGTCAAGCAAGCCGGCTTCGACAAGCTGGCGCGCTTCTATGACCTGTTGGCGACCAGCGACAACACCGCCTTCGGCGCAGTGCAGGCCTATATCGACCTGCAGCGCTATCGCGACATGGAACTGCTGGCGCGCCAGAACTACACCCTGCACGAAGAAACGCTCAAGCAGATCAATGAGCGCGCCGAATCGGGCGTGGGCCGCCGCGTCGACCTGGAACAGGCCGGCGGGCGCCTGGCGCTGGCCCAGACCAACCTGATGACCGAAACCGCCAACCTGCTGGACGTGCAACAGCGTTTCCAGCGCGTCACCGGTGCCCTGCCCCCTGAAGCGATGCAGCCCACGCCCGATATCAGCGGCAAGCTGCCGGTCAAACCCGCCGATTTCAACGAATCGCTGCGCCGCAACCCCAGCTTCCTGTCCAAGCAGGCCGGGCTGCAGGCCGCCCAGGCAGGCGTCGCCTCGTCCAAGGGCGCTTTCTCGCCCAAGTTCGAGTTCGTGGCCGCCACCGGCCGCGACCAGAACGACCCGACGCCGCAAAACCGCGACATCCAGAACTCCAGCGTCCAGGTTGTCATGAGCTACAACCTGTATCGCGGCGGCTCCGACTCCGCCCGCGTGCGCCAGACCTCCGCGCAGTCCTATGCCGCGCGCGACATCCGCGACTACACCTGCCGCAATGTGCAGCAGGACCTGGCCGTGGCCTGGAACAACGTCGCCAGCCTGAGCCAGAAGCTGCCCTTCCTGCGTGACCACGAAGTGGCCACCACCAAGGTGCGCGAAGCCTACCGCCAGCAATTCCAGATCGGCCAGCGTTCGCTGCTGGACTTGCTGGACACCGAAAACGAATTGTTCGAATCGCGCCGCGCCCTGACCAACGCGCTGTATGACCTGCAGATCGCGCAATACCGCTGGCTGGCGCTGTCGCACGCGCTGCTGCCGGCGCTGTCGCTGCAGCCCGCGCGCAACGAAATGCCCGAAGAAAACGGCAAGCTGGAAGTCTCCGACGAAGTCATCAAGCTCTGCAACTCGACGATCCCCGACTCGGCCCGCCTGGCACCCGTGCGCGTGCAATACAACGAGGGCAACCTGCCGCCCACGTTCATCCCGGTAAACTCGCCCAAGGCCAAACCCTAGGCGATGCAAGCGCAAGGAGACCATATGCAGAAACAGGGCAACGACTTCTCACAACTGGATGCGGACTTCGTCCGCGTCCTGGAAGACCTGATCGACGCGCTGATAGCCAATGGCACCTTGCGTATGACCGACCTGCCTATCCAGGCTCAACAAAAGCTGACCCAGCGCAAGCAACAGCGCGCGCGCCTCTCCGAACACCTCGACCTGCTGGATGACGAAGATGGACAAGTTATCTGAAATGGCGGCCCGGGAGTGGCGCGCTGACGCGCGCGCGGCGCACGACGACCCACTGCTGGACTGCCTGGTTGAAATCACCCGGCTGCATGGCGTGACGGCGACGGCTCAGGCGCTGTCGGCCGGCCTGCCGCTGGAAGAACACAAGCTGACGCCGGCATTGCTGCCGCGCGCCGCCGCGCGTGCCCAGCTCTCGGCCCGCGTGGTCAAGCGCACGCTGGAAAGCATTTCGCAAGACCTGCTGCCCGCGATCCTGCTGCTCAACGGCGAACGCGCCTGCCTGCTGCTGAAGAAAGACGGCGAAAACTACGTCGTCAGCCACCCCGAACTGGGCGGCAGCTCCATGGAAATGAGCGCCGCGGAACTATCTGCGCAATACACCGGACTGGTGTGCTTCGTGCGCCCGCAGTTCCGTTTCGACGCGCGTGCGCCCGAAGTCGCCAAGGTGCGCGAGCGCCATTGGTTCTGGGCCGCCATCATGGAAAACCGGCGCCTGTACCGCGACGCGCTGATCGCCGCCCTGCTGATCAACGTCTTCGCGATGGCGATGCCGCTGTTCACCATGAACGTGTATGACCGCGTCGTGCCGAACAACGCTGTCGAAACGCTCTGGGTGCTGGCCATCGGCATCACCCTGGTCGTGATCTTCAACATGATCCTGAGCACTGCGCGCTCCCACGTGGTCGACAGCGCCAGCAAACGGGTCGACGTGCGCCTGTCGGCGCAGATCATGGAACGCGTTCTGGACCTGCGCATGGAAGGCCGGCCGGTGTCGGTGGGCTCCTTCGCCGCCAACCTGCGTTCATTCGAATCCATCCGCGACTTCATCGCATCGGCCACCATCACCACCCTGGTCGACCTGCCCTTCATTCTGCTGTTCCTGCTGGCGCTGGCCTGGATCTCGCCCTGGATGGTGCTGCCGCCGCTGGTCGCGATCGTGTTGATCCTGCTGGTGTCGCTGGCCGCGCAAGCCCGCATGGAATCCCTCACCATGGCTTCCTACCAGGCCTCGTCGCAGCGCAATGCGACCCTGGTCGAGGCCCTGACCGGCCTGGAGTCCGTCAAGACGCTCAACGCGCAGGGCTCCATCCAGCGCAACTGGGAGCGCGCCACCGAGTACATCGCCCTGACCGGCGGCAAACTGAAGCTGATTTCGTCGTCCACGGTCGGCTTCGTGCAGGCCATCCAGCAACTGGTGTCGATTTCCGTCGTCATCATCGGCGTCTACCAGGCCCAGGAATCCGCCATATCGATGGGCGGCATCATCGCCGCCTCCATGATCGCCGGGCGCTGCCTGGCCCCGCTCGGCCAGGTCGCCGGACTGCTGATGCAGTACCAGAACGCGCGCACCTCGCTGGGTTCGATCGACAACTATATGAAGCTGCCGATCGAACGTCCGGCAGAAGCCGAATTCCTGCATCGCCCGGTCTTCCACGGCGGCATTGAGTTCCGCGACGTGACCTTCAGCTATCCCGGCAGCAAGCAGCCGGTGCTGAAGAAAGTGTCCTTCAAGCTCAAGCCGGGCGAAAAGGTCGGCATCATCGGCCGCATCGGCTCCGGCAAGACCACGCTGGAGAAGCTGGCCCTGGCGCTGTACCAACCTACCGAGGGCGCAGTCCTGCTGGACGGCGTGGACGTGCGGCAGATCGATCCGGCCGACGTGCGCCGCGCCATCGGCCACGTGCCGCAGGACCCGCTGCTGTTCTATGGCAGCCTGAAGCACAACCTGGCGATGGGCGCGCCCTACGCCGACGACGCCAGCATCCTGGCGGCCGCCAACATGGCGGGCGTCACCGACTTCGCCAACCTGCACCCCGATGGCTTCGACATGATCATCGGCGAACGCGGCGAATCCCTCTCCGGCGGCCAGCGCCAGTCGGTGGCGGTGGCCCGCGCCCTGATCAACGATCCGCCCATCCTGCTGCTGGACGAGCCCAGCAGCAACATGGATCACCAGAGTGAAGCGCAGCTGCGCAAGCGGCTGGGTGAAGCCAGCGCCACCAAGACGATCCTGCTGGTCACGCACCGCACCGCCCTGCTGGACCTGGTCGACCGCCTGATCGTGATCGACAACGGCCATATCGTGGCCGACGGTCCCAAGGAGCAAGTGGTCGAGGCACTGCGTCAAGGACGCGTCGGACGCGGAAGCTGAGGAAACCATGCTGAACAATCCTGGCGAAACCCGGCACGGCCTGTTTGGAAGCTTGTGGCGCAAGCTGCGCGGCGTGTTCGTGTTCTTCTTCGACCGCCTGCTGGACGGAACCGAAAAAGGCAAGCCCCAGCAACGCTCCGACTACGTAGGCAACGCGGAATGGGTCATCCATGAATCGCAGGCGCGCGGTTCGCGCATCCTGCTATGGGTCAGCCTGCTGGCCACCGGCGGGCTGCTGTTCTGGGCCGGCACCGGCAGCATCGACGAAGTCGTGCGCGGCGAAGGCAAGGTCGTACCCTCGCGCCAGGTCCAGATCATCCAGAGTCTGGACGGTGGTATCGTCGAGGAAATCCTGGTGCGTCCGGGCCAGGAAGTCGAGGCCGGCGAAATCCTGTTGAAGATCGACTCCACCCGGTTCGCCTCGTCGCTGGGCGAGAACAACGCCGAATACCTGTCCCTGCTCGCCAAGGCGGCCCGCCTGCAGGCCTTGGCCACCGGCGACCCCTTCGTGGCTCCCCCGGAAGTGTTGGCGCAGGCGCCCGGACTGGTGGAAATGGAGCGCAATGCGTGGCAGGCGCGCACCACGGAATTGAACGCCACCGTCAACGTTGCCCGCGAACAGCTCAAGCAGCGCCAGGAAGACCTGCGCGAAACGATCGCCAAACGCGACCAGGCCTCGGCCAGCTGCGGCCTGACCTCGCGCGAGTTGCAGGTGACCCGTCCCCTGCTCAAGAGCGGCGCCGTGTCCGAAGTCGACCTGTTGCGCCTGCAACGCGACGTGGCCCGCTACTGCGGCGAACAGAAAGGCGCCGAAGCCCAGATCGACCGCTTCCAGGCCTCCATCAAGGAAGCCGAAAGCAAGCTCCAGGAAGCCGAACTGAACATCCGCAACCAGGCCCGCAACGAACTCTCGGAAACCAACACCAAGCTGGCTACCCTGCGCCAAGGCAAGCTGGCGCTGGCCGACCGCGTGAAGCTGGCCGAGGTCCGCGCCCCGGTGCGCGGCACGGTCAAGACGCTGTTCAACAACACGGTCGGCGGCGTGGTCCAGCCTGGCAAGGACATCATCGAAATCGTGCCCAAGGACGACACGCTGCTGCTCGAGGTCCGCATCCAGCCGCGCGACATCGGCTTCCTGCATGCCGACCAGAAGGCGGAAGTGAAATTCACGGCCTACGACTTCGCCATCTACGGCGGCCTCGAAGGCAAGGTGGAACAAATCGGCGCGGACACCGTGACCGACGAGAAAGGCAATTCCTACTATGTGGTGCGGGTCCGCACGGACCGCAGCACGGTAGGCGACAAACTGTTGCCCATCATCCCCGGGATGGTGGCGGAGGTTCATATCCTGACTGGCAAGCGCACGGTGCTGCAGTACCTGCTCAAGCCCATACTGCGCGCCAAGGCGAATGCCTTTACCGAACGTTAAAGGAGGGCTGCAAGGCTTTATGAAACCCGTTCCTGTCCTGTTGATTACGCACGACGACCTGTTGTGGCAGCATTGGCGCGGCCTGAACCCGGCCCGCTGGCTGGCGGCCCGCGGGCGCGGCCTGGCCGACCTGCAACGCTGGCGCGAACAGGGCCGCACTCTGGCGGTATTGGATGCGGACCTGCCCCGGCTGCCTTCCTGGCAGGATCCCATCTGGGCCGCGACGCTCGCGGACCTGCACGTGGTGGTCGCCAGCCCCAGTCCGAACGACGAGCAAGGCACCCGGGTACTGGGCGCCGGCGCGCATGGCTATTGCCACGGCTATGCCTCGGCCGCCTCGCTGTCGCAGGCACTGGAAGTCGTCGCCTCTGGCGGCATCTGGATGGGCCGTTCGCTGGTGTCGCGCCTGCTCAAGCTGGTTGCCGAACGTGCTCAGGACGAGAGCTCCTGGGACGGCGGGGTGTTGACGGAGCGTGAAATCACCGTCGCCCGCTATGCCTCCAGCGGCCAGGCCAATGCGCAGATCGCCGAAGCCCTGGGCATCACCGAGCGCACGGTCAAGGCCCACCTGTCAGCCGTTTTCGAAAAGCTGGGCGTAACCGACCGCCTGCAGCTCGCCCTGCTCGTCCACGGCATTTCTGCCCCCGCCGACGCCAAAATCAAAATTACTTCCTGATACTGTCCTTGAGGACAATATCCCGCGCCGGCGGCGCAATCTAGTATCTGGCCATCTTGGATAACTCCCTGAAACGGAACCAACATGGCCAACACTTCTCCCGCAGTCGTCAACGAAATCTCCGGTCGCGCGTGGATACGCAATAGCGACGGTTCCCTGACTGAACTGCATCAAGGCAGCAAGGTCCCCGCCGGCAGCGACGTCGTCACTGCCTCGGGCGCCACCGTTTCGCTTCAGGTCGAGAACGGCATGCCGATCGTCATCGGCGAAGGCCGCGAAGTTGCCGTGACCGGCGACATGACCGGTCCCCTGGCCGACCCGTCCGAAGCGGCCGTGGCTCCGCCCTCCGGCACCGACTCCGACCGCTTGCTGGCCGCCCTGCGCGACGGCCGCGACCCGTTCGATGAACTGGATCCCACCGCTGCCGTCGTGGCCGGCGGCGGCGATGCCGGCGGCAGCAGCTTCGTGCGCCTGGCCCGCATTCTTGAAACCACGACCCCGCTGGACCTGGCCTATCCGAACCCGTCGCGCGGCAACGATATTCTTCCGCGCATGTCCGGCAGCGGCGTGGGCGGCAACGACGACGATGGCGGCACGACGCCTGTCGTTCCGGTCCGCCCCTCCGTCGTTGTCACCATCAACGACGACGGTACCGTCACCTTCAAGTTCACCGAGCGCCCTGTCGGGTTCGATCTCAACGATGTCCTCGTTGAGAACGGCAAGGTTACCAACCTGCGTCCCGACCCGACCGACCCCACCAAGTGGACCGGTGATCTTGAAGTACCCAACAATTTCGAAGGCACCGTGACCGTCAGGGTGCCGGACGGCAGCTATACTAACGAGGTAGGTACTCCCGGATTGCCGGGCGAAACGTCGACGGTCGTCGACACGCTGCCGCCGGAAGCCTCCATCACCATTGACACCATTGCCGGCGACGGCATCGTCAACACCGAAGAAGCGGGCAAGAACATTCCCGTGACCGGCAAGGTCGGCGGCGACGTCAAGGTGGGCGATACCGTCACCCTGACCGTCAATGGCAAGGAGTTCACCGGCCAGGTCACGACCCAGCCGGATGGCTCGCTGGGCTACAGCATCAACGTTCCGGGCTCGGATCTGGCTGCCGACAGCAACGTCCACGCCA
>NZ_CALSFQ010000003.1:0-600824 GCF_943737025.1 Achromobacter sp. Marseille-Q4954
ACGACGGCCAGGCGGTCGACCCGGCGGGGTCCCTGCCGCCGAAGTAGGCGCTTAGAGTTGCACCAGCTGCTTGAGCGAATCCAGCTGCAGGATGCATAGCTCGCCGCGGCGGTCCGATATATAGCCCTGGCGTCGCCATTTCGAAAATATCCTGCTCAGCGTTTCGGCGCGCATGCCCAGCTTGACCGCTATCTGCGAATGGCTCAGCGGCAGCACCACGGGCCGGTTGTCTTGCGGCTTGCCCGCGCGCAGGATGTATTCGGCCAGGCGTTCCTCGGCCGAACTCGACGTCAGCCAATCGATCTGATCCGTGTGATGGCGGATCAGGTTGGCGCAATGCGCCATGACGCGGCAGGCGAAGCGCGCGTCGTTCAGGCAGAGCTGGCGGAATGCCGCGGCATTGAGCAGGCAGCCATTGCCCTCGGTACGCGCGCGCACGCCGTGCAGGTGCCGCGGCGTGGCCTCGAACAGCGTGGAAACGGACAGCCAGCCGCCCGGCCCGACATGGCCGAATACCTTGTCGCCGCCATCCGCCGTGTAGCGCACGCCCTGCAGCGATCCCGCGCACACCAGCAGGCAGGAGGAGGCCGCCTGGCCTTCCGAAAAAATCGTGTCGCCCGCGTTGAACTCCAACCAGCGGCTGCCGCCCGCCAGGGCGAGCAGGGCGGCATCGTCCACGCCATCGAACCAGGGATGCTGGCGCAGCGCCGCGATCAAGAGCGCGGATCGTGAATTGACAATAGTCATTTGGTCTGGGGGCTCTGGCAAATAGAATTAATGCGATTGATTCTTATTTGTAATGGTACCACTGCGGAGGCCGCCATCAATGACCGGCCTTTGCTGCGCAACCCACTCCCACATGACCATCTCAGCGTATTTCCGCACCGTCGCGGCGGCAGGGGTTTTCTTGTCGTCCGCCGCCAACGCGGCGCCCATCGTGTTCCAGGACATGCTGGGCAATCCCGTGAGCCTGTCAGCGCCAGCCCAACGCGCAGTGACCCTGCCGATGCCGGCCGGATCGCTGCTCATCTCGCTGGATGGGGGCGCACAGCGCCTGGCCGGCATGCATCCCAGCGCCCACGGGTTGATGAAGGACGGGCTGCTGGCGCGGATCTTTCCGGCCACGGCCCAGGTGCGCACCGACATCACCCGGTCCGGCTTCGTGCCCAATGTGGAAACGCTGCTGCAGATCCAGCCCGATCTGGTGTGGCAGTGGGGACACATGGGCGACGATCTGATCGCACCTCTGCGCAATGCCGGACTGCCGACCGCGGCGCTGGTGTACGGCACCGAAGACCGTACCCGCGTATGGATACGCCTGATGGGCCAGTCGCTGGGGCAGGAGGCTCGCGCGCAGTCCCAGTTGCGCTGGCGCGATCAGGTGCGCGCGGACATCCGCGTCGTCACCGATGGCATTCCGGCCGCCAAGCGGCCGGGGGTGCTGTACCTGTCGCGTTATGCGCCGCAGCTGCGCGCAGCCGGCGGCAACACCAGCTTCGAGGACGACATCACCCTGGCGGGCGGGCGCAATGTTTCGGCTGCCATCGCCAGCGGCCAGACCGTGAACATCGAGCAGATCATGGCCTGGGCGCCCGAGGTGATCCTGCTGAACAACTTCGAATCGGGATTGACGCCCGAAACCCTGTATGGCGACCCGCTGTTTGCCGACATCCCGGCCGTGCGCGATCGCCGCGTCTACAAGGTGCCGATGGGCGGCTATCTGTGGGATCCCCCCAGCCAGGAATCGCCCTTGTACTGGCAGTGGCTGAGCATGCTGCTGCACCCGGAAAAATTCTCCTGGCCCTTGCGGGACAACATCGCGCGGGCCTACGGCGAACTCTATGGATATCAGCCTGCCGCTGGCGAGGTCGACGCAGTGCTGCGCCTGAAAATGAACGAGGGAGCCGCGGGCTATGAACGCTTCCGTTGAAACGGCGCGCGCGCCTGCCGCGGGCACTTGCGCGCGGCCGGGGCTGTGGGCGTGGCCGTGGCTGCTGATGGCGCTGGCGCTGCCGGCGTCCGTGTTGGCGGCGCTGTGCGTCGGCCGCTACCCCCTGGCGCTGTCGCAGGTGTCCAGCGTGCTGGCCGGGCTCGCATTGCCGGACGGCCTGGCGAACTGGCTGCCGTCGGTCGGCGTCACGGAGCATCGCGTCGTGATGCAGGTGCGCTTGCCGCGCGTGCTGCTGGCGGTGCTGGCCGGATCCAGCCTGGCGATGTGCGGCGCGGCGCTGCAAGGCGCTTTCCGCAATCCGCTGGTCGGGCCGCAGATCCTGGGCATTTCCTCGGGCGCGGCGTTTGGCGGCTGCGCGGCTATCCTGTTGTTCTCATCGCTGTGGGCAACGCTGGGCCTGGCGTTTGCCGGGGGCCTGCTGGCGGTGGCCGTGGTCTATCTGCTGGGCCGTTCCAACGGCCGCACGACGATCCTGATGCTGGTGCTGGCGGGCGTGGTGACCAGCGCCTTCTTTTCCGCGTTGATCTCGCTGACCACGTACTTCGCGGATCCGAACGACAGCTTGCCGGCCATCGTGTTCTGGCTGATGGGCAGCTTCGCCACCGCAACCTACGTCAAGCTGGCGGCCGCCGTGCCGCCCATCGTGGCTGGCATGGCGCTGCTGGTCGCGCTGCGTTTCCGCATCAACGTGCTGTCCTTGGGCGACGAGCAGGCCAGCGCCATGGGTATCGCCGTGGAGCCCTTGCGTTGGCTGCTGCTGGGCTGCGCCACGCTGGTGGTGTCGGCCAGCGTGGCCGTATCGGGCACGGTGGGCTGGGTGGGATTGGTGGTGCCGCACATTGCGCGCATGTTGGTCGGCCCCGACCACCGGGTGCTGCTGCCGGCCAGCGCCCTGATCGGCGGCACCTACATGGTGTGGGTCGATACCGTGGCCCGCAGCGCCACCAGCGCCGAGATTCCGCTGGGCGTGATTACCGCGCTGATCGGCGCGCCGCTGTTCGCATGGCTGTTGCGCCGCGCCCAGAGCAAGGGGGCGCAGCATGCTTGAACTTGCACAACTGTCCGTGCAGGCAGGCGGCCGGCGCCTGCTGAGCGACCTGTCCTTGAGTCTGCCCGCGGGCCAGATCCTGGCCGTGCTGGGGCCGAACGGGCGCGGCAAGACCACGCTGCTGCGCACGATATTGGGGCTGAACCCTCCTGCCGCGGGCACCGTGCGCCTGCAAGGCCACGCCGCCTATGTTCCGCAGCGCAGCGACACGCTCTACGCCTACGACGTGCTGACCATGGTCAGCATGGGGCGCGCGCGGCATCTGCGCTGGTATGCGGCGCCTGGCGCCCGGGACTGGAGCATCGCTCGCGACTGCCTGGGGCAGGTCGGCCTGGGGCATCTGGCGGACCGCCCGTTCCACGCCTTGAGCGGCGGCGAGCAACAACTGGCCTGCATTGCGCGCGCCTTGGCCAGCGCCAGTCCCATCATCATCCTGGACGAGCCCGCGGCGGCCCTGGACCTGCGCAACCAGGACGTGGTTTTGTCGCTGCTGCGCCGGCTGGCGCAGGAGCAGGGCCTGGCGGTGGTTTTCACCACGCACCAGCCGCAGCACGCGCAACACATCGCCGACCAGACCCTGCTTATGCATGCCGGCGCTTGCGAAACCGGCCCCACCGCCAGCATGTGCGTGGACGAGCGCCTGAGCCGCCTGTATGGCCTGCCGGTGCGCGTGGCCACGTTGCACGGCGAGTCCGGCGACATCGTCGGCGTGATCCCCGTCTTCCGTTGAATCATGAAAAACACGATTGCCTACCTGAACAACTGGAGCGGGGACGGTCCCGCCGCGCTGACCGGCGGCGCCGCGCCGCGCGCGGCCTGCGTGCCGCTGTATCAACTGCATGAGCGCGATCTTTCCGGATTCCGCGCGCTGCTGCTCCCGGCGCACACGGACCAGCGCTATCTGTTGCAGCAGGGCGCGCTGCTGGAAGCCTATCTGGAATCGGGCGGCACGCTGGTCTTCAACGGCCATGTTGCCTATCCCTTTCTGCGCTGGCTCGCACCCTTCGTGCCGGGCTCCGGCGCGGGCATCGCGGGCCTGCGAGTGCAGCGCGCCGCGCCCCATCCGCTCTTTGACGGCGTGGATCCCGAGCACCTGACGTTCCGCCGCGGCGTGGCTGGCTTTTACGCCCGCGGCAGCAACCCCGCGCCGGCCGGCGCGCTGGTCCTCAACACGCTGGGACCTGACGCCCAGGCCGTCGATTGGATCCTGGCCCTGCCGGGCGGCGGGCGGCTGCTGGTGCATTCCGGCAATGACCTGTGGATGTATGCCGGCAGCGCCGACAGCGCCGGCCGCATCGTCCCGCAACTGTGCGCCTGGCTGAACGGAGACGCGGCATGACTGCAGGCCCCACCCCCGTGATCGCGGCGCTGGACGCCGGCACCTATTACCACCATCGCACCTTCCGCACGCCGGAGCTGATGCCGCATATCGACCGCACGATATACATCCGCGACCTGGACCCGGCCGCGCTGGAGGGCTGCGATGCGCTGATCGTGTCCTGCCGCAGCAATCCGGATCTGCTGACGCCGCACCGGGAACTCTGGCGCCGCTTCCTGGCCGCGGGCAAGACCCTGGTCGCCATGGGCGAAACGCATTCCGAACGCTGGCTGGACGGCGTGCGCTGGACCCCGTCCGAAGTGAACTTCTGGTGGTGGAAGGAGCCGGACGCCGACTCCGGCCTGCGCCTGGCGGCGCCCGAACATCCGCTGTTCCGCTATTTGACGCTGGCCGACGCCACCTGGCATCAGCACGGTTCCTTCGCGCCGCCGCCGGGCGCGCTGTCTCTGATCGACAAGGCCGGCGCCGGATCGGTGCTGTACGAAGACAGGTGCAGCACGCCGGGCCGGCTGATCGTGACCTCGCTGGACCCGATGTACCACCACGGCAGCTATTTCATGCCGGCGTCCAGCCGCTTCCTGCGCGGGTTTCTGCCCTGGTTGAAGGATTCCACGCCTGCCGTCGGTCAGGACATCCCTCCCGGCTGACGCAGCGCGGCTCTCCGCGCCCATTCCGATTTTGCCCCTCTCTCTTGTGTGCTTGTATGCAACGCTCCTATTTGTATGCCCCCTTGGTCGGCGCCGGACTGCTGACCGCCGCCATGGCCGCGCCCAGCGCCGCCGCCGACGTTCCGCAACTGCCGTCGATCCAGGTCACGGCCGAAGGCCAGCCCGATGACGGCCGCCTGCGGCCGATGGGGGCGACGCCGCCCGCGGCCTCGATCGACCACAATGTCACGCAGGCAGTCAGCGTGGTCGACAGCCAGGACATCGACCGGCTGAACACGATGAGCACGCTGGACCTGCTGGGCCGCGTGCCCAACGCCACCATCAGCCGCAGTGGGGGCATCGCCGGTACGCTATTTCTGCGCGGGCTGAACACCAACGACATGCGGGTGCCGATGTTCATCGACGGCGACCGCTTCCGCGGCCGCAATACGCTGCAGTTCATGCTGATCAGTCCGACCGAGATCGAACAAGTCGAAGTGGTGCGCGGGCCGAACTCCTCGCGCTTCGGCAGCGATGGCCTGGGCGGGCTGGTCAATTTCGTAACCAAGCGGGCGCACGGCAACCTGAGCCAGCCCTTCGGCCTGAACGGCGGCGAGGCTTCGGTCACGTACAACACCAACGGCGATGGCGTGCAGAGCAACGTGGCGCTGGAAGGCGCCGGCGACGGCTTCGACCTGCGCGTCTACGCCACCGGACGCCGCGCCAGCAACTATGACAGCGCGGCGGGCGAAGTGCCGAACAGCGACTTCCGCGGCGCGGGCGGGGGCATCGTGCTGGGCTACATGCCGGATGCGCGCCAACGCATCGAGGCCAGCGCCCGCGTGGCCTACGTCAAGGACGGCGCGGCCGGCACGGTGCCGCCGTATCCGCTGAGCTATAGCCGCCGCGATCCGCTCAAGGTGAAGCAGGGCAGGCTGGCCTACAGCGGCGAGTTCGACGGCGCCATCAGCGCGCTCAAGGCCAGCGTCTATGTGAACGAGTTCGGCACCGTCATGGCTACGCACAACGAAACCAATCCGGCGCGCGTGGTCGACGCGCGCAACAACGTGATCGGTCCCGTCGTGTGGGGCGGCAGCGTGGCCGCCACGGTGCCTTGGGCCGACACCAATACGACTTTTGGCCTGGACTTCATGCACGAGCGCCGTCCCGGATCGGAATCGCGCAGCGATATCACGGTGCGTCGTCCCAACGGCACCACCACCACCAGCACGCCCTACGTCAAGACCGGACCGGACCAGTACCAGACCAACGTCGGCGCGTTCCTGACCACGGAGTGGAAACCCGCTCCCAAATGGACCGTTACTGCTGGCGGCCGGTTCGACTGGTTCAAGTCCGACGTGGGACTGGAGCCCTTGCCGTCGCCCAATCTGCTGCCGGCATTCCGCGCCGCGCAGAACACGACCGAGACCGCCACCACCGGCAGCCTGGGGCTGTCCTACCGCGCCACCGAAGTCGTCGAACTGCTGGGCAGCGTGGGCAGCTCGTTCCGCATGCCGTGGACCTCGGAGATGTTCAGCAGCGGCTATACCGGCACCAGCTACACCATTCCGAATCCGGGCCTGAAACCGGAGCGCGGCGTGACCGTGGAGGCCGGCACCCGGCTGCACTTCGAGCAGGCCACCGTCGGCTTGACCGCCTTCAGCAGCAACTACAGCGACTTTCTGGAGAACGTCACCACCACCTATGAAGGCCTGCCCGCCACGCAGCGCCGCAACGTGGGCAAGGCGCGGATCCAGGGCCTGGAGCTGGATTGGCGCTGGCAGCTGAGCCGCGAGGTCAACCTGTACGGCAATGCCAGCTACCTGCACGGCACCAACCGCACGACCGACACGCCGCTGCAATCGATCGCGCCCTTCAGCGGCCTGGTCGGCCTGCAATACATGAGCCCCAATGAAGCCTATGCCTTGAGCGGCGAACTGCAATGGGCCAAGGGCCAGAGCCGCTACGCGGAACGCGCGGAGTATCCGGCGGCGGGCTTTGGCGTCGTGAATCTTTACGCCCAGTTCCAGCTGGATCGCCTTGGGCTGCCGCAGCTAGGCAATACCCAGGTCGTGCTGGGCGTGAACAACCTGTTCGACCGCGCCTACCGCACCGCGGCGACCTCATCCAACGTGGCCTACGCCATGACGGATCTGAATCCGCTGCTGGAACCCGGCCGCAGTTTCAGCCTGACGCTGCGCACGCGCTTCTGAGTAGGCTTGTCCGCCCCGGCGCGCCCAGGCGCGTCATTCAATCCCAGACCCACCCACGCGCAGGCGGGCCGCCATGGCGGCGGCCCGTCGCCGCGCACGATACGGAGAGAATCCATGATCACCCCTGAACAACAAGTTTCCTCATTGACCGTGATGGCCGAGGAAGGGCCGCTGCCCATCTGTTTCGACGCGGTCCAGGCCTATCATGGCCATGGCGCGCTTGCCATGCTGGCGCTGACTTTCCAGGGTCTGCGCGGCGCGCTGTCCAGGCTGGAACAGGATGGCGTGCCAGTGCCGCGCAAGGAGTTGTCCGTCATTAGCGGGCATCCCGGCCCAGGCGTGCGCGACGCATTCGAGTTCGTCACGCGCGCCGTCACGCGCGGTTGCTACGAGGTGGACCTGACGCTGCCCGAAGCGCGCTACAGCCGCGGCGCAGACAAGTCATACAGCTTCCATCTGCGCCGCGGCGCGCGCAGCGTCCAGGGCGTGTTGCGCCCCGGCGTGCTGCCGCCGGAATTTTTTGACTTGCTGGGAAATCCCGCGCCGGACGCCCAGCGCGTTCACGCCGAACTGCGGCGCGATATCGCCGCGCGGGTCATCGCGGCCGAGCCTGCAACGCTGTTCGATTTTCGGGCAATGGAAAGCCAGGAGGGCTGAGGCGGCAGGGACGGCGGGCCTGACGGGAGCTCACCCCACCGGCTCCTGCCGTCCTACAGCGCGGCATCCTGCGTCAGCGTCGATATGAACGCCGCCGTGCGCGGGTCCGCCGGCTGGCTGAACAGCGTGCGCGAGTCGCCGGATTCGACCACCGTGCCATCCAGCAGGAACACCACTTCGCGCGATACGCTGGCCGCCAGGCGCAGGTCGTGGGTGGCCATCAGCATGGTCATGCCTTCGGCGGCGAGCTGGCGCAGCACGTCCACCACTTCGGCGGCCAGGCCCGGATCCAGCGCCGAAGTCGGCTCGTCGCACAGCAGCACGCGCGGCGCGGGCGCCAGCGCGCGGGCGATGGCCACGCGCTGCTGCTGTCCGCCCGACAGGTTGGCGGGCCAGGCGTCGCGCTTTTCCAGCATGCCGACTTTGCGCAGCAATTCCTCGGCGCGCGCGCGCGCGCGGTCCAGCGGCCACTTCTGCACGGTCAGCAGGCCTTCCATGACATTGCCGATCACGGTCTGGTGCGGGAACAGCTGGAAGTTCTGGAACACCATGCCGGTCTGCTTGCGCACGCGCTGGACCTGGTCGCGCGAGAGCTTGCGGCCGGGTTCGAAATGCACCGTTTCCGGGCCGATCTCCAGCGTGCCTCGGTCCGGCACTTCCAGCAGGTTCACGCAGCGCAGCAAGGTGCTCTTGCCGCTGCCGGACGGGCCGATCAGGGCGGTGACGCTGCCTTCGGCGATGCTCACGTCCACCTGCTTGAGCACGGGATTGCCGCCGAACGCCTTTTCTATCTTTTCCAGGCGGATCATCGGTTTTTCTCGGTAAAGACCGCGTGCTGGCCGAAGCGCCGTTCCAGGCGCACCTGCGCGGCGGACAGGACGGAACTGAACACCAGGTAGATCAGCGCCGCCTCGGTGTACAGGATCAGCGGTTCATAGGTGACGGCGGCAATGCGCTGCGCCGCCTGGAAGATCTCGGGCACGGTCAGCACCGCCGCCAGCGAGGTGTCCTTGACCAGCGCGATGAAGGAATTGGACAGGGGCGGCACGGCCACCCGCGCCGCCTGCGGCAGAATGGTCCGGCGCAGCGCCTGCGCCCGCGTCATGCTCAGCGAGTACGCCGCTTCCCATTGGCCCTTGGTGATGGACTCGATGGCGCCGCGGATCACTTCCGAGTTGTACGCGCCCACGTTGAGGGTGAAGCCGATCAGCGCGGCCGGCAGCGGATCCAGCACGATGCCGACGCTGGGCAGGCCGTAGAAGATCACGAACAGCTGCACCAGCAGCGGCGTGCCGCGGATCAGCCAGACGTAGAAGCGCACCACGGCCACCAGCGGCGCCGGTCCGAACAGCCGGATCAGCGCCACCACGAAGGCCAGCGCCAGGCCCAGCGCGAACGACATCAGCGTCAGCGGAACCGTGAACATCAGCCCCGCGTGCAGCAGGGGCCAGAACGAGTCCAGCATCAGCTGCACCCAGGCCGGCACCGCCCAGTTGCCGAGTTGCGCCAGCAGCCAGTCGGGCAGGACGGATTGCAGCCAGGGGGGTAGCGTCATATGCGCTCCGCTCGCTTATTGCGCCGACAGGTCCGTGCCGAAATACTTGACCGAGATGGTCTTGTAGGTGCCGTCCGCCTTGATGTCGGCCAGCGCCTTGTTGATGGCGGCCTGCAGTTCGGGGTTGCCCTTGCGGATCAGCACGCCCGAATTGCTGAACTCGGCGGTCTTGTCGGTGGCGGCGATCTTTACCTTGGCATTGGGCTTCTGCTTCTTGAAGTCCAGGAACGACAGGTTGTCGTTCACCGTGGCCTCGACCCGACCCGAGGTCAGCAGGTCGATGGCTTCGTTGAAGCCCTGCACCGCGATCACTTCCGCGCCGTGCTGTTGCGCCAGCTTGCCGAAGTTGCTGGTCAGCGTGTTGGCGGATTTCTTGCCCTTCAGGTCGTCGAAGGACTTGATGCTGGTGTTGTCGTCGCGCACGATCAGCACGGCGGCGGACGAGATGTAGGGATCCGAGAAGTCGTACTTGGCGCGGCGCGCGTCGGTGATGCCGACCTGGTTGATCACCGCGTCGTAGCGCTTGGCGTCCAGGCCGGCGATCAGGCCGTCCCACTTGCCTTCGACGAATTGCGCCTTGACGCCCAGGCGTTCCGCGATGGCGCGGCCGATGTCCACGTCAAACCCGGTAAGCTGGCCGGATGCGTCATGGAAAGTGAAGGGGGCGTAGGTGCCTTCGGTGCCGATCTTGAACACGCCGGCGGATTTGATCTGGTCCAGTCCGGATTGGGCATGGGCCGCGGACAAGGCGGCGACCTGGACGAGGCCGGCGACGAACAGCGTACGGAAGAGTTTCATGGCGGTGCTCCACGGATGGCAGATATCTCGGTGGAGAGCATCCGTGCCTGCAATGCCCTCCGGCGTAGCCGCACTCTAACAACGCGTCTATTTTTCCACAAAGCATAAGGAATAGTAAAAATATAGCGGCAAGTCATATGGCGATACCCATGCTCCGGCGCGTTGCCGCCGGGGTTCATCCAGGCAGGACTTCAGTGGAGATCGGTGTGGAACAGCAATGGAACAGGCGGGCTTTCATGATCGCGGCCGCAGGCGCGGCAGCAGCAAGCGCAATGCCCGCCCAGGCCGCGGACGGCACGCGGCTGATGCCGGGCAGCGGCAGCATCACGCAGGTGGCGGGTTTGCGGGTGGGGCACTACACCGACACGCGCCGGCCCACGGGCTGCACCGTCATCATCGCCGAGGCCGGCGCGACCGCCGGGGTCGACGTGCGCGGCGCGGCGCCGGGCACACGCGAAACCGACCTGCTCAATCCCGTCAACATGGTGGAGAAAGTGCACGCCGTGGTGCTGTCCGGCGGCAGCGCCTTCGGCCTGGATGCGGCTTCGGGCGTCATGCGCTATCTGGAAGAAAAGAAGATCGGCTTCGACGTGGGCGTGGCGCACGTGCCCATCGTGCCTTCGGCCATCCTGTTCGACCTGGGCGTGGGCGACGCCTCGATCCGGCCCGACGCGGCCGCGGGCTACCAGGCCTGCAAGTCGGCCACGGACGCCGCGCCGCAGGAAGGCAACGTGGGCGCGGGGGCGGGCGCGACGGTGGGTAAGCTGTACGGTCCCAAGCGCGCCATGAAGGGCGGCATCGGCAGCGCCTCGCTGACCGTGGCGGGCGTGACGGTGGGCGCCATCGTCGCGGTCAATGCGGTGGGTGACGTGGTGGATCCGGCCACCGGGCGCGTCCTGGCAGGCGCGCGCACCGCCGACGGCAAGATGCTGCTGGATACCCGCGCCGCGATCCTGGCGGGCGATTTGCCCAAGTCCATGCGCCCAGGCACCGCCACCACCATAGGGCTGGTCGCCACCGACGCCAAGCTCACCAAGGCGCAGGCGCAGAAGATCGCCGGCATGGCGCATGACGGCCTGGCCCGCACCATCAATCCCATCCACACCATGCTGGATGGCGACACCATCTTCGCGCTGGGCACGGGCACGTCCGGCAAGCCGGGCAACGTGATGCTGCTGGGCGTGATGGCGGCCGAGGCGATGGCGATCGCGGTGCAGCGCGCGATCCTGTCGGCGCGCGCGCTGGAAGGCTATCCGGCGGCGGTGGACTTCGTTTCCTGACGGCCGCGCGTCCTGACCTCGGCCTGTCACACAAGGGCGCCATCATGGATGGCGCCGGCGCGTGGCCGGCGGGCGGAGGGCGTGCATGTACAAGGGCGAACGATTCAACGGCGCGACGCACCTGGCCGGCCTGGCGCTGGCGGTGGCCGCTTCGGGCGCCCTGATCGCCCGCGCCGCCGAACTCAAGGTGGACACGCGGCAGGTGGTTGCCTGCGCCGTGTTCGCCGCGTCGATGATCGCCGTCTATGCCTCTTCTGTACTGTTCCATTGCTCGCGCGGCCGCCGCAAGGCCTGGTGGGCCAAGGCCGACCATTGCGCGATCTACCTGCTGATCGCCGGCACGTACACGCCGCTGGCCTACGGGCCGGTGGAGCATGGCTGGGGCGCGGCCATGGGCGTGGCGATCTGGCTGCTGGCGGCGGTCGGCATCAGCCGCGAGCTGTGGTGGGCGCGGGGCGCGGCGCCGGCCCTGCCGCTTTATCTGGCGATGGGCTGGCTGGGCGTGATGTTCGCCGCGCCGATCGCGGGCGCCTTGTCCGCGGCTGGGCTGGCCTGGCTGCTGGCGGGCGCGGCGGTCTATACCGGCGGTACGCTGTTCTACGCCAACGACCAGCGCTGGCCGCATGCCCACGGCATCTGGCACCTGTTCGTCATGGGCGGCACCGCCTGCCACTTCGTGACGGTGTTCGGCTTCCTGCGGCTGAGCCCGGCCTGAGCGGGGTTTCAGCGGGCCGCTAGCGCCAGCTTGCCAGCGGCAGCATGCCGCCGCGGTCCTTCACTTTGCGCATGACGATATGCGAGGACAGGTTCCGCACGCCCGGGATCTTGCTGAGCTTGTCTTCGACGAACTGTGAGAACGCCTTCAGGTTGCGCGTGCACACCGTCAGGATGTAGTTGGACGCGCCCGTCACGATGCTGGCCTCGGTGATCTCGTCATGCAGGGCGATGCCGGCCAGGAATTCCTCGTGCCAGCCGGGACGCGACTGGTCCAGCGACACATGGACGATGGCCTCCAGCTCGAACCCCAGTTTTTCGGCGTCCAGCACGGCGCGATAGTGGCGGATCAGCCCGCTTTCTTCCAGCGCGCGCACCCGCCGCAGGCAGGCCGAGGGCGACAGCGCCACCTGCTCGGCCAGGTCCTGGTTGCTGAGGTGGCCGTTCTCTTGCAGCCGGTAAAGAATGCGCTGGTCTATGGCGTCGATCTGCATGGTGCAATCAAATTCCAAAAAAGTGGATTATGTGCAATTCAATGCGGAAACCTAGGGTAATCCGCGCCTGAATTTGCAATTTATCAGCCTGATCGCGCTGATAGTATGTACCCAGAATATAGCCCCCCGGAGCACAAAATGAACACCCGCGAAGCCTGCGTAAATGCCGACCGCCAGGATCCCCTGGCGCCCCTGAAGGACCGTTTCGACCTGCCGCCCGGCGTCCTCTACATGGACGGCAATTCCCTGGGCGTGCTGCCCAAGGAGGCCGCCGGCCGCGCCGCCGCCGTGATCGGCCAGGAATGGGGTTCGGGCCTGATCCGTAGCTGGAATACCGCGGGCTGGTTCGAACTGCCCACCCGCCTGGGCGACAAGCTGGGCCGCCTGCTGGGCGCGCGCGAAGGCGAGCTGGTCGTGACCGACACGACCTCGCTGAACATCTTCAAGGCGCTGGCCGCCGCCTTGCGCATCCAGCAGCACCAGCACCCCAAGCGCCGCGTCATCCTGTCCGAACGCGACAACTTTCCGACCGATCTCTACATGATCCAGGGCATGATCGACCTGCTGCAGCAGGGCTACGAAATGCGCCTGATCGACGACGAACTGCCGCTGGAAAAGGCGCTGGACGAGTCCGTGGCGGTGATGCTGCTGTCGCACGTGAACTACCGCAGCGGCCAGATGCACGACATGGCCGCGGTGACCGCGCTGGCGCACGAGCGCGGCGCGCTGGCGATCTGGGATCTGGCTCACGCCGCGGGCGCGGTGCCGGTGGACCTGAACGGCGCGGACGCCGACTTCGCCGTGGGTTGCACCTATAAATACCTGAACGGCGGCCCGGGTTCGCCCGCCTTCATCTGGGTGGCGCCGCGCCACACCAAGGACTTCTGGCAGCCGCTGTCCGGCTGGTGGGGCCACACGCGGCCGTTCGACATGACCGTGGCCTACGAGCCCGCCGGCGGCGTGCGCCGCTATCTGTGCGGCACCCAGCCTATCGTGTCGCTGTCGCTGGTGGAATGCGGCCTGGACGTGGCGCATGCCGCCGACATGGCCGAGGTGCGCAAGAAATCGCTGGCGCTGGGCGACCTGTTCATCGCGCTGGTCGAAGAGCGCTGCGCCGGCCATCCGCTCACGCTGGTGACGCCGCGCAAGCACGCCGACCGCGGCAGCCATGTCAGCTTCCGCCATCCCAACGGCTTTGAGGTGATGCAGGCCCTGATCGCGCGCGGCGTGATCGGCGACTATCGCGAACCCGAGGTGCTGCGCTTCGGCCTGACGCCGCTGTATTTCGGCTATGCCGATGTCTGGGACGCCGTCGACATCCTGAAGGACGTGCTGGACACGCGTTCCTGGGACAAGCCGGAATTCAAGCACCGCGCCGCCGTGACCTGAGCGCCGCAACATAACCCCATTGCGCGGGCCAAACCGGCCCTGTATCCACAAAGAGAGCGCGGGACCTGGAGGAGACAATGCAACAACAAAAAGGATTCGGCCAGATCGCCGAACGCGAGCAGGGCCTGAAGCGGCGGCTGACGTCGGGGCAGATGAGCATGATCGCCATCGGCGGCGCCATCGGCACGGGCCTGTTCCTGGGCAGCAAGTTCGCCATCGGCTTTGCCGGACCCAGCGTGATCATCAGCTATGCCATCGGTGGCCTGATCACGTTGCTGCTGATGGGCTGCCTGGCGGAAATGACGGTGGCGCATTCCACCTCGGGCTCCTTCGGCGCCTATGCCGAACACTACGTCGGCCCGCTGGCGGGATTTCTGGTGCGCTACGCGTACTGGTCCTGCGTGGTGCTGGCGGTAGGCACCGAAGTCACGGCCGTCGCGGAATACATGAAGTTCTGGTTCCCGGACGTGCCCGGCTGGCAGTGGGTCTGCCTGTTCTCGGCAGTGCTGATCTTCATCAACGCCATGAGCGTCAAGACCTTCGGCACGGTCGAATACTGGTTCTCCACGATCAAGATCACCGCCATCGTGGCCTTCATCATCCTGGGCGCCTACGTGGTCTGGGGCAATCCGCAGTACGGCACGGCGCTGTACACCTCGCATGGCGGGTTCTTCCCGAATGGCGTCTGGGGCATGTGGATCGCCGTGGTCATCTCGATCTTCAGCTATCTCAGCGTGGAGATGATCGCGGTGGCGGCGGGCGAGGCCGAAGACCCCGAGCGCGCGGTCAAGCAGGCGTTCCGCGCCACCATCGTCCGGCTGGTGGTGTTCTACCTGCTGACGCTGGCGCTGATCCTGGCCATCGTGCCCTGGGACGAGGCCGGCAAGGGCGGCAGCCCCTTCGTCAAGGTGATGCAGGCGCTTGAGATCCCGGGCGCGGCAGGCGTCATCAACTTCATCGTGCTGGTGGCGGCGCTGTCGGCCATGAACAGCCAGCTCTACATCACCACGCGCATGATGTTCAGCCTGTCGCGCGCCGGCCATGCGCCGTCCGCGTTCGGCAAGCTGACGCGCAGCGGCACGCCGCTGAACGCGCTGCTGCTGTCCACCAGCGGCATTGCCATCGCCGCGGTGCTGAACGTGCTGTACCCCGAGACCTCGTTCACGCTGATGATGGCGATTTCGATGTTTGGCGCGCTGTTTACGTGGATGATGATTTTCGTGACCCACTACTGCTTTCGCCGCCGCTGGGCGCGCGAAGGCGGCGGCAAGCTGTCGTTCCGCATGCCGGGCTTTCCGGTGCTGACGTTGCTGGGCGCGGGCGCGATGCTGGCCATTTTGGCCACCACCTACTTCACCAGCGTTTTCAAGATGACGCTGGTGTTCGGCGTGCCCTTCCTGGTGGTGCTGGCCGTGCTGTACCAGCTGCTGTTCCGCAGGCGTGGCGAAACGGTGGCGCTGACCCCGCGCGGCCAGCGTTCCTGATATTGCTACGCCCGGTTCAGCCACGGGCCTGGGGCCAGCGCCTCAGGCCCGTATTTCATGAGCGCGCGGCATGACTGCGCTTCAAGCGCTGGCCATGGCCGGCGCGGGCTGCTCCGCAGCCTGTTCCTGAGGCGCCGGCGCGAACACGCGCAACCGGTGGCCGTCGGGGTCCAGCGCCACGAAGGTGCGGCCGAAATCCATGTCGGTGGGCGCTTGCAGGATGGGCAGGCCGCGCAGGCTCCAGTCCAGGTGGCGGCGGTCCAGCGCCTGCGCGTCAGCAACGGTGAAGGCGAGTTCGGTGGCGCCGCCGCGGCCGGCGGCGGCAGGTTCCACCGTGTAGCGCGACCACAGGCCCAGCATCAGGCCGGAATCCAGCCTGAACAGCGCGAAGGTGGGGGAGCTTTCCATGGGCGGACGCTGCAGCAGGGCGCTGTAGAACGCGGCGCTGGCGGCGGGTTTTTCAACGTAGAAAATCACGAAATTGGTGTCTGACATGATGCGCTCCGGGTGGTAGACGCGCTCATCTTAGACAGGGGTACTGTCAGTTTTTGGCAGTAGCTTTCAGCCGCGTTTTCAGCCGCATTTCTTTGGCGTGCGATCAATCGCGCGCCACTCCTTCAGCAGCGCATGGCGGCGCTTGGGATAACGCTCACCGGGCGTCAGCGTGGCGATGCGGTCGGTGCGGAAATGGCGGAAATCCTGGCGCAGTTCGCACCAGGCCATGACGATGCGCACGCTGTCGAAAAAACCCAGCGCGAACGGCCAGATCACCCGCGTGGAATCGGCGCCCTTGTCGTCGCGGTAGGTGATGTCGATCTTCTGTTCGCAGCGTATGGCCTGGCGGATCAGCGACAGGTCCACGCGGTCCACCACCTGCATCGAACTGGGACCGACCAGCAGGGGTATCGCGTCCAGCCCGTCGCGCAGTTCGCCCGGCAGCACGGCGCCGATCTTGGCCAGCGCGTTGCTCGCGGCCTGCGCCAGGCGCGGGTCGGCGCGGTCCGCGACCCAGCGGGTGCCCAGCACCAGCGCCTCGATCTCCTCGGTGCTGAACATCAGCGGCGGCAGCATGAAACCCGGCCTCAGCACGTAGCCCACGCCCGGTTCGCCCTCGATCTCGGCGCCTTGCGATTGCAGGGTGGCGATGTCGCGGTACAGCGTGCGGATGCTGACGCCGAGGTCGGCGGCCAGTTGGCGGCCGCTGACGGGGCGGCGATGGCAGCGCAAGGTCTGCATCAGGCCCAGGAGGCGTTCGGTGCGGGACATGGGGGCGGACGGGGATGACGGATCCATAATGCTGCCACGAAATGGCAGCAGGCGGGGCCCGTCCGCAGCGGGGATGTCAGGCGGGCGGCAGGGCCATCAGCCAGTCGTGCACGCGGGCGGCCAGGTCCAGGCTGTTGCGGTCCATCATCAGCATGTGCGAATTGCCGGCGATGCCCAGTTCGGGCAGCGGCAGCAGGGTGACGCAAGCGTGCCGCCGCGCGAAATCGCGCACCCGCTCGCGCATGCGCGGCCAGCGCGGGTCCGTGTCCATGTTGTCGCCCATGAGGATCAGCGTGGGCGTTTGGTAGCCGGCGTCCAGTTCCGGGATGCTGGCCGGCTCCAGCGCCACCACGGCGCGCACCAGATCGGGCCGGGCGGCGGCCGCGCGGATGCCGAATACGCCCGCCTGCGAATGGCAGATGACGATCATGCGGCCGACCCGCTCCAGCAAGGCCAGATAGCCGCGCAGGACGGCGGCGTCGGTATGCACCCAGCGCGGCACCATCTGCGCGGCCAGCTCGCCGAAGGCTTCCACCGGGAACTGCGTATTGCCATAGGCGCTGCCGGGGCCGGGGCGGGCGCCCGGGCGGCCGATGCGAAAACGCGTGTAGCAGTCTTCCTGCGCCTGCACGATGGGGCCTTCCGGCCAGATCTCGGGGACCGGCGCGTAGCCCGAGCGGCCGCGTTCCACGGCATCGCAGAGATAGGCGTCCCAGCCGCGCCGCAGGAAGGCATGGAGCCAGCCCTGGCGGCCGTCGGGCGTGGTCTCCCACGCCGCGCCGGTCATGCCGCCGCCATGCCAGAAGGCCAGGGGCGGGCGGCCGCTGGCCGGCTCGGCCAGGAAGTACTGCGCGTACATCTGCTCGACGCGGTAGGTGCCGTTGGGGTCCAGCGCGACGGGCTGGCCGCCCTCGGCCATGACGACTTCGCGCCGCGGCAGACCGGATAAGCTGACCTCGCGCCCGCCGACATGGAAGGCGCCCATGTCGCGCAGACGGATCGGCGCGAGCGCGTCCGATGCGGCGCGGCCGGGTTCGTCCGCCATCATTCCGCCCGGATGTGGTTGGCCTGGATCACGTCCTTCCAGCGCGCGGTCTCGGCCAGCACGAAGTCGCCCAGCGCCTGGCGCGGGCCGGCGGCGGTTTCCACGCCCAGTTCGCGCATCTTGGCGGCGACCTCGGGCGCCTGCAAGGCGTCGTTGAAGGCTTGGTGCAGCGCGGCCAGCGTGGCGTCCGGCGTGCCGGCCGGCGCCATGATGCCGAACCAGGGCGTGATCAGGAAATCGGCCACGCCGGCCTCCGCGAAGGTCGGCACGTCCGGAATGGCCGGCGCGCGCTTGGCGCTGGCCACGGCCAGGGCCCGCAGCTTGCCCGCGCGGATGTTCGCCAGCGATGCCGGCAGGTTGTCGAAATACATGTCGACCTGGCCGCCCAGCAGATCGGCCGCGACCTGTCCGGCGCCCTTGTAGGGGATGTGCGCCACGTCGATGCCGGTGCGCTGCTTCAGCAGTTCGGTGGCCAGGTGGGCCGAGCCGCCCACGCCCGACGAGGCCGAGTTCAGCTTGCCCGGATGGGCGCGGGCGTAGGCCAGCAGCTCGGCCACGGTCTGCGCCGGCACCTTGGGATTGACGACCAGCACGCTGGGCACCGTGCCGACCATGGCGACGGGCGCGAAGTCCTTGACGATGTCGTAGGGCGCGGGCTGGTAGAGCGAGGGCGCGACCGTGCAGCCGAAGGCGCACATCAGCAAGGTGTAGCCGTCGGGCGCGGCGCGCGCCACCGCCTGCGCGCCGATGTTGCCGCCGGCGCCGGCGCGGTTTTCCACGATCAGGGGCTGGCCCAGGCGCTTGGCCAGGCTGTCGCTGAGGATGCGGGCCAGGATGTCGGGCGTGCCGCCGGCGGGGAAGGGCACCACCAGCGTCACGGGGCGTTCGGGGAAGGCGGCGGCGGCCGGCTGGGCTGCGCCCGCCAGCAGCGCTGCGCCGGCCAGCGCGGCCGCCATCCAGCGGCGGGGGGAAGCGCGCCAGCGCGCGGCGGTCGGGCCCAAGGGGTTCATTGCGGCAGTCTCCGGAAAGTCGGGTCGGGTGCGGAAGGCCCCGATCTGCCGCGGACTGTAGCCAAGGCCGGCGGCCTTGCCCAATGCTGGCTGCGCAAGCCATATATGTCGAAAATGGTATGGAATTTTCAACGCATGCATTTCAGGCATAGTATGGGCGGCATGAGCGACGCCCAATCCTTGCCCTATCTGCGCCGGCTGGACATGAACCTGCTGCTGACGTTCGACGTCCTGATGCGCACTCGCAGCGCCACCGCCAGTTCAGCCCTGCTGCATAAGACGCAGCCCGCCATCAGCCGTGACCTGGCGCGCCTGCGCCGCCGGCTGGAAGATCCCTTGCTGGTGGTGGTGAAGGGCCGATTCATTCCAACGGAGAGGGCGCTGGAACTGCATTCGGCGGTGCATGACGCGCTGGCGCAGATCGAAGCGGCGCTGCGTCCGGCCGAGGCTTTCGATCCGGCCAAGGCCAGCGGCGTGGTCAACATCGGCACCGGCGCGCACAGCGAGATCCTGCTGGCGGCGCCGCTGATCGAACGGCTGCACCGCGCCGCGCCGGGCATCACGCTGCGTTTCCAGTCGGTGCACGGAGACTTCGTGCCGGACGATCTGGACGCGGAACGGTTGGACATGGCCATCGGCCTGTTCGGCAAGGTGCCGGCGCGTTTCCATCGCGATACGCTGCTGAAGGACCGGCGCGTGTGCGTGGTGTCGGCGCGGCATCCCTGGGCAGGCAAGCGCGCGCTGGCGCTGGCGGATCTGCCGTCCATCAAGTGGTTCGCCTTCGCGCACATGTATGGCCGCGAAACCAACTTCGACCGCGCGCTCAAGCCGGATGCCAGCCGGCTGGAATTTTCGGCCTACCTGTCCGGCTTCGGCATCACGCCCTATGTGCTGCTGGACACTGATTACGCCACCACCATGCCGGCCAGCGTGGCGCGGGTGCACGCCCGGCATTTCCCCCTGGCGACGCTGGAACTGCCTGCCAGCCTGCGCAAGATCGAACTGGTGATGGTGTGGCCGCGGCGCCTGCATACGTCGCCGCTGCAGGCCTGGCTGCGCGGGCAGATCCGCGAGGTGCTGCGGGAACGCGTGGACGCTCCCGCAGCCGGTGCGGCTTAGGAACCGACCTTCTTGCCCGTCGCCACGTCGATGGCCGAGCCGTCTTCCAGGCTGACGCGGTAGATCTCGCGCACCACGTTGCCGGCGAAGCCGATCTCGACGATGGACACGTCCTTGAAGGTGGTGTTGATGCCGTCCGGCAGCACGGCGTTGAACTTGTCGGACTCTTGCTTCATGGCGTCCTGCAGGCGCGTGTCGTACAGCGCCATGCTGTAGACCAGCGTGGTGTGCGGATTGTGCGCGCGCACTTCCTTGCCGTCCTGCATGATGTTCACGCCGCTCACGCCCATGGTCTTGACCAGGTCTTTTCCGGCATCGCCCATCTTGGCGTAGACCGGGCCGGTGACGCGCGGCAGGGGGCCATCGCGCAGCGGCGCCAGCGCGGCGGTCGCGACGGTGTTGTAGCGCATCATGTCTTCGAAGCCCTGGCCGCTCTTGACCACGCCCAGGTCCAGCCACCACGGATGGCCCGCGCCCTTGGCGGCTTCGGTGGGGTAGAAGTTCTTCAGCGTGACCTGCAGCGGGGCCGGCGGCTTGGGCAGGGCCTTGAGCATGCGGGCGGGCGTTTCAGGGTCGGCGCTGTGGATGTGCACCACCGTCACGTGCGGCATGTTGGGCGTTTCGGCCTCGGTCTTCAGGCCCAGCTGGAGCAGGTCGGCCTTCAGCGTGCCGTTGATCTTGGCGTCCAGGATGGCGTTGACGTCCTGGGGCAGGCGGTAGACCACGCCGTAGGTCGCCTTGTGTTCGCGGAACCCGGTCTGGTCCAGGGCGCTGTTGTCGATGGGAGCGGCGGCATGCGCGGCCGAGGCGGAAACGAACAGGCCGAGGGCGGCCAGCTGGAAGACACGCTTGATCATGGAGATTCCTTTTGTTTGTGTAAGCCCGCGAGAGTCATCCGCAGTGTGGCCAGCGCGGATGTAATGCGTATTGCACCAAGCAAAAGAATTCCGATACCAGCCTGCACATGCCCGATAGCTCGCGGGCGCCGGCTGATATCCAGCTACCCCAGAAAGACGATGGCCACGATGGCGATGCCCAGAAGCAGGTTGATGCCCACCCAGCGGCGTATGCCGCCCATGGCCTGGCCGCCCTGGGGCCAGTCGGACGCGGCGACCGCCGCGCGCAGCTGCGGGTAGAGCACGAAGCGGATGTAGGCGTAGATGGCCGTCATGACCAGGCCGCCCGAGGCCATGAGGGTCCAGCTGCGCGGCATGAAGAAGGCGCCGCCCGTCTGCGCCGCCTGGCTGGCTTCCTGGCCGATCATGATCGCGCCCGTCGCCAGGATCAGAAGAATGGCCGCCAGCACCGCATTCAGGAACGGCCCCAGCACCGCCGCCATCAGCCGCAGCCGGACCGGCGGTTCCAGCTGCGCGGCCGCCGGCCGCAGGAAACAGTGCGCGAAAAGCATGCCCCCGACCCAGAGGATCACGGCCATCAGGTGGATGAATTTGAGCGCGGCATAGAGCATGGGGCAGGCCTGTAGGGAGGAATCCGTCCCCATCATATCGCCGTCAAGCGCGGCGCGCGGGCTTGACCGGAATCATGGTTTTGCATTTAGAATGAGATTGATTTCTATTTGTGATTGAAAGTTCAGGGAGCCACCCGTGCCGAATCCCGCGGTCGCCGCCGGCGACAACGTCCATCTGCTGTACCGCGCTCATCATGGATGGCTGCATGGCTGGCTGCGCGCCAAGCTGGGCAACAGCTTCGACGCCGCCGACCTGGCGCAGGACACCTTCGTGCGGGTGCTGCGCCACCGCCACGAACTGGACGCCTTGCGCGAGCCGCGCGCCTATCTCACCACCATCGCCAAGCGCCTGCTGCTGAACCACCACCGGCGGCGCTCGGTGGAGCAGGCCTATCTGGAAGCCCTGGCCTTGACGCCGGAGGCGCTGGCGCCCTCGGCCGAGCAGCGCCTGATCATCCTGGAAACGCTGCAGGAGATCGACGAGATGCTGGCCGGCCTGTCGCTGCCGGCCCGCCAGGCCTTCCTGATGGCGCAGCTGGAAGGACTGAGCCATGGCGAAATCGCCGCCCGCCTGAACGTGTCGCTGCGCACCGTGCATCGCTACATCGCCAAGGGATTCGAACAATGCATCATGGCGTCGATCTGAACCCGCAGGCCGAGGCGGCGCCCGAGCTGCCCGCCGTCGAACGCAGCGTGGCGCGCGAGGCCGCGCGCTGGCTGCTGCGGCTGAGTTCGGGCCGCGCCACCGACGCCGACCAGCGGGCCTGTGAACTATGGCGCGCCAGCAAGGCCGAGCACGAGCACGCCTGGCAGCGCGCGCAGCGCGTGAATGAGCGCTTCGGCCTGATCCCGGCGGCGCTGGGCATGGCCACCTTGAACCGCCCCGGACTCGGAAGCCGCCGTGCCGCGCTCAAGACGCTGATTGCGCTGGTGGCGGCCGGGCCCGTCGGTTGGGCAGCCTGGCGCGCCGATCCGCTGGACTGGACCGCGGACTACCGCAGCGCGCCGGGCGAACGGCGCGAAGTGGCGCTGGCGGATGGCTCCACGCTGCTGCTGAACACGGCCAGCGCTGTCGACGTGATGTACAGCTCCACGGCGCGC
Organism: Achromobacter sp. Marseille-Q4954; assembly: GCF_943737025.1. Taxonomy (NCBI): domain Bacteria; kingdom Pseudomonadati; phylum Pseudomonadota; class Betaproteobacteria; order Burkholderiales; family Alcaligenaceae; genus Achromobacter; species Achromobacter sp. Marseille-Q4954. The sequence continues at coordinate 22,579 of NZ_CALSFQ010000003.1, forward strand.
CTGCTGCGGCTGCGCGCCGGCGAGATCGCGGTGCATGCCGTGGCCGACACGGCGCCTGCGCCGCGGCCCTTCGTGGTGCGCACGAGCCAGGGAGACATCGAGGCGCAGTCCTCGCGATTCTGCGTGCGCCAAGAAGGCGGCGTGTGCCGCGTCAGCGTGCAGGAAGGGCGGATCCGCGTCGGCAGCGCCGCGCATCCGCGCAGCCTGGTCAGCCTGGAGGCCGGCCAGCAGAGCAGCCTGACGGACGAGGGCGCGTCGCCGCCATCCCCTGCGGATCCGCATGCCAGCGACTGGCAACGTGGCGTGCTGTACGCCAACCGCATGCGGCTGGACGCTTTCGCGGCCGAACTGGGCCGCTACCGTTCCGGCATCCTGCGTTGCGATCCCGGGGCCGCGCATCTGCGCATCTCGGGCGCGTTCCAGGTGCGCGATACCGATGCGGTCCTGGCGGCCTTGCCCGCGACCTTGCCTGTGCGGGTGCGCTATCGCACGCCGTACTGGGTGACGATCACCTTGCGCGCGGCTGCCGAGGCCTGAATCCGCGCCGTTACAAAAAAGGGGAGGGCCAGCTGTCCGATTCCGATTTCACGAGGGTCATGGTCTGTAGAGGCAAACGAATGCCGACACCTTTTGGATCGAAAGGACGACCATGGCTTATCTTCCCGCCGGCCGCGCAAGCGGCTCCCGACCCGCCCGAGGCCTGCAATGCCGCATGACCCGCCTGGCCGCCGCCGTGCATGCCGCCCTGGCGCTGGCTGCCGTGTCCGCCACCTTGCTGCCCGCAAGCGCCGCGTGGGCGCAGTCCGCGCAGCAGACGCAGGCGCGCGGCTATCGCATTCCGGCGGGTGCGCTGGCCGAGGCGCTGCCGCGCTTTGCCGACAGCGCGGGCGTGACGGTGCTGTTCGACGCGGCGCTGGTGGGCCAGCGCCGCACGGCGGGGCTCGACGGGGTCTATTCCGTGAATGAAGGCTTTGCGCGCTTGCTGGCGGGCAGCGGCCTGGGCGTGCAGGAGCGCAGCGCCCGCGTTTACGTGTTGCAGGCATTGTCCGCGGACGTGACGCAGTTGGCGCCGGTCCAGGTGGAAGGCGAGGGCGCGCCGGCCGCACCGGCCTGGGAAACCAGCACCGACCGCAAGCGCCTGGACGAACTGCAGGTCAAGAACTGGAGCGATTTCGGCAAGCGCGCCGAGCCCGGCGTGAGCTTCAACCGTACGACCAACAGCATCAATATCCGCGGCCTGGACCAGGATCGTGTGCTGACGCGCGTGGACGGTATCCGCCTGCCATGGCTGGACGACGGCGCGCGCGGCCTGAAGGGCGGCCTGGAAGCGGTGGATTTCAACAGCCTGTCGCGATTGGACATCGTGCGCGGCGCCGACGCCAGCGGCGGCGGCTCTGGCGCGATTTCCGGCACTGCCGACCTGCACACGCTGCAACCGTCTGACCTGCTGACCGACGGCAAGACCTTCGGCGCGCTGGCCAAGACCGACTACGACACGGCCGACAGCAGCTGGGGCGCCAACGCCGCGCTGGCGGGCCAGATCCACAGCAACACGTTCTGGCTGGTGCAGGCGGGCGTACGCAACGGCCATGCCCTGGACAATCGCGGCGACGTCGGCGGCTATGGACCCAAGCGCAGCGAACCCAGCCCGGAAGACTACGACCAGCGCAGCTTCCTTCTGAAGCTGCAGCAGCGCGTCGAAGGCGGCCACCGCTTCGGCCTGACCGGCGAATACTTCAAGCGCAACGCCTACATCGACAGCATGTTCGAGCAGGGCGCGGGCACCAGCTATCTGTACGGCGAAAACAGCACCCGCAAGGAAACCGAGCGCCAGCGCGTGTCCTTCGATTACTCGTACAAGGCGCCCGGCGCGGACAGCCTGATCGACACGGCCAGCGCGGTCGTTTATTGGCAGCGCCTGCAGCTGGACAGCTCGCTGAGCGGCGTGCGCAGCGTCGATTCCCGGGCCTACGCCATACCGGGCGATCCGTTCCGTTACGGCTATCCCAGCGGGCCATATGGCCGCAGCAACTCCATCCGTCAGACCATGTTCGGCGCCAATGCCGAGATCACCAAGCGTCTGGCAGGCGCGTCGGTGTCGCAGTTGTGGACCGTGGGCGGGGAATGGTACGGCAACAAGACCGAGCAATACTCCGGCGGCTACGACAATTGCCCGGCGATCCCGGCAGGCACGCGCGCGCCGATGGGTCCGCGCCTGTGCGACATGCTGCACACCAACCAGGCCGACGTGCCGCAGTCCAAGGGCAACCAGTGGGCTCTGTGGGTGCAGGACGAATTCAGCTTCGCCGACGGCCGCTACACCATCATGCCGGCGCTGCGCTACGACCACTACGAACAGAAGCCGCAGTCCACGGCCAGCTACGAAAGCAACCCGAACGCGGGCGCGCTGCCGCCGTCCAACAGCGGCAGCCGTTTTTCGCCCAAGCTGCTGGCCACCTGGAAGGCCGCGGACGAACTCAGCCTCTATGCCCAATACGCATACGGCTTCAAGGCGCCCAGCCCGACGCAGCTCTACACCAACTATGGCGGCCCCGGCACCTACCTGCGCGTGGGAAATCCCTATCTGAAGCCTGAAACCAGCAAGGGCTGGGAGCTGGGCGCCAAGATCGGTTCCGATTCCCTGGGCGGCGCGGTATCGTTGTTCGACAACCGCTACCAGAACTTCATCGACGGCGACGTGCCGCTGAACGCGTCCTCGCCGCAGTGGCAGCCGGGCTGGGCCGGACAGTACCCCTTGGGCGTGACCGGCAACGTCAACCGCGCCAAGGTGCGCATCTACGGCGCCGAAGCCAGCGCGCACTGGAAGTTTTCGCCCGGCTGGCGCACCTGGGGTTCGCTGGCGTGGGCCGTGGGCAAGGACGAAAGCACGGGGCAGTACCTGAACTCGGTGGCGCCGCTGAAGGCGGTGCTGGGCCTGGGCTATAGCCGCGATGCGTGGGGCGTGGACGCCATGCTGACCACCGCCCTGAAGCGCGACAAGGTCGAGTACCCCGATGCCACGGCCACGGCCCGCAATCCCGATTTCCAGGCGCCCGGTTACGGCGTGGTGGACCTGATGGGCTATTGGCGTCCGGCCGCGGTGAAGGGCCTGCAGGTGCAGGCGGGCGTTTTCAACCTGTTCGACAAGAAGTATTGGGAGGCCATCAACGTGCCGACCGCCGGCGCCATCGCCATTCCGCGGCCGGTCGATTGGTACACGGAACCGGGACGCAGCCTGCGCGTCTCACTGACATACCAGTATTGATCCAGACCCGCCGCCGGTCCGGACCATACCGGGGCGGCGGCGGTTTACGCAAACCTTAGCAACGGCCGGAGGGCCCACGATGAGCAACACCGATTTCACGTCCCGCGCCCAGGAACTGCGCGCCCGCAACGAGGCCCTGGCCGCCTCGCAACCCAAGCTGCGCGCCCGCAATCTGGCGCAGGCGCTGGGAGTGTCCGAAGCCGAATGGGTGGCGGCGCAATGCGGCGGCCTGAAGGCCACGGCCCTGCACGGCACGCCTCAGGAAATCTTCCGCGAACTGGGCACGCTGGGCCCGGTCATGGCGCTTACCCGCAACGACTGGTGTGTGCACGAGCGCCATGGCGTGTATGAGGATATCCAGGCCGAAGGTCCGGTAGGCCTGGTGCTCGGACCGGACATCGACCTGCGTGTCTTCTTCACGACCTGGAAGTCGGCCTGGGCAGTCGAACAGGACGGCCGCCACAGCCTGCAGTTCTTCGATGGCGCGGGCGTGGCGGTGCACAAGGTCTACCGCACCGACGCTACCGACGCCGCCGCCTACGATGCCCTGGTCGCCAAGTTCGCGGGCGAGGCGCAATGGCCCGAGACCCAGCCCTATGCGCCCGCCGCCGACGCCGACCGGGTCGAGAACAGCGCGCAGTGGCGCGAAGCCTGGCTGGGCATGCAGGACACGCACGAGTTCTTTCCCCTGCTGCGCAAGTTCAAGGTGTCGCGCCTGGCCGCCCTGGCGGGCGCGGGCGAGGATCTGGCGCAGCAGGTGCCGGCCGACGCCGTCGAACGCATGCTCGAATCCGCGGCGCAGTCCGGCCTGTCCATCATGTGCTTCGTGGGCAACCGCGGCATGATCCAGATCCATACCGGCCCGGTGCAGCAATTGCGCCGCACCGGCCCCTGGTACAACGTGCTGGACCCGAAGTTCAACCTGCACCTGGATACCACCGCCATTGCCTCGGCCTGGGTGGTGAACAAGCCGACCTCGGACGGTTGGGTCACCTCGCTGGAGCTGTATGCCTCGACGGGCGACCTGATTGCGCAGTTCTTCGGCGAGCGCAAGCCCGGCAAGCCGGAACTGGCGCAATGGCGCGAACTGATGATCAGCCTGTGCAGCGTGCCGCTGGCCGCCTGAGCCCATAAGGACGTAGCGATGAAAAAATGGTTGGCAATGGCGGCGGGCTGGGCAATCGCGCTCGGCGCGTACGCGGCGCCGCCCACCCGGGTAGTGACCCTGGGCGGCACCGTGACCGAAATCGTGTATCAGCTGGGGCAGGGCGGCAAGCTGGTGGGAGACGATCTCTCCAGCCTCTATCCCGAGGCCGCGACCAAGCTGCCGCGCGTCGGCTACTACCGTTCGATACCCGTGGAAGGCGTCTTGTCGCTAAAGCCGGATCTGGTGCTGGCCTCTGAGCAGGCCGGCCCGCCGGACTCGCTCAAGCGGCTGGCGGACGTCGGCGTGCGCGTCGTCACCGTGTCGGACGCACCGTCGGTGGATTCGCTCAAGTCGCGCATCCGCGGCATTGCGGACGCGCTGGGCGTGGCGCCGGCGGGCGAACGCATGGTGGAAGACGTCACGCGCGAGCTCGCGCGCGCCGAGGCTGTGCCCGCGACGCGCGCGCGGGCGCTGCTGCTGATCAACCGCACGGGCTCGCCGCAAGGCGCCGGCCGCGACACCGCCGCCAACGAAGTCATGCACCTGGCGGGGCTGGTGAACGTGCTGCAAGATCAGCATGGCTATAAGCCCTTGTCCGCCGAGGCCATGGGCGCGCTGGCGCCTGACCTGATCATCGTGACGCAGGCATCGCTGGACGCCGGCGGCGGCATGGACGCCTTCCTGCGCATGCCCGGCATCGCGTCCACCCAGGCGGCCGCGAAGCGGCGCATCGTGGTGATGGACGACCTGCTCATCCTGGGCATGGGACCGCGCCTGCCGCTGGCGCTGACCCAGCTCAAGCAGGAGGTTGCGCATGTCATGGCGCGTTAGCGCGCCGCTGGCGTTGGGCCTGCTGGCGGCGGCCCTGATGCTGGCGGTGGTGGCCGCCACCGCCAACGGCGCGGTGGCGATCCCCCTGCGCGAACTGCCGTCCCTGCTGTGGGGCGCGCCCACGCCCGAGACTGCCTTGTGGCGCAATGTGCTGATCGACATCCGCTTGCCGCGCGTGCTGTTCGCGCTGGTGGCGGGCGCCGGCCTGGCGGTGGCCGGCGCGGCCATGCAGGCGCTGTTCCGCAATCCGCTGGCCGAGCCCGGCCTGATCGGCATATCGGCGGGCGGCGCGCTTGGGGCGGTGGCCGCCATCGTGCTGACGTCCGGCGGTTTCTGGGTTACCGCGCCTGCCGCCTTCGCCGGCAGCCTGCTGGCCACGCTCTGCGCCTACGCGGTGGGCCGGCGCGTGCCGGGCGTGGCGGGGCTGTTGCTGGCGGGCGTGGCCATCACGGCCATGGCGTTCAGCTTGATCGGCCTGTTCACCTTCGTCGCCACCGATGCGCAGCTGCGCGACCTGACGTTCTGGAACATGGGCAGCCTGGGCGGCGCGAACTGGAAGGTGTTGTCGTTCCTGGGGCCGTGGGTGCTGCTGGTGAGTCTGTGGCTGATGAGTCAGTGGCGCGTCATGAACGCGCTGCTGCTGGGCGAACGCGAAGCCCAGCACCTGGGCTACACGCTCAAGCGCGTGCGGGCCAGGCTGGTGCTGGCCAGCGCGCTCATCGTGGGACCGCTGGTCGCCGCCACGGGCACCATCGTCTTCGTCGGCCTGGTGGTGCCGCACCTGGTGCGCATGACGCTGGGCGCCAATCACCGCTGGCTGCTGCCCGCGACCGTCCTGGCCGGCGGCCTGGCGCTGATCCTCGCGGATTGGCTGGCGCGTACCGTGGTGGTGCCGGCCGAACTGCCCATCGGCCTGGTGACGGGCCTGGTGGGCGGGCCGTTCTTCTTGTGGCTGCTGGCGCGCGGACGGAGGATAGGATGACGCTTTCCGCGCAAAACGTGACCGTGAACCGCGGCGCAGCGCGCATTCTCACCGATGTATCGCTGGACATCCGCCCGGGAGAAGTGGTGGGCTTGCTGGGGGCCAACGGCGCTGGCAAATCCACCCTGCTGGGCGCGTTGTCAGCGGAATTGGCTGCCGATGCGGGCCAGCTGAGTTTGGGCGAGACCCCGCTTGCCGCCATGCCGCACCGGCAACAGGCGCGCCGCCGCGCCGTGCTGCCGCAAAAGCCGGGGCTGAGCTTCGACCTGAGCGTGCGCGAGGTGGTCGCCATGGGCGCCTATCCGTTCCCGGAGTTGGCGCCATCCGTGGTGGACGCGCTGGTGACGCAAACGCTGGCAGAGGCCGACGCGGCGCATCTTGCCGGGCGGCGCTATCCCGAGCTGTCCGGCGGCGAACAGCAGCGCGTCCAGTTCGCCCGCGTATTGGTTCAATGCCATGCCGCGCGCGAACGCGACGAGCCGCGCTACCTGTTGCTGGACGAACCCACCGCCAGCCTGGACCCCAAGCATCAGGGCGACCTGCTGCGGCGCTCCTGGGAGCTGGCCCATGCCGGCAATACGGGCGTACTGGTGATCCTGCACGATATGAATCTGGCCGCGCGCTGGTGCGACCGCCTGCTGCTGCTCTGCGGCGGACGCGGCATCGCGCAGGGGACGCCGGCAGAGGTCCTGACGCCGGCCAATCTGTATCTGGCCTACGGCATCGACGCGCAGGTGATTGCGCATCCCCTGCAAGCCGGCCGCCTGCTGGTGCTGACGGCGTGACTCGGACCGCGGGGCCGGTAAAATAGGCGATACCCCGGTATTCGCCTTTTTCAACATTTACCCAACAGGACCCCGTGTCATGCCTACTTTTGACGTCGTCTCCGAAGTCGACAAACACGAACTCTCCAACGCCGTCGACCAGGCCAACCGCGAACTGGCCACCCGCTTCGATTTCAAGGGCAGCGACGCCAAGTTCGAGCTCGACGAGTTTGTCGTAACGCAGGTCGCTTCCAGCGCCTTCCAGCTCAAGCAGATGCTGGACATCCTGCGCGGCCGCCTGTCGGCCCGCGGCATCGACGTGCGCTGCCTGGACGTGGCCGATCCCCTCGAAAACCTGGGCGGCGCCCGCCAGAAGGTCACCATCAAGCAGGGCATCGAGCAGCCGGTGGCCAAGAAGCTCATCGCCGCCATCAAGAACGCCAAGCTCAAGGTGGAATCGCAGATCAACGGCGACAAGCTGCGCATCAGCGGCAAGAAGCGCGACGACCTGCAGACCGTCATCGCGCTGCTGAAGAAGACCGACGTCGACCTGCCGCTGCAGTTCGAAAACTTCCGCGACTGATCCGCCCCGCGCCAGGGTGCCGCGCACCCTGCGGACCTGGAGGGGCCATGGGACATTCCAACGAGTTGCAGCTGGTCGTCGAACTGGTGCGCGCCGGCGGCATGTCCGCCGCCGCCCGCGAGCTGGGCGTCACGCCGGCCGCGGTCAGCAAGCGGCTGGCCCAGATCGAGGCGCGGCTGGGCGTGCGGCTGGTCAACCGCAGCACGCGGCGCCTGAGCCTGACCGCGGAAGGCGAGGTCTACCTGGAAAACGCCCGCCGCATCCTGGGCGAGATCGAAGACCTGGACCAGCTGATCGCCAGCCGCCAGGACAGCCCGCGCGGCCTGCTCAAGGTCAACGCGCCACTGGGTTTCGGCCGCAGCTACATCGCGCCCGCGATTGCGGAATTCGCCCAGAAATATCCCGAGGTGTCGCTGCAATTACAGCTGACCGACAGCCCGGCCGACTTCGTGCAGGACGCCGTCGACGTGGCCGTGCGCTTCGGCGACCTGCCCGACACCCGCCTCATCGCCCGCAAGATCGCGCCCAACCGGCGCCTGGTCTGCGCGTCGCCGGGCTACCTGAAGAGCCACGGCATTCCCGCCACGCCGCACGACCTGGCGCGGCACCAGTGCATCGTGCTGCGGCAGAATGAAGCCGCGTACGGCCTGTGGCGCTTCACCAAGGGACGCCGCAGCGAAACCGTGAAGGTGCGCGGCAACCTCAGCAGCAATGACGGCGAAGTGACGCTGACCTGGGGCCTGGCCGGCCTGGGCATCCTGCAGCGCGCCGAATGGGACCTGGCGCGCTATCTGCGCAGCGGCAGGCTGGTGCAGGTGCTGGAGGACTACGCCTTGCCGCAAGCCGACATCTACGCGGTCTTTCCGGAACGGCACCATCTGTCGGCCAAGGTGCGCGTGTTCGTGGACTTCCTGGTGGCCTATTTCAGGAAGGGCGCGGAAGACCGGTGGTAAGCCCGGCCTTCGCTCAGGCCGTCCACAGGTGCTGCGCCGCGTAGGCGCGCCAGGGCCGCCAGGTTTCGGCGCGGGCCAGCAATTGCGCGGGCGTATAGGTCCGCGCTTCCAGCCTTTCCAAGGCCCGGATCAGGCCGATGTCGGCGGACGGAAACGCGTCCGGCTCGCGCAACTGGCGCAGCGCGATGTATTGCGCCGTCCATTCGCCCACGCCCCGTATTGTGCGCAGCCGGCGGACCGCATCCTCCAGGCCGCCGGCGGCATCGAACAGATGCCTGTCCGCCACCGCCGCCGCGGCGACCGCCGACAAGGTTGCGGCGCGGCTGCGCGGCATGCCCAGCGAGGCCAGCTCGGCCGCCGCCACGGCTTCAGGCAAGGGGAATACATGCGTCAGCGCGCCTTCTGGACGCGCCATGGCCGCGCCGTGCGCGGCCACCAGCTTGCCGGCCAGGCGTATGGCCGCGGCCACCGTGATCTGCTGGCCCAGCACGGCGCGCATGGCCAGCTCGAAGCCGTCCCAGGCGCCGGGCACGCGCAGGCCAGGCCGCGCGCGGATCAGCTCGGTCATCACGGGATCGCTGGCGAACTGCGCGGCGATGGCGACCGGATCGCTGGCCAGGTCGAAGACGCGGCGCAGGCGCGCGATGATGGCCGGCAGCGCCTGCAGCCGGGGAAAGCGCACCGTGGCCTCGAGCGCATCGCCGCGGCCCGGGCGCACCGTCACCGTGCCTTGGCAGCCGTCCAGCAGGACGGTGCGCGCGTAGCTGTCGTCCGTGACCTGCTCGATGCCGGGAATCGCGCGCAGCCGCAGGAAGGCCAGCATGGCGTCCCAGTCATAGGGCGGGCGGTAGCGCAGCAGCAGCTTGATCTCGCCTTCTTGCGCCGCCGACACTTCCGGCTTGCCGGAGCGCCGCAGGTCGCCTGGGGCGCGCGCGAACAGGTCGTGGAAGATCTCGTTGAAGCGGCGGATGCTGCCAAAGCCCGATGCGAAGGCGATCTCGGCCATCGGCAGCCGGGTTTCGTGGATCAGCTGCTTGGCCAGCAGCACGCGCCGCGTTTGTGCCACGGCCACGGGCGAGGCGCCCAGGTGCTGGCGGAACTGGCGCCGCAACTGGCGTTCGCCCACGCCCAGGCGCTGCGCCAGCACGTCCACGCCGTCCTCGTCCAGCGCGCCCAGTTCGATCAACTGCAGCGCGCGGGCCACGCCATCGGGCAGCTCATGCCCCGGCCCGACCTCCGGCGCGGTCTCGGGCCGGCAGCGCAGGCAGGGGTGGTAGCCGGCCTCTTGCGCCGCTGCCGCCGTGGCATAGAACGTGACGTTCTTCGACAATGGGGTGCGCGCCGGACAGACCGGACGGCAATAGATGCGCGTGGTCTTCACGGCGGTGAAGAAGCGGCCGTCGTAACGGGAGTCGCGCACTTGGATGGCGCTGTAGCAGGCGTCGTGGTTCAGGTCCATGAGATCATGCTAACGCCGCGGCGAGCGTTGGATCTAGCGGTTTTCGGACAGTGTTGTGGATGCGGCATTCCTGTCCGAAAACCGCCAGCGCAGAGCCCGCGTCAACGCCTATAGTGCTACGGTCGATCACCTACGCTGGAGTCCGCCATGCCCGTCCAAACCCAGGCTTTCTTTCTTGAGCGCGTTCCCACGCCCATCGGCCTGATGCTGGTCCTGAGCGACGAGCAGCAGCGCCTGCGGGCGGTCGATTGGGAAGACTACGAAGCGCGCATGCACCTGCTGTTGCGCAGGCAGTACCGCAAGCAGCAGGTCGAATTGCGCGATGCGGTCCAGGCGTCGCCCGCGCGGCGCGCGCTGCTGGACTACTTCGACGGCGACGTGCGTGCCATCGACGCGCTGGACGTGGCCACCGGCGGCACCGATTTCCAGCGCGCGGTGTGGCGGGCATTGCGGGAAGTATCGGGCGGCCAGTCGATCAGCTACGGCGCGCTGGCGCACCGCATCGCGCGTCCCGCCGCCGTGCGCGCGGTGGGCGCGGCCAACGGGGCGAATCCCATCGGCATCGTCGTGCCTTGCCACCGCATCGTGGGCGCGGACGCTGCCCTGACCGGTTACGGCGGCGGTTTGCACCGCAAGCGCTGGTTGCTGGATCACGAGCAGAGATGGCTTGAAAATTCTTGTGACAGGGTTGAATAGATTTGTAGCGTGTTAAGCATCTGGAGGGCATATCATGCGTCCCCTTCAGAGCAACCCGCAACAGGAATCAAAGATGTTTATGCCGCGCCCCTTGCGCATGTTCGCAGTTCTGGCCGTCACGCTGGCGCTCGCCGCGTGCGGCGACGACAGCGCCAAGAAGGAAGCGAAAGCGTCCGAGCCGACTACCGCTCAGTCCGAGATCATCAAGTACAACCAGTACGTCGACACCGCCAACAGCATTTCCACGACCTTCGAGCAGGCGCTGGAACGCTACGAGGCCTACGCCGTCCCGGCGCTGAAGGAAGGCAAGCCGCTCAAGGATTTCGTCATCAGCAACGACTCGACGATCCAGCGCACCAAGGAGAAGCTCGATCGCGCGCTGGCGATGCCGACGCCTATTGCCGAGATCGACGCGCCCGCCAAGGCGTTCTCGGATGCGCTGGGCAAGCTGGCGCCGCTGAGCCATGAACTGCAGAACTATGCTGCAGCCAAGACCTTCCTGTCCGACAACGGCGCGCTGGCGCGCGAGAAGAGCCCAGCCTACGTCGCGGCGCTGACCGAAGTCGTGAAGGCGGAAAACGGCTTCTACCGCGGCATCTCCATCAAGGACACGGCCAACACCAAGGAAGCCTTTGAAAAAGCCAAGAAGGACACGGTCGCCTATTACCGCGCCGGCATGGTCTATTACGGCAAGGCTACGATGGACAAGGCGTCGGGCGTGTTCGAGGGCAAGGGCCTGGGCGCCGACCAGGAGGCCTTCAAGCAGGAGCTGGACAAGATGAACGAAATGGCGCTGGGCTTCGACAAGAAGACGCGCGAGGCTGATGCCAAGGGCTGCTCCGGCATGATGATGAACGTCAACGGCTTCCTGGCCTCCGGCCGCAAGATCCTGGAGCACACTAACAATGGCCGCTACAAGGAAGACGCGGCGCGCACCGGTGCGTTCAAGATGATGCGTCCCACCATCGAGGACGACGCCAACAGTCTGCGCCAGAATTTCAACAACCTGATCTCCGACCTGAACATCGGCCGCTGCTGATTGCTGCATGCCTGCGGCCGGTCATGGCCGCTACCTGGAACAGCGCCACATGCGGGCGCTGTTTTTTTGCGCGTTCGCTTTTCCCGCCCGTGCGCCACCTTCAACTCCAGGTAAAAGATGTTTTGAATTCCATTGCGCCCGCCGCTCGCGGGCGTCAGTACAGTGCCGACAGCATTCCACCAGCAAGGAGCCCAGTCGGCATATGAAGACCTATCGCATCGCAACCATCCCCGGCGACGGCATCGGCAAGGAAGTGATTCCGGCCGGACAGCGCATCATGCAGGAACTGGCCCGGGACGGCGGCCTGAGCTTCGAGTTCGAGGATTTCGACTGGGGCGGCGACTATTACCGCAAGCACGGCGTGATGATGCCGGCCGACGGCCTGGACGCGCTGCGCGGCAAGGACGCCATCCTGTTCGGTTCGGCCGGCGATCCGCACATTCCCGACCACATCACTCTGTGGGGCTTGCGGCTGAAGATCTGCCAAGGCTTCGACCAGTACGCCAATGTGCGCCCGACGCGCATCCTGCCCGGCATCGACGCGCCGCTCAAGCGCTGCGCGCCGGGCCAGCTGGACTGGGTCATCGTGCGCGAGAACTCCGAGGGCGAATACTCCGGCGTGGGCGGCCGGGTGCACCAGGGCCATCCGCTGGAAGCCGCGACCGACGTGTCCATCATGACCCGCGCGGGCGTCGAACGCATCCTGCGCTTCGCCTTCAAGCTGGCGCAATCCCGTCCGCGCAAGCTGCTGACGGTGGTCACCAAGTCCAACGCGCAGCGCCACGCCATGGTCATGTGGGACGAGATCGCCCTGGAGGTGAGCCGCGAGTTTCCGGACGTGGCCTGGGACAAGGAACTGGTCGACGCGGCCACCGCCCGCATGGTGAACCGCCCGGCATCGCTGGATACCATCGTCGCCACCAATCTGCACGCCGACATCCTGAGCGACCTGGCGGCGGCGCTGGCCGGCAGCCTGGGCATCGCGCCCACCGGCAACATCGATCCGGAACGCCGCTATCCCTCCATGTTTGAACCCATCCACGGGTCGGCCTTCGACATCATGGGCAAGGGCCTGGCGAACCCGGTCGGCACCTTCTGGTCCGTGGTCATGCTGCTGGAGCACCTGGGCGAGACGCAGGCCGCGGCGCGGCTGATGCAGGCGATCGAAAGCGTGACCGCCGATCCCTCTCTGCATACGGGCGACCTGGGCGGAACCGCCACCACGGAGCAGGTCACGGCAGCCGTGTGCGCGAAGCTGGCGGCTGCGGGCAGGGCCAAGGCCGCATAGGCGTAGCAGACCCGAAGCAGACCTGAAGCGGGACCGGGGCGCGAGACCCCAGGCCCGCCGCGGGATCCACGACAACAAGCGAATTCCATTCGTACCGAGGAGACAAGCATGCACAAGAGAACGATACCCGCGCGCGTCCTGGCGCTGGCCTGCCTGGCGGGCCTGACCATCGCCGGCGGCGCGCAGGCGCAGGGCTATCCGGCCCGGCCGGTGAACCTGGTGGTGCCGTTTCCGGCCGGCGGCACCACCGACGTGCTGGCGCGCGCGCTGGGCCAGGAGCTCGCCAAGAGCCTGGGCCAGCCCGTGGTGGTGGAGAACAAGCCGGGCGCGGGTTCGACCCTGGGCGCGGATTACGTGGCCAAGGCTGCGCCCGACGGCTATACGCTGCTGATGGGCGCCGTGCACCACACCATCGCCACCAGCGTCTACAAGAGCCTGCATTACGACTTCCAGAAGGATTTCGCGCCGGTGACTACCGTGGCCCTGGTGCCCAACGTGCTGGTGGTCAATCCCAAGCTGCCGGCGCAGGACGTGAAGTCGCTGCTGAAACTGGCGCAAGGCCAGCCGGGCAAGCTGACCTATGGCTCGAACGGCATGGGTACGGGACAACACCTGATCGGCGCGCAGTTCGAAAAGGAAGGGCATGTGCAGTTGCTGCATGTGCCTTACAAGGGTAGCGGCCCGCTGACGACCGACCTGCTGGGCGGCCAGATCGACATGTCCTTCGACACCGTGACGCCGGTGCTGGCGCACATCCAGAGCGGCAAGCTGCGCGCGCTGGCCGTCACCACCAATCAGCGTTCGGCCGCGCTGCCCGATGTGCCGACCATGGAGGAAGCCGGCCTCAAACCCTTCAACATGGGGACCTGGTTCGGCGTGCTGGCGCCGGCGGCCACGCCGGCGGACGTGGTCGGGCGCCTGAATGCCGAGATGGTCAAGATCATCCGTTCGCCCGACTTCTCGCGGCGGATGGCGGAAATAGGCGCGGTGCCTATCGGTGATACGCCTGCCGAGATGAAGGCGCGCATCGGCGCGGATACCGAGAACTACGCCAAGCTGGTCAAGGACGCCAAGGTCGCGATCAACTGAGCGCGGCGCGCCTTCAGGCGCGGATCCAGCCGCGCGCGATCGGCAGGGCCAGCGCCTTGCGGTACAGGCCCTGCGCCGCGCCTGTCAGGGGCTCGCCGCAGCGGCGCCATGCCATGGCGGTCAGCCCGGCGGCCAGCGGCGCCAGCAGGAGTCCGCCCAGGATGTCCAGCGGGAAGTGCACGCCCAGGTAGACGCGCGAGGCACCGACCAGGACGGCCGCGGCCAGCGCCAGCCAGCCCCATCCGGCCCAGCGCCGGTCGTAGATCAGCGCGAACGCCAGCGTGGCGATGATGATGGTGTGATTGCTGGGAAACGAGGACGTCGCCTTGTGCGGGAAGAACGCATGTCCCAGGCCGAGGACGAAGGGGCGCGCGTGCGGCCAGAGCGCGCCGCACAGGTAGCTTGCGAACAGCGCCAAGGCGATGCTGGCCAACGCCTTCAGCGCCATGTCGCGCTGCGGCCGGCCGCCCCACAGCCACAGGGCGGCCAGTACGGCCGGCACCAGCAGGATCAGCCGGTTCGCCACCAGCATGGCGGCGTGGATCTGCCAGATCGGGGTGGCCGGGTCGGCGTTGATCGAAAGAAAAAGGGACTGGTTGAGGCTTTCAAGGGAATTCATGAATTGTCATCGCGGCGTAATGAAACGATTGCCGCGATGGTAATGATCCCAGCCGTCAGTCCGCTTACAAAAGGCCGCGGACCGCGTCCTTTTACTTCTGGATGCGTTTGCCCTGCGCGTCGATCACGGCTTCGCCGTCTTCCTTGGCGAAGGCGCCTTGCTGCGGGGCCGGCAGGATGTCCAGCACCAGTTCCGACGGGCGGCACAGGCGCGCGCCCAGCGGCGTCGTGACAAAGGGACGGTTCAGCAGGATGGGGTGCTGCTCGATCGCGTCCAGCAGCGCATCGTCCGAGAGCGACACGTCGTCCAGGCCCAGTTCCTGATAGGGCGTGCCCTTTTCACGCAGGGCCTCGCGCACGCTGACGCCGGCCTTCTTGAACAGCGCCTTCAGGGTGGCGCGCGAGGGCGGCGTTTCCAGATACAGCACGACTTCCGGTTCGATGCCGGCGTTGCGGATCATGGCCAGGGTGTTGCGCGAGGTGCCGCACTTGGGGTTGTGATAGATGGTTACGTCGGACATGGAAGCTCCTCTTTCCGGTAGATCGTCATGCAAGGCTGTGAGCATAGTGCATCCGCGCCCGCGCTTCAGGCGCGCAGCTTCTTGCCCAGCCGCCGCCAGCCTATCACCGCGCCTGTCAGGCTGAGCGCCGCGCCGCCCAGGCTCAGGAACACCAGCAGGACGTCCCACAGCGGGCGGCGCGCCAGGAGACCGGTCCAGTCCCAGCTATGCAGGAAGGCAAACAGCCAGCGGCTGGTGCGCGCGCCGCTGTCCTGCCGGCTCACGATCTGTCCCGTGCGCGGGTCCAGATAGACCCAGGTCGCCTGGGGATCGTCATAGGCCAGCCGCCAGACGGGAAGCGGCTTCTCGACATGGCCCAGCATCGCGTGTTCGTCGCGGGCGTAGTAATAGAAGTCGTAGGCCTGCAGCGTTTCGGCGCTGGCGAGCCGGGCGCCCGGGACCAGCCGGGCGGCGGCGGCGCGCAAGGCCGCCGGGTCGAACGCATGGGGCTGCGCGTTGCCGGCCGACAGCACCAGCGGGGCGCCAGCGGCGCTGCGCGCCAGCACTACGTCCTGGCCATCGGCGCGTGCCCAGCGCAATTCGCGCGGCGCCGCCGGCAGGGCGGCGATCAGCTCACCGGGCGCGGCCAGCGTGTCCCCCGGCGCGCCGGCATAGGCCGCCTGCGCCAAGGGCGGCGCGCCCGTGCTGAACAGCTTCCACGGATTCATGGACATCAGTCCGCTGAAGATCCAGGTGATGGTGATGACCGCGAACAGCAGGCCGCTCAAATGATGCCAGCGCATCATGTTTTCGCGGTAGGGCGAGCGGCTGCCGCTGGCATAGGGCCGCGAGAAGCGCCAGCGCAGGATGCCGACCACCGTGCCCGTCACGGCCAGCAGCACCCCGGCGACCGACAGCCACACCACGATGTCGTGCCACCAGCCGTCCAGCGCATTGCCGCGGAATGGATACAACCAGTGGATCCAGGCGCCGGCGTAGTTCCAGATGCGCTCGGCGCGGGTGGCGTCCAGCACCACCATGCCCGTGGCGGACGAGATGTAGAGTCGCGTATGCGCGGGATCGTCCAGGTCCACCCGGTGCAGCGGCCGGTCCGGACCCAGCGCGCGCGAATGGGTGTAGGCGTCTTCGTCCACCGTGCCCAGATAGCGGGCGGCGTGCTGTCCGCCGGACCAGGCCTGCGCCGTGGCCAGCGCGGTGGCGGCGTCGGCAGGGGGCAACCGCGCGCCGCTGGCGGCGTCCACCATCCTGGGTGCGCGCCGCGCCTCGCCGGGAATCACGTAGACCGGCGCGCCGCCGCGCGCGGCGGCCAGCACCATGCCGGCGGCGTCCTTGGCGCCCGCCGCCGCCAGCGCCTGCGCGGGCGTGACGGTAATTCCCGCGGAATCCAGCGCGGGCAAGTGCGCCAGGCGTTCCTGCGGCGTGAGCTTGGGATAGCCCACGTACATCATCACCACGCCAGAGATGAACCACATGGCAAAGAACAGGCACAGCACGATGCCTGTCCAGCGATGGATCAGGTACAGCCAGCGCTTGGCGCGCGCCGACAGCGGCGGCCCGGCGCGATGGCGGGTCGAGGGGGGGAGCGTCGTGTTCATGGCGGTCTGTCCTGGCACGCCGCTCAGAAGCGGGCCTGCAAGGTGAGCTCGAACGAGCGGGGCGCGCCCAGGTAGTACATGGTCGGCGTCGCGTTCGCGGCGTAGACCTTGTCGGTCAGGTTGCGCACGCGGGCCGTTACGCTGAGGTTGCGGTTGATGCGGTGCGACAGCGCCGCGTCGAACACGGTGTAGGACGGCGTCCAGACGCTGTTGGCGGCGTCGGCGTACATGCGGCCCACGTAGCGCGCGGCCATGCTGGCGGTCCAGTCGGGCAGGAAGGCATAGTCCAGCCAGACGTTGGCCAGGCGGCGCGGCGTATTGGTGGGCACGTTGCCGTTGCGCGAGACCGCCACGCCGCCCACGGATTGCGAGAAATCGTCGTACTTGGGATCGACGAAGGCGACGTTGCCCTGCAAGGACAGCTGGGACGTCAGCTGCAGGCCGCCGGCCAGTTCGATGCCGCGCGCCGATTGCGCGCCCACGGGCACGCTCACGCCGGGGTTGTTCGGGTCCGAGGTCGCCATGTTCTTGCGCTTGATCTCGTAGAGCGCCACCGTGGCCGAACCGCGGCCGTCCCAGAAGTTGAACTTGCCGCCGACTTCCGCCTGCCTGCCGGTGGTGAGTTTGTCATTGTTCAGCACGTCGGCGAACGAGGCGGTGGCCAGGATGCCCGAGGGGGGATCGGCCGCGGTGGCGTACTGCGCATACAGCGAGGCCTCCGGGCTCAGCTCCCAGTTCACGCCCAGCCGCCCGGTCAGCGGCGAGTAGCTGCGCTGCGCGCTGGCGGGCGAGGCCGCGGTGACGGCGCGGCGATTGGTCAGGTCCAGGTCGATGAAGTCCTTGCGCAATGCCGATACGATGGCCACGCCCGGCAGCACCGTGGTGCGGTTTTCCATGGTCAGCGCCAGCGTGCGGATGCGGTTGTCGCGGTCGGCGACGTGGCCGCGCTTCATGCCGGGAATGTCGTAGAAATCGCCGGGCGAAAAGTCGTAGGGATCGACCGCGTCGACCTGGCCGGGCAGGCTGGTGGGATAGCGCGTGATCTTGTTCTGGCTGACGTCCACGCCGAAGGACCAGTCGCTGGGCAGGCCGGCCAGGGTGGAGCGGTACAGGCCTTCCACGCGGTTGCCGATCAGGCTTTGTTCGTGGCGCTGCAACAGCGCCCCGGACCGCAGCACCAGGCTGTTGCCGGCGTTCAGCCGGTAGTTTTCCAGGTTGCGGTAATCGCGTTCGGCGCGGTAGTAGTAGAGCGTGTTCTTGAAGGTCAGATTGGAGCCGGCGCGCCATTCGGTCAGCGACCGCGCCCACAGCACCGACTGCTCGTACAGGCCGTCGTTGACGTTGTAGTTCTTGAAGCGCGTGCCATCGAGGATGCGGCCCGTGCCCTGCACCACGCCGTTGGCGTCGGTTTTCAGCGGCGTGCCCCAGTAGGGGCGGTCGACCTGTTCGCGCTGGTACTCGAAGGCGAAGGTCTGGGTCACGTCCGCGCCCAGGTCGGACAGCAGCGAGGCGGCGACCTGGCTGGCGCGGGAATGGTTGCCATCGACCCAGCCGTGGCTGGAACCGGTGTTGGCGTCGATGCGCAGATAGTGGCCGCGGCCGCCGGGTTCGCCCGCCAGTTGCTGGTTCAGCCCCACCGACAGTTGGCGGCTGTCGAACGATCCCACCCGCAGCTGGCCGTCGTAGAAGGTGTCGCGCTCGGGCAGCTTGGTGACGTAGTTGATGGCGCCGCCCACCGCGCCCGCGCCGAACAGGAAGGTAGAGGGGCCGCCGATGGCTTCGACCCGGTCGTAGATCCAGCTGTCCACCGGCCGCGCGGCGATGGAGTCGTACTGCACGGAAATGCCGTTGAACAGCTGCGAGACCTGGCCGCCAGCGAAGCCGCGGTAGCTGACCGCGCCCGCGTTGCCGGGCGGCGAGGCATTGTCCACGCCAGGGATGCCACGGGCGATCTCTTGCGTGTTCAAGGATCCGCGCGCCTCGATCTGTTCGCGCGAGATCACGGTGACGCTGGCCGGCGTTTCACGCAGGGTCAGGCCCAGGCGGCTGCCGGTGCTGTCGCGTACGTTCAGGTCGATGGGGCCGTTGGGCGCGGGCTCTTCGGCGGCGGCGCCGTGCACGGTGGTGGGCGCCAGGGTGGGCACGGCGGGTTCCGTGGTCAGGGCCTGGGCGGAGCCGCTGGCGAGCGCGCCCAGCAGCAGGGTGTAGGTCGTGGTTTTCTTCATGTCTGGAACCGGTGGTCCGGCCCGCGCGCCAGGAAGTCCCCGCCTGGAACGGACGGGACTGGCCGGAGCGCATGAGCCTGAATGGCGGCACGCGTGCGCACGCGCGAGAGGCGCGGACGCAACGTGGCGATGGGGTGACGGCGTACCGGCGCGCAGCGATCGCCATCAGGCGACGGGGCGCGCAGGCTCAGACCGCTGGCGGTGCGCGCGGCTGGGCCGCGCTCCAGGCATGAAGAGGATGCGCCGCAAGGAAGAACAGCGGCGGATAGGTGATGGCGCGCCCTAGAGGAGCAGGCACGACGGGAACAGGCGTGGGCAGTATGCCCACGTCGGCATTGGGGTTGCGGCACAGCGGGCAGTGATGGCTGTCGCCGTGACTGTCCGCCTGGGTGCCGTTATCGTTGCCGCCCGGCACCTCCAGGGTCAGGGAGGCTTGCCCCGCGCCTTCGCTGGTGCAGAAGTCGACGCTGATGCGATGGGCGTTGTGGCTGGCCGGAGACAGGCTCAGCGCATTCGCCAGCGACGGCGCCAACGACGCCCACAGGATCGCGACGAGCGCGATCCACACGGCGGGGCGGGTCAGGTAGGCAGCGGAGCACATGGCGCCCGATTATATCGGAGCAGTTGGGGCCGCCGTCCAGAGCCCCTCGGTGAAAAATGCGATTTCGTATCCGTCCTAGACCGACAGATGTCGCCGCACGTCCTCGCCGTCGATGGCGGCGCGGTCTCCACGCGCCACCACGACGCCACGCGACAGCACCACGAAATGGTCCGCCAGTTCGCGCGCGAAGTCGAAGTACTGCTCGCACAGCAGGATGGCGATGTCGCCGCGCTGGCGCAGCATGTGGATGACGCGGGCGATGTCCTTGATGATGGACGGCTGTATGCCTTCCGTGGGCTCGTCCAGGATGATGAGCTTGGGCTCGGCCACCAGGGCGCGGGCGATGGCCAGCTGTTGCTGCTGGCCGCCGGACAGGTCGCCGCCGCGGCGCGACAGCATGGTCCGCAGCACCGGGAACAGTTCGTACACCTCTTCCTTGATGCGGCGGGCGCGCGCCGCCGGCTTGGTCGCCATGCCCATCAAAATGTTCTCTTCCACCGTCAGCCGGGCGAAGATGTCGCGGCCCTGCGGCACATAGGCCATGCCGCGCGCGGCGCGCTGGTGCGGCGCCAGGCGCGTGACGTCCGCGCCGTCGAAGGCAATGTTGCCGTGCGCCACCGGCAGCACGCCCATCACGCATTTGAGCAGGGTGGTCTTGCCCACGCCGTTGCGCCCCAAGAGCGCCAGGCATTCGCCCTGGCGCAAGGACAGCGAGACGCCGCGCAGCGTGTGGCTGCCGCCGTAGTATTGGTCGATCGCGTTCACGTCCAGCATCTCAGCGCCCCAGATAGACTTCGATGACACGCGGATCGGCCTGCACCTTGCTCATCGGTCCTTCGGCCAGCACCGAGCCTTCGTGCAGCACCGTGACCTTGCCGTCGCCCGCGATCTGGTTGACGAAGTCCATGTCGTGTTCCACCACCATCAGCGAATGGCGTCCGCGCAGTTCGTTGAGCAGCTCGCCGGTGCGTTCGGTCTCGGCGTCGGTCATGCCCGCCACCGGCTCGTCCAGCAGCAACAGTTGCGGCTCCTGCATCAGCAGCATGCCGATCTCCAGCCACTGTTTCTGTCCGTGTGACAGCAGCCCGGCGGGCAACGCCGCCTCGGGCCGCAGCCGGATCAGGTCCAGCGTCTCGCCGATCTTATCGATCTGTTCGCCGCTCAACCGCGCGAACAGCGTGGGCCGCACGCGCTTGTCGGTCTTCATCGCCAGCTCCAGGTTTTCGAACACGCTGTGCTGCTCGAACACCGTGGGCCGCTGGAACTTGCGGCCGATGCCGGCATGCGCGATCTGGGCTTCGTTCAGGGTGGTGAGATCTATGCTCTGGCCGAAGTAGGCGGTTCCCGCCGTGGGCCGGGTCTTGCCGGTGATGACGTCCATCATCGTGGTCTTGCCCGCGCCGTTGGGGCCGATGATGCAGCGCAGCTCGCCCACGCCTATGTCCAGCGTCAGGTCGTTCAAGGCCTTGAAGCCGTCGAAGCTGACGGTGATGCCTTCCAGGTAGAGGATGGCGCCGTGGCTGGTGTCCAGGCCCTTGGGGCTGACGCGGCCGTAGCCGGCATCGCCGCTGGGGCCGCCGTCGAGCGCGGCGGATTCGATGTGCGTGCTGCTCATGCCTTGTTCCCCTGGATGCGGGCGGAGATGCGGCGCGCCAGGCCGACGATGCCGGTGGGCAGGAACAGCGTCACCAGCACGAAGATGAGGCCCAGCGCGTACAGCCAGAATTCCGGCAGCACGCTGGTGAACCAGGTCTTCAGGCCGTTGACGGCGCCCGCGCCGATGATGGGGCCGACCAGCGTGCCGCGTCCGCCGGTGGCGACCCAGATCACCATTTCAATCGAGGTCTCGGTGGACATCTCGCTGGGGTTGATGATGCCGACCTGCGGCACGTAGAGCGCGCCGGCGATGCCGCAGAGCACCGCGGACAGGGTCCAGACGAAGAGCTTGAAGCCCAGCGGGTCGTAGCCGATGAAGCGCAGCCGGCTCTCGGCGTCGCGCACGGCGGTGAGCACGCGGCCCAGCTTGCTCTGCGTGACCGCGCGCGCCAGGACCAGCGCGCCCGCCAGCGCGGCCAGCGTGATCCAGTACAGCGCCGCGCGCGTGCCGGGCGCGGTAATGTCGAAGCCCAGGATGCGCTTGAAGTCGGTGAAGCCGTTGTTGCCGCCAAAACCGGTGTCGTTGCGGAAGAACAGCAGCATCGCAGCGAAGGTCAGCGCCTGCGTGATGATGGAAAAGTACACGCCCTTGATGCGCGAGCGGAAGGCGAAGTAGCCGAACACGAAGGCCAGCACGCCAGGCGCCAGCACGACCAGCAGCATGGCGTACCAGAAGTGCTCGGTAAAGGACCAGTACCAGGGGTAGCTCTTCCAGTCCAGGAACACCATGAAGTCGGGCAGGTCGCTCTGGTAGACGCCGTCGCGGCCGATGGCGCGCATCAGGTACATGCCGTGCGCATAGCCGCCCAGCGCGAAGAACAGGCCGTGTCCCAGCGACAGGATGCCGGCATAGCCCCACACCAGGTCCAGCGCCAGCGCCGCCATGGCGTAGCACATGAACTTGCCCAGCAGCGCCACGGCATAGGCCGACACATGCAGCGCATGGCCGGGCGGGAAAGCGAGATTCAGCAGGGGCAGCAGCGCCAGCAGCGCCACGGCCGCGGCCAGGGCCGCCCAGACCCGGCCCGAGTACAGCGGGCGGCGGGTCAGCAGATTCAGGTCAGTCAGCGCGTTCTGTTTCATTCGACGCTCCGGCCGCGAGGGGCGAACAGGCCTTGCGGCCGCTTTTGGACGAACAGCACGATGAGCGCGAGGATGGTGATCTTGGCCATGACGGCTCCCGCGTAAGGCTCCAGGAATTTGTTGACGCCGCCCAGGCCCAGCGCGGCGATGACGGTGCCGGCCAACTGGCCCACGCCGCCCAGCACCACCACCATGAATGAATCGACGATGTAGCCGCGGCCCAGGTCCGGCCCCACATTGCCCAGCTGGGACAGCGCCACTCCGGCCAACCCGGCGATGCCCGAGCCCAGGCCGAAGGCCAGCATGTCGACGCGGCCGGTGGGCACGCCCACGCAGTCGGCCATGCGGCGGTTCTGCGTGATGGCGCGCACGAACAGGCCCAGGCGGGTATGGTTCAGCAGCGCCCACACCAGGAACACCACGAAGAAGGCGAAGCCGATGATGACGAGGCGGTTGTAGCTCAGCACCAGTCCGCCCAGCACCGTGACACCGCCGGACATCCAGCCGGGATTGCCCACCTCCACGTTCTGCGCGCCGAACAGCGTGCGCACGCCCTGCATCAGGATCAGGCTGATGCCCCAGGTGGCCAGCAGCGTTTCCAGCGGCCGGCCATAGAGCCAGCGTATGACGGTGCGCTCCAGCGCCATGCCGACCAGCGCCGTCACGGCAAAGGCCAGCGGCAGCGCCGCCAGCACATACCAGTCCAGCCAGCCCGGCAGCCAGGCGCGGAACGCCGTTTGCACGACGTAGGTCACGTAGGCGCCTATCATCAGCAGTTCGCCATGCGCCATGTTGATGACGCCCATCAGGCCGAAGGTGATGGCCAGGCCCAGCGCCGCCAGCAGCAGCACGCTGCCCAGGCTGATGCCGTAGAACAGATTGCCGGCCCATTCGATGGTGGCCAGGTGGCGGTCGATCTGCTTGAGCGCGCGGCCGGCAGCTTCACGCACGCCGGCATCGGGTTCGGCGTAAACGCCGTCGCGCGCCTCGGCCAGCGCGGCCAGGGTGGGACGAAACGCGGCGTTGCGGGTGGCGCCCAACACCTCGACCGCATGGCGGCGCTTGGCGGGATCGCTGCTTTTCAACTCCAGGTTGGCCTGTGCGATCAGCAACGCGTCGCGCACGGCTTCGTTCCTTTCCGATGCCAATGCTTTTTCCAGCATGGGCAGGCGCGCCGGGTCGCCGGTCTGCTGCAGGCGGCGCGCCGCAGCCAGGCGCTCGGCGGGCTGCTCGGAATACAGGCGCGAACCCGCCAGCGCGGCCTCGATGGCGCGGCGCAGGCGGTTGTTGATGCCGATGGCGCCCGCGTCCGCGGGCAGCTCGGCGGCGGCGCCCGTCGCCGCATCGATGGCGCGCGTGCCGCCGTTGCCGATCAGCACGCGGCCGTCATTGGCGGCATAGAGCCGGTCCTCGCCCAGCGCCTGCAGCACCGCTGCCGCTTCGGGTTCGGGCAACTGGCCCAGCGCGGCAATCGCCTGGAGCTTGGCGTCCGTGTCGTCGCCGGCCAGCGGCGCCAGCAGGGCTGGGTCCACGCCGCTTGCCGCCGCCGGGGCGGCCGCGAGCGGCAGGGACACCAGCCATGCCAGCAGGAAACGACGCAAGTAGAGTGCGAATGCCGCGATGCGCATGGCTGCTTGTTCCCGGTGCGTTAGAGACCTTGCTTGCCTTCGTTGCCCGGGATGTACGGGCTCCAGGGCTGGGCGCGGATCGGACCCTTGCTCTTCCACACCACGCTGAACTGGCCGTCCGCCTTGATCTCGCCGATGTAGACCGGCTTGTGCAGGTGGTGGTTGGTCTTGTCCATTTCGATGGTGTAGCCGTCGGGCGCGTTGAATTTCTGGCCGCCCATGGCTGCGATCACCTTGTCCACGTCCGTGGTCTTGGCCTGTTCCACCGCTTGCTTCCACATGTGGATGCCGATGTAGGTGGCTTCCATCGGGTCGTTGGTCACCACCGTATTCGCGTTGGGCAGGTTCTTGGCCTTGGCATAGGCCTTCCATTTCTGGATGAAGGCGTCGTTGACGGGGTTCTTGACCGACTGGAAGTAGTTCCACGCCGCCAGGTGGCCCACCAGCGGCTTGGCGTCCACGCCGCGCAGTTCCTCTTCGCCCACCGAGAATGCCACCACCGGTACGTCGGTGGCCTTCAGGCCGGCATTGCCCAGCTCCTTGTAGAAGGGCACGTTGGAGTCGCCGTTGATGGTGGAGATGACGGCGGTCTTGCCGCCGGTGGCGAACTTCTTGATGTTGGCGACGATGGTCTGGTAGTCGGAATGGCCGAAGGGCGTATAGACCTCGTCGATGTCGCTGTCCTTGACGCCCTTGGAATGCAGGAAGGCACGCAGGATCTTGTTGGTGGTGCGCGGGTAGACATAGTCGGTGCCCAGCAGCACGAAGCGCTTGGCGCCGCCGCCGTCTTCGCTCATCAGGTATTCGACGGCGGGTATGGCCTGCTGGTTGGGCGCGGCGCCGGTATAGAACACGTTCTTCTCCAGTTCCTCGCCCTCGTATTGCACGGGGTAGAAGAGCAGGCCGTTGAGTTCCTTGAACACCGGCAGCACGGACTTGCGCGACACCGAGGTCCAGCAGCCGAAGACAACCGCCACCTTGTCCTGGGACAGCAGCTGGCGCGACTTCTCGGCAAACAGCGGCCAGTTTGACGCCGGGTCCACCACCACGGCTTCGAGCTTCTTGCCCATCACGCCGCCATTGGCGTTGATTTCGTCGATGGTCATCAGGGCCACGTCCTTGAGCGACGTTTCCGAGATCGCCATCGTGCCCGACAGCGAATGCAGGATGCCGACCTTGATGGTGTCCTCGGCGGCGTATACCTGCGGCATCCATCCGGACATGGCCAACAGGCTCACGGCGGTCAGTTGCTTAAGGGCTAGTCTGCGTTTCATGGTGACTCCTGAATGGAATGGGCCGGCCGTGCCGGCGAGAACGATCTGAAAACACACGACAACGAAGACCTAAAAGCAAAAGGCATGCCAGCTGCGCGCCTACGCGCGGTTCGCTATATGAAGGGGGGAAAACAAGACGGACGCCGGCGACAACAGCGCGGGAGCGGGCTGGGGCCGATCTGGTGCCGTATGCACAACATGGGTGCGGGCGCCGCCCGCTGGCGGTGCGCGCGTGCCGCGCCGCCGTGATGGCTTCAGGCCGCAAGCGGCGCGTTGCCGCAGGGAACAGGGGCGTGCGCGCAGCGGCGGCCAACATGGCACGCCGATTGCTTGGGAATCCGTACTTGTATACAAGAAAGGATTCCAGCATGAACGCCGCAGCAACGCACAAAGGCCCCGTCGCCTGGACGATCGCGCAATGGCAGGCCGCCTATCGCAACGAGGGCGCCACGCCCGAGACCTTGTTGGCGGCCTGGGCCGAACGCGGCAGCCCGCCGGACACGGCCTGGATCAAGCGCGTGGACGGCGCCATGCTGGCGCGGCAGCTCGATGCCCTGCATGGGCTGCTGGAAGCGGCCAACGGCGACCTGACGCGGCTGCCGCTGTATGGCGTGCCGTTCGCCATCAAGGACAACATCGACGCCGCCGGCTGGCCCACCACGGCGGCCTGCCCTGAGTTCGCGTATACGCCCGAGGAAGATGCGACCGTGGTCCGCCGCCTGCGCGCGGCCGGCGCCATCCTGGTGGGCAAGACCAACCTGGACCAGTTCGCCACCGGACTGGTGGGTACGCGTTCGCCGCTGGGCGCGGTGCCCAATACGTTCAATCCGGACTACGTCAGCGGCGGCTCCAGTTCGGGCTCCGCATCCGTGGTGGCGCGCGGCCTGGCCGCTTTCTCCTTGGGCACCGACACGGCGGGCTCGGGCCGCGTGCCGGCAGGCTTCAACAACATCGTCGGCCTCAAGCCCACCAAGGGCAGGCTCAGCGCGGCAGGCGTGGTGCCGGCCTGCCGCACGCAGGACTGCGTGTCGGTGTTCGCGTTGACGGTGGACGACGCCGAACTGGTGGCCGACATTGCGGCAGGCTGGGATGCGCGCGATCCCTATTCGCGCGCCCAGCCTGTGGGCAGCGGGCATCCCTGGCCGGCCCAACCCAGGCTGGCGATCCCCGCGCAACTGGAATTCTTCGGCGATGCGCAGGCAGTGGCGGCGTTCGACCAGGCCGTGAGCGACCTTAAGGCGGGCGGCGCAACGGTCGAACCCGTCGACTTCACGCCGTTCAACGAGCTGGCGGCGCTGCTGTATCAAGGGCCTTGGGTGGCCGAGCGCTTTGCCGCCGTGGAAGCGTTGTGGAAGCAGAGCCCTGACGCCATCCATCCGGTGGTGCGCGGCATCGTCGAACAGGCCGCCAACTACAGCGCGCTGGACGCGTTCAAGGCCGAGTACCGGCGCGCCGAGCTGACGCGCAGCATCCATCAGGCGCTGGCGGGCTTTGATGCGCTGGTCGTGCCGACGACGCCTTCGATCTACACCATCGCCCAGCTCGAAGCCGATCCGGTGACGCTGAATTCGCGGCTGGGGACCTACACCAACTTCACCAACCTGGCCGACCTGTCGGCGCTGGCGCTGCCTGCGGGCATGCGCGGCGACGGCCTGCCCGCAGGCATCACGCTGATCGGCATGGCCTGGCAGGACCACGCGCTGGCGCAGTTCGGACGCCAGTGGCAGGCGCGCCTGGCGCTGCCGCTGGGCGCCACCGGCGCGCCGCTGCCCGCGGCCGGGCATGCGGCCCCGCCCGCGCGCGACACGGTGCGGGTGTCGGTGGTGGGCGCGCACTTGCGCGGCATGCCGTTGAACCACCAACTGACCTCGCGCCGCGCCGTGTTCGTCGAGGCGACGCGCACCTCGGACGACTACCGCCTGTATGCCCTGGCCAATACCACGCCGCCCAAGCCCGGCCTGGTGAAGTCCGCGAGCGGCGCGCCCATCGAGGTCGAACTCTGGGATGTGCCGCTGGCTGCCTTCGGCGCCTTCGTGGCCGAGATCCCCGCGCCGCTGGGCATCGGCACGCTGGAGCTGGCGGACGGCCGCCAGGTCAAGGGCTTCATTTGCGAGCCGCGCGGGCTGGAGGGCGCGCGCGACATCACGGAGTTTGGCGGCTGGCGCGCCTATCTGGCCAGCCTGGCTTGATCTCCGCTTTCGATAACCCCCGCAAGACACCAGGGAGTCGCACCGTGTTCGATACCGTTCTGATTGCCAACCGCGGCGAGATCGCCGTCCGCGCCATCCGCACCCTCAAGCGGCTGGGCATCCGCAGCGTGGCCGTTTACTCCGACCCGGACCGCAATGCCGCGCACGTGCGCGCGGCCGACGTGGCCGTGGCGCTGGGCGGCGAAAAGGCCGCCGACAGCTACCTGCGCATGGACCTGTTGCTGGCGGCCGCCCGCAAGCATGGCGCGCAGGCCATCTATCCCGGCTACGGCTTCCTGTCCGAAAGCGCCGAGTTCGCGCAGGCCTGCGAGGACGCCGGCATCGCGTTCGTCGGCCCCACGTCCCTGCAGATCCGCGAGTTCGGCCTGAAGCACCGTTCGCGCGAACTGGCGGCCGAGGCCGGCGTGCCGATGACGCCCGGCACCGGCTTGCTGGACAGCCTGGGCGCCGCGCTGTCGCAGGCCGAACGCATCGGCTATCCGGTGATGCTGAAGAGCACGGCGGGCGGCGGCGGCATTGGACTTTCGCGCTGCGACAACGAGGCCGAGCTGACCGCGGCCTTCGATAGCGTGCAGCGCATGGGCGAGCATTTCTTCAGCGACGGCGGCGCCTTTATCGAGCGCTACGTCGACAACGCGCGCCACGTAGAGGTGCAGATCTTCGGCGATGGCGCCGGCCGCGTGCTGGCCCTGGGCGAGCGCGATTGCTCGGTGCAGCGCCGCAACCAGAAGGTCATCGAAGAGACGCCCGCGCCGCTGCTGCCCGCCGCCACGCGCCAGGCGCTGCACGCCGCCGCCGTGCGGCTGGGCGAGTCGGTCAACTACCGTTCCGCCGGCACGGTGGAATTCATCTACGACCCGGCGCGCGACAGTTTTTATTTTCTGGAGGTCAATACCCGTCTGCAGGTCGAGCATCCCGTGACGGAAGCCGTCACCGGCCTGGATCTGGTGGAGTGCATGCTGCGCGTGGCCGCGGGCGCACCGCTGGACTACGCCGCGATGTCGCGCCCGCCGCAAGGCGCTTCGATCGAGGTGCGCCTATATGCCGAGGATCCGTTGCGCCAGTTCCAACCTTCGCCGGGCGCGCTGACCGAGGTGTTCTTTCCGGAAGGGGTGAGGGTGGACGGCTGGGTCGCGACCGGCACCGAGGTGCCGGCGTTCTACGACCCCATGCTGGCCAAGCTGATCGTGCATGCGGATACGCGCGAGGCCGCGCTGGACAAGCTGGCGCACGCGCTGGCCCGCACGCGCCTGCACGGCATTGCCACCAACCTGGACTATCTGCGGCAGATCGTGGATGACGCGCGTTTTCGCGCAGGCGACCTGTCTACGCGCTTCCTGGAGAGTTTCGTCTACCGGCCCGCGGCGATCGAGGTGCTGGCCGCCGGCACCTACACCAGCGTGCAGGACTATCCGGGGCGGGTGGGCTATTGGGACATCGGCGTGCCGCCCTCGGGGCCGATGGACGACTATGCCTTCCGCATGGCCAACCGCATCGTCGGCAACGCGTCCGACGCCGCGGGCATCGAGGCCACGCTGGTCGGCCCGACCTTGCGCTTTCATGGCGATGCCGTCGTGGCGCTGACGGGCGCGACCTGCGCCGCCACGCTGGACGGAGAACCCGTGCCCATGTGGACGCCGGTGGCGGTGCGTTCGGGCCAGGTGCTGGCCACCGGCCGCGCGCTGTCGGGCTGCCGCAGCTACCTGGCGGTGCGCCACGGCCTGGACGTGCCGGTCTACCTGGGCAGCCGTTCCACCTTCGCGCTGGGCCAGTTCGGCGGCCATGCGGGCCGCACGCTGCGCGTGGGCGACATGCTGCCGTTGATCCGGCCCGAGCTTGCCGATGACGCCGCCGCGCCCGTGTCCGAGCCGCAGGCGGCGCCCGCCGCGCTGATTCCAGCCTACGGCAACACCTGGGAAATCGGCGTGCTCTACGGCCCGCATGGCGCGCCGGACTTCTTCCGGCCCGAAGCCATCGAAGCCTTCTTCGCCGCGGACTGGGAAGTGCACTACAACTCCAACCGGCTGGGCGTGCGCCTGATCGGCCCCAAGCCCACCTGGGCGCGCGAGGACGGCGGCGAGGCCGGCCTGCATCCGTCCAACATCCACGATTGCGAATACGCCATCGGCAGCATCAACTTCACCGGCGACAGCCCCGTCATCCTGACGCGCGACGGTCCCAGCCTGGGCGGCTTCGTCTGCCCCGTCACCATCGCCCGCGCGGAACTGTGGAAGGTCGGGCAGGTCAAGCCGGGCGACCGGATCCGCTTCGTGCGCATCGATTATCAGCAGGCGGTGGCGCTGGAGGCGGCGCAGGACCGTTGCGTGGCCGAACTGGCGGCGCCCGCGCAGCCCGCGCAAGCCGCGGCGCCAGCCGCCGTGGCGGAACCCATCGTGGCGGCGCTGCCGGCGCAGGGCGCGCGGCCCGCGGTCTCGTACCGCCAGGCGGGCGACGGCTACCTGCTGCTGGAGTACGGCGACAACGTGCTGGACCTGGCGCTGCGCATGCGCATCCATCTGCTGATGGGTGCGCTCGACGCCGATCCCATCGCCGGCGTGCTGGAGCTGTCCCCCGGCGTGCGCTCGCTGCAGATCCGCTACGACAGCCGCGTCATCCTGCAGGGCGCGCTGATAGAACGGCTGTTGCGGATCGAGGCGGGCCTGGCCGACGTGGCCACGCTCAAGGTGCCTACGCGCGTGGTCCATCTGCCCATGGCATTCGAGGACTCGGCCACGCTGGGCGCGGTGCAGCGCTACCAGGAAACCGTGCGCGCCAGCGCGCCGTGGCTGCCGAACAATGTGGACTTCATCCAGCGCATCAACGGCCTGGCCAGCCGCAAGCAGGTCCGCGACATCGTGTTCGACGCCAGCTATCTGATCATGGGGCTGGGCGACGTGTATCTGGGCGCGCCCTGCGCGGTGCCGATAGATCCGCGCCACCGCCTGCTGACCTCCAAGTACAACCCGGCGCGCACCTACACGGCGGAAGGCACGGTAGGCATAGGCGGGGTCTACATGTGCATCTACGGCATGGATTCGCCCGGCGGCTATCAGCTGGTCGGACGCACCTTGCCCATCTGGAACAAGTTCCTGAAGAATCCGGTGTTCCAGGACGGCAAGCCCTGGCTGCTGCGCTTTTTCGATCAGGTGCGCTTCTATCCGGTGACGGAAGCCGAACTCGATGTGCTGCGCGAGGACTTCCGCGAAGGCCGGGCCACGGTCCGCATCGAGGAAGAGGTGTTCGATTTCGCCGCGCACCAGCGTTTCCTGGATGAAGAGGCCGACAGCATTGCCGCGTTCCAGACGCGCCAGAAGAGCGCCTTCGACGCCGAGGTGGCCTTGTGGAAAAGCGAGGACGCGGCGGTGGAGCAAGCGGCCGCTGGGCCCGAACCCGAAGCCGAGGCGGTGTTGCGCGAAGGTGAAAGCCTGGTCAGCGCCGACATGTGCGGCAACATCTGGAAGATCCCGGTGCAGGTGGGCCAGAGCGTATCGGCCGGGGACACGCTGGTGGTGGTCGAGGCCATGAAGATGGAGCTGTCCGTCATCGCGCCGGCCTCGGGGACGGTGGTTGCGATCCGCTGCATGCCCGGCAAACCGGTGAACGCGGGCGATCCGCTCATCGTGCTGGCCGAAGACGCGACCTGCCCCGTGGCCTGAGCATGCGCCTGGAATCCGCACAGGCCGCTCCGGCCATCCGCCAGGCGCCGGCCCTGGCCGGCTCGCTGGCCGATCAGGTCTATCAGCGCCTGAAAGACGACTTGTTCGACTTCCGCCTGCTGCCGGGCGAGCGCTTCACCGAGGCCGAGGTGGCGGCGCGGCTGGGCGTCAGCCGCACGCCGGTGCGGTTGGGGCTGGCGCGGCTGGAGCGCGAAGGTTACGTGCTGCCGCGTCCGCGCAGCGGCTGGCAGGCGCGGCCCTTCGACTTCGAACGCTTCGAGGCGCTGTACGACGTGCGCGTGGTGCTGGAAGAGGCTGCCGTGGAACGGCTGTGCGCGCGCGAGCACATGGACCAGGCCGGCATCCTGGGCGCGCTGAAAGACGTGTGGCTGACGCCGCCGCGGCAGCGGATCCTGGACGGCCGGCTGGTGGCGCAGCTGGACGAGGCCTTTCATTGTTCGCTGGTGGCGGCGGCCGGGAACCCGGAGCTGGCGCAGATCCATCGCGACGTGACCGAGAAGATACGCATCGTGCGGCGGCTGGACTTCACCAAGGATTTCCGCGTGGACGCCACCTACGACGAACACGCGGCCATCCTGCGGGCCGTGCTGGCCCGCCG
Organism: Achromobacter sp. Marseille-Q4954; assembly: GCF_943737025.1. Lineage (NCBI taxonomy): Bacteria > Pseudomonadati > Pseudomonadota > Betaproteobacteria > Burkholderiales > Alcaligenaceae > Achromobacter > Achromobacter sp. Marseille-Q4954. The sequence continues at coordinate 54,361 of NZ_CALSFQ010000003.1, forward strand.
CGCCGACGAGGCGGCGCGCATGCTGCGTTCGCACATCGGCATGAGCCGCGCCGAGGTCCGCAAGATCACGCTGCACATGCTGCACCAGGCGCGCGAGCACGCTGGCGGGCAAGGCGTGGCGTCGCCGGACTAGCCCTGCAACTGCTGGTAGACCTCCTGCGACACGCGCAGCAGCTCGTCGCGGCTGACCGCGCCGGACAGCGCGTAGCCGAACTGTCCTTCGACCCAGTAGAACACCCGCACCGGGCCTTCCTGGGTGAACTGGAACGCGGTCTGCCCGCCCGCGGCTTCGCGGGTGACGTACAGCGTCAGGCGCTGGCCGTCGGCCGCGCCGTACATGAAGAGCGCGACAGGTCCCGCGCCGCCGGGCAGCAGGCGGCCGCCCACCAGCTCATAGCCGGCCTGCGACAGCGACGGCGGGCGCATGGTCGCGCCCATGCGCTTGGTCAGCCAGGTGACCAGGCCTTTTTCGTTGTCGGCGCCGACTTCCACGGGCCGGCCCATGTCGGGCGCGTAGACCGCGTGGGCGATGGCGGCGCGCTGGGCATAGCCGCCCGCGATGCGCTCGGGCGCGGCAGTCGCAAGCGTCGCCTGCAGTTGGCGGGCGTCCATGGCGCCGCGGGTGATCCAGGCGGCGCTGGCGCTGACGGCGGCGATGGCCACGCCGGCGGCCAGGGCGCGCCAGGGCCAGGGGTTCGCGGGCCGCGCCAGGGGCAGGCGCAGCGGCAGAGGTTCGTCCAGCACCGGGTCCAGCATGGCGTGCAGCAGGCGCCGTTGCTCGCGCCATTCGTCGACGCGGGCCTGGTCCTGCGGATGCGCGGCCAGGAAGGCCTCGACCTCGGCATGGCGCGTGGGCGGCAACTGGCCGTCCGCATAGGCATGCAGGTCGGCTTCGGTAATCGGGGTGCCCGCGCCGGGCACCGCATGGAGGCGTTTCTCGTTCATGTCATTTCACGCGATGGAGCCTGCTGACGGTGTCGCGCGCCTGCATCTGCGCGCCCAGCTTCTCGCGGGCGCGCGACAGGCGCGACATGACCGTGCCCATCGGCACGTCCAGTATCCGGGCGGTTTCCTGATAGGACAGGTCTTCCACGCATATCAGCAACAGCACTTCCCGCTGTTCGGCGGGCAGGGCTTGCAGGCAGCGGTCCAGGTCGCGCACCTCCAGGTGGTCGGTCTGCGTGGCGCGCACCGGGGCGTCGGGCAGTTCGCCCGGGGCGGTCTGTTCGGGCCGCCGGCTGCTGGCGCGCACGCCGTCGATGAAATGGTTATGCATGATGCCGAACATCCAGGCGCGCAGCTCGCCGCGCCGCTGCCATCGCGAATAGCGGCTCCATGCGCGCTCCAGCGTGTCCTGGACCAGGTCGTCGGCCCGATGGGGGTCGCCCGTCAGCCCGCGGGCGTAACGCCGCAGGCTGGGGATGCAGGCCAGGATCAGGGCTTCGTCTTCGGCGCGCATGGATTGCTGCGTTGGATGGCGGACACCGGATCAGGGCTTGGCGGCGTGCCAGATTTCCTTGAAGTTGTCGCCCGTCTTGTCGCCCGCCTTGGCGTCCTTGGAGAACGTGTACAGCGGCTTGCCCTTGCTGGCCCACTGCTTGGTGCCGTCGTCGCGGGTGATGATGGTCAGGTCGCCCATGGGCTTGGCGTCGGCGCTGGCCATGACGGGCGGCCAGATCTTGGCGCACTGGTCATTGCAGGCGCTCTTGCCGCCGGCATCCTTGTCGAAGGTGTAAAGCGTCATGCCGGCGCTGTTGACCAGCACGCCGTCCTGGGTCTTGACGGCCTGGGCCTGGGCGCCGGCCGAAAACAGGGCGGCGGCGGAGATGGCCAGGGCTGCGGCGATGTGTTTGCGCATGGTGTGCCTCGTACGTAGATAGGGAAATTGGGAGACTGCCCCCTACAGACGCTGCCGGTCCCGGCTTTATTCCAGCCGGGCTGAAAGAAGTTGCAAAGGGTCAGCCGGCCGGCCGGACCGCGCCGGGCTCGTGACGCATTTCATATTCCAGGTCGGTCTCCTCCACGGGGATGAAGCCCAGCGCTTCGTAGAGACGCCGGGCAGGGTTGCCCTTGAGCACGCTCAGGGTGACGGGGACGCCTTCGGCGTCGGCTTCGTCCAGCACGCCTTCCAGCAGGCGGCGGCCCAGCCCGCGGCCCTGGAAGGCGGGGTCGATCTGGATCTGCACGATGCGCCAGCCGGCCGGGTCGCGGCCGTGCTTGAACAGACCGGCGGGACGGCCGTCCAGCCAGACGATGCGGGCGTCCTCGAAGCGGTAACGGATGCGGGCCAGGTGGTGGTCGTCATCCAGCGGCGCGCCCGCGCGCTGCAGGTGTTCCTGCATGGTGGTCTTGCGCAGGGTAAGCAGGAAGGGCAGGTCGTCTTCGGTGGCGGGTTGCAACGCCAGGGAGCAGGTCTGGGTCATGGAAGCGGAGGAGGTAGGGGCGTCCGGCTGCCGCGCCGACGCGATTATCAGGTTATAGAGCGGTTGCGCGGCGGACGCCAGCCCGCTGGCGCCCGCCGCGTTGACCAGGCCCCTCGACCAAGTCCTTCAAGCTGGTCCTTCAAGCCAGCCCTTTGAACCGGCCCTTCAGGCCGCGCCGCCGTTGCGCGCGCACTCCCACCCCAGCTCGGCCAGCGGTTCCACCTTGGCGCCCATGCTCTGGGCGTCGTCGGCCGCGGCGTTGCCGCCCGAGGCGCGCGCGGCAACGCCCTGCAGGATGGCGGCCATGCGGAAGAAACTGTAGCCCAGGTAGAAGCCCCAGTCGGACACGCCGGCCAGCCCGCGCGCCTGGCAATACGCGGCCACGGCCTCGCTTTCGGTGGGGATGCCCAGCGCGCCGAGATCGGATCCGGCCACGCCGCGCCAGAGCTGCGGCGATACGCGCCAGCACATGCAGTAATAGGCCAGGTCCGCCAGCGGGTGTCCCAGGGTGGAAAGCTCCCAGTCCAGCAGGGCCAGCGCGCGGGGCTCGGTGGGATGGAAGATCAGGTTGTCCAGCCGGAAATCGCCATGCACCAGGCGGGTCTCGTCGCTGGCGGGAATGTTGCGGGGCAACCAGTCGATCAGCGATTCCATGGCGGGCAGGTCGGCCGCCGGCCGGCTTTCGCGGTATTGCCGCGTCCAGCGCGAGATCTGGCGGGCGTAATAGTTGCCGGGACGGCCATAGTTTTCGAGGCCCAGCGCCGCGTAGTCCAACTCGTGCAGGGCGGCGAGCACGCGGCTGGTTTCCGCGTAGATGGCGCCGCGTTCGGCCCGGTCCAGCCCCGGCAGGCTCGGGTCGACGAAGCTGCGGCCCTGCACGTAGTCCATCAGGTAAAATGGCGTGCCGAGCAGGCTGCCGTCGGCGCAATAGTCCAGCATGCGCGGCACGGGCACCTCGCTGCGCGCCAGCGCCCGCATGACCTGGAACTCGCGGTCGATGGCGTGCGCCGAGGGCAGCAGCTTGCCCGCGGGCTGCTTGCGCAACACGTACTGGCCGCCGCCTGTGGTTACGACGTAGGTCGGATTCGACTGGCCGCCGGCCAGGCGGCGCAACGCCACTTCCTCCGCCCGCCCCGCATACCCCGCACGCACCAGGTAGGCGGCCAGCGCGTCCTGGCCGTCGAGGACGTCCGCTGCCGCGCCCGTCACGATTGCGCCCCGGCCGGGTCCTGCGCCTGCCAATGCCAGAAGTCGTCGCCTTCGTCCATCAGGAACCGCGCCAGCACCATCTTGTGCACTTCCGAGGCGCCGTCGACCAGCCGTGCCTGGCGCGCGTAGCGGTAGATCCAGGCCAGGGCCGTATCGCGCGAATAGCCGCGCGCGCCGGTCAGCTGGATGGCGGTGTCGACCGCCTTGTGCAGCGTTTCGGAGACGACGATCTTCGCCATCGAGACCTCCTTGCGCGCGTAGCTGCCCTGGTCCAAGGCGACCGCGGCGCGCATCGTCAGCAGGCGGCCGATCTCGATCGCCATGGCGCATTCGCCCAGCATCCATTGCACGCCTTCGCGTTCGGCCAGCGCGGTGCCGAAGCTCTGGCGGGTTGCGACGTAGTCGCGCGCGATCGCCAGGGAGCGGCGGGCCAGCCCCAGCCAGCGCATGCAATGCGTCAGTCGCGCGGGCCCCAGCCGGATCTGCGTGACCTTCAGGCCGTCGCCCACGCCGAGCAGGCGGTTCTCGTCGGGGATCTCCAGCCCGTCGAACACCAGTTCGCAATGGCCGCCGTGTTCCTCCGGACCCATGATGGGGATGCGCCGTTCGATGCGCCAGCCGGGCTGGTCCGCGTCGAAGAGAAAGGCCGTCAGGCCCTTGCGCGGATCGTCCGAGGTCTTGGCCATCAGGATGAAGTGTTGCGCCACGCCCGCGCCGGTGATGAACCACTTCTTGCCATGCACCCGCCACTTGCCGTCCTGCAGGGTGGCGGTGGTGCGCATCATGGACGGGTCGGAGCCGCTGCCCGGATGCGGTTCGGTCATGGCGAACGAGGAGCGCACCTTGCCGTCCACGATGGGCTGCAGCCAGCGCGCCTTCTGCGCCTCGGTGGCGACTTTTTCCAGCACCATCATGTTGCCGTCGTCGGGCGCCGCGCTGTTGAACACCACCGGCCCGAAGATCGACACGTTCATCTCTTCGTAGCAGGCCGCCATGCCGACGCGCGACAGGCCCTGGCCGCCGCGTTCGCGCGGCATCTGCAGGGCCCACAGCCCGGCGTCGCGCGCGCGGCGGCGCAGCGGCTGCAAGACTTCCTCGCGGATGTTCTCGTGTTCGTCGTAGGAGGACGGGTCCGCCTCCACCCGCAGGATATGCGTCTCGACAAAGTCCTTGATGCGCCGGCGATAGCTTTCGATTTCTGGCGTGAGGCTGAAGTCCATGTTGCGTCCCGGAGTCAAAGCGTGGAAATGAGATGTCCGCCGTCCACCACCAGGATCGACCCGGTCATGAAGGAAGAGGCGTCGGAAGCCAGCAGCAGCAGGGGAGCCGACAGCTCCCGCGCCTGCCCGAGCCGGCGCTGCGGCACGCGCCGGATCAGCGCCTGCCCCGCGTCGCTGGCGAAGAATTCGCGGTTCAGGTCGGTTTCGATGTAGCCCGGCGCCAGCGCATTGACGCGGATGCCGTGGCGCGCCCATTCCAGCGCCAGGGCCTGCGTCAGCTGGATCAGGGCGGCCTTGGAGGCGGCGTAGGCGGGCACCTGCTGGGCCACCCGCAGCCCGAGGATGGAGGCAATGTTGATGATGCTGCCGCCGCCGTGCGCCTGCATGTGGCGCCCGGCTGCCTGCGCCACGCGCCAGGTGCCGTTGAGATTGACGTCGATCACGTCCATCCAATCGGCTTCGGTGTGTTCCAGCGCCGGCCGTGTGGCCGTGACGCCGGCGTTGTTGACCAGGATGTCGATGGCGCCGCCCAGGCGCTCGGATGCGGCATCGAACAGGCCCGCGATGCTGTCGGGCTGGGTCACGTCCAACGCGATGGCGCATGCCCGCCGGTCGGGGGCGGCCAGCTCCGCGGCCAGCTGCTCGCCGGCCTGCAGCCTGCGTCCAGCCAGGGCCACGTGCGCGCCCGCCGCGGACAGGGTGCGCGCGAACTCCGCGCCCAGGCCGCCGAAGGCGCCGGTCACCAGGGCCCGCTTGTTGCGTAGGTCCTCGAACATGCTTGTTCTCCTTCGGGCGATGCCGCCGCGCGGGTCAGGCAGGCTTGTACGCCGACGCTTCCACTTCGATCAGCCACTCGGGCCGGGCCAGGGCGCGCACCACGACCAGCGTCGCGGCGGGGCGGGCCTCGCCCAGATAGGCCAGCCTGACGGGGCCGAGCAGCGGCAGCTGGCTCTCGTCCGTGATGTAGGTCACGACCTTGACGAGATCGCCCGCATGCATTCCCGCGGCCTCCAGCATGGCCTGGATGTTGCGCCAGGCGGCATGGGCCTGGGCTTCGAAGCCCTGGGCGAGCGCGCCTTCGGACGATACTCCCACCTGGCCGGCAATGTGCAGCCAGCGTCCGGCGCCTTCGGTCAGCACGCCCTGGCTATAGGGGCCCAGCGGGGCGCAGACGCCCGCGGGATTGAGTGGTTGGCCTGCCATAAGGACTCCTCGTGAAAGATCAGGCCCGGCCCGCGCCGGGCAGCAGCAGATCGAGCGTCTTGTTGAACAGCGGATAGCTTCCGCCCGCGAAATCGGTCAGCAGATCGAAATGGTTGCGCTGCGGCACCACCAGGTTTTCGACCGCGTAGCCATGGCTGGCGCAATGCTGCGAGAAGTCCCGGCTTTGCCCGCGAAAGCCCTCGGTTTCCAGGGCGCCAGCCGCGAACACCATGGGCACTTCGTACAGCGCGGCGCGCTGGTACAGCCCAAGGCTGCGGGCTTCGGCCGCGCTCATGTGGAGATCGCGGTTGATGGAAGTGCGCAGCAGCGGCTCCAGATCGAACAGGCCGCTCAGGCCCACATAGCCGCGTATCCTGCCCGCCAGGGCGGGAACCAGGTCGCGGCACAGCGCGCGGGCGGCCATGTGCCCGCCCGCGGAGTGGCCGGACAGCACGATGCGGCTGGCGTCGTAGCCGTGGCGTTCGCCCTGCGCGGTCAGCCAGGAGACGGCGGTACAGGCTTCGTCGACGATCGCGGAGACGCTTGCGTGCGGCGCCAGGGTGTAGTTGGGCAGCGCCACCGCGACGCCGCGCGCCAGGTACTCGTCGGCGATGAATGAAAAGCCGTGCTTGTCCAGGGCGCGCCAATAGCCGCCGTGGATGAAGACCAGCAGCGGCGGCGCCGGCACGTCGGGAACGAACAGGTCCAGCACGCTCGAGGGCCGTTCGCCGAAGCGCAGGTCCAGGCGCGCCTCGCGCCGGCGGCGCGTGTCCGCGCTGCGGCGCGCATAGGTAAAGTAGATCTCCTCGCGTTCGGGATGCCGGGCGCGCAGGTTGTACTGCGCTTCCTGCTCCGGATCGATCGCCTGCTCCTGGGAAGAACATGTCATCGCTTCACCTGTCTCCTGTCAGGCGCCCAGATAGGCAGCCTGTACCCGTGTATCGTCGCGCAGCGCCTGGGCGCTGCCCGAATACGCCACCCGGCCTTCCTGCAGCACGTAGCCGTAGTCCGCGGCGCTCAAGGTCAGCCTGGCGTTCTGTTCGGCGATGAACAGCGTCAGCCCTTCCTGCTTGAGCCGCCGCAACGACAGGAAGATGTCCTTCACGACCAGGGGCGCCAGGCCCATGGAAGGTTCGTCCAGCATCAGCAGGCGCGGGCTGCTCATCAGGGCCCGGCCGATCGCGACCATCTGCTGCTCGCCGCCGGACAGCGTTCCCGCAGCCTGGCGGGCGCGTTCGGACAGCCGCGGGAACAGGTCCAGGACGAAGTCCAGATTGCGGCGGAATTCCGACTGACGGCGTTGCTTCAGCAGCTTGTAGCCGCCCATTTCCAGGTTTTCGCTGACCGACAGCGGCGCGAACACGCGCCGGCCTTCGGGCACCAGGACGATGCCGCGGTCGACGATGCGGTCCGCCGACAGCGTCTCTATCGCTTCGCCTTCGAAGCGCACACTGCCGCGCAGGGGGCGCAGCAGGCCGCTCAGGCTGCGCATGACGGTGGTCTTGCCGGCGCCGTTGGCGCCGAGCAGGCAGCCTATCTGTCCGGCGGGAATCTCCAGGCTGGTTTCCCGCAAGACGTCGCCGGCGCCATACGAGGCGCACAGGTTGGTGATTTCAAGCATCGGGCATGTCCTCCCCGAGATAGGCCTTCAGGACCAGGGGATCGACGCGCACCGCGTCGGCCTGGCCTTCGGCGATCTTGCGGCCGTAGTTCAGGACCAGGATGTCGTCGCACAGCTGCATGACGAAGCTCATGTTGTGCTCGACCAGCAGCACGGTCACCCCGCTGGCGTTCACTTCGCGTATGACCTGGGCCACCTGCGCCACTTCGGCATGCGGCACGCCCGCGACAGGTTCGTCCAGCAGCAGCAAGGTGGGATCGGCGGCCAGGGCGCGGGCGATTTCCAGGATCTTGGCCTGGCCGAAGCTCAGGTCCGCGGCCAGTACATCGGCGTGGCGGGCCAGATGCAGCTGTTCCAGCCGCTGCATCGCGATGTCGCGCATCTGCCGTTCGTCGCGGCGCTGGCGCGGCGTGCGCAGCATGCAGGCCCACAGGCCGGAGCCGAAGCGCGCATGGCAGCCCACCATGACGTTCTCCAGCACCGTCAAGTCCTTGAAGATCTGCAGGTTCTGGAAAGTGCGGGCGATGCCCAGCCTGACGCGCTGGTGCGGCGGCAGGCCCCGCACCGAGCGGCCGCGAAAGCGTACGTCGCCGCTCCCCGGCAGCAGCAGGCCCGCGACGATGTTGAACAAGGTGCTCTTGCCCGCGCCATTGGGGCCGATGAGGCCCTTGATCTGCCCTTGTTTCAGGTCGAAGGACAGGTCGGCAAGCGCGGCCAGCCCGCCGAAATTGATGCCCAGGTCCCGCACCGACAGGAAATCGTGATCAGCCATGGCGCACCTTTCCCTTCGTTGCCGCTACCGGGGCTGCGGGCAGGCTTGCGGAGCGCCGGCACAGCCGCTGCGCCAGTCCTGCCAACCCGCCCGGGAAGAACATCAGGACCAGAATCATGCCCAGCCCGAACAGCAGCAGCTCCACGTCGTGGAAGGCGCGCAGCAGTTCCGGCACCGCGGTGTAGACCAGCGCGCCGAACAGCGGTCCCCAGTACTTGCCCCAGCCTCCGACCGCGACCATGACCAGCAGCAGCACCGACGCGGAGAAACTGAAGGTTTCCGGCGACGCGAACTGGTTGAAGTGGACATAAAACGTGCCCGCCAGGGCCGCGACCGCGGCGCAGAGCACGAATACCGCCACCTTGAGCGCATAGGTGTTGATGCCCAGGCTGGCCGCGCCGACCTCGCTGCCGGCCACGCTGATCATGGCGCGGCCGATGCGCGAGCGGGTCAGGTTGAGGAAGCCCCACATCAGCAAGAGGCCCGCGGCCCAGGCCAGATAGAAGAAGCGCCGGTCGGTATCGAAGGCATAGCCCGCGATGGTGATGGGCTCAACCCCCGACAGGCCGTTGGGGCCGCCCGTGAAGTCCACCAGTTCGACGAACAGCACGGACAGGATAGCGTTGAATCCCAGCGTTGCCATTGCCAGGTAGTGCCCCCGCAGCCGCAGCACGGGCAGGGCGATCAACAGCGCCGCCGTGCTTGCGATCGCCAGCGCGGCCGGGATGGAGGCGAGCGCGGGAAGGCCGTACTTGGCCGACAAGGCGCCGCTGACATAGGCGCCCAGGCCGAAGAAGCCGGCCTGGCACATGGAGATTTGTCCGCAGTAGCCCATCAACAGGTTGAGGCTGGCGATCAGCATCAGGTTGATGCTGAACGTCACCGCCAGGCCCACGGCATAGCTGTTCGGCGCCACCAGCGGAAACAGCAGGAACAGGCCCCACAGCGCCAGCAGGATGCGCAGATCGTGGCGCGCGCCGTCCCCGGGCGGATGGATTTCGGATTTCATCGTCACCCCCTTCAGACCTTGTTGATTTCGGCTTTGCCCAGCAAGCCCTGGGGACGGTAGAACAGCACCAGAAGCAGCACGATGAAAGACAGCGCGTCCTTGTACTGCGAGGAAATCAGGCCGCCGCCCAGCGCTTCGATCACGCCCAGCAGCACGCCGCCCAGCAAGGCGCCTTGCAGGCTGCCCAGGCCGCCCAGCATCGCCGCGCTGAAACCCTTGAAGCCGAGCATGGTGCCGTGGTCATAGGACGTGAAGGTCAGCGGCGCGATGATCACGCCCGCGATGCCGCCGGCCAACGCCGCCAGCACGAAGGCCACCGTCACCGAGCGCCGCACGTTGATGCCGACCAGGGCGGCTGCATCGCGGTCGATGGCCGTGGCGCGCAGGGTCTTCCCCAGCAGCGTGCGCTCGAAGAAGAAGTGCGTGCCCAGCATGAAGAGCAGCGCCACCCCCATCACCCAGAAACTCTGCGGCGGAATCTGCGCGCCGGCCAGCGGCACCGGAGCGTCGCCGGAAAATGCGGGATAGCCCATGGGGGTCTTGCCCAGCCCCAGCATCACCAGGCTTTTGGTACAGATGGCCAGGCCGATGCTGAGCAGCGTCACCAGCAGGGGCGCGGGTTTCTTCAGCGGATGGATCACCAGGCGTTCGGACAGGCCGCCCGCCAAGGCCACCAGGGCCACCGCCGCGAGGCAGGACAGCCATAACGGCAGTTCGGCTACCGCGTAACAGGCCGCCGCCACCATGCCACCCATCATGACCCATTCGCCCTGGGCGAAGTTGATGGCGTCGGTGCTCTTGAAGATGACGTTGAATCCCACCGCCACGATGGCGTAGATGCTGCCGGTGGTGATTCCGGCGACCAGCAGTTGGATGATTTGCGCGGACATGTCCATGGCAAGGCCCCGGCGCCGGCTCAGTTGGGACGGCGCTTGGAAAGCGCGATGCCCGGCAGTTCGACGCCGAACTCGGCCAGGCGCCGCGTCACCGTCTCCAGATACGACCACAGGACCTCGTACTCCCGGTCGGCGGACGCGGCGCCCAGGCCGGCCTCGGCCGTCAGCGCGCTGGCTTGGCTTTCTGGGCCGTCGGGTTCCGCCAGCCAGGGGCAGTGATAGCCACGCAGTTCGATATCGTTCAGATAGCCCGACACGGCCTGGGCCACGGCGGCGCGGTCAGCGTCTGACCAGGCTGCCGCGCGTTCGGCCACATAGAGCCAGCCGAAGGTGGCATGGCGCTCCTTCGCCTGGACGCACTGTTCCAGGATGCGGCGCGCAACCGGTTCCCGGGCGTTCTCCAGGTAGGCCCGGAACAGTTCCAGTTCCAAGCCGTCTTCCACCGCGGCGTGCGTGGCGAAGAAGGCGTCGGCATTGCAGGCGGCATCCAGCACCTGGCGATGCCGGCACTGGTTGAAGATGGCTTCCTGCTGCGGACTGGGCGGGCGGTTCAGGTAGCCGCCCAGTAGCGTGGCGTAGCGGTGGAAGCACTCGATCTGCCAGGCTTCCTCGGTGTTGCGCACGGTGAGGAAGTACTTGGGGTCGGACTCGCGGCCGCTCTCCAGGCACAGGCGCACCAGGAGTGCCGGCGTTTCGCTCAGGCCCGCGTATTCCACCCAGGCGCGGCGGCTCCAGGTCAGGCGGGCCGCGTCGCGAACCCGCGCATCGAGCGCGCCGAGGTCCAGGCTGGCCCAGGGAATATCGGTCTCCGGCGCCCAGCGCTGCTGCTTGCCGGTTTCGTACAGTTCGCGGATCGAGGTAATGGACTGCTTGAGCGTCAGCGGGAAGCGGCGCTCAACGGGAATTCTGGTCGTAGCTGCGTTCATGACGGGTCCTCGGATTCAGAATTCGCCGATCTTCGGGTGGTGCAGCAGGGGCAGGTGCACGCCCCAGGGCTCCATCTGGCGGCGCACGCGCTGCACCGTTTCAACGAACAGGGGTTTTTCCAGTTCTTCGACCGTGGAGCCGAGGCCGGCTTCCCAGGTGAGCCGGTCCACTTCCATCTCGGCGCGGGAGGCCGGGTTGTCGGGCGCCAGCCATGCGCTGTGATAGCCGTTGAGCTCGACCTTTTCCATCATGTTGATCACCGCGTTTTCCACCACCTTGATTTCGGCGGCGGACATTTGCGGAATGCGGTGGTCGAGAAAGCGCCAGCCGAACGCGCAGTGCCGCACCTCGTCGCGCATGATGCGGGCGCAGATCTGCTTGGCGACGGGGTCGCGGGTGATCTCGACCAGGTGGCGGAAGACGTCGAACGCGATTTCCTCGGCGGCGCAGACCAGCGCGGCAAGGATCGCCTCGACCGACACTTCGGGGTCCAGCGCCATCTTGCGCACGCCATGAGTGGCGACGGACCCTTGGTATGCGGCTTGGGCAGGCTGCTCCATGTAGCCGCCCAGCGCTTCGGCCATGCGGTAGCAGGCTTCGGCGTGGCGGCTTTCCTCTTGCGAGCGGATGGTGAAGAACAGCCGCAGGTCGGGTTCGCACTTGTCGTGGCAGAAGCGGATCTGCAGGGCCGGGCTTTCCGAGATGGCGCCGTATTCGCTCCAGGCGCGGCGGCTCCAGTACTGGCGGGCCGCGTAGCGTTGCTCGGGCGTGTACTGCGTAGCGTCGAACAGATGCCAGTCGATGTCGGTGCGCGGGTCCCACTGCTTGACCGTTGCCAGGTGGTAGAGGTCGCGGATCTTGGGGATCCGGGTGTCCAGATCCAGCGGAAAGATGCTCTCTGGATCGTCGAGGATCGTACGCGGCTCGGCGCTTGCTACGTTCATGACTGCACTCCCTGGTTTGCAGCGCCCGCGGCGCGCGTGAGTGGAGGTTGCGGAGATGGAACTGCTTTACTTGTAGTCGGCCAGCCGGAACTGCCCGTCCCGGTAGCCGAGCATGACGATGTCGTCCTTATCCAGGCCCGAGTGGCGCTGGGGCGAGAAATTGAAGACCCCGCCCACGCCCTGGTAGCCGGTGATGGCGGTCAGCTGTTCGCGGGTCTTTTCCTTGTCGCCGCCGCTCTTGTCCAGGGCGGCGCGCGCCAGCATGATGGCGTCGTAGGTCTGGGCCACGAACTGGTTGGGCTTGCGCTTGTAGCGGGCCTCGAAGCGCTTGCTGAGATCCATGATGCGCGTCTTGATCGGATCGGCGTCGGGCAGGTCCTGGCCCACCGGGAACTTGACGCTGACCAGCAGCAGGTCCTTGACCGAGTCGCCGGCCAGCTTCATGTAGCGCTGGTCGACGAAGCCGTAGCTGTGCACCAGCGTGAGCTTGTCCAGGCCCAGCTGCTGCGCCTGCTTGATGAACACCACGCCAGCCGGGGTGACGGTCCAGCAGATGATGGCCTGCACCGATGCATTCTTGATGCGCGAGAGCTGCGGGGTCAGGTCGGTGTCGGCGGGGTTGAAGGATTCATACGTGATGTCGATGCCGCGCTTGGCGGCAAGCCGCTTCATCTGTTCGACGGCGCTCTGGCCGAAGCCGCTGTTGTCGGCCAGCAGGGCGGCGCGCTTGATGCCCTTTTTGTCGAAGTAGTCCAGCACCCGGTCGATGACCTGGTCGTCGTCCACGGTGCTCTTGAACACATACTTGCGTTCCGCCACCGGCATCACGATCTGCATCGAGCCTTCGGTGGAGATGAAGGGCGTGGCGGCCTTGTCCACCATCGGCAGCATGGCCATGGCGATGCCGCTCATGTTGCCGCCGCCGACGATGATGTCCACCTTGTCCTGGGACAGCAGCCGCTTGGTGGCGTTGATGGCCTTGGCGGTCTGGCTTTCGGCGTCGTAGAACACCCATTCGACCTTCTTGCCGCCGATGCCGCCGGCGGCGTTGATATCGTCGATGGCCATTTCCATGCCGGCCTTCATGTCTTCGCCCAAAAAGGCGGCGGGACCGGTCACGGACAGGATGGATCCTATCCGCACCGTATCCTGCGCGCTGGCGGCGTGCATGCCCAGCATCAGCGCGGCGGCCGGCAGCGCAATGGCCGCGCGGCGCGAGAACTCCAGAAACGTCTTAATGCAAGTCATGGTGCTACTCCTGTGCCTGATGCGGGATTAGAGGGGTGCAGCAACTTCCACGAACAGCGAAAACGTCGGCGGTCTAGTTCTCCGTCGCGCCGGGTGGATTGCGGAACTCGAGCGAGTCCGACACCTGGTCCGTCTTGCCTGCGCCGTTCAGCAGCGGCACGCGCACCGAGTACCGGACCTGGTCCGCGCGGTAATGCGACAGGCCGGACATGACCGGCCGGTCCTGTTTATCGAAATACACCAGGTGCCGCGTCAGGACCGGATCGCCGGGCAAGAGACTGAGGTAATCGGCATGTTCGGCCTGCACCGCGCCGCCCTCGATCTTGAGGTTGCCGTAGGCCAGCTCGACCTGACGGCCGATCAGCTCGAGCAAGGAGCCGGCTTCGGCCTGGCGGGCGTCGATGTGCGGGATGCGGTCGGTGCGCACATAGCGGTAGTCGATCGAGATCGGCACTTGCTGGACCGTGCGCCGGCGCAGGATGCTCCAGACCGGCGTGCCGGGCGCCACGTCCAGTTCGCGCGCCACGGCGGCCGAGGCAGGTTCCTGCGCGCAATGCAGCACCCGCAGGCTGAGGGGGCGGCCATGGGCGGACCATTGGTCGATGAAATCCATGGCCGGGCTGAACTGCTCGTCGATCTTGGGGGCGCAGACAAAGGTGCCGGAGCCGCGCACCCGCCGCAGATAGCCTTCGTCCACCAGTTCCTGGATCGCCTGGCGCACCGTCATGCGGCTGACGTTGAATTGTTCGCTCAGTTCGTGATCGGTGTGGAAGCGGTCGCTTTCCTGCTGCCAGTTCAGGATCATCATCAGCACGCGCCGCTTGATCTGCACATAGAGCGGCAGAGGGGAGTCGCGGTCCAGCGCCACGGGGCTGCTGGAGACGGGGGACTCGCTGCGGACGTTCGTAAGAGTGGACATGACAGCTGGTTTCCGGAATATGTATATAGGATTTGTATATTTGTCTAGTTAACTAGACTTTATGATATATTGATTTCGAAAGTCAAGTACGGATTAGCGATATGAATATTTCTACGCTCGACCTTGCGCTGGCGCTTGCGCCGCATAGCCTGGATGCCGTTCTGTCCTTTGATCAGCCCGCCTCGCTGGACCGGGCGGACGTGCTCATATGGAATCCCGCCGGCCTGTACCCCGTGCTGGAGGCGGCCTGCGAACGCGCCGATCCGCCGGTGCTGGGCGTGGGCGCGTCGGAATGGCTGCTGGCCACCAGCCGCCACTGGCGCGAGCAATTCAAGCGCCTGCTGGCCGCGGGCGGCACGCTGGCGGTGCTGGTGCCCGCGCCGCGCACGGTGGGCGTGCACACCTTGCAGGACATCCTTCCCTACGACTGGTCCGATCCGCTCTGGCCACGGACGGTGCGCAGCCAGCCGGTCGACGGCGATGCGCTGCCGCGGCAGGCGGGCGAGCCTTTCCGCACGCTCTTCACCGAAGCCGCGCGCTGTTTCCAGCCCTGCGCGACACTGGCCGAGGCGCCGGGCGCAAGCATCCTCGAGGATGGCCAGGGCATGACGCTGGCGAGCTATGCCAGCGAACCGCCGGGCCGCCTGCTGCTGCTCCCGGCGCTGGCCTCCGATCTGGCGCAGGACGAGGCCGGCTCGGCGCTGTTCCTGCAGGAGTTGCGCCGCTGCATCGAACGCCTGGGCCAGCGCAGCGGCGTGCGTCTGGCGGGGTGGCTGGACCTGCAGCGCGGCCCGGCAGACGAGAAATTGCACGCCCGCCGCGCGCAATGCCTGCGCGAGCGCCATGCGCTCGACCTGGAATTGCAGGAACTGGACCGCGCCATGGCCGAACGGGACTTCTTCAAGCAGCTGCTTGCCGGCGAAGGCCTGGGAGCGGGGCTGGCGGCCGCGGAAGTCTTCCGCCGCAAGAGCGCGCCAGTGCATGCGGACTGGGTAGAGAAAGACCTGCACATCGTCGAACTCGATCAGCGCAACCTGCTGCTCAAAGTGCGCCTGGCGGACGAGCCGCTGGACGCCGCGGCGCTGCGCCGGCTGGAAGACGCCCGCGTGCGGGTGGCGGATTACTTTTCCCGGCCCACGTCCATCCTGGTCGCGGACTGCGCCGACAACGCCTTGCCGCCGTCCGCGCGCGCGCCGCGCCGGCATGCCGTGCTGGAGGGCCTGGACGATGCCTATGTGCTGAACGGGCTGCACCTGTATGGCTGGCATCTGGAAACTTCCGGCGACAGTCCCGACCGCCTGCTGCAGCGCTTGATGCAGGCGGACGCGGACCTGAGCGATTCCCTGCTGCGCGCGACGCTGCGCGGCCTGACCCCGCTAGCCGACGCCTGAAGGGCGCGGTGAGCGTTTCGCTTCTGTGAGACTCCGATGCCCGCCGACACCCACGACCATCATGCGCAGGATATCGAACGCAACAGCGCCAACCATCTGGCGCTTTCGCCGCTGACCTTCATCGAGCGCGCGGCGAAGGTCTATCCGGAACGCACCGCCATCGTCCACGGCGCGCTGCGCCAGAGCTGGCGCGAAACCTATGCGCGCTGCCGCCGCCTGGCCAGCGGGCTGGCGCGCCTGGGCGTGCGGCCCGGCGATACGGTGGCCGTGATGGCGCCCAACATCCCGGCGCTGTACGAGGCCCATTTCGGCGTCGCCATGGCGGGCGCGGTGCTCAACGCCCTGAACACCCGGCTGGACGCGGAGACGCTGTCCTTCATCCTGGAGCATGGCGCGGCGGCGGTGCTGCTGACGGACCGCGAGTACGCGCCCGTCATGGCGCAGGCGCTGGCCAAGACCCGCAGGCGGATCCGCGTGGTGGATATCGACGATCCCGAATACGGCGGGCCGGGCGAGCCGATCGGCGAAATGAACTACGAAGCGCTGCTGGAGATGGGCGACGCGGCGGCCGAATTTGCGTGGCCGGAGGACGAATGGCAATCGCTGTGCCTGAACTACACCTCCGGCACCACTGGCAGCCCCAAGGGCGTGCTGTACCACCATCGCGGCGCCTATCTGAATGCGATGGGCAACGCCTTGGCCTGCGATATGCGCCAGCATGCCGTGTACCTCTGGACCCTGCCGATGTTCCACTGCAACGGCTGGAGCTTTCCCTGGACCATCGCGCTGCTGGCGGGAACCAATGTCTGCCTGCGGCGGGTCGAGGCCGGCGCCATCTTCGACGCCATTCAGGCGCATGGCGTTGATTATTTCTGCGCGGCGCCGGTGGTGCTGGGCATGCTCATCAACAGCCCGCCCGAAATCAAGCGGCGCGCGGTTCGGCCGGTGCAGGTGCTCACCGGCGGCTCTCCGCCTCCGGCCGCCGTCATCGCGGCGATGGACGAACTGGGCGTAGACGTCACGCACCTGTACGGCCTCACGGAGAGCTACGGTCCGTCGATCAGTTGCGCCTGGCATGAAGCCTGGAGCGACCTGCCGCTGGATGAACAGGCGGGGCTCAAGGCCCGCATCGGCGTGCGCAAGCACACGATGGAACAGGTCCGCGTGCTGGATCCCGCCACGATGGAACCGGTGCCGCCGGACGGCGTTACCGTGGGCGAGATCATGATGCGCGGCAATACGCTCATGAAGGGTTATCTGAAGAATCCGCAGGCCACGGCCGAGGCCTTCGCGGGAGGCTGGTTTCACACCGGCGATCTGGGCGTGGTGCACCCCGACGGCTACATGCAGATCAAGGACCGCGCCAAGGACATCGTGATATCAGGCGGCGAGAACATATCGACCGTCGAGGTCGAGGATGCGTTGTACGCGCATCCCGCCGTATTGGAAGCCGCCGTGGTGGCGCGGCCGGACGCCAAGTGGGGCGAGACGCCTTGCGCCTTCGTCACGCTGAAGGAGGGCGGCGCGGCGACGGCGGAGGAGCTGGCCAGCTTCTGCCGGGGCCGCCTGGCCGGCTTCAAGGTGCCGCGCACTTTCGTGTTCGGCCCGTTGCCCAAGACCGCCACGGGCAAGATCCAGAAGTATCTGCTGCGCGAACAGGCGCGACAACTGTGAATGCGTCGCCGCCGGCGCGGCTTTACGCGCGCTGCAGCAAATCCAGCGCATGCGCGTCAAAGCGCCGCAGGTTCGGGAACACAAGCCCCAGGTCCTCGCGGCTGGCGCCGAACCAGCCGCCCAGTGACGCGCCGAGCTGATCCACGGCCAGGGTCGGCAAGAGGCGGCCGTTGTCGACGAAGCCGGGGCCGTCCAGGGCGATTTCGGGGTGGCTGCCGTAGTAGCGTCCACCCTTGACCGCGCCGCCCAGCACGAAGTGGTGCGAGCCCCAGCCATGGTCGGAGCCGTTGCCGTTGGAACCCAGGGTGCGGCCGAACTCGGAGGCGGTGAAGGTGGTCACCTGGTCCGCCACGCCTATCGCGGACAAGGCCTGCTGGAACGCGGCCAGTGCCTGGCCCAGTTCCTTCAGCAACGCCGGGTGGGTGTCGTTCAAGCCGGAGTGGTTGTCGTAGCCGTTCTGCGAGACGAAGAAAACCTGGCGGCGCGCGCCCAGCGCCTGCCTGGCCGCGATGATGCGGGCGACGATCTTCAGCTGCTGCGCCAGGGGCGACGAGAAGTCGCCCGGCACGGCCACGTCCGCGAGCGCTGCGCGCAGGCGGCCGTCGGCGTCGATGGACTGGGCGGCGATGCGCGACATCTCGCGCTCCATCAGGTGTTCGCGCGGCTGCGTGATCAGCTGGCGCAGCAAGGCCGTGCAGGCGCTGGATCCATACATGTCGCGGCCCAGCAGGTCTATCTGCGTGGAGCCGTGGATGCCTACGCGGTATCCGGCGATCTTGCGTCCGGCCAGCAGCACGCTGCTGCCGCCCGCGGTGATGCCCGTGAAGGTGCGCTGCGCGTTGGCGTCGGCGAACAGATCGGTCAGCCTTCCGGCCCAGCCCGACGCCGCGCCTTCCGGCGCCAGCGCCTGCCAGTACGACTGCTGGTCGTTGTGCGAGAACAGCTTGGGCGGCAGGGGGACACGCGCGCCTATGTATTCCTGCTTGGATGTGGGTACAACCAGCGGGCCTATGTTCAGCAGCACCGCCATGTCGCCGCTTTCATACAAGGGCTTGAGCGGCGCCAGCGATGGCGCCAGCGCGAACTGGGCGCCGCCGGGCGCGGGCTCCTTGCCGCGCAGCGCCGTGGCCTGCAGGGTGTTGCGCGGCAAGGCGATGTCGGTGCGCGCCTGGGCGTAGGCCTTGTAGGCGGCCGTGTCATAGGGCACCAGCGAGTTGTAGGGGTCGTTGCCGCCGTACAGGAACACGCAGACCAGCGCCTTGTACGAGGAGGCCGGCGCCGATTGCGCCGCGGCCGCGCCCAGGGCCGCCAGGTTCAGCGCCAGCGGCGCGGCGGCGCCCGTGGCGCCCAGCGCGCAGGCGCGCAGCAGGAATTCGCGGCGGCTGGTTTGCGCGTCGTGGCGGGAATTCTTCATTTCTGCACCAGGTATTCGGGGCTGGCGGCCACCAGCATGATGGCGGCGCGCACGCGGTCGCGCGGCCGGCCCGCGGGTATCGTGGCCACGGCGCGCGCGATGCTGCCGGCGGTCTCGGCGGAATAGGCATCGCCCGCCAGCAGCAGCGCCACCCGCGCCACCAGGGCGGCCGGATCCTGCGCCAGCGCGATCTCGGCGGCGTAGGGCGTCTGCAGATCCTCCCAGCCCCGGTCCACATAGATGGCCAGGAAATTCAGGTAGCCGGCAATGCTGGTTTCGTCGGTGATCTGCAGTTCCGGCGCGACCAGATGCCGGCGCGCCAGCTCGGTCACCGGCGGCACGTAGCGCGGGCGGAAGAAATTGAAGACGCTGGCCGACCGCATCGGGCTCTGGGCCAGCCGGATCGTGTTGTCGGTGGTGTCCGGCATGGCCCAGGCGCCGTTGTTGGAGGTGGCGCCGAAGGCCCGCGCCCAGGCCGCAAAGCGCACGATGGGCTCGCGCACCTTGCCCCAGCCGGGCGCGGCCAGGTCCGGGTTGCGCGCCTCGGGGTCCAGCAGGACGGCGCGCACCACGGCTTTCAGGTTGCCGCGCGTGCCGCTGCCGTCGTCGTCGAAGGCGGCCGACACGCGCGCGACATAGGCGCGGCTGGGATTGCTGGTGACCAGCCGCTGGATCAACTGCGTGCCGATGAAGGGCCCCACGTTGGGATGGGCGCAGATCACCTCCATGGCGCGCTTGAGCGACAGGTGGCCGTCGGTCCCCGCCGGCACCACCGCGCCCAGAAAGCGCTTTTCAGCCAGCGAGTGCAGCGCGTTGTTCAGGGCCATGGGGCGCCGGTGGAATTCGACGTCGGTTTCCGGGCCGTTGATGTCCCAGCCGGTGAACACCTTGGCCAGTCCCTGCACGTCGGCGTTGGTGTAGGTCTCGACGGGTGCGCCGTTGACCATCCGGACGGACCCGTCCGCCTCCAGCTCCAACAGGCCGATGCTGAACAACTGCATGACCTCGCGGGCGTAGTTCTCGTCCGGATGACGGCCGGTCTTGGGATCTTCCTTGCGGTTGCCGCGATAGGTCAGCATGCAGCCCATCGACAGGTTTTGGGTGACGGCCGTCAGCAGCTGCCGGTAATTGCCCAGGGCATGTTCCGCCAGCAGGTCCATGAAACCCGCGGCGCCGAACAGCGGCCAGGACGCGGTGATGGACGATACGCCCACCACGAAGATCTCCGACAGCGCGAACGCCACCCGCGTGCGGACCTGATCCGGGGCGGAGATGAACTTGCGCCACAGCGTGGATTCCAGCGGCGCGTTGATGCCGTTGCCCTTGAATTCCTCGGTGTTCTTGCGCTGCTGCAGCAGCCAGTCGAAATGGGTCTGCGACGGCGGCATGGCCAGCTGCGCGTCCAGCCAGGCCGCGTAGCCGTCGCGCGCCACGGCGTCGATGTCGGCGGGCGTGGGGCCGAACGTGGCCTGCGCCAGGAAACGGGAAGCCTGGCCCGGGGTCGGTTTTGCAGGGGAAGTATCGGCGGACTGCGGCGCAGCCGCTGACGGCGTAGCGGACATGCGCGGCACCTCGTCGAATGCGAAAACCTACGGTACTGAAGCCCCGGGCGGGCTTCAATACCGTCATTCGGACGAGAGACTAGTCCTAAAGCATGAGCTTCAGACCGAACGCGTGATGCCGCCGTCGATGCGGATGTTCTGGCCGGTGATGTAGGAAGAAGCGTCGGAAGCGAGGAACGCGATCAGGTCGGCGACTTCTTCGGCGGTGCCGTAGCGGCCCATCGGAATACGCGTGCGGCGGTCTTCCTTTTCCGGCAGGCTGTCGATGAAGCCGGGCAGCACGTTGTTCATCCGCACATTGTGTGCGGCGTACTCGTCGGCGAACACCTTGGTGAAGGCGGCCAGCCCGGCGCGGAATACGCCTGAAGTCGGGAATAGCGCTTCCGGTTCGAAGGTGGCGTAGGTCGAAATATTGACGATGGCGCCGGATTTCTGCTGCTTCATCACCGGCGCGACCAGGCGCGCGATGCGCACCACGTTCAGCAGATAGAACTCCATGCCCAGGTGCCAGTCCTCGTCGCTGATCTCCAGCAGGGGGCCCTTGGGGCCGTGGCCGGCGCTGTTGACCACGGCATCGATCCTGCCCCATTTCTGCTGGGTGGCGTCCACCAGCCGCGCCAGGTCCTCGGGCGAGCGGTTGGACCCCGTGACGCCCAGGCCGCCCAGTTCCTGCGCCAGGGCTGCGCCCTTGCCGGAGGAGGACAGGATGGCCACGCGCCAGCCGTCGGCCGCCAGTTTGCGCGCCGCCGCCGCGCCCATGCCGCTGCCGCCGGCGGTGACGATCGCCACTTTTTCCGTGCTCATGCTCACTCCTGGTCTTGAATTATTTGGGAGCGGCCATTGTAGAAGCGGGAGCGACCCGCCACACCACATTGCCGACGTCGTCGGCGGTCAGCAGGCCGCCCTGGCGGTCTATCGCCACCCCTACCGGCCGGCCCTGGGCTTCGCCGCTTTCGTTCAGAAAGCCCGTCAGCACGTCGCGCGCCGGCCCGTCGGGCTTGCCGTCGCGAAAGGGCACGAAGATGACCTTGTAGCCGCTGCGCGGATCGCGGTTCCATGAGCCGTGCTGGCCCACGAACATGCCGTCCGTGTAGGGCGCGGGCAGGCGCGACCCGCTCGACCAGGCCAGCCCCAGCGAGGCGGTGTGCGGACCCAGCGCGTAGTCGGGCACGATGGCGCGCGCCACCAGGTCGGGGCGCGGCGGCTGGACCCGGGTGTCGACGTGCTGGCCGAAATAGCTGTAGGGCCAGCCGTAGAAGCCGCCGTCCCGCACCGAGGTCATGTAGTCGGGCACCAGGTCGCTGCCCAGTTCGTCGCGCTCGTTGACGGCCGTCCACAGCGTCTTGCCGTCGGGCGCCCAGGCCATGCCCACGGGGTTGCGCAGACCGGTGGCGTACAGGCGCTTGTTGCCGCTGGCCACGTCGATTTCCCAGATGGCGGCGCGGCCCTCTTCGATGTCCATGCCGTTTTCGCCGACGTTGCTGTTGGATCCCACGGATACATACAGTTTGCGGCCGTCGGGGCTGGCCAGCAGGTTCTTGGTCCAGTGATGATTCAGGCCCGCCGGCAGGTCGGTGACCTTGACGCCGGGGGCGCTGATGCGTTCTTGGCCGTTTTCGTAGGGAAAGCGCAGCACGGCGTCGGCATTGGCGACATACAGCTGGTTGCCGATCAAGGCCATGCCGAAGGGCGAGTTCAGGCCGTCGAGCAAGACGCTGCGCGTTTCGGCGACGCCGTCGTGGTCGGCATCGCGCAGCAGGGTGATGCGGTTTGCGCTCGGGGTCCGGGCGCCGGCGCGTTTCATCACCAGGCCGGCGACCCAGGCCTTGAGGCCGCCGGAAGCCGATTCGGGCTTGGGCGGCGCATTGGTCTCGGCCACCAGCACGTCGCCGTTGGGCAGCACGTACAGCCAGCGTGGGTGGTCCAGGCCGCTGGCGAACTGCGTCACCGCCAGGCCGCTGGCTGCCACCGGATGCGCACCCGCGGGCCAGCCGACGGCCTTGGCGGTCTTCACGGTGGGGATGGCGGTGGGATTGGGGGCGGGCAGCTGGGGCGACGGACCCATGCCGGCTTCGACCGGCAGCGTGGCCATTTCGCCGCAGGCGTTGAGCGTGGCGGCGGCCATCACGGCGGCCAGCAGGATGCGGGGTGTGGGCATGACGCATGTTCCGGGGGCGGTGAGGTCCATCATACGCTTGGACCTCCGCGGACCCTGGGGCGATCAGCGCATCTGGAACGCTTCCTGATGCCAGCGCACGGGCTGGGTGCCCAGCTTGCGCAGGCCGCGCCTGAGCGCGTCGGCCAGGCCGGCGGGCCCGCAGAACCAGACGTCGGCGACGCGGCCCGCGGCCACCTCGCCCTGCGCCAGCGTACCGGCCGTCAGCGTGTCGCCGTCGCGCCCGCTGTGGATGGCGAGCGTCACGCCGTCCAGCGCTGCGCAGCGTTCCTTGAGCAACGGCACGAAGGGATCGGTTGCAGCGTCGCGCACGCAGTAGTGCAGCCACACGCGCGGCGTCGGGGCCTGCCGGTCCTGCAGCGCCTCCAACCATGCGAGAAACGGCGTGACACCGATACCGCCCGCCACCCAGACCTGCGACGTCGAGGCCGCGTCCGGGGTCAATTGAAAGCGCCCGTATGGGCCTTCGACAGTTACCGGCTGGCCGATGCGCAGCGTGCGCGCCAGGCTGCGGGTGTAATCGCCCAGCGCCTTGATCTGGAACGTGACGCGGCGTTCGCCCTGATGCGGGGCGCTGGCGATGGTGTAGGGATGGGCGCCTTCCTTGCGGTCGAACGTGACGAAGGCGAACTGTCCCGCCTGGTGCAGCTGCCAATTGCCGTCGAGTTCGCAGCTGACCTCCAGGATGCCGCCTGGCTGGTGCGTCAGCGACACGATCCTGCCTTGCGCGCGGCGGCCGCTGCCCACGCGTCCCAGCAGCGCCACCAGCGCGGCATAGGAACCGGCGGCCAGCAGCGGAATCAGCAGCAGGCCGACGGGGCCGCTCCAGTAGCGCGCGGGCGCCAGCGCCGCCGTGTGGAACGCCAACGCCAGGAACAGCACAGGCATTGCGCGGTGCAGGAGACGCCATCCGCGGTAGGGAAAGCGCCGCCACAAGGTGATTGCGAGCATCGCGAGCAGCAGGTAGATCGACCATTCGCCCAGGTCCTTGGCCAGGCCGCGCGAGCTTTCAAAGAGCGTCAGCACGACGTCGCGGGCGGGGCGGTTGCCCGCGTCCGCCAGGCTTTTCAACGGGCCGCTGGCCAGCTTCAGCAACCAATGCGCGGCGCCTGCTGACACGGCGAGGATGCCGGCCCATTTATGCAGCCGGTAGATCTTGTCCATGCCGCCCAGCGGACGCTCCAGCCACGCGGGCCGCAGCGCCAGCAGCATGATCAAGGCCATCAGGCCGATGGACCAGACGCCGGTGAGGTAGAGGCCTTGCTGGCGCGCCACCCAGTACCAGGCGCCGGCGGCCGGCGGCTGCAGGATGAACGCGTCCAGGCCCCAGGCCAGGGTGAGGACTAGCAAGAAGCCGCCTACGGCGGCGCCGGTTCCTATCGGTTTCATGATGGCATCCGTGTTGGGGCGCTCGGCCCGCCGGATGCGGGCCGAGCGTGGGAAGGCGTGCGGGCGCCGGCGCTTCAGTCCTTGATGCGGCTGCGCAGGACGGCGCCGCTCTGGGCATCGACCCGCAGCTTCACGCGCTGGCCTTGGGCGTTGTCGGCCTTGACGTCGTAGCGGCCGTGCTCGAGCTCGATCTCGGTGATGTTGCGATAGCCGGCGGCGGTCAGCGTGTCGTAGATCTGGCGCACGGTCAGCGTCGCGTTGGCGGGCGCCGTGGCGGCGGGCTGGACCGGCGCCGGGGCGGGCGTCTGGGCGTGCACGGCGGCGGCGCCGGTCAGGGTTGCGGCGCCAAGCGCCAGGGCGGCCAGGGTGTTGCGGATTGCGGTCATGGAATGGCTCCTAGGTTGTTGCGGGTTGCCGGAATGGCGACCATGACCGCATTATTCGGGTGTGCGGATGAACCAATTCTGAAGCTGCCGTTCACGTGCCGTTCATTTTCCAGGCGCTATAAATGGGCGGACAATCGCCGCTCATGGCGAACTCCGAATTGCGGAAGGAAACATGACCCGAGCAACGCGTACCCGAATCTGGCTGTCCTGCGGCGCGCTGATGCTGGCGCTGGCCGCGGGCCCCAACGCGGGGCTGGCCGATGAAAGCGACCATGAACAGGCGCGCCAGGCCTTGCAGGCCGGCAAGGTGCTGCCCCTGCGCTCGGTGCTGGACATCGTCGAGCGCGATTATCCGGGGCAGGTGGTCAAGGTCGAATTCGAAGAGGACGACGGCGAGTTCATCTACGAGATCCGGCTGCTGCAGAGCGGCGGCCGGCTGGTCAAGCTGAAGATCGACGCGCGCGACGGCAAGGTGCTGGGCGTGAAGGGGCGCGACATCCAATTCCGGGACAAGCACTGATGCGCATACTCGTAGTGGAAGACGAACCGACGCTGGCGACGCAACTGGCCGACGCCTTGCGCCAGGCCGGCTATACCGTCGACACCGCCGCGGACGGCGGAACGGCCCAGTACATGGGCGCGGTCGAGGCCTACGACGTGGTGGTGCTGGACCTGGGCCTGCCGGTGATGGACGGCCTGACGGTGCTCAAGCAGTGGCGAGCCGGCGGCCAGGGCATGCCGGTGCTGATCCTCACTGCGCGCGACAACTGGCACGAGAAGGTTGCCGGCATCGATGCCGGGGCGGACGATTACCTGACCAAGCCCTTCCACATGGAAGAGCTGCTGGCGCGGGTGCGGGCGCTGTTGCGCCGCTCCAGCAGCCACGCCAGCGCGCAATGGCGCTGCGGCCCGCTGATGCTGGACACGCGCCTGGCCAAGGTCACGGTGGACGGGCAGGCGCTGTCCCTTACGAGCCATGAATTCAAAGTGCTGGCCGTGCTGATGCAGCGCGCGGGCGAAGTGATTTCGCGCAGCGAGCTGACCGAGCATGTCTACGCCCAGGACCACGACCGCGATTCCAACACCATCGATGTGTTCATCGCGCGGCTGCGCAAGAAGCTGCCGCCCGACACCATCGAAACCGTGCGCGGCCTGGGCTACCGCCTGGCCGGCGGCGCATGATGCCGCAGCGCGCGCCGGGCTCGCTGCGCTGGCGCTTGCTTGCCGGCACGCTGGCCTGGATCCTGGTCACGGTGGTGCTGGCCGGATGGGGCCTGGGCAGCCTGTTCCGCCAGCACATCACCGAACAATTGCGCGCCGAACTGACCCTGCACCTGAACCAGCTGACAGCCGCGGTAAACACCAGCCCGGATGGCCGCCTGGTGGTGTCGCCGCCCTTGAGCGACCCGCGGCTGGAACAGCCGCTGTCCGGCCTGTATTGGCAGATCGACCGGCTCGACGAACAGGGCCGCGCGGTGGCCGTGGGCGCGGCGCGCTCGCGGTCGCTCTGGGACCAGGTGCTGGCGCTGCCCGCCGCGGACAGCGCCGACGGGGCGTATGAAATCGCGGGGCCGGAAAAGCATAGCCTGACGGCCCTGACGCGCACGCTGGAACCGGCCGAGACCGAGGCAGCGCCGCTGCGCCTGATCGTGGCGGCCGACAGCCAGGTGTTGGCCGAGCCGATCGAACGCTTCAACCATATGCTGTTGATTTCGCTGGGTGCGCTGGCGGCAGGTTTGACGCTGGCGGCCGTGGTCCAGGTCCTGGTCGGGTTGCGGCCGCTGGCCAAGCTCAGGCGGCAGCTCGCCGGGCAGCAAGGGGGCGCCAGCGTGCGCATCGAAGGCCGTTTTCCCAGCGAAATCCAGCCGCTGGTCGACGACTTCAACCGCGTCCTGGCCGTCAATGCCGACATGGTGCAGCGTGCGCGCACGCAGGCCGGCAATCTGGCGCACGCGGTGAAAACGCCGCTGACGATCCTGGGCAATGCCGCGGCGCGCGAGGAAGGGCCGCTGGCGGCGCTGGTGCAGGAGCAGGTCGGCATGGCGCGCCGCCAGATCGACTATCACCTGGCGCGCGCCCGCGCTGCCGCCGCGTCCGGCGCGGCAGACAGCCGCACGCCGCTGCGCAAGCCCATCGAGGGGCTGCTGCGGGTCATGCAGCGCTTGTATGCGCAGCGCGGACTGCAGCTGGAAATGCCGGCGTTCGCCGACGGCCTGGTGTTCCGCGGCGAAGAACAGGATCTGCAGGAGATGGTCGGCAACCTGCTGGACAATGCCTGCAAATGGGCCGAGCGCCAGGTGCAGGTGAGCGCCAGCGCCGCCGGGCCGGGTCAGTTGCTCATCCAGATCGACGATGATGGCCCCGGCATTGCCGACGACGAGCGCGAACGCATCTTCCTGCGCGGCGTGCGCATGGATGAACAGCGTCCCGGATCGGGCCTGGGCCTGGATATCGTGCGCGACCTGGCCAGCACCTATGGCGGCCAGGCGCGCGCCGAGCGCTCGCAGTTGGGCGGCTTGAGGGTGTCGTTGTGGCTGCCGGCCGCCTGAGGCCGGCCTCCGGGACTTACTTGACCAGCGTGACCGGCACTTCGGCCAGTTGCAGCACCTGATTGGCGACCGAGCCGATCAGGATGTTCGTCAGCGAGCCATTGCCGCGCGTGCCCATGACGATGCGGGCGCAGCCATGATCGTGGGCGTATCCGGCGATTTCCGTGGCCGTATGGCCAAATGCCACGTGGCTGGTGTAGTCGGCGCCGGTCACATCCAGCAGCTTGCGCGCCTCGTCCGCGGCTTCCTGGCCTTCGCGCAGGTAGAACTCGTCGATCATGTCCTGCGTGATCAGGCGCGACAGGCCGGCGCGGCCTTGCACGGGCGTCTGGACGTTGAGCAGATGGATGCGCGCGGCGCCAGCGCCTTGGGCGAGCTGGCGGGCGTACAGGACGGCGCGGTTGGCGTTGTCGGAGCCGTCGACAGGGACCAGGATGTTCAGCATGGATGCTCCTTGACGGTTACTTGACCAGGGTGACGGGCAACTCCGTCAGATGCAGGACGCGGGTCGCGACCGAGCCCAGGAACCAGGACGACACCGAGCCCAGCCCGCGCGAGCCCATGTAGATTTCATCGGCGTCGGATTCGTCGGCCACGCGCACGATGGTCTCGGCGGCGGCGCCTACTTCGATGTGGGTCTGGAAGGGCACGCCGGCCCGGGTCAGCAATTCGCTGGCGGCTTGCAGCGCGTTGCGGCCTTCTTCCTCGTGATAGGCGTCGATCTCGGCCTGCGACAGGCCGCGGCCGATCTTGCCGGCTTTCAGGGGGATCTGGACCGTCAGGAGCTCCACGCGTTCGACGGGATCGTAGCTGCGGGCGTCGAGCAGGGCTTGGACCGCATGGACGGCGGGCTGCGAGCCGTCCACGGGAATCAGGATGCGTTTCATGAGCGTCTCCTTGTGTGCGCCGCGGGCGGCGTTGTAGTCCACTGTATCCGAATTATTCGCCGATTCGGACAGGGGCGTCATGCGCGGGATCAAACCAGGCGCAATCAGCCCGCGCCACCGGGCGGCGGACCCGACGCAAAGTCAGCGCCAGCGCGGCTCCAGGACGTGCGCGTCGGCAGCCTGCCCGAGCAGGCGGACGGCCAGCGCGCCCAGCGCCTCGGCCGAGCCGCTGGTCTCCAGGCGCAGTCCGCCCGGGCCGCCGGCGCGCAGCAGGCCGCGCTCCTGTAGCTGGTGGCGCAGCCGGCGCGCCACCGGGGCGCCCGTTTCCAGCAACGGCACATCGGCGCCGGCGGCCGCCTGGATCGCGTCGCGCAGGAAGGGAAAGTGGGTGCAGCCCAGCACCAGCACGTCGGCGCCGGCCCCGCGCAATTCCGCCACGGGCGCGCGCACCGCGGCCTCGGCCTGGGGGCCGCTGAGCACGCCTTGCTCCACCAGCCTCACCCACTCGGGGCAAGGCCTGAACAGGATGCGGACTTCGGGCGCCTCGCGCTGGACCAGGGCGGCGAATTTGGGGCTGGCCAGGGTGCCGGTGGTGGCGAACACGCCGACCACGCCGCTCGTGGTCAGGTGCGCGGCGGGCTTGATGGCCGGCTCCACGCCGATGATGATCAGCTGCGGATGGCGCAGGCGCAGCTGGGCGATGGCGGCCGCGGTGGCCGTATTGCAGGCCACCACCATGGCCTTGGCCTGGCGCGACACGAAGTAATCGGCGATCGTGCTGGCGCGCTGCTCGACGTAGTCCTGCGTTTTTTCGCCATAGGGCACGTGGGCGGAGTCGGCTACGTACAGCAGGGATTCGTGGGGCAGGGCGTCGCGGATGGCGCGCAGCACGCTCAGGCCGCCGACGCCGGAGTCGTAGATGCCTATGGGTGAATCTGGAGTCATGGCTGCAATGCGGAGTGCGGGTGCCGGGCAGTGTAGCGCCGCGCGCTCAGACCAGGGATTCCTCGCGCTGCCGCCGCGCCTCGCCGATCAGTTTGCGGGCTGCGCCGGAGAGCGCTTCGTCGCGCCAGATCAGGTTCAGCGGCGCGCGCAGTTCCGCCGGATGGGCCAGGTTGACGTAGGCCACGCCTTCGATGTTCACGCGGCGTAGCGACGCCGGCACCAGCGACACGCCCAGGCCGGCCGCGACCAGGCTCAGGGTGGACAGCATGCGCGGCGCTTCTTGCGCCACGCGCGGGCTGAAGCCGGCGGCGCCGCAGGCGGCGATGATGGCGTCGTACAGGCCCGGCCCGCTGTGGCGGCGGTAGAGGATCAGGGATTCATCGGCCAGTTCGGCCAGCGCAATGCGCTTGCGCGCACGGCCCTTGACGGCCGGGTGGTCGGCCGGAAACGCAGCCAGCATGGGTTCCTCCAGCACGGTTTCCACCACCACGCCGGGGTCCAGGCCATAGGGGCCGCGGATGAAGGCGACGTCCACGCGGCCCGCGGCCACGCCCTCCATGAGTTCGCCGGTGCTGCTTTCCTCCAGCACCAGCCGCACGTTGGGCGCCGCTTCGCGGAAGCGTCGGATGACGGAGGGCACAAAGGGATGGAAGGCCGCCGATCCGGTGAAGCCCACGGTCAGGCGTCCAGCCTCGCCCTGCGACACGCGCCGCACGCCTTCCACGGCCTGGTCCACCAGGGCGACGATGTTGCGCGCGTCGTCCAGCAGCGCGCGGCCGCTTTCGGTCAGCTCCATGCCGCGCGGCAGACGGTGGAACAGCGTCACCCCCAGCTCCTGCTCCAGTACGCGGATCTGCTGGCTGAGCGGGGGCTGGCGGATGCCCAGCCGCGCCGCGGCCTTGGTCAGATGGGATTCCTCGGCCACGGCCAGGAAGTAGCGCAGCAATCTTAAATCTACGGATGCCATATTCAACCGATATGAATATATAGTTAGTCATATATTAGACATTATCCAAGGCGAAGAGTAGGCTGCAATCTCGTTGTCCTTCCCCCGGTCCCACTCCGCGCCGCTTCCCCGGCGCCGGCATGAAAATGATGAACGCGGCACCTTCCATCTCCGAGGCCGATTTGCGGCCCGCGCCCACTTGCGGGCAATTGTTCTATGGCTTCCTGATGCTCGGCCTGACGGCCTTCGGCGGCGCCTTGCCGCTGGCGCGCCGCATGGTCGTCGAAAAGCACCGCTGGCTCAGCGGCGCCGAGTTCACCGACCTGCTGGGCCTGTGCCAGTTCCTGCCCGGCGGCAATATCATCAACCTGTCGGTGGCGCTGGGCATGAAGTTCCGCGGCCCGCGCGGCGCGTTCGCGGCGCTGATGGGCCTGATCCTGGCGCCATCCGCCATCGTGGTGCTGCTGGGCATGGTGTACGACCGCTTCCAGAACGATCCCCACATCCAGCACCTGTTTGCCGGGCTGGCCGCCGCCGCCGCGGGCTTGTTGATTTCCATGGCGGTGAAGATCGGGTTGCCGGTGGTCAAGCGCCGCGACTGGCTGGCCGGCGTGGTGGCCACGGCTTGCTTCATCGCCATCGCCGTGCTGCGCATTCCGCTTCTGCCCACCATGGCGGTGCTGACGCCGCTGAGCATCCTGATGGTCTGGAGGCAACGTCGATGATCCATACATTGATCGCCCTGGCCCTGATCTTCTCCGAGCTGTCCGTGCTGGCGTTCGGCGGGGGCAATACCATCCTGCCCGAGATGCAGCGCCAGGTGGTGGAAGTGCACGGCTGGATGAGCGCGGCGGATTTCTCCGCGCTGTTCGCCCTGGGACAGGCGGCCCCGGGCCCCAACCTGATGGTGGTCACGCTGGTCGGCTGGCATGTGGCGGGCGGCCTGGGCATGCTGGTCACCACCATCGCCAAGTTCGGCCCGTCGTCCATCATTACCGTGATCGCGCTGGGCCTGTGGGAACGCTTCAAGGACCGTCCCTGGCGCGGCGTCATTCAGGCGGGCATCTTCCCGATGACGGTGGGCTTGGTGGCGGCCAGCGCGGCGCTCATCACCGAGGCCTCGGTGCATACCTGGCTGCTGGGCGTCATTACCGCTGTGGTGGCGCTGCTGGGCAGCCTCACCCGCATCCATCCGCTGTGGCTGCTGTTCGGCGGCGCACTGGTCGGTTTGCTCGGCATCGGTTAGCGTTAGGGCTGCTCACACCAAAAGGAGCGCCGCATGCCGCCGCTCAAGGATTTCGAGCCCGAGGACGATTCCGCTGCCGGCGCCGCCCTGCCGTTCTTCCATGCGCATCGCCGCCTGGTCGGCTGCGCCGCGCTGCTGCTGGTCATGGCGGGCGGGCTGTACGCCCTGGGCGTGCCATGGGTGCTGGCGCTATTGCTGGGATTCGATGCGGGGGCGCTGGTGTTCCTGCTGATGACGGCGCGGGTGTTCGGCCGAACCAGCGCGGCGGCCATGCGCCAGCATGCGCAGCAGCAGGACGTGGGGCGCACCGGCGTGCTGTGGAGCAGCGTGGCGCTGTCCTGCATGGTGATGATGGCGCTGTGGGTGGAGCTGCGGGGGGAGAGCGGCGTGGGCAGCGTGCTGGCCATGCTGGCGGCCGCCGCGACCATCATCCTGTCGTGGCTCTACATGAACATGATCTTCGCCCTGCACTACGCGCATGGCTATTACGGCCATCGCAACGCCATGCACAAGGGGCTGGATTTTCCCGGCACGGAAGATCCGGACTACTGGGACTTCGCCTATTTCGCGCTGGTGCTGGGCATGACGTTCCAGGTGTCGGACGTGCAGATCGTGAACCGGCGCCTGCGCCGCACGGCGCTGACGCACAGCGTCATCGCCTTTTTCTTCAACGTCTTCATCATTGCCATCAGCGTCAACGTGGCGGCGGGGCGGGCCTAGAGCGTGTCATGAACTTTGCCGCGATCGCCCGACCGTAGTTGGGTGACAGCCTGCCGCCCCTAGCCAACAGACTGGCGGGGCTTCGCTTCGTGGTCTTCAGCATGCTGATGCCGGGAAATGCTGCCAACCTGCTCCAAAGTTCATAACACGGTCTAAATATCGGCTACATCGCGCAGCCGTACGCCGGAGAAGTTGGCCGCACTCAATGCGTCAAACATCGCGCGGTCGCAGATGGGAGGTGCTCCCATGCGATCCTGGCGGAAGATATGGGCATCTCCCACAACATCCTGTTTGAACACCAAGCTGGCTCCGCCGACGAGGCTATAAAGTTTCTCGTCCTCGCCGGTCTGATAATTGTGGTCGAGCTTGATCCTCACGCGAGAAGAGGCTTCATCCAGGGCATCGAGTCTGCGCAGCACATTGCCTAGGTAGTACTGAGGGGCGGGGCTGCCGTCAGCAAGGCTGAAGTCGCATGCCACAAATGCAAACGCCTCGGCGTCCAACTGCTCAAACAGTTGCTTCAACGGCTCCGACACAATCCATATGCCAGCGAGCTCTTCCAGATCGCGTGGCATTCCGCCCTTCTCCGGTACATGAACCAGGCGAGGACGCTCCGGATACTGATCCGGCATTCCATCAGGACGTGAGACGACATTCATCCCCGGATCGATCAGCTTCTCTTCGTTGGCGATCTCGATGCCGGGAACCCTGCCGTTTCCCAAGAAGCTGGCGTCGATCAGGAAAAATTCGCCCTTTTGAGATGCGGCTTCGGCTGAAACTTCAATGGCGGTCGGTTCGGTCACGCTGGCTTCCATCATGGATGCGGGGGCAGAACGGGAATGCGGTTGAGCCGATGCTGGCGGGGCTTGGGCGCAGCCACAAGTTCCGTCGAAGTGGTCTTCAGCATGCCGATGCTGGGAAATGCTGCCGACCTACTTCAAAGTTCATGGCACGCGCTGGGTCCGCCCCTGGGTCTTGCGTCAGGCCGCGCCGCGTCAGGCCGCGCCCAGGCGCCACAAGGACGTGACTTCCTTCGAACGCGCCGCATGCAGCGGGTCGCTCGCGTCTTGCGCGCGGCCGTGAGTGGGACGCGTGTCGATGCGCTCGATCACGCGCAAGCCGGCCTGGCTGATCATCTCCAGCAGCGCTTCGCGGCTGCGCAGGCCCAGATGCTCGGCCAGGTCCGACAGGATCAGCCAGCCTTCGCCGTTGGGCGTCAGATGCGCCGCCAGTCCATTCAGGAAGCCGCGCAGCATGCGGCTGTCGGGGTCGTAGACGGCATGTTCCACGGGCGAGCTGGGGCGGGCGGGCAGCCAGGGCGGGTTACAGACGATCAGCGACACCCGGCCTTCGGGGAACAGGTCGGTCTGTTCGACGTCGACCTGCTTGGACAGGCCCAGGCGCTCCAGGTTTTCACGGGCGCAGGCCAGCGCGCGCGGATCCATGTCGGTGGCGATGACGCGCTTGCCGCCGCGGCGCGCGATCACGGCAGCCAGCACGCCGGTGCCGGTGCCGATGTCGAAGGCCACGCTGCCGCGCGGCATCGGGGTGCGCGCCACCAGGTCAACGTACTCGCCGCGCAGCGGCGAGAACACGCCGTAGTGCGGATGGATGCGGGCATTCAGCGCGGGAATCTCCACGCCTTTCTTGCGCCATTCGAAGGCGCCGATCAGGCCCAGCAGTTCGCGCAGCGACGCGACGTAGGGCTCGGCGGCGGGACCGTGGGCTTCCTCGCAGGCCAGGCGCGCGTCGGGCGCGCGGCGCAGCGGAATGCCGTGACCGGCGTCGAACGGAATCAGCAGCATGCCCAGGATGCGGGCGCGCTGCGACTGGATCTGGCGGTGCTGGTTGAAGGCGTCCAGCAGGCTGTCCACGGGTTTGCGGGGACGCTTGTCGACCCGCCGCGTGATGGCTTGCAGCAATTGCCGCGCATTCTGGAAATCGCCGCGCCACAGCAGGCCGACACCTTCGCAGGCCTGGCGGTAGGCCATGTCGGCGGTCATGGTGTCGTCCGCCACCACCACGCGCTTGGGCGGCGCGGCGCCGGATTCGGAGCGCCAGCGGGCGGCGTGCGGGGTCTGGTTTTCTTCCCAGCGGATTTCAGGGACGGTCAACGTGTCGCTCCAGCAAGGCGGGGCGCGCGGGGCAAGGTGGTCATGGAGAAAGCAAAAAGAAGGGGCGCGGGCTGCCAATGTAGCAGCTTCGCGCCCCGTCGCGGCACCCGCCTGGCTCAGTGGAACAGCACCACCGCCTTCTGCAGCGTGATCCAGATGCCCCAGGCCAGGGGAATACCCACGCAGGCCCAGGCGAACACCACCAGCGCCGCCGGCGTGCGGAACGCGGATGTTCCGACCCCGTGCGTTTCCGTGGCGACCGCGCGTTCGTGGGCCAGCGCCTTCTCGCGCGCCAGCTCTTCGTCATTCATGAAGTACTTGGGATTCACGGGCCGGATCGCCAGGTTGCACAGGAAACCCAGCACCAGCATGCCCGCCAGGATGTACATGGTGATGTCGTACACCTGGGCGCGCGGCACGCCGATGGACAGCTGGTATTCGCGGATGTAGTTCACCAGCACCGGCCCGAAGATGCCCGCCGCCGACCAGGCCGTCAGCAGCCGGCCATGGATGGCGCCCACCATCTGCGTGCCGAACAGGTCGGCCAGGTACGCCGGCACAGTGGAGAAGCCGCCGCCGTACATGGACAGGATGATGCAGAAAGCGGCCACGAACAGAGCCAGCGCGCCGATGTGCGCGGTCCAGGGGATGGCCGAATACAGCGCGAAACCCAGCACGAAGAAGATGAAGTAGGTGGTCTTGCGGCCCAGCTTGTCGGACAGGCTGGCCCAGAAAAAGCGGCCGCCGATATTGAACAGGCTGAGCAGGCCGGTGAAGCCGGCGGCGATGGCGGCGATGGCCGCCAGTTGGTTCTTGTCCAGCTGCGAGTAACCCAGCTCAGGCTGGTTGATCAGGCCGCCGCCGAACACTTCCTGCAGCAGCGGCGAGGCCATGCCGAGGATGCCGATGCCGGCCGTGACGTTCAGGCACAGCGCCCACCACACCAGCCAGAACTGCGGCACGCCCCAGACGCGCTGCACATGGACGTGGCCCTTGGTGATCATGGCGTTGCCGGCATGCTTGGCCGGCGCGGTCCAGCCCTCGGGCTTCCAGCCGGTCGGCGGCACGCGGTAGCCCAGCGCGCCCGACATCATGAAGACGAAGTACACCGCTGCCATGGTCAGGAAGGTCTGCCAGACGCCCGGCGATTCAGGCGTGGCAAAGTGGCGCATCAGCAGGTCGGCCAGCGGCGCGCCTATCATGGCGCCGCCGCCAAAGCCCATGATGGCCATGCCCGTGGCCATGCCGCGGCGGTCGGGGAACCACTTGATCAGCGTGCTCACGGGCGAGATGTAGCCCAGCCCCAGGCCGATGCCGCCGATGACGCCCGAGCCCAGCCACAGCATCCACATCTGGTGCAGGTACACGCCCATGGCGGAGATGACCAGGCCGCCGCACCAGCACAGGGCCGACACCACGCCCGCCTTGCGCGGGCCCGCGCGTTCCAGCCAGCCGCCCCACAGCGCGGCCGAGCAGCCCAGCAGCACGAAGAACAGGGTGTACATCCACCCCATGGTCGAAATCTTCCAGTCGCAATTGGTGGCGAACAGCTCGGCGACGAGGCTCATGTCCGCGGGGCAGGCCAGCGGCTTGGCGCCGCCCACCACCTTGGACAGCGGCAGCCAGAACACCGAGAAGCCATAGGCCATGCCGATGCACAGGTGGATGGCAAGGGCGGCAGGGGGAACCAGCCAGCGCGAGAATCCCGGGCCGGCGATGGTGCGTTCCTTATCGAAAAAACCCGGCTTTGAACCGGGCAGGTCCAGCGTGGCAGTGCTTTGCATGTTGTCTCCTCTTTTGGCGCCGCTCATTGGCGTGCGTGGTCCGGCATCCGGCCGGTCCCGCCGCCTTTCTCTCTTGTGGTGTTTCTGTCGTCTTGCCGGGCGCTACTGCGTTACGCCACACGGGCGAGCGGCGTGAGGCGCTGGCGGTTCTGCGTGACCGCTTCCAGCACCAGCGGGTGCAGGCGTTCCTCGCCAGCATTGCCGTCCGGACTTCTTTCGAGAAAGTTCAGAAGCTCATTGCGCATGCGCGGCTCCCAGAACTTGTGGATATGGTTGGCCACGCCTTCCAGGGCCTCGGGCCGGTCGGGCATGGCTTCGAAGAATTGGCCGATGCGGTTGGCCATGCGGATCAGATTGCCGATTTCCATGCTTGGGTCAGGTCCGGTTCAGGGGGTGATGCGTGATGGGTGGGTGTACAGCGTGGCGTCGTCGCCGCGCAGAAAGCCCAGCAGGCTGACATTGGCGTCCTGGGCCAGGCGGATGGCGAGCGCCGTGGGCGCGGACACCGAGGCCAGCACGGCCACGCCGGCCGCCGCGGTTTTCTGCACCATTTCGAAACTGGCACGGCTGGACACCACGACGATGCCGTCGCCGGCATGCATGGCCTGGCGCGCCAGGGCGCCGACCAGCTTGTCCAGGGCGTTATGGCGCCCCACGTCCTCGCGCACCAGCGCGACAGTACCGTCGGCGCCGGCCCAGCCCGCGGCGTGGGTGGCGCCGGTGATGTCGTGCAGCGCCTGGCGCGCCCGCATTTCGCGCATGGCGGCCAGCACGGCCTGGATGCGCACGGGCGAGCCGTTGGTGACGGGCGCCACCGGCCGCAGCACTTCGGGTAGCGTCTCCACGCCGCACAGGCCGCAGCCGGTGCGCCCGGCCATGGCCCGGCGGCGCGACTTCAGCCGCACTTCACAGGCGGTGGAAATTTCCAGCTGGACCACGATGCCGTCGCATTGCGGCAGCAGGTCGATGCCGCGCACGTCGCTGACGCCGTCGATGATGCCCTCGGACAGCGCGAAGCCCACCGCGAAGTCTTCCAGGTCGGCCGGCGTGGTCAGCATGGTGGCGTGGCTGATGCCGTTGAACTCCAGCGCGACCGGCGTTTCCTCGGCCACGGAGTCGGCTTCGACCCCGGGGACCAGGGAGCCGCCCCGCACGCGGGTGACCTGTACCTGCGTGCAGTCGGGGCGGGAAGGCGGGGGCGTGGGCATGGCGGCGTCCTGGCGGTTCGGGCTGAGGGTTATTTCCCGGTCAGCGCCGCCTCGCTTTCGCGCGAACGTTCGCGCAGCAGCTTTTGCTGGATGTCGGCAAAGCGCGACCACTGGCGCTGCCACTCCGAAGGCTGGGACACGCGCGTGACCTGCACGGCCGTCACCTTGTACTCGGGGCAGTTGGTGGCCCAGTCGGAGCTGTCGGTGGTGACGACGTTGGCGCCGGACTCGGGGAAATGGAAGGTGGTGTATACCACGCCCGGCTGCACCCGGTCGGTCAGCGTGGCCCGCAACACGGTCTCGCCCGCGCGGCTCTGGATGCCGACCCAGTCGCCATCCTTCACGCCGCGGTCCTCGGCGTCCTGCGGATGCAGTTCCAGCACGTCCTCGCCATGCCACATGACGTTGGGCGTGCGTCGGGTCTGCGCGCCCACGTTGTACTGCGACAGGATGCGGCCCGTGGTCAGCAGCAGCGGGAAGCGGCGCGTGCTGCGCTCGTCCGTGGGCACGTACTTGGTGATCATGAACTTGCCCTTGCCGCGCACGAATTCGTCGATGTGCATGATGGGCGTGCCATCGGGCGCTTCGTCGTTGCAGGGCCATTGCAGGCTGCCCTGCTTGTCCAGCTTTTCATAGCTGACGCCGGTGAAGGTCGGCGTCAGGCGCGCGATCTCGTCCATGATCTCGCTGGGATGCTTGTAATTCATGGGGTAGCCCAGCGCGTTGGACAGCGCCACCGTCACTTCCCAGTCGGACTTGCCATTCTTGGGTTCCATCACCTTGCGCACGCGCGAGATGCGGCGTTCGGCGTTGGTGAAGGTGCCGTCTTTTTCCAGGAACGAGGAGCCGGGCAGGAATACGTGGGCGTACTTGGCGGTTTCGTTCAGGAACAGGTCCTGCACCACGATGCATTCCATGGCAGCAAGGGACGCCGCCACGTGCTGCGTGTTGGGGTCCGACTGCACGATGTCCTCGCCCTGGCAGTACAGGCCCTTGAACGAACCGCCCAGCGCGGCCTCGAACATGTTGGGGATGCGCAGGCCGGGTTCCGGCTGCAGGGTCACGCCCCAGTCCTGCTCGAACTGCGCGCGCACCGTGTTGTCGGAAATGTGGCGGTAGCCCGGCAGCTCATGCGGGAACGAGCCCATGTCGCACGAGCCCTGCACGTTGTTCTGCCCGCGCAGCGGGTTCACGCCCACGCCTTCGCGGCCGATGTTGCCGGTGGCCATGGCCAGGTTGGCGATGGCCATGACGGTGGTGGAGCCCTGGCTGTGTTCGGTCACGCCCAGGCCGTAGTAGATCGAGCCGTTGCCGCCGGTGGCATACAGGCGCGCCGCGCCGCGCACGGCCTGCGCCGGCACGCCGGTGATTTCTTCCATGGCTTCCGGCGAGTTCTCAGGCAGCGAGACGAAGTCACGCCATTCCTTGAAGGCCTTGGCTTCGCAGCGCTCGGCCACGAAGTCCTCGGCGATCAGGTTTTCGGTGGCGATCACGTGGGCCAACGAGGACAGCAGGGCGGTGTTGGTGCCGGGGCGCACCTGCAGGTGGAAGTCGGCCTTGATGTGCGGCGAACTGACCAGTTCGATGCGGCGCGGATCGATCACGATCAGGCGCGCGCCCTGGCGCAGGCGGCGCTTCAGGCGCGAGGCGAACACCGGATGGCCGCTGCTGGGGTTGGCGCCCATCACGATGACCACGTCGGTGTGCATGACGGAATCGAAGGTCTGGGTGCCGGCGGATTCGCCCAGCGTCTGCTTCAGGCCGTAACCGGTGGGCGAGTGGCAGACCCGCGCGCAGGTGTCGACGTTGTTGGTGCCGAAGGCGGCGCGTACCAGCTTTTGCACCAGCCAGGTTTCTTCGTTGGTGCAGCGCGAGGAGGTGATGCCGCCGACCGCATCGCGGCCGTACTGGCCCTGGATGCGGCGGAATTCGGAGGCCGCATAGTTGATCGCCTCGTCCCAGGACACTTCCTTCCAGGAGTCGGTGATGTGCTTGCGGATCATGGGCTTGAGCACGCGTTCCTTGTGCGTGGCGTAGCCCCAGGCGAAGCGGCCCTTGACGCAGGAATGGCCGCGGTTGGCCTGGCCGTCCTTCCAGGGCACCATGCGCACCACTTCCTGGCCCTTCATCTCGGCCTTGAAGCCGCAGCCCACGCCGCAGTAGGCGCAGGTGGTCACGACCGAGTGTTCGGCCTGGCCCATCATGATGACGGTCTTTTCCTGCAGGGTGGAGGTCGGACAGGCCTGCACGCAGGCGCCGCAGGACACGCATTCGCTATCCAGGAAGGGCTGGTCCTGCCCCGGCGACACGCGCGATTCGAAGCCCTTGCCGGAGATCGTCAGGGCGAAGGTGCCCTGCGTTTCCTCGCAGGCGCGCACGCAGCGGTTGCAGACGATGCACTTGGAAGCGTCATAGGTGAAGTACGGATTGGACTCGTCCTTTTCGCTCTTCAGGTGGTTGGCGCCGTCGTAGCCGTAGCGCACGTTGCGCAGGCCCACCACGCCGGCCATGTCCTGCAGTTCGCAGTCGCCGTTGGCCGGGCAGGTCAGGCAGTCCAGCGGGTGGTCGGAGATGTACAGCTCCATCACGCCGCGGCGCAGGTCGTGCAGCTTGGGGGTTTCGGTGTAGACCACCATGCCGTTCTCGGCCGGGGTGGTGCACGACGCGGGATAGCCGCGGCGGCCTTCGATCTGGACCAGGCACAGCCGGCACGAACCGAAGGGCTCCAGGCTGTCGGTGGCGCACAGCTTGGGAATGTTGATGCCGGCCTCGGCGGCCGCGCGCATCAGCGAGGTGCCTTCGGGCACCGTGATTTCCTGGCCGTCTATGGTCAGGGTGACGGTTACGGCGGACTCGCGCGCCGGCGTGCCCAGGTCGCGATCGCGCTTGATGACGGTTTCTAGCATGTCGGTCTCGGGTTCAGGCCGCGTGCGCGGCAGACTGGGAGGACTCGATGCCGAAGTCCTGCGGGAAGTGGTTCAGCGCGGACAGCACCGGGTAGGGCGCCATGCCCCCCAGCGCGCACAGCGATCCGCCCAGCATCGTGTCGCACAGGTCGCGCAGCAGATGCACCTGCTGCTCGCGGCCGGGGCCGCCCGCGACGATCTTGTCTATGGTTTCCACGCCGCGGGTGGAGCCGATGCGGCAGGGCGTGCATTTGCCGCAGGATTCGATGGCGCAGAACTCCATCGCGTAACGCGCCATGCGCGCCATGTCCACGGTGTCGTCGAAGGCCACCAGCCCGCCGTGGCCGACCATGGCGGATATCTGGATGTAGGCTTCGTAGTCCAGCGGCACGTCCCATTGCGATTCCGGCAGGTAGGCGCCCAGCGGGCCGCCCACCTGCACCGCGCGCAGCGGCCGGCCGGAAGCGCTGCCGCCGCCGAAGCCGTAGAGCAGGTCGCGCAGGCTCAGGCCGAAGGCCTTCTCGACCAGGCCGCCGTGCTTGAGGTTGCCGGCCAGCTGGAACGGCAGCGTGCCGTGCGAGCGGCCCACGCCGTAGTCGCGGTAATAGGCCGCGCCCTTGGCCAGGATGATGGGTACGGTGGCCAGCGAAATCACGTTGTTGATGACCGTGGGCTTGCCGAACAGGCCGGAGATCGCCGGCAGCGGCGGCTTGGCGCGGACCACGCCGCGCTTGCCCTCGATGCTTTCCAGCAGCGAGGTTTCCTCGCCGCAGATGTAGGCGCCCGCGCCCTTGCGCACTTCCATGTCGAAGCGGCGGCCGCTGCCGTGCACGTCATCGCCCAGCCAGCCCACGCTGCGCGCCCGCGCGATGGCGGCTTCCAGGGTGTCGATGGCTTGCGGATATTCCGAGCGGACGTAGATATAGCCGTAGGTGGCGCCCACCGCCAGGCCGGCAATGGTCATGCCTTCGATCAGCACATAGGGGTCGCCTTCCATCAGCAGGCGGTCGGCGAAGGTGCCGGAGTCGCCCTCGTCGGCGTTGCAGACGATGTACTTCTGGTCGCCGGGGGTGCCTGCCACCGTCTTCCACTTGATGCCGGTCGGGAATGCCGCGCCGCCGCGGCCGCGCAGGCCCGAGGCCACCATTTCGTCGACGATCTGCCCCGGCTCCATGGCCAGGGCGCGTTGCAGACCCTGCAGGCCGCCATGGGCGGCGTAGTCCTGCAGGGACAGCGGATCGGTCACGCCGACGCGGGCGAAGGTCAGGCGTTCCTGGTGCTTCAGGTAGGGGATTTCTTCGGTCAGGCCCAGGCGCAGCGGATGCTCGCCGCCACTTAGCCAGCCGGCGTCGAACAGCGCGGCGACGTCCTCGGGCTGCACCGGCCCGTAGGCGACGCGGCCCTGCGGGGTAGTGATTTCGACCATGGGTTCCAGCCACAGCAGCCCGCGCGAGCCATTGCGCACGATCTGCACCGACAGGCCGCGGGCGTCGGCGGCGCGTTCGATGTCGCGCGCCACCGTGTCGGCGTCCATGGCCAGCGCCGCGGCGTCGCGCGGCACGTAGATGACGATGGGGGAACTCATGATTGACCCTCCAGCGTGCGGGCCAGCAGGCGGTCCAGTTTTTCCGGCGTGACGCGGGCATGGGGCAGGCCGTCGATCATCACCGCCGGCGACTGGGCGC
Organism: Achromobacter sp. Marseille-Q4954; assembly: GCF_943737025.1. Taxonomy (NCBI): domain Bacteria; kingdom Pseudomonadati; phylum Pseudomonadota; class Betaproteobacteria; order Burkholderiales; family Alcaligenaceae; genus Achromobacter; species Achromobacter sp. Marseille-Q4954. The sequence continues at coordinate 95,734 of NZ_CALSFQ010000003.1, forward strand.
ACAGGCCCAGGCAATACACCGGTTCCAGGGTGAAATCGCCGTTCTTGCTGTTGGCGTGGAAATCACAGCCCAGCGCCGTGCGCGCATGGGCGGCGAGGCGTTCGCCGCCCATGGCCTGACAGGCTTCGGCGCGGCAGACCTCCAGGGTGTGGCGCGCCGCGGGTTCGCTGCGGAAATGGGGGTAGAAGGTGATGACGCCGTGGACCTCGGCGCGGGACAGGTTCAGGGCCTCGGCGATGGTCTGCACCGCCGCGGCCGGAATACAGCCCAGTTCATGCTGGACCGCATGCAGCACGGGCAGCAGGGGCCCGGGCTGGTCCTTCAGCCGGGCGAGTATGCGGGCGGTGGCCGCGATGGCCGGGGTGGGGGACGCTTGGGCCGCGTCCAGGGCCATCTGGCCGCCGCGGGCGCCGCCGCTGGATGCCAGATCGGATGTTGCCTCGCGCTGATGCACGTCGGTCTCCTCCTGCGTTGCTGTTGTGCCGGGCTGGATGCTATTTGGGTTTATATGTTTTTAAAAGCATATAAAAACCCCTCCAGCCGCATTATTTGTGTACTCTAACGGGGTAATTCACCGTCTTCAATAAGAAATAAATGACATATAAGTTCCGTATCGGCCTGCGGCCGCAATGGACTCTGGGCGGAGACGACGACCAGGCGCCGGTGCCATTGCAGGACATGCTGGCGCTGCTGTCGGCCATTGACGCCACTGGCAATATTGCCGGGGCCTGCCGCGCCTGTGGCTTGTCGTACCGGCATGCCTGGGGCGTGCTGCGCCGTTTCGAGGCCATCTTCGGCACGCAGTTGCTCATCACCAACCGCCGGCAAGGCACGCAGCTGGCGCCGTTCGCGCAGCGCCTGCTGTGGGCCAACCGCCGCATCGAGGCCCGGCTGATGCCCACGCTGGACAGCATGGCTTCGGAACTGCAGGAAGAGCTGGAGCGCCTGCTGCCCGAGAGCGGCCCGCATCTGCGGCTGCACGCCAGCCACGGCTTCGCGGTGGAGTCGCTGATGCAGCACATGGGCAACCGCAAGCCGGGCCTGGAACTGCGCTACCGCACCGCCATCGAGGCGCTGGCCTCGCTGGAGCGGCGCGAGTGCGACCTGGCGGGCTTCCAGGTGCCGCTGGGCGATTTCGAAGCGCCCATCATGGAGCGCTACGCCCAATGGCTGCATGCGGACGAGTACATGCTGATCCACCTGGCGGTGCGCAATGCCGGCCTGTTCGTCACCGCCGGCAATCCCAAGCACATACGCGGCATGGCCGACCTGGCGCGGCCCGACGTGCGTTTCGTCAACCGCCAGATCGGCTCCAGCACGCGCTATCTGGTAGGCCTGATGCTGCAGCGGGCGGGGGTCTCGATCAGCGAGGTCCAGGGCTACGAAACCAATGAATTCACCCATATGGCCATCGCCGCGCACATCGCCAGCGGCATGGCCGATACGGGCGTGGGGGTGGAAACGGCCGCCTGCCGCTTCGGACTGGACTTCATTCCGCTGGTGCGGGAGCGCTATTTCTTCGCCATCCGCAAGTCCTCGCTGGAGACGCCGGCCATGCGCGACCTGCTGTCCATCATGCGCAGCCCGGACTACGTCGGTTACGTCGGCCAGCTGGCGGGCTACGACGCCCGCGACACCGGCCGGTTGCAGTCGTTGCAGGAGGCCTTTCCATGAGCGCGAAACGCGATGCGCCGGGATATGATGCTCCCATGAGCAAAGTGATCTTTCTTGCCGATCGCCGCAGCGGGCCGCTGGCCCCGCTGGCGCCCGGCGAACTTCCGCCGCACGGACAGCCCGCGCTGGATCAGCGCGCGCGTCCCCTGCGCGACTTGCGGATCTCGGTCACGGACCGCTGCAACTTCCGCTGCACCTACTGCATGCCGCGCGAGGTCTTCGATAGCAGCTACACCTTCATGCCGCATTCGGCGCTGCTGTCCTTCGAGGAAATCAGCCGCCTGGCCGGCATCTTCACGCAACTGGGCGTGGAGAAGATCCGCCTGACCGGCGGCGAGCCGCTGCTGCGCAAGCATATCGAGAACCTGGTGGGCCAGTTGGCCGACCTGCGCACCCCCGCCGGCCGTCCGCTGGACCTGACCCTGACCACCAACGGCAGCATGCTGGCGCGCAAGGCCGCGGCCCTCAAGAGCGCCGGCCTTACGCGCGTCACCGTCAGCCTGGACGCGCTGGACCCGGCCATGTTCCAGGGCATGAGCGACAGCGGCTTCACGCCCGACGACGTGCTGCAAGGCGTGGACGCCGCGGCCGAGGCCGGGCTTGCGCCGGTCAAGGTCAACATGGTGGTGCGGCGCGGCCTGAACGACGGGCAGATCCTGCCCATGGCCGAACGCTTCCGCCATTCCGGCCACATCCTGCGCTTCATCGAATACATGGACGTGGGCAATACCAACGGCTGGAATCTTGCCGAAGTGGTGCCCAGCCAGGAAGTGCTGGACCGCATTGGCGCGGCCTATCCGCTGGAACCCGTGGCCAGCGGCGAAATGGGCCGGGTGGCCGAACGCTGGCGCTACCTGGACGGCGGCGGCGAGATCGGCGTCATCTCCAGCGTCACGCACGCCTTCTGCGGCGGCTGTACGCGCGCGCGCCTGTCGCCGGAAGGCAAGCTCTTCCTGTGCCTGTTCGCGCACGACGGCTACGACCTGCGCGCGCCGCTGCGCGACGGCGCCAGCGATGCCGAGCTCGCCGCCATCATCGCGGGCATCTGGGCGGGGCGCAACGACCATTATTCCGAGCTGCGCGGCCGCAACATGGCTGATCCTGCGCGCAAGATCGAGATGAGCTACATCGGTGGCTGAAGCGCCTGCCAGCAAGGGAATTGCGGGGCTGATCCTGGCGGGCGGCCAGGGCGCGCGCATGCACGGGCAGGACAAGGGCCTGGTCGTGCTGCGCGGCGAGCCCATGGTGGCGCACGTGGCGCGCCGCCTGGCGCCGCAGGTGTCGCGCCTGATCGTCAGCGCCAACCGTCATCTGGATCTCTATGCCCGCTACGGCGACGTCGTGCGGGACGGCGAAGCCGATCTGGGCGCCTGGCAAGGGCCGCTGCTGGGTATCGCCGCGGGCTTGGCGGCCGCGCAGCGGGAGGCCTGGCTGGTGGTGGCGCCTTGCGACACGCCGTTCCTGCCCGCGGACTTGGCGGCGCGCCTGGTGCGCGCGGCCGAGTCGGCCAATGCGCCCATGGCCTATGCGGTGGCGGACGGACAGCGCCATTCGGCCTGCATGGCCTTGCGCACGTCGCTATTGCCCGATCTGCTGGCGTACCTGCGGGCCGGGGACCGCAAGGTGGGGCTGTGGCAGGCGAGAACGGGCGCGGTCGAAGCCTGCTTCGATGACGCGCCCGATGCCTTCATGAACGTCAACACGCCAGATGAACTGGCGCGGGCCGAGCGCTATGCCAGCCAGTGACGCAGGTCGTAGTAGGCGACCCGGTCCTTGTCCTGCACTTGCACGTCGGCCGGCAGGCGGGCCAGACCCGTCGCCCAGGGCAGCGAGCTGATCACGCCGGAACCCTGATGTCCGTAGGGCACCAGTTCGGCGCTGCCGTCGTCGGCCAGGCGGCGCTGCACGCGCAGGAATTCCTCGCGGCTGTCCTGACGCGGATGCTCGGTGCGCAGGGGCAGCAGGCTGGTCGGCGGGAATAGTGTGTCGCGGCCCTGCATGCGGCGCATCAGCGGCGTCACCAGCAGGGTGAACACGGCGTAGGCCGATACGGGGTTGCCGGGCAGGCCGACCACGGGCTTGCCGTCGATCTGCGCCAGCGCCACCGGCTTGCCCGGCTTCATGCGCACCTTCCATAGCGCCAGTTCGCCGCCCAGCGAGGCCAGCGCGGGCTTGACCAGATCGCGTTCGCCCACCGACACGCCGCCCACGCTCACCACCAGGTCGCAATCGGCCAGCAGCGTCTTGAAGGCGGCCTGCAGGTCGGCCTCGGTGTCGCGGGCGTGCAGCACGTGCACCGGCAGGGCGCCCATGCCGCGCGCCAGCGCGGCCAGCATGGGGCCGTTGGAGTTGTAGATCTGCTCGGCCGCGCGCGGCTGGCCGGGCAGCACCAGCTCGTCGCCGGTGGTCAGGATGCCCACGCGCAACTGGCCGACGACCCGCACGCGGGCCAGGCCTTGCGAAGCCATCAGCGCCACGTGGGCGGCTTCAAGTACGGTGCCCGCGGCCAGCAGCGGCGCGCCGGCCATGGTGTCTTCGCCGCGGCGGCGGATGTGCTGGCCGGGCTTGGGCGCGCGCGAGATTTCCACCTGGCCGTCGGCTTCGGCGGTGTCTTCCTGCATCACAACCGTATCCGCGCCTTCCGGGATCAGGCTGCCGGTGAACAGGCGGATGGCGTGGCCGGGCTTGAGCGGTTCCGGCATTTCCCCCGCGTAGCAGCGCTGCTGGATGGGCAGGCGCACGCCGGCGCCCCAGTCGGCCACGCGCAACGCGTAGCCGTCCATGGCGCTGTTGTCGGCGGGCGGTATGTCCACAGTGGCGGCGAGATCGGCGGCCAGCACGCGGCCGGCGGCATCGGCCAGGCTCACCTCTTCGCTGCGTTGCAGCGGCCCTGCGGCATTGGCCAGCAGGGTCTGGGCTTGATCAAAATCCAGCATGGGTCAGTTGTCTTCTTCGCGTTGCTTGAAATGGGTGGCGAAATTGCAGGGGCGGTGGCTACTGTCCAGCTGCTCGTGGATGATCTGCGCCCAAGCGGTTTCGCAGGCGTTGTTGGAACCGGGCAGGCAGAAGATCAGCGTCTGATTGGCCGAGCCGGCAAAGGCGCGCGACTGGATGGTGGAGCTGCCGATCTCGGTGTAGGAAATTTGGCGGAACAGTTCGCCGAAGCCGGGGATTTCACGGTCCAGCAGGGGCATGATGGCCTCGGGCGTGTGGTCGCGATGCGAGAAGCCCGTGCCGCCCGTGGTCAGGATCACCTGCACTTCGGGATCGGCGATCCAGTCGCTCATGATGCGGCGGATCTGGTAGATGTCGTCCTTGACGATGTCGCGGCGCACGCACTGGTGGCCGGCATGCGCAAGGCTGTGGGCCAGCAGATTGCCGGAAGTGTCGTCGCCCGCGCTGCGGGTGTCGCTGACCGTCAGTACGGCGCAGGCCAGCGAAACAAGACTTTCGTCGCTCATGGATTCTCCTCTTCTAGACGGTGGTGTCTTCATCCCAGGACTGCGTGCGGTCCTGGTCGGATTGGCGTTGCTCCACCCAGAAGCTGCTGCCGCCCGCGAGGGTCTCGCGCTTCCAGAAGGGCGCGCGCGTCTTGAGCGCGTCGATGATGTATTCGCAGCCGCGGAAGGCGTCGCCGCGATGGGCGCTGGCCGCCGCCACGAAGACGATCTGGGCGTTGCGATGCAGCGCGCCCACCCGGTGCACGATGACCGTGCCGGCCAGGTTCCAGCGCGCGCGGGCGGTCGCGGCGATCTCTTCCAGCTCGCGTTCGCACATGCCCGGATAGTGTTCGAGAAAGAGCGTATCGGTGGGCGTGTCGGGCGCGTAGTCGCGCACATAGCCCACGAACGTGACGATGCCGCCCACGCCCGGGCCGGCGCTCTCACGCAGCGCGGCCGTGAGCGCTGCGCCGTCGAAGTCGGCTTCCTGGACGCTGATCATGGCGTTCAACCTCCGGTGACGGGTTCGAATACCGCGACCTCGTCGCCCGCCCGGATGGGCGCGGACGGCTTGGCGTGGGTCTGGTTGATGGCCAGCTTCAGGCGCGCGGAGGGCGCCAGCTGGGGGTAGCGTTCGCCCAGCGCGGCAAGCAGCTGCGCGCCGGTGGACTCGCCTTCCAGGGGCCAGGCTTCGGAGCGCTTGCCGACCAGTTCGGCCACGCGCGCGAAGTAGAGAAGATTAATCGTTGCGCCATTCACCGCTTTTTCCTCCTGCCTTGTACTTAAGGCGAACTTGCTCGATGACGATGCCCTTGTCGGCAGCCTTGCACATGTCGTAGATGGTCAGCGCGGCGACGCTGCAGGCCATCATGGCTTCCATTTCCACGCCGGTCTTGTAGCTGGTGCGGCAGGTGGCCAGCACGTCGATGCGGTGCTCGGCGTCGTCCAGCGCGAACTCGACGCCGACGAAGGCCAGCGGCAGGCTGTGGCACAGCGGAATGGTGTCGGCGCAGCGCTTGGCGGCCAGGATGGCGGCGACGCGGGCGGTGTTGAGGACTTCGCCCTTGCCCTGGCCCGGCTGGGTCAGGAGGCCATAGGCGACGGCGTTCATGCGCACGCTGGCGGTGGCGATCGCCACGCGCTCGGTGTCCGTCTTGGCGATGACGTCGACCATGCGGACTTGCCCGGCTTCATCCAGGTGGCTCAAGGTTGGGGTGGGCGTGGACATGGGAATCGGGAGCGATAATTGTTAATGATTGAAAAGGGCGGTCCCGGCTGGCCGGATCGGCCCATCGATACGCCTATGATAGACGAGCGGTGCAGGGGGCGCGATAATCGCGCCTGTAGTCATTAGAAGGACGGAAACGCTCGTCCTTCACACGTATCAGGAGACGCGCAATGCCCTTGCGGATGCCCAAACTTCGGTTAACCCGCCGGGTCGGCAAGATTCTTCTGGGTATTGCGGCATTCGTACTGGTCCTTTTCGGGGTTGCCGCCTGGCAAGTCCCCAAAGTGCTGCACAACGTCCTGGTGCAGGACGTCTCCAAGATGATCGGGCGGGACGTCTCCGTCGGCGACATCAGCTTCAATCCTTTCACGCTGACGGTCCGCGCGCGCGACCTGGCCGTGGCCCAGCCCGATTCGCAGACGCCGCTCTTGACGCTGGCCGAGCTGGACGTCAGCGCGGCCTGGACCTCCCTGTTCTGGTTTGCGCCGGTCGTCGATCGAATGACGCTGCGCGAGCCTAACATCGCCATCGTCCGCGAGGACGTCACGCGCTTCAATTTTTCTGATATTCAGCAACGAGTGGCCGAATTGACGGCCGCCCAGCCCGAGGAACCGCCCAAGCCGGACGCAGGGCTGCCGCGCTTCTCGCTGAACAACATGGTGATCGAGAACGGCACGATCACGCTGGATGACAAGGTCACCGGCCGCAAGCAGGTGGTCGACGAGCTGGGCGTGGGCGTGCCGTTCATCTCCACCTTCGGCTACGCCACCGACATCGACGTGCAGCCGCGCGTGCATCTGCGCATCAACGGCAGCCCCTTCGATCTGAACGGCGTGGCGCGCCCCTTCGACAAGGTGCCTTCGTCCACGCTGCGGGTGGCCTTCAATGGCCTGCAGCTGGAAAAGTGGGCGGACGTCTGGCCCATGCCGCTGCCGTTCAAGGTGGAAAGCGCGCTGCTGGATTCCAACCTGCAAGTGGTGTTCGAGCAGCCCAAGGACGCGCCGCCCAAGATCCGCGTGGTCGGCGACCTGGGCCTGCGGCGGCTGGACCTGCGCGACACCGCCGGGGCAAATCTCGCCGCCTGGAGCGCGCTGACCGTCACCCGCCTGGAACTGGAACCCATCGCGCGCCACGCCTATGTGGGCGAGGTGGGCCTGTGGGCGCCGCAGATCCACGTGCGCCGCTACGCCAATGCCAACCTGAACTGGCTGGACGTGGTTGCCGGGTTGAAACGATTGGGCGGCGTGGAACCGACCGCCACGCCGGTGGCCGACAAGCTGCGCAAGGCCAGCGGCCTGAATCCCGCCAAGGCGGACGGCAAGGCTGGCACGGCCGCTGCGCCGGCCCAGGGCGCGCCGGCTGCAACGGCGGACGCTGCCGCCAAGGGCGCTGCGCCAGCGGCAGCCGCCGCGGCCCCTGTCGCTGCGGGAGCGCCCGCCGCCGGTACACCCGCCGCGGGGTCGCCCGCCGCGGGATCGCCCGCCGCGGGTACGCCCGCCGCCCCTTCCGCCACGGCTGCTGCGGCAGGAACGCCAGCCGCGGACGCCGCCGCGCCCCAGCCTGCGCCTGCACCCGTGCCCGCCGAATGGAAGGTCGAGCTGGACGCTTTCAATCTGCACGAAGGCGAGGTCTATGTCACCGACGCGGTCAGCAAGCTGGACTACGTGATGACCGGCCTGGCCGCGACGGTCGAGGGCGTGGCCCTGCCGCAGGTGTCCGGCCAGCCCATCAATTTGTGGCTGACCATGGACAACAGCACCGACGGCGGCTGGCTGCGCGCCAAGGGGCCGCTGGTCCTGAAGCCGCTGTCGCTGGAACTCGGCGTGCGCCTGGGCAACATCGCGCTGGCGCCCCTGGCGCCGGCCGTGCGCAATGCGGCGCCGATCACGCTGCTGGACGGCCGCCTGGCCGCCAGCGCGCAGGTCCACGTGAAGGAAACGAACGGCGCGGTGGACGCATCGGCCAGCGCCGTGCAGGCCGACCTGACGCAATTCAAGGCCCGCGACGAATCCCTCAAGCCCGCCCTGGACATCGCGCTGCAAAGCCTGCGCGTGACCGCGGACCGCCTGGCCATGGGTCCGGGCCAGAGCAATTTCACCTTGGCCGCCGCCGGCATCCAGGGCAATGGCAAGCTCGATCTCAAGGGCGCATTCACGCCGCAGCCGCTGACGGTGAAAACCTCGGTGGACCTGTCGGAACTGAATGTCGCGTCCTTTGCGCCCTATGCGGCCTCCAGCCTGAATGCCACGGTGCGCGCCATCACGCTGGGCGCCAAGGGCAATGCGGAGTTTGCCGCCGCGGCCGGCTCGGCGCCGATGAAGGCCAGCTGGAAGGGCGGCGTCGAAGTCACCGGCGTGGACCTGCAGGACCGCGTCAACAAGGATGACTTCCTGAACTGGAAGCGCCTGGGCTTTACCGGCATGGATATCTCGGTGGCCGGCGACAAGATCGGCGCCAAGCTGGGCGATATCGCGCTCGAGGATTTCTACGGCCGCGTGCTGCTCAATGCGCAAGGCCGCCTGAACGTCATGGACCTGGTGGCGGCTCCCGGCCAGGCCGGCGGCTCCATCACCCAGGACACGCAGACTCCCGGCCGCAGCGCCGCGCCGCCACCCGCGGCGCCCGCCGCCAAGGGGGGCGGGGGCATGCCGGACATCTCGGTGAACAGCGTCACCTTGAACCGCGGCCGCATGACCTTCACGGACCGCTTCGTCAAGCCCAACTACGTGGCTGAGCTGTCCAGCATCGAAGGCTCGATCACGGCGGTGTCGTCCACCAATCCCCAGCCCGCCAAGGTCAAGGTCACCGGCCGCGTCTACACCACCGCGCCGCTGTCGATCAGCGGCGTGGTGCAACCTTTCGCCAAGTACCTGTCGCTGGACCTGAAGGCCTCGGCCAAGGGCGTGGACCTGCCGCGCTTCAACACCTATTCGGCCAAGTACGTGGGCTACCCCATCAAGCGCGGCAAGCTCTCGGTGGACCTGGAGTACAAGATCAAGGACCGCGCGCTGCAGGCCACCAACCACGTGGTGCTGAACCAGCTGACTTTCGGCGACAAGACCAACAGCCCCGACGCGACCAAGCTGCCGGTGCTGCTGGCCGTGGCCTTGCTGAAGGACTCGCGCGGCAACATCGACATCAACCTGCCGATTTCCGGCTCGCTGGACGATCCGGAGTTCTCGGTGGGCGGCATCGTGGTGCGCGTGCTGCTGAACCTGGTGGTCAAGGCGGTTACCTCGCCCTTCAGCCTGCTGGCCTCGGCCTTTGGCGGCGGCGAGGAGCTGTCGTACGTGGAATTCGCGCCGGGCAGCGCGGCGCTGACCGAGGACAGCCTGCAACGCATCGACACGCTGACCAAGGCGTTGACGGACCGTCCGGCGCTGAAGATGGACATCAGCGGCCGCGCCGATCCCAAGACCGACATGGAAGGCCTGCGCCAGGCCTGGGTCGACGCCAAGATCCGCGCCGCCAAGGCCGCCGCCACCACGCCGCGCGGCAAGAAGCCGAACCCGGCGGGCGTCGAGGTCTCGGGCGCGGAGCGTGCCAAGTATCTGGAAGAGGTCTACGACGACACGGACATCAAGGACAAGCCTCGCAATTTCATCGGCATGTCCAAGTCAGTGCCGGCGGCGCAGATGGAGGAGATGCTGCGCAGCGTGGCGCCGGTGGGCGACGAGCAGTTGCGCCAACTGGCCGATGCGCGCGCGCAGGCGGTGTATGAGAAGCTGCAAGCCCAGGAAGGACTCGCGGATCGCGTGTTCATCGTTGCGCCGCAACTGGACGCGGATGGCATCAAGGACGAGGGGCAACCCTCGCGCGTGGACTTCTCCCTGAAGTGAACCAGGCTGGTCCGGGAGGCGGCGCCCAGCCGCCCCTGCCAGCTTTTTGCCAGGAGATTCTCGATGAATGACCAGGACGCGCACTTCGACAGCCTGCTTCCGCCCTTGCGGCTGAACCGGCGGGGTTTCATGGCCACCACGGTGGCGACGGGGTTTTCGCTGGCGGCCGGCCAGGCCGTGGCGCAGACCACGATCACCACGGACGCCAGCGGCCTCGTGGCCGGCAAGGTGGACATCCCGGTCAAGGACGGCAAGATGCCGGCATACCGCGCGGCGCCCAAGGGCAAGAAGGACTTGCCCACGGTGCTGGTGGTGTCGGAGATTTTCGGGGTGCACGAGTACATCCAGGACGTGTGCCGGCGGCTGGCCCACCAGGGCTATCTGGCCATCGCGCCCGAACTTTTCGCGCGCCAGGGCGATCCGTCCAAATACACCGAGATCCCGAAGCTGCAGGCGGAAATCATCGGCAAGGTCCCGGACGCTCAGGTGATGACCGACCTGGATTCGACCGCGGCCTGGGCCGCGTCCAACGGCGGCAATCCGGACCGGCTGGGCATCGTGGGTTTCTGCTGGGGCGGTCGCCAGGTATGGCTGTACGCGGCCCACAACCCGAAGCTCAAGGCCGGCGCGGCCTGGTACGGCCAGTTGGGCGGGCAGCCTTCGGAACTGAAGCCCAAATCGGTGCTGAGCCAGGTGAATGACCTGAAGGCGAAGGTGCTGGGGGCTTATGGCGGCAAGGACGCCGGGATTTCGATGGCCGACGTGGACAAGATGCGGCTGGAGCTGGCGCAGGGGCCGGCGGCGGCGAAGGCTTCACGGATCGATGTGTATCCGGACGCGCCGCATGCGTTTCATGCGGATTATCGGCCTTCTTATCGGAAGGCTGAGGCGGAGCAGGCTTGGACGCGGATGTTGGATTGGTTCAAGCAGAACGGGCTTTGATCTTCGTAGGTTCGTTTGGGTCTTCTTGGACGCTATGGGTTCGCACGAGTCTTCGTAGGTTCCCCGAGTCTTCGTAGGTTCCCCGAGTCTTCGTAGGTCGCCCGTCGTCGCGAGCGGCGTGGCGGCTCGCGCCCACGATTGCGGTCCGGAGCGTTCGCTCCGGACTGGCCTCGGCGGCCCCCCCCGTCGTCATCTTCGTCAAGGCCTGCGGCCTTTCCTTCAGATTCCCTCGGGCGCATCGAGGTTGCGAGCCGCCACGCCGCCCGCGCCGACGGGCTGCCGCTGTCTTGGGCTGCGGCGCTGCTGGAGCCGTGGTCGGGGGCGAGTCTTGGACGCCCGTATTAATCGGCCGCGCGGGCGGCCGATTAATACATACGTCATCGTTTTAAGTGTGATTGTGATCGCTGGCGCGCATGCGCCGATTGGATTTCTTCTGGCGTCGCCGTCAAGGGGGGAGGGGTGGTGATGGGTGGCGCGCGGCGAGCAGCCGTTTGCGCATGAAGACCAGTACGCGCGCCACCCATCCGGCATTGGAGTTCAAGTGGCGATTGACCTGGCAACGGGCTTTGATGGGCGCCACGAAAAACTGCTCGTGAGATCCAAGACCACTCCTCACCAGCGCGCAGCGCCATCGGGAATCGCAAGACACCGCGTAAGCCCCCAGAGGCCGCCTGCGCGGCCGGCCGGGGGCGGGCCCCGCAAGATCCATCGCCATACCCCAACGGCGGCGAGAACCCTAAGCACACCGTTCGTCCCAGGGTCAGGGAAGTTTCAACCAGCAGAGCCAGTCGCGCCTCCGGCCCCGCCGCCGCGACTGGCGTCTGAAGAACCCGAACCGTGACCCATCAAAAACCTACTGCGCCTTCTCCCCCGGCAACCCATCACTAACCTCAGCCAACGCCCTCTTCATCTCCTCATACTCCATCACCCTCTCGTTCTGAAACCCGCCCAGCACCCCCCGGCACCCATCCACTCCCGAGCGCTTCATCTCTTCCATCATCGCCGTCCCCTGGCCCTGTCCCTTCTGGAACAGGCCGTCATACCCGCCCGAAGAAAAGCCATATTCCTGCGCATACTGCAGCAGGTTCTTGCGGGCCGTGGCCTGGTGCTGGGCCAGGTCGGGTTCGGACGCCCCGCAGGCGCGGGCGGCGCCGTTGGAGGCGCCGGCGGCGATGACGAAGGAGTCGTATTGGGCCTGTTCGGCGGCATCGGGAGCCGCCCAGGCCGTGGTGGCCGAGGCCAGCGTCAGGGCCAGGCCGGTCAAGATCTTGCGCATCGATGAATCTCCGCTAGATGCCCGCCAGCCGGCAGCGCGGCGTGCGCGGGCGGTGATTGCAACCACAACATTATGGCAATCAGCCGTTTCGAGCCCGTGTAGCCATGGTGTGGAGTCGTTTCAGACTGTGCATCTTTCTTTCCCGGACGCCGGCTGGCCAGCAAGGCGGCCGCGCAGGAACTATGATGGAGCCTGTGGGGCGCTCCTGCCCCAGTGCATTGCCCCTATTCCTCCTGGAGATCTACATGACGATCAAAGTCGGCGATCGCGTGCCGGACGGCACCCTGACCGAATTCATCGAAACCGAAACCGCCGGCTGCTCGCTGGGCCCCAACGCGTTCCAGGTCGCCGACCTGACCCGCGGCAAGACCATCGCGTTGTTCGCCCTGCCGGGCGCCTTCACGCCCACCTGCTCGGCCAAGCATCTGCCGGGCTATGTGGAACAGGCCGCGGCCCTGAAGGCCAAGGGCGTCGATGAAATCTGGTGCGTGTCGGTCAATGACGCGTTCGTCATGGGCGCCTGGGGCCGCGAGCAGAAGACCGAAGGCAAGGTCCGCATGCTGGCCGACGGTTCCGCCCTGTGGACCAAGGAACTGGGCCTGGAGCTGGACCTGATCCAGCGCGGCATGGGCGTGCGCTCGCAGCGCTACTCTGCCCTGATCGTCGATGGCGTGGTCAAGCAGCTGAACGTCGAAGGCCCCGGCAAGTTCGAAGTCAGCGACGCCGCCACGATGCTGTCGCAAGTCTGATCCCACGCAGTTCCTGTTTTACCGCTTAGCGCAGCGGGCCGCTTTCGCGGCCTGTTGCGTTGCCGCCAGCAGCGGTTGCCGACGCCATGCTCGCCACCATCTCCTCTTTTTCGTCGCTTTACTTCGCGACCTTGCTGATGCTCATCGGCACGGGTCTGTTCAACACCTATATGGGGCTCAGGCTGACAGCGCAGTCTGTCAGCGAGGTATGGATCGGCGCCCTGATCGCCGGCTACTACCTGGGCCTGGTGTGCGGCGCCCGCCTTGGGCACAAACTCATCATCCGGGTGGGCCACATCCGGGCGTTCGTCGCCTGTGCGGCGGTGGCCACCAGCATGATCCTGGCCCAGACGCTGGTCGACTCCATGCCGCTGTGGCTGGTGTTCCGCGTCATTTCGGGCATCGTGATGGTGACCGAATTCATGGTCATCGAAAGCTGGCTCAACGAGCAGACCGAAAACCACCAGCGCGGGCGCGTCTTCTCGGTCTACATGGTTGTGTCCGGCCTGGGCACCGTGCTGGGTCAACTGGCCCTGACGGCCTATGCCACGCTGGACCTGCGGCCCCTGACGCTGGTGGCCATGTGCCTGGTGCTGTGCCTGGTGCCGATCGCCGTCACGGCGCGTTCGCACCCGCCCACGCCGCTCCCGGCGCCGCTGGATATACGCTTCTTCATGCGGCGCGTGCCGTTGTCCATGACGGTGCTGTTCGTGGCCGGCAACCTTTCCGGCGCTTTCTATGGCCTGGCGGCCGTCTACGGCGCCAAGCATGGCCTGTCGACCTCGCAGGCGGCGATCTTCGTGGCCGCCGCGGTGACCGCGGGCCTGCTGTCGCAATGGCCCATGGGCTGGCTGTCCGACCGCATCAACCGCGCCGGGCTGATCCGCTTCAACGCGCTGCTGCTGGTGCTGCTGCCGGTGGTGATGTGGGGCTGGATCGTGCTGCCGTACTGGGCGCTGGTCGCCATGTCCTGTGTCTTCGGCGTGCTGCAGTTCACGCTGTACCCGCTGGGCGCGGCGTTCGCCAACGATCACGTGGAATCCGAGCGCCGGGTCAGCCTGTCGGCCGTGCTGCTCATGACCTACGGCGTGGGGGCATGTGTCGGGCCGATGATCGCCGGGGTGCTGATGTCCCTGGCCGGCCCCAGCATGTACTACGTCTTCATTTCCGCCTGCGCCCTGATCCTGGTCTGGCAGGTGCGTCCCACCCGCGTCACCGGCGCGCATCAGGTGGAAGAGGCGCCCACGCATTTCGTGCCCATGCCGGACACGCTGCAGAGCTCGCCCGCCGCGGCGGTGCTGGATCCGCGCGTGGATCCGGCCACCGACATCGCCATGGAAATGGTGCAGCCCGAAGTTGCGCCCGTGGCGGCGGCCGAACCGCCCGCCGCGGAACCGCCAGGCGACGCCGCCAAGGATACGGCGGACGACGCCGCAGAAGACGAACGCCAGATGCGCACCGGCACCTGAGGCCGGGATGGCGCCCTTACCAGGGCGCCATCAGCACGATGGCCGCCAGGGCCAGCGCGATGCCCAGCAGGTTCAGCCGGGTCAGCGGTTCGCGGAAAGCCAGCGCGCCGACCAGCGTGCCCAGCGTGATCACGCCCATGTTCATGGACGCGAATACCAGCGCGGGATGTTCGGGCAGCGATTGGTGCGCGCGGATGTAGGTCAGGATGTTGCCGAAGTTCGCCAGTCCCAGCGCCGCGCCCGCGGCCAGGTGCCGAAGCTGGCAGCGCACTCGCCGCCACAGCAGGTAGCAGAGCATCAACACCCCGGCGATGAGGAAGGCCAGCAGCAGCCCGCCCGCGAAAGCCGTGCCGGCGCGCGCCATCTGCTTGAACAGGATGTCGATGACGCCATAGCCCACCCAGACGACCAGCGGCCACAGCCACATGGCGCGGCTGTTGGCCACCGTGTCCTCGCCCGGCGCCTGCACGCGGGGCGCACGGCGCAGCAGGCAATACAAGGCGCTGGCGGCCAGCAGCGTCGCAGCCAGCTTGCGGCCGCTTACCGGTTCGCCGAACAGCAGGAAGGCCGCCAGCAGCGGGATGAACAGGGACAGGCGCTGCGCCGCGTCGCTGCGCACGATGCCGGCATGGCGCACGGCCGCCGCCATCGCCAGGAACACGCTGGGCAGCAGCACGCCCAGCGCGGCCAGCACCAGCCACGGCGTTTGCGGGGTCAGCAGCGTCGCCGGGTCCGGGCGCAGCACGGCCCAGCAGAGCAGGGCGGCGACCGCATAGTTCATGGCGATGGCCTGGCGCACGTCCACTTGGTAGCGCCGCGCCAGCTTCAGCAGCACGGCCACGGTGACGCTGCAGGCGACGCTGGCCAGCAGGTAGAGGAGGCCGGGCGTCAACGGCATGCCGTGGCGTCGTGGTGCGTGTGCTGGGCGGCGTCGATGCGCATGCCCAGGCGCTGCAGCAAGCGCTGGTCGGCTTCCATCTGCGGATTGGCGGTGGTCAGCAGGGCGTCGCCGTAGAACATCGAGTTGGCGCCCGCCATGAAGCACAGGGCCTGCAGCGCGTCATCCATGGCTTCGCGGCCGGCGGACAGGCGCACGGCGGCGCGCGGCATGGCGATCCGGGCCACGGCGATGGTGCGCACGAATTCGAACGGGTCCAGGGCTTCCACGCCGGCCAGCGGCGTGCCTTCCACCTGCACCAGGTTGTTGATCGGCACGGATTCGGGATAAGGCTCCATGTTGGCCAGCTGGGCAATCAGGCCGGCGCGTTCGCGGCGCGATTCACCCATGCCGACGATGCCGCCGCAGCACACGTTGATGCCGGCGTCGCGCACCCGGTCCAGCGTGTCCAGCCGGTCCTGGTAGGTACGGGTGGAAATGATCTTGCCGTAGAACTCGGGCGAGGTGTCCAGGTTGTGGTTGTAGTAGTCCAGGCCGGCGCTCTTGAGCTGTTCGGCCTGGCCTTCGCGCAGCATGCCCAGCGTGACGCAGGTCTCCAGGCCCAGGGCCTTCACCGCGCTGACCATCTCGGCCACCGCCTCCAGGTGGTGCGGCTTGGGGCTGCGCCAGGCGGCGCCCATGCAGAAGCGCTGCGCGCCGCCTTCCTGGGCCTTGCGGGCCGCGGCCACCACGTCCGCCAGTGGCATCAGCTTGTCGGCGTCCAGGCCGGTGTCGTAGTGCGAGGACTGCGGGCAATAGGCGCAGTCTTCGGGACAGCCGCCAGTCTTGATCGACAGCAGGCTGGACAGCTGGATGGCGTTCGGATCGAAGTGGGCGCGGTGCGTCTGCTGCGCCCGGAACACCAGATCCATGAACGGCAGCTCGAAGAGCGCCATGATGTCGGCGGCGCTCCAGGCGGGGGCGGCGGCCGGCTTGGCGATGGTCGGGACGGGGACGTAGGCGGTCTGCATGGATGGGCTCCTTTCGGTCTTGCGGGGATCGCGCCGCTTGTCGGGCAAGGGCAGGATCGGCGGATCGTAAGAAGCTGCGCAGGGTTTGCGCAATGCAGGCCATCAGCCAGAAATTAGCAGCCTGTTGCGGGTATTTTTATGGGAAATGAAAGATTTTTGGGGTTGCGGGCTACTAAGTGGCGGACATCTTCGGGGACGCCGAGGTGTCGATTATTTTGCATCTAATTGTAAATTTTTAGAGGGGGATCAGCCCTTGGCCCGCTTGTCCCGCGTCCGCACGCGCTCGTGCCCGGTAATGCCGCGGTCCCGCGCCCACACGATGGCCGCGCTGCGGCGATGCACGCCGATCTTGCTGTAAATGGTGGCCACGTGGTTGCGCACCGTGTTGCGCGACAGCTTCAGTTGCCGGGCGATGCCCTCGTCGTCGTGGCCTTGGCACATCAGGCTCAGCACCTCGCGTTCGCGCGAGGTGAGCTGCGCCAGTTCGGCCACGTCGCGCGTCGCGGGCGCGGGCTCGCGCAATTGCGCCAGCTTCTCGATGACGCTGCGGCTGAACCAGGAGGTGTCCTGCATGACAGCCTCGATCGCGGTCAGCAATTCCCCCTCGGAGCGCTTGCGTTCCGTGATGTCCTGGATCGCCAGCAGCACGCGTTGCTGGCCGCCGAGGGTCACGGGGTCGGCCGACAGCAGGCAATCCAGCCGGCTGCCGTCCGTGGCCGCCAATGCCACCTCGCGGCTGCGGGCGCTTTCGCCGCGCTTGAGGCTGGCCTCCAGTTCATCGGAGAGCTGGAGCCCCAATCCGGTCAGCGTCCGGCCTATGCCGTCCTGCGCAGAGGCGCCGGCGGCCGTGGCGAAGGCGTCGTTCAGGTCCAGCGCGAGCAGGGTCTCACCCTCGCAGACCGCCATGGGAACGGGCGCCAGACGGAACGTCTTGGAAAATCGTTCCTCGCTTTCGCGCAAGGCCAGCTCCGTGCGCTTGCGGGCTTCGAGGTCGATGAAGGTGAACAGCATGCATGGTTCGCCCTGCATGTCGATGGGCTGGCCCGCGACGATGACGAATTTCACGCTGCCGTCTGCAAGTTTCAACACGCCCTCGCGTTGCGCAATGGTCTGTCCTTCGTTGAGGCTGGCGACCGCGTTGTCCTTGTCGTCGCCGCCGTCCAGCACGTCCAGTTCATAGGCCGACTTGCCCACGACGACGTCGCGCGCATAGCCGGTCATCTCCAGGAAGCCCTGGTTTACCTTCACATAGCGCAGGTCGGACAGGCGGCAGATGAGGGCGGGCGCGGGGTTGGCGCCGAAGGCGCGCTCGAAGCGTACTTCGGCGTTGATCTGCTCGGTCTGGTCATGCAGGATCAGGACGCGGTAGTCGGCGCCGTCGCTACCGTCCAGGTTCAGGCCGCTGGCGCGCACATTACGCAGGAACGCGTCGTCGTCCTTGCGTTCCAGGTCCAGCAGCAGTTCGTCGAACGGCTCGGCCGCAGCCAGCAGATCCAGCGGATATTGGCGCGCGGGCACGCGGTGATGGTTGCGGTAGCTGAGGCTGTAGCGCTTGCGGTAGCCGGCTGGCGTGCCGCCGAGTTCATCCAGCTCATCGGCGCCATGCAGCCTGAGCGCGCTGGCATTGGCCCAGGCGATGGCGCCGTCCGCTTCGAGCAGGATGATGCCTTCGTTCAGGCCTGCGATGATGCGTTGCAGATGCTGGCGGTGCGGATGGGGAGCGGCGGCGTTCGCGGTCACGTAGTCCTCTTCTTTTCGCTGGGCACGACGAAAAGAGAATGAAGGCGCACTGAAAGCCTGTCCAGATGGCGAAATGGACGAGTCTGAGCGTAGGGGGGGATGGCGGGGAAGATGGCTGCCGCCAGATGATGCGGGCAGAAATGCAAAAAGCTCCGGAAACCGGAGCTTTCTATGGCTGGCAAGGCTAGCGCGCTTGCGAACTGCGTGATGTGCTTGGCGGAGCGGACGGGGCTCGAACCCGCGACCCCCGGCGTGACAGGCCGGTATTCTAACCAACTGAACTACCGCTCCGCAGCGGTTTACTCTGACTTCTTCAATGCACTGCGGTGTCAAGGCAGTTTGGTACTACATGCCAGAAAGACTGGCGTCCCCTAGGGGATTCGAACCCCTGTACTCACCGTGAAAGGGTGATGTCCTAGGCCTCTAGACGAAGGGGACCTGAACAAAACAGAACAACTTTACTACTGTACTGCTTACTGGTGGAGGTAAGCGGGATCGAACCGCTGACCTCTTGCATGCCATGCAAGCGCTCTCCCAGCTGAGCTATACCCCCCAGGATCCTCGATGTCCCAAACTTCAGACAACAAGGTCTCACACTATATAAAGCAAAAAAGCCCCGAAAACGGAGCTCTTGAAAGACTCTGAGCGAGAGCTTTTGGCGGAGCGGACGGGGCTCGAACCCGCGACCCCCGGCGTGACAGGCCGGTATTCTAACCAACTGAACTACCGCTCCGCAGCGGCGTACTCAACTACATTGTCACTTCAACTGCATCACTACATACTGCTGCCAGAAGAACTGGCGTCCCCTAGGGGATTCGAACCCCTGTACTCACCGTGAAAGGGTGATGTCCTAGGCCTCTAGACGAAGGGGACTTGGACTTGCAAACTGGTACTGCATCCTTCGCCGTTGACTGGTGGAGGTAAGCGGGATCGAACCGCTGACCTCTTGCATGCCATGCAAGCGCTCTCCCAGCTGAGCTATACCCCCGTCTTTCTAATCAACCCGTTCAACGTTTTACGAAATCGAACACACGTTTTACCGAGTGCTTTTTCGTAGTTCGTTGCCGGTTTTGTTTAGTGCCGTTGGCGAAGAAACGAGATTATGCACGAACTAAATTTGGTGTGCAAGTCGCTTGGCGGCAAAAAGCAAAAAAGTCGGGAAAAAAAGGGGGGTGGAAGGCGATTTTCGCCCGATTTTGCTCTTTTTTTGCTCAGGGCGGGCCAGCATGATTGATGCAGAAATCAAGTAAATCAAAGACTTGTGAGAATGGTATCGTGAGCGAAAAATTTTTTCGCCGATCCGGAGAATTTTCTGCGCCGGACCCGCACGCACGGACATCGCCATGAGCAGCAAGACTTCGTTTCCCACGCGGCCGCTGGGCCAGAGCGGCATGGACATCACCCGCATCGGGCTGGGCGCCTGGGCCATCGGCGGCAGCGGTTGGGCGGTGGGCTGGGGGCCGCAGGACGATGCTGATTCGGTGGCGGCGATCCGCCGCGCCGTCGAGCGCGGCATCAACTGGATCGACACCGCCGCGGTGTACGGGTTGGGGCATTCCGAGGAAATCGTGCGCCGGGCGCTGGCGCAGATGACGCCGGACGCCCGGCCTTACGTGTTCACCAAATGCGGCCTGACCTGGTCGGCGGAGCAGCCCCAGGCGATGCCGCGGCGCACCGGCGCGCCAGCCAGCATCCGGCGCGAAGTCGAAGACTCGTTGCGCCGGCTGGGCGTCGAGCGCATCGATCTCTATCAGATGCACTGGCCGGCGGGCGACGGCACGCCCCTGGAGGTGTACTGGCAGGAACTGCTGGATCTGAAGCAAGAGGGCAAGGTCAGGGCGGTGGGTCTGTCCAACCACAATCTCGCGCAACTGCAGCAGGCCGAAATGCTGGGCCACGTGGATACGCTGCAGCCGCCGTTTTCGGCCATTCAGCGCGCCGCGGGCGCGGAGCTGATTCCGTGGTGCGAGCGCAATGGCACGGGCGTGATCGTCTACAGCCCGATGGGGTCCGGCCTATTGACCGGCGCCTTCAGCGTGGAACGCGCCCGCGCCTTGCCGGCGGATGATTGGCGCGCGCGCAACGCGGAATTCGCCTCTCCGGGCATCGAACGCAACCTGGCGCTGGCCGATGCGTTCAAGCCCATCGCCGAACGCCACGGCGCAACGGTTGCGGCGGTAGCAGCGGCCTGGACCCTGGCCTGGCCGGGCGTGACGGGCGCGATCGTGGGCGCCCGCAACGCGGCCCAGGTGAATGGATTGCTGGGCGCGGCGTCGCTGGAACTGGATGGCGAGGATATGGACGCCATCGCGGACGCGATCGAGCGCACCGGCGCCGGCAGCGGGCCGCTGCGCCCGCCGGAGGAGAGCGGCGCGCTGCCGGCCAATCTGTTCGCCTGAAGACGCCTCAGGCGCGGCGCGTCTTGCGGCCGCTGCCGAACGCGGCGATGAGCGCCAGGCCGATCAGGGCCAGCGCCGTCTTGTCGCCGAAGCGCGCGTAGGGCGTCAGCCCCGTCATGCCTTGCACGGCCACCGGCAGCACGCCGGCCTGCAGCGGCGCGAGCTGGGCCGCGACGCGGCCCTTGGCGTCAATGGCGGCGGTGATGCCGGTGTTGGTGGAGGTCAGCATCGGCCGCGCCGTTTCCATGGTGCGCAGGCGGCCGATCTGCAGATGCTGGCGCAAGGCCCAGGAGTCGCCGAACCAGCCCAGGTTGCTGACGTTCACCAGTATGGTCGCGCCCGGTTCGCCGTTGGGGCCGGGCTGCAGCGCGGGCAGCAGGTCGGGTCCGAACAGGTCTTCGTAGCAGATGTTGAATGCGATGTGCTGGCCGCCGACGGCGAAGGGCGTCTGCCGCACCGCGCCGCGGTCGAAGTCGCCCAGCGGAATGTTCAGCATGTCCACGAACCAGTGGAAGCCGGGCGGCACGTATTCGCCCCAGGGCACCAGGTGGCGCTTGTCGTAGCGCATGGCGGTGCTGCCGGCCACGAGCTGTTCGACCGGGGTATTGCCGTCAAAGCCCATGACGCTGTTGGTGTAGCGGTCGCGGCCGTCGACGCGGTCGTGCAGCGGCACGCCCATGGCGATGGTGGCGTTGCGCTGGGCGGCCAGGTCGCGCCAGACCGCCCAGACGCGCGGATCCAATTGGTCCTGGAAAATCGGCAGCACGGTTTCCGGCAGGATGATCAGCTGCGGCGCGGGCACGCCCGGCGCCGGCGGCATGGCGGCCAGGTCCAGGTGGCGCGTCAGGCTCTGGTCGAGCAGGGCGGGGTCGAATTTCTGGGATTGTCCGATGTTGCCCTGGACCAGGCGCACGTTCAGCGGATCGCCGGACGGCGTGGACCAGTCGATGCGGGACAGCGGCCAGCCGGCGGCGGCCAGGGCCAGCGCGATGCCGGCGGCCAGGGCGTGGCGCGAGCCGGCGCCGCTCTTGCGCGAGGGCTGCCACAAGCTGGCGAGGGCCGCGGCGACGAAGGCGGCCAGGAAAGCCATGCCATGCACGCCGAGCAGCGGCGCCCACCCGGCGATGGGACTATCGACCTGCGCGTAACCGATGTTGAGCCAGGGAAAGCCGGTCAGCAGCACGGCGCGCAGCCATTCGAACGCGGCCCACATCGCGGCCCAGGCCAGCGTGCCCGACAGGATGCGGGAGGGCGGAGAGCCCGCCTCCAGCGGCGCGTAGCGGCGCGCCAGCGCGCTGGCGGCGGCCGGGAACAGGGCCAGGAAGGCCGACAGCGCCAGCACCGCGGCCACGGCCAGCGGCGCGGCCAGGTCGCCGTAGCGGTGCAGGCTGATGAAAATCCAGTACAAGCCCAACGAGTAGCTGGCGAAGCTGAACAGCCAGCCGCGCAGCCAGGCCTGCTTGGCCGAAGGCGCGTACAGGGTGACGCGCGCGGCGATGGCCAGCATCAGGACCTGGGTCACCGCCAACGCCCAATCCGGCAGGGGGCCGGGCGAGAACGTCAAGGCGTGCGCGGCGCCCGCCAGCACCAGGCCGGCGGCGCCGCGCAGATTACGGCTGCGCGGGGTTTGGGTCATGCTTCGTCGGAGGGGCGGGAGGCTTGGGACGGGGCGTTGCGCTTGACGCGCAGCCAGATGGCGCGGCGCGCGTCGCCGCGGGCCACTTCCAGGCGCAGGCCGTCGAATTCGGCGGTGTCGCCGCGGCGCGGGATGCGGCCCAGCTGTCCGCCCATCCAGCCGCCGACGCTGTCGTACTCGTCGTCGGGCAACTGGCAGCCGAACACTTCATTGAAGTGCGAGATGTCGGTGGCGGCCAGGACGCGCCACTGGTTCTCGCCTTCGGGGAAGATCGAGTCTTCCTCGGTTTCGTCGAATTCGTCTTCGATGTCGCCAACGATCTGTTCCAGCACGTCTTCCATCGTGACCAGGCCGGAAATGCCGCCATGCTCATCGATGACGATGGCCTGGTGGTTGCGGCTGGCGCGGAACTCGTGCAGCAGCACGTTCAGGCGCTTGGATTCGGGGATGAACACCGCGGGCCGCACCAGCGTGCGCACTTCGATGCCGGGTTCCAGCATGCAGCGCAGCAGATCCTTGGCCAGCAGGATGCCGATGATGTTGTCACGGTCGCCCTCGTAGACGGGGAAGCGCGAGTGGGCGGTCTCGATGACCGAGGCCACCAGGTAGGGGATGGGCTGCGTGACGTCCAGCAGATCCATGCGCGAACGCGGGACCATGATGTCGCCCACGGTGCCTTCGGACACGGCGAGCGCGCCCTTGATCATCTTGTAGGATTCCGCGTCGAGCAGCTGGCGTTCGTGCGCGGCTTCCAGAACGGCCTTGATGCCTTCGCGGTCCTCGGGCTCGCGGCGCACGAGGGAAAGCAGGCGGTCTAGAAGGGATTTGGCGGCGGGTTTGGAGGAGCGAGCAGGCGTCGCTTCGGGAGCAGGGTAAGGGTCAGACATCGTCCGGGAGGACAAGTTATGGAGGGGCCAGCATAACCGATACTGGCCTGCAATTTGTAACGGCGGTCCCCAAAATGAGGGGAACCGCCGCCATCTGCGCCTTGCTGGACGCCATTTTCAGCCAATTTCTCAGGGTTGACCCGAGTCCGCGCGTCATGCCTCGACGTAAGGATCGGCGATGCGCATGGCGGCCAGCGTGGCGGTCTCCAGGGCTTCCATGCGCTTGGCGTCGCGGGCCTTGATGTGGTCGTAGCCCAGGGCGTGCAGCACGCCGTGGATGGTGAGGTGGGCGGCGTGGTCCAGGAGCGCCTTGCGCTGTTCGCGGGCCTCGCGCACCAGCACCGGCACGCACATGACGATGTCGCCGCGCGCAACGCCCAGCGGATCCACGCCGTATTCGAAGGTCAGCACATTGGTGGCGTAGTCGCGGCCGCGAAAGTCGCGGTTCAGGCGCCGGCCTTCGGCCGCGCCGACCAGCCGCAGGCTCAGTTCCGCGGCCGAAAACGTGACCAGGCCGTCCTCGGCCGCGCCCGCCAGCGCGCGTTCGGCCCAGCGGCGCAGGCGCCAGCGGGGCAGGCGGGCTTCCTCGACGCCGTATTGCACGGACAGGGACAGTTCAGGCTTCATCTTCGGCGGCGCGGTCGTAGGCGTCGACGATGCGGGCGACCAAGGGATGGCGCACGACGTCTCGGCTGGTGAATCGGGTGGTGGCGATGCCCTGCACGTCGTGCAGCACCTTCACCGCATGCGCCAGGCCGCTATCCTGGCCGCGCGGCAGGTCCACCTGCGACGGGTCGCCGGTGATGACCGCCTTGCTGCCGAAGCCGATCCGCGTCAGGAACATCTTCATCTGTTCCGGCGTGGTGTTCTGCGCTTCGTCCAGGATGACGAAGGCATGGTTGAGCGTGCGGCCGCGCATATAGGCCAGCGGCGCGATTTCGATGGTTTGCTTTTCGAACAGGCGCTGCACCTTCTCGAAGCCCATCAGGTCGTACAGCGCGTCGTACAGCGGGCGCAGGTACGGGTCGACCTTCTGCGCCAGGTCGCCAGGCAGAAAGCCCAGGCGCTCGCCGGCTTCGACCGCGGGACGCGTCAGCACCAGGCGCTGCACCGTGTCGCGCTCCATCGCGTCGATGGCGCAGGCCACGGCCAGCCAGGTCTTGCCGGTGCCGGCGGGGCCGACGCCAAAGGTGATGTCGTGCTTGAGGATGTTGTTCAGGTAGTCGCGCTGGCGCGGCGTGCGCGGACGCAGGTCGCTGCGCTTGGTGCGCAGGGCGATGCTGTCGCTTTCGTCGTCCAGGGCGGGCAGCGGGTCGGCCTCGCGGGCCTGCTCTTCCTTCAGTTCCTGTTCCTGCCGCCCGACGCCGATCTCCACCAGCCCGAGCTGGATGTCGTCGACCGACAGGGCGCGGTGCACGGCCTGCTCGTGGAAGCGGCGCAGTATCCGGCCGGCCAGCTCCGCCAGTTCGCCTTCGATGGTGACGCGGCTGCCGCGGCGCGAGAGCTTGACGTTCATGCCGTCGGCCAGCTGCCGCAGGTTTTCGTCCAGCGGGCCGCAGAGGTTGGCCAAATGGGTGTTGTCGCCGTCCAGGGTGACGACGATGGGCATGCTGCGACGGGCGCGGGAGCGGGGAGTGGTCATTCGGCCTCTTGGGGAGTGCGGTCCACGTCGGCGACCCGGGCGCGCAGCGAATTGGTGTGCGCTTCGGTGATGATGACGTCGACCATTTGTCCGATGAGCCGCGCGGGCGCGGCGAAGTTCACGATGCGGTTGTTCTCGGTGCGGCCCATCAGCTCGTTCGGGTCGCGGCGCGAGGGGCCTTCGACCAGCAGGCGCTGGCGCGTGCCGACCATGTTGCGGGCGATCGTGGCCGCCTGCTCGTTGATCAGCGCCTGCAGGCGCTGCAGGCGGCGCAACTTCACGTCCTGCGGCGTGTCGTCGTGCAGGTCGGCGGCGGGCGTGCCCGGGCGGCGCGAATACACGAACGAGAAGGAGGTGTCGAAACCGACGTCCTCGATCAGCTTCATGGTCTTTTCGAAGTCTTCCTCGGTTTCGCCGGGGAAGCCCACGATGAAGTCCGAGGACAGCGTCAGGTCCGGGCGGGCGGCGCGCAGGCGGCGCACCACGGACTTGAATTCCAGGGTGGTGTAGCCGCGCTTCATGGCCGCCAGCACGCGGTCGCTGCCGGCCTGCACCGGCAGGTGCAGGAAGGACACCAGCTTGGGCAGGCGGGCGTAGGCGTCCACCATGCGCTGGGTCATTTCCTTGGGGTGCGAGGTGGTGTAGCGGATGCGCTCGATGCCCGGGATTTCGTGCACGTATTCCAGCAGCATGGCGAAGTCGGCGATCTCGTCGCTGTCCGTCATGCGGCCGCGGTAGGCGTTGACGTTCTGGCCCAGCAGCGTCACTTCCTTCACGCCCTGGTCGGCCAGGTCGGCGACTTCCACCAGCACGTCCTCGAAGGGGCGCGAGACTTCCTCGCCGCGCGTGTAGGGCACGACGCAGAAGCTGCAGTACTTGCTACAGCCTTCCATGATGGAGACGAACGCCGTGGCGCCGTCCACGCGGGGCGGCGGCATGTTGTCGAACTTTTCGATCTCGGGGAAGCTGATGTCCACCTGCGAGCGGCCTTCGTCGCGGCGGCGCTTGATCAGGTCCGGCAGGCGGTGCAGCGTCTGCGGACCGAACACCACGTCCACGTAGGGCGCGCGTTTGACGATGGCTTCGCCTTCCTGGCTGGCCACGCAGCCGCCCACGCCGATCACCAGGTTGGGATTGGTTTTCTTCAGGTGCTGCACCCGGCCCAGGTCCGAGAAGACCTTTTCCTGCGCCTTCTCGCGCACCGAACAGGTGTTGAAGAGGATGACGTCGGCGTCTTCGGGGTTGTCGGTCAGCTCCAGGCCCTGGTCGCCGCGCAGCACGTCGGCCATTTTGTCCGAGTCGTACTCGTTCATCTGGCAGCCGAAGGTGCGGATGTACAGCTTGCGGGGGGAGCCGGCGTCGGCGGCGGGGAGGGCGGCGCTGGCGCCGTCGGGCGCGGCGTCGGCGCGCTTGAGGGTGGTTTCTTGCATGATGGTCGCCGTGACGGGTGTAGATCCCGGGGGCAGAATGGTAGGAAACCCGGGATTTTAACCCTTGCCCGAATTTGCTTCTTGGTCTGGCGCGCGCAGGCCGTTACGATAGCGTGCCGGGCTGATTCCACAGTCCAGAATATTTCTCATTTCCCGATAGCGGTACCGATGAACAGCAACCCCCTGACGCCTTCGGCGGCCGCTCCCGTATCCGACGCCGCGGCCGGTTCCGCGCCCGACCAGTTCCGCAACCCGTTTTCCGCTCTGACCTGGGTGCTGCTGGGCTGCGCGCTGGCGCTGGCCGCCAGCGCCTGCGCGTTATGGGTGGACCTGCCGTTGGCGGTGTGGATCAAGCAGTCGGTGTCCGAAGGCGTGAACGAATCCTTCGAATGGATCGGCGAACTCGGCGAAAGCGGCCCCTATATCGGCGTGGCGCTGGCCTTCTATGTGATCGGCCTGGTCGGCCTGACGCGCGGCTGGCGCAACCCGGTGCGCATGAGCTACGCCAGCATGGCGCGCGGCAGCCTGCTGATGCTGTCGACCATGGCGGTCGGCGGGCTGGTGGTGCTGGTGCTCAAGCGTTCGGTGGCGCGGGCGCGCCCCGAGCTCTTCTTCGAGAAGGGCATCTACGGGCTGGGCGAGTCTTTCTCCCGTGCCCAGCTGTACAACTCCTTCCCTTCCAGCCACACCTATGCGGCATTTGCCGTGGCGGTGGTGCTGGGCATCCTGGCGCCGCGCTGGCGCTGGGTCTTCCTGCTGCTGGCGGCGCTGGTGGCGATGAGCCGGCTGGTCAACCTGGACCACTATCTGTCGGACGTGATGACGGCCGCGGGTATCGCGGTGCTGGTCGGGCACGTATTGGCGCCCCGGGTGCTGGGCGCCAGCTACCAATGGCCTCTGCGCGCGCCCTGGCGCTGGTGGAAGAAGTAAGCCTGGTCCAGGCGGCCGGCCATGAGCCGGCTTCAGGCGGCGGCTTACGCGAAGTTCACCACCACGCGCCGGTTCGTGCGGCTTTTCTTTTCGATCTTGGTGACTGCTACGGCGCCGATTTCGCCCGTGTTGGCCACGTGCGTGCCGCCACAGGGCTGGCGGTCCACGCCGGGGATCTCGACGATGCGTATGCTGGCCGTGCCTGCCGGGGGCGCGGCGCCGATGGTGCGCACCAGATCGGGTTGCGCGGCCAGTTCCTCGGGCGTGATGCAGTTGATGCTGACGCCGGTACGGGCGTCGATCAGGGCGTTCAGGCGTTCGGTCAGGTCGGCCTTGTCCAGCGTGGATTCGGGCAGGTCGAAGTCGATGCGGGCGGAATCGGGCGAAATATTGCAGCCGGTCACCGGCGCGGGCACCAGCGAGCCCAGCAGGTGCAGGCAGGTATGCAGGCGCATGAGGCGGTGGCGCCGCGGCCAGTCGATGGCCACCGAAACGCGCTCGCCCACTTGCGGCGCGATGTCGCCTTCCAGCACGTGCAGGATGCGCTTGCGGTCTTCGGCGTAGACGGTGTCGGTGAGCGCCAGTGCGCGGCCGTCGGCCAATGTCAGCGTGCCGCTGTCGCCCGCCTGGCCGCCGCTGCGCGCGTAGCAGACGGTCTCGTCCAGTTCGACGCCCTCGGGGCTGACCGCGATCACGGTGGCCTCGCACCGGTCCAGATAAGGGTCTTCGTCGAAACGCTTGCGGGTGGAATGCATGTAAAGGGTCTCCGGATGTTCTGGGTTTTTTTGCAAGGCGAGGCGGACAGTCAGGCCAGGATCTTCAGGCCGTCGGCTGTTTCGATCTGCGCGCTCAGGCGCGGCGGGCCGTCAGTCTGTTCCAGCTGGATCAGGTGGTCCGCGCCCAGCCAGGCCAGCCCCTGGCGCAGCAGTCCGGCCTGCGGATGGCTGCCGGAAAGTTGCTTGAGGACGAGGTCCTGGCGCGGCAGGCTGACGCCGGGGTAGTCGGCCACGTCCCACTGGATCAGCGTGGGCAGCAGGCCGTCGCCAGCCGCGTGGCCGGCTTCGCGCCAGGCGGGCAGGCTGCCATCGTCCGGCACCGTCAGCCGCCAGCGCAAATGGCCGCGCTCCATGGGGATGGCGGGAGGAATGCGCGCGGGATGCTCGGCCTGCATGCGGGTCAGATCCTGCGGCGCTTCGACCCGTGCCGCCCAATGCGCCAGGTAGGGGCCCTGGGCGATGCGGGCGCGGACGGCGTCCTGATCGAGCCCGAACCAGCGCGGCCGCGCAGGCGCCGGGGCCTGCGGATCAATGGCAATGACTTCAAGGTAGATGCCGCCGGCCATGCCCAGCACCCGGTTGTGGGTGCCCATGCGCGGATGCGCGCCGCCGCCCGAGGGGGCGATGCCGAGCAGTCCGGCGACGTATTCGGCGCCGCTGTCCAGGTCCGCGGCGGCGATGACGAGGTGATCGATGACGAGTTTCATGGTGCGGCTATGGTAGCGAATCCGCGCGGATCCGTACCCGTACAGCGCGACGGGGGGCGGCGGTACAGTGTCAGACGCCCAGGTCCCGGCGCTTCAGCACCCGGTCTATCAAGCCCCATTCCAGCGCTTCTTCCGCGCTCATGTAGCAGTCGCGGTCCAGTGTGCGCTCGACGTCTTCGTAGCTGCGTCCGCAGTGCTGGGCGTAGACGCGCGTGACGCGGTCCTTGGTCCTGCGCATTTCCTCGGCGTGGATGAGCACGTCCGAGGCCTGGCCCTGGAAGCCGCCCAAAGGCTGATGCACGTGCACGCTGGCATTGGCCAGCGCGCATCGTTCGCCGGGTTCACCCGCCATCAGCAGGAACGAGCCCATGGAGCGCGCCGTACCCATGCACAGCGTGTGCACCGGCGCGGTGATGAACTGCATGGTGTCGTACATGGCCAGGCCGCTGGTGATGACCCCGCCAGGAGAGTTGATGTAGAGATGGATGGGCTTGGTCGGGTTCTCGGATTCCAGGAACAGCAGCTGGGCGCAGACCAGCGCCGACACCGAGTCGTTGACTTCGCCGTTCAGGAAGATGATGCGGTCGCGCAGCAGCCGCGAATAGATGTCGAAGGACCGCTCGCCGCGGCCGGATTGCTCGACCACCATGGGTACGTATTGCATCACGTCCTGCATGGACGAATCTCCTGGGTTGCGATTGCCTTGCGCTTGGGCCGGGTTCAGGCGGCGCGCATGAGGAAGGGGCTGGCGTCGTTGGCGGCGAGGCGCCCGCGGCGCTCCAGCCGCGCGTCGTCCAGCGCGTGGATGATGCGCAGGAGCGTGCGGCCGTCGGCGACGGGCCGGATCTGGAAGGTCACCAGGCTTTCGAGGAAAGGCGGTTCCTCGTCGCGCATGCGGTATCGGACTTCTTCAGCTGGCGTCGCGTCCGCGGGTTCGGCGCTGGCCAGCGCCCGTCCAGGCAGCCATTGTTCGCGGAATTCGGGGATGCTGATGGCGCGCCAGACTTTTTCGGGCGGCGCGTCGAGTTCGTATTCGAGCACGATGTCCTGGGGCGGGTCTTGCGGCGCGGTCGGCTTCATTGGTCCATGTCCTTGAGCAGGGCGTTCAGGGCTTCGATGCGGGCCGGCCAGTAGGCGCGGTACTTCGCCAGCCATCCGGCAATGAGCGCGAGTCCGTCGGGGTCGACTTCATAGTTCACGAAACGGCCTTGTTTTTCCTCGCGCACCAGGCGCGCCTTGCGCAGCACGGAAAGGTGCTGCGACATGGCTGGCTGGCTGATCTCCATGCCCACGCGCAGGGCGCTGGCGTTCATGCCGCCGGCGGCGAGCTTTTCGAAGATGGCGCGGCGGGTCGGATCGGCCAGCGCCTTGAAGATGTCGTTTTCGAGCATGACAATACATTAGTCAATACTTATGTATTGGTCAAGCGGAGGGCATCCTGTGCGCGTCCGCGAGCCGTTTGCGATCGCGGCTGGCACAATGGCGCCGGACCTGTAGCCGGGAGCGATGCCGTGGCTTTTCTTTTATTCCCCGTCTTGTTCGCGGCCAGCCTGCTGATCAGCCTGGCGGCCAGCGCCGTGCACGGCCGCCGTCATGGTTGGACGGCCCCGGCCACGCGGCGGTGGCTGTTCGTGGCGGGATGTCTTGTGCTTTCGTATCTGGGCGGCCTGGCGCTGGTCATTCATGACCCGTATTTCGACGACAACGGGGTGCCTGAATTCATTCCGTGGCGTTTCCGCTGGACCTGGGCCTGGCTCTACGCCGGCTTGCTCCAGTTCGCCGTGGTTCCCGGCGGTCTGGCCCTGCGGTTCCTGGCCAGGCGCAAGGCGGCAAGCGCCGCGCAATAAAAAACCCGCCGCAATGCGGCGGGTTTCTCTTCAAGCGGAAACGGATCAGGCGGCTTCGCCTTCCTCGCCTTCCTTCTTGACCGGCTTGACCAGGTCTTCGCGCTTGACGCCCAGCCACATGGCCAGGGCCGCGGCCACGAACACCGACGAGTAGATGCCGAACCAGATGCCGATGGTCAGGGCCATGGCGAAGTAGTGCAGGGTGGGGCCGCCGAAGAACAGCATGGCCAGCACCATCATCTGCGTGGAACCGTGGGTGATGATGGTCCGCGAGATGGTCTGCGTGATGGCGCTGTTGATGACTTCGTGCACGTCCGCCTTGCGGTACTTGCGGAAGTTTTCGCGGATCCGGTCCATGATGACCACGGATTCGTTCACGGAGTAGCCCAGCACCGCCAGCACGCCCGCCAGCACCGACAGCGAGAATTCCCACTGGAAGAAGGCGAAGAAGCCCAGGATGATCACCACGTCGTGGAGGTTGGCGATCACGCCGGCGACGGCGAACTTCCATTCGAAGCGGAAGCCCAGGTAGACCATGATGCCGATGACCACGACCAGCAGGGCCATCAGGCCGTTGTGCAGCAGCTCCTGGCCCACTTGCGGGCCCACGAACTCGACACGGCGCAGCTCGACGCCGGAATCGGCGGTCTTCAGCGCGGCCATGACGGTTTCGCTCTGGGTGGCCGAGGTCTGGCCTTCCTGCAGCGGCAGGCGGATCATGACGTCGTGCGAGGTGCCGAAGTTCTGCACCTGGAAGTCGGTGTAGCCCAGCTTGGAGACCACGCCGCGCACGTTTTCAAGCTGCGCCGTCTGAGCGTAGTTGACTTCCATGACCGTGCCGCCGGTGAATTCGATCGACAGGTGGAAGCCGCGCGTGACGATGAAGAAAACAGCCGCCAGGAATGTGACGAGACTGATGATGTTCAGCACCAGCGCGTGGCGCATGAACGGGATGGTGCGGTGAATACGGAAAAATTCCATTTTTCGCCTTAGGCTTTATCTGTGGCGGGCGGCCGGGCCGCCCGCGCTCATGTTCAGTTGGTCTTCGGTTTCCAGACTTCACCGATGGAGATCGACGTGAGCTTCTTCTTGCGGCCGTACCAGAGGTTGGCCAGCGCGCGCACGCCCACCACCGACGAGAACATCGAGGTCAGGATGCCCAGCACGTGCACCACCGCGAAGCCCCGGATCGGGCCCGAACCGAAGGCCAGCAGCGCCAGGCCCACGATCAGAGTGGTGAGGTTCGAGTCGAGAATGGTGCCCCAGGCGCGCTCGAAGCCATGATGGATGGCCTGTTGCGGACTGGCGCCGGCGCGCAACTCTTCCCGTATCCGTTCGTTGATCAGCACGTTCGAGTCGATGGCCATGCCCAGCGTCAGCGCGATTGCCGCGATGCCCGGCAGGGTCAGCGTGGCCTGCAGCATGGACAGCAGCGCCAGCAGCAGCAGCACGTTCATGGTCAGGCCGATCGTGGAGAACACGCCGAACAGGTGGTAGTACAGGATGATGAAGGCAGCGATAGCCAGGAAGCCGTACAGCGTCGAGTAGAAGCCCTTGGCGATGTTGTCCGCGCCCAGGCTCGGGCCGATGGTGCGTTCCTCGATGATGGACATGGGCGCAGCCAGGGCGCCGGCGCGCAGCAGCAGCGCGGTGTCGGCGGCCTCTTCGGAGCTCATGCTGCCCGAGATCTGCACCTGGCCGCCGGCGATTTCGCCGCGGATGACCGGAGCCGTGACCACTTCGCCCTTGCCGTTTTCGAACAGCAGGATGGCCATGCGCTTGCCGATGTTGTCGCGGGTGACGTCGCGGAAGATGCGGGCGCCCTTGGAGTCCAGCGTCAGGTGGACGGCGGCCTGCTGGGTCTGCGAGTCGCGGCCGGGCTGGGCGTCCTGCAGGTTTTCGCCGGTCAGGATGACCTGGCGGCGGACCAGGATGGGACGGCCGTCGCGGTCGTTGTAGCGTTCAAGGCCGAAAGGCACGCTGCCGCCCAGCAGCGCGGCCTGCGCGGCGGGGGAGTCGTCGACCATGCGGATTTCCAGCGTGGCGGTGCGGCCCAGCAGTTCCTTGGCCTTGGCCACGTCCTGCACGCCGGGCAGCTGCACCACGATGCGGTCGGCGCCTTGCTGCTGGATGACCGGTTCGGCCACGCCCAGTTCGTTGATCCGGTTGTGCAGCGTGTTGATGTTCTGCTTGAGCGCGGAGTCCTGCACGCGGGTGACGGCGGCCGGGTTCAGCGCGGCCATCAGCAACGGCTTGCCGTTTTCCGTGCGCTCGGTGAACTCCAGGTCGGGCAGGCGGCTGCGCAGGGTGGAGATGGCGCGGTCGCGGTCGTCGGTGTCGGCGAAGGTGGCGGCAATGGCCAGGCCCGAGCGTTCGACGCCGGCCACGTTGACCTTCTGGTCGCGCAGCACGGAGCGCACGTCGGCGGCCAGGGAGTCGTAGCGGGCGGTCAGGGCGCCCTGCATGTCCACTTGCAGCAGGAAGTGCACGCCGCCGCGCAGGTCCAGGCCCAGGTACATCGGCTTGGGCGCGAACCAGCCCAGGGCGCGCATCCAGGCGGGCGAGGCGGGCAGCAGGTTCAGCGCGACCGTGTAGTGGGGGTCGCCGGCGACGGTGTTGAGGGATTTGTCGATCAGGTCGCGCGCCTGCAACTGCAGGTCGGTCGACGTGAAGCGGGCGCGCACGGTGCCGAGCGTGCCGTTCTGTTCGTAATAGACCCCTTCATTGGGGATCTTGGCGTCGGTCAGGATCTGTTCGACCCGGCTCAGCATGGCGGGATCGACCTTGATCGTGGCCTTGGCGCTGGAAACCTGGACGGCCGGGGATTCGCCGTAGAAGTTGGGAAGCGTGTACAGCAGGCCGATGATGACCGCGACCAGGACCGTAATGTACTTCCAAAGGGGATAGCGGTTCATTGCCGGCTACTTCATGTAAAAGTGATGAAAGGGCCGCCCGGGCGACAAGCGCGGCGGGCGGCGACAGGGCCATCAAGCAACAGGAGCCCGATGGGGGCTCCTGTGGGACGCTTACAGGGCCTTGATGGTTCCCTTGGGCAGCACGGTCGAGACCGAGGACTTCTGCATGATCACTTCGACGGGCTTGTCGGCCAGTTCGGAGACTTCGACGGTGACGTAGCTGTCGTTGACCTTGGTGACCTTGCCGAGCATGCCGCCGGCGGTGACCACTTCGTCGCCCTTGGCCAGGGCGGCGATCAGGTTGCGGTGTTCCTTCTGGCGCTTCATCTGGGGACGGATCATCAGGAAGTAGAGGATCACGAACATCAGGATGATGGGCAGCATGCCCATCAGCGCGTTACCCTCGGGGGCGGCGGCCTGAGCCACGACGAGGCTGGCGGTATCGATAACGGACATTGAATTCTCCTGCGTTTAGTCTGTTTGGGTGTTTGTATCTAGTGTTTTTATGCGCCCATCCCCGCGCGAGCCATGGATAGGGCAAGCCGACTATTGTATATAGGTCCTGAAATTCTAATCCACCCCCCGCGCCCGGTCTGCCGCGAACTGCGCGCGCCAGGCGTCGAAGCGGCCTTCGGCGATGGCTTCGCGCATTTCCTTCATGATGGTCAGATAGAAATGCAGGTTGTGCAGGGTGTTCAGGCGCGCGCCGGTGATTTCATTGGCGCGCTGCAGGTGGTGCAGGTAGGCCCGCGAGAAATTCGCGCAGGTATGGCAGCTGCAGCTGGGGTCCAGCGGGCGGGTGTCGTCGCGGTACTTGGCGTTGCGGATCTTGACGTCGCCAAAGCGCGTGAACAGCCAGCCATTGCGGGCGTTGCGGGTCGGCATGACGCAGTCGAACATGTCCACGCCGCGGCTCACGCCTTCGACCAGGTCTTCCGGCGTGCCCACGCCCATCAGGTAGCGCGGCGCCTGGGCCGGCAGCTTGGGCGTGACGTGCGCCAGGATGCGCATCATGTCTTCCTTGGGCTCGCCGACCGACAGGCCGCCGATGGCGTAGCCGTGGAAGCCGATGTCCTGCAGCCCGGCCAGGGATTCGTCGCGCAGGGCTTCGTACATGCCGCCCTGGACGATGCCGAACAGGGCGTTGGGGTTCTGCAGGCGGTCGAATTCCTCGCGCGAGCGGCGGGCCCAGCGCAGCGACATGCGCATGGAGCGGGCCGCTTCTTCGACGGTGGCGGGGCGGCCGTCGATTTCATAGGGCGTGCACTCGTCGAACACCATGACGATGTCGGAATTCAGCGAGCGCTGGATGCGCATGGATTCTTCCGGCGTCAGGAACAGCCGCGCGCCGTCGATCGGGGAAGCGAACTTGACGCCTTCCTCGGTGATCTTGCGCATGCCTTGCAGGCTGAACACCTGGAAGCCGCCGGAGTCGGTCAGGATGGGCTTGTCCCACTGCATGAAGCCATGCAGGCCGCCGTGCTTTTCCATGATTTCCGTGCCTGGGCGCAGCCACAGGTGGAAGGTGTTGCCCAGCACGATCTGCGAACCGATCTCCTTCAGTTCGTGCGGCATCATGGCCTTGACGCTGCCATAGGTGCCGACAGGCATGAAGATGGGCGTCTCGACCACGCCGTGGTTCAGCGTGATGCGGCCGCGGCGGGCGCCGCCGTCGGTGGCGAGCAGTTCGAAATTCAGTCCGGTCATGGGGCGGGGGACTCGATAAACATGGCGTCGCCATAGCTGAAGAAGCGGTAGCGCTCGGCGACGGCGTGGGCGTAGGCGCGGCGTATGGGTTCTACGCCGGCCAGCGCCGACACCAGCATCAGCAGGGTCGACTGGGGCAGGTGGAAGTTGGTGACCAGGGCGTCGACGACGCGGTACCGGTAACCGGGGGTGATGAAGAGGCGGGTGTCGCCCTGGGCGGCGGCCAGCGGCAGGCCGAGGGCGGTGCGCCCTTCGGTCTGGGCGGCGGCGGATTCCAGGGCGCGCACGCTGGTGGTGCCGACGGCGATGACCCGGCCGCCGCGGCTGCGGGCGGCGGCGATCGCGTCGACCGTGGCTTGCGGCACGGTGAACCATTCGGCGTGCATGATGTGATCGGCCAGATTGTCCACGCGCACCGGCTGGAAGGTACCCGCGCCCACGTGCAGCGTGACGAAGGCGCGTTCCACGCCCATCGCCGCCAGGCGATCCAGCGTGGGCTGGTCGAAGTGCAGGCCGGCGGTGGGCGCGGCCACCGCGCCGGGTTCGCGCGCGTAGACGGTTTGATAGCGTTCGTCGTCGCCGCTGTCGGCCTCGTGCGTGATGTAGGGCGGCAGCGGCGTCGCGCCGTGCGCGTCCAGCAGATCCAGCACGGGGCCGGGAAAGCGGATGTCGAAGAGTTCGCCTTCGCGGCCCAGCACGGTGGCGTCGAAGGCGTCGGCCAGGCGCAGCACCATGCCCGGACCGGGCGACTTGCTGGCGCGCACGTGGGCCAGGACGCGGTCGGGTTCGGTGATGCGTTCGACCAGCACTTCGATCTTGCCGCCGGTGATCTTGTGGCCGTTCAGGCGCGCCTTGATGACGCGGGTGTCGTTGAAGATCAGCAGGTCTTGCGGACGCAGCAGCGAGGCCAGGTCGGCGAACTGCCGGTCGTGCAGCTGGCCGGCGCCGTCCAGGTGCAGCAGGCGGCTGCCGGTGCGTTCGGCGGCGGGCGCCTGGGCGATGAGCTCGGGCGGCAGTTCGTAATTGAAATCGGCAACGGTGAGGGACTGGGTCACGCGGCTATCCGTCCGGCAAGGGCGGCAAAAAGAGGGCGAAAACGGGCCAGGCGGGCCCGGGGCAACCCTGTATTGTAAAGCGGCCGCAGGATCGGGCTGCCCGGCCCGGGGACGGATGGCCGCTCCGGCTGCGTTCAGCGCGCCGGGCTGCAGCCCAGCCGGCGCGAGCAATCCGCCGCCGCCGCCGTCAGCGCCCGCACCGGTTCGCCGTCGGCCGACAGGTCGAATCCCCCATGCAGTCCCAGGCTGGTGATGGCGCCGGCCAGATGGCCCTGCGCATCCAGCACCGGCACCGAGGCCGAATTGATGCCGTGCAGCAGGTGGCCGCTGACGCTGGCGTAGCCGCGCTTGCGGGTCGCCTGCCACTGGCGGCGCAGCGCGGCGGGCAGATCGGCGGGCGGTTCCGCCGCATCCAGCATGCGGGCGGCCTCGGGATCATGCGCCTGCAGCGCCTCCCATTCGGACAGCGCCCGCGGCAGGGCCAGGGCCTCGGGCAGCCAGGCGGCGAAGACCCGGCCGGTGGCGCTGTTGAGCAGCGGCAGCACCGAGCCCACCCGCACGTTGACCGTCACCGGCAGTCGCGCGTCGCGCCATTGCACGATGGTGGGGCCGTGCTGGCCCCATACCGCGATGAACACGGTCTGGCCGATGGCGGCGCTCAGGCCGTCCAGGCTGCCGGCCGCCAGTTTCACGAAATCCACTTCGGCCAGCGCCGCCAGTCCGGTGTGCAGCGCCTGCGGGCCCAGCCGGTAGCGGGCGCTGGCCGCGTCCTGTTCCACATAGCCGCGCCGCTCCAGAGACACCAGGTAGCGGTGCACCTTGGCGCGCGGCATGTCCAGGCTGCGACCCAGCTCGGACACGGACAGGGCGCCGCCCAGTTCGGCCAGCCGGGTCAGCACGTCCAGGGCGATTTCGGCTGATTGGATCCCCGTGCTGCTATCTGTTGACATGAGTTTGTCTCTTATTAGAATACGTGTATCACTAAAAAATACAGCGCTTGCCAGTCACTGGCAACGTGGAGACCAGCAAGAACGCAGCCGCGCCGCGCTGCGAGGCCGTGCGGACAAACCCGCAGCGAGCCCCCCGAGGTGCCCGCCCGCCGGGTTCCCCGCCGTATAAACAGAGTTCCACGCCGTAGCGGATCGGCGCAAAGCATAAGACATCCGCGTATCCAAGGAGACTCCGCATGACCCCTCGTCGTACCCTCATGGCCGCCGCGCTGGCCGCCCTGCTGGCAGCGGGCGCCACGCCCGCGCTGGCCCAGGTGAAAATCGGCGCCACGCTGTCCACCACCGGTCCCCAGGCCTCGCTGGGCATCCCCGAACGCAACACGATCAGCCTGCTGCCCACCGAGATCGGGGGCGTCAAGGTCGAGTACGTGGTGCTGGACGACGCTTCCGACACCACCCGCGCCGTCAGCAATTCCCACAAGCTGATCTCGGAGAACAAGGTGGACCTGATCGTCGGGTCCACCACCACGCCCAACACCATGGCCATGCTGGACACGGTGGCCAGCGGCGCCACCCCGGTGATCACGCTGGCTTCTTCGGCGCGGCTGATCGAGCCGGTCGACGACAAGCGCCGCTGGGTGTTCAAGACGCCGCACTCCGATTCGCTGATGGCTGAGGGCATCGCGCGCCACGCGGCGGCCAATGGCGTGAAGAAGCTGGCCTTCATCGGCTTCAACAACGCGCTGGGCGAGACCTTCTGGGTGGAAATCGAGAAGGCGGCCAAGAAGCACGGCATCGAGGTGGTGGGCAAGGAAGCCTTCGCGCCCACCGACACGTCCGCCGTGGCCCAGACCCTGAAGGTGATCGGCGCGGCGCCGGACGCCGTGGTGGTCGGGGCCTCCGGCACGCCCGCCGCGATGCCGGCGCGGGCGCTGCGCGAACGCGGCTACAAGGGCAAGATCTACTTCAACCACGGCGTGGCCAACAACGACTTCCTGCGGGTCTGTGGCGACGCTTGCGAGGGCGCCTGGGTGCCGGTGGGGCCGGTAATGGTCGCCGACCTGCTGCCGGATACCAACCCCGTCAAGTCCACCGCCCAGGCCTTCGCCAAGAAGTATGAGGCGGCCAACGGCGCGGGCAGCGTGTCCCTGTTCGCCGCCTACACCTGGGACGTCGGCCTTCTGCTGCAGCAGGCCATCCCGGTGGCGCTGAAGACGGCCAAGCCCGGCACGCCCGAATTCCGGGCGGCGCTGCGCGACGCGCTGGAGAACGTCAAGAACCTGCCCACCGCGACAGGTGTGGTCAATATGAGTCCCACCGACCACAACGGGCTGGACGAGCGGGCGCTGGTGATGGCGACCGTGGCTTCCGGCAAGTGGCGCCTTCAAAAATAAAGCGCTCCACGGGAGCGCTTGCGGGCCCGCGCCGCCCGCAAGCGCCCCAGGTTTTGTATGCTCTCGGTTTTGCAGGACGAGCAACCGGGTGGGCGTGGCATGACGGGACAAGCATATAAGCGTAGGGGCGGGCTGAAGCGATGGCTGGCCGGCGGGCTGCTGGCCGCGGTGGCGGGCGCGGCCTGGGCGCAGGTGCCCGGCCTGCCGCCCAACGTGGTGAACGCCTGGAAAGCCAGCAAGCTGCCCGACAGCTCCCTGTCCCTGGTGGTGCAGGAAGTGGGCGGGCCGCGCCTGGTGGCGCTGAATGCCAAGGAGTCGCGCAATCCCGCCTCGGTGATGAAGCTGGTCACGACCTGGGCCGCGCTGTCCGAGCTGGGACCCAACTACGTCTGGCGCACCGAATTCATGACGGCGCCCGGCGCGCGGCCCGATGCCAAGGGCGTGCTGAGCGGCCCGCTATACCTGCGGGCTGGCGGCGATCCGCAATTCCTGCTGCAGGACCTGTGGGTGCTGCTGCGCGAACTGCGCCTGCGCGGCGTCAAGCAGATCAACGACCTGGTCATCGACCGCAGCATCTTCGGCCAGGTCGCGACCGACCCAGGCGCCTTCGACGGCGCCCCGGACCGGGCCTACAACGCCAGCCCGGATGCCCTGATGGTGGGTTTTGGCGCAATGCGGTTGCTGTTCACGCCGGACCCCGCCGCCAACAAATGGGTGCCGCTGATCGATCCGCCGCTGCCGGGCCTGAAGATCGAGGGCCGCGTCGAATGGAGCGATGCCCGCTGCCCCGGGCCTCCCGTGGTGACGACCGAACCCTTGATCACCCAGCAGGGCGTCACGATCCGCGTGAACGGCAAGGTGGCCGGCTCCTGCGGCGAATTCAGCCTGTACCGCCTGGCGCTGTCGCAGCCCGACTACGCCACCGAAGTGTTCCGCATGCTCTGGAAGGAGCTGGGCGGCACTTTCAAGGGCCAGGTCCGTTCCGGCATGGTGCCGCCTGACGCGGTGGTGCTGGCCTCGCACGATTCGCCCACGCTGGCCGAGGCGATCCGCCAGATCAACAAGCGCAGCAACAACGTCATGGCGCGCACCTTGCTGCTGACCCTGGGCGCCGAGCGCGGCCGTCGGCCCGCCACCGTCGCCAGCAGCGAGGCCGTGGCCAAGGGGCTGCTGGCCAAGCAGGGCCTGGATATGCCCGAGCTGGTCATCGACAACGGCGCCGGCTTGTCGCGCGACGCGCGGGTGTCGGCCGACAGCCTGGCGTCGATGCTGACTGTGGCCTGGAACTCGCCGGTCATGCCCGAGTACATTTCATCCTTTGCGATCGCGGGGGTGGATGGCACGGTGCGCCGCCGCCTCAAGGGCGATGGCACCCTGGGCATGGCCCACCTGAAGACCGGGTCGCTGCGCGACGTGCGTTCCATCGCAGGCTACGTGCTGGGCGCCAGCGGCAAGCGCTACGTGGTGGTCAGCATTGTCAACCACGAACAGGCCGGCGCCGTGCGCGCCTTCGACGACGCCCTGATCGCCTGGCTCGCTGAACAATGACCATGCCTGCGCCTCGCCGGCGCGAATCTTCGGATCATCCTGCGGGCGGTCAATAACAATTCCCTTCCAAACCGTTTACGATCCTCAAATGTGGCTCGACGGCGGGGCGATGCAAAGCGCGCCGCGCCGTCATGGTTCCGCCTGAGGCGAATACCCTGTCTATCAATACTCTGGAGAGTTACGCACATGCCCGTGCACGAAATCCGCCATCCGCTGATCCGCCACAAGCTCGGGATCATGCGTCGCGCCGACCTCAGCACCAAGAGCTTCCGTGAGCTGTCGCAGGAAGTGGGCGCGCTGCTCACGTACGAAGCGTCCAAGGACCTGCCGCTGGCGCCCGCCACCGTCGAGGGCTGGTGCGGCTCGGTGCAGGTCGAAAAGATAGCCGGCAAGAAAGTCACCGTGGTGCCCATCCTGCGCGCCGGCATCGGCATGCTGGACGGCGTGCTCAGCCTGATTCCGGGCGCCAAGGTCAGCGTGGTGGGCGTGGCCCGCAACGAAGAAACGCTGGAAGCGCATACCTACCTGGAACGCCTGGTGGGTGAACTGGACCAGCGCCTGGCCCTGATCGTCGACCCGATGCTGGCCACCGGCGGCTCCATGGTCGCCGCCATTGATCTGCTCAAGCGCGCCGGTTGCAAGGAAATCCGCGCCCTGGTGCTGGTAGCGGCGCCGGTCGGTATCGATACGGTTCTGGCCAAGCATCCCGACGTGCACATCTACACCGCGTCCATCGACGACGGCCTCAACGAGCACGGCTACATCATGCCGGGCCTGGGCGACGCCGGCGACCGCATTTTCGGCACGACGCAGAAGACGGAATAGCGGCCGGGGTACGGCCACGAACAAAAACGCCAGCCCGCAGGCTGGCGTTTTGCATCGGGCCCACGGCCCCTCAGGCCGCCAGACGCTCCATGCGTCCGTCCAGGTGCTGGCCGAACCACTGCAATTGCGAAGCCAATCCCGCCACCTCGCCCACGATCAAGAGCGCCGGCGAACGGATCGCGTGCTCGGCGGCCAACGCCGGCAATTGCTCCAGCGCGCCAGACAACACCCGTTGCTCGGGCCGGCTGCCGTTCTCGATCAGCGCGAACGGCGTGTCCGCCGAGCGGCCGTGGGCCAGCAGGCGGCTGGTCAGCAGATCCAGCTGCCCCACGCCCATGTAGAAGGCCAGGGTCTGTTTTTCACGGGCCAGCGCGGGCCAGTCCAGGTTGTCCTCGTCTTCGCGGCAATGCGCGGTGACCAGGCGGACGGACTGGGCGTGTTCCCGGTGCGTCAGCGGAACGCCGGCATAGGCGGCACAGGCCAGCGCGGCGGTGATGCCGGGCACTACTTCATAGCGCACGCCGTGCGCGCGCAGGTATTCCAGTTCTTCACCGCCGCGCCCGAAGATGAAGGCATCGCCCCCCTTGAGCCGCACGACGCGGCGGCCGGCGCGCGCGTGCTCGACCATCAGCCTGTGGATGCGGGCCTGGGTGGCGTTGTGGTCCTCGCCGGGCAGCTTA
Organism: Achromobacter sp. Marseille-Q4954; assembly: GCF_943737025.1. Classification (NCBI taxonomy): domain Bacteria; kingdom Pseudomonadati; phylum Pseudomonadota; class Betaproteobacteria; order Burkholderiales; family Alcaligenaceae; genus Achromobacter; species Achromobacter sp. Marseille-Q4954. Next base: position 137,327 of record NZ_CALSFQ010000003.1, read on the forward strand.
CCGACCGATACGCGCTCGGCGTCGCGGCGCGCCAGCGACATGACGTCGGCGCTTACCAGGCGGTCATGCAGGATCACGTCGGCCTCGTTCAGCGCGCGCAATGCCTTCAGCGTCAGCAGGCCGGGGTCGCCGGGGCCAGCGCCCACCAGCACCACGCTGCCGGCGTCGGGCGCCCCCGGCGCCGCCAATGCCGCCGCCAGCGCGGCTTCGGCCTGGGCCGGCTGCTGCTGGCGCAGGAAGCCGGCCACCGGGCCGTCCAGCAGCCAGTCGTAGAAGCGGCGGCGCGCGCCCAGGTCGGGATGACTGGCGCGGATGCGCTTGCGATAGCTGGCGGCCAGCCCGGCCAACTGGCCCAGGGTGTGGTCGAACAGCGATTCGATGCGTTCCCGGATGCGCCGCGCCAGCACCGGCGCCACGCCGGACGAGGAAATCGCGACGATGACCGGCGAGCGGTCGACGATGGACGGCACCTGGAAGGACGACAGTTCGGGATCGTCCACCACGTTGCTGAAAATGCGCCGGACGGCGGCGGCCTCCGAGACGGCGGCGTTGGTCTCGCGGTCGTCGGTGGCCGCGACCGCCAGCCAGACTTCGTCGAGCCAGGCGGGATCGAAGCGGCCGGACAAATGGCGGATGCGGCCTTCGGCGGCCAGCGCGGCCAGGGCGGGCGTCAGTTCCGGCGCGCCCACCAGCACGTCGGCGGAGGCTTCCAGCAGCGACAGCGTCTTGCGTTCGGCGACGGCGCCGCCGCCCACCACCAGGACCAGCCTGTCTTTCAGATCGGCAAAAATCGGGAAAAGCTTCATGAATGCCAGCCTCGGGCGTACCCGGCATAGTGTCGTTGGATCATAGGAAGGGGGCTTCATCCCCACAACTTTTGATTTCTTTGTTCCATATAACCAAAGCTTATTAAGTGGATTTGCCCAGCCAGGCGCTCATCTCCACGACCTCCCGGGCGACCTCGCCCAGCCGCTTCTGGCTTTGCATGGCGCGCTGGCGCAACAGGCCGTGGGCCTCATCCTCGGAAATCGACCGCGCCTTCATCAGGATGCCCTTGGCCTTTTCCACCCATTGGCGGTCGGCCAGGCGCAATTGCGCGTCGCGCAGTTCTTCGCGCCGCGACTTCTCCATGGCGAAGCGCTCGATCGCCACCGTCAGCAGCGGCTCGATGCGTCCGGCAGGCACGTCGCCCACCACGTAGGCGGCGACCCCGGCGCGCAAGGCGCTGCGTATGGTTTCGCGGTTGCCGTTGTCGGTGAACATCACGACCGGGCGGTCGCTGTGTTCGCTGGCGACGCACACGTTCTCCAGCGTGTCGCGGCCGGGGGCGTCGCTGTCTATCAGCACCACGTCGGGCGCGGCCTGCGCGATGGCGGCGGCCAGATCCATGTCCGGCGCCATTTCGGCCACGACATGTACGCCCGCTGCGGCCAGCGTCTGCCGCAGCGACGCCGCGCGTCCTTCGCCATCGTTGAGCAGCATGACCTTGAGCATGAGATTCCCCTCTGATGCTTCCTGTCACGCAAGTTCCATGCCATCGCATTCTTCGACGACGGCCAGTCGGTGCGCACAGCGCCGGAGCGCGCCTGGCACATGGATGGTGCGCTGCCGCAACCGACGGTGCACCAAGTTGGTTCGCACCCCGTTTCATGCCTTGCCCGCTGGCCCGGCGCGATGCGGAGCAGCGCTAGTGCAGGCGCGGCCTGGCGGCGAGCCAGGCAATATCCCATTCTTTCTGGCACGCCATTTGCTTCAGTGGAAGCGGGCGGCCAACGAAGGTCGGCCCACGCAACGCGCCGCAATCAGCGGCAAGGGACAACGACGTTCCGCAGCGCCACTGGATGGAAATCCATGGCGCGCGGGACGTTTTTTTTTGCCAGGAGCCATGCATGACGCCATCGACCCATAGCCCCTCCACCGACGCCGCCGCGGGCGGGGATCTCAGCGCCAACGCCGCACGCCGCAAGTGGCTTTGCGGCACGGCGCGCGCGGTGGCCGGCGCCAGCCTGCTGTCGCTGGTCGATCCGCTGGTGCGGGCCGGCGCCTGGGCCGCCGGCACCGACGCGCCCGAGAAGACCGAGGTCAAGATCGGCTTCATTCCGCTGACCGATTGCGCTTCGGTCGTGATGGCCTCGGTACTGGGCCTGGACAAGAAGCACGGCGTGACGATCACGCCGTCCAAGGAAGCGTCCTGGGCCGCCGTGCGCGACAAGCTCATGAACGGCGAGCTGGACATGGCCCACGTGCTGTACGGCCTGGTCTACGGCGTGCACCTGGGCATAGGCGGGCCGAAGAAGGACATGGCCGTGCTGATGAGCCTGAACCAGAACGGCCAGGCCATCACGCTGTCGAACAAGCTGCTGGCGGCGGGCGTGCGCGACGGTGAATCGCTGGCCAAGCTGATGGCGTCCGACAAGCGCGAATACACCTTTGCCCAGACCTTTCCCACCGGCACGCACGCGATGTGGCTGTACTACTGGCTGGCGACCTACGGCATCCATCCCATGAAGGACGCCAAGGTCATCACCGTGCCGCCGCCGCAGATGGTCGCCAACATGCGCGTGGGCAACATGGACGGCTATTGCGTGGGCGAGCCCTGGGGCGCGCGCGCCATCCTGGACAAGATCGGCTACACCGCCGTCACTTCGCAGGGCATCTGGACCGACCACCCCGAGAAGGTGCTGGGCACGAGCGCCGACTTCGTATCGCGCCACCCGAACACGGCGCGCGCGGTGACCGCCGCCATTCTTGAGGCCGGCAAGTGGATAGACGCCTCGCCCGCCAACCGCCAGAAAACCGCCGAGACCATCGCTGCCAAGTCCTATGTCAACACGGACGCCAGCGGCATCGTCGACCGCATGCTGGGCCGCTACGACGATGGGCTGGGGAAAAGCTGGACGGACGAGCACGCCATGCGCTTTTACGCCGACGGCGCCGCCAATTTCCCATACCTGAGCGACGGCATGTGGTTCCTGACGCAGCACAAGCGCTGGGGGCTGCTGAAGGAACATCCCGATTATCTGGCGATGGCGAAACAGATCAACCGGATCGACCTCTACAAGCAGGCCGCGCAGGCCGCCGGCGTGGCGCTGCCGGCCAGCGAGATGCGCACTTCGAAACTCATCGACGGCGTGGTCTGGGACGGCAGCAACCCTGCTGCCTACGCCGACGGATTCAAGGTCCGGGCCTGAGCGCCGATACAAAAGGGGCATGCAATGTCTGACGCAACGAGTATGAGCCGCGGCGATGAACTCCTCGCCCTCTGGCGCGAACGTCTGGAGTCCGCGCTGCGGGCCGTGGTGGGGCCCGTGGCGGGCTTCGCGCTGTTTGTGCTGGTGTGGCAGGTGGTGGCGATGCGGATACCGGAAATCCCCACGCCGGGCGTGACCTGGCGCGCCGCCGTGGAACTGTTTTCCGATCCGTTCTACGACAACGGCCCCAATGACAAGGGCATAGGCTGGAACCTGCTGGCATCGCTGCAGCGCGTGGCGCTCGGCTTCGGCCTGGCCGCGCTGGTCGGCATCCCCGCGGGTTTTGCCATCGGCCGCTATGCGGCGGTGCGGGCGATGTTCTCGCCCATCGTCAGCCTGCTGCGGCCGGTGTCGCCGCTGGCCTGGCTGCCGCTTGGACTGCTGCTGTTCAAGGCGGCCAACCCGGCCGCCATCTGGGCCATCTTCATCTGTTCGATCTGGCCGATGATCATCAACACCGCGGTCGGCGTGGCGCGCGTGCCGCAGGACTATCTGAACGTGGCGCGGGTGCTGAATCTGTCGGAATGGAAGGTGACCACCAAGGTGTTGCTGCCTGCCGTGCTGCCCTACATGCTGACCGGGGTGCGCCTGTCGATCGGCACTGCGTGGCTGGTGATCGTGGCCGCGGAGATGCTGACGGGCGGCACGGGCATCGGCTTCTGGCTTTGGGACGAGTGGAACAACCTGAAGGTGGAGCACATCGTCATCGCCATTTTCGTGATCGGCATCGTCGGGCTGCTGTTGGAAACTCTATTGGTTGCCCTGGCCCGCCGCTACACCTACACCGAGGAATAGCGCCATGAAGAAATACGTACGCATCGAGCGCGTGGGCCAGACGTTCAATACCCGCAAGGGCGCTTTCGTGGCGCTGCGCGACATAGACCTGACCGTGGAGCAGGGCGAGTTCATCACGCTGATCGGCCATTCCGGCTGCGGCAAATCGACCCTGCTCAATCTCATCGCCGGCCTGACCCGCCCCACCAGCGGCGTGCTGCTGTGCGCGGAGCGCGAGATCACCGGCCCCGGCCCGGACCGCGCCGTGGTGTTCCAGAACCATTCGCTGCTGCCCTGGCTGAGCTGCTTCCAGAACGTATATCTGGCGGTGGAGCGGGTGTTCGGCGCCAAGGAGAAGCGCCCGCAGTTGGTCGAGCGCACACGCGCGGCGCTGGACCTGGTGGGCCTGTTGCCGGCGCAGAACAAGCTGCCGCGCGAGATTTCCGGCGGCATGAAGCAGCGCGTGGGCATTGCGCGCGCCCTGGCGATCGAGCCGGGCGTGCTGCTGATGGACGAGCCCTTCGGCGCGCTCGACGCGCTGACCCGCGCGCACCTGCAGGACGAACTGCTGAAGATCGTCGCCAAGACGCGCACCACCACCGTCATGGTCACGCACGACGTCGATGAAGCCGTGCTGCTGTCCGACCGCATCGTGATGCTGACCAACGGTCCGGCCGCGACCATCGGCGAAATCCTGCCCGTGCCGTTGTCCCGTCCGCGCGACCGCGTGCGGCTGGCCAATGACGCGGCCTATCTGGCGTGCCGGGCCGCGGTGGTGGACTTCCTGCACCGCCGCCATGGCAACCCCGAGCGCTCGCAGGCGGCGCTCCAGGCCAACGCGGCGCTGGATGCCGACCCGCAGCCGCTGGCCGAGGCCGGGGCATCGCGCGCAGCCGCGTAGGGGCCGTCATGGAGGCGAAGCAGAAGCTGGTGGTGGTCGGCAACGGCATGGCGGGCATACGCACGCTGGAAGAACTGCTGAAGCTGACGCCCGATCTGTACGAGATCACGGTATTCGGCGCCGAGCCGCATCCGAACTACAACCGCATCCTGCTGTCGCCAGTGCTGAGCGGTGAACAGAGCTTGCGGGATATCGTGCTCAACGATGAGGACTGGTACCTCCGCCACGGCATCCGCCTGTTGTTGAACCGCAAAGTTGTGGGCGTCAACCGCGCCCGGCGCATCGTGCTGGCGGACGATGGGTCCGAGACGCCCTACGACCGGCTGCTGTTGGCCACCGGCTCGAAGCCGTTCATCCTGCCTGTGCCGGGCAGCGATCTGGACGGCGTCGTCGCCTTTCGCGATATCGGCGACGTGAACCAGATGATAGAGGCGTCCTCGCGCTACCGGCACGCGGTGGTGATAGGCGGTGGCCTGTTGGGCCTGGAGGCCGCCAACGGCCTGGCTGCGCGCGGCATGGATGTGGCCGTGGTGCATTTGGGGGCATCGCTGCTGGACCGGCAGCTGGACGGCGGCGCCGCGGCCATGCTGCGCCGCGGGCTGGAGGTGCGCGGCCTGAAGTTCCTGCTGGGGCGCCAGACCCGCGAGATCCTGGGAGGGGCCGACGGGCGGGTGCGCGCGCTGCGCTTCGCGGACGGGGAAGAGATTGCGGCTGACCTGGTGGTGATGGCGGTGGGCGTCAGGCCCGACACCGAACTGGCCGAGCGCTGCGGCCTGCATGTGAACCGCGGCGTGGTGGTCAGCGATACCTTGCAGACCTATGACCCGCGCATCTACGCGGTGGGCGAATGCGTCAGCCATCGCGGCACCGCCTACGGCCTGGTCGCGCCCCTGTACGAACAGGCGAAGGTGGCGGCCAACCATCTGGCGCTGCACGGCATCGGCCGCTACGAAGGCAGCGTGACGTCGACGCGGCTCAAGGTCACCGGCATCGATCTGTTTTCCGCTGGCGATTTTGCCGGCGGGCAGCAGACCGAGTCGATCACGCTGGCCGATACACCAGGCGGCGTCTACAAGAAATTGGTGATCCGCGACGACAAGCTGGTGGGCGCCTGCCTGTACGGCGACACGGCGGATAGCGCCTGGTATGTGCGCCTGATCCGCGAGGGCCGGCGCATCGGCGCATTGCGCGAGCGGCTCATGCACGGCGAAGGCGCCGCGGAGGAATAGGAAATGGATGCGCCCATGGCTCGCCTGATCGATAGCGTGGACGCGGCGCCGCAAGGCGTGCGCGAAGTGGCGTCGGTATGCTGCTATTGCGGCACCGGCTGCGGCGTGCGGGTGCAAACGCGCGATGGCGCGGTGCTCCGCGTGCGCGGCGACGAGCAGCATCCGGCCAACCATGGCAAGCTCTGCAGCAAGGGCCTGGCGCTGGCGGACACGGTGCGGCGCGACGGCGCGCGCGTGCTGTCGGCGCAATGGCGCGAGACGCGCGCCCACCCCCAGCGCGCCATCGCGCTGGACCAGGCGCTGGATATCGCGGCGGCCAAGCTGGCCGACACCATTGCGCGGCATGGCCCGGACGCCGTGGGCTTCTACCTGTCGGGGCAGTTGCTGACCGAGGATTACGCGGTCTTCAACAAGCTGGCCCGCGCGCTGGCCGGCACCAACAACATCGACACCAATTCGCGCCTGTGCATGTCCAGCGCGGTCTCGGGCTACAAGCGCACGCTGGGCGCGGACGCGCCGCCGGCCTGCTACGAGGACCTGGACCTGGCCGACACGGTGCTGATCGCCGGCTCCAACATGGCCTATGCGCATCCCGTGCTGTTCCGGCGGCTGGAGGCCGCGCGGGCGCGGCGTCCAGGCATGAAGGTCATTGTCGCGGATCCTCGGCGTACCGATACCGCGGCCTTCGCCGACCTGCACCTGCAATTGGCGCCGGGCACGGATGTGGCCATGTTCCACGCCATGCTCAATGTCATGGAGCAGGAGGGGCTGCTGGACCACGGCTACATCGAGCGGCATACGGAAGGCTTCGAGCCCCTGATGGCGCGCGCTCGGCGGTACACCCCGCAAGCCGCGCAGGAGATCTGCGGCGTGCCGGCGGAGGACATCGTCCAGGCGGCGCGCTGGTTCGGCGCGGCCGGCGCGGCGCTGTCGCTCTACACCATGGGCTTGAACCAGTCGGCCAGCGGCACCGACAAGAACGCCGCCCTGATACATCTGCATTTGGCGACCGGGCAGATCGGCAAGCCGGGCGCGGGGCCGTTTTCGCTGACGGGGCAGCCCAACGCGATGGGCGGGCGCGAGGCGGGCGGCATGGCCACGCTGCTGCCGGGCCATCGCGATCCCGCGTCGGCGGCCGACCGCGAGGCGGCCGCCGCGCTGTGGGGCGTGGACGCCTTGCCGCGGGCGCCGGGCGCCACCGCGCTGGATATGTTCGACGCGGCGCGCGAAGGTCGCATCAAGGTGCTGTGGATCGCGGCCACCAACCCGGCGCAGTCCCTGCCGGATCAGGCCCGGGTGCGCGCTGCGCTGGAGCGCGCCGAGTTTGTCATCGTGCAGGAGGCGTACGCGGGCACCGAAACCCTGGCCTACGCCGATCTGGTGCTGCCCGCTGCCACCTGGCCCGAGAAGTCCGGCACCGTGACCAACTCGGAGCGCCGCATCAGCCGGGTGCGGGCGGCGATCGATCCGCCCGGCGACGCGCAGCCGGATTGGCGGCTGGCGCAGGCGGTCGCGCTGCGCCTGGCTGCCCGCATGGCCCCGCACAAGGCGGCGCTGTTCGACTACCGGGATGAAAGCGAGGTCTTTGCCGAGCATGCCCGCACCACGGCGGGCCGGGACCTGGACTACAGCGGGCTGGATTATGCGGCGCTGCATGCGTACGGACCGCAGCAATGGCCGTACCGGCAAGGTCAGGGCACGGCGCGCCTGTATGCCGATGGCGTGTTTCCCACGGCCAGCGGACGCGCCCGTTTCTGCGACGTGGATTACCGTCCGGTCGTCGAAGCCGCTACGCCGGAATATCCGCTGCGGCTCACCACCGGCCGCCTGCGCGACCATTGGCACACCATGGCGCGCACGTCGCTGGCCCGCGTGCTGACGCAGCATGTCGAGGAACCCTGGGTGTCCATGCATCCCGAGGACATGCGCCGGCTCAAGCTGGACCCGGGCGCGCTGGCCAGGCTGGCGTCGCGCCGGGGTAGTGTGGTGCTACCCGTGCAGGCGGACGATACGCTGACGCCGGGACAGGTGTTCCTGCCCATGCATTGGGGCAGCGCCTACATGGCGGGGCTGGGAGTGAACGCGTTGACCAACCCGGCCGCCGATCCCATTTCGCGCCAGCCGGAACTCAAGCACAGCGCCGTGTCGGCCGTACCGGCAGGCCTGCCATGGCAGGCCGCGGGCTGGCTGCAGGGCGACAGCGCCATGTTGCGCGCGCGGCTGGCGCCCTGGCTGGGACGCTTCGATTACGCGGTGGTCCTGCCGGCGGGCGCGGGTGGCGTGCGGATGCGCCTGGCGGCCTGCGCCGCGCCGCCGGCAGAGGTCCTGGATGCGATGGCGGATGCGCTGGACCTGCACCTGCCCGACGTGGCTTTCGACGATCCCGCGCGCGGCCAGATGCGCAGGGTGAGGGTGGAGCAAGGCGCTTTGCGCGGCTTTTTGCTGACAGGTGATCTGCGGGCGCAGGATGCGCTGTTGTCCTGGGCCGGCGGCGGTGACGCGCCGGCCAGCGTGGCGGCGCTGCTGACCGGACGGATTGCGGGCGCGGTCCGCTCGCGCGCAGTCTGCGTCTGCAACGGCGTGAGCGAGGCCGCGATTCTTGCCGGTATCGCCCGGGGCTGCGATCTGGCGGCCTTGAAGACTGCGCTGGGCTGCGGCACTGGCTGCGGTTCCTGCGTGCCGGAGATCCAGGTCCTGATCGGCCGCGCCGCGCCCGCCGCCGCGCCGGCGTAGCCGCTGCCAGCGTGGTCGCGGCCGACACGTTCCGACACGCGCCGCGTCTCGCAACCGGTGTAGTATCAAGCCAGCCATGCGCCAGGCGCGGGCGGTTTTCATCCGGATTCATGGAGTGGCTTGTGACGATGCGAAAAATGGCATCCCTGATTTTTACGGCGGGCGCGCTGGGCGCGGCCGCCGCGGCGCAGGCCGGCGTGTGCGATGCGCAGTTCATGCATGACGGCGGCACGGTGCAACTGACGGGCACCGGCAATCTGGCGCTGGGCGCCGACCTGTCTTTCGCCGAAGTTACAAAAAGCAATGGCGACAACTGCCGCGCGCGCGTGCAGGGCGTGGCCACGTTCAGCTATGCGGGCCTGCCCCCGGGAAAGTCCAAGCTGGATTACCTGATGACGGTCAAGGGCGGCCAGGCCACCTTCCTGCGCTATGCCACCGCGGGCGAGGCGCCCAAGCCTTCCGAAGGCCAGTTCGACCTGCGCATGCTGGGTCTCTTCGCCTATGACGGCAAGCTCAGCGCCGGCCAGAAATTGCCTGGCTCGTCGTTCCGCTTGAAGATCGGCAAGGAAGCGCCCGTCGGCGGCCAGCCCAGCACCACGGTGCGCATCGGTGAGAAGACCGTGGGGCAGAAGGCTGCGGTGAATACCGCGCTGGGCTCGCAGTCTTGCCATCCGATCACCTACACCCGCAATTCCGATCCCACCATGGCCACGTTTCAGGGCCTGACGATCCCCATCCCGGGCATGAACACCACCGTGACGGACTGGTACTGTCCGGCGATCAATCTGGTGATGAAGCAGGACATCGATCAGGGCGGCGTCAAATCCGCCGTTGAGATTACGCAAATCAAGTAGCACACCGTAGCAAGCGCGCCGTGTCTCCCGCATGGCGGCTGGTATGATGGTTCCGTCATTGACACACAACAGGAGCTCAAATAATGGCCACGAGAAAATCCGAAGAAGTCGCAAAAGAAAAACTCATCGACAGTGTCAAGTCCAGCCTGAATGACGCCGAAAGCCTGCTGCGCGAAGCCGCCAGCAGCACCGGCGACAAGGCCAACGAATTGCGCGACCGCGCGCTGACGTCCTTGAAGCGCACGCGCGAAGCGCTGTACGAAGCGCAGGACGCCGTGCTGGAACGCGGCCGCAAGGCTGCCCGCGCGACCGACGACTACGTGCACGACAATCCCTGGCAAGCCATCGGCATCGCAGGCGTGACCGGCCTGCTGCTCGGCTTGCTGATCAGCCGCCGCTGATAGGGCAGGACATCCGGGCGGGCGGCGCGGGCGCAAGACCGCGCTTCCCGCCCGGCGTCCTTTTCAGCCATGGGTCTACGAAAATCTGTTTTCGGCGTTGCCTCCAGCGTGGTCGGGCTGTTGCGCACGCGCCTGGAACTGCTGGCGCTGGAAGCGGCGGATGAAAAAGCGCGCTTGCTCAAGCTTTTGGGCATGGCGTTTGCTGCGCTGCTGTTCCTGACGCTGGCGGTGCTGGTCTTCACCGTCACGGTCGCGGTGGCGTTCTGGCCCACTGAAGACCGCTACCTGGCCCTGGGCCTGTTGGCGGGCTTCTATGGCCTGGTCGGTGTGGCCTTGCTGGTTGCAGTGCGCCGCGGGCTGGTCTACGGCGCGCCGCCATTCGCCGCCACGCTCGAGGAACTCGGGCGCGACGCCGAATTGCTGGAGCGGGTGCGCGACGCGCAAGACGACGACGAAGCGCAGGCGCGCCGGCGCGAGGAGGGCTGAAACATGACGAAAAGGTCTCCCACCGTCGACCGCGCCGTGCGCATCGAGCTGCTGCGCGCCCGCGCCGCCATCGAACGCGAATCGCTGGCGCAGAGCATCGCGGCCACCGGACGCAAGCTGGAACCGGCCGCGCTCCTCAAGGGGCTCTTGCCCGGCCTGGCTTCGGGCGGCGCATCGCGCTGGGCCTTGCAGGCGATCAGCCTGGCGCGCCGCTATCCCATCGTCAGTTCATCGCTGTCCGCCATGATCATGCGCGGCGGCAAGCGCTCCAAGCTTTTGAAGATCGCCGGCGGCGCCTTTGTCGGCTGGCAACTGTTCAAAGCCTGGCAGAACTCGCGCCGCGATGATGATCCGTCAGATGACAGGCGCTGAAGCTATGGCGTTGCCCAACAAGAAGCCTGCCTTGAAAAAGGCAGGTTTTTTTATGCCTGGATTCAGCGCTACGCTGTGCTGTTCGAGCCAGGCCGGGCCTGGCACCATGCCCCACACATTGCAGTACCGCCCGCTATTGATCGACGCGCTCATCAGCGCTTCCTGATCCTGCCGCGATAACGCCGGTCCCGGTACGAGAGGCTGGGCAGGATTACAAGCCCAACTGCCCCCACATCTCATCCACGCGCTTCTTGACGTCCGCATCCATGGTGATGGGAGTGCCCCATTCCCGATTGGTTTCGCCGGGCCACTTGTTGGTGGCGTCCATGCCCATCTTGCCGCCCAGGCCGGAGACCGGCGAGGCGAAATCCAGATAGTCGATGGGCGTGTTTTCCACCAGCAAGGTGTCGCGCACCGGGTCCATGCGGGTGGTCATCGCCCACACCACTTCCTTCCAGTCGCGCGGATTGATGTCCTCGTCCACCACCACGATGAACTTGGTGTACATGAACTGGCGCAGGATGCTCCACAGGCCGAACATGACGCGCTTGGCGTGGCCGGCGTACTGCTTGCGGATCGACACCACCGCCAGGCGGTAGCTGCAGCCTTCCGGCGGCAGGTAGAAGTCCACGATCTCGGGCAGTTGGCGGCGCAGCAGCGGCACGAAGACTTCGTTGAGCGCCACGCCCAGCACGGCCGGTTCGTCGGGCGGTTTGCCAGTGTAGGTGGAGTGGTAGATGGGATTGCGCCGCATCGTGATCCGCTCCACCGTGAAGACGGGGAACCAGTCCTGCTCGTTGTAGTAGCCGGTGTGGTCGCCGTAGGGGCCTTCCAGCGCCATTTCGTAATCGGTGTTCGGCGGCGGGTTGACGCCTTCGGGCACGACGGGCGCGATGGCGCGCGGGTCGGAGGACGGCAGCAGATGGCCTTCCAGCACGATTTCGGCCCAGGCCGGCACGGATAGATCGCTGCCCAGCGCTTTCGCGACCTCGGTGCGGGAGCCGCGCAAGAGGCCGGCGAACTGGTATTCGGACAGGCTGTCGGGCACCGGCGTGACCGCGCCCAGCGTGGTGGCCGGGTCGGCGCCCAAGGCCACGGCGATGGGGAAGGGCGTGCCGGGATGCGCCAGGGCGTGGTCGCGGAAATCCAGCGCGCCGCCGCGGTGCGACAGCCAGCGCATGATCAGCTTGTTGGGGCCCAGCAATTGCTGCCGGTAGATGCCCAGGTTCTGGCGGCGGGCGTTGGGGCCGCGCGTGATCACCAGGCCCCAGGTCAGGAGCGGCGCCACGTCGCCGGGCCAGCAGGTCTGGATCGGCAGGCGGTTCAGGTCCACGTCCTTGCCTTCCCAGACGATTTCCTGGCAGGCGGGACTTTTGACGTTCTTGGGGCTCATGTCCCACAGCGCGGACTTCAGCATCGAGACCTTGGCCAGCGCGTCGCGCAGGCCTTTGGGCGCTTCGGGCTCGCGCAGCGAGGCGAGCAGTTCGCCGATGTCGCGCAGGGCGCTGACGTCGTCGGCGCCCATGCCGCGGGCCACGCGGGCCGGGGTGCCGAACAGGTTGGCCAGCACCGGCATCTGCGCCGGCTCGCCATTGTGCCGCGCGTTTTCGAACAGCAGGGCAGGCCCTTCCGCGCGCAGGACTCGGTCGGATATTTCAGTCATTTCCAGCCGGGTGGACACCGGCGCAGCGATGCGTCGGAGCTCGCCCATGCGTTCAAGTTGGGCGATGAAGTCTCTAAGGTCGCGGTATTTCACTACAGATCCCAGCTATTTGGTTACATATTGGGTAGACAGAGAGGTTAACATTGACTCCCTCTTTTTTAACGCAGGAGGTTTTATGCCCGATGCGTCAGTGGCCAGCCTGTTCCGAAGCCTGGCCCAAGGAGTGCACCAATATCTTGCCGAGTCCCTGCGCATTTGCTCCGTTTATCTGGGCATTGCGGTCATTGTGACGGTAAGCATGGGATTCGCCCTGCCTGGTTTGCGCGACCAGGCATTGCAAGTGCACAAAGCCTTGTTGACCGCCCTAGCGCCTTCATCCATGCAAACCGGCACCGAATCCGAAGCCGGTTCCGAACTGGGTTCCGACATGTCGTCGGCAATTGCCATGGCCGTTCCCAACGCCCCCGCCAGCAACGCCACCGGCATGCTGGGGCCAGCCCGCGTCGCCCCGCCGGCGCCCAAGCCTGTCGCCATGACCGCCACCGGTCCGCAGGCGGAAGCCTTGCGCAACTATATTTCGCGCAAGTACAAGGTCGCCTATGACGCCACCGGCCCGCTGCTGAACGTGGTGTACAAGGTCAGCCGCGAAAAGCAGCTGGATCCGTTGTTGGTGCTGGCCGTGATCGCCATCGAGTCCCGCTACAACCCGCTGGCCGAAAGCCACGTGGGCGCGCAGGGGCTGATGCAGGTGATGACCAGCGTGCACCAGGAAAAATTCGACGCGGTCGGCAAGACCGCGCTGGACCCGGCCGCAAATATCGGGGTCGGAGCCACGATCCTGCGCGATTGCATCAATCGCCGCGGTTCGATCGATGGCGGCCTGGCATGCTACGTCGGCGCCACGGGACCGGACGACAATGGCTACGGCGCCAAGGTGCAGGCGGAACGCCGCCGCCTGGCGTTGGCTTCCGGGATCGCGCTGGCGCGCGACTGATCGCCGTAATGGCCCGAATGCAAAGCGCGTCCCTTGGGACGCGCTTTGTTTTTTGGGGTGTTCAAGATCAGCCCTGCAGCAGCCGGCCGATGCGGGCGACCGCCTCTTCCAGGCGGTCCAGGCCGGTGGCATAGGAAAAGCGCATGGTGTGGCTGCCATGGGCCGGCCCGAAGTCCAGGCCCGGCACGGCGGCCACGCCGGCCTCCAGCAGCAGGCGCTGCGAGAACGCGGCGCTATCCATGCCCAGGTTGGCGATGTCGGCATAAATATAGAAGGCGCCGTCGGGCTTCACCGGCACCTGGATGCCCATGCGCTCGAATTCCGGCAGCAGGTAGTCGCGGCGCTGCTTGAAGGCCTCGCGGCGGTGCTCGAAGGTCTTCATCGCGCCCGGCTCGAAGCAGGCCAGCGCGGCGTGCTGCGCCAGCGTGGGCGCGCAGATCGCCAGGCTGGCGGCGATTTTCTCCACCGGCGCCACCATGTCCTCGGGCACGATCATCCAGCCCAGGCGCCAGCCCGTCATGTGGAAGTACTTCGAGAAGCTGTTGATGACGATGACGTCGTCGTCCAGCGTCAGGGCCGAGCGGGGCTGGCCTTCATAGGACAGCCCCAGGTAGATTTCGTCGACGATGGCGAAGCCGTCGCGGGCGCGGACCTGAGCCAGCAGCTCGGCCAGCTCGCCGTGGTCGATCGAGGTGCCGGTGGGGTTGCTGGGCGAGGCGACCAGCACGCCCTGGGTGGCGGGCGTCCAGTGGCTGGCCACGTCCTGCGCCGACAGCTGAAAGCGCTTGGCCGCCGTGCTCGGGATCAGGCGCGGCACACCGCCCGCCGCCAGCACGAAGTTGCTGTTGGCGGGGTAGGAGGGATCCGGCATCAGCACTTCGCCGCCCTGGTTGACCAGCGCCGCGCAGGCCAGCGTCAGGGCGCCGGAGGCGCCCGCGGTGACGATGACGCGGGCCGGATTGATCCGGGCGCCGAACTGTTCGTGGTAGAACCGGGCGATGGCCTCGCGCAGCGGCGTCAGGCCGGCCGAGGGGCTGTAGCCGCTGAGGCCGGCGCGGGCTGCGCGCTCCAGCGCTTCCACGACCTGGGGGGGCGCGGTAAAGTCCGGTTCGCCGATGCCCAGGCTGATAATGTCCTTGCCAGCCGCCTGCAGCGCTTGCGCCTGCTTGAATAGTTCCATTACCTGGAAGGTCAGGAAGTCGTTGGTGCGATGGGCAAGGCGGGGCATCGGATTCTCGAAGGCGTTTGTAGCGAAAAAGGAATTGTAGTCATGCAGCCATCCCGGCGCGCTTTCCTCATGGGCCGTCGTCCGGTCCGCAGCCCGTGGTCGGCCTTCATCGAGCGGCTGGGCCTGCTCTGCCAGGGTTCCGTTCGAGATCTGGGCGAGGCGGGAGAGGGCGGCCCGCGGGGCCTGCTGACGCCGGCGCGCGACGCGGATGTGGCGCACGCGCGCACGCTGTGTGCCGAATATCGCGTGACGCTGGCGCTGCACGGGGCTGAAGGACCTTTCGAGACCGCTCATGGACCAGTCCTCAGGGTGGACCCATCCGCCCTGACCGGCCTGGTGCGCCTGTCCGGCGATAGCGGGCGCTGGCGCGCGCAGCCGGGCACGCCGGTAGCGGCGCTGGCTCAGGCAGGGCTGCGGCAGTTCGCCGGCCTGCCCGGGAACATGACGCTGGCCGAGTGGCTGGCGGCCAAGGCCAACTGGCCCGCCGGGCGCTGCGCCGACTCCGGCGTGCTGGCGCTGGAGGTGATGCTGGCCGACGGCATAGAGGAAACGCTGGGGCCGTTCGGCGAGTCGGACGTCCAGCCGCTGCGTTCCGCCACCGTGCAGCGTCTGGTGCCGGCGCTGTTCCAGCTGGCCTCGGGCGGCGATGCCTTCGCCACCCGGGACGGCGAGCGCTGGCTGGGCCGCTACCGGCTGGACGCGCTCAAGCCCGACGCGCCCGCCACCGTCAACCTGGCGCATCTGCTGCTGGGGCATGGCGGCACGCTGGCCTGGGTGCAGTCGGTGACGCTGGCCGACGCCGCGCCGGCGCCGCAGCCGCAGCCGCAGGCGGAGCGGGAGGAGCCGCCTGGTCTGGCCACCACCCGGTTGGACTCCCGGGTGAAGGCTCTGTTCGACCCGGATGGACGGTTCCCCTTATTCCACATCGCGGAATAGCGACAATTTGTAAGCTGACGCTAACATGGGACGCGTCTGCTTATCCAACGGGCAGGCGGGCATTGCCGAGGTATCGCGGCGTCCGTCATCGGAATAGAATTCCCCCCTTTCGTGTCACACACTCTAGCCAGTAGCCGCCACTATGGATGCCAATCTCCGCAAAGCCGCCCTTGAATACCATGAGCTTGGACGCCCCGGCAAAATCTCGGTCACGCCGACCAAGCAGCTCACCAACCAGCGCGACCTGGCCCTGGCGTACTCGCCCGGCGTGGCGGCGGCCTGCGAAGAAATCGTGGCCGATCCGGCCAATGTGTACCGCTACACGGCGCGCGGCAACCTGGTGGGCGTGATCACCAACGGCACCGCGGTGCTGGGCCTGGGCAATATCGGCGCATTGGCCTCCAAGCCGGTGATGGAAGGCAAGGCGGTGCTGTTCAAGAAGTTTGCCGGCCTGGACGTTTTCGACATCGAGATCAACGAGACCGACCCGGACAAGCTGGTCGAGATCATCGCCGGCCTGGAAGCCACCTTCGGCGGCATCAACCTCGAAGACATCAAGGCTCCGGAGTGCTTCACGGTCGAACGCAAGCTGCGCGAGCGCATGAAGATTCCGGTCTTCCACGACGACCAGCACGGCACCGCGATCTGTGTGTCCGCCGCCTTCATCAACGGCCTGAAGGTCGTGGGCAAGGACATCAAGCAGGTCAAGGTGGTGACTTCGGGCGCAGGCGCCGCCGCGCTGGCCTGCCTGGACCTGATGGTGGACCTGGGCCTGCCGCTGGAAAACGTCTGGGTCACCGACATCGAAGGCGTGGTCTACGAAGGCCGCACCGTGCTGATGGACCCGGACAAGGCGCGCTTCGCGCAGAAGACCGACGCCCGCAAGCTGGCCGAAGTGATCCAGGACGCCGACGTGTTCCTGGGCCTGTCGGCCGGCGGCGTGCTCAAGCCGGAAATGGTCGCGGCCATGGGTCCGCGCCCGCTGATCCTGGCGCTGGCCAACCCCACGCCCGAGATCCTGCCGGAAGTGGCGCAGTCGGTGCGCGACGACGTGGTCATGGCGACCGGCCGTTCGGACTACCCGAACCAGGTCAACAACGTGCTGTGCTTCCCCTACATCTTCCGCGGCGCGCTGGACGTGGGCGCCACCACCATCACCCGCGAGATGGAAAAGGCGGCGGTGTATGCCATTGCCGAGCTGGCCGAGGAAGAGCAGAACGAAGTGGTGGCCGCAGCCTACGGCACCTTTGATATTTCGTTCGGCCCCGAATACCTGATCCCCAAGCCCTTCGATCCGCGCCTGATCGTGCGCATCGCCCCGGCGGTGGCCAAGGCCGCAATGGAAGGCGGCGTGGCCACGCGCCCGCTGGCGGACCTGGAAGCCTACGAAGAACAGCTGCAGCAGTTCGTGTACCACTCGGGTGCCTTCATGAAGCCGCTGTTCTCGGCGTCCAAGCGCATCGTGCGCGAAGGCGGTCCGGCCCGCATCGTATTCGCCGAAGGCGAGGACGAGCGCGTGCTGCGCGCGGTGCAGGTGATCGTCGATGAAGGCCTGGCCCGTCCCATCCTGGTGGGCCGTCCGTCGGTGCTGCTGACCCGTATCGAAAAACTGGGCCTGCGGCTGCGCCTCGGGGAAGACGTCGAAGTCACCAATCCCGAATATGACGAGCGCTTCCACCAGTACTGGACCACGTACTGGGAACTGATGTGCCGCCGCGGCATCACCAAGGAAATGGCGCGCGTGGAAATGCGCCGCCGCATGACCTTGATCGGCGCGATGATGGTGCGCCTGGGCGACGCCGACGGCATGGTCTGCGGTTCGGTGGGCGCGTATCACGACCACCTGCGCTTCGTGGACGAGGTCATCGGCCGCCGTCCTGGCCACAACGTGTACGCCGCCATGAACATCCTGCTGCTCAACGAGCGCACGGTGGTGCTGGTGGACACGCACGTCAACGATGAGCCCTCGGCCGAGCAGATCGCCGAATTCACCATCGCCGCCGCCAACGAGATGCGCCGCATGTATCTGGCGCCCAAGGTCGCGCTGCTGTCGCGGTCTAACTTCGGCTCGGGCAGTTCGGCCTCGGGCGCGAAGATGCGCCGCGCGCTGGAACTGGTGCGCGAGGCCGCGCCGGAACTTGAGATCGATGGTGAAATGCACGGCGACTGCGCGCTGGACGAGGCGCTGCGCATGCGCATCCTGCCGTCCTCCACGCTCAAGGGCCAGGCCAATCTGCTGGTGTGCCCGAACGTGGACTCGGGCAACATCGCCTACAACCTGTTGAAGACCGCCGCCGGCAGCAACGTCGCGGTGGGTCCGTTCCTGCTGGGCGCCAACGCACCGGTGCACATCCTGACCTCCAGCTCCACCGTGCGCCGCATCGTCAACATGACCGCGATGACGGTGGTCGATGTCAATACACCGCGTTGACGTGACGCCACCCGGTCCGGCGTGCCCGCGCACGCCGACCGGCCTGGTCCTGACGGGTGGCGGCGCCCGCGCCGCCTATCAGGTGGGCGTGCTCAGCGCCATCATGGAATTGCTGGATCCTGACTGGCATTCGCGTTTCCAGAATCCCTTTCACATCATCTGCGGCACGTCCGCCGGCGCCATCAACGCCGCCGCGCTGGCCTGCCGCGCCGACCGGCCCCATCTGGGCGTGCGCCGCATCCGCCGGCTGTGGTCTTCACTGAATACCGACATGATCTACCGGGCCGACGCGCCCGGCCTGATCCGCACCGGCGTGCGCTGGCTGGGGCTGCTGTCGCTGGGGTGGATGTATTCGGGCCTGACGCGCAAGCGGCCCCATTCGCTGCTGGACAACAGCCCCATGCAGGCTCTGCTGGAGCGGGTGCTGGACTTCCAGCATCTGCGCACCAACCTGGAAACCGGCGCGCTGTCGGCGCTGGCGATCACGGCCTCGGGCTATACCAGCGGCGAGCACTTGACCTTCTACCAGGCGCACACGCCCATCGAGCCCTGGCACCGCTATCTGCGCCTGGCGCTGCCCACGCCCATCGGCATCGACCACCTGATGGCTTCGTCCGCCATTCCGTTCGTCTTTCCGGCCCGGCAGGTGCAGGTGCATGGCAAGGGGGAGTGGTGCGGCGATGGCTCGATGCGCCAGCTTGCGCCCATCAGTCCTGCCATCCACCTGGGCGCGCATCGCGTGCTGGTGATCGGCACGGGTTTCCGCGACGAAACCCACCCGGAAAACCGCGAGGATTCGCCGCCTTACCCCTCGCTGGCCCAGGTCGGCGGACATGCGCTGGCCAGCATCTTCCTGGACGGCCTGTCGGCGGACGTCGAGCGCCTGGAGCGCATCAACTTCCTGATGGATCAGTCCGGCCCGGAAGGGGCGCAGCACGGGCATGCGCGCCGCATCGAGGTCCTGACGATCACGCCCAGCCAGTCGCTGGACGTCATGGCGCTGGAACATTTGCAGGATATGCCGACCCAGGCCCGTGCTCTTTTCCGCGTACTCGGTGTATCGTCCGATCCAGACCGTCCCGGCGGCGGTTCGCTGATGTCCTACCTCTTATTTGAATCCAGCTACACCAAGCGATTGATTGAACTGGGTTATGCCGATACGATGCAGCGTAACGACGAAGTGATCGCCTTTTTCAAGGGGGCTCAGGCATGACGCGCAATGGCCAATCTACTCTGCAGCGGCAGCTGATGCGCGGCGGTGCGCTGGCCCATGACGGGCTGGACAAGAAGGCCGTGGTGGACGCCGCCCATGAGCTTGGCCTGGCCCTGTTCGTCGCCAATTGCGATCCTGCCCGCAGCCGTTCCGCCGTGCTGCGCGCCATCGTCAAGGCAGTGGATTTCCCCGAATACTTCGGCGGCAACCTCGACGCCCTCTACGACTGCCTGTGCGATACCGTGCTGGACCACAAGACCGGCGTGGTGCTGTGGCTGTACAAGCTGCATTCGGGCGACCCGGCGCTGGAAGAAGACTCGGGCCGCATTGAAACCGTCTGCTCCGACGCGGCCGATTTCGCCCGCGAAAACGGCCGCGTTTTTGCGTATGTCATCGAACACGCCGGACGCCATCCGGACCCCGAGCCCGGGGTGGCGGCAGCGCCCTACGGCGAAGACCACTGATCCGGTTGTTTTACCAGGCCAGCAGCGCGCTGGCCGCCGACAGCAGCGCCAGCCCCGCGGTCTCGGTGCGCAGCACCCGGGGGCCGAATCGCACCGCCTGCACGCCCGCCTCGCGGGCCTGGGCCAATTCCTTGTCCGACCATCCTCCCTCCGGTCCCACCAGCAGGGTCAGCGCCCGCAGGCCGGCCGCGGCCCGCAGCGCGCCGGCAAGATCGTCCCGCGCTTCCGGGTGGCACAGCAGGCGCAGGCCGTCCGCGGGCTGCTGCAGCCATTCGGCCAGGGTGACCGGCGCGTCCACCGCCATCAGCCGGTTGCGGCCGCATTGTTCGCTGGCGGACTGCGCGATGCGCTGCCAATGCGCCACGCGCTTGTCCAGCCGGGCGCCCGACAGCTGCAGCACGCTGCGCTGGGCGGCGATGGGGCTGACGCGCGCGGCGCCCAGCTCCACGGCCTTTTCCACTACCCAGTCCATCTTGTCCCCGGAAGGCAGGCCCTGCACCAGGGTGACGCGGCCGCCCAGTTCGGCCTCGCGCGGCAGGAATTCGCCCAACTGGGCAAAACCAGCCTTGCCTTCCACTTCGAGCGTGGCGGGATACTCGCCGCCCTGGCCGTTGAACAGCGCCACGGCCTCGCCCGCGCGCAGGCGCAGCACGCGCAGCGCATGGTGCGCCAGGGCTTCGGGAAGCGCCACGCGGGCGCCGGTACTCAGGGGGATATCGCAGAAGAAGCGGGGGGCTGACATAAATGTGCGAGAACTGATTTGATGTGGAGAAGGATACTTTTGCCGCCGGGCCGTCCCAAGGCAAAAACGCCCCCTTGGGGGGCAGCTAGCCCGCGCAGCGGGCGCGGCGTGGGGGCACTTGTCCTCAGAAAGCTAGCCTAGCACGGGCCGCCTTATGGCCGATGGCGTCGGGGAAACCCCTGGATGCTAAAATCCCATGCTTCGCAACCTACTCAACTGGCCCCTATTTTGACCGTAGGCCCGCCAGCTTCAAAGAGCCTTCCGAATGAGCAATCCGACCGCCCCTAAACTTGCCTTGGCGGATGCCATCCGCGCCCTCGCGATGGACGCCGTGCAACAAGCGAACTCCGGGCATCCGGGTGCTCCCATGGGCATGGCGGAAATCGCCCAAGCCCTGTGGGCCGGCAACCTGCGTCACAATCCCAAGGATCCCGCCTGGGCCAACCGCGACCGCTTCGTGCTGTCCAACGGCCACGGCTCGATGCTGATCTACGCCTTGCTGCACCTGACCGGCTACGACCTGCCGATCGAAGAGCTGAAGAATTTCCGCCAGCTGCATTCCAAGACGCCGGGCCACCCCGAAGTGGGCATCACCCCGGGCGTGGAAACGACCACCGGCCCGCTGGGCCAGGGCCTGGGCAATGCCGTGGGCATGGCACTGGCCGAAGCGCTGCTGGCTGCTGAATTCAACAAGCCCGGCCACGCCATCGTCGACCACCACACCTACGCCTTCACCGGCGACGGCTGCCTGATGGAAGGCATCTCGCACGAAGTCTGCTCGCTGGCCGGCACGCTGAAGCTGGGCAAGCTGGTCGTGCTGTATGACGACAACGGCATTTCCATCGACGGCCACGTCGAACACTGGTTCGCCGACGACACCGCCAAGCGCTTCGAAGGCTACGGCTGGAACGTGATCCGCGGCATCGACGGCCATGACGTCGCCGCCGTGGACGCCGCCATCAAGGCCGCGCGCTCGCAATCGGAAAAGCCCACGCTGATCGTCTGCCGCACCGTCATCGGCAAGGGTTCGCCCAACATGGCCGGCACGCACAACGTGCACGGCGCGCCGCTGGGCAAGGACGAGATTGCCGCCACCCGCGCCGCGCTGGGCTGGTCGTCGGAACCGTTCCAGATTCCGCAAGACATCTACGACGGCTGGGATGGCCGCAAGCAGGGCGCCGCCGCCCAGGCTGAATGGCAGTCCGCGTTCGACGCCTACGCCGCCGAGTTCCCCGCCGAAGCCGCTGAATTCAAGCGCCGCATGAAGGGCGAAATGCCCGCCGGCTACGCCGAACAGTTCAAGGCGTTCCTGGACGCCACGCTGGAAAAGGCCGAAACCGTCGCCACCCGCAAGGCGTCGCAGTTCGCCATCACCGCGCTGGCGCCGCTGCTGCCGGAAATGCTGGGCGGCTCGGCCGACCTGACCGGCTCCAACTTCACCGACTGGAAGGGCGTTGCCGCCGTCCGTGCCGGCGATAAGGGCATCCAGTTCGGCCGCCACATCAACTACGGCGTGCGCGAATTCGGCATGGCCGCCATCATGAACGGCGTGGCCCTGCACGGCGGCTACCTGCCGTTCGGCGGCACCTTCCTGACGTTCTCCGACTACTCGCGCAACGCCATCCGCATGGCCGCGCTGATGAAGCAGCGCGTGGTCCACGTGTTCACCCACGACTCCATCGGCCTGGGCGAAGACGGCCCGACCCACCAGTCCATCGAGCACGCGGCCAGCCTGCGCCTGATCCCCAACCTGTCGCTGTGGCGTCCTTGCGATACGGCTGAAACCGCCGTGGCCTGGAACGCGGCCGTGACGCGCCCGACCAGCATCGGCATGGACGTGCACGACGGCGGCCCCACGGCCCTGTTGCTGTCGCGCCAGAACCTGCCGTTCGTGCCGCGCGACGCCGCCACCGTGGACGCCATCGCCCGCGGCGGCTATGTGCTGCGCGATGCCGAAGGCGCCCGCGCCGTCATCATCGCCACCGGTTCGGAAGTCGCCATCGCGCTGGACGCGCAGGCGCAGCTGGCCAAGGAAGGCATCGCCGTGCGCGTGGTCTCCATGCCCAGCACCGACGTGTTCGACCGCCAGGACGCCGCCTGGAAGCAATCCGTGCTGCCCAAGGGCCTGCCGCGGGTGGCTGTCGAAGCCGGGGTTACCGCCTTCTGGCACAAGTACGTGGGCCTGGAAGGCGCCGTCGTCGGCATCGACCGCTACGGTGAATCCGCGCCGGCCGGCGCACTGTTCAAGTTCTTCGGGCTGACCGCCGACAAGGTGGCCGAGACCGTCAAGCAAGTTTTGTAAAAAGGAGCTTAGTCATGACCATTCGCGTCGCCATCAACGGTTACGGTCGCATCGGCCGCAACATCCTGCGTGCCCACTACGAAGGTGGCAAGAAGCACGATATCGAAATCGTCGCCATCAATGACCTGGGCGATCCCAAGACCAACGCTCACCTGACGCGCTACGACACCGCCCACGGCAAGTTCCCGGGCACCGTCGAAGTCGACGGCGACTTCATGGTCGTCAACGGCGACAAGATCCGCGTGCTGGCCAACCGCAATCCGGCCGAGCTGCCCTGGGGCGAGCTGAAGGTCGACGTGGTGCTGGAGTGCACGGGCTTCTTCACGACCAAGGAAAAGGCCGGCGCGCATATCAAGGGCGGCGCCAAGAAAGTCATCATCTCGGCCCCCGGCGGCAAGGATGTCGACGCCACCATCGTGTACGGCGTGAACCACGGCGTGCTGAAGGCTACCGACACCGTCATTTCCAACGCTTCGTGCACCACCAACTGCCTGGCCCCCCTGGTCAAGCCGCTGAACGACAAGCTGGGCCTGGAAAACGGTCTGATGACCACCGTCCACGCCTACACCAACGACCAGGTCCTGACCGACGTCTACCACGAAGACCTGCGCCGCGCGCGTTCGGCCACCATGAGCATGATCCCCACCAAGACCGGCGCTGCCGCCGCCGTGGGCCTGGTGCTGCCGGAACTGAACGGCAAGCTGGACGGCTACGCCATCCGCGTCCCGACCATCAACGTGTCGCTGGTCGACCTGTCGTTCGTGGCCAGCCGCGACACGACCGCCGAAGAAGTGAACGGCATCCTGAAGGCCGCCTCGGAAGGCGAGCTCAAGGGCATCCTGGACTACAACACCGAGCCCCTGGTTTCGGTGGACTACAACCACAACCCGGCCTCCAGCACCGTTGACGCGTCGCTGACCAAGGTTTCGGGCCGCCTGGTCAAGGTCTCGTCCTGGTACGACAACGAGTGGGGCTTCTCGAACCGCATGCTCGACACCACCGTCGCGCTGATGTCGGCCAAGTAAGCAACACGGCTAGTCCATAGAGGGGACGGATTTGTTTTCCGCGTACGCGGAAAATGGGTTCGTCCCCTTTGTACGCCCATCGTAGGAATCCAAATATGTCCAAGGTCAACACTCTGTCCGCGCTGGCCAAGTCCGGCGCCCTGTCCGGCAAGCGCGTGTTCATCCGCGCCGATCTGAACGTGCCGTTCGACGACGCCGGCCGCATCAGCGAAGACACCCGCATCCGCGCCTCGGTGCCTGGCATCCGCATGGCGTTGGACGCCGGCGCGGCCGTCATGGTCACCTCCCACCTGGGCCGTCCCAAGGAAGGCGTGCTGACCGAAGCCGATTCGCTGGCCAAGGTCGGCCAGCGCCTGTCCGAACTGCTGGGCATGCCGGTGCAGCTGGTGCGCGACTGGGTCGACGGCGTCCAGGTCGATCATGGCCAGGTCGTGCTGCTGGAAAACTGCCGCGTCAACGTCGGCGAAAAGAAAGACGACGAAACGCTGGCCAAGAAGATGGCCGCGCTGTGCGACGTCTACGTCAACGACGCGTTTGGCACCGCCCATCGCGCCGAAGCCACCACCCACGGCATCGCGCGCTTTGCGCCCGTGGCCTGCGCCGGTCCGCTGCTGGCCGCCGAACTGGAAGCCCTGGGCCGCGCGCTGCACGAACCCAAGCGTCCGCTGGTCGCCATCGTTGGCGGCTCCAAGGTATCGACCAAGCTGTCGATCCTGCAGTCGCTGGCCGACAAGGTCGACCAGCTGGTCGTGGGCGGCGGCATCGCCAACACCTTCATGCTGGCTGCCGGCCTGTCCATCGGCAAGTCGCTGGCTGAACCCGACCAGGTCGACCAGGCGCGCGCCGTGATCGACATCATGAAGCAGCGCGGCGCCGCCGTGCCGATTCCGGTGGACGTGGTGTGCGCCAAGTCCTTTGGCGCCGACGCCGAAGCCACCGTCAAGGCGGCGCAAGACGTGGCCGACGACGACATGATCCTGGACATCGGCCCCAAGACCGCGGCGCAACTGGCCGATATCCTGAAGCAGGCCGGCACCATCGTCTGGAACGGCCCGGTGGGCGTGTTCGAGTTCGACCAGTTCGCCAACGGCACCGAGGTGGTGGCGCGCGCGATCGCCGAATCGGAAGGCTTCTCGATCGCCGGCGGCGGCGACACCCTGGCCGCCATTGCCAAGTACGGCATCGGCGAGCAGGTCGGCTACATCTCGACTGGCGGCGGCGCTTTCCTGGAATTCCTGGAAGGCAAGACCCTGCCCGCCGTGGCCGTGCTGGAAGCGCGCTACGCCAAGTAATACGGCTAGCCATGCAAGACCGAAGCCGCCCCGATGGGGCGGCTTTTTTTTATGCCGGCGCCTTGATCCCGGCCGCCCCGGTTTGGCTGGCTTGGTGTAGCCTTGGCGCAATCTGGCGCGTCTCGCGCTCGCTTCATCCCCGATTTCTCCGCAGCACCATGAACCTACGCTTCATTCCCGGCCTCAACAATTTCCGCGGCATCACCCGGGAATCGGCGCGGCGCGACATCACCGCCGGCCTGAGCGTGGCGGCGGTGGCGCTGCCGGTGGGCCTGGCCTATGCCGCCATGATGGGCGTGCCGCCGGTGGCGGGCCTGTGGGCGGCCATCGCCGGGATGCTGGGCTACGCCTTGTTCGGCTCGTCGCGCACCTTGATCGTCGGGCCGGATACGGCCACCTGCACCCTGATCGCCGCCACCCTGACCGGCATGGCGTTGACCACGCCGGAAGAGCGGCTGGTGGCCGCCACCGGCATCGCCCTGACGGTGGGCGTGGGCTGCCTGATCGCGCGCGCGCTGCGGCTGGGCGTGCTGGCCAACCTGCTGTCGCGGCCGGTGCTGATCGGCTACATGGCGGGCGTGGCGATCACGCTGGCGCTGTCGCAGTTGAGCGGCCTGACCGGCGTGGGCCTGCGCAACAGCGGCCTGGTGCATCCCTTTCTGGAGCTGTCGCGGCGCCTGCCCGAAATCCAGATCCCGACCCTGATCCTGGGCCTGACGTCCTGCGCGCTGCTGGTGGCGGTCAAGCGCTGGCGGCCGAACTGGCCCGGTCCCATCCTGCTGGTGGTGCTGGCCTGCGTGCTGTCCTGGCTGTTCAACTTCCCTGGCCTGGGCATCGCCGTCGTGGGCGAGGTGCCTGCGGGCTTGCCGGCCCTGAGCCTGCCAGTGCGCCTGGAGGGCGTGGACGGCATCCTGCTGGGCGCGGCGGGGGTGCTCGTTGTCAGCTTTTCCAGCGGCATCGTGACGGCGCGCAGCTTTGCCGCGCGCACGGGCGAACACGTGGATCCCAACCGCGAGCTGGTGGGCTTTGGCGCGGCCAACATGGCGGCGGGCCTGTTCCAGGGCTTCGTGGTGACGGGCGCGGACTCGCGCACGGCGGTGGGGCTGGTGGCCGGCGGTTCCTCGCCGCTGGTCAGCGTCACCGCGGCGGTGGCGCTGGCGGTGGTGGTGAGCCTATTGAGCGGGCCGCTGTTCTGGCTGCCGCAGGCCGTGCTGTCGGCCATCCTGCTGCTGGCCGCCATCAGCCTGTTCGACGGCCATGCCTTCATGCGCCTGGCGCGCATTTCGCGCATCGAGCTGGCCTTCGGCATCCTGGCCGCGGTGGGCGTGGTGGGCTTTGGCGTGCTGCAGGGCGTGGCGGTGTCGGTCGGCGCCACGCTGCTGTATGCGATGTATGTGTCGGGCAATCCGCGCGATGCCTTGCTGGGCCGGCTGCCCGGGGAAACGGTGCTGGGCAAGCTGCACCTGAATCCCGAAGCCCAGCCGGTGCCGGGTACGGTGATCTGGCTGTTCGAGTCCTCGGTGTGGTTCTTCAACGCCGACGCCTTCCGCCGCCGCGCGCGCGAGGTCATCGAGCAGGCGGGCGACGTGCGCTGGTTCGTGCTGGACGCCGAAGCCATGACCCAGGCCGACGCCGACGCGGTCGAGGCGCTGTATGAACTGAAGCACGAGCTGGACGAGCGCGGCATCACGCTGCTGGTGGCGGGCGGACATGGCCAGTTCCGCACCGCGCTGGAGCGCTCCGGCCTGGTCAAGAAGATCGGTCGCGACAAGATCTTCGGCAGCCCCGAGCAGGCCGTGGAAGCGATCGAACGCTGGCGCCAGGCGCCGCCCGCGGCGCTGGGCTAGCGCGCCCAGCCAAGGCGCCCCGGCCAGGCGCCCCCCTTAATCGATGATGTGATAGCCGCCGTCGATATAGATCGTCTGGCCGGTCATGCGGCGGGCGGCATCGGTGGCGAGCCAGGCGGTGGCTTCGCCCACGTCGTCGATGGACACCAGGCTGCGCGTGGGCGCCTTGGCCTGGGCGCGGTCCAGCAGCGCGTCGAATTCGGCGATGCCCGAAGCGGCGCGCGTCTTCAGCGGCCCCGGCGATATCGCGTGCACGCGTATGCCCTGCGGGCCCAGTTCCGCCGCCAGGTAGCGGGTGGCGGACTCCAGCGCCGCCTTTACCGGCCCCATCATGTTGTAGTGCTCGACCACCATCTGCGAGCCGTAGTAGCTCATGCAGAACAACGCGCCGCCGTTGCGCATCAGCGGCTCGGCCAGCTTGGCCATGCGGATGAAGGACCAGCAGGACACGTCCATGGCCTGCAGGAAGCCTTCGCGCGAGCAGTCGGTCACGCGGCCGTGCAGATCGTCGCGCGGGGCGAAGGCGATGGAATGCAGCACGAAATCCAGCTGACCCCATTCGGCGGCCACGCTGTCGAACACGGCCTCCAGCTGGCCTTCGCGCATCAGGTCCAGCGGCAAGAGCAGGGGCGCTTCCACCTGGCGGGCCAGCGGCTCCACATGCCGCAAGGCCTTGTCGTTCAGGTAGGTCACGGCCAATTCCGCGCCCAGGGCGTGAAACGCCTTGGCGCAGCCCCAGGCGATCGAATCCGCATTGGCGATACCCGTCACCAGGCCGCGCTTGCCCGCCAGCGGCAGGAGCGCGCTCATCGCTGCCTCACCAGTTCCAGCGTGTGCTGGGCGATGATGAGTTCCTCGTTGGTGCGCACCACGTAGACGCCGATGCGGCTGTCGTCGGCGGAGATGCGGGGGCCATGGCGGGCGTTGCGCTCCGGGTCCAGCTTGATGCCCAGCCAGCCCCAGTGCTCGCTGATGGCCTGGCGGATCTCGGCGGAGTTCTCGCCCACGCCGGCGGTGAAGACGATGCCGTCCACGCCGTTCATGGCGCAGGCCAGGCCTATCATGCCTTCGGCCACGCGCCAGGCGAAATACTGCAGCGCCAGCTTGGCCGAGGGCGCGTCGCTGGCCAGCAGTTCGCGCATGTCGTTGCTGATGCCGGACAGGCCCTTCATGCCGCAGTCGTGATAGAGCAGATGCTCGATCTCGTCGTGGGTCATGCCGCGTTCCATCATCCACAGCACCACGCCCGGGTCCAGGCGGCCGGGGCGGGTGCCCATGGGCAGGCCTTCCAGCGCGGTGAAGCCCATGGTGCTGTCCACGCTCTTGCCGTGCTGCATGGCGCAGGCCGAAACGCCCGAGCCCAGATGGGCCACGATGATCTTGCCGTCGGCGATGTCCGGCAGCGCTTTCTTCAGGCGCTGCGCGATGTATTCGTAGGACAGGCCATGGAAGCCGTAGCGGCGCACGCCTTCCTGGTACAGCCGTTCCGGCAGGGCGTAGCGGTCGGCCACGTCGGAGTGGCTGCGGTGGAACGCGGTGTCGAAGCAGGCGACCTGCGGAATCCAGGGCCGGCGCTCGCGGATCACGCGGATCGGCGCCAGGTTGTTCGGCTGGTGCAGCGGCGCCAGCGGCGTGAAGGTGTCGAGCTTGGCCAGGATGGCGTCGTCGATCAGCACCGGCTCGGACAGATCGGGGCCGCCGTGCACCACGCGGTGGCCTACCGCCAGCGGGGCGCCGCCCAGGTGGCCGCTAAGCCAGGTGCCGACGACTTCCTGGCCGTTGGGCACGTCGGGCGCGTGGCTGGGCGCGATCTCGCGTTCGACCAGGGTCTGGCCGGCGGCGTCGCGCACTTTCAGCTTCGGGTGCGAGGTGCCTATGCCTTCGAGCTGGCCGCCCAGGCGCGGGGCCAGCTCCTGCGCGCCGTCGATGTCGTACAGATAGAACTTGATGCTGGAACTGCCGGCGTTGATGACGAGGATGGTGTCGCTCATGTCGCTGTGATTCCGTGTTGAGGCAAGTTGTACGCGTACTTAACGGCGAGAAGAATGCCGCAGCCCGCGCTATGTGTGCCGGTCTTGATCCGGGGCGCCGCGGATCCGGCTCCGCCGGTCCGCCTGCGCCGCCCCCTTGAGGGGGCCCGCGCAAGCGGGTAGGGGGTGGGTTCCATTACACCAGCGGGCGGGCCTGCTGTTGGGCCAGGTGGTGTGCGTAGATGGCCGCAACCGCGCAGGAAGCAAGGCGCGAACGGGGGCTGTCGGCGCGGCTGGTCAGGATGATGGGTACGCGCGCGCCCAGCACGATGCCCGCGGCCTCGGCGTTGGCCAGAAAGGTCAGGTTCTTGGCCAGCATGTTGCCGGCCTCCAGGTCGGGCACCACCAGCACCTGGGCCACGCCGGCCACCGGCGAGCGTATGCCCTTGATGCGCGCGGCGTCCGGGCTGATGGCGTTGTCCAGCGCCAGCGGGCCGTCCAGCAGGCCGCCCTCGATCTGGCCGCGGTCGGCCATCTTGCACAGCGCGGCGGCTTCGATGGTGCTGGGGATGCTGGGATTGACCTGTTCGACCGCGGACAGGATCGCCACGCGCGGCTCGCCCAGGCCCAGGCCGTGGTGCAGGTCGATGACGTTGCGGATGATGTCGGCCTTGGTTTCCAGGTCCGGGAAGATGTTGATGGCCGCGTCGGTGATGAAGAGCGGTTCGGCGTAGGTCGGCACTTCCATGATGAAGACGTGGCTGATGCGCCGGCTGCTGCGCAGCCCGGTGTTGCGCGCCACCACTTCATGCATGAGTTCGTCCGTGTGCAGGCTGCCCTTCATCAGCAATTCGGCCTCGCCGCTGCGCACCAGGGCGACGGCGCATTCGGCCGCCGCGTGGCTGTGCGGCACGTCGACGATGCGCGCATCGCCCAGGTCGAGCTTGTGCTCGGCGGCGACGGCGCGGATCTTCTGCTCCGGGCCCACCAGGATGGGCTTGAGCAGGCCCAGGTCGCGCGCCTCGAGCGCGGCCGACAGCGAGGGTTCGTCGCAGGGATGTGCAATGGCGCAATGCGCGGGCGTCAGCGTCTGCGCGCGCGCGATGAGCCTGTCGTAATGGGTGGTGGGGGGCAGCGTCATGCGGATTTCGCCTTGGCGGATTTGCGCGCGGGACGCGCGGCGGGTTTGGCGGAGGCGCTACGCTTCTTGGCGCGCACCGGGACGGCCGGCTCGGCCGCGGCCGCGGCCGAGGGTGCTTCGTGCCTGGCCGCCGCCGCACGCACCGATTTGCGCGCAACGGGCGGCGTTTTCCTGGGCGCGGGCTGCTGAGCCTCGTCACGCTTCTGCGCACGGCGCTCGGCGTACTCGAAGATGCGTTCCATTTCGTCCAGGCTGATGCGGGCGGCCTCGCTCAGGGGCTCGGCAGCCTCCAGCACGTACTTCATGGTGTCCAGCGTTTCGCGGATCGCGGAGGCTGGCGCGCCTTCCAGCAGATGCGGTATGGCCTGGATGGCGCCGGCCGCGTCCAGCGTCATCATCAAGGCCTGATCGCGGATGATGTCCTTGAACTCCTGCAACGACAGCGCGGTGTCGGATTCGGCGCGCATCTTGCGGATCAGCGCATAGCTGCGTTCGTCCAGGCCGCCTTCGGCGCCCGACACATACAGCAGCATGCGGATCGCGGCCACGCGCAGGCCGCCTTCCAGCATCAGCGAACGCAGCTCGGCGGCGCGCTCTTCCATGAAGCGGCGGTGCTCGGGCGATACGCCCGGATGCTTGCGCGGCGGGCCGGAACGCGCGCCCAGGCCGGCCAGGTCCTGCACCAGCGGCGAACCGTAAACGCCCATGAAGGTGCGTTCGTCGGCGGAATCGCGCAGCTCCTGCCAGATGTTCAGGCTGGTCTCGATCAGGTTCGAGAACATTTCCTGGGCCATCAGGAAGGGGTTGTCGGCCGATACCGGCTGGCGGTGTTCGCGCACCTGTTCGGCGACTTGCGCAATCGGCGCGATGGCAGGATTGCGGTCGGAGATCAGCTCATAGGGCAGGCGCAGCGGATGCAGGCGCTGCGACCATTCCGCCGACTGCGGCGTTACCAGGGCGCGCAGCCAGGGCTGCACGAAGCTGCGGTACATGCCCAGGTTGATGTCGGAAATGCGGGCGACGGCGGCGAAGCGGCGGTCGTCCTCTTCGTTGCGATCGACGATGGCGCGCACGTCGTCCAGGCTGCGCTGCTCGAACGACAGCACGTAGTTGCCATAGGCCAGATCGGCGTTGGGCGTGTCGGGCGTCTTGTCGGCGATCTCCGCCTGGTAGATGCCCGGCGGCAGCACGTCGATCATGTCGATGTTGGAGGTGAACTCCTGGTGCTCCTTGCGCGCCACGCTGCCGGACACGAAGATGCCCAGGTGGCCGATGCTTTCATGCACGGCATAGACGATGGTCTGGCCATGCGCCAGCACTTCGGATTCGTTCTGGTACAGGTCGGGGATCCAGCCCAGCGCCTGCGGCGGGGGCGTGATGTTGTCGCCCTTGGAGCAGAACACCACGATGGGCGAACGGATGTTGCGCAGGTCGATGCGGATGCCGTCCGAGGTCACCAGGCCGGCGGTGGCCAGGCGGTTGCCGACGAACAGGTTGTCGACGATGTACTGGATTTCCGGGCCATTCAGGAAGACGTGGCCGCCCCACCATTTTTCGAAGCTGAGGTAGCGCTTGGCCTCGGTGTCGACGTTGGAGTACAGGTTGTACTGCTTGGACCACAGAGTGTTGGCCGGATTCAGGTTCTCGAAGTTCTGAACCAGCCAGGCGCCGTCGAATTTGCCGTCGCCCAGGTCGCTGGTCAGGGCGGTGAGCCAGCTGCCGCCCAGTAGGCCGCCGGCGTAGCGCATGGGGTTCATGCCGCGCCAGCCCGCCCAGTAGGACAGCGGCGCGCCCGCCACGATGATGGGGCCGAACAGTTCGGGGCGGACCGCGGCGGTCATCATGATCTGCCAGCCGGCCTGGCAATTGGCTACCACCACCGGCTTGCCTTCGGCGTTGGGGTGCAGCGCGATGATCTCTTCCAGGAAGCGCGCCTCGGCCATCATCACGTCCTCGACGGTCTGGGTCGGCATGGGCTGCGGCAGGAAGGTGGCGAAGTAGCAGGGGTGGCCGGCGCGTAGCGCCACGCCGATCTCGCTTTCGGGCTTGAAGCCGCCGATGCCGGGGCCGTGTCCGGCGCGCGGATCGACCACCAGGAAGGGGCGCTTGATCGGGTCGGTTTCCACGCCTTCCGGCGGCTTG
The DNA here is from genome assembly GCF_943737025.1 of Achromobacter sp. Marseille-Q4954. Lineage (NCBI taxonomy): Bacteria > Pseudomonadati > Pseudomonadota > Betaproteobacteria > Burkholderiales > Alcaligenaceae > Achromobacter > Achromobacter sp. Marseille-Q4954. The sequence goes on from NZ_CALSFQ010000003.1 coordinate 169,718, forward strand.
ATGCGCAGCAGGCCGTAGTTGACGGGGCGCGGCAGACAGCGGCCGTCCATCACCAGTTCGGACTCCATGCTCAGCACGTTGGGCGCGCGCTTGGCCATGTGTTCGTGGTACTGGTTGCCGCGCTGGCGCATCACATCGGCGTAAAGCACGCCGCGCTGCCAGGCGTCCACCGCATATTCGTAGGCGGCCGTCCAGGGGTTGAAGGGTGGGGCGGGTACGCGATCGTTGCCGGATCCGGCCATGGCGATCTCCTGTAGGTTGCTTGCGGCGGCGGACCGCCGCGCCGATTCAGAGTGGAACCGGCCGAGTTGACCTCCCCATTACACCGCAACGGTTGTTGCGGTGCAACATCAAGCGTCTTGATGCAGGTCAACCCATGGCCGATTTATCTGTCCCCTTTAGGACCGGTCAGCCGGGCAGCGGTTCAATCAGGGTGGTGGCAGACTGCTTCGATGCGGTTGCCGCAAGGGTCCAGCAGGAAGGCGGCGTAGTACTGCGGATGGTAGTGCTCGCGCAAGCCCGGGGCGCCGTCGTCGCGTCCGCCGTGCGCCAAGCCGGCGGCATGGAAGGCGTCGACGGCGGCGCGGCTGGGCGCCTTGAAGCACCAGTGCCGGCGCGCCGCAGGGGCGGCTGCGTCGTCGGCGAATACGGAGAGATAGCTGTGCTGGCTGCTGCCGGCACGGCAGCGTTCGCCATAGCCGAGCGCGTCGGGGCGGTCATAGACCTTGGCCGCGCCCAGGGCCAGCATGACGGCGTCATAGAAGGGCCGGGCGGCGTCCAGGCGGGAAACGGCGATGGAGACGTGATCCAGCAGTTGCATCGCGCCTCCCGGGCGGTTCAGGAGCGCGCGGCGGTGTTGTGCTCCAGCCATTTCTGGACGGAGGGACGCTGCCACTGGGCCTCGGCGTAGGCGCGCAGGGCGTCGGGCAGGTCGTCCTGGAACAGGCGCTTGATCATGACCGCGAGGTCGGTGTCGGCGATACACCATTCATCGAACAGCGAGGTCTGGCCCGCGCCCAGCAGATGGGTGCCCACGTGGATCAGCTTGGCCGCGGCGGCATGGGCGGCATCCGACAGCGGCAGGCCGGCGGCGCCGTAGAACACGGTTTCGGTGGGACGTTCCTGGCGCAGCGCGCCCAGGTCGCTGCGCAGCCAGGCCTGCAACTGGCGGGCGCGGGCGCGCTGGCGCAGGTCGCGCGGATACAGCGCGGCGTGCGCCGGGGCGGGAAAGGCGTCTTCCAGGTATTCGGTGATGGCGGTCGATTCGGTCAGGCTGAAATCCGCATGCGTCAATGCCGGCACCCGGGAAGTCAGCGCGCGGCTCTGGTAGGGCTGCATGCGTTGCTCGCCGGCTTCCAGGTCGATGGGGCGCACCTCGAAGGGCAGCTGTTTTTCAGTCAACGCCACATAGGCCGACATGGCGTAGGGGCTGAGGAACAGGGAATCGACGAATAGCGTAAGCGGGGCGCCCAAAATCTAGTCTCCGGTCTGACAGTAACAACATGCGCCGCGGCAGCAGGCCGCGGATACGTCAAAGCGTAACGCATCTGCGGCTGGCCTGTCGCGGCGGGGCCTCAGTCGACGATGAAGAGCTTGGCGCCGGTGGCGGTGGAGGAGCGGTGCGGCTCGGCCTGGTCGGCGACCTGGTAGCTCATGCCGGGCGTCAGCACGAATTGCCGGCCATCTTCCAGTTCGGTGTGCAGTTCGCCTTCCAGGCAGAACAGGATGTGGCCCTTGCTGCACCAGTGGTCGGCCAGGTAGCCGGCCGTGTACTCGACCATGCGCACGCGCAGGTCGCCGAACTGCCGGGTGCGCCAATAGGCCATGCCGGTCTCGCCGGCGTGCTCGGTGCGCTCGACCTCGGACCAGTCGGTGGTGCCGAAGGGAATGTTGCTCATCTTCATGGTGATTCCTGCGTGGTGGTGCGGACGCGATGGCGTCCGGTAAGGAACAGAGACTACGCCAAGGCTGGCAGCTTCTTCTGCCAGAACATGGCGCGGCCGGTGGTTTCGTCCAGGGCATAGCCTTCGAACCCCAGCTTGCGGTACAGCCCCTGGGCGACCGCGTTGCCTTCCAGCACTTCCAGGGTGATCTTGCAGCAGCCCAGATCACGCGCCCGCTCTTCCAGCGCCGACAGCAGGGCCTTGCCCACGCCCCGGCCCTGGAATTTTTCCGCCACGCCCAGGTCGTGCAGATTGAGCAGCGGGCGGCAGGCGAAAGTGGAGAAGCCCTCGAGGTAGATTGCCACGCCCGCGGCTTCGCCGTCGATGCGGGCGAGCAGCGCCCTTGCTGTGGGGCGGCGAGCCAGCTCGGCGATCAGGTTCTGCTGCGCGTAGGCGGGCAGGGGGGCGTTGCCGCCCATGGGGCCGCTGGCGTATTCGTTCAGCATGGCCAGCACCTGGCGGCCGTGTTCGGGGTCGTTGAAGTCTGCGTCGATGATTTCCAGCACGATCTCTTGTTCCTGTGGGCTAGCCGTGATCGGGGCGGGCGCCTGCAAGCGCCGGCAACCGGACATTATGCGCGATGCCGGACACCTGACAAGGCGCATTGAAAAATCGCGCCATAACCCCTATCTTCTTGATATCCCAGGCCGGACCCGGCGCAACCGGAGGCGGCCGCAACGCTTTGCCAAGGGCTGCACATGGAGTTCAAGGACTACTACAGCATGCTGGGCGTGGAGCGGGACGCCTCAGAAGACGACATCCGGCGCGCCTACCGCAAGCTCGCTCGCAAGTACCATCCCGACGTCAGCAAGGAAAGCGACGCCGAAACGCGCATGCGCGACGTCAACGAAGCCTATGACGTGCTGCGCGACAAGGAAAAGCGCCAGGCCTACGACAATCTGGCCGCTGGCGTCTCGCCCGAAGGCAGCTTCCAGCCGCCCCCCGGCTGGGACGAAGGCTTCGAGTTCCACCGCGGCGCCGCGCCCGGCGACGAGGCGCAGTTCAGCGAGTTCTTCTCTTCGCTGTTCGGCGGCCGCAACCGGCACGGCGGGGCGCAGCGGCAACAGGAATTCCGCGCGCGCGGCGAGGACCACCACGCCGCGATCGAGGTGGACCTCGAAGACGCGCTCAAGGGCGCCACGCGCGACATCAGCCTGCGTTCCATGCAGATGGACGAGCAGGGCCATCCCCACATGCAGACCCGCACGCTCAGCGTGCGCATTCCTGCCGGCGTGCGCGAAGGCCAGTACATCCGGCTGGCCGGGCAGGGCATGCCTGGCTATGGCGGCGGCGAGAACGGCGACCTGTATCTGGAAGTCCGCTTCAAGCCGCATCCGCGCTACCGCGTCGACGGCCGCGACCTCTACATGACGCTGCCGGTGGCGCCATGGGAAGCCGCGCTGGGCGCCAGCGCGCATGCGCCCACGCCCGGCGGCACGGTCGAAGTGTCGATCCCCGCGGGGTCCGCCAACGGCCGCAAGCTGCGCCTGCGCGGCCGCGGTATTCCGGGCGATCCCCCCGGAGATCTCTACCTGGTGCTGGACCTGGTGTTGCCGCCCGCCGATAGCGAAGCGGCCAAGGAGGCCTACCGCAAGCTGCGGCAGGACCTGCCCTTCAATCCGCGGCGCCACCTGGGGGTATGACCATGAAAAAAATAGTCGTCACCACCGCCACGGTCGTGGGCAAGTCCCGGCCGCTTTCCGCCGACGACCTGGCCCGCGCCTGCGGCGAGGAAGTCGAATGGGTCGTGCGGCTGGTCGAAGTGGGCATCGTCAGCGCCAGCGGCCAGGGCCCCGCCGAATGGCGCTTCTACAGCACCGACCTGCAACGGGCGCTGGATGCGCGCCGCCTGGTGCGGGATTACGGCGCCGGGCTGGACGCCGCCGCGCTGATCCTGGACCTGAGCCAGGAAGTCCGCCGCCTGAAGGCGCAACTGCGCGCGTTGGGCCTGGAGGACAAGTAGGGCTGCGCGCGGGTAGGTAAACTAGCTGGTTGTTGAAGAAGCCCAGCGGAACATCTTGCAGACCCCTCCAGCCCCCGCGCCCGCGCTTGCGGGCAGCGCCCGCATCGACGGCCTGAAATCCTGCCTGCCCGTCATGATCGGCTACTTCCCGGTGGCCGTGACTTTCGGCATCGCGGGCGTGGCTGCGGGCCTGTCGCCCCTGCAAGTGGTACTGATTTCCGTGCTGGTCTATGCCGGCGCCAGCCAGTTCCTGCTGCTCGCTTCCATCAAGGCCGGCACCCCGTGGCTGTGGGTGGTGGCGCTGTGTTCGCTGCTCAATGCCCGCCATCTGCTGTACGGCCCGCTGTTGTCGCGTTTCCTGCCGGCGGGGCTGAATGAGCGCCTGAAGGTCGCCTTCCTGCTCACCGATGAAGTCTTCGCCACGGCTTTCAACCGTTTGCAGACCGTGGAGCCCGCGGGCCGCCAGCGCTGGATGATCGCGCTGGGGCTGGGCGCGTGGCTGACCTGGATCGCCGGCACGGCCGTTGGCGTCTACGCGGGAGACGGCCTGGAGCGCCACTACCCCATGCTGTCCCAGGTGATGCGCTTTGCGCTGCCCGCGCTGTTCATGGCCCTGGTATGCCAAAGCGCGAAGCGCGGCATGGGCCTGCCCATCGTCGCGGCAGTAGCCGGAGCCGGAGCCGTGGCCGCGCTGGGCCATACTAGCCTGGCGATCCTGGCCGGCGCGGTCATCGGCTGCGCGGCGTATCGGCTGAGGAGGTCCGCATGAACACTGACGGACTGGGTTTCTGGGGCGCGGTGATCGCCATGGCTGCCATCACTTATTTGACGCGCGCCTTGCCCTTCATGCTGTCCGAGCGCAGCCGCCTGCTGCGCCACCTGTCGCGCGAAGGCTCGGCGCTGGCGGCCCTGGGGCCATCGCTGCTGGCGGGAATCGCGGCGGCGGTGATCGTGCCTGATCTCCTGGCCGCCGGCGACCAGGCGGCGAACCTCGGTCCCTATGTGGGCGGTCTGGTCGTGACCGCCGTGGCGGCCCGCCTGGTCAGCAATGCTGGCGTCGCGGTGTTGCTGGGCATGGCGGGATACGGGGTGTTGCTGGCCTTGGCGGCGTAAGGCCAGCGGGGCAAAATGGTCGGACTTCCACGGAGGCCGACCATGCTTACGCTTTATCATGCGCCGCGCTCGCGCTCGTTCCGGATACTCTGGCTGCTCGAAGAACTGGGCGTGCCTTACGACACCGAAATGGTGTCCATCCGCGGCACCGACAGCGCGGGCCACATGCCCTCGGACTACATCGACATCCACCCGCACCGCAAGGTGCCAGCCCTGGTGCATGACGGCGTGCCCGTGTTCGAGACGCCCGCCATCGCCCTCTATCTGACCGATCTGTTCCCGCAAGCGGGGCTGGGTCCGGTGGTGGGAGATCCGCTGCGCGGTCCCTACCTGACCTGGCTGGCGTATTCCACCGGCGTATTCGAGCCCGCCATGGCCGAGCGCGCCTTCAAGACGCCGCATCCGGGCGGCGCGCTGGGTTGGGGTTCGGCCGAGGAGGTCAAACAGGTGCTGACCCGGGTCTTGCAGGCGCGGCCGTTCTTCCTGGGCGACCGGTTCTCGGCGGCGGACATCGTGCTGGGCGGCACCCTGCAATACATGATGCAGGTGAAGGTCATGCCCGAGACGCCCGTGTTCACCGCCTATGCGGAACGGCTGGGCGACCGGCCAGCCATGCATCGCGCCTTGCAGCGCGACGGGGACATCGAGGAAGCCTGAAGCGGCGCTTCAGGCTTCAACCGCGCCCGATGCGGGCGCTGAGGTCTGCCTGCCATTCCTTGGGACGGCCCAGGTAGCGGCTGGGCTCCAGCATTTCGCAGATGCCATCGCGTTCCAGCGCCAGGGTGGGAAAACCGCTGCCGCCGACCTGCGCCAGCAGCCTGCGGCTGGCGGCGATGTGCGCGGCGGTTTCGGCGCCCTGCGCCGCGGCGTAGGCAGCGCGGAAGGCTTCCGGGTCCAGGCCGATATCGGCGGCCAGGGAGGCCAGCACCGCGGGATCGGCGATGCGCAGTCCCTGCACGTAGTGCGCGCGCTGGATGCGCTTGAGCAGGTCCAGCCCGCGGCCGGCCAGCGTCTGCGCGGCCAGGATGGCGGCGGTGGGCGGCTCGGAATCGAACACCGCGCCCTCATCGCGCAACAGGCCGTTGTAGTAGCCGTCGCCGAAGGGCTGGCCGGTCAGGCCGGCGATGCGTTCGTCATGCGGCATGACGTAGCGGCGCAGCCTGTCGGTGACCGGCTGGCGGTTGCCGCCCGTCATCATGCCGCCGCCATGCAGCGCGATGTCCAGGCCGGGGACGGCGCGAGCCGCCTCCACCAGCGGCGCGGCGCCATAGCACCAGCCGCAGAGCGGGTCGAAAATGTAATGCAGGGTGGGATTTGAGGTAGCCATGGCGTCATGGTAGACGCGGGCCTGCCCCGGAGAAAGCCTGGCGGGGTAGCCAGAGTGTTGCATCGGCCGTGCAGATTGCCTGCACGGCCGCCCAGTATCAACCGGCGATCTGCACGCCGACCCAGAACAGGCCGGCGGCCAGCAGCATCGAGGCGGGCAGGGTCAGCACCCAGGCCATCAGGATGTTGCGCACGGTGCTGCCCTGCAGGCCGCTCTTGTTGGCGATCATGGTCCCGGCCACGCCCGAGGACAGCACGTGGGTGGTGGACACCGGCAGGCTGAAGACGTTGGCGATGCCGATGGCGCCCATCGCGGTGACTTGCGCGGACATGCCCTGCGCATAGGTCATGCCCTGCTTGCCGATCTTCTCGCCCACCGTCAGCACCACGCGGCGCCAGCCGACCATGGTGCCCGCGCCCAGCGCCAGGGCGACTGCCACGATCACCCAGAAGGGAGCGTATTCGGTGGTGGCCGTCAGGTCGGCGCGCAGGCGTTGCAGGTCGGCGCGTTCGCGGGCCGGCAGCCCTTCGATGCGCGCGACCTTCTTGGCCGTGTCGTCCAGGCAGAGCAGGTAGCGGCGCACGGAGATGCGCTTCTCGGCCGGCAGGTCGGCGTAGTTGGACACGCCGTGCAGATCGGCCTGCAGCGCGGCGATGGTCGGCATGGTCAGTTCGGGATCGCAGCGGAAGTTGCGCGGCAGCTCGGTGGTCGCGTCCACGCGCTTGAGCGCCAGGTATTCGCCCAGCATGGCTTCATTGCGCTGGTAGAACACGTTCAGGTGGTTGGCGGCGTCGCGGGTGCGCTCGATCTGGTAGGTGGTGCTGTTGGTGTCCAGCACGAAGTTGGCGGGCACGATGCCGATCAGCACCAGCATGATCAGGCCGATCCCTTTCTGGCCGTCATTGGAGCCGTGCACGAAGCTCACGCCCATGGCGGACAGCACCAGCACCAGACGGTTCCAGAAGGGCGGATGCTTCTTGTTGTCGATGGCGCGGCGCTGTTCCGGCGTCTTGTGCATCTTCGACAGCGGCAGCCAGCGCTTGAGCGCCAGCAGCAGGCCGCCCGCCACCAGGAAGCCGGCCACCGGCGACACCACCAGCGACAGGCCGATGTCGATGGCCTTGCCCCAGTTGACGCCGTCCGCCAGCGGCAGGTCGGTGATCAGGGCGTTGGCCAGGCCCACGCCCAGGATCGAGCCGATCAGCGTGTGCGAGCTGGACGCCGGAATGCCGAAGTACCAGGTGCCCAGGTTCCAGGCGATGGCCGCGGCCAGCATGGCGAACACCATGGCCAGCCCGCGGCCGGTATCCACGTTGATCAGCAGTTCCACCGGCAGCAGATGCACGATGGCATAGGCTACGCCCACGCCGCCCAGCAGCACGCCCAGGAAGTTGAATATGCCGGAAAGCACCACCGCCAGATGCGGCGGCATGGCCTTGGTGTAGATGACCGTGGCCACGGCGTTCGCCGTGTCATGGAATCCGTTGATGAATTCGAAGGCCAGGACGAATGTCAGGGCCAGCGCAAGGCTGAGGCCAACCCAGAGGTCTAGGCCGTGGAAGAGGTCGAACATGGAGGCGGGGGAGGTTCCGGCGAGAGGAGCCGATTATTGCAGATTTGTGACCTGTCACTGGTTGCTTGCGGCTACCAAGTGCGGCCAGCCAACCCCGCCCGGGGTCAGAATTTCGAATACTGGAACTCGATTTCCATCGGTTTGCCCAGGTTCGCCGAGGTATCCGCCTGGATCATCATCACCGCCAGGACGCCCAGATAGAGCAGGCACAGCCACAGGGTTCGTTTCATTGCCGGCCCTCCTTCATGGGTAGAAAACTTCCGCGATCTTCTGGTTCACGCGCAGCCAGCCCAGTTCGCCCAGGTGCTGCACGTCCCGCAGCGTCCCCACTTCGAAGGGCGCGCTGTACATGTCCATGCAGCGCATGGCGTAGCGCTGGCACAGCGCCGCCACTTCCCGCTGCACGGGGCCGAACCGGTCCAGGTCCTTGAACACCAGGGGATGCAGCGGTTGCATGACGAACAGGGCATTGACCCCGCGTTGCCGCAGCAGCGCCATCAGCGCGTCCAGCTCGCGCAGCTCGTCGCGGCCGGTCAGCGGCTGGGGCAGATAGGCGGTCTTGCCGCCTTCGGGGATGCTGCGCAGGTACTTATTGAAGAACTCGTCGCGCACGGCATAGCGGTTGCCGCCCATCAGGGCCTGTTCGGCGCCCTGGGCCTCGGCGGCCAGCGCTTCCCAATCCACCACGCGGGCGGCCGCGGGCGGCCCCTCGCGTTCACGTTCGGGGGCAGGCGCTGCATGGGCAGCGGGCGCCCACAGGTCGACCAGGCGCTGGCGGAAGACGTAGGCCTGTTCCGCCGCCATGGACCAGGCGACGCCCGCGTCGCCCTTGGCCTGCAGCCAGCGGACCACCTCCGCCCGGCCTTCGGGCTGCCGCAGCAGGCGCGGCAGCAGCGGATTGGCGTGCTCCTTGAACTCGTCGGGTCCCAGTCCGCCTTCACCGTCGAACCAGCCCGGCGACAGCATCACCACCAAGCGCGAGGCCGGCGACAGGTCCTCGGCCATCGCCGCCAGCACCAGCTGCATGCCCAGCGACTGGAAGCCCGAATGGCCATAGGCCAGGACCGGCATCTGCAATTCGTCGGCCAGGTAGCGGTAAGGCACGAAGCGCAGGTCGTTGCTGGTCAGCTCCGACGAACCCAGGATCACCAGCCGGTCGCCCGTGCGCAGGGCCTGGCTCATGCGGGAGAGGTTGCGCGTCTGTTCCTGCAGCGTGTTGCCCAGGTTTGGGATGTAGATGCCTGGTGCGGCCGCCGGCACGGGTTCTGTTTTCAGCGCCAGGGAGTGCAGCGCGCCCCATCCGGCGGCGGCCGCCGCGGCCAGGGCCAGCGCCGCCGCCAGCGCATGCTGCCGTAGTGTGCGTTTGAACATGGGGAACCAATGCCGCGCGGGGCCCTCTCTATTGGACAGGTTTGTTAGCGGATGTTATCGAGCGGGCATGACCGGAACAAGCGTGGGAAAGCGGGGCCAGAGCGCAATTCGCCTTTTTGCCACAGGGTCCGCGGCTCGCGCGCCGCCCGCCGCCGCCAATCCCGCAGGGAAGGAATGCGATAGCATCGCTCTGGCGGGCCTCTTCTGGATTTCCATGATTGACCCCGCCCGCGGCCGCATCCGCGCCGCCCGAATGTTCCTCACCAAGATTGCGCAGCCCATGACCGCCACTACCCGTATCGCCCGCAAGCACCCCGACGAATTGATCGTGGGCCTGGTGTCCGTTTCCGATCGCGCCTCCAGCGGCACCTATCAGGACCAGGGGCTGCCCGCGCTGCGCGAATGGCTGGGCGGCGCCCTGGCCTCGCCCTGGCAGGCAGTGGACCGCTTGATCCCCGACGAACCCGCGCGCATTTCCGAGACGCTGATCGAACTGGTGGACGGCTGCGGCTGCGACCTGGTCCTGACCACCGGCGGCACCGGTCCGGCGCGCCGCGACGTCACGCCCGAGGCCACGCTCGCCGTCGGCACCAAGGAAATGCCCGGCTTCGGCGAACAGATGCGCCAGATCAGCCTGCGCTTCGTGCCCACCGCGATCCTGTCGCGCCAGGTGGCCGTCATCCGGGAAACGCCCGCCCACGCCGCCCTGATCGTGAACCTGCCCGGCCAGCCCAAATCCATCCGCGAAACGCTGGAAGGGCTGAAGGGCGAGGACGGATCCGTGCTGGTGCCGGGCATCTTCGCCGCCATTCCCTATTGCATCGATCTTATCGGCGGCCCGTACGCCGAAACCCGGCCGGAAATCATCGCGGCCTTCCGCCCCAAATCGGCCCGCCGCGCGCCGCAGGCCTGATCCGGCGCTGCGTTATATTGGCCGCCCATCCACCTCCAACCGCTTGAGAGTTCCATCGCCATGAAGGTTCGCACCGCTTTGTCCCTTACTGTCCTGGCAGCCTTGTCGGCCTGCGCCAACGTCAAAGACGTGCGCGACCGCGATCCGGTCTTCTACGGCTCCACCCAGCGCACACCCGAGGACTACACGGCCTGCGTGGCGGAATCCTGGAAGAACCTGGGCGTCAATTTCCAGCAGAAGGCTGTGCGCAACGGCTTTGAACTGATCCAGGAAGACAGCCTGGGCGTTGAAGCCGTGCTGACGACCACGCACTGGAAGGGCAAGACCGAAGCGCGCCTGTCCACGCGCATCGCGCGCCGCGATCAGAGCATCATCGAGCCCGCCAACCTGTGCCTGTGAACGCCATGCAGCATCGTCGCGACGTCCTGCGGCTGGGCCTGGCCGCGGCCGCCCTCTGCCTGGGCCTGCCGGCCCGCGCGCAGCAGCAGAGCGGCTTCATCAGCCGCAAGCTCAACGTTCCCGTGCCAGGCGGCGTCGCCGTCCTGGGCCTGGGCAATGCCGAGCGCGCGCCCGAGGTCAGCTTCCTGGGCCGGCGCGTGCTGGTCGTGCGAGAAGAGGGCAAGCAATGGATCGCCGTGGTCGGCATCCCGCTCAGCGTGAAGCCGGGCGAGCAGCAGGTGGAAATCAAGGATGCGCAAGGCAAGCGCTCACAGACCTTCAAGGTCGGCGCCAAGGAATACAAGGCCCAGCACATCACGCTGAAGAATCCGCGCCAGGTCAATCCGGATCCGGACGACATGAAGCGCATCGAACGCGAGCAGGCCGAGCAGGCCGCCGCCAACCGCGCCTACCGCGCGGGCGTCACGCCCAGCAACCTGCTGCTGGACCGCCCGGTGAACGGCGGCCGCCTGTCCAGCCCCTTCGGCCTGCGCCGTTTCTTCAATGGCGAGGAGCGCAATCCGCATTCGGGACTGGATTTCGCCGTGCCGTCGGGCACGCCGATCAAGGCGCCGGCCGCTGGCGTGGTCGTACTGGTGGGGGATTACTTCTTCAATGGCAAGACGGTGTTCCTGGACCATGGCCAGGGCTTCGTCAGCATGTTCTGCCACATGTCGGCCATCGACGTGAAGGTCGGCGACGAAGTGCCGCGCGGCGGACTGGTGGGCAAGGTCGGCGCGACCGGCCGCGCGACCGGCCCGCACCTGCACTGGAACGTCAGCCTGAACGACGCGCGCGTCGATCCGGCCATCTTCATCGGGGCGTTCAAGCCCTGATCCTGTCCCGGGATTTGGGGGCGCGGAACCGCGCCCTCAGGCCGTGGCGGCCTGCTGCGCGATCAGTTGCAGCACATGCTGGTGCACGCGTTCGGCATAGTCCATATGCTGCCGCACGTTGAACTGTTCGGCTTCCTGCTCGTCCAGGCAGTTGTCGTACTTGGTCTTGGCCTCGGCGTAGGTCAGGCCGGTATTGCGCAGGCTGTTGATGAAGGACTCGCGCGACTGATGCAGCAGGCGCAGGCCTTCCTCGCCCTTGACGAATTTTCTTCGCGCCAGGGCAAGCTGGTCAGCGGCGGCTTGCAGATCTTGTGTCAGGTCCATCGTGCTTCATGCTCGTCCTGCCGGGCGTCGCGCCGGGCAGAGGGCGCCATTCTTTCATGAACGGGCGCTCCACGCATTACGGCATCGCGCGGCCCAGGTTTAAGGCTGGCGCGAAAAGGGAGCCGGCGCGGGGCCGGCCCTGTCGCCCTGGCTTAGCGGCGGAATTGCTGGGGACGCTGCGGCGCGGGACCGCGCTCGTCCTTGTGGCGGAAGTTGATGCGGCCCTTGGTCAGGTCATACGGCGACATTTCCAGGGTGACGCGGTCGCCAGCCAGGATGCGGATGCGGTGCTTGCGGATGCGGCCGGAGGCGTAGGCGCCGACTTCGATGCCGTTGTCCAGCTTCACACGGTAGCGGCTATCGGGCAGCACTTCGTCAACGATGCCGTCCAGTTCGATGAGTTCTTCTTTAGCCATTCTTTTCTCCTATCAAAACGCGCAGCCATACCGACGGCATGGCGCGCCGCGCGTAGCGGCAAGCGCGTCGGACCCGAACGGGCGGGTCCAGCGGTTTGAACGTAAAACGTCCGGGCAAGCGCGGGTAAGGGCCACGGCATCCGAAGCGGATGTCTGAAATGACGGATACTCGCGCCGCGTGGGCAGTGTGCGCGCGGTGCGCGGCTTGGTCGCGGCGGCGCCTTTTGCGCAAATCGCCGGAAGAAGCGGGGTGGAGCTTGTGCTGCCAGGCCGCGCAACGATGGAGGTGGAGGCGCGCCCGGTGGCGGAGGGGTTTTTCCGGAAAAACCAAGCACGTCCTGGGTTGCCCCGAGCATTGCCCGCAGGCGGTACAGGTTGGCACGCAGAGTGACCGAAGCCCGGTTTTTGCGGAAAAATCACGGACTTATGGTACTGCAAAGCGCAATATTTAGCCAGTATTTATCTGTGGCCGCGCTGCGATAGTTGCTGTTCAACGACTCTAGCGTGTCGGTATCCGCTCACGGTATTCAGCTTCCACCCGGCCGAGCACGGACCAGAACGGACCCGGGGCGCGGCCGGCCAGGCGGGCTTCGAGCACGCCCAGGTGCACATGCCAGCCGCCGGCCACGTCCACCATGCCGTCGCGCGAGGACAGTTTGCGGTGGGTCAGCACCAGGCGCGTTTCCTTGCCTTCCGGCGACAGCTCGAAGGTGACCTCGGAAGGATGGCCGGGGGAGCCGCCCCAGGTGAAAGCCAGCAAATGCGGCGGTTCGCAGCGCGTGATGACGCCTTGCGTGGTGACGCCGCCTTCGTACGGCTTGTAGGCATCAGGCACCGGTTCGGCCACCGAGGACAGGTCCGCGTGCATGAAGCGCAGCGTCACGCCGCCGCCTTCGCGCAGCTCCATGTCGCCGGATGCCAGCCAGCGGCCGCGTTTTTCGGATTCGGTGAGAAAAGCCCAGACCTCGTCGACGCTGGCGGGCAGTATCCGCGTAAAGCGGATGGAGGTGGGGTCCAGAACGACGCCGTGATCACTCATGTGGTTCTCCAGAAGACGCGGCCGGGGACCGGCTGGCGGCGAGCGCGGCTTCCAGCGCGCCCAGCTTGCCCGACCAGAATTGTTCATAGAAGCGCAGCCATTGCATGGCCTCGGCCATGGGTTCGGGATTGAGGCTGCATACATGCGTGCGGCCGCGGATGGAGCGCCGCACCAGACCGGCGCGTTCCAGGGCCTGCACGTGTTTGGAGGCGCCCGCGAAACTCATGCTGTGGGGCGCCGCCAGTTCGCCGATGGTCTGTTCGCCCCGGGCCAGGCTGCGCAGCATGTCGCGGCGCGTGGGGTCGGCCAGCGCGCGAAAGACGGCATCGAGGGCGGGGGAGGGGATTGATTCAACCATGAGGTTGAATATAGCCCTGCCTCGCGAATTAATTCAACCGGTTGGTTGAATTTTTATGTAACCGCCTGCGGATGATCTTCTTCCATCGCCCCGTATGCATCGGGGTACTGCGGCAGGCCGTCGGTGATGTCGAACCAGGGCGCCTTGCTGGCCACGTGGCAGTGGGCCGCCGGCTTGATGCCGGGGTCGTCGTCCAGCGGACCCAGAGGCAAGCCGTAGACGTCCGGCGTCTGGTCGAAGCGGGTCAGGAGGGGCGTGCCGCAGGCTTCGCAGAAGCCGCGGTAGCTGCCCGGAGACGAGCAGTACCAGGTGACGTGGTTTTCTCCGCGGGTCCAGGCGAAGTCCTTGGCCTGGACCGTCGCCCGGCTGCGGAATGCCGCGCCATGCGCCTTGCGGCAGATCGTGCAATGGCAGTTGAGGGCGTCGGTGAGCGGACCCGTGATCTCGTAGGCGACGCGGCTGCACAGGCAGGAACCTTTGATCATGATGAACGCCAAGCTGGTGGGGAATATCCCCAATATACCTGTGGCGCGCCGGGCTGGAAGCGGCCTTTGTGACGAACGTCTTTCAGATCGTTCCAGTGTCCCTATTTTCAGCCAAATGAATCGATTCCCGGGTCATCGTGCTGTCATGCCGCGAAAACAGAATGCCGCCATGAACACATCCAAGGGGATTCAACGATGACCTACGCCATCGAAGTACAAGGGCTCAGCAAGAGCTTCCACGCCGGCGCCAAGGCGCTGGACGGCGTGAACCTGCAAGTGGCCGACGGCGAGATGGTTGCCTTGCTCGGCGCCTCGGGTTCGGGCAAGTCGACGCTGCTGCGTCATCTGTCGGGTTTCGTGGCCGGCGACGCGGGCAGCGTGGCCGTCAACGGCCGCATGATCCAGCGCGACGGCCGCCTGAGCCGCGACGTGCGCTCCGCGCGCGCCGGCATCGGCTTCGTGTTCCAGCAATTCAATCTGGTGGGCCGCCTGCCGGTCATCACCAACGTGCTGACCGGCCTGCTGCCGCGCGTGCCGCTGTGGCGCAGCCTGACGCGCTGGTTCCTGCGCGGCGAAGTGCAGCAGGGCCTTGAAGCGCTTGCCCAGGTTGGTATAGACGACTACGCATTTCAGCGCGCTTCGACGCTGTCCGGCGGCCAGCAGCAGCGCGCGGCCATCGCCCGCACGCTGGTGCAGAACGCCCGCGTCATCCTGGCCGACGAACCCATTGCCTCGTTGGATCCGGAATCCTCGCGCCGCGTGATGGACACGCTGGCCCAGATCAACCGCAGCCGCAAGGTAGCCGTGGTGGTGTCGCTGCACCAGGTGGACGTGGCTTTGCGCTATTGCCCGCGGGTGGTGGCGCTGCGCCACGGCAAGGTGGTCTACGACGGCCCCTCCGCCGCGCTCACGCCTGCCATGCTGAGCGACCTGTACGGCTCCGAACTGAGCGAGCTGCTTCCCGAATATGCGCCGCAAGCGCCGGCCATGCCCGGCATGGCGCCGCTGTCCCGCCTGGCGCAAGCCGCCTGATACCCCGACCCATTTCTCCCCGGAGCCTTCCATGCTACGCAGAACCTTTGTCACCCTGATCGCCGCCGCGGCCCTGTCCACGCAGGCCTACGCGCAAGACGCCAAAACCCTGAATTTCGGCATCATCTCGACGGAATCGTCGACCAACCTGAAGTCCGTGTGGCAGCCCGTCATCGACGACCTGAGCCGCGCGATCGGCGTGCCGGTCAAGCCCTTCTTCGCGTCCGACTACGCCGGCATCATCGAAGGCATGCGCTTCAACAAGGTGCAGATGGGCTGGTTCGGCAACAAGTCCGCAATCGAGGCGGTGGACCGCGCCAAGGGCGAAGTGTTCGCTTCCGTCATCGACAAGGACGGCAACCCCGGCTACTGGTCGCTGCTGATCGTCAACAAGGACAGCAACCTGAAGACCCTGGACGACGTGCTCAAGCGCGGCGGCACGCTGAGCTACGGCGCGGGCGATCCCAACTCGACCTCGGGCACGGCCGTGCCCGGCTATTACCTGTGGGCCGCCAACAAGATCGAACCCAAGACCTTCTTCAAGACGGTGCGCGCCAGCAATCACGAAACCAATCTGTTGTCGGTCATCAACAAGCAGGTCGACGTGGCCGTCAACAACACCGAGGCGCTGGAGCGCTATCGCCTGAACACGGGCAAGGACGCCAACGACAGCGTGCGCGTGCTGTGGAAGTCGCCGCTGATCCCGGCTGACCCGCTGGTCATGCGCAGCGACCTGCCGGCCGACCTGAAGGCCCGCATCCGCGACTTCTTCGTCAACTACGGCAAGGGCAAGGACGCCGAGCGTGAAATGGCCAATCTGAAGGCGCTGACCTATCAGGGCTTCCGCGTCTCCGACAACCAGCAGCTGGTGCCGATCCGTCAGATCGAACTGGCGCGCGAGAAGGCCAAGGTCGAAGCCGACGCCACGCTGGGCCAGGCCGAAAAGCAGAAACAGCTGGCCGAACTGGACAGCAAGCTGGCCAGCCTGGGCCAGCCTGCCGCCAAGCAATAAGCCTGCAAGCGGCAAGCCGATGCGCCGCGGGCGCGCCGGCTTGCCCGCAACTGAAACCCAACCAGCGGATCGCCTTTTCCTATGAACGTAGCCATGCAGACCTCCCGCCTTTCCGCCGCGCCGCGCTCGTCGCTGCCAGTCCTGCTCGTATGGGCCGTCGTGCTGGCGCTGCTGGTCATGTCGTGGCAGGGCGCCGACATGCGGCCCCTGGACCTGCTGCGCGATTCGGGCAACATGGCCCAGTTTGCCGCCGACTTCTTTCCGCCGAATTTCCGCGACTGGCGCATGTACCTGGACGAGATGATCGTCACCGTGCAGATCGCGGTCTGGGGCACCTTCCTGGCCATCGTGGTGGCGGTGCCGCTGGGGCTGCTGTGTTCGTCGAACATGGTGCCGGCCTGGGTGTACCAGCCCATGCGGCGCCTGATGGACGCGTGCCGCGCCATCAATGAAATGGTGTTCGCCATGCTGTTCATCGTGGCGGTCGGGCTGGGCCCGTTCGCCGGCGTGCTGGCGCTGTGGGTGCACACCACCGGCGTGCTGGCCAAGCTGTTCTCGGAAGCGGTCGAGGCCATCGATCCGCGTCCGGTGGAAGGCGTGCGCGCCACTGGCGCGAATGCGCTGGAGGAAATCGTCTACGGCGTGATTCCGCAGGTGCTGCCGCTGTGGATCTCGTATTCGTTGTACCGCTTCGAATCCAACGTGCGCTCGGCCTCGGTGGTCGGCATCGTTGGCGCGGGCGGCATCGGCACCGTGCTGTGGGAAATCATCCGCAGTTTCCGCTACGCCGAAACCTGCGCCGTGATGATCATCATCGTGGCTTTCGTGGTCATCATCGACATGGCGTCGGCGCGTATCCGGCGCGCGCTCATCTGAGCCTGCGCGGGGCCCGGGCGGGCCCCGCCGGCCTCAGGCCTGCGGAAGCAGCGCCTGGAACGCAGGCAGCGCCAGCAGGCCCGCCAACTGCGCGGCCTGCACATCGGCTTCCGACACCACCGCGCGCGGCATCAGGAAGTTGACGGTGCCCAGGCAGACCTCGCCGTACACCACCGGCACGTTGATGACGGAGCGCAGGCCCAGGCGCTGGATCGCGTCATGGTCGTTGAAGAACTCGCGGATCGCGTCTTCGCCTTCACCCACGAACACTTTTTTTTCCAGCAGGACGTGGCGGCCCCAGGCCGTGCCGCTCTTGTCCTTGCTGCCGCCGGGCGGATAGGCTTCGGGGTTGGAGCTATACAGCCGCAGCACCCGCATGGCCTGCGCGTCATAGCGGTTGACCGTGCACAGCGTGTGCGCCAGCGCGGCATGCGCATGGGCGTCGATGGCCCGGAAGGCCGCCGTGGAATCGGCGGCGGCGTATGCCTGGACAATGGCGGCCACGCCGGCCTGCGTCGGCGCAGCGGAACGGATGCTTACGGTCATTCGGCGGTGATTCCCAGTTCTTTGATCAGCTTGCCGTACTTGTCGGCATCGCGCGCCAGGATCTGGCCGAATTGCTCCGGCGTGGTCTCGGTCAGCAGCACGCCCATGTCGCCCATTTTCTTGATGACTTCGGGACGCTTGAGGATCAGGTTGATCTCGCGGTTCAGGCGCGCGGTCAGTTCGGGCGGCATGCCTGCCGGGCCGAAGGCGCCGTACCAGACCGACAGCTCGTAGCCCGGCAAGGTCTCGGCCACCGTGGGTACCTCGGGCAGCAGCGGCGAACGCGCTTCCTCGGTGACGGCCAGCAGCTTCAGCTTGTTGTTCTGCACGTGCGGCAGGGTCTGCGTGCCGGCGCTGAACAGCACCTGCGTGCGGCCGGCCACGGTGTCCAGCACCGCGGGCGCGCCGCCGCGGTAGGGGATGTGCATCATCTTCACGCCGGCGGCCTTCTCGAACAGCGCGGCGCTCAGGTGGTTGGTGGAGCCCTGGCCGGCGGAGGCATAGGCCACGGTGCCGGGATTGGCCTTCAGGTAGGCGATGAACTCCTGCACGTTGGACGCAGGGACCGACGGGTTCACCACCAGGGTGTTGGTGACCAGCGCGAGTTCGGCGATGGGCGTGAAGTCCTTCACGCCGTCGAACGGCATGCTGGAGTAGAGCGCCTGGTTCATCGTGTGCGTGCTCATCGAGCCGACCAGCAAGGTGTAGCCGTCGGGCTTGGCGCGCGCCACGAAGGTGGTGCCGATGTTGCCGGACGCGCCCGAGCGGTTTTCCACGATCACGGGCTGGCCCAGCGATTGGGTCAATCCTTCGGACAGCACGCGCGCCAGGATGTCGGTGGAGCCGCCCGCGGCCCACGGCACGATCAGCGTGATGGGTTTTTCGGGCCACGCGGCGTGGGTGAGCGCGGGCGCGGCCAGCGCCAGTCCCAGCGCGCACGTGCGCAGCAGTCGTTTGAATTGCAGTTTCATGGTGTTTACCCCTTTGCTTGATGTCCGGTCTGTGTGCCGGTTGAATGAAACAGGTTCAGCGGCCGGCGGCATAGCCCTGCATGCCGCGCGGGTTGGCGCCGGCGCGCAGCAGCAGGCCGCCGCCCGCGGCAGGCTCGCGGGTGCAGGCGCTGATGCGGCCTTCGGACCAGTCCGGCCCCACCTTGACCTCGTGGCCCGCCGCGCGCAGCGCCTCCAGCGTGGCGGCCGGCATGCGCGATTCCACGGTCAGCCGGTTCAAGGTCAGGCTGCGCGGCCAGAACGAGCCCGGGAAGTGATCGATATGCCAGGAGGGCGCTTCGATCGCCTCCTGCAGGTTCATGCCCATGACATGGCGCAGGAAGAACGCCACCGTCCATTGGTCCTGCTGGTCGCCGCCTGGCGTGCCGAATGCCATGTAAGGCTGGCCGTCGCGCAGCGCGAGACCCGGCGACAGCGTGGTGCAGGGACGCTTGCCCGGCTGCAGCTGGCCCGGCACGCCTTCGTCCAGCCAGGTCATCTGCAGGCGGGTGGTCAGCGGGAAGCCCAGGCCGGGCACGACGGGGCTGGATGACAGCCAGCCGCCCGACGGCGTGGCGGCCACCATATTGCCGTCGCGGTCGATGACGTCGATCTGGCAGGTGTCGCCCACGAATATCTCGCGCGCCGCCCATTCGGCTACCGGCGGCAGCGCGGCGAAGGTCGGTTCGCCCACGCCGAAGCGGGTGTCGGAGGCAGCCAGGGTGCGCACGGCTGCGTCCAGGTCGGGCAGGCGCGGCGCCTGGCCGCCCGGGCAGCCAGGCAGGAACTCGGACGACGCGCGCGCGCCGATGCCTGCCGCGCGGGAGCGGGCGTATTCATCGCTGAGCAAAGCGGCCAGCGGTACTTGCGTGTGGTCAGGGTCTCCGTACCAGGCCGTGCGGTCGGCGAAGGCCAGCTTGGCGGCTTCGGCCACGTAGTGCACGAATTGAGGCGAGGTCGGTTCCAGTCCGGTCAGGCCCAGGTGCCGCAGTATCGCCAGTTGCTGCAGGTGGACCGGGCCTTGCGACCAGACCCCGCACTTGGCCACCGTGTAGCGGCCGTACTGCACGGTGAGGGGCTCGTCGTAGGTGGCGCGCCAATCGGCCAGGTCGGACTTGCGCAGCAGGCCGCGGTTGCGCTGGCCCGTGGTGTCGCGCACCTCGGCCCGGGTGTAGTAGTCGTCGATCGCGTCGGCCACGAAGCCGCGGTACCAGAGCTCCAGCGCGGCGTCGATGCGGCCGCGCCGGTCGGTGCTGCTGGCATGCGCTTCGTCCAGGATACGGGTGTAGGTGGCGGCGATGGCGGGCGTGCGGAACAGTTCGTCAGGCGCAGGCACGCGGCCGCTGGGCAGCCAGACGTCGCGCGAACTGGTCCATTCGTCGCGGAACAGCGCCTGTACCGCCAGAATGGCCTGCGAGATGCGCGGCACCAGCGGAAAGCCGTTGCGCGCATAGTCGATCGCCGGGCGCAGCACGTCGGCCAGTTCCCAGGTGCCGTAGTCGCGCAGCAGGGTCAGCCAGGCGCCGAAAGCGCCGGGTACCGTGGCGGGCAGCAGACCGATGCCGGGCACCAGTTCCACGCCCAGGCTGTGGAAATAGGCGGGCGTGGCCAGCGCGGGCGCGGGGCCCTGGCCGCAGAGCGCGCGCATGCGCTGTTCCCGCTCGCTCCAGAACAGGATGGGCACTTCGCCGCCGGGGCCGTTCAGGTGCGGTTCCACGATCTGCAGCGTGAAGCCGCCCGCGACCGCCGCGTCATAGGCATTGCCGCCGCGCTCCAGCACGCTCATGGCCACTTGCGAGGCCAGCCAATGGGTGGAGGAAACCACGCCAAAAGTGCCGCGTATTTCGGGGCGGGTAGTGAAGGATGCGCTCATGAGGCCGGTCCGGGCAGCAGGGGATGGTTGCAGTATAGGGTCATGAAATAACTGTTTTTTCCTTTGTTGGCATAATTTAATAACCAATTGGTTATAGGAAAGATCGTGACCTGGGATGCAGCCCGTCTCGCCAACCGCCTCAAGCATCGCCACCTGGCGCTGCTGATCGAAATCGCCAGGCACGGCTCGCTCACGCGCGTGGCCGCCGCGGCCGGCATCAGCCAGCCCGCCGTCACCAAGGCGCTCACGGAGATCGAGGACATCTTCGGCGCGCCGTTGTTCACGCGCACCGGGCGCGGCCTGCAACCCACGCCGCTGGGCAACCTGGCCCTGGTGCGCGCGCGCCACATGCTCAGCGACCTGGACCTGTGGGCGCGCGAGGTCGAGGCCCTGCACGCCGGCCGTTCCGCGCATCTGCAGGTGGGCGTGGTGCCCTACGTGTCCAGCGCCTTGCTGACGGCGGCCATCAGCCGCCTGCACCAGCGCCACGGCGTGACGCTCAGCCTGCACCGCGCCACCACCGACCATCTGGTGCCCATGCTGCGCCGGCATGAACTGGATTGCATCATCAGCCGCGCCACTTCGACCGTGGCGCCGGAGGATCTGATCCACCGCGTGCTGTACCGCCAACGGCCGCGCCTGATTGCGCATGGCCGGCTTGCGCAGCGGCTGGCGCGGCGCAAGCCGGACTGGGCCGCCGTCGCGGCAATGGACTGGGTGCTGCCGGCGGCCAACACGCCGACGCGGCAACTGATCGTGGAGCACTTCATCCGCGCCGAATTGCAGCCGCCATCGCCAGTGTTGGAGGCGTACTCCACCGACGTGATCGAAGGCATGCTGACGGTGAACGAGACCCTCATCTCCGTGGTGCCGGAGGACATCGCGCGCGAACTCTGCCAGCGCGGCAAGCTGGGCATGGTGCCTTGGGACTTCGGCTGGGAATTGCCGCCCATCAACCTGATACGGCGCAAGCGCGAACAGCCGCTGGCGGCGGAGGAATGCTTTTCGGAGATCCTGCTGGATCTGTGCGGCGACGCCGCCGCGCCCTGGGGCCAGGGCGATCCGCGTTGAACGGCGGCGCTAGGCGTTGAGCTTGTCGCGGGCGATGTTCAACAGTGCGGCGGCTGCGGTTTCCGGGGCGGCATCGTTGCTGACGCGCAGCAGCCGGCATTGTTGCGGCACGGGGAATGCCTGCATCGCGCGCGCCAGGCGCTGCGCGATCTGTTCCGCGCTTTCCCGGCCGCGTCCCGCCAGGCGGCGGACGAGCTGGCCGGGATCGACCGTGACCTCCACGGCGGTCAAGGCCGGGTAGCGCGAGTGCGCCTGTTCCAGGTGCGCGCGCGAGCCGTTGATGATGACCGCGGCGCCGCAGGAGAGCCAGGCGTCTATTTCGATGCCGATGCCGTAGTGCAAGCCATGGCTGGCCCAGCGCAGGGCGAAGCAGCCCAGCGCGGCGCGGCGTCCGAACTCGTCTTCGGTCAGGCATAGCGCGTCTTCGGTGGCGTCGCTGTCGCGCGTGATGTAGCGATGCGCGACCAGCACGGGCTCGTCGCCGCGCAGTTCCGCGCGCAGCAGGCGCAGCAAGGTGTCCTTGCCGCTGCCCGATGCGCCCATCAGGTAGATCAGCCTGGTGCCGTCGGCGGGAACCGAGGTGTTCATGCTGCCGCCGGCCCCTGCAGATAGCCGGCCCCGGCCGCATCGGCGCTGGTGCCGTCAAAGCCGTAGTGCCGTGCCGCGACAAAGTCCGCGCCTGGCGCGGGCTGCACGTAGACGCTGACTCCGGGAACGGCCATGGGCTGTCCGCGCAAGGGATCGGCGAACGCGGCGATTTCAGCCTGCGCTTGCGACAGCGCCTCGCCGTGCAGCTTGCCGGTCAACGTGATGTGGAAGACGTAGGTATCGAATACGTACGGATAGCCCCAGCGCGCCAGCATGGATTGCTGCGGCGGACTGAGCGATTGCGGTTGGCGGCGCGCGGTTTCCTCGGGCGTGGGCGGTGCGCGCAAGGAGTCCAGGTCGCGCACGGCGGCTTCGGCCAGGGCCTGGATGCGCGCGCGTCCCTGCGTGTCGGATGCAGCGATGCGCCAGGCCAGGAAGCCGCGCAGCGGTTCGCACTCCAGTTCCAGCGAGAATGGCGTGCCGCCTGCGGCCAACTGGCGGGCGGCCGCGTCGACTTGTTCGGGGCTGGCGCCCGGATTCAGCCGGAAGGGCGGCTTCAGCGTCGCATGCAAGCCATAGTGGCGCGGCGCTTCGGTCCAGCCGCGCGACGCCGCGTTCTGGCCCGGCAGCGGCGGCAGCGCCAGGCCGGTGTCGGCGCAACGGCCCAGCCAGCGGCTGCCGTGTTCGCGCCAGGGGCCGGTGGGCGCCAGGTACAGGGCGTAGCGATGGGCGAGCGGCATGGTCAGGCCGCCATGCGCTGGCTATGGCTGTCGCCGAAGGCGCGCGTGGCATAGCGCAGTTCGCCGCCCACGATCGCGGCGCAGACGCGGGGCAAGCCCGGCACCTGGTCGTCCACCACGATGGCGTCGGCGATCAGCCCCGGCGCCAGGGCGCCGCGGTCCTTCAGGCCGGCGGCTCGGGCAGGATTCAGCGACACCAGATCCCAGGCCTGCGCCAGCGGTAGCACGCCGTCGTTGGCCAGCTTCATCACGGCGGCCAGCGGGGCAGGGTAGTAATAGTCGGACGTCAGAATGTCGCACAGGCCCGCACGGATCATTTCGGTGGCGCCGGGCGCGCCAGTGTGGCTGCCGCCGCGCACGACGTTGGGCGCGCCGAAGACCACAGAATCACCCAGGTCGCGGGCCACGCCGGCGGCCTCGCGGGTCAGCGGAAACTCCGCCACGCCGCAGCCCAGCTGGTGGTAGTAGCGGCGGGTGGCGGCATCCGGATCGTCGTGCGAGGCCACCTTCAGGCCTGCTTCCTGCGCGCAGCCGGTCAGCTCGCGCATGGCATCGGCCACCGCGTCGGCGGCAGCCATGGCGGCGCGGATGCGGTCCTGGAAGACGTCGAGGTCGCACTCGGCGCGGTTGGCGTACTGCATCAGCTTGCGCTCGTCGCCCAGACGGCGCGCCATGCTGGGCAGGTGGTCGTTCAGGGCCAGGAAACGCACGCGGCCGTCGCGTATCCATTGCTGGGCAATCTCCAGGCCGCCCACGTGATGGGTTTCGAAGCGCAGGTGCACATAGTGCCGCGCGCCCATGAGATGGCGCATTCTTTCCAGCGCGTCGAACATGCGTTCGGCGTAAGCCTCGCCGCGCAGCCCGCCTTCCCAGGACAGGGTCACGCCATGGAACTCGGTGGTGATGCCGTTGGCCAGCAGTTGGCGGTCCACGTCGAACAGGGCGCTGTCGTAGGGAAACGTCACGCTGGGCCGCGGCATGACGGCGCGCTCGAAGGCGTCGCCGTGCAGGTCCACGATGCCGGGCAGCACCAGCAGACTGCCGGCGTCGAACCAGGGCGCGCCCCGCGGCGCCGCGGCGGCGGAGCCTTCGATCAGTCCGCCATGGAACCGCAGGCTGGCCTGTTCGACGCCGCGCGGCGTCAGGATGCGTTGGCCTGTGACACCGGCCAGGGGCGAGGGGGCGTGCGTGTGTGTGTTCATGGCGTGACGTTAGTGGGATTGCATTACAACCAGATGTCTAGATGAGTTAATCCATTAGTCGGAGCCTTCCGCGCCGCCTGCGCGCGCAGGCGGCGGCCTGGCGTCAGCTGTCGTCCGTCACCATCAGCTGGACCATGTCGCCCACGAAGCGCGCCACGCTATATTGCAGCGGCGAGCCTTCCTGGTCCACATTCAAGGCCTCCACCTGAAGAATGGGGCGGGTCTTGGGCTGGCCCAGCAGGCGGGCGATTTCGGGCGTGGGCAGGGCGGCGGTGATGCGCGACCACTTGCGCGTGTAATCGCCGATGCCATAGTGGGCATAGACCTTGGAGATCGAGCGCAGGGACGCCAGGCGGTCGGCGAAGTCGGGGAAGCGCTTTTCGTCGAAGAAATGTTCCGAGACGCTGATGGGGCGGTTCTCGGCTTTGCCCACGATCTGCACGCGCAGCAGCGGCGCGGCGCGGCTCAGGCCCAGGTGCTTGGCGATGTCGCCGGCGCGCAGGCTCTGGCTGCCCAGGACTTCCTGGTGGCCCAGCATGCCCTGGCTGCGCAGGTTCTCGGAAAAGCGCGTGCGCTTGCCGATGGCGTAGTCGATCGCGTGTTCCTGGACGAAGGTACCGCGGCCTTGTTCGATGCGGACCAGGCCGCCTTGTTCGAGTTCGCCCATCGCGCGGCGGATGGTGTGGCGGTTGACGGAAAACTTGGCGGCCAGCTCGGGCTCGGACGGCAGCTGTTCGCCTGCCGCATAGAGCTTGTTGCGGATATCGTCCGCCAGCGCTTCGCCGATTTGCCGCCAGACGGCGATGCCGGAACCTCTTTCGACCATAGGGTGTGCTCGTGCTGTCACATCAGCTTAATGAAGAATGGCAGTGATTGTGCACCATGCGACGGCAGCCGCAAAGGCGCTGCGGGCACGCTGCAACTGTCATCAAAAATTCACGCCAGGCTGTTGAACTTCGTTTTCAGAGCGATCATACTCCATCCGGTCGTCTAGACGTTTAGAGGAA
This sequence comes from Achromobacter sp. Marseille-Q4954, assembly GCF_943737025.1. Taxonomy (NCBI): domain Bacteria; kingdom Pseudomonadati; phylum Pseudomonadota; class Betaproteobacteria; order Burkholderiales; family Alcaligenaceae; genus Achromobacter; species Achromobacter sp. Marseille-Q4954. The sequence continues at coordinate 194,753 of NZ_CALSFQ010000003.1, forward strand.
AAAGATGGATCACCCCAAGACAGGGCAGGATGCGGCGGGCGCCCAACGCGCCGCCTGGATGCGCGTGCTGGCGCTGGCCGATCCGGCCGCGCTGGATGGCGCCTTTTGCGCGCTGGCGGGCAAGCCGGAACACCAGACATTGCGCCCCGCGCAGACCGGCATGGCCATGGTGCGCGCCCGCAGTGGCGGCACCGGGGCCCGCTTCAATCTGGGCGAAATGAGCGTGACACGTTGCGCGGTGACGATGGGCGAGGGCGTAGTCGGCGTGGCCTACGTGCAGGGCCGCTCGCAGCGCCATGCCGAGCAGGCCGCCGTGGCCGACGCCCTGCTGCAACTGCCGGAATGGCATGACACGGTGCAGGCCCAGCTGATCCAGCCGCTGGCCCGGCTGCATGCCGAACGGGTCGAGCGCCAGGCCCGCGTGGCGGCGCAGACCAAGGTGGAATTCTTCACGATGGTGCGAGGCGAGGACTGACATGCAGCAACAGATACAAGCCGCCGCGGCCTCGGGCCGGGCGCTGCTCCCCGGATTCGCGGATCCCGTCGGCGACGCGCAGACCACGTTCCGCGCCGCGCTCGACGCCATGGCCCACCCCGGGCGCATCCATGAAATCCTGATCGAAACCGGCGTGCCGACGGGCCTGTCGCCCGCCATGACCGCGTTGCTGCTGACGCTGGTGGACGTGGACACGCCGCTGTGGCTGCCCGAAACCGTCAGCGCGGACGCGATCGCCTTCCTGCGATTTCATTGCGCCTGCCCCATCGTGCCGTCGCCCTCGCTGGCGCGTTTCGCCGCGGTGCCGGCTGGCAGCAAGGCGCCGGCGCTTTCGGCTTGCCACCAGGGTGATCCGGCCTATCCCGATCTGTCGACTACCTTGCTGATCGAGGTCGAATCCCTGTCGGGCGGGGAACCCGCCATCCTCAGCGGCCCGGGGATCAAGAGCCAGCAGCTCCTGCATGCGGCAGGGCTGCCCGAGGGCTTCTGGCGCGAATGGCGCCTCAATCATCAACGGTTTCCGCTTGGCGTCGACGTGTTGTTGACGCAGGAGCGGCGGATCTGCGCGCTGCCGCGCAGCACGCGCAAGGAGAGCTGACATGTACGTAGCCGTGAAAGGGGGCGAACGCGCCATCCTCAATTCCTACCGCATGCTGGACGACTACCGGCGCGGCGACCGCGAAGTGCCCGAGCTGAGCCTGGACCAGATCCGCGAACAGATGCCGCTGGCGGTGTCGCGGGTCATGGCCGAGGGCTCGCTTTACGATCCGCAGCTGGCGGCGCTGGCCATCAAGCAGGCGGCGGGCGACCTGATCGAAGCGGTGTTCCTGCTGCGCGCCTACCGCACCACCTTGTCGCGCTTTGGCTATACCCAGCCCATCGACACCGGCCGCATGCGCCTGCAGCGTCGCATCTCGTCCACCTTCAAGGACGTGCCTGGCGGGCAGATCCTGGGGCCTACCTACGACTACACCCAACGCCTGCTGGACTTTTCGCTACAAGCGCAGCGCGAGGCCGACGCCTTGCCGCCGGGCGGCGAGGCGCTGGACAGCGCCATGCCGCGCGTTACCGACCTGCTGGCGCATGACGACCTGATCGACGCGGAAGCCGTGCCCGAAGGCGATCCCGAACCTTTCGACCTGACCCGGCAGCCGCTGGATTTCCCGGCCTCGCGCGCGGCCCGCCTGCAGAACCTGGCGCGCGCGGACGAAGGTTTTCTGTTGTCCATGGGCTATTCGACCCAGCGCGGCTATGGCAACACCCACCCCTTCGCCGCCGAGATCCGCTACGGCGCGCTGGAGGTGGAAATGCATATCGAGGAACTGGGATTCGCCGTCACCGTGGGTGAAATCGAGATCACCGAATGCCAGATGGTCAGCCAGTTCGCCGGCAGCGCCGAGGAAGGCCCGAAGTTCACCCGGGGCTACGGCCTGACCTTCGGCTATGGCGAACGCAAGTCCATGTCGATGGCGCTGGTGGACCGCGCGCTGAAGGCGCGCGACCTGGGCGAACGCGCCGATTCCCCGGCCAACGACCACGAGTTCGTGCTCTATCACAGCGACAACGTCGAAGCCTCCGGTTTCGTGCAGCATTTGAAGCTGCCGCACTACGTGGACTTCCAGGCCAACCTGGAACTGTTGCGGCGCATGCGCGCCGAACGCGCCGCGCCAGAGGCCGCGCGCAACGATCTGATGGACGAGGCGGTTTCCCCATGACGACGCAATACGCAACGGTCGAACGCGACGACCACTACAACTTCGCCTATCTGGACGAATCCACCAAGCGCATGCTGCGCCGCGCCTTGCTCAAGGCCGTCGCCATCCCCGGTTACCAGGTGCCTTTCGGCAGCCGCGAAATGCCGCTGCCCTATGGCTGGGGCACCGGCGGCATCCAGGTGACGGCGTCCATCATCGGCGCGAACGACGTGCTCAAGGTGATCGACCAGGGTTCGGACGACACCACCAACGCGATCAACATCCGCCGCTTCTTTGGCCGGGTCACGGGCGTGGCGACGACGGAATCCACTTCTGCCGCCACCATCGTGCAGACCCGCCACCGCATCCCCGAGACGCCGCTGGCGGAGGGGCAGATCATGGTGTTCCAGGTGCCCATCCCTGAACCGCTGCGCTGGCTGGAGCCTTCCGAAACCGAGACGCGCACCATGCACGCGCTGGCCGAATACGGCGGCATGCACGTCAAGCTGTACGAAGACATCGCGCAGCACGGCCATATCGCCACCACCTATGACTACCCGGTCATCGTGAACGGGCGCTACATGATGCGGCCGTCGCCCATCCCCAAGTTCGACAACCCCAAGCTGGACCGCAGTCCCGCGCTGATGCTGTTCGGCGCGGGCCGAGAAAAGCGGGTCTACGCGGTGCCGCCCTACACCCAGGTGAAGAGCCTGGACTTCGAGGACCATCCGTTCCGGGTGGAGACCTGGAGCGAGTGCTGCGACCTGTGCGGATCGCGCGATAGCTATCTGGATGAAATCATCCTGGACGACGCCGGCACGCGCCGCTTCGTCTGCTCCGACACCGAGTACTGCAACGACCGCCAGGCGCAGCAGGGCGCGCAACAAGCCAACCAGGAGACCGCGGCATGAACGTCCAACCCTTGCTTTCGGTGCGCAACATGACGCGCACCTGGGACGGCGTGCATGGCTGCCGCAACGTCAACTTCGATCTGTATCCCGGCGAAGTCCTGTGCGTGGTCGGCGAGTCCGGCTCCGGCAAGAGCACGCTGCTGTCGGCCGTGTCGTACCAGACCCGGCCGGACGCGGGCAGCGTCTGGTACGACACCCGCGACCAGGGCTTTACCGATTTGGCCGCGCTGCCCGGGGCGCGCCTGCGCCTGCTGTCGCGCACCGATTGGGGCTTCGTGCGGCAGAACGCCAGGGATGGCTTGCGCATGCAGGTCAGCGCGGGCGCCAACATCGCCGAGCGGCTGATGGCGGTGGGTGACAGGCACTATGGCGACCTGCGCCAGGCCGCCGGCAATTGGCTGCAAAAGATGGAAATCGACGCGGGCCGGCTGGACGACAGGCCCACCTCGTTCTCGGGCGGCATGCAGCAGCGCCTGCAGATCGCCCGCAACCTGGTGACCCATCCGCGCCTGGTGTTCATGGACGAACCCACGGCTTCGCTCGACGTGTCGGTGCAGGCGCGCCTGCTGGACCTGCTGCGCCAGCTGGTGGCCGACCTGGGCCTGGCCGCCATCGTCGTGACCCACGACCTGGCCGTGGCGCGCCTGCTGGCGCACCGGACCCTGGTCATGCGCGGCGGCGAAGTCGTCGAAAGCGGCCTGACCGACCAGATCCTCGACGATCCGCAGCATCCCTACACCCAGTTGCTGGTGTCTTCCATTTTGCAGAGCTGACCATGCCTGAAAAGACTCCCATGATCGAGGTGCGGGGCCTCGGAAAGATGTTCACCCTGCATAACCAGGGCGGCATGCGCCTGCCCGCGCTGGAGTCGGTCGACTTCGACGCGGCCGCCGGTGACTGCCTGGTGCTGGCGGGACCGTCCGGCACCGGTAAGAGCACCTTGCTGCGCTGCCTTTACGGCAACTATCTGGCGACCGAGGGCAGCATCCGGGTGCGCTGGAACGACGAATGGGTGGAGCTGGCCGGCGCTCCCGAGCAGCGCATCCTGGCGTTGCGGCGCGAGGTGATCGGCTACGTCAGCCAGTTCCTGCGCGTGATTCCGCGCGTGTCGGCGCTGGACGTGGTGGCCGAGCCACTGCGCGCGGCGGGCGTGGAGGCCGATGAGGCCCGTTCCCGCGCAGCGGCCCTGCTGCAGCGCCTGAACGTGCCGCCGCGCCTGTGGGGGCTGGCGCCCGCCACGTTCTCGGGCGGCGAACAGCAGCGCGTGAACATCGCGCGCGGTTTCATCGCGCGCCATCCTGTCCTGTTGCTGGACGAACCCACCGCCTCGCTGGATGCCGACAACCGACAGGTCGTGATCGCGCTGATCCGCGAGGCAATGGCCGAAGGCCGCTGCCTGCTGGGCATCTTCCACGATGCCGAAGTGCGCGATGCCGTCGCCACGCAGACCCTGGCCTTGCGTCCCGCCCAACCCGCCCTGGCCGACCTGGAGCAATGATGCAGAGCACCTATCTCACCCATGCCCGCGTGGTGCTGCAGGACCGCGTCCTGGAGGACAGCGCCGTGCTGATCGACGATGGCCGCATCGTCGCCATCGAACCTGCCGGGGCACGCGCGGACTACGAGATCGACCTGCGCGGCCAGACCTTGCTGCCGGGATTGATCGACCTGCACTGCGACGCCATCGAAAAGGAAGCCGAGCCGCGTTCGCGGGTGCTGTTTCCGCTGGATTTCGCGGTGGCCCAGGTGGACCGCCGCAATGCCGCGGCCGGTATCACCACGCCGTATCACGCGCTGTCCTTCGCCAACAGCGAGTGGGGCGTGCGCAACAACCAGACGGCGGCGGAAGTGGTGCGCACGGTGCGCGCCTTCGGCCAGCACAGCCTGGTGGACAACCGCGTCCATTGCCGCTACGAAGTGACCGACGCGACCTCGGTCGATGTGCTGCGCGCGCTGATGGACGAGGGCGCGGTGGACCTGCTGTCGGTCATGGACCATTCGCCGGGCCAGGGCCAGTTCAAGACGCTGGAGTCCTATCTGCAATACATGATGGGCAACCACGCGATGAGCCGCGAACAGGCCGAGGAGGCCGCGCAGGCCAAGACGCGCGCCAAGGACGGCGCGGTAGCGCGGGTGGAGGCGTTGCTGTCGCATGCGCAGGGGCTGGGCATACCGACAGCCAGCCATGACGACGATTCGATCCATCGCATCGCCACCATGCGCAACCTGGGCGTGGCCATGAGCGAATTCCCGATCACCCTGGATACCGCGCGCGCCGCGGTGTCCTGCGGGCTGCCTACCATCCTGGGCGCGCCCAACGTGTTGCGCGGCCAGAGCCAGAGCGGCTCCATGCGCGCCATCGACGCCATCCGCGCGGGCGTGGCCAGCTGCCTGTGCTCCGACTACCAGCCGTCGGCGTTGATCGCGGCGGCCTACACGGTGGCCGCGCAGACGGACCTGACGCTGCCGCAGGCGGTCGCGCTGGTGACGCTGAATCCGGCGCAGGCTTGCGGCCTGTCCGACCGCGGGCGCATCGCGCCGGGGCTGCGCGCGGACCTGGTGGCGGTGGCGCAAGTGGGCACGCAGCCGCTGATCAGCCATACCTGGTCGGCGGGGCGGCTGGTATTCTCGGCGCACTATCCGTCTGTGCGCGCGAGCGAGCAACGGGCGTCCGAAACGCAGGCCGTGGCGGCCTGAACCGGTTCCTGGAGAGAGATGTGTTGCATCCCATCGTGACAGCCGTGGCCTGCAGCCCGACGCACGGGTTCAGCAAGCCGGTGGTGCCGGCCATCATGTTGTTGAAGGGGCTGGGCGTGGAAGGCGACGCCCACATGGGCGTCACGGTCAAGCACCGCTCCCGCGTCAAGGCGGACCCGACGCAACCCAATCTGCGGCAGATCCACCTGATCCACGGCGAGCTGCACGACGAGCTGCAGCTTGCCGGCTTCAACGTGGCCGAAGGCACCATGGGCGAAAACATCACCACCCGCGGCATCGACCTGCTGGGCCTGCCGCGCGGGGCGCGCCTGCATATCGGCGCGCAGGCGGTGGTCGAGATCACCGGCCTGCGCAATCCGTGTTCCCAGCTCGACAACTACCAGCAGGGCCTGACCGCCGCGGTGCTGGGCCGCCATCCGGACGGCAGCCTGATGCGCCGCGCCGGCATCATGGGCATCGTGATCGAGGGCGGGGCGGTGAGCGCCGGCGATCCGATCCGCGTGGCGCTGCCCGAATTGCCGCACCTGCCGCTGGAGCGTGTCTGAACACCTTCTGCGCAGGGCCGGCCTGTCGCAAAAACATCGCCGGCATGCGCAGCCGGGAGGCCGCGCATCTGGTTAAATGACGGGAAAGGCGCAGCCGCGATTTCCGCGGCGCGCCGGCCCTTTTTCCGGAGTTTGCGATGGCACGATTCAATTTCACCCAGGATCCCGAGGAACCCGATCTGTGGGCCGCGGAGAACGTCGCCGCCGGCAAGGGCCGCCCGCCCATCCACGTGATGATCCAGACTGACGGCGAAGAGCCCGACAGCAGCGCGTCCAAGGTGGTCAAGGCCATCATCGACGATCTCGACGACCAGATCCTTGCCGCGGCCGAGTTCCTGCTGGAAAACTACTCCTACGAGCACTACAAGAAGCTCGGCCTGGACGACAACCAGCTGCTGCAGGAAGAAACCCCCGAAGCCATGGCCCAGCATGCCGTGCTGCGCGCGCTGTGGCTGTTCGACGAAGACGGCGACGGCTATGAACTGTGGTTCACGCTGCCCTGGGATCCGGTGCATACCTACGACGTGGAATTCGAGGACGGCGCGCCCGTCTCGTGCTCGGTCAACGACTGAGGCGCGCAGGCCCCAGGGGCGTGCTTATCGATCCAGCTCGAACTTCGTCGCCTGGCTCTGGCCCAGCGAATCGTCGTAGCGGTACAGCATCTTCAGGGACTTGCCCTTGCGCACCGTGTCGGCCGCGGTGTTCTCAAGCACCACGTCGATCTCGCGGCCGACGAATTCGGTGCAGTCGGTATCGGCGCGGGCGCCATCGGGGATGTCCGCGTTCCTGACCTTCAAGCGAAACATCAGTTGCGTCAGTTCCGTGCCGTCGGTGCGGTACTGGCGCATCACCACGGGCAGGTTGGCCACGGTGCCGCCCAGCTCGCAGGAAATGCGGGTCCAGGCGTAGGAGGCGGGCGCGGCGGACATCAGGGCCGCGGCTGCCAGGGCGCAGCGCAGGCTAAGGCGTTTCATGGCATGAGAACTGAGCGCGGCGCCCATGCGTGCCGCGCCGGGATGGGGAGCGAAGGGTTTTATATGTTGCTCCCGGCCATGGCGCCGGTCAAGCTGGCGCAAGCCATGAAAAAAACGGGCCATGCGGCCCGTTTTTCATTGCCTGCTGTTTCAGGCGTTCTGGTTTGCGGCCTGTCCCGGGGAGGCTTCCCCGGCTGCGGCGGACTCGGTATCGGCCGTGTCCTCGCGATTGCCTTCCAGCTTGGAGATCACGGCGGTGGCCAGGCTGTTGCCGACCACGTTGGTGGCGGTGCGGCCCATGTCGAAGAACTGGTCGATGCCCATGATCAGCAACAGGCCTGCTTCCGGCAGGTGGAACATCGGCAGGGTCGCGGCCACCACCACGAGCGAGGCGCGCGCCACGCCGGCCATGCCTTTGCTGGTGACCATCAGCACCAGCAGCAGCGTCAGCTGCTGCGTAAAGCTCATCTGGATGTTGTAGGCCTGGGCGATGAACAGTACCGCGAAGGACTGGTACATCATCGAGCCGTCCAGGTTGAAGGAGTAGCCCAGCGGCAGCACGAAGCCCGAGATGCGCTTGGGCACCCCGAAACGGGTCAGCGCCTCGATGGTCTTGGGGTAGGCGGATTCGCTGCTGGCCGTGGAGAACGCCAGCAGCGTGGGCTCTTTGATCAAACCGCCCAGGCGGAAGGTCGACTTGCCTAGGAACAGGTAGCCCACGGCGAACAGAATGGCCCACAGCAGCGCCAGGCCCAGGTAGAACTCGCCTATCAGCTTGCCGTAGCTGACCAGCACGCCCAGGCCCTCGGTGGTGATGGCGGCGGCCATGGCGGCGAACACGCCCAGGGGCGCGAAGCGCATCACGTAGTCCGTCACCCGGAACATGATCTTGGCCAGTTCGTCGATCAGGTTGTAGATGGCGTTGTGGCCCTTGCCGCGGATGAAGGACAGGGCGGCGCCGAAGAACAGCGAGAACACCAGGATCTGCAGGATCTCGTTGTTGGCCATGGCCTCTGCGATGCTGCGCGGGAACACGTGCGTGATGAAGGCCTTGAGCGTGAAGTCGCCCGTCTTCAGGCCCGAGGTCAGGCCCGCGTCCGGCAGCGCCAGGTTCATGTGCGCGCCCGGCTGGAAGATGTTGACCAGCGCCAGGCCCAGCAGCAGCGACAGGGCCGATGCGGCGATGAACCAGACCATGGCGCGCATGCCGATGCGGCCCACGGCGCTGGCGTCGCTCATGCTGGCCAGGCCGGTCACCAGGGTGGCGAAGACCAGCGGGGCGATGATCATCTTGATCATGCGCAGGAAGATGTCGGTGACGAGACTGAAGTACGAGGCGATCTGCAACGCCTCTTTCTCATTCTGCGCGTAGTTGTGGCAGAAATAGCCCACCACGATGCCCAGCACCATGGCGATGCCGATGTAACGCGTCAGCTTCTTAGTGTTCATGATCAAAACGGAAAACAGGGATCGTTTGCCTGGCCCGGCAGGGCGGGCGCGCCGGCATGAGGGCGGGCAAGAGGATCCGGAGAGGGGATGCCAGGGTAGGCCGCGAGGCCCGGGTTTACCCTTGGGGCGCGATCTTAACGCCGCACACCTGACACGCAGTTGTCAGGTTGGGGACGGATGGCGCCGCTTCCTGGGGCGACGGCAAGTAGCGGGCGATAGCGAAGATGTATCAATTTGGAACGGCTGCGCTATCGCTCGCCGCCATGCCAGAATGGTTCAGCCCCAGCGCCCGCGAGCCTGGGGCAACACACGAACAACAGGCCCCTGCGCGGGGCCGCATGAGGAGACTAGGCAATGCCGAAACGCGAACTGTCCGTGCTGGCGTCCGGATACACCTATCTGGAGGGGCTGCGCTGGCACGAAAACCGCCTGTGGGCGTCGGACTTCTATACCGAGCAGGTCATCGCCGTGGACCTGGAGGGCAAGGTCGAGCAGATCTGCAAGGTGCCGCAGCAGCCTTCCGGGCTGGGCTGGCTGCCGGACGGCCGCCTGCTGATTGCGTCCATGAAGGACCGCAAGCTGCTGCGGCGCGAGACGGACGGCACGTTGGCCGTGCACGCCGACCTGTCGGCGTACACCGGTGGCCCGGTCAACGACATGGTGGTGGATGCGCAAGGCCGGGCCTATGTGGGCAATTTCGGTTTCGACCTGATGGCGGGCGAGCCGGTCCGCAATACCGGCATCGTGCGCGTCGATCCCGACGGCTCGGCGCGCCAGGTGGCCGAAGGGCTCTGCTTTCCCAACGGCTCGTTCATCACGCCGGACGGCAAGACCATGATCGTCAACGAAACCTTCGGCAACCGCATTTCCGAGTTCGACATCCTGGCCGATGGCGGGCTGGGGCCGCGCCGCGACTGGGCCGATTTCGGCCCCTTGCCGGCCAGCGACGACCTGGGCGTGCTGATCGCCGCTTCCGCCATCGGGCCCGACGGCGGCGCGCTGGACGCGGAAGGCGCCTTGTGGGTGGCAGACGCCATCGGCAAGCGCATCGTGCGCGTGGCGCGCGGCGGCAAGATCCTGGAGCAGATCGACACCGGCGAATTCGGCATCTTCGCCGCCGCCCTGGGCGGGCCGGATGGGCGGACCCTGTTCATGGCGGCCGCGCCCGACTTCATCGAGGCCAACCGGCGCGCCAAGCACCAAGGCTGCATCCTGATGACCCGGGTGGACGTGCCGCACGCCGGCCGGCCGTAGACGCCGCAGTTTCTGGCGCGGCGCGCCCCGCCGCGCCATCGGTCCTTCGGGCGAGCCGAAGGCTGGCCTGAGCCTTTCGTGCTCATCTGAATGGACCGGATACGGGCGGTTGCAAGACCTTTCGTCGAATCCCCCGTAAAATCACCCCATTCAGCAAGTCTTCAATCATCTTTCAATAGACAGTACCTAAGGAGGACCACTCATGGCCCTAGTCTCCATGCGCCAGTTGCTCGACCACGCCGCCGAGCACGGCTACGGCATTCCCGCTTTCAACGTCAACAACCTGGAACAGGTCCAGGCCATCATGGAAGCCGCTGCGGAGACCGACAGCCCGGTGATCATGCAGGCCTCGGCCGGCGCGCGCAAATACGCGGGCGAAGGCTTCCTGAAGCACCTGATCCAGGCCGCCGTGGAATCCTATCCCCACATCCCCGTGGTCATGCACCAGGATCACGGCCAGTCGCCCAAGATCTGCCAAGGCGCCATCGACCTGGGCTTCTCCAGCGTCATGATGGACGGTTCGCTCAAGGAAGACGGCAAGACCATCGCCGACTACGACTACAACGTCGAAGTCACCAAGAAGGTCGTGGACACCGCCCACAAGCTGGGCGTGACGGTCGAAGGCGAACTGGGCTGCCTGGGTTCCCTGGAAACCATGGAAGGCGACAAGGAAGACGGCCACGGCGCCGACGGCAAGCTGACCATGGATCAGCTGCTGACCGATCCGGAACAAGCGGCCGACTTCGTGCGCCGCACGCAACTGGACGCCCTGGCCATCGCCATCGGCACCAGCCACGGCGCCTACAAGTTCACGCGCAAGCCCACTGGCGACATTCTGTCGATCTCCCGCATCAAGGAAATCCACGCCCGCCTGCCCAACACCCACCTGGTGATGCACGGCAGCTCCAGCGTGCCGCAGGAACTGCTGGCCGAGATTCGTGAATTCGGCGGCAACATGAAGGAAACCTACGGCGTGCCCGTCGAGGAAATCCAGGAAGCCATCAAGTACGGCGTGCGCAAGATCAATATCGACACCGATATCCGTCTGGCCATGACCGGCGCGATCCGCCGCTTCTTCGCTGAAAACCCGGAAAAGTTCGACCCGCGCGAATACCTGAAGCCGGCCCGCGCCGCCGCCAAGGCGATCTGTGTGGCTCGCTACACCGAATTCGGCACCGCCGGCAACGCCAGCAAGATCAAGGCCCTGCCGCTGACCGAAATTGCCGCGCAATACGCGTCGGGCAAGCTGGCTCAAGTGGTGCAGTAAGCAAAGCTGCGGGGCTGGACGCTTGAGGCGTCCGGCGCCCGGGCGCAATGAAAAGCGGTCCGCGCATGCGGACCGCTTTTTTTTGCCTGCGCCGCCGCTAGGGCGCAGGCGAGTTGCGGGGAAAGTGCGGCACGGTCCGGTCGACGTGGTGCCAGGACGGGGCCGAGTCGGTCCAGAGGGTGGCACGGGCGCGGAAGGCTTCCGGATCGTCCAGCGAACCGGCCCGCACGATGTCATAGCCCATGCCCGCCGAGTTGCCGAACAGCGGAGTGCCGCAGTCCGCGCAGAAGCTGCGCATCACGGTATGGCCGGATTCGCCGCGGTAGCGGTGCTCTTTGGGGTTGCCGCGCAGGAGCGTGATGGAGCCGGTGGGGAAGATCAGGGCATGGGCCGGGGCGCCGCCGCTGGAATATTGGCAGTCCCGGCAATGACAGGTCGCCGCCATGATCGGTTCATCGGTGATGGCGTAGCGGATGGCGCCGCATTGGCAACCGCCAGTCAGGTGCACCTGCGCGTCGGCGTGGGCGCTGCGTTTGGGGGAAGCATCCTGCATACGGCTCTGTCTCCAGCTTGGGGTCAGCGCCGTGACGCCAGAGGCGGCCGGCGCGCATCATAGGGGAGGCAAGAGCCTAACCCGGCCGCCGGGCGGCGTCGAGGGGAGGCCCGGCAAAACCTGTCCATTTGCAGTAACCTATGCGCTTCGCAAGACCCACGCGCGTCGCGCCGGCCTTGCACGCGGTTCCCGGATTCCGTTCTACTTCCCGCCCTGGCGCCTGCCCGAGGCGGGAATCTTCATTATTGCCATAGGCCATTCCCGTGACTTCTGCTTTGCATCAATCCAGCATCAAGTCCTTGCCGCTGCTGGGCCGCGGTAAGGTGCGCGACATGTACGCGGTGGGCGACGACAAGTTGCTGATCGTCGCATCGGATCGCATCTCTGCATTTGACGTGATTCTTGACGACCCCATCCCCGGCAAGGGACAGGTGCTGACCGAGCTGACCGAGTTCTGGCTGCAGAAGCTGGCCCACATTCTGCCGAACCACTCCACCGGCATCAAGCCCGAAGACGTGGTCGCGCCGGACGAAATCGACCAGGTGCGCGGCCGCGCCGTGGTGGTCAAGCGCTTGAAACCCATCCTGGTGGAAGCGGTGGCCCGCGGCTACCTGATCGGCTCGGGCTGGAAGGACTACCAGGCCACCGGCGCCGTCTGCGGCATCAAGCTGCCCGCCGGCCTGCAACAGGCCAGCCAGCTGCCCGAACCCATTTTCACGCCCGCCGCCAAGGCCGAATTCGGCATGCACGACGAGAACGTGGACTTTGCCCACGTAGTCAAGGAAGTCGGCCAGGAAATGGCCGAGCGCATCCGCGACGTGACCCTCAAGCTGTACGCCGAAGCGGCCAAGTTCGCGGCCACCAAGGGCATCATCATCGCCGACACCAAGTTCGAATTCGGGCTGGACGACGATGGCACGCTGTACCTGATGGACGAGGTGCTGACGCCGGATTCCTCGCGCTTCTGGCCGGCCGACGGCTACCGCGTGGGCATCAGCCCCCCGTCGTTCGACAAGCAGTTCGTTCGCGACTGGCTGGAAACCCAGACCTGGGACAAGACCCCGCCCGCGCCGCGCCTGCCGCAGGACGTGCTGGAAAAGACCGCCGCCAAGTACCGCGAAGCCCTGGACCGCTTGGTCGCCTGAACGCTTACGGCCAAGGAAAACCCGCTCCTAGGGCGTCCGGATGACGAAAATCCGGATCGCACTTCGGTTTTGTGAAGCAGGGTTCTTGAGCCGCCGGCGTCCGGACTGCGGGATTCCGATGCTCGCCCCGGTGGGGCTGCGCTTCGGATCCCTCCGCCCGGCCACCGGCTCACGACATCTGCCCGTGAGCGGGGTCCGAAACCTACGCATTAGGCGACTGCCAGCCGAGGACCCGGAGCCATCCGAAGCGCAGCCCCATTGGGGCGAGCATCGGAATGGCGCAGGGCAGCCTCGGCGGCTAAAGAACCCTGACATCCGCAAGCTAGAAGCCCTGCCGCTCCCCCCGGAAGTTGCCCTTACGTGCAATTTCCGCGGGACGGTTCAGATGGAGCGGCTTTTTCGCCCTGAAAGCGCCCGCCCTACAAGGGTTATCAGGGCTTTCGATAGGATTTATTGCGAATTGTGACGTTATAATTCCCGGCTGCTTGCATGGGGACGTTCCCCAGAAAGGAGCTCCCAGCATGGTAATGATGTTGCCTTTCCTGACTGGCCTGATCGCGGTGTGGTTTGGCATGCTAGGCAGGCGCCGCCCCTGCGTGACCTTCTGGCTGCTGACGCTGGCGCTGTTCGCCGCCTGGTGCCAGTACCACATGACCAGCCCGCTGGCCTTGTCGTTCTGAGGGCGGGGCGATGATCTTCTCCCGCAATCCCGCGCGCGGCTCGCGCGTCCTCAATGGCCTGGCGCTGCTGGGCGTCACCGGCGCCCTGGGCATGGCCTTCTTCTGGCAGATCGCCTACGACGAACTGCCTTGTCCGCTGTGCCTGTTGCAGCGCGTGGCGCTGTTGCTAGCGGGCGTGGGCTTTTTGCTGAACATGCGGCTGGGGCCTTCGCCCATGCACTATGCGATGAGCATCGCGGCTGCATTGGGCGGCATGCTGGCCGCCGGCCGGCAAGTGCTGCTGCACATCGCGCCGGGCGATCCGGGCTACGGTTCGCCCCTGCTGGGCCTGCACTTCTACACCTGGGCGTTCATCGCCTTTGCCGCCATCATCGTGTTCTGCGCCGTGATGCTGGCGGTCGACCGCAAATGGGGCGACAACATGTTGCGCAAGCCGGTGTCGGTGCTGGGCGTGCTGGTCATGGCCCTGTTTTTCCTGGTGGCGCTGGCCAATGTGGGCAGCACCACGCTGGAGTGCGGTTTCGGGCCTTGTCCGGACAACCCCGCCAGCTACCAATGGCTGGATTCCGCCTCCGCGACATAGCCCTTGCCGGCGCCGGGTAAAATACCGGGTTTCGCGGCATCCGTCCGCGGTCCTTTGACTTTCCGCGGCCCTGAGCCGCGGTCTCAACTCTACGACACCGGTTATGACAGCCAAGACTTCCGCAGCGGCAGAGGCCACCCCCGTGGTGGGCGTGATTATGGGTTCTTCCAGCGATTGGGAGGTCATGAAGCACGCGGTCACGATGCTGGAGGATTTTGGCGTTCCCCATGAGGCGCGCGTGATCTCCGCGCATCGCATGCCGCAGGACATGGCCGAGTACGGCGCGGCGGCGCATGCCCGCGGCCTGCGCGGCATCATCGCCGGCGCCGGCGGCGCGGCGCACCTGCCGGGCATGATGGCCGCGCTGACCGAAGTGCCGGTATTCGGCGTGCCGGTGCCGTCCAAGTACCTGCGCGGCGAGGATTCGCTGCTGTCCATCGTGCAAATGCCCAAGGGCGTGCCGGTGGCCACCTTCGCGATCGGCGAAGCCGGCGCGGCCAATGCCGCGCTGCACCTGATCGCCACCCTGGCTGGCACGGACGCGGGCTTGCACAAGAAGCTGGTGGCGTTCCGCGCCCGCCAGACGCAAGCCGCGCGCGACATGAAGGTTCCGCCCGAGGCCTGATCAGAATGACTCAATCGACTGCTTTCATGATTGCTCCCGGCGGCTGGCTGGGATTGCTGGGCGGGGGCCAACTGGGCCGCATGTTCTGCCACGCGGCCCAGAGCCTGGGCTACAAGGTCGCGGTGCTGGATCCGGCCGCCGAATGCCCGGCGGGCATGGTGGCCGACCTGCATATCCAGGCGGCCTATGACGACGAAGCCGGCCTCGAGCGCCTGGCCCAGACCTGTCAGGCCGTCACTACCGAATTCGAGAACGTGCCCGCGGACAGCCTGCGCACCCTGGCCACGCGCTGCCGCGTCAGCCCGGCCGGAGATGCCGTCGCCATCGTGCAGGACCGCATCGCCGAAAAGACCTTCATTGCCTCGCAGGGCATTGCTGTCGCGCCGCACGCCGCGATCCGCAGCGAAGCCGACCTGCGCGCTGCGCCCCAAGGGTTGTTTCCGGGCATCCTGAAAGTCGCCCGCCTGGGTTACGACGGCAAGGGCCAGGCCCGCATCAGCACGCGCGAGGAGGCGCTGGCCGCCTTCGCCGAATTCGGCGGCGTGGCCTGCGTGCTGGAAGCGCTGATGCCGCTGGACTACGAAATTTCCGTGGTGCTGGCGCGCGGTTTCGACGGCGCGAGCGTGGTGTTCCCGGTGGCGCGCAACGTGCACCGCGACGGCATCCTGGCGGTGTCGACCGCCGCGCCGGTGCAGCAGGACGCAGCCCACGCAGAACGCCAGGCCCGCGCCACGCAGGCCGCGCAAGCCATCGCGCAAGGCCTGGGCTACCACGGCGTGCTGTGCGTGGAATTCTTCGTGCTCAAGGACGGCAGCCTGATCGTCAATGAGATCGCGCCGCGCCCGCATAACAGCGGCCACTACACCATGGACGCCTGCCTGACCAGCCAGTTCGAGCAGCAGGCGCGCGCCATGGCCGGCCTGCCGCTGGGCGGCTCCGATCTGCTGGCGCCTGCCGTCATGCTGAACATCCTGGGCGACATCTGGTATCCGTCGGCCACCGCCACGGCGCAGCGCGAACCCGATTGGGCCGCCGCGCTGGCCGTGCCAACTGCCAAGCTGCATCTGTACGGCAAGCGCGAAGCGCGCCGCGGCCGCAAGATGGGCCACATCACGATCGTGGCGCCGACCTTGCAGCAGGCTCGTGACGACGCCGCCCGAGTGGCGGCGGCGCTGGGCATGCAGGCTCCCGAGTAAAGCGCGGATTCCATGACTTCCTTGCCCCCGTCAGCGTCCGCCAGCGCCGCGGAGATCGCCCACGCCGCGCAGCGCATGCTGGACGGCGAGCTGGCCGCGTTTCCGACCGAGACCGTCTACGGCCTGGGCGCCGACGCGGAAAACCCGCAAGCGGTCGCCAAGATCTACGCCGCCAAGGGCCGGCCTTCCAACCATCCCGTCATTGTGCACATCGCGCCGCAAGGCGATTTGTCGTACTGGGTGGCGGAAGTGCCGCAAGAGGCGCGCCTGCTGATCGACGCCTTCTGGCCCGGTCCGCTCACGCTGATCCTCAAGCGCGCGCCGCACATCGCCGATACGGTCAGCGGCGGCCAGGACAGCATCGGCATCCGCTGTCCCTCGCATCCGGTGGCGCAGGCGCTGCTGGCGGCTTTTGCCGCAGGCAAGCCCAACGGGCAGGGCGGCGTCGCGGCGCCGTCCGCCAACAAGTTCGGCCAGGTGTCGCCGACGCGCGCCGAGCACGTGCGCAGCGAGTTCCCCGAGGAAGTCGCGGCCGGCATGCCGGTGCTGGAGGGCGGCGCGTCGGAGGTGGGCATCGAGTCCACCATCCTCGACCTGTCGCGCCTGGACCGCGGCGCCGGTCCCGTGCTGCTGCGTCCCGGCCACATCAGCGCCGCGCAGATCGAAGCGGTGCTGGGCGTGCAGGTCTTCGCGCCCGACGCCGCCGCGCCCAGGGCATCGGGCACGCTGAAGGCGCACTACGCGCCGCGCACGGCGCTGGAACTGGCCTCGGACGCGCGGCTGCGCGACGTGGTGCAGGGGCAGGGCCTGCCCGAAGGCAAGGTCGTGGTGGTCGCCTACGGCGATCGCCCCGCCGCGCTCGACGCCCGGGTGCAGTGGCAGGCCGTGCCCGCCGATCCGGCGCGTTACGCCCAGGCGCTCTATGGCCTGCTGCGCGATCTGGACAAGCAGGGTTATGCGCGCATCATCGTGCAGGCGCCGCCGGCTACCGATGACTGGCACGCCGTCAACGACCGCATCGGCCGCGCCGCAGCGGCTTTCGTCTTGGACACGACGGACTTGTAGGATGAGTGAAGCGCGATAGTTCTTGAGCAAGGACTCGCGTGCTTCACCCATCCTACGCCGCCAGAAATTCGCCGATCCTTTCCACCGCCTGCCGCAACGGCGGCAGGAACTCCTCCGTCAGCCGGTTCAACGGCACCCGCGCCGCCTTGACGCTGACGTTGACCGCGCCGCAGGCCTTGCCGCTGGCCGAGCGCACCGCCACCGAGATGGCGCGCACGTTCAATTCCAGCTCCTGGTCGACGACGGCGTAATCCTGTTCGCGGATGCGCGCGAGTTCGGCGCGCAGTTTTTCCTCGGTGACCAGCGTGAATTCCGTGTATGGCTGCAGCTCGGTCGCGGCGAAGTAGCGGGCCAGCGCGGGCTCCGGCAATTGCGCCAGCAGCACCCGCCCGATGGAGGTGCAGTACGCCGGCAGCCTGCTGCCCAGCCCCATCGAGGTGGCCAGCAGGCGAGTGACCTCGGAACGCGCCAGGTACAGCATCTCGTGGCCTTCCATGATGGCCAGGGCGCAGGTCTCGTTGATCGTGGCGCTGAGTTCTTCCAGTACCGGCTGCGCCAGCGAGACGAAGGGCGTGGACGAGAAATAGGCGTAGCCCAGGCCCAGGATGCGCGGCGTCAGCACATAGAGCCTGCCGTGTTGCTCGGCGATGCCCAACAGGATCAACGTGTGCAGGCAGCGCTGCACCACGGCGCGCGGCAGGCCGGCGCGGCGGCTCAGTTCGGCCGCGGTCTGCGGATGGCGGCGGGTGCCGAAGGCGCGGATCACATGCAGGCCGCGCGCCAGCGTCAGCATGTAGTCCGGATCGCCGCGCAACTGGTCCGGATGATCTTCCGCCGCGAGCGGCGCGGCATAACCGGGCGGGGGAAGATTGGGCCGCATCAGGCTGCGCGCAGTGGCGCGCCAGTGCGCGCCTGGAGGGCTGAGAGGGTCATGCCGTCGATCATATCCCGAACCAGCAGCCCGTCCGGCGTGATCTCGATGACGGCGAGGTCGGTATAGATGCGGTCCACCACGCCGGCGCCCGTCAGCGGATACGTGCAGCGTTCGACGATCTTGGGTTCGCCGCTCTTGCTGTTGTGTTCCATCATGATGTAGACGCTGCGCGCGCCCACCGCCAGGTCCATCGCGCCGCCCACGGCCGGCGCCTCCCCGGGTTTGGCCAGCGACCAGTTGGCCAGGTCGCCGTTGGCGGCAACCTGCATGCCGCCCATGACGCAGATATCCAGATGGCCGCCGCGCATCATCGCGAACGAATCCGCATGATGGAAATAAGCGCCGCCTTCGAGCAGGGTCACGGGCTGCTTGCCGGCGTTGATCAGGTCCAGGTTGATGTCGGCCTCGGCGGGCGGCGGGCCCATGCCCAGGATGCCGTTCTCGCTGTGCAGCACGATCTCGCGGCCGGCGGGCAGGTGGGCGGCCACCAGCACCGGCATGCCGATGCCCAGGTTGACATAGCTGCCGTCGGGGATGTCCCGGGCCAGGCGGCGCGCCATGGCCTCGCGGGTCAGGGGTTGGAACATGCGGACTCCTTTGGATTCGGCCAGCCCTAGCTGGAAAAGGCGGCGTTGGCCACCTGGGTGACGCGCTTGACGAAGATGCCCGGCGTCACCACGGCCTCGGGCGAGAGCTCGCCCAGCGCGACCTTGGCGCGCACCTGCACGATGGCGGTCTTGGCCGCCATGCACATGACGGGACCGAAGTTGCGCGCGCTTTTGTTGTAGGTGAGATTGCCCCAGCGGTCGGCCAGGTCGGCCTTCACCAGTGCAAAGTCGCCATGCAAGGGATGTTCGAAGACATGGCCGCGGCCGTCGATCATGCGCGTTTCCTTGCCGCGCGCCAGTTCGGTGCCATAGGCCGTGGGCGTGTAGAACCCGCCCAGGCCGGCGCCGGCCGCCCGCAGGCGTTCGGCGATGGTGCCTTGCGGCACGCATTCCAGTTCGATGCGGCCCTGGCGGTAGAACTCGTCGAAGACCCAGGAGTGCGAGGCCTTGGGAAACGAGCAGATCACCTTGCGCACGCGCCCGGCCTTGATCAGCGCGGCCAGGCCGGTTTCGTGGTTGCCGGCGTTGTTGCTGACCACGGTGAGTTCGCGCGCGCCCTGCGCGATCAACGCGTGGATCAGTTCGGTGGGCATGCCGGCGCCGCCGAAGCCGCTGATCAGCACGGTCGCGCCATCGTGGACGTCCGCAACGGCGGTTTCGGGAGTGTCGTAGAACTTGTCGATCATGGCGGGGCTCCTGCGCCTTCAGTCCAAGGTGATGCGGGCCTGCTTGATGATTCCGGCGTAGCGCGTCGAGTCCGTCTTCATCAGCTCCGCGAATTGCGCGGTGGTGCCGCTGGCCGGCAGGAAGCCCGCGTCCAGGAATTTCTGCCTGACGTCGGGCTCCTTGACGATCTCGCTGATCTCGCGCGCCATGCGCTCGATGACCGGCGCAGGCGTGCCGGCCGGCGCCATCAGGCCCGCCCACGAACCGGTGACGAAGCCGGGCAGGCCGGCTTCTTCCATGGTCGGGATCGAGGGCTCGGTCGGCCAGCGCTGCTTGCCGGTGAACGCCAGCGCCTTCAGCCGGTTCTGCTTGACGTACTGCATGGGCACGAGGATCGGGTCGAAGACCATCGATACGCGGCCGCCCAGCAGGTCGGCCAGGATGGGGGCGCTGCCTTTGTAGGCCACGTGCGTCATGGTGATCTTGCTTTGCAGCGCGAAGTCGGCGCCGGTCAAGTGCGCGCTGGAACCGTTGCCGCTGGAGGCATAGGTGAGCTTGTCCGGATTCTTGCGGCCGTAGTCGACCAGTTCGGCCACCGTCTTCACGGGTATGTCTTCGGCCACGAACAGGAACAGGGGCAGGTCCGCCATCTGCACCACGGGCGTCAGGTCGGCGGGCTTGTAGCCCAGCTTGTACAGATGGAAATTGATGATGTAGGCCGGAAGGATGGAAAGAAAGGTGTAGCCGTCCGGTTCCGCCTTCGCGGCGATGGCGGCGCCCACGCTGCTGTTGGCGCCGGGGCGGTTCTCGATGATGATGGTCTGCTTCAGACGCGGGCCGAGCTTGTCCATCACGATGCGCGTGACGATGTCGGTCGAGCCGCCCGGCGTGTACGGCACGATGATCTTGATCGGCTTGCTGGGCCAGTCATCCGCTGCGTGGACGCCGGCGCCGGCGGCCAGGCCGGCGGCCGTCAGGGCCGTGCCCAGCAGGGATTTGAGGATGCTGCGGCGGGACTGCAAGAGGCTTGCACGGGTCATGGGTTGGGTCTCCTCCATGAGTCGGCCGCTGGCGTAGTCGCGGCCGTTATTTTTGAGAGATCGCGACGCCGGCAGCGGCGGGCCCGGGACGCGAAAAAAGTATGGCACCAAGGCAAGCGGCCATCGCGGGCTGGCAGGCGGATAAAGTTCGTTCACCGGACAGGTCTGCAACCTTCTGGAATCGCGGTCGGTACCCCGGGTTTCCACTAGGCTTCTTCGCGTTGTTCACGCCGTGGACATGCCTTAATCTGGCGGCCGGCCCAGTAAGGCAGGGCTCGGTTTCAACCGCAGCCGGCTTACAAGCCAGCGCGGCATCCATCTCAGGAGAAGCGATCATGAAGCGGTCCATCTTGTTTGCAGCCGGCGCCATTGCCCTGGCTTGCGCATCCCAGGCGGCGGTGGCGGGGCCCACCCTCGATGCCGTGAAGAAAAAAGGATTCGTGCAGTGCGGTCTGACCGACGGCGTATCCGGCTTTTCGGCCACCAACAGCAAGGGCGAATGGGAAGGCATGGACGTGGACATCTGTCGCGCGGTCGCGGCGGCGGTGTTCGGTGATCCGACCAAATTCAAGGGCACGCCGCTGTCCACCCAGCAGCGCTTCACGGCGTTGCAATCGGGCGAGGTGGATGTGCTGCTGCGCACCGTCACGCTGACGCAGACCCGCGACACCTCGCTGGGCCTGGCAGCCGTGGCGGCCAGCTTCTACGACGGTCAGGGCATCCTGGTGAACAAGAAGCTGGGCGTCAAAAGCGCCAAGGAACTCAACGGCGCCACGGTCTGCGTGCAGCCCGGCACCACCACGGAGCTCAACCTGGCCGACTGGTTCCGCACCAACAACATCGAGTTCAAGCCGGTGGTGATCGACAAGGTGACCGAGGTCGTGCGCGCCTTCGAGTCGGGCCGTTGCGACGCCTTCACCGACGACGCCTCGCAACTGGCCGCAGTGCGCGCCACGCAGGTCGCCAAGCCGGACGACTACGAAATCCTGCCGGAACGTTTCTCCAAGGAGCCGCTGGGTCCCATGGTGCGCCAGGGCGACGAGAACTGGCTGGGCATCGTGCGCTGGACGCTGTTCGCGCTGATGGAAGCCGAGGAGTACGGCATCACGCAGAAGAACGTCGATGAAATGCTCAAGAGCAACAACCCCAACATCGCCCGCATCCTGGGCGTGACGCCGGGCGCGGGCAAGAACATGGGGCTGGATGAGAAGTGGGCCTACAACGCCATCAAGGCAGTGGGCAATTACAGCGAAGTGTTCGAGCGCAACGTGGGCAAGGACAGCAAGCTTGGCCTGCAACGCGGCACCAATGCGTTGTGGAACAAGGGCGGCGCCATGTATCCCTGGCCGATCCGCTGAGGTTCGCGCCAGCCAGGGCGGCCCGGATTTCCGGGCCGTTTTTTTATGGCATCGCCACGCGATACGTTCGCACCGTATTACGGTACGCTATGCGCTTTCCACTGGACGCCCGAACGCGCCATGACGCAGACCCGAAACGCCGAGGATTCCCCACTGTTCATCGCCGCGCTGGCGCGCGGCGTCTCCGTCCTGCGCGCCTTCAGCGAGGGGCAGCCCGCCATGACCTTGCCAGAGCTGGCCGAAGCGACCGGGCTGAGCAAAAGTTCGGTGCAGCGCTTCACCCACACGCTGTGGACCCTGGGCTACCTGCGCAAGGATCCCTTGAGCAAGAAGTTCTCGCTGGGACCCTGGTCGCTGGAGCTGGGCATGAAGTACGTGCAGACCAGCCCGCTGGTGCTGGGCGGCAATCCCTTCCTGCACACGCTCAACCGCAACAGCCAGGAGACCTGCAGCCTGGCCGAGCCCGACGGCCTGGATATGGTGTACGTGGCGCGCTTTGCCACCCACAAGGAAATGTTCGTGAACATGCCGGTGGGCATGCGCCTGCCGCTGTACTGCACGGCGGCGGGCCGGGCGGTGCTGGCCAGGCTGGATCCCGCAGTCGCGCGCGATCTCCTGGAACGCTGCGACCGCAAGGCCTACACGGCCGCCACCATCACCGGCATGGACGAGCTCCAGGGCGAGCTGGAGTTTGCCCGGCGTCACGGGTATGCGCGCTCCAACGGCGAGTTCTATCCGGGCGACATCACGGTCAGCGCCGCGGTGCTGGATGCCGGCGGCACGCCAGTAGGGGCCGTCAACGTGTCGGTGCCGTCCAGCCGCTGGTCGTTCGAGCAGGCGCAGGCGGTGTTCGGTCCGCAAGTGGTGGAAACGGCGCACGCCATCAGCGCGTCGCGCACCTTGGGGCGGTCGCGCCCCTTTTATGAAATGGAGCCGCCGGGCGGCGCCCTGCGCGACGCGATGCCGCTCGCGGGCGACGAGGCCTGATTCCAGTGCACGCGGGGCGCAGGCGCGCCAGGCTAGCGTGCTTGCTATTCTTACTAATTTAGTCGGATATAGAACCGCCGATTAGGGGAAACTCCCTAATTGGCCGGTTGCTTGTACGCACGCTACTCTTATTTCGACACGATCATATCGCACAGCGATTTGATCGAATCTAAATAGTGATCCCAGCCTAGTCCATGGCAGCGGTCGTCACACAGGAGCCGAGTTGTGCAGCAGCCAGCCGAAGTCTGTTTTCATCCCGTCGCCGGGTTCATGGGCCTGCCCGCCGTCCGCGCCGCCGGTACGGGCGCGGCGCGCGCCTGCGTGGTCGGCATTCCATTCGATTGCGGCACGCATCCGTTCCGCGTCGGTTCGCGCCAGGGGCCGGACGCGATTCGGGAGCAGTCCAGGCTGCTGCGGCCGGTGGACATCTTCCGGCGCCACGGCATCGACAACCCACCGGAATTCCTGCGCGCCATCGACGTGGGCAACGTGGCCTGCCATCCGGGCGATCCGGACGCGTCCTATCCGCTGATCGAGGCCGGCATCGGCGCCATCCTGGACTCGGGCGCGATTCCGATCTCCATGGGCGGCGACGGCGCGGTTACCTTGCCGCAGCTGCGCGCCGTGGCGCGCCGCCATCCGGATTTCGTTGTGCTGCATTTCGATTCGCACACCGACACCTATCCCATCCCCGGCTACAACACCGCCACCACGTTCACGCGCGCCGCCGAAGAAGGGCTGCTGGACGTGGCCTCCAGCTTTCACGTCGGCACGCGCGGCAGCTCCTTCATGCCGGGCGTGCTGGAGTTCGGCCGCGAGGTCGGCTACACGATCCTGCCTTATGACGACTTCGACCAGGACCAGAAGGGCGCGCTGGCCGACATCAAGCAGCGCATCGGCGAGCGTCCGGTGTACCTGTGCTTCGACATGGACATCTTCGATCCCTCCTGCGCGCCGGGCGTGTGCACGCCGGAGTGGGGTGGGCTCACGGCCAAGGAAGGGCTGGCGCTGTTGCGCCAGCTCGCGGGCCTGAACTTCGTGGCATTCGACGTGAACACCGTGTCGCCGCCGCAAGACGTGCAGGGGGCCACGGCCTTCCTGGCAGCCACCGTCATGCAGGAATTCTGCGCGCTGGCGGCGGTCGCGGTGCAGCAGTATCCGCAGGGGCGTCCGGCCTGAGCCGGGTTCACCACGCCGACAACTTCATCCAAGGGGAAAACGATGAAACTCAAATCCATTCTGCTGGGCCTGGCTGTCGCCGGCCTGCTGGCTCAGGGCGGCGCGCAGGCGCGCACGCTGGACGAGATCCGCGCGGATCAGAGCCTGAATGTGGTCACCACGGCGTCCGCGCCGCCGCACGGCTTCAAGAATCCGAAGTCGAACCAGCTGGAGGGCATCATGGTGGACGTGGCCGCGGCCGTGGCCAAGCACTTGAAGGTGTCGGACAAGCTGTCCGATGTGCCGTTCTCCGGCCTGATTCCCACGCTGACCTCGGGCCGCGCCGACGTGATGTCCGCGCCGCTCTTCATCACAGAGGAACGCGCCCGCGCCATCGATTTTTCGGCGCCGGTCTACGAATGGGGCGAGGGCGTCGTGGTCAGCGACAAGGCAGACAAGAAATACGCCAAGTTCGAAGACATGAAGGGCCAGCGTGTTGGCGTGCTGGTGGACTCGGTGCAGTTCAACATGATCAAGGACATGCCCGGCACCAAGGTTTCCACGTACCAGGACTATTCCACGCTGCTGGCCGACGTGCGCGCCGGCCGCATCGACCTGGGTATCGTCGACCCGCCCAGCATCATCTACCAGATCAAGACCAAGAACATCCCGGGCGTGAAGCTGGACACGGGCTACCAGCCGCAACGCAAGTGGCAGGTGGGCATGGCGGTGCAGAAGGGCAACGCCGCGCTGCTGGAGGCGGTCAACGGCGCGCTGGCGCAGATGAAGCAGAACGGCGAGCTTGCCGCCATCGGGCAGAAGTGGGGCGTGGCCGACCTGATGAGCAAATGACGCCGCATCGGCACGGATAAGGAGTACGACTTGGATCTCGCGACCCTGCGCATGTACCTGACCCCCCTGGCCGAGGGCACCGTCTGGACCCTGGCGCTGTTTTTCTGTTCGGCATTCCTGGCGGTGGCCCTGGGCCTGGTCGTCTGTCTGTGCCGCCTGTCGCCGTCGCGGCTGCTCAGCCGCGGCGCGCGTTTCTACATCGATGTGATACGAGGCACGCCGCTGCTGCTGCAGCTGTTCTACATCTACTACGGCCTGCCCGAGATGGGCGTGGTCATCAATGGCTTCGTCGCCGGCGTGCTGGGGCTGACGCTGAACTTCGGCGCCTATCTGGCCGAGCTGTTCCGCAGCGGCATCCAGTCGGTGGACAGCGGCCAGTACGAGGCGGCGCGCGCGCTGGGCCTGGGCAAAGTGCAGCGGCTGCGCCGCATCGTATTGCCGCAGGCGCTGCGCACCGTGTTCCCGGCGCTGGGCAACTACGCGCTGGTGCTGATCAAGGAGACCTCGCTGGTGGCCGTCATCAGTGTCTACGAGTTGATGCGCGCGGGCGAAATGCTGGCGGGCGCCACCTTCCAGGCGCTGACCGTCTACACCATGGTGGGCGTCATCTACTTCGCCATGTGCAGCGTGCTGTCCTACGTGTTCCGCCGTTCCGAAAAGCGCCTGACCGTGCCGGGCTACTGGAGCGGCGCGGGCGAAAACCATGACATTTCCAAGGCCTGATGCGATGGATGGATTGAACTATGCCGCCCCTATCATCACGATGCAGGGCGTTTGCAAATGGTATGGCGACTTCAAGGTGCTGGACGAACTGGCGCTGGAGGTGCTGCCGGGAGAAAAGCTGATCCTGTGCGGGCCGTCCGGTTCCGGCAAGTCGACCACCATCCGGCTCTTGAACCGGCTCGAGGAACACCAGCAAGGCCGCATCGTGGTCGACGGCATCGAACTGAACGACGACCTGAAGAACATCGAGCGCATCCGCGCCGAGGTCGGCATGGTGTTCCAGCACTTCAACCTGTTTCCGCACCTGACCGTGCTGGACAACTGCACGCTGGCGCCGATGCTGGTGAAGGGCGTGCCGCGCGAGGAAGCCGAGGCCCGCGCCATGGAATACCTGGAGCGCGTCAAGATCCCGCAACACGCCTCCAAGTATCCGGGCCAGTTGTCCGGCGGCCAGAAGCAGCGCGTGGCGATCGCGCGGGCGCTGTGCATGCGGCCCAAGATCATGCTGTTCGACGAGCCCACCTCGGCGCTGGATCCCGAAATGGTCAAGGAAGTGCTGGACACCATGGTGGCGCTGGCCCGCGACGGCATGACCATGGTCTGTGTGACGCATGAAATGGGTTTCGCGCGCGAAGTCGGCGACCGCGTGGTCTTCATGGACCAGGGCGCCATCGTCGAGGCCGACACGCCGGACAATTTCTTCCGCGCGCCGCGCACCGAACGCGCGCAGGCCTTCCTGGGGCAGATACTGGGTTGACCGGGTCCTTCAAATTCCGTTTGGCGGAACCTGTGGAATGGTTCCATGACGGCGGCCTGAAATGGCTCTAGCCGGTTTCGGCTACGCTACCTATCATGCATGTCACGCGGGCGCGCATGCGCCCATGCACCGCCAATGGAAAATGATCAGGGAAAAACGATGAACGGCGCTGATAGTCTTTGCGATACCTTGCTGGCCAACGATGTGGACGTTTGCTTCGCGAACCCCGGCACGTCGGAAATGCACTTTGTCGCGGCATTGGATCGCAAACCGAAGATGCGTTGCGTGCTGGGCTTGTTCGAAGGCGTGGTGACGGGCGCGGCCGACGGCTATGCGCGCATGGCCGACAAGCCCGCGGCCACGCTGCTGCACCTGGGGCCGGGGTTGGGCAACGGCCTGGCCAACCTGCACAACGCCAAACGCGCCCGCACGCCCATGGTCAACATCGTGGGCGACCACGCCACCTATCACGTCCAATACGACGCGCCGCTGACCAGCGACGTCGAAGGCGTCGCGCGTCCGATGTCGCATTGGGTCAAGCGCACCACCAAGGCCGCCGACCTGTCCGCCGACGCCGCCGAAGCCGTGGGCGTGGCGCGCCGCTCGCCGGGCAACATCGCCACGCTGATCCTGCCCGCCGACGCGGCCTGGACGGACCTGCCCGACAATACTGCGCCGGTGCTGGCCAAGAGCGAGGCCCTGGCCCAGACCTCGGCCGAGGCGGTGCGTGCGGCGGTTGCCGCGATCCGCTCGGGTGAAGTCACGACGTTGATGCTGGGCGGTTCCGCGCTGCGCGAGCGCGCGCTGAACGCCGCCGGCCGCATCGCGCGCGCCACCGGCGTGCGGCTGGTGTCGGAAACCTCAAACCGCCGCATCGAACGCGGCGGCTCGCGTACCCCGGTGGACCGCCTGCCGTATCCGATCGACCTGGCGGTGGCCAAGCTGAAGGACGTACGCCATCTGGTGCTGGTCGGGGCGAAAGCGCCTGTCGGCTTTTTCGCCTATCCCGGCAAGCCCAGCCTGCTGGCGCCGCCCGATTGCCAGCAGGTGGTGCTGGGCACGCCCGAGCAGGACCTGGCGCATGCGCTGGAGTGGCTGGCCGACGAGCTCGGCATCGCTCAGGACGCGCCGCGCCTGGCCGCCGCTCCCGCCAGCTACGAGGTGCCGCAGTCCGGCAAGCTGACCGGCGCCGCCGTCAACATCCTGGTCGCACACCATCTGCCGGAGCAGGCCATCGTCTGCGACGAGTCCATCACCCAAGGCCGCGAATTCCCCCTCTACAGCGTCAACAGCGCGCCGCACGATTGGCTCATGCTGACGGGCGGCGCCATCGGCATCGGCCTGCCCCTGGCGACCGGCGCCGCCGTCGCCTGCCCGGACCGCAAGGTCGTCACCCTGCAAGCCGACGGCAGCGGCATGTACACCTTGCAGGCGCTGTGGACGCAAGCGCGCGAGAACCTGGATTGCCTGACGGTGATCCTGGCCAACCGTTCCTATGCCACGCTGCACGGCGAAATGAAGAACGTGGGCGTGCAGGAACCCGGACGCAACGCTCGCCGCATGCTGGACCTGGAGGAACCGTACCTGGACTGGACGCATCTGGCGCGCGGCATGGGCGTGGAAGCGGTCAGCGTGGATACGGTGGAAGGATTCGCGCGCGCGCTGCAGGAAGGCCTGAAGCGCCGCGGCCCGTTCCTGATCGAAGCGGTGATCTAAACCCCCAGATAGCGCGTCAGCTGCTCGGGCTGCCGGGCCAGCGACGCGCTGTCGCCGTCTTGCACGATCTGGCCTTTTTCCATCACCAGGCAGCGGTCGGTGTGTTCCAGCACCGCCCGGTAATTGCGGTCCACGATCAGCGTGGACATGCCGCTGGCGCGAATCTGCCGGATGATTTTCCAGATTTCGGCCACGATCAGCGGCGCCAGCCCCTCGGTGGCCTCGTCCAGGATCAGGAGTTCGGGATTGGTCATCAGGGCCCGGCCGATGGCCAGCATTTGCTGTTCGCCCCCCGATAGCTGCTGGCCGCCATGGCCCAGACGTTCCCGCAGGCGCGGAAATACTTCCAGCACGCGGGCGTAGGTCCAGTCCTGGCGGCCGTCGCGGCCGGCGCGCGCGGCCACCTGCAGGTTCTCTCGCACGTTCAGGTTGGGAAAGATGCCGCGCCCTTCGGGCACGTAGGCCAGGCCCATGCGGGCGATGGCGTGCGGCTGCGCGCGGGTGCAGTCGCGGCCGTCCACGCGCACGCTGCCATGGGCGCTTCTGACGTGGCCCATCAGGCTGCGGATCAGCGTGGTCTTGCCCATGCCGTTGCGGCCCACCAGGCCTACGGATTCTCCTGGCGCGATATGCATGTCTATGCCGCGCAGCACGTGGCTGGCGCCGTAATAGACGTGCAGGCCGCCCGTTTCGATCAATGCGGTCATACGCTGGCTCCATGGCTGTCTTCGCCCAGGTAGGCGGTGCGCACGTCCGGGTTGGCGCGGATCGCGGCGGGCGTGCCGCTGGCGATGGCGGCGCCGTTGACCATGACGGTAATGGTCTCGGCAACGCGGAAGACCGCGTCCATGTCATGCTCCACCAGCAGGATGGCGTGGCCGGGCTTGAGCGCGTTCAGCAGCTCCAGGATGCGGTCGGTTTCCTCGGGACCCATGCCGGCCAGGGGTTCGTCCAGCAGCAGCACTTGCGGCTCGCCCGCCAGGCACATGGCGATCTCCAACTGGCGCTTGCGGCCATGCGGCAGCAGCCCGGCCTCGCGCGCGGCGTCATCGGCCAGGCCGGTGCGTTCCAGCGCGTGGCGCGCCAGCTCGGCGCTGTGGCGGCATTCCGTGGCCGAGCGCCACCAGTGCCAGAAGCGCTGGCGGCGCGCCTGCGCGGCCAGCCTGCAGTTTTCGAACACGCTCAGTTCGGAAAAGATGGTGGACCGCTGGTAGCTGCGGCCCAGGCCCGCGCGGGCCCGGTCGGGCTGGCGCCAGGTCGTGATGTCGCGCCCGCCCAGCATGACCTGGCCGCTGCTGGGCGCGAGTTCGCCCGAAAGGATGTTGATCAGCGTGGACTTGCCCGCGCCGTTGGTGCCGATGACGGCGTGGACCTGGCCGCGCTGCAATTGCAGCGACACGCCGTTCACCGCCATCAGGCCGCCGAAGCGGCGCGTGACCGCGCTTGCGGCAAGCAGGACGTCAGACATGGGGCTCTCCCTGGATGGGCAGGCGGGCGGAGGCGGGCTGGCGGCCGGCATGGGCAGCATCCGGTTTGGGCGCGGCGCGGGCGGCTTCGACGCCAGCGCCGGGTAGGCGCGCCGCGCGCCGTTGGCGCAGTTGCGCCGGCAGTCCCGCCAGGCCATTGGGCAGCAAGGCCACCAGCGCGATGATGGCGATGCCCAGCGGCAGGTGCCAGTGGCGCGCGTATTCGCCGAAAATCTCCTGCGACTGGAACAGTTCCTGCAGCAGCACCAGCGCCACGGTGCCCAGCACCGCCCCGCCCAGGCTGCCCATGCCGCCCAGGATCACCATCAGCAGCACCAGGCCGGATTGTTCCCAGGCCAGCAGCTCGGGCGTGACGAAGCCGTCCTTCAGGGCGAACAGAAAGCCCGCCAGGCTGGCCAGCGTGGCGCCGATGACATAGGCGGCCAGCTTGTACGGATAGGTCGAGTAGCCGGCCGCGCGCATGCGCTGTTCGTTGATGCGGATGCCGGCCAGCGCGGCGCCGAAGGGCGAACGCCGCAGCAGCGCCAGGAAGCCCCAGGTCAGCGCCAGGCAGGCCAGCACGAAGAAGTAGAAGGTCCGGGCATCGCCCAGGTCGAACGGCACCCAGCCGCCCAGGGACAGCTCGGGCCGGAAGTACAGGTAGATGCCGTCGCTGCCGCCGCCGATCTTGGTGTCGTGGAACACGTAGTAGGCCATCTGCGAGAAGGCCAGCGTCACCATGATGAAGTACACGCCGCGGGTGCGCAGCGCCAGCGCGCCGGTCGCCAGCGAATAGGCTGCGGCGGCGAGCAGGGCGGCCGGCAGCAGCCACCACAGGCCGGCGGCCTCCGATTCCGGCGACAGCAGCGCCGCCACGTAGGCGCCGATGCCGAAGAAGGCGGCGTGGCCCAGGCTGACCAGTCCCGCGCCGCCCACCAGCAGCTGCAGGCTGAGCGCGAAGATCGCATAGATCATGATCTTGATCGCCAGGCCGGTGTAGTAGTCGCTGCCGCTCCAGGAAAAGGCGGCCAAAGCCAGCAGCGCCGCAATGGGCAAGAGTCGGTTCAACATGGTCAGCCCTGCTTGAACAGCCCTTCGGGCTTGCAAAGAAGTATGAAGGCCATCAGCAGGTACACCAGCACGCCCGCCGCGGACGGGAACAGCACCTGGCCGAAGGTTTCCACCACGCCCACCAGCATCGCGGCCAGGAAGGCGCCGCGGATCGAGCCGATGCCGCCGATCACCACCACCACGAAGCAGATGATGAGCACGCCGTTGCCCATGCCGGGGTAGACCGAGGACACCGGCGCGGCGATGCTGCCCGCCAGGGCCGCCAGCGCCACGCCCGCCGCGAACACCAGGCGGTAGAGCTTGTTGATGTCTATGCCCAGCGATCCGATCATCTCGCGGTTGCTGGCGCCGGCCCGCAGCATCATGCCCAGCCGCGTGCGCGTGATGACCCAGTACAGCAGCAGCGCCACCGCGATGCCGACGGCCGAGATGAACAGCCGGTAGACCGGATAGGTCATGACGTCGCCCAGCGCGATGCTGCCCTGCAGCCAGGCGGGCAGGGGTACGCCGTGCACGTCATTGCCCACCAGGATGCTGCGCAGCTCTTCGAACACCAGGATCAGGCCGTAGGTCATCAGCACCTGCTGCAAGTGGTTGCGCTTGTACAGGTAGCTGAAGAACGCGGCTTCCAGCAGGTAGCCCAGGGCGCCGGCCGCCAGCACGCAGACCGCCAGCGTGGCCAGGAAGCCGCCGCCCAGCCAGCGGTCGACGGCCGGTCCCAGCGCAAACGCCATGTACGCGCCGATCATGTAGAAACTGCCGTGGGCAAGATTGATGATGCCCATGATGCCGAAGATCAGCGTGAGTCCGCTGGCCACCAGGAACAGCAGCAAGCCGTACTGGAAAGCGTTCAGGCTCTGGATGAGCAGGATGCTGATGTCCATGGGGCCTCCCTGTGGCGGATTGTGGTCAGAGCTTGCAGCCGCGGGCCGGATCGGCCAGCTTCTTCACGGCGACATCCACGACCTTGTTTTCCAATCCGTCGACGCGGCGCAGGTAGATGTCCTGCACGGGGTTGCCCGCGCTGGACAGCGTGAAGGGGCCGCGCGGGCTGTCCACCGTGGCGCCGCGCATGGCCTTGCGGAAGTCTTCCTTCTTGGCGAAGTCGCCCTTCACCGCGGCCAGGCCCGACTGCATCAGCTGCGCCGCGTCATAGCCCTGCACCGCGTAGACGTCCGGCTGCGCCTTGTAGGCCTTGCTGTAGTCGGCGCGGAAGGCGTTGTCGCGCGGCGTGTTCAGGCCGTCGGCATAGTGCAGCGTGGTCAGCAGGCCTTGCGCCGAAGCGCCCTGGGCCTCCAGCGTGCCGTCGGTCAGGAAGCCCGAGCCATACAACGGGATGGTCTTGCCCAGGCCCGCGGCATGGTAGTCCTGCACGAACTTCACGGCGCCGCCGCCCGCAAAGAACGTGAACACCATGTCGGGCTTGAGCGCCGCGATCTCGGTCAGCAGCGGCTGGAATTCCACGTTGGGAAACGGCAGGCTCAGTTCCTTCACGACCTTGCCGCCGGCCTTCTCGAAGCCCTCCTTGAAGCCGCCGATGGCCTCGTCGCCGGCCGCATATTTCCAGGTGATGGTGACGGCCGTCTTGTGGCCCTTGGCAAAGGCCACCGGACCCATGGCGTACGCAGGCTGCCAATTGGTGAACGAGGTGCGGAAGATGCCCGGGCCGCACAGCGGGCCGGTGATGGCGTTGGCGCCCGCGTTGGTCACGATCAGCGTGGTGTCGGCATCCTTGGCGGCCTTGGCCAGCGCCATCGCCACGCCCGAGTGCACGGTGCCGATCAGCACGTCCACCTGGTCGCGCTTGATCAGGCGGTTGGCGTTTTCGGCGGCCTTGGCGGGGTTGGACTCGTCGTCCACCTTGAAGTATTCGATCTCGCGTCCGCCCAGCTTGCCGCCTTGCTCCGCGACATACAGCTTGAAGCCGTTCTCGATGGCGTTGCCCAGCGCGGCATAGGTGCCGCTGTAGGGCAGCATGAAGCCGACCTTGATCTTGTCGGCGGCCTGGGCGCCGGTGGCGGCGAGCGTCAGAGCCGCGGCGAGCGCAGCCCGGGTCAGGGCGTGGTTCATGGTTAGTCTCCGTGCTTGTTATGGGCCGACGCGGGGTCAGCGGGGTTGTGCCAGGCCGCCGACGAAACCGGCGACGGCCTGGATAACGCGGGCCGGCTGATCCTTGTGCGCCGAGTGGCCGCAGTCGGGTAGTTCCAGCAGTTCGGTCTGGGGCGCGAGCCGGCGTATGCCGCGGATCTGCGCCAAGGTGCCGTACTCGTCGTCCACGCCCTGGATGGCCAGCACCGGACAGGCGATGCGGGACAGGTAGTCGTCCAGATTCCAGCGGCGGAAAGCCGGATCCAGCCAGATGTCGTTCCAGCCCCAGAACGCCGAATCCGGGTCCGCGTGATAGCGCCCCAGCCGGGCGCGCAGGTCCGTGTCCAGGTAGGCTTGACGCGCCTGCGCGATGCTGGCGACCGATACGTCTTCGACCAGGATATGGGGCGCGGCGGCGACCACGCCGGCGACGGCGTCCGGATGCATCGCCGCATACAGCAGGGCGATCGAGCCGCCGTCGCTGTGGCCGAACAGCGACGGCTTGTCGCGCCTGGCGTCCACGCCCAGTGCGCGCAGCAGCGCGGGCAGCACGTCGCGCGCCTCGATGTGCATGAAGTCCGCCGGCCGCTTTTCTGCGTGCGGCCGCGGTGTCGACAGTCCGTAGCCGTAGCGCGAGTACACCAGTCCGCGGCAACCGGCTGCCTCGCAGACGCGTAGTGGCCAGTCCTTCCACATGGACACGGAGCCCAGCCCTTCGTGCAGAAATACCAGCAGCGGGGCGCCGGGGCGATCGGCCCCGATC
This sequence comes from Achromobacter sp. Marseille-Q4954, assembly GCF_943737025.1. NCBI lineage: Bacteria > Pseudomonadati > Pseudomonadota > Betaproteobacteria > Burkholderiales > Alcaligenaceae > Achromobacter > Achromobacter sp. Marseille-Q4954. The sequence continues at coordinate 228,095 of NZ_CALSFQ010000003.1, forward strand.
CACTGGCATTCCAGCCGCAGGTCTCGTCCGCCGGCATGGAATTCGGCGAACACGGTCTCGGCCACGGCACAGGCGTTCATAGCGTGGCCTCTTCCAGCTGACGCAGGCGGAAGCGCTGTATCTTCCCGGTGGCCGTCTTGGGCAGTTCTTCCGTGAAATTGATCTGGCGCGGATACTTGAACGGCGCCAGATGCTGCTTCACGTAGTTCTGCAGCGCGGCCCCGGTCTGCGCGTCGGGCTCGAAGCCGGGGCGCAGCACCACATAGGCCTTGGTCTTGACCAGACCGTCGTGGTCCGGCACGCCGATCACGGCCGCTTCCAGCACGGCCTCGTGCTGCACCAGGATGTTCTCGACCTCCACCGGCGACACGTACTGGCCGCTGACCTTGATCATGTCGTCGCTGCGCCCGGCGTAGGTGTAGTAGCCGTCCGCGTCGCAGGTGTATTTGTCGCCGCTCTTGAGCCAATCGCCCAGGAAGCACTGGCGCGTCTTGTCGCGGTTGTTCCAGTACATCAGCGCCGCGCTGGGACCCTTGATGTAGAGGTCGCCGATGGCGCCGGGCGGCACCAGGGCGCCGTTCTCGTCGCGCAGCTGCACCTCATAGCCCGGCACGGGCTTGCCGGTGGTGCCGTAGCGCAGCTGCCCGGTCTGGTTGGAAATGAAGATGTGCAGCATCTCGGTGGAGCCGATGCCGTCCAGGATCTCGCAGCCGAAGTGGCGCGTGTAGCGTTCGCCGATGTCGCGCGGCAGCGCTTCGCCGGCGGACGTGCAGATGCGCATGGCGACCCGTTCGCGCGCCGGCAGGTCGGGCGAGGCCAGCATGCTGGCATACAGCGTGGGCACGCCGTAGAACACGGTGGGCCGGTGCTGCGTCAGGCGCTTGAAGACCGCCTGCGGCGTGGGGCGTTCGCCCATCAGGATCACGGTCGCGCCCACCGACAGCGGGAAGGTCAGGCCGTTGCCCAGGCCGTAGGCGAAGAACAGCTTGGCGGCCGAGAACGCCACGTCGTCCTCGCGTATGCCCAGCACGGGCTTGGCATAGAGTTCGGCCGTGTGCCAGAGATTGCCGTGGGTGTGGACCACGCCCTTGGGCTTGCCGGTGGAGCCGGACGAATACAGCCAGAACGCAATCTCGTCGGACAGGGTGCGCGCCGCCGGCGCCAGGGGCGCGGCGGCCAGCAGCGCTTCGAATTCGCGCGCGCCCTCGGGCAAGGGGGCGGCGGGCTGCGACACCACCAGGTGCTCGACGTCGGCGGGGGCCTGCGCCAGCGCGGCCTGCACCACGGGCAGCAAGGCGCCCGATGCGAACACGGCGCGTACGCGGCTGTGGCCGATGATGTAGGCGTAGTCGTCGGCGGTGAGCAGGGTGTTCACGGCCACCGGCACCACGCCCGCATGCAGCGCGCCTAGAAACACTACCGGCCAATCGACGGTGTCCTGCATCAGCAGCAGGATGCGCTCCTCGCGCCGCAGGCCCAGCTGGCGCAGCGCGCCGGCCATGCGCGCCACCCGTTCCGCCAGTTCGCCGTAGCTGATCTGGCGCGTGTCGTCGATGTAGGCTGGCTTGGCTGCGCGCGGCGCATTCAGCGCCGCCAGGTGGCTGGCGAAGTTGAGTTCGGCGGGACAGGCGTTCACGGTTGTCTCCTGATGTCCTGTGGGGTGGAAGCCGCGCTATGTGTTTTTTTCTGGCGGCGGGGCGGGCGCTAGGACCGCGTGAAATCGATGGCGCCGCCCGGCAGCAGGTACAGCACCAGCGCGCGGCCGCCGCTCACGGTCGGGCTGTGCGCGCTGCCGGGGCCGTAGACCAGCCAGCCGGCGCCGTGGCCGTCGAAGCTGGCGCCTTCGGTCAGCGGCATGATCATGTCGATCTCGCCATTGGGGTGCGCGTGGTGCGGACCGGCAAGATCGTTCATGTCCACCACGTCCACCGAGCAGTCCGCCAGGTCGGGCGCCGGCTTGATGACGCGGCCGTAGCGGATGCCGCCGGCTTCCCGGCTGCACATCCAGCCCTCGGCCACGCCCTGCCTGCAGGTGGCGTATATCTCCTGGAACAGGGCGCTTTGCGGACCGGCCTCGCGGTTCAGGCTTTCCTGCAGCGCCGCGTCCAGCGGCTGGCCTTGCGTCAGGCGCGTGACCTCGCGCATCAGGGCATGGAATTGATCAGGCGTACTCACCGGGCTCCTCCTTTACACTGTCGGCGCTTCAGAATCGACATGAAATCGACTGCTGCTTTTTTGCACATGAGGCGCTTTGGACTGATTGAATGGAAAAATAGTGCTTCCATTGATTATGGTCAAGCACTATAGTGCATAAAACGTGGTAATCAGGGTTTTTGCGGAGTCACGTAAACATGAATCAAGCGCTAGACGCGGCGCCATCCGAACCCAGGCGGGAAGCGTTCCTGGTGGCCTTGGGCGAGCGGGTGCGCCGCCTGCGGGCCATACGCGGCATGACCCGCAAAGGCCTGTCGCAGGTGACAGGCGTATCGGAACGCCACCTGGCCAATCTGGAACATGGGGTGGGCAATGCGTCCATCCTGGTGCTGCTGCAGATTGCCCGAGCCTTCAACTGCGCACTGGCCGAACTGGTGGGCGACGTCACCACCGAATCGCCCGACTGGCTGCTGATCCGCGAGCTGCTCAGCGGCCGCACGGAATCCGACCTGCAGCGCGCGCGCGAGGCCCTGACCCAGCTGTTCGGCGTAGGGGCGGGGGCGCAGCGTCCCAACCGCACGCAGCGCGTGGCGCTGATCGGCCTGCGCGGCGCGGGCAAGTCCACGCTGGGCCAGATGCTGGCCGATGACCTGGGCTACCCCTTCGTGGAGCTGAACCGCGAGATCGAGCGCGTGGCCGGGTGCAGCATCCTGGAGATCCACAATCTGTACGGCCCCAACGCCTACCGCCGCTACGAACGGCGGGCGCTGGAAGAGGCCGTGCAGATCTATCCGGAAATGGTGCTGGCCACGCCGGGCGGGCTGGTGTCCGAGCCCGCCACCCTGAACCTGTTGCTGGCGCATTGCTACACGGTATGGCTGCGCGCCACCCCCGAGGAGCACATGGGCCGGGTCATGGCGCAGGGCGATTTCCGTCCCATGTCGGGTAACAACGAGGCCATGGCCGACCTCAAGCGCATCCTGGCCGGACGCGAAGCCTTCTACGCCAAGGCCGATCTCACGTGGGTCACCAGCAACCTGGACGTGCAGGAAAGCTTTGCCGGCCTGCGCACCCAGGTACGCAAGGCCTGCGGCCTGCCGCTATAGGTGGATTCGATGCCGGTCAGGCCGGCAATATGCATTTTTATGCATCCCCCGCTTGACGGGGCTTTTTTTGTCCTCTAATCTGCACAATAATTCATGTAGTGCAGTATTTTTCCTGTTTTGGCAGGCGTTCGAGGAGACACACTATGAGCAGCACCCTCAACCGGGTTGATTTCCGGACCGACCCCGAGCAGTACCGCCACTGGCGCCTGAGCTTCGACGGCCCGGTCGCCACGCTGGCCATGGATGTTGCCGAGGACGGCGGCCTGCGTCCCGGCTACAAGCTCAAGCTGAATTCCTACGACCTGGGCGTGGACATCGAATTGCATGACGCCTTGCAGCGTATCCGCTTCGAACACCCGGAAGTGCGCACCGTGGTCGTCACCAGCATGAAGGACCGGATCTTCTGTTCCGGCGCCAATATTTTCATGCTGGGCCTGTCCTCGCACGCCTGGAAGGTGAACTTCTGCAAGTTCACCAACGAAACCCGCAACGGCATTGAAGATTCCAGCCGCCACAGCGGCCTGAAGTTCATCGCCGCGCTCAACGGCGCCTGCGCCGGGGGCGGCTACGAGCTGGCGCTGGCCTGCGACGAGATCATGCTGATCGACGACCGCTCGTCCGCGGTCGCGCTGCCCGAGGTGCCGCTGCTGGGCGTGCTGCCCGGCACCGGCGGCCTGACCCGCGTGACCGACAAGCGCCGCGTGCGCCACGACCACGCCGACATCTTCTGCACCCTGGTCGAAGGCGTGCGCGGCCAGCGCGCCAAGGACTGGCGCCTGGTGGACGACGTGGTCAAGCCGGCCCGCTTCGAGGAGGCCGTGCGCGAACGCGCGCAGGCGCTGGCGCAGGGCAGCGACCGCCCGGCGGGCGAGCAGGGCATCGCGCTGACGCCGGTGCAGCGCACGGAAAGCGCCGACGGCCTGTCTTACCGCTATGTGGATATCCAACTGGACCGCGACAGGCGCCAGGCCACCTGGACGGTGCGCGCGCCCGAGGGCGCGGTGCAGACCGAGCTGCAGGACATAGTCGCGGCCGGCGCGGCCTGGTGGCCGCTGCAGATGGCGCGCGAACTGGACGACGCCATCCTGTCGATACGCACCAACGAGCTGGACGTCGGCACCTGGATCATCAAGACCGAGGGCGATGCCGCGCTGGTGCTGGCTGCCGATGCCGCTCTGCAGCAGCATGCTGACCACTGGTTCGTGCGCGAAACCGCCGGCATGCTGCGCCGCACGCTGGCGCGCCTGGACGTGACCTCGCGCAGCCTGTTCGCGCTGATCGAGCCGGGTTCCTGCTTTGCCGGCACCCTGCTCGAACTGGCGCTGGCCGCCGACCGCAGCTACATGCTGGACAACGAAGACGAATCCGCGCCGGCTCAGATCGTGGTGGGCGAACGCAATTTCGGCGCCTATCCGCTGGTCAACGGCCAGAGCCGCGTGCAGCGCCGCTTCTACGAAGAAGAAGCGCCCTTGGAAGCGGTGCGCGCGCGCGCCGGCCAGCCGCTGTCGGCCACCGATGCGCTGGATCTGGGCCTGATCACCTATGCGCCGGACAACATAGATTGGGACGACGAGGTGCGCATGATGCTGGAGGAGCGCCGCGCGCTGTCGCCCGACGCCCTGACCGGACTGGAAGCCAACCTGCGCTTCGGCGGACAGGAGACGATGGAGACCCGCATCTTCGGCCGCCTCACCGCCTGGCAGAACTGGATCTTCAATCGCCCCAACGCCGCCGGCGACAAGGGCGCGCTCAAGCTCTACGGCAAGGGCGAGCAAGCCGCATTCGACTGGAACCGGGTCTGACGGCCCCGCGACACCGTGCCGCGCGACCGCGGCCATCCCAAAGAACAGGAGCGAGACATGTCTGGCATCAACTACACCGATAAGATCCCCAACAACGTCAATCTGTCGGGCGACCGCACCTTGCAGCGTGCGCTGGAACACTGGCAGCCCAACTACCTGCAGTGGTGGCAGGACATGGGGCCAGACGGCTCCCATGGTTTCGACGTCTACCTGCGCACGGCGGTCAGCGTGCAGCCCGACGGCTGGGCGCACTTCGACCACGTCAAGATGCCGGACTACCGTTGGGGTATCTTCCTGGCGCCGCAGGACGGGCAGCGCAAGATCCACTTCGGCGAGAACATGGGCCGCGACGTCTGGCAGGACGTGCCCGGCGAGCACCGCGCCAACCTGCGCCGCATCATCGTCACGCAGGGCGATACCGAGCCGGCCTCGATCGAACAGCAGCGCCACCTGGGCCTGACCGCGCCCTCGCAGTACGACTTGCGCAACCTGTTCCAGATCAACGTCGAGGAAGGCCGCCACCTGTGGGCCATGGTCTACCTGCTGCATCGCTATTTCGGCCGGGATGGCCGCGAAGAGGCGGACGCGCTGTTGCAGCGCAGCTCGGGGGATTCCGACAACCCGCGCATCCTGGGCGCGTTCAACGAGAAGACGCCTGATTGGCTGGCCTTCTACATGTTTACCTACTTCACCGACCGCGACGGCAAGTTTCAGCTGTGCGCGCTGGCGGAGTCCAGCTTCGATCCGCTGGCGCGCACCACCAAGTTCATGCTGACCGAGGAGGCGCACCACATGTTCGTGGGCGAATCCGGCATTTCTCGCGTCATCCAGCGCACCTGCGAGGTCATGAACCAGTTGAAGACCGATGACCCGGCCAGCGTGCGCGCGGCTGGCGTGATCGACCTGCCCACCATCCAGCGCTACCTGAACTTCCACTACAGCGTCACCATCGACCTGTTCGGTGCGGACCAGTCGTCCAACGCCGCCATCTTCTACGGCTCGGGCCTGAAGGGCCGCTATGAAGAAGGCAAGCGCACCGACGACCATCAGCTGAAGAACGACACCTATCGCGTGCTGACCGTGGAAAACGGCAAGCTGCGCGAGATCGAGGTGCCGATGCTGAACGCCCTGAACGAAGTGCTGCGCGACGACTTCATCCGCGACTCGGTCGCTGGCATCGGCCGCTGGAACAAGGTCATCGAAAAGAGCGGCTTGCCGTTCCGCCTGCAAGTGCCGCACAAGGCCTTCAACCGCCAGATCGGCACGCTGGCCGGCATCCGCATGTCGCCCGAAGGCGAGATCCTGTCCGAATCGCAATGGCAGGCCAACAGCCACAAATGGCTGCCCACGCCCGAGGACCGCGCCTTCGTCGCGTCGTTGATGGGCCGCGTCACCGAGCCGGGCAAGTTCGCCAACTGGATCGCGCCGCCCGTCATGGGCGTCAACCGCCAGCCGGTGAATTTCGAGTACGTCCGTTTCAACTAAAGCGGGGCGGCGGCCGCATTCGCGGCCGCTTACCGGAGCATGGGGAAGACCGAGATGAACGCTCCCTTACCAGCAGAAGTCCTGAAGCAGCACCTGATCGATCCCGAGATCTGCATCCGCTGCAACACCTGCGAAGAAACCTGTCCGATCAAGGCGATCACCCACGACTCGAACAACTACGTGGTGGATCCCGAGATCTGCAACGGCTGCATGGCCTGCGTGCCGCCTTGCCCCACCGGGGCCATCGACAACTGGCGGCTGATGGTGCGCGCCGAAGCCTACGGCGTGCAGGAACAACTGGGCTGGGAAGAACTGCCGGGAGAGAAGGCATTGCCGGAAACGGCCGCCGCAGCGCCCGCTGGCGTCGAGCCTGATGCGCAGCAGCCTGTCGCGCCCGCGCCGTCAACCGCGCCCGGTGCGACGGTCCCGCCGTGGTCCGCCGCCCATCCCTACGTCAACCTGTACACGCACAAGACGCCCATGACTGCCACCGTGGTCGGCAACTACCGCGTGACCGGCGCCGACACGGAAAGCGATATCCACCATATCGTGCTCGACTTCGGCGACCTGCCGTTTCCCGTGCTGGAAGGGCAGTCCATCGGCATCCTGCCGCCGGGTGTGGATGCGCAGGGCCGGGCGCATCACGCGCGCCAGTATTCTTTGGCCAGTCCGCGCGACGGCGAACGGGCCGGCTATAACAATCTCTCGCTGACGGTGAAACGCGTCACGGAGGATCATGCGGGCGCCGCCGCGCACGGCGTATGTTCGAATTACCTGTGCGACCTGGCCAAGAACGACAAGGTGCAGGTGATCGGACCGTTCGGCCATACTTTCCTGATGCCCAACCACCCCCGTGCCAATCTCATCATGATTTGCACCGGCACGGGTTCGGCGCCCATGCGCGCCATGACGGAACGCTACCGCCGCCGCATCGAGACCGGCGAGAACGGCAGGCTGCTGCTGTTCTTCGGCGCGCGCACCGAGCGCGAGTTGCCGTATTTCGGGCCGTTGATGAAGCTGCCGCGCGATTTCATCGACATCAATCTGGCGCTGTCGCGCGAAACCGGGCAACCCAAGCGTTACGTGCAGGACCTGATCCGCGACCGCGCGGGCGTGGTGCGCGAACTGCTGGCGGACCGCAATACCTGCATCTACGTGTGCGGCTTGAAGGGCATGGAAGTGGGCGTGCTGGACGCCCTGCGCGACGTGACGATGCAGGCGGGCCAGGATTGGTCTATCCTGCATGATGCATTGCGCCGCGAAGGGCGCCTGCATTTCGAAACGTACTGAATCCACAAACATGCGTGGCAATCGGCGCGCGCTGGCGCGCCGATTGCATTTGCGGGGGGAATCCACAAAATGAAGTTCGCCGAGTTCAAGGACGGCATGGTCATCAAGGGCGGTCCGGTCACCCTGACGGAAGCCGAAATCCTGGAGTTCGCACGCAAGTACGATCCCCAATGGTTCCACACGGATCCCAAGCGCGCCTCCGAAGGCCGTTGGGGCGGGCTGATCGCCAGCGGCTGGCATACCTGCGCGCTGGCCATGCGCATGGCCGTGGACGCGGCGCTGCACGATTCCGAATCCTTTGGTTCGCCCGGCCTGGGCGAGGTGCGCTGGCGCACGCCGGTGCGTCCGGGCGACACCCTGCGCCTGGAAGCGCGCGTGCAGGGCGTGCGCACCTCGTCGTCGCGTCCGGACCTGGGCATCATCACCTGGGCCTGGACGGTCCTGAACCAGCACGACGAAGGCGTGCTGGAACTGGACGCGACCAGCCTGTTCGATCTGTCCGGCGAAAACTGAGGCTGGCCGTCTAGCGCTTGCCTGTCTGCTTCAGGATGGCGGCGGCTTCAGGACCGGCCGCTGCCTTCCAGTTCTTGACCGAGTCCGCCGCTGCATCCTTCAGCGCGCGCTGCACGGGCAGGGGCACCGACGTATTGATTGCCACGCCGTTCTTGCGCATGTTGGCGTAGTTCTGCTGCAGGCGGCCGTCGATGCGCTTCCATTGTTCGGTTTCGGTCTGCGCCGCGGCCTGGTCGATGGCGCGGCGCGTGCGCGCATCCAGCGCCTGGTAAGCCTGCAGGTTCATCGTCGCCACCGAGATCGGCATGGCGTAGTTGATCTCCGCGAAGTTGGGCAGGTGCTCCCAGAGCTTGCGGCCCGCGCCGCCGTCGCCTGAGGACAGCACCGCGTTGACCTCGCCCGAGGCGATCAGCGGCATCGCGTCCGCGAAGGAGATGTTCTGCGCGCGTGCGCCGGCCTTCTGCATGACGTCCTGCGACGTGGCGTCGTAGGTGCGGATGCTCAGCTTCTTCAAGGCCGCGACGCTGTCCAGTTTCTGCTTGGACCAGATGCCGGACGCGGGCCACGGCGTGGTGTAGAGCAGCTTCTGCCCATGCGCCGCCAACAGCTTCTCGTAGGCGGGGCGGGCGGCCTTGTTCAGGTTGCGGGCCTTGGACAGCGAGTCCGCCAGAAAGGGCAGGGACGACACGCCGAACAAGGGATACTTGGCCGCCAGCGCGCCGGCGAAGGCGTCGCCCGCATCCACCTTGCGCGCTTGCACCGCATCGATCATGTCGGCCGACTTGATCCCCTTGGACGCGTCGTAGCTGGCGTCGATGACGACATTGCCCGCCGTCTTGGCGCGGACCAGCTCGGCAAAGGTGGATACGCCTTGTCCGGGCATGGAGGTGGCCGGGTACTCGGTAGTCATCGTGAGGGTGGTGACGGCGTGGGCGCCGTGCGTCATGAACGCCATGGCGATGCCCGTCATCAGGCGGAGGGTGGGACAGCTTTGCATGCGCGGCTCCTGGTTGGTGGGAAACCTGGTCTGGACACGAGAGGCGGCGCCGGGAGCGCTCGGTTCTGTGCCTGGCTGATGCCGCAAAGCGTACGGCGAGTGCAAGGGCTCGCCTATACGGGCTTTCGGCAATGCGCGGGCTGTTGCGGAGCAGCGGCGATTACTCGAGGGGCAGGCCGTGCATCTTCAAGAAGGACAGCTTGTCCCAGTAGCCCCGTTGGAACACGATCCTGCCGTCGCGCACGGTGAAGAAGCCGCAGCCGCGCAGGCCCAGAGGATCACGCCACTCCAGGGCCGCGACCTCTCCGGCCTCATGGATCGTCTCCACGATGCAGGTCATGTCGGCCTGGGCGAACTCCCGTTCAAACATCGCGCGTATGGCCTCGCGTCCGACGATGGGCTCCTGGGTGACCTGGTGGTTCACAGCCTTTTCATCGTAAAGCTCGGCCAGGCCGGCGGCATCGGCGGCATTGAACCGTGCGACCCATTCTTCGACCAGTCGTCGCGGAGTCATGTGTGGTTCCTTTATTGAGAGGGACTTACGTTGTAAGCGAAATTCGGGCAGCGCGGCTAGTGTCGTTTCGACATAGCAAAAACTGCGCATTAATGCGTGGATATTGCAATGTAATATGCTGTAATTACTAGAAGAATTGCCAATTATAAAGTACAGTGACCTAGTGGAATTCAGTGCTCTATCGGAGGTAAAGTATGAAGCTGGAAGATCGCATGAGTCGCTCGATCAAGCAGCGCGCAGGGGTTGTCGTCTTGCGCTCGGACTTTGCCGATATGGCGAGCGACTCACAGATCGGGCGAGTCTTGGCCCGCTTCGTCGATGACGGAATGCTTGTACGCGTCAGCAAAGGGGCTTTTGCCAAGACCCGCATCAACAAGTTCACGGGCAAACCGACCCCCGCAGGAACGCTGGAAATGATTGCTGCGGAGCTTTTTCGCAAGCTCAAGATCTCTGTGGAACCGAGCGCGCTCGCAGCCGAGTACAGCAGCGGCAAATCGACCCAGATTCCCATGGGGGCGACTGTCAGTACGGGGCGCCGGCGCATCACTCGAAAAGTGACTGTAGGGAGCAGTACGCTGACGTATGAAAAGGATCTCAGACGAACAGAAGTCTGATATTGAAGACGCCGCCACGGCCGGCCTGCTGGGAACTTTGCCGCCTGCCGTCGCTGAGAAGGACTTGCACATCACTGATGCGCTGCGCGTTCTGGCTGAAATCAAGAGCACGCATATCGCGCATCGGAAAGACCGCAAGAAGGGGGATCCCAGGCCGGCGTCCGCCACCGTGGCTACGCGCCTGGTCTTCGCCGGCGGGACCTGCCTTTCGAAAGCGCATGGTCTGGTTGAGCGGATGTCCGAGGACATCGACATCAAGGTTGCGCTGGACGATGTACCGAAAGGCTATGTGCTGCAAGACGGGCACACAGACCGGGCTCGGCTAGGCAATTTGCATCGGCAGGTGGAGCGGCGTCTCACGGATATCGGCTTCCAACTTGTGACGCGGGACGATGAGGAGAACCCCGTTGCGCGGGACAGCCGTCGTTACTACTGCCTGTCGCTTTCGTATGCGGCGCATTTTCAGGACGTATCCGGTGCGCTGCGTCCCGAACTCAAGCTTGAGCTGATACATCGTCCTCCCGTGTTGCCGGCTGAAATACGCGAAATGGGCTACATGCTCGACGGCTTTGTTCCGCGCGTAGCGCCCCTGCGCTTTTCGATGGCGTGCATCACGGTCGCGGAGACGCTCGCGGAGAAGGTGTTGTCACTGCTGCGGCGCTGCGCTTGGAGTTGGGATGGGCATCAGCGCGGCGAGTACGACGCCGCCTTGGTGCGACATATCTATGACGTCTGGCGTATTGCTGGAACCCGGCCCGATGCCTTTGCGGCAGCCCGTCAGATCTTTGCGAAGCTGGTCCGAAAGGATGTAGAGGAATTCCGCGGCCAGCATCCTGGGTTTGATCAAGACGCATACTCGGTGCTGAGGCGGACGCTGGCTGCTGCTGCCGTCCATGAAGGGTTGAAGACCAACTTCGAGCAGCGTCTGAAGCCACTGCTCTATGCTGCGCAGAAGCCGGATTTCGAAACCTGCTATGCGGTCTTTGCGCGTGCTGCAGAAGAGTTGCTGGATCACCGCGTTTGACTTGCGACCTTCCAGCAGCACCGATATCCGGGAAGCGGGCGCGGCGCTCGCTGTCCAAGGACAGCAGGCGCTGCCGTTGAGTCGTGGCAAAAAAAACCGCCCCGTAGGGCGGTTTCGTCGGAACCGATCAAGCGATCAATAGAACGCCTGGATGCCGGTCTGCGCGCGGCCCAGGATCAGGGCGTGCACGTCGTGGGTGCCTTCGTAGGTGTTGACCACTTCCAGGTTCACCAGGTGGCGGGCCACGCCGAATTCGTCGGAGATGCCGTTGCCGCCGAGCATGTCGCGCGCCAGGCGGGCGATGTCCAGCGCCTTGCCGCAGGAATTGCGCTTCATGATGGAGGTGATTTCGACGGCGGCGGTGCCTTCGTCCTTCATGCGGCCCAGGCGCAGGCAGCCTTGCAAGGCCAGCGTGATTTCGGTCTGCATGTCGGCCAGCTTCTTCTGGATCAGCTGGTTGGCGGCCAGGGGGCGGCCGAACTGCTTGCGGTCCAGCGTGTACTGGCGGGCGGTGTGCCAGCAAGCTTCGGCGGCGCCTACGGCGCCCCAGGCGATGCCGTAGCGGGCCGAGTTCAGGCAGGTGAATGGACCCTTCAGGCCGGACACGCCAGGCATCATCTGGTCGGCGGACACTTCCACTTCGTCCATGACGATTTCACCGGTGATCGAGGCGCGCAGGCCGACCTTGCCGTGGATGGCGGGGGCCGACAGGCCCTTCATGCCCTTTTCCAGGATGAAGCCGCGGATCTTGCCGTCGAAGTCGCCGCCGACGCACTTGGCCCACACCACGAAGACGTCGGCGATGGGGGAGTTGGTGATCCACATCTTGTTGCCGGAAATCTTGTAGCCGTCGGACGTCTTGACGGCGCGGGTTTCCATGCCGCCGGGGTCGGAGCCGTGGTTGGGTTCGGTCAGGCCGAAGCAGCCGATCCATTCGCCGCGGGCCAGCTTGGGCAGGTATTTCTGCTTCTGCGCTTCGCTGCCGAATTCGTTGATGGGCACCATCACCAGGGACGACTGCACGCTCATCATGGAGCGGTAGCCGGAGTCGATGCGTTCGACTTCGCGGGCGATCAGGCCGTAGCTGACGTAGTTCAGGCCGGCGCCGCCGTATTCGACGGGGATGGTGGCGCCCAGCAGGCCCAGTTCGCCCATTTCGGAGAAGATGGCCGGGTCGGTCTGTTCGTTGCGGAACGCGTTCAGCACGCGCGGGGCGAGCTTGTCCTGCGCATAGGCGTAGGCTGCGTCACGCACCATGCGTTCTTCTTCGGTCAGTTGCTGGTCCAGCAACAGGGGGTCTTGCCAGTGAAAGGAAGGATTCGAGGACATGCTGGGTCTCCGCTATGGATTTCGGAATGCTAGAAAGTTTAAACCTAAAATAATTCGGGCGGCAAGCGGCGAATGGAACGGCCGGCGCGCGGCGCCGCCGTTCCGTCCCGCCTTCAGTGCTGCGCCTTGAGCGCTGCGTCGCGGATCTTTTCCAGGGTCGTGCCCGGGGTGATGGTTTCCGGATCGATGAAGCAGTGCAGGATGGCCGGCTTGCCGCTGGCCAGGGCGCGTTCGAAGGCCGGGCCGAACTGCTCGGTGGTCTCGACGCGTTCGCCGTGGCCGCCAAAGGCGCGCGCATAGTCGGCGAAATCCGGATTCTTCAGATCGGTCGCGGAAATGCGGCCGGGGTAGTGCTTTTCCTGGTGCATGCGGATCGTGCCGTACATGCCGTTGTCCACCAGCACCACGACGATGGGCAGGTCGTATTGCACCGCGGTCGCGAATTCCTGGCCGTGCATCAGGAAGCAGCCGTCGCCAGCGAAGCAGACCACGGTCTTGTCGGGCGACACGCGCTTGGCGCCCACGGCGGCGGGCAGGCCGTAGCCCATGGAGCCCGACGTCGGCGCCAGCTGCGTGCCGTAGCGCGTAAAGCGGTGGAAGCGGTGCAGCCAAGTGGCGTAGTTGCCGGCGCCGTTGGTCATGATGGCATCGGCCGGCAGCGTCTTTTCCAGATAGGCCATCACCTGGCCCATTTGCAGCGCGCCCGGCGTCGTGATGGCGCTGGGATCGCTCCATTTCAGATACGACTCGCGCATGGCCTGCGTGCCGGCGGCCCAGGCGGGCTGGGCCGGCGCCTTCAGGCCGCCCAGCGCCTGCGCAAAGGCGGCGGGCGAAGTATTGATGGCCAGGGTGGGGCGGTAGACGCGGCCCAGCTCGGCGGTGTCGGGGTGCACGTGCACCAGTTTCTGCTTGGGTACCGGGATGTCCAGCAGGGTGTACGCCTGGCTGGGGTTTTCCGACATGCGGCCGCCGACCAGCAGGATCAGGTCCGCATCGGCGACGCGCTTGAGCAGCGCGGGGTTGATGCCCAGACCCACGTCGCCGATGAAGCAGGGGTGGTCGGCCGGGAACAGCATCTGGCGGCGGAAGGACACGGCCGTGGGCAGCGCGTGGCGCTGCGCAAAATCGGCGAACTGCTGCACCGCGCGGGCGTCCCAGCGAGTGCCGCCCAGGATGGCGACCGGATTTTTGGCCTCGGCCAGCAGCTTTTCCAGGTCGGCCAGCTGGCCGGCGGTGGGGGCGGAATCGATGACTTCGTAGCGTGGCGCGTCGGCGACCTTGGCGGCTTCGACCAGCATGTCTTCGGGCAGCGCGATCACGACCGGGCCGGGACGGCCCGAGGTGGCGATGTGGAAGGCGCGCGAAACCAGTTCGGGGATGCGTTCGACCTGATCGATCTCGGTGACCCACTTGGCCTGCGTGCCGAACACGGCGCGGTAATCCATTTCCTGGAAGGCTTCGCGTTCGCGCATGCCGCGCTCGATCTGGCCGACGAAGAGTATCAGGGGGGTGGAGTCCTGCTTGGCGATGTGCACGCCCGCCAGCGCGTTGGACGCGCCCGGGCCGCGGGTCACCATGCAGATGCCAGGTTCGCCGGTCAGCTTGCCATGGGCGTCGGCCATCATGGCCGCGCCGCCTTCCTGGCGGCACACCGTGACCTTGATGTCCGCATCGTGCAGGCCGTCCAGCACCGCCAGATAGCTTTCACCGGGAACACAGAAAACATGTTTGACGCCCTGCGCAACCAGCTGGTCGACCAGGATGTGACCGCCAAGGCGGGATTCTTGCTGGGACATGGGGGTGGTAGTCATGATGAGCCGAGGTTAGGACATCCGAGCATAATGTTCCTTGATCGCACAATGCAATTGATAAAATTGCACAATCTATTGACCCACCGGCACGACCTGCCATGCTGCGCCGCGGCAAGATCCGAGCGGCGCAGCAGCGGCGGCGCCCGCCGGCACCTGGCGGTTCCCGCGATATGAGAAACGGCATTCCCAACCTGAGCGCCCTGCAGGCGTTTGAAGCGTCGGCCCGGCTGGGCAGCTTTTCCCGCGCCGCCGAGGAATTGTCCCTGACGCATAGCGCCGTCTACCGCCAAGTGGCCAGCCTGGAGGCGCGCCTGGGCGTGCAGCTGTTCACGCGGGTGCGCCGGCGCATCGTGCTGACCGATCACGGAGCGGAGTACGCCGGCCGCATCCGCCACCATTTGGACCAGATCGAAAAAGACACTTTCGGCCTGGTCAGCCGCACCGGCATGGGCCGCAGCATCCATATCGCCGTGGTGCCCACCCTGGCGACGACCTGGTTGATCCCGCGCCTGGCGGATTTCCAGCGCGAGCACGGCGACATCACGGTCAGCCTGTCCGTGCGCACGTTGCCGTTCCAGTTCAAAGACCAGCCCTTCGACGGCGCGCTGTATCACGGGGACGGATTGTGGCCAGGCACCCAGGGCGTGTTGCTGTTCCCTGAGCGCGAACTGGTGCCGGTGTGCGCGCCAGAGCTGGCGGCGCGGGCGGTGGAACCGGGGGCCAGCGCCTTGTCCGGCATGACCCATCTGCATCTGGCTTCGCGGCCGGACGCCTGGCGCCAGTGGTACGCGGCCAACAGCCATCTTTATGGTCCGCACGCCGCCGGCGGGCCGCGCTACGAGCTTTTCACCATGGTGATGGCGGCGGTGCAGGCCGGCCTGGGAGTCGGGCTGATGCCGCGTTTCCTGGCCCAGCCCGCGCTCGACCAAGGCACGCTGGCGATGCCCGTGCCGCAATCGCTATCGGTCAGCCAGGGCTATTACTTCGGCTATCCGCAGCGCAGCGAACGCTCCGAGGCGCTCAAGCTCTTCGAGAGCTGGCTGAAGTCCGCCGCCGCAGGCGTGGGCGGACGCTGAGCCGTAGAATCCAGCCATGTCCGCAATCCGCCCCCCGCTTGAATCCCAGGCCGATATCGACGCCTTCATCGATGCCGTCTGGCTGGAAGACGGCCTGTCGGCCAACACCCTGGCGGCCTACCGGCGCGATCTGACGGGTTTTGCCCGCTGGCTGGAAGATCCCGAAGCCTACGCGCGCGAAATGGCCGACCGCCACGGCGATGCGGCGCAGGCCCACGTCCTGCCCGCCGGACCCGCCAAAGCTCTGCGCGATGCCGGCAAGGCCGACATCGAAGCCTGGTTCGCCTTCCGCCACGAAGAAACCCGCGCCACCACCGCCAACCGCAGGCTGGCCGCGTTGCGCCGCTTTTACGCCTGGGCGCTGCGCGAACACCGCGCCGAGCGCGATCCCTGCCTGACGCTGATCGCCGCCAAGCAGCCGCCGCGCATGCCCAAGACCCTGTCCGAGCAGCAGGTGGACGCCTTGTTGCGCGCGCCCGACCTGGAGGAGGCCCGCGGCCTGCGCGACCGCGCCATGCTGGAAACGCTGTACGCCACGGGCTTGCGGGTATCCGAGCTGGTGGGCATGCGCACGCTGGACGTGAGCCTGAACGAAGGCGTGGTGCGGGTGGTGCTGGGCAAGGGCGGCAAGGACCGGCTGGTGCCGCTGGGCGCCGAGGCGGCCCATTGGATCGACCGCTACCTGAAGTCCGCGCGGCCGGAGCTGGCGGCTGGACGCGTGAGCGATGCGCTCTTCATCACTGGCCGGGCCGAAGCCATGTCGCGCCAGGCGTTCTGGCAACTGGTGAAGAAATATGCCCTGCTGGCGGACGTGCGCGCGCCGCTGTCGCCGCACGTGCTGCGGCACGCCTTCGCCACGCATCTGCTGAACCACGGCGCCGACCTGCGCGTGGTGCAGATGCTGCTGGGCCACGCCGACATTTCCACCACGCAGATCTACACGCACGTCGCGCGCGAACGCCTGAAGGCGCTGCACGCGACGCACCATCCTCGCGGCTAGCGCTGCACGCGCCGCTTCGAAATTCCTCTTTCACGCATAACCATGAGCAAAGCCCGCCACGTTTCCGAAACGCCCGCCACCCAGTTCCTCAAGCAGAACAAGGTGGCGTACACGGAGCACACCTATGACTACGTCGACCATGGCGGCGCGGGCGAAGCCGCGCGCCAGTTGGGCCTGGATCCGCATGCGGTGGTCAAGACCCTGGTGATGGAGGACGAGTCCGCCAAGCCCCTGATCGTGGTCATGCACGGCGACCGCGAAGTCTCCACCAAGAACCTGGCGCGCCAAGCCGGTTTGAAGCGGGTGGAGCCCTGCAAGCCCGAGGTGGCGCAGCGCCATTCGGGTTATCAGGTGGGCGGCACCTCGCCCTTCGGCACGCGCAAGAAGATGCCGGTGTGGGTCGAGGCCGAAGTGCTGGACTACCCGGTGGTCTACATCAACGGCGGGCGGCGCGGGTATCTGATCGGCATAGATCCCAAGGTGCTGGTCACGCTGCTGGGCGCCAAGGGCGTGTCCGTCGCTCTGGAGTAAGGCGGGCTTGCGTGGGCGTGGTATTCCCATACCACCACCCTGGCCGATGGCGGCGTCACAATAGGGGCGTAGATCAAGAACCGGAACCCGGCCACGTGGCCCGAACCGGCTTTCCGCCATCCCTGGGAGACAAACATGAGCAAGCGACTGTTGATGCTGGTCGGCGACTACGCCGAAGACTACGAGACCATGGTGCCGTACCAGACCCTGCTGACGGTGGGGCACACGGTGCACGCGGTATGCCCGGACAAGAAAGCGGGCGACACCATCGCCACCGCGATCCATGACTTCGAAGGCGCACAGACCTACACCGAAAAGCGCGGCCACAATTTCGCGCTGAACTATGACTTTGACCGCGTCGAGCCGTCGTCCTACGACGGCCTGGTGATTCCGGGCGGCCGCGCGCCGGAGTATCTGCGCCTGAACGAAAAGGTGCTGGACATCGTGCGCGCCTTCGACAAGGCCGGCAAGCCCATCGCGGCGGTCTGCCACGGCGCGCAACTGCTGGCCGCGGCCGGGATCCTGAAGGGCCGCACCTGCTCCGCCTATCCGGCGTGCGCCCCGGAAGTGCGCCTGGCGGGCGGCACCTATGCCGAGATCGGCATCGACCAGGCCTACACCGACGGCAATCTGGTGACGGCGCCGGCCTGGCCCGCGCACCCGGCCTGGATGTCGCAATTCCTGGCGGTGCTGGGCACGAAGATCACGCCCTGATCGTCAAAGCCACAAAGCGCCAGGGCCGCAAGCTTGCGGCCCTGGCGCTTTTTCCTTGCGGCTTGGATATCAGGCGAAATCGAGCACGATGCGGCCTTCGATCTGGCCGCGCCGCATGCGGTCGAACACGTCGTTGATGTTCTCCAGGCTTTCGGTGGCGACGGTGGCGTGCACCTTGCCCTCTTCGGCAAACTGCAGCGATTCCTGCAGGTCCAGGCGCGAGCCCACGATGGAGCCGCGCACGGTGACGCCATTGAGCACCATGTCGAAGATCGACAGCGGGAAGTCGCCCGGCGGCAGACCGTTAAGCGCCACGGTGCCGCCGCGGCGCACCATGCCCAGCGCCTGCTCGAAGGCCTTGGGCGATACCGCCGTGATCAGCGCGCCGTGAGCGCCGCCGATCTCGCGCTTGAGGTAGGCGGCCGGGTCGGTGGTCTTGGCGTTGACGGTAACCTCGGCGCCCAAGCGGCGGGCGAAGTCCAGCTTGGCGTCGTCGATGTCCACAGCCGCGACGTTCAGGCCCATGGCCTTGGCGTACTGCACCGCCATGTGGCCCAATCCGCCGATGCCGGAAATCACCACCCAGTTGCCCGGACGGGTGTCCGTCATCTTCAGGCCCTTGTACACGGTCACGCCGGCGCACAGCACGGGCGCTACCTCGACGAAACCGACGTTCTTGGGCAGCAGGCCCACGTAGTTGGCATCAGCCAGCGCGTATTCGGCAAAGCCGCCGTTCACGGAGTAGCCGGCGTTCTTCTGCGTTTCGCACAGCGTTTCCCAGCCGCCCAGGCAATGCTCGCAATGCCCGCAGGCGGAATACAGCCAGGGAATGCCGACGCGGTCGCCTTCCTTCACATGGGTCACGCCCGCGCCCACCGCAACCACGTGGCCGACGCCTTCGTGGCCGGGAATGAAAGGCGGGTTGGGCTTGACGGGCCAGTCGCCTTCGACCGCGTGCAGGTCGGTGTGGCAGACCCCGCAGGCTTCTATCTTTACCAGCAATTCGCCCGGACCCGGGCGCGGCACCGCGACTTCTTCGATTGCCAGGGGCTTGCCGAATGCTCGTGCAACCGCTGCTTTCATGGATTTATCCATCACTGCCTCCGAAGTCTGATCAAGATTCCTTATGCTCGAACGTGGACGCTTTCCCGACCATGATTTATATCAACCGAGGGGGCTGCCCGCCGATGCCGGAAACGTGTGGTTGCAGAAAGAGGCCGGCCTCCCGCAGCTTGCCCGGGCCGCGGCAAACGGCGTACAGTCAGCCGTAGGCATCCCGGCCCAGGCCCCAGGCCCAGTCCCGAGTTCCAGGAGCTCCCATGTGTGAAATCTTCATCCGCGCCAGCGAGCAGTCCTACGCGCCCGAAACCCGTTCGCTGCGGCTGCATGGCGTGGCTACCAGCCTGAGGCTGGAACAGCTGTTCTGGCAGGTATTGGAAGAAATCGCCGGCCGCGACGGCATGCGCGTGACGCAGCTGATCGAACGTCTGTACGACGAACTGATCGAGTATCGCGGCGAGGCCGCCAATTTCACCTCATTCCTGCGCGTGTGCTGCCTGCGCTACCAACTGCTGCAGGCAGAGGGCCGAATCCCCTTGGACGCGGCCGTGCCGATCCGTTCGCTCAACCCGCAAGCAGTGCTGGAAGGCCTGCCGCCCACGCTGTACGACGCCCAGCCCCTGCGCCCCAAACGCAAGGCCGCGTAGGCCGCCAACACTGACGCCGCCGCGGCGCCAAAAAACAAAGGGCCCGAATTTTTCGGGCCCTTTGCTCATGTGGCAGCGTAGCGCGGCGGGTGTTCAGCCGCCAGACTGGATCGACGCCATCGCCACTTCGTTCTGCACGATGCGGCGGATGCGCACCGCATCGCCGATGCGGGAGAGCTTGCCCTGCGAATCCAGCAGCACGATGGCCAGGTCGCGGCCGTTGATGCGGGCCAGCATGACCAGGCATTCGCCCGCTTCGTTGATGTAGCCGGTCTTGGACACCTTGATGTCCCAGTCGGGCTTGCGCACCAGCAGGTTGGTGTTGCGGAAGGTCTGCGTGCGGTTGTTGACCTCGACGTCGTACTCGGTATCGGTGGAGTAGCGGTGGATCAGCGGGCGCTGGGAGGCGGCGCGCAGCAGTCGGGCCAGATCGTGCGGCGACGAGACGTTGTCGCTGGACAGGCCGGTGGGCTCGATGAAGCGGGTGCTGGTCATGCCCAGCGCCTGCGCCTTGGCGTTCATGGCGGCCACGAAGGCGGGCAGGCCGCCCGGATAGTGGCGGCCCAGCGCGTTGGCGGCGCGGTTTTCGGACGACATCAGCGCCAGGTGCAGCATGTCGCCGCGCGACAGCTTGGTGCCCACGCGCAGACGCGAGGTGGTGTGCTTGAGGCCGTCGACGTCTTCGTCGGTGATCTCCAGCATTTCGTTCATGGGCAGGTTGGCGTCGACCACGACGACCGCGGTCATCAGCTTCGAGATCGAAGCGATGGGGCGCACCACGTTTTCGTTCTTGGCGAAGATGACCGTGGACGTTTCCAGATCCTGCACATAGGCGGTAGTGGAACGCAGGGCGGCGGCTTCGGCGCGCACCGAGGAGGCGGGCGGCGGCATGGCGGCCGAACCGACCGCGGCAGCAGCGGCGGCGCGTTGCGCGCGCGACGGCTTGTTCGGCTTGCCGCTCTTGCCGGCGGCCGCGCCCTTCTTGGGCGGCGTGCCCTTGGCGGCGACCTGCTTGCCGCCCTTGGGGGCGGCTGCTTTCTTGCCGGAGGAGAATTTGGGGGGAGTTTTCGCGGAGGAGGCGGCTTGTTTGCCCGAGGCGCTCTTGCCGGAGCTGGCCTTGGGGGCCGGAGCCTTCTTCGCTTGTTGCGCCTTGCAGGCCGACGACTTGGCGTTGGTCTTGCAAGGGTCCGTATTCTTCGCGGCTTGCGCGGCGGGGGGCAGGAGCGCGCACACCGCCAGCGCCACAGGCGCTATCGCGTTCGCAATCGCACGTTTCCAGGGAAATGCCATGGTTTGAGCTGGCTTGTCAGTCTGTCAGTAAATGTTTCTTAAGCCGGCGTTTCGTCGGGCCAGAAAAAGTCCAGATGAATTAGAGGCTTACGCGTCGAATTTAAACAGCAATTTCAAGTTGTGCGCAAGGCGATTTGCTATCATCGTCCAAAAAAATAATGGTGACGTATTGACGCAGCTTCAATTCGTCACAAGACAAGTTCGAGAAGCTAACGGCAGGCCGCGCGTGAGCGTAGCCCGGATTAACCCTCATCTGGCTGAACGCGCGAGGTTTTTGTCCATGGGCAGATCAGGACAAGACGTGCTCACAAAGGCCAAGGCTTCGGGCGGATAGGGGGTGCTGGGAAGGAAGGCGTCGGAACCGACGCCAGAGATGGCCTCGCCGGGTGGAATCGAACCACCAATTGACCCTTAGGAGGGGCCGGTTATATCCATTTAACTACGGCGAGACTATTGCTGATCAGGCGGCAAGGCCGGTCGAGTGACCGCGTTTGCTTGCTAAGGCCTTGATATCGCTACGAATCTTTCGGCCCTGAGTTTATCACTGGGGGCACGGGCTTCGGCGCAGGACGCAAGTCTATCAGCAGGCGGCGCAAGCCCCAAATCCGCTGTCCGCAACCCGGCCCGCCGGACCCGGCGCTCAACGGGGCTATTGCCGGAGCGCGGAGGCTATTTGTATATGATGTCCGGGTCCTGCGCTGCGCGCCGGACCGTCCCGTGGAGGGGGCGGCGAACCAAAACAACGAAAAACGGGTTTCATGTCTAACCAAACCGATACGAATTTCACCCGTACCCTGATCGTGGGCACGCTGGTGGTGCTACTCGCGATGGGGGTGCGCGCCACCTTCGGGCTTTTCATGCAGCCGATGGGGCTGGCGCAGGGCTGGGGACGCGAAGTGTTCTCCATGGCCTTCGCGCTGCAGAACCTGGTGTGGGGCGTGGCCTGTATCTTCATGGGCATCCTGGCCGACCGCTACGGTTCGGGCCGCACCATCGCCCTGGGCGCGGTGCTGTACATGCTGGGCATGATAGGCACGCGCTTCGCCACCGATGAAGCCACGCTCTATCTGACCGCCGGCGTGCTGGTCGGGCTGGGACAGGCCGGCACGACCTTTCCGGTGATCCTGCCCGTGGTGGCGCGCGCGGTGCCGCCCGCCTACCGCAGCACGGCGATGGGCATCGCCAGCGCTGGCGGCTCCCTGGGACAGTTCGCCGTGGTGCCCACGGGACAGGTGCTGATCAGCGGCCTGGACTGGCCGGGCGCATTGTGGGTGCTGTCGCTGTTCGTCGCTTGCGGCGCGCCCCTGGCGTATTTCCTGCGCGGACGTCCGCAAGCCCATACCGGGCCGCAGCAGTCGCTGGCCTCGGCGGTCAAGCAGGCGGTGCGCCACCCCTCGTTCCATTTCCTGTTCTGGAGCTATTTCGTCTGCGGCTTCCACACCGCCTTCATCACGCTGCACCTGCCCGCCTATGTCACGGACGGCGGCCTGAGCGCGGGGCAGGGCGCGACCGCCATTGCGCTGATCGGCCTGTTCAACGTCCTGGGTTCGTTCTATGCCGGCAAGCTGGGCGGCAAGTACAGTAAGAAGCGGCTCCTCGCCGTGGTGTACGGCATGCGCGCCTTCGGCATCCTGCTGTTGCTCTGGATGCCGCTGTCGCCTTGGGTGCTGTACGCCTTCGCCGCGTGGATGGGCTTGTTCTGGCTGGGGACCGTGCCGCTCACGCAGGGCCTGATCGGCCAGATCTACGGCCTGCGCTATGCGGCCACGCTGTCCGGCATCGTCTTCCTGGGACACCAGCTGGGCAGTTTCATCGGCGTGTGGCTGGGTGGATATGCCTACGCCAAGACCGGCAACTACGATGCCGTCTGGTGGCTGGGCGTGGCGCTGGCCATTATCGCGGCGCTGCTGTGCCTGCCGGTGCGCGAGCAGCCGGTTGCCCAGCCGGCCACGGCCTGAGACGTCCATGAACCCTGCGACTCGCTCCGCATCCGCCGCCCGCCGCCATCGCGGTTGGCGCGCGGCTGGCGCGCTGGCCCTGGTTGTAGTCCTGGGCCTGGCGTTCTGGGGCTACACCACGCCGGAAATGCAGATCCACTGGGAAAACCTGGCTGCGCTCTGCGGCTTCTAGGCGCTTCTTCCGCTCGGCCTCGCGGTATCCTACGGCGGTATTTCTTCCCTCATCGCGCGCCGCCCGCGGGCGGGCGCCACGGATGCCCATGCAGGACTCATCGCCCTCCTATCCCGATCTATCGCTGCCGGACATCGGCGGCATGCCTGCCGCCGATACGCTGGTGCTGACGGTGAACAACCGCCTGTCGCGCCGGCTCACGCTGGAGCTGGCGGGCCTGCTGCGCCAGGAACGCCAGGTCAGCGAATTGCCGCGCATATTGCCGCTGTCCGCCTGGCTGGCCGATGCCGCCAATGAACTCGCATTCGAGACGGATGGCGATGTGCCTGCCTATCGGCTGGACAGTTTCGCCACGCAGCTGGTGTGGACCGAGGCGATCCGCGCTGAAGAAGCCGAGCGCGTGCTGCTGGATGCGAGCCAGGCCGCGCGTTTGTCGATGGACGCGGACCTGCTGATGGACGAATGGCAACTGCATGTGCCTTCGGGCGCGGATACCGACGAATATCGCGGCTTTGCGAAATGGCGGGTGCGTTACCGTCAGGCGCTGGCCGGCATCGACGCCGAGGACGCCAACCAGGGCTACGCGCGCGTGCTGCGGGCGCTGGAGGACGGACGCCTGCCCGTGCCGCGCCAACTGGTGCTGGCCGGATTCACGGATATGTCGCCGCGCTTTCGTCGGCTCTTGCAGGCGTTTGAAGAGCAGGGCGCGGCCGTCGCGCAGTGGCGCGACGCGCAGCGCGTTGAAACGCCGGCGCGC
The DNA here is from genome assembly GCF_943737025.1 of Achromobacter sp. Marseille-Q4954. Taxonomy (NCBI): domain Bacteria; kingdom Pseudomonadati; phylum Pseudomonadota; class Betaproteobacteria; order Burkholderiales; family Alcaligenaceae; genus Achromobacter; species Achromobacter sp. Marseille-Q4954. Next base: position 251,938 of record NZ_CALSFQ010000003.1, read on the forward strand.
AGATTCGAGGCTGCGGATCAAGGCGCGGAGTGGCGCGCCGCCGCGGCCTGGGCGGCCGAGCGCCTGGAGGCGCATCCGCAGGGCCGCTACGCCATCGTCTCGCCCCAGCTGGAGGCGGAATCGCCTTTCGCGCGGCGGGTGTTGAGCCAGGCCCTGGCCGGGCGCGGCGGCGAAGCCGCGTACGCCTTCAACGTGGCCGTGGGACGTCCGTTGAACGAATGGCCGATGGCGCGCGCCGCGCTTGCCTGGTTGCGCGCCCTGGCCGAATGCGCGCCGGGCAAGGGCTGCGGCGTCGAGGTGCTGGGCGCGGCCCTGCTGGGCGGGCATTGCGCGGGCGACGTGCGCGACCGCGCTCGGCTGGCCTCGATCGACGCGCGCTGGCGTCGCCAAGCCCAGCTGCACGTCACACCGCAGGATTGGCGCAAGCTGCTGGCGGACCTGCCCGCGTTGGCGCAGGCCTGGAATCAGGCCATGGAAATCTGGACGCAGGGCGGCCGCCAGGCCACTTGCGACGTGTGGATGTTGCGCATGAAGGCCGCGCTGATGGCGTTGGGCTTTCCCGGCGAAGGCGTGCTGGACAGCGTTGGCTATCAGGTGATGGGGGCGTTGGGCGATGCGCTGGGCAGTTTTTCGGCGCTGGCGCCGGCCGCCGGGCGCCTGGGCGGCGTGGCCGCCGTGAACCTGCTGGAAAGCGTGGCGCGTTCCGCCTCGTTTCAGCCGCAACGCGATCCGCAGGCGCGCCTGGACGTGCTGGGTTTGCTGGAAGCCGAGGGCGGCTATTGGGACGGCGTCTGGGTGTTGGGCTTGACCGACGACGTGTTGCCGGCCTCGCCCAAGCCCAATCCGCTGTTGCCGCTGGCCGTGTTGCGCCAGGCCAAGGCGCCGCGCGCCACGCCCGAGCGCGAACGCGAATGGGCCGAGGGCATGTACGCGGCGTTGTGCCGTTGCGCGCCCGAGATCATCGTCAGCCATGCGCACATGGACGGCGAGCGCGAGCTGCGTCCGTCGCCGCTGATCGCGGCGGCAGCGCTGACGGACTGGGCGCCCGCCTCGGCGCAAGCGCTGCCGGCCTTGCCGCAGGAATCGCTGGACGATGCGCAAGGACCCGCGTTGGCGGCCGGCAATCGCGGCGGCGGCGGCCTGGACGTGCTGGACACGCAGGCGCGCAATCCGCTGTGGGCCTTCGTGCGGCATCGCCTGGGCGGCCGCGAAATGGCGCCCTATGCGGATGCGGCCACGGTCAACGTGCGCGGCCAGTTTCTGCACAAGGCGCTGGAACTGGTGTGGGGCATGATGCCCGACCAGGACGCACTGCACGAAGTCATGGCCGAGGGCCGCCTGCCTGCCTTGCTGGAACAGGCGGTGGCGCAAGCCGCGGACGAGGAACTGAAGGATTACGCGCCCGCCTTGCGCACGCTGGAATGCCAGCGCGCCCAGGTCGTGCTGGCGTCCTGGCTGGACATGGAAGCGCAGCGCCTGCCTTTCGCGGTGGCCCAGGTGGAAAAGAACCATCAATGGCAGCGCGGCGCGCTCAACCTGAAGCTGCGGCTGGACCGCATCGACACCCTCGGCGATGGCCGCAACGTCATCGTCGACTACAAGACCGGCGTGGCGGCGGCCAAGCCCGAACCGGACTGGTCGCGCAGCCGCCCCGTGAACGTGCAGCTGCCGTTCTATGCCTCGGTGCTGGCGGACGCCGCGGGCGGCGAAGTGGCGGGCCTGGTGCTGGCGCAGATCCATGCGCGGCAGGTCGCCGCGCAGGGCCTGGCCGACGAAGACCTGGGCGTGCCCGGCGTCACGCTGGCCAGCGACAGCAAGTACTTCGACGGGCTGTCCTGGCCGGATATCCGGCAGCGCTGGCGCACGGCCATCGAAGCGCTGGCCGACGAGTACGCCGCGGGCTACGCGGCCAACGTCGCGTATCGCCGCGATGACCTGAAATATTGCGATGCACTGCCGTTCCTGCGTTTGCATCTGGACGACGAGGACGCATGAGCCATGGCTGAACAAGAACGCTTGCCGCACGACCACATGGCGCGCGCCGACGCGCTGGATCCGACCCTTTCGTTCCTGGTGCAGGCGCCGGCTGGCTCCGGCAAGACCGAGCTGCTGACGGACCGCATCCTGGCGCTGCTGGCCACGGTGAATCGTCCGGAAGAAATCGTCGCCATCACCTTCACGCGCAAGGCCGCGTCCGAGATGCATGCGCGCGTGCTGAGCAAGCTGCGCCGCGGACTGGACGCGCCGCCGGAAGCCATGCACGAGCGCCGCAGCTGGCAACTCGCGCGCGCCGCGCTGGCGCGCAACGACGAGCAGGGCTGGCATCTGCTGGATCATCCCGCGCGGCTGGCCATCCGCACCATCGACTCGTTCTGCGCGGGCCTGGTGCGCAGCATGCCATGGCTGTCGGAGCTGGGCGGCATGCCCGAGATCACGGACGATGCGCGCACCCACTACGAGGCGGCGGCGCGCGCCACCCTGGACCTTGCCGACGACTATGAGGCCGTGCGCATCCTGCTCAAGCATTTGGACGTGGACGTGCAGGCTGCCAAGGAAGCCATCGCCGACATGCTGGGCCAACGCGACCAGTGGCTGCCGCTGCTGCGCCACGGCTCCGACCGCGAGGGCATGGAAGCCATGCTGGCCGAGGCCATCGGCGAAGACCTGGACGCGCTCAGCGAGGCCATGCCCTATGGCTGGGCCGACGCGCTGTGCGGCCCGGCGCGTCTGGCTGCCGCCAATCTGCAGGATGGAGAGGCGGAAAACAAGCTGCTGGCCTTGCTGGACTGGACGGAAGAGCCGCCGCCTGACGCCGAAGCGTTGGAACTCTGGCAAGCCGTGGCGCATCTGCTGCTGACAGGCACCGGCACCTTGCGCAAGACCGTCAACAAGAACCAGGGCTTTCCCGCCAAGTGCGCGCACAAGGAACCGTTCGTGGCGTGGCTGGAAGCCGCCGACCCGGATGCAGTCTGGGTGCGCCGCCTGCATGCGGTGCGGGACGTGCCCGCGCCGCATTTCACCGATGCGCAATGGGAAGTGCTGGGCGCGCAGCTGATGACGCTGGCGCTGGCGGTGGCGCAATTGCGGCTGCGCTTTGCCGATACGGGCGAGGTCGATTTCATCGAAATCGCGCAGCGCGCCGCGGCCGCGCTGGGCAGCGCCGACGATCCGGGCGAACTGCTGCTGAAGCTGGACGCCTCGATCCGCCATCTGCTCATCGACGAATTCCAGGACACCAGCCAGACCCAGCTGGACCTGCTGCGCACGCTGACCTCGGGCTGGCAGCAGGGCGACGGCCGCAGCCTGTTCCTGGTGGGCGATCCGATGCAGTCCATCTACCGTTTCCGCAAGGCGGAAGTGGGTCTGTTCCTGGAAGTCGCCGACATCGGCGTGGGCGAACTGCAGCCGGACTTTCTCAACCTCACCGACAACTTCCGCTCGCAGGCGGGTATTGTCGAATGGGTCAACCAGTCGTTTGCGCAATTGCTGCCCCGGCGCAGCGACGCGGCGGCGGGCGCCATCGCCTACAGCCCGTCCACCGCTTTCCATGAAGCGCTGCCGGAACCCGCCGTGCGTTTTCACCCGGCCTGGTCGCGCGAGGGTGCGGCTTCCGCGGAAACCCAGGCCGAAGACATTGCGGTGGACCTGGTGCGCCAGGCGCTGATCGACCACATGGGCGCCAAGCACCCCGTCGCCGTGCTGGTGCGGGCGCGCAGCCATCTGGGCAACCTGACCCGCCGCCTGGCGCAGGAAGGCATACGCTGCCGCGCAGTGGACCTGGTGCCGCTGGCCCTGCGGCCGGTGGTCGCGGACCTGGTGCAGCTGGTGCGGGCCTTGTCGCACGCCGGCGATCGTCTGGCCTGGCTGTCGGTGCTGCGCGCGCCGTACTGCGGCTTGACGCTGACCTCTTTGCAGCGCCTGTTCGGCGACGACCACATCACGCCGGTTCCGGTGCTGCTGGAACGCGCGTTGCGGATCCCGCCGCAGACCATGCCGGTGGCCTCGGCCAACGCGCCGCAGGGCTCATTGTTCGATGCGGCGCCCGAAGCGCCGGACACGCCGTCGGCGCAGAGCGTGCTTGGCGCCGACGAGTTCGAGCGCTTGCGTCAGGTGGCGGGCATCCTGCTCGACAAGCGCAATGCCTCGGGCGCCATGCCTTTCGCGGCCTGGGTGGAGTCGTTGTGGCGCCGCCTGGGCGGCCCGGCTCTGTATGCCGGCCTCTCTGTCGCCAACGACGCGGAAAGCCTGTTCCAACTGGTCGAGCGCCTGGCGCCGCACGGCGCCATCGACGTCGCGGCGCTGGACACCGGCATCGCGCGCTTGTTCGCGGCGCCGGACGCGGCGGACGAAGACACGGGCGCGGTCGAAATCATGACCATGCACAAGTCCAAGGGCCTGCAGTTCGAAACCGTCATCCTGTACGGCCTGCACCGCGCGCCGCGCGGCGACCAGGCGCCGCTGGTGCGCTTTGAGCAGAGCGGCGGCCGCGTGCTGTTCGGCCCGGTCAAGCCGCGCGCCGAAACCGAGGCAGATCCCCTGTCGCGCTACCTGGGCGCACGCGAGGCGCGCCGCGCCTCCTACGAAATCGACCGCCTGCTGTACGTGGCCGCGACGCGGGCGCGCAAGCGCCTGCACCTCGTGGGCCACGTGTCGGTGGACGAAGCCAGCGGCCAGGTCAAGACGCCGTCCTCCGCCAGCCTGCTGGGCCGCTTGTGGCCTTGCCTGGCCATACCGACGCCGCCATCGTTGGATGGCGCAGCGGTAGTGCAGGAGGCCGACGGCCCCGAGTGGCAAGGCGAACCCTTGCGGCGCGTGGACCGCGCCGGCCTGGCTCAACTGGCGCGGGTGGCGGACGTAGCGGTCAGTCCCGGCTTCGGCGCCCCGGCGCGCGGCGCCTGGGGCGATGGCGGCGAACATCCCGCCTGGCAATTGGAGGCCGGCTACGACGCCGCCATCGGCACCTTGTCGCATGCCTGGCTGGCGCGCATCGGCCAGGACGGCGTGCAGGCCTGGTCCGCCGACGCGCTGGCCGAACGCCTGCCCGCCATGCGGCGCCAGCTGACGCGGGCAGGCATCCCGGCCAGTCAGGCCGACGCCGCCTCCGAAGCCGTGCTCGAAACCCTGCAAGCCACCCTCGCCGACGAGCGGGGCCTGTGGCTGCTGTCCCAATCCGGCGCCCGCCGCGAATGGCCCCTGATCGACGCCGCCGGCAAGGTATCCGTCATCGACCTGGCCCTCAGCACCGAGGACGGCTGGCTCATCGTCGACTACAAAACCGGCCGCCCGCACCCCGGCGAACTCCCCACCGCCTTCGCCGCCCGCATGCGTCAACGCCACGGCGACCAACTGCTGCGCTACTGCGCCCAAGTCACCGCCCTGGACGGCCGCACCGCCCGCGCCGCCCTCTACTTCCCAAGAGCACACGCCTGGATCGACTTGAAGGAATAGTTGAAGGGAAGTCGACAGAGGCAACACAACCGGGTAGTTCAGGGTGGGCATCAAGCAAGCAAAGCGCCGCGCAACAACCCCAGCAAGGCAAAGCGAAGCGAGCCAAAAGGACCAGCGAAGCGACGTCCCAACCCCCTCCCCCTCGGGGGGAGGGCTGGGGAGGGGGCCCACATACTGCCCCCTGGGGCCCGCCGGCCGAGATGCTAGCAAGCAAGCGAAGCGCAGCTCTGCTAGAATCTCGGCTGGCGGGCCCCTCCGCATGGTTCGGCGGTGAACCTGGTCAGGTCGGGAACGAAGCAGCCATAGTCGTTTAGGGTCAGTGCCGGAGTAAGGCTCGCCAACCGGATTCTTCAAAGCAACGCGTCATGACTATCCATGATGTCGTCGCTTTCAAGGGGGACGGGGTTATTTTCCAAGGATACGTTCCACGGGAATAAGCCCGTCCCCTTTGCGTTTCAGGCCGCGCGGAGCATGGATGCCATGCGCCGCGCCGAACCCCGGCAGCTGGACCGGCCATTTCGGGCCAGCTTGCGAAACAGGCTCTACAATCCACCCATGACTTATCTGGTACTGGCCCGCAAGTGGCGGCCGAGATCGTTCGATACCCTCGTGGGACAGGATCACGTGGTGCGCGCGCTGACGCATGCGCTCGACACCCAACGCCTGCATCACGCCTGGCTGTTCACGGGAACCCGCGGCGTCGGCAAGACCACGCTGTCGCGCATCCTGGCGAAGTCGCTCAACTGCGAAACCGGCATCACCTCCAAGCCTTGCGGCGTCTGTCGCGCCTGCACGGAGATCGATGCCGGACGTTTCGTCGACTACCTCGAACTGGATGCGGCTTCGAACCGCGGCGTCGAGGAAATGACGCAGCTGCTGGAACAGGCGGTGTACGCGCCGGGAGCGGGGCGCTTCAAGGTCTACATGATCGACGAAGTCCACATGCTGACCGGGCATGCGTTCAACGCCATGCTCAAGACGCTGGAAGAGCCGCCGCCGCACGTCAAATTCATCCTCGCGACCACCGACCCGCAGAAGATTCCGGTGACGGTGCTGTCGCGCTGCCTGCAGTTCAATCTGAAACAGATGCCGGCCGACTCCATCGTCGGCCACCTGCAGGCCGTGCTCGGCCAGGAAGCGGTGGGCTTCGACGTGCCGGCCCTGCGGCTGATCGGGCAGGCGGCCGCGGGCTCCATGCGCGACGCGCTGTCGCTGACCGACCAGGCCATCGCCTATAGCGCCGGCAACCTGACCGAGGACGCCGTGCGCGGCATGCTCGGCACCATCGACCAGCGGCATCTGGTGCGCCTGCTGGATGCGCTGTCCGCCGGCGACGCCAAGGGCGTGCTGGCGGTGGCGGATGAACTGGCCATCCGCGGCCTGTCCTATGCCGGCGCCTTGGCCGACCTGGCCGTGCTGCTGTCGCGCGTGGCCATCGAGCAGCGCGTGCGCGGCGTGACGCCCGCCGAGGATCCGCTGGCCGGCGATATCGCCCGGCTGGCGCTGGCCTTGCACCCGGACGCCGTGCAACTGTTCTATTCCGTGGCGGTGCACAGCCGCAGCGAACTGACCCTGGCGCCCGACGAATACGCGGGTTTCATCATGGCCTGCCTGCGCATGCTGGCGCTCAATGGCGACGCCGGCCCGCAGACCGCGCTCGAAGCGCCCGCCGCGCCGGCCCGCCAGACGGCCGATGCGGCCGCAGCGCCGGCGGCAGTCGCCGCGCCTGCGCCCGCCGCGGCGCAGCCCCAGCCCGCACCCGCAGCCGTTCAGATGGCTGCCGCAGCCGCACCGGTTGCGGCGCCCGCCGCGCAGCTCGCCCCCGCCGCCGCGATGCCCGCGCCGCCCGTGGCCGCGCAGGCATCCGAGCCGGTCGAACCCGCCGCGCCTGCAGCCGTCGCGCAGGCGTCCGAACCGGCTCCGGCCGCTGCGGAACCCGAACCGGTTGCGCCGGAACAAGCTCCGCAAGCCGTTCAGCCAGGCAGCGTGCCGCCTTGGGAAGACCTGCCGGCCGCTGCGCCGGCGGTGTCTGAAGCCGAAGCAGGCAAGACCGCCGGCTCGGCTGCGCTGGCCGTCACGCCTGCCACCGCCGCAGCCATCGCGCCCGCGCCGCAAGCCGATGACGGCGACGGCCCGCCCGCCTGGGTCGACGAAGAAATCCCGTTCGAAGCCGAAGGCGGCTTCGCACCGGACAACGGTTTTACGTCGGACCCCGACGACGATGATTTCGAAACCCTGGCCAGCGCGCCTTCGGCCGCGCCGCCCCCCGCGGCCCGCCGCGAAGGTCCGGCGCCCGCGCGCAAGCGGCAGTCGTCGCGCGCCCGCCTGACGGACATGACGTCGGAAACCTGGCCCGAGCTGGCCGCCCGCCTGCCGGTCACCGGCCTGGCGGCGGAACTGGCGCGCCAGAGCGCATGGGCCGGCGTGCAGGGCGATGCCGTCATCCTGCGCGTGGCCGTCAAGACGCTGGCCGAAAGCGAAAGCCGCGTCCGTCTGCAGACGGTGTTGTGCGAACATTTCGGCCAGGGCATACGGCTGGACGTCGAGGTCGGCGTGACGGGCGAGGCGACGGCGCATGCCGTGGCCCAGGCCGAACGCGCCGCCCGCCAGCAGGCCGCCGAAGAGGCGGTCGCGGTCGACCCGTTCGTACAGGCGCTCGTCGCCGATTTCGGCGGCCAGGTCGTCGCCGGCTCGATCCGCCACGTCGATTCCCCGGCCGCCGCTGCCTGAAGCGGCGGCCATCTCTCATTCCCCTCGTTCAAGGAAGCATCGATCATGATGAAAGGACAACTGGCCGGCCTGATGCGCCAGGCGCAGCAAATGCAGGAAAACATGAAGAAGGCGCAGGACGCGCTGGCCGACATCCAGGTCGAAGGCGCCTCCGGCGGCGGCCTGGTCAAGGTCACCATGACCTGCCGCCACGACGTCAAGCGCGTGGCCATCGATCCGTCGCTGCTGGGCGACGACAAGGACATGCTGGAAGACCTGGTCGCCGCCGCGTTCAACGACGCGCTGCGCAAGGCCGAAGCCACCTCGCAGGAAAAGATGGCCTCGGTCACCGCCGGCATGCCGCTGCCCCCGGGCATGAAGCTGCCGTTCTGAACGCAGCCCCAAGGCCGCAATGGACCCGCTACTGCCTGAACCCGAGCCGCTCGTCTCGCTGATCGAGGCGCTGCGGCGCCTGCCCGGCGTGGGCGTGCGCTCTGCCCGGCGCATGGCCTATCACCTGCTGCAGCATGACCCGCAAGGCGCGGACATGCTGGGGCAGGCGTTGGCGGGTGCCGTGCGGGACCTGAAGCATTGCGCCCGCTGCAACAGCTTCTCGGAAGAGGAAGTCTGCGGCACCTGCGTCAATCCCAAGCGCGATCCCTCGCTGCTGTGCATCGTCGAGACGCCGGCCGATCAGAACATGATCGAGTCCAGCCACGGCTATCGCGGCCTGTATTACGTGCTGATGGGCCGCGTCGCGCCGCTCGAAGGGATCGGTCCGCGCGAGCTGGATTTCGAGCGGGTGATCAAGCGCGCGACCGACGGCGTGGTGCAGGAGGTCATCCTGGCCACCAACTTCACCGCCGAAGGCGAAACCACCGCCCACTTCCTGGGCGAAGCGCTGGGCGAGCGCGGCCTGCGGGTCACGCGGCTGGCGCGCGGCGTGCCCGCCGGCAGCGAGCTGGAATACGTCGACGCCGGCACCATCGCCTGGGCCCTGATGGAGCGCAAGACCACCTGATTCCGCAGTAGTACCAGAACGCCTTGCCGGCAATGTATCGGCAACGGCAAAACAGTGAGGTAGACAAACCATGTCAGCGCTGACCGGACTGAAGGTCCTGGAACTCGGCACGCTCATTGCCGGCCCGTTCGCCGCGCGCATCTTCGGCGAATTCGGCGCCGACGTCATCAAGGTGGAAACGCCCCACGGGCCTGACGGCACGGGCGGCGGCGATCCCATCCGCAGCTGGCGCCATCTGCGCGAGGGCAACTCTCTCTGGTGGACGGTGCAGGCCCGCAACAAGCAATCCATCGCTCTCAACCTGAAAGATCCGCGCGCACGCGACATCGCCCGCAAGCTGGCGCTGGACGCCGACGTGGTGGTCGAGAACTACCGGCCTGGCGTGCTGGAAAAGTGGGGCCTGGGCTACGAGCAGCTGCGCGCGATCAACCCCGCGCTCATCATGGTGCGCCTGTCCGGCTATGGGCAGACCGGACCCATGAAGGACCAGCCGGGTTTCGGCGCCATCGGCGAATCCATGGGCGGGCTGCGTTACGTGTCGGGCCATCCCGACCGGCCGCCCCTGCGCGTGGGCATCTCCATCGGCGATTCGATCGCCGCGCTGCACGGCGTGATCGGCGCGATGATGGCGCTGCGGCACCGCGACGCCACCGGCGGGCGCTGGAACGGCAAGCAGGGCGCGGAGTGCCAGGCGGGGCAGGGCCAGATGGTGGACGTGGCGCTGTACGAGGCCGTGTTCAACATGATGGAAAGCCTGGTGCCCGAGTACGACGTGGCCGGCGTGGTGCGCGAGCGCACCGGCGGCGCGCTGCCCGGCATCGTGCCTTCGAATACCTACACCACCCGCGATGGGCAGAACATCGTCATCGCCGGCAACGGCGACGCGATCTTCCATCGGCTGATGCGCGCCATCGGCCGCGACGACCTGGCCACGGATCCGGGACTGGTGCGCAACGACGGCCGCGCCAAACGCGTCGACGAGATCGACGGCGCCATCCAGCAATGGTGCGGCGCGCGCGGCATCGAAGAGGCGCTGGGCGCACTGAAGGGCGCGGACGTGCCGGTGGGCAAGATCTACAGCGTGGCCGACATGTTCAGCGATCCGCAGTTCCTGGCGCGCCGCATGATAGAGCAGCACCGCTTCCCGGACGGCACGCCGGTCAAGCTGCCGGCCGTCGTGCCCAAGCTGTCGGAGACGCCTGGCGAGACGCGCTGGGTGGGCCCCGTATTAGGGGAACATACCGAGGAAGTCCTGAAATCGCTGGGGTATGATTCAGCGGCTATAGAAGAGCTGGCAAAGACCGGCGCTATCGGTCTGCCCGACAACTAGGAGACAAGCACATGTCAGTCACTCGCCGTGATCTGCTCAAGATGGCCGGCGCCGCCGGCGTCATGGGCATGGCGCCCGCCATCGTGCGCGCGCAGAAGCTGGAGAAGACCAAGGTCCAGATCGCAGTCGGCGGCAAGCCGCTGATCTACTATCTCCCCCTGTCCATCGCGGAAGCCCGCGGCTACTTCAAGGACGAAGGGCTGGACGTCAGCATCGCCGACTTCGCGGGTGGCTCCAAGGCCCTGCAGGCCGTGGTGGGCGGCAGCGCCGACATCGTGTCGGGCGCGTTCGAGCACACCTTGTCCATGCAGTCCAAGGGCCAGGCCTATCGCGCCTTCGTGCTGCAGGGCCGCGCGCCGATGATAGGCGTGGGCGTGTCCAAGAAGAACCTGCCCAACTACAAGAGCGCCGCCGACCTGAAGGGCAAGAAGATCGGCGTGACCGCGCCGGGTTCGTCCACCAACATGGTGGTCAGCTTCTTCCTGGCCAAGCACGGCCTGAAGGCCTCGGACGTGTCCATCATCGGCGTAGGCGCCGGCGCGGGCGCCGTGACCGCGCTGCGCAGCGGCCAGATCGACGCCATCTCCAACACCGACCCCGTGGTGTCGATGCTGGAAATGCCGGGCGACATCCAGATCATCGTCGACACGCGCACGCTCAAGGACACCAAGGAAATCTTCGGCGGCAACATGCCGGCGGGCTGCCTGTATGCCCCGCAAGCCTTCCTCGATGCCAACCCCAACACCACCCAGGCCCTGGCCAATGCGCTGGTGCGCGCCGACAAGTGGATCCAGAAGGCTGGCGCCGACGAAATCGCCAAGGTCGTGCCGGAAACCTATCTGCTGGGCGATCCGGCCGTCTACAAGGCCGCCATCGCCAAGAGCCTGGAAGGCCTGTCGCCGGACGGCCTGATCCCCGAGGATGGCGCGGCCACCGCGCTCAAGGCGCTGGCCGCCTACCAGGCGGACTTTGACGGTTCCAAGATCGACCCGTCCAAGGTCTGGACCAACGACTACGCGCGCCGCGCCAACGAGAAGTACCCCAATGGCTGAAGCTGCGCTGTCGCTGGAAAGCATCAGCTGCACCTTTGTCTCCCGCGACGACCGCTCGCAGCGCTACACCGCCGTCAGCGACACGACCCTGGCCATCGCGCCAGGGGAGTTCGTGTCGGTGGTGGGCCCGACCGGATGCGGCAAGTCCACCCTGCTCAACGTCAGCGCCGGCCTGTTGGCGCCGTCCTCGGGCAGCGTGAAGGTGTTCGGACAGCCGCTATCCGGCATCAATGAGCGCGCCGGCTACATGTTCCAGGGCGAGGCCCTGCTGCCCTGGCGCAGCGCGCTGGACAACGTGGTGGCGGGCCTGGACTTTGCCGGCGTGCCTCGGCAGCAGGCGCTGGAGCGCGGCCGCGAATGGATGCGCCGCGTGGGCCTGGGCGGCTTCGAAAGCCGCTATCCGCACCAGATGTCCGGCGGCATGCGCAAACGCACGATGCTGGCGCAGACGCTGATCCGCGATCCCGACATCATCCTGATGGACGAGCCGTTCTCGGCGCTGGATATCCAGACGCGCCAGCTCATGGAGAACGAGGTCCTGGACCTGTGGATGGCCAAGCGCAAGGCCGTGCTCTTCATCACGCACGACCTGGACGAGGCCATCGCCATGAGCGATCGCGTGGTGGTGCTGTCGGCCGGGCCGGGCACGCACCCCATCGGTGAATTCGCCATCGACCTGCCGCGTCCGCGCGACGTGGCCGAAGTGCGCACGCATCCGCGCTTCGTGGAGCTGCACTCCGCCATCTGGGGCGTGTTGCGCGAGGAAGTCCTAAAGGGCTACGCCCAACAGAAGCGAGCCTAAAGATGAGGCCCACCCCCGAAGCGCCTTTGGCGCTTCCCCCTCAAGGGGGCGCCGCAGGCGGACCGGCGAAGCCGGATCCGCGGCGGCCGGGCTTGGCGTATGCCTGCTGTCTAAGCAGAACGAGGCGTGCAAGCGCCCTGGAGTGGTGAGATGTCGAAGTCTTTGATCAAACCCGGTTCGGCCAGCCTGCGCTTCTGGCAGTTGCTGCTGCTCGTCATCATTCTGCTCGTTTGGCACTTCGCGTCGCGCGATCCCAAGGTGGCCTTCTTCTTCGGCGAACCCTTGAAGGTGTGGGGCCGCATCTGGGCCTGGTTCGTCACCAATGCGGACATCTATACCCACCTGGGCGTGACGCTGACCGAGACCGTGCTGGCGTTTTTCATCGGCACCATCGCCGGCCTGGCCTTCGGTCTGTGGCTGGGCCTGTCGCCCGGCGCAAGCGCGATTCTCGATCCCTACATCAAAGCCGCCAACTCGATGCCGCGCGTCATCCTGGCGCCCATCTTCGGCATGTGGTTCGGCCTGGGCATCTGGTCCAAGGTGGCGCTGGCCGTGACGCTGGTGTTCTTCATCGTGTTCTTCAACGTCTACCAGGGCGTGCGCGAAGTCAGTCCCACCTTGCTGGACAACGCCAGGATGCTGGGCGCGCGCCGCCGCCAGCTGTTGCGTCACGTGTACCTGCCGTCTGCCACCAGCTGGGTGTTCTCCAGCCTGCATACTTCGGTGGGCCTGGCCTTCGTGGGCGCGGTGGTGGGCGAGTATCTGGGCTCTGCCAGCGGCGTGGGCTATCTGATCCTGCAGGCCGAAGGCACGTTCGACGTCAACACCGTGTTCGCGGGCATCATCGTGCTCACGGCTTTTGCGCTGGTGCTGGACGCCATCGTCGGCATGGGCGAAAAGCGGCTGATGAAATGGCAGCCCAGGTCCGGCGAAACCGAAAAGATCTGACCGGAGTTTTCCATGGCCCGTCTCCCCTACGCCGACCTGACCCATCCCGAAGCCAAGCCCCTGGTCGACCGCATCGTCGCCGAACGCGGCAGCGTCCTGCACCTGTACCAGATGCTGCTGCACAGTCCCGCGGTGGCGGGCGGTTGGCTCAATTACCTGACCTCGATCCGCCAGCTCAGCACCTTGCCGGGCGATCTGCGCGAGCTGGTCATCATGCGCGTGGCGGCCATCAACGGCGCGCCCTACGAGGCTGACCAGCACGCGCCGATCGCGCTGAAAGAAGGCGTTTCGCAGGCGCAGCTGGACGCGCTGAATGACTGGGCGGCGTCAGACCTGTTCGATGAACGCGAAAGGGCGGTGCTGGCCTATACCGACGCCATGACGCGCCAGGTGCAGGTGCCGGAACCCGTGTTCCAGGCGGCGAAGGCGGCGATGGGTTCCGAAAAGCTCATCGTGGAGCTGACCGCGACGGTGGCGGCCTACAACATGGTGTCGCGCTTCCTGGAAGCGCTGCAGGTGCACTCTCACGATCATCGTTGAGGCAGGCGCGCGGCTGCGGGCCGCGCATTCCCTTGCCTGCGCGGGCGCCGCGGCGCCCGCCCTGATCAGGCGCGTTGCGCCTCGATCAACGTATCCAGCTTGACCGCGTCCGCCACGAACAGGCGGATGCCCTCCGACAGCTTCTCGCTGGCCATCGCGTCCTCGTTGAGCAGGGTGCGGAAGGTGACTTCGTCCGCGCCGATGCGGGCGAGGTTGGCGGGCACGTCGTCGGCGCGCAATTGCGCGGGCGCGTCGCCCTCGGTGCCGGCCAGCTTGGTCAGCAGCTCGGGGCTGATGGTCAGCAGGTCGCAGCCCGACAAAGCCAGGATCTGGCCCACGTTGCGGAAGCTCGCGCCCATGATTTCGGTGGGGATGTCGAAGTGCTTGTAGTACTGGTAGATCCGCGTGACGGACAGCACGCCGGGGTCGCGCGCGCCGGCATTGTCGGCCTCGACCCAGCTGGCGCCGGCGGACTTCTTGTGCCAGTCGTAGATGCGGCCGACGAAAGGCGAGATCAGCTGCACGCGGGCATCGGCGCAGGCCACGGCCTGCGGCAGCGAGAACAGCAGGGTCAGGTTGCAGCGCACGCCTTCCGATTGCAGGGCGCGGGCGGCCTGGATGCCTTCCCAGGTCGAGGCGATCTTGATCAGCACGCGCTCGCGCGGCACGCCGGCGGCTTCGTACAGGGCGATCAGGCTGCGGGCGCGCTCGATGGTGGCGCGGGTGTCAAAGGACAGGCGGGCATCCACCTCGGTCGATACGCGGCCGGGCACGATGTCCAGGATGGCGCGGCCGAAGGCCACCAACAGGCGGTCCATCAGTTCGGCGGTGGGCGCGCTGCGGTGTTCGCGCGCGGTCTTTTCCAGCAGGGGGCGGTAGGCGTCCTGCTGGACGGCCTTGAGAATCAGGGACGGGTTTGTGGTGGCGTCGGTCGGACGCAACGCCTTCATCGCTTCGAAATCCCCCGTGTCGGCGACGACGGTGGTGTGGTTGCGCAGGGCGTCAAGTTGGCTGGACATGGACGGTACGGCTCGCTGCAGGCTAGGGTTGAAGGTGTCCTAGCGTATCACTGAGGCCGCAGGCGCGCTGCCGGCCGGACGGTGGAGGGGGGCGGCGGGACGCGGAAAAACAGCCCAAAACCCCGTTTCCGGCCTTATTTGGCGCGGTTCCCCGAGAAAAACGGCCGCTCAAGGTATAATCCGAAGGTTTGATTATCGATTCTAAAACCGGGGTTTACTGTGCTGCCGCAACTCTTTCCCGAGGGGATCAACCGCTTCCCTCCTGCAATTCTGGCTCTGGCGGACGGTACCATTTTTCGAGGCGTGTCGATCGGTGCGCCTGGGCATACCGTTGCCGAAGTGGTGTTCAACACCGCGATGACCGGGTACCAGGAAATTCTCACCGATCCCAGCTATAGCGGCCAGATCGTCACGCTGACCTATCCGCACATCGGCAATACCGGCGTCAACGCCGAAGACGTGGAAGCCAAGCGCGTCTTTGCCGCCGGCCTGGTGGTCCGTGACTGTCCCGCCCGCGTGTCGAACTTCCGTTCCACGCAATCGTTGCCTGAGTACCTCTCCGAGCAAGGCGTCGTCGCCATTTCCGGCATCGACACCCGCAAGCTCACCCGCATCCTGCGTGAAAAGGGCGCCCAGGGCGCCTGCATCTTCGTCGGCACCGACGCCGAGCGCGCCGTCGAACTGGCCCGCGGCTTTGCCGGCATGGCCGGCCAGGACCTGGCCAAGGTGGTGTCGCTCAAGGATCGCGCCGAATGGACCGAAGGCACCTGGCAGCTGGGCGAGGGCTTCTCCAAGCCCGACCAGTCCAAGTTCCACGTCGTGGCCTACGACTTCGGCATCAAGACCAACATCCTGCGCCTGCTGGCCGACCGCGGCTGCCGCCTGACGGTGGTGCCGGCCCAGACCAGCGCCGAGGAAGTCCTCAAGCTCAACCCCGACGGCGTGTTCCTGTCCAACGGCCCCGGCGACCCCGAGCCCTGCGATTACGCCATCGAGGCCACGCGCGCCTTCCTGGACAAGAAGCTGCCGGTGTTCGGCATCTGCCTGGGCCACCAGATCATGGGCCTGGCGCTGGGCGGCAAGACGCTCAAGATGAAGACCGGCCACCATGGCGCCAACCACCCCGTGCAGGACCTCCAGTCCAAGCGCGTGTTCATCACCAGCCAGAACCACGGTTTCGCGGTCGACGCGGCCAGCCTGCCGGCCAACGCGCGCGTGACGCACGTCTCGCTGTTCGACGGCACGCTGCAGGGCTTCGAGCTCACCGACCGCCCGGCCTTCTGCTTCCAGGGTCACCCCGAAGCCAGCCCGGGTCCGCACGACATCCTTGAACTGTTCGACAAGTTCATCGCCCTGATGTCCGGCCAAAAGTAAAGATTGCATCATGCCCAAGCGTACAGACCTAAAAAGCATACTCATCATCGGCGCCGGCCCCATCATCATCGGGCAGGCCTGCGAATTCGACTATTCCGGCGCACAGGCGTGCAAGGCGCTCAAGGCCGAGGGCTACCGCACCATCCTGGTGAACAGCAACCCGGCCACGATCATGACGGACCCGGAAACGGCCGACGTCACCTACATCGAGCCCATCACCTGGCAAGCCGTCGAAAAGATCATCGAGCGTGAAAAGCCCGATGCGCTGCTGCCCACCATGGGCGGCCAGACCGCGCTGAACTGCGCCCTGGACCTGGCCCACCACGGCGTGCTGAAGAAGCACAACGTCGAACTGATCGGCGCCAACGAGCACGCCATCGAAAAGGCCGAGGACCGCCAGAAGTTCAAGCAGGCCATGACCGACATCGGCCTGGAATCGGCCAAGTCGGGCGTCGCCCACAGCATGGACGAAGCCTGGGAAGTGCAGCGCCGCATCGCGGCCGAAGTCGGCACCTCCGGCTTCCCCGCCGTGATCCGCCCCAGCTTCACCATGGGCGGTTCGGGCGGCGGCATCGCCTACAACGCCGAAGAATTCGAAACCATCTGCCGCCGCGGCCTGGAAGCTTCGCCTACCAGCGAACTGCTGATCGAAGAGTCGCTGCTGGGCTGGAAGGAATTCGAGATGGAAGTGGTCCGCGACAAGGCGGACAACTGCATCATCGTCTGCTCCATCGAAAACCTGGACCCGATGGGCGTGCACACGGGCGACTCGATCACCGTGGCGCCGGCCCAGACGCTGACCGACAAGGAATACCAGATCATGCGTAACGCATCGATCGCGGTGTTGCGCGAGATCGGCGTGGATACGGGCGGCTCGAACGTGCAGTTCGCCGTCAATCCCAAGAACGGCCGCATGATCGTCATCGAGATGAACCCGCGCGTGTCGCGTTCGTCGGCGCTGGCGTCCAAGGCCACCGGCTTCCCCATCGCCAAGGTCGCCGCGCGCCTGGCTGTGGGCTACACGCTGGACGAGCTCAAGAACGAAATCACCGGCGGCGCCACGCCTGCCTCGTTCGAACCCTCGATCGACTACGTGGTCACCAAGGTGCCGCGTTTCGCCTTCGAGAAATTCCCCACCGCCGACGCGCGCCTGACCACCCAGATGAAGTCGGTGGGCGAAGTCATGGCCATCGGCCGCACCTTCCAGGAATCCTTCCAGAAGGCGCTGCGCGGCCTGGAAGTGGGCGTGGACGGCCTGAACCAGAAGACCACCGACCGCGAAAAGCTGCAGGTCGAACTGGGCGAGCCCGGTCCGGAACGCATCTGGTACGTGGGCGATGCCTTCGCGCAGGGCTTCACGCTGGACGAAGTGCACAACATCACGCACATCGACCCGTGGTTCCTGTCGCAGATCAAGGAAATCGTCGACATCGAACTGGCGCTGGAACAGAAGACGCTGGCCGACCTGGATTACGCCACGCTGTGGGAACTCAAGCGCCGCGGTTTCTCCGACCGCCGCCTGGCCTTCCTGCTGGATTCCTCGGAATCCGAGGTACGCAAGTTGCGTCACCAGCTGAACGTGCGTCCGGTCTACAAGCGCGTCGACACCTGCGCCGCCGAATTCGCCACCCGCACGGCCTACATGTACTCGACCTACGAGGAAGAGTGCGAAGCCGCGCCCACCGACCGCAAGAAGATCGTGGTGCTGGGCGGCGGTCCGAACCGCATCGGCCAGGGCATTGAATTCGACTACTGCTGCGTGCATGCCGCGCTGGCGCTGCGCGACGACGGGTACGAGACCATCATGGTCAACTGCAACCCGGAAACCGTCTCCACCGACTACGATACCTCGGACCGCCTGTACTTCGAGCCGCTGACGCTCGAAGACGTGCTCGAGATCGTCCACAAGGAAAACCCGGTCGGCATGATCGTCCAGTACGGCGGCCAGACCCCGCTGAAGCTGGCGCGCGCCCTGGAAGCCAACGGCGTGCCCATCATCGGCACCAGCCCCGAATCCATCGACGTGGCCGAAGACCGCGAGCGCTTCCAGAAGCTGCTCAACAAGCTCGGCCTGCGCCAGCCGCCCAACCGCACCGCGCGCACCGAAGGCGAGGCCCTGGCCCACGCCGCCGAAATCGGCTATCCCCTGGTCGTTCGCCCCAGCTACGTGCTGGGCGGCCGCGCCATGGAAATCGTGCACGAGCAGCAGGACCTCGAGCGCTACATGCGCGAGGCCGTGAAGGTCAGCAATGACTCGCCCGTGCTGCTGGACCGCTTCCTGAACAACGCCACCGAAGTGGACGTGGACTGCCTGGCCGACGGCGAAACCGTCTTCATCGGCGGCGTCATGGAACACATCGAGCAGGCCGGCGTGCACTCGGGCGACTCGGCTTGCAGCCTGCCGCCGTACTCGCTGTCGGCGGAAGTCATCGCCGAGATCAAGCGCCAGACCACCATGATGGCCAAGGCGCTGAACGTCAGCGGCCTGATGAACGTGCAGTTCGCCATCCAGGGCGGCGATGTCTACGTGCTGGAAGTGAACCCGCGCGCCTCGCGCACGGTGCCCTACGTTTCCAAGGCCACCGGCCTGCAGCTGGCCAAGATCGCCGCGCGCGCCATGGCCGGCCAGACCCTGGCCGCGCAAGGCATCACCAAGGAAGTCGTGCCGCCTTACTTCTCGGTCAAGGAAGCCGTGTTCCCGTTCGTGAAGTTCCCGGGCGTGGACACCATCCTGGGCCCGGAAATGAAGTCGACCGGTGAAGTGATGGGCGTGGGCACGAGCTTCGGCGAAGCCTTCGTCAAGTCGCAGCTGGCCGCGGGCGTGCGCCTGCCGGAATCCGGCACGGTGTTCATCAGCGTCAAGAACCAGGACAAGCCCCTGGCGGTGGAAGTGGCGCGCGGCCTGCACGCGCTCGGCTTCAAGCTGGTCGCCACGCGCGGCACGGCCGCCGAGATCGAAGCCGCCGGCATCCCGGTGCAGCTGGTGAACAAGGTCACCGAAGGCCGTCCGCATATCGTCGACATGGTGAAGAACGGCGAGATCTCGCTGGTCATCAACACCGTCGAAGAGCGCCGCAACGCCATCGCGGACTCGCGCACCATCCGCACCCAGGCGCTGGCCGCCCGCGTGACCTTCTTCACGACCATCGCCGGCGCCCGCGCCGCGGTCGAAGGCATGCAATACCTGCGCCAAGGCCTGGGCCTGCAGGTCTATCCGCTGCAGGATCTGCACGCTTCCTTGCAAGCCTAAGCCGGCAAGCGACACAATAGGGCACGCGAAGGCGTGCCCTATTTTTTTGCAACGCGATTCCGCAACGTCACCACAGGCAACAGGCACACATGGAAAGAGTCTTCATCACCGGCGCCAGCAGCGGCCTGGGACGCGCCCTGGCGCAGCAATACGCGTCCACG
Organism: Achromobacter sp. Marseille-Q4954; assembly: GCF_943737025.1. Lineage (NCBI taxonomy): Bacteria > Pseudomonadati > Pseudomonadota > Betaproteobacteria > Burkholderiales > Alcaligenaceae > Achromobacter > Achromobacter sp. Marseille-Q4954. Next base: position 271,592 of record NZ_CALSFQ010000003.1, read on the forward strand.
GGCGCCACGCTGGGCCTGCTGGGCCGGCGCGAAGACGCGCTGCGCGAGCTGGCCGGCAGCCTGCCCGGCGAGCACCGCTGCTATGCGGTGGACGTACGCGACCGCCAGGCGCTGCATGCCGCGGCCCTGGATTTCATCGGGTTCTGCCAGGGGCGGGTGGACGTGGTCATCGCCAGCGCCGGCATCAGCGCCGGCACCCTGACCGAGCACGGCGAGGACTACGACGTCTTCAAGGCCATCGTCGACACCAATCTGCTGGCCACCGTGGCGACCTTCGAGCCCTTCATCGCATCCATGCGCCAGGCTGGGTCGGGCCGGCTGGTGGGCATCGCCAGCGTGGCGGGAGTCAGGGGCCTGCCAGGCGCGGGCGCCTACAGCGCGTCGAAATCCGCGGTGGTGACTTACTGCGAAAGCCTGCGGCTGGAACTGGCCGCCGAAGGCATAGACGTGGTGACGATCGCGCCCGGCTATATCAAGACGGCGATGACGGCCCACAATCCGTATTCCATGCCTTTCCTGATGGAAGCGGACGCCTTCGCCCGCCGCGCGCGCAGCGCGATCGGGCGGGGCGCGTCCTATGTGGTGATTCCGTGGCAGATGGGCATCGTGGCCAAGCTGATGCGCCTGTTGCCCAACGCCGTCTACGACAGGCTGGCGCGCAACGCGCCGCGCAAGCCGCGCCGCGCGCGCTAAGCGCTCAAGGCACCACGTCGTTGCCGACTTCGTCGGTCACGTGGCCTACGTCGCCCCAGTCCAGCACCTGCCACTTGCGGCCCTGCACGCCGACGCGGTTGATGCTGACGTTCAGCAGCGAAGCGTCGCGCGGCCCGTTGAGCGGCACGCCGGAGGCATGGCGCCAGATGATGTCCAGCACGCCGCCGTGCGTGAACATCAGGATGCGTTCGTCGTCGTGGCGGCTGGCAATGTCGTCCACGGTTGAAATGACGCGGGACTGGAATTGGCCCAGCGTTTCGCCGCCGTCCAGCGGACGCAGCGGGTCGCGGCTCTTCCAGGCGGCAGCGGCTTCGGGGGCCAGCACGTCGATGCGCTCGTGGTCCAGGCCTTCCAGCACGCCGAAGCCGCGCTCGCGGATGCCGGGCTCCACGCGCACGCGCAAGCCCAGCTGTTCGGACACGGGCAGGGCGGTGGCGTGGGCGCGCTGCAGGTCGCTGCTGTAGATGGCGTGGATGGGCGTATGGCGGGCCTCTTCGCGCAAGCGCGCGGCCAGCAGGCCGGCCTGGTTGACGCCGAATTCGTTCAGGGGGATGTCTTGCCAGCCTTGCAGGCGCCGCTGGCGGTTCCAGTCGGTTTCGCCGTGGCGGATGAACCAGATTTCAGTCATTACGATCTTGATGCGGGTTTAGAGCTGGGCGGACGCGATGGGCGCGCGCGGTTTCCAGATGGTTTGAATGATCGAGCTTAACGCGACCAGCGCGGGCTCGCTAGCGCGCTCGTAGGGCAGGATGAATCCCAGCATCGCGTCCACGCGCGCCTGGCCCCAGACGATGAAGTCGTTCGAGGCCGCGCCCGCCAGCGCGGCTTCCTCGCGCAACAGGGCGCAGCCTGCGCCCGCGCGCACCAGCGCGTCCAGGTTGGCCTGGTCGTCGTTCTGCATCACGACGCGCGGCGACAGGCCATGGCGTTCGAACATGTCGCGCAACAGCAGGTGCGTGTGGCTGCCGGAAGGACCGTCCAGCCAAGGCAATTGCGCCACCTCGCGCCAGCCGCCGCGTTTGAGCACGGCGGCATGCTCGCGGGGCATGGCGATGCGGTAGCGCACGCTGCGCAGGGGCTGCCAAAGCACGCCGCGCGGCGGATTGGCGGCAATGATCAGCGCCGCCGGCAGGCGGCCGGTGCTGACCTGTTCGGCCAGCGCGGCGGCAGGCAGGGTCTGGGTCTTCAGCTCGACCAGCGGCAGGCGTTGGGTGACGGCCGAGGCCAGTTCGCCCAGGCGCAGGAAATCCGGTTTTTCGCTGGGTACGCCCAGCTCGACCGCGCCATGCAGGCTGCCTTGCAGCTGCTGGGCCTCGGATTTGAACTGCGCGCCCAGCACCAGCAGCGACTCGGCGGTGGGCAGCAGCACCTCGCCGGCCTTGGTCAGCGCCAGCCGGCCGCCGCTGCGGTCGAACAAGGCCACGCCCAGGCTTTGTTCCAGCGCCTTGATCTGCGCGGTCACGGCGGGTTGGGTCAGCGACAGCGCCTCGGCCGCCTTCGTCAGGTTGCCCAGCCGGGCGACCGTGACGAAGGCGCGGATCTGATAGATTTCCATGGCCCCGAGTTTAGGCCGCCAGGAGCCGCACTTGGGTAGGCTCGAGGCCGATGGAAACCGGAGCGCCGACTGGGAAGGGCGACAGCCCGGCCAGATGCGATTGGTCCGCCGTCAGCCGCTGCTCGCCGATCAGCACCTGATAGCGGGTGAATTCGCCCAGGAACTCGCTGCTTTCCACGATGCCGGGCAGCCAGACATAGCGTGCGTCGCCCAGCCCGTCCGCCATTTCGATCTGCACCGTGTGCGGGCGGAAGCTGGCCGCCAGCCGGGAAGCGGCGGGCGCTTCGCCCGTGAGCGGCAACTGCAGGTCGCCCACGCCTTCCACCGCCAGCACCACGCTGCCGCTGGTGCGTTCGCGCACGTCGCCTTCCAGCACGTTCATCGTGCCCACGAAGTTGGCGACGAAGCGATTGACCGGATAGTCGAACAAGGTGCTGGGCGCGCCGATCTGCTGGACCACGCCGTGGTCCAGCACCGCCATGCGGTCGGCGGTGGTCATGGCCTCCTCCTGGTCATGGGTGACGAAGATGGTGGTGATGCCAAGCCGGCGCTGCAGGCTGAGCAGATCCTGGCGCATCTGCACGCGCAGCTTCTTGTCCAGGTTGGACAGAGGCTCGTCCAGCAGCAGCACCTGCGGCTCGATCACGATGGTGCGGGCCAGGGCCACGCGCTGCTGCTGCCCGCCGGAAAGCTGGTTGGGGCGGCGCTTGCCGTACTGGGACAGGCCGACCAGATCGAGCGCGGCCTCCACCTTGGCGTGGATCTCGGCGCGCGGCAGCTTGCGTTCGACCAGGCCGAAGGCCACGTTGTCCCAGACCGTCATGTGCGGCCACAGCGCGTAGTTCTGGAACACCATGCCGATGTTGCGGTTCCAGGGCGGCGTGCCGCTGATGTCCTTGCCGTCCACCAGCAGCTGCCCGGCGCTGTGCCGGTTGAAGCCGGCGATCAGCCGCAACAAGGTGGATTTGCCGGAGCCGGACGGTCCGAGCAGCGCAAAAAACTCGCCGGGCTCGATGCTGATGTTGACGTCCTTGAGCACTTCCGTCTTGCCGTAGGACAACCGGATGTTGCGGCATTCGACGCTGACTTTCTTCATGCGGATTCCCCTTCATTGCGGGCCGGCTGCTGGCGCGACTGGGCGCGCTCCACCAGCAGGTGCGAGACATACGTGCCGATGGCCACCGCGGCCACCGCCAGGACGCCGAGCGCGGCGCCGGGACCCCGGCCCGCCGCGCTCTGCATGTACAGATAAATGCCGTAGCTCATGGGCGCCTGGCTGTCCTTGGTCACCAGCATGATGGTGGCCGACAGTTCCACGGCCGCCGTCACGAAGCTGGTCACGAAGCCGGCCAGCATGCCGCCCGCCATGAGCGGCACCACCACGCGGCGTATCGTGCTCATGCGGGTCGCGCCCAGCGATTGCGCCGCCTCTTCCAGCGAGATGTTGATCTGCTGCAGCGAGGCCACGCAGGATCGCAGGGCGTAGGGCAGCCGCCGCACCGAGTACGCGATCATGATGATGATCCACGACGAGGTCAGCAGCGTGCCGGTGCCGGGCAGCTCGATGCCGCGGAAGGTGCGCAGAAAGCCGATGGCCAGCACGATACCTGGAATCGCCAGCGCGGCGGAGGCCAGGAAGTCCAGCCACTGGCGCGCCGGCAGCCGGGTGCGCAACATCAGATAGGCGATGGCGGTACCCAGGATCACGTCCACGCCCGCGGCCAGGCCGCAATAGAGCAGGGTGTTGGCGATCATGCCTTGCGATTCGGAGAACACCGCGGCGTAATGCGCCAGCGTGTAGCCGTCGGGCAGCGGCGCGAAGCTCCAGACGCTGGCCAGCGACAGCAGCAGCACGCCCATATGCGGCGACAGCACCAGCAGCAGCACCAGGATGATCCAGCCATAGGCCAGTACGCTCTCCACCGGGCGCAGCTTGCGCTTCTGGATGGAGCTGCCGCCCTTCTGCAGTGTGGAGTAATCGCGGCCCTTGAGCACCCGCGCCGACAGCCACAACGCCAGTATCGAAAAGCCCACCATGATCACGCTGATCACATAGCCCAGCGGATCCTCCAGGCCCACTTGCGTGATGCGCAGATAGGCCTGCGGCGCCAGCATGTTGGTGGTGCCCAGCACCAGCGGCGTGCCCAGGTCGTCGAACACTTTGACGAACACCAGCGACGTGCCGGCCACATAACCGGGCAGGGCCAGCGGAAAGATCACGCGGCGGAACAGACGGAAGCCCCGCGAGCCCAGGTTGAAGGCCGCCTCTTCCATGGCGCCGTCGATGTTGCGCAGCGCCACCACCAGGTTCATCAGGATGAAGGGGAAGTAGTGCAGCGATTCCACGAAGATGACGCCGTTCAAGCCTTCCATGAACGGGATGGTGAAGCCGAACCAGTCGTTGAGCAGCAGGTTCACGCTGCCCGAGCGGCCGAAGATCAGCTGCATCGCAACCGCGCCGACGAATGGCGGCATGATCAGCGGCAGCACGCCCAGGGTCTGGATCAGCAGCGCGCCGCGGAAATCGAAGCGCACCGTGAAGTACGCCAGCGGCACGGCGATGAGCGACGCCAGCAGCGCCGACCAGCCCGCCACGTACAGGCTGTTGAGGAAGGCTTCCTTCATCAGCGGCTGGTTGAAGAAGGCGCCGAAGTGGCCCATGGTGAAGCTGCCGTCGGCGTTCACGAAGGCGGTGTAGAACACCGTGCCGACTGGCACGGCCAGGAACAGCAGCAGAAAACCGAACACCAGTAGCGCCGTCAGCAGGGGGCCGACGGGCAGGCGCGAGTGGCCCGAAGAATTCATCGAGATTCCCGAAATCGTTGCCAGGGGAAAGCCGCGGCGGCGGACGGGACCGGCCCGTCCGCCTCGCGTCCTGCGGGTGTGGCGGCCTAGAGCGCGGCGGCCTGCTTGGCGAGCTTCACGGCTTCTTCGTAGTTCGCCTTGGAACGGCCGTTCCATTCGCCTTCCAGCTGGGTGATTTGCTGGTTCACGGCGGCGTCCTTCTTGTTGCCGGCGAAGATCGCCAGGAAGGCCGGGTCGGCGGCCTTCTTGCCGTCCACGAGCGGCGCCCAGGTCAGCTTGCGGGCCTGCGCCAGCAGCTCTGCAGCCTTGCCGCTCTTGGCCTTGTCGCCCAACTTGGCTTCGGCCTCGTAGATGGCCTTGGTGGCGGCCTGCAGTTCCTTCAGGCGGAACGTGACCGTCTGGTCATACAGCGACTGCACGACGTAGTAGCGCGACTGCGACAGGTCGGCGTTGAATTGCACCTTGCTGCGTTTGGCGATCTCGGCGGGGTCGGGGTAGCCCTGGGGAATCTTGCCGGCCAGCGCCGTGTAGGGCAGCACCGGCAGGCGCGAGATCTTGGGTTCCAGCAGCAGTTCCTGGCCGGCCTGGCTGAGGGTGAAGGCGATGAACTTCTTGCCTTCCTCGGTGTTCTTCGCGCCTTCGATCAGCGCGATATTGGCCGGCACGATGGCGGTTTCGGAGGGGTAGACGAACTCGACCGGGAACTTGGAATACTTGCTGGACAGGCCGAAGAAGTCGATCACCGGGCCGGCGCCGAACTGGCCGTTGTTGACGCCGTCCGGCACGCCGAAAGAACGTTCGGTGACGGCGCTGCTGTTGCCCGACATGCGCAGCAAGGTGCTCCAGCCTTCGTCCCAGCCTTCGCCCTGGAGGATGGTTTCCACCGTCAGGTGCATGGTGCCCGAGCGCGACGGCGAGGTGATGCCGACATGGCCGAACCATTGCGGCGACAGCAGGTCCTTCCATTCCACCGGCGCGGGGATCTTGTGCGCCGCGATATAGCGGGTGTTGTAGATGATGCCGTAGCCGGCCAGGGCCTGGCCCAGGTACATGCCGCCGGGATCGTTGATGGGGTAGTTGCCGATCTTGTCCGGCACCTGCTTGTTGGCCACGTCTGCGGAGCTTGCCAGCAGCTTGTCGCGGCCCAGCACTTCAAAGGCGTCGGGCGCGCTGGCCCAGAACACCTCGGGACGCTGGCCGGCGGGCGTTTCGCGCACGTAGGCGATGCCCGATACGGTGTTCTTGTTCAGGATTTCCAGCGTGATGCCGGGGTTGGCCTTTTCGAAGGCCGTCTTGTAGGCCTGGGTGAGGTCTTTGGGGAACGACGTGATCACCGTGACGGTGCCTGCCAGGGCAGGGGCCGCGCAAACGGCCAGCACCGCACCTGCAAGAGCTGTGCGCATTGCATGCATGGTTTGTCTCCGTAGTTTTAGATTTGTCCGGAGACAGTACTGGCCGGTCCAGGCAGCGTCCAATCACAAATTTTGATGCGCGCCATCAATGCGGGCGCCCCGGCCGGGCGGGGCGCCGTGCCTGGCCCGCTAGGCCGTGGCGGATACGCCGCGTTTCATGGCCTGGGCCTGCTTCTCCATCACTGCAGTGATCTGCTGCTGGATCTGCATCGCCTGGGCATTGAGCGCCATCAGTTGCTGGGCCTTCATTTCGGCCGGCATGCCGCTGGCCTTGACCTTGGCGATCTGGTCCATCACGCGCTTGAGTTGCTTCTGCAGTTCCTTGATCTGGCGCGTGTAGGCGTCGTCGTTGCTGGAGTCTTCGGTTTCCTTGGCTTCCTGCACGTTGCCCATTTTCAGGCCGCCGGGGTTGTTGACGCGGATCTTGCCGTCCGCGGACACCGTGCTCGTTTCCGCGTCCGAGGCGCTTTTGGCTTCCTTGTTGGCGCGGATCTTCTGCGCCCAGAGGTCGGCCAGGCTGTTGATTCGGGAATTGCCGCTGATGGGATCGATCGCCATGATTGCTCCTGCCGCCTATGAGGATTTCGGGGTTTTCACTAGTACGGCATTCTGACGGCGAACTTAAGCATTGCCCCCCGTTTGCGGCCCCCTTTACACTGGCGCCCGCTCACACCCGACACCTACTTTGGGATATCCATGTCCAATTCCTACTTTCCGCGCTGGCGCCTGGCGGACGACACCGAGCCCGGCGTCATCATCGCGCCCGACGAAAGGCTGTCCTGGCCCAAGAACGTGGCCATGGGCGCCCAGCACGTGGTCGCCATGTTCGGCTCCACCGTGCTGGCCCCGTTGCTCATGGGCTTCGACCCCAACGTCGCCATTCTCATGTCGGGCATCGGCACGCTGATCTTCTTCCTGTTCGTGGGCGGCAGGGTCCCCAGCTACCTGGGTTCCAGCTTCGCCTTCATCGGCGGCGTGATCGCCGTGACCGGCTATGCCGGCGGCGGGGCGAACGCCAATATCGGCGTGGCGCTGGGCGCCATCATCGCCTGCGGCCTGGCCTACACGTTGATCGGGCTGATTGTCTGGTTCGTCAACGCGCGCGCCGGGGGCGGCGCGAACTGGATCGACACGCTGATGCCGCCCGTCGTCACCGGCGCGGTGGTGGCGGTCATCGGCCTGAATCTGGCGCCTATCGCGGCCAAGGGCGCGATGGGCGCGTCGGGCTTCGACAGCGTGATGTCCATGGTCACCATCCTCTGCGTGGGCGGCATCGCCGTGTTCACCAAGGGCATGGTGCAGCGCCTGCTGATCCTGGTCGGCATGATCCTGGCCTGCGTGGTGTACGGCATCCTCGCCAACGGCTTGGGGCTGGGCAAACCCATCGACTTCTCCGGCGTGGCGGCCGCAGCCTGGTTCGGCCTGCCGCATTTCGCCGCGCCGGTGTTCAAGGCCGAGGCCATGGGCCTGATCGTGCCTGTCGCCATCATCCTGGTGGCCGAGAACCTGGGGCACGTGAAGGCTGTCAGCGCCATGACCGGGCAGGACCTGGACCGTTATCTGGGCCGCGCCTTCGTCGGCGACGGGGTCGCTACCATGGTGTCCGGCGCCGTGGGCGGCACGGGCGTCACCACCTACGCCGAGAACATCGGCGTGATGGCCGTCACGCGCATCTATTCCACCCTGGTGTTCGTGGTGGCCGCCCTGATTGCCATCGTGCTGGGCTTTTCGCCCAAGTTCGGCGCGCTGATCCAGATGATCCCGGCGCCCGTGCTGGGCGGCATGTCGGTGGTGGTGTTCGGCCTGATCGCCATCGCCGGCGCCCGTATCTGGGTGGTCAACCAGGTGGACTTCAGCGACAACCGCAACCTCATCGTGGCCGCGGTCACGCTGGTGCTGGGCGCGGGAGACTTCACGGTCAAGCTGGGTAACTTCACGCTGGGCGGCATCGGCACCGCTACCTTCGGCGCCATCATCCTGTACGCCTTGCTGCGCCGCAGGAAGTAAGCGGCGCGGCCATGCGCGGACCTGGCGTCGCGCGCATGGCCGGCTGGCGCGCCTAGGTGCGCGACAGCCGCGAGGTTGCGGCCGTGCCGGTCAGCGCCACCGGCGCCGCCTCGATCACCTGTCCTGATTGCGTCTTGAATACCGAGGTGGCTTCGGCCAGGCGCCGCGCCTGTTCTTCCATCGCGGCCGCCGCGGCCGAAGCTTCCTCGACCAGCGCGGCGTTCTGCTGCGTCACCTCATCCATCTGCGAGATCGCCAGGCTGACCTGGTCTATGCCGCCGGCCTGCTGTGCCGAGGCGGCTGAGATCTCGGCCATGATCGCCGCCACCCGCTGCACGGAATCCACGATCTCCTGCATGGTCTGCCCGGCGGCAGCCACCTGGGCCGATCCCGCTGCCACGGTGTCCACCGAGGCCTCGATCAGCGTCTTGATCTCCTTGGCGGCTTGGGCCGCGCGCTGGGCCAGCGAACGGACTTCGCCCGCGACCACGGCAAAGCCCTTGCCCTGTTCGCCAGCGCGTGCGGCTTCGACGGCGGCATTCAGCGCGAGGATGTTGGTCTGGAAAGCGATGCTGTCGATCACCGAAACGATGTCGGAGATGCGCCGCGAGCTGTCCGAGATGCCGTGCATGGTGGCTACCACCTGTTCCACGTTCTGGCCGCCACGCTGCGCCACGTCCATGCTGACCGAGGCCAACTGATTGGCCTGGGCGGCGTTTTCCGCATTCTGCTTGACGGTCACCGCCAGCTCTTCCATCGTGGATGCGGTTTCCTCCAGCGCCGCGGCCTGTTCTTCGGTACGTACTGACAGGTTGGAGTTGCCGGCAGCGATTTCCGCCGCGCCCACGTTGATTTCATCCACGCCCTGGCGCACGGACGTGACGGTGCGGGTCAAACCTTCCTGCATGCGCTTGAGCGAGGCAAAGAGGACGCCGATCTCATTGTTGGAGCGGGTTTCCACGCGGTTCGTCAGGTCGCCCGCCGCGATGCGGTCGAAGTGCCTGCCGGCCTCCTGCAGCGGACGGAGCACGGCGCGCCGGATGAAGGTCCAGCACAGTGCCGTCAGCAGCAGCGCAGCCGATATCAGCGCGACCGCCGAGATCCGGGCGGTGGAGTAGGTTTGCTCCGAGCTTGCCAGCACGCCGTCGCTGCGCTCCTGGACCCGGGCCAGGAAGGCTTGCATGTCTTTCATGAAGTAGGCGTCGGCCTGGGGCAGCCGTCCCTCGTCCTGGCGGAACTTGGCAGGCGCGCGTTCCTTGAGGTCGGCTTCCAGCCTGTCCAGGATGGCGGCGTATTCGGTGAAGCGGCCCTGTAGCGTCTGGGCCAGCTCCTGGCCGCGCGGGCTTTTGGGCACGGCCATGTAGCGGGCGAAACGCTCGCGCGCCTGCTTCAGATGGCTGGCGGCTTCCTCGCCGGCCAGCCCGGCTTGGTCCATGCCGCCTGCCTGCATGGCAGCCATGCCCGCACCGAGCGCCAGCCGCGCGCGCAGCAGGGCGGCGTTGGCTTCGTAGAGCGGGTCGACCTGGTGGACCGCGACATTGTTCAGATCCTTGATCTCGGTCACGCTTTTCTCGGCGTTCATCCAACTCAAGCCGCAAGCCAGCGCCAGAGCGATGACGAAGCAGCCCAGCACCAACAGCATTCCAGTACGGACTTTCAATTTTTCCAGCATGAGAGCTCCTCGTTCTTGAACGCGATCCGCCGTGTTGGGAACGGCCCAGGCCGCCCGCTGCGCGGCGGAACGGCGAACGTCGCGCCGGGTGGCTGCGATGCGTCCGCCTCCACTGCAACTACCCGCAAAAACAAGACTCCTGCGCGCGGCAAGTGCTTGCGGTCCGCAAGCTGCAGCCAAACGGTATCCAGTTGGATGTATTAAATTGTCATGAATGACACAATTTGTTGTTTTATACTGATTCAGTCCGTTTTTGCTGGCGTTTTTTGGAGGTAATCCCTGGTTGTTGTAAAAAACTATCGAAGAGTAGTTTTTATGCCACACGTGCACCAAGGAATCGCGGCGACGGGCCTGCGCGATCCGGTCCAAGATCGGATCGGAAAAATTGGAAAAAATGACGGGTTTTAGCGGGTTACAGCGGCGAAATGCGGCGAAAACGGCGGTTTCTCCGGCGGCTTGCAATTCCCGTGGACTTTGACCACAATATGACCTTGATTGCCCCGGTTCCGACCCGAGCCGGGGTTTTGTTTTGGTCGTCCGCGCCGCTTGCCAGTTTTGCTTTCACTCGGCTGCCTGCGCGCGCCAGGATTCCGACCTTCACCGAGAACGCTCCGTCCGGGGCGTTTTCTACTTTTGTTTGGGAAACGACATGTCTGCCATTCCTTTGACCGTGCGCGGGGCCGAGCGCTTGCAAGAAGAGCTCCAGCGGCTGAAAACCGTGGAACGTCCTGCCGTTATCAACGCGATCGCTGAAGCGCGTGCGCAGGGTGATCTGTCGGAAAATGCCGAGTACGATGCTGCTCGCGAGCGCCAAGGCTTTATCGAGGGCCGGATTGCCGAGCTTGAAGGCACGCTTTCCAACGCCCACCTGATCGATCCTACCGCCCTGGATGCCGAAGGCCGCGCCGTGTTTGGCGCCACCGTCGACATCGAGGACCTGGATTCGGGCGATCGTGTGACATACCAAATCGTCGGCGACGTTGAAGCCGACATCAAGTCGAACCTGATTTCCGTGTCGAGCCCGGTGGCCCGCGCGCTGATCGGCAAGAGCGAAGGCGACGTGGTCGAGGTCAAGGCCCCGGCTGGCGTTCGCGAGTATGAAGTCCTGGGCGTGCGCTACATCTGACGCCGACGTAGTAAGCTGGAAGTTGTCAAAACACCATAGTCCGAACCGTGCGTTCGACTGAATTCCGCGGTTTAATGCGGATCGCTATGGTGGACCGGGCGCGTAAAGCGCCCGTTTTTGTGCCCGCACTTACCTTTTCGCCGTCTTGCGGCTGGTGCCGCTGCGTGCTCCGGCCCGCAGGCTGAGCGCGCTGCCGGCGCGGCGGGGAATGCCGTGACCGCTGGCGGTGGTCTTCCTGGTGCCAGGGCGCATGGGCTTGCCGTTCTTGTTGAGCTGGTCCTGGGGCACGAAGCGCGTCTTCGGCTTGGGCTCTTCGGATTCGCTGCGGCGCGGGCGCTTGGCCAGGGTCTTGCCTTCGGCGGCCAGCTTCTTGGGCGTGTGCGGCTCGGAGGCGCGGCGCTTGGCGGGGCGTTCAGGTTCCATGGCGGCCAGCGCGGCGGGCTTGATATTGCCGGCCAGCGGGCGGAACAGGATCAGGGTTTTGCCCAGATGGTGCACGGGGGCGCAGGAAAGCGTGTCGCAGATGGTCGACAGCATTGCGTCGCGGGCCTCGCGGTCATCGCCGCCGGCGCGCACCTTGATGAGGCCGTGCGAAGTCAGCGCCAGGTCGATTTCCTTGAGCACGGCTTCGGTCAGGCCGTTGTCGCCGATCAGGACGACGGGGCGCAGAGGGTGAGCGGCGGACCGAAGGTCGCTGCGCTCACGAGAGGTAAGTTCTAATATAGGCATGCGTGGAATTGTACGGTAATGGCCAAGAATAAATTCTCCAAAGACTGGATTCACCAGCACATCAATGATCCCTATGTGAAGCTGGCGCAACAGAAGGGCTACAGGGCCCGCGCCGCCTTCAAGTTGATCGAGATCCTGGATACCGAGAAGCTGATGCGCCGGGGCGACCTCGTGGTCGACCTGGGGTCGGCGCCCGGCAGTTGGTCCCAAGTGGCGCGCGAGCGCCTGGCGGGGCCGGGCGGGGTCGTGGACGGACGCATCATCGCGCTCGATATCCTGCCCATGGAGCCCGTGGCGGGCGTTGAATTCATCCAGGGCGACTTCCGCGAAGATGAAGTTTTGAAACAATTGGAAGACATGGTCGGATCGCGCGCGGTGGATCTTGTTATTTCCGACATGGCCCCCAACTTGTCAGGGGTGGGTATTGCCGACTCCGCGCGCATCCAGCATGTGTGCGAGTTGGCGATGGAATTCTCCTGCGCCCACCTCAAGCCCAACGGGGCGCTGATCGTCAAGGCTTTCCACGGCAGCGGCTTTTCGCAGATCGTGGAATCCTTCAAGCAGCGCTTCAAGCGGGTGGTCGAACGCAAGCCGAAGGCATCGCGGGACAAATCCTCCGAAACCTTTCTGGTTGCGCGCGATCTGAAGTAGCCCGGGTCCGGGGCGCGCCGCCTCGGATTCGAAAAACCTACAGCCTGCCGGGACAACGACCAGAAAATTCGCGAATAAGACAAAACTCAGAGGGGCTCAGGCATCCCGGGACGCAATCTGGTCTGACAGGGTAGAATGAGCTATTGACATACTTGTGACTGTGCCATATGCGGGTGCGCGGTCGCCGGTCGGAATCGAAAGCAGGAGATCGACCTTGAATAATTCATTTTCGAAAGTCGCTGTCTGGATGGTGATAGCCCTCGTGCTGTTCACCGTCTTCAAACAGTTCGACGGACGCGCTCAGACCCAGGACGGCGTGACCTACACGCAGTTCATGGACGACGCCAAGGCGGGACGTATCCGCAAGGTCGACGTCCAGGGCGACGTGCTGTACGTCACCCCTGACGCGGGCCGCGCCTACACGCTGACTTCGCCGGGCGACCTCTGGATGGTCTCCGATCTGCTGAAGTACGGCGTCCAGGTGTCGGGCAAGCCGCGCGAAGAGCAGTCGCTGCTGATGAGCATCTTCGTGTCGTGGTTCCCCATGCTGTTGCTGATCGGTGTCTGGGTGTTCTTCATGCGCCAGATGCAGGGAGGCGGCAGGGGCGGGGCGTTCAGCTTCGGCAAATCGCGCGCCCGCATGCTCGACGAGAACACCAACCAGATCACCTTCGCCGACGTTGCCGGCTGCGACGAAGCCAAGGAAGACGTCCAGGAACTGGTCGATTTCCTGCGCGACCCCAGCAAGTTCCAGAAGCTGGGCGGCCGCATCCCCCGCGGCGTGCTGATGGTCGGCTCGCCGGGTACCGGCAAGACGCTGCTGGCCAAGGCCATCGCGGGCGAAGCCAAGGTGCCGTTCTTCAGCATCTCGGGCTCCGACTTCGTTGAAATGTTCGTCGGCGTGGGCGCGGCCCGCGTGCGCGACATGTTCGAAAACGCCAAGAAGCACGCTCCCTGCATCATCTTCATCGACGAAATCGACGCGGTCGGCCGCCAGCGTGGCGCTGGCCTGGGCGGCGGCAACGACGAACGCGAGCAGACGCTGAACCAGATGCTTGTGGAAATGGACGGCTTCGAGTCCGGCCAGGGCGTCATCGTCATCGCCGCGACCAACCGTCCCGACGTGCTGGATCCCGCGCTGCTGCGCCCGGGCCGCTTCGACCGCCAGGTCGTGGTGCCGCTGCCCGACATCCGCGGCCGCGAGCAGATCCTGAAGGTCCACATGCGCAAGGTTCCGCTGTCGCCCAACGTCGATGCGACCGTGCTGGCGCGCGGCACCCCGGGCTTCTCCGGCGCCGACCTGGCCAACCTGGTCAACGAAGCCGCGCTGTTCGCCGCCCGCCGCAATGGCCGCACGGTCGACATGTCCGACTTCGAAAAGGCCAAGGACAAGATCATCATGGGCGCGGAACGCCGCTCCATCGTGATGCCCGAAGAGGAACGCAAGAACACCGCGTACCACGAGTCCGGCCACGCGATCGTCGCCCGTCTGCTGCCCAAGACCGACCCGGTCCACAAGGTCACCATCATCCCGCGCGGCCGCGCGCTGGGCGTGACCATGCAGCTGCCTGAGACCGACCGCTACAGCATGGACAAGGGCCGTCTGCTGTCCACCATCGCCGTGCTGTTCGGCGGCCGCATCGCCGAAGAAATCTTCATGGACCAGATGACGACGGGCGCCTCGAACGACTTCGAACGCGCCACCGCCATCGCCCGCGACATCGTCACGCGCTACGGCATGACCGACGAGCTGGGCCCCATGGTCTATGCCGAGAACGAAGGCGAAGTGTTCCTGGGCCGCAGCGTCACCAAGACCACGCACATGTCGGAAGCCACCATGCAGAAGGTGGACACCGAGATCCGCCGCATCATCGACGAGCAGTACAGCGTTGCCCGCAAGATCCTGGAAGACAACCGCGACAAGGTCGAAGTGATGACCTCCGCGCTGCTCGAATGGGAAACCATCGACGCCGACCAGATCAACGACATCATCGAGGGCCGTCCTCCGCGTCCCCCGAAGACGCCTCAGGGCCCGTCGGATACGTCCGACACGCCGCCCACGGGCCTGGCGGCAGGTGGCAATACGGCTGCCGCTGTCTGAGGCTGCTCATCCTGAGTTATGGCAAATAACTTCCTTTGCGGGCGCTTCGAGTTTGATCTCGAGCGCCCGCTTGTCATGGGTATCGTCAACGTCACGCCGGACTCGTTTTCCGACGGCGGCCAGCATGACGATACGGATTCCGCAGTGGCGCATGCGCGCCAATTGATCGCCGAAGGCGCCCAGATCCTGGACCTGGGCGGCGAGTCCACGCGTCCCGGGGCCGACCCGGTCTCAGTGGCCGACGAACTGGCCCGGTTGCTGCCGGTGGTGGAGGCGCTGCGCGATTGCGGCGTGCCCCTGTCCATCGACACCTTCAAGCCGGAAGTCATGCGCGCCGTGCTGGATGCCGGCGCGGACATGATCAACGACATCTATGGCTTCAGGCAGCCGGGCGCCGTCGAGGCGGTGGCCCATACGCGCTGCGGGCTGTGCGTGATGCACATGAAGGGCGAGCCTCGCACCATGCAGGCCGCCCCGCCCGAGTACACCGACCTGATCGGTGAAATCGGGCTTTTCCTGGGGGCTCGCGCGCACAAGCTGCGCGCGGCCTGGATCGATCCTCGCCGCATCGTGCTGGACCCGGGCTTCGGCTTCGGCAAGACGGGCGACCAGAACTTCCAACTGCTGCGCCGGCTGTCCAGCCTGCGCAGCGCCGGTTATCCATTGCTGATCGGCCTGTCGCGCAAAACCATGATCGGCCAGGCTACCGGCCGGCCCGTGGACGGCAGGTTGCCCGGCAGCATCGCCGCGGCGCTTGCCTGCGTGGCGCGTGGCGCTTCCATCGTGCGGGTGCACGATGTGGCGGCCACGGTCGACGCGCTCAAGGTATGGCACGCGGCAGAACAAGGAGCACTCAGTTCATGATTCGACGTAAATATTTCGGTACCGACGGGGTCCGCGGCGAAGTCGGCGGTCCGGTGATCAACGCCGAATTCGCGCTGCGTCTGGGTTACGCGGCCGGCCGCGTCCTGGCGCGTGAGCACGCCGTACGCGGCGGCAGCCGCCCGCAGGTCGTGATCGGCAAGGACACGCGGATCTCTGGCTACATGCTGGAGTCGGCGCTGGAAGCCGGCCTGTCGGCGGCAGGCATCGATGTGCTGCTGGCAGGCCCGGTGCCCACCCCCGCGGTGGCCTACCTGACCCGCGCGCTGCGTCTGGTGGCGGGCATCGTCATCAGCGCTTCGCACAATCCGTACCAAGACAACGGCATCAAGTTCTTCTCGGCGCAGGGCATGAAGCTGCCCGACGAGATCGAGGCCGCCATCGAAGCCGCCCTGGACGAACCGCTGGGTTGCGTCGCGTCGGAGGCCCTGGGGCGCGCGCGCCGCATGGGCGACGCGCAGGGCCGCTACATCGAATTCTGCAAGAGCACCTTCCCCAACGATCTGGACCTGAACGGCATGACGATCGTGGTGGACGCCGCCCACGGCGCCGCCTACAACATCGCGCCGCACGTGTTCCGCGAGCTGGGCGCCGAAGTGCACGCCATCGGCGTCAATCCGGACGGCTTCAACATCAACAAGGGCGTGGGCGCGCTGCATCCCGAGCTGCTGGCCAAGGAAGTGCATGCCCGCGGCGCCCAGTTGGGCATCGCGCTGGACGGCGACGCTGACCGCCTGCAGATGGTGGATGGCGAAGGCCGCATCTACAACGGCGACGAACTCATGTACGCCATCGTCCGCGAGCGCATGCAGCGCGGCAAGGTGGACGGCGTGGTCGGCACGTTGATGACCAACTTCGGCTTCGAGCGCGAAATGCAGCGCCTGGGCGTGGGCTTCGAGCGCGCCAATGTCGGCGACCGCTATGTGCTGGAGCAGATGCAGGCGCGCGGCTGGCTGTACGGCGGCGAGAGCTCCGGCCACCTGTTGTGCATGGACTGCCATTCGACCGGCGATGGCATCGTCGCCGCCCTGCAGGTCCTGACCGCGCTGCGCCGCAACTCGGTCGGGCTGTCGGAGTGGGTGAGCGATCTGCGCATGTATCCGCAGAAGATGATCAACGTGCCGCTGACCCCGGGCCAGGACTGGAAGACGCACGCCGGCCTGAGCGCCGCGCGCAAGGTCGTCGAAGCCGAGCTGGACGGCCGCGGCCGCATCCTGATCCGCGCCTCGGGCACCGAGCCGAAGCTGCGCCTCATGGTCGAAGCCGAAGATGAGGCCCTGGCCGTATCCTGCGCCGAGAAGCTTGCGGCCAGCCTGGGATAAACGCGGACCTGCGATTTCGAACAAGGCCACCCGGTGCGTGACGGGTGGCCTTGTTTGTTCAAGGGTTGTATAGATTTGTAAAGTTTTGTCGATTTGGGCGGAAGATTGATTTATCCGCTCCGGACTAAACTTCATAGTCACGTAACATATTGGTCAAGTCTTTGACATACAGGGCGTCCACACTGGCTGGACTCTCTAGGAGCTTCGCGCAATGCTGGAATTAGCACGCATCAATCCGAGCCGTAATGCCGCAGAACCTTGGACCGGCGCCGCCGCCAAGGTGCTGGTGGTGGGCTTGGCGCGCACCGCTGAAGAAATCGAGCAGATTCAACGCCTGCGCTACGACGTCTTCACCGAGGACATGGGCGCGGTGTTCCCCGACGCCCAGGACGGCATCGAGCATGATCGCTTCGATCCGTACTGCGAACATCTGATGGTCCGCGAGCTGGACACGGGCCGCGTGGTCGGCACCTACCGGATCCTGACGCCGGAAAAGGCGCGGGAGGCCGGCGGCTACTACTCGCAGTCCGAGTTCGACCTGTCCGGGCTGGGAGCGATCCAGGACGAGCTGGTCGAAGTCGGCCGCTCTTGCACGCACCCCGACTACCGCAGCGGCGGCGTCATCATGCTGCTGTGGTCGGGCCTGGCCGAATACCTGCGCCGCGGCGGCTATCAGTACGTGCTGGGTTGCGCCAGCGTCAGCCTGCGCGACGACGGCGTTACCGCCGCCGAAGTGTGGCGCACCATCTCCAAGCAGCTGCCGCAGGGCGACGAGCCGCGCGTGACGCCGCTGCATCGCTATCCGGTGGAGAAGCTCAACAGCACCTTGCCGGCGCGCGTGCCGCCGCTGATCAAGGGTTACCTGAAGCTGGGCGCCAAGGTCTGTGGCGAGCCCGCCTGGGACCCGGATTTCAACGCCGCGGATTTCCCGGTCCTGCTGAAAATGGACCGCATGGACGAGCGCTACCGCCGCCATTTCGGGCTGGATCAGCCCGCAACCGCCACTGCCCAGCGCTGAGGCCACCATGCGCCGCCTGTTCCGCCGCATGAAGATCAGGTTGATACGGCGGGCCACCAGGCCTTTGCGCATGGAGCTAAAGCGGCTGGATCGCGAGACCGATCTGTCGCCGTTTTAGTGCAGCGGCCCCGCAGCGCGGGGCCGGAACAGGGCGGGCACGCTCGCGCCGCCCGGCTGGTTCCTCAGAACTCCAGCAGTTCGAATGAAAAGCCCACCTTGTTCCACTCAGCTTCTTCCGCGCGCAGCGTGAAGTCGCTCAGGGGGTGCTGCGCCAGCCATTCGCGGTTGACCCGCACCACGATGGAGTTGTCGCGCACCGACGCGGTCAGCGGCAGCGGTTCGATTTCATTGCGGCGGCGGAACAGCAGCACCGCCAGCCGCAGGCTGAGGATGGCCTTCCATTGCGCGCGCGAACGTACCAGGGGTTCCAGCTTGGTCAGCTTGCCCTGGTGGCCGAGCGCGAGCAGCGCCAGCAGTTGCTGGTCGGCGCGCGAGAAGCCCGGCATGTCGGCGTTTTCCAGCACGTAGGCGGTGTGCTTGTGGTACGCGTTGTGGGCGATGGACAGGCCCACTTCGTGCAGGTCGGCCGCCCAGCCCAGCGCGGGGCGCAGCTCGGCGCGTTCCGGGCCGTCCGGGAACATGGCGTCGAACAGGGTCAGCGCGGCGTGGTGTACGCGGCGCGCCTGGTTGACGTCGACGTGGTAGCGCTTCATGAACTGGCGCACCGATTCATCGCGCTTGTCATGCTCGTCGTCGCGGCCCAGCAGGTCGTACAGCACGCCCAGGCGCAGCGCGCCGTCGCCGGTGTGCATGACGTCGATGCCCAGCTCGTCGAACAGGGCGCTCATGATGGCCAGGCCGCCCGGCAGGACGTCCGAGCGTTCGATCTTGATGCCGGGCAGTTCGGACGGAATCACGCGGCCCGAGCGGATGATGCGGTCTTTCAGCTTGTTCAGGCCGGCGCGCGTGATGCCGCGGTCCGAGAAGCGGCATTCGGTCAGGATGGCGAACAGCGCCTTGGCCGTGCCGGAAGAGCCGTAGGCTTCCTTCCAGCCCATCTTGCGGTACTGCTTGGCGATGACTTCGATCTCGCGGCGCGCGGCCAGCTCGGCCTGCTTCATCTGGTGCGCGTCCACCACGCCGTCCGAGAAGAACTGGCGGCTGTAGCTGACGCAGCCCATGTACAGCGAGGACATCAGGCCGGGCTCATGGCTCTTGCCGATGATGACTTCGGTGGAGCCGCCGCCGATGTCGATGACCAGGCGCTTGTTGGGCGAAGGGGGCAGGGTGTGGACCACGCCCGAGAAGATCAGGCGGGCCTCTTCGCGGCCGGCGATGACTTCGATGGGAAAGCCCAGGGCGGCTTCGGCTCGCGGCAGGAAGTCGCGGGTGTTGCGGGCGACACGGAAAGTGTTGGTGGCGACGGCGCGGACCCGGTTGGGGTGGAAGCTGCGCAGACGGTCGCCGAAGCGTTCCAGCACGGCGATGGCGCGGTCGATGGCCTCGTCGCCCAGCCTTTTTTCGGAGTCCAGGCCGGCCGCAAGCCGGACGGTTTCCTTGAGGCGGTCAATCTGATAGATCTGGGGCGTACCGTCCTGTTGAACGATGCGTCCGATGGAGAGGCGGAAGCTGTTGGACCCGAGGTCCACCGCGGCCAGAAGTTGATCCATGCGGCTCGTAAATATTGTCTGAGAGGTGGCCCGATTATAGAGATCCCATGTGACAGCGCTTCCGCGCGCGCTTTTTTTCTTATGGAACAGGGGTTTGCGGCATCTGATCGGCCTGCTATGCGTCCCGGTTTTGGCGTACGCTACGTATTTGCTGCTGTGTCATGGAACCGTCACCTTTTTGCAGTAAAACTCCACGCTCTCCCTACGTATGGAACCCGGTATGCCCTCACGCCCTCCTGCCGAGCCTTTGCTTCTGAACCGCGAGTTGTCGCTGCTGAAATTCAACGAACGCGTGCTGGCGATGGCGGAGAATCCCAAGACTCCCTTGCTGGAACGCCTGCGCTACGTCTGTATCGTCAGTTCCAACCTGGATGAGTTCTTCGAGATCCGGATTTCCAGCCTGAAGGAGCAGCAGCGCCAGTCGCCGAATCTGGTGGGACCCGATGGCATGACGCCGGACCAGGCGTTCGACAACGTGCAGCAGGCGGTGCATGCGCTGGTGTATCGCCAGTACAACCTGCTCAACGACGAGATCCTGCCGGCCATGCACGCCGAGGGCATCTCGCTGCACCATGCATCGGAATGGAATCCGCAGCAGCAGGAATGGGCGCGCGAGGTCTTCAACCGCGACGTGATGCCGCTTCTGACCCCGATCGGGCTGGATCCGGCGCATCCGTTTCCGCGGGTCTACAACAAGAGCCTGAATTTCATCGTGTCGCTGTCGGGCGCCGATGCCTTCGGCCGCCAGGCCTCGATCGCCGTGGTGCAGGCGCCGCGCGCCTTGCCGCGCCTGATCAAGATGCCGCAGGAGCTGTCGGGCCAGCCCGAGGGCTACATCCTGCTGACCTCGCTGCTGCGGGCCTTCGTGGGTGAGCTGTTTCCGGGGCTGGAAATGCTGGGCTGCTACCAGTGGCGGGTCACGCGCAACAGCGACCTGTTCGTGGACGAGGAAGAAGTCACCAACCTGCGCCATGCCTTGCAGGGCGAGCTGTCGCAGCGCAACTTCGGCGCCGCCGTGCGCCTGGAGATCGACAAGCTGACGCCGGTCGAACTGGAACACTTCCTGCAGCGCGAGTTCTCGCTCAAGGCGGAGGACACCTACCGCGTGCCGGGGCCGGTGAACCTGTCGCGTCTGATGCAGCTGTGCAATTCGGACTCGCGGCCGGACCTGCTGTTCCCGGATTACCGCGCCCCCGTGCCGGCGCCGTTCGACCGCGTGGGCGACAAGCCGGCCGAGCTGTTCGAGGCCGTGGCCGAGCAGGACCGCCTGCTGCACCATCCCTACCAGTCGTTTCAACCCGTCATCGACTTCCTGACCGCGGCCGCGCTGGATCCGGACGTCATGGCGATCAAGCAGACCATCTACCGCACCGGCGAAGACTCCGAGCTGATGAAGATCCTGCTGGCCGCGGCGCGCGCCGGCAAGGAAGTGACGGTGGTGGTGGAACTGATGGCGCGCTTTGACGAGCAGACCAACATCAACTGGGCCTCCAAGCTGGAAGAGGTGGGCGCGCACGTGGTGTACGGCGTGGTGGCGCACAAGACGCACGCCAAGATGGCCGTGGTGCTGCGCCGCGAAAAAGGGCGCCTGCGCCGCTACGCCCACCTGGGCACCGGCAACTACCACCCGCGCACGGCTCGGCTGTACACCGATTTCGGGCTGCTCACGGCCGATCCCAAGCTGTGCGAGGACATGGACAAGGTGTTCGCGCAGTTGACCGGGCTGGGCGCGCGCCGCTCGCTCAAGGCGCTGATGCAGTCGCCCTTCACCATGCACGACGGCATGGTGGCGCTGATCCGCGCCGAGGCCCGCGCGGCCAAGGCCGGCAAGCGTGCGCGCATCATGGCCAAGATGAACTCGCTCTTGGAAGAGCAGATCATCGAAGAGCTTTACAAGGCGGGCCAGGCCGGCGTGAAGATCGACCTGATCGTGCGCGGCGTATGCGCGCTGCGCGCCGGCGTGCCGGGACTGTCCGAGAACATCAGGGTGCGTTCCATCGTCGGCCGCTTCCTGGAGCATTCGCGGGTCTTCTACTTCTATGCCGAGGGCGAAGAGACCGTCTACCTGTCGTCCGCCGACTGGATGGACCGCAACTTCTTCCGCCGGGTCGAGATCGCCTTCCCGATCTACGACAAGACCCTGAAGAAGCGCGTCATCGACGAAGCCTTCACCTACGCCCTGCGCGACAACCAGCTGGCCTGGCAACAGCTTCCCGACGGCGACTACACCCGGGTCAAGAGCCGCCGCGAGCCTTTCAACGTGCATCAGTACCTGATGCAGAAGCTGGGCGTGTAACGTCCGCCGCCCCGCCCGGGGCGGCTTCGGAAGCAAGGCCTCCCGTATGTTCCGCCCCCTTTAAGAAGGCGGCGTTCGAGGCAAATCCTCCCCAGATCCAGGCCGCGCGGATCCGGCTTCGCCGGTCCGCCACCGGCGCCCCCCTGGGGGGAGGCGCGCAGCGCCTCGGGGCGGGATCATGACTGTCACTATCCTGTCATGTAGGGCTTCTAATATTCGAGGGTCGCTGAAAGACAGGCAGTTTTCCAAGCCTGCCAGACTCCTCCAACGAGCACAGAAGGAACCCTGATGTTCAAACGTGTCTTCAAACAAGTTTCCCTGGGCGTCGCGCTGAGCGCCGCCGTGTTTGCCGTCCAGGCCGCCGACGTGACCGGCGCCGGCGCTTCGTTCCCGTACCCGATCTACGCCAAGTGGGCCTCCGACTACAAGGCCGCCACCAATAGCGCCGTCAACTACCAGTCCATCGGTTCGGGCGGCGGTCAGCAACAGATCATCGCCAAGACGGTTGATTTCGGCGCTTCCGACGATCCCATGAAGGCTGCCGATCTGGAAAAGAACGGCCTGCTGCAATTCCCGGCCGTCATCGGCGGCACGGTTGCCGTGGTGAACATCGACGGCGTCGAACCCGGCAAGCTGAAGCTGTCGGGCAAGGTCCTGGCCGACATCTTCCTGGGCAAGATCAAGAAGTGGGACGACGCCGCCATCAAGGCGCTGAACCCCGACCTGAAGCTGCCGGCCGCCGACATCATCGTCGTGCACCGTTCGGACGGCTCGGGCACCACCTTCGGCTGGACCAACTACCTGTCCAAGGTGTCGCCGGACTGGAAGTCGACCGTGGGCGAAGGCAAGGCCGTCAAGTGGCCCGTGGGCCAGGGCGGCAAGGGCAACGAAGGCGTCGCCGCCTACGTCGGCCAGCTGAAGAACTCGATCGGCTACGTGGAATACGCCTACGCCAAGCAGAACAAGCTGGCCTGGACGCAGCTGCAGAACAAGGACGGCAAGTTCGTCCAGCCGGAACAGAAGGCTTTCGCCGCCGCGGCCGCCAACGCCGACTGGAAGAGCGCGCCGGGCATGGGAGTGGTCCTGACCGACGAGCCGGGCGCCGATTCCTGGCCCGTCACCGCCGCCACCTTCATCCTGGTCCACAAGTCGCAAGACAAGCCGGCGCAAGGCAAGGCCGTGCTGGAATTCTTCGACTGGGCCTTCAAGAACGGCGCCAAGTCGGCTGAAGCCATGGACTACGTGCCGCTGCCGGAAGCCGTGACCAAGGAAATCCGCGCCGCCTGGGGCGAAGTCAAGGCCGCCGACGGCAAGGCCGTCTGGCAATAAAGGCTTGAGCGCGAGGGAGGCCGGCTGACAATGCCAATCTCCGTCGCGCGCAATCCACAGCGGCCGCCGCTGGCGTTCCGGGTATGGAATGCCGGCGGCGGTCCGCCGCAAGACCTTCGCAGTTTCTCCCCTGGTTTCCTAAGGAAAGTCCATCCATGAGCGCGGTAATGGATAATAGTGTGCCGCTTTCGCCCAGCGTGGCGGACTCCGTGACTACCGGCACGCCTTCGCCTATGAAGCAAAATAAAAACGCGCTGATGGATGCGCTATTCAAGAACCTGACCCGCCTGTTCGCCTTCCTGGTGTTCATCCTGCTGGCGGCGATTCTTGTTTCCCTGATCTACGGCAGCCGCGAATCGCTGGCCAAGTACGGCCTGTCGTTCCTCTGGCTCAACGACTGGGATCCGGTCAATTCCAATTACGGCGCGGTGGTGCCCATCATCGGCACGCTGCTGACCTCGGCCATCGCCCTGATCATCGCGGTGCCCGTGTCCTTCGGCATCGCCATCTTCCTGACCGAACTGTCGCCCACCTGGCTGCGCCGCCCGCTGGGCACCGCGGTCGAAATGCTGGCGGCGATTCCGTCCATCATCTACGGCATGTGGGGCCTGTTCGTCTTCGTCCCCGTGTTCCAGCAGTATGTGCAGCCTTTCCTGATCGCGACGCTGGGCAGCCTGCCCGTGATCGGCGGCATCTTCGCGGGGCCGCCTTTCGGCATCGGCATCTTCACCGCCGGCCTGATCCTCTCGATCATGATCATCCCGTTCATCGCCGCGGTCATGCGCGACGTGTTCGAACTGGTGCCGGCGATGCTCAAGGAGTCCGCCTACGGCCTGGGCAGCACGACCTGGGAAGTGATGTGGCGCGTGGTGCTGCCCTACACCAAGTCGGGCGTCATCGGCGGCATCATGCTGGGCCTGGGCCGCGCGCTTGGCGAAACCATGGCCGTGACCTTCGTCATCGGCAACGCCTTCAAGTGGTCCGGTTCGCTGTTCTCGCCGGGCAACTCGATCGCTTCCGCGCTGGCCAACGAATTCAATGAGGCGGGCGGCATACAGAAGTCGGCGCTGCTGGAACTGGGCCTGATCCTGTTCCTGATCACGACCATCGTGCTCGCCCTGGCCAAGATGCTGCTGGTCCGCTTGTCCGCCAGTGAAGGCAAGAAAACCTGACGCGCCGCGAGCACAAGGAAAACATCATGGCTGTATCCGTACTCAATATGCAGAACGGCACCTATCGCCGGCGCCGCGTGGTCAACCGCATCATGCTGACCATTTCGCTGGGCACCCTGGTGTTCGGGCTGTTCTGGCTGTTCTGGATCATTCTGACGCTGCTGATGAAGGGCGCGCCCGCGCTGTCGTACACGCTCTTCACCGAGATCACGCCGCCGCCCGGACAGACCGGCGGTCTCATCAACGCCATTTTCGGCAGCGTGATGATGGCTGGCGTGGGCACGCTCATCGGCACGCCCGTCGGCATCCTGGCCGGCACCTACCTGGCCGAATACGGCCAGCGCGGCTGGCTGGCGCCGGCCACGCGCTTCCTGAACGACGTGTTGCTGTCGGCCCCGTCCATCATCATCGGCCTGTTCATCTATGCCGTGTACGTGGCCCAGGTCGGGCACTACTCGGGCTGGGCCGGCGCCATCGCGCTGTCCATCCTGGTGATCCCGGTGGTGGTGCGCACCACCGACAACATGCTGCTGCTGGTGCCCAACAGCCTGCGCGAAGCGGCTGCCGCGCTGGGTTGCCCCAAGTGGCGCATGATCACCATGGTGTGCTATCGCGCCGCCAAGACCGGCATCATCACCGGCGTGCTGCTGGCCATTGCCCGGATCTCGGGTGAAACCGCGCCGCTGCTGTTCACCGCGCTGTCGAACCAGTTCATGTCCCTGAACATGAACGGCCCGATGGCCAACCTGCCGGTCGTGATCTACCAGTACGCCGCCAGCCCCTTCAAGGACTGGAACAACCTGGCATGGGCCGGCGCCACGCTGATTACGCTGCTGGTGCTGGGCATCAACATCATCGCCCGCAACATGTTCCGCAAGTAAAGATCGCTTTGCCGGCGCGCCTGGGGCGCTCCGGAGCCAAGGGAAACCAAATGGAAAACACCGCTACCGCCGTCAAGAATAAGATCGAGGTCAAGAACCTGAACTTCTACTACGGCAAGTTCCATGCGATCCGCAATGTGAACATGTCGATCCAGGAGAAGAAGGTCACCGCCTTCATCGGCCCGTCGGGCTGCGGCAAGTCCACGCTGCTGCGCACCTTCAACCGCATGTTCGAGCTCTACCCCGGCCAGCGCGCCGAGGGCGAAATCATCCTGGACGGCGAAAACCTGCTGACGGCCAAGACCGACATCTCGCTGATCCGCGCCAAGGTCGGCATGGTGTTCCAGAAGCCCACGCCGTTCCCCATGAGCATCTACGACAACATTGCCTTCGGCGTGCGCCTGTTCGAGCGCTTGTCCAAGGGTGAAATGGACGAGCGCGTGGAATGGGCCCTGAGCAAGGCCGCGCTGTGGAACGAAGTGAAGGACAAGCTGCACCAGAGCGGCAACAGCCTGTCGGGCGGCCAGCAACAGCGCCTGTGCATCGCGCGCGGCGTGGCCATCAAGCCCGAAGTGCTGCTGCTGGACGAGCCGTGCTCGGCGCTGGACCCGATTTCGACCGCCAAGATCGAAGAGCTGATCGCCGAACTGAAGAACGACTACACCGTCGTCATCGTGACGCACAACATGCAGCAGGCCGCGCGCTGTTCGGACTACACCGCCTACATGTACCTGGGCGAGCTGATGGAATTCGGCCAGACCGACCAGATCTTCGTGAAGCCTTCGCGCAAGGAAACGGAAGACTACATCACGGGCCGTTTCGGCTGATCGCCAGCGAGACGGGCCGTCGCCGGACGCACGGCCAGAGACAGGCATAGGCCAGGCGGGCCGAGATCTGGTATAGTTGCCACCCTTCGGGGCGTAGCGCAGCCTGGTAGCGCATCTGCTTTGGGAGCAGAGGGTCGTGAGTTCGAATCCCACCGCCCCGACCAATAAAGAAAGGCCGTCAACGACATGTCGCTGACGGCCTTTTTGCTGCTGGCGCAGGCGGCGATCGGGCTGCCGCACGAAGCGGCCGTCTTCAGGCCAAGCGCAGTATCCGCCGCATCCTTTCCGTCAATTGCTGCTTGATTGCATCGTCCGCGAGGTGCAGCGGCCCCGGGTCCGTCAGCATCATGATGCTGAGCGTTCCCGACAGCATCTGCATGGCGATCTTGATATCCAATTCGACATCCTCGCCTGCCCGGACCGGCATTTTTCGCGCCAGAGCGGGTATGAACAGGGCACTCATATGGCGATTCAGGGCGACCAGCGGACTCGATTCCCGGCGGTCCATCGAAAAAACCTTTAGCAGAGCCTGGAAGATTCCCCGGTTTTGGCGGCAGCCGCGGACGTAGTAATCGACTAGGGCCGCGACCATATCGGAGGCGGTGCCTTCGGTCCAGACGGCGTCCTGCCAGACCAGGTTGTCGGCTTCCGCCTGGGTTTCCGCGACCGCGGCGTCCAGGACTGCCGCAAGAAAGGTTTCCTTGTCTTGGAAGCGGCCATAGAACGCGCCGATGGATGTGCCCGCCAGACGTATTACGTCATTGATCAGCACCAGGTCCAGGTTCGCATGTCGTTCTATCAACTCTCTGCCAGCGCGAATCATCTTGGCCAGCGACTCCTCGCTGCGCAATTGCTGGGGAGGGCGGGGAGCAGCTGGTGATTTCGGAGCCGCGCGGGGAGCCTTTCGCTCCCCGGAGGCGCGTGTCGTCTTGGTAATT
This sequence comes from Achromobacter sp. Marseille-Q4954, assembly GCF_943737025.1. NCBI lineage: Bacteria > Pseudomonadati > Pseudomonadota > Betaproteobacteria > Burkholderiales > Alcaligenaceae > Achromobacter > Achromobacter sp. Marseille-Q4954. The sequence goes on from NZ_CALSFQ010000003.1 coordinate 298,699, forward strand.
GCTTTCTGTGATCGAGAGGTGGCCATGGCAACATCTATCCAACCTGAAGTGCAACATTATGCAGTAGCAGGCGATATCTCTCTTAACAATCAAGCGAGGTCACTGCTCTCTCTTATGGCGGACGCCGTTTGCCGAAGGAGCGGCGGTAACGAGCGCTTTGCCTGGCGCTGAGCGGGCCTAGGGAAACCCCGCATTGAAGAGGGGCCGGCGCCTCTCAATAATAGAATCAGAATTTGAATTCTGATTTATTGAGTGGTTTATGCCTATTGGACGATCGCAGCCGTCCAGTAATGCATCGCCCCTCGAATCGACCCTTCCACCTTCCCGCCCCACATCATGAACCATACCGATTTCGATCTGCCCGGCCATGTCTCGAAAGTCCTGGTTGATGCTCAGGTCTATGCCGACATTGATGAACTGCATGCCACTTACACATGGGCGCGTGCCAACAACCCGTTGGGGCGAGCGATCAACGACGGCTTCGATCCCTTCTGGGTCGTCACCAAGCATGCGGACGTGTCCGCGATATCGCGCGACACCCAGACTTTCCGCAATGGCGACTACGCCATTATCTGTTCCCCCAAGGCGACGATTCAGCAGCTCGTGGCCGTAGGCGGGAGCCACAACGGCGGCATCAGGTCGCTGGTGCATGTCGACGGCGAGGAGCACAAGGGGCTGCGATCACTGACGCAGGCATGGTTCATGCCGAACAGCATACTCAAGCTGGATGAGCGGATCCGCGACCTGGCCGCCCGTACCGTCGACAAGCTTGCCGCCGCCGACGGCGAGGTCATCGATTTCGCCACGGAGATTGCGCTGCATTATCCGCTGCACGTCATCATGGACATCCTGGGCGTGCCACCCGAGGACGAAAGCAGGATGCTGCTGTTGACGCAGGAGCTGTTCGGCAGCGAAGACCCCGAACTCAAACGTGCGGGGCAGGCGCGCGCCAGCGATCCCGAGGCGCTGGCCAAGTACACGCTGGCCATCGTGGCCGACTTCCGCGCGTACTTCGAAAAGGTCACGGCCGACCGGCGTGCGAATCCGCGCAATGATGTGGCGACGCTGCTTGCCAATGCGGTCATAGACGGCGTCCCCATCAGCGAGGACAGCCGATTGGGCTACTACGTGATCATCGCCACGGCAGGGCACGACACGACCTCGTCGTCGACCGCGGTTGCCATGTGGGCGCTCGGCCAGTATCCCGAGCTTTTGCCCAGGCTCCAAGCCAATCCTGGCCTGATCCCGCAGTTCATTGACGAAGCGGTGCGCATGGCGTCCCCGGTGCGGCATTTCATGCGTACCGCCGTGGCAGACACCGAAATCCGCGGCCGCCAGATTCGCAAGGGCGACTGGTTGATGCTGTGCTACGGCTCGGCCAATCGTGACGAGGAAGCCTTCGAGAATCCCTTTGCTTTCGACATTGACCGCAAGCCGAATCGGCACCTGGCCTTCGGGCTGGGAACGCATATCTGTCTGGGGCAACACCTGGCAAAGATGGAGATGCGCCTGCTGTTCGAAGAGATGATTCCGCGCTTGCAGCGTGTAGAGCTGGCAGGCGAGATGACCATGAGCGCCTCGCGTTTCGTCGGCGGCCCCAAGCATCTACCTGTTCGATGCTTCATGAACTAGCGGTTCTTCCCCTCATTCCGTAGAGCATTAGCGATGCAATCTCAAGTAACGAGTTCAGTGCGCGTTACGCACCGGCGGCAGGAAGCCGACGACATCATCAGTCTGGAACTGGAAGCTCTGGACGGCGGCAACCTGCCGCCTTTCGAGGCAGGAGCCCACATAGATGTATACATCGCTCCTGGCATTGTGCGGCAGTATTCGCTGTGCAACGCGCCGTCGGAACGGCACCGCTACGTCATCGGCATCCTGCGGGATCCCCAGTCGCGTGGCGGTTCGGTTGCGATCCATGAAACCCTGCAACCGGGGGCCATCGTTGTGATCGGCATGCCGCGCAACCACTTCCCGCTCAAGCCGCAGGCCCCGAGCATCCTGCTCGCGGGAGGCATAGGCATTACGCCCATGCTGTGCATGGCGGAAACCCTGCATGCGGCGGGGACGGAATTTTCCTTGCACTACTGCGTTCGCAATCAATCGAAAGCGGCCTTTCTTGACCGCATCGCCCAGTCCGCCTTCAGCGCAAACGTCATCTTCCACTATGACGACCAGCCCGATGAGCAGAGATTGCGTCCGGATGAACTGTTTTCCCAAACGGGCGCAACGCAAGAGATCTACGTCTGCGGTCCCGCTGGCTTCATCGAATGGGTCTGCCGGGCGGCGGATGGGGCTGGCATCGCGAAGCATCGGGTGCGGTATGAGCACTTCGGCGCCAAGGCCGTGGATGTCTCGCAGGACACCGCCTTCGACGTAAAGCTCGCCGGTTCCGGCCAGTTGTTCCATGTGCCCGCGGACCAATCAGTGGCGTCCGTGCTGCTTGCTGCGGGTGTCGACATCTATACCTCTTGCGGCGAGGGCTCCTGCGGTTCTTGCGTCATGCGGCTGGTGGAAGGAGTGGCGGACCATCGCGACGTATTCCTTACCGACGAAGAGCATGCAAGCGGCGACCAGTTCACCCCGTGTTGCTCGCGCGCCAAGTCGCCGCTGCTTGTGCTTGATCTCTGATTGTTCATCACGGCGCTCGGTAGCGAGCGCCGTCAGCCAACGCGCGGCCGATGGACGTTTTGCCAGGCCCGCAACATTGAGGTCCGAATCACCATGGGAAATCCCATTGAATTCAGTATGACCATAGATGGCAAGGCCGTAGATGCGTCAAGGCGCATCGAGGTGCTCGATCCGGCCACGGAGCAGGTCGTGGCTCGCGCGCCCGACGCCGCGCCGCGGCAGTTGGACGAAGCCGTGGCCAGCGCGCGGCGCGCGGCGCCCGCCTGGGCCGCACTGCCATTGGAAGAACGGCGAAAGTTGATCGCCCGGGTGGGTGAAGTCATCGTGTCCAATCAGGAAACGTTGGCGCAGTTGTTGACGCGGGAGCAAGGCAAACCGCTTGCGGCTGCGCGCCAGGAGGTAATGGCCGCCGCATTCTGGTGCACGGCGACGGCTGGGTTGGATTTTCCCGCCGACGTGAGCACCGAGTCGCCCGAAGAGTTGGTCAGGGTGCTGCGCGTGCCGCTAGGGGTGGTCGGCGGCATCGTGCCCTGGAATTTCCCGCTGGTGTTGGCCATCTGGAAGATCGCGCCCGCCTTGCTCACGGGCAATACCATGGTGCTGAAGCCTTCGCCGTTTACGCCGCTGGCGACCTTGAAGCTGGGCGAGTTGCTGCGCGATGTGTTGCCGCCGGGCGTGCTGAACGTCATTAGCGGGTCCGACGCGCTGGGTCCGCTGATGTCAGAGCATCCGGGCATCGACAAGATCAGCTTCACCGGATCGACCCAAACCGGTCGCGCCGTGATGGCTAGCGCAGCAGGCAACCTGAAGCGGCTGACACTTGAGCTCGGCGGAAACGACGCGGCCATCGTCATGGCCGATGCCGATATCGACGCGATTGCACCCCTTATCTTCTGGGGGGCATTCGCCAATAGCGCGCAGTACTGCCTTGCCATCAAGCGCTTGTACATCCACGAAGATGTTTACGACCGGATGGCGCAGGCGCTGGCGAGGCTGGCGCGTGAAACCCGGCTCGGGGCCGGCAACGTCGAGGGCGTCCAGCTCGGTCCCGTGCAGAATCGCCGTCAGTTCGAGCGGCTGAAGCGTTTGCTTGAGGACACGCGCAGCCAGGGTTGCCGCTTTCTGGCCGGCGGAGAAGTCCCCGAAGGGAAGGGCTATTTCTTTCCAATCACCTTGGTGGACAACCCGCCAGATACGGCGCGCGTGGTGCGCGAGGAACCTTTCGGTCCGATCCTGCCGCTGCTCAGTTTCCGCGACGAGGAAGAAGTGATTGCGCGGGCCAACGACAGCGAGTATGGCTTGGGCGGGTCGGTGTGGGGGAGCGATCACGCGGCCGCGACCAGGGTCGCACTGCGATTGAACACCGGCACTGTCTGGGTCAATCAGATCCACACTCTCAAGCCCTCCAAGCCCATGGCCGGGCACAAGCAATCGGGCATAGGCATCGAGAACGGGGTCGATGGTTTGCTGGAGTACACGGTGCCCAGGACGGTGTCGGTGAAGCGGCCGCATCGAACGCAGGGCGGCTCCTGACGCGTCATTGCACCGATAGACCGATACGACGGCAAGGTACGCACATGGCAGCCATGCGGCTCTGCGCAAGCGGCTTGCCTACATCGAGGCATACAAGGAAAAACACCATGAACGACTACATCTCAGGCAAGACCATCGTCATTACCGGCGCAGGCGGAGGCTTCGGCCGTTTGGTCGCGCAGAAGGCCGCTGCGCGCGGTGCGTTGGTGACGTGTGGCGACGTCAATGCGGCGGCGGCCAAGGAAACCGTCGCGGGCATTATTGCGGCCGGGGGGCGGGCGCAGGCCTTAGCCGCCGATGTCCGCATTCTGGATGACCTGAAGCGTCTCGTCGCGGCCAGCGTGCACGAATACGGTTCGATCGACGTGATGCTCAATAACGCGGGCATCATGCCGCTGGCTTTTGTCGCCGATCACGCGCTTGCCTACGATGCCTGGATGCGCTGCATCGATATCAATATGAAGGGCGTGTTCAACGGCATGATCGCCGCCCACGACGCCATGATGTCCCAGGGACGCGGTCACTTCGTCAACATCTCGTCCATCTACGGGAATTTTCCCGTGGTGGGCGCGGCGATCTATGGGGCCACCAAGGCGGCAGTCAACTTCATGTCGGAAGCCGTGAGAATGGAGGCGCGCGGAAAGATCAAGGTGACGACGATCAAACCCACGGGCGTGCCCAGCACCGGACTGGGCGGCTCCGTGGTCAACCACGCTGCCGCCGTTGGCATAGTCGGGAACAACATGGAGCAATTCACGGCGATGATAAAGGGCCTGCAGGATGGGTCCTTGCCGCCCCATTCCCGCGATCCGGAGAGCATATCGCACATGCCGCTGGAGCCTGAATCGATCGCCGACGCGGTCCTGCTGGCCATCGATCAACCCTGGGGCGTTTCGGTCAGCGACATGACGGTGCGCGCTTCGGCGGATTGCTTCGTGCTTTGATGGAAACGGCGTTTACCGGCCTGCAACGGCCGGCCTGCCAAGCAGCCATCTGACAGTGCGGCCAGGAACCTGGCCGCGAAGATTGAACCAAGGCCCGCCCTGACCCGGCGGGCTTTTTCTTGCGGAGCCATCCGAGAGCAACTTCGCGATGCGCACCGCCTGGCAGCTATCGGTCCGCCGTGAAGCCTTCGCATTAATGCGAAATACATCAGTTTATTGCGATGTTATCAGTTGCAACCCAGAAAATTCCCTTTCGCCATAAGAAGATATACCTAGTTTCAGGTATAGACGAAGAGTTTCAATCCTCGTCTAATGCTTGCAGTCAATAGACAAAATGATGCATTGACTTGAGCAAAAAGGCCGGCATATCAGCAACAGTGTGTGCAAGCTTTACATGATGCTCGGGTCCGTAACTGGAAAAAGGCAAGGAGGGCTAGAGGCATGTCAGCGACTGTGTTTTATGAACGGGCTGTGGCGCTGGATCGGGCAGCGCACCAGGACACCAAGATCCAGATTCAGCCGGATCATTACGCATTTGCGCAGGACACGAATGCTCTGCCCATCGCCGCCAGCGAATTCGCCGATGCCGGCCGCCACTATCCGATCGTGTTCGTGGGCGACGACGCTGGCAACTTCCACGTGGCCGTGCTGCTGGGCCTGGAAGACAAGTCCAATCTGTTCGTGACCGAGCTGGGCACCTGGAAGGCCGATACCTACGTTCCCGCCTTTGCCCGCCGCTATCCCTTCGTGCTGGGCACCACGGCCGAGGCCGACCGGTTGGCCGTGTGCATCGACGAGTCCTATCCCGGCGTCAATGCCGCGGAGGGCGTGGCCTTGTTCGAGGACGGCAAGGAAACCGGCTACCTGACGCAGATGATGGAATTCCTGCGCGTGTTCCAGGGCGAAATGGAACTGACCAAGAACATGGCCCAGCGCCTGAACGAACTGGGCTTGCTCACGGCCAAGACGATCACGATTTCGCAGGCCGACGGCGACCGCTATCTGAGCGGCTTCTGGGTCGTGGACGAGCAGAAGTTCGCCGGCATCGACGATGCCCGCGTGCTCGAACTGCATCGCGCCGGCATTCTGCGCTTGATCGAACTGCATCGCGCGTCGCTGGGTAACGTCCAGCGCCTGGCCATGCAGCTGGACGAGCAGCGCCGCCTGAAGGCGCTGCAGCAGGACGCCGCGCCCGCCGAGTCCGCGGCCTGATTCCCGCCGCAGGGCCATGCTGACCGCAACCTTGACTCCCGCGATCGGCCAGGCCCCCAGCCAAGCCGGCGCCGAACCCGAGATCCATATCCCCCTGCACACGCTGCGGGGGGAGCAACGGATCTGGGCAGACCGTTTGCTGTCGGTCTTCAAGAACCGGCAGATCGACGGGGTCGAATGGTCGATGAAGTTCTCGGCCGCAGGCCTGGTCGGCAACCGCTTCATGCTGGGCATACAGCGCGAAAACTGGCGTCAGCTGGATTTGGCCACCTTGTCGCGCGCGCTTGCCATGCCGCAGGCGCTATGGATGCGGGTGGCGCAGGACATGGAGCATGCGCGCGCCATGTTCTTCGCCTATGAACCCGATGGCGCGGCCGGCACGTACCGCGTCTATCTGGAGTTCATGCCCACGCCGGAGGCGCTGCGCCAGCATGGCGTGCTGCCCCTGGGCTGCGGCTACAAATGGCACCCGGCGACGCAGCGCGAGGCGGCGGTGACGGCTTACCGCATGCGCCATCTGCAAGACCGCGCGGCGTTCGATGCGCACCTGGAGCCTTATCTGGCCCGGCTCGGCAACCCGGTGTTGCGGCAGGTTGCGCAGCGCATCGTGGCGCAGGCTTGCGGGCAGGCCGATCCGGCCGGCTTCATGTTCCTGGAAGTGGACGAGGCCGACACCCGGCGCGATTCGTTCACCGTGACTTTTCGTGGGGCCGAGCTGCCGTTGCGGGCGTTCATCCCCGATCTTCTGCGTCTGGCCGCCAGTCTCGCTTTGGCGGAAAGCGATGTTCTTGGTTTCCTGTTGCCCGACGAACCCCGCAGCCTCTATAGCCTGGCTGCGGGCGCAGCGCGGGACGGGCACGAGTTCCTGACTGTCTACTATGACTGACTACAACAAGCTTCACTTTCCTCCGGCGTTCGCGCGCAAGGGCATGCTGGCGGCGGCGGTTATGGCCGCATTGAACGTGGCGGGCTGCGCCTCGTCCAGCCAGGGGACGCCGGCCATGTCCGTGTCGGCCTCCTCCGCGCCGGCCGCCTCCGCCCCAGCCGCTGCCGCGACGGCGCCGCAAACCGAAAGCGGCCCGCTCAAGCTGGGGCAGTCCACTCCCCAGGAGGATTCCGGCTTCGGCAAGACCACGCCCAGCGCCCAGATGGACGACGTGGCCCCCGCGCCCGCGCCGCGCTTTGACGAGAACACCGTGTTTCCGGCGCCGGCGTCCTATCTGGCGCAAGACATGCCGGCGTACAACGGCGCACAGTTGCCGGACCAGAGCGATCCGATGACGCTGGACCAGGTCTACATGATGGCGCTGCAGAACGATCCGCAGATGCAAGGCGCTTACCAGGAACTGCAGGCCGTGGGCTATGGCGTGATCTCCGCGCGCGCGGGCCTGCTGCCCAGCGTGAGCGGCGAAATGAATCGCAGCCGCGTCCGCCAGAACGTGGTCGACAGCGAAAACACCGTCTACCAGACCGGCCGCGCCAACTGGGCCGAGAACGGCTGGGCGCTGACCCTGAACCAACCGATCTTCGAGCTGGGCGCGTATCACAAGTGGCGCCAGTCGCAGGAGGCCGAGCGCAAGGAAGTGGCCAGCTACGCCTACGCGCAGCAAGACCTGATGCTGCGCACGGCAACCGCCTATCTCAGCGTGCTGGCGGCGCAGGATCAGATCGAGCTGACCGAGGCCGAGCGCCGCACCACGCGGAAGCAGCAGGAACTGGTGCAGGCGCGCTTTCACAGCGGCCAGGAAACCCGCGTGGGCCTGAGCGAAGTGCAGGCGCGCCTGGATATCCAGGACGCCAATACGCTGCTGGCAAAGAACGACTACCTGGACAAGCAACAGGCTGTGCAGGAGATCGTCGGCTACGGCAACCTGAAGCTGCGTCCGGTGCGCAAGGACCTGCCCATGACGCTGCCCGTGCCCAACGATCCCCAGGCCTGGCTGCGCACCGCGCTGGACCAGAACTGGTCGATCCGCGCGGCGTCGGCCGGCGTGGCGGTGGCGGAAAAGGAAGTGTCGGTGCAGAAGGCGGGCTACTACCCCAGCGTCAATCTGCGCGCCTCCACCGGCCGCAACGAGACGGGCGGCAGCCTGTTCGGCGGCGGCAGCACGGTGGCCGATACCCGATTCACGGTGAACCTGTCGGTGCCGATCTTCCAGGGCGGCTACACCTACGGCATGAGTCACGCGGCGGCCAGCCGCCTGAGCGCGGCCTCGTCCGACCTGAGCCTTACGCGGCGCAAGGTGCAGCGCCAGGTGTTCTCGTCGTTCCAGAACATCGTGATCGGCATGGACCGGATCAAGGCGCTGAACAGCTCGGTGGAGTCGTTCGAACTGGCATTGAAGCTCAAGGAAGAGGGCTTCCAGGCAGGGCTGAACGACATCGTCAGCGTGTTGGACGCGACGCGCAACCTGTACAACGCCAAGCGCCAGCAGGCCGAGGCTGGATACAACTTTTTGCTGGACGGCCTGAAGCTCAAGCAGGCTGCCGGCACGCTGAACGCGGCGGACATCGCGGCGATCAGCCAGCAGATGCTGTAGGACCGGAGGGGGCCTGCGCCACGACGCGCAGGCCGGGCAGTACGCAGGCAAGACCACAGCGGAGCTATCCGGCGATCAGCCGGATGGCTCGGAATCGTTTAAATCAGGGCGTTTCCAGCGCCCGCACAAGAAATGTCGAGCGACGATATGAGCATGAAGAAACTGGCGCGCAAACTCTGGACCGGCCGTTCCTCCCGCGAGGTGCAGCAGTCCCTGTTCCGCAGGCGGCCGCTCTTCGAGGCGCTGGAGCGCCGTTATCTCATGTCGGCCGAACTGCTGGTGCCGCCGCCGCCGCCCGCAAGCGATCAGGCTCCCGTGGTGGCGCCCGCCGATCCCGCCGCCGGCGCTCAAGGCAAGAAGCCCAGCGCGCCCGGCTCGCATCCGTACCTGGTGGAACGGGCGGCCTTCAAGGCCGTCACGCAGCACAGCGAGATGCTGACGCTGGAACAGTACGCCAAGGCCAGCGCCACGCGCCAGGGCGACGCCAAGGCCTGGCTGCCCGGGCAGGAAGCCAGCCAGTCCAAGCCGGCCGCCAACATCCCCGGCTACACCACAAACTCTGAACAGACGCCGGTGCGCCAGATCATCTTCGTGGATCCGGCGGTGGACAATGCCGAGCAGGTCGTCCAGGGCCTGTATGGCTTGATCAGCGGCAAGACCGAAGGCCTGGACGGGTTGGCCAGGCCCACAGGCGACGGCCCGCAATTGCAGGTGCTGCGCAGCCACGACACCGAGATCATCGTGCTGGACGGCCGCTACGACGGCGTGGACCAGATTACGCAGGTGCTGGGCCAGCACCAGGACCTGGCGGCGGTGCAGATCATGAGCCACGGCAGCGTGGGATCCCTGAAGCTGGGCACGGCCACCCTGGGTTCGGGCCAGCTGGATGCCTACAAGGACCAGCTGCGCGCCTGGGGCGACGCCATGTCGGAAGACGGCGACATCCTGCTCTATGGCTGCAACGTGGCGGCCGGCCGCGGCGGCATCGCCTTCGTCGATAGCCTCGCGGCGATTACGCGCGCCGACGTGGCGGCGGCCACCCATACCGTGGGCAGCGCCGCGCTGGGCGGCGACTGGGTGCTGGACTACCGTCACGGCGCGATCGAGGCCGGCTCGGTGACGGTCGCCAGCTGGAACGGCGTGATGGCCAGCGCCACCGGCCTGCAAAGCGGCGGTTCGACCCTGCAGGGCGTGGCGGTCAATGATCATTTGATCGGCTACGGCAGCAATAACACATTCGTGTTCGACAACAATTCGACCGCGGCGGTGACGACGATCGAAGTGCGCCAGGGCATGAAGCTGGATAACGGCGTCTGGGTGCGCAACGAGGACGACGACAACAGCAACAACACGCTGGATTTCTCGGGCATCCGCGGCAACGTCACGGCCATCATCAGCAACAACGACGCCTATCAGATCACGTACTCGACGGTGGACGCCGGCAACAACTGGACCCAGCGCGTCGTCAACGTGGTGTTCAAGTCCGCCGACGGCTCGCAAAGCCTGAAGATCGGCGACAAGACCTTCAACCTGATCGGCACGGCGCAAAGCGGCAAGACCATACTGGACTACAGCGGCTACGCCACCGGCGTGACGGTGGACCTGTCCGGCCCCACGGCGGACGCCAATGGCGAAGAGATTCCGCCGCCGCCGCCGACCGGGTTCGGCTATGTGCGGGCGATCAGCGGCGTCAAGGGTTCCACGCAGGGCGGCAACAGGATCACGGTGGTGGGCGACACCACGGTCACGATCAACAACTCGCAAGACATCATCAAGGGCAGCGGCGGCGGCAACACCTACATCGCCGCCGCCGGCACCCTCGGTTTCAACCTGACCCAGCAGGCCGGCCAGAGCGGCAACACACTGGACCTTTCCCAATTCGGCGCAGACGTCACGGCCCGCGTGCAGACCGGCGGGGGCATCAGCGTCTACATGGGCGCGGGCGTGGCGGCCGACGGCAGCGTCAACGGCCTGGCGGCCGCGCTGGTCAGCAATCTCGACGTGCAGATGTTCTTCGGCGTGGCGGGCAGGACCACGCTGGATTACTCGGCCTATGAAGACAACGTCACCGTCAACCTGAACTTCCAGGACGGCAATACCGGCCTTTACGATGCCAGCGGCTTGGGCGGAGTGCTGAACATCAGCAACGTCATCGGCGCGGGCGGCGATTATGGCAACGACATCGTCGGCAGCCTGGGCGACAACATCATCACCGTGGCCAATAGCCGCGGACAGAACCGCATCAGTGGCGGCGGCGGCAACGATCTGGTGATCGGCAACCTGGCCGCGGGCGGCGCAACCGAATACATCGCGGGCGTGGAAAGCAACGCCTCGCTTAGTGGCGACAAGACCTCGGCCACGTTGACGAACACGCCTCTGGGCGCGGGCGCCGCAAGCACGGTGACCCTGCGCGGCGTGAACGCCGTGACCTTGCAGGACTATCGCACCATCGACGCCGCCGCTGCGGCGGGCAGCGCCTATCACGCCGCCACCAGCGTCACGCTGGACGGCACGAATTACCGCGGCGACCTGACCTTGATCGGCAGCGCGGGCGCCAACGTCCTGCTGGGCGGCCTGGGCCACAATACCTTTACCGGCTACCAGGGCGCGAACCAGCTGTGGGCGCAGGCGGGTGCGCAGAGCAACACGCTGGACGAAAACGGCCAGTGGAATTTCACGCTCACCAACAATCAGCTGTCGGCGAGCTACGCCTCCGACGGCACTCCCCTGGGCGCCGGGGTGCCGGTCCCGACCCTGAGCAACACGCTGAACGGCGCTTTCAGCGACGCGCGCCTGAACGGCGGCCTGGGTTCCACCCTGATCGACGCCTCGGCCTTCAGCGGCAACACGGTGCTGGTCAGCGGGCTCATGGCGGGCGGCGTGATCCGCGCGGGCTCGGGCGACAACACCCGGCACCAGATCATGCTGCTGGGAGGCCGCTACAACCTCTATGGCGGCACGGGCGCCAATGCGGCCACCGAACTGGTGGTGGCGGCCGACGGCCTGACCGGCACGGACGGCGCAGGCTACCAGTCGCAGATGGCGGCCAGCGGCGGCGTGGGCTATGTGTCATTCCAGCAGACGGGCGCCACGGGCTGGATCCAGCGCACGGCCAACGAGACCCAGGCCACCGCTTCCACCTATGCCGGCATCTCCAGCGTGCGCGTGATCAGCGGCGAGTATGGCAACTGGATCGATACCTCTCGCTTTGCCGGGACGGCGGTGCTGGACGGCATCGCCGGCCTGTCCAACTATTTCATCATCAGCAATGCCTATGCCACCCAGGTGATCGGGTCCGCCGGGTCGAACACGATAGAGCTGTCCACGGGCGGCAAGAGCGTGGCGCTGGACAACAGCCAGGTGAAGATTGGTTCGGGCGGGGCGCAGATCAGCAGCGTCCACACCAACGTCAAGGACTTCCGCTTCGTGGTGGAGGGCAGCAGCGCCAATACCGTGGATACCACGGCCTACACGGGCGTGACCACGCGGACCTATCTGTCGGATCTGACCTCGGGCTACACGCCGGCGGAAGGGCCTGCGCTGGCGTTCTTGTTTCCCAATCACGGCAATGCGCGGGTCGACGTCGGCCTGGAAGGCGTGCGCACCATCCAGGATCTGCTGGACGCCATCGGCGCCGGCATCATGGTCAACGCGGCGGGCGAGCCGCTGCGCATTGCGGTCGGCGGCCCCAATGCCGGCAAGCTGATTCCGGCCAGCGACAGCACCACGCCCTGGGATTATCTCTATGCGTTGACGGCGAGCCTGGACGGGCAGGGCCGCCTGCAGATCCGGTACAGCCAGGACGCGATCGCGGCGGGCTATTCCGGCGCGTTCTCGCTGGCGCCCGGCATGCAGGCGGCGCTGAACGCCGACGGCACGGTGTCGAACTCCACGGTCAGCCTGTCGGATGCGGCCTATAAACTCGGCCTGATCGCGGCCGGACAGGTGCAAAGCAGCTCTGATGGCGCGGGCGTGCTGACCGGCGCGGCGCTGGCGATCGGCCATCAGACGCAGTTCGTGCTGGCGGGGTCCAACTCGACGATCCGCTCCGGCGGCGGCGACAACACCTTCGTCGTGAATTACGGCCAGGGCGGGCTGAACACCGGCGCAGGCAACAGCATCGCCGCGCAGGCCGGCGCGCGCAACAGCCTGGTGGTCAACACCAGCGTCGGCGCAGTGCTGTCGAATACCAACGTCCACTTCGTCAGCGGCGGCTCGGCCGCAAGCCAGGTGGCGCTCAACGGCGGCGTGTTCGCGGACGCCACCGTCATCTCCACCAGCTCCACCGGCGCGACCACGCTGGATGCCAGCGCCTGGACCCAGGCCGTCACCCTGGGCAGCAGCGGCGGTTACGACACGCTCAAGGGCAACACCAACAACGTTTCCTTCATGGTGACGCAACCGGCGGACACCGCCGGCGGCACCGTGACCGTAACGCTGGCGTCCAATAGCGGCAGCGGCAACAGCCTGCAGGTGATGGCGCTGGGCGGCAGCGCCGCCTTGTCCAACCTCATCTCCACCACCGGCACGATCGCCGGCGTGACGCTGGGCGCGAATACGAACAAGCTGGACTATGTGCTGGACATCGGCAGCGGCGCACTCGATCAGGCGTTGACGGTCAGCGGCCGCAACGTGATCATCCGCGGCCAGTCATATTCGGTGCTGCACAACATCACGCTGGATGCGGGCTACGCCCTGCGTCTGGAAGGCGAGAAGATCACCGTCGGCGCCACGAGCGGCGCCAACATCGTGCTGGCCGCGGGAGCGGTCGAGCTGGCGGCGCAGCGCTACCGTCCGTGGCGTAGCGCGGTGGCCCAGATCTACAAGCTGGACGCCGCCATCACGATCAACAACGCGACCCTGTGGGCCAAGGACACGGGCGGATCCGGCGTCAGCCTGAGCAGCAAGATCGACAGCAAGGACTACGACCTGGATCCGCTGATCAAGAACGGCGCGAACCAGGGCGGCGTGCTGGGCACGCTGGCGGGCGGCGTGAACTCGGCCTTCGACGCCTTGATGAAGTTCCTGGACGGCGCCGGCGCCATGGCGGCCTGGGCCGGCATCGAATACAACTCGTCGATCAAGGTCGGCGCGCAGGCGCGCCTGGTGTCCAACGGCGACGTGACCATCACGTCCACCACGTCGGCCACGGTCAAGCTCAGTCCGCTGGTAGCCAAGATCGCCGGCATCGCCGTGGGCGTGCTGCAGAACAAGTCCACTATCGACGTGCAGGGCACGGTGATCGCGTCCCGCTCGATCACGATCAAGTCCGACCTCACCAACGAGATGGAGATCGCGTTGCTGCCGGGCCAAATAGGCGCGGTGCCGGCGGTGATAGGCGTGGGCGTGGCGGTGGTGATCAGCGAATCCAGCGTGCACATAGGCACGGGCGCGAGGCTGGAAACGGGGCTGCTGCATACCGCCAATCCGGATACCGGCACCGTCAGCGGCGTGGGCGGCGACGTCACGATCCAGGCGCTGACCAGCCACAAGAGCACGATTTCGATATCGGCCGCGGGCGCCATGGCCGAAAGCGACGACACCAAGCCGGTGACCGGGGCCGACGGCAAGATCGATCCGTCCAAGGAGACGGGCAAGTACAAGGCTGGCTACGCCAAGGTCGGCGTGGCGGTGGGATTCGCGTACAACCAGCTGACCACCGAGGCCTATATGGACGGCACGGTGGTGACGCGCAATGCGGGCAAGGTGACGGTCGAGGCAAAGGCGCAGGACGCCGGCAGCGCCATTGCCGTCAAGACCATCCTGGGCGGCCGCGCGGCCACCGGCAGCGATTTCCTGACGTCGGCGCAGACCGAAGCCAAGAACGCGGCCATCGCCAAGACCGTCAGCCCCATCGTGGGCGGCGCCCTGGGCGGCCTGGGGACGGGCGTTCAGTACGTCAAGAGTTTCTTCAGCGCACTGGTGTCGGAAAGCCGGGGCGGCAAGTTCGGCGCCAAGATCAAGGAAATCAAGCAAGAGAAGGATTTCGAGGATCGCGCCAAGTACGATTCGGACATCCAGAAGGAAATCGACAATCCCTCCACCGAGTTCCAGGTGGGCGCGGCGCTGGGCATGGCGATGAACAACATCACCACGACCGCCCGCATCGGCAACGGCGTGGTGGCGGCCACGGTCAACACCGCGGGCGGCGACGTCACCGTCAAGGCACAGACGCAATACAACACCCGGCTCACCATCATGAGCGGGGTGGACGATCAGGCGATTGCGGACAAGCAGGCGTTCCTGAACAAGAAGAACAACCTGACGACCAATCAGCCCGAGCGCGCGCCCGGACCGGACGGTTCCGATTTTGGCGCGGCGGCGGCCGTGGTCATTGGCATCGACGACGTTGCGACGCGAGCGACCGTCAGCCAGCTGGCCGCGATCAACACCCAGGGCGGCGACGTGGCGGTTACCGCCAGCACCCTGAACCAGATCGACCCGATGAAGCTGTGGCTGGTCAATCTGTACGCGCCCTTCGACGGCATCAACGCCAAGTGGAATGACGCCGACGGCACCAAGGCCAAGGCCGAGGTTGCCGGCAAGGCGGCCGCGTCCTTCCTCAACAATCTGCAGGCCACGCTGACCAGCACGGGCGGCATCTCGTCCAGCTTCAGCAGCTGGGCCAGCGCCACGGCCAAGAGCAAGAAACTGGCCCTGTCGGGCGCATTCACGGTGCTGGTGCAGGACACCAAGACGCAGGCGCAGGTGGCGGGCAAGATCAATACGACCTTGTCCGGCGGCACGGCGGGCGATGTGACCGTCCAGGCGGAGAACTCCTCGCAGCGCCTGAACCTGGTGGGCAACATCATCCTGCCGTCGATTTCCCTGGGCGGCGCCAAGTCGCTCCAGCAGGCCGCGCCGCGCGGCGCGGCCGAGAGCCGCTACAGCTATGGCAAGGACCGGGTCAAGGGATTCCTGACGCCGAAATTCCAGGGCTTCGACTACGGCAGCAGCTCCAAGGAAGGCTCGGCCATCGGCGTGTCGGTGTACGTGAACGCGGCCAAGCACGATACGCGCGCCGTGGTCAGCGACACCGCCGAGATCAACTCGGGCAAGCTGACGGTCGATGCGGACAATGAACTGATCTCGGTCACGCTGGGCGCATCGGGCGGCCAGGCCAAGAGCCTGGCGCTCAACGGCGTGGTGCTGGTCAACTCCACCAGCGCGACCACCCTGGCCCAGGTCGGCCGGGGCGCGCGGATCGCGGCCGCGGGCGCGGCGGACATCCAGGCGACGGACGCGACCTGGGTCGGCACGGTGGCGGGCGCCGCCGCCGGATCGCAGGCGGTGGGCGTGGGCATGAGCGTGTCCATCAATGACGTCAACCGTTGGACGCAGGCGCTGATCGGCGACACGCTGCGCGTGGCCGATGGCGCACCCACCGGCTTGCCGGTAGGCTCGTTCTCGGCCGCTTCCTTGACGATCCGCGCAGAGAACAAGGGCTTCGTCGGCAATCTGGCCGTGGCGGGTTCGCGCGTGTCCAGCCCGGTGGCGGGCGCGGGCGGCGGCACCGGCGCGGGCGCCGGCGGCACGGGCGGCGCGGGAGGCACGGGCACCAGCATCGATGACATCAAGCTGCCCACCGGCCAGGGCGACGCGGCTCCGGGGGCGAACGATCCCGCGCCTGCGCCGGCCACGAGCCTGGGCTCCAAGCTGGAAGGCCTGAGCGGCCAAGCCACGCAACTGACCCAGGACGCGGGCGCGGCGCCAGGCAGTCCGGCGCCGGCAGGCGGCGCCAGCCAGCAGTCCAAGGCGGGCGTGGCGATTTCCGGCGCGGTGGCCGTGAACATGGTCAATGACTTCGCGCAGGGCTACATCAACGCGGCCGGCATGAATATCACGATCGGCGGCGACGCCAAGATCGAGGCGTTGAACGGCACCCACAGCCTGGCGCTGTCGGGCTCGGCCGCGCTGGCGCAATCGGATACGGCCAAGTCGAATGTGGCCGTGGCGGGCGCCTACAGCATGAACATGATGGGCGGCGAGGCGCGCGCCCAGGTGCTGGCCGTGGGCGAGCTGGTGGTGGCTGCGGATCTTGCGCTGGCGGCGCGGCGCACCGGCGTGGCCGTGACCATCGCCGCCGGCATGGCCGGCGCCAAGGGGCAGAAGGGCGTGGCGGTGGCCGGTTCGGCCGCCGTCGGCGTGGCGGACTACGCCAACATTGCCTTGCTGGGCAATGCGGCCAAGGTGAGCGCGCGCGACGTGACGCTGGAGGCCCGCGACTTGAGCGTGCTGGCCACCGTGGCGGGCGCGGTCGCCAGTTCCGACGGCAAGGCGGGGGTGGGCGCGGCGGTCGCGGTCAATGTCAGCAGCAGCAAGGTCGAGGCGGGCATCCGCCAGGTGACCGAGCTGCTGTACACGGGCCGTGTCGACGTGTCGGCGGAATCCACCCAGGTCGCGGTGGGCTTCGCGGGCGCGCTGGGCGCGGCGCGCGATGGGACGGGCGCGGGCGGATCGGTATCCGTCAATGTCATGTCCAACCGCATCGAAAGCTATCTGGTCAACAGCAAGATCGTCTACAACGGCGCCGCCAGCGGCAGCCACGACGTGACTGTGCGGGCGCAGGACAAGACCACGCTGGTTGCGGTGACCGGCGCCGCGGGCGTAGGCAAGAAGGCGGGCGTGGGCATCGCCGTCAGCTACAACGAGATCGGCAACGCCGTCATGGCCGGCATCCAGGGTTCGACCGTGGATACCGGCGGGCATGGCGCGGTCAAGGTCAGCGCCAAAGATACCTCGTCCCTGGGCGGCGGGGCGGTCGGCGTGGGCGTGGGCATGGGCGAGGCGAAGTTCGCGGGCGCGGGCTCGGTGCAGGTCAACCGCGTCGGCTCCGCGGTGGCGGCCTATGTGCTGCCCAGCCGCGACGGCAACGGCGCGGTCACGGCGCGCAGCCGCATCGACGCCTCGTCGCTGACGGTCGAGGCGACAGAGAACAATACGCTGGTCGCGGTGACGGGCGGCGTCGCGGTTACGGCGGGCGGTTCGGTGGCCGTGGGCGCGTCGGTCAGCGTCAACGAATTCAGCTCGCGCACCAGCGCGCTGATCGAGTACGCGGATGTGGACGTTAGCGGCAAGGTGGACGTGTCGGCGCATTCGTCGCCGCTGCTGGTGTCGGTGGGGGCGGCGGGCGCGCTGTCCAAGAAGTTCGCGCTGGCTGGCGCGGTCAATGTCAACATGATGCGCGCGGCCACCGAGGCCCGCATCAGCGACAGCACCGTCAAGGCGGGCAGCCGGGCAGGCTTCACGGGCGACGCCGTGCGCGTCAATGCCTCGGACGCCTCGGCGCTCTATGCCATTACGGTGGCGGGCGCGATTGCGACCCAGGGCGCGGCGGTAGGACTGGCCGTGGCCGTCAACATCATGGGCGGCAACACGGCTTTCGACCGCAATCTGCTGGCCTTCGACAACACCACGCTGGCCGATTCGGGCGCGGCCGTCACCACGGTGGGCGTGGCCGACAACGGCGGCGCCGCCGCCAATCCCAAGGTTGCGGCTGCCATCCTGCGCAGCGACGTGCATGCGGTGCAGGGCAACGTCAACGTATTTGCCGGCCTGGTGGACCCGATGGCCGCGGGCGGCAATGCCCAGCTCAACGGCGGCAGCCAGTTGCCGGTGGGCGACGGCAACATCCGCGTGGACCAGGGCGGCAGCACGCTGACCTTCACGGGCGATGCGGCGGCCGTCATCAACGGCGCCAAGGACGACAGCGGCAACGCCGGCATGCCGGCGCAAACCGGCGCCGCGGGCGGCGAGTTTTCAGGCTGGCAGACCGGCGACGGCGTCTACCTGAGTTCGGGCGCGGGCAACATCACGCTGGCCGACGGCTCCGCCCTGCGCAACGACCGCGTGTATTACGTGATCCGGCGCGCGGCCCCCGACGGCCAGGCCATCATCCAGCTGGCGGATACCCAGGAAGACGCGCTGCGCGGCAAGGCGCTGCAATTCGGCAGCGTCGCCAACCTGGCGGCCATCGGCTTTGCGCACGTGCGCATGCAGGAGGCCACCAGCGTCAACCTGCAGCCCTTCCACGGCGTGGACGCCGGCGTGACGGTGAATGCCGCCACCCATACGCTGACCCTGGCGCAGCCGTTCGCGGGCGTGCAGGAGGGCTCGGCCATCGTCTACAGCGGCTCTATCGGCGGCAACGGCCAGATCGAGGACGTGCTGGCCAACCGCATCCTGGCCCAAGGCAAGGACGTGCTGAAGGTCGGCGTCACCTATTACGTGTTCAACCTGAGCGCCGACCAGCGCTCGTTCCAGCTGCGCGACGGCCAGGGCAATCTGGTCGACTTCAGCGGCGCGGCCGTGGGCGGCGCCTTGCAGCGCTTCAGCGTCAACAATCCCGCAGGCGCAGCCCTGAACCCGGACGGCAGCCTGACGCTGCCCAAGGCCCACGGTCTGGCCACGGGCGACAAGGTGGTCGTCAACCTGGCGGCAAACGGTGTGCTGACTGGCTTGTCCAATGACCACGTCTATGTGGTTGAAGTGGTCAACAGCACCACGCTGCGCTTCAAGGACGTGAACGGCACGCCGGTGGCGCTGGGGACGCTGGGCTACGTGTCGGAGTTCAATGCGGGCACCAAGCGCTACGAGTATTTCCTGGCGGACGCCAACGGCGTCAAGCTGCTGGACGCGCAGAACAAGCCGATCTCGGTCAACCCGGACGCGATGATCGCGTTCACGCAGGTTGCCTTGGTGCGCCAGACTTCGCAGACCTCGACCAGCACGGGCAGCGACGGCACCCAGAACACCAGCATCACCCAGGGTACGCCGACCGATGCGACGCTGTCGGCTTCGTCGGCCCAGAGCCAGGTCATCGGCGAAAGCAGCTTCTCCTTCGCCAGCGATGCTGGCCTGGCGACGGGCGACGTGGTCATCTACCGCAGCCAGGGCGCGAACATCGCCGGCCTGGTGGACGGCCAGCGCTACTACGTGATCAACGCCTCGCAAGGCGGCGCCTTCCGCTACCAGCTGGCGAGCTCGCTGGACAACGCCCGCGACGGCATCGCCATGAAGCTGGGCGCGGCCACGGGTACGGGTGGCATCAGCCTGCAGAAGGCGGTGGACCGCATTACGTCCGGAGGGCTGATCTCGCTGGATATCGGTACGCTGACGCAAGGCCATGCGCTGAGCAACAGCATGTTGAGCATCACGGTGGCGGGCGCGGGCGGCAAGTCGCTGGGCGGCGCGGGCGCCGTCGGCGTGAATATCTCGCGTTCCGAGGTCAGCGCCATCATCGACAACACGGGGGCGGCGGCGGGACAGAAAGTGCGCGCCGAGGCCGGCGCGGTGTCGGTATCGGCACAGGATGCCAGCCGCATCGTGACGGCCACGGGGGCGCTGGGCATCTCCACTACCCAGGGCGCATCGGCCGCCATTGGCGCGTCCGTGAGCGTGGCGGACATGCGCAACGACGTGCGCGCGGCGATCGCGCAAGCGACCGTGGAGGCCCAGGCCGTGCAAGTGCGCGCCGAGGAGCGCGCCAGCATCTACAACGTGTCGGTCGGCCTGGCCGGCGGCGCGGGCGTGGCGGTGAGCGGATCGCTGGCCGTCAACACGATCAAGAACACGGTGCATGCGCAGATCCGCGATTCGTCGGTGACGGCGACCTCGGGCGATATCCGCATCGCCGCGCGCGACGTGGCCAGCATCGCGGCCTTGGCCGGCAATGTGGCGGTCTCCGTGGGCGGCCGCGTGGCCGCGGGCATGGCATTCGCGGTCAACCAGATATTCGACACGGTGTACGCGGGCGCATTGCGTTCGTCCCTGTCCGCCACGGGCGATATCGTGGTGCTGGCCAGTTTTGCCAAGCCCGATGACCTGTCGCCCGGGTTGAACGCGCAGATTTCGGCCATGGCGGTCAGCGGCGCGGTCGCGGCCGGCGGGTCTGGGGCCAATGTGGGCTTTGGTGGATCGGCAGTCCTGAACTGGATCGCCAACAGCATCAAGGCCGAGATCGGCGAGACCGCGGCCGGGCAGGACGTGACGGCGGGCGGCGATATCGTGGTCCGGGCCAGCGATGAATCCACGATCAACAGCCTGGCGGGCGCGGTGGCGCTGGGGCTGGGATCGCAGGGCGCGAGCGTCGCGGTGGGCGCCAGCCTGTCCTATAACTACCTGGGCGGCGCGCCCGCGGGCAACGCGCGCGAACACTCGATCTCGGCGCAGATCCGCGATACGCAGGGCGCCGTGCGCGGCGCGCACGTGCAGGTGGCTTCGCTCTTCAAGGGGCAGATTCATAACGTGACCGTGGCGGGCAGCGTGGCCGTGGGCACGGCGGCGGTGTCGGTGGGCGGTGCGGTGTCGGTGAACCGGCTGAACAGCAAGAACGAGGCCGGCATCCGCAACGCGCGCCTGGTCGAGGCGCTGTCGGCGGGCGGCGCGCCGGGCGTGGCCGTGCAGGCGCGCGACGACGGCTACGTGCTGGCCGTGGCGGGCGGGCTGGGTGTGGCGGTGTCGCCGGGCAGCGGTGCGGGCATTGCGGCCGGCGTGTCGGCCACCCACAACACCGTCAACAACCAGACCCGAGCCTATATCGACGGCAGCAGCGCCAGCAATGGCAGCCTGCGTACGGAGATCGGTTCGGCTAATGGCCTGGCGGTGGACGCGATCAATGACTCGCGCATCGTGTCGGTATCGATCGGCGTGGCGGCGGCGGTCGCGGTGGGGCAGGGCTTTGCAGGCGCGGGCGCCGGCGCGGGCAGCGGCAACACCATAGGCGGGTCGGTGGAAGCCACGTTGAAGAATGTGTCGCCGCTGAACAATGGCTATCTGGACGGCGACGTGCGCGTCAACGCCGAGAACACGGGAACCATCGTGACCGTGGCGGGCGCGCTGGCGGTGGCGGTATCCGCGGGCGGCATGGGCGCCGGCGCCTCGGTGGGCGTATCGGTGGCCATCAGCGAAATCAGCACGACGGTGCGCGCGCGGGTCGACGATTCCATCCTCCGCACGCGCGGCGGCAGCCAGGGCGTGACGGTGTCGGCGTCGGATCGCGCCGCCATCACCGCCATCGCGGTGGGTGGCGCGGTCAGCGTGCAGGCCGGCAGCGCCGGCGTGGCGATCGCGGTCGGCACCAGCGTCGCGGTCAACAAGGTTTTCAACACGGTGCAGGCCGAGATCCGGGGCGGGCGCATCGAGACTGGCGGCGCCAGGCTGTCGGTCAGCGCGATCCAGCAGGCCGACATCCTGTCGGTGGTGCTGGGCGCTTCGGTGGCGGTGTCGGTGGGCGATAGCGCCAACGCCGCCATTGGCGGCGGCGGCGCGCTGGCGCGCAACGTCATATCGGCCAGCGTGAAGGCGGGTATTGCCGATGCCGTCATCGATACGCGGGACGCGGGCGGGGCGCGCGGCGCGCTCGATGTGCGGGCGCTGGGCCTGTCGCAGATCGATGCGGTGGTGTTGGGCATGTCGGCGTCGGTCTCTGTCAGCCATTACGCGGCCGCGTCGGCATCCGTGGGCGTGGCCATGGCCGAGAACGTCATCGGCTACGACGTCAATAGCGCCGGCCAGGTGGTTGCGCTGGGCGCGGGCAGGCCGGTCAACGAGATCGCGGCGTCGATCGACCGCAGCGCCGTCATCGCGGGCGCGGTCACGGTGGATGCGAGCAATGTGAAATTCAAGGCCGACGGCAGCGTCGACCGGCAGCAAAGCATAGATGCCGTGGTGGTGGCGGGCGCGGTGGCGGTGTCGGTGGCCTATGCGCCGCCCATCGTCGACGGCGCCAGCCTGGCGGTCTCGGGCGCCGGCGCCGGCGCCAGGGCGGTCAACAAGATCAAGACCTCCATCACCGCCAGCATTACGGACCAGGGCCAGGGACATGCCTGGGATGCGGGCAGCGTGTCCGTTACGGCGACAGACCAGTCACGTATAGACAGCACGATCGCCGCCGTGGCGATCTCGGTGGCGGTGTCGCTGGGGGCGACCGCGTCGCTGTCGGTGGCCGTATCGCTGGCGCAGAACGAAGTCGCCAACGACACGCTGGCCAAGGTGGATGGCGTGAACTTCACCGGTGCGCCGGTCATAACCGTCAAGGCCGACAGCAAGGCCGACATCCACACCGTGGCGGTGGCGGTGTCGATCGCGGCGGGCGTCAGCCTGGGCGGGGTTTCGCTGGCGGGCGGAGGCGCCGATGCGCGCAACGTGATCGGCTCGTCCGCGGTGGCGATCATGGAAAACTCGCGCGTCAGCGGCAACGGCGCCAACGCGCTGACGATAGACGCCGACATGAGCGGCACCATCAAGGCCACGGTAGTGGTCGCCAGCGTGGCCTTCACGGCCGCGGGCGGCTCGCTGGCCATCGGCGCCTCGCTGGCCGACAACGAGATTACGCAGGCGGCGGGCGCGCGCGCCGGCCTCGCCAATACGCAGCTGTCCAACCTGGGCGCCATCAACGTCACCGCCGATACCGTGCAGACGCTGGAAGCGGTGGTGGTGGCGGGCGCGGTGGGCATCGCCTACCAGGGGCTGGCGCTGGCGGCCGCCGGATCGTCGGCCTACAACACCTCGCGCGCCGTCACGCGCGCCGAGGTCAACGGCCTGACGCAGATCGACCCCAATGTGCGGGGCGCGGCCAGCCTGAACATCAAGGCGTCGAATAAGTCCACGCTCAAGGCGACCGCCGCGGGCGCGAGTCTGGCGGGTACCTCCCAGGGGCTGGCGCTGTCGGTCGGCGTGGCCCTGGCCAGCAACAAGGCGCTGGGCGCGGTCGAGGCGGCGCTGTCGAACTCGGTGTTGAGCGCCGGCGCAGGCGTGCAGATGACGCGGGCGACGGTTACGGCCGAAGACACGACGACGCTGGAGGCCAAGGCCATCGGCGCGTCGCTGGCGTTCGCAATGCAGGGCGGATCCCTGTCCGTGGGCGCGTCGGTGGCGCGCAACGTGGCAGCCATGAGCGTGCAGTCGTCCGTGACCGGATCGACGCTGAACGTGTCGGACGCCGTGGCGGTGTCGGCCAAGGAAACCGCGACGCTGGACGGCGTGTCGGTCGCGGCCTCGGTTGCCGCGGGCTTTGGGGGCGTGGCGGTGTCGGGAGCGGGGGCGGAGAGCACGCAGACTGTCGCCAATGACGTGGGCGGCTACATCAGCGGCTCGACGGTCACGGCGGGTACCGGCGTGTCGGTCAAGGCGGACAATACCTCCAGCATCTCGGCCGTGGCTGGAGCGGTGTCGGTCAGCGCCACGGGCGCGGGCCTGGGCGCCAGCATTGGCGTGACAATCGCCAAGAACACGTTCGGTGTCCATTCGGACGACGGCGTCAACCGCGCCAACCGGGCGCTGGCCTATATCGACAACAGCACGATCTCGGTCGCCAAGGGCAATGTGGACGTGCTGGCCACGTCCAGCGAAACGCTTACCAGCGTCAACTTCGCCGGCAGCGTGGCGGTGGCGGGCTTCGGCGGGTCGGCCGCCGGATCCGGAGTGCAGGTCAGCAACCGCTTTGCGACGGCCACCTCCGCCTATATCCAGGGCTCGGAAGCCATCGCCGGCATCATCGGCGGGGCGGGCTCGGTGAACGTGCGCGCCCAGGACAGCAGCACCATCCTGAAGTCCGGCGCCTATGGCGTCGCCGTGGCGGCGTCGCTGCCCGTGCCGGGAAATTTTGGATTGAATCTGGCCCTGGCCGTGACGCTGGTGGATAGCGTGGCGGCCAACGAGGTCAGCGCCTATATCAATACGGCCAACGGCAAGAACGTCGGCGCGCAGGATGCAGTCTCGGTCGTGGCGGTCGAGAAAACCGAATTCAAGGGTCTGGACGCGGTCACCGCCTCCGTGGCGGTCGGCGGCGGTATCGCGGCGTCGGGCGCGGGAGTGCGCGTGACCAACAACACCCGCAATGCCGTCAGCGCCCGGGTCTCGGGCGCGGGCAAGGTGGGGGCGCTGGGCAAGGTAGAGGTCAAGGCCGATACCCAGGTCCGCGCCGATATCGACCTGACGCAAGTCAGCGTGGCGGTGGGCATGGTGGGCGCGGCGATCGGCGTGGGCATTGCCGAAAACATCGCGCGCGACACGACCACGGCGACCGTGGACGCCACGACCGTCAGCGCGCCGCTGGTGGACCTGAACGCGCTGGTCAGCGTGGACTTCAGCCAGACCCAGACGGCCGGCGTAGCGGCCACCACCGGGCTGGCCGTCAACGTGAACAAGGCGCTGGTGGACATTGCCACGACGACGCTGGCCGAAGCGCGCAACGGCGCGGTCTTGCAGGGCCTGTCGGTTACCACGCCGGGCCTGGGCGAAACCCCGGGCATGGTCAATATCAATGCCCAGGGCACGTACTACGGCCGGGCCTATTCGAAGGCGATCACCGGCGGCGTGATCGGCGTGGGCGTGATGAACGCCGAAACCCGCCTGGGCGGCTCGCTCAAGGCGTCGGTGGACAACGCGACGCTGCAGGGCGCCATCATCGGCGTGACCGCGAAGGGAACCACGGAGCGCAATGGCGAGGCCGGCCTGCTGGCCGAGGCCCGTTCGCTGGAAGTGGGCGGCGTGACGGTATCGATAGACAGCGCCTCGCTGACGACCTCGCTGGACACGCGCGTACAGATCGGCAACAACGCCCGCATCGACGGCACCCTGCTGAGCATCACGGCGGACCAGGTGCAGTCCGTGGACGTCAAGATGGACGCCGGCACGATCGCGCTGGTGGCGGGACGGCAAGGCAAGATAGACGTCGATCTGGGCGGCAAGTCCGCCATCGAGATCGGCGGCGGCGCGCACGTGATCGGGAACAAGCTGGATATCCGCAGCAACAATACCGTGCGCGGCACCTCTACCCTGAGCGGCTATTCGGTCAGGGTGGCGGGCGCCGACGTCAGCAAGCACACGGTCACGATCAAGCCGGAGTCGAGCATCACCGTTACCGGCGCGCGGCAGGCCAACAGCACCCTCGATACGGCCGGCATGACCGTGGTGCAGGCGCGGGGCAATTTCGATACGCCGGGCATGCTGGATCTGGTCGCGACCAACGACATCATCTACACCCAGCGCAACAAGATCACCGGCGTGGCGGGCGTGTCGGTGACGCTGTCGACCAACAAGCTCAGCACCGACGGCGCGCTGGCCCAGGTCAAGGTGAACGGCGCGTTCCTGCGCAATGCCTTCGGCGACGTGGTCATGGCTGCCAACACGCGCGGTGTGACGACCACGATCAGCGATCTGCTGGTGGTTTCCGTGTCCAGCTTCAGCAAGTCGGACAGCAACAACAATCTGACGGTGCGCAACGCCATCCAGATCGACAACGCCTCGATCGAAGGCGACAACATCCTGGCGCTGGCGGGCAACGGCAAGGCGACCGATCCTTTGTCGACCGGTTATCTGCTGGCCAACGACAACGTGTCGTTCACCCTGGTGGGCATCGCCCAGGTGCCGGCGGTGGACAGCGGCGCCAAGGCGCGCCAGATCAACACCGTGCTGATCGACGGTGTGGCGGCCAACGGTTCGGTGCTCAAGGCGCAGCGCAACGTGCGGCTGGAGACCAATCCGTCGAAGCTGGACCAGGCGCGCGTGAACGGTTCGGTGCAGGTGATCGGCCTGAACCTGAATCCCACGGTCAAGCTGGCCGAGGGCGTGGTGGATACCACGTCGAGCAAGGTGGCCACGGGCGCCGCCACGCGCATCATCGCGGGCGTGAACAATGCGGCCAACCTGTTCGTCATCCCGGCCGAACTGCTGGAGGAACTGGGCTACACCAGCGCCACGCTGCCCGCTGCGGGAGCGCCGCTGCGGTTCGACTCGAATTCGCCCGCGGTCAGGGCGATCCTGGAGAAGCTGCTGGGCGCGGGCAAGACCAGCCTGGACGGAGCGCCAGGCACGGTCAACATCGACGTGCGCTATGAACTGACCGCGTTCAGCGCCAGCGACATCAAGGTCAACGTCACGGCCGGGATGATCATTGAGCACAACGGCAGCTACTACCGCTACAACAGTCCCAACAGCCGCGACCTGGACCTGGCGGCGGAGGACTACGCCAACAGCAGCTATTGGATGTACTTGAGCAATCCGACGGCCGCCCAGGTCGGCGATGCCATGAAGTCGAACTTCGGGAGCTTTGCCGCCGGCAACGTCGGCAAGCTGTACTTCGTACTGAAGACGGTGGACATTGCCCAGCCTACGCTGCGCTATGCCAGCCAGCAGAACGTCATCAGCGAGCAGATCCGCACGTTGACGCGGATGCAGGCCGAGCATGCGTCGAATCCGCAGGCCGTGGCGCGCTATCAGGCCAATATCGCCGCCTTGCAGCAGCAGCTGCAAAGCATCCAGATGGGCGTGAAGCTGCAGAATGGCCAGATCCGCTACCTGGATTCCTTCAGTACCTTCTTCATCGACATGCCGGACATGTACGCGTCCGGCGGCTCGGTCTATGTGAACGCGACCGATACCGGCGGCGTGTACCGGTCGGGCATCGATGCCCGCGCCAACACCCAGATCAATATCGTCAACGATTCGCCGATGCTGATGAACGTCCGGGACGCGGTGGTGCTGGACGGCACCATCATCCGCCCGGGATCCGACGGCCAGCTCAAGGTCTTCAAGACCGGACACCTGTACGTCAACGACGTGTCCGTGAAGGGCGCGTCGGGCGCCGACACGGCCGAGGTCAGCATCAGCCAGATCAAGAACGGCTGGGCCGCGGACCCGTTCGGCGGCGCCTTGAACGACCCAGACGATCCGACCAACAGCGTGGCGAAGATGATTGCGAACGCGCCGGTCGACCTGAGCCTGATGGGCGCGGTGGTCAACCCGCTGGGCAAGGTGTCGGTGATCAACGCGCTGGGCAGCATCAATGTGTCGGGAACCATCCAGGCGCTCAGCCTGGACATCGTGGCCAAGGGCAACTTCAGCCTGCAGAGCGAGGGCTGGTACAACTCGGGCGCCGATCCCACCTTCCTGAACGACAAGTGGCAGAACGTCATCAACGCGCTGAAGAACAGCGGCGCCAGCACCGGCATCGACGACACGATGCAGAACGTGCTGCTGAAGTGGGGCTATACCAAGCTTGAGCCTTTCTCGAAATACCTGAACGACAACCCGGCGGCGCGGGATTCGCGCATTTTCGCCCTGGGCGCGATCAGCATTTCGGCCTTGACGCTGAACATCGACGGCAAGATCCAGAGCGGCGTCACGGATGCCTACATCAAGATCGACAGCTCTTTCCGCGGCGATCAGGACAAGGCCTTGCAGGATGGCAACGGCTACGCCATCAACGGCGTGTCGTTCAGCGCGGACGGTTCCCTGAACCGCTATGGCGCCATCACGGGCCGTTTCGATTACGCCACGCAGACCATCATCCTGGATCCGGTCAGGCTGGCGGGCGGCAGCATTTCGCTGACCGGGCAGATCGTGTCGGTGGGCAACGGCAACCTGGTCGTGGCCAACGGCTACGCCTCGGTCCATATCGACAACCAGACCACCTACGCGCTGGTGACGCACGATATCGACGTCAGCACCTATCGCCGCGGCCGCATCGAAATCATCGATACGTCGCGCGGGCAGAAGGACTTGTATGAACTGCAGGGCCTGAACAATGTCGTGCACACGGTCTGGAACAAGTTCGTGCAGGTCACGCCGGACCCGGCGGATCCGCTGGCGCTGAGCTGGATCTGGGTCTACGAGAACGCCGCCGGCCAGCGCGATGCTGGCGGATTGAGCAATTCCGCCGGCACGCTGCAGGACGGCCGCACGCTGACCCTTTCATACAAGCCGCAGACCGGCCAGATGATGGTGTGGGTCATGGGCTGGACCTCGGGAGAGACCACCACCACGGTCTACACCACCAAGCGCTTCAACCTGTTCGGGGATTGGGATCCGCTGGGCTGGCTGACCGACAACGACACCACCAAGTCCGGCCCCGTGACGGTCTACGAGACGCCGCGCCCGGTGCTGGTGTCCACGGTGCTTGCCTACGACGGCATCAATTCGGTGCCGGACGCGCTCAAGCAGCAGCTGGCGGCCAGCGGCAAGCTGAACGAAGCGCTGCTGCCGTCCACGATCGAGGGCAGCGGCACGCAGAGCCTGGTCGAGGACGCCAACGGCGACATAGTCGGCCCCGACGGCAAGCACTACCGCCTGGAATCGTCGGGCGGCACAGCGCTGGACACGTCCGCGTTCAGCGTGGCCTACCGCAAGTTCAATACCGGCGTGATCGTGCGCAACGACGGCCCGCACACCAGCGGGGGCGGCTGGCTGCGCACCAAGACCACCACGCTCACGCAAGTGGTCGAGAAGAAGCAGCAGGAACTGTTCACCTTCTATGTGCCGGCATCGCAGGAGATCACGCTGAGCTTCATGGGCTCCAGCAACAGCGATAACGCCATCTACATCCGCAGCAACGGCAACGTGACGCTGGCTGGCAACCTGATCGTCGGCAATGGCAAGACCGTGCGTATCGAGGCCGTGTCGGCCTCCACGCCGACCTCCATCACGATGCAGGGCGAGGTTGGCATCATGGCGCGCGATGCCAACGGCCAGATGCCGTCCGGCGCATCCGCCGTGGTCAATGTCGACGCCATCGCGCTGGGTGGCGCGATCAACCTGAACATCATGGGTTCCAGCGGCTACACCCGGGCCGAGGCGCGCAACGACATCCGCCTGAACTACTTCTCGGATGGCGGCGCCAGCTCCTGGGCTTCCTTGAAGAAGGTCGCCTCGTCCGCTGGCACGGTCTACATCGAAGCGCTCAACGGCATCTTCAGCCACGCGTCCGCGGGCAACGACACGGTGGTCTCGGGCAACCGTATCGAGCTGAACGCCGGCTACGGCGCCATTGGCACGGCGTCCAAGGCGCTGGTCATCCATGCGCGCCAGGGCTTCGCGGCCCAGGCGGGCCTGGCGGGCGGACCCGCCGGCGCCGACAAGAGCATCTATCTGGCGCAGAACGTCCTGAACGCCGACCTGACCCTGGTCAAGCCTGTGAATTGGAGCAACCCGCAGGCCGCCGTGTACGCGGAATTGGGTGGCGTGCACATCAGCCTGAACGGCGGTTCGCTGCTGGACGGCGAACTGGCGGACACGCGCACCGCGACGGAAAAGGCCTACCCCACGGTCACGGCCAAGATCCTGGCCGAACTGAGCGCGCAGCTGGCGCAGTACGACAGTTATTGGTCGGGAGTGCGCTCGCTGCAAACCGCCACCGTGACGCTGGGCGGCGTGGGCACCTACCTGAGCACGCAGGCCGAGGGCGGCCAGTACCTGGCGATCGGCATGACGGCCGATGAGTATGCCGCGGTCTTGCAGGCGGCGGTCGACGACCATCGCCTGGTGCGCCTGGCGTACAACAACAGCCTGAACGGCAACGCCCGCACCGAGATCCTGGGATATCTGGGGCTGGTGGCGGGTAGCGGCGCGAATGGCGTCTATCGGTTCAGCTTCACGCTGTACGATCCGTCCAACCCGGGCGCGGGCCCGGTGTCGCTGGCCTCGCTGGGCTATACCGCCGGCAGCCAGGGCGTGCTGTACGGACCGTCGTATGCGCTTGCGGGCGCAACGGAGCAGTCCAATGCCAATCTGCCGATCAGCTTCACGCTGCCCACGGGCGCCCTGACCACGCAGCAGGGTTCCGATACGCTGCGCCTGCAGCTCACCGCCGATCAGATGACGCAGTTCGCCGCCAAGGCGGATCCGTCCATCGTCGACTACGCCCAGCGCGTGCTGGCGGGAATGCGCAGCTACACCAGCATACTGGTGGGCGGGCAGGTGCTGGCGATCGATCAGATCCTGCCCACGGAATCGTGGTGGGGGTCGAACAGCTTCGATACCGTCCTCATCCGGCTCAAGTCGCCGTATGTGGGCGATCTGACCACCGCCGATCCCAATGGCCATCGCGAACTGAACATCGTGCTGAGCAATGGCGCCGATACGGCCGGGGCCGCCAGCTACACCGGAACCACCGACACGGTGCGGCCCGCTGTGCCGGCCGCGGGCGCCGTGGGCACGCCGCAAGCGGGCGATCAGGACATCAGCTCGGCCATCGTCAATGCGATCCTGCAGCACAACCTGGCGAATCCGAACGACCAGATCGCCACGGGCGCGGGCTCGCTGTACGCGAACCTGACCTCCACCGCGCCGAATAGCGCATGGTCCGTCATCGAACGCTCCGTTGTCTCCAATCAGCTGCTGCTTTCCGGCACGCAGCTGGGCTGGAGCATGCCAGGCAGCGTCTCCTCGGTGCAGGCCTACAACCAGTGGATGAACAATGCCGGCAACGGGCTGATCGGCAGCGAGATCACCTTCACGATAGACGGCATGAGCTACACGCGCCGCATCGAGTCCCTGAGCCTGGTCCAGGCGGACGGTTCGCCCGCCACCAGCCTGTACAACTCGCAGAACCACGTGTCCGTGACTTTCTCGGGCGCGGCGGTGGAGACGAAGAACTATTACATCCGCAACGGCCTGGGTACGGTGGTCTCGACCCGCTTGCCGACGGAACTGGCGTACGGCTTGACCGGCCTGGGCAAGGGCGCGAGTTCGGGTGCGGCTACGCTGGCCGTGGCGTACACGGTGCAGCGCGGCTTCGGCGCGTCGGCGCTCAAGCAGGGCGTGCTGACGTCGGACACCCCGACGTCCTACTGGGGCTGGTACGGCAGCAACCTGTTGCCCTTCCACACCTACACGGAAAAGTCGGGCGCCGGCGCGGGCTACGCCGAGTACGTGGACATGGGCAACAGCTTCAGCTGGGATCTGACCGGCGCGGGCTTGAGCGACAGCGCGCGCACGCAGCTGGCCAACAGCATCAAGGCGCTGTTGCAGAGCGGGCAATCGATCTCGCTGGCGGGCCTGGAGCTGTACATGACGAACCAGAACGGCGCCTTGCAGGGCCATGAGCTGGGCGTCTACGACAACGGCACGCTGCACATCCTGACCATCGTCGATGCCAACGGCAATCCGCTGACGGCCGCCAGCTCCGACAGCGACTGGCTGACCGGCCGCATCACCTTCAGCGGCAAGGTCTACGCGCAGAAGTCGCAATTGATGGACCTGGACGTCTACAAGAACACCAACGTCCACGACCCGGTTGCCACCGGCGCCTATACGCCGACCTTGCAGGGCAAGACCGTCAACGCCGGCATCCGCCTGGTCGACTCGGGCTTCGCGCAACAGTCCCTGACGCAGTTCGGCGTGGCCACGCTGACATTGCCGGGCACCGACCGCCTGGTGCAGGGCCAGCGCATCGAGCTGAGCTTCGCGAATTCGACGCAGACGGTCATCTATTACGTGCAGAGCGTGAACGGCCGCGTGGTGACCCTGTCCGACAGCGTGGACGGCGCCTTCAATGGCGGCGACCCTGTCACCGTCGGCAAGATCCTTGCGCTCGCGGGCAATTCTCCTGGAGCGGTCACCGTCAGGCTGCTGGACGCAGCCGCCAGCGGCGCTTCGGTACAGGCCGACAACGTCATTACGTTGACCGACATGAACATCGTGCCGGTCACTGACGCCAGCGGCCAGGTGACGGGCTATCGCGCCTTGCAGGACTTCGACCGCGTGTACCTGAACGACGTGCGCCTGCAGACGGGCAAGGTGTCCAGCCTGCAGACCAACGTGGCCTACTACGTGCTCGTCGGCGCCAACAATACGATCCAGCTGTTCGCCTCCAAGGAACAGGCGGTGCTGTACCAGCAGATCCAGGCGCTGAACCAGACGGCGGAGGGACAGGCGCTGGCCAAGGCGCTGTTCACGGATGCCGGCATCACCGGCGAACTGCTGCGCGGCTTCGCGGCGGCGGACGTGCGCGGCATGTTCACCGTCTCCACGCACCTGTTCCAGACGCAGGCGGCGGGCTCCACCGAAGGCTTGAGCGCCCAGCTGCAAGCGTTGCATGAACAGTTGCGCAACCAGGGCTTCGACCCCAACTACCTGCCAGCCGCGCTGAACATCGCCGCGGCCAAGGACCTGGTCAAGTCGACGCGCAACCAGGTCGTCTACGACTACGTGGTCGACAAGGAATTGGCGCAGACGGCCGAGTATCACAACTACTGGCGCGATAGGCTGGAATCCGTTGCCGGAACCGCGGTGTCCGGATTGACGGCCGTGGCCGATGGCAGTTTCAAGCTGGCCGACATGAACATCGTCGACGACGGCAGCGGGCAATTGCGCGCCTTGCGCACCGGCGACGAGATCTACTTCCGGCACTCCGTGGGCGACGTGCGGGCCGATACGGCCTACTACGCCATCGTGGGCGCGGACGGCACGATCCGGTTGGCGGCATCGCTGGCCGACGCCATGCTCTACCAGACCGGCGCAGGGCAGAATGACGGCTTGCTGGCCCTGTACCCGAACCTGGGCCAGGCCATCACGCTGGCGTTCGACGCGTCCAGCCTGAATGGGGCAGGGGTGGAGGCGTATACGCGCGTCTACTCGGTGCGCGCCGACGCGCCGCCGCAGACCGCGCAGGAGATCGCCCTGTACGGCCAGACCTATGATGCGGGCCATTTCTTCTACTTCTCGACGGCGACGCTGCGCAATATCGAGAACAACCTGCTGTATCCGGTGTCGGCGGCCATCAACGAACAGGTCTTCGACCTGGAGGTCAGCGGCGAGGGCGCGCCGCCCGCCGACCGCTTCCTGAACGTGAAGGCGGGCGCGGACATCGTGCTGCGAACTTCCGGCCAGGGCTCGATCGGCGCCGAACTCGGCGACTACACCTTGCAGTTGCCCAACCTGGGCGGACTGTCGGAAGCCGACCGCGCCAACGTGTTCGACTCGCTGCCGGAGGCCGACAAGGCCATCCTGTCGCGCGCCAACGCGGTCAACCTGGCGGGCGTATACCACACGCTTTACCGCTACATCGGCCCGGCCGGCACCATGCCGCTGGACCGCGCCAGCGTCGATTTCTCCGATACGTCGCTGTGGCAGCGCTTTGAACCGCTGTTCTCCAACGATGCCTCGCTGATGCTGGGCAGGACGCTGGCGGCTAACAGCGCCGTGCAGTTCCTGTTTGCCGAGCGTTTCGACCTGTACCAGAACAGCCGCGACGTCTTCATCTACAACAGCAAGATGCTGGAAGGCGCAACGGCGGGCCAGCGCAGCCAGTTGCAGGCCAATATTGATGCCGCGCGCGCCAGCGGCGTGCAGGTGGTGGATATCGGCAGCGGCTTCCTGGATCCGGTCTGGAGCCAGATCAGCGTGCCGTACATGGCGCAGGATGGCGCCAGCCCGCAGGCGCTGAGCGCCGGCATGCTGGTGGGCGATATGCGCGACCCGCGCTATCTGACGCTGAAACTGACGCGCTCGCTCGCGGTGCAGGCTGTCAACGGCGTGGTGTCCGCATACAGCGACACCACGGTGGGCCTGGACTCGCCGCAGGGCAGCATCCGCCTGGGCGACATCCATGCCAAGGAAGGCATCACCATCACGGTCAGCGCGCAGGGCGGCTCCATCATCGGCACCGACGCCGGCACGCTGGAGAGCGCCGGCCAGGTCAGCCTGGTGGCGGACAAGGACGTCGTGGGCAGCACGCGCGACGCCAACGGCATCTATCAATACGATGGCGCCAAGCACCTGCAGCTCAATCTCGCCGCCGGCCATTCCCTGTACGTGGAAGCGGGCGGCGTGGCGCGGGTGTCGCAGGTGGGCGCGCAGGACCTGAACCTGGTCCTGGCGCACACCAAGGGCACGGCGGCAGGAGGTTCGTCCTACCAGGCGGACGCCAATCTGCTGGTCGGCCAGGTGGTGTCGGCCGGCAGCGTGACGCTGCAGGCGGGGCAATCGATCCTGAACGCCACGGCCCAAGGGCAGCGGCAGTATGCGAACGTGGTGCTGTCGGATCTGGGCGCGGCGGACCTCGCCGCCTTGGGTTACACGCGGGAGGTGGTCCTGATCGCCGGCCAGTCCGTGGGCCAGCTGGGCGCGGACCTGTCGCAGCAGGGCACGCCGCTGCTGATCAGCATCTCGCAGAGCGACGCGCAGGCGCTGGTGCGCGCCTCGGCGGCGCAAGGCGTCAATCTGTACGGCATGCACAGCCTGCGCCTGGGCGGCATCGACGTGGTCGATGCCAACGGGGTCCGCGGGGATGCCCGCATCTATGCGCTGGATTCGATCCTGAACGGCACGCCGTCCGGCCAGGCCGCCATCACGGCGCGCAACGTGTGGCTGGAAACCCTGTCCGGCACGATAGGCGAGCTGGGCTCGCCGCTGTTGACGGACCTGTCCGGCCATCTGGTGGCCTCGGCTCAAGGCTCGATAT
The DNA here is from genome assembly GCF_943737025.1 of Achromobacter sp. Marseille-Q4954. Taxonomy (NCBI): domain Bacteria; kingdom Pseudomonadati; phylum Pseudomonadota; class Betaproteobacteria; order Burkholderiales; family Alcaligenaceae; genus Achromobacter; species Achromobacter sp. Marseille-Q4954. The sequence continues at coordinate 333,741 of NZ_CALSFQ010000003.1, forward strand.
CGCTCAGTCAGTTGGGCGTCCATGACTTGACGCTGTCTCGTGTGGAGTCGCGCTCGCGCGATGAGGTGCATCTGGCCAGCCAGGCCAGCATCGTCAACGACAAGACGGCGCATCCGGGAGTTTCCAGCGGCCGGACGGACGCGGTCGTGACGGGCGGCAGCCTGTACTTCACGGCGGGCGGCTCGGTTGGCGGCTATGCGCAGTCCGACGTCGCCGGCGTGCAGGCCAACGATGCCCTGATCGTGGCGGCAGTCGGGCCGCAGGCGACGATCAACGCCCTGGCGGGCGGCGACGTGGCGTTGGTACAGGCGGGGGCTGCCACTGACGCGCAAGGCGTGTCGCAGGCGTTGTCCATGAATGTTGGCCACATCGAGGCGAACAACGCATGGCTGGTGGCGCGCCACGAAGGCGGACAGACGGCGGCCTCGGGCGACATCGTCCTGGCGGCGGACTCCGTGATCAGCGTCATGGGCGCGCTCAGCCTGCTGGCGGGCAACAACCTGTCGGTGGCGGGCCGCAGCGGCCTCATGCCGGGCGCGCTGATCCAGGCGGGCCAGCGTATGAATCTGCGCGTGGACCGCGATGACCGTGGCCAGGCGGGCTACGGCAAAGCCGCGGTGGCGGACATCAATGGCCGCCTGCTGGCGCCGCAGGTGCATGTCTACGGCAGTGCAACGGGCGACAACGCCATCACGTTCGGCGCCAGCGCCGAGATCGGCGGCGGGGTGGATGGCAATGGGGCCTTGGTCCAAGGCCTTTTGCTGGACGTCACCGGCGGTTCTGGCCGGGACCGCGTAACGCTGCGGGCGCAGTTGATCGACCAGCAGGACACCGTCGTGCGTACCCTGGACGGCGACGACGCGGTGGTGTTCGATGCATCCGATCTGCGCGGCAACGCCCTGGTGCAGACTGGGTTGGGCGACGATGCGGTGTCTGTGTTGAATACGCGGATCGCGGGCGCGTTGACCGTGCTGGCAGACGCAGGCGACAACACGGTGCTGTTGGAAACGGCAATCGTGGGCGGCGATACCGTCATCACGACCGGTTCTGGTTTTGATCAGATCACCGTGCTGGCCAGCGGCTTGGCCGGCGGACTGACGGTGGACGCAGGCGATGGCGGCAACGTCGTTGTGCTGGACCGCGCGACCGTGGGCGGTAACACCGTCATTACGACCGGTTCCAGCGTCGACCAGATCACCGTCCTGGCCAGCGGCTTGGCCGGCGCACTGACGGTGGACGCAGGCGATGGTGGCAACATCGTTCTGCTGGACCGCGCGACCGTGGGCGGCGATACCGTCATCACGACCGGTTCCAGCGTCGACCAGATCACCGTGCTGGCCAGCGGCTTGACCGGCGCACTGACGGTGGACGCGGGCGATGGCGGCAACATCGTTCTGCTGGACCGCGCGACCGTGGGCGGCAATACCGTCATCACGACTGGTTCCGGTGCCGACCAGATCACCGTGCTGGCCAGCGGCTTGGCCGGCGCACTGACGGTGGACGCAGGCGATGGCGGCAATAGCGTTCTGCTGGACACCGCGACCGTGGGTAGCAATACCGTCATCACGACCGGTTCCGGTGCCGACCAGATCACGGTGCTGGCCAGCGGCTTGACCGGCGCACTGACGGTGGACGCGGGCGATGGCGGCAACATCGTTCTGCTGGACCGAGCGACCGTGGGCGGCCATACCGTCATCACGACCGGTTCCGGTGCCGACCTGATTACCCTATCGGAGTCGGATTTCCTCGGCCATCTGGCCGTGGATGCCGGCGCGGGCGACGACAAGATCTGGATGTCCCGCATCCTGCTGGCGCGGGGCGCCACCGTGCAGGGCGGAGAGGGCGACGACTACATCTACCTGTCGGCGCGCGCGCTGGCGGGCGGAATTTCGCTGCGCGGCAACGACGGCAACGATCTCATCGTGCTGGATCAACTGCCTTCCTTGACCAGCCAGCAAGGCTCGCCAGGCGTGACGGACCGGGTGGACGTGGATGGGGGCCGCGGCGCCGATCACATCGTCGTGAACCTGAACGCGGCGCTGACCTCCATCATCGTCAACGTTCACGATTCCGACGACCACGGTCGCGAAAACCTGGCCGACGTCAACAAGCTGACTATCAACGGCACGGCTCAGGACGAGAGCTTCCTGGTCCGCGCCAACCATGTCGCCAAGATCACGCCGCAAGGCGCGGGCTACGCCGATTCGGTCCAGCGCGTGAACTACGACCGCAGCATGACGGGCGGACTGCGCCTGAATGCGGTGGATGGCGGCAACCGCTTCTATATCGACGACACCGGCACCCACGTGGTCATCGACGGCGGCCTGGGCAGCGATCCGGCCAAGCACAACGAGTACCTGGTAGGGCAGCTGTACGCGCTGGACCGCCAACTGCCGCAAGTGGCTGCCGGCGACCAGATCGGCACGGTGCTGACGACGCAGGGCTATCTGTCGCGCGGCAACAGCTACGGCATGACGCTGTACGGCGCCGAGAACAGCAGCAACGTGTTCCGCGTCTACAGCAACGCCGCGCCGCTGGCCCTGCATGGCGGCAAGCGCGACGACGAGTTCATGGTCTATGCCTTCAAGCAAGCGCAGGCGCAGGCGGACGGCGGGCGCGGCTATGTCGTGAACGGGCCGGTTGCCATCGACGGCGGTGCGGGCCTGAATACCTACACCATGCTGGGTTCCGAGGACGCCGACGCGTTTGCGCTGACGCAGGAAGGCATACGCGGCGCGGGGCTGAACACCAGCTACCAGAACATCCAGCGCGTCAATCTGGATGCGCGCGAAGGCAATGACCACATCTACGTGTTGTCGACTCGCAGCAACGTCATCACGACCCTGATCGGCGGCAGCGGCAGCGATACCTTCGATCTGTCGGGAGATGTGGCGGGCAATACCATCGTCACGGGTCGCGGCGGTTCGCGCGACGTGTTCGATGGCGCGCAGCCGGTCAGCATCACGGCGCAGCCGGGCGAACTGGACGCCGATGGCGGCAATACCCTGTCGTTGTCGGTGAGCCTGGACGCCAGCGTGCTGCCGCGTCCGGCATCCGGCCAGGCCTACGTTTCCCTGAGCAGCGCCATGGTGGCATCCGCTGTACGGGTCGGTGTCGCAGGGCGCGGGCCTGTCTTCTGCGGATGCGCTGGCTGCGGCCATGCAAGGTCTGCAAGGGCGCGGCGTGCTGCTGTCGACCGACGGCGGCCAGACCTGGCATCAGAGCGTGGTGCTGGCCTTCGACGCCAATGGCACAGGCGCGCACGCCTGGGGCGTGGCGCAGCAAGTGTTGATCAAGGTCGAGGGCGGAGCCGGCGTCGGCCTGCCGCCAGTGAGCTTGGCCGGCCTGGACCTGCATCTGTCGGCCTCGCTCTTCACCACCCTGCCGGGGTTGCAGGATGTGGCGCTGCCGCCCATCCTGGTGCGCGTGGCGGATCCGGCCTATGCCGGCGCGGCCAACGAGCCGGGCAAGGTCCGCAGCCCGCGGGCCACCGATCAGCCCGTCATTACGGTGGATCCGGCCACGGGCGTCAGCTACGCCAACTATGGCGATCAGCCGCACGACGTATCGGGCATCCAGGGCAGCTTGCTGATTGAAGGCGCAACCATGGACCGCCCGGGCTACGACAGTGCGTTGCACGCGGGTGTGGGCCTGCCGAGCGAGTCGGATGGCGTCCTGGGCGCGCGCGATCAGGGGGCGGTCTCGACGGCGCCCGTCAATGACCGCATTCGGATCTTCGACGACGGCGCCACGGCGGGCAAGACGGGCATGCAGGACCAGGTGGACAACCTGAGCGGACTGGGCCGTCTGTACGGCAACGCGCAGGCGGCCGATTTCGGCCGCATCACCGGGCTGGGCATGACGCCGGGACTGGGCGGCGCGGGCGGCACGGTGTCGCTGTCCGGCCAGGCCGGCACTCAGGTGTACGACCGCGGCGTCATTTTCCATGGCGTGCAGTCGGTCAACACCATGCTGGGCCAGGGCGACGACACCTACACGGTGCGTCACGCCACGGTCGGCACGGTGACGCTGGTGCAGGGCGGCGGCGGCAACAATCTGCTGGTGGCCGAGGGCGGCACGGTGGGCGGCGCCGACCGTCCGGTTCTGCTGTTCGGCTCGACCAGCCAGGACGACTCCTACTACACCGCGCTGCCCGGCCAGCGCCAGGCGGGCCAGGCGCTGCATTTCGGCGCGGCCGGCAACAACGTGCTGGATGCGCGCACGACCACGCAGGGTGTCATCCTGTACGGCGGCGCGGGCAATGACCGCATCCTGGGCGGCCTGGGCAACGACCTGATCGCGGGCGGCGGCGGCAGCAATGTCATCGACGCGGGCCAGGGCAACAACATCGTGTTCGGCAATGCCGGCATGAACATAGACCTGGGCGCGCCGATGGACATGGGCGCCGCGGCGCGGGCGGATCTGCAATCGCTGGCGGCGCTGACCTTGGTGCTGACGCCGCAGCAGGCCGCAGGCCTGGCCGTGGGCGGGTCGGCGGACAGGCTGGCGGCAGGCGGCAACACGATCATGGCAGGCGACGGCAACAACATCGTGTTCGCCAACTTTGGCCGCATCGTGACCGTGGACCCGGTGAACTACCTGCGCGACCGCGGCGACTTCATCGATACGGCGGCGCCGAGCGCCGGTGCGCGCTATCTGGCGGGCGCCGGACTGCGGATGCTGGAGACGATCAACCTGCCGGCGGGCGGGCTGAATACCATCACCGTGGGCGCGGGCCGCAATGCCTTGTTCGGTGGCATGGGCGAGGACGTCATCCGCGCGACGGGCGCAGGCGGCTTCAATCTGATCGCCGGTGACGGCGCGCGGGCGCTGTACACCGCCGCCGGGCGCATCGCCATGTTCGAAACCTCGTACCCGTCGACGGGCGGCCGGGACAGCCTCTACAACAATGGCGAGGGCGTGATGCTGGGCGGGATAGGCGCGGACCAGCTGGAAAGCGGCGCGGGCAACAACGTCATGCTGGGCGACAACGGCCGCGTGGCCTTCGTCAACGACCGCGTCAGCCTGATCGAAACCACCGATATCGCTTTCGGCGGCGACGACATCCTGCTGGCGGGGACCGGCAGCAACTACATGCTGGGCGGCCTGGGCGCCGACAAGTTCCGCGGCGACTTCTCCAAGGATGTGATGGTGGGCGACTTCGCGGCGATCTACATCGACCCGGCGAGCGGCCGAGTCATCAACCTGACCCGCTTCGGCCAGGGCGGCAATACGCCCGACCTGATCACGCGCGCCATGGAGAACCTGTTCTCCTGGAACGGCAACTTTGGCGATTGGCCGCGGCCCGCGTTCGGTGCGCTGGCCGGCTGGGGAGCGGCGGATGGCCAGACGGATGCGCAGGGGCATGCTTTGGCCGCCCGCGTCAGGCTGGGCGTGGCTCGGCCGGACATCGTAATCGAGCGCCACGACGGCGGGCTTTCCGATTATGCTTCTTCGGCCGCGCCGCACCAGGTCTCGATGCGCACGGATCAGACGGTGCAGGACGGGGGCCAAGGCTATGCCGGCGGCGCCCAGGCTGCGTCGCCGACGTCGGCGCCGGTCGAGGATGCTGTGCCGCCGGACGCGGCGCCGGCAGCCGAGGGCGCGGCGCAAGCCGGGCAGCCGGACGCCAGGGCGGATGCGCAAGCGCCGCTGTCCGGTTCATCAGCGGCCGAGCGGGTGGCACTGGCCGCAGGGGTGGGCTTGCTGGGCTTGAGCGGGGCGTTGGGCGCGGCCTCCAAGGGTACGGTCGTGTTCAATTCGAAGACCAACACGTGGGAACCCAAGGCAGCCCGCAAGCGCGGACTGAGCGTGCGCCGCCGGGAACCCGAGCTGACGGAGACTGGAAGCGAGGATGAATGATGCAGTCGTGCCCGCGCAGGTGAAGCGCGCGGACCTGGCCTGGTGGTCGGCGCTGTCGGCCGCCAGCGACCGCCAGTCCTTCCTGGACGCCTGGCTGGCCTTGCAGGCCGGCCAGTTGACGGGTGTGCGTCATGCGGCGCTGATCCTGGGTGAACCGGATGCCGGCCCCTTCGAGGCGGCGTCCCAGTACCCGCCGGGCAGCCGGGCCGGCGCGGCGTTCTATGGCGCAGTCGACGAATCGCTGCAGGGACGGGAGGTCGCGGTGTCGGCCGACGCGCTCGGACTGGTGGTTGCCTATCCCATCGTGCTCGATGGACGCATCCATGGCGTGGCCGCATTCGAGACCGCCATGCAGGCGCCTGAGCCGCTGGTGCAGGCGTTGCGCTGGGGCGCGGGCGTGCTGGAGCTCTGGCTGTTGCAGCGGCAGGAAGCCGACAGCGCGCAGACGGTCGAGCGGCTGATGGTGGTGATCAACAGCGTGGCGCGAGCGCTCAAGGAAGGGCAGCTCAAGGATGTGGCGCTGACGCTGGTCACGGATTTGGCGACCCGCCTGGAGTGCGACCGCGTCAGCATCGGCTTTCGGCAGGACGGCCGCTCCAAGGTGTATGCGCTGTCGCACAGCAGCCGGCTGGTGCAGAACATGAATCTGATGCGCGCCGTGGCCGAGGCCATGGACGAGGCCATCGACCAGAACACCACGCTGTGCCTGCCCCAAGACGAAGCGCGCACCATCCAGCTGCGCGCGCATCAGAAGCTGGCGCGCGAGTTTGGCAACGGCAATGTGCTGACCGTGCCGTTCGCGCCCGAGGACGAGGCGCGCGGCGCCCTGGTGTTCGAACGGCCGGACAAGCAGCCCTTCGATCGGCAAAGCGTCGAGCTATGCCAGAGCGTGGTGCTGCTGGCCGGCCGCGTGCTGTACCAGCGCCTGCGGCAGGAGCGCCCCTTCTGGCGCAAGTGGCGCGATGGCGCGCTGCGCGAAGCGGGCCGTCTGCTGGGGCCGCGCTACATCGGGCGGAAATTGGCCGCGCTGGCGCTGGTGACCGTTGTAGCGCTGGGCGTGTTTGCGCACGGGCCGTACCGCATCAGCGCGACCGCCACCGTGCAGGGCGTGGTGCAGCGCGTGCTGGCGGCCCCGTTCGACGGCTACATCAGCGATGCGACGCGCCGCGCTGGCGACGAGGTGAAGCAGGGCGACGCCCTGGCCGCCCTGGACACGCGCGAAACCGAGCTGGAGCTGCTGCGCGCGGGCAATCTGGAGGTGCAGTATCGCCGCCAGGCCGAAGAAGCCTCGGCGCGCGGCGATAGCGCGGCGGCCGCGATTGCGCAGGCGCAGGCGCGCCAGGCCATGGCGCAGATGCAGTTCCATCGTGAACAGATCCAGCGCTCGACGCTGCGTGCGCCGTTCGATGGCACGATAGTCAGCGGCGACCTGAGCCAACAGTTGGGCGAAGCCGTCAAGCGCGGGCAGGAGCTGTTCAAGCTGTCGCCGCCGGACGGCTACCGGCTGTGGCTCGACGTGGAAGACCGGCTGATCGATGACGTGGCAGTTGGCCAGACGGGGCGGGTGGCTCTTGCCGCCATGCCCGACCGGCAGATTCCTTTCACGGTCACGCGCATCGTGCCGCTGGCCCAGGTGCAGGAGGGCAAGACGGTGTTCCGGCTGGAGGCCAGCCTGGATGAGAAGGCGGCGCCCGCGCTGCGGCCAGGCATGGAAGGCGTGGGCCGCATCGATATCGACGAGCGCCGCTACGCCTGGATCTGGACGCACGGGTTTTTCGATTGGCTCCGCCTGAAATGGTGGGCCTGGTTCGGCTGAAGAGCAGAAGATGTCTGGTACCGCGCTCTATAGCAATTCCTGGCACCGGGTCAGCGCGCTGCGCCCGCGGCTGCGCTCGCACATCCATATCCATCGCCACGTCTACCGGGGGCAGGTCTGGTATGTGATGCAGGACCAGAGCAATGGCGAGTTCCACCGCTATACGCCCGAGGCCAATCTGATGATCAGCCTGATGGACGGGCGCCGCACGGTGCAGGAGATCTGGGAGATCGCCTGCGGCCAGCTGGAGGGCGACGCCATGCCGCAGGACGAGGTCATCCGCCTGATGGCCCAGCTGCACCGGGCCGATGTGCTGACCACCGACCGCGCGCCGGACGTGCGCGACCTGGTCGAGCGCCGCAAGCGCCAGCGCATGCAGAAGATCAAGCAGTACATCGGCAATCCCAGCGCGCTGAAGATGCCGCTGCTGGATCCGGACCGCTGGCTGACGCGGGCGCTGCCGTATTACCGCTGGCTGTTCACCTGGCTGGGCGCCTTGCTCTGGCTGGGCGTGGTGGGCGCGGGCGCGGCGCTGGGCGCCATGCATTGGCAGGCCTTGACCCACAATATCTGGGACCAGGTGTTCTCCACGGGTAATGTGCTGGCGATGGCGCTGGTCTATCCGGTGGTGAAGGCCATCCACGAACTCGGCCACGCCTGCGCCGTGAAGGCGCGCGGCGGCGAGGTGCACGAGATCGGCCTGATGTTCCTGCTGCTGGTGCCCATTCCCTACGTGGATGCCTCGGCGGCCTCGGCCTTTGCCGACAAGCGCTGGCGCATGCTGGCGGGCGGGGCGGGCATCCTGGTCGAGTTGTTCCTGGCAGCCGTGGCGATGATCGTCTGGACCCAGCTGGATCCCGGGCTGGGGCGTTCGCTGGCCTATACCGTCATCGTCCTGTGCGGCGTTTCCACGCTGTTCATGAACGGCAATCCGCTGCTGCGCTATGACGGCTACTACGTCTTGTCGGATGCCATCGAGATACCCAACCTGGGCCAGCGGGCCAACGGCTATCTGGGCTATCTGTTCAAGCGCTATGCGCTGGGCCTGCGCGGCGTGGAAGCGCCGCGCGCGACACCGGGCGAACGCGCGTGGTTCGCGGGCTACGCCGTGCTGTCCTTCTGCTACCGCATGTTCATCATGTTCCTGGCCATCTTCATCATGGCGGGGCAGTTTTTCTTCTTCGGCGTGCTGCTGGCCATGTGGGCGCTGTTCAACACCATCGTCATGCCGCTGTGGCGCCTGGGCCGGCAGTTCTATGCCGACCCGCAGATCCAGGCGCACCGCTTGCGCTCCTATCTGATCTGCGGGCTGTGCGTGCTGGGCGCGGTTGGCCTGGCGGGCGCGCTGCCGCTGCCCTCGTCCACCGATACGGAGGGCGTGGTCTGGGTGCCGCCTTCCGCCCAGGTCAGGGCGCCGGTGGCCGGCTTCGTGCGTGCGCGGCAGGCGGCCGACGATGCGCCGGTGGGGCAGGGCGCGCCGCTGCTGACGCTGGAAAACGACGAGCTGCTGCGCCGCGATGCCATGCTGGCCGCCCAGGTCGACGAGTACCAGGCGCGCTACGTGCAGGCCTATGCGCAGAACCAGGTGCAGGCGGCCATCATGCGTCATCAATGGACCAGCCTGCAGACCGAGCGGCGGGCGATCCAGGAACAGGTCCAGGCGCAGCAGGTGCGCAGCCCGAACGCCGGACGCTACGTGCCAGCGCAGCCGGAGGACATGACGGGCCGCTATGTGCAGCGCGGCGAACTGTTGGGCTATGTGTTGACCGACGCCGAAACCGTGCGCGTGGTGGTGCCGCAATCCAGCCTGGAGCGCATCCACCGCTCGCTCAGGAACGTGCGCGTGCGGCTGGTGCAGGACAGCGGCGAGGAGTTCAAGGCGGTGATCTCGCGCGAGGTGCCGGCCGCTACCGATGAACTGCCCAGCCTGGCGCTCAGCCTGCAGGGCGGGGGCAGCATAGGCGTGGATCCGCGCAAGTCGCAGGAAGGCCGCGCCAAATCCGCGGAGAACCTGTTCGTGATGGACCTGGCGCTGCCCCAGGATGCGCCGCGCGCCTATCTTGGCGCCCGGGTCTACGTGAAGTTCTCGCACGAGCCCAGGCCGCTGGCGTTGCAGGCCTACGACGCGGTGCGGCAGATGGTGCTGCGCCAGTTCCGCCTCTGACATGCGCGCCTTCGACGCTCTCCACCCCGACCCGCTCTATCCTGAAAAGGAGAGCGAGCGCCATGCCAACAAGCTGGAGGCATGGGGCACGGCTGCGCTGCGCTGGCTGAGCCGCAAGCGCCGCCAGCCCCTGTGGCGCACCCGCCGCATCCTGGCGCGGGTGCGGCGCGAAACGCAGGCGCTGGGCGACATAGACCTGGCGGGCGTGCGCCGGCGGGCCGACGAGATCGCGTTCGACCTGCGCGCCAACGGCATCAACCAGGAAAGCGCGGCGCGCGCCTTTGCGCTGATCCGCCAGGCGGGCCGGCTGGCGTTGGGCAAGGCGCATTTCGACGTCCAGCTGCTGGGCGGCTGGGCCATGCTGCAAGGCATGGTGGCAGAGATGAACACGGGCGAAGGCAAGACGCTGACGGCGACCTTGCCGGCCGCCACGGTCGCCATGGCCGGCCTGCCGGTGCATGTCATCACCACCAATGACTATCTGGTCGAGCGCGATGCGCAGATCATGGGGCCCATCTACGAAGCGCTGGGCCTGTCGGTGGCCTGGGTCAGCATGGAAATGGACATACCCGCGCGGCGCAAGGCCTATCAGGCGGACGTGGTGTACTGCTCCAACAAGACCCTGGTGTTCGACTACCTGCGCGACCTGATCGTGCTGGACAGCGACAAGGACGAAGACGCCTTGCGCCTGGAACGGCTGCGGGGGGAGCAGGGCAGGCTATCCCAGCTGTACCTGCGCGGCCTGTGCTATGCGATCGTGGACGAGGCCGACAGCGTGCTGGTCGACGAGGCGCGCACGCCGCTCATCATTTCCGGCGTGCAGGAGGACGACACCGCCGACGTGACGCGCCAGGCCATGGAACTGGCCGCAAGCTTGACGCCCGAACACTACCGCCTGCACCGTGGCGAACGCCGCGCGATCCTGACCGAACTGGGGCGCGAGCATCTGCGCGGATTGTGCGCCGCGCTGCCGGCGCCGTGGAGTATCCCGTTCCGGCGCGAAGAGCTGATGCTCAGCGCCTTGACCGTGCTGCATCTGTACCGGCTGGACGAGCAATACATCATCCGCGACGGCAAGATCATGGTGGTCGATGAGTTCACCGGACGCGTGATGCCGGACCGGTCCTGGGGCCAGGGCCTGCACCAGATGCTGGAACACAAAGAGGGGCTGGAACTGAGCGAACCGCGCGCCACCCTCAAGAGCATCAGCTACCAGCGCTTCTTCAAGCACTATCTGCTGCTGTCCGGCATGACAGGAACGGCCGCGGAAATCCGCGCCGAGCTGGGCCGCGTCTACGACCTGCCGGTGGTCCGCATTCCCACCCATCGCAAGTCGCGGCGGCGACATGCGCCGGATGCCGTGTACCCCACTCTGGAAGAAAAGTGGGCCGCCGTGCGCGACCGCACGCGCGCCCTGCATCGGCAAGGGGTGCCCATCCTGATTGGCACGCGTTCGGTCGCCGCGTCCGAGCAGGTGGCCCAGGTGCTGGCCCAGGCCGGCCTGCCCGCCGTGGTGCTCAATGCCAAGCAGGACGCCGACGAGGCCGATATGATCGCGCGCGCTGGTGAACTGGGCAGCATCATGATCGCCACCAACATGGCTGGCCGGGGTACGGATATCCCCTTGTCGGAGGCCGCGCGCGAGGCCGGCGGCCTGCACGTCATCCTGACCGAGCGGCATGAATCCGCCCGCATCGACCGCCAATTGGAAGGACGCAGCGGCCGCCAGGGCGATCCTGGCCATGTCGAAGCCATCCTGTCGCTGGAAGACTCCGTGCTGGACAGTGTCGCCAGCGGCGTCTGGGCCGCCCTTTCGCGGCTGCTGCGCGCACGGCGCGGGCAGGACTGCAACGGGTTGGCGGCGCGCTGGCTGCGTTTCGCCCAGGCCCGCACCGAACGAAAACTGGCCCGCGAGCGCCGCCAGATGGTGGCCGCGGATGAAGAACTTGAGAATTCCCTGTCCTTCTCGGGGCAGGGCGACTGACATGCAAAGACCCGATCCCATGACGACCCGCCATCGCTTTGTCCGCCCGGCCCTGTTGGCCTGCCTGTTCGCCACTGCCGCAGGCGCGCAGGGGCTGCCGCCCGATGCCCGCCTGCCGGTGCTGGCCGAGCCCGCGCTGTCCGCGCAGGCCGGCAATCTGCATGCGCCCATGGCCTGCCTGATGGAACCGTTCCAGGTGTCCGAATTGGGCAGCGCGTCGGCCGGCGTGCTGAGCAGCGTGCTGGTGCAGCGCGGCGACGTGGTCAAGAAAGGCCAGGTGGTGGCCGAACTGAATACCAGCGTCGACGAGGCCACGCTGGGGCTGCGCCGCGCCGAGGCGGCCTACCTGAGCCGCGTCGTCGACCGCAACACCGATCTGTTCAAGCGCCAGCTGCTGCCTGCGGGGGATTACGACGAAATGACCTCGCGCAGCCGCCAGGCACAGTTACAGGTGGCGCTGCAGCAGGCGATTCTGGCCGAACGCAGCATCAAGAGCCCCTTCGACGGCGTCGTCGCCGAGCGCTATGCAGGTCCGGGCGACCGCGTCAATGACAACAAGATCGTCAAGCTGGCGCAGATCAATCCCTTGCTGGTGAGGGTGGTGGTGCCGGAAGGCCTGTATGGCCAGATCAAGGCCGATGCGCAGGCGCAGGTCAGCGTCAATCAGGCGATCACCGACAAGCCGCTGGAAGCGAAGGTCTGGCGCATCGACCGGGTGATGGACGCCGCCAGCGGCACTTTTACCGTGCTGCTGCGCGTGCCCAACGAGGGCAATGTGATTCCGTCGGGCATCCGCTGCTCGGTGAAGTTCTGAGCCTGCCTACCAGCGATAGCTCACCGTCCCGATCACCCGCCTGGGCTCGCCGTAGAAGCATCCATAGGTGCAATTCCCGATATAGGTCTTGTCCGCCAGGTTGGTGCCATTGAGCGCAAAGCGCCACGGGCCGGTGCTGTAGCTGATCATGGCGTCGAACAGCGTGAAGGCCGGCACTTCGGCGTTGGTCTGGCTGCGCGTGCTGCCCACATAGCGCATGCCGGCGCCCGCCTTCAGACCGGGCAGCCCGAGACTGCCGAAACTGTAGTCGGCCCAAAGCGAGAGCTGGTTGTACGGCACGCCGGGAGTGCGCATGCCTTCCTGTTCGGGTTGCAAGGGGCTGGCTTGCGTGGTGCGGGCGTCGGTATAGGCGTAGGCGGCGATGAGGTTGATGTCGCGGGTGAGAGCCGAACGGACTTCCAGTTCGAAGCCGCGCGAGCGCACCTCGCCAGCCTGTATCGAGTACGTCATCGACGGATCGGAGGGATCGGCGACCAGCACATTCTTGCGGGTTATCTGGTAAACGGCCGCCGACACCATGGTGTGGGAGCCCGGCGGTTGATAGCGCAGGCCGGCTTCGTATTGCTGGCCGGTGGTGGGCTTGAAGCGGCCGCCGCTGCGGTCATTGCCCTCGGTCGGTTCGAAGGACTCGCTGTAGCTCAGGAAGGGGGCGAGGCCGTTGGGGGCGAGGTAGACCAGGCCCGCCCGGCCGGTAAAGGCTTTGTTCTTTTCATTGTCCGCGGTCTTTTCGCCGGTGAAGAAGTTACCCGAGTCGAACCGTACCCAATCCTGCCGTCCGCCCAGCAGCACGACCCAGCGGTCGGCAATCTTCATCTGATCCTGGAGGTATAGGCCCAGCCGCTTGGTGTCGCTTTTCCAGGAGTAGGGGTTTTGCGTCTCGATGCCGCCTATCGGACTGCCATAGACGGGGTTGTAGATATCGATGTTGCCGAGTTCGCGCTGGTAGCGTTCGGATTCGTGGTGGGCGACGGAATAGTCCAGACCGGCAAGAAAGGTGTGTTCCACCGGACCCGTGCGCAACTGGTATTGCAGCGAGGTGTCCGAGACGACGCCTGAAGAGCGGTCCCAACGCGGCGCCGCGCCGCGATAGGCGGTCGTGCGGCCGTCATCCTGCAGTCCGCTGATCCAGACCGAGCGGTATTCGTTGCTGGCATGCATGTAGCGCAGGCTGTTGCGCAGCTTCACCTGGTCGTTGAAGGCATGTTCGAACAAATAGCCGACCGAGTAGCGCTCCAGGTCGAACTTGTCGTAACCGGGTTCGCCGGTAAAGCGTTCGCGGGGAATTCTGCCGTTGGGGTTGGGCAGGATCGTGCCGCTTTCGGGCAGGCCGTAGACATAGCCTGTCCTGTCTTTCTGATAATCGGCGAGCAAGGTCAGGGAAGTGGCTGCGCTGGGCCGCCAGGTCATCGCGGGCGCCAAGTAGGCGCGCCGGTCAGGAATGTGGTCGATGAAGGTGTCCGCATCGCGGCCGAGAAAGGTAAGCCGGTATGACCAGACGCCTTCCTCGTCCAGCGGCCCGCCGAAATCGCCTGATACCTGCTTGCGGTCGAAGCTGCCGGTTTCGACGTTCAGCTCGCGCAGGGCCGCGGCCGGGGGCCGCTTGCTGATGGTGTTGATGATGCCGCCGGGCGCGGCGGCGCCATAGAGCACAGAGGATGCGCCTTTGAGGACTTCGATGCGTTCCAGGCCATAGGGTTCCTGCTGGCCGTTGAAGATATTGACTGTGTACTTGGTGCCGTCGCGGTACTGGTTGCCGTTGCCATCGAGCTGAAAACCCCGGACGATCAAGGTGTCCGAGGTCCGGTCCAGTCCTTCCGAGCGGTTGACCCCGGCGACATAGCCCAGCGCGTCCTGCAGGTTCTGCGGCTTGAGCATTTCGATTTCCTCGGCGCCGACGATGCTGATCGACTGCGGCGTTTCAATCAGGGCGGTGTCCGTCTTGGTGCCGGTGGCGCTGCGCGTGGCGGCATAGCCGTAGAGAGGGCCGGTGGCGGTCTCGTGCGCGCCGACCACCTCGACGGGAGCGAGCTGCTGAGTGCTGCCAGGCCGCAATACATAGCCGCCGCTGGGCCGCACGGCGGCCTCGAAGCCGGTACCCGCCAGCAATGCTTGCAAGCCATCCTGCGCCGTGTAGCGGCCTTGGATTCCCTTGCTCTGGAGGCCGTTGGTCTGCTCGGTCGAGAAAGACAGCATCAGGCCGGACTCACGACCGTAGCGGTTGAGCGCGGCGGTCAACGGACCGGCGGGAATGTCGTAGTACCGTGCTTCCTCCGCGGCCTGCGCATGCGCCATTGGGGCGCACACGGCTAGCGGGACGATGGCGGCGCAACCCCGCAGGCCGCGCGTGGCCATGCTGACCAGGGCGTGCAGGCGCAGGCGGCCGGCCGCTGGAATGGAAGTCGTTGGTTTCGGGCGGTTTAAACCCATATGCAGTTCCCCGGAGCAAGAATGAAGGCAATGTGTGGTCCTACTCTTCTTGCCCCGCGAAAAACGAAAAGGGATCAACCGTTGCGGAATTTTTCTGTAGTCCGGGCCGGACGGGGCCGCAGCGTGACCCAATAGCGCGTGAGGTAGCTCACCGTGACGGGCAGGGTGTCGACGAGCATTTCCAGGACGCGGTCGGTATCGGCGGTGGGATAGGTGCCCGTGACCTTGAGGTGTGCCACCGCATCGTCCCAGGCCAGGCGGCCGGGGCGATAGCGCGCAAGCTCGGCCAGGAATGCCGGCAGAGGCATGTCCTGGGCGACGATGATGCCTTGGGTCCAGGCCAGCGCATCTTCGTTGGCGGAACCCGCCGCGGTAGCAGCATGACGTCCCAGCCAGCCTTGCTGCCCGGCCCGCAGCAGGGCTGGCGCGCCGCTGGCGGGAGCCAGCTCGACGGCGCCCTCGAAGACGGCGACCAGGCTTTCGGCGCTGCTGCGTCCGTCCAGGTCGCGTACGGAAAAACGCGTGCCCAGGGCGCGGATGCTGCCTTGGCCGGTGCGCACGAGGAAGGGGCGAGGCGGGTCCGCCGCGGGATCCGGCGCGGTGGTGATCAGCAGTTCGCCGCTGATGAGGCGCAGCGCGCGTTCCGTCTGCGTGAATTGGATGTCGATGGCGGTGCCGGCATTGAGCGCGACCTGGGTGCCGTCTGGCAGCAGGCGGTTCAAAAGTTCGCCCGCGCCGGTCCGGCTGTCGGCAGTCCAGCGCCGCCAGGCGCGCTGCTCGTCCAGCATCGAGGCCGCGCCGCCCGCGAAGACGGCAAGCGCCAGCGCCTTGACGAGCCTGCGGCGCGCGGGAGAATCGGGAACGGTGAGCGTTGCGCGCGCCAGGGGCGCGGGCACGCCCTGCAGCTTGGCCTGGAAGCCCTCGATATGCTGCCACGCGCGTTCGTGTTCAGGATCCGCTGCGCGCCATTCGCGCCAGCGCCGAAGCGTGTCGCTGGCCACGCTGTCACCTTGCAGTTCGACCAGCCAATGCGCTGCCTGAAGACGGACGCTGGAGGCGATGGGGGGCATCGGGCCGGGTTCCAGGTAATCGGGTTACGCGAAGCAGCAGTGCGCCAAAGCCTTGGCGATGTAGCGTTTGACCGTGGGCACCGACACGCCAAGCTCGACTGCGATCTCGCTTTGGCGCTTGCCATCGATCTGGGATAGCAGAAAAGCTTGTCTCATCAAGCGGGGCAGGGCGTCGAGCAGGCGATCGATCTCGAACAGGGTTTCGAGCAGGATGGCCTGGGTTTCCGGCGAAGGCGTCTGAGGCTCCGGCAGGAGCGCCAGCGCCTCCAGGTAAGCCTGTTCCAGACGCTGGCGCCGACGCAGATTCAGTACCAGCCCATGTGCGATGGTCGTCAGCAGCGCGCGCGGCTCGCGTATTTCGGGCAGGGCATCCTTTGTGAGCAGGCGCACGAACGTGTCATGCGCCAGGTCGGCGGCGCTGCAGGCATCGCCGAGCTTGCGCCGCAGCCAGCCTTTCAGCCAACCGCCATGGTCGATGTACAGGCCTTCGATGTCCTGCTGCGGTAACGCGAATTTATTGGCCGGCACGGCAAGCCCCCCCACCGCGCATCGGGCCTGGATTCGGCCGGCATCAGTGTTTATGAGAATGGTTCTTATTATATAGCATGAACACCGGCCGATCGAAGATAGCGCCGTTTCAGGCCGCCCAATCCGCCACGAAGTCGTCGCGGAACCGCCGTATCCAGTCCAGCCGCGTGGCTGCAAGCACGCGGCCGCCTTCCGTCTGCATGGTTTGCGCAATGCTGGCGAGCTTCAATTCGATGTGATCCAGCGTATAGACGCCATCGTCCAGTTGCCGATGCTCGCCCATGGGGTCGGTGGGGTGCGCCAGCGCCCGCCCCAACTGCCCGCCGACGTGGAACATGCGGGCCAGTCCCACCGGTCCGAGCGCATCCAGGCGGTCGGCATCCTGCACGATGCGGGCCTCGATGGTCCGCGGCGGGATGTTGGCGGAGTAACTGTGGGCCTCGATGGCGTGATGGACGCCTTCGAGCTTGGCTGAGGGATATCCGGCCGCCCGCAGCTCGCGCACGGCCTGGTCAGCCGCCATGGCCGAGGCGCGTGCCCGGTCAGGATGGTTCTTGGGCAGGTTGACCAAGTCATGCAGGTAACTGGCGGCCATGACCACCACGGCGTCGGCCTCGGGGTGGTGCGCCAGCATGCCGGCGGCGGCTTTCCATACGCGTTCCAGATGGCTCAGGTCATGGGCGCCGTCGCCGGTATCCGCGCTCTGGGCGATCTGTATGAGCTGCGGCCGCAATGCCGCCAAATCTACGCGCATGTTCATTTCCTTCCACCTGCCTGGGGATCAGTGGAAAGTGTACACAGGACACTTCGAGCCGGGCCGCGGGTTTTGCCGCGCGGCCCGGGTGCGGCATCAGCCGCCCTGCGCCTGCATCCGTCCCGCAGCCGTGGAGCAGATCCGGTACACCAGCGCCGACACCACGAAGCTGGCCGGCGCGGCCAGCGTCGCCGCGAAGCCGGCCGTATGCATCAGCGCGAGGCCGCAGATCGCGCCCGCGAACCAGCCGGCCAGGCCGGCGCGGTTGAAGGCCGCGCCGCCTTCGTTTGGCGCCGCGGATTCCTGGCCGCCCAGGATGTGGACCAGCGCCACCGCCACCCAGGACACCACGAAGATGCCCTGGTAGGCGAGCGCCTGCAGCAGGTACGAGAACACGTCCAGCAGCATCAGTGCATAGGTCACCGCACCCACGATGACCGCCCACATCGCCTTGGGCCAGCGCATGCCCGGCCAGCGCGCGAAGAACGCCTGCATGTTGATGGTGGCCAGGTAGTAGTTGGCGGTGTTGATGCGGGTCTGCGTGATCCAGACGAACAGCAAGCCGCCCAGGCCCATCAGCTTGAGCAGCGCCAGCACCACCGACACTTCCGACAGCGCGGCGTCGCTGGGAATCGTGCTGACCAGATAGATGCCGGCCACGCCGTTGAGCAGGAAGGTAACCAGGTAGAACGGCATGCCGAAGTTGTAGCGACTATGGTAGGTCTGGTCCTCGCGCTTGCCGAAGCGGGCGTAGTCGAAGGTGAACATCATCAGAACCCACACGCCCATGTAGTACACGAAGGCGTCCCACCAGCCGCCCGGGACGGGCCCTTCGGGCGGGCCGAACGACAGCCAGGCGTCGCTGTAGCCGTATTCCTGCGTCGCCATCACCACGGCCAGCAGCAGGCCCAGCAGATAGAACGGCAGCAGCACGCCGTTGAACTTGTCGAGCCATCTTTGCACGCTGCCGAAGATCAGCAGCACGCTGTAGATGACCACCACCAGCGCCACCAGCCAGTACGGCACGGCCGGATAGAGATGATGCGCCGCGACCGACATCACCGCGCCTTCGAACACCGCGTAGTAGATGGCGGTGGCGAAGAAGATCAGCGTGGCCAGCGCCGCGCCCGAGGTGCCGAAGAGCCGGCGCGAGAACAGCGCCACCGACAGGCCGCTGCGGATCGCATAGCGGCTGATGATGCCGTTGATCAGCCCGTAGCTGATCACCGACAGCACCATGCCGATGATGGCGTTGCGGGCGCCGTATTTCAGCGCCAGCGTGGCGCCGACGACGATGTAGAAGACGGCGCTGCACACGGCCCACCAGGCCATGGTGAGGGCGTAGCGGGGCATGCGGTCGCTGTCGGCGACGGCATGCAGCGAGTTGTCCGTCTCATCGGACGGTTTGCGTGAGGTCATGTTGGCCATGTCGGATCTCCTGGCGGGATCGGATGCTGCGGTTCGACTGCGGAACGGGCGCGCGTCGCCCACCGGCCTTGCCAGTGGGCGAGGCCGGAATACACGAAAACGGGGGAAGGGCGCGGCCTGGCCGCGCCCCGGGTGTCAGCCGCTGAGCGCCTGATGCAGCCGCTCGAAGCGGGCGCGGTAGTCGCGCCTTGCGGCCACCGCCTGCTCCAGCGTCACCCGCTCGAAATGGGCGCTCTGGTTGGGTTGCATCTGGCCGACCTTGTCCAGGTCGGCGCTGATGACCGTGCCTATCATGGCGTAGCCGCCGCCGGACACCGCGTCGCGGTGCAGGATGATGGGCTCCACGCCAGCAGGCACCTGGATGGAGCCGATGGGATAGCAGGCGTCGACGATGTTCGACGGGTCGGCGCCCGCGCCGAACGGCTGTTCGCGGGCGCGAAAGCGCAGCGGGCGGCCCTGCTTGTAGCGGTAGCCGATGCGGTCGGCTTCCGAGGTCACGGTCCAGACGTCTTCATAGAAGGCGGCGGCGGATTCGGGCTCCAGCCGGTGGTCGTACAGGCCCGGCAGCACGCGCAGCGTTTGCGTCTTAGGCGGAGCCTCGGCCAGCGCAGCCGGCAGTTCGCGGCCCACGCGCGTGCGGATGGAGGCCCGGCCCACCGCCAGCCGGTCGCCGGCCTGCAGCTTGCGGCCTTCATGGCCGCCGATGGCGCCCAGCGCATAGGTCGAGCGGCTGCCCAGGACCACAGGCACGTCGATGCCGCCGGCGACCGCGAGGCAGGCGCGGGCGCCGGCCTGCACGAAGTCGAACGACAGCCGGCTGCCGGCCTGCACCGCCAGCGCGACGTTGCAGGCCTGCGCCACGCCGTCGATCTTGGGGATCATGCTGGCGCCCGTCACGGCGATCACGGCGGCGCGGTGGAACATCAATTCGGGGCCGAGCAGCGTGCATTCCAGCACGGCGGCGTCGGCGGCGTTGCCCACCAGCAGGTTGGCGGCCGCCAGCGCGTACTGGTCGAGCGCGCCGGACGGCGGTATGCCCAGGTGGTAGTAGCCCTGGCGGCCCGTGTCCTGCACCGAAGTGGCCAGGCCGGGCTTGATGACTTCGATGATGGGATCGTTAGGCATGGAGCGTCTCCAGCAGTTGGGCGTTGCAGGCATCGGGGGCGCGCTGGAACTCGGCCAGCGAGAACGACACGGGCCGGATGCGCAGCGCGAAGCTGCCAGCCTCGACCTGCGCCGCGGCCTGGTCGTACTCGTCGCGGGTGATGGGCTTGAACTTCACGATGTCGCCCGGGCGGAAGAACACCATGGAGTCGCGCAGATGCGCCTGGCGCTGGGCCGGCTCGAAGATCGGCGCGGGCGTGACGCCGAACATCTGGTAGCCGCCCGCGCCGCGCACCGAGTAGATGCAGCCGAAGCAGCCGCCGTGTCCCACCGTGTGCTTGGGCGTGTCGGTGCGGGGGCGCAGGTACTTCGGAACTTGCAGCTGGCGCTCGCGCTCCACCATCTGGTACATGAAGGGCAGCCCGGCCACGAAGCCCACCATGGACACGAACCAGGGCGAGCCGGAATGGGCGTCGATGAAGCCCTGCACCGAGTCGTGGCCGTTGATGCGGGCCGCGTATTCCAGATCGGTGGACGCCGGATCCTGATGCCTTTCGCGAAACCGCATCAGGGTCTCGTGGGTCCAGGGATCGTTGTAATACACCGGCACTTCGATGATGCGGGTCGCCAGCGTCAGGTTGGCCAGGTCCATGCCCGCCTCCAGTTCGCGCAGCAAGGCCAGCAGGGCGTCCGGTGCGATGCGGTCGGGGTCGTACCGCACCTGGTAGGACGCATTGGCCGGGCAGATCTCGGTCACGCCGTCGACCGCGCGTTCGCGCAGCGCCCGCGTGATCGCCATGCCCTTGAAAAAGGATTCCAGCGACATGTCCTCGCTGATCTCGACGAAGATGAACTCGTCGCCGCCGTGGGTGTAGCGCAAGCTCATTGGTTGTCCTCCCGGTCCCTTTGCATCCAGGCCTCAAGATAATTGGTGTGGTAGCGGCCCGCCAGCACGTCCGCATCCTCCAGTAGCTCGCGGTGCAGCGCCAGCGTCGAATGCACGCCGGCGAGTTCGACTTCTTCGAGCGCGCGCGCCATGCGCGCCAGCGCCGCCGCGCGGTCCTCGTCCCAGACAATCAGCTTGGCCAGCAGCGAATCATAGTAGGGCGGTACGGCGCAGCCCGGATACAGCATCGAGTCCACGCGCACGCCGGGGCCGCCGGGCCAGCGCACGTGTTCGACCCGGCCCGGGCTGGGCGCGAAGTTGCGCGTGGGGTCTTCGGCGTTGATGCGGCATTCGATCGCCGCGCCGCGGATGGCGATGTCCTGCTGGCGCCAGCGCAGCGGCTCGCCGTCGGCGATGCGCAGCATTTCGCGCACCAGGTCCACGCCCGTGATGGCTTCGGTGATGGGGTGCTCGACCTGGATGCGGGTATTCATCTCGATGAAATAGAACTCGCCCGCGCCGCGGCTGTCGTCATACAGATACTCCAGCGTGCCTGCGCCACGGTATCCGACCGAGCGCGCCAGTTGCGCCGCCGATTCGCACAGTTTCTGCCGGGTGGCGGGGGCCAGGGCGGGTGAGGGCGCTTCTTCCAGCACCTTCTGCCGGCGCCGTTGCAGGGAGCATTCGCGTTCGTACAGGTGGACGGCGTTGCTGCCGTCGCCCAGGACCTGAACTTCGATGTGGCGGGCGCGCGGCAGATAGCGTTCCAGGTACACGCCGGCTTCGCCGAAGGCCGCCTGTGCCTCGGCCTGGGCCTGCGGCATCTGCGCGCGCAGTTCGGCTTCGTCGCGCACCACGCGGATGCCGCGTCCGCCGCCGCCCGCGGCCGCCTTGATCATGAGCGGGTAGCCGATGACGGCGGCATGGGTCAGGGCTTCATCCAGCGACGACAGCACGCCCTCGCTGCCCGGTACCGTCGGCACGCCGGCCTTCTGGGCGCAGGCGCGCGCTGCAGCCTTGTCGCCCATCGTGCGGATGGTGGCGGCATCGGGCCCGACGAAGATCAGGCCGGCGTCGCTCACGGCCTGCGCGAATGCCGCGTTTTCCGACAGGAAGCCGTAGCCGGGATGTACTGCCTGGGCGCCGGTGCTGCGGGCGGCGTCCAGCAGCGCTTCGGTATTCAGATAGCTGCGCGTCGCGTGCGAGGGGCCGATGAGTACCGCCTCGTCGGCCATGCGCGTGGCCAACGCGTCGCGGTCCGCCTCGCTGTACACGGCGACGGTGCGCATGCCCAGTTCGCGGGCGGCGCGGATGATGCGCAAGGCGATTTCGCCGCGGTTGGCGACCAGCACCTTGTGGATGCGGCGCGGCCGGTAGGGGAGATTGATATCGGACATGGCGCGGCCTATCCCTCGATGCGCAGCAGGGGCTGCCCGGCTTCCACCGGTTCGCCGTCTTCGACGAGGATTTCCGCCACCACGCCGCCGGTGGGCGTTTCGATCTGGTTGAACTGCTTCATGACTTCGACGATGCCGATCACGGCGCCGGCGGCGACCGTGGCGCCAGGCTCCACGAAGGGGGCCGCGTCGGGGCTGGGGCGGCGATAGAAGGTTCCGGGCAGGGGGCTGGGAATATCGTGCAACGGCATGGGTTTCTCCTTGGAATGTTGTTTGGGCGGCAGGCGGTTCAGGGGCCGGTCACGCTGGGCGGCGCGATCCGGATGCCGTGGGTTTCCAGCTTCTCGCGGGTGGCGCGCACCAGGGACAGGGCGCCGGGCGTGTCGCTGTGTATGCAGACAGAATCGAAGTCGATGGCGATGTCCTTGCCTTCGACCGTGCGCACACGTCCCTCGGTGCAGGCGCGCAGCACCTTTTCGGCGACCTGGGCGGGGTCCAGCGGCTGGGTGTAGCGGGTGAAGACGATGGAGCCGCTGGCGTCGTAGTCGCGGTCGGCGTAGAACTCGCGCACCACGGGCTGGTTCAGTTCGCGCGCCAGGCGGTAGGTGACCGAGCTTTCCATGCAGTACAGCGCCAGCGTGGGCTCCAGTTCCTGCAGCGTTTCGATCAGGCGGCGCGACAGGGCTTCGTCGCGGGCGGCCTGCATGTACAGCGCGCCATGCGGTTTGACGTGTTGCAGGCGCAGTCCGTGCAGCCGGGCGAATTCGCGCAGCGCGCCCAGCTGATAGACGATGTCGTGCACCAGCGCTTCGGCGCTTTCGCGCATGTCGCGCCGGCCGAAGCCGACCAGGTCGCGAAAACCGGGATGGGCGCCGATGCAGACGCCGTGTTCGCGGGCCTGCAGCACCGTGCGGTTCATGATCCGCGGGTCGCCGGCATGGAAGCCCGTGGCGATGTTGGCCGAACTGATCAAGGGCATGATCGCTTCGTCCACGCCGTCCCCGATGGTCCATGGGCCAAATCCTTCCCCCATGTCCGAGTTGAGGTCGATGCTGCGCTTGCTCATTGCGGGAGGCTCCTTCTTGTCGCTCGCCGCATCCGGCGCGGCGTGTGACGTGAACATTAGCCAAGCATCAAGGGGATAAAAAGATCTTTTTATTGATCTATGGATATCTGTTTTTTAGATAAGCGTCCGTCCCGTTGGTGGCCGCGTTTCGAAGATTTCTCTATGAAAAATAAGGGATACCCCTGATGGGACGGATGGGAATGCACAAAGAATATGCAGATATCCTGAGGGAAAGATATCGATTAAACAGATAAGGCTAGACATGTCGATTACCCTACGCCAGCTCAAATACTTCATCGCCGCGGCCGAACTGGGCCAGATTTCGCAGGCGGCGATCCAGCTGGCGATATCCCAGTCGGCCATCACCAGCGCCATCCGCGAACTGGAGGAAACGGTGGGCACGGCGCTGTTCCTGCGCGGCGCGCACGGCGTGACGCTGACCCACAGCGGCCGCACCTTCCTGAACCACGCCTACAACATCCTGTCCTCGGTCGACGAAGCCCTGCGCATGCCGGCGGCGGCGGAAGAGGTCTCGGGCCGCCTGCTGCTGGCGGCGTCCTATACGGTGATCGGCTACTTCCTGCCGTATCACCTGCAGCGGCTGTCGCAGCTGTATCCCCGTTTGGACATCCAGCTGCACGAACTGAACCGCAGCGCCATCGAGGAAGGCCTGATCGCGAACCGCTATGACATGGCGGTGCTGTTGACCTCCAACGTCGCCAACCCGGATCTGGCGGTGGAGCATTTCTTCGGCTCGCCGCGACGCCTGTGGCTGCCGGCCAGGCATCCCTTGCTGGCGGCGGACGCCGTGACCCTGGAGGACGTTTCGCGCGAACCCTTCATCATGCTGACCGTGGACGAGGCGGCCTACACCGCCTTGCGTTACTGGAACGAAACCCCCTTCAAGCCCGACGTGAGGCTGCGCACCTCATCCGTCGAGGCGGTGCGCAGCATGGTGGCCAACGGCAGCGGCGTGGCCCTGCTGTCGGACATGGTCTACCGGCCCTGGTCGCTGGAAGGCCGGCGCATAGAAACGGTCCAGCTCAAGGACCCGATTCCGCCGATGAACGTGGGGCTGGCCTGGCGCCGGGGCGCGGAAGTATCGCCCGCCATGCAGGCGGTGCGGGACTATTTCCGGCATGCGTACATGGCGCAGCGGGGCGGGGCGGGCTGAGCCCACGCCAACGGTTCGAACCATCTTCCAAATCGATCCGCCAGGCCGCCGGCGCCTCGCGGCAGGGGCTGCGCATGCCTGCGCGACTCCGTGAAATCCCTCATGCGGACAGGCCGTAAAACGATTGCCGTTTGAATATTCACTGATGTATATATCAATGTATGCATTGATGTGAACAGAAGTCGGGCCTGCCCGTGCCGCTTCTTGCCTTCCCGAGTTGGTTCCCGCCCATTCAGAGAGAAGAAGGAATATCCATGACGCAGCTCCACGGCGCCCGCATCCGGGCGAACGCGGAATCGGCAGGCCCGGATCCGGTCGGACTGGATCACGTGGGGCTGTACGCGCACGACATGGGGGCGGCCGCCGCCTTGTACGAACGGCTGGGGTTTCAGCTGACGCCGCTGTCACAGCACTCCGGCACCCACGCCGTCACGCGCGAAGTGGTCAAGGCCGGCATCGCCAACCGTTGCGCCATGCTCGGCCACGGCTACATCGAGTTGGTCGCGGTGGTGGACCCGGCGCTGGACTTGCGCGGTATTCCCGACGGTTTGGCCCGCTATGCGGGCATGCACATCATCGCCTTCGATACTGCCCAGCCCGAGCAGCGCATCGCCGCGCTGCGCGAGGCCGGCTTTGCGGCCGAACCCGGCGTGCTGCAACGCTACATAGGCACGCCGCAAGGCCCCAAACTGGCGCGGTTCAGCCAGGTGCGCACGTCGCGCGACGCGATGCCTGAAGGCCTGATCCTGACCCTGCGCCACGAGACTCCCGAACTGCTCTGGCAGGAACGCTACCTGTCCCATCCCAACGGCGCCCGCGCGCTGGCGGCGGCCATCGTCGCGGTGGAGGATCTGGACGAGGCGGCGGCGCGCTATGAGCGCTATCTGGGCGTGGCCAGCACGCGGCGCGAGGGCGAGGCCTGGTTCCGACTGCATTCGGGATGGTTGGGGCTGACAACACGGGACGCTCTGCGGTCGCGCCTGCCGGGATGCGAGATTCCCGTGCTGCCGCGCCCGGCCGCGCTTGCCGTGGAAGTGGCCGACCTGTCCCGCACCGCTGCCGTGCTCGAGGCCAATCGCGTTCCCTACCTCCGCGCCAACGATCAATTGCGGGTGGCGGCCGAACATGCGGGCGGCGCAAGCCTCATTTTCTGCGCCGGCGCCGGCGCGGCCTTGCCCTGGGATTGCGCGGGGCGCTGATCCGGCGGGCAGTCTGCAGTACCGATATCCAGCTAGTACTTCAAATAAAACAGGAGCAGCAGCATGATAGGTATCGCAAATCCGAAGCGCCGCGTCCGGCGGGGGATCCTGGCAGCCGCAGCGCTGGTAACGCTGAGCGCCGCTGGCGGCGCGGCGAACGCGGCGGAGAAAGTCACGTTCGCCTACGGCACCAACATTTCGCTTTCCAACGCTCCCACGCTGATGGCGGTGGGCATGGGCTACTTCAAGGAAGCGGGCCTGGACGTACAGGCGACCTTCTTTCAGGGGGCCGCGGTGATGCTGCCGCAGGTCACGCAGAAGCACATCACTTTCGGCTGGATCACGCCGGATCCGCTGGTGATCTCGCGCCAGCCGGGCCGCGATCCCCTGCCGGTCAAGATGTTCTACAACGGCATCTACCTGTCGCCGTTCGACGTCGTCGTCACCAAGAACAGTCCGGTCCAGTCGCTTGCCGACCTCAAAGGCAAGAAGATCGGCGTGGGCGCCATGTCCTGGGGCAACCTGGCGGTCACCAAGGCGATGATGAAGAAGATCGGGCTGGAACTGCAGCGCGACTATGAGTTCGTGCCCGTGGGCGTGGGCGCGACGGCGTTGCGCGCGGTCAGCGATGACAAGGTGCAGGCGCTGAATCTGTTCGATACCTTCCACGTGCAGATCGAACAGATGGGCGTCGAGCTGCGCCGCCTGCCCATGGGCCAGAACTATCGCGAACTGTTCTCCAGCGGCTGGATCGCGCACGAGGATACCCTGCGCGACAAGCCGCAACTGGTGGTGGCGTTCGCGCGCGCCGCGGCCAAGGGCGTGGTCGCCTGCAACGCCAATCCGGAAGCCTGCGTGAAGAACTTCTGGACCCTGTATCCGGCCACCAAGCCGGCCGAGGGGAGCGAGGAGAAAAAGCTGGCGGACGCCGTGCAGATCCTGAAGGTGCGCCTGGCCACCATGCTGCCGGAACAGGGCGCCGGGAAGATGGGCTACTACACCGAGCAGTCCTGGAAGGACTATGTAGAGGTTTTGCACGAAGGCGGACAGCTGAGCACCGGCAACGTGGACGTCAAGCCGCTCTACACCAACGAGTTCGTCAAGGACATCAATGATTTCGACGCCGCGGCCGTGGTGGCAGCGGCCCAGCGGCTCAAGTAGATGCGAGCCGGAATCCCTATGAACTCCCTGAATCTATCCCTGGTGGAAGGCGGGCGCTCGCCAGCGCGTCCGGACGCCGCCGGCCGCCCCTTGCTGACGGCCGACAATGTGAGCGTGGTCTACCGCAGCAGCAAAGGACCGATCACCGCCGTCGACAATCTGTCGCTGCAGCTGGGCGCTGGTGAATTCGTGTCGGTGCTGGGGCCGTCTGGTTGCGGCAAGTCCACGCTGGTCAAGGTGTTCAGCGGTCTGCTGACGCCTTCCAGCGGCAAGGCCTTGCTCAGCGGCACGCCTATCGACAAGCCGCGCGGCGACGTCGGCATCGTGTTTCAACAACCCACGCTGCTGCCCTGGAAAACGGTGCTGGACAACGTGCTGGTGCCGATCCGCGCCTTGCGCAAGGATACCGAGGCCGGCACCGCCCGGGCGCTGGAACTGCTGCGGCTGGTGGGCCTGGAAAAGTTCGCGAGCAACTACCCCAGCGAACTGTCGGGCGGCATGCAGCAGCGCGTCGGCATCGCCCGCGGCCTGGTGCATGACCCCGCGCTGCTGCTGATGGACGAGCCGTTCTCCGCGCTGGACACCATGACCCGCGACCGCATGAGCATAGAGCTGCAGCGCATCTGGATGGCCACGCGCAAGTCGGCCTTGTTCATCACGCACAGCATTGCCGAAGCGGTGTTCCTGTCGGACCGGATCGTGGTGATGTCGGCGCGCCCGGGGCGCATCATCCGCGAGATTTCCGTGAACCTGCCGCGGCCGCGGACCCTGGCGACGCTCAACGACCCCGAGTTCACGCGCCTGTGCGCCGAACTGCGGGAACTGTTCGATCAGTTGGTGAAGTTCGACTAGCGGAGGCGTTCGTGTCCCGATCCATCAAATCCATACTCTATCCCTTGATCACCGGGGTGCTGCTGGTGATCCTGTGGTTCGTCAGCATCCGCGTGTTCTCGGTGCCCAACTACCTGCTGCCCGCGCCCGAATCCGTGTTGCAGGCGCTCAAGACCGGCTATATCGACGGGCAATACTGGCCGCACTTTCTGTTCACGCTGCAAAGCACCGTGTACGGCTACCTGATAGGTTGCGGGCTGGCTCTGGTGGTGGGAACCATCCTGGCCGAGTCCGAGACCTTCGAGCAGTTCATCTATCCCTACATCATCGCCCTGCAGTCCACGCCGAAAGTGGCGATCGCGCCCTTGCTGCTGGTCTGGTTCGGCTTCGGCATGGCCTCCAAGGTCGTGATGGTGGCCTTGATGAGCTTTTTCCCGATGTTCATCAACACGGTGGTGGGCATACGCCAGGCCGACCCGGCCATGCTGGATCTGATGAAGGCCTTTGGCGCCTCGCGCAGCCACGTGTTCTTCCACGTCAAGCTGCCCGCGGCCTCGGGCCACATTTTCGCCGGCCTGCAGATCTCGGTGGTTCTCAGCCTGATCGGCGCGGTGGTGTCGGAGTTCATCTCGTCCAGCAAGGGGCTCGGCTATCTGATCCAGTCGGCCTCGGTCAACATGGACGTTGCCACCATGTTCGCCTGCCTGTTCAGCCTGGTGTTCATCGGCCTGACGGGCACCAACCTGATCCGCTACCTGCACCGCAAGCTGGTGTTCTGGGACAAATCGACCTCGGCCACCGTGCAGGCCGAGTAGGCGCACAGGAGAACTCATCCATGGAATTCCATCAATGCTACGCGCTCGACTATGGCCGGGCGCGCGACAAGTTCCGGGCGGCAGCCGCGGGCGCAGGCGGACGCCTGGCCGAGTACACGCACGCAGGCGCGCGGGCGCCGGGCGGCACGGCGCTGGTGACCGACGTGGCCTGCTTCGGCCGCGCCGACGCGCCGCGCCGCCTGCTGGTGATCAGCGGCACGCACGGACTCGAGGGCTTCTTCGGCTCGGCCGCGCAGATCGCGTGGATGTTGGGCGGCGGCCCCGCGGCGCTCGACCCGGACGTGGCGGTGGTCATGGTGCATGCCATCAACCCCTGGGGCTTCGCGCACCTGAGCCGCACCACTGAAAACAACGTGGACCTGAATCGAAACTTCATCGGACATGAGGGAGCGCCGCCCGCCAACCCCGACTATGCGCTGCTGCATCCGCTGCTGCTGCGCGACGAATGGAGCCGCGCGGAGGTTGCGGCCGCGCAGCAGGCCATGGAGGATTTCGCGGCCAGCCATGGCGAGGATCGCTTGTACGACACGCTGGCGCGCGGCCAGTACTCCCATCCGGACGGCCTGAACTACGGCGGCAAGGGACGGGAATGGTCCAACCTGACGCTGGAGCGCATTGTCCGCGACCACCTGGCCGGCGCGGCCAAGGTCGCCCTGATCGATTGGCATACGGGCATAGGCGGATACGGCGAGCCGTTCTTCCTGTGCTTCAACGAGGAGGGCGGGCCGCTGCATGACCTGGCGGTGCAGTGGTGGGGCAAGGAGCGCATCGTCGGCCAGCGGCCGCACGGCAAGTCGCGCCCGAATTATCAAGGCCTGTTGTTCTATGGCGTGCAATCCTTCCTGGGCGACGTGCCGATGTGCGGCGCCGTGATCGAGTTCGGCACGCGCGGCTGGCACATGCGCCGCTTGCTGCGTCTGGACCTGTGGCTGAAATTCAAGGCGGACCCGGAGAGCGAGCGCTACGAGATGCTGCGCGCGGACCTGCTGGACTCGTTCTGCCCGGTGGACCAGATCTGGCGCGAAGGTACGCTGCGCCACTCGCAGGAGATCACGCGGCAGGCGGTGGAGGGGCTGACGGGCTGGAAGGATGCATGATGGCCGCATCCGCCAACCTGGGCGTGCTGTTTTCGCCGGACCACGACGCGAGCGCCGTCGCCCTGATCGACCTGGGCGGCGAGGCCGGACCGCGCACTTATACCTATGGCGAGCTTGATGCGCAGGCCGACGGCGTGGCGCGCGGGCTGCGGGCGCGCGGTTTGGCCCCGGGCGCGCGGGTGGCGATCCTGTCGGCCAATCGCATGGAGTTCCTGGCCGCCTATCTGGGTATCATGCGCGCCGGCTTGGTCGCGGTGCCGGTGAACCACCGGCTGCCAGCGGCAGGCATCGAGTTCATCCTGCAGGATTGCGGCGCCAGCCTGGTGTTCTGCGACGCGTTGCGGCGCGGACTCTGCACGGCGCAATTGCCGATGGTCGAGTTCGGGGCGGACGGCCCTGAAGGCTATGCCGCGTTCCTTGTTCCTGGCCCCTGGGAGGCAGAGCCCGTGGTCCCGGGGCAGGCCGCCTTGTTCCTTTACACGTCCGGGTCCACCGGTCGTCCCAAGGGCGTGATGCTGTCGCACGCTGGCTACCTCTGGACGGTGCGCCAGCGCATCGCGGCGACGGATTACTCAGGCCACCGCTTCCTGGTGGCGGCGCCCCTGTATCACATGAATGCGCTCAACACCGTCAAGCTGGCGCTCGCGGGCCGGGGCAGCCTGGTGCTGATGCCGCAGTTCGAACCCGCGGGCTATCTGGACGCGATACCGCGCTACCGCTGCACCTGGCTGACCGCGATACCCACCATGATCGCGTTGCTGGCCCGCGAGACCGCGCTGGCGGCGCAGGCGGACCTGTCCTCGGTGGCCATGGTGCGGCTGGGGTCCGAGCCGCTTACGCAACGCATCGCCGACAGCGCGCGCGCCATGTTCCCGCGCGCGGCCATCGGCAACGGCTACGGCGCGACCGAAACCGGCGCGCTGGTGTTCGGCCCGCATCCCGACGGGCTGGCACAGCCGGTGTTGTCCGTCGGGTATCCGCACCCGGCGGTGCAGGTGAGGCTGGCCGACGGAGACAACCTCGACGCCGCGGCAGGCGTGTTGCAAGTCCGCTCCGCGGCCCTGATGCTGGGCTATCACGCCTTGCCGCAGCAGACCGCGGCGGCCATGACGGAGGACGGCTTCTATATCACCGGCGACGTGATGCGTCGCGACGAGAACGGCTTCCATTACTTCGTGGGCCGGGCCGATGACATGTTCGTTTGCGGCGGCGAAAACATCTATCCCGGCGAGGTCGAGAAGATGCTGGAGCGTCATCCCGCCATCTTCCAGGCTTGCGTCGTGCCGCTGCCCGATGCGCTCAAGGGCATGAAGCCGGTTGCGCTGGTGGTGCTGCGTCCCGATGCGTTCTTGTCCGAACGGGAGGTCAAGGACCACGCGCTGGCTCATGGGCCGGCCTATCAGCACCCGCGGGCGGTGCGCTTTGTCGACGAGATGCCCGTCAGCAGCACGGGCAAGGTCAACCGCAAGGCGGCCGCGCAGCTGGCCGCCGAGCTGATGTTCAACCCAACCATCCTCAATCAGAGCAAGGAGCATCCATGAAGGCAGTAGTCATTCACGGACATGGCGGTCCGGAGGTCATGCAATATGACTCCGCGTTCCCCGATCCGAAGGCGGGCGAGGGCGACGTGATCCTGCGGGTCAAGGCGACGTCGATCAACTATCACGACGTCTTCACGCGCCGGGGCATGCCGGGCATCAAGCTGGATTTCCCGGTCATCATGGGCCTGGACGTGGCCGGCGAGATCGTCGAGGTCGGCCCGGGCGTCGAGGGCTGGGCGGTGGGCGACCGGGTGCTGGTCGATCCCATCAACCGCGCCGAGGGCGGCCTGATGGGGGAAACCGTCCACGGCGGACTGGCGGAACTGTGCAAGGCGCGCGTGCACCAGCTGATCCGCATCCCGGACGGGGTGAGCTACGAGCAGGCGGCGGCCTTGCCGGTGGCCTTCGGCACGGCCTACCGGATGATGCACACCATAGGCCAGGTCCAGGCCGGGGAAAAAGTGCTGGTGCTGGGCGCCAGCGGCGGCGTGGGCGTGGGCTGCGTGATGCTGGCGAAGATTGCGGGCGCCGAGGTCGTCGCCTGCGCCAGCAGCGAGTCCAAGATGCAGCGCCTGCGCGAACTGGGCGCCGACCATGTCATCAACTACTCGCAGGCGGATTTCGCCCGCGCCATCTACGAACTCTATGGCAAGCCGCACCGTCGCAAGTTCGATGGCGGCGTCGACGTCGCCGTGAACTTCACCGGCGGCGATACCTGGGTCAAGTCCATGCGCTGCCTGCGGCGCGGCGGCCGGCTGCTGACTTGCGGCGCCACCGCGGGCTACGACCCGCAGACCGATCTGCGTTTCATCTGGACCTTCGAGCTGAACATCCGCGGCTCCAACGGCTGGATGCGCGAGGATCTGGATGCCTTGCTGGCGCTGGTGCAGTCGGGAAAGATGCAGGTTCCGGTGGACCGCGTGCTGAGCCTGGATGAGGCGGGCGAGGCGCTGCGCCTGATCGAGGATCGCGAAGTCATGGGCAAAGTGGTGGTGACGCCATGAGCGAAGTAATGACGATCGAAGAAATGCAGCAGCGTCTGCAACGGGCCCCCTTCAACAGCTTCATGGGGCTTACCGTGCTGTCCGCCGACTACGACAGGCAGGAGATCGTGATGCAGATGAAGCTGCGTCCGGAATTCGAGCGCATGGCGGGCAGCGGGCAGTTTCATGGCGGCGTGATCGCGGCGATGATAGACGCGGTCGGCCAGTACGTGCTGATGATGATGCTGGGCAAGCCGCTGGCGACCATCAACTTCCGCACGGACTATCTGCGTCCGGCCACCAATACCAGCCTGCGCGCCGTGGGCCGGGTGCTGCGCATGGGCAAGAGCATATGCGTGTCGGATGTGGAGGTGCGCGACGATGCCGACAAGCTGGTGGCGGTAGGCCGCGCCAACTACGCCACGCCATCCTGAACGCGGCCGGCGGCCCGCCGGGCCGCCGGCCGCGATGCGTCCGGAGCCATTACAATCATCAACGCTTGCCCCCCTCTGATCGAGGCCGAATTCGCAGCCGCGGCGAACGTGATCCGCTCGCCGCCGCGCCGTCTCCCGCCGTGATGCCCGGCGGCCGGCGCAGGCTTCCGCAGCCCAAGACGAAAACAATGAACATGACAAGCATTGAACCGGCGGAAAAAGGTCGACGCGCTTTCTCGCACGTGCTGGAGAAGCTGCGCGAGATGGTGATTTCCTATGAAATCAAACCTGGCGAACGCCTCAACGAGGTCGCCCTGGCCGAACGCCTGGGCGTCAGCCGCACGCCGGTGCGGGAGGCCTTGCATCTGCTGGCGCGAGACGGTTTCCTGGAGGAAGCCGGACGCGGCTATGTGCGGCGCCAGCTGAATCTCAAGGAAATGATCGATCTCTACGAGACCCGCGAGGTGCTGGAACTCGCCTGTCTGCAACTGGCCTTCGAGCGCGCCACGCCGCAGAAGCTGGATGCGCTGGAGGCCTTCCTGGCGGACAGCCGCAGCAAGTCGCCGGACCTGCCGGTCACGCAGCTCGTGCACCTGGACGAAACTTTCCACCAGATGCTGGCGGAGATGTCGG
The DNA here is from genome assembly GCF_943737025.1 of Achromobacter sp. Marseille-Q4954. Taxonomy (NCBI): domain Bacteria; kingdom Pseudomonadati; phylum Pseudomonadota; class Betaproteobacteria; order Burkholderiales; family Alcaligenaceae; genus Achromobacter; species Achromobacter sp. Marseille-Q4954. Next base: position 366,951 of record NZ_CALSFQ010000003.1, read on the forward strand.
GCAATCTGGAATTGCAGCGGGTGTTGGGCAACGTGAACGAACGCATCCGTTTCATCCGCTGGATCAACATGGAACGCATAGGGCGCGACAAGACCCAGGCTGAGCATGTTGCGATACTGGCCGCCCTGCGCGCGGGCGATCTCGCCGCCGCGCAGCGGAACCTGCGCAGCCATATTTCCAAGCGTACCGAACAGATCAAGGAATCGATCGCGCAAGGGCTGGCCCGGATCTACCTGGACGGGGTCGAAGACCTGCACGACGCCTGAAAAGGAACACACAATGAGAACATCCTTGCTTTTCCTGGCCGCCATCGTGACGGGCTGCGCCAGCGGTTCCAGCGACCTGCTGACCGAATCGAAGGTGGCCGCCATCAAGCTCAACGTCACCACCTACGAAGAGATGGTGCGGGACTACGGCCCGCCTCGCTCGCAGGGCGTCGGCCGCGATGGGCTGACGACGGCCACGTGGTTCTATTTCGACAACAGCGCCTATGGCGCGATGGACAACCAGCAGACGCTGACCGTGATCTTCAACAAGGACCGCACGGTAAAGGACTATGTGAACGCGTCCGCCGGGTCCGGCAAGAGCCGCTAGGCCGCGCAGGGGCCGCGGCCCCTGCGTTCAGAGCACCAGCTTCAGTCCGATCGCGAACATGGCCGCGGCGACGCAGCCGTCCAGCACCCGCCACGCATTGGGATTGGCGAACACCGGCCGCAGCAGGCGCGCGCCATAGCCCAGCGCAAAGAAGAAGGCGAACGACGCCGATATCGCGCCCAGTGCGAAGGCGGTCTTGTGGCCGTCGTACTGGCTGGAGACCGAGCCCAGCAGCACCACGGTGTCCAGATACACGTGCGGATTGAGCCAGGTCAGGGCCAGGCAGGTCGCCAGCGCGGCGGCGCGTCCCGTGGTCTGGGTGGATGAGGGCGTGAGGCTGTCGTGGCGGGCGCGCAGCGCCGATATCAGGCTGCGCGCGGCATAGGCGAACAGGAATAGCGCGCCGCCGTAGCGCAGCGCGGACTCGAGCCAGGGCAGGGCGCCTACCGCCAAGCCGAAGCCGGCCACGCCGGCGCTGATCAGGATGGCGTCGGACAGGGCGCAGGTCAGGCAGACGGCAAAGACATGTTCCTGGCGCAGGCCTTGGCGCAGTACGAACGCGTTTTGCGCGCCGATCGCCATGATGAGGCTCAGGCCGAGCAGGAATCCGGGAATGTAGGCGGTGGTCATCGTCAACCTTGGATCAAGGGCGACAGACTAGCCTTGGATGCAAGATTAGGAAAACTAATTACCCTAATCCTTATTTAGCTGACCTAATTCAGCGCAGATTCCGGCAGCCAGAGAATGGCCGACGATGGCGGCAAGGGACCGGCGTTGTCCGATGCCGCCAGCAGCGATGCGATACCTTCAACTGCCGCCCTGGTCGGCAGCGCGCAGGATGCCGTACAGCTTGTCCTTCAGGTGCAGTTTTTCCTTCTTGAGCACTTCGACCTCGTTGCCCGACGCCGGCTGGATACCGGCCTCCATGTTCTTGATTTCCTGGTCCAGGTCATTGTGACGCTGGAACAGCGCGGAGAAATGCGCGTTTTCGGATTTCAGTTGGGTAATGAGGTGGCGGTATTCAGGGAACATAGGGGCCTCTTTAAAGAACCGGTTGATGGGCACTGCGGGAAACCGGGGAACCTGATGATCCATAAAGCTTTCGATTCCATGACACGCCAACCCCGCGCCCTTGTCAACCATCCGGGTGCATGCCTTCCGTCTGAGAATTGATACCGCGCAAAGTGGGGGCAGGGACGCCATTCTGTCGCGCCTGATCACGTTTTATTACATTGAGATCCGTCCCCGGCGATAAACTCGCTTCCCCGTGGTCTGCCATAAATTTGAAATGAATCAGCGCGCGTCCATCCTTCGCCAGGTCTTACAGCTTTTCAAGCAGGACGGCAGGATCCACCCGGGTACGGGCATGATGAGCGGCGTGATCGCGCTGTTCCTGGCGATCCTGGCGGTCCTGGGCGTCCTGGCGTTTCACTTCCCCGCCTACCTGACCACGCCGGAGCTGCGCAGCTTCTACAACGTGGACGCGATGCGGGGCCTGCTGTTCACCGCGCTGTTGATTTCGGGCACCATCGCGCTGGCCAACACCGTGCTGGGCCGGCAGCGCTGGCTGAACATCGCCGCTTTCGTGCTGGTGTGCGGCGCGGTGGCCGCCGGCGGCAGCAACGTGGTGGTGACCACGTCCAACACCGGCCACCATCCCTACCTGGGCCTGGACTGGTTCATCCTGGACCTGCTGGCTTCCAGCACCGTCTTCATCATTTTCGAGAAGCTGTTCCCGCTGTATCCGGGCCAGCCGGTGTTCCGCGGCGAATGGCAGGTGGACATGAAGCACTTCCTGTTCAACCACCTGTCGGTGGGGGCGGTGCTGCTGTGCATCAACTTCTTCGTGCACCGGCTGTTTTCCTGGGCGGCTTACGAGCCTTTGCAACAGGCCATCGTGTCGCTGCCTTACCTGGTGGAGCTGTTCCTGGCCGTGCTGGTGGCTGACCTGGTGCAGTACGCGGCGCATCGCGCCTATCACGAGGTGCCGTTCCTGTGGCGCATCCATGCGGTGCACCACAGCACCCGCACCCTGGACTGGCTGGCCGGTTCGCGGCTGCACATCGTCGAATTGCTGATCACGCGGGTCGCGGTGCTGGGCGTGCTGTTCGCGCTGGGCTTTTCCAAGCCGGTGCTGGACGCCTACATCATCATCGTCGGCTTCCAGGCGGTGCTGATCCACTCCAACGTGAGGCTGCCCTGGGGCTGGCTGCGCTACATCATCGTGACGCCGGACTTCCACCATTGGCACCACTCCTCGGATACCGAGGCCATCGACCGCAACTACGCCGCCCACTTCTCGTTCATCGATTACGCGTTCGGCACGGCGGTGCGCGGCGTGAGCAAGCGCCTGCCCGAGAACTACGGCATCCTGGACAACGACATGCCAGGCACGTTCCTGGCGCAGCAGGCCTACCCGTTCGCCCGCAAGAAATGAAACGGCGGCGCGCCCGGTGCGCGCCGCCGTGGAAGTCCGCGCCAGCCGGTCACGCGCCTGGGCGCGGCCGGCGGGGACCTTACCTGCTGCCCTTGACGGTGGAGTAGGCCGCCATCAGGTTGCGGTAGTCGGGAATGTGGTTGGAGAACAGCGTCCCCAGGCCTTCGATGTCGTTGCGCCAGTCGCGGTGCAGCTCGCAGGCCACGCCGAACCAGCTCATCAGCTGCGCGCCGGCCTGTTCCATGCGGCTCCAGGCGGCATTGCGGGTCACCTCGTTGAAGGTGCCGGACGCGTCGGTCACGACAAACACCTCAAAGCCTTCCTCCAGGGCCGACAGCGCCGGGAAGGCCACGCAGACCTCGGTGACGACGCCGGCGATGATCAGCTGCTTCTTGCCGGTGGCCTTGACGGCCTTGACGAAGTCCTCGTTGTCCCAGGCGTTGATGTTGCCCGGGCGGGCGATGTAGGGCGCCTTGGGGAATTTGTCCTTCAGTTCCTGTACCAGCGGGCCGTTGGGGCCGTCTTCGAAGCTGGTGGTCAGGATGGTGGGCAGCTTGAAATAGTCGGCCAGGTCGGCCAGCGCCAGGACGTTGTTCTTGAACTGGTCGGGCTGGAAGTCCCGGACCAGGGACAGCAGGCCCACCTGGTGGTCGACCAGCAGCACCGCGGCCTGGGTCTTGTCGAGTTTCACATAGGGCTTGGTCATTGCGTACTCCATAAGGGAATTGCGCGCCCTGCGGCGCGCGGGGAACATCCGGGCGGACTCAACGTTGCGAGTCGAGCTGTTCGCCCTTCTTGATGACTTCCTGGGCCCGGTTGTAGCTTTCGATCAGCAACTGGTAGGGCGGGAAGATCTTGGTGTAGACCTCGGCCCACTTGGCCGCGTCTTCGCGGTGCCAGGTCTTTTGCAGTTCGGCCGCGACGGCGCCCGTGTCCATGGGTACGACGCCGGCCTGGACCACGCGCGCCAGGGTGATTTCCTGGGCCATCTTGCTGTAGGTGCCCGAGGCGTCGACCACCACGAAGACCTTGTAGCCCTCGGCCACCGCGCTGATGGCGGGGAACGCCATGCAGACGCTGGTGATGGTGCCGGCAATGATCAGGGTCTTGCGGCCGGTCGCCTTGACCGCGGCAACGAATTCAGGATTGTCCCAGGCATTGATTTCGCCCTTGCGCGCGACATATTTCGCGTGCGGGGCGTTTTCATGGATTTCGGGAATCAGCGGGCCGTTGGGGCCCTGCGGCACGGAGGCCGTGGTGATGACGGGCAGCTTCGCCAGGGTGGCCATGGAAGCCAGCGCGCCGGCGAGCGAGCGCAGCTCGGTCATCGGCATGTCGGCAACCGTCTGGAACAGGCCGCTTTGATGGTCGATCAGCAACATGACCGCATCGTTGGGATCGATGACGGGGCGCTGGCCATTGAAGTTGGCGGGGACGCTCATGGTGTGCTCCTGGTGACGTGGGGCTAATCATCCTAGGAGCAACGCGGGCGGGTGGGTAGGCAGGAAAAATGGGTTTCTGCGTCCCACTCGTCGGACGCTGCGCGAGCATGCTGCTACTTCAAGGTTGGCAGCTTGTGGCGCACTTGCGTGTCGTGTTCGCGCTTGGCCACGTCCTGATACTCCGAGCTCAGGAAATCCAGCAGCTCCCGCACGCCGGGCAGCAGGCCGCGGCGGGACGGGAAAATGGCGTGCACGCTGCCCGCTTCCGGCTGCCAGGGGGCGCCCACGTCCACCAGGGTGCCTGCGTCCAGTTCGTCGCGAATCATGAGCAGGGGCAGGGCGACCACGCCCACGCCGCGCAAGGCGGCCTGCTTCAGCGCCAGCATGTCATCCGTCACCAGCCGCGGCGTGAACGGCACGACGATGCGCGCGCCGTCCGGCCCGTCCAGCCGCCAATGGGATTCGCGCTGTTCCGTGCCCAAGGCCAGCGTGGGCAGTTCGTTCAGGGCTTGCGGATCCGCAGGCAGCTTGATGCTGCGCGCCAGCGCTGGACTGGCCACCAGGCACTGGCAGCTCATGCCCAGCGGTTTCATGATGAGGTCGCTGCTCTCGATGGGGCCGAAGCGCACGCGCACGGCGATGTCGAAGCCCTCGCGCAGCACGTCCACGGGGCGGCTGAAGCTCTTCAGGTAAACGTGGACCTTGGGGCAGCGGACCATGAAGCGGGCCACCAGGTCGCCCAGGAAGTAGTAGATCAGCGCAGGCGGCGCGCTCAAGCGTATGGTGCCGGCAGGTTCGGCGCGGGTGCGGTCGATGACTTCCTGGGCGGCTTCCGCGCCTGCCAGCATCGACAGGCATTGCTCGTAATATTCCTGACCCAATTCGGTCACGGTGAAGCTGCGCGTGGAACGCTGGATGAGCCGCACGCCCAGCCGGTCTTCCAGCAGCGCAATGCGCCGGCTCAGGCGGGATTTTGGTATGCCCAGCGCTCGCCCTGCGGGTGCGAAGCCGCCGTTCTTGACGACCTGGACGAAGTAATAGAGGTCATTCAAGTCATGCATTGCTTCCCCGCTGTTCTGAAAATAGGACGTCAAGGGGAGCATATAACGGCTGCGGCGCCGTGCGGGCAGGTTTTCTTTTACATTTGAGCGTACCCTCAGGAGCCACCATGCCAGCTTCCGACCTCGCGGCGCTTGCCCGCGACATCAAGGCGGCGCAGGACCATGCCTCTTACATTGCGCCGGTCACGGCACGGCGTCCGCGCTTCGACCTGGATGCCGCCTATGACGTGGCCGCTCGCATCCATCAGGCGCGGCTGGCCGAAGGCGCGCTGCTGGTCGGCCGCAAGATAGGCTTCACCAACGCCGCGATGTGGGCGGCGCTGGGCGTGGAATTTCCGGTGTGGGGGCGCGTCTATGAACACAGCGCGGTCTATGACGACACCGGCGAAGTCCATTGCCGCTTGGGCCGCTATGTCGAGCCGCGCATCGAACCCGAGATCGTGCTGCATTTTCATGGCGCGCCGCCGCGCACGCGGGAGCCGGCCGCCATATTGGAATGCGTGGATTGGATCGCCCATGGGTTCGAACTGGTGCAGTCGCACTACCCCGCCTGGCAGTTCCAGGCCGCCGATACCGTGGCGGACAACGCCTTGCATGGCGCGCTGTACATCGGGCCGCTGATGGAGCCGGCCGAGCTCGGCCCGGGCCTGATCGAACGGCTGGCGGACTTCCGGGTGGAGCTGTCCTGCAACGGCATCCGCCGTGAAACCGGTATCGGCGCCAACGTGTTGGGCAGTCCGCTGGCGGCGCTGGCCCATCTGCTGGAGGTGGTCGGGGAACGCCCGGCCGACGAGGCGATCCAGGCGGGCGAACTGGTCACGACCGGCACGTTGACCAAGGCCTATCCGGTGCACGCGGGCGAAACCTGGAGCACCAGGCTCGACGGCATCGGCTTGCCGGGCCTGCGCATCGTGTTCGACGAGTGAGCCCGCGCCGGTTGCCGACGCGCAGGGGACGCTAGGCGCTGGCGCGCTGGTTCAAGGTCAGCGGGAACACTTCCTGGCGCGCGGCGGGCGCGCCGCCATTCAGGCGTTGCAGCAGCAGTTCTCCAGCGCGGGCGCCCAGCTTGCGGCTGTCCACGCCGATGGTGCTCAGGCCGGGCTCGATTTCGCGGGCGATGTCGGTATCGCCGAAACCCAGGATGGCGATGTCGCGCGGAATCGCCAGCTTGCGGTCGCGCGCCTCGAACAGCGCGCCCACCGCCAGCAGGTCGTTGGCGCAGAACACGGCGTCGAAGGCCTGGCCCATCGCGAGCAACCGGCCCAGGGCCGCGCGTCCGTCGGCGATGGTTTGTGCATTGTCCACGGCCAGTTCCGCCACCACCTGCAGGCCCAGTTCGGCAGCGGCGGCATTGAAACCCTGGCGCCGCAGTTCGCCGCGGCCGCCCTGGCGCGCCACGAAGGCGACGCGGCGATAGCCGCGTTCGGCCAGATGGCGCGCGGCCATGACGCCGCCGTCATAGTTGGAAAAGCCCACCAGCATATCGATCGGGTCGCGCGGATAGGCCCAGGTCTCCATGATGGGGATGCCCAGCTCGCGCAGCGACTGGCGGTTTTCCTCGAGCTCGATAACGCCGGTGAACAGCACCGCCGCGGGCCGCAAGGCGCGCAGCGACGCGATCATGCTGGTTTCCTTGGCGTAGGAATACGAGGTCTGCCCGACCATCAATTGATAGCCCTGCGGCTCCAGCACTTCGGCGCAGCCCTGCACGGCCAGCGCGAACTGCTGGCTGAGGATGTTGGAGACGAACGCCGCCACCACGCTGGACTGCCCGGAACGCAGGGCGCGCGCGTGCGGATTCGAGGCATAGCCGGTCTGCGCCACCACCTGCAGGATGCGGTCGCGCTTTTCCTGAGCCACTTTCTCGGGCTGGCGCAAGGCCCGCGACACCGTGATGGGCGATACGCCCGCCAGCCTGGCCACTTCCTCGATGCGCGGCGGCTTGGCGGGGGCGGCCGCGCGCGCGGGCGCGGCGGCGCCCTCGGGACGCACGCGCAGCACGTCGTCGTAGGTGGGGGCGGAAGGAGGCGCGGGCCGGTGGGTCATGCGGTTTCTTTTGATTGTTCCGGGATCAGGCGGCAGGCGTCAGGATATCAGCCTGGCCGACGGGACGCGCAACCTGGATCAGGCTGTCGCCGGATTCGCAGTCCGTGTGCAGGCGCCGGGAAATGACGATACCCGACTGCCGGAAGCGCAGAACTTCCTCTTCCGCGTCCAGCTGGTTGAGGTCGTGGTAGTAGCCCGCGACGTCGCCCGCGCGCACGCTGGCTCCGATGTCCACCGCCGGCTCGAACCAGCCGCGCCGGGTGGCGAAGATGTTCTGTTCGTGGCTGTCCAGTTCCAGCAGTTGCATGGCGGGCGCGCCGGGCTGGTGCGGGCCGAGCACGGGCGCGTCGGTCACGCCCAGCTTCTGCAGCAGGTTGTCGATGGCGCGCTGGGTCGCGGCCAGTGTGGCGGGCGTCAGCGTGCCGCCGCCGCCGAACTCGCCGCTGATGCCGATCGCGCCGGCGCGCGCGGCCGCCGCCATGGAGGTGGGCGCATCGCGGCCATTGGCGGCGACGAAGGCGTGGCCCATGCCCAGCGAGCCCATCAGGTCCAGCGCGCGCGCCATGCGCCCGGGCGAGTCCTGGCGCTCGATCAGGGCGGTGGGCAGGTGTGCCATCGAGGTGCCGCCGGAATGGATGTCGAACACCACGTCGTGGCGCGGGAACAGTTCGTGTTCGAGGAAGTGCGCCAGGCGTTCGGTCGGGGTGCCGCCGGGCACGCCGGGGAAGGCGCGGTTGAGGTTGCCGTTATCCAGCGGCGAGCGCCGCCGCGCCGCCATCACAGCAGGCAGGTTGGCGAGCGGCAGGATGGTGACCTCGCCGCGCATGCGGGCGGGATCCAGGCGGCGGATCAGCCGGCCCAGGGCGACTTCGCCTTCGTATTCGTCGCCATGGTTGCCCGCCATGAGCAGCACGCGCGGGCCGCTGCCGTTGCGGATGCGGCAGATGGGCGTCTTGATCTGGTAGTAAGGCGAACGGTCCACCGAGTAGGGGGTGCCCAGGAAACTGAGCGCCTTGCCGTCGGCATCGAAATCTATGTCGTGAAACAGGCCGGTATGCATGGGGAGATACAACAGCGCCGCGCGAGGCGGCGCGAAGAGGGATCGGAAGGCCGCAGCAAGGCGCGCTTAGCGTAGCGCGGCGACCGCGGTCATTTCGACCCGCAGGTCGGGGTCGGCCAGGCGGGCCTCGACGCAGGCGCGGGCCGGCGGATTGGCGGGGTCGACCCAGGCGTCGTAGACGCGGTTCATGGCGTCGAAGTCGCCGATGGCGGGCAGGAACACGTCCACGGCCAGCAGGCGCGATTTGTCGCTGCCGGCCTCGGCCAGCAGCGCTTCGATCTTGGCCAGCACTTCGCGGGTCTGCGATTCCAGCGAGCCCTGGCGATTGTCGGCCACCTGGCCGGCGATGAACACGAAGCCGTTGTACGAGACGGCCTGGCTCATGCGCGAGCCGGATTTGTAGCGTTTGATCATGCGAGTCCTTGGTATGTCGGCCGATTACATCTGCGGCAGGGTCTGGGCTTCCTTGAACCACTTTTGCTGCAGGGCCGGCAGCTTGCCGTTCAGGCGGTTGGTGAAGAGGAAGGTGTTGATCCAGTTCAGCAGGTTCTGCTGGCCCTGCTGCACGGCGGCGTGGGCGGGCGATTGGCGGATGAGGAACTTGAGTTCGGGCGCCTTCGCGGCGTTGTCCTCGGCCACCTTGAGCGCGATGGCGCTGTTCTCGGCGAACGATTCCGACTGTCCCGCCAGATAGGCGGCCACGGCCGAAGGCGTGTCCTCGAAGCGCACCAGCTTGGCGCCCGGCGCGTTGTCGGTGAGCCAGATGTCCAGCGTGGAGCCCTTGGCGACGGCGATGCTGTGGCCCTTCAGTTCGTCCACGGTCTTGGCCTGCGGCATGCTGGCGCCGCCGTAGACGCCCAGGTTCACCGCGGCATAGGGCTGCGAGAACATGACCTGCTGGGCGCGTTCCGGGGTGGCGCCGGCGGCCGCGATCAGCACGTCGACCTTGCCGGCCAGCAGGCTGGGAATGCGGCTGGCGCCGGTGACCTGCACCAGCTCCAGCTTCACGCCCATGTCGGCGGCCATGAGCTTGGCCAGGTCGATGTCCAGGCCCGCGGCCTCGCCCTTGGCGTCCTTGAAGCCCCAGGGCGCGGCGTCCATCAGCACGCCCACGCGCAGCTTGCCCGCGCCCAGCACGTCCTGCAGTTTGTCGGCGGCCGAGGCGGGCGCGGCCAGGGAGAGACAGACGGCCGCGGCGGCGGCCAGCTTGGCGAACAGTTTCATGCAATGACTCCAGTGGCGGATGACTTAGTGGGAGGAAGGCGCGGCCGTGCCGATGAATTGGCGCAGCTCGGGGGTTTGGGGGTTGGCGAAGAGTTCGGCGGGCGGGCCTTGTTCCCAGACGCGGCCCTGGTGCATGAACACGACCTTGGAGGCGACGTTGCGGGCGAAGGCCATTTCATGCGTCACCAGCACCATGGTCATGCCCTGGCGCGCCATGTCTTCCATGACCTTCAGCACCTCGCCCACCAGCTCGGGGTCCAGCGCCGAGGTGACTTCGTCGAACAGCATCAGTTGCGGCGCCATGGCCAGGCAGCGCGCGATCGCCACGCGCTGTTGCTGGCCGCCCGACAACAGGGCCGGATAGGCGTCGATCTTTTCGGCCAGGCCGACGCGGCGCAGCACGTCCAGCGCCAGCGCGCGGCCCTGCGACTTGGCGATCTTGCCGTTGAGCGTGGGCGCCAGCGTGATGTTGCGTTCCACGTTCAGGTGCGGAAACAGGTTGAACTGCTGGAACACGATGCCCACGCGCTGGCGGAACTGGCGCAGGCCGGGCATGCCGGCGTGGATCCGTTCGCCGCCGATGCGGATGTCGCCGTCATCCACCGTCTCCAACGCGTTCAGGCAGCGCAGCAGGGTGGACTTGCCCGAGCCGGAGCGGCCGATGATGGTGACGATCTCGCCTTCGTTGACCTCGAGCGAGACGCCGTTGAGCACCGCGTTGGCGCCGAAGCGTTTGTGGATGTTGGAGACTTCAACGAGCGCCATGGAAGCGGCCCTCCAGGTTACGGGCCCACATCGTCAGGGGCAGGCACGCCGCGAAGTACAGCAACGCGACGCAGGAATAGACCAGCAAGGGCTGGAAGGTGGCCGCGCTGGCGATCTGCCCGGCGCGCGCCAGTTCGACAAAGCCCACCACCGAGGCCAGCGAGGTGCCCTTGACGAGCTGCACCAGGAAGCCCACGGTGGGCGGCAGCGACAGGCGGAACGCCTGCGGCGCGATCACGTGGCGGAACTGGTGCCACTTGGACAGACCCAGGCAGGCGGCCGCTTCCCATTGCTCGTGCTTCACGGCCTGGATGCCGCCGTACCAGATCTGGCCCAGGAAGGCCGCCGTGTAGATGATGAAGGCGACGCTGACGGCGGTCAGCGCGGGCACCTCGATGCCCAGGAACACCGGCATGCCGAAGTAGAAGAACATCAGCAGGCCCAGGAGCGGCACGCCCTGGACCAGTTGTTGCATGGCTGCGGCCAGCCAGCGCAGCGGCGCCGAACGGTGGCCGCGCAGCAGCGCCAGCCCCAGGCCCAGCGGCGCGCCGATGGCCAGCGCGATCAGCACCAGGGCCACGGTCCATTGCAGCGCGCTGAGCAGGGAGGCGAAATCACTCAGGGTAAACGTACGCATGCTCGCGACTCCTAGCGGCGCACGGGCCAGGTGAAGGCCAGACTGCCGGCCAGGGCCAGCAAGGCCTTGGTGATCAGCACCAGCGTGAAATAGATGCCGCAGATCACGGCATAGACCTCGAAGCTGCGGTAGGTGCGGCTTTCGATGAAGCTGCCGGCATGGAACAGGTCCTCGGCCGATACCTGCGAGGCCAGCGAGGTGCCGAGCAGCAGGATGACCAGCTGCGTGCCCAGCGCGGGGTAGACGTTGCGCAAGGCGGGCGCCAGCACGATGTGGCGGTACACCTGCCAGGTGCTCAGGCCCAGGCAATGGCCGGCCTCGATCTGGCTGCGCGGAATGGAGTCCAGGCCGGCGCGCAGGATCTCGATGGCGTAGGCCCCGAAATACAGGCTGAGCGCCAGCGCCGCGGCCACGAAGGGCGGCATGCGCAGGCCCAGCCCCGGCAGGATGAAGAACACGACGAACAGCTGGATCAGCGACGGCGTGTTGCGGAACACCTCGACATAGGCGCGCAGCGCCAGCTTGACCGGCCTGGGACCATGGCGCGTCAGCAGGGCGCCGGCCAGGCCGATGGCCAGCCCCGCGACCACGGCGATGACGGTCAGCTCCAGCGTGACCTGGATGCCGTCCCAGAGCTGTTCGCGGTAGCGCCAGATCTGTTGGAAGTTCAGCTGTTGCATGGCTTATCCGAAGAACGTGCGGTAGGCCGACTGCACGCGGCCGTCCGCGTCCAGGCCGAAGAAGACGCGCCAACGGTCCAGACAGGTGCAGGGATGCGAAATGCCGAACTCGATCACGTCGCCCGGCGCCAGCTCGCTGTCCGGCGCGATGGAGAGGAAGGCGTGCTGGTCGTTGAGCCGCGTGACGCGGGCTTGCATATCCCAGCCGGGCAGGGCCGCGCCGCCGCGGAAGGCGGCCAGCGGCGCGGGCAGGTCCTGGTCGTAGGACACGTCGCGCATGCCGAAGCCGCAGATCGCCAGGCCCGGTTCCGGGCGCGACAGGACTTCGCCCCACAGGCGCAGGGCCGGCCGGAAGTCGGCGGCGGCGTTGCGCGCCTGGCCGTCGACCTGGAAGCCCGCGCGGGCGTCCATGGCCTGCAGCGCGCGCTGGTAGGTGCCGTGGTCATGGAAGAAGATGGCGCCGCTGCGCAGCACCAGCTGGGCATTGCCGTCCTCGGCCAGCCAGCCCTTGGCCGCCTGCGTGACATGGTCGAAGAAGGCCGAGCCGCCCGCGGTGAACACCAGCGGCGCGTGCGGCGCCAGCGCGCGCACTGCCTTGAACGCGCGGGCGGCGCGCTCCATCAGCGCGGCGATATTGCTGGCGGTGAGCGCCGCGTCCGAGCTGGCGACGGCGCCTTCGTAGGTGGCCACGCCCGCCAGCGCGAGCTTGTCGCCCTGCTCGCGGATCGCGGCCAGGATGGCCGCGACCGCGGCATCGTCGCGCGCGCCCGCGCGGCCGCCGCCGACTTCCACCAGCACCTCCACGGGCCGGCCGGCTTCAGCGGCCGCGGCGGCCAGCGAACGCACGGTGTCGGCGGAGTCCGCGAACGCCAGCAGGCGCGCGTCGGGGTAGCCTGCAAGCAGCTTGCCCAGGCGGGCGCCGCTGGCCGCGCCGCCGATCTCGTTACCCAGCATCAGGCGGGATACGCCGGCGCGCAACAGCACGGCGGCCTGCTGCAGGTTGGCGACGGTGGCGCCCCAGGCGCCTGCGTCGAGCAGGCGCTGCACGATCTGCGGCGACATCGGCGTCTTGGCATGCGGCGCCAGCGCCGCGCCGTGGCTGCGGGCGTACTGGAAGATCTGCTCGACGTTGTGGGCGAAGGCGGCCTCATCCAGCGTCAGGACGGGCAGGGCCATGTTGCCGCTCCTGGGCTGCCAGCCCCGGGCTGCGACACCGCGCAGCGGGACGGCGGGTTCGCCCGGAGGAATGCCCCGGTAGGTGTCGTCCAGTGGAGTATCGAGCAGGGTTTCCAGGAATGGATTCATGTGGCCGCCGAAGAAAAATCAGGGTTATGACAACGTTATCATTTGATGGCGGCAGTCTAATGGTAACGTTGTCAAATTAGGATTAGGGCAATCCCCTAGGGATGCCGGACCGGCGGCTCAGGCTGGCGCCGAGGCGGTTTCGTCCTTCCAGCGCTGCTTGTCGCGCAAGGGCGGCGAACCGAACAGGCGGCTGTATTCGCGGCTGAATTGCGACGAGCTTTCGTAGCCCACGGAATGGGCCGCCAGCGCCACGCCGGCGTCATCGGTCAGCATCAGGCGCCGTGCTTCCTGCAGGCGCAGGTGCTTCTGGTATTGCAGCGGGCTCATGGCGGTGGCCTGCTTGAAATGATGATGCAGCGAGGACACGCTCATGTGCACGTCGCGCGCGATCTCTTCCACGCGCAGGGGCAGGGCATAGTTGTCGCGCAGAATGCGGATGGCCTTGGCCACGCGGTTGAGCTGGCTGTCCTGCAGCACCGACTGGCGCAGCACCGCGCCCTGGCCGTTCATCAGCAGGCGGTACAGCAGCTCGCGCTTGACCAGGGGCGCCAGGATGGGAATGTCGCGCGGGGTGTCCAGCAGGCGCAACAGGCGCAGCACCGCGTCCAGCAGCGCGCCGCCCAGCGGATTGACGCAAAGCGCGCGCGCGGCCTCGGCCGGCGGCTGCGGCGGCAGGCTGTCGTCGCTGATCAGCGCGGTGATCTCCTCCACGTTCAGGTCCAGCCGCAAGCCCAGATAGGGCAGGGTCGGGCTGGCGACGGACACCTTGGCCACGACCGGCAGATCCACCGAGGAAATCAGGTAATGGAAGGGGTCGTACTCGTAGGCTTCATCGCCGATGAGCAGGCGCTTGGATCCCTGGGCGATAACGCCCAGGGCGGCTTTCTGCAGTCCGGGCTTGGCGCCGGTGGGCTGCGAAATGCGGTGCAGGAACAGGCCCTCGATGGGCGTGTCCAGCGAACCCTCCAGGTCTCCGGTCATGCGTTCCAGCGTGCAGAGCAGTTCGCGCCGCGCCGGCTCATAGGCGACGTCCAGGGCCGGGACGGCGACGCTGGCGGCAAGTGCGGATGTGATGGTCATGGGGGCTCCCGTGGCGCGCCGTGCCGGGTAGGCATAGGGCGGCAGAAAGTCGGAGGATTGGGTGGCTTTCAGTGTATGCCTAAGCGAGCCTGCGTCCAGGCGGTGGCGCTTTTCATGGAGAAATGGGCAGAAAACTCGGAGGAATGAGCGGCCAGGCGCCACAGGCGGGGCAGCGCTGCAGGATTGGGCAAAAAAAGGGCAGGATCAAGCAGCGTCCGCGCCGGCCCCTGGACGCATACTTGCCTTCATCCCGGCAGGCGGGCCGCGGCCATTCCATCCCGGAGCGCCGGCTCCCGCCCAGCCCTTGAAGGAGCGCAACCATGCGGTACAAGAAATTCGGAAGCACCGGCCTGTTCGTGTCGGAACTCTGCCTGGGCACCATGACCTTCGGCGGCGAAGGCGAACTGTGGAGCAAGATCGGCAGCCTGCAGCAGGAAGACGCCAACCGGCTGGTGGGCCGCGCATTGGATGCCGGCGTCAATTTCATCGACACGGCCGACGTGTACTCCGAGGGCCGCTCGGAGGTCATCACCGGGCAAGCGCTGCGCGACCTGAAGGTGGCGCGCGAGGACGTCGTGATCGCGACCAAGGTGTTCGGACAGACGGGCGCCGGCGTCAATGCGCGCGGCAACTCGCGCTCGCACATCATGGACGGCGTCAAGAAGAGCCTGTCGCGCCTGCAGCTGGATCATATCGACCTCTACCAGATCCATGGCTTCGATCCCGCCACGCCGGTGGAAGAATCGGTCAGGGCGCTGGACAATCTGGTGCAGCATGGCCACGTGCGCTATGTCGGCGTGTCCAACTGGGCCGCCTGGCAGATCATGAAGGCGCTGGGCATCGCTGAACGCCTGGGGCTGGCGCGCTTCGAATCGCTGCAGGCCTATTACACGATTGCCGGCCGCGACCTGGAGCGCGAGATCGTGCCCATGCTGCAAAGCGAAGGCGTGGGCCTGATGGTATGGAGTCCGCTGGCGGGCGGCCTGCTCAGCGGCAAGTACAGCCGCGACGGGCAGGCCGAAGCCGGCAGCCGCCGCGCCGCCTTCGACTTCCCGCCGGTGGACCAGGAACGCGCTTATGACAGCATCGAGGTCCTGCGGCGCGTCGCCGGCGCGCGCGGCGTATCGGTGGCGCAGGTAGCCCTGGCCTGGCTGCTGCACCAGCAGGCCGTGACCAGCGTCATCATCGGCGCCAAGCGCGTGGAGCAGCTGGACGACAATCTGGCGGCCACGGCGATACGCCTGACGGCGGACGAACTGGCCGAACTCGACCAGGTCAGCGCCCTGCCGCCGGAGTATCCGGGCTGGATGCATGTGCGCCAGGGCGAATACCGGCGCAAGCAGCTGAGCGAATCCGGCGCGGTGTAAAACGCCGGAGGCGGGCGGGGCCGCCGCCGGCATGGCTGGCGGCCGGCGCGCCGGACCTCGCGCCGTGCCGCGGCGACTAGAATGTCATGCACTTTGCTGTGTATGGATTCTTGTCTTGAAGGGACACGCGTGGCCATTCCGTATCTACGCCGCCTGACGGCCGTCAGCCGCAGCCCCCAGGCCAACAGGCACCTGGCTTACGCCCTGACTTTCACCGCCGGCGCGGTCAACGCCGGCGGCTTCCTGGCCGTGCAGCAATACACCTCGCACATGTCCGGCATCGTCTCCATGATGGCCGATAACCTGGCGCTGGGCGGGGTGATCGTGGTGCTGCAGGGCCTGGCGGCGCTGCTGTCCTTTCTGGCCGGCGCCGCCAGCTCGGCCTTCCTGATCAACTTCGGGCGCCGCTCGCGCCTGACCAGCGAATACGCCATGCCGCTGCTATACGAAGCCGTGCTGCTGCTGGGCTTCGGCTTGCTTGGCGCCAACCTGGAGACGCTGCGCTGGTTCTATGTGCCGGGCACCGTCATGCTGCTTTGCTACATCATGGGTCTGCAGAACGCCATGATCACCAAGCTGTCGCGCTCCGAGATCCGCACCACGCACGTGACGGGCATGGTCACCGATATCGGCATAGAACTGGGCAAGCTGTTTTACTGGAACATGGCCAAGGGGGATCCCGCATCCATGCGGCCGGTGTGCGCGGACCGTAGCAAGCTTGTCGTGCTCACCGTGCTGGTGTCGTTGTTCTTCGTCGGCGGCGTGACGGGCGCGTATTCCTTCTTCAACTTCGGGTTCGGCTCGACGGTGCCGCTGGCGCTGATGCTCATGGCGTTGGCCGCGGTGCCCATCGTGGACGACATCCGCAGCCTGCTGCCGCGGATGTAGGGCCGGGACGCCCGCCGTCGCGCCGGCGAACTACAATGCCCCGCACCGATACACAGGAGGCAGACCGGGCATGGACGCGGAATTCTGGCTGGAGCGTTGGCGCGAAGGGCGCACGCATTTTCATCAATCGCGGGTCACGCCGCTATTGCAGAAGTATTGGCCGACGCTGGGCGTACCCAAGGACGGCCGGGTGCTGGTGCCGCTTTGCGGCAAGTCGCTGGACATGGTGTGGATCGCGGCCCAGGGGCATTCCGTGCTGGGCGTCGAGCTGTCGCAGCTCGCGGTCGAACAATTCTTCGAGGAAAACGAGCTCAAGCCGCTCACGCACGTGTCCGTCTATGGCAAGCACTACGTGGCGGGCAGCATCGAAATCATCTGCGGCGACATCTTCAAACTGGACGCGCAACTGCTGTCGCATTGCGTGGGCGCCTATGACCGCGCCGCGCTGGTGGCGTTGCCCGATACCATGCGCGCGGACTACGTGCGCCACGTCTACGGCAATCTGTCGCCCGCCTACCAGGGACTGCTGATCACGCTGGATTATCCGCAGGAAGAAATGCCGGGGCCGCCGTTCTCTGTCGTGGACAGCGAAGTGCAGAACATCTTTGCGGGCGTGTCGCCCGCCAGGATCATCGATCGCCGCGACATCCTGGAAAAGGAACCGAAGTTCCTGGCGGCCGGCGTCAGCCGGCTGGACACGGTGGTCTACCACCTGGGCGCGCACGGGTGAAGAAAGCGCCCGCCTGCGTTCGGGCGGGCGCTGCCTGCGATGCTCTCAGGTCATCAGCCAGCCGCCGGCCACGTCCAGCACCTGGCCGGTGACGAAGCGGGCCTGGTCCGACGCGAAGAACAGGCAGGCATCCGCCACTTCCTCCGGCGTGCCCAGGCGGCGCAGCGCGGTCACCTGCGCGACCGCGTCATTGATCTCCTTGGGCACGGTCTTCAGCAAGGGAGTGCTGATGCGTCCCGGCGCCAGGGCGTTGACCGTGACCTGGTGCTCGCCCAGTTCGGCGGCCCAGTGGCGCGTCAGGCCGATCAGGCCGGCCTTGGTGGCCGCGTAATGCGCCGCCACGATGTCGCAATAGGCGCGGCCGGCCACCGACGACATGTTGATCACGCGGCCCTGGCGCTCGCGCACCATGTGCGGCGTGGCCAGGTGCGTCATGTAGAACACGCTGTTCAGGTTGACGGCGACCACGTTCTCCCATTCCCTGGGCGGCATCTCCCAGACCTTCAGCGCGCGTCCATCGGTCTTCGGTGAAATGCCGACGTTGTTGACCAGGATGGTGGCCGGACCCAGCTCCGCGCTGATGCGTTCGTAGGCCGCCTGGCACTCCTCGAAGCGCGCGACGTCCGCGTGCACGAAGCAGACTCCGTGGCCGCGCTTGCGCAGTTCCTTTTCGTAAGCCTGGCCGCCCTGCGCATTGAAATCGATGAGGCCCACGCGGCCGCCTTCGGCCAGGAAGCCTTCGACGATGGCCGAACCTATGCCGCCGACCGCGCCGGTCACGATGGCGACCTGGTCCTTGAAGCGTCCGCTCATGCGGCCACCTTCAGCATGATCTTGCCGATGTGTTTGCTGCTTTCCATCAGCGCATGCGCCTGGGCCGCTTCCTCCAGAGGGAACACCTTGTGGATGCGGGGCAGGCATTGCCCCTGTTCCATCAGCGGCAGCACCTTTTCCGCCAGCGCGCGGGTGATCGCACCCTTGTCCTCGTCGGAGCGGGGGCGCAATGTGGAGCCGGTGAATTGCAGGCGCTTGAGCATGATGGGCATGGCGTCGATCTCGGCCTTGCTGCCCTCCAGGAAAGCGATCTGCACCAGCCGGCCATTGAGCGCCAGCAGCCGCAGGTTCTTGTTCATGTAGGCGCCGCCCACCATGTCCAGGATCACGTCCACGCCCGCGCCGCCGCTGCCCTGGCGCACCGCTGCCTCGAAGTCGGCCTCGCGGTACAGCACGGCATGGTGCGCGCCGGCGGCCAGGCAGGCGTCGGCCTTTTCCTGATTGCCCACCGTGGTCCAGACTTCGGCGCCAAAGGCGCGCGCCAGCTGGATCGCGGTCAGGCCGATGCCGCTGGAACCGCCGTGCACCAGGAAACGCTCGCCGGCCGCCAGACGGGCGCGGTCGAACACATTGGTCCAGACGGTGTAGTAGTTCTCGGGGATGGCGGCGGCCGTCAGCAAGTCCAGGCCGCGCGGCACGGGCAGGCAATGGCGTTCGTCCGCCAGGCAGTATTGGGCGTAGCCGCCGCCCGGCGTCAGCGCGCAGACCTGGTCGCCGACTTTCCAGAGGCTGGCGTCGGGTCCGGCGGCGATGACGGTGCCGGACACCTCCAGCCCCAGGTGGGGCGAGGCACCCGGAGGCGGCGGATAGGAGCCCGAGCGTTGCAGCACGTCGGGGCGGTTGACCCCGGCGTAGGCGACCTCGATCAGCACCTGGCGGCCGGCGGGCGCTTCCATGTCGCGTTCGGCCAGGCGCATGCAGTCGGGCGCGCCGCCCTGGCCGTGGTCGATGTATGTGCAGCGTAAAGACATAAGGAATCCTTGGTATCAATGGCCCAGATAGGCCTTCTTCACATGCGGGTCGCTCAGCAGCTCCGCGCCGGTGCCGGTGCGCACGATGGCGCCGTTCTCCAGCACGTAGCCGCGGTCCGCCAGCCGCAGCGTGCGGAACACGTTCTGCTCCACCAGCAGCACGGTCACGCCGTGCGCGGTGACGCCGCGGATGATGTCGAACATCTGTTGCACCAGCAGCGGCGACAGGCCCAGCGAGGGTTCGTCGAACACCAGCAGCTTGGGATCGGCCATCATGCCGCGGGCGATTGCCACCATCTGCTGTTCGCCGCCGGAAAGCGAGCCGGCGTACTGGTTCAAGCGTTCCTGCACCCGCGGGAAGATGCCCAGCACCTCGTCCAGCTTGCGCTGCACGATGGGGCGCGCGGCGCGCTTGTACGAGCCCATCAGCAGGTTGTCGCGCACCGTGAAGTGCGGGAACAGCTGGCGGCCTTCGGGAATCATGGTGATGCCCGCGTCGACGATGTCGTAGGGCTTGCGGTTGGTCAGGTCCTGGCCTTCGAACTCGACCTTGCCGTCCATGGCGGCGATGACGCCGCACAGCGTCTTCAAGGTGGTGGTCTTGCCGGCGCCGTTGGCGCCGATCAGCGTGACGATCTCGCCCGCATGGACCTCGAAGTTCAGGCCGTTCAGGACCTGGCTCTTGCCGTAGCCCGAGGACAGATTCGAAACCTTAAGCATCCTGGTACTCCTTGCCCAAATAGGCCTCGATGACGGCGGGGTTCTCCACCACGTCCTTGGGCGCGCCGCTGACCAGCACCGCGCCTTCGTTCAGCACGATGATGCGGTCGGACAGCGCCATGGTGGCCTGCATCATGTGCTCGATCAGCAGCACCGACACGCCGGAATCTCGGATGCGCCGGATCATCTGGATCGACTTCTCGATGTCGGTGGGGTTCAGCCCGGCCATCACCTCGTCCAGCAGCAGGATGCGGGGCTTGATCGCCAGCGCGCGGGCGACTTCCAGGCGCTTCATGCCGCCCACGGTCAGGTTGCGCGCCTCGATGTCCAGGTACTTCACCAGGTCGGTCTGTTCGGCGACCTTAAGCGCGATCTGTTCGGCCTCGTCCCGGTTCGAGGTGCGGATAAAGGCGCCTAGCATGATGTTCTCCAGCACGGTCAGGCCGGTGAACGGCTTGGCGATCTGGAAGGTGCGGCCCAGCCCCTGGTGCGCGAACTCGTCGGGCGTCTTGCAGGTGACCCATTTGCCTTGCGCGTCCAGCATGGTGATGCCGCCCTTGTCCGGCGACAGGAAGCCCGACAGCAGGTTGAACACCGTGGTCTTGCCCGCGCCGTTGGGGCCGATCATGCCCAGGATCTCGTTCTGGTTCAGCGTCAGCGACACGTCGTTGGTGGCGCGCAGGCCGCCGAAGCTCTTGAACAGCTTGTCGGCCTTGAGCACCGGCTGATCCGTGCGTTCGGCGTTGTGCAGGCGCAGTTCATCGGCCAGCTTGAGCTTGGCGCGAGGTGCGCCCAGATAGGGCAGACGCGACAGCCAGCGTTCGATGGCCGGGCCGAAGGCGCCGGCCAGGCCGCGCGGAATGGTCAGCACCACCGCGACCAGGATCAGGCCGTAGATCAGCCCGTGCATGCCGTTGCCCACGCTGCTGAGCCAGCCGCGCGCCAGTTCGGCGATGGGCAGCACCAGGAAGGTGCCGGCGATGGGGCCGGCCACCGTGCCGAGCCCGCCGATCAGCGCGAACATGGCCACCTGGATCGACAGTTCCAGCGAAAACGCCGAGCTGGGGTCCACGAAGGTCAGGTAGGTGATGTGGAAGGTGCCGATGATGCTGGTCAGCATGGCCGACACGACCGCGGCGATGATCTTCATGCGCACGGTATGGATGCCGACCGCCAGCGCCGCATCCTCGCGTTCGCGGATCGCGATCAGGTAGTGGCCGATGCGCGACTTGCGGATGTACCAGGAGGCCCAGGTCACCAGCAGGAACAGGCCGAAGGCGATGATCACGTAATTGACCTTCTCGCGGAACACGATCCAGGTCCAGCCTATGTTCAGCGGCAGGCTGATGCCGCTGGAGCCGCCCGTCCAGCTTTCCTCGTGGATCACCAGGAGTCGCACCACTTCCAGGATCGCGATGGTGGCCAGCGCGAAGAACGGGCCGCGCAGCCGCAGGGTAGGGTAGCTGATCAGGATGGCGACCGCGCCCGAGATCGCCGCGCCCGCCAGCATGCCGAACCACGGCGAAATGCCGAAGTTCTGCGTCAGCAGCGTGGCGGTGTAGCCGCCGATGCCGTAGAACACGGCGTGGCCCAGGGACAGCTGGCCGGCGTAGCCGCCGACGATATTCCAGGCCACGGACAGGGCCGAGAACACGAACAGCAGCACGAACAGGTTGGTCCAGAATGGCGTGCCCATGATCACGGGCACAAGGAACATCGCGATCAGCAGGATGAGGCTGACGTAGGTCTTGGGGTGTCGGATATCGGGAAACACATCTCGCTCCTTGTTGCTCTGATCACTCTGTGCCGACGCCGAACAGGCCGTTCGGACGCAGCACCAGGATCAAGAGGAAGATCCCGAAATAGACGACCTCTTTCAGGTCGGGGGCGATGTAGAAGCCGGCCAGCGTGTCCACGATGCCGATGATCATGGAACCGGCCACCGCGCCGTACAGGCTGCCCAGGCCGCCCAGCACCACGATCACGAACGCCGTCAGCACGAAGTACGTGCCGACGGTGGGAAACACCGGATATTGCGGCGCCAGCAGGCCGGCGGCGATGCCGACGAAGGCCGTGCCCAGGCCGAAGGCGATGGCGTAGACGTTGTTGACGTTCACGCCCATCAGGGTCGCGGCGTAGCGGTGCTGCGCCACGGCCCGCAGCGCGCGGCCCAGGTAGGTGCGGTGCATGAAGAGGTGCAGCAGCACCGCCAGGGTCAGGCCGATCACGAAGGTAACGAGCTGCCCGGTCACCATCGAATAGGGGCCGATGTCGATGGCATTGGTGCCCAGCTCCACCGGCGCGCGGTAGACGTTGGCGCCGAAGATCACCAGGGCGAGATTCAGCAGGATGGTGGACACGCCCACCGTGGCGAAGATCTGGATGTGCTGGTCGGCGTTGAGCAGCGGCTGGATGATGCCCTTCTGCGTCAGCGCGCCCAGCGCGAACAGGATGACGGCGACGGGTACCAGGCCGGCATAGGGATGCACGCCGAATTGCGCCGCGATCAGATAGACCATGTACATGCCTATCATCAGGAACTCGCCGTGCGCGAAGTTCACGACGCGCACCACGCCGAAGATCAGCGTCAGCCCCAGGCTGATGATGGTGTACGCGCCGCCCAGCAACAGGCCGTTGATGACCAGTTGAATGAATAGTTCCATGTTGCAACCTCTTAGAACGGGTGGCGGCCCCGGCCCGGCCGTGTCGTCGGCCGAACCGGGGCGCGCGGACCCCGGGAAACGTCAGGCGCCCCCGAGCGCCTGAGCACTGGCGTGGCGCTTATTTCTTGAAGACGGGCTTGCCGAGTGCGAGGTTGCTGGGTGCGATGGTGACCAGCTTGCCGTCCTGCCACTGCATCACGTAGAACGTGGATGCGTTGTTCTGGCCGTCTTCGCCGAAGTCGAAGGCCCAGCCGTTGGCGGTCTGGCCGGCCGGCTTCTTGTAGGCCAGGACCGCGGCGCGGATCTTGTCCTTGTCGGTGGACTTGGCGTTGCCGATGGCTTCGAAGAAGGCCTTGGCGCCGACGTAGTTGGTCAGGCTGTGGCCGGATTGGGGGTCGCTCTTGTAGGTGGCTTTGTAGGCTTCCAGGAACTTGTCCAGGCCGGGCGCGCCCGCGGGATTGATGGAGGATTGCGGGAAGTCCAGGTCGAACACGCCGTTCATGTCGGCGCCCACGGCCTTGGCGGTGTCCGCCAGCGAATAGCCGCCGCCCGCGCCGATCACGACCTTGGGCTTGAAGCCCGCGGCGCGCGCCTGGCTGAAGAACAGGATGGCGTCGTTCTGGTAGGCCGTCTGCAGCACCACGTCGACCTTGGCGCCCTTCAGGCGCAGGATCAGCGAGGACAGGTCCACGGTCTTGGCCGAGTACGGCAGCACTTCCGCGACCGTATAGCCAAGCTCCTGCGCGCGCTTCTTCTCGGTGGCGGCCACGTCGGTGCCGTAGGGGCCGTCCTCGTGGATGATGCCGATCTTGATGTCCTTGGGGTTCAGCCCCATGCCCGGCGCGATGGTGTCGTGCAGCGCGTTGACCACCGACACGCCGTACAGCGCGGTGTTGGGGTTGCTGCGGAACAGGTATTTGTAGCCGCGGGTGGTGATCTTGTGCGCGGTGGCGCCCAGTTCGAAATAGGGCACGCCGGCCAGCTCGGTCACGGGCGAGGCCGCATAGGAGATGCCGGAAGCGTAGCTGCCGAACACGCCGACCACGTTGGAGGAAATCAGGCGCTTGGTTTCCGACACGGCTTGCGTCGGATCGACGGCGTCGGCCTTGATGATCTCGATCTTTTCGCCGTTGACCCCGCCGGCGGCATTGATCTCATTGACGGCCAGTTCCAGGCCGCGATAGCTCTCTTGTCCCAGAAGCGCGAGCGCGCCGCTGAACGGGAAGAGGGCGCCTACCTTCATGTCGGCCGCTGCGGTGCCGCTTGCCAGCGCGCCGCACAGGCCCAGCGCCAAAGCAATTTTGTTGAACTTGAACACTGTCTACGCTCCTTTGTCGGTATGGGATGCGGACTTTCTTGTTTGGTCCGTTTTTTTGAATATATGATATATCGGCCGGGCGGGTAGCAAACCCCGCCTTGGATTCTAGTTGGGGCCGTAACCCGCCGAATCGGGGAATTCCCTAAAGCCGCATGAATAAAGACTTAGCGGGCTGATATCAAACAAATGGCGGGGGTTTTACGGCTTTGGGATGAAGCATTCCGGTGGCTGCAACGGTTGCAACAAACGCTAGAAAATAGCTGTTTTTTTCATATATCGTATATCATCAATCGGCCGTTTTTCATAAGAATCAGGAGACAGAGGCATGTTCGAGGAAGTGGATTTCGCCGGGAAAAAGGTGCTCATCACCGCCGGCGCGGACGGGCTGGGCCTGGAGATGGCGAAGGTGTTCCGCCATGCCGGCGCCTCCGTGTTCGTATGCGACGTGAACCAGGAGCGCCTGGCCGCGCTGCCGGCCGAATTGCCCGGCGTGCATGCGGCCCTGGCCGACGTCTCGGACGAAGACAGCGTCGCCGCGCTGTTCGACCAGGTCCGCGCCAAGCTGGGCGGCCTGGACATCCTGGTCAACAACGCGGGCGTGGCCGGTCCCACCGGCTACGTCGAAACCCTGTCCAAGGCGGACTGGGACCGCACGCTGGCCGTGAACATCACCGGGCAATTCCTGTGCGCGCGCCAGGCCATCGGCCTGCTCAAGGAGTCCAAGGCCGGCGTGATGATCAATCTGTCGTCCGCGGCCGGCCATCTCGGCTTTGCCGGGCGCTCCGTCTATTCCGCCTCGAAGTGGGCGGTGATCGGCTTTACCAAGTCCCTGGCCATCGAGCTGGGCCCCTATGGCATCCGCGTCAACGCCATCCTGCCCGGCGCGGTGGAAGGGCCGCGCATCCGCGCCGTCATCGCGGCCAAGGCGGATACGCTGGGCCGGCCGGTGGAGGAGATCGCCGCGCAGTACGAGAACCAGGCCGCGCTGGGCCGCATGGTCACGGCGCGCGATATCGCCAACATGGTGCTGTTCAATGCCAGCGAGGCCGCCCGCAGCGTTTCGGGGCAGGCCATCGTGGTGGACGGCTTCACGCAGAAGCTCTACTGATGGACGCCGGGTCCAAGGCGCAGCGCGCCGCCATCATCGGAACCGGCCTGATAGGCCAGGGTTGGGCCATCGTGTTCGCCCGCATGGGCTGGGAAGTGCGCCTGTATGACGTCAACGCCGCCATGCTGGCCGAAGCCCGCGGCCTGATCTTGCAGCAGCTGCGGGAACTTGAAGCCCAAGGCTTGTTGAAGGACGCCGAGGCCATAGGTGGGCGTGTCCATGTGGCCGGCAGCCTGGCGGATGCCCTGAAGGGCGCCCGCTACATCCAGGAAAACTCGCCCGAAAACGTCGAGATCAAGCGGGCGCTGTTTGCTGAACTGGACGCGGCGGCCGAACCCGACGCCATCATCGGCAGCTCCACATCCAGCATCCCCGCCAGCGAATTCACCGGGCATCTGGCCGGACGCCACCGCTGCCTGGTGGCGCACCCGGTGAATCCGCCGTACCTGATCCCGGTGGTGGAACTGTGCCCCGCGCCCTGGACCAGCCCGCAGGCCGTCGATTCCGCCCGCGCCGTCATGGCCGGCATCGGCCAGAAGCCCGTGCTGGTGCGGCGCGAAATCGAAGGTTTCATCCTGAACCGCCTGCAGGGCGCGCTGCTGCATGAGGCGTTCCGCCTGGCCAGCGCGGGCGTCGCCAGCGCCGAGGACATCGACGCCACGGTGAAGGACGGCCTGGGCCTGCGCTGGTCGTTCATGGGACCGTTCGAAACCATAGACCTCAACGCACCCGGCGGCATTGCCGACTATTGCGCGCGCTACGGCGGGCTGTACCAGTCCATCGGCGCGACCCAGGGCGAACCCGTCGCCTGGGACGGCGCGCTGGTCGACGCGCTGTCGGAGGAACGCCGCGGCCTGCTGCCGCAGGAAGATCTTGCCAAGCGCCGCTTCTGGCGCGATGAAAAACTGATGCGCCTCATGCGCCATAAACAGGACAACGGAGACAACAATGGCTAAGCCCAAGCAGAAAGTCATCATCACTTGCGCCGTGACGGGCGCCATCCATACGCCCAGCATGTCGCCGCACCTGCCGGTGACGGCCGACGAGATCGCCGAAGCGGCCATCGGCGCGGCCAAGGCGGGCGCGGCGGTGCTGCATCTGCATGCGCGCGATCCGCAGACCGGCAAGCCGTCGCAGGACCCGGCGCTGTTCAAGCCCTTTCTGGAGCGGATCAAGCGGGAAACGGACGCCATCATCAACATCACCACCGGCGGCAGCCCGCATATGACGGTGGAAGAGCGCATGCGTCCGGCCACCACCTTCAAGCCGGAGCTGGCGTCCCTGAACATGGGATCCATGAACTTCGGCCTGTACCCGATGCTGGGCCGCTTCAAGGAGTTCAAGCACGACTGGGAACGCGAACATCTGGAAAACAGCCGCTCGCTGGTGTTCCGCAATACCTACCAGGACATCGAGTCCATCCTCGCGCTGGGCAACGCCAACGGCACCCGCTTCGAGTTCGAGTGCTACGACATCAGCCATCTGTACAACCTGGCGCATTTCGTGGACCGCGGCCTGGTCAAGTCGCCGCCTTTCATCCAATCGGTGTTTGGCATCCTGGGCGGCATCGGCCCGCACCCGGAAGACCTGATGCACATGAAGCGCACGGCCGACCGCCTGTTCGGCAACGACTATGAATGGTCGATCCTGGGCGCCGGCCGCGGCCAGATCCCGCTGGCCACCATAGGCGCGGCCATGGGCTCGAACGTGCGGGTGGGGCTGGAGGATTCGTTGTGGATCGGGCCGGGCGAGATGGCGCAATCCAATCAGGTCCAGGTGGAGCGCATCCGCACCATCCTGGAGGCGATGAACCTGGAAATCGCCACGCCCGAAGAGGCGCGCGCCAAGCTCGACTTGAAGGGCAAGGACAACGTGGCGTTCTGATGCGGCCAGGGGCCGGCAGCTATCCGGCCCCTTGTCGCGTCAGGCGCGGCGGCGCAGCGCGGCGGCCAGCGTGTCGGTATCGAGCGCGCGGTCGAAGTTGGCGGCGTGGCGGGCCTTCAGGCTCAGCTCCGCAGCCAGCCGCAGTTCCGTGTCGTCCGGCATGTCGGCCGCACCCAGTTCGCGCAAGGTGGTGGGCAGGCCCACCTGGGCATACCAGCGGGTCAGCTCGGCCAGCATGCCGTCCGTCCGGTTTTCCAGGTCCAGCTGCACCAGCAGTCCGACCGCCACCTGCAGGCCATGCGGGGCGCTCGCCAGGCCGCTGATCCTGGGCAGCCCGCGCGTCAGCGCGTGGGCGATGGACAGGCCGCCGCTTTCGAAACCGAGGCCGCTCATGAGGATCATCGCTTCCACTACGCGTTCGAAGGCCGGCGTGGGCTGGCCGCTGCCGGCAACCGCCACGGCATCCGCGCCGTCGGCCAGCAGGGTGCGCAGGCAGCCGTCGGCGATGAACTGGGCGGTGAGGGGCGGCGCGCCGTCATACATGTTGCGGCCGCCGTTGCGGCTGCATTGCTCGGCTTCGAATTTCTTCGAGACCGCATCGCCCAGCCCGGCGAGAAAGAAATTCGCCGGCGCGGTGGCGATGACGGCGGTATCGACCAGCACGATGGTGGGGTTGAACAGCATGTGCTCCACCGCCAGGAGGTTGTGATGGGCGTCGTACAGGACGTAGTTCTTGCTGGTGGGCGCGTCGTTGGAGGCGACGGTCGGCACGGTGATGAGATGGCAGTGCGAGGACTTGGCCACGGCCTTGCCCGCGTCCAGCGCCTTGCCGCCGCCCACCGCGATCACCATGTCGATGCCGGCAGGCGCGGCCTGCGCGCGCAATTGCGTGATCGCCGCGGGCGTCAGGTCGCCT
The DNA here is from genome assembly GCF_943737025.1 of Achromobacter sp. Marseille-Q4954. Taxonomy (NCBI): domain Bacteria; kingdom Pseudomonadati; phylum Pseudomonadota; class Betaproteobacteria; order Burkholderiales; family Alcaligenaceae; genus Achromobacter; species Achromobacter sp. Marseille-Q4954. The sequence goes on from NZ_CALSFQ010000003.1 coordinate 394,681, forward strand.
TCGACGATCAGCGGCGCGAGCGACACGTTATGCGCCGCGCACAAGGCTTCGATTCTTGGCCCCAGCACGCCATGCACATAGCTGTCTATGACCAGGGCGGCGCGGCGGCCGAACAGGGCTGCGTACTGTCCCAGGGTGTCCAGGGCGCCGGCGCCCTGGATGTAGCGGCTGGGCGCGCCAAAAATCTTCAGCATGGGGGATTCCTTCGGGTTTGCCTACTTGCGGGCAGCGGGGGGGCGGTAGTCGAGTTCCTTTTCGCGCTCGACCAGCCAGTCGATCATGATCTTGCCGCCCCAGACCAGATCGGCCTGGATGGCCTGCCTGGCGGCTTCGGAGTCGCGCGCTTCCAGGGCTTCCAATACCGCTTCGTGGCGGTGCTCGTTCTGCGAATAGTCCAGCCCAGAGGTCTTGACGTGGAACACCTTGAGGATGGGGCCGGTGATCACCCAGAACGATTCCACCGTGGCGCGCAGGATGGGCTTGTTGCTGGCTTCCAGGATGCCGAAGTGGAACTTGCGGTTGAGGTAGCTGGCGCGCTTGGGATCGCTGGATGTGCAGGAGATGAAATCCCGCTGCAGCGCGATCAGGTTGTCCAGCTGTTTGCGCGTGATGTTCTGTGCGGCTTCGGCCGCGCCCATGCCTTCCAGGTGGAAGCGGATCTGCTGGATTTCACGCAGCTTTTCCGAATTGACGTAAGGCACGTAGACCGCGGTGGCCGCCTGCATTTCCAGTCCCTGCTCGCTGATCAGCCGGAAGATGGCCTCGCGTACAGGTGTGATGGAGACGCCCATTTCCTGGGCCAGTTCGCCAATGATCAGGCGTTCGCCGGGTTCGTACTGCCCGTTGATCAGGGCATTGCGGATTTCGTTGTAGACCCTGACGGAGAGGTTCTCTTTCTTTACCGGTTTAAGGCTGGACATGACAGGCTCAGGCTTGCTGTATTGATGGGGGCGGGTGGATTCGGGATGAATTCTATCCCGCCATGGCAAATTCGAGCGCGATGGGTATATTATATATCATATATCCTAACAGCGAAAAGGAAGCGCCATGAGGAGTGACAGGGAGGTCCCCACCGAAGGGGAGGTCGGGCTGCTGCGGGAAAAGGCCCGCCATATCCGGCTGGAGACCATCAGGTTGATCGAGATCGCCAAGGTCGGGCACTACAGCTCGGTGTTCTCGTGCGCGGAAATCTTCGCCGCGCTGTACTACGACGTGATGCGGCTGCGTCCGGGCGAGCCGCAGTGGCCCGACCGCGACCGCTTCCTGATGGGCAAGGGCCATGCCGCCGTGGGTCTCTTCCCGGTGCTGGCGGACCATGGCTTCATAGCCCGCGAGCTGCTGGACGGCTACACCCGCCTGGGCAGCCCGCTGGGCGATCATCCCGACATGAGCAAGGTGCCGGGCGTGGACTTCAGCTCGGGTTCGATCGGCCACGCGTTGTCCAACGGCGTGGGCATGGCGGTGGGCGGGCGCATGAGCGGGCGCGACTTCAACGTCTTCGTGCTGCTGGGCGACGGCGAGATGCAGGAAGGCCAGGTCTGGGAGGCGGCGCTCTTCGCCGCCCACAACCGCCTGTCGCGCCTGGTTGCGATCGTCGACCGCAACGGCTACCAGCTCGACGGCAAGGTCGACGAGGTCATGGGCGTGGAATCGCTGAAGGAAAAATGGCTGGCCTTCGGCTGGGAAGTGCATGAGGTGGACGGCCACAACCTGGTGGAACTGACCGCTTTGCTACGCCGCCTGCGCGCGGACGAGTCGCGCGCCAGGCCGGCCTGCGTGATCGCAAAGACCATCAAGGGCAAGGGCGTGTCCTATATGGAAACCGAGCCGGGGTGGCATCTGGGCTACCTGGCGCCGCAAGACGCGCAAAGCGCCGTTGAAGAAATCCTTTCCCGCGAGATCTGAATGGCACAGGCACAAGTCCTCTCTCCCGATTCCTGGCAGTACCGCGCGCTGAATGCGGTGAACCCCGGGCTGTCCTATCTTTCCGACGCGCTGATCGAGCTGGCTGCGGCCGGCCATCCGGTGGTCGCCGGTTCGGCCGACCTGCAGTACTCCAACGGCTTGAACCGCTTTGCCCAGGCCTATCCCGACCGCTATGTCCAGTTCGGCATTTCCGAGCAGAACATGGTGTCGGCCGCGGCAGGCCTGGCGACCACCGGCATGATGCCCTTCGTCGCAACCTTCGCGTCCTTCCTGGGCCTGCTGTGCTGCGAACAGATCCGCATGGACGTGGCCTATACCAAGCTGCCCGTGCGCCTGATCGGCCACCACACCGGCATCAGCCTGGGCTTCTACGGCACCTCGCACCACGCCACCGAAGATATCTCGACGATGCGGGCGCTGGCCGGCCTGACGGTGGTCTCGCCCGCCGACGGCCCGCAGCTGGCATCCGCCATCAAGGCCTCGGTGGACTGGCCCGAGCCGATCTACTTCCGGATCGGCCGCGGCCGCGACCCGCAGGTCTATGAAGACGGCGCGCCTTTCCAGTTCGGCCGCGCCATTGTCCATTCCAGCGGCTCGGACCTGAACATCATCGCCTGCGGCATCACTGTGCACGCGGCCCTGGCGGCCGCCGAACAACTGCGCGGCGAAGGATTGTCGGTGGGCGTGATCGACATGCCCACCATCAAGCCCCTGGACCGCGACGCCGTGCTGGCTGCGGCAGGCAAGTCCCGCGTGCTGATGACGGTGGAAGAGCACAACGTGCTGGGCGGGCTGGGTTCGGCCGTGGCCGAGGTGCTGGCCGACGCGGGCACAGGCACGCGCTTGCGCCGCCATGGCATCTACGACGAATACAGCCTGATCGCGCCGCCCACCACCCTGTATGCGCACTACAAGCTGGACGCGGACGGCATCGCCGACGTCGCGCGCGCTACGCTCCAGCCCTGAGACACGGAGACAGACATGAAGGAAATCACCGGCACCACGCGCCTGTTCGGCATCCTGGCCGATCCCATTCACCACGTGAAGACGCCGCAGCGCATGAATGAGCATTTTGCCGCCATCGGCTTCGACGGCGTGTGCGTGCCGTTCCACGCCCGGCCGGATGACTTGGCCGAGGTGGTCGCTGGACTGCGGCGGCTGGAAAACCTGGGCGGCGTCATCGTCACGGTGCCGCACAAGACCGCGATACTGGAGCTGGTCGACGACGCCACTCCGGTGGCGCGTAAGATCGGCGCGGCCAACGTGGTGCGCCGCGAGGCGGACGGCAAGCTGGTGGCGCACATGCTGGACGGCGAAGGCTTTGTCCGCGGGCTGCAAAGCGCAGGCGTGTCGCCGCAGGGCAAGAGCGCCTATCTGGCGGGGGCGGGCGGCGCGGCCAATGCAATCGGCTTCGCGCTGGTCCAGGCCGGCGTGTCGCGGCTGACCATCGCCAACCGCACCACGGCCAAGGCCGAGGATCTGAAGGCGCGCATCCTGTCGCTGCACCCCGGCGCCCGGATCGACGTGGGCACGGCCGACCCCTCGGGGCACGACCTGGTGGTCAACGGCACCTCGCTGGGCATGAAGCCGGACGACGCCTTGCCGCTGGACGCCAGCCGCCTGACGCCGGACCAACTGGTCTGTGAAGTCATCATGCAGCCCAAGGACACGGCCTTGCTGCTGGCGGCGCAGGCCCGCGGCTGCAAGGTGCACTATGGCGCGCCGATGCTGGCCTGCCAGATCGAACTGATGGCGCAAATGCTGGGCGTGGCGGCGGACAAGCCGGCCGACGCGGGACGCTGACCCGTATGAGAGACTACGACTTCATCATTGCCGGGGGCGGCACGGCGGGCTGCATCCTGGCCAACCGCCTGAGCGCCGACGGCAAGTATCGCGTGCTGATGCTGGAGGCCGGACATGAGGCCCGCAGCATGTGGATCTCGATCCCGGCGGGCTTTTCCAAACTGCTGGTCAACCCGGAATACAACTGGCGCTTCGCCACCGAGCCGGAAGACAACGTCCACGGCAGGACCATTGCCGTGCCGCGCGGCAAGGGCGTGGGCGGGTCGACGCTCATCAACGGCATGATCTACGTCCGTGGCCAGCCGCAGGACTACGACGGCTGGGAGGCGGCGGGCGCGACCGGCTGGGGCTACAGCCAGGCCGAGCGCATCTTCCGCAAGATCGAATGCTACGAACCCGGCGACGCCAGCCGCGGCAAGAGCGGCCCGATGCATCTGGAAGAAGTGTCCGAACGCTTTCCCATATCGGATGCCTTCCTGAAGGCGGCGCAAGAGGACGGCCAGCCCTTGAATCCCGACTACAACGGCGGCAGCCAGGAGGGCGTGGGCTACTACCAGGTGCTGCAGCACCGGGGCAGGCGTTGGAGCGTGGTGGACGGCTACCTGAAACCCGCTTCCGGCCGCAAGAATCTCACGGTGGAATGCGGCGCGCACGTGACGCGGCTGGTGTTCGAGGGCAAGCGCTGCGTGGGCGTGGCCTATCGCAAGAACGGACAGGAGCACATCGTGCGCGCGCGGCGCGAGACGCTGCTGTGCATGGGCGCGGTGCAGTCGCCGCAGTTGCTGGAACTGTCCGGCGTCGGCAATCCCGCCTTGCTGCAAGCGTTCGGCATCGCGCCGGTGCTGGCGCAGCCGCAGGTCGGCGAAAACTACATCGACCACTTCGCGACCCGCATGAACTGGCGGGTGAAAGGCACGGTGACGCTCAACGAGATGTCGCGCGGTTGGCGCCTGGCGCAGCAGGTGGCGCGCTACTACGCCAGCCACAAGGGCATCCTGACCCTGGGCACGGGACTGGTGCACGGCTTCGTGAAAAGCGCGCCGGACCTGCCGGCGCCCGACGTGCAGTACTTCTTCGTGCACGCCAGCTACGCCAATGCGGCCGAACGTATCCTCGACCGGCAGCCGGGCATGACGATAGGCGTGGCGCAACTGCGTCCTGAGTCGGTCGGATCCATCCACATCAAGTCCGCGGATCCGCAGGCGGGGCCTGCGATCCGGCCCAACTTCCTGTCCGCCCAGGTGGACCGCGACAGCCTGGTGGGCGGCATGCAGGCGGCGCGGCGCATCGTCGGCCAGCCGGCCATGCGGCGCTATGTCGAATCGGAGATCAGCCCCGGCGCGGCGGTGGACAGCTACGACGAATGGCTGGACTTCGCGCGGCGCAACGGCCAGACCATCTACCACCCCATAGGTACCTGCCGCATGGGTTCCGATGCCGCCGCCGTCACCGACGTGCGCTTGCGGGTGAACGGCCTGTCCGGCCTGCGCGTGGTGGATGCGTCGGTGATGCCGAAGATGGTGTCCGGCAATACGCAGGGTGCCGTCATGATGGTGGCCGAGCGGGGGGCCGAGATGATTCTGGAGGATGCGGCGCAGGCCTAGCCGTATCCGTCACGGAAAAAGGCGCACGTGGCCAATCGGCCCGTGCGCCTTTGCACTTCAGCGGATGAGGAAGCCGGCGCCTACGGGGTCGTTCTTGTCGATCACCCAGCGCGCCGTGCCCAGGATGCTGGCCGTGCCCTTGACCGTGGGACGCACAGCGCGGGTGCCGTTCAGGTCCACCTCGCCCAGCAGGCAGCCTTCGAACACGCCGCTGCCCAACAGGCCTTCCGACTTGATCGGCTGGTTCAAGCCCATCTTGCCGCGCGCTTCGAACATGGCCATCATCGCGCTGGTGCCGGTGCCGCCAGGCGAACGGTCCAGCTGGCCGGCGCTGAACACGTGGACGTTCTTGTAGAACGCGCCTTCGATGGTCGGCTGGTGCCAGAAGGTGATGAAGTTCAGGTTGTTGATGTGGGCCTCGGTCGGGTGCTGGATGCGGTGACGGGCATTGAGCTGTTCGCGCACGATCAGGCCCATGCGCGACAGCTCGGTGCCGTTGTCCGGCGAGATGCGCAGGTCGCAGCCCGACAGGTCGACGATGCCGAAGTAGTTTCCGCCCCAGACGATGTCGGCGGACAGCTTGCCGTAGCCGGGCAGTTCCACCGGAATGTCTTGCGCGGCCACGTAGGCCGGCACGTTCTCGAAGCGCGTCCACAGCACGTTGTCGCCCTCGGACGCCACTTCCGACACCACCAGGCCGGCGGTGGTTTCAAAGCGGATCTTGGTGATGCCGTCCTTGCCGCGCGGCACCAGGCCATTGGCCACCATGGCCATGCTGACCGCGATGGTGCCGTGGCCGCACATGTGCGAGTACTCGGTGCCGTCGATGTAGATCAGGCCGGCGTCGTACTCGGGGCTGGACGGCGGCGTGAGGAACACGCCGAACATGTCCTTGTGGCCGCGCGGCTCGCGCATCAGCGCCTTGCGCAGCCAGTCGTAGTTCTGCTCCAGGAAGGCGCGCTTCTCCAGGATGGTGGAGCCGGCGGGGTACGGGATGCCGCTGTGCACGATGCACAGGGGCTCGCCTTCGGTATGGGTATAGATGACATCGAACGCGTCTTGCTTGCGCATGACTGTGGCTCCAGACAGTAAGGTAGGGAAGAAAGGTTATTTGCCGCGTTCGGACAGCATGTCCAGCCCGACGGTCAAATCCAGGATGACGATGGCGATCACCGCAACCACGATCGTGGCGCCCGATACGGCTGCGATGGTCGGATCTATCGTGTATTGCACGTAGTTGAAGAGCTTCACGGGGATGGTGTTCAGGTCCGCCGTGGTGTTGAAAATCGACAGCTCCACGTTGATCCACGAAGAGATGAACGCGAAGATCGAACCGGTGACGATGCCTGGCCGGATCTGAGGCAGCACCACCAGGAAGAAGGTCGTCCAGGGATTCGCGCCCAGGTCGGCCGATGCCTCCTCCAGCGCGCGCTGTTCGGGCGTCAGCAGGGTCAGCGTGGACCGCAGCACGAAGGGCGCGATGATTACGATGTGCCCGATCAGCAGGGACAGGAAGCTGCGCGTCAGGCCGAAGTAGGCGCCGTACTGCAACAGCGCCGCGCCCAGCACGATGTGCGGCAGCACCAGCGGCGACATCAACACCGAAGTCAGCGCGGCCTTGCCCGGGAACTCGTAGCGCGCCACCGCCAGCGCGGCCGGCACCGTCAGCAGCACGGCCGCGGCCGTCGCCGCCAGGGCCAGCACCGTGCTGGTCGTGAACGCGGCGACGTAGCCGGCCTCGATCAGCAGCGTGCGGTACCACTCCAGCGTAAAGCCCTTGGGCGGAAACGCCAGGTAGGGCGTGGACGTGAACGAGGAACCCAGGATCACCACCAGCGGCAGGGCCAGGTAGGCCAGCACTCCCAGGGCGACCAGGCGGATCAGGTTGCGGGCGATCATCGCGCGGCTCCCGGCAGGACGGCGGCGCGGTTGGCAAGCGCCACCAGGATCAGGGTGAACACCAGCAGCACCATGCTCAGCGCGCCGCCGTAATGGAAGTCGAACACCGTGCTGTACTGCTGGAAGATCAGCATCGACAGCACCGACACGCGCCCGCCGGACAGCAGCGCAGGCGTCACGTAGGCGCTGACGGCCAGGGTGAAGACCATGATGGCGCCCGACACCACGCCGGGCAGCGTCAACGGCCAGGTGATGTGGAAGAAGGTGGCAGCGGGGCTGGCGCCCAGGTCGGCAGATGCCTGTTCGCAGGCCGGATCGACCCGCGCCAGCGCATTGCCGACCGCCAGCACCACGAAAGGCAGCAGCACGTAGACCATGCCGATCAGGATGCCCAGCTCGGTGCCGATGAAACGCATCGGACGGTCGGCGATGCCCGCACCCACCAGGGCCTGGTTGACCAGCCCGTTGCGGCCCAGCAGCACCATCCAGCCAAAGGCGCGCACGATATTGCTGGTGAACAGCGGCACCACCAGCAGGATCACGCAGAAGCGCCGCCAGGCCTGCCAGCGCACCACGCGCACCAGGTACCAGGCCAGCGGATAGCCCAGGATCACGCAGACCACCGTGGTGAAGAACGCCAGCCGGAAGGTCACCAGGATCACGTCCCAGTGGTATTGGTCGCCCAGCACGCGCAGGTACTGCTGCGGGGTAAGGGTCAAACCATCGGGGCCGCCGGTGATGCTGGCTAGCGCCACCACCGCCAGCGGGGCCAGGAAGAAGGCCGCGAAGAACAGTACGGGAGCCGCCAGCAGCAGGCAGGGCGAACGCCAGGCGCGCGCGTTCATGGCTGTTCACCGATCAGGTGCAGGTGCTCCGGCGCGAAGGCCAGGCGCGCCGCGGCGCCCGGGCCCAGCCCCGACGGCGCAATGCCGCCGTGGCGCGCCACCAGGATCTGTCCGCCGATGTCCACGTGGATCATGCAGTGGCTGCCCACGTTGATGACGTCGGTGACCGTGCCGTTCAACCCATGCGCCGCCGATTCATCGGTCAGGCGCAAATCCTCGGGCCGCAGCACCGCCACGCCGCGCGCGGGCGCGGCCTTGCCGGGGGACGGCACGCGCAGTCCCTGGGCATCCAGCTGCAGCGCATCGCCGCTGGCCGTGTAGGGCATGAAGTTGGCGTCGCCGATGAACTCGGCCACGAAGCGGGTGGCGGGATGCCGGTAGATCTCGGTCCCGCCGCCCACCTGTTCGATCTTGCCCGCATGCATGACCACCACCCGGTCGGCCATGGTCATGGCTTCTTCCTGGTCGTGCGTGACGAAGATGAAGGCGATGCCCAGCTTGGCCTGCAGGTGCTTGAGTTCCAGCTGCATGCGCTTGCGCAGCTTGAGGTCCAGCGCCGACAGCGGCTCGTCCAGCAACAGCAGCTTGGGCTGGTTCACGATGGCGCGCGCCAGCGCCACGCGCTGCTGCTGTCCGCCGGACATTTCGCGGGGATAGCGCGCACCGAAGTCCGCCAGGCCCACCATGTCCAGCGCCGACCGGGCGCGTTCGGCGGCTGCCTGCTTCGATGCGCCTTGTCGCCGCGGGCCGTAGGCCACGTTTTCCAGCACGCTCATGTGCGGAAACAGCGCATAGTTCTGGAACACCGTGTTCAGCGGCCGGTGGTGCGCGGCCAGGCGGCTGATGTCCTGGCCTTCAATCAGGATGCGGCCCGATTCGGGCCTGAGAAATCCGGCGATCGAGCGCAGCAGGGTGGTCTTGCCGCAGCCGCTGGGACCAAGCAGGGCCACGAACTCTCCCTGTTGGATCTCCAGGTCGATGCGGTCCAGCGCCTGGTAGGCGCCAAAGCGCATCGACACGCCTTCGATGGTAAGCAAAGCGGACATGTTCGATCCCGGTCTAGCGCTTGCGGGCAACCTGGCGGTTCCAGGCGTCCGTGACCTCGGCGCGGCGGCTGTTGATGAGGTTCCAGTCGAACAGGCTCAGGTTCTTGACTGAACCCTCCGCGCCCCAGGGCAGCTTGCGCGCCACGTCCTTCGGCACCTGCACATCCTTGACGGCGGGGCCCAGGTACAGGCGCGTGGCCAGGCAGGCGGCGGCATCCGGCGTGAGCGCGGTGTCGATGAACTTCTGCGCGGCGGCCTTGTTCGGCGCGTTCTTCACCAGATGCAGGCGGGCATCCGTGGCCCAGGCGCCTTCCTTGGGCACGGCGAAGCCGATGGGCAGTCCCTTGTCGATCAGATCCCAGGCGCCCACGTTGAAGTGCGCGCCGATGATGGCCTCGCCGCTCTGGTAGGCGTTGGTGGCGGCGCCCGAGCTGTCGAAGAACAGCGCGGTGTCCAGCGATGCCAGCTTGGCGTACAGCGGCTCCAGGTTCGACGGGTCGACCGCGAACACCCGCGCCAGGAAGAAGATGAACGGCACGCCCGACGAGTTCGCCGGCGAGGGTATGGCCACGGCGCCGGCGTACTCGGGTTTCCACAAGTCCTTCCAGCTGGTCGGCGGCTGGGGCACTTCCTTGGTGTTGTAGGCGATGCCCAGCGAGTAGTAGCCGGTGCTGACCGCGTAGGCGCTGTCGCCATTGCGGTACACGCCCTGGTCGATGACGTTCTTCAGATTGGGTATGCCGGCGGGATCCAGCGCGTCCAGCACGCCGGCTGCGGCGGCCAGTTCGCTGATGCCGCCGTCCATCCAGGCCACGTCCATGGTGGGCGCGTCCTTCTGCTGCTGCAGCTTGGCCAGCGTGGTGGTGGAGGTGCCCACTTCCGGCACCACGGTCACGCCGGTGGCCTTGGTGTAGGGCTCGGCCACGCAGGCGCGGAACGCGTCGCCCCAGTTGCCGCCGTACCAGGCGACGGTGATCTTCTGCTGCTGGGCCAGCGCCTGGCCGGCGCTCAGCAGTCCGGCTGCCAGCAATGCGGCGCGCAGGGCGCAGCGGGTAGGTGTTGCCATGTCGGATTCCCCTTGTCGATTTATCGGCTCCGATCGGCCTGCGCCGGCGGGCGCTGCGGGACGGTGCCATAGGTGCATCTTGGGCGATCCCCGGGAAAACCAGCTTGAAGGCCTGGGACAAAAACTTGAATAATTGCGACATGGAAACCGCTACGTCCGCCGCTGCACCGTCTTTCTCCTATGACGATGAGTACAGCGGCCTGCCTCAGGGGAAACCCGCACTGACCGTAGGCATCGTGCTGCTGGACCAGTTCACGCTGGCCGCCTTTGCCGGATTGGTGGACGTCTTGCGGCTGGCGGGCGACCACGGCGGACGCAGCCGCCAGATCCATACCGCCTGGCGCGTCATGAGCTGGGACGGCAAGCCGCGCTGCTCCAGTGCGGGCCTGACCATAGACGTGGCCGACGGCCTGCCCGAAGACCCGACCCAGTTCGACTACGTGGCGGTTTGCGGCGGCAACGACTACTTCAATGGCCGCCTGCCCGAGCCCCTGCGCGACTGGCTGCGGCTGGCGGCGGCGCAGCGCGTGCGGCTCTTGGGCATCTGTACGGGCACCTTCGCGCTGGCGCAGGCCGACGTCATCGGGCCGCGCACGGTCTGCGTGCACTGGAACGTGCTGGATACTTTCCGCGAACGCTTTCCGCAGGCCCGGGCGGTGGTGGACCGGCTGTTCGTGGATGAAGGCGACCTGATTTCCTGCGCGGGCTCCACCGCCGCAATCGACCTGGCGCTGTACCTGGTGGCCCGGCACTGCGGGCGCGACAAGGCCCAGCAGGCGATGCGGCACATGATGCTGCAAGGCGTGCGCCCGGGGCGCGTGCCGCAGGCACATTTCCACACGGACCTGTCGGGCATCCAGGATCTGCGCGTGCGCCAGGCCGCGCACTTCATCGAGCAGCGCATCGACAATCCGCCACCGCTGGATGCGATCGCGCGCTACGTCGGCGTCGGGCGCAGGCAGCTGGAACGCGCCTTCCGCATGGCCACGGGCATGTCGCCGATGGCGTTCCAGCGGCAGTTGCGGCTGGAATACGGCAGCTGGCTGCTTTTGAACAATCCCAGCAGCATCACGCAGATCGCGCTGGACTGCGGGTTTGCAGATGGCGCGCATTTCTCGCGCGATTTCCGCGCGCATTTCGGCCAGTCGCCGCGCCAGTATCAGCAGGCCGCCGGCCGCGACGGCGGAGTCAGCGTGTTTCCCGCCTGAGGCTTCTGCACGGCTCGTTCCGGCGCCGGCAAGCCATGGGCTTATCAACGGAAGGAGACGACATGACCTATGACCTTTGGTACTGGGACGGCATCCCCGGGCGCGGCGAGTTCGTGCGCCTGGCCCTGGAGGCCGGCGGCATTCCCTACCGCGAATGCGCGCGCGAGCCCGGCGCGGATGAAGGCACGCTGGCCGCGGACCTGAGTTCGGCGCGCAAGCATCCGCCGTTCGCGCCGCCGTATCTGGTCGCGGGCAAAATGACGCTGGGGCAGACCGCCAACATCCTGCTGTTCCTGGGCGAAAAGCACGGCCTGGCGCCGGACTCGCTGGAAGGGCGGCTGTGGGTGAACCAGCTGCAGCTCACCATCGCCGACATGGTGGCCGAAGCGCACGACACGCATCATCCGATATCCGCCAGCGAGTACTACGAAGACCAGAAGGTCGAGGCCGCGCGCCGAGCGCGCAGCTTTCGCGAGGAGCGCATGCCCAAGTTCCTGGGCTATTTCGAACGCGTGCTGGGCGGGCCGCAGGCCTGGCTGGCGGGCGGCAAGCGCTGGACCTACGTGGACCTGTCGCTGTTCCACCTCGTGGATGGCCTGCTCTACGCCTTTCCGAAACGCATGGCGACCCTGGCCGTGCGTTATCCGAACGTCATGGCGCTGCATGCGCGCGTGGCGGCGCTGGCGGAATTGCAGCCTTACTTTGACAGCGGCAGGCGCTTGCCTTTCGGGGAAGGGATCTTTCGCCAATATCGCGAATTGGACGCGGCTTGAGTCCGGACAAACCCTGGTGTTGCTGAATCCCGATTTTTTTGATCGGTCTCTTGAAAATCTTGAGGCCCGCTCATTTTTAAGATTAAATATTTGCAAATTGTTTAATAAATATTTCCATTTGTCTCGCGGCAGATAGGTCGAACGGCATCAAACCACCCGGACTCCGGGCAGGAGACGTCAAGATGAAATGGATCACTCTCAGCCAACTGCTGCGCATGGACCGTGGCATACAGAAGGCCGACATGCTTGGGCAGGTCGCGGCAATCCACAACGCCCAGGCCGTCATCGAGTTCGACCTGGACGGGCACGTCCTGGCGGCGAACCCGAACTTCCTGTACACCATGGGTTATGCGCTGGACGAGATCGCGGGGCAGCACCACCGCATGTTCGTCGATCCGGCAGAGCGTGCATCGGCCGCCTATGCGGAATTCTGGAGCCGCCTGCGGCAAGGCGGGCGCGATGCGGGGCGTTACCGCCGCATCCGCAAGGACGGCAGCGACGTCTGGCTGCAAGCGTCCTACAACCCGATTCACGACCGCCGCGGCCGGCTGGTGAAAGTGGTCAAGTACGCCGTGGACATCACCGCGCAGCAACAGCGGCAGGCGGACGTGGAAGGCCAGCTGGCCGCGATCTCCAAGGTGCAGGCCATCATCGAGTTCGAACTCGACGGCACCATCATCCGCGCCAACGATCTGTTCCTGGGCGCGGTGGGCTATCGCGCGGACGAGATCCAGGGGCGCCACCACAGCATGTTCGTCCCGCCTGAAGAGGCGCGCGGCGAGGCATACAAGGAATTCTGGCGCAGGCTGCGCAACGGCGAACATGACACCGGGCAGTACCTGCGCATCGGCAAGGGCGGTCGCCAGGTCTGGATCGAAGCCAGCTACAACCCGATCTTCGATGCCGAGGGCCGCCCGGTCAAAGTCGTCAAATACGCGACCGACATCACGCGGCGTTTCACCGCCGCGCAGACCTTGCGCGTCGCGGTCCAGGGCCTGACCGAAAACGCCGAGCGCGCGGGCCAGGCCAATACGCTGGCGCTGGACGCCTGCAGGGTGGCCGAGCAGGGCGGCCATACCGTGCAGGAAGTGGTGCAGACCATGGGCGGCATCACCCAGAGCTCGCGCCGCATCTCGGAAATCATCGGAGTCATGGACGGCATCGCCTTCCAGACCAACATCCTGGCGCTGAACGCCGCGGTCGAGGCCGCGCGCGCCGGCTCGCACGGCAAGGGGTTCGCCGTGGTCGCGGCCGAGGTCCGCAGCCTGGCGCAGAACAGCGCGGCGGCAGCCAAGGAGATCAAGGACCTGATCACTTCCTCGGTGCAGCAGGTCGAAAGCGGCGCGCGCCAGGTCCAGTCGGCAGGCTCTACCATGGACGATATCGTGGCATCGTCGCGCCGCGTGACTGAAATCATGGCGGAGGTGGTGGAAGTGTCGCTGGCCCAGTCCGCCAGGCTCGGCGAAGTCACCGAGGACATCACGCAGCGGGCGGGAGAGGCTGCGCGCGGCGCGGCGCCGGCGGCCGCCGCGGTCAGGCCCGTGGCGCCAGCGCTGCGGGCCAGGCCGGCCGCCAATGGACCGCTGCAGCCGCAGGCCGAGCGGCAGTACGTGCGCTACTGAGCCGGCGCCGCCGGTCCGATGCGCTATAAAGACGGTATTGATCTGAACCCGCAGGCCCGGGCAGGGACCCTCTGCCCGGGCCGCGTCATTTGCAGCCACCGTCCATGACCGAATCCGAAGCACTGGCTCTCGCCTCGCACCGCCATTACAAGGGCGGCCTCTACCTCTATGTGGGCACCGCCCGCCACTCCGAAACCGAGGAATCCCTGGTGGTCTATGAACACCTCTGGCCTCACGAGCGGGGCTTGTGGGTGCGGCCGGCCGATATGTTCTTCGGTCAGCTGCCCGACGGCACGCCCCGCTTCGCGCCCTTGCGGCCGGCGGAGTAAGGCCGTGGCGTTCTACTACCGGCGGCCGCGCGCAAGCGGCGCTGCGCCTGCCCGCGCGACGGGCGGCAAGGCGGGCGGCGAGGCGTTGGCCGCCGCGTTACAGGCATTGCGCGGTCCGTTCATCGTGGCCGACCTGGAAACCACCGGCCTGTCCACCGCCACTTGCGAGATCCTGGAGTTCGCGGCGGTGCGCGTGGGCGCGGCAGGCGCGCTTGAGCGGGAGTACACGCAGGTCGTGCGCACGCGCGGGCCGGTGCCGCCCTTCATCAGCCGTCTGACGGGCATCACGCAGGCCGAGGTCGACCGCGACGGCGTGCCGGTGGCGCAGGCGTTTTCCTCCTTCCTGGATTTCGTCGAAGACCTGCCGGTGTTCTTCCATAATGCCTCGTTCGACCGGCGTTTCCTGGGCGCGGCGGCGGATCTGACCGGCCTGCCGTTTGCCAACTCGACCCATTGCACGCTGGCGCTGGCGCGGCGCGCATGGCCGGAGCTACCCTCGCACAAGCTGGAGATCCTGGCGCGCCATGTGGGCGCTTCGGATCCCACCCACCGCGCGCTGGCCGACGTGCGCACCACCGTGGCCGTGGCGTTGGCGGCGAGTTCCCGCCTGGCCGCGGGCTAGGAGTTTCGATGTCCGACCTGGAACAGATCCGGCTGGCCGTGCGCCGGTTTACCGAAGAGCGGGAGTGGCAGCCCTTTCATACGCCCAAGAACCTGGCGATGGCGCTGGCCGGAGAGACGGGCGAACTCGTGTCCCTGTTCCAGTGGCTGAGCGAGGCCGAGTCGCGCCAGATGCCGCCGGAGAAACTGGCGGATGCCGCGGACGAAATCGCGGATGTGCAGATGTACCTGGTGGCCCTGGCCGACCAGCTCGGCATCGATATCGCCGACGCGGTCGCAGGCAAGATGGTCAAGAATGCGCGGAAGTATCCGGCGGATCGTTTTCGCGGCAGCGCGCGCAAGTACGACGATCCGCCCGAACAGCCCTGACTCGCGCGCGACGCGGCCAGGCCGGCCGCCTCAGAGCACTTTTTGCTCGTGATGCACCTGCGGCGGTTCAACGAAAAAGCCCGCCACCAGCTTGCGCCATTCCTGGAAATCGCTGGATTCGCGGAAATCCACCATGTGGTTCTCGACGGTTTCCCAGTCCACCACCAGCGTATAGCGCTGCGGTTGTTCGATGCTGCGGTATAGCTCCATGCCGTGGCAGCCGCGGGCCCGCAAGAACAGCGGCTTCGCCTGCGCGACGCCTGCTTCGAACAGCGCTTCCTGCCCTTCGCGGACATGGATGCTGGCAATCTCCTGGATCATGGTCTGGTCTCCAAACAGATGAGGCCGGGTAGCGCCCGGCCGGCCGCCGTAGTATCGCTGAAATTCCCGGACCGGGCGCGCCCAGGACCCTGCCGCTTCAGTTGTGCGCGTTAGGGAAATTGCCCGAGGCGGCGACGCTCATTCCCATCCATAGAGTTGAACCCGCATGCGCGCGCGGCGCGGCAGGCGCGGTTTCCCTCGTCCATACGCACGGGCGCCGCGCAAGATTGCCGCAAATCTGGCCGATTGTTTTACAGCCAGGCGTCGTCCATCGGGACCCGGTCGCCCGTTTAGGCGATATCGACTTGCCTAGGACGGCGCAATCATTCCGTACCAATACGAAAGTCCCACGCCTTTCGTCATTGTCCAGGCGTGGCGCTGAGCGGTAACGGTCCGCGCCGGTCGGTCGCCGGTAATCGTGAATCCGTGCATGCACGGAGCAGGAGGAGCTGAAATGAAAAAGCTCATGGCAGTCGCCGCGTTGTCCTTGTTCGCTGTCTCGGCCTATGCGGACCCTGGTGGCTCAATCACGGGTCACGCGGGGGCAATCAATGGCACCGCGTCATCCATCTCCACGGGCAGTTCCGTGGCCGCCACCCAGATCAATGGCTACGGTTCATCCACCCAGGTGTCGTTCGGCATGACGGGCGGCGTTGCGGAGGTGGGGGGTACCTTCAGCCGCGATGGCACGCAAGTGGTCACCAGCACGCGACAGTACGCCAATAGCGATTCGTACGGCCATGTCTCGGGCAATGCGCCCATCATGGTGGGCGACAGCATCGCCAATGGCGGCGCCACGTTCGCCAAGACGGATACCAGCGCTTCGGCGACGGGCTCCTTCCATGCGGTGAATGTGGGTGCGTTCGGGTCGATACACGGCATCGGCCCGGTGGGCCATGTCGGCGGTTTCAATCACTGACCCAGTTATCCGGACGGCTTCGGCCGTCCGGGCGAGGGGACATCATGAAGACCATAGTGCTTGCCATTTCCCTGTCGCTGGCGGCGGTGTCCGCCGGCGCCCAGACCAGCAGTTCCAGCGCGACGACATCGGCGTCCTCGGGATCGACCAACGCCGGCAACAATCAGGGCATCACGCTCAACTCCAGCAACAGCGGGACCAGCACGCTGCGCAGCGTGCCGCCGCTGGGCGGACAGAGTTTCTACGGTTCATTCTCGTCCGACAGCTGCATGGTTTCGGCGGGCGGGGGCGGCGCCGTGGTTGGCTTCGGCATGAACGTTGCGATTCCGATCGAGGACCAGAAGTGCAGCCTGCGGCGCAACTTCGAGCGGACCATGCAGGCGGCCGCCTCGACCAAGGATGCGGACCGTTCGCGCCGTCTGGAGACCGCGGCCATCGACATCCTGTGCCAGACCGACGACCGCACCAAGGCGGCGCTGGTGGCGCAGGGGCTGTGCACCAATCCCGCATTGACGACGGCGGATCACCGTTTCGACAGCAACGCGGTGGCGCAGGCGGCGCCGCCCGCAGGCGGCCCGGTGCTGGCCGACCGGCCTGCGCCGCCCGCGCCTCCCGCGCCCGAGGCGCAGGCCTATCCGGTGCGCAGCGTGCAGAGCGCCGCGCTGGCGTCTCCGCCGCTGCGCAACCGCACCTATACCGATCTGTATACGCCGGGCTGAGGCGGGAGTCCTGTGCGTCCCGCGCGGGGCGGGACGAAGCCAGGATGTGTGGACGCTAGGATTGCGCGGGCGGCGGGACGGCGAGAGGGGCCGACGCCGGCGGCGGGGCCGAGGCCAGCAGCATGGTGGGCGGCGACGACACCTCCAGGCCCGCGTCATGCAGGCGCTTGAGCAGGGTGAACAGCAAGGCGCTGCGCACGCCGTAGGCCGCCCGGGGCGAGGACACGTAGCCCTTGGCGTTGAAGATCAGGTTGCCGCCTTCGATGCCGTCCAGGAAGACGTTGGGAGCGGGCGTGTCCAGCACGTCCTCGTGGTCCGAGAAGGCTCGTAGAATCAACTCGCGCACCTGCTCGGCATCGGTGGATAGCGGCAAGGGCAGCTTGATCTGCACCAGCCCCAACGGATTCGAACGGGTCACGTTGCGCACGGTCTTGGTGACGAACTCCGAGTTCGGCACGATCACCGTGGAGCGGTCGCCCATCTGGATTTCCGTGGCGCGCACGTTGATGCGCAGGATGTCGCCCTCGACCCCGCCCAGCGACACCCAGTCGCCCACCTTGACCGGGCGCTCGGCCAGCAGGATCAGGCCGGACACGAAGTTCTGCACCACCGCCTGCAAGCCAAAGCCGATACCCACCGACAGTGCGCTCGCGATCCACGCCACGCGTTCCAGTCCTATGCCCGCGGCCGACAGCGACAGCGCCACGGCGATCACGAAGCCGGCATAGCCGAACAGCGTGGCGGCCGACAACTGCATGCCCGGATCCAGCTCGGTCGTGGGCAGGTAGCGGTTGGACAGCCAGCGCTTGAGCATCTTCACGGCCAGCAGCGACAGCCCCAGCACCATCAGCGCCTGCAGCACCGCGCCGGGGCGGATCTGGGCTTCGCCGATGGCGAGCCCCTTGCGCAACTGATCGAAGCGCTGCAGCAGGTCCATTGGCGCTTCGCCGAAGGGCGCCAGCAGCAGGATCACGGCCAGCAGGCCGACCGCCACGCGGCCCACGCCCGACAGCAGCACGGCAGCCTGGTCGCGCATGCTGGGCGCTTCGTGCTCGCCGCCGTCGCGGTGCGAGGTGCCCAGCAGCGTGCTGAAGCCGTCCTCGATCAAGGTGGACAGCAGATAGGCCGAGGCCAGCACGATCAGCACCCACAGCACCTGCTTGACCATGAAGCTGCCGAACGCCACATAGCCCGCCAGCAGGCTGGCCAGGCTCAGGATCAGCACGGTCCAGACCGCGCCCAGCAGCAGCGACACCCAGAAGGGGATCGGCGCCTCGTTTTCCTGCATGGCCTGGCGCCGCAACCGGCGGCTGATGGCCAGCACCGCGCCCAGCGTCGCCATGGTCAGGACCGCGACGATGCCGGTCAGCGTGATGGTGGTGGTCAGGCTGGCGTTCAACAGCACTGGCAGGCGTTCGGCCAGCCAGATCATCACCACCAGCACGCCCAGCACGCCGGGCAGCCAGCGCAGCCGCGTCGCCACAATGTCGCTGACGGGCGGCAGGCGCCACGACGGCCGGTTCGCGGACAGCAGCGCATAGCCCAGGCCGGACACGTAGCCGCCGAAGCACACCGTTCCCACCAGGTTGGCCAGCAGCGACGAGGTGTTGTCGCTCAGCTGCGAATTCCAGTCCAGCCCCATATGGATCAACAGCGCGACCACACCCGGCGTGGCGACGGCCAGGACCACATGCGTAACCGCTAGAAAGGAGCGGCGCAGACGCCCCGGCGGCACGCGTGTGGCGGTTATCCGCAGCAGCACCCGGCCGATGGCGACACGCAGGGCGATCGTCAGCGCGATCGCCGCGCCCAAAAGCAGCCAGCCCCATTTCGGCGTCTGTCCGACCGCGGTCGCGAGGTCGTCGCGTAGCGCTTCCAGGCGTTCCAGGTCGCGCGGGAACTCCTCCCGGAACTCGGTCCAGAATTGGTCGGACAGGAAGGAATCGCGCCGCTCGCCCAAGCGCGCCTGGAACTGCTTGCGCCGCTGCGCCGAGATCTGCTCGGCCGTTTGCCCGGCGTCCACGGACAGCAGCCTGGCCAGCTTGATCTGCGCGTCCAGCGCCCGGCTGGTCTTGTCCAGCTGCATGCGCTGGGCGGCGACGTCGGAGGCTTCCTTGACGCCTTCGGGCGGCGTGCCCAGCTCGCTCAGCCGGGCCGTCACGCTGGCCAGCTGAGGCGTAAGGGCCTCGGCGGCGGCGTCGGCCTTGGACTGGATGTCCAACGCGTCGCTGCGCTGTTTCACCAGGGTGGCGTCATCGGTTTCGTCGGCGACGCGCTTGCGGATGTCGTCGATCTGCTTGCGCGCGGTCGCCAGCGCCGCTTCCGTGTCCGCCGGCGTGGGCGGCGCCGCGGCATGGGCCGGCAGCAGGACAAGCACTAGCAGCAGCGCCGCGATCAGCGCAGTGAAAATGGAGGCGCGGGCGCGGCGAGGTTGCGCGCGCAGGGTTAGGGAAGTCTGTGTCATGTTCTGGGGCGAGTCGCTCGCATTCGAGGCGGGAGCATAGCAAGCCGCCGCCTCATCCGTTGCAACAAAAACGAGCGCTGCGGCCCTATTTTTTTTGGTGCGCCCGACGGCCGTTGTGGCGGCGCGGACCCAGGGTAGAAATAGGGCCGGATAGGCGATCGGACGCCGCAGGCAGGCTCTGCTGCGGGCGGCGTCCGCAAACCCTATTTACGCGGCCAACGTTTGGATTCAACTCAAACAGGACGGGCGCTCGGCGCGGCGCGCTTTTTCGGCTTGCCCAGCACCGCGTCGCATACCTCCAGCCAGGCGTGGGCGGCATACGACAGATAGCCGGACCGCTGCCAGATATGGCCGACCTCCCATTGCATGCCGGACTTGGCCAGCTTGGCGGTGCTCAGGCCGCGCGTCTTCATGCGCTGCATCAGGGGTTCCGGCAGCAGCGCCACGCCCAGGCCCGCCGAGGCCATCGCCACCAGAAAGTCCCAGTGCGCGCTCTGGGCCGCGATGCCGGGCTGGAAGCCGGCATCGGCAAACGCCTGACGCAAGCGCCGGGTGATGGCGAAGTCGTCCGTGGGTATCAAGAGGCGCGCATCGCGCAGGGCGGAGAGCGGCAGCGAGGTCTTGCCGGCCCAGGGCGCGTCGGGCGGGCCGATCACCCAGATCGGGTAGCTGCCGAAGGGCTGGGCGGCCAGGCCGCCGTCTGGCGCAATGGGAAGAATGGTCGCGCCCACCTCCAGTTCGCCGCTGGCGACCAGGCCTTCCACGGCCTGGCCGGTGCCTTCGCGCAGGGTCAGGTGGATGCCCGGATGCAGTTCACGGAAGCGCTTGACCACAGGCGTGAACAGCAAGTTGATCATGGGCGGAATTCCGACCTCGAGCGCGCCGCGGCGCAGGTCCGCGGTCTGGCGCAATTCTTCGGACAGCTGGCGCATCGTTTCCAGCACCTGCAGGCCGCGCTGGTACATGACCCGGCCGGTGTCGGTGGGGCGGGCGGTGTGGCCGTCGCGGATCAAGAGCGGCGTGCCGGCCTCTTCCTCCAGCTGGCGGATCATCTTGCTTACCGTCGACTGCGTCACGAACAGCGTCTTGGCCGCCTGCGTGAAGCTGGCGTGCTTGACGGTTTCGACGAAGTACCGCAATGCGCGCACGTCCATGGACCGGGACTCCCTCGCGCGTTATGCGCAAAACTCTCAAACGATGAAAAAAATGACTTATTTGGATGATTTTAAGTCATTACGAGATTTGAGCCGGCCTTCCTATACTGCCGAAAATTCGTTCCCGGACCGCTTCGAGTCGGCCCGGGAACCTCGGGAAACGCCGCGTCAGACGGCGCCTGGGCGCACAGCGGCAACGCCGCGCCCCGCCGCACGTAGGCCCTTGAATCTGGAGACACCATGCATCTCGACCGTATCCGCCACCCTGGGCTGCGCGCCAAGATCACTTCCGCCGATCAGGCGGCTTTGCTGGTTCAGGACGGCATGACCGTCGGAATGAGCGGCTTCACCCGCGCAGGCGACTGTAAGTCGGTGCCGGCGGCGTTGGCGGCCCGCGCCGAGCGCGAGCCGCTCTCCATCACCCTGATCACCGGCGCATCACTGGGCCATGACACGGACAAGATGCTGGCGCAGGCCAACGCGCTGGCGCGCCGCATGCCGTTCCAGGTCGACACGACCCTGCGCCGCAAGATCAACCAAGGTGAAATCGCCTTCATCGACCAGCACCTGTCGGAAACGGTCGAACAGCTGCGCGCGGGCCACATCGGCCCCATCAACGTCGCCATCATCGAGGCCGCCGCCATCACCGAGACCGGCGCCATCGTGCCGACCATGTCGGTAGGCAACTCCGCCTCTTTTGCGCAGCAGGCGGACGTCATCATCATTGAATTGAACATGGGCGTGCCCGCCGCCATCGAGGGCCTGCACGATATCTACGTGCCCGAAGCCCGTCCGGCGCGCCAGCCCATCGGCCTGGTTTCCCCCGACCAGCGTATCGGCCAGTCCTGCATCGAAGTGGATCCGGCCAAGATCGCCGCCATCGTCATCACGCAAGAGCCGGACAGCCCGTCCAACGCCTTGCCGCCCGACGAGGAAACCAATGCCATCGCCGGCCACATCAATGACTTCCTGCGCCGCGAGGTCGACGCCGGCCGCCTGACCAACGAGCTGCTGCCCTTGCAGGCCGGCATCGGCACCATTGCCAACGCGGTGCTGCACGGCTTCGAGTCGTCCAGCTTCGAGAACCTGACGATGTATTCGGAAGTGCTGCAGGACAGCGCCATCGAACTGCTGGACCAGGGCAAGCTCGCGTTCGCGTCGGCCTCTTCGATCACGGTGTCCAAGCCCGTGTACGAAAAGATCCTGGCCAACATGGAGCACTACCGCGAGCGCATCGTGCTGCGCCCGCAAGAGATCAGCAACGCGCCCGAGATCGTGCGCCGTCTGGGCATCATCGCCATCAATACGGCGCTGGAGTTCGACATCTACGGCAACGTCAATTCCACCCACGTGGGCGGCACGCACATGATGAATGGCATCGGCGGTTCGGGCGACTTCGCGCGCAACGCGCACCTGGCGATCTTCGTGTCCAAGTCCATGGCCAAGAACGGCGACATCTCCAGCGTGGTGCCCATGGTGTCCCATGTCGACCACACCGAGCACGATGTCGATGTGCTGGTCACGGAATGCGGCCTGGCGGACCTGCGCGGCCTGGCGCCGCGCGAACGCGCGCGCGCGGTGATCCAGAACTGCGTGCATCCGTCCTACCGCGACGCCCTGCAGGATTATTTCGACCGTGCCTGCGAACGCGGCGGCCAGACGCCGCATCTGCTGGAGGAAGCGTTCTCCTGGCACCAGCGCTTCAATGAAACCGACACGATGCGGCCGGCCAGCCCGGCTGCGCGCAAGGTAGCCTGAGGTCCGCCGCGACGCGAGCCTGCCGCCGCCGCGACGCCTGCCGGGTTTGCGTGCGTAGCGCATCCCGGCTTGCGGATCGTGGTTTTCGCTGGCGTCGCGATTTGGTAGAGGTAAGGCAGCGGAGGCTGTCTTACCTTTTTTTTGCCTGGGTTTTCTTGCCGGGGCCGGACTTGGGGATGGTCAGGTTTTCGCGCGACATCTCCAGCTCGTCGCGCAGCCACTGCTTCAGTTCCACCAGCGGCGCCCAGTCGCGCAGGCTGGGCCGGTAGACCAGGTGATAGGTCTGCGCCTGTTCGTACTCGATGCTGATCGGAGAAATCTGCACCAGCCGGCCTGAGCACAGCGCGTCCGCGGCCAGCAGTTGGCGTCCCAGCGTGATGCCCAGCCCTTGCTCGGCGGCCTGCATCATCATGCCGGCATCGTTGAAGGAAGCCACCGGCGTGACGGGTGTGTCCAACCCGGCGGCGCTGAACCACGATTGCCAGAGCTCGCGCTCGCCCAGCAACGGTTGGCGCGCCAGCGTCTGGGGCGAGTAGTCTGGAAGCGCCGCCGCGGTTTCGGGCGACGCCAGGACGATCAGGGGCAGCGGCGTGTTGAACAAAGGTTCCGATTCCACGCCCGCCCAGGGGCCGCGCCCAAAACGCAGCGCGGCGTGAAAACCGTCGCGCAACAGATCCACCACCTGCTGCGACGTTTCGATTTCCAGCGTCAGACCCGGATTGCGCTCGCGCCAGCGCGCCATGCGCGGCAACAGCCAGCGTTGCGCGAAAGAGGGCAGCACCGACACGCGCAAGCGCTGCTCGCTGCCAGAGGCTGCGGCCGACGCCGCCATCGTCCCTTCATCCAGCAGCGCCATGGCGCCCTGCACGCTGCACAAGAGCGCGGCGCCGGCCGAATTCAGGACGATGCCCCGGCCGCTGCGCTCGAACAGGGGAAAGCCCAGTTGGGTTTCCAGCACCTTGATCTGCTGGCTGACGGCGCTGTGGGTCAGATGCAGCCGTTCGGCGGCCGCGCGCAGATTCTGCAGCTCGGCCACGGCACGGAAGGCGGGGAGGGTACTGAGCGGCAGGCGCATGATGGGGACCCAGGGAGAGATTGGTCATCATAGCTTACCGATACCCCCAAAACAATTCGATTTTCAGCGGGGTATTGGGCGACTACGCTTACCAAAGTGCATAAATACCTGGAGCCCATCATGTCTGCACAGCTTTGCACCCCGTCTTCTTCCGCCCTGGCCGCCATTGCCAGGGATCGCCAACAGTCCCCCGCACAGCCGGTCGCGGCGCAGCCCGCCCAGCTGGCGGCGCCGCGCGCGGGATTCATCGCGATGCTTGCGGCCGCCTATCGCAAGCGCCGCAATGAAGCGCGCCTGCGCCAACTGGCTGCCGATCTGGATGAGCATATGCTGCAGGATCTGGGCGCGCCCGGATGGCTGATGAACGAGGTCGCGGTCAAGCGCGACCTGGCGCGCTTGCGCGACGTGGACTACCTGCGCTGGTAGGTGGGGCTTTGGCCTCTGGTAAGCGGCCCGGCGTCCTTGCCGATTCCCCTTCGCGGCGCCGTCTCCTATATCAGGCAGCAGCGGGGCCGCGCGCTTGCCAGGAAGATGGCCTGTCTCTAGCTCTCTATATATAGCGAGGCGGAGGGTGTTAGAGCGCGCGGCTGGCGAGGCGTCGCAGATGGTGGATGCATCTGGAACAAATATTTGGCCGCATGGCATGACAGACGGAAAACTTGTGCTATAGTCTCGCTCCTTCGCAGTTCGGACAGTTCTGAAGCGCGAAGCCAAGCAAGCACAACAGGTCGGGCAAGAAGATTCGAGCCAAGCCTGCCGCAAAGCAGTCAGAAATGAACGCCGCGCGGTTATTGCAAGGATTGCAGCAAGTTAGGCAAAAGCCAGTTGCACAATCTGCAAAAATCGTGTTATAGTCTTGGGCTTGGCAGTTGCCGAAAACTTAGGGTTAACCCTGATATTTCGATAGCTGCTAAGAGAGGCGGACCTGAAGAGGTCGCAAGCAAGAAAGCGAAACGCAGTATGTGACGCCGACTTGACAAGCGAAAAAAACTTCTTCATAATCTCGTTTCTCTGCTGCAAACAACGCGGCGCCAGCGAAAGCGGCGTAGCGAAGCGAGCAGGCAGTAAGTAGTACAGAATTTAGCAGTACCGCTCTTTAACAATTAAACAACCGATAAGTGTGGGCGCTTGATGCGAGTGCAATGTGACTTCGGTCACAGGCACAATGAAATCAAGTGCTCACTAGAAGTGAAGTACCTTAGACGTCAAGTTTAAGAACATACCTCACTTCCTTTGAGTAGCGACGTATGACTCGACCCTTTCGGGGGTTAAGAAATACGAAACAAATACAGAGATTAAACTGAAGAGTTTGATCCTGGCTCAGATTGAACGCTAGCGGGATGCCTTACACATGCAAGTCGAACGGCAGCACGGACTTCGGTCTGGTGGCGAGTGGCGAACGGGTGAGTAATGTATCGGAACGTGCCCAGTAGCGGGGGATAACTACGCGAAAGCGTAGCTAATACCGCATACGCCCTACGGGGGAAAGCAGGGGATCGCAAGACCTTGCACTATTGGAGCGGCCGATATCGGATTAGCTAGTTGGTGGGGTAACGGCTCACCAAGGCGACGATCCGTAGCTGGTTTGAGAGGACGACCAGCCACACTGGGACTGAGACACGGCCCAGACTCCTACGGGAGGCAGCAGTGGGGAATTTTGGACAATGGGGGAAACCCTGATCCAGCCATCCCGCGTGTGCGATGAAGGCCTTCGGGTTGTAAAGCACTTTTGGCAGGAAAGAAACGTCATGGGTTAATACCCCGTGAAACTGACGGTACCTGCAGAATAAGCACCGGCTAACTACGTGCCAGCAGCCGCGGTAATACGTAGGGTGCAAGCGTTAATCGGAATTACTGGGCGTAAAGCGTGCGCAGGCGGTTCGGAAAGAAAGATGTGAAATCCCAGAGCTTAACTTTGGAACTGCATTTTTAACTACCGGGCTAGAGTGTGTCAGAGGGAGGTGGAATTCCGCGTGTAGCAGTGAAATGCGTAGATATGCGGAGGAACACCGATGGCGAAGGCAGCCTCCTGGGATAACACTGACGCTCATGCACGAAAGCGTGGGGAGCAAACAGGATTAGATACCCTGGTAGTCCACGCCCTAAACGATGTCAACTAGCTGTTGGGGTCTTCGGACCTTGGTAGCGCAGCTAACGCGTGAAGTTGACCGCCTGGGGAGTACGGTCGCAAGATTAAAACTCAAAGGAATTGACGGGGACCCGCACAAGCGGTGGATGATGTGGATTAATTCGATGCAACGCGAAAAACCTTACCTACCCTTGACATGTCTGGAATTCCGAAGAGATTTGGAAGTGCTCGCAAGAGAACCGGAACACAGGTGCTGCATGGCTGTCGTCAGCTCGTGTCGTGAGATGTTGGGTTAAGTCCCGCAACGAGCGCAACCCTTGTCATTAGTTGCTACGAAAGGGCACTCTAATGAGACTGCCGGTGACAAACCGGAGGAAGGTGGGGATGACGTCAAGTCCTCATGGCCCTTATGGGTAGGGCTTCACACGTCATACAATGGTCGGGACAGAGGGTCGCCAACCCGCGAGGGGGAGCCAATCCCAGAAACCCGATCGTAGTCCGGATCGCAGTCTGCAACTCGACTGCGTGAAGTCGGAATCGCTAGTAATCGCGGATCAGCATGTCGCGGTGAATACGTTCCCGGGTCTTGTACACACCGCCCGTCACACCATGGGAGTGGGTTTTACCAGAAGTAGTTAGCCTAACCGTAAGGGGGGCGATTACCACGGTAGGATTCATGACTGGGGTGAAGTCGTAACAAGGTAGCCGTATCGGAAGGTGCGGCTGGATCACCTCCTTTCAGAGCTTAGTGCTCGTGTTAAGCGTCCACACTTATCGGTTGTTTGATGTAGCTGGTGTCAATGTTTTGATGCCGTGTAGAGGCTAACTCATAGCGCTGCTCGCAGTGTTATGAGTTGGGTTTTACTCAACAGCTATATTTGTTCTTTAACAATCTGGAAGAAGCACAACGAAAATGTACTTATCAAGTACTCGACGCAAGTCGATGAAGATAAGTACGGGTTGTGATTGCATTAATTTTGTTCCAAGTTCTCAAGACTGGGGTGAATAACCTCAGACTGCTTTGAAACTTATGAACGGCACAAACGCTAATACTCAGGTCCTATAGCCTACAGCGTTATAGGATCAAGCGACTAAGTGCATATGGTGGATGCCTTGGCGATCACAGGCGATGAAGGACGTAGTAGCCTGCGAAAAGCTACGGGGAGCTGGCAAACAAGCTTTGATCCGTAGATGTCCGAATGGGGAAACCCACCGCAGCAATGCGGTATCCCTGGCTGAATACATAGGCCAGTGGAAGCGAACCGGGTGAACTGAAACATCTCAGTAGCTCGAGGAAAAGAAATCAACCGAGATTCCGAAAGTAGTGGCGAGCGAAATCGGAAGAGCCTTTACGTTTTAGCACGCAAGATAGTCGAACGGAATGGAAAGTCCGGCCGTAGCAGGTGATAGCCCTGTAGGCGAAATCTTGTGTGTGGAACTAAGCGTAAGAAAAGTAGGGCGGGACACGTGAAATCCTGTTTGAAGATGGGGGGACCATCCTCCAAGGCTAAATACTCGTGATCGACCGATAGTGAACCAGTACCGTGAGGGAAAGGCGAAAAGAACCCCGGAAGGGGAGTGAAATAGATCCTGAAACCGTATGCATACAAACAGTAGGAGCCTCCTTGTGGGGTGACTGCGTACCTTTTGTATAATGGGTCAGCGACTTACATTCAGTGGCAAGGTTAACCGAATAGGGAAGCCGTAGCGAAAGCGAGTCCGAATAGGGCGATTCAGTCGCTGGGTGTAGACCCGAAACCAGATGATCTATCCATGGCCAGGTTGAAGGCACGGTAACACGTGCTGGAGGACCGAACCCACTAATGTTGAAAAATTAGGGGATGAGCTGTGGATAGGGGTGAAAGGCTAAACAAATCTGGAAATAGCTGGTTCTCTCCGAAAACTATTTAGGTAGTGCCTCAAGTATTACTGCGGGGGGTAGAGCACTGTTATAGCTAGGGGGTCATGGCGACTTACCAAACTATGGCAAACTCCGAATACCCGCAAGTACAGCTTGGGAGACAGAGCACCGGGTGCTAACGTCCGGACTCAAGAGGGAAACAACCCAGACCGCCAGCTAAGGTCCCAAATTATCGCTAAGTGGGAAACGAAGTGGGAAGGCATAGACAGTCAGGAGGTTGGCTTAGAAGCAGCCATCCTTTAAAGAAAGCGTAATAGCTCACTGATCGAGTCGTCCTGCGCGGAAGATGTAACGGGGCTAAGCGATAAACCGAAGCTGCGGGTGTGCACTTTGTGCACGCGGTAGGAGAGCGTTCTGTAAGCCTGCGAAGGTGGCTTGTAAAGGCTGCTGGAGGTATCAGAAGTGCGAATGCTGACATGAGTAGCGATAAAGGGGGTGAAAAGCCCCCTCGCCGTAAGTCCAAGGTTTCCTGCGCAACGTTCATCGGCGCAGGGTGAGTCGGCCCCTAAGGCGAGGCAGAGATGCGTAGCTGATGGGAAACTGGTTAATATTCCAGTACCGTCGTACAGTGCGATGGGGGGACGGATCGCGGAAGATCATCAGGGTGTTGGATGTCCCTGTTGCTGCATCGAAGATGGCGCTTAGGCAAATCCGGGC
This sequence comes from Achromobacter sp. Marseille-Q4954, assembly GCF_943737025.1. Classification (NCBI taxonomy): domain Bacteria; kingdom Pseudomonadati; phylum Pseudomonadota; class Betaproteobacteria; order Burkholderiales; family Alcaligenaceae; genus Achromobacter; species Achromobacter sp. Marseille-Q4954. The sequence goes on from NZ_CALSFQ010000003.1 coordinate 422,869, forward strand.
GCGTAAATCAAGGGTGTGGCACGAGCGAGCATTGCTTGCGAAGTGATTGGAAGTGGTTCCAAGAAAAGCCTCTAAGCTTCAGCTGTACGAGACCGTACCGCAAACCGACACAGGTGGACGGGATGAATATTCCAAGGCGCTTGAGAGAACTCAGGAGAAGGAACTCGGCAAATTGATACCGTAACTTCGGGAGAAGGTATACCCCGGTAGTGTGAAGCGCCTGCGCGCTTAGCATGATGGGGTCGCAGAGAATCGGTGGCTGCGACTGTTTATTAAAAACACAGCACTCTGCAAAGACGAAAGTCGACGTATAGGGTGTGACGCCTGCCCGGTGCCGGAAGGTTAAGTGATGGGGTGCAAGCTCTTGATCGAAGCCCCGGTAAACGGCGGCCGTAACTATAACGGTCCTAAGGTAGCGAAATTCCTTGTCGGGTAAGTTCCGACCTGCACGAATGGCGTAACGATGGCCACACTGTCTCCTCCTGAGACTCAGCGAAGTTGAAGTGTTTGTGATGATGCAATCTACCCGCGGCTAGACGGAAAGACCCCATGAACCTTTACTGTAGCTTTGCATTGATCTGTGAACCGGCCTGTGTAGGATAGGTGGGAGGCTTTGAAGCGTAGTCGCTAGATTACGTGGAGCCATCCTTGAAATACCACCCTGGTTTGTTTGCGGTTCTAACCTTGGTCCGTTATCCGGATCGGGGACAGTGCATGGTGGGCAGTTTGACTGGGGCGGTCTCCTCCCAAAGTGTAACGGAGGAGTTCGAAGGTACGCTAGGTACGGTCGGAAATCGTGCTGATAGTGCAATGGCATAAGCGTGCTTGACTGTGAGACTGACAAGTCGAACAGGTGCGAAAGCAGGACATAGTGATCCGGTGGTTCTGAATGGAAGGGCCATCGCTCAACGGATAAAAGGTACTCTGGGGATAACAGGCTGATACCGCCCAAGAGTTCATATCGACGGCGGTGTTTGGCACCTCGATGTCGGCTCATCTCATCCTGGGGCTGTAGCCGGTCCCAAGGGTATGGCTGTTCGCCATTTAAAGAGGTACGTGAGCTGGGTTTAAAACGTCGTGAGACAGTTTGGTCCCTATCTGCCGTGGGCGTTGGATACTTGACGGAGCCTGCTCCTAGTACGAGAGGACCGGAGTGGACGTACCTCTGGTGTACCGGTTGTCATGCCAATGGCATTGCCGGGTAGCTAAGTACGGAAGAGATAACCGCTGAAGGCATCTAAGCGGGAAACTCGTCTGAAGATAAGGTATCCCGGGGACTTGATCCCCCTGAAGGGTCGTTCGAGACCAGGACGTTGATAGGTCGGGTGTGGAAGCGCAGTAATGCGTTAAGCTAACCGATACTAATTGCCCGTGAGGCTTGATCCTATAACACTGATGGTTATGACCTGGTGATGTAGCGTTCCAAGTGTCGTTCAATACAAAATCTGGCTGCGCCGTCAGCAGCCAGCCAACACCAATTACACCCCATCGTGCGTGATCATCGAGTCTGACTCTGATCGCCACGCGTTGTGTTTCTTCCAAGATTGGAGCAGTTGCCTAACCGCAGCCGCTCAACCAGTTACGCTTGACGACCATAGCGAGTTGGTCCCACTCCTTCCCATCCCGAACAGGACAGTGAAACGACTTTGCGCCGATGATAGTGGACGGACGTCTGTGAAAGTAGGTCATCGTCAAGCTTTTATTCCGCAGAACCCCACAGGTAACCCCTGTGGGGTTTTGTCTTTGTGGCGCCGCGTCGATGATTAGACTCATGCGGTCCGCAACCTCCAATGAAAAAGCCCTCGCAGGATGCGCCTGCGAGGGCTTTTGTTTTTCCCGTCAAAGACAGCGGTTAAGGCAATTGACGGCGCAAGGCGGCGAAGAACAGCTCGGATTGCAGGCGTTCGCTCTGGACCTGAGCGGCAACCTTGGCAGCCAGATCAGGATCGACCGGCACTAGCGGGCGTCCCGTCGATTGCGCAAGCACCTGGGCGGTACAGGCGCGTTCCAGGAAGAACAGGTCGTCATAGGCATAGTCCAGCCGTTCCCCGCAGACCACGACGCCGTGGTTGCCGAGGAAGACCACGTCCGCGCCCTGCATTGCATGGGCGATGCGTTCGCCTTCGCTGACGTCCAGCGCCAGGCCGTTGTAGCGTTCGTCGATCGCCAGGCGGCCGTGAAAGCGCATGGCGTTCTGCGACAGCGTGGTGTCGAGCGCGCGATCCGAGGTGAGTGTCAGGGCCGTGGCGTAGGGCATGTGCGTGTGCAGCACACAGGCCTTGCCGGCGATGCGGTGAATGGCGGCATGGATGAACATGGCCGTGGGCTCGACTGCATGGCGGCCCGCGAGCTTGTTGCCTTGGGCATCGATCAGCACGATGTCGTCCGCTTGCACTTCATGCCACATCAGTCCGCGAGGATTGAGGAGGAAATGCTCCGAGTCGCCCGGCAAGGCCACGCTGAAGTGATTGCAGACGCCTTCGCCCAGACCATGCGCTGCGGCGGCTCGCAATGCGAGCGCAAGATCGGCGCGCAGTGCCGCGACAGATTCTGCGTGAAAGAGCGCTTCGGCGTGGCGAGAATCCTGGTTCATGTCTGCCTTTTTCTGGTGTGTGGGTTGGGAAGGGCCAGGTCCGAAAGTGCCGGACCTGGTCAGTGCAGGTCGCCGTCCACGTAGAACCACTGGCCGCCTTCGCGGACGAAGCGGCTGAGTTCGTGCAGACGGTGGGCGCGGCCGGCCTGGCGGCTGCGGGCGACGAATTCCACGGTGGCGTGTTCAGAGTCCTGGCTAGCTGTTTGCTTGATCGCCAGACCCAGCCACTTCAGGTCGGGCGGATTGGGCTCGAGCGCGCTGGGGCGGGTGCTGGGGTGCCAGGTCGCCAACAGATAGGGCAGCTTGTCCAGCACGAAGGCGCTATAGCGCGAGCGCATCAGCGCCTCGGCGCTGGGCGCCTGCAGCGCTTGCGGGCCTTCATGCCAGCGGCCGCAGCATTCGGAGTAGGGCTTGGGATTGCCGCAAGGACAGGCCGAGGCCGGGAGCTTGGAGGGTTTGGTCACGATGCGAAAAGCCCAGGACGCTCAGGCCAGCAGATCGTTGTATTCAGGGTGCCGGCGGATATACGCGTCGGCGTACGAGCACAAGGGCCGCACCTTCCAACCCCGGGCGCGCGCATCGTCCAGCGCGTACTGGGTCAACGCCGCGGCGATGCCGCGGCCGCCTACCTGGCTAGGCACGCCGGTGTGCGTGATCGCCATGGTGTTGTCTTGCAACTGGTAGTCGAGCACGCATAGAACGCCATCGACGGTGGCGGTGTAGCGGGAAAGCGAACTGTCGTGTGTGACGGAGATCATTCGGAGGAGTCCTGCTATGGAAGTGGGCAGGCGGCGTTGCCTGCCGGTTGCGGAGGATGCCGGCCTTTTGGCCTGAACCGGGCTGCAGCCCGGGTTCAGCGTTGCAGCACTTTCAGCAGCGCGGTCAATTGCGCATCGCGCGTCTGCACCAAGTCGGCGATGCTGCGCTCGCCGGCTTCGGCGTTGACGCCTGCGATCAGGCGCTGCTGCAGGTCTGGGGTGACTTCAGGTGCGCCAAGATCGTCCCACCAGGTTTGGACTGGGCCCAGCAAGTGATCCATGAAGTTTGCCAGCCCGCCCGTCCCGCCGCCCAGGTTGAAGGTCATGTGCGGGCCGAACAGCGCCCAGCGCAGGCCGGGGCCTTGCGACACGGCGGCGTCGATGTCGGCCACGCTGGCGACGTTCTCGGCCGCCAGGTGTATCGCTTCGCGCCACAGGGCCGCCTGCAGCCGGTTGGCGATGTGGCCGGGGACTTCCTTGTTCAAGCGGATGGGGTACTTGCCCAGGCCGCGGTAGAAGGCGATGCAACGATCGATGGTGTCGGCCGAGGTCAGTTCGCCGCCTACCACTTCGACCAGCGGAATCAGGTGCGGCGGATTGAACGGATGCCCGATGACGAAGCGCGAGGCATGGCGGCACTGCGATTGCAGGCGGCTCATGATGAGGCCGGACGAGCTGGATGCGACGATGACCTGCGGCGGCAGCACGGCGTCCATGCGCGCAAAGAGCGTGGTCTTGAAGTCTTCGCGCTCGGGCGCGTTTTCCTGCACGAAGTCTGCGCCGGCCAGCGCAGCCTCCAGGTCCGGTTCGAAGCGCAGCGCCTCGGCAGAGGCGCCGGGCAGCACGTGTCCGAGTTCCGCCAGCACGGGCCATGCCGCTTGCACGCGGGCGCGCGTCAGCGCTTCGGCGTCGGCGGCGGGATCGCTGACGACGACCTCAAGGCCGCGAGCGAGGAACAGCGCAGCCCAACTGGCGCCTATGGTGCCTGCGCCGACAATGGCGACGCGGCGGATGGCGGGCGGGTTGGACGTGGCAGGGCTGGACATGCGGGTCTCCTGTGAGCACGGATAGGAGCATTGTGAAGCAAACGCCGACTGGTTGCCACGCACAGGGCGCGCGGGCAAGATAGCGGCTCTCTTCGACCTGCAGAATCCAGGAGTTCAGCATGAACGCGACGCCAGCCTCCCGATCCGCCGTGCCGTATTTTTGCCAATGGGAGTCGGCGCATTTGGCCAGCGAGATCATCCAGGGCAAGCTGGCCCTGGCCGATGATCCGGCCTGGCGGGGCTCGGGCGCGCGCGACGTGGATGAGTACGCGCGCTGGGCCAGCCACGTCTGCGGCATGGCCTGCCTGAAGATGGTGCTGGCGGCGCGCGACGGGCGGCATTATCCGACGCTGGAGCTGGCGCGGGGCAGCGTGCCTTACGGCGCCTATACCGTGGAAGGCGAACAGATCAAGGGCATGATCTACGCGCCGTTCGTACGCTACGTGGACGAGGCATTCGGCCTGGCGGCGCGGGTGCATGTCGATCTGCGCGCGGAAGAACTGCCTGGCTTGATGGCGCAGGCCGCCTACTTCATGGCGTCCGTGCATCCCTGGATACGCTGGCCCGAGCGGAAGCCGCCCAGGAAGGGCGGGCACCTGGTGCTGGTGACGCGTGCAACGGCGGACTCGGTGACCTTCCACAATCCTTCGGGCGAGCCGGGCACGCAGGCCGATGTCGAATTGCCGCTGGCCGTCTTCGACGAATTCTTCGCGGGGCGCGGCGTGGCGATACTCCCGGCCGCGCACGCTTGAGCGCTGCGGCCTTCATGGCCTGTGACGGCCGCCGCCTTGCCCGCGTTCAGGCGTTGCGCGCGCGTTGCAGGTAGCGCCATGCCAGCACGGCAGCGAGCAGATAGCCTGAGGTGATGACGACGTAGGCGGCGGGCAGGCTGGCGCTCCACTGCGGCAGCAGATGCAGGATGGTACCCATCAGCGCGACGCCTACCAGCGCGCCCGATTGGCGGTTGGCATTCAGGGCGGCGGCGGCGCTGTTGGCGTGGCCCTTGCCCGATACCTGCATGACCACGCTGGTCATGGTGGGGACGGCGACGCCCACGCCCAGATTGGCCACTGCGACGATGATGGCGAACGGCCAGTAGGCCATGTCTGGCGAGAACATGACGATCCCCGCGGCGCTCATGGCCGCGGCCAGCGACACGCCGCCCAGCAGCGCTGTCGACACGTTCCAGCGCGCCGACACCCGGCTGGACAGCAGATTTCCCAAGGAAAATACGGCCAGCATGGGTACCAGCTGCAGGCCGGTCTCCAGGGCATCCGCGCCGCGCGCATGCTGCAGAAACAGGCTGAGCAAGAACAGCTGGCCGTAGGCTGCCAGATTGATCAGAAAGCCGACGCCGTTGGCGGCCGCGAATTGCGGGGTTGCGAACAGGACGCGCGGGATGATGGGGTCGGCATGGCGGCGCTCGCGCCGCACCAGCAACAGGGCAGCGGCCGCGCACAGGGCAATCGTGACCAGGATGGGGTTGGAGGACCAGCCATAGGCATTGCCCTGGATCAGCACGAAGCACAGCGAGGACAAGGCGATCACGCCCAGCAGGTGGCTCAGCGGATTGAGTGCGCGCGGGCGGCGTGGGGCCGCCTGGATGCGGCGGCGCGCCAGCCACAAGCCGCCCAGCCCCAACGGGATGTTGATGAGGAAGATCCCGCGCCAGCCGAATTGGTGGATCAGCACGCCGCCCAGGAGCGGGCCGGCGGCGCCCGCCACCGCCACGATGGCGGACCAGGCGGCCAGCATGCGGTTGCGCACCTGATCGTCGTCGTAGGCATGGGTCAGCAGGCTGAGGGAGCTGGGCATGAACAGGGCAGCGCCCAGCCCTTGCAGCATGCGGGCCAGGATCAGCATGTCGGCGTTGGGCGCCAGGCCGCAGAGCAGGGACGCCAGGGTGAAGACGCCCAAGCCGGCCAGATAGATCGTCTTGGCGCCATAGCGGTCGGCCAGCGCGCCGGCCACCAGCAGCAGGGCCGCGAAAGTGAGGGTGTAGCCATCCACGATCCAGACCAGGTCCGTCAGGGGGACGGTGAACTGCACCGCGATGCTGGGCAAGGCGACGTTGACGACGGTGACGTCCAGCATGGCCATGACGAATCCGATGGCCAGCGTGACAAGCGGCAGCAGGCCGGCCGCGGCGGGTTTGGCGGCCAGCGAGGGCGCGGAGAGGTTGGGGCAGGCGGAGCTCATGGCTGGTGGTGTGGCAGGGCTGTCGAGGACTGAAGCTTAGACCTGCGCTTTGATGCAAAAAAGCCGAATAATTGCTTTACAGTGATGCAAAAATGCATAGATGGAGAGATCGCCATGGACTGGGACAATGCCAGGATCTTCCTGGCCATCTACCGGGTAGGAACCTTGCGGGGCGCCGCCGCGCTGCTGCAAATCGACCAGGCCACCGCCGGGCGCAGACTGGCGGCGCTGGAGTCCTCGCTGGACGCGCGTCTGTTCCTGCGCACGCCGGGCGGATACGTGCCCACGGCGGCCGGCGAACTGGCGTTCGCGGCTGCGGAACGCATGGAGCAGGCGGCGGACCAATTGCAGCGCCAGATGCAGGGGCTGGATCATCGCCTGTCCGGCGTGGTGCGCGTGGCGACCTCGGAAACCGTGGCCAGCTACTACATCATGGAAGCGGTGCGGCGCGTGCATGCCCAACACCCCGACATCCGCGTGGTGCTGTCCACGGCCATCCAGATCAGCAACCTGACGCGCCGCGAAGCCGACCTGGCGATACGGAACATCAAGCCGGACAATCCGGATCTGATCCACCGCCACCTGACGCGCAAGGAGGTCGGCCTGTACGCTTCGCGGGCCTACCTGGCCGCGCATGGCGAGCCGCGGCCGGGCACGGCGTTCGCGGGCCACACGCTGGTGACGTACCAGCAGGCGGTGCTGCCGGGATGGTCCGATACCTTCTGCGGCGAACCCACGGGCAACGGCCGCATCGGCATGGAGCTGAACTCCGGTCTGATGATTCTCGAAGCGGTCGCGGCCGGGCTGGGCATCGGCGAGGTGCCTACGCACATGGCGCCCGGATATCCGGAGCTGGTACGCATCTGGCCGACGCGCAGCGAACCCTACGACCTGTGGCTGGTGATGCACGGCGACCTGAACCGCACGGCCCGCGTGCGCGCCGTGGCCGACGCGATAGTCGAGGTCTTCGAAGAAGACGAGTAGCGTTCCTGGCCGGGGGCGGCTTGTGGGCAGGCGCGGCAGGCGCTAATGTTTGCCTGATCTTTCAAAGCAACCATGATTCAGGAGTCGCGCGTGTCCGATCTTTGGCGTTTGTCCGCAGTTGAGCTTGCCGCCCGCATCCGCAAGCGCGAGGTGTCCGCCCGCGAGGCCGCGCAAAGCGCGCTGGGCCGGTTGGATGCCGTCAATCCCGCGATCAATGCCGTGGTGGACCACCGCCCGGACGATGTGCTGGCCCAAGCGGCGCAAGTGGATGCGATGCTTGCGCGTGGCGAAGACCCGGGGCCGTTGGCTGGCGTGCCTGTCACGGTGAAGATCAACGTGGACCAGGCGGGTTACGCCACGACCAATGGCGTGAAGCTGCAGAAGGATTTGATCGCGGCGCAGAACAGCCCTGTCGTGGACAATCTGCTGCGCGCGGGGGCCGTGATCCTGGGCCGCACCAACACGCCCGCGTTTTCCTTGCGCTGGTTCACCGGCAATGCGCTGCATGGCGATACCTTGAACCCGCGCAATCCTGCGCTGACGCCCGGCGGCTCGTCGGGAGGCGCGGCAGCCGCGGTGGCGGCCGGCATCGGGCATCTGGCGCATGGCACGGATATCGCCGGCTCCATCCGCTATCCGGCCTATGCCTGCGGCGTGCACGGCCTGCGGCCGTCCCTGGGACGCGTGGCGGCCTACAACGCCGCGCTGCCGGAACGCTCGATCGGCGGCCAGTTGACCGCGGTGTCCGGGCCCCTGGGGCGCAGCATCGCCGACCTGAGGCTGGGCCTGGCCGCGCTGGCGGCGCGGGATGCGCGCGATCCTTGGTGGGTGCCTGCTCCCCTGGTGGGAGCCGAGGCGCCGCGACGGGCCGCGCTGTGCCTGAATCCGGACGGCATGGACACCCAGCCCGCCGTGGTCAAGGCCTTGCAGGAAGCCGCGCGCCGGCTCAGCGAGGCAGGCTGGACGGTGGACACGCTGGATGCGGTACCGCCGATGCAGGAGGCGGCGGACCTGCAGATCCGCATGTGGCTGGCCGATGGTTACAACGCCATGGTGGCCGCCGCCGAGAAAGAAGGGGATCGCGGCGCGCTGGTGGCGCTTGCCGGCCAGCGCGACAAGGCGGCCGGGGCCGACCTTGCCAGTTTTTCGGCCACGCTGACGCGGCGCGCCACGCTGACCCGCCTGTGGGAACAGTTCTTCGCCGAGTATCCCGTATTGTTGCTGCCCGTGTCGGCCGAGCTGCCGTTCCCGGACAAGCTCGACCTGCAAGGCGATGCCGCGTATGCGCGCGTCTGGCGCGCGCAGATGACGCAGATCGGCGTGCCGTTCATGGGTTTGCCGGGCCTGTCGGTGGCGATGGGGAGCGCGATGAGCGAGGCGGGCGCGAGCCCGGTCGGCGTGCAGGTGCTGGCGGGACGCTACCGCGAGGACCTGCGTCTGGATGTGGGGGCAATCATCGAGGCGGGCGCAGCGCCCATCGATATCGCGCAGCCAGCGGCCCGCTAGTCCGCGAGAGCGGACAAGGCGGGCATGGGACGCAAGCTCGGCGTACGGCCGGGCTAGGGCTTGCTGAACCGCAGGCGCAGGACGCCGAGGTCGCCGTAGGCGAGTTCCAGGTCGCGGTTGGCGGGCACGTCCAGGAAGCCGGCGTAGGAGCCGGTGATGACGTGCTGGCCGGCGCGCAGTCCCAGGCCCTGTTCACGCAGGAAATTGGCCAGCCAGTAGAGCCCGGCCTTGGGGTGATCGTTCGGGTGGATGCCCGCGTGCTGCTCGGTTTCGACTCCGTCCACGGACAGCGTGATGCTCAAGGCGCCGGGCGCATCGTGCGGCGATGCGATGCGCGGACCCAGCACCAGGCCCTGATTGAACATATGGTCGGCCAGGAGCTCGGGCAGGCTGGCATGTTCCGGGGCTGCATAGCGGCAGCCCAGCACTTCCAGGGCCAGGCGCGCGCCGCCGATGGCCGCGTCCACATCCGCTTCGGTGTAGGGCTCGGGGCGGGCGGGCAGATCCCGCGCAATTTCGAACGCGATCTCGGGTTCGATGCGCACGGTCTCGGTCTGGGCCGCAACAGGGCCGGCGTCGGCGTAGGCGACGGTCGAGGCGTAGATCGGCGCGACCACGCTTTTCTCGGGCGTGGGCAACGCGCTCTTCCAGGCGCCGATGTCGTCCCGATGCTTCTCAAGCAGCAGCTGCGCGGTGCGTTGCTGCACGGCGAAGGCCTGGTTCAGCGATTGGGGGCGGCAGTCGGCGGGCAAGCGCGGGCCGGCGACGCCGGATTCGCGCGCGGCGACCAGATAGCGGGCCGCCTCGAGGCTGCCGGGATAGTCTTCGATTCTGATCTGCATGGGTTCAAGCTCCCAGGAACAGCATGATCCAAAGGACGATCATGGCGATCAGGCCGAGCCAGCACGAACCCCAGAAGCCGACGATCGGCCATTTCAGCGACAGCGGCGTCTTCTTCGGATCGACGTGGGTAAGCAGGTCGTTGGCGTTGCCGATCAGCCAGAAGCGCGTGCCGGGAAACATCAGGCGGAAGAAATAATCCAGCATGATGGACGCCTGGATCGCCAGCGGATACTGATTGAACGGGCGGTGCTGCAGATACGGGTGCTTCAGCGCGGCGTTGATCTGCTTGCTCTTGATGAACAGCACGATGCCGCTGAGCGTGCACGTGATGAAGCACAGCAGGAAGAGGCTGAAGGCCATGGCCATCGCGGGTGAGTACATGGGGATCTCAGGAAGACGCGGCGCGCCGCGTTCGGATGAAAAGAAAGCCTGCGGAAAATCGCTGACCGTATTGTAGAAGGCTTGCCGCGGCCCCGTGTTCAGGGCCGCGTCAGTCTGCGCGCAGCGCGGCGCCTTGGGGTCAGCCGCGCACCTGGCCTTCGCCGCTGAGCACCCATTTCAGCGTGGTCAGGCCTTCCAGGCCGACCGGGCCGCGCGCGTGCAGGCGGTTCGTGGAGATGCCGATCTCGGCGCCCAGGCCGTATTCGAAGCCGTCCGCAAAGCAGGTCGGCAGGTTGACGTATACCGAGCTGGAGTCGACCTCGCGCTGGAAGCGCTGCGCGGCGGACAGGTCCTCGGTGACGATCGCGTCGGTATGGCCGGAGCCCCAGCGCGCGATGTGTTCGATGGCGTCGTCCAGCGTGTCGACGATGCGCACCGCCAGGATGGGACCCAGGTATTCCGTGGCCCAGTCTTCTTCCGTGGCCGGCTTGGCGTGCGGCAGCAGGGCCAGCGTGCGCGGGCAGCCGCGCAATTCGACGCCATGTTCGGTGAGGGCCGCGGCCAGGCTGGGCAGGATGGAAACGGCGGCGACCGCGTCGACCAGCAGCGTCTCCATGGCGCCGCAGATGCCGTAGCGATAGGTCTTGGCATTGAAGGCGATGGCGTGCGCCTTGTCCGGATCGGCCGCCGCGTCGATATAGACGTGGCAGTTGCCGTCCAGGTGCTTGATGAGCGGCACGCGGGCCTCCTGCGACAGGCGGGCGATCAGGCCCTTGCCGCCGCGCGGCACGATGACGTCGATGTGCTCGGTCATGGTGATGAGCTTGCCGACGGCGGCCCGGTCGGCCGTGGCGACGACCTGCACCGCGTCTTGCGGCAGGCCCGCGGCGGCCAGGCCGGTCTGCACGATGCGCCCCAGCGCGATGTTGGAATGCAGGGCTTCGCTGCCGCCGCGCAGGATGGCGGCGTTGCCGGATTTCAGGCACAGCGCGGCCGCGTCGATGGTCACGTTGGGACGCGATTCGTAGATGATGCCGATCACGCCCAGCGGCACGCGCATCTGCGCCACGCGCATGCCGTTGGGGCGCACGCTGGTGGCGGTGATGCTGCCGATGGGATCAGGCAGGGCGGCGATCTGGCGCAGGCCCTCGGCCATGTGCGCCAGCGTCTTGTCCGACAGCGTCAGGCGGTCCAGCAGCGCCGGCTCCAGGCCGTTGCTGCGGGCTGCGGCCAGGTCTTTCTCGTTGGCGGCCTTGAGTTCGTCGTGGCTGGCGGCCAGGGCGTCGGCCATGGCCAGCAGGGCCTGGTTCTTGGCGGCGCCGGTGGCGCGCATCATGGCGCGCGAGGCGCGGCGGGCGTTTTCGCCCAGGGTGAGCATGGCTTGTTCGATGGAGGACGTGGACATGGCAGCGTCGATCATGAGAATGGGGCGGCGCGGACGCCGCCTGGAGATTCAGTGTATATCCGGCCGCTAGGCCGGGCGAACTCCAGCCGCGGGGCCGGAGGGAGAGGCGAAGGCGGCGGCTATGCCGCCTTCACGGTCGTCCGCCCGCGGCGGCGACGCGCAGCGCGAGCCGCGTCATTTCTTCCCAGGGATCGGACAGGCGTCCCGGCACCGACAGGCCCTTGATCAGGCGGTCGACCTCATGGGCATGCTGCACGGCGGCCGGCCACACGTTCGGCTGTACCCGGTTCAGCGCCTGCAGCGCCAGCCGTTCGTGCGCGCCGAAAATGCGCAGACGGCGCATCAGGCCGTTGACGTCCTGGCGCAGGGCGCGCGCTTCGGCGATGCGGGCCAGCAGGCGGATTTCCTCGCCGACCGCCCACAGCACCAGCGGCAGGGCTTCGCCTTCGGCGCGCAGGCCGTCGATCATGCGAATGGTGCGGCCGGTGTCGCCGGCGAGCATGGCGTCGCGCAAGCCGAAGACGTCGTAGCGCGCGACGTTCAGCACCGCGCGCTCCACGTCCTCCGCGGCCAGTTGGCCTTCGGGGTAGAGCAGGCCCAGCTTCTGGATTTCCTGGTGCGCGGCCAGCAGATTGCCTTCCACCTTGTCGGCCATCCATTGCAGGGTGGCGCCGTCGGCGCGCTGGTTCTGGCGCGCCAGCCGCATGCCGACCCAGGCGGGCAGGCGGCCGCGTTCGATGTTGGCGATATCGACCATCATGCCGCCGCGGCTCAGGGCTTGCACCCAGCGGCTTTCGCGGGTGGCCTTGTCCAGGCGGGGCAGGGCGATCAGCACGAGCGTGTCGGGATCCGCCTGCTTCTCGGCCTGTTCGGCCAGCTTGGCCAGGGTGTCGGCGCCGGATTTGCCGGGCTTGCCCGTCGGGATCTTGATTTCAAGGATGCGGCGGTCGCCGAACAGCGACACGCTTTGCGTGGCGGCGGTGACCGAACTCCAGTCGCTGCGCGCGTCCATCACCATGGACAGGCGGTCGGTGTAGCCCGCGTTGCGGGCCGCCGCGCGCAGGGCGTCCACGGCCTCGGTCACGAGCAGGGGTTCGTCGCCCGAAACCGTATAGAGCGGCGCCAGGCGGTTGCCTGGCCGCTGCAGGTGCTCGGCCAGGCGATCCGCGTCCAGGGGCTGTGCCATTTAACGCAGGATGGCCGGGTCGGTGGTGGACGGCGTCTGCCACGGCGTGGGCGTGCGCTTTTGATCCGGCGTGGTCGGGTCGTACAGCGGGGTCTCGCCGTCTTCCGCGCGCTCTTCGGCATTTTCGAATGCGTGGCGCACTTCCGGCGCGGTCATGCGGCGCAGCAGGCGGGATACGAGGTCGCGCTGCATGGCCCGGTACAGCGTTTCGATCTGGCCTTGCTTGGCCTGCACGACCTGGTCGTCATAGGGCATTTCGCGGTAGATCGACAGCGTGGTGTCCGGGATCAGGGCGCGGCCCTTGGCGTCGATGAGGCGGAACGTGTAGTTGATGCCGAGTTCGTATTCCTCGACGCGGCCCTGGGCGTTCAGCGACACCTCCCGCAGAGTGCGGGTGTCGGCCACTTGCTGCAGGATGGCCTGCGCCTCCTTGGGCGTGGACACGATCTTGGTGTCCGGCGAGGCCGCGCGCAGCGCACGGCGCACGTCGGCGCCGAACTGCGTGGTGTCGGGAATGCCGACATACAAGGTGTCGAATGGCATCGGCGTGACGCCCCGCAAGGCGAAGCCGCAAGCGGAGAGCAGCATGAACAGCGCCAGGCAGGCGCCGCGCAGCAGCCAGGACTGGCGGGGGGAATGCGTTTGTTGCCCGGCGAAGTGCATGCTTGACCTCATCAGCCTACGACGTTGACCAGTTTGCCCGGAACCACGATGACGCGCTTGGGCGGACGGCCTTCCAGGAAGCGGGCGACCTCTTCCTGGGATGCCGCGAGCTTTTCGATGTCTTCCTTGGCGGCCTTGGCGGCCACGCGGATGGAGCCGCGCAGCTTGCCGTTGACCTGGAGCATCAGCTCGATCTCGTCGGCGACCAGCGCCGCCTCGTCCACGTGCGGCCAGGGCGCGTCGAGCAGGTCGCCCAGCTCGTGGGCGTAGCCCAGGTCGCGCCACAGGTGCCAGGTGATGTGCGGCACCACGGGATACAGCACGCGCAGCAGCACGCCCAGCGTTTCGGCGTAGGCGGCGTCCGCGGCCGCGCCTTCAGGCAGCTTGGCGTCGTCGATGGCGTTGAGCATCTTCATGCACGCCGACACGACGGTGTTGTACTGGATGCGCTGGTAGTCGTAGTCGGCTTGCTTGAGCAGGCCGTAGACTTCGCGGCGCAGATCCTTGACCGGAGCCGGCGCCTGCGCCCAATCGGCGCCATGGGCCAGGCCGCGCGCGATGGCCTCGCGCTGGCCGTAACTGATGGACCAGAGACGGCGCAGGAAGCGGTTGGAGCCTTCGACGCCGGAGTCCGACCATTCGAGGGTCTGTTCCGGGGGGCTGGCGAACATGACGAACAGGCGAGCCGTGTCCGCGCCCAGCGTGTCGATCAGCGATTGCGGATCGACGCCGTTGTTCTTGGACTTGGACATCGTGCCCACGCCGCCGTAGGTGATGGCGGAGCCGTCCGACTTCAGCTTGGCGCCGACGATGGCGCCGCGGTCGTCGTAGACGTTTTCGACGTCTTCCGGCCAGAAGTACTCGATGCCGCCCTGCGGCGTCTTGCGCGAGTAGATATGGTTCAGCACCATGCCCTGGCACAGCAGCTTGGTGAAGGGCTCGTCGAAGTTGAGCAAGCCCATGTCGCGCATGACCTTGGTCCAGAAACGGGCGTACAGCAGGTGAAGCACCGCGTGCTCGATGCCGCCGATGTACTGGTCCATCGGCATCCAGTAGTCATTGCGCGCGTCGACCATGGCCTGCTCGTTGCCCGGCGAGGTATAGCGCATGAAATACCAGGACGAGTCCACGAAGGTGTCCATCGTGTCCGTTTCACGGCGCGCCGGCTTGCCGCATTTGGGGCAGGAGCAGGACAGGAAAGCCTCGTTCTTGGCCAGCGGGTTGCCGCTGCCGTCCGGGATGAGGTCGTCGGGCAGGACCACCGGCAGGTCTTTTTCCGGCACCGGGACCGGGCCGCAATCCGCGCAGTGGATGATGGGGATGGGGGTGCCCCAATAGCGTTGGCGCGAGATGCCCCAGTCGCGCAGGCGCCAGGTGGTCTGCTTTTCGCCCAGCCCTTGCGCGCCCAGGTCGACGGCGATGGCGTCGACCGCTTCCTTGTGGGAGAGGCCGTCGTACTTGCCGGAATTGATGGTGCGGCCGGCCTGCTTGTCGCCGTACCACTCCTGCCAGGCGTTGGTGGAGTATTCCTTGCCAGCCACGTCCACGACCTGCACGATGGGCAGGTCATATTTCTTGGCGAAGGCGAAGTCGCGCTCGTCATGCGCCGGCACGCCCATCACGGCGCCATCGCCGTAGGTCATGAGCACGTAGTTGCCGACCCAGACCTGGACTTCGGCGCCCGTGACCGGATGCGTGACGTACAGGCCCGTGGGCATGCCTTCCTTTTCGCGCGTGGCCATTTCGGCCTCGGTCGTGCCGCCCAGCTTGCATTGCTCGATGAACGCGGCCAGCTGCGGATTGGAGAGGGCGGCCTGCGTGGCCAGGGGGTGTTCCGGCGCCACGGCGCAGAAGGTCACGCCCATGATGGTGTCGGCGCGGGTGGTGAAGACGTACAGCTTGCCGTCCTGGATCAACTGGCCGTCCTGGCCGGCGATCTGGTGCGGGAAGGCGAAGCGCAGCCCCTCGGACTTGCCGATCCAGTTTTCCTGCATCAGGCGCACGCGCTCGGGCCAGCCGGGCAGGTCGTTCTGGACGGCGCCCAGCAGTTCGTCGGCGTAATCGGTGATGCGCAGGTAGTAGCCGGGGATCTCGCGCTTTTCGACCAGCGCGCCCGAGCGCCAGCCGCGGCCGTCGATGACCTGTTCGTTGGCCAGCACGGTCTGGTCCACCGGGTCCCAGTTGACGACCTGGGTCTTGCGGTAGGCGACGCCCTTTTCCAGCATCTTGAGGAACAGCCACTGGTTCCACTTGTAATACTGGGGATCGCAGGCGCACATTTCGCGCGACCAGTCGATCGCCAAGCCCATCGCCTTCATCTGCTTCTTCATGTAGGCGATGTTGTCGTACGTCCACTTCGCCGGCGGCACCTTGGACTTGATGGCGGCGTTTTCCGCCGGCATGCCGAAGGCGTCCCAGCCCATGGGCATCAGAACGTTATAGCCGCGCATGCGCAGCTGGCGGGCCATCATGTCGTTGATGGTGTAGTTGCGCACGTGGCCCATGTGCAGCTTGCCGCTGGGGTAGGGCAGCATGGAGCAGGCGTAGAACTTCGGCTTTTCGGAGCCGTCGGCGTTCTTGGCGTGTTCGTGGACCAGGTAGACGTCGCGGGCCTGCCAGTCTTGGTGGGCGGCTGCTTCGACGGTATTGGGGAGGTAACGTTCCTGCATGGGCTCGTGCACGATGGCAAAAAAGGGTGAGCCGCCTCGCCGCGCGGGCGCGGAGGCGGCCAAAACCCCTGATTATAGGAGGTGCTAGGCGCGGGCAGGGGACGGAGCCGTTTCGGGGATGCGCGCGCTGGGCGCAAGGGCGCCATAAGCCAGCGTAATCACCCCGAGAACGGCGCCCGCCGTGACCACGCCGGGCCAGCCAAAATGGGCGTACAGCCAGGACGATACCAGCGAACCGGATGCGCCGCCGATGAAGTAGCTGGTCATATAGCCGGCGGTCAGCCGGCTGCGCGCCTCGGGGCGCAGCCGGTAGAGGGCGCTGCTGTTGGTGACGTGCACGCCCTGGATCGCCAAGTCCTGCACCAGGATGCCGGCCAGCAAGGCCAGCACCGACACCTGGCCGAATGCGATCAGTCCCCAGGAACCCAGCAGCAACAGCAGTCCGACGCGGGTGGCCAGGTTGCCCAGGCCGCGGTCGGCCAGGCGGCCGAAGCGATTGGCGGCGTAGGCGCCGGCGGCGCCCGCCAGGCCGAACAGGCCGATGGTGGTGTTGCTGTATTGATAGGGCGGGCTGGCCAGCAGGAAGGTCAGCGGAGTCCACAGCATGCTGAAGGCCGCGAACAGCAGGCCGCCCAGCAGCGAACGGGCGCGGAACAGCGGTTCCTCGACGAACATGCGCAGGATGGAGCCCAGCAGGCGCGGATAGCTCAGCCCGGCTGGACTCTGGTGGCGCGGCAGCAGGCGCCACAGGGCCGCGGACATGATCAGCATCAGGATGGCGGCCACCCAGTACACGGTGCGCCAACTGCCCACGTCGGCGAGCGCGCCGGCGACGGTGCGGGCCAGCAGGATGCCCAGCAGCAGTCCGCTCATGACGGTGCCCACGGCCTTGCCCCGCTCGTGCGGCGCGGCCAGCGTCGCGGCGAAAGGCACCAGGATCTGGGCCACCACGGACAGCATGCCCGTCAGCGCCGTGCCCAGGATCAGCACGCCGATATTCGGGGCGAAGGCGGAAATCAGCAGTCCGCCCGAGGACAGCAGGTTCATCAGCACGATCAGGCTGCGCCGCTCGAACATGTCGCCCAGGGGCACGAGCAGCATCAGGCCCACCGCATAGCTCAGCTGCGCGGTGGTGACGATGCTGCCCGCCGTGGCGCTGGACAGCGAGAATTGCTCGCTGATCGTATGCAGCAGCGGCTGCGCGTAATAGTTGCTGGCGACGGCGAGGCCGGTGGCGACCGACATCAGCAGGAGGATGGGCGCGGTCAGGGCTGGCGTCTGGGAGGACTGGGTAGCGGAAGTCATGGATCTGGATCGGGGATGATGGCTGCGGAAGAAGGCCCGGCTCAGGCGCCGATGCCGCCAGGCGTTTCCTGGTCCTGCTTGATCAGCAGCTTCCTGAGGAGGCCGGCCAGTTGCTTGCGCTCGGCTGCGGACAGCGGTTCAAGCAGTTCGTTGAGGTCCTTCAGATAGTCCTTCAGCACCAGCTTGATGGTGCGCAAGCCCTCGGCCGTGAGCGACACGATGACGCCGCGCCGGTCTTCCGGATTGGGGCTGCGCGTGAGCAGGCCGGCCTGCTCCAGGCGGTCGAGCCGGTTGGTCATCGCGCCGGAGGTCAGCAGCAGGGCCTCCACCAGCTTCTGCGGATTCAGCGCGTAGGGCGAGCCGCTGCGGTACAGCGTGGCCAGCACGTCGAATTCGCCCTGGTGCAGGTCATAGTTGCGGAAGCTGCGGTTCACGTTGCGTGCCGCCAGCGCGTTCAGGCGGAATACGCGGGTGACGACGGACATGGCGGCGAAGTCCTGGGCGGGACATTCGGCGGTCCATTGCGAGATCACCAGATCGACGAGGTCATTCATGGGCTTGGGGATTTATTTTTACGTGAAGTATCTTAACATGAAGATAAATTGAGAGGGCAGGCCCATGCGCCGCGCGCGCCGGCCGCAGCCTAAAAAAGAAGGGCCCGCCTCTTGCGAGGCGGGCCCTTCCGGCTTGACCGGAACTACGCGCGAATTACTGCGCGGCGTCCTTCAGCTTCTTGAGCGGGCGAACCTTCACCTTGACCGAAGCCGGCTTGGCGGGGAACCAGCGCTCTTCACCGGTGAACGGATCCTTGCCGAAGCGCTTGGCCTTGGCGGGAACCTTCTGCACGGCAACCTTGAACAGGCCGGGCAGCGTGAATTCGCCGGCGCCCTTCTTGTCCACGGAACCCAGCACCGAGGTTTCCAGGCTGGCCAGGACGGCCTTGACCGACTTGGCTTCAACGCCGGATTGCTCAACGATGTAGGCGATGAGCTGGGTCTTGTTCAGAGCAGCCTTGATGGCCTTGGGGGCAGCAGCGACCTTCTTGGCGGCGACGACCTTCTTGACGGCCGGCTTTGCAGCGGGCTTCACAGCGGGTTTGGCAGCAGTTGCCTTCTTTGCGGGCGCCTTGGCGGCGGGCTTGGTGACTTTCTTGGCAGGAGCTTTTGCTTTCGTGGCCATGGTCAAAATCCGTATGTTGAGGTCATGGAGCAGCGCGTGCCGGGTATCGGCGTTTGACGCTACGCGGCCGATGATAGCGGAAGAGTGGCGATTAATGCGGTTTTCTAGCGGGTTTTTGGCCCTTGTTTGTTGTTTTCGACACAGAAAGTGCTTTGTAGAAGGGCTCCAGCAAGATGTCGTGACATTCATCGCGCATCTTTTCAAATGCCTGCGGCACTGAACCAACTGCGTCGAGCGTGTTCCAATTGCGTGCCCTGCGCGAGACCCGCGCGGGAAAAACCAAGCATGGAAGCGAAGCAGTTATATGTTGATGAAGAAGTTGGCGGCGAGCCTGATCGTCGCGGCCGCGTGCATGTCGGGCGCCGTGGCGCAAACGGTGCCCGCGCCGGCCTTGTCGGCCAAGGCCTGGCTCTTGCTGGACGAGACCAGCGGACAGGTGATCGCGTCGCATGCGGCGACGACCCGCATCGAGCCCGCGTCCCTGACCAAGATCATGACGGCCTACGTGGTGTTCGAGGCGCTCAGCAAGAAAGAGCTGTCCGCGGCGCAAATGGTCACGGTGTCGACCCGCGCCTGGAAGGTGCCGGCGGGCAGCTCGAAGATGTTCCTGGAGCCGGGCTCGAAAGTGTCGGTGGACGATCTGTTGCGCGGCCTGATGATCCAATCGGGCAACGACGCGGCCATCGCGCTGGCCGAGGCCGTGTCGGGCAGCGTCGAGGCCTTCGTGGCGCGCATGAACGAAACCGCCGCCAGGCTCGGCCTGCACGCCACGCATTTCGCCAGCCCGCACGGCCTGCCGGATCCCGGGACCTACTCCACCGCCAGCGACCTGTCCGTGCTGGCCACGCGCTACATCCGCGACTTTCCCCAGCTCTACAAGACCTACGATTCGGCCAAGCATTTCACGTACAACAAGATCACGCAGCCGAACCGCAACCGCTTGCTGTGGCTGGATCCCAGCGTGGACGGCCTGAAGACCGGGCACACTGAATCGGCCGGCTTTTGCATTGTCGCCACCGCGCAGCGGCCCAACGGCGCTGACCAGCGCCGCCTCATCACGGTGGTGGTGGGCACGGCGTCGGACAAGCTGCGCACGCAGGAAAGCCGCGAGTTGCTGGAGTGGGGCTTTCAGGGGTTCAATACCATCAAGCTGTACGCGCGCGGCCAGGCGGTCGCCACGCCCGAGGTCTGGAAGGGCGAGCAGGACAGCCTGAAGGCCGGATTCGCGCGCGATGCGTACGTGACGGTACCCGCGGGCGCCAAGGTCGAACCGGTCTGGACGCCGCAGGATCCGCTGATTGCGCCGATCGCGGCCCAGTCCGCAGTCGGCGCGGTGCGTGTGCTGGTGGACGGCAAGCCCGCCATGCAGTTTCCGGTGGTGGCGCTGGAACCGGTGGCCGAGGCCGGATTCGCGGGACGCGCGTGGGATTCCATCCGCTTGTGGTGGCGTGGCCACGCCGGATAACGGAGGTGTGCGATGGCGGTGAGCTTTCCTGGAGGTCCGGCCCCGGCGCCGGGCGCGGATGATCCCTTGGCATTGCTGTCGGCCTGCCACGGCCGCATTTCCCGCCAGTGCGCGACCTTGGGACGCCTTGCCGCGCACCTGCCGGTGCATGGCAGCGACGCCGCGGCGCAAACCGCGGCGGCCAGCGTCATGCGCTACTTCGATACCGCGGCCGCGCACCACCACGAGGACGAGGAAGAGGACCTCTTCCCGGCCCTGATCGAGTCCATGGCCGGCTCCGACGCCGTCTGTCTGCACGCGCTGGTGGACGGTCTGGTGGCCGAGCACCGGCAGCTGGCACAGCGTTGGGAGCCCTTGCGCCGGGTGCTCGCCGAGATCGCGGCGGGCCGCCAGGCCGATCTGCCCCCGGGGCAGGTGCAGGACTTCACCGATGCCTACGCCGCGCATATCCAGCGTGAAGAAAGCGAACTGCTGCCGATGGCGGCGCGGCTGATCCCGGACGATGCGCTGGCAGGCATCGGGCAGGCCATGAAGGCGCGACGCGGCGGCGAGGCCGGCTGAAGTTTCGGGCAACGCGGGAATTGGCGCTACGATGGCCGCAGCCGGCGCGCGGCGCGCCGGGTTTTCGCCTACCTGCCCGCCATGAACAGAAACGCCCGTTTCCGCCAGAAATTGCAGGATCCCAGCCTGATGCACGCCATGTCGGCGCACAACCCGCTGTCCGCCAGGCTGGCGGCGGAAGCCGGGTTCGATGCCATCTGGGGCAGCGGCTTCGAGCTGTCGGCCAGCTATGCCGTGCCCGACGCCAACATACTCTCGCCCTCGCAGCATCTGGACATGATGCGGGCGATCGCCGCCGCGGTGGACGTGCCCGTCATCGCCGACATCGACACCGGATTCGGCAACGCGATCAATGTCGCGTACATGGTGCCGCAGTATGAAGCCGCGGGTGTGTCGGCGGTGGTGATGGAGGACAAGACCTTTCCCAAGGACACCAGCCTGCGCGCGGCCGGCAGGCAGGAACTGGTGCGGGTCGAGGAATTCCAGGGCAAGATCGAAGCCGCCCGTGGCGCCCGCCGCGATGCGGATTTCTGCCTGATCGCCCGGACCGAGGCCCTGATCGCGGGCGCTGGCGAGCAGGAGGCGCTGGCCCGCGCCCGCGCGTATGAGGCCGCCGGCGCGGATGCCATCCTGATCCATTCCAAGCAGAACACGCCCGACGAGATCCTGTCGTTCGTGGCCGCATGGCAAGGGCGCGCGCCGCTGGTGCTGGTGCCTACCGCCTATCCCCAATTGCGCGAAGCCGATATCCAGGCGCTGGGCAAGGTGGGCCTGGTCATCTATGGCAACCACGCCATCCGCGCCGCGGTGGGGGCGATGCGGGATGTGTTCGCCCGCATCCGCCGCGATGGCGGCATCCACCAGGTGGACGCGGCGCTGCCGGCGGTCAAGGAGATCATCGCGCTGCAGGGCGACGCCCATATGCGGGAGCTGGAACGCCGTTACCTGAAGTAAGCGGGACGCGTTGCGCGCAAGGGGCGCTAGCGATTACGCTAGGCGACCCGCCGCCAGCCCTGTGCGCCGCAGGCGGAACCAATCAGAAAGCAGATGCCGAGGGACAAGAAAGAATGATGCAGGGGGGGATGAGCGTCGCGCGCCGGTTGTTCGGCTCGTGGGTGGACGAGGTCAATGCGCGGACCTTGCGCGCGGATGCGACGGCGGGCCTGCTGGGCGCGCTGCTGGTGCTGCCGCAAGGCGTGGCGTTCGCCATGCTGGCGGGCCTGCCGCCCGAGTACGGCCTGTATTCCGCCATCGTGCCCTGTATCGTCGCGGCGCTCTTTGGGTCCAGCCGCCATGTCATGTCGGGCCCGACCAATGCCAACTCGCTGGCGCTCTATGCGGTGTTGACGCCGCTGGCGGTCGCCGGCAGCCAGGGCTACATCCAGCTGGCGCTGGCCGTGACCGTGCTGGTCGGGCTGATGCAATGGCTGGTGGGCACGCTCAGGCTGGGCTCGCTGGCGCATTTCATCTCGCCATCGGCGCTGTTCGGCTTCACCAGCGGCGCGGCCCTGCTGATCGCCGTGCATGCGCTGAAGGACGCGCTGGGCATGCCGGCGCCGGACGCGCACGGCGCGGGCGCCTTGCTGGCCAGCCTGGCCGCGAATCTGGCGCAGGTGCACTGGGGCGCCTTGCTGGTGACGCTGACCACCCTGGCCGTGGCGCTGCTGGTGCGGCGGCTGGACAAGCGCAAGCCCTACATGCTGGCGGGCCTGGCGGCGGGGGCGCTGGCGGCCGCCGCCTTCAACGCGCTGACCGATGGCGCGCCGGTGTCCGTGCTGGGCGCGCTGGCCCAGCCCTGGCCGCCTTTCCATATTCCCAGCGTCGATTGGCGCGCCTTGCCCGAATTGCTGAGCGTGGCCTTCGCGCTGACCATCGTGGCGTTGGCGCAATCCATCTCCATCGCCAAGGCCGTGGCGACGCGTTCGGGCCAGCGCATCGACGCCAACCGCGAGTTCGTGGGGCAGGGGCTGTCCAATATCGTGGGCGGATTCTTCTCCTGCTACCTGTCCTGCGGGTCGCTCAACCGGTCCATTCCCAACTACGAGGCTGGCGCCAAGACGCCGCTGGCGTCCGTGTTCTCGGCCCTGCTGCTGGTGGCGCTGGTGGCCTTGTCGGCGCCGCTTCTGGCCATGATCCCGCACGCCGCGATTTCCGGGCTGCTGCTGCTGGTGGCCTGGACCCTGTTCGATATCCCGCGCTGGCGGCAACTGATCCGGACCCAGCGCGGCGAAGCGGTCATCGCCGCCGCCACGCTGACCGCCACCATCACCATACGCATGGAAGTGGCGATCCTGCTGGGCACGGTGTTGTCGCTGATGGTCTACCTGCACCGCACCTCGCGGCCCGCGATGCGCACCATGGGCTTCGATACGCGCGGACTGGAGCGGCGCTTCGTGGTGCTGGAGCATGCGCAGGACGCCTTGCCAGAATGCCCGCAGTTGAAGCTGCTGCGCATGGAGGGCTCGGTCTATTTCGGCGCCGCCACGCATGTGGCGCAGCGTTTGCACGAACTGCGCGCGGCGCCCGGCGCGCCGCGCCATCTGCTGGTGATGGCCAAGAGCATGAACTTCATCGACATGGCCGGCGCGCAGGTCTGGGAAGACGAGCTCGCCGCCAGGCGGGCCATGGGTGGGGACTTGTATTTCCACCGCCCGCGGCCGGAAGTGCTGGACATGTGGCGCCGCACGGGCTTTCTGCAGCGCCTGGGCGAGGACCATGTCTTTCCCGACAAGGCGACGGCGCTGCATACGATCTACGCCAAGCTGGACCGTGGCATCTGCGAGGGATGCCAGGCCAAGATCTTCTGGGAATGCCAGCCCAACGGGCTGAGGAACGACTGAGGCCGCGTGCGCGGCCGGCTCAGGCCGGCTGCGGCGCTTCCGTGCCCAGATAGGCCGCGCGGACCCGCTCGTCGGCCGCAATCTGCGCGGGCTCGCCCTCGGCCAGCAGGCTGCCGCGCACCAGCACCGCGATGCGGTCGGCATGCTTGAAGACCACGTCCAGGCTGTGCTCGGTGAACAGGACCGCAATGCGCTGGGTGTCCGCCAGCGTGCGCGTCAGCCGCATCAGCGCATGGCGTTCATTGGTGGCCATGCCCGCCGTGGGTTCGTCCATCAGCAAGAGGCGCGGCTGGTGCGCCAGGGCCATCGCCAGTTCCACCCGCTTGACGTCACCGTAGGCCAGCGTGCCGCAGTGCTCCTGCGCCTTGTCCGCCATCTGCACCTGCGACAGCAGCGCCATGGCCTCCTCGGCCGCGTGCCGGGTGGCCCGGCGCCAGGGGTTCAGCAGCAGCCGGTCGCGCGACAGCAGCGCCGTCTGCACGTTTTCGCGCACCGTCATGGAGCGGAAGGTGGCGGCGGTCTGGAAGGTGCGCCCCACGCCCAGCCGGCAGATCTTGCCCGCCGACAAGCCCACCAGTTCGCGGCCGTCCAGCAGCACCGAGCCCGAGTCGGGCCGCAGTTGCCCGCCCAGCGCGTTGAAGCAGGTGGACTTGCCGGCGCCGTTGGGGCCGATCAGGGCGAGCATCCGGCCGGCTTCCAGCGTGAATGACACGCCAGCCAACGCGTCGATGCCGCCGAACGATTTGCGCAGTTCGCGGACTTGCAGCAAGGGGGCGGTATTCATGCGCGCCCCCTGTTCCAGCGCGCGGCCAGGCGCGCGGCGGCGCCGGCCAGCCCCTCGGGAAAGGCCATGACCAGGGCCAGGATGGCCAGCCCCAGCACCGCGTGCCAGTACTCGGTGCTGCGCGCGGCGGCATCCTGCAGCCAGGTGTAGGACGCCGCGCCTACGAGCGGGCCGGCCAGCGTCTGCAATCCCCCCAGCAGCACCATGACCAGTCCGTCCACGGAGCGGCTCACGGCCAGCGTGTCGGGCGCGATGCTGCCCTTGGAAAACGCGTAGAGCGAGCCCGCCAGGCCGGCGGCAAAGGACGCAGCCACGAAGCCCGCCCATTGCACGCGCCGGGTATCCATGCCCAGCGCCTCGGCGCGCAGCGCCGAATCGCGCACGCCCCGCAGCGCATAGCCCAGCGGCGAGAACGCCAGGCGGCGCAGCCAGGCGATGCCGGCCACGCACAGCGCCAGCGTCAGGTAATAGAACCATGGGCCCTGGGCGAGCCTGGCCGACGGCCACAGCCCGATCATGCCGTTGCTGCCGCCCGTCACGTCATCCCATTGATAGGCCAGCGCCCAGAGGAT
This sequence comes from Achromobacter sp. Marseille-Q4954, assembly GCF_943737025.1. NCBI lineage: Bacteria > Pseudomonadati > Pseudomonadota > Betaproteobacteria > Burkholderiales > Alcaligenaceae > Achromobacter > Achromobacter sp. Marseille-Q4954. Next base: position 447,808 of record NZ_CALSFQ010000003.1, read on the forward strand.
CTGCGCCACCGCCAGGGTCAGCATCGCCAGGTACACGCCGGACAGGCGCACGCAGAACCAGCCGAACAGCAGGGCGCCGAATGCGGCGGCGAAGGGGCCCAGCAGCAGCGCCGCTTCCATCGGCACGGCCGCCAGCTTCAGGAGCAGCGCGGCGCCATAGGCGCCCAGGCCGAACCAGGCAGCATGGCCGAACGAGGTCATGCCGGCCAGTCCGGTGAGGAAATGCAGGCTGGCGGCAAACAGCGCGGCGATCAGGATTTCGGTCAGCAGGATGCCCAGATAGGGGCTGTGCGCGGCCGCCACCGGCGCCAGCAGCAGGAGCGCCAGCAGCGCGCCATAGGCCAGCCGCAGCCCGCGGCCGGCCGGGGCGATCGGGCGCTCGGGCGCGGCGGCGTGCGCCGCGGGTTCGGGCGGCTTGCCCAGCAGGCCCCAGGGGCGCACGACCAGCACCACGGCCATCACGGCGAATTCCGCCAGCAGCGTGAGTTTGGACAGATTGAAGAGCCAGGGGCCGATCTGCACCTGCCCCAGGAACACGAACAATGCCTTGACCGAGCAGATCAGCAGGGCGGCGAGGAAGGCGCCGGGAATCGAACCCAGGCCGCCCACCACCACCACCACGAAGGCGCTGGCGATGATTTCCAGGTCCAGGCCCAGGGTGGCGGGCACGCGCGGCGCCGCCAGCGCCCCGCCCAGGCCGGCCAGGAACGCGCCCAGGGTGAATGCCGAGGTGAACAGCCAGGCCTGGTTCACGCCCAGCGCGGCCAGCATCTTGCGGTTCTCCGCCGCGGCCCGCAGCAGCCGGCCCCAGCGGGTGCGCATCAGCAGCAGCCACAGCAGGCCCAGCACCACGGGGCCGGCGGCGATCAGCAGCAGGTCGTACTCGGGATAGCGCCGGCCCAGGATCTGGACTGCGCCGGACAGGCCGGGGGCGCGCGCCGCGAACAGGTCTTCCGGCCCCCAGATGGCCAGCGCGGCGTCGCCGATGATGAGCACCAGCGCAAAAGTCGCTAGCAGCTGGAATAGTTCGGGCGCCTGGTACAGGCGCCGCAGCACCAGCCATTCAGCGGCCGCGCCGATGAGGCCCGTGGCCAGCGCCGCCAGCAGCAGCCCGGCCCAATAGCCCGCGCCGTCGCCGAAGTAGTTGGTGAAGGTCCACGCCAGGTAGACCCCTAGCATGTAGAAAGAGCCGTGCGCGAAGTTCACCACGCGCGTGACGCCGAAGATCAGCGACAGGCCGGCGGCGACCAGGAACAGCGCGCTGGCGTCCGCCAGCCCATTGAGCAGCTGCAGCAGCAGCCCGGACAGGCTCATCAGTGCGCCGGACGCATCTTGCGCACTTGCTCGTCAGGCGGCTGCAGGCGGGCGCCGTCGATGTAGGCGAAGTCCTTCATGATGCCCTTGCCGTCTTCCAGCGCGGTCACGCCCACGTACACGCCCATGGTCGACTGGTGGTCGATCTTGCGGTACTGGATGGGGCCGTAGGGCGTGTCCACCTTCAGGCCGGCAAACGCGTCGACCAGTTTTTCCGTGTCCACTTCGCCCGCCGCCTTCAGGCCCTGGGCGATCGACATGAGGGACGCGTAGCCCACGACCGAGCCGACCTTGGGCGTTTCGTTGTAGCGCTTCTTGTAGGCTTCGACGAAGGCGTTATTGGCCGGGGTGTCGATGGCGTACCAGGGGTAGCCGGTGACGATCCAGCCGGTGGGCGTGTCGGCGCCCAGCGGCTCCAGGTATTCGGGTTCGCCGGACAGCACCGACACCACGGCGCGGTTCTCGAACAGGCCGCGGGTATTGCCTTCGCGCACGAAGCGCGTCAGGTCGGCGGCGAACAGCACGTTGAAGATCGCGTCGGGCTTGGCGTCGGCCAGGGCCTGCACCACGGCGCCGGCATCGACCTTGCCCAGCGGCACGGCCTGCTCGGCGACGAATTCCACGTCGGACTGGAACGAAGTCATCATGGCCTTGAAGGTGGCCACGGCGGACTGACCATATTCATAGTTGGGATAGACGATGGCCCAGCGCTTCTTGCGCAAGGCCAGCGCCTTGGGGGCCAGCGCCGCCACGTGCATCCAGGTGGAGGGGCGCAGGCGGTAGGTGTAGCGGTTGCCGTCCTGCCAGGTGATCTTGTCGGTGAGGGGTTCGGCCGCCAGGAAGAACACCTGCTGCTGCTTGGCGAAATCCGTCAGCGCCAGGCCGGTATTTGAAAGAAAGCCGCCGAACAGCAGCTCGACCTTTTCGCGGGCCAGCAATTCCTGGGCCGCGCGCACCGAATCGCCGGGGTTGCCGTTGTCGTCGCGCGAGATCACTTCCAGCTTTCGGCCCAGCACGCCGCCGCTTGCATTGACCTCTTCCAGCGCCAGCTGCCAACCCTTCTTGTAGGGGCCGAGGAAGGCGGGGATGGCCTTGTAGCTGTTGATCTCGCCGATGCGGATGGGCGGCTCCTTGTCCTTGGCCGAGGCGGCGGAAGTCAGCGCCAGGGCCAGGAGTGCCGGCGCCACGGCGCGGCGCAACAGAGTGAGGCAGGGACGGAACATGTCAGGTATCGCGTGGAGAAGGAATCTGGCGCCAGCAGGCGCGGCGGATGACAGCGGCCCAATTGGAACATGGGCCTTCGCCCCGGGGCAATAGACAGGCGCGGCGCGCAGCGCCCGCCCGGAAACGAAAAAAGGCCCTGCGGTGCAGGGCCTTTTCGTCTTGCGGGAAAACCGGCTGAATTACTTCAGCTTGGTTTCCTTGTAGTCAACGTGCTTGCGAGCGACCGGATCAAATTTCTTGATCAGCATCTTCTCGGGCATGTTGCGCTTGTTCTTGGTGGTCGTGTAGAAATGACCCGTGCCGGCAGTCGACTCGAGCTTGATCTTTTCGCGGATACCTTTGGCCATGTCGTGCTCCTAGTATGTAGATTGGCGGGGAGGCTGATTAAGCCAGTTCGCCGCGGGCACGCATTTCGGCCAGCACGGCGTCGATGCCGTTCTTGTCGATCGTGCGGATGGCCTTGGCCGAAACACGCAGGCGGACCCAGCGGTTTTCGCTTTCAACCCAGAACCGGCGCGATTGCAGGTTGGGCAGGAAGCGACGCTTGGTCTTGTTGTTCGCGTGCGAAACATTGTTGCCCACCATCGGGCCTTTGCCGGTCACTTGGCATACGCGTGCCATGGATGCACCTCTTTAGGTCGTTCTTTTGCGCGCATCGCTTGGGGGGTAGACAGGGTTTTAGCCGCCGGGCTGTAGAGGCTTCGTACGCTGCTGCTGTACCTTGCCTACGCCGGCCACCCAGTCTTAGTGGATGAGGGGGGATCGGAATGGCCATCAAAGCCCAGTCTGGTCCGCCCCAGTGCTTATACCCGCTGCCTGCCACCCGCTGAATTCTTGTAAGAATTTCTGGAAATCCCGGAGGGAATCGCCAGACATCGCGCGGTTGGGGTCAGAGTGCTGAACTACAAAGCATAGTAGTTCGGCACGGGAAACTTCATGTGAAGACTTAGATTCTAATATGAAAAGCCTAATTAAATCAAGCGGCGACGCTATGTGGTGTGCGATTGCGCCACGCGGCCCGAGATCCAGGACAGGCAGGCGCAGGCCGCCAGCGTGGTCGTCAGGGGCAGGGCGCTGTCGGTCTGCCAGGCGCTGACCGCAAAACCGGCCAGCGCGCCGCAGGACAATTGCAGCGTCCCCAATAGTGCGGAAGCCGCGCCCAGCCGCTTGCCCTGGTCCGCCAGCGCCAGCGCCGCCGAGTTGGGATTGACGAAGCCCTGGCTGCCCATGTAGCAGATGAGGCACAGCATCAGCAGGGGCAGGCTCATCCAGCCGGCCAGCGTCAGCGCGACCGCCGCCAGGCTGGCGCAGGCCAGCGAGGTCAGCGCGCGGCGCTGCAATTGGCGCGGCGTGTAGGCGCGCAGCAGGCGCGCGCTGATCTGCGAGCAGATGATGAGCGACAGCGCGTTGGTGCCGAACAGCAGGCCGTAGTACTGGGGCGGCACGCCGTAGAGTTCGATGAAGACGCGCGGCGAGCCGATGATGTAGGCGAACATGCCAGCCTGGCCGAAGCCGCCAGCCAGGCTGTGCGCCATGAAGCCACGGTGCGCGAACAGGTCGCGGTAGTTGCGCAGTATGGTGTGCCAGCGCAGCGGCACCACGCGTTCAGGCGCCAGCGATTCCTTCATGATCAGGATGACGGCGGCCATCAGCATCGCACCGCCGGCCAGCATGACCCAGAACAGGCTGCGCCACGAGGTGATGGCCAGCAACTGGCCGCCGGCCAAGGGCGCGAGGATGGGGGCGAGGCCCATGATGAGCATCAGCAGCGACATCGCGCGGGCGGCTTCATGGGTTTCGTAATGGTCGCGGATGACCGCACGCGGGATCACGATGCCGGCGGCGCCGCCCATGGCCTGCACCACGCGCCAGCCGGTCAACGCTTCCACCGATCCGGACAGCGCGCACCCCAGGGAACCGATCATGAACAGCGTCAGGCCGACGAGCAACGGCGGCTTGCGGCCGTAGCGGTCGGCCATGGGGCCATAGAACACTTGCACCATCGCCAGGCCGATCAGGTAGGCGGCCAGCGTGCGTTCGACGTCGCCGCGGGACACGCCCAGGTTTGCCGCGATCGTGGGGAAGGCGGGCAGGTACATGTCGATGGCGAACGGACCGATAGCGGTCAGCGCGCCCATGAGTATCAGCCAGCCAGGCAGGCTGCTGCGGAAAGACTGTGAAGGGGGCATGTCGATTGCGGGGTAGCGCAGTGGCAGGGCCCGGATGCGGTTTGTTGCACGGTTTGGGCCAAGTAAACGACTGTATCACGGGCAACCTTACAAGCAAATTGCAAGTTTTTTCCGATAAAGTCATTGCGGTCCGTACGTATTCCAGAGGAGAAGTCGTGAATCCTTTGTTGTCTGTTGTGGAACGCAAACTCCAGGCCCTGCCGGTCCCGGTCCAGCTGGTTCTGCCCGACGGCGCCGTGCTGGGGCCGCCCGAACCCCGTGTCCGTTTCGTCACGCACGACAAGACTGCCCTGGCGCATCTGGCCGAAGGCGCGGTGGGCGTGCTGGGGCAGGATTATGTGGAAGGCCGCATCGACATCGAGGGCAATATGCGCGATGTGATGGCCGCGGCTTCGGCGCTGCTGCCGGGGTCGCCGGTGGACGCGGCTCGCGGCGGCTGGCTGACCGAGCTGGTGCGCAAGGTGGTGTCGGTCTGGCGCCATTCGGTAGAGCGCGACGCCAAGCAGATCGAATTTCACTACGACCTGTCGGATGACTTCTACGCTCTCTGGCTGGACCCGCGCCGGGTCTATTCCTGCGCCTACTACCGCGAACCGGGCATGACGCTGGCCCAGGCCCAGGAGGCCAAGCTGGACCACATCTGCCGCAAGCTGCGCCTGCGTGCGGGCGAACGGTTCCTGGACGTGGGGGCGGGCTGGGGCGGCCTGCTGCTGTGGGCCGCCGAGCATTATGGCGTGGACGCCACCGGCATCACCCTGTCGCGCAACCAGCATGCCCATGTCAGCAAACTGATCCAGGAGAAGGGGCTTGCAGGTCGGGTCCGCATGGAGCTGCTGGACTACCGCAAGCTGGACGAATCCGCGCCCTACGACAAGATCGCGTCGGTCGGCATGTTCGAGCACGTGGGCCGGGCCCAGCTCGAAGGCTATTTCGCCAAGCTGCGCCGCCTGCTCAAGCCGGGCGGACTGATCATGAACCATGGCATTACCGCGGCCGGCGTCTACAACGCCGAGCTGGGCAACGGCATGGGCGAATTCATCGAGAAATACATCTTCCCGGGCGGCGAGCTGACCCACGTCAGCGTGGTGATGGAAACCCTGACCAACGGCGGCCTGGAAGAGGTGGACGTGGAAAACCTGCGGCCGCATTACGCGCGCACCCTGTGGGCCTGGAGCGATGCGCTGGAGGCGCGCCTGCCTGAAGCGGCGCGCATCCTGGGCGGCGAGCAGGGCGAGCGTTCGCTGCGCGCCTACCGGCTGTACCTGGCTGGCTGCGCCATGGCGTTCGAGCACGGCTGGATTGCGCTGCACCAGATCCTGGGACAGCACCCGGCGACAGGACGCTCCGACGAGCTGGACAATCCGCCGGACCTTGCCTACCCCTGGCGCCGGGATTACATGTACGCCAAGAACGAGTAGCGGCCGGCAGATGTCCGCAGGATGGTCGATTTCAATGGAATTGGCGACGGAAAACTGTCCGAAACGCGTCCATCCACTGGCCGGAACCGCGATTTCCGGCCCGTTTGAAGCGGCTAAAGCGTATGGATATGAATTTATTATTTACTAAATGTATCTGTTCGTCTGAATCAAAATCCCCTAGGTAAAGTCGCTGTTTCACTCCTTGCGCTTGCGGGTAATCCCGGACCATTTTTTCGGGAAATGTATCTGATTCATTCCGGGGTGGGGTTGGGTTGAGCATCAATTTCGTTTAAGATGCTGGCTTCTTCGTTCAGTTTGTTCACTTTCTGTGGGTTTTCAAAAACTGCGTTTTTGAAGCTCCTGTCTTGCAAGATGCCGCACCCTCGCGGACCGTCTTGTTGCTAGTGTCGGTTTGTATTGGCGGTTCTGCCCGTCTTCCGCACAACCCCCTTAGCTCCATGGCACCTCCGGGCCCAAGCCTGGCGTGTGTCCCTGAACCTATGGAGGCAAAAGCCAATGCGTTTTACCCCTGTCAAGACCCTGGCCGCCGCGGCTGTGTTCTTCGCCTTCGCCGGCGCGGCCCAAGCCGCCGATGCCGTCCAGTGCGAAATCAAGCGCCCGGTCAATTTCGGCGCGATGAACTGGGAATCCAATCTGGTCCTGGTTGACGTCGAACGTTTCATCATGGAAAAGGGCTACGGTTGCAAAACCGAGACCCTGCCGACCGAAACCCTGCCCGCCCTGGCTGCGCTGGAGCGCGGCGACCTGGATATCAATACCGAGATCTGGCTGAACAGCGTTGCCGATCCCTGGGACCGCGCCGAGAAGACCGGCAAGGTCAAGCGCATCGGCGATCTCTACATGGGCGCCGAAGGCTGGTACATCCCGCGTTACACGGCGGAACGCCTGCCCGAATTGAAGTCCGCGGCCGATCTGCCGAAATTCAAGGACAAGTTCAAGGATCCGGAAGAGCCCGGCAAAGGCCGCTTCTACGGCTGCCCGGCGGGCTGGGGCTGCGAGATCACCAGCAATAACCTGTTCCACGCCCTGAAGCTGGACGACAGCTACACCCTGTATTCGCCCGGCACGGGCGCGGCGCAGAAGGCGGCCCTGATGTCGGCCTACAAGCGCAAGCAGAACGTGGTCTTCTACTACTGGTCGCCCACGCCGCTGGTGGGTTCGATGGACCTGGTCAAGCTGGACATGCCGCCCTACGACGCCGAAAAGCACAAGTGCCTGACGTCGCCCAAGTGCGCCAAGCCCGAACCCAGCGCCTATCCCGACAACCCCGTCTTCACGGCGGTGAACACCAAGTTCTCCGAGGAAGCGCCCAAGCTCACCGAATTCCTGTCCAAGGTCTCGGTGCCGCTGCCGGTGATCAACGAAACCCTGGCCCACATGGAAGAGTCCGGCGACGAAGCCAACGCCGTGGCCAAGTGGTTCCTGAAGAACAAACCCGACGTCTGGACCAAGTGGGTCCCCGCCGATGTCGCCGGGCGCGTCCAAAGCGCGCTGTAACCCGCCATGTGCCTGGCTGCGCGCCGTCGCGGCGCGCTCCGGCCCTTCATGGGGCCGGTTTCCTTTGCCAGGATGGCCGCCGGCCGGGCGCTCGCGCCCGGACCGAGATGCGCTGGCGCTGCCGGGATGGCCGGCCGTTTTCTAGCTGGAAGCCGCAAGCTTGCGCCGCATCGCCCGATTCCTGGGCATGCGGGCGCGGTCCGGGCGGTGAGTGCGCCAGAATGGAGTAGAACGAATGTTTCCTGAAATTATTCCCGCCCGGCAGGTCCGGGGGGCGATCGACGGCTTTGTCGATCACTTGGTCACCAACTATGCCGACACGCTGGAGACCCTGTCCCAGCCCGTCCTGCATGCCTTGGTGTGGCTGGAGCAGCTGCTGCGCAATTCGCCCTGGTGGGCGGTGGTCGCGGTGACGATCGCGATCGCCTGGGGCGTCAGCCGCCGTATCGGCCTGAGCCTGGCGATGGGCGCGCTGCTGTGCGTGATCGGCGTGCTGGGCCTGTGGGACGCCGGCATGCAGACGCTGGCGCTCATGATCATGGCGGCCGGCCTGTCGGTGATCATCGGCATCCCGCTGGGCGTGCTGATGGCGCGGGTCAACTGGCTGCGCTCCATCATGCTGCCGGTGCTGGACGTGATGCAGACCATGCCCAGCTTCGTGTACCTGATTCCCGTGGTCATGCTGTTCGGCCTGGGCAAGATCCCGGCCATCATCGCCACCGTGATCTATGCCGTGCCGCCGCTGATCCGCCTGACCGACCTGGGCATCCGCCTGGTCGACCGGGAGGTGCTGGAAGCCTCGCGCGCCTTCGGCGCCAATCCGCGCCAGCAGCTGTTCGGCGTGCAGCTGCCGCTGGCGCTGCCCAACATCATGGCCGGCATCAACCAGACCACGATGATGGCCCTGTCGATGGTGGTGATCGCCTCGATGATCGGCGCGCGCGGCCTGGGCTATGAAGTGTTGCTCGGCATCAACCGTCTTGAAGTAGGCCGCGGCCTGCTGGCGGGCTTGGGTATCGTGGTGCTGGCCGTGCTGTTCGACCGGATCACGCAATCGTATGGACAGCGCATGCGCATGGGAGGCCAGCGATGAGCAAGATCGAGGTCAAGAACATCTACAAGGTCTTCGGCCCGCATCCGAAGAAATGGCTGGAAGCCGCCCAGGGCGGCATGAGCAAGGAACAACTGCTGGCCGAGAGCGGCCACACGCTGGGCCTGCGCGACATCAGCCTGTCGATCGAAGAAGGCAGCATCTACGTCATCATGGGCCTGTCGGGTTCCGGCAAGTCCACGCTGATCCGCCACTTCAACCGCCTGATCGAACCCAGCGCCGGCCACATCCTGGTCGATGGCGTGGATGTGGTCAGCCTGAATAAGCGCGACCTGGAGGTCTTCCGCCAAAAGAAGATGAGCATGGTGTTCCAGCGCTTTGGCCTGTTCCCGCACCGCACCGTGCTGGACAACGCCGCCTACGGCCTGACCGTGCAGGGCGTGGGCCGCGCCGAACGCGAAAAGCGCGCCCGCGAATGGCTGGACCAGGTGGGCCTGTCGGGCTTTGAAAACCAGTACCCGCACCAGTTGTCGGGCGGCATGCAACAGCGTGTCGGCCTGGCCCGGGCGCTGGCCACCGATGCCGAAATCCTGTTGATGGACGAAGCCTTCTCGGCGCTGGATCCGCTCATCCGCCGCGAGATGCAGGACCAGTTGCTGCAGCTGCAGGCCAAGCTCAACAAGACCATCGTCTTCATCACCCATGACCTGGACGAAGCCCTGCGCCTGGGCAACCGCATCGCCATCCTCAAGGACGGCGAACTGGTGCAGGAAGGCACGCCGGAGGACATCCTGCTGAACCCGGCCAACGACTACGTGCAGTCGTTCCTGCAGGACGTGAACCGCACCAAGGTGCTCAACGCCACGCACGCCGTGAACCCGGCGCGCCTGACCCTGACCATGCGTTCGCGTCCCGCCCATGCCATGGACCGCATGCGCGCCCTGAGCTACGAATATGCGCCGGTGCTGGACGGCAAGCGGCTGGCCGGCGTGCTGACCGCCGAGGCCGCCACGCGCGCCATCGAGGAAGGCGCGCGCGATATCTCGCGCTACGTCGAGGATCTGGCTTCCGTGCCGGCCACGGCCGGCCTGGGCGAAGTGCTGGCCCAGCTGGTGCACAGCGACCAGCCGGTCGCGGTGACCGGCGAAGACGATGAGTTTATCGGCATGCTGTCGCGCAAGAAGGTCGTGGAGCTGGTGACGCCGGCCCTGGCCGAAACGGCGCCCGCGGCGGAAGCCGCCGCTGCCACCGACGCGCAGGAGCAGTCCGAACCCGAGCGCCGCGACCAGGCGGCCTGACAGGGAGAAACCCTAATCCGGATTGGGGCCGCGCGGCCGTCCGCGGCGCTCCGATCCGGATATGATGGTTTGCCGGCCGCCTGGGCCGGTTTCTCCTTTTTCGGAACATCGGAATCAGTCATGCCAATTTTGAATGTCCAGATCATGGAAGGCCACACGGCCGCCCAGAAGGCTGCGTTGCTGCAGGCCGCATCCAACGCGGTGGTTGAAAGCATCGCTGCGCCGCTGCCCAGCGTGCGCATCGTGCTGCAGGAAGTGCCGGCGGCGCATGTGATCGTGGGCGGTGAAATCGGCAAGGCCATGGCGCGTGTCGACGTCGCGCTGATCTCGGGCCGCGACGAAGCCAAGAAGGCCGCGCTGATCGCGGCGCTGAACCAGGCGGTGTGCGCCAGCATCGGCATCTCCGGCCAGGACGTGCGCGTGCTGCTGCGCGACGTGCCCAATACCGACATGGGCGCGGCCAACGGCATCACGGCCAAGGCCAACGGCCGCTGAGTTTTGCCGTCCGCCTGGCAGCTTAGAAAGAAGCGCCCGCGATTCGCGGGCGTTTTTGCACCTGCCTTCAGCAACCGTCAGTCCAGCTTCACATTGGCCGCCTTAACCACCTCTCCCCAGCGCGCGATTTCGCTCTTGATGTAGGCAGCGTATTCCTGCGGCGTGGAACCCAGCGCCTGCGCGCCTTGTGCCTTGAGCTGCCTGGTCATTTCAGGCGATTGCAGCGCGCGGCGGATTTCGGCGTTCAGTTTGTCGATGACCGGCGCTGGCGTGCCTGCCGGTACCACCACGCCTTGCCAGGCGCCCATCTCGAATCCGGGCGCCACCGTTTCCGCCACCGTCGGCACGTCGGGCAATTGCTCGCTGCGCGTGCCGCTGGTCACGGCCAGCGCGCGCAGCTTGCCTTCGCGGATGAAGCCCAGCGAATCGTTCAGCGTATTGGTCATGAGCTGCACCTGCCCGCCGACCAGATCCGTCATGGCCGGGGCGCTGCCGCGATAGGGGACGTGCACCGCGTCGATCTCGAGCGAGCGCAACAGCAGCAGGGCGCCCAGGTGCGTGACGTTGCCGGCGCCGGCCGACCCATACGACAGCTTGCCGGGATGCTCGCGCGCATACTGCACGAAGGTCCGCGTGTCCGGCGCCGGCACGGAAGGATGCACCAGCAGCACCAGCGGGATCACCGCCGTGGAGGACACCGGCGCGAAGTCCTTGACCGGGTCGAAGGCCAGCGACCGGTACAGATTGGGGCTGAGCGCGATGGAGGAGGTGTTGTACAGCACGGTGTAGCCATCGGGCTTGGCGGCAGCCGCGTACTGCATGCCGATGTTGCCGTTGGCGCCGCCCTTGTTTTCGACCACGACGGTCTGGCCCAACTGGTCGGTCAGCTGCTTGGCCAGCACCCGGGCGACCAGATCGGTCGGCCCTCCAGGCGGGAAGGGCACCACCATGGTGATGGGGCGTTCGGGCCAGGCGGCGTGGGCGCTTGCGGCGGCGCCCAGCGCGAGAATGGCGAGGCTGCCTGCCAGCAGTGCTTTCTTCATTGCTTGTCTCCTTGTGCTGTTCTTGTGACGCGGATGGCGTCCCGGCGCCAGCGCCCTCTATGGGGCGCTTGATCGCCTGATGGAAGTTCAGGGCCTGCCGGCCAGCATGCGCGTGGCCGTGTAGGCCATTACCGGCTTGCCGTGCTGGTTGCGTACTTCGATCACCGAGGCGACCACTGCCCGGTTGTGCTGCGAGGTGGGGCGTATGCTCGTGACTTCGATCTCCGCCCAGATGGTGTCGCCCGCGACCACGGGCGCCAGCATTTTCTTGTGGACTTCCAGTAGCGCCAGCCCGGTGCCTTGCACCATGCCCTGCATGATCAGCCCCTCGATCAGGCCGTAGGTCAGGCCGCCGGGGGCGGGGCGTCCCTGGATCGCGCCATGGGCATAGGTGGCGTCGATGAAGATCGTCTCCAGCATGCCGGTCACGCTGATGAAGTTGACGATGTCGGTTTCGGTCACCGTGCGGCGGAACGTCTGAAAGCGCTGGCCCACGGCCAGGTCCTGCCAGTAATAGCCCTGGCCAAGCTGCTTGATGTCGGCGGCGTTGTGGTCGGCGGTCATGCGGGGTCCTTGCGGTTGTTCGGGGTTGAGGGATGCGCGTCGCGGGCTGCGCCCGATTCCAGAAGCCCGGCGATTTGCGTGTCGTCCAGGCCGGCCTGGCGCAGCACGTCCAGCGTGTGCTCGCCCAGGCGCGGCGGCATCGCGGCCGGCACATGGGAATGCTGCAGACGTACCGGGTTGCGGGGAAAGCGGTAGCGGCTGCCGGAAGCGCTTGCTAGCGGCGCGAAGAAATCCACGCTTTGCAGGTGCGGGTCGGCCTCCAGGTCCTGCAGGCGGTTGATGGGCGCGGCGGGGATTTCCAGGCGCGCGCACAGCGCCAGCCAGTAGGCGGTATCGCGCCCGGCCACGATGCCTGCTTGCAGTTCGTAGAGCGTTTCGATGTGCCGCGTGCGCGATGCGATGTCGGCAAAGCGCGCGTCCTGCGCCAGATCGGGGCGGTCCGCGGCGATGAAGAAGTCGCGCCAGTGGACGTCGGTATACGGCATCAGGCAGACATGGCCGTCGGCGGTTTTGCACGGTTTGCGCCAGGGCGTGAGCACGCGCGGATAACCGGCCTCGCCGGGTTCGTCGGCCAGGTGCCTGCCGTAGTAATGCTCGACCAGCGCGTAGGACGCCATGCTTTCGAACATGGGCACTTCCAGCTGTTGGCCCGCGCCGGTGCGCTCGCGCTGGAACAGCGCGGCCAGGATGGCGTGCGCCGCGATCAGCCCGCAAGTCTTGTCGGCGGCCACGGTGGGCAGGTAGCGCGGCGCGCCGGTCTGGCGGTCCACCAGGTCGGCCAGGCCCGAGAGGCCCTGGATGATGTCGTCGTACGCCGGCAGGCCGTCATAGGCGCCGCCCGCGCCGAAGCCGTACAGGCCGGCGTAGACCAGCCGCGGGTTGCGCGCGCACAGCGTGTCCGGATCCAGTCCCAGTGCGGCCATCTTGGCCGGGCGCATGCTGTGCATCAGCACGTCGGCCTGGTCCACCATCGTCAACAGCGTCTGGCGCGCCGCGGCCTGCTTCAGATCCAGCACGATGCTGCGCTTGTTGCGGTTCAGGCCCAGGAAGATGGCGGCCAGCCCGGGCTCCTGGGCGGGGCCGGTATGCCGCGTCGAATCGCCCGCGGGCGATTCCACCTTGATCACGTCGGCGCCGTAGTCGGCGAGTATCTGCGAGGCGTAGGGGCCGAACACCACGGACGTCAGGTCCAGGATGCGCACGCCGCCCAATGCGCTGGCTTGGGATAGGGGAGCGGCTGTCATGGCGGAAATCCTATCGGCCGTCGGCATACACGTCTAATATGGCGTCGGTATTGGGCGATATGGAATTTATTATGGCTATCGATTTGCGGCAGCTCCGGCAGTTCGTCACCATCGCGGAGCTGGGCAGCTATCGGCGCGCCGCGGACACGCTGCATATTGCGCAGCCGGCGCTGTCGGTCTCGATCCAGAAACTGGAACACGCGGTGGGCGCGCCGCTGCTGGTGCGCGGCCCCAAGGGCGTGACGCCGACGCCTGCGGGCCAGGCGCTGATGGCGGACGCCCGCCGAGCGCTGTTCCACGCCGACCAGGCGCGCCAGGCTGCCCGCCGCGTGGCGCTGGGCGAGTGGGGTACGCTGCGGCTGGGATTCGTGGGCTCGGCTACCTACATGCTGCTGCCGCGCTGCCTGCCGGTCTTTCGCGCGCAGTATCCGGACGTGCAGCTGGACCTGCGCGAGGACAGCACGGTCGGCCTGGTCGCGATGCTGCGCGCCAACGATATCGATGCAGGCCTGGTGCGCGGTCCGCTGGCGGAAGACGCGGCGCTGGACTCCTGGGTGGTGGAGCGCGACGACCTCATCCTGGCCGTGCCGGCGGGGCATCCGCTGGCCGCGGGCGGGCCGGTCAGCCTGGAGCGCGCCCGCGCCGAGAACTTCGTGCTGTATTCGCCCCTGAAAGTGCCGGGCCTGCACGGCGTGGCGCAGGCGCTATGCCTCAAGGCCGGGTTTTCGCCGCGCATCAGCCAGGAGGCGATACAGGTGCAGACGCTGATCAGCCTGGTCGCCAGCGGCATGGGCCTGGCGCTGGTGCCGGGCGTGACGCGCGCGTATTCCACCCCGCACGTGGCCTTCGTGCCGCTGACCGACGCCGACGCGCACGATGCGCTGTCCCTGTCGCTGGTGACGCATCGCGACACGTCTTGCGCGTCGGTGCTGCGCCTGCGCGACTCCATGCTGAGTCCCGCAGGCTGAGGGCGCGGCTAGTTCTTCAGGCCCAGCTCGGCAACGAATTTCCTTTCTTCCGCGACTTGGCGGACTGCGAAGTCGGTATAGGCGGCGCTGTCCATCAGCATGTGGGGCTGGTCGGCGGTTTCCAGCGCGCGGTTGTACTCCGGGTCGCGGGACGCGCGGTGGAAGGCTTGCTGCAGGATGCGTGTGACCTCGGGATCCATGCCCTTCGGTCCGGCGATGCCGACCGGATTGGCCGCGACGATGGGATAGCCCAGTTCCGTCAGCGTGGGCGCGTCCGGCACGCGCTTGGCGCGGGCTTCGCCCAGCACCGCCAGCAAGCGGGCTTTGCCGGTGTCTATCATCGGCCCCCAACCCGCGTCCGAGATCATCTGGATATGGCCACCCAGCAGCGCGGTGGTCTCTTCGGCCGCGCCCTTGTATGGGATGAAATTGAAGCGCGTGTTCGTCAGCCGCGACAGGCGTTCGATCGCGATGCGACCGGAGCCGCCGGTGCCGGTGCCGCCGTAGCTGATCTTGTCGGGATGGGCGCGCGCGTCCGCGATCAGCTCGTCCAGCGTGCGCCAGGGCGCGTCCTCGCGCACCACGATGGCGTAGGAGTAGGCGGTCATGCAGGCGACGTAGGTGAAGTCCTTGAGCGGGTCGTAATTGACCTGCTGCAGAAATGGGTAGCGGAACAAGGTGCCGACCACCACCGACACCGTATAGCCGTCGGGTGCGGCGGTCTGCGCCATGGCTGCCGGGCCCAGCGTGCCGCCCGCGCCCGGCCGGTTGGCGATGACGACCGTCTGGCCCAGTTCGCGCGAGGCCGCGATCGCCAGCGCGCGCATCTGCGTATCGGTCGCGCCGCCAGCCGGAAATGGCACGATGAGCGTGACAGGGCGGGCCGGAAAGCCCGTGGCGCTGGCCGGGCGCGGCAAGGCCAGCGTGGCGGGCAGGGCCGCGCCCAGCTTGAGCAGGCTGCGGCGCAGGGGCGAGGGAAGGCTGCGATGAGGATCGTTCATGATTGTCTCCGTCCTGGTTATGGTCGCTTGGGGGGCGGGCGGGGCTGGCCGTATGTGCCTACAGCGCAATGCCGCGCCCGATCAGGCTGGCGACGTCCGGCTCGCTGTAGCCGGCCTCGCGCAGGATCTGATCGGTGTGTTCGCCGGGCAGCGGGGCCTGGCGATGTATGGCGAACTGGAAGCCCGACATCTTCACCGGGCTGGCCACATGGGTGTTGCTGCCGTAGACCGGGTGCTCGGTCTGCAGCGACATGCCGCGGGCGACGAACTGCGGATGCGTCAGGCCTTCCGCCAGTTTGAGCACGGGCGACACGCAGCAGTCGGCGCCTTCAAACAGTTCCAGCCAATGCGCCAGCGGGCGCGATCCGAAGATCTGCTGCAATTCGCGGCGCACGCGCGCCTGCTGCGCCGCGTCGCCGTTGCGGTGCAGCGGCGCCAAATCGGGACGATCCAGCCGCCGGCACAGCGTTTCCCAGAATTTCAGCTCCAGCGCGGCGACCGCCAAATAGCGTCCGTCCGCGGCGCGGTACTGGCCATAGCAGGCCAGCCCGCCGGACAGGGTGTCGGCGCCCGCCGGCCGCGTGTCGCCGCGGGCATTGAGCGTGGCCAGCGGCACGACGGCGCCAGCCAGCAGGCCGTCGGCAATGGCGATATCGATGTACCGTCCGCGCCCGCTGCGCTGGGCGTCGTACAGCGCGGCCAGGATGCCCATTACCGCCGTAAGCGAGCCTCCAAGGATGTCGGCCACGGGCAGGTTCGACAGCGCCGGCAGATCGGGCCCGCAGCCCATCTGATCGGCGACTCCGGCGCAGGCCGCGTAGTTCAGATCGTGGCCCGCGGCGTCGCGCTGCGGGCCATCCTGGCCGTAGCCGGTGATGCTGCAGTAGACCAGCCGGGGATTGTGGCGCGCCAGGGTGGCGTAGTCGGCCTGCAGCCGCGCGGCCACGCCCGGACGGAAACTCTCGATCACCACGTCCGCGCCGCGCGCCAGCGCCGCCAGCGCTGCCTGTCCCTCGGGATGTTTGAGATCCAGCCGCAGCCCGCGCTTGTTGCGGTTGCAGATGGCGCGCAGGGGCGGCGGCGCATAATCGCCCGCCTGCGTATCCTCGATCTTGATGACGTCGGCTCCCAGGTCGGCCAGGTATTGCGCGCCCAGCGGACCGGGCAGCAGCCGCGAAAGGTCCAGGATCCTGACGCCCGCGAGCGGAGCGGTGTTCGGTGTATCCAAAGAGGGACTCCTGTAAATACGAAGTGGCATGCCCGCCTGGGGCTCGCGCCAGTCTAGGCGCGGCTTTCCGGCCGACCAATGGCGGATTCGCTGATTGCGCTTGGCGAGAATGCTCACGCCAGGCATTCCTGCGCGCGCAGGCTTTGGCTACCATCGATCCATCGGCGTACGCCAGCCGCTGGATATCCTCATGACCCATCACACCATTGCCGTGGGACATATCGCCCAAATCCTGCAAGGCGCGCGCAGCCGGGGGGTGGACGTGGACCGGGTCCTGACGCGCGCCGGCGTGCCGCCGTCCCTGTTGCAGGCGCCGATGGCGCGGGTATCGCAGGCGCAGCTCGCACAGATAATGCGGACGCTGCGCCGGGCCACCCGCGATGACTTCCTGGGCATGGGCCAGCATCCGGTTCCCATGGGGGCGTTCGACCATGCCTGCCGGCTTGCCTTGCAGGAAGACAAGGTCGGGCAGGCGCTGCGCGCGGCGTTCCGCTACTACCACGGCGTGCTGCGGGATTTCACCGCCCGCCTGTGCGTGAGCGGCGAGCGCGCGCGCATCGTGCTCGACTCGCGCGCGCCCAGCAGCTGTGCGCGCTGGTATGGTGAACGCTCCTTTCTGTTCTTCACGCTTGGCGTGGCCAATTGGCTGGCGGCGCGGCGCATTCCCATTCTGGGCGTGGACTACAGCAGCGGCGCGCGCAGCGCCGATGCGCACAGGCTGTTCTATGCACCGGTGCGCTATGGCCAGCCGGTGACGGGCCTGTGGCTGGAGTCGCGTTGGCTGGCCTTGCCGGTGGTGCAGAACGAACAGACGCTAAAGCCGTTTCTGGCCAATGCGCCGTTCGACCTGTTGGTGAAGTACCAGGACCGCACCACCCTGACCGATCGCATCCGCCGCCTGTTGCGCAACGATCTGTCCAAGGAGTTGCCGTCGCTTATTCAGGTCAGCGCGCAACTGGCAATGACGCCGCAGACGCTGCGGCGGCACTTGCGTGAAGAGGGGCAGGGCTTCCAGGCCCTGAAGGATGATTTGCGGCGCGATGCCGCGGTCGAATACCTGGGCCGCCACGATCTATCCCTGATGGACATCGCCGAGCGTCTGGGTTTTTCCGAACCCAGCACCTTCCACCGCGCCTTCAAGAAATGGACCGGCGTGTCGCCGGGAGAATACCGCCGCAACCGCCTGGTCTGCGGCCCCGAAGGCCGGCAAGCCGCTGACACTTTTGGCCTATCGGTTTGACGCCTGCGGCCATTGCCGCGATCCTGCCCCAAGGGGGAAGCTAGGGGCTCGAGGACGAACGCACGCTGCTCCGCGCAAGGAGCACGGCGCCGCAGGAGACGAGCACCATGTATCTGACACAAGGCCTGCATCGCGCAGGCCGGCTGCACCCCGGCAAGATCGCGCTATGCGAAGACGTACGGCGCTGGACTTACGCGGCGCTGATCGATTGGACCGCACGCAAGGCCGCCGTGCTGCGCGGCCATGGCGTACTGCAGGGCGATCGCGTGGCGTTCTGGGGCGCCAACGGCGCAGACTATGTGTCGTGGATCCTGGCGTGCTGGTGGCTGGGAGCGGCCGTGCTGCCTTTGAACACACGCTGGAGCAGCCCAGAGCTTGCGCAGGCACTGGCCGACTGCAGTCCGCGCCTGCTGTTGGTGGACGAGACCATGGCGCCACGCATGGCCGATGTGGACGTTCCCGCCAGCACGGCGCCGCTGTCCGCCGACGTGCTGGAAGCGTACGCCGCCGCGGCTGCGCCGCTGGAGGATGTCCGTGCGGGCGGCGACGCGCTGGCCGCGATTCTCTTTACCGGCGGCACGACCGGCGCGCCCAAGGGCGCCATGCTGACACACGCGAATCTCTGGAGCGCTGCGGTGGCCAGGATGGCTACGGTCCCCACGCCGCCCGACAGCCGCACCTTGCTGGTCGCACCGCTGTTTCATGTTGCCGGCTTGGGACGATTGATCGGACAGTTTGTCGCGGGCGCATCGGTGGCGGTCCAGCGCGGCTTCCAGCCCCGCGCGGTATTGCAGGCCCTGCAGGACGACGGCGTAACCGAAGTACTGCTGGTGCCCAGCATGATCCAGATGCTGCTGGACGAACCCGGGTTCGCGCAGTACAGGCTGGACGGCGTGAGGCGCGTGATCTGGGGCGCCTCGCCGATTTCCCGGGCTTTGCTCGACCGGGCGCTGGCGGCCTTTCCGCAAGCGGAGTTCGTCCATGCCTACGGCATGACCGAAACCGCCGCCACGGTCGCCATCAATGCAGACGTGCGCCAGGGCGGCGCGCGCACCGAATCGGCGGGACCGCCTGCGGTAGGCGTGGAGACGCGCATTCTCGCGCCCGACGGCAGCGAGGCGGCGCCCGGCGCGGTTGGCGAGTTGTTGGTGCGCGGACCCATGGTGATGCAGGGTTACTGGAACCGGCCCGAAGAAACGCGCCGTGCATTCGACCGGGGCTGGCTGCGGACAGGCGACGCGGCCCGCCAGGACGAGGACGGATACCTGTATATCGTTGACCGCCTCAAGGACATGATCGTCAGCGGTGGCGAAAACGTTTACGGCGCTGAAGTGGAAGGCGTGTTAGCCCGCCACGCGCTAGTGGCGCGCTGCGCGGTCATCGGCGTGACGCATGCGCGGTGGGGCGAGGCGGTGCACGCGGTAGTCGTACCGCGTCCGGGCATGGCCGCCGACGCCGACGCTCTGGACAGGCATTGCCGCCTGCGGCTTGCCGCCTACAAGTGCCCCAAGACCTACGAGTTCCTCAGCGAATTGCCCATGTCCGCCGCCGGCAAGGTGCTGAAGTCCGTGCTGAGGCAAGACCATGAATCCAGGCGCGCGGCTGTCGCCGCGCCCGCTCATCAGGAGAGTCAGACATGAATCGGAAAGTATGGGTGGCAGGAGTCGGCATGATTCCCTTCAGCAAGCCCGGCGCCAGCGAGGCATATACCGTGATGGGCGCCAGCGCCGTGCGCCAGGCTCTGCGGGACGCCGGACTGCAATACGACGCGGTCCAGCAGGCCTACGCGGGCTATGTCTACGGCGATTCGACCGCTGGCCAGGCGGTGGTCTACGGCGTGGGGCTCAGCGGCATTCCGGTGTTCAACGTCAACAACAATTGCGCAAGCGGTTCGTCGGCCCTGTTCCTGGCGCGGCAGGCGGTGGAAAGCGGGGCCGTGGAGTGCGCGCTGGCGGTGGGCTTCGAACAGATGGTGCCTGGCGCGCTGAAAGGCGTGTACGAAGACCGCCCGTCGCCTCTGCAGGATTTCGTCTCGGCGATGAGCGAAATGCAGGGCTATGACACGGCCAAGCCGCGCGCAGCCCAGTTCTTCGGCGGCGCGGGCCGCGACTACATGAAGGAGCACGGCGTCGGCGCCGACCTCTTCGCCCGCATCGCGGTCAAGGCGCGCCAGCATGCCGCGCGCAATCCTTACGCGGTGTTCCGCCAGCCGGTCACGCTGGACGAGGTGCTGGCCGCGCCCATGATCTTCGATCCGCTGACGCGCCTGCAATGCTGCCCGCCGACCTGCGGCGCGGCGGCCGCCATCCTGTGCTCGGACGAGTTTGCGCGCCGCCACCGTCTGGCGCCCGCCGTCAGCATTGCCGCGCAGGCCATGACGACGGACACGCCGTCCACCTTCGGTGCTGGCGACATGCGCAAAGTAGTGGGCTTTGACATGACGCGAGCCGCGGCCGACCAAGTCTATGAGGCCGCCGGTATCGGCCCTGACGACGTGGACGTGGTCGAACTGCACGACTGCTTCACCGCCAACGAGCTGATCACCTACGAAGGCCTGCGCCTGACGCCCGAGGGCGGCGCCGAGAAGTTCATCCTGGAAGGCGACAACACCTACGGCGGCAAGGTCGTGACCAATCCGTCCGGCGGGCTGCTGTCCAAGGGCCACCCTCTGGGCGCGACCGGTTTGGCGCAATGCACCGAGCTGGTGTGGCAGCTGCGAGGCCAGGCGGACTTGCGCCAGGTCGAAGGCGCCAGGCTGGCGCTGCAGCACAACCTGGGACTGGGCGGCGCCTGCGTGGTGACGCTGTACCAGGCCGTCTGAGGGGAACGCAATGCTCGACACCAGCCATATCGGCGCCGCCCTGCCGGCGTTCAGCGCTAGCGTGGAGGCGGGCCGCCTGCGCTTCTTTGCCAAGGCCACCGGCCAGGACGACCCGGTCTATACCGACGAGGCCGCCGCGCTGGCGGCCGGCTACCCGGGACTGCCGGTGCCGCCGACCTTCTTCTTCTGCCTGGAAATGGACAGCCCACGGCCCGCCGCCATGCGTGAACTGCTGGGCATAGACATCGCGCGGGTGCTGCACGGCGAACAGGGCTTCGTCTACCACGCCATGGCGTACGCAGGCGACGAATTGCGCTTCGAGCCGCGCATCGCCGACATCTACGCCAAGAAAGGCGGCGCGCTGGAGTTCGTCGTCCGTGAAACCCGGGTGACCGACGCCGCCGGGCGCCTGGTCGCCGAACTGCGCGCGACGACCGTCGTGCGCAACACCTAGGAGACGGGAATGACTGCGGCCATGAATCATGACGCCAAGGCCGGCGACCAGCTGCCCGGTTTTACCGCGGGGCCGGTCAGCCGATTGGGGCTGGCGCTGTATTGCGGCGCTTCGGGTGACCACAACCCGATACACGTGGACCTGGATTTCGCGCGAGCCGCGGGCATGGACGACGTCTTCGCCCACGGCATGCTGTCGGCCGCCTATCTGGCCCGGCTGCTGACGAACTGGGCGCCGCAATCGGCGCTGCGCGAGTATGCCGTGCGCTTCGTGGCGATCACGCACGTGGGCGATGAGGTCCGCTGTTCCGGCAGCGTCGTGGAACGCTTTGAAGCGCAGGGAGAAACCCGCTTGCGGGTGGAACTGCATGCGCGCAGCCAGACCGGCGAACTGCGCCTGAGCGGCGTGGCGGTGCTGGCAATTCAGTAACCCAGGAAAGGAGATGACGATGGGCACATTGGAAGGCAAGGTCGCGCTGGTCTCGGGCGCGGGGCGCGGCATCGGGCAGGAGATCGCGCTGAAGCTTGCGCGCGAAGGCGCCAGCGTGGTGGTGAACGATTTGGACGCGGGGCCGGCGGAAGAAACCGTGGCGCTGATCCGCAGGGCGGGAGGCCAGGCGCAGGCCTGCGCGGGCAGCGTGATCGAGGCGGGCTTCGCCGAACGTTTCGTCGGCACCGCCGTGAATACCTATGGCGGCCTGGACATCATCGTCAACAATGCCGGCTACACCTGGGACAACGTGATCCAGAAGATGACGGACGAACAATGGGACGCCATCCTGGCGGTGCACCTGTCCGCGCCGTTCCGCATCCTGCGGGCGGCCTCCGGTTTCATCCGGGTGGCGGCCAAGGCCGAGGCGGAGCAAGGCAGGGAAGTGTTTCGCAAGGTCGTGAACATCTCGTCGACTTCCGGCGTCATGGGCAACGCCGGGCAGGCCAACTATTCGGCGGCCAAGGCGGGCATCAACGGCCTGACGCGCGCATTGGCCAAGGAATGGGGCCGCTACAAGGTAAACGTCAACAGCGTGGCCTTCGGGCTGATCAAGACGCGCCTGACCGAAGCGCCGGCCGACGGCGATGCCACGCTGGACATCGAAGGCCGGCAGATCAAGGTGGGCGTCAATCCGCAAGTGCTGAAGAACGCCGAAAGCCTGATCCCCATCGGCCGAGCCGGCACGCCGGCGGAAGCCGCAGGTGCGGTGTACCTTTTCTGCCTGCCCGAGTCCAACTACGTCAGCGGCCAGGTCCTGGTCGTCGGCGGCGGCCGTCCTTGAAAGGGGGGAGCGCAATGGACACGCCACGGCAAGGCTGGATGGACGCAGACCTGACGCTGTTCCAGGATTCGACGCGGCGTCTTTTCGAAAAGGAGTTTGTGCCCGACGAAGAACGCTGGCGCAAGCAGCAGCACGCGGACCGCGAGGTCTGGAACAAGGCCGGCCGTCTGGGCCTGTTATGCGTGAGCATGCCCGAAGCCTATGGCGGAGGCGGAGGCAGCTTCGCCCACGAGGCCATCGTGGCGGCGGAGCAGGCGCGCGCCATGGTGCATGGCTTCAGCAACAACGTGCACAGCGCCATTCTGGCGCATTACATCCTGAACTACGGCACGGAAGAGCAGAAGCGTCGCTGGCTGCCGCGCATGGCCACGGGTGAACTGGTGGGCGCCATCGCCATGAGTGAACCGGGAGCGGGGTCCGACCTGAAGAGCGTGCGCACCACCGCCGCCAAGGAAGGTGGTGAATACGTGCTCAACGGATCCAAGACCTTCATCACCAACGGCCTGCACGCGGACCTGGTCTGCGTGGTCGCCAAGACCGATACCCAGGCCGGAGCCAGGGGCGTGTCGCTGATCATGGTGGAAACGCAGGGCCTGCCGGGCTTCAGGCGCGGGCGGCTGCTGGAGAAGCTGGGTCAGAAAAGCCTGGACACGGCGGAGCTGTTCTTCGACGGCGCGCGCGTGGGCGAGGACTGCCTCCTGGGCGGCGTCGAGGGCTGTGGCTTCGCCCAGCTCATGCAGCAGCTGCCGCGCGAACGGCTGCTGATCGCGGTGGGCGCCGTGGCCACCATGCGTCGCGCCATCGAGGAAACCGTGGCCTACGCCAGCGCCCGGCAGGTCTTCGGCCAGGCGCTCATCGAACTCCAGAACACGCGCTTCACGCTGGCCGAGTGCGAGACGGTCGCCACCATTGCGGCGCGTTTCGTTGACGATTGCATCGAACGCCAGCTGGCCGGCACGCTGGATCTGTCCACCGCAGCCATGGCCAAGTGGTGGACCACGCAGATGAACTGCCAGGTGATCGACGAGTGCCTGCAATTGCACGGTGGCTACGGCTACATGCTTGAATACCCGATAGCCAGGATGTACGCGGATGCGCGGGTCGGCAAGATCTACGGCGGCTCCAACGAGATCATGAAGGAAATCATCGCGCGCGCCATGACCGCCTGAAGCGCATGGCAGACAGTCAGAACAACGATGAGGAGACAAGATGCACCAAGCGCATTATCGGTACTGGCCCAAGGGGTTGCCGAAGGAGATCAGCCCGCCGCAGTCCAGCCTGTACTTCAACCTGGAGGCGTCCGCCGCGCGCTATCCGGGCAAGGCCGCCATCGTGTTCTACGACACCGTGCTCGACTACGCGCGCTTAAAGCGCGAGGTCGATGCCATGGCCGGCTACCTGCAGCACAGCGCGGGCGTGAAGGCGGGCGACCGCGTCCTGTTGCTGAGCCAGAACTGTCCGCAGTTCGTCATCGCGTACTACGCGATCCTGCGCGCCGATGCGGTGGTGGTGCCGGTCAACGCGATGAGCACGCCGGACGAGCTGGCGCATTACCTGGCGGACAGCGGCGCACGAGTGGCCTTCGCGGCCCAGGAACTGTGCGCGCGGCTGGACGGCTTCGCCGCTGACGGACGCCTGGAGCGCGTCATCGTCCACACCTATTCGGACTATTTGCAGGCCCCGGCTCCTGACGCGCCCGACTGGGTCGCCGCGCCCCGGCGCGCACCTGATGTGCGCGGCGGCGTGCCTTGGTACGGCGCGCTGGCGGTCAACGCTCAGCCGTCGCCGCACCGGGCGGGGGCGAAGGACCTCTGCCTGTTGCCCTACACCTCGGGCACCACCGGCCGGCCCAAGGGCTGCCGCCACACCCACGGCACCATGAACGCATCCCTGGCCGGCTCGCAGCTATGGCGCGGCCTGACCTCCGAGGCGGTCATCATGGGCGTGGCGCCGATGTTCCATCTGCTGGGCATGCAGAGCGGCATGAACACGCCCATCTTGCTGGGCGCCACGGTGGTGGTGCTGCCGCGCTGGGACCGCGAAGCGGCCGGGCGGCTGATGGCGCGTCATCGCGTCAGCGTCTGGGCCGCGCCGCCGGCGATGGTCGTGGATTTCTTTGCGCAACCGGGCATCGAGAGGCTGGACCTTTCCAGCCTGGCGCAGCTGTGCGGCGGCGGAGCTCCCATGCCCGAGGCGGTCGCGGGCATGCTGGCCAGCCGCTACGGCATTACCTACAACGAGGCATACGGCCTGACGGAAACCGCATCGTTCCTGCACTGCAATCCGCTGGACCGCAACAAGCGCCAATGCATTGGCGTCCCCACCTTCGGCGTGGACACGCGGATCGTGGACCCGGCCACGCTGGCTGAACTTCCCCAAGGCGAAACCGGCGAACTCGTGACGCGCGGCGCGCAGGTCATGCTGGGGTACTGGAACAATCCGCAAGCCGACGACGAAGCCTTCTTCATGCTGGACGGGCAGCGCTACTTCCGTACCGGCGACCTGGGCCGGGTGGACGACGAAGGCTACTTCTACGTGACCGACCGCTTGAAGCGCATGATCAATGTGTCCGGCTACAAGGTCTGGCCGGCGGAGGTGGAGAACACGCTGTACGGGCACCCCGCGGTGCACGAGGCTTGCGTGATCGGCGTGCCGGACGCCAGCCGCGGTGAAACGGTGAAGGCCCTGCTGGTCTTGCGCGACGAGGCGCGCGGCAGCGTGCGCGAAGAAGACGTGATCGCCTGGGCGCGGACGCGCATGGCCGCCTACAAGGCGCCGCGCATCGTCGAGTTCGTGAACGCCTTGCCCAAATCCAGCACCGGCAAAATCTTGTGGCGGCAGTTGCAGGAAGAGGGCAAGGCGGCGGCCTAGCGCGTCCCCGGGTCCGCTTGGCTGGCGGCGGCCGCAGGCGGTTCCTGGCCCTTGCCCGCCAGGCCCTGGAGCAGGCGGCCCAGTTCCACGGGGAAGGGGAAGACGATGGTCGAGCTGTTCTGCGCGCCTATCATGGCCAGCGTGCTCAGGTAGCGCAGCTGCATCGCCTCGGGCTGCTCCGACAGGGTGCGCGCCGCGTTCAGCAGCATCTGCGCGGCCTGCTGTTCGCCTTCGGCATGGATGATCTTGGCGCGCCGCTCGCGTTCCGCCTCGGCCTGCCGCGCGATGACGCGCACCATGCCTTCATTCAGATCGATGTGCTTGATCTCGACGTTCGCCACCTTGATGCCCCAGGCGTCGGTCTGCGCGTCAAGGATTTCCTGCACCGCGCTGTTCACCTTGTCGCGCTCCGAGAGCAGTTCATCCAGGTCGTGTTTGCCCAGCACGGAGCGCAGCGTCGTCTGCGCCAGTTCGCTGGTTGCCTGGCGGAAGTTTTCGACCTGGATCACGGAACGCTCGGGATCGATCACGCGGAAGTAGATGACCGCGTTTACCTTGACGGACACGTTGTCCCGGGAGATGGCATCCTGGCTGGGAACATCGAAGACCTCGGTGCGCTGGTCCACTCTTACCATCTGCTGGACCAGCGGGATCAGCAGGATCAATCCGGGACCCTTGACGCCGGTAAAACGTCCCAGTGTAAAGATCACGCCGCGCTCATACTCGCGCAAGATTCGGACCGACAGGGCGAACAGCGCGACGGCCAGCGCCAGGATGGGGGCGTAAAAGGCGAGGTTCATCAACATGGCAGGCTCCGCATGGAGGGTTCGAGAGCGCAGGTTGCGGACGCCGTCATCCCGACGGCGGCGGGCCGGCGTCCGCCCGTACCTGCAAGGTCACGCCGCGGACGGCGGTGATGACGACTGCATCGCCGGCAGCCAGGCCCGCCGGACCCGTCGCCCGCCAGCGTTCGCCCGCGGCCGCCACGTAGCCCTGCCGGTCCGCCCAGCTCAACACCTTGATGCGCTGGCCGATCAGCGACTCGGCGCCGCTGACGATGGGAGCCTGGCGCGAACGCAGGGCCAGCCGGCCGACCAGGAAGGTCATTCCCAGGCTGGCCGCGGCGATGCCAGCAATCAGCGGAATGGAAACGCCAAAGGCGGGCGTATCGGTGTCGATGAGCAGGAGGGCGCCCAAGATGAAGGACACCGCGCCTCCAATGCCCAGGACGCCCAGCGTTGGCGCGAATATCTCCGCCACCATCAGCGAAATGCCCAGCAGGACCAGCGCGATCCCGGCATAGGTCAGCGGCAGCGCCGACAAGGCGTAGAGTCCGACCAACAGGCAGATGGCGCCGAAGATGCCCGGAAACAGGGCGCCGGGAGTCATGAATTCGAAGATCAGTCCATAGATGCCGGCCATCAGCAGCAGCAGCGCCAGATTGGGATTCGTGATGACGCTGAGCACCTGGGTGCGCCAGTCGGGGTCTCTGGCCAGCACTCGCAGGTCTTTGGTGTGCAAGGTCACCATGCCGTTGCCGACACGGACGCTGCGTCCTTCCGCCTTGGCCATCAGGTCCGGCAGGTCATCGGCGATCAGGTCGATCACGTTACGCGCGTGCGCTTCGCCGGCCGTGAGGCTGGCCGCGCCGCGCACCGCCTGTTCCGCCCAGTCGGCATTGCGGCCGCGCAGCGCGGCCAGCGCGCGGATGTAGGCCACGGCGTCGTTGATCGCCTTGGCTTCGGCCGGATCTTGCCCGGTTCGTCCAGGACTGCCCTCGTGACCTGGGGGCGGCTGCTTGTCTGGCGGCTCTGCCGGCTTGGAGGAGCCGCCCAGCGAAATCGGGGTCGCCGCGCCCAGGTTCGTCGCGGGCGCCATGGCCGCGACATGGCTGGCGTAAAGAATATAGGTGCCGGCGCTGGCGGCGCGCGCACCGTTGGGCGCCACATAGGAAATCACGGGAATGGGCGAGGCCAGGATCGCGCGGATGATGTCGCGCATGGAAGCGTCGAGTCCGCCCGGCGTATCGATGCGCAGCACCACCGCCGCGGCATTCTGTTCACGCGCGGCGGCCAGGCCGCGGATCACGTAGTCCGCCGTGGCGGGGCCGACGATGCCGTCCAGGGTCAGCAAGAGGGCGGCCGGCTGGCCCCCGGCCGGCTGCGCGCCTGCGCCGCCCGCGACGAACGCCGCTGCCGCCAACAGCGCCGCCGCGCGGCGCAGCTTGCGCAGCATTGAACAGGTTCCGGACATCAGGCTCAGGATCGGGGCGGTCATGAGCTGCTTTCCTCCGACACGCAACGCGTGGCGGCGGGCCGCCGGCGCTGCTGAATCCAGCGTACTACTTTTGCCGCGGCATTCAGAGACCTGCCGGCGCGGCGGCTCGGGCGTCAAGGCGGCGGCGTGCGCGATGTCTTTGAGATGGCCCGGATTTTCTGCAAAATAGATCGTTACCGTGGACGATGAAATGCAGGAATGTCTATGTTTATCCGTCAGCTCTCCTATCTCCTGGCCCTGGACAAGTACCGGCATTTCGGACGGGCGGCGGAAAGCTGCCATGTCTCGCAACCGGCGTTGTCCAATGGCATCCGCGAACTGGAGCGCGAACTCGGAATCACCATCGTCAAGCGCAACCGGACCTTCGAAGGCATTACCCCTGAAGGCGAACGGGTGATCCAGTGGGTGCGGCAGGTGATGGCTTCGCTGGAGGGGCTGCGGCAGGAGGCCAACCTGGTGCGCAGCGTGCCGCAAGGCCACCTGGCGATAGGCGCGATTCCCACTGCCAACCATGCGGCGACGCTGCTCAGCGCCCAGTACCGGGAGATCCTTCCGCAGCTGACGCTGGAAGTCACCTCGCTCAGCACGCCGGAAATCCTGCGCCGGCTGAAGGCCCAGGAAATCCAGTTGGGCATCCTCTATGAGCGGTCGGTGCTCGATAGCGCCGATTTCGACGTGATGCCGCTGTACGCAGAGCGCTACGTGCTGGTGGCGAACGAGCAGGCCTCCTTGCCGCGCCAGCTGGATTGGTCGGAAGTGGGCGAGCTTCCGCTCTGCCTGCTCAGCCCGGACATGCAGAACCGCCAGACCTTGAACAAATGTTTCGAGAGCGTGGAAGCCAAGCCGCGCGTGGTGCTGCAAAGCAACGACATCCGCGTGCTGCTGGCGGAATGCCAGAGCGGGCGGGCGTTCTCCATCATGCCCCTGAGCGCCTTGCCCGCCCAGTACGAAGGGGCCGGGCTGCTGGCGCACCCCATCACTCCGGAGCACGCCGAGGACGTCTGCCTGGTCAGGCTGCGGCGCGACACGCCGCCTGCCTTGTCGAACGCCGCCTGGCAGATCGCCGGCCAGCTGGACCTGGAAGCCGTCCTCAACCAATCGCTGGCGACGAAGCCTTGATAACCATGGATTATCAAAAGGTTCACAGGAAAAATTAGATCAATTCTTGTCGTTGCCGCATGCTGGCGGGAATTGGGCGCTTGAAGGAGACCAGCCATGAAACAACGACGTGAAGTACCTGGCATCCGTCCCTATGACGGGCCGGCGGGCGGCTGGGGGGCGTTGAAGGCGACGGCCCAGGCCGTGCGGCAACAGATGGAAGTGGTGGAGGCGCCCGTCGTCCTGCTGCGCACCAATCAGCCCGCGGGGTTCGATTGTCCAGGCTGTGCGTGGCCGGACAAGGAACACCGCTCCACGTTCCAGTTCTGCGAGAACGGCGCCAAGGCGGTCACCTGGGAGGCAACCAGCAAGCGCGTGACGCCGGATTTCTTCGCCCAGCGCACGGTGTCTTCATTGCTGGCGCTGTCGGACTATGAACTGGAGGACTTCGGCCGCCTGACTCACCCGATGGCCTACGACGCGGCCACCGACAAATTCGTTCCCGTGTCGTGGGATGCCGCGTTCGAACGCATCGGCGAGGCGCTGCGCAGCCTGGACGCGCCTGACCAGGCCGAGTTCTATACCTCGGGACGGGCCTCCAACGAGGCGGCCTATCTGTTTCAGCTATTTGCGCGCGAGTTCGGCACCAATAATTTCCCGGACTGTTCCAACATGTGCCACGAGGCGACCAGCGTGGGCTTGCCACAGTCCATCGGCATCGGCAAGGGCACGGTCTCGCTGGAGGACTTCGACCATGCGGAGCTCATTCTCTCCATTGGCCACAATCCCGGCACCAATCACCCGCGCATGATGGGCACGCTGCACGAACTGGCGCGCCGCAAGGTTCCCATCATCGTCTTCAATCCCTTGCGCGAACGCGCGCTGGAACGCTTCGCGGATCCGCAGAGCATCGTGGAAATGGCGACCTTCAGCTCGACCAATATCGCCTCGACCTATTATCAGGTCCGGGCGGGCGGCGACGCGGCCGCGCTCAAGGGCATCATGAAAGCGCTGCTGGCGCTGGAAGCGCAGCGCGGGAACGTCCTGGACAGCCAGTTCATCGCGCAACACACATTGGGCTTTGACGCGCTGGCCGCGGACCTGGAGGCAACCTCCTGGGCCGACATCGAAACCGAAAGCGGGCTGCACCGCGCGGACCTGGAGCACGTGGCCGAGGCCTACGCCAAGTCCAACGCCACCATCGTCACCTACGGCATGGGGATCACCCAGCACAACACGGGCACGGCCAACGTCAAGCTGATCGCCGACCTGCTGCTCATGCGCGGCAACTTCGGCAAGCCCGGCGCCGGCATCTGCCCGCTGCGCGGTCACTCCAATGTGCAGGGCAACCGCACGGTCGGCATCACGGAAAAGCCCAGCCCGGAGTTCCTGGCAAAGCTGGAAGCGGAGTTCGGCTTCACGCCGCCGCAGGGCCATGGCCATGACGCGGTGCAGGCCATGGAAGCGATGGTCGACGGCTCGGCCCGGGCGCTCATCTGCCTGGGCGGAAACTTCGCCGTGGCCTTGCCCGATCCCGAACTCTGTTTCGAGGCCATGAAGGAACTGACGCTGAGCGTGCATCTGGGCACCAAGCTCAACCGCTCGCACCTGCTGGTGGGGCGCGAGACCTTCCTGTTGCCGGTGCTGGGGCGCACCGAGCTGGACGTCCAGGCCGACGGCCCGCAATCAGTGACGGTGGAGGACTCGATGTCCATGGTCCACGCCTCGGCGGGCAAGCTGAAGCCGGCATCCGCCGAGCTGCGCTCGGAACCGGCCATCGTCGCCGCCATGGCCCGGGCGACCTTGCCCCACAGCAAGGTGGACTGGTTGGGGCTGGTGCAAAACTACGATCGCATCCGCGACCTGATCGAGCGCACGATTCCGGGCTTCGACGATTACAACGCGCGCATCCGCGTGCCCGGCGGCTTTCGCATGCCCTTGCCGCCGACCGAGCGCAAGTGGAACACGCCCACCGGCAAGGCCATGTTCTCGGTGTTCCCCGGCGTGCGCGAGCGCTATGAGCCCTGGCCGGACGAGGTGTTGCGGCTGGTGACCATACGCAGCCACGACCAGTACAACACCACGATCTACGGCTTGGACGACCGCTACCGCGGCGTCTTCGGCCGCCGCGACGTGCTCTTCATGCATCCGGAAGACCTGGCCGCGCAGGGCTTGGAACACGGTGATCTGGTGGACATAGAAACCGTGTCGCGGAACCGGACGCTGCGGCTGGCAGGCATTACCGCGATTGAATACAGCATCGCGCGAGGTTCGGTCGCGGCCTATTATCCCGAGGCCAATGTCCTGGTTCCGCTGGACTATATCGACAAGGAATGCGGCACGCCTTCCTACAAGTCGATACCGGTGCGCATCCGCAAAGCCGCGCAGGGGGGCGCCCAAGCGTAAGCCGTCATGATCGTCCGCCCCGCCTCGCGCTCTCCCTGGCTGCTGCTGTTCACGCTGAAGGGATCCATTGTCTCCATCATCTGGAAGCGTGTCGTCGCCATGATGCTGCTGGCCACCGCCGTGGTGCTGGCGGAGCACCGGCTGCCCTTGAGCGGGGTCGGGTTGGGCGCCGTGCCCTTGACGCTGGTCGGGCTGACCCTGGCCATCTTCCTGGGGTTCCGCAACAGCGTGGCCTACGAGCGCTGGTGGGAGGCGCGCAAGCTCTGGGGCGAGCTGCTCATCGTCATCCGCAACCTGACGCGGCAGACGCTGAGTTTTCCCGACGGCCTGCCCGCCGCGCGCCAGCGTGAATTGGCGCATGGCCTCATCGCCTATGCCCATGCCTTGCGGCACATGCTGAGGCAGAGCGATCCCAAGGAAGACCTGCAGCGCTGGTTGCCCGCCGCTACTGCGGCCCGCATCATGCATGCGGCGAATCCGCCCAGCGTGCTTCTGGGCGACTTGAGCCAGGCCTATGCCCAGTTGCGGCGGGAAGGGCGGCTGGACAGCATCCTGCTCGCGGACATCGATGGCCAGATCACACGGCTGTCATACATAGGCGGCGGCTGCGAGCGGATACGCAGCACGCCGATTCCCTTTGCCTACATCCTGCTGCTGCACCGGACCGTCTACATCTATTGCCTGCTGCTGCCGTTCTGCCTGGTCGGCAGCATAGGCTGGGTGACGCCCTTCATGGTGGGCGTGCTGTCCTACACGTTCTTCGGGCTGGACGCCCTGGGCGAACAGATCGAGGAACCCTTCGACCGCCTGCCCAACAACCTGCCCCTGGATGCCCTGTGCCGCGGCATCGAGATCAACGTCGGGGAGTTGCTGGGCGACAAGAATCTGCTGCCGCCGTTGTCGCCGCAGGATGGCGTGCTGTTCTAGCTGTCATCTTTTCCGATCTGGTACGGGGTGCGGCGCTGGCCGCGCAACAGCTGAACAGGCATGAAAAGAATCCGTCGTGGCCAGCTGACAGTCCCCTTGCCCAAGGCCCTCCGTGGATGCCACGCCGCGGTCAACGGTGCTTGCGCGCGACTAGCGATAATTGCAGCTGCGAGGCTGGCGTGGTTTCCCGTATCCCTATAATTTCCCGCGGGCAACCGCGCCGCCTGGCGGCGTATCAGCAGCTCCAACAGTCATGCATTCGTTCAGCACCGAAAGCACTTTCGACAGTCCCTTTGCCGCGAAAAAAAATGCCGGAAAGTATCGAGCGCACGAGATGTACATCGAAAAAGCCGCGCCTGCTTCGTTCAGGCCCCGCCAACTGGGATGCTTGGCGAGACGCTAGAAACCGGGTCCTCGCCGCACTCGATGGCAAGCCAGGCAGATCCGGACGACTTCGCTTGCATGACCGTGAACCTGCGGAACGCGGATCGAAGCGCAGGTTGTCGGTAGAGTGCTTGGATTGCGGAGCGGGCCAGGACGGTAGCTGGATTACTTATTACGACAACGTGCGCCTGTCGCCGCAAGGCTGCCCAGTCTGCAAAAGCGTCGGCCGTCTGATCGACCAATTCAAATCGGCGTTCTCCGACCACACGCTGACGTTGTGCACGCCTGAAAGCGGTTCTCCCAACCCCGCTGGATTGAGGTTCAACGTGCGGCCCTTGATATGGGCCTTGCCTGAAGATTTCGAATGGACCATGCCCTCAATCGGTATCGCGGCCGTCAGGAGCGCGCTGCGGCGACATCGTCTGCCGAATGAGGCGGTGCAGGGTCGTTATCAGGACTTCGTGGAACTGCAGTCAGAATTCACGCGTGCCTTCCCTTTGGGGACACTTCGGTTCGCCCATCGTCAACATCCAGAGAACACGTCGCCAGGTCCATTCTTCAGCATGAAGTCCGGGCCGCGGCTACTGCGTGCACCTCTTGAGGATAGCTGCATGTCGCGTGCAGCAGTACGCAAGGCAGTGCTTCAAGAGGACAAGGATTCGATACTCCGCGCCCACCTCCTCGAACGAGCAAAGCAGCACATGGCAACAGAGGTCTCGTTCGAATGGAGTCCAGGAAAAGGTGGCGGATTTTTGATTTTCTACCGTAGCCGCACGGGTTTCTATCATCTCGACACGCGATGGCGCGCCGAGGAGAAGGCATGGGGGCAATCTGGGTTTCGGCGCGGCGAGTCACTCGCTCTCATCGTCATTTCCCACTTGTTCCCCGCCCATGACTGGCGGCGCACCTCTCGCCCGGCTTTTCTCCTGAGAGATAACGGGCATCGACTTGAACTTGACGCCTACAGCCCCAGTCAGCAGCTGGCTCTCGAATATCACGGCATGCACCACTACAAGCCGCGCTCTCAGAGCGCCGAGGACCTGGCAGCCCACGTCGCGCAGGTTCAGCGGGACGCCGAGAAGCGGACGCGGTGCGTAGAGGCAGGCGTAACGCTGATCGAGATGAAAGATAGACCGTTGGCTCCAGCAGCCTTCCTTTCCTGTATCCAGGAGCTCGTCGGCCAGGCAGGACTCGTGCCCACGGTTCCCAATCCAAGCCTGGAGCTGATCACTAGCCGTTGGAATGAGATTTGCGCGAATCCTCTCGAAGAATTTCAGCAGGCGTTGCTAAGGAATCTTGGCCATCACAAGCTGGTTTCGCACGAAATTGCAAAGGTGAACAAGGATTGCATGGTCGTATATCAATGCGGCCATTGCAACGAACTGAACACTGCTCAGGCGAAGGGCCTGGTTGCGGGAAGGGTGCGCAAGTACTGTCCCCTATGCAAGGACGCGGTCACTTCCCAAAAACGCCGGGCTGAGGCGCTCAGCGCGTGGGTTGCTCAAGGCCTGCCCCCTTCGGTGATTGGCCGGATGGAGTTCGATGATTCAAACCGCTACCTGTATCGCTGCGAGGCCGATCACTTGACCATCCTGCATAGTTGCACGTCCGCCCTGCGGCATGTCAGCGCCGGCGTCTTCAATTGCCCGGCATGCATCAGTGCCCGTTCTGGCGTCGCAGTCAACCATGCGACGTTGTTTCCTGAGTATGTCAAGGATTTTTCCGACGCGCTCGCGGGGTTCAAGTTTGCCGTGCTCGGTTCACCCAGGTACGAAGCGGGCCAGCTCACAGCTCAAGTGCGCTGTCCCGCTGGCCACGAGCGATTGATTGACCGTTCCTTGTTGCACCGGATACGCAAGAACACGAGCTTGACGGATATGAGCGTAGTACCCTCGGCTTGCCCGGACTGCGCATATCCCGGCGTCGATGTCACCGAAGCGCTCAAGCTCATGGGAACCCTGCACCATCGTCTGTACGTACTGGAGGGCATGTACCCGGAGATCTCCTACCTCGCAGGCTTCGACGCAACGGGCTGGAACAGGGAAACATACTCTTGTGGACGAAACGGTCCTGATGGAACGCCCCACTCGCCCTTCTCTATCTCTTTTCGCAATCTCCTCAGGTACGCGAAAAAACTGGGCGATCGGCACCTCTGCCTGTCTTGCAAACTGGAGGCTGGTACAACCAACCATCGCGGGAAAACCTTGGCAGATACGGTTTCGCGGATGGAAATCCTGCGCGCGACGGTATTGGCGATCACTCCGCCACACCTGAAGCCGGCCGCCATGAAGCCGCCAACCGCAACACTCGTCACCGAAGGCTTTGGAGGGCGTGGCGAATTCTCGACCACGAAGGCGCGCATTCGCTTTACTTGCGGCATACCCGGCCATGCGCCGATGGAAGCGTCCTACAGCAACTATTTTCATCGGTCCGAGTCGCGAAGCTACGGGTTCTGCCCCGTGTGTGTCCGCAATGCCGGACTGACTCAAGCGCCGATGCCGGAGCCAGTCCGCACCGCGGCCGGCAAGCTGAGAGCCATCACTTTGCGGATCGACTGAAGATGGACGTTCGCGAACGACCGCCGGAACCCCATGGATAGGTGAAATAACCTATTAAGAAATCCAGGCTGCATGCCGTACCGAAAGTAGGTCGCGTCTACTCAAAAAAAGGATTCTTCATGGTCGCCAGGAGTTGCCCACGCACGGGATGGCTGAAATCGGCTGCCCTCGTTTTCTACGCGGCAAACGTCGCCAATCCCGCCAATGCCCAATCGGTTTCCGTCACTGGCCAGGTCCTGCCGGGTTCCGTCCAGACGCCGCATTGGACGGTGGGGGGCGATCTGACGGTCGGAGATACCCTTGCCGGGGAGTTGGTCATCGATGCGGGCGGTTCGGTAAACAACGACTGGGCCTACGTTGGAAGTTTCAATGGCGCTCCAGGCGCCGTGACGGTGAAGGGCCGTGACGGCAATGGCACGGCGTCCACCTGGACCAGCGTCGGCCCGGTGCTGATCGGGGGCGAGTCCGGCAGCAGCGGCACGCTAAGCATCCTGGACGGCGGCGTGGCGAATAGCGATTCGGCCAGAATCGGCGTCGACAATGGCAGCGTCGGGAACGTTCTTGTTTCCGGGGTGGGGTCGACCTGGAATCTCAACACCGTCGGCGCGTTCGAGATCGGCACGGGCGGCAAGGGCACGCTGCGGATCGACAACGGCGTCGTGCACAGCGGCCAGGCGATCATCGGCTGGGTCGCCGGCGCCGAGGGGAGCGTCACGGTATCAGGCCCGAAGGCGGTCTGGGATCCGCTGAACAACATATACGTGGGTTTTGAAGGAACCGGCGAATTGCACGTTCTCGATGGCGCCAGCGTGAGCACGGTCGGATCGACCGGGCCTGGCGCCGCAGCAGCGGTTTACATCGGGAAGAGCGTGGGCAGCGTCGGCACGGTGACCGTATCGAGCGCGACGGCCGATATCTCGACGCTCACCGCGAGCGACCGCATCGAAATCGGTTCGGAAGGCACGGGCACGCTGACCATAACCAAGGGCGGGGTTGCGGTCGCCGTCCGCGACACGTGGCTTGCCCCTGCCGGCACTTCCACCGGCACGCTGAACCTGACCGGCGATGCCAGCGGCCGCGGCGTGCTGGAGACCGGCTCGGTCATCAAGGGCGCGGGCAACGGCACCTTCAACCTGGACGGCGGCATCCTGCGGGCCAATCGTGACGAGAATAATTTCCTGAATGGCTTCGTCACGCAGGCCGTGGGCAGCGGCGGCGCCTGGTTCGACACGAACGGCCACGACGTGGGCGTGTCCACCGCGTTCTCGGGAACGTCGCGCTTGAACAAACAGGGCGCGGGCACGCTGACCTTGTCAGGCAACAGCGCGGCGTTCACGGGAACCACCGATATCCAGGCAGGAACGCTGCAGGTGGATGGCATCCTCGGCGGGCCGGTGAATGTGCTTGCGGCGGCACGGCTGAGCGGCACGGGACGCGTCGGCGCGACGGTCAACCAGGGCGCCATCGCACCGGGGCCGCGCAGCGGCTTCGGCACCCTCACGATCGCCGGCAACTATGCGGCGCAGGGCGGCAGCCTGGAGATCCGCACGCAGCTTGGCGCCGATGACTCGCCGACGGACAAGCTGGTGATCACGGGCGACAGCGCTGGCACGACACCGGTCACGGTGAAGAACATGGGAGGCGCCGGCGCGCAGACCCAACGGGGCATACAGGTCGTGCAGGTCCATGGCCTGTCGGCGGGAAGATTCGATTTGGCCAATGGCGACTACGTCATCGGGGGGCGTCCGGCCTTGGTGGCTGGCGCCTATGGCTATGTGTTGCAACAGGACTCGGCCGTTGGCGGCTGGTACTTGCGATCCTCCTTGACCAATCCCGGCACCACTCCAACCGACCCAGGCACGACTCCAACCGATCCAGGCACGACTCCGACCGATCCCGGCACACCCTCGCCCGGCGGCGGTACGCCGGGCGCCGAACCGCCCTTGCTCTATCAACCCGGCGTGCCTGTCTACGAAGCCTATGCCAATACGCTGCTGCACCTGAGCCAGCTGCCTACCCTGCGCCAGCGAGTCGGCAATCGCCTCTATGATCCGGCGGACGCCGGCCGCAACGGCGTATGGAGCCGCGTGGAGGGCTCGACCGCCCGGCTCGACCCTGCGTCGTCCACAACGGGCGTGAGCCAGAAAGTCGATAGCTGGAAGGCGCAATTCGGCGTTGACCGCGTCCTGGCGGGCCAGAAAGAGGGCTCCCGTCTGGTGGGCGGCCTGGCCTTTCACTATGGCAAGGCCGACACGCGTCTGTCGTCGGTGTATGGCGACGGCACCATCGACACCACTGCCTATGGCCTGACGCCGACTTTGACCTGGTACGGCAAGAATGGCGTCTATATCGATGCCCAGGCCCAGGCGACCTGGTTCGACAGCGACCTGAACTCACGGTTGGCCGGCAAGTTGAAGGGCGGCCAGAAGGCCCAGAGCTATGGGCTGGGTATCGAAGCGGGCAAGGCATTCGGGTTGACCGAGGGGTTGGCCCTGATCCCGCAGGCGCAGCTGACATACGTATCGACCCGCTTCGACAGCTTCAACGACAAATTCGGCGCGCGCGTCGCCAGCGACAAGGGCGACAGCCTGCTGGGCCGTTTGGGTATCGCGCTGGACTACAAAAGCAATTGGCAAACGGCCGGCGTGAAGCGGGAATCGAGCGTCTATGGCGTCGTCAACGTGAAACATGAATTCCTGGACGGAACGCGTGTACGCGTGGCTGACACGCAGGTCGCCAGTCGCATGGCTCGAACCTGGGGCAGCGTGGGGGCGGGCCTGAATTACGGCTGGGGCGAGCGCTATGCGATCTACGGTCAGGTCGACGCGGACACGGATTTTTCCGGCAGCCATATCGTCACCGCGACCGCGGGTTTCAGGATGTCTTTCTAGGGGGATGATGGCGGCCGGCAGACTCCCCTTCTGCCGGCGCCAGGGCCGTCACGCGGGTACTCAGTCAACAGCAATCGCAAAGCAAGACATCGTTGACGACGTTGCGAGGCCGCGACCCCATGCGGCCGAATCCGAATGCCGCCATCACGTCGTGACATATCTCCATTGCTTCCCGCTCGTCTTCGGCGCCGGCGACCCGCGGCCAGGTCACCAGCACACGCTTGGCTTTCATCTGTTCCACGAATTGCGGCGGCACTGCATCGCTGCCCACCACGGTCACGGACTGAATCCGAGCCGGCAGCCCCACTTGCAGGGATGCCAGGCTTGCCCCGCCGACGATCAGCGCGGCCGTGTCGGGGGGGAGCTCGTCGGCAGGGTTGCAGTACTCGACGGAAAAGAAATCGTCCAGCCGCTGGTGGGCGGTGTGTGCCAGCGGCAGCAGGCTGACGCAGCGATGACGCTGCAATGAAAGTCGCATCAACGCGCCTCCTCCAGTATCCAGTCCGAGGCGCGCTCCGCCAGCATGAGCACGGGCGCGTTGATGTTGCCCGAGGTCAGGTCCGGCATGACCGAGGCATCGACGATGCGCAGGCCTGGAACGCCGATGCAGCGCATACGGCTGTCGACGACTGCCATTGGGTCGTTTTCGCCTCCCATCCTGCAAGTGCCGCCGGGATGGTGAACCGTGATGGCAGTCTTGCGGACGAATGCGTCGATCGCTGCATCATCGATTACGCCGCCGCCCGGCGCAAGCTCGGTGGCGACGTAATCACCAAGCGCAGGCTGGTCCAGCAAGGTCCGCGCGATACGCACCGACTCGCGTACCCTGATCCGGTCTGCGTCGTTCGCCAGAAAGTTCTGGTTGATCCGAGGCGGTGCCAACGGGTCCGCGCTGGCGACGGTGATCTTGCCGCGGCTATGGGGGTGCAGCAGCACCGTTCGGACGGCAAACCCGTCGGCGAAAGGCTTGCGTACCGGATTGAGCCAGGGATGAGCGTTGAAAGGCGCCGCTGTCAGGAGAAATTGCAGGTCCGGCGTATCCGCGCCGTCTGGCTGCACAAATCCCACTATGCCGCCTGGAACGTCGCCGGCAAAGCCCTCGCCGCCGAGATAGGCGCGCGCCATGGAGACGCCGATGCGGTCCAGGCGCATGCCGTGCACGAATGGGCCCGGCTCTCGGCGGCGTGCTGTGACGATGACGGAGATATGGTCCTGCAGGTTTTCACCCACTCCGGCGCGCTCCAGCCTGACGCCTATACCGGCATCGCGCAATGTCTGAGCGGGGCCGATCCCCGAGTGCATCAGGATCGCGGGCGTGTTGATGGCCCCTGCGGCAAGAATCACCTCATGGTGAGCCCTGACGGCCGTGGTGCGGCCCTGTCTGGCAAAGCGCAAGCCGACCGCGCGGCTGCCGTCGAAGTCCACCCCAAGGACATGCGCCAGCGTGACCACGGTCAGGTTGGGGCGGCGCAATGCGGGGCGCAAATAGGCCGTGGCGGCACTGCATCGGCGTCCGCGCCGGATCGACATCTGCAGGCGCGAGAAGCCGCCTGCCGGCGAGGCGTTGTAATCGTCGAGCCAGGGGTGCCCGGCCTGGCGGGCGGCCGTGGAGAAGGCGTCGAGCAACGGATCCTGGTAGCGGCAGCGCTGCACCCGCAGGGGGCCGTCAGCGCCGCGGTCACCGGTCTGTCCGTCCTCCCAGTCCTCCAGGCGGCGGAAATAGGGCAGGACTTCCTCGAAACTCCACTCGGGCAGATCGTAATGCCGCGCCCAGCGTGCGTAATCCTTGGGATGGCCGCGCACGAACGCCATTGCATTGGTCGAGGAACTTCCGCCTACAACCTTGCCGCGCGCGCATTCGATGGCCCGGCCGTCGGCGTGCGGGGCAGGCTCGGCGTCGTAACCCCAGTCATGCAGGCGTTGCTGCAGAATCTTGCCCCATCCCAGTGGAATGTGGATGAGCGGGTCTCGGTCCCAGGGACCCGCTTCGATGACCAGCACCGAGACCGCTGGGTCCTTGCTCAAACGATTGGCCAGCACGCAGCCTGCGGAGCCTGCGCCGACGATGATGTAGTCGTATTCCGCCTTCATGTCGGGGTCACTGGCCTGAAGTTGATGTGGACATTTTTTTCCCGGGTAAATGAGATCATCTCGCCGATGCACTCGTCGCGGCCGATCCCTGACTGCTTGACCCCGCCATACGGCGCGCCAAGAAAGTGCTTGCCGACTTCGTTGATCCAGACGAATCCTGCATCGATCTCACGCGCCAGCCGGTGGGCGCGCGCCAGGTCCGCCGTCCAGATCGCGGCGGTCAGGCCGACGTCCAGGCTGTGCACTGCTGAAAGCATCTCTTGCTCGTCGTCCCACGGAATGAGCGCCAGCACAGGACCGAAGAACTCCTCGGTGGCCAATGGCGAGGCGGCGGCCACGTCCGCAAAGACGGTCGGTTCCAGATAGAAGCCGCCTGCGGGGACGCCGTCCCGGGGAATGCCGCCGCCCGCGATCAGGCGGGCGCCTTGCGCCACGGCGGCATCGATCGCCTGCTTGACGCGGTCGCGGTGTTCGCGGCTGATCATCGCGCCCATGGTCGTGGCGGGGTCGGTCGGGTCTCCCGGTACGAACGCGGCGCAAGCCAGCGCCACCTTGGCGCAGACTTCGTCATAGATGGATCGGTGCACGAAGGCCCGGCTGGTGGACCCGCAGGACTGCCCGCACCACGTAAAGTTCATGCCATCGACGATCGCGCGCGCCGCCAGCGCGGGGTCGACGTCCGGGCAGGCGATGAACGGGTTCTTGCCGCCCAGTTCCAGCGCCACGGGTTTGAGCCGCGACGCCGCGGCCTGCATGACCCTGCGCCCGGTGGGAATGCTGCCCACCAGGCCGATCATGTCGACGTCGGGACTGGCGGCCAGCGCCGCTCCGGCGTCGGCGCCGCCCGGGATCAGCGAAAAGACGCCCGGAGGCAAGAGATCTCCGATCAGCTCCGCGCAACGCAAGGCAGACAAGGGAGCCTGCACCGGCGGCTTGATGATCACGGCATTTCCCGCCGCCAGCGGGGCGGCCAGCTTGCCCATGGCGAACAGCAGCGGATGGTTGTACGCAACGATGCGCGCCACGACGCCGACGGGCTCCCGCTCGGTGTAATCCAGCGCGTCGTGTCCCATCGGGATGGTGTCGCCCTTGAGTTCCGTCACGAGGCCAGCGAAGAAATCCAGCAGCGCCGCGGCGACCATGACGTCGGACCCCATCTCCGATACCGGATTGCCGCAGTCCAGCGCGTCCAGGAGCGCCAGCTCCCTTGCGTTGTCCCGCAAGCGCTGAGCCATTTTGCGCAAGGTGGCGGCCCGGGCCAGCGGGGCCGTGCGGCGCCATGCGCGGGCTCCGGCGCGCGCCGCCCGGGCCGCGCGCGCCACGTCTTCGGCGCCCGCATCGGCCACGGCCATCAGCCGTTCGCCGGTTCCTGGCGCCGTGATGTCGGTCCAGCGTTCGTTGACGGGAGCGTGCCAGCCGCCGTCATAGTAGACGCCGTTGTTGGCGGGCAGCTGGACATCGCCCGAGGCGGTCTTATGAGTTTTTCCTGCCATGATCTCGCCTCACTGCTTCAGAGCTTGCGCTTTTTCGAGGAAGCGCGTGTCGAAGCCCTGGGTTTCGTCGAAGGAAGGCGACAGCGCACCTTGTTCCTTGAAGAGCGTCGCGGATGAGCGCCACAGGGCTGGATCGATCCAGCCGATGCCATGCGTCCGGGTGTGCTCGCTGAAGAACGTGAAGTCCAGATCTGCGCGCAACTGCGCCACCAGCATTTCCTTCTTGCCCTTGTACTCGGGGTTGTTCTTGATCAGCGTGTCGGCGGCCGCTTCCGGGTTCTGGATCACGTCGGCGAAGGCCTTGGCATAGGCCGTCACGAACCTCTGGACGAGATCCGGGCGCTGAGCAATGTTCTTGTCCGACGTGAATACGCCCGAGCCATAGCTCTGGATGCCCAGGTCCTCGCCGTGCAGGATGGACAGGGAACCCGGCCCTCCCGCCTTGTGCTCGAGCTCGGGAACCTCGGCGTCGATGTAGCCCGGCACCACGTTTACCCGGTTCAGCAGCAACAGGTTTTCGTAAGGCGGCGATACGGTCGACTGCTTGATGTCCGCCAGCGCCAGGCCGTTCTTGGCCAGTGCGGCCTTCAGGAAGATGTAGGTCGAACCGCTGGGATGCACGCCAATGTTGGCGTCCTTCAGCTGCTTGGCGTTCTGCAGATCGAAGTTCTTCTTCAGCGAAATGATCGCCAGCGGCGTTTTCTGGTTTACCGCCAGCAGCGCCGAATTGGCCACTCCTTGCGATCGTCCCACCATCAGGGTCGGCAGATCGGAAAAGCCGAAGTCGGCGTTCCCGTTGGCCACCAGCCGCAAAGCGTCGGTGGAGCCCGTTCCCTTGCGGATCGCCGTCACATCGATGCCTTGGTCCGCGAAGTAGCCTTTCTCCCTGGCGACGAAGAAGGGCGCGTGATTGCCGCGCACGACCCAGTCCAGTTGCACGGTGACTGCGTCCTTGGCGTGGACGGCGCCGCTGAACAGTGCCAGCACTCCGAAGAGCGCGCTGAATCTCCAACTCGATCTCATGTTTTTCCCCTTGTTGATTCGACTTAGTGAGTGGCCCAACCCAGAAACCTGTGCTCGATCAATTCGATGACGTAGTAGAAAAAGACGCCGAGCACCGAAATCTGGACCAGGGCGGCAAATACCAACGCTGTTTCCATCTGGCTCGATGCGAACTGGATCATGTAGCCCAGCCCGGCCGAAGCGCCCACGAATTCGCCCACGATCGCTCCGATGACGCTCAGCGTGATGGCCACCTTCATTCCCGCCATCAGGGCGGGAAGCGAAGCTGGGATCTTCACCTGGCGCAGTATCTGGTTCGGCGTCGCGCCGATGGACCTGAGCAGCGCGACCAGGTTGGCATCGGCCGACCGCAGGCCGACCAGCATGTTGAGCGTGACCGGGAAGAAGGCCATGATCACGATCAGGGCGATCTTCGGAAGCAGGTCGTACCCGAACCACAGAATCAGCAGCGGCGCCAGGGCGATCTTCGGCACGTTCTGGAACAGCACGATCAGCGGGTAGCTTGCGCGGCCAAACCAGGCGTAGCGGTCGACCAGCAGCGCAATCGCGATGCCCACCAGGCACGAGTACAGGAAGCCGTACAGGATCTCCGCGCCCGTGACGAGCGAGGCCTGGAAGAGCTCCGCCTGCCGTTCCACCAGGACGGCCGCGATGTCCGTCGGCGCGGGCACGACGAACGCGGGCACCTGCAGAATGCGGACACAGGCCTCCCAGGCCGCCAGGACGATCAGCACGAGCACGATGCTGGGCATGGCCGCGCCGAGCGCTTGGCGGATCTTTCCCGGCAACCGGGGAACGGCTGGGACTTGCGGCTGTGTTTTGGCTTTCATGGTGCTACCCGCCGTCATGATGCGCTCCCCTGGGCGTGGCCCGTCTTGAGCAGCTGGCGAAGCTGATAGGACTTCTCATGGAATTCGGGCTTGGCGAACGTGGCCTCGTTGCGCGGGCCCGGCAGCGCGACCGGCAGACAGTCGACGATGCGAGCGGGATTGGTGGCCATGACATAGACCCGATCCGAGAGGTAAACGGCTTCATCGATGGAATGGGTGACGAAGACGATGGTCTTGCCGGTGCGCTGCCAGATTTCCAGCAGGAAGTCGCTCATGGTTTCGCGGGTGATGGCGTCCAGTGCGCCGAACGGCTCGTCCATCATCAGTACCTCGGGATCCAGGGCCAAGGCCCGCGCGATGGAAACCCGCTGGCGCATGCCGCCGGACAGCTGCTTGGGATAGCGGTCGGCCGCATACTCCAGCCCGACGAGTCGCAGCATTTCGCGTCCGCGCTGGAGAATTTCCTGCCTGGGCCGAGCATGCACCAGGTGCATCAGCGAGCAGACGTTCTCCAGCGCCGTGCGCCAGGGCATGAGCGCGGCTTCCTGGAAGACCATGCCCACGCGGCGCTGGCGCACCGCTTCCGTGGGCGCGACGCCGGCCACGCGGACGTCGCCGCCGGTGGGCGGCACCAATCCGGCAAAGACCTTCAACAGGGTGCTCTTGCCGCAGCCGGATGGGCCGATGATGGAGGTGAAGGATCCCTTCGCGATGTCGACGTCAATGTCGTTGAGCACCCGCACACGTCCGGCGCGGGTGTCGAAGTCGACAGTCAGTCCGCGCGCGCGGATCTGAGAGGCGTCTGGCGGTTTGTGCATGCCGGTCTCCATGGCCGACCTCAACCGGCCGCGACGGCCGTGGCAAAGGCCGGTCTGTCCTCGACCCGTTTCATCCATGCCTTCAGGTTGGGCAATTCGGGTTTGGCGTGCGGGAACTTCAGGCAGCGCCGGACCAGCGGGGCCAGGCAGATATCGGCCAGGGAGATCGCGTCGCCCGCCACCCAGGTCTTGCCCGCCAGGTGGCCATCGAGCAGGGTTAGTTCCGCGCTCAACAGTTTCGCCGCGGCCTCGGTCAGCTCTTCGGGAGGCAGCTTGGCTTCCTTGAAACCCGCCAGGTACGCGACGTTCAGCGATGCCAAAGTCCAGTCCATCCAGCGCTCGACCTGGCTGCGGGCCGCCGGGTCGGCGGGGTACAGGGTTTCGCCCTCGTGCGTGTTGGCGATGTAGCGCAGGATCGTGTGCGATTCCCAGATGTGGAGGTCACCGTCGCGCAGCGTTGGCACTTTCTGCGTGGGGTTGATGGCCTTGTATTCCCCGGTGAGCGTCGTGCCTTCGAATGTCTTGCCGTAGTCTTTGCGCACGTAGGGAAC
The DNA here is from genome assembly GCF_943737025.1 of Achromobacter sp. Marseille-Q4954. Lineage (NCBI taxonomy): Bacteria > Pseudomonadati > Pseudomonadota > Betaproteobacteria > Burkholderiales > Alcaligenaceae > Achromobacter > Achromobacter sp. Marseille-Q4954. The sequence goes on from NZ_CALSFQ010000003.1 coordinate 492,369, forward strand.
CTTCAGCTCCTCGAGCAGGAACAGTACTTTCTGAACATTGCCGGACGTGGCGCGGCCGAGAACTTCCAACATGATGCAACTCCCTTGAGTGTGTTTGTTGTCCGATTGCGGTCAAAGCGGCTTGTAGGCCATGCATTCGATCTCTATCTTGGTGTCGATGACGGCGCGCGCTTCCACCGTGGTGCGCGCCAGCATGCCGTCTGGGAAGTACTCCTTGAAGACGCCGTTGTAGCGGCCGAAGTCGCGCGCATCCTCCAGGTAGGTCGTGACCTTGACGACGTCCGCCAGGTCGCAGCCGGCGCTCTGCAAGGCGCGGCGCATTGCTTCGATCGTGCTGCGAGTCAGCTGTTCGATGGTCCCTTCCTGCATGACTCCGTTCTCATCCTTGGCGACCTGGCCGGACACGAAGACGAAGTCACCCGCACGCACGGCTGGATGGAAGGGGAGGTTGGGATTCTTCTTGCCGAAGGCTTGCTGTAGATATGTCATGTCAGTTTCCGTAGACGGAGCTTTCGATGATGTCCAGCCCGCGCTGCCTGTCCAGCAGATAGAGCAGGCCGCGCGAGTCGGTCGTAACGTCGTTCGACGAGACCCGCTCGAACCCGGCGGGCGTGTCAGGCTCGTAATAGCCGACCTCCCTGGGCCTGAAGGGATCGCTGATGTCGACCAGCCGCAAGCCGCGCGCGAACCACGCAAAGGGCAGGACGCTGCCCGTGAAGCGTTCGGCGGGCTGGTGACAGCCCGACATGGGTTCTTTGGGTGTGCCGTCCGGATCGACGCCATCGACCTGGAACGTCGAGACCGGAATGGGCTGGCGTTCGTCGGTGATGTCGAACAGCCAGGTGAAGGCTGGTGGAGACGGGCGCAGCTTGGCGACGTCTTCATCGGCGACGACCAGGATCTGCCGGCCTTTCAACAGCATGGGAATCGGCAGGGCCGTGTGCGTCGGATGAGGATGCGCCGGGCCGGTGTTGAATTGCGATACCAGCTTGGGGCGCGACAAGTCCTCGATATCCAGGATGAACATGCCGTGGTGCCAATAGGACACGTACAGCCGGTTCCCCATGCGCAGCGGGTGGTGGCAGCGGGGCGGAACATAGTTGTCCCACGGATAGTCCTCGCCGGCCTGCATGTTCTGGCCAGGGATCCACCAGCTTCCCACTTCTTCGGGACGCGATGGTTCCTGCAGGTCCAGTATCTTCACGATATTGCCGACGAAGCCGGGAGCCGTGGGCGAAATGTAGGCATAGCGGCCATCGAAGTCGTAGCGATGCACGCCTCCGCCCTCCGTTCCCGTCTTCCAGTGCTTGATGAGGCGGGGGCGGTCCGGACGGCTGACGTCGTAGATGCCCAGTCCGCCGCCAAAATCGTCCGCGCCGGCGCGGAACTTTTCATAGTTGACGATCATCAGGCCGTCCTTGGCCCGGACCTTGTGCGAATGCCATCCCATCGGCACCTCGAGCGAGGCCAGCAGCCGGGGCCGCCGCGGATCCGCCACGTCATAGATGGAGGTGCCATAGGGTGGCCGCATATGGGACACGAACATCGTGTTCCCTTCCACCCAGACCTGCCCGCCGCCCTCGCAGTCCACATGGGCCACCAACGAGGTATTCCAAGCTTTAGCCAAGACGGGTCTCCTCAGACCAACTCAATGAGGTCGCCCTGCGCGGTGCGGCCCCACTGATGGAAAAGCCCCATTGCGCGCAGCGCCGGCTCGTCGCTGGCGATGAAGAGGATCAATGGTTCGGTGTGGTCGTTGCGGTACTGGACCCAGGTGTCGCTGGGCACGGCCACGGTATCGAAGGGCTCGAGCGGGAAGCTCTCGTCGCCGATCGTCATCGCGCCTTGTCCGGAAAACGGAGCGACCAGGAGATTGGCCGTCTGCTTCAGCGGCAGGGTCTGCTCTCCGGGGCGGACCATTTGCATGAAGAAGGTCATCGTCCGGTACACCGGGCCGCCCCGCAACGGATGCGTATATTCAATGAGCAAGCCTTCGTGCGGCGATTCGTCCCAGTCCCGGAAGCGGTAGAGCAGCTCGCGCATGGCGTCGTAGCGATATACGAACATGGGCGATGAGTCGCCGCCGCCGCGCCGATGGTCGATAAAGCGGGGCGTCAGGCCTCCCACGCCATAGACCGTGCGCGAATACTCGGTCTGGAAGCGGGCGCTCTGCTTGCGCACGACTGCGCCGTTCTCCTGGTAGTCGTGCTTGAAGCTCAGCGCGTTGAGGTTTTCGACCAGCGGGTAGTCAAGCACCGATAGATTGATGGCGGACTCGTTGCCGAGATTGCCATGGTTGTGCCAGGTGTCGCGCGGCGTGAGCACCATGTCGCCCGGCAGGAAAGTGATGTCTTCACCCTCTACGCCGGTAAAGTTCTGCTGGCCTGTCAGTCCAAAGCGGATGGCGCTCGCGGTGTGCGAGTGCGGGGGCATGATCTCGTTGGGATCGTTCTGACGGTACGCGGTGTAGAGGGTCGACACAGTCGCGCGGCGTGGGGCCAGGCCCGGATTGACCAGGATCAGTGAGCGCCGGTCGGTGTTTTCTGTCGAGATCAGCCGCGCCGATTCGGCAAGCAGGGGCTGGATGTCTTCCTTGTACGACCAGCGGAAGGGCACGGCCTTGGGGCCGCTGACGAGCTGTTTGATGTCGTCGTGCGCCTCGTTCTCGCGCGCCCAGAACGGAAACATCGATCTCCGCTCGATCTGCTCATACATGGCCAACAAATCCGCTTCGCGAGTGCCGCTGACGGGACGGGTTCCGTGCATACATGTTCCCCTTGAAAGTTATTGATTAACCACATGGCGGAACAAATCTAATAACAACCAATGGTTGTGTAAACGGTATTTGTGGTTCGATATGGAAAACCCCTAAGGTCTCCGCTTGTCGTGCTTTTTATTTATAAAAAGACGATATAAAACAATTGGTTATGTGGAAAAATTCGATTTATCAAAATTATCAACCGGTTGTTTATTTTTATTGCGATTCAACCGTTTTCGAATCTAAGATGGTTGCGAAAACATGACGCGAGGGAACAATGGCACGCACCCGCCAACCCGAGGTTTCCAATGACATACGCAGGTTGATCACGCAGATTCGAGCGCTGTTGGGCAAGGGGGAGGAACTGCCTTCCGAGCGGGTTCTCGCCGGGCAACTGGACGTCAATCGTCATCGTTTGCGCCTTGCCCTGGACAAGATGCGCGAGGCGTCCGAACTGCCGCGGCCGGCCATTCGTCGCAACGATCCGCCCATCCTCAAAGGCGATGTCGTGGTCCAGGAGACGAATGCGCTTGAGGTGATCGAACTGCGCATGGTGCTGGAGCCGGCGATCGCGCGATTGGCCGCAATCCGGGCCTCGCCGGTACAGATCGCCAAAATCCTGGAAGCCGCCACAACGCCGTCAGGGGTTGCGCGCTCGACCGGGGATATCGCGTTCCACAAATTGCTGGCGGACAGCTCCGGGAACCAACTGGCGGCAAGCCTTTATGCGTTCTTGCGCCACGTCGGCGCGGACCAGCGCCTGCATATTCCCGCCACGACGCAAACCACGCGGGAGCGCATACAGATGCGTGACCAGGAACACCGCGCAATCGCGGAAGCCATTGCGAGTCGATCGCCGGATGCGGCCGAGCAGAGCATGCGTGTCCATCTGTGGCGTGTGCAGCGCGAGATCGCGGATCGTTTGAATCCGGTCGGAACGGGTGTGCAGACCCAGCTGGCGCCGCGCTCCTAGCTCGGATCCGTCCGCCGCAAAGTGTCCAGGAAGCGCAGCGCCGCCGCCGACAGGGACCGTTGGTTCTTGAGCAATATGCCGATGTTGCGCGACGCGGTGGGCGAGTGCAGCGCCACGCTGCACAGCCGCGAGGTGTCCATCAGGCGCAGGGCCAGCTGCGGCACCGCCGCTATGCCCACGCCGGCCGCCACCATTGCGCCCACGACAGAAATATTGTCGGACACGTAGTTCATTTCCGGCAGCCGGCCGGAGGCGGCCAGAATCTGGTCGGTGACTTGGCGGATGCTGCTGGCGGGGCCGCTCGCCACATAAGGCCTGTCGGCGAAAACGCTCCAATCCACGCGCTTGCGTTGCGCCAGCGGGTCGTCTATCGGGCAGATCAGCACGAAGTTCTCTTTCAGTAGTTGCGTGAATTGCACGCTGGCCGGCTGGTCGGGAACCTCGATGGAGATGCCGATGTCGGCATTGCCTTCCGATACGGCTTGCGTGATCTGGCGCGCGGAAACCGCGTGGATGTTCAGGCGCACCTGAGGGTGCGACTTCTGGAAGGCGCGCGTCGCCGCGGGCAGCAGGGCGGAGGCGACGGAGGGGAGCGCCCAGATGTTGATGCTGCCCCGGCGGCCCGCGATGAATTCGGACAGATCGCTAAGCGAATCGCGGAACTCCGACAGCATCCGCATCGCAATCGGTACCAGTTCCGCACCGGCGGAGGTCAGCGCCACGCCATGCTTGTCGCGGTCGAACAGCTTGGCGCCGAGCTTCTGTTCCGCCGCCTGCACGCGCCGGCTGAGCGCCGGCTGGGAAATAGGCACGCGTTCGGCGGCCATGCGGAAGTTGAGCGTTTCCGCCACCAACAGCACCGCCTCCAGTTCGGAAATGGTCAGGGTCATGGCCGGCGTGATGCGTTTAAGTTATTACGAAGATATAAATATATCAATTTTCAGATCAGACTGGCCGCAGCATACTAAGCCGCAAAGTAGCAATACGGATGGAGACAGACATGAATGAACCGCGCAAGCGGCTGCGCATCGGCGTAGGGGCCGGCATGGCGGACGACCGCATCGGTCCGGCCATGCCGCTGCTGGAAGACTGCGATATCGACTACCTGGTGTGCGAATGCCTGGCCGAACGGACCATCGCGCGCGAAACGCTGTCGCGCAAGCATGACGGCGCTCACGGCTACAACCCGATGCTGGAGGAGCGCATGCGCGCCTTCCTGCCGGCGTGCCGGGAGAAAGGCGTCCGGCTGGTGTCCAATATGGGCGCGGCCAACCCGGCCGGCGCCGCGCAGGCCGCGCTGGACATCGGTCAGGCCTTGGGATGGCAGGATCTCAAGTGTGCCGCCGTAGTCGGCGACGACGTGGCCGACCGCGTGCGCCTGCATCCCGAACTGCGCCTGCTGGATCGCGATCTGCCGCTGGAGGCGATCCTGCCGCAACTGGCGTCGGCGAATGCCTACCTGGGCGCCGACGTGGTCCGCGATGCGCTCGCCACCGGCGCGCACGTGGTGTTGACGGGCCGGGTCGCAGATCCCTCGCTGTTTCTGGGCGTGGCCTTGCATCATCACGGCTGGAGCTACCAGGACCTGCCCAAGCTGGCGGCGGGCACCATCATGGGCCATCTGCTGGAGTGCTCGGCGCAGATCACCGGCGGCTACTTCGCCGACCCAGGCAAGAAAGACGTTCCCCGCCTGGCCGAACTGGCTTATCCCTATGCCGATCTTTACGGCGACGGCGAGTTGTACATAGGCAAGCCGGCTGGCTCGGGCGGCCGCCTCGACCGCATGACCTGCACCGAGCAGGCGCTGTACGAAATCCATGATCCCGCGGCCTACGTGACGCCAGACTGCGTACTGAGCCTGGAAGGCCTGCATTTTGAGGAGCAGCACGCGGACCGGGTGGCCGTGCGCGGCATACGCGCCGCGCCGCGGACCGATCGCTACAAGGTCGTGGTCGGCTACTTCGATGGGTGGATAGGCACCGGCGAGGTGGCCTATGCGGGCGTGAACGCGATTGCGCGGGCGCGGTTGGCGGCCGACACGGTGAAAGAGCGGTTCCGGCTTGACGGCGGCGCGGCCAGCGAGATCCAGGTAGACCTGATCGGCATCAGCAGCCTGCATGGCGATCATCCGGAGGCCGTCGCCGGCCACCCCTACGAAGTCCGGTTGCGCGTGTCGGCGCGCTGTCCAGATAAAAAGAGCGCCCACCTGTTGGGGGACCACGTGCGGCAGTTGAACATGCAAGGGCCTTATGGCGCGGGCGGTCCCGTCAACCTGGGCGCCAAGGAGGTCATAGCCGTGGATGCCCTGTTGATTCCGCGCGACTGGGTCACGCCCGAAGTCATTACGGTGGGAGCTTGAGCATGGGCATTCTGGTTCATGACCTGGCGCATGCGCGCGCCGGCGACAAGGGCAATACCTCGAGCATCGCCGTCATTGCCTACGACGAGGACGCCTGGCGCCTGCTGCGCCAGGCGCTCACGGCCGAACGCGTAGAGCAGGCCTTTGCCCATTTGGGAGCAGGGAAGGTGAGGCGCTATGAGGTCGAAAGCCTGAGGGCGCTGAACTTCGTCATTCCGAACGTACTGTCGGGCGGCGTCACGCGCTCGCTGCGCCTGGATCCCCATGGCAAGTCGCTTAGTTCGTTGATGCTGGGGATCGAACTTCCGGCCTGCCCACCGCAATCCTGAAAGGAACCGCAATGTACCCTCCCGCTGAACCCATGGGCACCGAGGTCTACGCCCGGCTGCCCGAATCCCTGCACCTGACCGATCAGGCCTCGACCTGGCTCGCCGCGCGCCACGTGAAGATGCACTCTTTTCTGGAGGGGCCTTCTTTCGATCGCTCGGGCAATCTCTGGTGCGTCGATCTGGCGCATGGGCGCATCCTGCGCGTGGATCCGGCAGGCAATTTCGAGGTCGTCGTCACCTACGACGGCGAACCCAATGGTCTGAAGATCCATCGCGACGGCCGCATCTTCGTCGCTGACCATCTGCATGGCCTGATGCTCCTGGATCCCGAGACCCGCAGCATCCGGCCCTACCTGCAGCATGTGCGGCGGGAAGGCTTGAAGGGCCTGAACGATCTGTTCTTCGCCTCCAACGGCGACCTGTACTTCACCGATCAAGGTGAAAGCGCCTTGGAAAACCCCACCGGCCGCGTGTTCCGCCTGCGCGCCGACGGCAAGACGGTGGACCTCATCATGGATGGTCTGGCGGGCCCCAACGGTCTGGTCATGAACAAGGCCGAGAACGTGCTCTACGTGGCCATCACGCACGACAACGCCATCTACGCGCTGCGGCTGGAACCGGACGGCCAGATGAAGAAGGCCAGCCGTTTCATCCAGCTATCGGGCAGCACGGCCGGGCCGGACGGCATGGCCCTGGATGAGGCCGGCAACCTGGCCATCGTCCACGCACAGGCGGGCACTGTGTGGCTGTTCAGCCCGCTGGGCGAACCCCTTTACCGCATCCGTTCCTGCGCGGGCCTGCGCACCACCAACGTTGCTTTCGGCGGCGAGGACGGGCGTTCCCTGTTCATCACCGAAGCGGAGCAGGGCGTCATTCTGCGCGCCCGGCTGCCGCATCCCGGCAAGCGGATGTACTCGCACAGAGACTGAGCCGCGCGCCACGAATTCGATCCACATAAAAAACCACCATCCATGGGAGACAACATCATGATTCCTTTCCGATTGATCGCCGGCCTGGCCCTGAGCCTGGCCGCCGTCACGGGCGCGCAGGCCGCCGATGCCTACCCCGCGCGCCCCATACGCCTGATCGCCACCTTCGGCCCCGGCAGTTCCATCGACATCATCGCGCGCCTGGTGGCCAAACCCCTGGCCGAGCAGCTGGGCCAGCCGGTGATCGTCGAGAACAAGCCGGGCGCCGGCGGCGACCTGGCCACCGACATCGTCGCCAAGTCCGGCAAGGACGGCTACACCATCGGCTTCGCTTCCGCGGGGCCGATCACGGTCAATCCCAATGCCCGCAGCAAAATGCCCTATGACCCGCTCAAGGATCTGGCGCCGGTAGCCCTGGTGGCCACGGGACCGAACGTCATCCTGGTCAACCCGTCGATTCCGGTGACGAACCTGCAGGAGCTGATTGCCTACATCAAGGCCAATCCGAACAAGGTCAACTACGCCTCGGCTGGCGTCGGGACCAGCGGTCATATCGCCGGCGAGCTGTTCCAGCACCTGTCCAAGACCGAAATCCTGCACGTGCCATACAAGGGCAACAGCGATGCGATCACCGACACCCTGGGCGGGCGCACCCAGATGGTCATCAGCGGCGTGCCGCCCATCCTGTCGTTCGTGAAGTCCGGCCAGTTGCGCGCCCTGGCCGTGGCCGATGCCAAGCGTTCGCCCTTGCTGCCGGACGTCCCCACCGTCGCCGAAGCCGGACTGCCAGGCGCGGAAAGCGTCGCCTGGTACGGCATCGTCGCGCCCGCCGGTACGCCGCAAGCGATCCTGGACCGTCTCCACGATGAGATCGTCAAGGCCGTGAACAACCCGGAAACGCAGGAGAAATTCGCCGGCCTGGGTATCGTTCCTTCAGCGGACAGCCGGGCGGACTTCGGCAAGCGCATGGCGGACGAGTACGTCCGTTTCAAGGAATTGTTCAAGCAGATCAACCTGGTCATGGATTGACGGAATCATGTCACGCACCGTTATCGTTACTGGCGCCAGCGGGCTGGTCGGCTCCGCTGCCGTCGACTCATTCCTGAACGCGGGCTGGGACGTCGTCGCGGTTTCCCGCCGGCGTCCGGAGATCATCAGCCAACGGCCGTACACCTATCTGCCGGTCGATCTGCAGGACGCGCAGGACGCGCAGGCGTGCCGTCGCGCCTTTGGGGACATGCCAGAAGCCACGCACGTGTTTTATGCGGCGGTCTATGAGAAGCCTGGCCTCATCGCCGGCTGGCGGGACCCGGAGCAGATGGCCACCAACCTGAGCATGATCAGGAACGTCATCGAGCCGCTGGCCGCCAGCGGCAGGCTGCGGCATGTCAGCGTGCTGCAGGGCACCAAGGCCTATGGCGTGCACCTGCATCCCATCCGCACGCCGGCGCGTGAACGCCAGCCCCGCGACGATCATCCGAACTCATACTGGTTCCAGGAAGATTACATCCGGGAAAAGGCCGCACAGAGCGGCTTTGGCTGGACGATCTTCCGACCCACCATCGTGCTGGGCCCCAATGTGGGCGTGGCGATGAATACCGTGCCGGTCATCGGCGTCTACGCGGCGGTATGCCGCGCCGAAGGAAAGCCGTTCTGCTATCCCGGCCACATTTCCTATCCGCGTGAAGCCGTGGATGCGCGTCTGATCGGCGATGCGGGCGTCTGGGCGGCGGAGCATCCGACGTCCTGGAACGAGCATTACAACCTTACCAACGGCGAAGTGTTCAGCTGGCACGACCTGTGGCCGTCCCTGGCGGAGTTCCTGGGCGTCGAAGCCGGCCCGGACCAGCCTGTCCGCCTGGCCGAATACCTGCCCAGCCGGGCAACCCTGTGGGATGAGATCGTCAAGCAGCATGGCTTGCGGCCCCTGAGCATGGCGCAGATCCTTGGCGAATCCCATTACTCGGCCGACGCCCGTTTCGGCTATGGCCTGAAGACCCCACCCGCGCCCGCATTTGTCAGTACGGTCAAGATCAAGCAGGCGGGCTTCACGCAGACCTATGACACCGAGGCATGCGTGAAGCACTGGCTGGGGGTGCTGATGGAGCGCAAGATCATTCCATCCTCCCTGGCGGGAACGTAGCGAAAAGGGCGGGTTGCGCGGGGGAGGGCGCGCGCGCCCTCCTGTTGCATGCGCCGATCAATACCGGCAGCGCACGGTTCGAGCTTGACCGAGACCGTGGTCTACGGAGCCATGTGACTGCGCTAGCCGCAGGTATCGGGACTACGCGTTGGACATTCAGATGCTGATACGTTGACCGAGGAGGTCATTACCGCGGCCAAATGCGCATCTGGCCGGAACACTGTCAGGCCCTTCAACCCCATTCTCCAAGCCAGCATGAACAATTCTTGCGCGTCCTCCGTACGATAATTGCCGGGTACTGGGACGGTCTTTGAGATGGCGGCATCTACGAATGGTTGCATGCCCGCCAACATGAGCAGGTGGTCTGCCGGCGCGATATCCGCGCTTTTTCGGAAGTACTCGGGAATTGGCGAGCCGGGAGGCTGGGAGTGTTTCCAAAGCCGCCATGCATGGTTCTCCACGATCATTTCCGCTGTGTTGTCGTCTTGCAATTGAAGGCGCCGCCGATATGCCCAGTCGAAGGCGGGTTCTATGCCGCTGGAGCAGCCATCCGCGAAGGCAAGGCTGACGCTGCCGGCAGGTGCGAATGAAACCAGGTGGCTGTTGCGCAAGCCATGCGCGGCAATCGCTTGCCGGACCGCCACAGGGAGTGCGCTGCCGATCGCGTCCGCGGCCAGGTAATCGTTGGGGCGATACAGGGGAAATGGTCCTCGTTGCGCGGCCAGCGCGGCAGATGCCGCGTAGGCATGGTCACGAATACAGCGTGCGACGGCTCTCGCTGCCGATCGTCCGGGTTCGCCGTCGTAACGCAGTTTCATCATGGCGAGCATATCCGCCAGGCCGGTCACTCCTATCCCAATCCGACGCTTGGAATGCGCTTGCGCCGCCTGAGCGGGAAGCGGCCATTCGGTCAAATCAATCACATTGTCCAGCATGCGTACCTGTGTCCGAACCATCTGACCCAATCGTTTCAGGTCGACCGTCGGCTGCCCGCCCAGGCCGAACGGATGCCTGACCAGGCGGGTGAGATTGATCGGACCCAGCACGCAGCCGCCATAGTCCGGCAGAGGCTGTTCACCACAGGGGTTGGTGGCCCGTAGGGTTTCGATTGCACGCAGATTGTTGGCGCGGTTGATGGTGTCGATGTACAGGATGCCGGGCTCCGAACTGTGCACGGCCTGACCGGCGATGGCGCGCCAGAGCGTGCGGGCGGGTACCTGGCCATACCGCCATAGCCCGCAGACCAGCTTGGCTGCACCCAAGGAAATGCTGCGCGCATCGGGTAGCGCAGGGTGCAGCAAGGACCATGCCTCGTCTTGCTGGACGGCGGTCATGAACGCATCGGTCACCGCGACCGAAATATTGAATGTCGACCATCGTGTGCGGCCATGCTTGGCGCGCACGAATTCGAAAATATCGGGGTGATTGCAGGCCAGCACCGCCATTTGCGCGCCCCGCCTGCTGCCTTGAAACGTCAGGCCAGCGCAGGCCGCGTCGTACCTGTCGATCGCGGCGCAGACGCCGGGCATGGAGTCCCGGGCCTTTGGATCGGCCGATGCTGGCGGCAACGCCGAAAAGTCATAGCCGACTCCGCCGCCCATGGCGAGTGTCTTGCAGGCCTCATCCAGACCGGCCTCGAAGGACAGGCCGGGTGCGCCGACGCCGACCGGTTGCACAAAACAGTTGACCATGGTCGCGTGGATGTCCCGGCCGGCGTTGGCCATGATGCGGCCGGCGCCGATCGCGCCCAGCGTCATGTTCCGCAGAAAGGCTTGCGCGATGGCGGCGCGCTGCTCCGCAGGCTCGGCCTTGGACAATGCGCGAGCCACCCGCCGGTAGATCTGCCGCGCCGAGACCTCGTCCGGCCCGGCATAACGGTCGGCCATCACTCGCGCACAGATTTCCTGCGGCAAGCGCACAGGAGCCCCTGGGACCTACGCGCCGCCTTCGGGGGCGCGCACCAGCAGCACAGGTACGGCGGCGCCGCGCATGATGCCCTCGGCGCTGCTTCCCAGCACCAGGCGGCTCGGTCCCCGGCGTCCATGCGTGCCGATGACGATCAAGTCCGCCTTCCACGCCAAGGCTTCGTCCAGCACCCTTTGCTTAACGGTCCTGTCGAGGTTTTCATATAGCACCGTGTCTGCTTCCACCTCCGCTGCCTTGGCTTTCTCCAGCGCCGCTTCGAGCACCTTTGCGCCGTTCTTTCGGACCAGGTCCAACAGCTCGCCCGCGCGATAGCTGTACGCGTCGGCCGTAAAGGCGAACGAGAGTTCATCGATGACATGAATCAAGCGTAGGCTGGCGCCCGTGGCGCGCGCGATTCGTATGGCTTCCTTCAGGCCCAGCTCGGACGTCGGACTGCCGTCTATGGGCACAAGAATTTTCTGATACATGCTGGAGCTCCGCGTAGTGGGGGAACGGATACTCAGTATCGGAGGGTGCGCGTCCGGAATATTGACCGTTGTCAAGAATGGCGCGAGGCGAGGCGTCTTGACCCGGGACGGGCAGCCGCCGCGGTTTTGCCCCCATATTTGCATGACAAAAATCAACGAGAGCCCGCGGGCATGGATCAATATGTCTGGGAGGCCCAGGCCAAGAATGGGGAATCATCATATGGCCGCAACCGGGCTCGGCGATTCCGAATTGGGCTGGGCTTGGTTCAACCGCGAGCATTCAGGAGAGCACCATGATCGATGCGGAACTGCGGGACAGGGTGCAGAGGGCGCTGGAATTCGAGCCCAGCGTCAATAATCTGCACATAGGCGTGGTGGCGGAGAACGGCGTAGTGACGTTGACGGGGCATGTCAGCACTTTCGCGCAGAAACTGGCCGCCGAGGAAACGGTTCAACGCGTCAAGGGAGTCCGCGGAATCGCTCAGGAGATCGAGGTGCGGATGGCTGCGGACAAGCAGCTTGCGGACGACCAGATCGCCTCGCGGGCGCTCAGCATCATTGCCTGGGATTCGACGATTCCCGATGGCAAGGTCCAGGTGTCCGTGCACAAGGGCTGGGTGACGTTGAATGGCTCCGTCGAGTGGTTCTATCAACGCGAAGCGGCGGCGCACGCGGTCCACAAGCTTTCAGGCGTGACTGGCATATCGAACCTGATCGAAGTGGCGCCGTCCGTGCACGCGGGCGACGTCAAGCGGAAGATCGAGGAAGCGCTGCTGAACAGTGCGCTGGTCGAGGCCAACCGCGTGGAAGTCAGCGTGCATGACCATAAGGTCGTACTGAGCGGCCGGGTCAATAGCTGGGTCGAACGTGGCGCCGCGGAGCGGGCGGCCTGGGCGGTGCCCGGTGTGGTCGAAGTGCAGGACAAGCTGGCGGTCGGCTAGGCCGACGCCGCGGCCGACCAGGGCGCCCGCCATGAAAAGCATGGTGCAACGGGCCGCGGGCGAGCCTCTGACCCTGGAGCACGGCGCCACGCCCGAGCCGGGCGGCGGCGAGGTGAGGCTGAGGGTCGAGGCGTGCGCCGTCTGCCGCACCGATCTGCACGTGGTGGATGGCGAGCTGCCGGGCCTGCGCTATCCGGTCACGCCCGGGCACGAGGTGATAGGCGTCATAGAGCAGGCAGGCGCAGGCGTCGACCCGGACATGGTGGGGCTGCGCGTAGGCGCGGCGTGGCTGGGGAAGACTTGCGGCCAATGCGGCTATTGCCTGTCGGGGCGAGAAAACCTTTGCGATTTCGCGGAATTCACCGGCTATACGCGGGCTGGCGGCTTTGCGTCGCACCTGATCGCAGACGCACGATACATATTTCCGGTGCCTCGGGACCGGAGTGCGGCCTCAATGGCACCTTGGATGTGCGCTGGGCTGATCGGCTGGCGAGCGCTGCGGGCAGCGGGGCCAGCGCAGAGGCTTGGCATCTATGGATTCGGGTCCGCGGGCCAGATAGTGGCGAAGGTCTGCGCCTGGCAGCGCCGGCACGTCTACGCCTTTACGCGGGCAGGGGATTTTCCTGCCCAACAGCAGGCCAGCGCGCTCGGCGCCGTATGGGCGGGAGACAGCATGAGTGACCCGCCGGAGCAACTGGATGCCGCCATCATCTTCGCGCCAGTGGGGGATCTCGTCCCTGCGGCGCTGAAAGCGGTACGCAAGGGAGGTTGCGTAGTGTGCGGCGGCATTCATATGTCGGATATTCCGTCCTTTCCGTACCGACTGCTATGGGAGGAGCGCCAGCTTGTATCCGTGGCCAACCTGACCCGTGCCGATGGGCGGGAGTTCATGGATGTTGCCATTGCCTCCGACGTGCAGTGCGACGTGCGCATATATCCTCTTGAAGAGGCGAACGCGGCGTTGGACGATGTCCGCATGGGTCGTATCCAAGCAACGGCAGTCTTGATTCCTTGAAAGGCCTCGACGCCCGTCACGCTGGGCGAGCTGCCGCCTGTTCAGCGGCGTGCCGATCCGACCCGCTCCGTACCCTGCGCGGTCCGGCCGGTCGCCGCCGCGCCGGCATCGAGTTTGTGATTTTGGTCAACAAGAACGCCGGTGGAAGGCTCAAGATGGGATACATGCCCGCGGCCTGCCGGCGGGGGATGCCTAGCGGCGATGTCCGCAGTTTTCATCTACGCCTTTATCAATGTGCCGCCCAGTCGGCGCGCCCCGATGTCCAGGAGACCAACATGCAACAGCCTGCCAAAACCCCACCCGCCAAACAGGAAAAGGCGCGTTCGGATGCCAAGGAAAACGCCGAGCAACAGCGGCAGAAGGCCGAAACGGCCGAGTTGTTGGGGCGGCACAAGAATACCGGCCAGAAGGACCACAAGGGCGCACGCTGAAACGCCAGCGGGCGTCGTGATGAACCGCGCAGCCGCGAGCCGGAATGCGCCGCAACCCTGGAGGACTCATGAAGACCCGCGTCCTTGCCATATGGCTTCAACTCCTCCTGGCCATCGTGCCGGTTGAAATCGCCTTTGGACAGCCGGCGGATTCGCTCTCGTCGGTGTCTCCCGCCGTACTCAAGCGGGTGGACCAGGAGGCGGAGGCGGCGCTATCGCGTCTCTATCTTCAATCGCGCAAAGCGCAGGCGCTGGTTGCGCGTTCCTTTGGAGTGCTGGTCGTGCCTGCGCTGCATGCGGATGGCGGCATCCTGGGCATGGCCTATGGCCGGGGCGTGCTGATCGACGCGGTGGGAGGGCGCAGCTATTACAACGCCATGGCCAGCCCCCCGGGTTCGGTGCTTGGGCTGGACGGAAAGGCGCTGATCCTGTTTTTCTCCAACTACGAGGCGTTGCGGGCGTTCCAGGCTGCCCCCGGATGGGTGGAGGGCGCGAGCGGAACCATCCAGGTCCTGGACGAGACCGCCATGGCGGGACGCAATCTGGTCATCGAGCCGATTGCGGGTTTTATCCTGTCGGACGCCGGGCTGGTGCGGGGGCTCGCGCTGAAAGGCATTCTTTTCATCAAGGTGCCTGTCTTCATGTGCGCACAGGAGAACGGGGCTTGCGACGCCGCGCCCTGAAGATCTTGATCGTGCGCCGCCGCGGCAACCCTGCTGGTCAATTCTGAAGCACGAAGCGCCCTGGGGCAGGCGTCAAGGAGGCGCCGATGGCCCCGGGCTCGCCCAGGGGCCGCAGGCCCGGCTGCGCGGGACCGGAGTGGGCATCGAGCCAGGCATGCCAATCGGGCCACCAAGATCCGGGGCGCAGGGTGCTGGCGGCCGCCCATTCGTCCGGGCCGAGGCGCAGCCTGTCCATTTCGCCTTCCCTTACGCGGTGCCAGCGCCCGGGATGCCCGGGCTCGCTGACGACGCCTGCGTTATGCCCGCCGCTGGCGAGAACGAAGCGGATGTCGGCGTCGGTCTGGTAGTGGATCTTGTAGATGGACTGCCACGGCGCGATCCGGTCGTTTTCGGTGCCCAGGGCGTAGATGGGCACGCGGATGTTGCGCAGGGCGATGATGCGGCCGTCGACCTGGTAGCGGCCCTCCGCCAGCTCGTTGTTCAGGAAGAGCTTGCGCAGATACTCGGCATGCATGCGGTAAGGCATGCGGGTGGAGTCCGCGTTCCATGCCATCAGGTCATTGGGCGCCGTATGCTCGCCCAGCAGATACCTGCGCACGGCGCGCGCGGCCGTATCGCTGACGGGCCGCAGCGCCTGGAACGCGGCGGACATCTGGCCGGCTGAAAGGTAGCCCTGCGCCCACATCAGGCTTTCCAGCAAGTACACCTCGCTGGCATCGATGTACAGTCCCAGTCCGCCCGGTTCGGTGAAGTCGGTTTGCGCCGCCAGAAGCGTGAGCGTGGCCAGGCGGTCGTCCTTTTTTCCCGCCATCGCGGCGGCGGCGATGCACAGCAGGGTACCGCCCAGGCAGTAGCCCACGGCGTGCACGCGGCGGCCTGGCACGATGCGGCAGACGGCGTCCAGCGCAGCCATGAAGCCCATGTGGAGGTAATCGTCCAGGGACAGGTTCCGGTCCCGCGAATCCACATTGCGCCAGGAGATGCAGAACACCGTGTAACCCTGCGCGACCAGATGCCGGATCAGGGAGTTTCCCGGCGACAGGTCCAGCACGTAGTACTTCATGATCCACGCAGGGGTGATGAGTATCGGCTCGGGGTGCGCCGTGGCGGTCGACGGCTCGTACTGGATCAATTCGATGAGATGATTCCTGAAGACGACCGCGCCGGGCGTGACCGCCACGTCCGTGCCTACCTGAAAGCGCTCCGTCCCCTCCTCGGGGGCGTGGCTCAGCCTGCGCTGCAGATCGGCAAGAAAGTTCATCTGGCCGGCAATCAGGTTGCGGCCGCCTTCGGCCAGGGATCGTTCCAGCACGACGGGATTGGACCACGCGAAGTTGGCTGGCGAGAACATATCGCACCACTGGGCCGCGCAAAACGACACCAGATCCGCGTGGTGGGCGGCGACGCCGGGTACATCCCTGGTGGCGTCCATCCACCATAGCCGCGCCGATTGGAATGCGTGCAACCACAGGCTGAAGGGTTCGCGCTGCCAGGCCGGCGGCGCTTGCGCGCTGTCGGCCGCGGGCGTGGAAGCGCTTCGGTTCACGCCCGTCCAGGGCAGGGCGGCGTGCCGGCACAGCGCCGCGGCTTCAGTGCCGCATTTCAACGCCAGTTCGAGCTGCTTGCCGGGCGCGGTGCAAAGGTGCATCCACCAATCGGCGAGCGCGAGCGCGAACGCGGCCGGCGAGCCTCCGCCCGTAGCCTGCGCGATCAGCGCTTCTTTCCAATGGTTCAGCGCCTGGAACGGACCTTCTTCAGTTTGCCAATTCCTGACGCTACGCATTCTTGCCGCCGGCGGAACTCATCGCGTTGCCGTTGGCGAGAAACTGGCCGACGTCGAACGCGACCTCCGAGACCCGCTCCTGCCACGGATTCTTGCTGTCCCTCAAGGTGGCGGACGCAGAGGCGGATGCCGCGCGGGCGATCTTCTCGATCTCGCGCAGGTAGTCCAGTTCACGCCCCAGCAGATCGGCGGCCAGCTTCTGCTGATAGGAACAAATTGCGGCTACTGTGGACATGGATTCCAATTCGGCGTGCGCCTGCTGCGCGAAGGCGAGCATTTCCTTGTCGGTCTTCAGCTGCAGGGCGCGTAGCTGCCGGGCGCTGTCGAAATAGTTCTCGGCCATGGCCAGCGCAGTATTCAGGCCATACTTGTACAGTGCCACATAGGGCTCGTAATCCGGTTGCATGACGAGTTCCTCCGCGAGGGTAGAGGGAGCGCCGCAACGGCGTCCGCCGGGCGCGACCTGTTCAGAATAGGATCTCCTGCCCGGACCGGCTTGACGAAACTCAATTCGCGGCCAACTTTACGGGGATGGCGGCGCGTCCGCCTGCGGTCACCCGCAACTGATCTTGCGGAGCGCTTCGATGTTGCGGATTTCCAGTTGCCTTCTGCGCACGCTGACCAGGGCTGCATCCTGCATGCGCGCGAAGACCCGGCACACCGTTTCCACCTTCATGCCCAGATGATTGGCGATGTCCTGGCGTGTCATCTTCAGAATGAACTCGCGGGGCGAGTACCCGTTTGCCACCATTCTCTCGGATATGCCTATCAGGAAGTGCGCGACGCGTTCCTCGGTGGTCATGCACCCCAGGGCCATGAGCAGCTCGCGGCCTTCATTGATGTCATGGGAGATCAGCCGGTTGAACTGCTGGGCGGCGATGAAGTCCTGCCGGCAGTTTCCCATCAGTTCGCAGAAGGGCAGGATGCAGACGAGGGAATCCTCCAGGGCGATCGCATCGCTGGTGTGCGTACCGGTCTCGATCGCGTCCAGTCCCAGCACGGCGCCAGCGACGGGAAAGGCGGTGATCTGTTCCAGCCCGGACGGATTGGTGGCCCGGATTTTCACCGACCCGGAGCGCAGCCGGTACAGATTCTGCAAAGGGTCGCCTGCGCGATAGATGGCCTCGCCCTGATGGACCAGCCGGCGGGCGTGGGGCGTGGCCGCAGGCGCCAGGCCTGCGTCTGTGCCGGCGTGGCAGATACGGGCGAGAGGGCAGACTTCGCAATCGCCCATCACCTCGGCGCGTAATGGCAATCGGGTTGCGGAAAACGGCGAGAGGGTATCCATGATGGCGCCTCACTGAGTCGGACTGCCGGAAATCCGCGTGGGGCAGGCGGGCGCATGCCCCGCGGATGTACGGACCCAGTATGCGTGGGCGTGGCGCTTCGCGCTATCGGCGCATCCCGCCAGATTGGCGTGGTCTTTACCTACGGCTGTAGGAATATTCCTACCTGGGTTGACTGCCGCGCTCCGGCGGCGGTTCAGGCGTCCGGGCTGTCCTTGTCGTCGATCAACCGGTGCCGGATTGCATAGCGCACCAGGTCGGCTTGGTTGCGCAGCTGCATCTTGACCAGGATGCGGCATTTATAGGTGCTGATGGTCTTGACGCTCAGGAACAGCAGCCGGGCGATGTCCGAGTTGTTCAGGCCCGAGGCCAGATGCCGGAATACCGACAGTTCACGGTCGGACAGCAACAGGTGGGGCAGGGCGCCTGTATCGCCGTGCCGTTCGAAAGCGATGCTCTCGGCCAGGGACTGGCTCAGGTACCGGCCTCCACCCGCGACCTTGCGCACCGCTTCCACCAGCTCCTCGGCGGCGCTGTCCTTGGTCAGATATCCCGCTGCTCCCGCCTTGATCGCGCGCACGGCGTACTGCTGTTCCCCATGCATGGTCAGCACCAGTATCGGGATTTTCGGGTACTCATGCCGGATCTGGCGGATCAGGTCCACGCCGTCACGGCCGGGCATGGACATGTCCAGCACCAGCAGGTCCCACGGGCGCTGGGCCATCAGCTTCAAGGCTTCTGATCCGTTGCCGGCCTCGCCTTCCACCGAGATGTCGCCGGCATGTTCCAGCAGGCGTCGTAGCCCCGCGCGCAGCAGCGTGTGGTCATCGGCCAGAATGACGGTGATCACGCGGCCTCCCAGCTGGATTCCGGGGGTTGCGCGGGCATCTGCGCATGCAGGCGGAAGCCCCCTTTTTTCCGCGTGTGTATCGTGACCTCGCCGTTGAGCAGCCGGACCCGTTCGCGTATGCCTTGCAGTCCCAGCGACAAGGGCAGTTTCTTGGCCAGGCTTTCCGGGGCGGCGCCCACGCCGTTGTCCTGGACGGTCAGCTCGCACGTCGATTCCGTGCAGCGCAGCCGCAGTTGCACCTTGGTGGCCTGGGCATGCTTGGCGATATTGGTCAGCGCCTCCTGGACCACGCGAAACAGCGTGGTGGCTACAGGCTTGCCGGGCTCGGCCGGCCCGATGTCGATTTGCGCTTCCACGTCGATACCGTATCGGGAAACGAAATTCGCCACCAGCCATTCGACCGCGGCGGCAAGCCCCAGATCGTCCAGCATGACCGGGCGCAGGTCGGAAGCGATGCGCCGCAACGAAGCGAAGGTTTTCTTGATCAGGCGCCGCATGGCGCGCACGCGGGCGCGCATGTCGTTGTCGTCGGGGGCGAAGCCGGCTTCCAGCTGGGACAGTTCCATGGTCAGCGCGGTCAGGGTCTGTCCGAGATCGTCGTGCAACTCCCGGGCAATGTGCTTTTTCTCCTGCTCGCGCACATGCAGCAAGGCGTTCGAAAGACGGGTCAGTTCGTCGCGGGACGCGCGCAGCGCCTGATCGACGCGCTGGCGCTCGGTGATGTCCCGCAGGAAGATGGAGAGGAATACGCCTGCCTCCGTCCTGGTCTGGGAAATGGAGGCTTCCATGGGGAATTCTTCGCCGTTGGACCGCAGGCCCCATAGCGGTCCGCCCAGACCCATCTGGCGTTCGGAAATTCCAGTGAGCTTGAATCGGTCGACGTGCCGGGCATGGGCGGTGCGAAACCGCACGGGAATCAGGGTGTCGAGGTTCGCCCCGATGGTGTCGTCCGCAAGGCAAAGGAAGACGCGCTCGGCGGCCGGGTTGAACATCACGATGCGCTGGCGCTCGTCTATCGTGATAATCGGCTCGGTAGCGGATTGAATGATGTCGAGCAGTGGCGGCGCGCTGAACGTGTGCTTCATTGCGGGAACGTGCGAGGAGCCAGCCCTGAGGCGGATAGAAAATTATTGCAGCACACATTCCCGCGCCGCGCTACTGGTGAGAGCGAGGTAATACGAACGCACTAGCCCTTGTAAAAGGGGAGCGATCAATCGACGGCGGGCAATACCGGGTCGTCCCATGCCGCCGGCGCCGCCGCCCGGATTTGCTCCCGGAAGCGGCAAAGGGACGCGTCGCACTCTTCGGCCAGCACGTCGTATTGTTTCAGGAGCAGGATCGAGCGCGGCTTGGACCCGACCAGGGTGGCAATGTCGTCCACGGCGCGAAAGCCGCCGAATCCGGACATGACGCAGATGACGGAGTAGGCCTTGATCAAGCGTCCCTGCATTTTCAGGAAGGCCCGCATGGGCGCCGCCAGCGACCGCAGCCAGACCGGCGCAATCAGGATGACGTGGTCGAAGCTATCCAGGGCCGGGCCTTCATAGCGCACGTCCGGGCAGCGTTTGAGCAGGCTGTCGACGATGCAGCGCCAGTCGCCGCTCAGGCCGAATCTGGGGACGGCATCGCGGATCTCATAGGCCGGCCAACCGCTCAGGGAGGCCAGGCGCTCGGCCGTCGCGCGGGCGGTGCCGGTGCGCGAATAAAAGAAGATTCCGATGCGCTCCATGATGCCTCCCTTCGGGTGCTCAGCCTTCCTGGTCCAGCAGCGCGCGCAGGATGTCCCTGCGGCTGACCACGCCGACCAGCTTGCCGCTGCGGGTAACCGGGACGCGTTTGATGCCGCGCTTGAGGATCAGGTCGGCGATCTGGGCCAGTTCCGTGTCTTCTTCCACCGTGATGACCGGGCTGCTCATGACAGAGGCGGCCGTCTGCTCGCCCAGTTGCAGGCTGTGCAGGAACTCCAGGTTCAAGGCCTCGCCTTCGGCGAGCAGGGCCAGCCAGTGGTCCACCTTTTTCTGATGCGTGCTGTCCTGGCGCCTGACCAGGTCGCCTTCGCTGACCAGCCCGATCAATTTTCCATCGTCGCCCAGCACCATCACCGCGCTGATGTTCTTGTCCAGCATCGCGCGCATGATCTGGGAAACCGGCGTTCTCGCCGTGACGCAATAGGGGTCTGGGGTCATAAGATTCCGCGCGCGCATGTTGCTCTCCAGGACGTCAAAGGCGCAACTCGTAGGTCGAGTCCGACGTTTCCATATTGAGCCTGCCGAGCCGGCGCTCCTTGACATTGATCAAGCATGCGCTGCGTCGCGGAGCTATTCCCGGCGCGCGAACCGCGCAAGAAAGAACCGGCGCTTGATCTCATGGACGGCGGCCAGGTAGCAGACGACCAGGGGGGCGAGCATGAGGTAGAAGAGCGGCGCAGGGGATACGAAGGAAAAGAAGCCGGCCAGCGGCCCCAGTGGCAGCCACAGCGCCGCGGCCACGACCAGGAAGCAGGCTGCCGCCAGCGCGCCCTGCGGCCGGCTGCGCAGCGGGTTGTGCCGGGTCCGGATGACAAAGATGACCAGCACCTGCGTGCAAAGCGATTCCACGAACCAGCAGGTCTGAAACTCGGCTTCCGTGGCCTTGAGCACATGCAGCAGCAGATAGAAGGTGATGAAGTCGAAAGCGGAACTGACCGGCCCGATGACGAACATGAACTGGCGGATCAGGCCGATATCCAGGCGGCGCGGGGAGGAGATGTCCTCCGCGTCCACGTTGTCCAGGGGAATGGGCAATTCCGACAGGTCGTACAGCATATTGTTCAGCAGGATCTGCACCGGAAGCATGGGAAGAAAGGGCAGGAACAGCGCCGCGCCGGCCATGCTGAACATATTTCCGAAGTTTGAGCTGGTACCCATCATGATGTACTTGAACACGTTCATGTAGGTGCGGCGGCCCTCCATGACGCCGTCATGCACCACTCCCAGGCTGCGCCTGAGCAGGATGACGCGGGCCGCTTCCCGCGCCACGTCCGTCGCCGATTCCACGGATATCCCGACGTCCGCGGCGTGCAGGGCCGGGGCGTCATTGATTCCATCGCCCATGTAGCCGACCGTGTGGCCGAGCTGCTTGCAGGCCAGCACCACGCGCTCCTTCTGCGCCGGCGTCATGCGGCAGAAGAGCGTGGTCTTCTCTACCAGGCCGCGCAGGGTCGCCGTGTCCATGGCGGCAAGTTCCGTCCCGGTCAGGACGCCCTCGACGGGCAGCTGCAGTTGCGCGCAGACATGGCGGGTCACGAGTTCGCTGTCGCCCGAAATGACCTTGACCTGCACGCCGCGCGCGCGCAGCGCCTTCAGCGCGGACGCGGCGCCGCGTTTCGGCGGATCCGCGAACGCGGCATAGCCGTGCAGCACCATGTCCGAGGCATCGTCGTTGTCCACCGAGGTCCCGGCGGCCGGCATCGCTTTTGACGCGATCGCGAGCACGCGGAATCCATTGCTTTCCATGTCGTGCAGGGTCTGTCCGGCCGTTTGCCGGACGGCCTCGGTCAAGGGAGCGGGCGCGGCGTCGCCGCCGGGCGCATAGGCCGAGCAAAGGCGCAGCACGTCCTGCGGAGCGCCCTTGACGATCAGGCGGACGCCGGGCGGCCCTTGCACCAGCGTTCCCGCCCAGCGCCGGTCAAAGTCGAACGGCAGCTGGGCCAGCAGGGTCCAAGCGTCCAGGGGCGCGCCGCTGGCGGACAGCACCGCCTCGTCCAGGGCGTTCTTGGCGCCCGCCAGGTAACGGCTGTTCACCTGCAACAGGGCAGCCGCGCTTGCGCTGGGCCTGCCCTCCAGATCCACGGTCCGGTCCAGGCGTATCCGCGCTTCGGTGAGCGTCCCGGTCTTGTCCGTGCAGAACACATCCATGGTGCCCAGGTTCTGGATGACCGGAAGCTGCTTGACGATGACGTGCTTGCGCGCCAGTCTGATCGCCCCTCTGGCCAGGGTCACCGACACCACCATGGGCAGCAGTTCCGGCGTCAGTCCCACGGCCAGGGCGATGGCGAAAAGAAAGGACTCCAGCCATGGCCGATGGAACAGAGCGTTGATCAGCAGGACGAACAGGACCAGGAACACCGTCAGGCGCAGGATCAGGTAGCCGAAGCGCTGTATGTCCAGGTCGAACGTCGTCGGCTTTGCGCGCCTGGAGATGTCGGCGCCGATCCTGCCCAGTTCGCTTTGCGCGCCGGTGAGCACCGCGATGGCTGTCGCGCTGCCGCTGTGGATGGCCGTGCCGGCCAGGACAGCGCGCGGCGCATCGATAGCCTGATCCGTCCCGATATCAGTGGCGGCGGCGCTTTTCTCCACGGGGAAGGACTCGCCGGTCAGCAAGGCCTGATTGACCTGCAGATGGCGGCTGGAAACCAGCCAGGCATCCGCTGCGATGATGTCCCCGGCCTCGAGCGCGAGCAGATCGCCCGGAACCACTGCCGTGGCGGGGATGCGAATGCTGCGGCCGTCCCGCAGCACGGTGGCCTTTTGCGCGACGGATTGCTGGAGCTTCAACTCGGCCTGGGCGCTGCGCCTTTCCTGGTAGGCGTCGAGCGTGACGCTCACCAGCACGATGCCCGCGATTATCAGGGCGTTGCCGAGTTCTCCCAGGGACGCCGAGACGGCGCCGGCGATCAGGAGGATGAGAACCAGCGGGCTTGCGAATCGGCGCAGAAGAAATACGGCGCCCTCCCGCAGGCGGGCAAGCCGCGGCTTGGGCGCCGCCAATGCCTGCCGGCGGGATGCCTCCTGGGAGTCGAGGCCTTGGCTGGTGCAGCCCAGGCGCGCGTAGAGCGCCTGCTCGTCCTCGTTCCACCAGGGATAGACGTCAGGCCGTTCATCCATCGGACCTCCGCGCGGTCACGCGGTGCCGGCGGGGGCTCGCACCAGCAGGACAGGCACGGGGGCTCCCCGCAGGATTCCTTCCGCGCTGCTGCCCAGAACCATGCGGCGCACGCCCCGGCGGCCGTGCGTGCCGATGACGATCAGATCGGCCTTCCAGCTTTCCGCCTCCGCGATCACGCGTTGCTGCACGGTCTTGTCCAGGTTTTCATAGAGCACGCCTTCCACGATGATGCCTTGCTCCCGGACCGCAGCCATGCCTTTTTCAAGGATCTCGGCGCCGCTTTTCCGGAGCAGATCCAGCAACTCGCCGGCATAGTAGCCATAGGAGTCCACAGCCAGGGCGAACGACAGCTCATCGATTACATGAATCAGGCGCAGGCTGCCATGAGTGAGCTGGGCCAGGCGTATCGCTTCGTTCAGACCCAGGTCCGAGGTGGCGCTGCCATCGATGGGTACCAATATGCGTTGATACATGACTGTCTCCGGAAGAGGGGATGCGCAAAGTATCGGCCTTTGGAAGCGGCGGATCTTGACCGGAGTCAAGTCACTTTGCGACAGCGCGCCCAGGGGCGGACCAGTCCGGCCGGTCCTCGCGTTTGGTGTCCACGATGATCAGGTAGCGCCCGGCGCCAGGGACCGGGGTTCTGTCGCGCAGCAGTACCCAGGGACGAGAGATCAGGTCCGCCGCAAGCTCATAGTCGGCGTCCAGCAGGCCATAGCTGTCCAGCAGGCGGTTGAGGGTGGCCGGTATGCGGATGCAGCCTTTGGACTGCGGCGTTCCCAGCTTGGGTTCGAGCAGGACCGGGTCCGTCGCGTGCATTTGCAGGCGCATCGTGCTGGCGCCGCTATTGCCCCATCCCCGGTTTGCCTGCTGCCAGCCGAAATCATAGATCCGCATGCCTTTCGCGCCGTAGCCCAGTATCCCGTTCGCGTTCTTCGTGCCCAGGGCGCGGAAGTCGGGGTTCGCCAAGGAGTGCGCGAACACGCCGGTGGGCGTCTCGAAATGGTCGAACTGGCCGACTTTTCCGGTCGAGACGGAGGAGGCGCCCACATAGACGGGCGGACCGGCGGCGGGCAGCCAATAGAGCAGCACGGCCTGGACCCTGGCGTTCCTGTCGACCAGCAGGACATACTGCGAGCCAAGCAGACCGACGCCGGCATCGGCCAGGGCCTGCAGCGCCAGGCCGCCATAGCGCGCCTGGTCGCCGGCGGACACCTGGAGCGCGGGCATGACTTCCAGGCGAAAGGCGCGGGCCACGTCCTCGGGCGTGGGCTGGGCCGACACCTGGGATGTCGCGGCCGCGCACAGGAGCGTGGCCGCGGCGGTGCGTACCGCGCGGGCGGCAAGTCCGGATGCGCCGGGAATCATCGTGCGGTCTTGCAGTGCAGCCATTTTTGCGTCCTTAGCGGCTGGCCCAGCGGGCGTAGTCCCCGGGCGACCAGCCACACCGTTACCGCCACGAGCCAGGCGGCGGCCCAGCCTCTGACGTCCAGCGGGCCGAATTCGAACAGACGGCGCAGGGCTGGCCATTCCAAAGTCAACACAAGCAGGGCCAGCGTTGACGCTATCGCCAGTCGGGTCGCTCCGTCCCACATGCCAGTATGGTGCCGGTGGGGCGCGCGGTTGTTGATCATCAAGGCCAGATTGCCCAGCACCAGGGCGCAGAAGGCGGTGGCTCGGGCGCTATCCGCAGGCGATTGCATTTGTTGCAGCCCGCCATAGAGCATCCCCACCGCTGCCAGCAGCGCCAGCCCTTGGGCAAAGCCGAGCAGGAACGTCCTCAATGAAAAGAGCGGCTTCGCCACGGGCAGAGGAGGGCGGCGCATGAGGTCCGGCTCTCCCGCGACCGATTCGAACGCCAACCCGCACAGGGGCCCGATCACTATCTCCAGGAATGCCACGTGGGCTGGGCGCAGCAGTTCCGGCCAGCCGAACAGCAGGGGCAGAATCACCAGTCCCGCTATCGGGACATGCGCCGCGACGATATAGACGATCGCCTTGGACAGGTTGTCGAACAATCGCCGGCTTTGCCGGATCGCGTTCAAGATGTCGGAGAAATCATCGCGGGTAAGGATCAGGTCTGCGGCCTCCCGCGCGACATCGGTGCCGCGCCCGCCCATGGCGATGCCGACATGCGCCGCGCGCAGGGCGGGCGCGTCGTTGACGCCGTCGCCGGTCATTGCGACGATGGCCCCCTGCTGTTTCAGGAGCTGGACCAGGCGCAGCTTTTGCTCAGGCTTCACACGCGCGTAAACGCATACGCGCTTGACCAGTTCGGACAGGCGTTCGTCGCTTTCCCGCTCCAGGACATCGCCTTCGGCCACGAGATCGGCCGGTATGCCTGCCTGGCGGGCGATGGCCCTGGCGGTCGCCGGGTGGTCGCCCGTCAGCATGAGCACGCGCACGCCCGCGTCATCGCAAGCGGCGACCGAACGGCTCACGCCTTCCTTCAGCGGGTTTTCCAGCCCGACCAGACCGGCAAACTGCAGAGGTATATCTTCCGGATTATCGGGTAGCGGCGAAGCCGGCCAGCGTGCGCTGGCTGCCGCCAGGACCCGCAGGCCTTCCCCGGCCATGCGCCGGACCTCGGCCTCCAGTTCCGCCTGGCGGTCCGGCGTCAGCCGGCAAAGCTTGAACACCGCTTCCGGCGCGCCTTTGCACGCAATCCGGATGAAGTTCTCCGGCGCGGCCGTCCAGGCGTGGACGACTGCCAGTCGCGCGGAAGAGAATGGATAGGCTTTTGTCAGCTTGAGGGAGCTTGGCGTGGGCGGACGGACGGCAAGTTCCGCAGCGAAGCTGCGGAAGGCGTCCTCCATTGCGTCCCCGGAATCGGGCACGCTCGCCAACGCCAGCGTTTCAGCCAGATTCCAGACCTCGGGCGCTGGGTTGGCGCCGGTTGCGCCCACGAGATCGGATGTGTCCAGGCTCGTGGATCCGACATGCAGCTGGCGCACGGCCATCGTGGTCGTTGTCATGGTGCCCGTCTTGTCGGCGCACAACACAGTCGTCTTGCCCAGGGTTTCGACCACGCTCAGCTTCCGGACGAGTACGCCGTCGCCCGCTATGCGCTTGGCTTCCATCGCGGAGAAGATCGTCACGATGACCGGGAAATCCTGCGGGAGCAGGCTCATCGCCAGCGCGATGCCTGCCAACAACCCTTCGAACCATCCTCCCCGCATGTGGACATACAAGGCCCACGTGGCCAGGGAAAGGATGAAGCCCACCCACATGAACCGCAGGATGAAATGGCGGGTCTGCGATTCCAGGGGCGCGCGTTCGGGCGTCAGCTGCCGCATGGCCTGACCCAGCGCTCCCAATCTGGTGTCGTCTCCGACGGCATCCACGCGCATGACGCCCGTTCCCGACAGCACCAACGCCCCGCAGAGCATTTCGGCGCCGCTTCCGGGAGTGGCCTGTATGCGCTTGAATACCGGCTGGAACTCTCCGGTGAGTGCGGACTCGTCGACCAGCAGGCCTTCGCCGTCGATGAGCTGACCATCCGCCGGGACGCGGTTCCCTTCCGCCAGCAGCACAGAGTCGCCGCGTGCAAGTTCCGCCGATGCGACCCAGTACCGCTTGCCGTTGCGCAGCGCAAGGGCGCGAGGCGCCGCCAGGCGTCCCAACGCTTCCAATGCGTGCGCCGTACGCAGGGACTGCCCGACCGTCAGCGCGAAAATGACCAGCACGAAGAGGAGCAACAAGGCGGCTTCATGCCAGGCTCCCAGAATCGCATAAAGCCCTCCCCCCGCAAGCAGCAGGGCGAACATTGGATCCTTGATCAGGTCCAGGCTGATCGAGATCAGCGTGCGCTGATGATCCGGCGGGGCCATGGCTCATTGGCCTAATTGACCAGCACCACCGGGATGTGAACCGTGTGCAGCACCTTCAAGGTGGTCGAACCCAGCAACAGGCTGCCGGCGGCGCCCAGTCCGCGCGAACCCATGACGATATGGTCGCATCCCTGCTCGGTGGCATAGGCCTTGATGGACTCGGCGACGTTGCCGATCCGTGTCGCCCTTTGATAGAGGATTCCTGACCGGTCCAGCAGGACCTCCGACTCCGCCAGGGCCATCTTCGATTCGTCGTCGTAGTACTCCTGGATCGCCTCCGGCTCAAAAAAGGCCAATACCGTTCCCGAAACAATGGGCATTTGCACGTTCAGCAGGTGTATGGAGCAAGGGCCGTGTTCGCGCACATGGTCGACCATATAGCGCACGGCGCGCAGGGAGTTGCCCGATCCATCCACGGGAATAAGTACGTTTTTCACGGCGCCTCCGATAGAAGTGGATGCCCGGGCCGCATGGCCCCGCATTTATTGCCATCATCGCGCGCATCCGCCAGTTGAAATTGACGCCGGTCAAGTTGTCGCCCGATTGCTTCAACGCAGCCGGCGAGGCTTGCGCATGGGCGGAACTCTTGTCCCCGTTTTCTGGATGACAAAGGTCAACTTGGGCGCCGCACGCTGGAGCAACATGGAAAGGCGGGTGTACCTGAGCCCGCCTCTCATCATCATGGAAAGGAGATAACCATGTCGCGATTGACGCAATACAGCCCATTCATGAGTGAACCGTTGTCGGACGTATTCCAGGCGTTCCTGCGGCCGATTCGACAGAACCTGGATGAACAGACTCCACGGATGGATATCGACGTCACCGAGGCGGGCGACAAGTATGTCCTGAAGGCAGAGGTTCCCGGGATAGACAAGAAGGACATTTCGGTGGAGATCGATGGAAACACCGTGATGATCTCGGCCAACAAGGAAAAGAGCAGCGAAACGAAAGAGGCGGGGAACGTCGTCCGCCAGGAGCGCTTCTGGGGGCGGATCCAACGCTCGGTATCGCTGGCCAGCCCCATAGACCAGGCGGCGGCCAAGGCGGTCTGCGAGAACGGCGTGCTGATCCTGACCCTGCCCAAGGCGGCTGGAAGCCGGAACAAGACGCTGCAGATCGAATGAAGCGTATTTCGCCCGGCAAGTCCTTTCGCTTTCCGTAGAGGTAATCATGTATCGCCGAATTGCCGTTCATCTAGACCATGGATTCGATTGTTCTCGCCGGGTCGAATTCTCCCTGCAACTCGCCCGCGCCAATGACGCTCATCTGACCGGGATATTTGCCAGCTACATCTCGCCCGGCTATTTCTACGATGAGGCAGGCCTGTGGGTCCGTTCCATGGACATGGCCAAGCAGATAAACGAGAAAGGGCGCACGGCTGTCGAGCTGACGTTCAGTCAGGCCGCACGCGAGAGCGGCGTGGCGGCTTCATGGCGGCAGGGCGAGGACGCGCCTGCGGAATGTGTCGTCACCCATGCCCGCTGTTCCGATGTCCTGGTCATCAGTCAGGAGAATCGAAACGACGTGGACGCGGCTGTCGGCAATTACTTCGTGGAGCAGGTCTTGATGTCCGCGGGGCGGCCCGTCATCGTGTTGCCCTCGGCCGGCAAGTTCAATGGAGCGGGCGCCCGGGTGCTGTATTGCTGGAACCGTAGCCGGGAGGCCGCTCGTGCGATCGCCGACGCGGCTCCGCTTCTGCGCAATGCGAACGCCCTGGCCGTTCTGACGACGGACGACCTGGATGCCAGCGGGGGCGCGCAAGTGCCGTTCGAAGACCTGGCGGCGTACTGCGCCTGCCATGGCTTTCCTTTGCCGGAACACCAATCCCGCAGCACGAACGAGGTAGACGTGGGTGACGTCATCCTGAGCACAGCCGCCGATTTCAACGCGGATCTGATCGTCATGGGCGCGTATGGACACAGCCGCATGCGCCAATGGGTGATGGGTGGCGCTACGCGTTCGCTGCTCGCCGCCATGACGGTTCCGGTCCTGTTCTCCCACTGAGGCTTGCGGGGAACGCATATGCGCTCCCCGGCCGCGGCCAGGGAGCGAGCGGCGCCGGGCTAGATTCCGTTCTCCTGGAGATCGCGGCGCCGGCGCGTTCTGACGATCGTTCCGTCGGGAAGCTGGTAGGTTCCGGATCCGATCTGGTCGACCAATTGCCCGTCGGGCAGGCAGCAGTAAAAGAACGTGTTCGCAGGCGCTTCCTGCGGCCGCAGCTGACTGCGTCGTTCGATTCTGTAGGTGGTTCCGTCCGCGGCAACGGCGATGACGGCGATGGCGTTTCGGGAGCGGGTTGGCGTGATCACGGGTTCTCCTTGGAACGAGTGGGGCTTCCTGGCAGAGGCGATGATGGGAAGGCCAGGATCGCGTTGCCGTGAGTGCTGCAGGCCGCTAATGACGAGGCGGGGATATGACTGCCGCCTTGCAGGGGCCATGGCCAGTGGCACAGCGCCAAGATACATGGCCCATGCGCGGGAAAATTGACCTCGGTCAAGTTTCCCCCGGTTCCGTCTTTTAAGCTGAAAGCACGTCTCGCGGTCCGATGGCGACAGGGGCGTACCCTCGCGCGCGCCGAAAATTGAACCATCGTCGTTTCAGAGCAGGAGATAAGCCATGACCTCCATGATGAAAGCAGTCGTGTTTGCCGGGAAGGATCACATCGAGATACGGGAAAAGCGCATTCCAGACGTCGGCCCGAACGACGCGCTGCTGAAGATCACGACCACGACCATTTGCGGCACCGATATCCATATCGTCAAGGGCGAGTATCCCGTAAAGCCTGGCCTGACCATCGGCCACGAACCGGTAGGCGTCATCGAGAAACTGGGAAGCGCCGTGACGGGCTACGCCGAGGGCCAGCGCGTGATCGCCGGCGCAATCTGTCCGAACTTCAATTCATACGCCGCCCAGGACGGCGCCCCTTCCCAGGACGGCAGCTATCTGGTGGCCAGCGGCATGTGCGGATGCCACGGATACCGCGCCACCGCGGGATGGCGGTTCGGCAACATGATTGATGGCGCCCAGGCCGAGTACCTGCTGGTTCCCGACGCGCAGGCCAACCTGGCGCCGGTGCCGGACAGCTTGAGCGACGAGCAGGTGCTGATGTGCCCGGACATCATGTCCACCGGATTCAAAGGCGCCGAGAACGCCAACATCCGCATAGGCGACACGGTGGCCGTGTTCGCGCAAGGCCCGATAGGACTCTGCGCGGCCGCAGGCGCCCGGCTGCTGGGGGCGACCACCGTCATCGGCGTGGACGGCAATGCGCAGCGCCTGGAAATATCGCGCTCGTGGGGCGCGGACATCGTCCTGAACTTCCATGACTGCGACGTCGTGGAGGAAATCTTGCGGCTGACGGGCGGCAAAGGGGTGGATTCCGCCATTGAAGCGTTGGGACAGCAGAGCACCTTTGAATCCGCCTTGCGCGTATTGAAGCCGGGAGGAACGCTGTCCAGCCTGGGCGTTTATTCCAGCGACCTGAAGATTCCGGTGTCCGCGTTCGCGGCTGGACTGGGCGACCACAGGATCAACACTGCGCTCTGCCCCGGCGGAAAGGAGCGTATGCGCCGCCTCATGAGCGTTCTGGAATCAGGCCGCCTGGACCTCGCAAAAATGGTCACGCACCGCTATACCCTCGACCAGATTGCGGACGCCTACGATCTCTTCGCAAACCAGCGCGATAACGTGTTGAAGGTCGCCATCCGGCCTTCTTGAATGCTCTTCGTTCCCGGCCCGGGCGCGGACGCCGCGGGATAACGGCATGCCGGCCCGGAATGCAGCAGTCTGCGGCGTAGGTGCTCTGATGAATATTTCCTTCAAGAACCGGCGGGAGGCCGGGGTGTTGCTGGCGCGCCTGCTGATGCGGTACGCAGGCCGTCCAGACGTGATCGTGCTGGCGTTGCCACGGGGCGGCGTGCCGGTGGGGTTCCAGGTCGCCGCGGCGCTGGACGCGCCGCTTGATGTCGTGATGGTGCGCAAGATCGGAATGCCCGGGTATCCCGAGTATGCGATCGGCGCGATAAGCGGCGATCAGACTCTGTTTCAATCCGAGGCCATCGAGGCTTACGGCATCTCGCCGGGCGCGATAGAGCCTATCGTTCTGCGCGAGCGCAAGGAAATCGAGCGCCGTGAAGCCTTGTATCGCGCGGGGAGGCCGCCGCTGCAGTTGCAGGGCAAGATCGCCATACTGGTCGATGACGGCCTTGCGACCGGCTCGACCATGCGCGTGGCCCTGCGGTCCATACGCAAGGCGGGACCGGCAAGAATCGTGGTCGCGGTGCCGGTCGCCGCTGCCGAGACCCGGCAGCAGCTTGCGGACGAAGCGGATGAAATGATCTGCATCGGCACGCCGGTTCCGTTCTATGGCGTGGGGCAATGGTACGAGGACTTCGATCAGACCGGGGATGAAGAGGTCATACGTCTGCTGCGGGAAGCGGAGCGTAGCCACCCGCTTTCCGCATGGGCCGCGGCTCCTGCGCCGCATCGCGGCTGATGCCCGTTCGGGTCCAAGGCAGACAGACCATGGAAACGACAAGCGATGCTTGCTCGAGAGGATCGGCGACGCACGTGCCGCGGCGCGTCGCCGACAGGTTCGGCCAGTATGTTGACGATTGTCAATGCTCATCATACGGACCGATATACGCTGGCTCTGATCATCCTTTCAGCGCCGAAGCCGTTGGGGATACCAACCACATGGAGACCGATCATGAAGATGCGCGAGCTGGCCTTATACGCATTGTTTGCCTCATTGCTTCCCGCCTTGGCGGGCGCCGCGGCCCCGAAGGAGCAACCCGCTGCTGCGCCGCAGGCTGCGCAATCGACCGAGAACATCGAACAATTTGACAAGAAGGCGGCCGAAGCCAGGGAAAATCTGGAGAAGATGCAGCAGCAGATGAACCAGATCCAAAAGACCAGCGACCCGGCCGAGCGTCAGAAGCTGCTTCGAGAGCATCAGGCGTTGATGCAGCAGACCATGGGCATGATGGGTCAGATGTGGAACGGCGGCGCGATGGGGTGCTGCGCGGCGGATGGCGGCGGGCGCCACCATCAGGGAGGTCCAATGATGGGATGGGGCGCCATGCGGGGGAATTACTCGAATCAGAGTCCCGAACAGATCAGGGAACGCCAGTACATGAGGGACCAGTACATGGGTATGCAGCAGCGGATGATGGAACAGATGATGCAGCAGCAACTCAACGGCGGCGCCCCGAACCGGTGACCGTGGATCGCCGCCGGCAGCATGGCTGCCCGCGGCCTTTCACAAGGAAGCCAACTACTTTCCGTTGAACTGCGGTCCCAGCGCAATCCGCTCCTCGCACCCTTGCTCATGACACTCTTGCACGTATTGCGCGATCGTCCGGATGATCATCATCAGATCCTTCAGATTGGCTTGCGCGGTAGACAGCCCGATGTTGAGATTCTGATACTGGCGCGGATTCAAGAAATCGGCTTCACACCCTGCCGTCAGAGCATCGGCCGCGTCGGCGATCGCCTGGAAATCTTCAAAGCTCGACAGCTCGCCATCGCTGTAATCCGCCAGGAGGTAGCGAAATTCACTGACGACCAGTCCGCCGATGACCAGGCGTCTGCCGCGGTCCAGTCCCATCCTGTGCTGCCGGCGCCATTCTCCCATATGGCGATTGACCTTCGCTTCCGAGATTTTCACAACTGCTTGGGAGATGCATTCCATTCCTGTGCTTCCTGAATCATTTGATGAAGCCCCTGCGTCATTCGCGCATACGTGATGGGGATGCCGCAAAGGCCGGCTTCTGTGGGTGAACGGGCGTGTTTTGCCGGCGCGCACGCAGGTGTGCGGGCCATGGCGGCTGGCCTAAGTGCATACCCTTGGGCATGCAGGCCCTACTTGGCTAGGCGATATACTGGAGCCGCGATTGCTGCGGCATCTGTAGGACGTGGACGCAATTCGCGCGTGACGGCGAAGGCGGCCTGAAAAATCATGGTCGTTTTCGAGAAGGATGAATCGAAGAGGGACACGTGCTTTCCTTTGTCGGTCCATCCGAATGTAGGACACCCATGCCCTAGCAAGAAGGTGCAAGAGTTTTTTAAATTAGTGGGACATGGCTATGGTGGCTCAATACCTGACGCCCAGCCGAGGGAAAGGCGACTCGGTTTATTTACAGCTGTATCGGCGTTATCGCGAGGCGATCGCCAGCGGCAAGCTCAAGCCGGGAGATCGTGTCCCGTCGGTGCGCAGCCTGGCCAGTGAATTGAACCTGGCGCGAGGCACTGTCGAATCTGCCTATGGAATGTTGACCAGCGAAGGCTACTTCGTTGCGCGCGGTGCGGCAGGCACTATCGTGTCTCCCAGGCTGAGGAATTTGCGGGATCCGGGCAAGGCGAAAGTCGTGGCAAACCCTGAGCGCGAGTCCTTGCGTTCGCCGCACGCGTCGCTCGGCGTGGCCTTGCCATTTCAACTAGGTCTTCCCGCATTGGATGCTTTTCCGCGCAAGGTGTGGGCGCGGTTGGCGGGGCGCAACGTGCGTACCTTGGAGACGGCGGCGATGACCGCCCCCGATCCGGCTGGGTACATGCCTTTGCGGGATGCCATTGCCACTTATCTGGGTATCTCGCGCGGCATCACCTGTTCGCCCCAGCAGGTATTCGTGACTACGGGGTACCGCGGGGCGCTGGAACTGGTGTGCCGCACGTTGTTGCGCGCAGGGGACCAGGGCTGGTTTGAGGATCCGGGTTACATCAACGCTCGTTGGTGCCTGGAGTGCGCCGGCATGCGTCTGACACCGGTTCCGGTCGACGAAGAAGGTTTGGATGTCGGCGCAGGCGAGCGGCGAGCGCCGCTGGCGCGTTTTGCGGTGGTCACGCCCACCCATCAAAGTCCGACCAGCGTAGCGCTGTCGCTGCCGCGGCGGCTGGAACTGTTGGATTGGGCCAGGCGCAACCGGGCGTGGGTCATTGAAGACGACTACGACAGCGAATTCCGCTACCACGGCCGGCCGTTGCCAGCGTTGAAATGCCTCGATCGCGACGAACGGGTACTCTACAGCGGCACGTTCAGCAAGGTCCTGTTTCCAGGCTTGCGCCTCGCGTATCTTGTCGTGCCACCCTCCCAGGTCGGCAAGTTTCAGGACATGGCATACAACCTGTCGGGTTCGGGCTCCATCTTGCGTCAAGCCATGGTCGCGGACTTCATCGAGCAAGGCCATTTTGCCCGGCATCTGCGCAAGATGCGCACCTTATACGGCA
The DNA here is from genome assembly GCF_943737025.1 of Achromobacter sp. Marseille-Q4954. NCBI lineage: Bacteria > Pseudomonadati > Pseudomonadota > Betaproteobacteria > Burkholderiales > Alcaligenaceae > Achromobacter > Achromobacter sp. Marseille-Q4954. Next base: position 527,162 of record NZ_CALSFQ010000003.1, read on the forward strand.
AAAGGCACGGTCATTTGGTCGATGCGCTGGTCCAGACATACGGCGACCGCGTGCAGGTACAGCCGCAAGTGGGCGGCATGCACGTTCTCGCTCGTCTCAAACACCCGCAAGACGACAAGGCGCTGGCCGCCGCCGCGCATGCTCAGGGGTTTCCTGTTCACGCATTGAGCAATTGGCGGATGCGCAAGGGAAAAGACAGTGGTCTGTTGATGGGGTTTGCCAATTTCGCCACGCCCGAAGAGGCGTTGGCATCGGTGCGGCGGCTGAAGGCCGCGCTGCAGGATCTGGGTGATTGATCTGCGGCTGGCGAGCATGTCCCATTGATTTCGCCAGTTCTTGCACCTTTCTTCCCTCCGGCGAATGGTCCATGATCGCAAGCATGTCTTCTATTCGTAGCACAATGCGCGCCGCGTGGATCGATCAACGTGGCCCTGCGGAGCAAATTCGCATCGAGCCGATCCGTGTGCCAGAACCTGGTCCCACGGACGTACTCGTACAAGTGAAGTACGCGGCGGTAAACCCGATCGACACATTCGTGAGATCTGGCCAATACATGACGCCGCTGCCGTTCCCGTTCGTGGTCGGCAGGGATCTGGTGGGAACCGTCGCGGCGGTGGGCTCCAGCGCAAGTCCCTTCAAGATTGGCGACGCCGTCTGGTCCAACAGTCTGGGGCATGCCGGCCGGCAAGGCTGCACATCCGAGTATGCGGTTGTGGCGGCCGACCGTCTCTACCCTCTGCCGGACGACGTGAAGCCTGAAGTTGCCGTCGGGTCGTTCCACCCCGCGGCCTCAGCCTATTTGGCGATCATCAAGCATGGGCAGGCCCAGGCAGGCGAGACCGTCTACATCGCGGGCGGCGCTGGCCATGTGGGAAGCGCAGCGATCGTCACCGCCGCGCGTGCCGGCGCGCGAGTCATCACCTCCGCGGCGGCGGCCGATCAGGCCTATTGCCGCAGGCTGGGCGCGGACGTGGTGCTCGACTATAGCGATGAGCATCTTGTGGACGAAATCCGTGCCGCGGCGCCTGAGGGCATCCATGTCCATCTCGACACATCGGGCCGCCATGACCTCCACAAGGCGGTTGGCCTGATCGCCCATGGTGGACGAGTGGTCCTGATGGCCGGGTTGAAGGCTCGTCCGGAACTCCCGGTCGGGGCGCTGTACACCCGTGATGCGCGCCTGGTCGGATTTGCGATCAGCAACGCCAGTAGCGCAGACCTGCAAATGGCGGCCAACCATGTCAATCAACTGCTGACAGAAGGCACGCTGAAACCGCGCAACCTGGAAATACTGCAACTGTCCGAAGTTGCAGAGGCGCATCGCCGCCTCGAGAGCGGGGCGGCAAGAGGGGTGCGCCTGATCATAAAACCGTAGCCCTGCCCATGTCCGACGGGGATTGGGTGGGCAACGCGATGACATGCGGCGCCGTTCGTCTCATTTCCTGACGAGAGTAATCCTCGCCAGCCTCTTTCCGTCGTTGCTCGCCTGAATCGCCTCTGGCGTTCCGCATTGAGGCGGCAGCGGTAGGCCGTCGCCTTTGGAGCAGGCGAAATCAGTGGAATATATGGAGTGGATTTTTGCAGGGCGGAATGTTTGGCGGAATCGGAATCAGGCTTTTGTTTGGCGTCACGGTCCATGCGTAGCCGCGGATTTTCGCTGAGTGCAGCATGGCGAGCGATACGAACCCAGTGGCGCTTGTTCTTGCTGGTTTCATCGATCGCGCTCATCGCGGTGACGTGCCTGCTGTTGTACGTGCACGGCTCCGAGTTGACGGAAAGCGTCGCGCTCATAGTCGGCGGCACGGTAATGGGAATGCTCGGCATTGCCTACATGGTCTATAGGCGCTGACTGCTCCCTGCGGCCCCGCAATCCTTCGCTTCGCCGGACCGCGTTCCGTATAGCGGTCCTTCATGAGCGGTGCAGCTCGACGATCTGGACGAGAACATCTGGCATCGCGATCCCGCTGCATCGAGCGCCGCGATCAGGATGTCCCCAATAGCAACGAGGTCCCCGTTACGTTGCGTTCATCTCCTTCTCCTTTTCCTTCTTCTCCTTTTTTTCTCCATCGTAATGGGACTTGATGGCGAGAAACATGCCTGTTCCCAACACGAGGAGCTTGAACGTACCGAAGACTACAGGGACCCAAAAATTCATCATTTCCTCAAAACGCTGCTTCAGCAGCTTCATTTACTACTCGTGGGCCGGGCAAGGACAAACGAGCGATAGCCGCGAGGGCCACGAAGCGCATCAGCCCGATTCCGACGAGTGTGAGATCGGGCTGCCGGATTTCACCTTGCGCTGTGGGGTTGGGGAACACGGACTCTCCGCGTCCCGGCAAGCTCAGCGCGGCGGGCGCCATGTTCCCGATGCACGGCCGGATTCTACCGCCAGGCCTCATGCAAATCGTTGAACTGTTCGATTTGTACTGCGATTCTGGCTTGCGCAAGCTGCAAACATGTCTTGGGTGCGACCTCTTGTCGCAGGCTAAGGCTCTTGGTGTTGTCAAATCTCCACGCCGATACGTGAACTTCAACGAAAAGGGAGAACCCCGTTTCCGCAGCGCAGGGTTTGAGTGGCAGGAATAACGTTCGCCTTTTTGACGGCGCCGTCCGATCCATGCGGCATGTCGGCCGGTGACTTGCTAGCCCTGGACTATGGCCGTTCTCGGCCATGATCGGTCATCAATAGAATTCAACCAAGCGGCCGCTTCAGGCTGATAACAGTCATCAGCACTCACCCCTTAGAGCTATTGGTCGCCAGTTAGGTCGCTCAGCATCGACGATCTCGAGAGAGGTCGGCCGCAATGGTGGACCAGGGAAGTACCGAGCGTACGATGCTGAAAAGCAGTTCCTCAAGCGTGGTCTGCGACCGAAGCCTTACCTGCTGTCCCGTGAACCGCAGCTGCGCATTATCGTGATACGCCTGTTGGAGGCTGACTGGTCACCAGAACAAATTTCAGGAAGGCCGAAGCGTCATTCTCCTGACGGAAAGATCATGTGTGTTTCGCACGAAGCAGTCTATCGATCGCTGTTTGTTCAAGCCCGCGGCGTACTACGTGAAGAACTAGATTCCGCCGACCCCCGCCAAGCGCAGGCGAGCCGGGGTGTGCCGGCTTGACCCCAGGTGGCTACCCAAAGCCGCTATCGGGCATCCTCGGGGGAGGGGCGCCGGCCTTGGGAAGGTGCCGCGCTGGGCGCCCTGGACATGGGGATATAGCCCGGCCGAGCAGATGACTACGCACAGTTCGCGCATGGCGTCGAAGTGGAAGGCGCGGTGCCGCCCGCCAGCCCGGGGGGCGCGGCATCAGCGCGCGGACGCTGCCGTGGGGGGGGCTCGAAGGCCCGGATCGGCGGCAACGGCCCGTCATGGGGCTCGATCTGCACCGTCGTCAATTGGCCGCTGCAACCTTGCGCCAGCGACGAGGTGCCGGCGTCGCGCGTCAGGATGTTGGGATTGCCGTGGCCGCATAGCGTCACCTCGCCGCGCTCGTCCCGCACCGGGTCGTACCAGGCGCCGGTGGGCAGTTGCGCCACGCCGGGCATGATGCGGTCGCTGAGCGTGGCGCTGGCCAGGCAGGCGCCGCGGTCGTTGAACAGCCGCACGATGTCGCCTTCGCCGATGCCGCGGGCCGCGGCGTCGCGGGGATGCAGCGTGCACACTTCTCGCCCCTGACGCTTTTGCGACGCGCTGTGGGCGCCGAAATCCAGCTGGCTGTGCAGGCGGGTGGCGGGCTGGTTGGCGACCAGGAACAGCGGATGCGCCGGCGTCGGCGCGTCCTGTGGCGTCAGCCAGGCAGGATGGCCGGGGCAATCGGGGTAGCCGAAGCCGGCCACGATCGGCGAGCTGATCTGGACTTTGCCGCTGGGCGTGGGCAGCGGCTTGCCAGCGGGATCGTCGCGGAACGCGCGCAGGATGCCACCGTCGTCGTCCTGCTGCGGCAGGGTCAATTCGCCGCGCGTCCAGAACTGGTCGAAGTCCGGCGCCTCCAGGCCTTTTTCCTCGAGGGCCGCGCGGGTTCTTTCATACAGGTGGCGCAGCCATTCGCCGCTGCTGCGGCCTTCGGTGAAGGCCTCGCGCGTGCCCAGCCGTTCGGCCAGGTCGGCGAAGATGTCGTAGTCGTCGCGCGCCAGGCCGTTGGGGGCGGCGATGCGGTGCATGGCCACCAGCAGCGGATCGGTGGGCGCGCCGCCGATGTCCTCGCGTTCCAGCGTCATCGTGCAGGGCAGCACGATGTCGGCGTGACGCGCGGTGGCGGTCCAGCCGATCTCGTGGACCACGAAGGTGTCGAGCGTGGCGAAGGCGCGCGACAGGCGCTTGAGGTCCTGGTGATGGTGGAACGGGTTGCCGCCCGCCCAATAGGCCAGGCGGATGTGCGGGTAGTCCATGCGCTTGCCGTTGTAGTCGAACGGCTTGCCAGGATGCAGCAGCATGTCGGCGATGCGCGCCACGGGAATGAACGCCTTGACGCCGTTCACGCCCTGCGGCAACGACGCCACCGGCACCGCGTTGCTGCGCTTGCCGTAGTGCGCCAGCGTGCCGAGCGCGTAGGCGTAGCCGCCGCCCGGCAATCCCAGCTGCCCCAGCGCAGCGGCCAGCACCGCGCCCATCCAGACCGGCTGTTCGCCATGTTCGGCGCGTTGCAGCGAATGCGCCACGGTCACCAGCACGCGCTTGCCCGGCAGCAACCGCGCGATCCGCGCGATGTCCGCGGCCGGCACGCCGCAGATCGGCGCGGCCCAGGCCGGATCCTTGGCCTGGCCGTCCGCGCGGCCCATCAGGTAGTCCTCGAAGCCATCCCAGCCTTCGCAGAAGTCGCGCAGGAACGGCTGGTCATGCCAGCCATTGGCCACCAGCTCATGCACCAGTGCCAGCATCAGCGCCACGTCGGTGCCGGGCACGGCGCGCACCCACTGCGCCGCCGCGTCCGCCGGCAGGTCGGAGGCCAGCGGACTGATGTTCAGGAAGCGGCAGCCGCGTCGCGCGGCCCGGCGCATCGAGTCGCGCTCGATGTGCCGGCTGATGCCGCCGCTGGCCACGCGCGAGTTCTTCAGCGCCATGCCGCCGAAGGCCAGCACCACGTCGGTGTGCGCCACGATCTGTTCCCAGGTGACGTTGCGGCGCGCCACGTCGTCCATGCTGCCCAGGATGTGCGGCAGGATCACGGCCGAGGCGCCCGCGCTGTAGCTGTTGACCGAGCGCACGTAGCCGCCCAGCGCCGTGTTCAGGAAGCGGTGCACCTGGCTCTGCGCGTGATGGAAGCGGCCGGCGCTGGACCAGCCATACGAACCGCCGAACACCGCTTGCGGGCCGTGCTGGTCGCGCACCCGGCGCAGTTCGGCGGCCAGCAGGTCCAGCGCGTCGTCCCAGCCGAGCGGCACGTAATCGTCGCTTCCCCGGCGCGCGTCCGGACCCGGCCCGCGTTCCAGCCAGCCGCGCCGCACCATCGGCGTGGTGACGCGCGCCGGATGGTCGAGCGCGTTGGTGAAGTTCTGGATCAGCGGGTTGGGGTCGGGATCGCCCGGATGAGGCCGGACGTCGAGCGCGCCGTCTTTCCAGGCGGCCGAGAACACGCCCCAGTGTGCGCTATGGGACAGGCGGCCGCTGTCGGGACGGGGAGGGTGGGAAGAGGCGTCGATCATGGGCGGATCAGGGGTTGGCGCCCGTGGCGACGGGCGCGTCGGGTTGCGCGCTCCATTCGCTCCACGAGCCGGGGTAGAGGGCCGCGCCGGACAGGCCCGCGATTTCCATGGCCAATAAATTGTGGCACGCGGTGACGCCGGAACCGCATTGGCACACCACGGCGTCCGGCGCCAGGCCATCGAGTTGCGCCAGGAAGGCCTGGCGTAGCGCGGCGGGGGGCAGGAAGCGCCCGTCGGCGCCGAGGTTGTCGCGAAAGAACCGGTTGCGGGCGCCGGGGATGTGTCCGCCCACCGCGTCCAGGGTCTCGTTCTCGCCCCGGTAGCGGTCGGGGGCGCGCGCGTCCAGCACCCGGCGCGCGTCGGCGGCCAGCGCCTGGCGCAGCTGGGGGTAGTCCAGCGTGGCTTGGCGGCCCTCGCCGACGGCCAGGGCTCCCGCCGGGCGCGGCGCCGGCGCATCGGTCGTGAACGGCTGGCCCGCGGCCTTCCAGGCGCCTTCGCCGCCATCGAGCACCGCCACGGCCTCGTGGCCGATCCAGCGCAGCAGCCACCACAGGCGCGCGGCGTACATGCCGCCGGCATTGTCGTAGGCGACCACCTGGGTGTCCGCGTTCACGCCCAGCGCCGCCAGGGCTCGCGCCAGCGCGGCGCGGTCGGGCAGCGGGTGGCGGCCGTTGCGGCCGGTCTTGGGGCCGCTGAGGGTGTCTTCTAGATGCACGTGGAACGCGCCCGGCAGGTGGCCGGCATCGTAGTGGCGGCGGCCCGCCTGCGGATCCGTCAGCTCGAAGCCGCAGTCCAGCACCACGATGTCGCGGTGTTGCGGGTCTTGCAGGGCGCGGGCCAGTTCGTCCGCGCTGATCAGGGTGGTGTACATGCGTGGCTCCCGCTCAACCCTGACCCGCCGTCAGCGCGTCCATCGCACGCAACGAATACACATAGGCGGCGCCCGCGTTCAGGGCAATGGCGGTGCTCAAGGCCTCGCTCAGCTCCAGTTCCGTCACGCCGGCCTTGCGGGCGGCGTCGGCGTGCGCGGCGATGCAGCCGTCGCAGCGCGTGGTGACGGCCACCGCCAGCGCGATCAGCTCGCGCGTCTTGGCGTCCAGCGTGCCGGTGGCGCCCTGCGCCTGGTTCAGGGCGCGGAACGCGGTCAGCAGCTGCGGGTTGTGCTTGCCCAGGACCTCGCCGGCCTTGCGGTTGTTGGCGAGGGTGTCGGTCCAGTTCTGCAACATGGTGGGGTCTCCTGAAAATCGGTTCGGTCGGATTGGGTCATTGGCCGATCTGCTTGAGCAGGTCGGGGGTGGCGGCTTTGCGGTAGTTGGCGATGTCGTCGAGGATGTACTGCTTGAACTGGTCCATCGGCAGGTCGCGCTCCATCGCGGCGTCCTTGCGGATCGTGTTCTGCACCGTGGGGTCCGCCAGCGCGCGCGACAGGTGCTCGGACAGCACCTTGAGCACCGCGGGCGGCGTACCGGCCGGCGCCGCCAGGCCGTACCACTGCGTCATGGTCATGTCGATGCCGAGCTCCTTGAAGGTCGGCACGTCGGGCAGGATCGGGCTGCGCTGGCGGCCGGTCAGGGCCAGCACTCGCAACTGGCCCTGCTGCACCTGCGGCACCAGCGGCGATGCGGTGGCGAAGAACATGTCGATCTGCCCGCCCAGCATGTCGGTGATGGCGGGGCCGGAGCCCTTGTACGGCACGTGCAGGAGCTTCAGGTGGCCCAGTTCCTTGATGGTCTCCATGCCGATGTGGGCGGCGCCGCCGGTGCCGGTGGAGGCAAAGGTCAGTTCCTTCTGCTTGGCGGCATCGATCACTTCGCGCGCCGTCTTGAAATGCGACGGCGTGGCCACGAACAGGCCGTGCGGCGCCTCCAGGATCAGGCCGATCAGGGCAAAGTCGTCCGGCACCTTGTACGGCAGGCTCTGCGGCTTGAGCGCCGGCGAGACCGCCAGGTTGCCGCTCATGGCCAGCAGGATGGTGTAGCCATCGGGCGCGGCCTTGGCAACCAGGCCGGCGGCGATGTTGCCGCCCGCGCCCGGCCGGTTCTCGACGATCACGGTCTGCCCCAGGGTCTTGCCCATGGCGGTGGCGATCAGGCGGCCATAGAGGTCGCCGCCGCCGCCCGGCGGAAAGCCGACCACCAGGGTGATGGGACGCTCGGGAAATGCCGCCTGCGCCTGGCCGCCGGCCAGTGCCGCCAGCCCCAGCGCCGCGGCGAGGGCGGCGCGCCGGCCCAGCCGGCGCATGGCGCCGCTTGCGAAGGAAATGCCCATGGTGTTTGTCTCCTGTGTATTTTTTATCAAGGGGAACCGTCAGGCTTGCAGCCAGCCGGCTTGATGTCGCTGCACCACCCTGTCCACCGAGGCGGCACACTGTCCCAGGTAACCCGCGGGATCGGTCAGGCGCAGGATTTCTTCCTCGCCCAGCAGGTTGGCCAGATCCTTGTGCTGGCGCAGCGCCTGGGCGAAATCGAGCTTGTGCGTGATGCCGTGCATCGAGGCTTCGTAGATCCATTCGTGCGCGGTCTGTTTGCCGACGCGCTCGGACAGGTCCAGCATCACGTGTTCGGACAGCAGGTAGCCGCGCATGCGGTCCAGGTTCAGCGCCATGGCGTCGGCGTCCACGCGCAGTCCGGCCAGCAGGTTCTTGGCCTGGAACAGCATGGCGCCGGCGATCAGGCAGCATTCGGGGAGCGCCTTCCATTCGATCTTCCAGGCAATGCCGTCGCGCTCGCCTTCCTGCACCATGCCTTCGAGCATCAGCGTCGCATTGGCGCGCAGCGGCCGGCACAGGCCAGCGAGGTTCTCGGCCGAGGTCGGGTTGCGCTTGTGCGGCATGGTCGACGAGCCCAGCTTGCCTTCCGAGAAGGCTTCCTCGACTTCGGCGAATTCGTTGCGTTGCAGGTTGAACAGTTCATTGCCGATCTTCGACAGCGTCGCGCCGATCATGGCCAGCACCAGCGCGTATTCGGTGAAGCGGTCGCGCGCCGGCGCCCAGCTGATCGGCGCCGTCTCCAACCCCAGCTTGGCCAGCGTGCGGCGCTCGACCTCGGCGGCCTGTTCGCCCAGCGAGGCCTGGCTGCCGACCGCGCCGACCACCATGCCCACTAGCACCCGCGCCTCGCATTCCTTCAGGCGCTCGTGATGGCGCGACAGTTCGTCCAGCCACACCGCGCACTTGTGCCCGAAGGTGATGGGCAGCGCCTGCACGCCATGGGTGCGGCCGGCCATGGGCGTGTCGCGATGGCTTTGCGCCAGGCGCGCCAGCTCGCGGCCGATGGCGGCGAGGTCGCGCATGAAGACGGCATGGGCCTGCTTGAGCTGCAGCGCCACGCCGGTGTCGACCACGTCCTGGGTGGTGGCGCCGTAATGCAGCCACTCACCATGGTCGGGGCCGCAGCCCGCCTGCAATTGCTTGAGCGCCGGCACCAGCGAGTGCTTGATGCGGCGGATCTCGGCCGACATCGCGGCGATGTCGATATTGGCCACCGTCGCCTGGGCGCGGATCCGCGCGGCGGCGGCGGCCGGGATGATGCCCAGCTCGGCCTGGGCCTCGGCCAGCGCGGCCTCGAAATCCAGCCATTGCTGGACGCGGTTCTCTTCCGAGAAGATGGCGCGCAGTTCATCGGTGCTCCACAGGTGCTGGAGCGATTGCATGTCGAAGACGGAAACGGGCATGGTGCGGGTCCTGGAGGCTTAGGAGTGATGGGCCGGGCGGGGCAGCAGCCGGCCCGGATTGAACGTGCCGCGCGGGTCGAGCGCGTGCTTGATGCGTTGCATGACGTCCACCGAGACGGCGGGCTTGTATTGCAGGAAGGCGTGTTGCTTGAGGCGGCCGATGCCGTGCTCGGCCGAGATCGAGCCGTCCAGCCGCGCGGCGACGTCGTGCACGATGTCGTGCACCGCGTCCTCTTGCGCCCGGAAGGCGGCGTCGTCCATCGCCAGCGGCTTGCTCTGGTTGTAGTGCAGGTTGCCGTCGCCGACGTGGCCGAAGCAGACGATGCGGATGCCCGGCATCAGGGCCTGCAGGCGGGCGCCGGCGGTGGCGATGAATTCGGGAATGCGCGACACCGCGACCGAGATGTCGTGCTTGATGGAGGGGCCGTCCAGCCGCTGCGCCTCCGGCACGTGCTCACGCAGCGCCCACAGTTCATGCGCCTGGCGGCCGGAGGCGGCGATCACCGCATCGGTCACGCCGCCGTGTTCCATCGCGGCCTCGAGCACGCCCTCGACGGCCGGTTCCGGGGCCATCAAGGCCGACGTCTCGGACACATCGAACAGCACGGTCCAGGGCGAGGGCTGCGCCAGCGGATCGCGCATGCCGTCCAGCGGGTGCGCCAGCACCTGTTCCAGCGTCTGGCGACCGATCAGTTCGAAGGCCGTGACGCGCTCGCCGACCGCGTCGGTCAGGCGCGCCAACAGGTCCACCGCCGCCTGCGGCGTCGGCACCGCGGCCCAGGCCGTCACCACCTTGCGGGGCAGGGCGTAGAGCCGGAAGGCCGCCGCGGTGACCACGCCCAGCGTGCCCTCGCCGCCGATGAAGAGCTGCTTGAGGTCGTAGCCGGTGTTGTCCTTGCGCAGCGTGCCCAGTTGCGGCAGCACGCTGCCGTCGGCCAGCACCACTTCCAACCCCAGCGTCAGTTCGCGCGTATTGCCATAGCGCAGCACCTGTTCGCCGCCGGCGTTGGTGGAGACCACGCCGCCGATGGTGGCGCTGCCTTCCGATGCCAGCGACAACGCGAACAGCCGGCCAGCCTCGGCGGCCGCCTGCTGGGCGGCCAGCACCGTGCAGCCGGCTTCCAGCGTGATGCTGTTGTCCAGCGCGTCGACCCGGCGCACCGCCGTCATGCGGTCCAGGCTCAGCACCACTTCGCGGCCGGAGGCGTCGGGGGTCGAGCCGCCCACCAGGCCGGTGTTGCCGCCTTGCGGCACCACCGCCACGCCCTGCGCCGCGCACAGCGCCACCACCCGCGAGACTTCGGCCGTATCGGCCGGGCGCGCCACGGCGCGCGCGGCGCCGGGAAAATTGCGGCGCCAGTCCGCCGTGTAGCGGGCCGTGTCGGCCGCATGGGTCAGGACGTGGGACGGCCCGACGATGGCGCCCAGCGCGGCGGCGAGTGCATCGATCTGATTCGGCATAATGCTACGGTGCGCGGCGGCGGGCGTAAGGCTCGCGGGTCGCGCGACGCTTGTCTCCTGGGTTGAAACCCGGACGGCGGTTCCCTGGTCCGGTAGCCGTCTTTCGTTTCATTGATTAAAATACGTTTTATTGAACAAAACTATAGGAAGCATCCGAAACCGTGTCAAGCGAGAATTCCCCTAAGCCGCCCGTCGGCGTGCTCGAACGCGGCATCTCCGTGCTGGAGTGCTTCGGCGAAGACCATCTGCGCCTTTCGCTGCGTGACCTGGCCGACCGCACCGGCCTGGACAAGGCCACGCTGCTGCGCCTGTTGGGCGTGTTCATCAAGGCGCGCATGATCTATCGCTACGACAGCAGCACCTACGCGCTAGGACCGGCGTTGCTGCACATGGGCATGCTGTATCGCGATACCTTCGACCTGGGCTCGCGCCTGCAGCCGGCGCTGCGCAACATCGTCGCGCAGACCGGCGAGACCGTGGCCGTGTACGTGCGCAGCGGCGACGACCGCATCTGCCTGTACCGCGAGAACACCACCAAGGAAGTGCGCCACCACGTCGAGGTCGGCACGCGCATCAGCCTGAAGGACGGCGGTTCGTCGGCGCACGTGCTGCGCGCCTTCACCGGCGGCGCCACGCCGCTGGCGCGCGACATCCATGAAAAGGGCTATGCCATGACCCGCTCCGAGCGGGTCGCGGAAATGGCGTCGGTGGCCGTGCCGGTGTTCGATGCCGACGATACCTTCGTCGGCGCGCTGGTGGTGCTGGGGCTGGCGTCGCGCCACAACGAGGCGGCGCAGTGCAAGGCGGTCGAGATCGCGCGCCACGAACTGGCGCAGCAGGGCTTTCGCACCGCGCCGCCCGCGTCCTGGACGCCGCCCGCATCCGAATGAGGCGCCCGGGCGGGCGCCTCGCGGCGTCGCCTAGCGCGGCGCCGCGCAGCCGAACAGCGCGGGCTCCGGCAGGCACGCCCGCGCGTCATTGCCCTCGTCCGTGAAGCGTTCGCACCAGGCCACGATGGCGCGGGCGGTGGCGTCATCCATGGCCGGCGCAAAGGCGCGCATGCGCGCCTGCAGCGCGGGCCAGTCGTAAGGGTCTTCGGGATCGCCGCGCCGCAACTGGCGCAACGCGCTCAGTCGGCGCCCATCCTTCAATATCAGGGTCACCCGGCATGGCCGCAGGCGCGGAAATTCGCGTTGGAAGGCGTCGCTGGTGCGCACCGTGATGCGGCGCGCCAGCGCCACCAGGTCGGGCGCCTGCAGATCCGTGGACTCCATGTCTTCGATGCCCAGCCCGCCAGTGAGCAGCAGCCGCGCCACCACGTAGCGCAGCGAGAAGCAGGTCTGCGCGGGCGTGGCGGGCCAGTCGACGCCGGCGATCTTCAGCGCGTGCGTGAATATCTCGATGTCGACCGATTCGATTTCGTCGGGCGTCGGCGCGTGCGCGTCCAACAGCTCGCGGGTGGCATCCAGCGGCGTGAAGAGCTGGGCGCAGCAGGGCCAGGCCTTGATGGTGGCGGTGTTCAACCGCTCGCTGGCGTCGAGGCCGCCCGCCAGCGCGTCCAGCGGACCGTCGCCCGCCAGCAGCGCGTACAGCCCGCGCGCGCCGGTGGCGAAGCGTTGCGCGCCCGGCAGGCCGGCGCGCGCGGCATAGGCCGCGGCCAGGCCGTTGCGCACCGCGAAGGCCGGATGCAGCGACTTGGCTTCGTGCGCGTTGTCGTCCACCAGTTGCCACAGCCCCGCCGCCTGGGTGGCGCCGATGCCGAGCGCGTGGTGCAGGGGCGCCGGCGCCAGCCCCAGGGCCACCCCGGCAGCGGCGGCCGCGCCCACCGCGCCCGCCGTCGCGGTGGCATGAAACCCCGCCGCGTGGCGCGTGCCCAGGGCCTCGCCCAGGCGCAATGAAACTTCGTAGCCGGCGATGATGGCATCCGCGACCTGCCGCTGCGTCATGCCGCCATCCGCCGCGAGCGCCAGCGCTGGCGTGACCGACACCACGCCCGGGTGCAGCATGGCGGCACGGTGGGCGTCGTCGATTTCGCGGATATGGGCGATGGCGGCATTGGCGAAGGCCGCGCCATTGGCGTTGACGACCGGGCCGCCGAAGACGGGCGCCGATCCCGCGCCCGGCTGGCAGTCCAGCGCCACGCGCCGATAGCCGGCCGCGGCCGGCGTGCCCGCGGCGGACCAGCCCGCCGTGAACCAGTCCAGCAGCGCCTGCGCCAGCCGCGCGCGCGTGGTCGGGGAGATCTGGCGCCGTTGCAGATCGGCCAGGTGGGTCACCAGGGTGTGCTCAGCGGAGGAAGTCATTGTCGTTTCGTTGAATGGAATATATTTCATTCAACGAAACTGGTGTGGGTTTGTCAAGTGCTGCGGGTGATCCCTCGCTGCGGGTTCCAGCGTCCGCGCCTGCCAGGTCGGAGGTGCCGCCCAGGCGCAGCGGGACCTATCGCCACCAAGCGTCATAGCACTCGGCCACCAGGCACGGCGCAGCGTCGCCAGCCCGTGAACGCGCTCTTCGCTGGCAACCGCGATAGCCTCGAGCCACCTCGGGCGTGATGAGCATCGTGGCCGGCACTTCAGGCAGCGGCCCACGGACCGCCCCCTGGGCGGTTGCTGTGCGCCTCTTCTTCATCGGCATATCCATGATCTCTAGTCCTCATGACATGCCTCGCACCCAAAATCACGGATAGGCCCGGGCGCTTACCATCAACCGCCATAGCATTGCGCGTAAGTAAAGTCGACCAAGCGCTTGTCTGAGGCATCCTGTGGCGTGGACGGCTCTACTTGGAAATGCCCGAACATATCGTCGTTGCAGATCCTCACGTTCTTGCGCTGCGTACCTTCCTGCAATACGCAGGAGCCGCCAAAACTGTGATTACTCCCGGCGACGCCAACCGGTAGATCAATCAGCCGGCTACAACCGATGATTCGGCCGTTTTGCTTCTGATGCGCCAACGATTGGTTGAACGATTCAACACGGGAGTTGGGATCACGAATCGACACAACATTAACGCATTCGCCACTAACGGTTTGGTTGCCCGGCAGCTTGCAGTCCGAGTACACCTCGCCATTGGCAATACGTTTCTCATTGCGCGCCAGCATGGCGATGCGGGTTGTGTATGCTTGCTGCAGGCAGGCGCTGTCTTGACAAATGTCACGAGCGTATTTAATCCAGTTGCGCTGTTCTTTAGCCAACTCTTTCTTGCCATAGGCATCGGTTGCGGCTAGTGCTGTTTTATAGGCCCCTTGCAATTTTCCATCCAGCGCGGATGTCTCGGCATCGCTGCAGATCAACCTTTCCGTAGCGCTCACGGCCTTGTTGCAATCAAAACTTGCAGCTTGGGCGCCAGCCCATAGAGTTGCAAGGCCCAACGTAAAGAGAAGCTTCATCGCAGGTGCATACCGCATCTTCAGTGCGTAAGCGGGTGGGCGTGTTGAATGCGGCTGGGGCATGATCCTATCTTCTCAAGTTGTATGTCGATGATGTCTTGCGTACAGCACAACACATCTCCCTCGTGACACGTCAAATCAGCTTAACCGAGCTAATGCACGTCTCTGGTCTTGTAATCTTGTCGCCGGAGCATCAGAGGCATTCTTATTCCAATACCCGGCTCAGTTTTTACCAGATCTAAGCTGACGCCCGTGCCTTTACCAACTGAAGCGGCGGCTTCATCACAATCTTCTCGGATGAGCCATCGCTACTTTAAGCTGGGCCAGTTCGGTGGTTGAAAGTACCGGCCCCCTGCTGGCCAGCACCTCGGCAGGCCACGGCGCCGGGCGCTTGCAGCAATACGAAAGCCAGCGCAGAAAGCCACCTGCCATGGTGAGCGGCAGGCGGATCAAGGCGACCAGCCCGAAGCGGATGGTCAGAAACCAATATGGGCCCGCCCAGAACTGCATAGCGCGACCGGTTCGGCGCCGCCGTCGTAGACGCTGGGGATGCCCACGCCGAACGAGGCGACGATACGCGTACCGTTGGGCACGTCGGTCTGAACGAGGCGCAAATCCCAACTTGAGTGACGCAATGGGACCAACGTCAATGACGGATTTTTCGTAACTTATTGAGTTGGCGGTGATGTCATTCCCAAGCGCGTTGAACTTCGACACTTGGCGCTGCGTCCGGTTTTTTAAAAATTTCTAGGCCCCGGGCCGTGTCATAGGGGAGCGATAGGTTCTACCAGCTCTCAGAGAACTTCCGCTGTCGACCCGAGGCGGTCCCTCGCCACGGATGCAGAGATGACCGCTTTCTGGAGTCAAACGGCCGTTGGCAGCGAGCCTGTGAGCCTGACATATGATGGTGTTTCGGCGTCGGCGCTGGATGAGTCTGTGCGCTGAGGCTAGTATTGCTTCCACTCTTGCCGGGAGGAGCATACCCGACGCCAATCCGATGTAGCGACCGCTATGCCGATGCTTTGACACTGGTCCGCACGCCGAGGCATGGTGTTCCGTGACATAACGCCAGATCCTGCTGCGAATCCCGTTTTCAAAAGCGTCCCTTTTCGCCAGTTGTTCACGAGCGATAGAGTTTTCTCACTGCAAAAGTGCTTTCACTTGACAGACGAGCTCGTGGTTAGGAAAGCGTTCACAGGCCACTGACCAAGCCTGCTTCGCCTTTGCATGGTCGCCGCTGTTCCAGTGCACTCCGCCGAGCTCGAACATCGCCACAGCATATTCGGGATCTAGGGTGACCGCCCGATGTAAGGCGTCGATCGCCTGGTCCGCCTGCCCAAGATGCGCGTATGCTACTCCGACCTGAAACCAACTCATTGCGTCCGGCTGGAGCGTTTTGGCCTGCTCCAAGAGAATCGGTAGACTTTCGTCAAAGCGGTCTAAAAAGTTCAGCGCTGTTCCGAGGCAATAGCCATAGTGGCCGCCTTCGAGATCGTAGGCCTTGCGGAAACAGCGTTCAGCCTCCTCCCAGTCCCCGTTCTCCTGCGCCCAATGGCCCAGGCGATCCCACGGCAATGCGGCGTCATCCGCGCTGACGTGAGCTATATGGCGGTCGAATTCATTCCTGAATTCGGCGTAGGTTTTCTTGAGGTCATAACCCTGCCCTCGCAAGTAGAAGTTACTCATTAACAGCTCCCATCTCCCATGCGAGCTGTCAGGATGGGTTTGGACGTAGCGCTGCCAGAAGGCGCGAGCGTACACTGCGTTGTTGATCGTGGTGCGGCCGAAACTCGCTACCAGCCGCAGGCACCACGGCCAAATCCATTCGTAGCGGTCGGCCTGACCGATTAGAGCATTGATCTCGCGGAATGCTGCTGCTCCCTGGTCGAGATTGAATAAGACGTTGACGCGCCACCCGGAAACCGCCGTCATCTTTCCCTGGTTGCGATCTACGAATACGACTTGATCGAAGTGATTTAGAGCGTCCTTGTAACGGCCGATCCGAACGAGATGGTTGCCCATGGCATTGTGGGCCTCGGCCAGAGTCGAATCCAGCCGCAGCGCCTCACAATAGTGCTCAACGGCCGAATCTTGATCTCCGAGTCGCTCGAAGCTCGTGCCTAGATTCTTGTGGATCTGGGCCGCCAACTCGGAGGCGCCTATAAGTCCTGGATCTGCAAGGGCGGTTTGATAGGCCAACTTGGCCTGCTCATCATCGGGAACCGCTGAATATGCATTTCCAATGGTGTAATGCAGGCTGGCAGCCTGAAAGCGGCCACTTGCGAGTTGCCGCTGGAAAAACGCGATGCCTTCGACGATCCGCTCTGGATGCCGAGTTCGGCGTGCCATGCCGAGATTGATCTCCGACATATAGGGGATGCCCATGGAGTCGTGATTAGCACCGAGCGCTGCGGCGAATCGCTCGAAGCTTGCGCTGATCACCTCGTCTGCATTCTGGTCATATAGCTGCTGCAGTAGCGTCGCAGCTTGGAGCTGATCCTCCGGGACATGGACATCCGGTACGGCGTCCAAGATGGCGTTGGGTAGGTCTTTAGGACCGGCGGAGGTCTGAGCGACCCGACGGTCCCGCGAAGACGTGGCGCCGGACCGCGCGAGCGCGGCCACCTTACACAATCGATCGGTCGTCATCTCGTGCGTGAAGGAGACGGTGACCGAGCTTTGGTCCGTCCATGAACGTCCGTCGTGCTCGTATTGCCGCAGGACAGCATCGGCCAGACAGATACGCAACGTACCCGTCGGGACGTGGTAGCAGGCGTAGAAGCTGTAGGGATGCATCAACAGGTAGTTTAGGTTCGCGCGCTCGACGGAGACGCTGAGCGACCCGTCGGCATTCAGGGTTCGGGCTGTACCTTTCACCTGAACATGCACCCGGACGTTTGTCGCCAGACCGTCCGCGACGACCTCAATCTGGCAGTCTGTGCCGTAGTCCTTGCGGTCCGACGCTTGAGGGATAAAACAACTGCTGTCGGCCAGCCGCTTTTGGAAGGCGGCAAGAGCCTGGTCCTCCATTTCGTGGTTCTTATCACGGCGCGGCAGTTCGTCGAACGGATTCATAAGTGTCTGTCTATCGTAGGCGGTCGGCGATGCGTTCCAGTCTCATCAATCGTCAGTATCAACGGCATGATCGCATGAGCCGTAGGCAGGCTCGGATGCCGCGCCGGAATTGCTCATCTGCACCGAGTTCGCAATTTTTTCCGTTGTGGATCTGCCGCCTTGCAACTATTTCGGGTAGTGCCGATTCTTGCGGTAGGAAGCACTTGTTCGTCGCTCTCGATGAAGTCTGGATAGACGCCGCTTGCTTCGGCAAATCGAAGTGCCCTTTCCCGTGGGGAGGCCCATCCGGCAGCAAGGCCGTTCTGCACCCATTTCGACTCGATCATATCGATCGCCTCCAGGTAGTGAGAGATTGTTGGTAGCGAGTCCTGAGAGAACCATTCCAGTAGTTGCTCCTGCAAGTCTCGATTGACTGGAGAGCTGCGGCTACGAAGGCGACTCGCCACTTTCGCACAATTGGTGGTTCGATTGGTATTTTCGAGAATGCGCGCGACAGCTGGAAAGTCCGTGTACCCGCAGTTGTCCGTGAGCACCGGTGCCATCGCATAAGGTAACGGCCTATAGGCCCGGTCCCACGTCACGTTGAGCGGTTGCTGGCCGCGCTTGACCGCAATCGGTGGCGTCAGCCCTACAACACGTATTTCGCTATTGCCCCCCTGCAAAAAGACGAGCCTATCGCCAATCTTCAGCGGACTACTGATGGGGTGCATCAGGTTAGTTCGATGACAGCCGGTCTGTCCGAAGCTGCCAAATTCCCAGAACGGATCTCGGCGCGGATCGCTATCGCCAGAGGGGCGACGTAGATAGACGAAGTAGAGCATCAGATAGCTTCCTCCAGCAGGTTCCTCAACCAGGGCTCTGCCTCGGGATAGTGGTCGGCGTCGAGCACAAACTCCTGCCCTTTTGCGGCGGAGCGCAACAGTACGCCTTGGTCATCATGCGCCCATCGCGAACCCACAGGGTGGTATGACAGCGGAGGCCGAGTGCTGTCAGGCAGGAACCAACCCGGTAGGCGCCACAGCGTCCGCGAGCCACCGGCTGCCGTAAGACGAAGAGCATCCTTGAAATGCGGGAACTGCCCCGCACCGAACGAGGCGCGATTTACATATCTTGAAGCTGTACCGGCGACATACAAATTGTTCAAAGCGCTGTCGTAATGGTCGGGTTTTGCCACGTGAGGATGGGCCGCGATCCACGGATGCCGCTTCAGGCAATCTTCGCGTTGAGTCACAACGGGAAGCACTTCTGCGACTTCGAGCCAGCCAAACATTACGTGAAGGTTCGGCGCTGAAGCCGCATATCGCCAGCGACCACCGACTCGTTCGACTTCTCGGAACCACCCGAAGAACAGGAATACGTCTCCCGCACCGAATTTTTGACGGGCTAGATGTCCGTGCGCCGCACCGGTCTGACCGAGCGCCGGCCGCCACCCAGGCAGTCGCTGGTCTGATGCCCGAGCGAGGTCGGGATCCAGATGTATGCGGGTCTCCATGGACAAGCGGCCGCCCGACAGGTCATGGAGCAGGCCGTCCACGTCCACGTTGGCCAGTTTGATATCTTTCATCGTGAGATCGTCATGTGCGGCCGGGATCGGGAGCGGCACTAGACGGCCATCAGGGAGAATCGGACTAGCAATCCGCCCATATTGCGAATCGAAGCCTTTCCGGGAAAAGCAAGTTTTCATCGTCAATCAGAAGATAAAGCGATATGGAAACCTCCACCGGACGGGCATCAGCAGTCCGGGACCATTGCAGTATGCCGGATGTTCGGCGTACTTGTTTGTCCGCTTTTGGAATTGATGTAGCCGTTCCAGCGGCGCAACTCTTTTTCTTTGAATGGCCCTTCCTGGCCGAAAACGGCCACTTGCCACAGGGGCCTTCCATACGAAGCACTGCGCTTCCGACGCCGAAATTGTCCAATAGCCGAGTGCCTCGAGACGTCCATGTCTCCCACCTAATTCCATACGGGCATATCCCAAATCTGCCGGCTTGAACTGTCGCGCTGATTTAATCGCGCTTATCGCAAAGTTCGCCTTTCTTCAGCCTGCAGGCCGTCCATCTGCACAGAATAAGAGAAGATGCCGGCGCAATAGCAGGTGTTGCCGGCCAAAGCCAAAAGGCGAACTTCAACCAAAAACGCGAACTATATTCCTGCTGCTCAGGGTTTTACCTAATCTTGTTTTCCTTGCGGAAAATCAATCTCCTATAGGACACTTCGTGTCATGATGGTGCCGATAGGCGGCGCCCGTAGGGGGATGACATGAAGATTTCGGGAATTGCCGGCGCGCTGGCATTGGTAGCGGCAATGGTGGCCAGTAGCGCCGAGGCGGCGGCCTATCCAGACCGGCCGATCCGGCTGGTGGTGCCGTTCGGCGCGGGCGGTATCACGGACATCGTGGCGCGTCAGGTCGGCAAGGGCATGGGCGACGCCTTGGGACAGAGCATCGTGATCGAGAACCGGCCGGGCGCGGGCGGGGTGATCGCGGCGCAGGTGGCCGCCACCGCGCCGGCCGATGGCTATACGATCTTCATGGGCACGGTAGGCACGCAGGTGGTCAACCCGCTGATCTACAGCAAGCTCAGTTATGACGCCGACAAGTTCGCGCCGGTGGGCATGGTGTCGGGATCGCCGTATCTGCTGGCCGTGCGTGCGGGCGTGCCGGCCAAGACCTTTGGCGAGTTCGTGGCCTATGCCAAGGCCAACCCGGCCAAGCTGAACTTCGGTTCGGCGGGCAATGCCAGTTCGCCGCACCTGGGCCTGGAACTGTTGAAGCTGACGGCGGGCGTGGACATCGTGCATGTGCCGTTCAAGAGCGGCAGCGAAGCCGTGAACGCCGCCATCGGCGAGCAGGTCGACGTGGTGATGGACGCCAGCCCGGTGATCATGCCGCATGCGGCGTCCGGCAAGCTGCGCGCGCTGGCGGTGGCCGCCGACAAGCGCCTGCCTTCCGCGCCCGACGTGCCTGCCAGCAGCGAGGTGGGCGACGCGGCCCTGCAGATCAGCTCGTGGAACGCGTTCTTCGCGCCCGCCGGCACGCCGCCCGACGTGATGGAAAAGCTGAACGCGGCGCTGCAGAAGACCCTGGCGTCGCCGGAATTGAAGGATCGGCTGGCGTCGCAGGGTACGCAGTTGTATACGGGCAAGCCGGACGAGTATCAGCGCTTCATCGCCGGCGAGAAAGCCAAGTGGACCGAGATCGTGAAACGCGCCAACATCAAAATGGACTGACGATGAACCAGACACCGCATCCGCTGGCGGGCAAGCCGCTGGAACTGGCCGATACCCTGCGTTCGGGCAACGCCTGGAAGATCCGGCTGGCCTGCGGCTACATGGGCCTGCCGATCAAGCGCCGCACCTTCGACATCGTGCAGGGCGACCTGGAGACGAACGCGTTCGCGCGCATCAATCCGTGGCGCCAGGTGCCGGCCTTGCTGACGCCGGAAGGCGAGTGGCTGGCCGAGTCGCAGGCCATCCTCTGGTATCTGGGGCTGGGCACGTCCTGGCTGCCTGGCGGCCGCCTGGAGCAGTCGCAGGTCAGCAGCTGGCTCAGCTTCGAGCAGACCCAGCACATGCACGCCTTTGCGCAGCCGCGCCTGCTGATCCATCTGCGCAACACCGCGCAGGTGGATGACCCGGCGATGCGGGCATGGCGCGAGATCGGCATGAAGGCTGCCGCGCTGATGGATGCGCATCTGGCGGGTCGCGACTATCTGGTGGGAAGCGCGCCAACCATTGCCGACATCGCGCTGTTTCCCTACACGAGCATGGCGGCCGAGGGCGGCTATGACCTGTCCGGCTTCGCCCATATCGACGCCTGGGTGGCGCGCATGCGCGCCTTGCCGGGTTTTACGCCGCTGATCGAAGCGGCATGACAGAGACACTATCTTAGGAGTGACGACGATGGCCGATACGATGCATCTGGGCAAGGACGAACTGATCGCGCGGGCGAAAGCCGAAATGCAGCGCCAGTTCGAGACGCCCGAATGGAGCCTGCGCGAACGCCTGGCGCTGACCTGCCGCATTCTGTTCGACGGCGGGCATGATTCCGGCCTGGCCGGGCAGATCACGGCGCGCGCGCCGGAGCCGAACCGGTACTACACGCAACGCCTGGGGCTGGGCTTTGACGAGATCAGCGCCAGCAACCTGCTGCTGGTGGACGAGGACCTGCGGGTGCAGGAAGGGGGCGGCATGCCCAATCCGGCCAATCGCTTCCATTCCTGGGTCTACCGCGCGCGTCCGGACGTGAACTGCATCATCCACACGCATCCGCTGCACGCGGCCTCGCTGTCGATGCTGGAGGTGCCGCTGGAAATCTCGCACATGGACAACTGCCCGCTGTACGACGACGTGGCCTTCCTGAAGGATTGGCCCGGCGTGCCGGTGGGCAACGAGGAAGGCGAGATCATCTCGGCCGCGCTGGGTTCCAAGCGTGCCATCCTGCTGTCGCACCACGGCATGCTGATCGCGGCGGGTTCGGTGGAAGAGGCCTGCGTGCTGGCGCTGCAGTTCGAGCGCGCCGCCCGCATGCAGCTGCTGGCCATGGCCGCCGGCAAGATCCAGCCCATTCCGCCGGCGCTGGGCCGCGAGGCGCATGACTGGATCCTGACGCCCAAGCGGTCGCAGGTCGGCTTCTCTTACTATGCGCGGCGTGCGCTGCGGGCGCATCCCGACGTGTTGGCCTGATGGCGGCCGCGGGCGGGGCCGGCTCGACGGCGGGGCCGGATTAGGGCATGCTTACCGGTCGTATTCCGCGACTGTATTTCCGCAACCCCGCCCATGATAGACCTGCCGCACCGCCTGCGCGCCCTGCGCCGCCAGCAAACCCTGTCCCTGGAACAGCTGGCGCAGCGCACCGGATTGACCAAGAGCTACCTCTCCAAGCTGGAGCGGGGCCTGAGCGAACCCTCCATTTCCACCGTGCTGCGGCTGGCGGAAGCCTATGGCCTGGGCGTATCGGAACTGGTGGGCACGGACGATGCCGCGCAGGAAGAAGTGGTCAGCGTGGTGCGGGTGGCGGACCGCGAGGCCTTGCAGCGCCGGGGGCTGGGCAGCGAGTATCACTACGAGTCGCTGGCCGGCCGCCGCAAGGTCAAGGCGATGGAGCCTTTCGTGGTGCATCCGCCCCGCGACTTTCCCGATGCGACCGCGGTGTTTCCGCACCCCGGCGAGGAATTCCTGCTGGTGCTCAAGGGCGCCATCGAGGTCCATGTGGGCGAACGCCAGTTCCGCCTGGAGACCGGGGATTCCGTCTATTTCGACTCCGAACTGCCGCACCGCATGCGCACCGTCAGCCGGGCCATGGCCGAAGTGCTGGTGGTGGCCGCCCACTGAGCGGGCCGCCGGACTCATTACCTTATCCGCATACAGGAACTTCCATGAAGAACGATCAATCGCGGCTCGTCCGCATCGATGCAGGCCCCATGAAGAATCCGGTGCCTGGAAAGCCCCGCCGCCCGATCTCGGGCGACGCGGCGTTCCGCACCGTGACCGCGTTCGAGGGCAATGGCGGCAAGGCAGAGGCCGGCGTCTGGGAAAGCAGCGCGGGCGTGTTCCAGTCCAACACCACGGGCTACATCGAGTTCGGCTACATCGTGGAAGGTTCGGCGCGCCTGGTCGATCCGGACGGCACCGTGCATGAACTGACCGTGGGCGAAGCCTTCGTCATGCCCGAAGGCTATACCGGCCGCTGGGAAGTGGACCAGTTCGTCAAGAAGATCTATTTCATCACCCGCATGTAGCGCCGCGTAGACCGCGGCAGCCCAGGAGCAGCCCCATGAGCGCAATCCCCGCCGTTACCGCGCAGGTGGATATCGTTTCCGTCCAATCCCAGGTCGTGTACGGCTGCGTCGGCAACAACGCCGCCATGCCCGTCTTCCGCAAGGCGGGCCTGCACGCGATCGCGGTGCCTACCGTGATCCTGAGCAACACGCCGCACTATCCGACCTTGCATGGCGGCGCGGTGCCGCTGGACTGGTTTGAAGGGCTGCTGCAGGGCCTGGACGAGCGCGGCGTCACCCGGACGGCGCGCGCGGTGGTCTGCGGTTACCTGGGCCAACCCGGGCAGGCCGGGCTGCTGGCCGCTTGGCTGCCTGCGCTGCGCGCATCGCGGCCCGATCTGAAGGTGCACATCGACCCCGTCATGGGCGACCGCAACGACGGGCTGTACGTGAACGAGGGGCTGGTCGAGCAATACCGGGACTTGCTGGTGCCGCTGGCTGACGGCATGACGCCGAACCATTTCGAACTGGAACTGCTGGTGGGGCGCGCCTTGTCGTCGATCGACGAGGTGGTGGCGGCGGCGCGTGAACTGATCGCGCGCGGTCCGGACTGGATCGTCGTGACCAGCGCGGCGCCCATGGCCGCCGCGGCCGGCACCTTGCAGCTGGCGGTGGTGACGCGGGATCAGGCCACCGTCGTGACGCATCCGGAGATTGCGATACCGCCCTCGGTGCACGGCACCGGCGACGTGTTCATGGCCGGTGTCACGGCGCGGCTGCTGAATGGGCAGGCGTTGGTCGAGGCGGTGCGTTCTGCCGCCGCCCAGGTTACGGTGGCGCTGGAGCGCACCCGTGAACTGGGCTGGGAAGAGCTGGCGGTGGAAGGCTAGGGCGCCTACGCGCGCGCCTGGCGGCGCGCCTCGTTCAAGGCACCAGCGACAGGCCGACGCGGAACTGCGATTCGTTGCGCTGGTTGTAGCCCAGCAGGGTTTCGCCGTAGCCGTTGAAGTACTGCAGATGCAGGTAGCCGTTCATGTTCAGCCAGGTGCGCTGCAGCGGCCAGGCGAAATCCAGCTGGGTGGTGCGGCGCTTCTGATCGCCCTGGCGGTACATGGCGGACACCACCGCGCCGTTGTCCTGGGCCCAGCGCAATTGCCAGTCGACGTGTCCGGCGTAGTCGGCGTAGTCGCTGTTTTCGCTGGCGACGCCGAAGTAGGCCTTGACCCGCGGCGCAAAGGTGAGCGTGCTGCCGCCGTCGAAGCGGTAATGGAAGCGCGGCTCGATATAGCCGTCGTTGACCGAGCGCGAATCCGCGCCGTCCTTGCCGTTGGAGTTGTGCTCGACGCCGGTGTTCATGCCGAAGCGCCAGTTCTGGCTGGCGGACTGCCAGATATTGTCGGACAGCCAGAACGCGCTGGGATTGAAGGTGGTGTCGATGAAGGGCATGGAATCGCCTTCCAGGTCCCACAGCGAGGTCTGCGTGTAAGCCAGGTAGAAATTCTCGTCCCAGGTCGCGGGGCGGTCGCCCGCGGGGCTGAAGAGGCGATACTTGGCGCTGATCTGAAAGCGCGCGGTGGTCTGCCCGCGGGTGCCGACGTCGAAGTACACCGGCTTGTACTCCGAGATGGAGCTGCGGAAGCGGTCGAACGCGGTTTGCTGTTGCACGGTCGGCACGACGGACGCGTCGGGCGAGGGACCGCCTTCGGGCGATGCGCCGACCGCGGCCACTGCCGCGGCGGGCACGGGTTCACCGCTGCTGGCGTCCACCACCGGGCCGCGCGCGGGCGTGCTGGCCAGGGTGCCGCTGTCGCGGCCGGTGGCGTCCAGCGCCATCATCGCGGGCTGGCCTTCGATGGACACGGCCTGCAGGCCCTGGGCCGTGGCGGGTACCACGGCGGTCCACGCCATGCGCGCGAAATTGTTGACCGGCACGCTGAAGCTGGCCGGGCCGCCGCGCAGCTTGGCCAGGCTGCGCACGATCTGGCCGTCCTGGCCGCGCCACTGCAGCACCAGTTCCGGCGGCGCCTCCCAGGTGGAGCGGGAAGTGCCTTCGTTGAAATACACCGCCTCGATGGTGACGGTTTCGCCGGGGGCGGCCGAGGGGCGATCCAGCCGGTACGACACACCCGCGGTGGCTGCGCCCGCCAAGCCCATGGCCAGGGCGGCGACCAGGGTGCGCAGGGGGAGGGCGGATCGTGCAGGACGGCTGATGGTCATCGGGTCATAACGTAGTTTTGTGACCAGGAAATGTAGCATCGACCCCCGCTACAGTTTGTAAGGCAGGCTAATCGTATGTAGAAAGCGTAAGCCCCCGCACAGGGCGGGGGCTTGCGTGGACAGCGTGGCGTGCGGGCTTATTCGCCGAACTTAATGCCCTGGGCCAACGGCAGCTGGCGCGAATAGTTGATCGTGTTGGTGGCGCGGCGCATGTAGTTGCGCCAGGCGTCCGAGCCCGATTCGCGGCCGCCGCCGGTTTCCTTTTCACCGCCGAAGGCGCCGCCGATCTCGGCGCCGGAGGTGCCGATGTTGACGTTGGCAATGCCGCAGTCCGAGCCCGCCGCCGACAGGAAGGTCTCGGCCTCGCGCAGGTCATTGGTGAAGATGGCCGACGACAGGCCTTGCGGCACGCCATTTTGCAAGGCCAGCGCCTGATTGAAGTCGGCGTAGCGCATCACGTAAAGGATGGGCGCGAAGGTCTCGTGGCAGACCACGTCGGTCTGGCCCGGCATTTCAGCGATGGCGGGGCGCACGTACCAGGCATCGGGATACTGCTCGGCCAGCACGCGTTCGCCGCCCGTGACCTTGCCGCCTTGTTCGCGCGCCGCCGTCAGCGCCGCCTGCATGGCGTCATAGGACACGCGGTCGATCAGCGGACCGACCAGCGTGGCGCTGTCCAGCGGATTGCCGATGGTGGCGCTGGCATAGGCCTTGTGCAGGCGCTGCACCAGGTCGTCGGCCACGCTCTCGTGCACGATCAGGCGGCGCGTGGTGGTGCAGCGCTGGCCGGCCGTGCCGATGGCGCCGAACACGATGCCGCGCGCGGCCATGTCCAGGTCGGCCGTGGGGCCGACGATGATGGCGTTGTTGCCGCCCAGCTCCAGCAGCACGCGGCCGAAGCGCTGCGCCACGCGCGGGCCGACCTGGCGGCCCATGCGGGTCGAGCCGGTGGCCGACACCAGGGCCACGGCGTGCGAATCCACCAGCGCCTCGCCGATGTCGCGGCCGCCGATCAGCACTTCGGACAGGCCGGCGGGCGCGTCGCCGAAGCGCTGCGCGGCCTGGGCGAAGAGCGCCTGGCAGGCCAGCGCGGTCAGCGGGGTTTTTTCCGACGGCTTCCAGACCACGGCATTGCCGCAGACCAGCGCCAGCGCGGCGTTCCAGGACCACACGGCCACCGGGAAGTTGAACGCGCTGATCACGCCGACCACGCCCAGCGGGTGCCAGGTTTCCATCATGCGGTGGCCGGGGCGCTCGGAAGCGATGGTCAAACCGTAGAGCTGGCGCGACAGGCCCACGGCGAAGTCGCAGATGTCGATCATTTCCTGCACTTCGCCTTCGCCTTCGGCGACGATCTTGCCGGCTTCCAGGCTGACCAGGCGGCCCAGTTCGCGCTTGTGCTGGCGCAGCGTTTCGCCGAACAGGCGCAGCAACTCGCCACGGCGCGGCGCCGGCACGTCGCGCCACGCCAGGCTGGCCTGGCGCGCGCGGGTGATGGCGGAATGGGCCTGGGCCACCGTGTGCTCATGCACCTGAGCCAGTTCGGCGCCGTCTATCGGGCTGCGCGCGCGCAGCGTGCCGCCCGTGAGCGATTCCGGGTTCAGCCCGAGCGCGCGCAGGATGTCTTGGGGAGTGTCCATGCCGGTTCCTTGGGTTGCCTGCGAAGAACCTGTCTTCGCTTAAGGGTTATGCCTAAGTGGCGATTCTGGAAAAAAATTTACTATACGAAACTCCAGCGTGAATTGCGAAACCTTTTTAACCAAGGCAGCACTCATACGAAGGTGGATCCGTGGCGGAACCTCTGCTGGTAGTCCAGGCAGTCACCAAGACCTATCAACGCGACGGGCAGGCCCCGCATCTGGCGTTGGACGGCATCGACTGCGAGCTCGGCCGCGGCGAGGTCATGGTGGTGGTCGGTCCGTCCGGATCCGGCAAGAGCACCTTGCTGCGCACGCTCAACGGCCTGGAGAGCATCGACAGCGGCGCCATCCGCGTGGACGGCGTGTCGCTCACCGACCCGGCCACCGATGTCAACCGCTGGCGCACCGAAGTCGGCATGGTGTTCCAGCACTTCAACCTGTTCCAACACCGTACTGCGCTGGACAATGTCGCGCTACCCCAGCGGGTGGTGCGCGGGCGCTCCCGCGCCGACGCGGAACGCTATGCCCGCGAATTGCTGGGCCGCGTCGGCATGGGCGAATACGGCGCGCGCTATCCCAGCCAGCTCTCCGGCGGCCAGCAGCAGCGTGTGGCGATCGCGCGCGCACTGGCCATGGACCCCAAACTGATGCTGTTCGACGAGGCCACGTCGGCGCTCGACCCCGAAACCGTGGGCGGCATACTCGAACTGATGCGCGCATTGGCGCGCGACGGCATGACCATGGCGGTGGTGACCCATGAGATGGGCTTTGCGCGCGATGTGGGCGACCGCGCACTCTTCATGGACGCCGGCCGCATCGTGGAAATGGGCACGCCGGACGAGGTGTTCGGCCACCCCAGGGAAGCGCGCACCCGCGCCTTCCTGGAAAAGATTCTGTAGTTCCTAGCAGCAAGGAAGCAACGGGGTCGTCCGCATGCGCGGCGCCCGGCGGTAACCAGGGCCGGTCCGGCTGATCCGGGCGCTGCCGGCGCACTGTGCTTTGCCCGGAATGACGTGAGTCCATTCACCACAAGGGGTAGGAAATGCTGAAAATCAAACAATGGCTGGGCGTGGCCGGCATCGCCCTGGCGGCCGCCACCGTCGCCTTGCCCGCGCAGGCCGACGAACTGGCCGACATCCTCAAGCGCGGCGAGCTGCGCGTCGCGGTGCAGACCTCGGGGCCGCTGATGAGCTTCATGGACAAGAGCGGCAAGCGCACCGGCCTGGCCGTGGAAGTGGCCAAGCGCATGGCCGACGACCTGGGCGTGAAGCTGGTGCTGCAGGATTACGAGTGGAAGGGCCTGATCCCGGCGCTCTTGTCCGGCAAGGCCGACATGGTCGCCGCCGACATGACGCCGACCCCGCAGCGCGCCGCGCAGGTGCTGTTCTCCACCCCCATGTTCTACGCCGACACCGTGGCCGTGGTGCCCAAGGATTCACCCTACAAGTCGTACGAGGAACTCAACAAGGACGGCGTGACCGTGGGCGTGCTGGGCGCTAGCACCTATGCGGAAGTGGGCAAGAAGATGCTGCCCAAGGCCACCATGAAGGAATTCTCCGGCGGCAGCGCGCCGGTCGGGCAGGCCCTGTCCAGCGGCCGCCTGGACGCCGGCATCATGTCGCTGTCCACGGCCAACCAGTTCCTGGTCGACTTCGGCAACCTGCGCGTGCTGGACGGCATCATGGTGCGCGAACCGCTGGCCTTCGCCGTCGGTCCCAACGCCTTCCGCCTGAAGTTCTGGCTGGACAACTGGCAGACGCTGAAGACGGCCGACAACACGCTGCCAGAACAGGTGAAGTACTGGTACTCCACCGACTGGAAGAAAGACCACTGAGCCCATGGACTGGCTGCTCGACTTCTATAACTGGCGCATCGTCAGCCAGTACACCGGCCAGTTCGCCACCGGCCTGGCCAACACCCTGATCGCGGCGGGCGCAAGCCTGGTGCTGTCGGTGCTGGCCGGCATCCCGTTGGCGCTTGCCCATATGTCGCCCCGCGCCGCCGTCTGGCGGCCGGTGGCGGCCTATGTGCAATTCATCCGTTCCACGCCCTTGCTGGTGCAGATCTACCTGGTCTACTACGCGGTGCCCATGCTGGTGCCGGGCGCCAAGGGCTGGAGCGAGATGTTGCTGGGCATCCTCGCCATGACGCTGCACCATGCGGCCTACATGAGCGAAATCATCCGCGTGGGCATCGAATCCGTGCCGCGCGGCCAGATCGAAGGCGCCAAGGCCTGCGGCATGAACTACCGCCAGCGGCTGCGCTACGTGGTGCTGCCGCAAGCCTTCGCCAATACCTTGCCGCCGCTCTTGGGCCAGACCGCCGTGCTGATCAAGGACACCTCGCTGCTGTCGCTGATCACGGTATTCGAACTGGTCGCGGCCGGCGTGCAGATGAACAGCGACCGCATCGTGCCCAACGAAAGCTTCCTGACCATCGCGGCCGGCTATCTGCTGATCTATGCCTGCATGCTGCTGCTGTCGCGCGGCGTGAGCATCTGGCTGGCGGGTCCCGCCTGGAACGCGAGGTAAGCATGCTGGATTCCTATATTTCCACCACCGGCGTGGTGCTGCCGTTCCTGCTGAAGGGCTTCTGGGAGACCTTGAAGATCTCCTTCGTGGCCATCATCGCGGGGTCCCTGCTGGGCTTCGTGATCGGCGTGATCCGCAGCTACCGCATCCGCGGCGTGCACCAGCTGCTGGGCCTGTACATCCACATCCTGCGCGGTACGCCGTTCCTGGTGCAGCTCTACATCTTCTATTTCGTGCTGCCCAGCTCGGGCATCGAGATGCTGCATTGGGATTCCGGCACCGCCGCCTTCGTGTCGCTGTCGGTCTACACGTCCTGCTATGTCGCCGAGATCGTCATGGGCGCGATCCAGGCCGTGCCGCGCGGCCAGACCGAAGGCGCGATGACGCTGGGTCTGCGGCCGTTCCAGATCCTGCGCCTGGTCATCCTGCCGCAGGCCATGCGCCTGATCGTGCAGCCCATGAGCGGCGTCTACGTCATGCTGATCAAAAGCACGGCCATCCTGTCCGTGGTGGGCATCACCGAGCTGACGCGGCAGGGCGAGGTGTTCATCATCACCTTTCCGGCCAAGTCGCTGTTCATCTACGGCATGATCGCCGCCATTTACTTCATCTATTGCTACCCGCTGCTGCGACTGGCCAACTGGCTGGAAAAGCGCTTGACCGGCGGCTTGCAAGGCGCGGGCCTGAACTGATGCCGACCACCATGGCTTCCGAGTACATCGACACCTACTACAAGCGCACGCTGGCCGACGGCGACACCCGTTATGCGCCGCTGTCCGGCGCGGCCAGCACCGACGTCTGCGTGGTCGGGGCTGGAATGGCGGGCTTGTCCGCCGCGTTGGAACTGGCCCGCCGCGGCCGCGACGTCATCTTGCTGGAGGGGCGGCGCATCGCCTGGGGCGCGTCCGGTCGCAACGGCGGCTCCGTCTCGCCGGCATACTCCGCCGGGGCCGACGCCATCAGAAAGCACGTCGACGAAGACCACTACCGCAAGCTCTACCGCCTGTCGATGGAAGGCGTGGAGATCATCCGCAACAACATCCGCGACCTGGACATCACCGAAGCCCGCAAGGTCGACGGCCGGCTGCGCGTGGTGCGCTACGAGGCGACCGACGCCCTCCGGCAGTGGTGCGACAGCCAGCAACGTGATTTCGGCCGCGACGTGCGTCTGCTGAGCCGCGGCCAGGTCCGCGAACGCTTGCTGTCCGACGTTTACTTCCAGGGCGTGGAGGACCCCACGTCCTTCCACTTCCACCCGCTGAACTACGCCCGCGCGCTGGCCCGCGAATGCGCGCGCCTGGGTGTGCGCATCCACGAAGACTCGCCTGTTGTGCAGGCGTCGCTGGACGGCGCGGTCAAGCGCCTGAAAACGGAGCGCGGCCAGATCGACGCCCGCACCGTGGTACTGGCCACCGGCGGCTACACCGAGGACGTGGTGCCTGCGCTGCGCCGCGCGATGCTGCCCATCGCCACCTACATCATGCTGACCGAGCCGCTGGGCGACCGGGTGCAGGAAGCCATACGCACCACCGCCGCCATCGGCGACGACCGGCGCGCCGGCAACTATTACCGCGTGCTCGATGGCGGGCGCATCGGCTGGGGCAGTAGAATCACCACCCGTGTCGACGACCCGCCCGACCTGGCGGAGTCGCTGCGCCGCGAACTCCTCTCCGTCTATCCCCAATTGCAGGGACTGCGCGTGGAAACGGCGTGGTCGGGACGCATGGCCTACGCGCGGCATCTGATGCCGCAGATCGGCCAGCTCTCGCCGGATGTCTGGTACTGCACGGCGTTCGGCGGACACGGCATGAACACCGCGTCGATCGGCGGCCGGGTCGTCGCCGAAGGGATCGCGGGCGACACCCAGCGCTACAAGCTGTACGCGCCGTTCGGGCTGGCCTGGAACGGCGGCGGTCTCGGCACGGCAGCGGTGCAACTTACTTATTGGTCTTACCAGGCGCGCGACTGGTGGCGGGAGCGGCGGTCGCGGGCATGACAGGGTGCATAGATGGAAGGCAACAAACAAAGCGTGTTGGCACAGCGGCTGCGAGCCTTGCGCCAGGCGCGGGCGTGGACCTTGAAGCAGGCGGCCGCGGCCACCGGCGTGTCCGCGTCCACGTTGTCCAAGATCGAAAACAGCCTGCTGTCGCCCACCTATGACAACTTGATCAAGATCGCGGCGGGCCTGGAGCTGGACGTGGCCGAGCTCTTCACCGCGTCCGACGCCCACATGGGCACCGGCCGCCGCAGCCTCAGCCGCCAGGGAGAAGGGCGCCAGTACGAAACCCCGTACTACGACCACCGCCTGCTGTGCACCGCGCTGTCGCACAAGCGCATGATGCCCTTCCACACCCGCGTCAAGGCCCGCTCCTTCGACGAATTCCACGACTGGAGCCGCCACCGCGGCGAGGAATTCGTCTATGTGCTGGAAGGCGAGGTCGAGCTCTACACCGAGTTCTACGAGCCCGCCCGCCTGAAGGCCGGGGAAAGCTTCTACATAGACAGCCGCATGGGCCATCGCGTGATCAGCCTGAGTCCGGACGACGCCCTGGTGCTGTGGGTGTCGACCCATGCGGACATAGGCGAAGAGTAGGGTTTATAGGCCCGTGTTGCGGGCCGGCCGCCCAAGCCGCCCGCAACAAGGTAAAATGCGGCGCCCGGATCCTTTCCGGGCCATCACCACACCGCGCGGCAGTAGCTCAGCTGGATAGAGCACGGGCCTTCTAAGCCTGAGGTCGGGGGTTCGAGCCCCTCCTGCCGCGCCAGAATAGCTAAGTAAATCAAGCTATTGTGTAATGCCAAAAGCCGTTAATAAGGCAATTATCAGAATAAAAATGCCTGCGTTGGAACTTTACTCTGGCGCGATGGCCTTCTTCACCACCCGTCTGTCGTAGTGTTCGTGCGTCGTCGCCGGGTTCGTATGCGCGGCGAAATCATACGCATCGTGGTCACGGTTTTGGATCTTCGTTGTGATCAAAACTGATACGTATATGTCAATTGCAAGGTGTCCAGACCAGGGTTCGGTCGCTTGATGCCAGCATTGGAAAAGTGTGAAAGGCGCAGACCAATACGGTCGTGGCGCGTGAGTAGAAAACCCGCACCGATATGATCGCCAAACTGGAAGGCAGATCCGATGTTCTTGTCTGCAAACCGAGTGCGTGTGAGCGCCGTGACCCCAATGCCCGCTTCGATGTAGAAGCGTTCGGTAGTCCACCAGCGGAACATGGGGATCGCGCTAAATTGCCAGGCTTGACTGGGCGAGCGAGAGCCATCGGCTGTCCAGTAGGAAACGCCGATTTCGGGCGTTAAATCCAGGCGCCCCCAGTTCCCACTGAACTTGGTAGTCCAGACCGACGCTGCTTCATAGTTCAGTGTGTAGCGCTTGTATTGCTTACCTATGCCGTAGTGAACACTAATACCGCCCTGCGTTCCACTGGTATCTGCCAGTGCTGAGTCGGCCATGCCTGCGAGCATTAGACTGAGCACCGCCGGCAAGAGCCGTTGCAGGTGAAACTGTGCCTTAATGGTTTTTTTGCTGTTGGTGTTCATGCGTTGAGATAGGGAGGGTGAGGAGGAGCAGAGTTTGTCCGTCGGAACGAATGCCCTAGAAGCGGCGTGAAAGTCGCCCTCAATTCCGATTTTCAAGTGGTACTGCCCAATTACCCTTTCACTGTATAGATCGTTCAAATAAGAAATATAAAGTTCTGTGAAGTTTTGAGTATTGTTGAGTGAGTCGTCTCGGAAGGGTATGAAGTGCGTACTCCTGGTCCGGATCTGTGTCCCCAGGGTCGGGGGTTCGAGCCCCTCCTGCCGCGCCAACATCCCACGAAAATTCAACGTTTTACAGATAGCCGCCGCCCAAGCCCGCGCGGCCGGCGGCTCACGGGCGTCCGGAGCGCAGCCGCCCCGGACACGCCCTTCCTCATTCGATCCCGTACTTCCCTGGCGCGATCACGCCATTCGGGTCCAAGGCGGCCTTGATCGATGCGCAAGCACGCACCAACTCCGGCATGCGCTGGGCCTGGTGGAACTCGTGATACATGGTCGGCGCGCGTCCCACGAAAATGCCGCGATCGGCGAACAGCCTGGCCAGCGCCCGGTAGCAGGCGTCGGCGCGCGCGGTTTCGTCGGCGTCTTCCCGGTTGTAGATGATCGCGTGGATGGCGCGGGCGAATCGGGCGCCGCAAACGTTCGACAGCAGGTATTCCAGCCCGTGCTCGTGGCAAATGCGGCGCGCCTGTGTTTGCAGGGCGTTGACGATGTCGCCGGCGACGGGGGAGCCCGCCGACAGCCAGATCGCGCCGCCGCCCGGGCGCCAGCCCAGCATCTTCAATTCGCTGTCGGTCGGCACGCCGGTGTTGGAGTTGATGGCGATGTGCAGGGGGCCGATGTCCTCGGCTTCCTCCATGGGAATCTGGCGTCCCTTGCCCGAGGCCAGGAAGTGCTGGGCGATGCGGTCGATCTGGGGTTGCACGGCGGCACGGCTGGCGCCGTACACGGCGCCTGATACCGTCCAGGATCCCAGGTCATACAGCCTGCGCAGCGCGGCGCGTCCCTCGTCGGACATCGAGCGTTTGCCGCCGCTGGCCGCGTATTCCGGGTTGGTGGCGGCCGAGGACAGCAGATACAGGTCATTGGTGGCGCGGATCAGCGTCGGCACGAAATTGCTGAGCTTCAGCGGACGGATGCGTTCGACGATCTCCCCCAGATCTTCGTCGTCGGGGAAGGTGAAAAAGAAGGGTTCGATATGCGGCGGCCGAGGCATGAGCCACATGCCTACGCGGGTGACGATGCCGAAGTTGGATTGGGAGAACAGGCCGTCCAGCGTAGGGCCGAAGCTGTATTTGGAAACGTGCCAGTTGGGATGCGAGGACCCGGCCAGGCTGCCGTCGCCGGTGCGGATCACGTCGCCATTGCCGAGCACGACCTCCATGCCGCAACTCATGCCGAAATGATCGGCGTAGGCGCCGCTGCCGCCGCCCTTGTCCAGCGCGTTCGCGAGGATGCTGCCCTGCGACGGGCCCGCGGTCGGCGAGATCATCAGCTTGCTTTCCCGGCGCTGCAGCTCATCGTGCATGGCGCGAAAGCTCACGCCGGGCTCGAGCACGCAATAGCCCAGCGTCTCGTTCACTTCCAGGATGCGGTTCATGCGCCGCCCCAGGTCCACCACCACCTGGCCAGGGCGGATGGGCGAGCGGGTGCCCAGGCCGATGTTCTGGCCATTGCTGATGGGATAGAGCTGGACGCGGAAGCGGTTGGCCAGGCGCACCAGCGTCTGCACCGCCTCGGTCGAGTCCGGATAGGCGACCGCGCCGGGGCGCACATCGGCGCAGGGCAGGGTGTGTTCGCCGTAGCGTCCGAGGACGTCGTCACCCAGCGCGATGGCGTCCGCGCCAAGCTCGGCTGCCGCCGCATGGGCGAAATCTACGATAGGGTCATTGGAAGGCATACGTCTTTCACCACAGAAGATCGCCGCTGCCGGCGGTTGTCGGAACCGGCGTGGCCGCCGGCGTTGGAGCGTCGGCCGCCGCCTGCGGCGGCTTGGGCCGGTAGTTTTCGAGACCGCGGGGGGGCGGGCCGCCGGTGGCCCAGTCCAGCAACTGCACCGTGTGCGCCACTGGCACGGGCGTGAAGCGCGAGATCTGCACCAGGCATCCCATGTTGCCGGCGGCGATCACGTCAGGCCGGCCGGCCGAGGCGTGGGCCGCCTTGCGTTGTCCCAGGCGGTCCGAGATGGCCGGCTCGAGGATGTTGTAGGTCCCGGCCGAGCCGCAGCACAGATGCGATTCCGCGATATCGCGCACCTCCATGTCCCGCTTGCCCAGCGCGCGGCGCGGCGGCCGTTCGATCTTCAGGCCATGCTTGAGTGAACAGGAGTCGTGATAGGAAACGGCCAGGCCTGACGCCGAGCCGGTGGATGTCAACGGCAGGCCGGCGGCGATCTGCGAGATATCCTGGGTGGCCTCTACCACGAGGCGCGCCAGCGCCGACAGTTCGGGGCGGTCGGAAAGCAGTTCCCCATAGCGTTTGATAACGGAACCGCAGCCCGAGGTGGTGCTGATGATGGCGTCGATATGCCCGGCCTGCAGCGCGGCCGACCAGCTGCGGACGGCCTGTTCCATGTGCCGGGTGGCGGCCTCGCGCCGTCCCATGTGCAGTTCGAGCGCGCCACAGCATTGCACGCCGGGCACGTCGACGACGGCGATGCCGGCGCGTATGAGCAGGCGCTTGGCCGAGGCGTTGATCTCGGCGCCGAGCACCGACTGGGCGCAGCCGTCCAGCAGAGCCACGCGGCGCGTGGGGTTGGCGGGCGGCTGTGGAGCGGCTTCGGCGCGCGGCGCAAACGCCGCGAGTGCGGGGGCGCCGGATAGGGAGGCCAACGCGCCCAACGGCCCGCCCAGGCGGCCGGCGGCGCCGCGCAGCAACCGGCCCGCGGCCGCGGCGGGGCGCAGCAGCGTGGGGGTCGTCAGTACCCGGGCCAGCGCCGAGCGCAGCAGGCGCTGCGTCAGCGGGCGGACCTTGCTCTTCTCGATATGCTCGCGCGCGCCGTCGATGATGGCGTGATACGAGACGCCGGCCGCGCAGGTGGTTTCGCACGAGAGGCACGACAGGCAGCGGTCCAGGTGGCGCACGGCGGCCGGGCTGGGCGCAGCGCCGCTGTCCAGCATCTCGCGCGCCAGGGCGATCCGGCCGCGCGGTGAATCCAGCTCTTCGCCATCGAGCACGTAGGTAGGACAGACCGCGGTGCAGAAGCCGAAATGCACGCAGCTCTCGGCGGCGGCGCGGACCGCATCGGGGCGGTGAATGGTGATGGTTTTGGGCATGGTGCGACGTAAGCTTGCCGGCCAGGGCCGGGATGAAGCTCATTCTGCCGCCAGGCGCTGCGCGGGGCTGTGCCCAGCGCGCCAGCGGACGCCGCCCACGGCGTCAGTCAGCCGCGGGTCTGCCCTTGCTTGAGCAGATTTACGGGCAAATCGCCGTATCGCTCGGAGAAGCGCCGCGTGAAGTGGGAGAGATTATTGAAGCCGCAGGCGAAGGCCGCCTCGCTGACCGTGCGGGTCTTGCCAGCCGCCAGCAGCTCATGCGCGAGCGTCAGGCGGGCCTGCACCACGTAGGCTTCGAACGACAAGGCTGCATGCCGCGCGAACAGGCGGTGCAGGGTGCGGACCGATATGCGGCAGGCTGCGGCCACCATCGCGGGCGACAGGTCCGGGTTGGCGATCGCCGTATCGATGTGGCGCTTCACGCCGACGAAGCTCAGTTCGGTGGACGGGGGCGCCGCGGCGTCCGCCAGGGATGCGCAATGCAACGAGACGATCTCGATGACGGCATCCAGCAGCGTGTCGACGGTGCGGTCCTGCAGTTTGACCGTCGTATCGGTCAGCAGGCGCATGGCTTCGGTGAGCACGGGCGCGAATGGCATGTCGGCCGGCAGGCTGGCCGGCGCGCGCAGCCGCCGCATGCCCGGGGCGCGCGCGCTCAAGGCGTGGCGCGGCAGCAGGACCAGCCGGCGCGAGGTCGTTTCCGGGAACGTGATGTCGAACGCGGATCCGGTGTCGAGCAGCCCGAATTCTCCGGGCCGCAGGCACAACTGCTCGTCGCCCTGGGACATCAAGGCGCTGCCCTGCAATTGCAGGCTGAGCATGATGTGATCGCCATTGAGACGGCTGACTTGCCGCTGGGAACGCCGGATCATGTGCGGGGAACTCGCGAAGCTCACGAGCCGGACTCCCGCGCGGTTCTGGCTGGACATGGTGCCTGCGAATCCGGCGTCGGGTTCGGCGCGGAATTCGGAGTCGAGCACACCGGCGCAGACCGCATCCTGCCAGAACGCCAGGGCGTGCTGGCCGTGATCGTGGGTGCTCCAGTTGTGCCATTCAGGCGCCATTTCGGCTCCGGGGTCCGTTGCGTGCTGTCGCTGCCAGCGGCATCGGCTGGCACGTTGGGTCGTGCCCAATGTAGCGAGGCAGGGGAGAATGGGCCATCCGTGCATTCCCCAGTAACGGCGCACTGAGTTCAACGTATGGAGCGTGGCATGAAACGGTTTCTATCTTTGTGGGCAGGTGCAGTGCTCGCGTTGTCGGCTTTCAGTGTCGCGGCGCAAGAGTATCCGGCGCGGCCCGTGCGCATGATCGTGGGCTTCGCGCCTGGCGGCGGCAACGATATCCTGGCCCGCCTGATGGCCGAGCAGTTGCAGCGCCGGCTGGGCCAGCCCTTCATCGTGGAGAACCGGCCGGGCGCCAGCGGCGCCATTGCCATCGGCGCCGTCAAGCGGGCCGAGGCCGACGGCTACACCTTGCTGGTGGGGCCGAGCAGCGGCATGACCGTCAATCCGGCCATCTACAACAACCTGGACTACGACCCGGTCGCCGATTTCGCGCCGATCTCCCTTGTCGGGGACATTCCCATGATCCTGACCGTCAAGGCTGAAAGCTCGGCGCGCTCGGTGGCCGATCTGGTTGCTCAGGGCAAGAATAGCGGCAAGCCGCTGTTCGCAGGCTCGGGCGCCAACTCCTTCCAGCTCGCCACCGGACTCTTCGCCAAGCGCGTCGGCCTGGAAGCGGAGGTGGTCAACTACAAAGGGAATTCCGCCGTGGTTGCGGCCTTGTTGGCCAATGAGATCGACTTTGCGCTGATCGACACCGCCGCCGTGCTGCCCCAGATCCGCAGCGGCCGGCTGAAAGCGCTGGCCGTCACGGGGGCGAAGCGTTTTACCTTGTTGCCCGACGTGCCCACCGTCGCGGAGTCCGGCGCACCGGATTTCGCAATGTCGTTCTGGTCGTCCCTGTACGCGCCGGCGGGCACGCCGCAGGCCGTCATCGACAAGTTGCAGAACACCGTATCCGCCGCCGTGAGAGAGCCCGCCGTGGCCGACCGCTTGCTGGAGCTGGGCATCGATCCCGTAGGCAGCGCGCCGCAAGTCCTGGCCGACACCATGGCCAGGGAGATTCCGATGTATGCCGCGGCCGCCAAGGAGGCGAACCTGTCGCCAGTGCAGTAGGCGCGTGGAGACGACCTGTCCGAATTTGTCCTTTGCTTTACTGCAACTGTCGACAGGCGGAAGCTGGCCGTCCGCCGGCTATGAGTGATAGGTGCTGACTCGATGACCTATATGATCCCGCAAGATATATAGGGGCACTTATGGGGACTGCTGGTGCTGACCTCCTCCCAGTTTCCACCCGGACCGCTCTAGCTATTTGATCAGCTCCTTGCTGTCCAGGTGTGTGCCATACACACCTGAGTGCTCCGAGCCATGTCTTGCACGGGGCCTTTTATTTGCCCTTTCACTACCCAGGGCGCGCTGCTCATGGCGTCAGGGGTTGGGTCATCGCCACGGGACGGTGTGCTGCAGGTAGACCCCGGCAAGAACCATCGACGATGGCAGGCAATACAACCCCGTTCTTGACAGCAAGTATCTCCGCCATGATGCTCACCGCGATTTCCGCGGGCGTCCTGCTGCCGATATGGATGCCGACTGGCGCATGCAGCCGTTCCAGAGATGCGGCGGTTTCGCCGAAATGCTCCATGAAGCGTTGCCTGCGGATGTCCGTATTGCGGCGTGAACCGATGGCGCCCACGTAAAACGCCGGGCTGTGCAGCGCTTCCAGGAGCGCGAGATCGTCCAGCTTGGGATCGTGGCTCAAGGCGACGATGCAGGTGCGCGTGTCGGGGACGAGGGCCAGCACGGCGTCATCGGGCATTTCCCGGGTGATGTGCACGCCGGGCACGGACCAGCTGCCTACTTGTTCCCCGCGCGGATCGCAGATCGTCACGGCAAAGTCGTTGAACAAGGCCATGGTGGCCAGGTATTCCGCCAACGCGCCTGCGCCGATGAGCAGCATCCGGTACTGCGGCCCCAGCGTGGAACAAAGCGTCGCGCCGTCGAATTGCACTGTGGCGGGCGTCGCGGCCGGCGCCAATGTCACCGCACCGGTGGCTACGTCAACGGTGCGCTGGACCAACTGGCCGGATTCGAGCCGCCGGACCAGGGCATCCAGCGTTTCGTAGTCCGGCTGGAACTCCAGCAGCAGCTCCAGCGTGCCGCCGCAAGGCAGTCCGAACCGGCGCGCTTCGTCGGCTTCGATCCCGTAGCGCACCAGTTCAGGCGCGCCTTGCGCGATGGCGCCTGTGCCATAGGCGCGGGTGTATCGATGAATCAGGTCGTCTTCGATGCACCCGCCCGAAACAGAGCCGACGCAGCGTCCGTCTTCGCGCAGCGCCATCATGGAGCCGACGGGACGCGGGGAGGAGCCCCAGGTCTTGACCACCGTGGCCAGCAGCAGCCTGTGCCCGTCCGTCAGCCAGGCGCGGGCTTCGCGCAACACGCGGACGTCGACCGTCTCCATGCCTAGGCTACCCTGCGCACCGGCAGGCTGCGGATCCGCTTGCCGGTGGCGGCAAAGATGGCATTGCACAGCGCGGGCGCCACGGGCGGCACCGGGGGCTCGCCCACGCCGCCAGGAGGCAGGGTGTGATCGTCGTTGACCAGATGCGTGCGGATCACGCGTGGCGAGGCATTGTGGCGCAGCACTTCATAGTCGTGGAAGTTGCTCTGCTTCACGCGGCCGCGTTCGAACGTGATCTCGCTGGCAAGGGCAAGTCCCAGGCCCATGATGGCGCCGCCTTCCATCTGCGCGCGGATGCGTTCGGGGTTGATTTGCGGCCCGCAGTCCATCGCCATGTCCACGGCCACCACGCGTACCTCGCCCTTTGCATCCACGGCCACCTCGACCACGGTGGCGGTGTAGCTCATGAAGCTGTAGCAGAATGCCAGCCCGAGGCCGTGGCCCTGGGGCAGTGTTCTGCCCCATTCCGCGCCTTTGCAGGCCGCTTCGATCACGCCGCGCAGGCGGCCCGTGTCGTAGGGATAGCGCTCGGGGGATTCTGAGTAGTTCCAGGTGTCGGCCATTGTGCTCGGGTCGATCCTGCGCGCCGGGCCGATGAGGTCGAGCGCAAAATCCTTGGGGTCCTTGCCCGCGCGGTGGGCCAATTCGGCGATGAAGCACTGGGCAGCGTAGGCGTGCGGAATGTTGGCTACCGAGCGGAACCAGCCAATACGGGCATGGGCCTCCACTTCGGCCGTTTCCACCCGGACGTTGGGAATGCGGTACGGCATGTTGATGGCCGACATGGCCGATTCGAAGAGCTGCTGGCCCTTGGCGCCTTCCGAAAAGAGGGAGGCGATGGTGGGGGCGGCACTGCGGTGCAGCCAGGACTGGACCTGGCCGTTCTTGTCTAGAACGGCCTCCAGGCGTTCGACCGACACGGTATGCAGATAGTCATGATGAATGTCGTCTTCGCGAGTCCACACCAGCTTGACTGGCGTGCCTTCGGGCATGGCGCGGGCGACGATGGCTGCCTCGTCCACGAAATCGGGCTTGGACTTGCGGCCGAACCCGCCGCCCAGCAGCAAGACATTCACCGCGACGTCGGCGGGCTCCAGTTTCAGCCGGGCGGCGACGGCATCGCGCGCGGCGATGGGGTTCTGGATCGACGTCCAGACCTCGGCGCGGCCATCCTTGATCCGGACGGTGGCCGTTGGCGGTTCCATCGAGGCATGGGCCAGATGGGGAACGTAATACTCCGCGGCGACGCGCTCGGCTTCGGGCGCCTTGGCCCAGGCTTGCGCGGCATCGCCTTGGCTGCGCATGGTCTTGCCGGGCTTGCGCGCTGCCGATTCCAGCGTCTGGCGGTAGGCGCTTGAGTCGTAGCTGCCGTTGGGGCCATCGTCCCATTCGATTTGCAGCGCGTCGCGGCCTTGGCGGGCCGCCCAGGTGTTGCGCGCGACGATTGCGACGCCGCCCAGGGGCTGGAACGCGGGCGCCCCCTGCATCGGTGGAATCTCGACGACCTTCAGCACGCCGGGTACGGCCAGCGCCTTGGCGCTGTCGAGATGGCGCAGCTTGCCGCCGACGACAGGAGGACGTGCGACGACGGCATAGACCATGCCGGGCAGGCGCATATCCATGCCGTAGCTAGCCTGGCCCTTGCCGATGGCCTCCAGGTCCACCAGGCGCACGTGCTCCTTCCCGATATAGCGGAACTCGGCCCGATCCTTGAGCTTGAGGGCATCGCCCGCGGGAACCGGCTGTTTGGCCGCGTCCGCAGCCAACTCGCCATAAGTCAACCGGCGCCCGGAGGGCTGGTGCAGCACTTCATGCTGCACCGCTTTGACCTCGGCCACAGGAACCGACCAGCGCGCTGCCGCCGCTGCTTCGAGCATCTGGCGGGCGGCCGCACCGACGCGTCGCATGGGCATCAGGAAGTGCCGCACGCTGCGCGAGCCATCCACGTTCTGGTTGCCATAGCGCGCTTCATCGGCTTGCGCCTGTATGACCCTGACGCGGTCCCAGCGCGCTTCCATTTCGTCGGCCACCACCATGGGCAGGCTGGTGCGCACGCCCGTGCCCATTTCGGCGCGGTGCGCGACGATGGTGACGGTGCCGTCCGCGGCGATGCTGACGAAAACCAGCGGATCGTCGACGGTGCCGCCGGGCATGCTGTCAGCGCCGTATTTCTGGGTGGCGGACTCGGCGGCCCAGGCTGCCGTGATCAAACCCCTGGCGGTAACCGTCAGGGTGAGCGCGCCCAGGGCGCCCTGCAAAAAGCCGCGCCGGGAAAGTTGAGCGGTGTGCGTCATTGCTTGCCTCGCTGAGCGAGGAGCTTGGCCGCCTGCTGGATGGCTGCGCGGATGCGAGGATAGGTGCCGCAACGGCAGATATTGCCGCTCATGGCGTCCTCGATGTCTTGGTCGGTCGGCTGCGCCGAGACCTTGAGCAGGCTTACCGCCGTCATAATCTGGCCCGCCTGGCAGTAGCCGCATTGGGCAACGTTCTGTTCTATCCAGGCTTGCTGCACCGCCCGGCCGACCGCATCCGCCTCTACCCCTTCGATGGTCGTGATGCTGTGGCCTGCCACGGCGGAGAGCGGGGTGACACAGGACCGGATTGGCGCGCCGTCCATGTGCACGGTACAGGCGCCGCACAACGCCATGCCGCACCCGAATTTGGTGCCG
This sequence comes from Achromobacter sp. Marseille-Q4954, assembly GCF_943737025.1. Lineage (NCBI taxonomy): Bacteria > Pseudomonadati > Pseudomonadota > Betaproteobacteria > Burkholderiales > Alcaligenaceae > Achromobacter > Achromobacter sp. Marseille-Q4954. The sequence continues at coordinate 569,516 of NZ_CALSFQ010000003.1, forward strand.
GTCATGCCGAGTTCATCCCGTAAGGTCCAGAGCAGGGGCGTTTCGCCGGGGACGTCGATATCCTTGGCCTGGCCATTGATTTGAAGTTGGGTCATGGAGGAATCCTTGGTGGGCGGGCATGGCAGGCGAAAGCTTGCCTGAACCGTGAGTGAATCATTTTTTCAAATCGGAATTCTGCCTAAAAATTCAATAATTCTGCCTAATTGTTCCAGACAGAACTTAAGGGCGACGAGCCAGAGCCGGTGCCAAGAGCCGACGCGAACGGCTCCTTCGGATCGCCGAGGGTCAGCCCCGAGGATGTTACGCCTTCGGCCGCCCCGTCGGTGAGCACGGTGTAGCCGTGCTGCCAGGTCGCGTGCAGCCCCATTTTTTCGGTTGCGTTGCAGTGACGTCTACCCTGTCACATCCCATACCAGCATCTCCGCTGGCCTTCCCCGGTCCCCGATCCAGGCCTAGCCTGTCGTCTCTTTCATTCTCGACAGGAGACCCGCATGGTAAAGGCGAAACGGCTGGGCGAGCCCTATGGCGTCGAGGTAACGAACGGCAGGAATGTCCTGCTTTCCGACACGCAAAAAGACGGCAAAGGAGGAGCCGCGGGCGTGCGGCCGCACGAACTCCTTGAAAGCGCGCTCGCGGCCTGTGTCTGCATGTCCATCGGCATGGTCGCGGACCGCGCCGGCGTTGCGTTGCCCGAGGCGACGGTGCAGGTGGCCATCGATCGTCAGGATGACGAAACCGGATTCGAGGTGAGTTTGCGCTTCGCTGCGGCGCTGACGGCGGCGCAGCAGGATCTGGTTCGCGGGGCGGTGCAGGCATCGCCGGTCGCGCGCACGTTGGGCAAGACGGTGCGGGTGCGGCCAGCTGCAATCCTGGCGGCCTGAAGAGGATGCGCGTCCGGAGGCGGGCAGAACGCGCTTCTGCCCGCGCCTCACCTACTGGCTGAACTCAAACACATAACTATTCGCCGACCCCGCCGCGCGGTTGTACAGCGGGCACCAGCCATTGGCCGGGGTCACTTCGCAATAGCGGTTGCGGCCATACACCTGGGCGATCTTCCAGTCCTGGGTCTTGTCGGCGCGTTCCAGCAGGTACTGCATGCGCACGCCTCGCTCCTTGCGGTCGCGCTCGTCGTTGTCCACCGGAAAGCCGGGCGTGGAGGGCGTGGTGTTGCGGATCTGGGCGACTACGAAGGCGCGCGTGTCGGATTGGACATCGACGTTGACGACGCTGCGCTCGTAGGTTTCGACGCTGCATTTCTGGTCGGCGTTCTGCCAGGTTTGCAACGGCGCGGTGCTCAGGGAGTCTTCGGCGGCGTTGAACGGGCGGTACAGCTCGACCAGTTCCTTGCAGGCGGTGGCGGTGTAGCGGCCATGCGCGTCGCGCACCTGCCACCAGGATTTCACCGCCGCTTCCGGGGTGTTGGCGGCCAGCTGCAGTTGCGGCGTGGCGGCTTGAAGCCGTTCCCAGGGTGTTTCTTCCTGCTTGGAGCAACCCGTCAAGGCGATTGCCAGAACGAGCAATAGGGCGGGCTTGGTCACGGTACTGAATCGAGTAAACAAATCGGGGGCACCATGATACCCCTTCCGTCGCGGCGCTCCTGCGTCAAGCGGGACGCAGCGCCCGCTTGTACGCTTCCAAGGTGCTGAACATCTTGCCCGCGAGCCGGAAATTGGCGTCGGCGTAGGTCCGGGCGTTGTCGATCACGGCTGCGGTTTGCGCGGGATCGCCGCGGATCTGCATGATGCGGTCTGTGTAGCCGGCGACGTCGCCCGGCGCGGCCAGCCAACCGGTCTGGTCGGGAGCGACGATTTCCGGCAATCCGCCGACATCGCTGGCGACCACCGGGCGGCGCGCGGCAAACGACTCGGGCACGACGCGTGACCAAGCTTCGGTGGCCGAAGGCACCAGCACCACGTCGGCGGCGCGGATCATCTCCGCAACATTGTTGCGATGACCGGCGAACACCACATGCTCGGAGATGCCCAGGTCGACGGTCAATTGGTGCAGCGCATAGGCATAGGGCTTGGTGCTGGCCGTGGGCATGCCGACCACCAGCGCGATGGCGGGCAGGCCCAGGCCGCGCAGCCGCTGCACCACGCGCAACAGGTCGGCCTGGCCTTTCTCGGGACGCAGCATGCCTATGGTGGCGATGACCCAGGCGTTGTCGGGGGCTCGGATGCCCAAGGCCTGCCGGGTGCGCAGGCGTGACTGCGGCGTGTCGGCGGATTGGAAGAATTCGTCGGCGGCCCATTCTCCCACCACGCTGATCCGCTGCGCGGGGGCCAGGCGCGCCGCGACGATTTCCTGCTTGCCCAGCAGGCTGGTCGCGATGACGTGGTCGCAGCCGATTTTCCATTCCAGCCGCCGCCGTGGAGAGGAGGGCATGGGCTTGGCGAAATGGCGCGTCCTGACGACGGCGCACAGGTCGCGGCACAGCGCAGCGGTCTTGCCGTCCGCGCGACTGTGGCTGTCGATCAGGTCGATGCGCAGCGTCTTGACCGCGCGCCGCAGCTTCAGGACCGTGGCCGGCGAGTAGGCGGCGTCGAAGTCCATGTCCACCGCGCGCAGGCCGCGCTGCCGCGCCTCGCGCCCGATTTCGCTGTCCGCCGGAGCGGCGATCGCCACTTCGTAGCCATGGCGCTGCAGCCATGCCGATTGCTCGAGGACGCGGAATTCCAGCCCGCCCAGGCTGCGCTCAGCCAGCGTATGCAGGATGCGCATGATGCTCCAGGACTTTGCGGCAGGCGCCCAGCACGTCGTCGGGCGTGACGGAATTGATGCCGTCGCGGGGATGGCGGGGCACGACCGCGGCGGAGTAGGGGCGGTCCCAGAACCATTCCGGATTGGACTCGTTGAAGACGCCCACGTAGGGCACGCAGGCGCCCTGGGCGATATGCGACGGGCCGCAATCGTTGGCCACGATCAGGCGCGCACGTAGCATGAGGGCGCTGAGCTCCGGCACCGAGCGGCAGTAGGCGATGGAAAACTCAGGACGCCGCATGGCTTCGAGCTGGTCGCGTTCGATGACCTCCTGTTCTCCCAGCACGAACAGGAAGCGGGTGTCCTGGCCCAGCAGCAGCTTTAGCCTTTCGGCCAGGCGCAGATAGTTCAGCAGGCTCCAGCGTTTGAACGCGCCGGAGCCGCCGCCAGGGATCAGGACCACGTCGGCCCCTGGTCCCTCCTGCCGATGCGGGTGGGCTAGTGTCTGGAAGCAACGGCGCGCCGCGGCCTCGGCGTCGAACTGCCGGTACGACGCCAGCAGCCGGAGATTCGCCAAGCCGATGTACTCGGCAAGGCTCTTGCGATGGGAGTGCGTCCAGGCCAGGTCGCTCATTCGCGCGTTGTGAAAGCCGAACCGCAAGGCGGGCCGGCGCAGCAGGTTGATCAGGCCGAAGCGTTCGCTGCTGTGGTGCAGGCTGACGCAAACGGGGGTGTGCTTCTTGAGCGTGCGCAGATAGTCGCCGAACGTGGCGGCCCGGACAAACTCGTCGACCCAGGGCACGCCCCGGTAGAAGCCGGCGAGGTCGTCGCGGGCGACCACCCGGATCCGCCTCGAGGCCCACCAGGTTTTCAGTTGATAGAGCGCCGGCAGGGCGACGATCTGGTCGCCCAGCTGGGGCTGGCTTCTGACATATACGACGACTTCCGACATGGGCAACCTCGTTTGCACGGCAGTTTTCTTGGAGTCCGCAGACTGCTGCCGCGCAATGTATCGATCCTGTCGAATGAATCTTTCCGAGGTCTTTTAAGGAATGTGAAGAAGCTGCCGGACGTGGTTAACACAACTAAACAACTACATCCTTCTGCGGTTTCGGTTCACGTCGTCGTTGCGCGGCTACTTGGAGCCGCCGGAGTTCGGATAGCCCGGAGGCGGCGTAGCGCCGCCGCCCTTGGTGCCGGGCACGTTGTCATTGGCCTCGCGGTGGCGGCCCTGCTTGTCGGTCTTGTGCATGTCGGACCGGGCGTGGTCGCCCTTGTTCAGGTTGGGCGGGGTGGTCGGCGTGTTCGGCGTCGCATTCGGCGCGGGCGGTTTCTGTCCGGGCGGCACGGGCTGGTTGGGGGGCACGGCGGTGCCGTCGTTCGGCGTGTTGGACGGCGAGGTGGGCATGGCGGACTGCGCCAGCGCACCGGCCGAAGCCAGTCCGGCGGACAAGGCCAGTGCGTAGGTGAAGGCTCGGAATTTCATGAGTACGCTCCTATGTGAGATAGCGGGATGCGATCCGCAAGCGCCATGCCCGGGCTGAGCCGCCGGGGAGAGCGTCACAAGAGCGGGAAAAAATGCCGATCGGTGGAATATCTGCGCGCAAGCGCTGCAGTTGGCTTCGCGCCAGATGTTCAGGGGGCGGTGGGCACGACGCTTGCTGGATGGGGCAGTCCGGATCGGCGCACGAGACGCCGCCGTTGCCGGAGTTCAACGTGGGGATAGGCCCCGCACAGGAGAAACGCATGGAGCATCAAACCAATATTGTTGGCGGACCCAAAAGTTCGGCGACGGGCCCGGGCCCTGAAGTCATGGCCGCGGACACCCTGGAGGGCAACGATGTCGTCAACGCCGCGGGAGAAGGGCTGGGATCCATCAAGGACATCATGATCGACGTGCCGCGCGGGCGAGTCGCGTATGCGGTGCTGTCGCGCGGCGGCATCCTGGGGATGGGCGACAAGCTCTTTGCCATTCCCTGGGCGGCATTGACCCTGGACACGGACCGCAAGTGCTTCATCCTGAACGTGGACAAGGAGGTGTTGAAGAACGCGCCGGGGTTCGACAAGGACGACTGGCCCAGGATGGCGGACGAAAGCTGGGCGCTCAGCGTGCACAAGTACTACAACCAGGATCCGTACTGGTAACGCGCAGCTTTGAAGGGCGGCCCCGAGCCGCCCTTTTTCAGTCATCCCGTTCTTTCCATGCCGGTCGGCCGGCTTTTCCTATGCACACCCCTCTTAGCCACGATGCCGGCCTGGCGCTACGCTCGGTCAAGTTTTCGGGAAAACACGCAGGCCGGCGGACTCCCGTTGCCCTGCGCCGCGAGGCGGCGGGGCTCAACGGATTCAGCTTCCAGGCGCCGGCCGAGTTGGTAGCGCGGGTCCGGCATCGTATCGACCAGGCGGAAAGCGAAAACTGGATGGCGCGCCTGTGGCAATGCGACGCCACGCTATGGACGGGGACCGATGAGGATCGCTGGCTGGGCTGGCTGCAGCCGGGCATGGCGCCCCGGGCGCTCGGCCGCATGACGGCAATCTGCCGCAGGTTGTGCGTGGCCGGGTTCTCGGATGCGGTGTTGCTGGGCATGGGTGGCGCCAGCCTCGGCGCCGAGGCGCTGGCCCGCACGCTGGGCGTGGCCAGCGGAGGCTTGCGCCTGCACGTGCTGGACTCGACCGACGTAGCCCAGGTGCGCGCGGTGCAGTCCGCGGTGGATATCACGCGTTGCCTGTTTGTCGTCTGCAGCAAGTCCGGATCGACCCTGGAATCGCGCATGCTCGCTGCCTACTTCCATGAACAGGTGGCGCGGCGGCTTGGACGGCAGGAAGCGGGGCAGCGCTTTGTCGCCATTACCGATCCTGGGTCTCCGTTGCTGGACCGCGCACGGGCGGACGGTTATGCCGCCGTCTTCGAGGGCGAGCCGTCCGTGGGCGGGCGCTACTCCGTGCTGTCGCCCTTCGGACTGGTCGCGCTGGCGCTGCTGGGGCACGATCCCGCGGCATTCCTGCGCAGCGCCCGCCCCATGGTGCGGGCATGCGCGGCGCAGGCCCAAGTGCGCGTCAATCCGGGGTTGCTTCTGGGTGCGCTGCTGGGTGAGGCCGCATTGGACGGCCGCAACAAGCTCACTATCCTGGCCGCGCCCGGGCTGGAGTACGTGGGGTGTTGGCTCGAGCAATTGCTGGCCGAATCCACCGGCAAGAATGGGCGGGGCATCATTCCCGTCGCCCACGAGCCGGCCGGGGATGCGTGCGATTATGGCCGCGACCGCATGTTCGTCCACCTTGCGCACAGCGATACGCCTGGCGCGGACCTGGACACGCGTATGCGGCGGCTGGCCGCTGTGGGATTCCCGGTGGTGCGTTGCGAGCTGCCGTCAGCCCTGTCGCTGGGCCAGGAGTTCTTTCGTTGGGAAATGGCCACCGCCGTGGCCGCCGCCGTGCTGCGCGTCAACCCGTTCGATCAGCCGGACGTCGAAGCCAGCAAGGCGCGCACGCAGGCGCTGGCGGCGCGTCACGAAGCCGGCATCGGGGGAGCCGATCCTATGCCCCGGCTAGTCGAAGGCGCGCTGGCCTTCCATGGCGAGGCCCAGGGGGCGACCGCGATCGAGCTGCTGGCGTCGTACTTTGCGGGAATGGACCAGGGCGACTACGTGTCGCTGCTGGCCTATGTCGCACGGAATCCGGTCCACGAGGCGCGCCTCGCCGCGATGCGCTGCCGGCTGCGCCAGGCGACCGGGGTTGCAACCATGGGCGGGTTCGGTCCGCGCTACCTGCATTCCATAGGCCAGTTGCACAAAGGCGGCCCCGCGGGCGGACGATTCCTGTTCATTACCGCGGACGCCGGGGAGGAGCTGCAAGCGCCCGGCCACGCCCTGGGCTTCGCCGCCATGCAGCGCGCGCAGGCCTTGGGCGACATGGAGGAGTTGGCCTCGCGGGGCCGGCCGTGCTTGCGCGTACACATCGCGGGGCCGGTGGAGGCAGGACTCTCCCGCCTTGCTGCGCTGCTGGACCGCGCGTTGGTCTCAATGGTCGTCAGCTAGCCGCCTTGCTCGTCGCCGCCCTGTCGGGCGGGCGCGGCCAGGGCATGATGGAGGTCGACCTCGACTGCCCGGTCGAGCCGCAGGACCGGTTGAAGCGTCGGCAGCACGAACTCAAGATGCTGGGCGTTGCTTACGCTGCAGGACAGTGGGGCGCCGATCCAGAGGAAAGCCGCAACGCAGCAATTGCCGTGCCGCACGCATGCGGGCACGTGGTTTGCTGATGGCGATGTGGCGGCATTCCGTCCGCCTTCAGGAGCAGCGTCATGGACAAGTTCGACCGCGATACGACGGCGGCACCCGCCGAGATCTTGAGTGAAGGTGAACAGAGGGCGCGGCGCACGCTCGAAGCTGCGCGGCGCTTGCTGGACCCGCAGGCGGAACCTGCCGCCGCCGTCTCTTCAGTTGAGGCGGAACTCCAGCGCTACGTCAGGCAGGCGTACCACAGGCGCTCATACGGCGCCTATGGTTGAGCGTTACGGCTGCGGGTCGTCCCAGACTGACGTGTGCCGATACTGTTCGGCGCGCGCCAGCGTGCGGTAAAAATCCGCGCCGACCCGTATCAGCCTTTCCAGTTCCTCCGGCCGCAGCATGGGCTGCAGCGCGATCAGGCATTCGGCATAGTTGGCCAATACTTCCGGCCATTCATGGAAGTCCCGGTCGACCGCTGGCGTGGCGATCATTTGTGCCAATAGTTCCTCGCGATCCATATGCATGTTCCGCAGCAAGCGTACTGGTTGCAGATGCGCCCGCAGGTATGCGCATCTGTTCCTACGCGGGTATCGAAAACCCGGGGAATGGCTCCTACTTCTTGGCGGCATCCATGCGTTGCTGCATGCTTGTCGCCATTTCCAGGTGCTGCTGTAGCACCGGCAGGGTCTCGATTGCGAATTGCTTGACGTCGGGATCCTTCACATCGTTCGAGGCTTTCTCGAAGAGCTTCACCGCGTCCTGGTGCGCGGATACGCCGATCTCGTCCACATAGGCCTTGTCGAAGCTGTCGTCGCGCAAGCCCAGCGCCTTCAGTTTGGCCTGCTGGACCAGCGATGGCTCGGTCGGCGCCTGGTAGCCCTTGCCTTGCGCGAGCGTGGCCAGCTGTTGGCCGGCCTTGCCGTGGTCATCGATCATTTTCTGGGCAAATGCCTTCACGTCGGGGTCGCGGGCTTTCTCCAGGGCGAGCTTGCTGCCGGCGACTTCGAGATTGCCGGCCTGGGCTGCGTTCTCCAGGAAGTCGCGGTCGGCGCTGTCCAATTTCGCTTCCGCGGCCGAGGGGCGCGCGGCGGGCGCCGTCTGCGCCTGCGCTGCAGGGGCCGCAGCCCATGTCAGCGAGGCGAGGACCGTGGCGGTCAGATAGCGGATTTTCATGGAAACCTCCAGATAGGGGCGCAGGGCGCCATTTGAGTGGGAAGCCAGCATCCAGCAGCAATCGCTGTTCCCGCCCGTCGGCGGCTTCAGAGGGGCTTGGGCTTGCCCGTCAGTTCGGCGTAGGTCGCCGGCGTGGCGTTGGCCTGGCCAGTCTTGAAGACCCGGGCATAGCACTGCGTGCCGGCAGGAATCTCATCGTCGACCGCGTCGGTGACGCCCGTAGTTGTCGGCAAAGCCGCTGAGCTGGATCACGCCCAGGCAGGTTTCAGCCTGTATGGTGCTGGACCGCAGTCGGGCGTCTTCAGCAACGCCTCCCGCCTGCGCGGCGGTGGCGATCACGCCTGCGCTGCCTCCCAGCGGCTGGCCGAGAACTTCTCCGCCATCATCAAACTGCCGTACCCCATTGCCATTTCGGCGATGACTTCGCCCACCGCGGGCGCGATCTGAAAGCCCCCGCCCGAGAAGCCGAAAGCATGCAGCAGCCGCGGCACCCTGGAGCTGAAGCCGATGACCGGGTTCTTATCGCTGAAATAGCCTTCGATGCCTGACCAGCAGCGGATCACGCTGGCGCAGGCCAGCGCGGGCAAGACCGATGGAGCGGCACGGCCGAGTTCGGCGAGCGCGGCGCGACCAGGCCGGCTGCGGTCTCCCGGCGGCGCGCTGCCGTAGCCGCCGCCCATGACCACATTGCCGCGCGCGACCTGGCGGGCATAGAAGCCGCCGCCTTCCACGCCCAGCGACACGCCGATCTGGGGTGTGAGCGGTTCGGTGACCAGCATGGTCGGATACTTGACCTGCAGGGGCAGATCGTCGCCGAACCAACGGGCTACCGCCGCGCCCCAGGCGCCCGCCGCATTGATGACGGTGTCGGCGCGTATGTGCCGGCCGTCGGCGGCAGTCAGCAGGAAGCCGCTACCCTGGGTGTCCGCCTGCGTGATGGCGCAGTGTTCGAGCAAGCTGGCGCCGGCGCGCGCGGCGGCATGGGCGAAGGCGGGGGCGACCAGGCGCGGATTGGCCTGGCCGTCTTCCGGACAGAGCGAGCCGCCGGCCATGCCCGGACCCAGCGCGGGAAAGCGGCGGCGCAGCTCGGCGGCGTCGATGATCTCCAGGCCCAGGTCGAAGTCGCGGACTTTGTCGCGGTAGGCACAAAGCTTGTCCAGGTCGGCCTCGGAGCGCGCCAGCTTCAGGTGGCCGCTGCGCACGTATTCCGCATCGGTGCCGATGAGTTCCGGCAAGCGCGACCAGATGCCGTGCGCGCGCTGTGCCAGATACAGCTGTTCGATCGAACGTCCCTGCCGGCGCACGCCGCCGAAGTTGACGCCGCTGGCGCGCGCGCCGCTTGCGCCGCTGTCGATCAGCGCGGTGGCGATGCCCATGCGGCGCAGCGCCAGGGCGGCGCTGGCGCCCACCAGGCCGGCGCCGATGATGGCGACTTCCGTGTGCAGCGGGTTCATGGTTCCACCTTGCCGAGCATGGACAGGTTCAGCGGCTTGACCGGCGCCTGGCCGCGCAAGCGGCCTATGTCCGCCAAGGCCAGTCCACGGCAGTCGGCCAGCAGTTCGGCCGCGCCCGACTGGCACATGCGTCCCTGGCACAGGCCCATGCCGATGCGCGTCAGCGCCTTCAAGCGGTTGAGATCGTCGATGGCGTATTGCGCGGCCGCAGCGCGCAACGTGCCGGCGCGCACTTCCTCGCAGCGGCAGACCATGACGGAGTCGTCGCAGGCAGCATCCGCGCCGGGCAGGGGAAAGGCCCGGTCCAGGCCGCGCCGGAAGCGCGCCCAGCGCGCCTGCCGGCGGGCCAGCCACTGCACTCTGCCGGCGCTGACGGCGATGCCGCTGTCTGCCAGCATGGCCAGCGCGGCGCGTTCGCCCGCAAGCTCGGCCAGGACGGCGCCGCCTATGCCGGCGCCATCGCCGGCCAGATAGACGCCGGCCGCCGTGCTGCGGCCTTCGGGATCGCGGCGCGGCAGCCAGGCGCGCTGCGCCGTGTCGAAGTCGAAGGCGCAGTCCAGCAGATCGGCAAGCTGCGTTTCCGCGCGCAGTCCGTGGCCGACAGCCAGCGCGTCGCAAGCGATGGCGCGCTGCTTGCCGCCCAGGGTCGCGAGCGCGCGCTCGACGCGGCCTGCGCCCTCGGCCGCATCCAGCCTTGCGCCATGGTGCACCGGCACGCCGTGTGCGCGCAGCCAGCCCAGGTAGTACATGCCTTTGGCCAGCATGCCGGGCTGGCTCAGCAGTGCCGGCGCGGCGCGGACCTGGCTGCCTGGCGGCGCGCAGTCCAGCACCGCCTGCACCTGGGCGCCGGCGCGCGCATATTGGTAGGCGACCAGGTAGAGCAGGGGGCCGGTGCCGGCGAACACGATGCGTGGCCCAAACGTACAGCCCTGGCTCTTCAGCGCGATCTGCGCGCCGCCCAGCGTATAGACGCCGGGCAGTGTCCAGCCCGGGAAGGGCAGGACGCGGTCGGTGGCGCCGGTGGCAAGCAGCAGCCGTGAGTAGGGCAGGGTTTCCAGTTCGCCGTGGCGGACCAGGTCCAGGCTGCCCGGGGCGGCATTCCACACCGCGGTGGCGGCGCGGTAGTCTGCCCGGACAGCTAGGTCCGCGCCCGCCGCGTGGATGGCTTGCGCGCGCTTCCATTCGAAGCCATAGCGCTGGCGCGCGGAGCCGCGAGGGGCCGCGCCTTGGCGATAGATCTGGCCGCCAGGCAAGGCGGCTTCGTCCACGATCACCGGGCGCACGCCGTGGCGCAGCAGCGTCTGCGCGGCGCGCACGCCCGCAGGACCGGCGCCCACCACCACCATGCGCGGCGCGCCATCGGCGCCGGGAGGGTTCACTTGCATGCGAGTTCTCCGGGCTGGGCGCTGACCAGTTCCATGCCGTCTGCGACCGCGGTGGAGCAGGCGCGCAGGCGCGCTCCGTCCGCCGTCTGCACCCAGCAATCCTGGCAGGCGCCCATCAGGCAGAAGCCGGCGCGCGGCGCGCCTTCGCCCAAGGTGACGCGCAATTGCTGCGCGGCAAGCAGCAACGCCGTCAGCACGGTGTCGCCCTCATGGGCTTGCAGCGCCAAGCCGTTCCAGGTCAGGCGCAACGGCGCCGAGGCAGGTAGCGAGACGCGGCGCAGCAGCGGTTTCATGCGGCGGTCTCCGCGCGGCGCAGCTGGGACAGAGTGCGGTCTGGCAGGATGATGTCTGCGTCGTAGCGCAGCTCCACGATGGCCGGCATGCGATGCTCCCGGGCATATGCCAGCGCGGCGTCATAGGCCGGCGCGAAATCCTCCGTGCGCTCGACCGCGGCGCCGTAACCGCCATAACTTTGCGCCAGCCGCGCGAAATCGGGGTTGACCAGTTCCGTTGCCAGGGCGCGTCCGGGATAGGCGCGTTCCTGATGCAGGCGGATGGTACCGAACAGGCCGTTGTTGAAGACCAGCACCACAATGCCCAACCGATACTGGGCCGCGGTGGCCAGCTCCTGCATGGTCATCTGGAAACAGCCGTCGCCGGCGAAGCAGACCACGGCTGCGTTGCGGTCGCGCAGCTTGGCCGCGATGGCCGCAGGCAGGCCGTAGCCCATCGCGCCGACGGCGGGTGCAAGTTGGCTGCCCGGTCCCTTGAAGGCGATGTGCCGGTGCGCGTAGAGCGCGTAGTTGCCCGCGCCCACTGTGACGCAGGAATGCCGCGGCAGCGTGGCCGCGACGTGGCGCGCCGCCGCGTTCAGGTCCAGCGGGCCGGGCGTGGGCGGCAGCGCAGGCGCCGTGGCGGCCGCTACAGCGCCGCGGCGGCGCGGCTGCCAGCCCGGCGTCGGCTCCAGTCCCGCGGCGGCCCGGGCGAAACCGTCCACACTGGCGACCATGCCCAGCGCCGGCGTGCACAGCCGCCCGATCTCGTTGGCGTCCGGGTGGATATGGATCAACGTCTGGCGCGGCGTGGGCGAAGCCAGCCACTCATAGTTGATGGTTGTCGGCTCGCACAGGCGGGTGCCCAGCGCGATGACGAGGTCGCTGTCCATGACGGCGCGCTTCTGGTGCGCGGGCATGCTGGCGCTGACCTGGCCGACGAAATTGGGATGGTCGTTGTCGAACAGCTCCAGGCGGCGCCAGGCGGTGGCTACTGGCAGGTCGAAGCGCAGGGCGAAGTCGCGCATGGCCTCGCGCGCGGCTTGCGGCCAGCGCGAGCCGCCCAGCAGCAGCAAGGGCCGCTCTGCCGCTTCCAGCAATTCACGCAGGCGCAGCATGTCGGCGTCGGCCGGACGGGCGCAGGGCGGCTGTGGCGCGGCGGCCAGGGCCACGTCGGCGACGCCGGACAGCATGTCTTCGGGTAGGGAGAGGACCACCGGTCCTGGGCGTCCGCCCGTGGCGATCGCCCAGGCGCGCGCCAGGTATTCGGGAATGCGGTCGGCCCGCTCGATCTGCGCGACCCATTTCGCCAGCGGCGCGTACATGGCGCGGTAGTCCACCTCCTGGAAGCACTGGCGGTCGGCGGTGTCGCCGCCGACCTGGCCGATGAACAGGATCATGGGCGTGGAGTCTTCCCTTGCCGTGTGCACGCCGATCGCCGCATTGGTGGCGCCCGGGCCGCGCGAGACGAAGCAGATGCCCGGCTGGCCGGTCAGCTTGCCATGCGCTTCGGCCATGTAGGCGGCGCCGCCTTCCTGGCGGCAGACCACCGCTTCGATCGCGTCGCGCCGGGCATAGAGCGCGTCGATGCAAGGCAGGAAGCTCTCGCCCGGCACCATGAACACGCGCTCCACGCCATAGGCCTGCAGCTGCGCGACCAGCAGTTCGCCGCCGCTGCGGGAGGCCGGGGCCGGCGCGCTCATGCCGCGTCTCCTTGCAGCGCCAGCGCCAGGCGTTCCGCGCCATAGTCGCGTTCGGCCGCGGTCCGGCTGACCTTGCCGCCCAGCACGTCGTTGCGGATGGCGGCCGCGCTACGGTCAGCGGGCGCGCCGTAGCCGCCGCCGCCGGGCGTTTCCAGGCGCACGGACTGGCCGCTGGCCAAGCCGTGGCCGGCGATCTTGTTGGGCAGGCGCTGCTCGTCGGCGCGGCCGGGGTTCTGGATCACGCGCGAGGTGCCTCCCGGCAGGCCGCCGTTCAGGCCGGCCGCGCCGAACAGCGCGGCGTCGCAGCGGATGGTGCAGACCAGCTGGTCATGCAGCGAACGGATCTGGCGCGCGATGCCCATGCCGCCGCGATGGCGGCCCGCGCCGCCGCTGTCGTTGACCAGCGCGTACTCCTCGACCAGCAGCGGGTACTCGATCTCCAGCGCCTCGGCGGGCAGGTTGGAGGTATTGGTCACGTGTACCTGGATGCCGTCCATGCCGTCGCCCTGCGCGCGTCCACCCGCGCCGCCGCCCAGTGTTTCCAGGTAGACGAAGGTGCCCTTGCCGTCCTGCATGGGCACGGAGAACAGCATGGAAGGCATGACGTCGTTGCACGAGGCCATGGCGCGGTCTGGCGGCAACTGCTGGCCCAGTGCGCCGATCACCGTGCCGGCCACGCGCTGCGCGGTGGTGACGCGCGCGCCCACCGCCGCCGGAAAGCGCGGGTTGGTAATGGTGCCCTCGGGGGCGGTGATGGTGATGGGCTGGAACAGGCCGTTGTTGGGCATGAGCTCGGGATCGAGCATGGCCTTCACCGCGAAGTAGACGCTGGCGTTCAGGGCGCTGGCGGGCAGGTTGAAGGCGCCGCGCGCCTGCTTGCTGGTTCCGGTGAAATCGACATGGAGCTGGCCGTCGCGCGCCTCGACGTTGGCCTGGATGGTGACGGGATCGCCGCCCATGCCGTCGTCGTCCATGCGCTCGGTGAAGGTATAGGTGCCAGCCGGCAGTTGCGCGATGCGGTTGCGCAGGCGTCTCTCGGTATACAGCATGATGCTGTCGATGGCGGACAGCAGGATCTCCAGACCGGACTGCTGCACCAGTTCCAGCATCAGCCTGGCGCCCTTGTCGTTGGTGGCGATCTGGGCGCGGATATCGTGCATCCGGTTGTCCGGTTCGCGCGTGTTGTGCGCGATCATCTCCAGCAGGTCCATGTCCAGCTCGCCCTCGCGCACGATGCGCATGGCCGGCAGGCGGATGCCTTCCTCCCACACCGTCTTCAGGTGGTGCGAGGTCGAGCCGGGAACGGCGCCGCCGACGTCGGTGTGGTGGCCGATGTTGGCCGCGAAGAAGCGCAGCACGCCCTCGTGGAAGATGGGGGTAATGACGGTGATGTCGGGCGCATGCGTACCGCCCGCCAGATAGGCGTCGTTGCACAGGAACGCATCGCCCGGGCGCACGCCGGCCGCGCCGTAGCGCCGCAGCACGGCGTCTATGCCGCCGGACAGCGATCCCAGATGCACCGGCACGTGGGCCGCCTGCGCCACCAGGCGGCCGGCGGCGTCGAATAGCGCCACGGAGCAGTCCTTGCGCTCCTTGATGTTGGTGGAAAAGGACGAGCGGATCAGCGTATTGCCCATTTCCTCGGTGATGGACAGCAGGCGGTTGCTGAAGACCTCCATTTCGATGGGGTCGAAGGTGTCCGTGCCGGCGGCGGAAGTCGATCGATTGGTCATGGCGTACGCCTTAGCTGTTGAGGTTGACGACGAGGTTGCCGTATTCGTCGGCGCGCGCCTGCTGGCCCGGCAGCACGACGGTGGTCGAGCTCATTTCCTCGATCACGGCCGGCCCGTCCAGGGGCACGCCCACCGGCAGCAGGGCGCGGCGCAGGATGGGCGTGTCCACCCAGCCCTCCCCTTCGAAGTACACGTTGCGGCGTTCCTTCAAGGCGCCGGCCACGCTTTCGCCGCCTTGCACGCGGGCCAGGGGCGCGCGCGGCACTAGGCCGGTGGCGCGCACGCGGCAATTGACGATCTCCACCGGACGGCCGGCGGCGTCATAGCCATACTCGCGCACGTGCGCCGCGCTGAATGCCGCCACGAACGCATCCAGCGGCATCAGTTGCATGCCGTCCAGCGGCACGGCGATCTCGAAGTTCTGGCCCTGGTAGCGTGCGTCGATCACGGCGGACAGGCGCTGCTCCGAGTCGCCCACGCCTTCGCTGGACAGCCAGGCGCGCGCCTTGCCGGCCAGGGCTTCCAGCGCCTGCCGCACGGCGGTCCAGCCGTTCGCGGTGGCGTGCGCCATCAGCGTCTGCACGAAGTCCATGGAAATGTCGGACAGCAGGATGCCGCGCGCGCACATGGTGCCGGGTTCTTGCGGGATCAGCAGGGTGCCGATGCCGCAATCGCGTGCCAGTTCGGCGGCATGCAGGCCGCCCGCGCCGCCAAAGGCGCAGAGGGCAAACTTGCGGATGTCGTGACCCCGTTCGGTGGAGACCGCGCGCACCGCACGCGCCATGTTGGAGTTGGCGATGCGCAGAATGCCGTAGGCGGCTTCCTCCACGCTCAGCCCCAGCGGGCGGGCGATCTGCGCCTCCAGCGCCTCGCGCGCCTGGCGCGCATGCACGGCCATGCGGCCTTCCAACAGCGCGACCGGGTTCAGTCGGCCCAGCACGACGTGGGCGTCGGTGATGGTCACGACCTGGCCGCCGCGGTTGTAGGCGATGGGACCAGGGACCGCGCCCGCGCTCTGCGGGCCGACCTTCAGCGCGCCCGCGTCGTCGATGCGCGCGATGCTGCCTCCGCCCGCGCCGATGACGTGCACGTCCACCATCTGGGTCTTGACCGGATAGTCGGCCACCAGGCGGCTGGAGGTGAACAGCGGCCGCAGCTCGGCCACCAGCGACACGTCGGTGCTGGTGCCGCCCACGTCGAAGGTGATCAGGTTGGGCAGGCCCGCCACGCGGCCGAGTTCGGTGGCGCCGATCACGCCAGCGGCCGGGCCCGACACGCAGGTGCGCACCGGCGCCGTCAGCACCGATTCCACGGACATCAGGCCGCCGTTGGAATGCACCGTGGTCGGCTCGGCCGCCACGCCCATGGCGCGTACCGAACTGACCAGGCTGCGCATGTAGCCGGCCATGCGCGGGCCGACATAGGCGTTGAGCGCAGTGGTGGACATGCGCTCGTACTCGCGGAACTCCGGCAGAATTTCGCTGGAAACGCTCAGGTAGACGCCCGGCAGGTGCTCGGCCAGGATGTCGCGGGTGCGGCGTTCGTGCGCATCGTTGCGGTAGCTGTGCATGAAGCAGATGGCGACCGATTCGACGCGGGCTGCGGCCAGCTCGCGCGCCACTGCCACCACCTCGTCTTCGTCCAGCGCCTGCAGCACCGAACCATCCGCGCCGACGCGTTCAGTCACTTCGAAGCGCCACTCGCGCGGCGCCAGCGGCTGCGGCTTGGTGACGTTGTAGTCGTAGAGATGGGGGCGTGTCTGCCGGCCGATCTCCAGCACGTCGCGAAAGCCGCGCGTGGTGACCAGCGCGCAGCGCGAACCCCTGCGCTCGATGACCATGTTGGTGGCCACCGTGGTGCCGTGGCCCACGTGCGCGAGTTCGGAGCCGGCGATCTCGTGTTCGCGGATCAGATGGGCCAGGCCCGTCTGGATGGCCTCGGCCGGATCGTGCGGCGTGGAGGGCACCTTGAAATAGTGCAGTTCACCGGAGTGCTCGGCAAGTAGGGTGAAATCGGTGAACGTGCCGCCTACGTCGAAGCCGACGCGAAAACGGCGGGCGCCCGGGGCGGATGCTGTCTGGGTCACGCTGGTCTCCAGGATGCTGGCGCACAAGGCGCCGGGAGTGGGATGACCAGAATGCTATTGATGCACCATCATTCGGTCCAATCAAAGATTGGTATCAGTGATTATCACTGGCGTGAATGATTTATCAGTACGGATGGGACTCCGCCGGCTGCGCCTGGTCGAACACCATCCCCTGCGCCTGGCAAACCTTCAGGATTTCCTCGCGCAGCCAGCGATGCGCCGGAATGTTGTCCGAGCGTTCGTGCCAGATCAGGTTGAC
Source organism: Achromobacter sp. Marseille-Q4954 (assembly GCF_943737025.1). NCBI lineage: Bacteria > Pseudomonadati > Pseudomonadota > Betaproteobacteria > Burkholderiales > Alcaligenaceae > Achromobacter > Achromobacter sp. Marseille-Q4954. The sequence goes on from NZ_CALSFQ010000003.1 coordinate 586,507, forward strand.
GGTTCGCTGCGCGAAGGGAAAGGGCGCCTCGACGGCTTCCAGTAGATGGCTGTAGGGACTGTTGCGCACGGTGTTCAGGGGCACCACGCAGATCAGGTCGGTTTCGGCCAGCAAGCGCGGCGCCAGCGCGAACTGGTTGATGGTGAGCACCACATTGCGCTTGTAGCCGTGGGGCGCGAGTTCATGGTCGATCAGGGTCGGCGTGCCCAGCAGGCTGACCATCAGGTGCCGCGCGCGCAGGAAGCTGTCCAGCGTGAAGCGCGGCTGCGCCAGCAGCGGATGCCCTTTGCGCATGGCGCAGACGTAGGTCAGCGTTTCCAGCGGCAGGGTGCGCAGGGACGAACCGAAGTTCGAATACACGCCCGCCGCCATGTCGACTTCGCCTTTTTCCAGCAACACGCCGGCGTTGTCCAGCGAGTAGGGATGCAGATGGATGCGGACATTGGGCGCCACCGTCTGCTGCTCCACGAACAGCGGCCGGATGACCTGATCCGCCACGTAGTCGGACATGGCCATGCGGAACACGGCCTCGGAGCGCGCCGGATCGAAATCGTTGCGTTCCAGTGTGTCGGCGATGCGGGCCAGCGCGTCGCGGATCGGGGGCCACAGGAGTTCGGCGCGCTGCGTGGGCAGCACGCCGCCCTGTATCTTCACGAACAGCGGGTCCTTCAAAGTCAGGCGCAGCCGGTTGATGGCATTGCTGACTGCGGGCTGCGTCATGTGCAGCGCAGAGGCCGCACGCGTGACGTTGCGTTCGGTCATGACCGCATCAAAGATGCGTAGCAGGTTCAAGTCCATCGAGGTCAGCATCGCAGTCTCAGGTGATTATCAACATTGGTGATAGAGATCTATTTTAATTGTTGATTAGCCATATAACGCGGGACCGCTTAATCTTCCCCCGGTGCAAGCGCAGTCGATACACCACGAGGGGAAATCATTGATGGTCAAGCATCTGAAAACTCTGGCCGCTGCCTGTCTGGCGGCCGGGATCGCCGCGCCCGCGATGGCCGCGGACGCCTATCCCAGCAAGCCGATCACGATCGTCCTGCCCTACGCAACGGGCGGGTCGGCCGACATGCTGGCGCGCTTCGCCGCGCAAGCCCTGCAGACCGAGCTGGGCAAGCCCGCCATCGTCGAGGCCAAGCCGGGCGCGGGCGGCGTGCTGGGTACCGAGTTCGTCTCGCGCGCCGAGCCGGACGGCTACACGCTGGCGCTGACCGCCAGCGGCACCATGGCCGTCAATCCCTACGTCTACAAGCTGCGCTACAAGCCGCTGGAAGACTTCAAGCAGATCACGGTGCTGGTCGACCTGCCTTTCGTGGTGGTCACGAACAATGAATTCCCCGCCAAGAACCTCAAGGAATTCATCGACTACGGCCGCAAGAACCCGAACAAGATCACCTTCGGCAATGCCGGCCTGGGCACCCAGCAGCACCTGACCCAGCTCATGTTCGCGCGTGCCGCCGGCATGCAGGTCAACATCGTGCCCTACAAGGGCAGCAGCCCGGCCATGAACGATTTGCTGGGCGGCCATATCGATGCCGTGCTGGACAACACGGGTGTACAAACGCCCTTCATCAAGGCCGGCAAGGTGCGGCCCTTGTTCGTCACCAATCCGGAACGCGTGGCGGCCTTGCCCGATGTGCCCACCGCGCCAGAAGCCGGCTTGCCCGGGTTCTCCGCGGTCGCCTGGTTCGGCCTGGCCGCGCCCAAGGGCACGCCGGACGAGATTGTCGACAAGATCCAGCAGGCCCTGGCGCGCGAGTTCGCCAAGCCGGAAATGAAGCAACGCCTGCTGGACCTGGCGATGATCCCGCGCGTGTCGACGCCGGCTGAAACCACGGCGCGCGTAAAGAGCGATTTGGAAACCTTCGGCAAGATCGCCAAAGAGGTCGATCTCAAGCCGATGTGACCTCCGGGCGCGCGGCATTGTGCCGCGCGTTTGCAGGGCCTATTGCCTGCGGTTCTCGATCTCCAGCTGCTGCAGGTATTCCGCGCCCGTGCGCATCCTCACATATTCGGCGTGGCGCTGGCGGTACTTGAGGCTGAAGACATCGGGTTTCTGCGACCCGCGGTAGAGATCTGCCATGCCCGAGCGCTTCCACAGCGCCAGATCGGCGCGCACTTGCGCGCGGGTCTTGGACGCGGCGGCGGGCGGGGACGGCGGGTAATCCAGGTCGCCATAGGTGACGAGGCCGGCGTTCTTTGCCTGCGCCAACTCGAGCTTGACCTGTTCACGGGTCATCGGCTCGGCCTGGACGGCCGGGGCCGCGACGGCGACGGAAACGGCGAGGATCAACAGGGTCAGACGGTTCATATTTTCTCCATGCTTCGAGGGGCGTGGAGAAATTCTAGGCAAGGGGCGCCGACAGAATCCGGGCAGGCGGATTAGGTTTCTGTAATGTCGGCCGCCGCGATGCTGAAGCCTATGGTGGTGGTCCGGTTGGCCGACCTGGCGTAGCTGCGGCCGCCGTGCATGCGCGCGATCGCGGCGACGATAGCCAATCCCAGCCCATGATGGTTGGCATCGAACTCGCGCGCGCTGTCGCTGCGGTAGAAGCGGTAGAAAAGCCGCGGCAGATGTTCTTCCGGTATCGGTTCGCCCGCGTTGCGCACCGAGATCAGGATTTCGCCAGCGCTGCCGGGCTTGATCTCGACCTCGATCACGCTGTCCGGAGCGGCATAGCGTACGGCGTTCGAGACCAGGTTCGACACGGCGCGCTGAAACAGGGTGCGATCGACCTGCGCCGACGCATCGCCTACCACCGCGATATCGACCCCCGCGTCCAGAGCCTCGGCCTCGTGGTACTGCGTCACCTCCTGGACGATGGCGGCCAGGCTGGCTTGCCAGCTGCCTCGCGCCTGCGCGCCGCGGTCGGCCTGCGACAGGAACAGCATGTCGTTGACGATGCTGGAGAGGCGCTGCAGTTCTTCCAGGTTGGAACCCAATGTTTCGCGCAAGGCCTGCGGCGACGGGCGCGTGCTCAGCGCCAGCTCGGTCTCGCCGATCAGCGTTGCCAGCGGCGTGCGCATCTCGTGGGCTACGTCGGCGTTGAATCCCTCCATCTGCACGTAGGCGCGCTCCAGCCGCTGCAGCACCGCGTTGAACTGGCGCACCAGGGGCCGGATCTCGCAGGGTTGGCCGCTTTCGTCCAGCCGTTCGCCGATGCGGTCTGGAGACAGTTGCGCGGCCTGCTTGCCCAGTGCATCCAGTGGCGCCAGTCCTCTGCGCACCAGCAGGGTTCCGACCGCCGCCACGACGATGGCGCCGGCCAGGGCGCAGGCGAACAGGGTCCAGGCCAGCGCCTTGCGCAGGAGGATATCGCTGGAGATGTCCAGCACCAGCTCGGCGTTCATGGCGTCGCCGGGCCCGCCGGGGAAGGGCAGCGTGAAGGCGATGCGTCGCTCATGCGTGAAGTCGTTGTCGCCGGCGATGGGGCTGCCGTAATAGACCTTTTCGCCGTCGATCTCCAGCACCAGCGAGAAGTCGGGGCGGCCATAGAAGAAGTCGCTGAGCTTGTGGCGCAGGCGGGTGGAGTCCTGGCTGGCGGCGTTTTCCTCGACCAGGTGCCGTACGACTTCGACCTTCTGCTGCAGCAGCGCTTCCTGGCGGCTGGCCAGGTTGAGGTTGGTCGCGTAATAGACCGCCACGCATACCAGGCCGAGCGCAATGAAGGTCTGGATCGCCAGCCAGCGCGACAGCCAGCGGTGCAGCGATTTGGGGCGCTGCCCGGGCATCAGTCGCTCCGCGGTTCGAGCACGTAGCCCATGCCGCGCACGGTGTGCAGCAGTTTCTTGTCGAAGGGTTCGTCGACCTTTCCGCGCAGGCGGCGGATCGCGACTTCAACCACGTTGGTGTTGCTGTTGAAGTTGATGTCCCACACCTGTTCGGCCAGTTCCAGTCGCGACAGGACTTCGCCCTGCTTGCGCATCAGCAGGGCCAGCAGGGTGAATTCCTTGGCGGTCAGGTCCAGCCGCACCCCGTCGCGGCTGGCGCGCCGGCGCAGCAGGTCCAGTTCCAGCCCGTCGATGCGCAGCACGTTCTGGGCAATGGTCTCGGTCTGGCCGTGGCCGCTGCGTCGGCCCAGCGCCAGCACGCGAGCCAGCAGTTCCGACAGGGCGAAAGGCTTGGCCAGGTAGTCGTCGGCGCCGTCGCGCAGGCCCTTGACCCGGTCTTCGAGCTTATCGCGCGCGGTCAGCATCAGGACCGGGACGCGGCTGGTCTTGCGGATCTCGGCCAGCACCGAAAAGCCGTCCATGGCGGGCAGCATCACGTCCAGCAGGACTAGGTCGTACTGGCTTTCACGCACCAGATGCAGTCCGGTGACGCCGTCCTGGGCCACATCGACCACGTAGTTGTGTTCGGTCAGCGCTCGCCGCAAGTACTCGGCGAGTTTTTTTTCGTCTTCGATTACGAGTACTTTCATGTCAGCGGAAATAAAAAGAGTGCGCGGAAGTCCTCGGATGCTGCGTCTATTCTAGGCGGAATCGTTCTGCGGGAATAAACGCAAACAGGGCGGCCCAGCCGCCCTGTGCAGCGCTGGCGGGCACGCGGAGCGCGTGCGCCACGGGCCCGGCGCTCAGCCCGGGGTGTAGATCTCGTCCAGGCGGGCGCGTTCGGCCGGCGTCATGGCTTCCAGCTCCGCCATGGCATCGGCGCGGGTGCGGGAGGTGCCTTGCTTGGCCCAGCCCGGCTTGGCGGCGTTCAGATTGGTCAGGAACCACTGCTTAGGGTCGGACTTGGCCACGGCCAGTTCGGTCTTTACTTCGTCGCGCGTCTTGCCGCTGGCGGCGTGATCCGGCGCGATGGCGTAGCCGATCTCGGTGTTGGTCTGGTGCCAGGTGCTGTATGCGCTGGCGGCAAAGGGAAGGGCCAGGGCGGAACCCAGGGCGAGGACAGCGGAAATGGTTTTGATCTTCATGGATATCTCCCAGGTTGAGCGCGGCGCCGGTCGCGGTGTTGCGTCAGGCGCATACACGCTGTTTGTGTAGCGACGGTGACACTCTACGGACCCATGCCCGTCAATTCGCCGACGCCCTGATTACGTTTTCGTAAGGCCGCGAACCTTACGGAAATGTCATTTTTCTGTCGCTCGATTGACGAACCCGCCTGGATACATTGCCGGCTCGCCCTTTTCTTGGTTGAACCATGCATGTATCCGTCCTGCCGCTGACCCTGGCGGCCCTGATGATTGCCGCGTCTGCTTCTGCGTCCGCCCAGGACGCGGCCGCGGCCCGAATGCCTGCGCCGGCGCAGCAGAGCCAGAATGGCGGCGTGCTGACGCTGGAGCGCGCCCTGGCCGCGGCGCTCGAGCGCAATCCCGGATTTTCCGCGGCGAAGAATGAGGCCGCGGCGAGCGAGGGCCTGCTCAAGCAGGCGGGCGTGCTGCCCAACCCTTCCATCGACGTGAGCGTGGACGACACGCAATCGGCCACGCGCACCACTACCGCCATGTTGAACGTCCCGCTGGAAACCGGCGGTAAGCGCGCCGCGCGGGTCAAGGCGGCGGGGCTGTCCAGGGACCTGGCGCGCCAGGGCGTGGCGGACACTCGGGCCGGCCTGCGGGCGGCGGTCATTGCGGCCTACTTCGACGTGGCGGTGGCGCAGGAGTCCGTGCGCGTGACGCGCGGCACCGTGGATATCGCCAGCGGCGCCTTGCGGCTGGCGGAGAGGCGCGTGGCCGCCGGCAAGGCGCCGCCGCTGGAGGGCAGCAAGGCCCAGGTCGCCCTGGCCAATGCGCGCATCGAGGCGCGCGCGGCCGAGGCTGCGCTGCTGGGCGCGCGCCGCAAGCTCGGCTTGCTCTGGGGCGAACCGGAGCCGGCCTTTGCCAGCGTGGGCGCGGATCTGAACGCACTGCCGGAACGGGCGTCGATAGACGAGCTGCGGGCAGGCCTGGCCGCATCGCCCAGGATGCGGGGCGGCAAGCTTGCCGTCGACCTGGGGCAGGCGCAGCTGGAGGTCGAGAAGAGCAAGCGCTATCCCGACATTACGCTGAGCGCTGGCGTGGCCCGCGACAACGAAGCGGGCCGCGACAAGGCCCAGCTCGGCGTGTCCATTCCGCTGCCGATCTTCGACCGCAACCAGGGCAATGTCTACGCCGCCACCATGCAGGCCTACAAGGCACAGGACCAGTACCGCGAGCTGGAGTCCGGCCTGATGGGAGAGCTGCTGCAGGCCGTGACCCGTTTCGATCTGGCGGCGGGCTCCGCGCGCGAGTACCGCAGCGCGGTCCTGCCTGGCGCCACCCGGGCCTATGAAGCTGCGCGCAAAGGCTTCGAGGCGGGGAAGTTCGGCTTTCTGGAAGTGCTGGACGCGCAGCGCACCCTCTCCGACGGAAACATTGCCTACCTGACGGTGCTGGCATCCGTGTACCAGGCTTCCGCGGATATCGACCGCATTCTTGGACGTTGAAACGAGCATAAGAAATGGCAAAGCACAAGAACAAGCAACCCCCCAAGATGTGGACCGCGGCCGGCCTGTGCGCGGCGCTGCTGTTGGCGCCCCTGTATCCGGCGCAGGCGGCGGGCGAAGCCGACCACGGTCATGCCGAGACGGAACAAGGCGCGGAGGCGCCGCAGGAACAGGAAAAAATCGCGCTCACGCCCGAGCAGGTCGCGGTGGCCGGCATCAAGTCCGAGGTTGCCGCGCCTGCCGCGCTGGCGACATCGGTGCAGTTCCCCGGCGAGATCAAGTTCAATGCGGACCGGACCGCGCACGTGGTGCCGCGCATGGCCGGCGTGGTGCAAAGCGTATCGGCGGACCTGGGCCAGCAGGTCAAGAAGGGTGAGCTGCTCGCCGTCCTGTCCAGCTCCGCGCTGTCCGAGCTGCGCAGCGAATGGCTGGCGGCGGCCAAGCGGCGCGACCTGGCCGCCCAGACCCACAGGCGCGAACGGCGCCTGTGGCAGGAAAAGGTGTCCGCCGAACAGGACTACCAGGCGGCGCGCACCGCGCTGCAGGAGGCGGAAATCGCCGTGCAGAACGCGGAGCAGAAGCTGCGCACCGTGGGCGCCGAGCCGCGCTCCAAGGACCTGGGCAGCCTGGAGATCCGCGCGCCCTTTGACGGCGTGGTGGTGGAGAAGCACATCGCGCTGGGCGAGGCCTTGCCCGACAACGCCAGCATCTTCACCTTGTCGGACCTGCGCACCGTCTGGGCCGAATTCGTGATCGCGCCCAAGGATCTGCAGGATGTACGCGTAGGCGAAGCGGCCAGCGTGAGCTCCGCCGCCTTCGCCGGCAAGGCCGAGGGCACGGTGTCGTACATCGGCTCGCTGCTGGGGCAGCAGACGCGTACGGCCACCGCGCGCGTCACGTTGGAGAATCCGGACATGGCCTGGCGTCCAGGGCTTTTCGTTTCCGTCGACGTGGTCACGCGGATGTCGGACGCCGCGGTGACGGTGGCATCCGACGCGGTCCAGACCATCGACAACGAGCCTGCCGTGTTCGTGGAGGTGCCTGGCGGCTTTGTGGTGCAGCCGGTGAAGCTGGGCAAGGCTTCGAACGACCGGGTCGAGGTGCTGTCGGGGCTTGCCCCCGGCACGCGTTATGCGGTCGAGAACACCTTCGTCCTCAAGTCGGAGCTGGGCAAGGCCGGCGCCGAGCACGCACACTGAGGCGGAGCGGAACATGTTTGAACGTTTGATCCGTTTCGCCATCGAGCAGCGCTGGCTGGTGCTGTTCGTCACCCTGGGCATGGCCGCCATCGGCGTCTACAACTATTCCCGGCTCGCCATCGATGCGGTGCCGGACATCACCAACGTCCAGGTCCAGATCAATGCCGGCGCGCCGGGGTATTCGCCGCTGGAAACCGAACAGCGCGTCACCTATCCGATAGAGACGGTGATGGCCGGCCTGCCGGGGCTGCAGCAGACGCGTTCGGTGTCGCGCTACGGCCTGTCGCAGGTGACGGTCATCTTCAAGGACGGCACCGACATCTATTTCGCCCGCCAACTGGTGAACCAGCGCCTGCAGGAAGCGAAGGAGAACCTGCCCGAGGGCGTGACGCCCATGATGGGGCCGATATCCTCGGGCCTGGGCGAGATCTACCTGTGGACGGTGGAGGCGCAGGACGACGCGAGGAAGCCGGATGGCTCGCCCTACACCCCCACGGACCTGCGCGAGATCCAGGACTGGATCATCAAGCCGCAGCTGCGCAACATTCCAGGCGTCACGGAGATCAATGCCATCGGCGGCTACGCCAAGGAATACCAGGTGGCGCCCAGCACCGAGAAGCTGGCCTCCTACGGACTGGCGCTGACCGACATCATGGCCGCGCTGGACAGGAACAACGCCAACATCGGCGCAGGCTACATCGAACGCAAGGGCGAGCAGTACCTGATCCGGGCGCCCGGGCAGGTCCGGTCCATGGACGACATCCGCGACGTGGTGCTGGCATCCGTGGAGGGCCAGGCGATCCGGATACGCGACGTGGCCGAGGTGTCCATCGGACGCGAGCTGCGCACGGGGGCTGCCACCAGCAACGGCGAGGAAGTGGTGCTGGGCACCGTGTTCATGCTGTTGGGCGAGAACAGCCGCTCGGTGTCCCAAGCGGTGTCCGTCAAGCTGGAGGCTATCAACAAGTCCTTGCCGGCTGGCGTGCAGGCAGTGACGGTCTACGACCGCACCACCCTGATCGACAAGGCCATCGCCACCGTCAAGAAGAACCTGCTGGAAGGCGCGGCGCTGGTCATTGTCATCCTGTTCGTGTTCCTGGGGAACATCCGCGCGGCGTTGATCACGGCGATGATCATCCCGCTGTCCATGCTGTTCACCTTTACCGGCATGGTGACCTACAAGGTCAGCGCCAATCTGATGAGCCTGGGCGCGCTGGACTTCGGCATCATCGTCGACGGCGCAGTGGTCATCGTGGAGAACTGCGTGCGGCGCCTGAGCCACGCGCGGGCGCACCATGGCAGGCCGCTCACGCGCAGCGAACGCTTCCACGAGGTGTTCGCGGCCGCGCGCGAGGCCCGCAGGCCGTTGCTGTTCGGCCAGTTGATCATCATGGTCGTGTACCTGCCGATCTTCGCCCTGACCGGGGTGGAGGGGCGCATGTTCCATCCCATGGCGCTGACCGTGGTGCTGGCGCTGCTGGGGGCGATGATCCTGTCCGTGACCTTCGTGCCCGCCGCCGTGGCGCTGTTCATGGGGAACAACGTCTCTGAAAAGGAGAATCGCCTGATGGCCTGGGCCAAGCGCCGCTACGAGCCCCTGCTCGACGTGGCGCTGCGCCGTACGCCGCTGATCCTGGCGGGAGCAACCGTCTTCGTAGTGTTGAGCGGGGTGCTGGCGGCGCGCATGGGCAGCGAGTTCATCCCCAACCTGAACGAAGGCGACATGGCGATCCAGGCATTGCGGATCCCCGGCACCAGCCTGACGCAGTCCGTCGAGATGCAGAAGCAGCTGGAGACCCGGTTGAAGCAGAAGTTCCCGGAGATCGAGCGCGTGTTCGCCCGCACCGGCACAGCCGAGATCGCGTCCGATGCCATGCCGCCCAGCATTTCCGATGGCTACATCATGCTCAAGCCGATGGACCAGTGGCCCAGCCCCAGGAAGACCCGCGCCGAGCTGTTGGCGGCGATCCAGAAGGAAGCCGACCAGGTTCCCGGCAACAACTACGAGTTCTCCCAGCCCATCCAGCTACGCTTCAATGAGCTGATCTCGGGCGTGCGCAGCGACGTAGCGGTCAAGGTGTTCGGCGATGACAACGACGTGCTGAACCGTACGGCGGCGGAGATCGCCGAGGTCTTGCAGACGATACCGGGCGCCTCGGAAGTGAAGGTCGAGCAGACCACTGGGCTGCCGATGTTGACCGTCAACATCGACCGCGCCCGGGCCGCGCGCTACGGGCTGAGCATGGCGGATGTCCAGGACACCCTGGCCATCGCCGTGGGCGGCCGCGAGGCGGGAACCTTCTTCCAGGGCGACCGGCGCTTCGACATCGTGGTGCGCCTGCCCGAGGCCGTGCGCGAGAACCTGTCCGCATTGAAGAAGCTGCCCATAGCCCTGCCCAAACAGGACGGGCAGGCGCAGGCCGCCTACATCCCTCTGAGCGAGGTCGCCACCTTCGACCTGGCGCCGGGCCCCAACCAGATCTCGCGCGAGGACGGCAAGCGCCGCATCGTGGTCAGCGCCAACGTGCGCGGCCGCGACCTGGGCTCGTTCGTGTCGGAGGCCACTGCCGCCATCGGGCAAAAGGTGCAGGTGCCCGCGGGCTACTGGACCTCCTGGGGCGGCACCTTCGAGCAACTGCAGTCCGCTGCCAAGCGCCTGCAGATCGTGGTGCCGGCGGCGCTGGTGCTGGTGTTCGCGCTGCTGTTCGCGATGTTCGGCAACGTCAAGGACGGGCTGCTGGTGTTCACCGGCATCCCCTTCGCGCTGACGGGCGGCGTGATCGCCTTGTGGATGCGCGGCATCCCCCTGTCCATCACCGCGGCGGTGGGCTTCATCGCGCTGTGCGGGGTGGCGGTGCTGAACGGCCTGGTGATGCTGTCGTTCATCAGCGGCCTGCGCGTAGAGGGCAAGTCCGTGGCCGAGGCCGTGCGCATCGGGGCGCTGACGCGGCTGCGTCCGGTGCTGATGACGGCGCTGGTGGCCTCGCTGGGCTTCGTGCCGATGGCGATCGCCACCGGCACGGGCGCCGAGGTCCAGCGCCCGCTGGCCACCGTGGTGATCGGCGGCATCATTTCTTCCACCATCCTCACGCTGCTGGTGCTGCCGGCCCTTTACCGCCTGGCGCACAGGAACGACGACGCCGACGAACTCGAGCTATCGAAGCCGCCGCTTGCGCGGGAGCAGGCCTGATAGAGAGGCGATCCGATGAATGCCAGACCCGATATCGATATCGCTGTGTTGGGCGCGGTCAGCCCGATACAGTTGTCCGTCATCATTCCGTTCCTCAACGAGAGGGAGGTGCTGCCCGCCTGCCACGAGCGCCTGCGGCGGGTATTGAATACGCTGGGGCTGTCCTACGAGATCGTGTTCGTGGATGACGGCAGCAGCGACGGCAGCGCCGAATACCTGCAGACGCTGCTGCGCGAGGAACGCGGCATCAAGCTGGTCAGGCTGAGCCGGAACTTCGGCAAGGAGGCCGCGATGACGGCGGGGATCGAACATGCGGCCGGTGCCGCCGTCATCCTGCTGGACGCGGATCTGCAGGATCCGCCCGAGGCCATCCCCGCCATGGTCCGCGCCTGGAAAGAGGGCGCCGACGTCGTCAGCATGCGGCGCCGCAGCCGCGCGGGGGAAAGCGTGCTGAAGCGGCTTTCCGCCTACGCCTATTACCGCTTGTTGAGCCGGCTGAGCAAGGCCGCGATCCCGCCCGATACCGGCGATTTCCGGTTGATGAGCCGGCGCGCGGTGACGGCGCTGATGCAGCTGCCCGAACGTTGCCGCTACATGAAGGGCCTGTACGCCTGGGTGGGCATGCCGACGCGCATCATCGACTACGACCGCGAGCCCCGCGCCGCCGGCACCACCAAATGGAGCTACCTGGCGCTGTTCCGCCTGGCCATGGAAGGCATCACCTCGTTTTCCACCGCGCCCCTGCGTTGGGCGACGGGGCTTGGCGCGGTCGCCGCCTTGGGCGGCGCAGTGTTCGGCGCCGCCATCATCTTCAAGACCTTGATGTTCGGCGATGACGTCGCAGGCTATCCCTCGCTGATGGCGATGATGACCTTCATGGGCGGCGTGCAGCTCATCACCATCGGCCTGTTGGGTGAATACGTGGGCAAGACCTATATGGAAAGCAAGCAGCGGCCGGTCTATCTGGTGCGCGACGTGCAGCACAGCGGACCCGCGGATAGCGCGGCATGCGGCCATGGGGGGGATGCCGCGTGCAACTGAGCGCCCGGACCATGGCCGCCGCCCTGGCGGCGATACTGGGCGTGCGCCTCTTGGCGATGGTCCTGGTGCCATTCGCCGACACGTCCGAGCCGCGCTATGCGGAGATCGCCAGGCTGATGGCGGAAACGGGCGACTGGATCACGCCCTGGTTCGCGCCGGGCGTGCCGTTCTGGGGCAAGCCCCCGCTGGGATTCTGGGCCGAGGCGCTGTCGATCCGGCTGCTGGGGCTGAGCGAATTCAGCATCAGATTCCCATCGCTGCTGGCCACGGCGGCGACGCTCGCCATTCTTTATGCGCTGGGCCGCCGCCTGTACTCGGTGCAGGCGGCCCGCTGGACCGTGCTGGCCTATGCTTCCATGTTCCTGCCCCTGGTCGCGGCCGGGGCGGTGCTGACCGATCCGTTCCTGGCCCTGGGCGTCACGCTGAGCATGGCGTCATTCATCCTGTCGCGCGGGCCAGCGGCGGGGCGATGGCGCTACGGCTTCTTTTTGGGGCTGGCGATCGGCCTGTTGTCCAAAGGACCACTGGCCGTAGTGCTGGTGGCGGGCGCCATCGTGCCCTGGATGCTGTGGCACCGGAACGTCCGGACCAGCCTGTGGCGCCTGCCATGGGCGGCGGGAAGCGTGATGTTGGCGGCGCTGGTGCTGCCTTGGTACGTGGCGGCGGAGCTCAAGACGCCGGGCTTCATCCAGTACTTCATCGTTGGCGAGCATTTCTTGCGCTTCGTGGATCCGGGCTGGAGCGGAGACCTCTACGGCTCGGCGCACAGCAGGCGCTACGGCGCCATCTGGCTGGACGGCATCGTGGCATCGCTGCCCTGGGGCGTGTTCGGCGTCTGGCTGCTTGCGCGCCGCTGGCGCGGGCCGGCGCGGCGGGCAGGGAGATGGCTGCGCCGGCCGCGCTGGACCTACCTGTTGGCCTGGGGCGCGGCTACGCCGCTCTTCTTCACCCTGTCGGGCAATATCTTGTGGACCTACGCGCTGCCGGCCTTGCCGCCGCTGGCCTTGGCGATAGGCGCGTGCCTGAGCCGCGCTCGCACTGCGGCGCCAGCCCGCGTTGCGACGGCCTGCATGGCGTTGGGGCCGATTGCGGTGATCGTCTTCTGTGGCTTACAGCTGGCCAATCCGGAACGGCTGAAAACGGAAAAAACCCTGATTGCCCGGGCCGATGCGCTGATGACTGCCGGCGAAACGCTTTATTTCGTCGACAGCCTGCCGTTCTCGGCGCGCTTTTACTCGCGGGGCGCGGCTGGGCGGGTGTCTCTGGACGGCGTAACCGCGTTGCTGCCGCCGCGCGGCGGCAGAGTGTTGCTGGCGGTGGAGAAATCGGACGTGCGGCGGCTGCGCGAGCAGACGGGGGCAGCGCTGGCGCCCGTCTATTCGAGCCGGCGCTACACCTTGTTGATGGCCGGCTCCGCCGCTCAGCCCCAGGCTGGATCGGCGCAGGGTGAGGCAGGCAGGGCAGGAGGCTACCAGCGATAGTCCGCCCTCAGCGTGCCGCCGTAGCCGCGCTGATCGCCGCTGCCGAGCTTGCCAAAGATGTGCCCGGACAGCCGCAAGGCATTGCCGAGCCGGCCCTCCGCGCCCTGCTTCAATTCGAACGCATTGCGCGCGGATGCCGCATTCAGCGTGCTGTCTCCCATGCGCACGGATGCTCTGCCGCCATCGCGCCGCCAGTTTGCTTCGAGAAACGGGTGCAACGCCGCTGTTGCCGCGCCGGCCGCGGTGCGCGGATACAGGCGCACGCCCACGCGGCTGTTCCAGGTCTTGTCTTTGTCGTTTTGCATCAGAGTGCCTTGCAGCGTGGCGTCGCGGGCCTGATAACGGTCATAGACCAGTTGCGCGGCCGACTCCACCACCAGCCCGCCCAGCGGCGAGCCGGCAGGGAAGGGCATCAGCGCGTAACCCGACTCCAGGGAGGCCGACCACAGGTCCGAGCGATACCGTGCCGTGCCGAGCTCGCTGCTGATCTGGTTGGAATAGCGTCCATATTGCATCCAGACGTCGGCGTAGGCTCCCAGGCGTGTGGCATCGTTCGAGTAGTAGGTGAGGTATGCGCCGGCAGCATGGCCGGAAACCTTGCCGCGGGCCCGTACCTGCATCGATGAGAGAGCGCCAGGCAGTCTCAGCGACGAGGTGGAGCGGATGCGCGCGTCGCCATAGCCGCCCATCAGCCCAGCGTACATGGCTGCGGCCTGGCCCGCCGGCATGCGCAGCAGGTCTGCTCCAAGTTGCAGGACCGCGGCGTCGGTGTCGATGTCGACTCGGCCTTCAGCCATGCGCAGGCCGCTGTCGTGGCGGCCGCTGATCCGGGTCCACAACCGGCGCTCCCCCATGTCCTGCTGTTCGCTGGCTTCGTCGGAAGCCCGGTCGTGCAGGCCGTGGGCGAACAATTGCATGCTGGCGAGCAGATTTCCGGCATAGGCGCCGCTTTCCGGCGACACGTTCCTGGCGTTGGGCGGGGGAGGCGGCAATAC